>OY969722.1:0-2813024 GCA_963702165.1 uncultured Actinomycetota bacterium | reverse complement strand
CCAGATCGTCTACCTTGAGAACGGTCGCATCCTCGGCAAGGGAACCCTGTGGGAACTGGCTGACCCATTGCCCAGTTCGGACTCGAAGTCGCACTCGCCGGCTTGACCGAAGAACCGGCAGAGTCCGGACAGAAACAGGTCGCGCCCTGAGCGTCGAGCCCCTCGCCGATGCTGGGCGGAGGGCGAAGACTGTTGGCGGCGACGGGCACCGACCGACCACGGATGAACTGCTCGAGACGCGAATGCCTCGCGTGGATTCCCTCACCGGCCTGCGCTGGTGGGCTGCATTCTTCGTCTTCGCGTACCACATGCACGTTTTCGCGCCCCTTCCGAACGTCGTTGGAGATTTCCTAAAGTTCGGTTTCTTCGGGGTGACCTTCTTTTTCGTCCTCTCTGGATTCGTTCTTACCTGGTCCGCCAGCAACAGAGTGGCAACCTCGACGTTCTACTGGCGTCGTTTCGCGCGGATCTACCCGTCCCACGTCATGGCGTTGCTCTTGGCCATTCCGGTGTTCTACAGTTTGAACCCCCAACCCGCGGATGACTGGGTGAAGCCGGTGAGCGTCGGCGCGCTCGCGCTGTCATTCGTGCTGCTTCAAGGCTGGTCTCGTGATCCATCAATCCTCTTCGCCGGGAATCCGGCATCGTGGACGCTGACGTGCGAGGCCTTTTTCTATGCCCTTCACCCACTCCTCGGGCGCTTTGTTTCCTTCCTCCGCGTACGCGGCGCCCTAATCTTCGTCGTTACAGTCCTTTCAATTGGGTTTGCCTACCGCATCATGTCTGCGGCGCTTCCCGAATTGCGGCTCGGTGCCATTCCACTGCCCGTGGTTCACTTGGGCGAATTCGCCATCGGAATCGGACTGGCTTGGGGTATCCGTTGCGGATGGCGCCCTCGCATCCCCGTGTCAGTGGGCTTGGCATCGGTTGCGGCGTGCATTGCTGCTTTCGCGCTTGCACCCAGGTTCGCTCCGCATTGGGCAGTGACCGCTTTCCTCCAGCAATTCTCCAATGAACTGTTCACCATCACCTGTGCCGTCGCCGTCGTCGCCTTCGCGAACCGGGAACTGAGCGGCCGGCCCTCAGTGTTGGCTCGGCGCTCGCTGGTCCGCCTTGGCGAATGGTCCTATGCCTTCTACCTTGTGCATGCCACCTTCATCTACATCGCGCTGGCGCTGCTCGGTGTGCAGTCAGCAAGCTGGTTCAACCTCTTTTGGTTCGCTGTGCTACTCGTAGTCGGCGTCCTGTGCGCGGCAGCACTGCATCACGCGGTGGAGAAACCGCTCGAACGTCGCATCCGAGCCTGGCAGGACGGCAGGGTGAGCC
Source organism: uncultured Actinomycetota bacterium (assembly GCA_963702165.1). Classification (GTDB taxonomy): domain Bacteria; phylum Actinomycetota; class Actinomycetes; order Actinomycetales; family Microbacteriaceae; genus Terrimesophilobacter. Next base: position 2,811,698 of record OY969722.1, on the reverse strand, counting down.
GCCGACGGACCGATAGCCTCGAAGCATGAGTTCCGGTGGTGCGAAGAGGGTTGTGATCGTCAGCCGCATCTTCTCTCCGGAGCCCTCAGCAGCGTCGTTCATCCTCGAGGCCACTGCCATCGCGTTTCGGGATGCGGGTCATCGGGTGACCGTCATCACGACCACCCCGCCGGCGGGGCTGACCATCAATGACCCGGACGGCATCATCGTCCGAAGGGCCGGGGTGAAACGGGATCGCGAAGGCTACGTCCGCGGGTACCTGTCCTACCTGAGCTTCGACATTCCCCTGTTCTTCCGACTCCTGTTTCGCCGCGCTGATCTCTACTTCGTCGAACCTCCACCGACCACCGGTGCCGTCGTGCGGGTCGTTGCAGCTCTGCGACGTCGACCGTACGTCTACGATGCCGCAGACCTGTGGTCGGATGCCGCGTCAATGGTCACATCGTCAAAGATTGTGCTGGGGCTGCTTCGCTTCGTTGAACGCTTCGCATTACGTGGCGCCAAGCACGCTTTCGCGATCTCAAACGGCCTCATCGCCCGCATGCGCGAAATCGGCGTCTCGACACCCGCGACCCCCACCGGCCACGGGGCGGACGCAGCGTCATTCCGCTTCGATCCGCCATCCGACCCATCGGGTGCGCCGTACTTCATCTACGCGGGCTCGTACTCGGAGTGGCACGGAGCAGACATCTTCGTGGAGGCATTCGCACGATTTTCCGCCATCCACACTGGGTACCGGCTGAAGTTCTTCGGGCACGGTTCTGAGCGCCCGAAGCTCATCGCGCTCACGGAAAAGCTCGGCCTGAGCAACGTCGAGTTCCACGAACCGACGGCGCCGGTCGTTCTCAATCAGCTGCTCAACGGTGCGACCGCATCACTTGCAAGCCTGCGGCCCGGCCAGGGCTACGACTACGCGTTCACGACCAAGGTCTTCTCCTCCATCTCCGCCGGATGCCCTGTGATCTTCACCGGAACCGGCCCGACTGTGGCATTCGTCCGAGACGCCGCGCACGCGCACTCCATCGGTGAGGCTGTCGAGTACGACGTGGACGCAGCTCGTCGATGCCCTGGAACGGATCGCGGCAGCGCCCAGGTCGATGGAAGAGCGCAAGAAACTGAGTAATTGGGCGCGCGCGAACTTCTCCAATGAGCGCATCGGCACGATGGTCGCCGAGACCTGTGCGAAATTTGGCCTTGTCTGAAGTGAGAGACTAGAACAATGGGTCGGACTTGGGTTGCCATCCCGATGTTCAACGAGGGAACTGTCATCGGCGGCGTCGTGGAGGAAGTCCGTCGTACCTTTCCTTACGTAGTCTGCGTGGATGACGGGAGCTCCGACGGCTCCGCAGAGTTCGCGTTGGCGGCCGGCGCGCACGTAGTAAAGCATCCGATCAACCTGGGGCAAGGGGCGAGTCTGCAGACCGCGTTCGATTTCGCGCTCCAAGACCCGAAGATGACAGAGGTCGTCACCTTTGACGCCGACGGCCAGCATCTGGTTTCCGACGCGGTGGAGATGGTTGAGAAGCTGCGGACCGAGAAGCGCGACATCGTCACTGGATCGCGGTTCCTCGATGATCGCACCCGTCTCAGTCCCGCGAAGAATCTGCTGCTGCGAAGCGCCACTTTCTACACAAGGCTGACGACCGGCCTGCATCTAACCGACACTCACAACGGTCTGCGAGTTATCGACCGCCAGTTGCTCCAGTCGATCAGAATCACCCAGAACAGAATGGCCCACGCGTCCGAGCTCACCGACCAGATCGCCTCTCTCAAAGCGAACTGGGCGGAGCACCCGACGCATATCGTGTATACCGACTACTCCAGGGCCAAAGGCCAATCGATGCTGAACGCTGTCAACATCCTCGTCGAACTACTTTTCAAGTGAGCCCAATGACTCTCGTCTTCCAAGTTCTGGCCGTGGTGACCATAGGTGTCGCCGCCTACCTGCTGTTCCGCGGGGGCGGCGCGCGTCGTCAGGCCATGCGTCGCATCCTCATGTTGCTCTTCATCATCGCTGCGGCGTCCTCGGTGTTCTTCCCGCAGGTGTGGACCTGGGTCGCGAACCTGTTTGGCATCGGACGTGGCGCCGATCTGCTGCTGTACCTCCTGGTGCTGGTCTTCATCGGTTTCGTGGCCACCACCTATCGACACTTCCGCCAGTACGAGGCCAAGCTCACCGAGCTCGCCCGTCAGCTTGCGCTGCTCTCCGCCACAACACCGACCAGCGAGATCCAGAACCCAGAGGAACCGGAACAATCATGAAAATCGCCGTCATCGCTCTCGGCAAGATCGGGCTGCCTCTCGCTGTGCAGTTCGCTTCGAAGGGGCACGACGTCGTCGGTGTCGACGTGAATTCGCGGCTTGTCGAACTGGTCAACGCCGGACTCGAGCCATTCCCCGGCGAGGCGCACCTCGGTGAGAAGCTCGCCGAGCTCGTGCCTGCCGGGAGATTGCGCGCCACGACTGACTACGCTGACGCCGTTCCGGATGCGGATGCGGTCGTCGTCGTCGTCCCACTCTTCGTGGACGACGATGCCACGCCGGACTTCGGATGGATGGACTCGGCAACTCTCTCGATCGGTGAGCACCTTTCTGCTGGGACTCTCGTCAGCTACGAGACGACTCTCCCGGTTGGAACGACCCGGAACCGCTGGAAACCCATGCTGGAGGAGGCGAGCGGCCTCGCCGAAGGCGTCGACTTCCACGTCGTGTTCTCGCCAGAGCGCGTGCTCACCGGCCGCGTCTTCGAAGACCTGCGCAAGTACCCGAAGCTGATCGGTTCGCTGTCTGCTGACGGAACCCGCGGTGCTCTCGAGTTCTATGAGGCGGTGCTCGACTTCGATGAGCGCAACGACCTCCCCCGGCCGAACGGCGTGTGGGATCTCGGGTCCACCGAGGCCTCGGAGCTGGCGAAGCTCGCGGAGACCACCTACCGCGACGTCAATATCGGTCTCGCCAACCAGTTCGCCCGCTACGCGGGCAAGAACGGCATCGACATCTACAAGGTGATCGAAGCGTCCAACTCCCAGCCGTACAGTCACATCCACCAGCCCGGAATCGCGGTCGGTGGTCACTGCATTCCGGTGTACCCGCGCCTTTATCTATGGAACGACCCGGAAGCCACGGTCGTTCGGGCAGCACGAGAAGCGAATGCCGGGATGCCCGAGTACACGATCGGTCTCCTGGAAGGGGCTCACGGCGAACTGGCCGGTCAGCGCGTTGTCGTCCTAGGTGCGTCCTACCGCGGAGGCGTCAAGGAGACCGCATTCTCAGGCGTCTTCGCCGCCGTTAGCGCCCTCGAGAACCGGGGTGCGACCGTCCTGGTCCACGATCCCCTCTACACCGACAAGGAGCTCGCCGCCCTCGGCTTCACTGGATTCCAGCTCGGCGATGCCGTCGATGCTGCCGTCGTCCAAGCCGACCACGCTGAATACCGGCACCTCACTCCCGACCAACTGCCAGGCATCCGCACCTTCATCGACGGTCGCCGTGTCAGCTCGGCTGACAAGTGGCCTGGCGTTGCTTACCGCGTCATCGGCATGGCCGACTGACAGCGGCAGGTTAGCCGCCGACTGCCACTTCTGGGGCGCTTCGGAGACTTCGCGCACCAGCACGACTGCAGCAAGGGCGAATGCCAGCGATCCCACTATCCACACAGCGTTCGCTGAGAACGGCACACCCGGCCACCACCACTCGCTCCCGGCGTCGAGATTCAGCCCCGGCGCGTCGTCTCCTGTGACGTACCGTCGCAGGTTCATATGCAGCGCGACGAAGTTGGCTCCCGACAGGACCGCCACCAGCACGTAACGCTGGACCCGCGTGAATCGGACCTTTCTGCTTCCGACGCTGAGAAGCAGCACCCCGCCGAACAGGACAACGAGCGGAAGGATGTAGCGCGGCTGCACATTTTGGCCGACCACGTCACCGCCTTGGACGAGAACAAACGTCGGGAGCAGCCAAATCGTAAGGAACCCGGCGACCGCGACGAGCGCCTTACGTGCGTTCATCGACGTCATGCCCGTGAATCCCGCGACGGCGAACGCGCAGATTGCAGCGAACGCAACGATTGGCGGCATCGTCGTATCGAGCCAGCCGAGACCCCAGCCGTTGCCGAAGATCCCGGAAACCAGGAAAGGCATGTTCAAGAGGTTGTACGCCACCAGGTTGAATCCGCTGAGGGGTTCACCGCCGTCGAGCGGAGGCGCTCCCCCACCGTCGAAGCCGTTCACGCTGTACTGCGCCTGACGTGAGCTCAGGACGAACAGACCGCACGCCACAACCATGACGACAGGGAGAATCGCGAGTCGAAGGAACTCGCGAGTGGGTGCGAACGTCAGAATCAGCACGGCTGCGACACCGAACAGCGTGTAGACGGCTGCGTCGGCGCGAGCGCCAGCCGCTATTATCGCCGCGATCACGAAGATGGCCCCCAGCCCGCGCCGCCGCCATCCGGTCGTCTCGAAATACCCGAGTAGGGCGAGCCACGAAATGCCGACACCGGTGATGGCCCAGCTGCTGGGGTTATTGGACGCCAGGAGGAACACGCCCAGCGGGACGACGGTGATCAGCCAACTCCAGACCAGCGTTGCACGACGTGAGTGAGGCAACAGCAGGAAGGACGCGGTTGCCAGCGCGACCAGCAGGGCCACATTCACAAAGCGCATGATCACGGCGGAGGCGAGGATGTCCTCGCCGGCAAATATGCCCATCGTCGCGTAGAAGAGTGGAGGATACGCGCCTTGGAAGTTGCCGCGGTCGCTCTCGACGTCGGCGCGAGCGGTGAAGTCGAGGTTGTACTGACATTCGGCACCCGACTGGGGGTGCGAACCGAAGCAGTTCCCGTCGACGAGTGCATCGGGAACGATTCTGGTCGTAGGTCTGCGAGCCCGGTTGGCATGCACTCTCATCACCGGAAGCACACCAGATGCTGATCAGATGGAAGTCGTCATCCGGGCTCGAGACGACCGGTGAGGCGAAGATCCAGGCTGCCAGGGCCACGAGCACAAACAGTGGTGCGAAGAACACCGCCCTCAGGCGTCGCCACGGTGCGGTCGCAACGCGATTTTCGGGCGAGTGGGCAAACATCCGCTCAGCGTAATGGATCACACACTTTCGGCCCGAATCGGTGTTTTCGTCTGCGGAACGGACGCGGCTCGATTGCCCGCCTCTATCGCAAGGATGCCAATGAGGGCTGCATAGGCCGCTGACCCGATGATCCAGACGAACATCGGCGAGAAGATGGCGCCGTCCCACCACCACTCGGCACCGGCGTCGAGGTTGATTCCCTGACTGTCAATGCCGGTTACGTACCGGCGCAGGTTCATGTGCAGGGCCACGAAGTTCACGACGCTCAAAGTGAGCGTGATCAGGGTCAGTTGCACGCGCGTGAAGGTGACCTGGCTGTCGGGTCTCGTGAGCATGATCACACCGGCCAGCAGAACGATGAGGGGGAGGAGATACCTGGGCTGCACTGCCTCACCCACGGTCGCTGCACTCTGCCACAGGACGTAAACCGGAAGGAGCCACAGAACGGCGACAATCAGGATCACGACCAGCAGTTTGCGGCTCCAGATTCGGGCGAGCCCGGAGATCCCCACCGCAACAAAGACGGCGATGGCGCCGAATGGCACGATCGCCGGCATGTCTGTATCGAGCCATCCAAGGCCCCACTCGCCGAAGTTGCCTGCCCACAGGAACGGCACATTGAGGAGGTTATACGCCAACTGGCCGAAACCCGCGAGCGGGATCTCGGCGGGCACCGCCGCGGGATCGCCGAGTTCCACACTTTCCGGAGAGAACCCGGTTATTCCGGCACCGGTCTGCCTGCTGGTGAGGAACAGTATGGCTGCCAATGCAGTCACGGCGATCGGCAGAATCGCGTCCCGAGCGTACTGGCGGATGTCCAGCCTGGAGCGCTCGGCCCTGCTGAACGGTGCGGTCAGCAAGAAGACCACTCCGATGCCGATGATCGAATACATCGCCGCATCACCGCGGGCACCGGCGGCCATGAGGGTTGCGATGGCAAAGATGCCACCGAGAAGCCACTTGCGTCGCCCGCTCGTCTCCAGATAGCCGAGCAATGCAATCCATGCGGTACCGACGCCCATGACGGCCCAACTGCTCGGGTTGTTCGAGGCGATGATGAAGATCCCCATCGGCAGCGTGGAGATGATCCAGCCCCAAAGCAAGGTGGGTCGTCGCAGCACCGGGAGCAGCACAAACAGCGCGGAGGTGAGGCCGACGAAGATCAGCGCGTTCACGACGCGCATGAGCATCGCGGAACCGAAGATGTCCGGTCCGGCGAACATGCTCATGAAGGAATAGAAGACCGGCGGGTAGGCGCCCTGGAAGTTGCCGCGGTCGGTTTCGACGGTTGGCTCACCCGACAGGTCGAGTCCTTCCTGGCATGCTGCACTGCGTTCCGGCTGCTGCGCGAAGCAATTGGGTTCCGCAGCGGCTTCCGGCACGACTCGGCTCGTGGGGGTGTCGCCCGGCTCGCACAATTCGTTTGGCGAAGAACACCAGATGCTCACCAGATGGTGATCGTCGTCCGGTGACGCACCGATGGGCGACGCAAAGGCCCACGCCAGCAGCGCGATCAGCGCAAGCAGGGGTGCAAGGTGGATGGCTTTCAACCTGCGCAAGCTAACTCGTCTTTCGGGTGACAGTGGGCAACGCTGCCCTCATCGGTGCGCTCAGAACGCGCACCCGCGTACAGGGTAGTGCAAGTGCAGCATCCGGTGCCCTGCCCGTCATCGCGCACCGGCGATGGCGGTGTCGGTCGAGGCATCCCGTTTCGGCGCAACGGTGAGTGTTCCGTTCGCGGGAAGCACTCGCCGAAGAACAATCGCCAGCAGCCCGGCGAATGCCGCCGTCCCGATAACCCAGACCACCATGGGCGAAATGGGCATGGACCACCACCACTCGATTGGGTCATCGATGTTCCAGCCGAGATCGTCGAAGCCGTGCACGTACCGCTGGAGGTTGAGGTGAAGCGCGATCGAGTTGGCGATCGACAGCGTCACACCGATCAGCACGACGTGGAGCCGAGTGAAGCGAATCTCGCGGCCCCGAACCACGAGGAGCAGGACCCCGGCAAAGAGGACGATGAGCGGAAGGATGTAGCGCGGCTGGAGGTTCTCACCGACCGACTCGCCCGAACCCACCAGGAGTGCTGCCGGGAACAGCCACAGCAACAGCGCCCCGCACACCAGCACAAAGAGCTTGCGCCCGTTGAGCACCCGAGCGGCCACGAATCCGACGCTGATGAACACGGCAAACGATCCCATCCACACGAGCGATGGCATTGCAGTGTCGAGCCAGCCGAGTCCCCAGCCGTTTCCGAAGATGCCGGACCACAACTTCGGCGTCTGCGTCATATTCCAAAAGAACTGGCCGACGAGGTCAGTCGAGGCCGGGGCGGGCTCACCGCTGGGTCCCCCTGTGACGCCCTTCGTCACAGCCTCAACCGGTCGCGAGAAACGGAACAGCGAGATGCACATCGCGACTACGGCCAGCGGGAGGAGCAGCTGGACGAGATAGCGAAGCTCGCGCTGGAAAGTCAGAATTAGTACGGCGACAGTGGCGACGATCGTGTAGGCCGCAGCGTCGCCACGGGCCCCGGCCGCCATGAGCGCGGTCAGCACATAGATCCCGCCGAGCACAGCTTTGCGCCACCTTGTGGTCTCGAAGAAACCGAGCAGGGCAATCCATGAGAACCCAACGCCCATGACAGCCCAAGAGCTCGGATTATTGGATGCCACCGTGAACATCCCGATCGGGACCATGGTGATCACCCAACTCCACACAAGGGTGGCGCGGCGGTTTACGGGCAGCAGCAACACCAATGCGGCCGTCAGAGTGGTGAAGAGCAAGACGTTGATAAACCGCATCAGCATGACCGACGCTTGAACGTCATCGCCGGCGAAGAGGTTCATGACGGCGTAGTAAACCGGCGGGTAGCCGCCAATGGTGTTCGCGCGGCCCGTCAACTCAGTCGTCGAGAGGTCCCAGTTCTCGGACTGGCATGCAGCGCTCACCTCGGGCTTATAGGCGTAGCAGCCAGACGAATCCAATAGCGCCTTTGGTGCCTCGATCAGCCCGTGGATATTGACGGCGCCGCAGTATTCGTTGGGCGCGTCTGCGCACCAGATGCTCGCGAGGTGGAAGTCGTCATCTGGACTGGAGCCGACCGGCGACGAGAGCGCCCACGCGCCAAGGGTCAGAAAGACGAGCAGGGGTGCGAACAGAATGAGCGGAAGTCGGCGCGTGCGTCGACCGCTCTCTCCACCCACGAACTTCACCGATTCAGGCTAGGAACCGGGGCCTGAGCGTTACCTGTAAATCAGGTGAACTCTCACTTCTTGCGGACCAGTCGGCTCCGCAGTTTGGTGAACGTAGTACGGATGCCGGAGTGGCGCAGGTGGTGCCAGGCCATCCGCAGATCGTGGCGCAGCCCGTACGGCTTCCGGCCGCTGCCGATGGCCGCATTGCCCAGCGCACGCTGACCCGTGAAGTCGGCGGCATGCCGCGGCTCGCGCGCGAAGCGAACGAGCGGTTCGAGAGTCCGGTCCCAGAAATACTGCTCCCGTACGCGACGGACATTCTCCCGAGCCTCGGTCGCGAACTCGTCGTCGAACAGCACCCGCTCGAGAGCATCTCGCAGTGCGCCGACATCCTGCGCGGGCACCACGACCCCGAGCCCCTCGTCTGCCACCAGCTCGGCGAAGCTGTCGCCCTCGGTGACCACCATCGGCAGGCCAGCCCACAGGTAGTCGAGAATTCTGGTGCGGAAGGAGAACGTCGTCTCGACGTGCGACATGTGCGTGCTGACACCGGCATCCGCCTCGGTCAGGTAGTTCTGCCGGTCGGCGTAATCGACCCAGTCCTCGTTGAAGAACACGTTGCTGCCGAGCACGCCCAGCTCGCGGGCCAGCTCGAAGGACTCCCGCACGATGCCCATTTCCTCGACACCCGGATGCCGGGTGCCGAGGAAATACAGCTTCACCCGCGGCTCGGTCTGAGCGAGCGCCGCCACCGCGCTGATGAGCGACTTGGGGTCGAACCAGTTGTAGAGCCCGCCGCCCCAGATCAGCAGCTTGTCGTCGGCGCCGATGCCGGGAATGACGCCCTTGAGCACCGCGCGCTCGTGCTTCGGCGGCGTCGAGTCGAGCCCGAACGGCGCGACATCGAGCAAACCGCGCAAGTGCGGGTCGTTCTCGTACGTGGCCGGGTTGATACGGCCGAGCGCGGCCAGCTGACCCAAGTAGAAGAGCCGTTGTCGTTCAGACGCGCACAGGAAGAAATCGCCGAGCGCCAACTGCTCGTTGAGCACGTGGGTCGCGGTGCTCACCCGCAGCTCCCAGGTCGCGCGCGCCAGCTCCCTGCCCCTGCTCGAGCATCTCCAGGTGCATCGGGTCGTAGATGTCGACGACGACGACCTTCGACGTGGTCTTCAGCACCTCGAACTGGTTCATCGCGTGGCCCTGGAACACGATCATGTCCGCCCAGCGCTCGAGCTCGTTGAACTCCGCGTTCTCGCCCGGTCGGATGCGACGCAGCTCGAACGGCGCATCCACCTGCTCGAGGTTGGTCGTGGTGACCAGCGTCACTTCGTTCTCGCGGGCGAGCGCGGTCGCCATGTTCCAGGATCGGATGGCGGGTCCGGCCATCCGGGCGCCGATCGGGTCGCCCGTGATGATCAGGACCTTGCTCACGCCCGATCCGCCAGCAGGTCGTTCAGGTAGCTGCCGTAGCCGCTCTTCACGAGCGGTTCGGCGAGCGCGGTGAGCTGGCCATCGTCGATCCAGCCTGCGTTCCAGGCGACCTCCTCGATGCAGCCGATCTTGTAGCCCTGCCGATGCTCGATCACCTTCACGAACTCGGTGGCCTGGATCATCGAATCGAACGTTCCGGTGTCCAGCCACGCGGTGCCGCGGTCGAGCACCTGCACCTGCAGCTTGCCCTGCCCGAGGTAGTGCTCGTTCACCGTGGAGATCTCAAGTTCGCCGCGAGCACTCGGCGTGATCGACTTGGCGACCTCGACGACGGTGTTGTCGTAGAAGTAGAGGCCAGGAACCGCGTACCGGCTCTTCGGCCGGGCAGGCTTCTCCTCAATCGAGATCGCGGTGAAGTTGTCGTCGAACTCGACAACGCCGTATGCGGTCGGGTCGGCCACCTGGTACGCGAAGATCAGGGCGCCGTCGATGTCGGTGTGCCCGCGCAGGCTCGAGCCGAGCCCCTCGCCGTGGAAGATGTTGTCGCCGAGCACGAGCGCGACCTTTTCGTCACCGATGAACTCCTCGCCGATGATGAACGCCTGGGCGAGGCCCTCCGGTCGAGGTTGAACCGCGTACTCGAGCCGGATGCCCAGTTCGCTTCCGTCGCCGAGAAGTCGCTGGAACTGTTCCTGGTCTTCGGGCGTCGTGATGATGAGCACTTCGCGTATGCCTGCGCTCATCAGCGTCGACAGCGGGTAGTAGATCATCGGCTTGTCGTAGATCGGCATCAACTGCTTCGAGATGCCCTTGGTGATCGGCCAGAGGCGTGTTCCTGAGCCGCCGGCGAGAATGATGCCGCGCATCTAGGCCCCGCTTCCGTTGTTCAGTGATTGGTAGAAGTCGTTCGCCGCGTCCCAGGTCGGCAGCAGGCCGCGCTCGCTCGCCTCGAGCAGACCGGGCGCATCCGTGTCCTTCGGAGACAGGATCAGCTCGCCCGCCGCATCCGGGAACACCAGACCCACGTCGGGGTCGAGAGGGTTGATGCCGTGTTCGCGGTCAGGACGGTAGACGTCGCTCACGAGGTAGCTCACGGTCGCTTCATCGGTCAACGCGACGAACGCATGGCCGAGACCCTCTGCGAGGTAGATCGCACGCCGGTCGGTGTCATCGAGCAGCACCGAGTCCCACTGCCCGAAGGTCGGCGAGCCGACCCGGATGTCGACGACGAAATCCAGGACCGCCCCGCGCAGCGCCGTGACGTACTTCGCCTGCCCGATCGGGATGTCGGCGTAGTGGATGCCGCGCACAACGCCGCGGCGGGACACCGACGTGTTCGCCTGACGCAGGGTCAGCGGGTGCCCGACCTGCTCGGCGAGAAGGTCGTGGCGGTACCACTCCATGAAGACGCCGCGATCGTCGCCCCGCTGCACGGGAGTGATCTCCAGGGCGTGAGGAACCTTAAGCTCTCGGAACTGCACGCGCCGAGTCTACCGGCGAGTACCTAGCGGTCCGGCTGGATGAGGTCGCGGATGACGTCATAGCGCGGCCGGCCGAAGCGGCTGTACCGGCCGCGCGCGAGCGCCAGCCATGACCGGGACGAGCCGCAGAGCGCGGGCGCGCGGAAGAGCCGACCGGCGCGTTCTCATGTTCGACCTTGCGTGCGGCGGCGTCGATCGCTGTCGGCTGGCGCCTCGAGCTTCGAGTGAGGCGATCGTGCAGCACTTTCGCGCGCGATAGGAGGCGCCGGTTGCGCTCGCTTCGCGGTTCCTGCAAGCGAGACAGCTTGCCGCGGGCGTCAAGCTTCGTCGCGCCGATCTGGTTTGCCCCGTGCTGCCGGTAGTCGATGAGCGCATCCGGAAGGAAGTCGACAGTACCGAACACCGATGCGACCATCGCAAGCCACTCGTCATGAACCCAGTCGTCGACGAACGGCAGTGCTCGCTCGAGCAGGTGACGCCGGAACACGGTTGTGGCCCCGGTAACGACGTTGCGCCTCAGCAGCAGCTCGAATGCCCGCCCCTCACGTTCAAGCTGCTGTTCCTGCGGCGTGAACTCGATCGCGTCGAACAGCCGCGACGCGAGCGGTTTGGCGTCACCGTCGACGAGGCGTGCGTCGGTGTGCAGCAGGCTGAGGCTTGGCCGTCGCTCGAACTCGGCCACCATGCGCTCCAGCCGGTCAGGCACCCACAGATCGTCCTGGTCGCTCAGCGCGATCAGGTCACCGGTGCACGCCGCGACGGCGCCCTCGAAGTTGCGGACGACACCGAGCGCTGGCTTGTTCTCGATGATCGTCACGGTGATGCCGCAGTCGGGGCGTTCCGCTCGGAAACGCGCGATCACCTTCTTGACCGTCTCGACGGTCTCATCGGTCGAGTCGTCGTCCGACAGGACGAGCTGAACTGGTGGCCGGGTCTGGTGCAGGATGCTGCGGACCTGCTCGGCGACGTACGGCATCCCGTTGTGGGTGCACAGCGCGACGGAGACGGTGAGTGGAGACGTTGCTGGCACGATCCGAGTCTAGGCAGGCGTTCAGTTGCCGGAAGTGCCGCGAACTAGGATTGTCGGCATCATGACTGAGGTGGATGGCGCGCGCACGGGCCGTGTCGGCATCGTCACAGTCAGCTACGGCTCGGAAGCCGTGCTCGGCGCGTTCCTCGAGTCACTTGCCCGCGGCATCCGCGCACCCGATGTCCGTGGTGATCGCGGACAACAAGCCGGAGCGGGGCGGCCCAGTGCAGGAGCTTGCGGAGAAGCACGGCGCAACCTGGCTGCCGATGGACGACAACGTCGGCTACGGCGGCGGGATGAACGCGGCCGTGGAGCGGCTGCCCGTCCGACACAGAGTGGGTGCTGGTCAGCAATCCGGATGTCGCGCTCGGCCCCGGAAGCATCGACGTGCTGCTCGAGACGGCTGACGAGGACCCGGCAATCGGTGCGGTCGGGCCCGCCGTCTACAACTCGGACGGGACGCTGTACCCATCGGCGCGAGCAGTGCCGTCGCTGCGCACCGGGGTCGGTCACGCGATGTTCTTCAACCTCTGGCCAGGCAATCCGTGGAGCCGCAGGTACCGCAACGACTGGGACGGCGCACAGTCACGGCGCGACGCGGGCTGGCTGTCGGGGTCGTGTCAGCTGGTGCGCAAGTCGGCGTTCGACGAGGTGGGCGGCTTCGACCCGGACTACTTCATGTACTTCGAGGACGTCGACCTGGGCTACCGGCTCGGGAAGGCTGGCTACCGCAACGTGTACCAGCCGGCGGCGAGCGTGACCCACACCGGAGCGCATTCGACGACGACCGAGTCGGCCCGGATGATCTCGGTGCACCATGACAGTGCGCGCACCTTCCTGAACAAGAAGTACTCGGGGCCGCTCATGTGGCCGGTGCGGGTGACACTGACCATTGGGCTGTCGCTCCGCTCAGCAATGATTCGCCGAAGGCTGAACAAGCAGGGAGACTGAAGGCGTGAGAATCCTCGTCACCGGCGGTGCCGGCTTCATCGGCTCGAACTTCGTGCACTTTCTTGTCGACAACACCGATCACTCGGTGGTGGTGCTCGACAAGCTGACCTACGCCGGAAACCTGCGCTCGCTCGATGGCCTGCCCGAGAACCGGTACGAGTTCGTCAAGGGCGACATCGCGGACGCGGCGTTGGTCGATGAGCTGTTCGGCCGAGTCGATGCCGTTGTGCACTACGCCGCTGAGAGCCACAACGACAACTCCCTGCATGACCCGCGGCCGTTCCTCGACACCAACATCGTCGGCAGCTACGTGCTGCTGGAAGCGGCGCGCAAGCACAACATCCGGTTCCACCACATCTCCACCGACGAGGTATACGGCGACCTCGAATTGAATGACCCGGAGCGCTTCACCGCGGATACGCCATACAACCCGTCGAGCCCGTACTCGTCGACCAAGGCCGCGAGCGACATGCTGGTGCGCGCCTGGGTGCGGTCGTTCGGAGTGCAAGCGACGATCTCTAACTGCTCCAACAATTACGGGCCCTACCAGCACGTCGAGAAGTTCATCCCGCGCCAGATCACCAATGTGCTGCGCGGTGAGCGACCGAAGCTCTATGGCACCGGGGACAACGTGCGCGACTGGATCCATGCCGATGATCACTCGTCGGCTGTGCTCGACCATCCTGGAGAAGGGCCGGATCGGCGAAACCTACCTGATCGGCGCCGACGGCGAGAAGGACAACAAGTCGGTGGTCGAACTCATCTTGACCCAGCTGGGGCAGGCCGCGGATGCGTACGACTTAGTGAACGATCGACCTGGACACGACCTGCGCTACGCCATCGATTGGTCGAAGCTGCGGGATGAGCTGGGCTGGGCGCCGAAGTACGCCGACTTCGAGGCGGGATTGGCGGCGACCATCGAGTGGTACCGGGACCACGAGGACTGGTGGGGACCGCAGAAGGACGCCACCGAGGCGCGCTACAAGGAGCAAGGCCAGTAGCTTTAGCTGATCTCGTTTCGGTGGCTGAACTTGTCGAGACCTGTGGAGGTCCGTTGACCCTGGGACCACCGAAAGACGGTCGTCAGTAGCAGTACCCATCTTGTTTCGTCAAGTGAGAAGGGGCATCTATTGCGAAAAGCAATCCGTCATGCACGCTGGCGACCGCTCCATAGGGAATCGGTGGTTCGCCCCCCACGCCGCTGGCGTCGTAGATGACGTACGTGCCCATACCCATGCCTCTGTCGAGCTTTAGTTCGGGCGGGGTGGAGTCGACAAGGATGGTCGCATCCTCGCCAACGCTGACTCCTCTCGTGGATTCGATTCGAATGCCATTGAGTTCCTGCACTTTGAACAAGACTTTGATGGGCCACTCATCAGCTTCGTGAATGACGTAGACCTCGTAGCCGTAATGCAGTAATGAGCACGCTCCTTGGTCGAACGATTCGTCGGCTGCGCCGAAATGCGCCACGAACGTCGAAAAGAACGCATCTTGCTCGTTGTGGAAGCTCAGGCTGTCCACAACTGCTCCGGCCGCGTTGCGCCATTCAATGTGCGTACCGAAGATCACCGCTGTGGTGACAACCAAGTCAATCGTTGGTTGCGTCGGCTCGCTCGATGGCGGGGCGGTAGAGCTCGGTGGCGTGACGGTTGCGCCTGATGGCGGGGCGGTCCGACTTGGAGCCTCCGCTTCAGTGGTGACCATAACGCAACCACTCATCAGCAGGAGCACCGCGAGTCCGGCGGCGAGCCTCAATGCCCTCATATGAAGGACGCTACTCAGATCCGCAGCTGCTCGGCTATGGGTTCTCCTCACGATTTGGCTACGTTCATCCGGGGATGATGTGATAGCGCCGGGTGTGAACGAGTCGAATGCGGTTGGACGCCGCCATACGCCGACTTCGAGGCGGGACTAGCGGCCACTATCGAGTGGTACCGCGAGAACGAGGACTGGTGGGGTCCGCAGAAGGATGCCACCGAAGAGCGACAAGGAGCAGGGCCGGTAGCTCCTCTTCTTCTCGTTGGTCGAGCTTGTCGAGAGACGCTCGCTGAGTGATCGAGCCTGTCGAGATCCCGGAGCTGCGAGATCTCGAGATCGCGCAGGACGGTCTCGGAACCACCTGGTCAGCAAGTACCGTGCATCTCTCCTACGTTGGCAGGAACCATAATGAGGGAGAGCGCTCCGTCATCCACACCGGCTCTCGCGCCGTATTGCTTCGGTTCGGTTGTGTTCAATCCCCACCACGTCGCCACGTCATAGACAACCGACCAAGTCCGACCGTCACCAGAATAGTCAGCTTTGAGTTCTGGAGACACAGAGCCGACAAGAGCCATCGCATCCTCTCCAATACTCACTCCGCTCGGCGTTTCGATGCGGATGCCATTGACCGCTGCTGTGTGGACAAACATCTCGACGTTGCCGTAAACGATGTCTGTCCCGTCCGTGAGATATGAGACTTTCAGTCCACTTCCGAAATTGTCAGTAGCCACAAGGTCCGTCTTCGAAAGACTCGGTAGTCGCACCGAAGTGTTTCGCCAATGCCGAAACGAAATCAGCGGCCTCAGCATCGAAGCGAACGCTGTCAACCATTTCACCGGCGGTGTTTCGGAACTCCACACGTGTTCCAAAGATGACCGCCGTGGTCGCCTTCGAGTCGAAGGTCGGCGTGGGCGCAGAACTCGGCTCACTCGACGGTGAGGCGGCCGGATTCGGAACCACCACAATGGGTTCCGGCTCCGTCGAGCAACCGCTCATGAGCACGACTGCTGTCAGCCCCGCGAGAAGCCTCAAATTCCCCATGGGACGCACGTTATCGTTAGTGCGCTCGCTAGACCACGGGTTTTGCTCACGATTCGACTACGTTGCAGATGCCGCGTCTGGTGGCTGAGGGACGGCCACACCGGCTCCCGGATGTGGACGATCAGGGCGCCCGGTCGTCTCGAACCGCCCGCTCAGCAGCTCATGTGCATCGTGTTGATCGTGGCAGGCACCATGATGTTGAACAGCAATCCTTCGTGTACGGTTGCACCAGCTCCATAGTGAATCGGCCGTTCTGGGTCGCCATTGTCCCCCATACCCCAACTACGTCATATACGAGCCCCCAACATGGGTAATCAGGTGCTCCCTCGCTTCGGTCCACCTTGAGTTCGGGAGGGACCGAGGCAACGAGGGCCGTCGCATCCTCGCCAACACTCACACCGCTCGGTGTCTCGATGCGGACGCCGTTGATCTCGGCTGATCTCACATAAAGCTCCACTACACCACCTCCGGTGGCGTGAGACATGACAAGGCCGTTGTCGTCTCCGTACAAGAACCTAGAGCACCCACGTTCGTCATGATCCTCGTCGGCAAGGCCGAAATACTTCGTCGCCTTGGACACGAAGAGGTTGGAGTCAGCATCGAAGCCAACACTGTCAACGACTTCACCAACCGCGTTTCGGAACTCGACGTGGGTTCCAAAGATGACTGCACTTGTCGGCTTCGAATCAACGGTCGGCTCAGGAGCTCCACCTGGCGGCATCTCACCGATTGCGTGTTCTCCTCAGGATGTTGCCACGTTCCGACGAGCGCCATCAACAACTCAGATACAAAGTCCCAACGCCCGCAGGAAAGATGATGGTTGTCAGCAAGCCGTCCTCCACCCAGGCACCCGCCCCATACACGGCGGAATAGTGTGTGTGCTCCGTCCACGTACCGACCGCGTCGTAGACGAGAGACCAATAAGGCTCGCCGTTCAGCGTCGTGCCCATTTCGCCCTTCAACTCCGGAGCAGTCGAAGCAATTAGCGCCGCCGCATCATCGCCCACGCTGAGGCCGCCAGGTGTTTGGATTCGAATTCCGTTGATCGCCGAGGACTCGGTCCGGAGTTGGATTTTGCCACCAGGCTTGTGAAGCACTTCGAGGCTGTCTCCGTCGACTTGAGAGCTGTCGCCGTAGACAACGGACGTGCATGATTCATTGTGGTGCTCGTCGGCGGCCGGCCCGAAATAACTCGTTGCCTTCGACACATTGGTTCAGGAGTCGGCTCGCTCGAGGACGGGGCCGTCGGGCTCGGGGCCGCTACTTCAGGGGTGGCCGCAGCGGCGCAGCCACTCAGCAGCACGAGCACGGACAGTACGGTCGTGCCATTCTCAAAGTCCCCATGGGAGGCACGCTATCCGGAAGGACGCCCGGTCGATACGGGTCATCCTCACGATTTGGCTACGTTCGCTCGGAGTAGAGCCGGAGGGGTCTCGACAAGCTCGACCACCGGCTGCAGCCGGGTGGGGCTCAGCCGGTGTCTTTAAGGGCGCGTTTGAGCTGGTTCAATACCTTGGGTTTGGATTTGCTGACGGGGATCCATTCCCGTTTGGGGTCCATCCAGGCGGGTGGTCGGAATTCGGGGACGCCGTCCGTTGATGCGGATCTCCCAGCCGGAGGTGCCGAGGGTGCGGTGGTGGTGCCAGCACAGCAGCACGCCGTTGTCCACTTCGGTGGGTCCGCCCTCGGCATCCGGTATTACATGGTGAACTTCGCACCAGTCGCCGGGGGTGCCGCAGCCGGGTGCTGCGCAGTAGTAGCCGTCGCGGGCGGCGATCGCTTTGCGCTGTTGGGGAGTGAACACGCGGCGCGGGCTGCCGAGCGCGATGACCGCCCCGTTCTGGTCGAGGATGACCGTTTGGGTGTCGCCGGTGCAGGCCAGCTGCCGCACGGTCTTGATGGAGAGTGGGGCGTCGATGCCGTCGATCCAGCCGGCACCGGTGCCGTTCTGCAGGTCGTCGGCGGTGACGGTGACCAGCACCGTGGGTGCCGCCCCGTTCAGCTTGGGGGTCTCCGGGTCGCGGGCCGCTGCGGCCAGGATGCCGCCGAGCACGTCGTGGCGCTTCTGGTCCGGTGTGCGGTCGTCGCGGATCACCAATTCATCCGAGTCCGGCGCATCGGCGTCACTGTCGAGGAAGGCTGGGGAGCGGCGCGGGGTGAGGTAGGCGCTGAACAGTCGCTCCAACTGCCCGGCCACCAACGGCGTCAGGTTGCCGGAGATCGGCACCAGGCCGCCGTTGACTCGTCCGAGGCGGATGCCGCGCTTGGCGAGGGCCTCCTCCTCGTCCGGGGCGACACCGTCGGGGTCGAGGTACGCCCGCCACACCACCGCCTGGATCCGCAGCTCCTCCGCGGTCATGGTCGGCGTGGCGGCGGATTCCACCAGCTCGGCCTCCGCAATACGCAGGTGCTCGGGGTTCGCCCGGTGAGCGGCCGGCGCAAGTCCCTCGACGATCGCCGCAGCGAAGTCCTGGGACAGTTTCCCTTCCGCCATGGCGGCGGCGACCACCGAAAACTCGGCCGGCCACACCTCGCCGACCAGGTTGCTGCGGTCCCGGAGCTTCTCCCCCAGTCTGATCCGCTTGCGGATGGTGTTCACCGCGGCGCCGGTGGTGCGCTCCAGCAGTTCGGTGCCGCTGCGGCACCCGCGCTTGGCAGCCAGCGAATCGCTGCCCAACATCCGCAGGGAACGATGCTCCACCTCCGCGGCAATCGCCAGCCGGGCGGCGTCGAGCTTACCGGCCGTATTCCTCTTCAATGGTTCGGGCGGCATCGACCAAATCGTTGTCACCCAGCTGCCGGATACTGGCTATCGCGCCGGCTGCGAACGGGTCGAAGTTGGTCATATATCGATGGTGACACCACCACCCGACATTCGAATCTACATTCGAGCCAGTCGGGGAGAAGTCATCGGCGAGGGGGCCTATGGAGGGGTTGCGCACGCCGGTGGTCGCGAAGCAACGTCTCGAACCACCGCGCTCGAGCCGGTTTCGAGACGATTGCGCTTCGCGTAATCCCCCAACCAGCAAGCGCCGATGGGCTACGCGGTGCTACACTGTGCTACATGACCGACGTACCGGTACGAGAACTGCGTAACAACACCGCTTCGGTGATTGAGCGGGCGCGCCAGGGCGAGGAGATCACCATCACGGTGAACGGTGTTGCCGCTGCGAAACTCACGGCTGTTGAAGCTCCGCGACGCGAATTCCTCACTGTGGCCGAGCTCATGTCGCTGCGGCCGAAGCGCCCGATAGCGGAACCGCACCCGCACGACCTATGGGACGACACGACCGACGACTTAGGGCCGATCCAGTGAGACCGAAGCTCCCGCACCGGACCGGACTCCTCGACACGAGTGTCTTTGTCGCGATCGAGCAGGGTCGGGAACTGGACTTCGGATCGCTCCCGACTGAGCAATACGTCAGCACGATCACACGCGGTGAACTTGTCGCGGGCATCCACGCGGCAAAAGACTCGCACGTTCGTGCCGACCGTCTCGCAACGATGGAGGCACTGGCTGGTCTCACCATGCTCACCATTGACTCGGCCGCGGCTTCGCACTGGGGCCGACTAAGGCACGCCATAACGGCGGCAGGCAAACGACCCAACGTCAACGACCTCTGGATCGCCTCCATCGCGCTCGCCCACGACCTGCCGGTCATCACGCAAGACCGCGACTTCGAACTGCTGTCTGACCTCGGCGGGCCCCCCATCATCTACGTTTGAACTGATGCGATACCTCATTACCGGCGCGGGCGGCATGCTCGGCCAGGACCTCCAGGAAGTGCTCGCCGGGCACGACTTCACCGCGCTCACCCGCGCCGACCTCGACGTGACCGATCCGGATGCCGTAGCCGACGCCGTCGCCGGACACGACGTCATCATCAACGCCGCCGCCTACACCAAGGTCGACGACGCCGAATCCGACGAGGACGCCGCCTACGCGGTCAACGCCACAGGCGCCGGCAACCTCGCGGCAGCGGCGGCCGCGACCGGTGCGACGCTCGTGCAACTGTCCACCGACTACGTGTTCGACGGCACCGCAACCAGCCCCTACCCCGAGAATGCCGCGGTGAACCCGGCATCCGCCTACGGCCGCACCAAGGCCGCCGGCGAGCGCCTCGCCGTGCAGGGCAACCCGGACCGCACCATCATCGTGCGCACCGCCTATCTCTACGGCGCGGGCGGCCCGAACTTCGCCAAGACGATGCTCCGGCTGGCGCAGACCCACGACACCGTCAGCGTCGTCACCGACCAGATCGGCCAGCCGACCTGGACCCACGACCTCGCCCGAGGCATCGCCTCCCTGCTAGACGCGGGGGTCGCATCCGGCATCTTCCACGGCACGAATTCCGGCCAGGCCAGCTGGTTCGACTTCGCCAAAGCGGTGTTCGAGGAGGCCGGTCTCGACCCTGATAGGGTCAAGCCGACCGACAGCGCCCAGTTCGTCCGGCCAGCCCCACGGCCCGCTTACTCGGTGCTCGGGCACGACGCATGGCGCCGGGTCGGTCTAGAGCCCTTGCGTGACTGGAGAGAGGCCCTGGCCTGGGCAGCGGCCCGAGGAGTACTGGAGCAGTAGTTGGTTACCCTGCGTGTGATCGTCGACCAGATCGTCGCACCCGTGGCGGGTGGCATCGGCCGCTACACCGAGGAACTCACCCGCGAACTCATCAGCACCGCCCCGCGCGGTGCAGACGTCGTCGGGCTGGTGTCCGCCTCGCCGCAAGAGGACTACGACCGCCTCGAGATGCTGCTGCCGGGCTTGGCCGGTCTGGAGAAGTTCAAGCTGCAGCGGCGAGAGCTGCGCCGCGCCTGGGCCGCCGGGCTTGGACGCATCCAGGGTCGCGGCATGGTGCACGCCACCAGCCTGCTCGCGCCGCTGAGCAAGCACGACCGGGTGCAGAACGTCTCGGACCAGATCGTGGTCACCATCCACGACACGATGGCGTGGTCGCATCCGGAAGTGTTCAGCAAGGAGCGCATCGCCTGGAACAAGACCATGGCCAAGCGCGCACACAAGTACGCCGACGCGGTCGTCGTGCCAAGCTTCGCGGTCGCCTCGCAGCTGGGCGATCTGTACGACTTCGGCGATCGCATCCGGGTGATCGGTGGCGCGGTCAGCTCGAAACTCAAGCTGCCTATCGACCCGGATGCGCGGGCCGAGCGCATGGGCCTTCCCGGTCGCTACATCCTGAGCGCAGGCACGCTCGAGCCGCGCAAGGGCATCGAGCCGCTGATCCGATCGTTGGCGCATCCGGATGCCACGGATCTGCCTCTCCTGATCGCCGGGCCAGCAGGGGCCGGCGGCGTGGACATCCAGGCAATCGCCGCGGACG
This sequence comes from uncultured Actinomycetota bacterium, assembly GCA_963702165.1. Classification (GTDB taxonomy): domain Bacteria; phylum Actinomycetota; class Actinomycetes; order Actinomycetales; family Microbacteriaceae; genus Terrimesophilobacter. The sequence continues at coordinate 2,790,385 of OY969722.1, read as the reverse complement.
CCGGACTGCCGTCCGATCGAGTGCGCAGCCTCGGCTTCATCGCCGACGCCGACCTCGCGGTCGCGATCGCCAAGGCGGAGGTGTTCGTGGTGCCGAGTCTCGCCGAGGGGTTCGGGCTGGCCGTGATCGAGGCGTTCAGCCTTGGCACCCCGGTGGTGCACTCGGATGCGCCTGCGCTGCTCGAGGTCTCCGCGGAGGCCGGGTTGGCGGTGCCGCGCGAACCGGCAGCGCAGTACCCGGAACGGCTCGCGCAGGCCGTGTCTCGGGTACTCGCCGACGACGAGCTCGCCCAGCAGCTGCGCTTCAGCGGCCCCGATCGGGCCCGCGCCTTCAGCTGGCGCGACTCGGCACAGCGCGTCTGGCAGCTGCACGCCGACCTCTGACGCCCTCATGTCCAGCCGGCTCGTCATCGTCTCCGACACGCACCTGCCCAAGCGTGCTCGGGACCTCCCGTCAGCACTGTGGGCGGCGATCGAGGCCGCCGATGTCGTGTTCCACGCGGGCGACTGGGTGAGTGTCGATCTGCTCGACGAGCTCGAACGCCGGGCCGCGCGAGTCGTCGGAGTGTTCGGCAACAACGACGGCGAAGAGCTGCGGGCACGGCTGCCTGAGGTCGCGCGCGTCGAGTTGGAGGGCATCCGGTTCGCGATGGTTCATGAGACGGGCGCTGCTCCGGGGCGGGAGGCTCGCTGCGCCGCGCTGTACCCGGATACTGACGTGCTCGTGTTCGGGCACAGTCACATCCCGTGGGACAGTGTCGCGCAAGGCGGGCTCCGGCTGCTGAACCCCGGTTCGCCGACGGATCGGCGCAGGCAGCCGGTAGGAACCTATGTGACCGCGGTGGCGGATGCAGGCGAGCTGCGGGATGTGCGGTTCGTGCCGGTTACCGGCGGTTGACGGATCGGCCGCAGGTCGATCGTCTCGAAACCACCTCGTGCCTGCTGGTTTCGAGACGATCGCTTCGCGATCCCTCAACCAGCGGGACAGGTTACTGCGGCGGGGGCGACGGCGGGTTCGAGGACTGCACGAACGCATCCGCCAGGGCAGCCTCGATCGCGACATAGTCCGGCCCGGCCGGGTTGAACTCCGGCGGCACCAGCTCGAGGTCGACCAGCGGCAGCTCGCGCGACTTCGACGCCAGATCCACGAACAGCCCCAGCATCACCGACGGGATATCCGACTTCACTACCTGCGTACCGGCGGCCGCGACATCCTCGAACCGGGCGAGCACGTTCGCCGGCGTGAACTGCCGGAGCATCGCCTCCTGCACCTGCCGCTGGCGCGCCATCCGCTCGTAGTCGTTGCCGTCGAACCGGGAGCGCGCGTACCAGAGCGCGGTCGCGCCATCCATCGTCTGCTCCCCCGCCTCGATATAGCCGAACGGCTCCGGCGCGGTGATCGGGCCGATCGGGGTGCGCGTGGGCACGTTGATGGTCACGCCGCCGAGCGAATCGATCAGCTGCGAGAAGCCCTCCATGTCGATGAGCGCGTAGAACTGCACATCCAGGTTCAGCACCCCGCCCACCGCGTCGCGCATGGCCTCGATGCCGGGCGAGCTGCCGTTCGCGGCGGCATCCGGATACAGCTCCGGATGCTCTTCCCCGTACGTATACAGGTAGCTGATCAGGCACTCGTCGCCGCAGTTGTAGCCATCCGGGAACGGACCCCACAGCGGCGAATCATCGGTGAACCGGATGAACTCCATGTTGCGCGGAATGCCCACCATGACCGTCGCGCCGGTCTCAGCGTCGACGCTGGCGAGCGAGATGGAGTCGGGGCGGAGGCCCTGCCGGTCTGGGCCGGCGTCACCACCGAGCAGCAAGATGTTGTAGCGGCCGTTCGACGGCGCGACGTATGCGCCGTCGTCGAAGATCGAGGTGATCGCCGAGCGCGCCGAACCCGCAACCGACGCGCCGTACCCGGCGACGCCCGCGGTGGCGACCAGTCCGAGGATCGCGAACAGGGCGACAAACAGGCGCGCGTTCGGCTTGGTGCGGATCAACTGCACCAGCCGGAGGGTGTCCAGCGTCAGCACCACCCAGAGCACGGCGTACCCGGCCAGCAGCACCTGCGCCACGGTGAGCGCGATCGGGTTCGAGATCAAGGAGAAGATGATGCGCGGCGCCACCCAGTAGGTGATCAGCGCGGCCAAGGCGAGGAACCAGAGCAGGAACGTCATGCTCACGCCGAACTTGCCAAGCCGGCGGTTGCCCGCAAGCAGCTGCGCCGAGCCGGGGATGAGCAGGTTGAGCACCACGAGCCACCAGGCCCGCTTCGTCATGATCGGCCTGGAGGTCGCATCCGGGTACCGGATCGGGCTTATTGCGCTCACAGTGTCGACTTGAGCGCAGCGTTCTTCTGCGCCACCTGCTGCTCAAGGTCCTTCGCGAAGTCGGCGAGCTGGGCGGTGAGTTCCGGGTCGCCGGATGCGAGCATCCGGACCGCGAGGATGCCTGCGTTGCGGGCCCCGCCGATGGACACGGTCGCGACCGGGATGCCAGCCGGCATCTGCACGATCGACAGCAGCGAGTCGAGGCCGTCCAGCTTCGCGAGCGGCACCGGCACGCCGATCACCGGCAGAGTGGTCACCGAGGCGAGCATCCCGGGCAGGTGGGCTGCACCTCCGGCACCGGCGATGATGCTCCGGATGCCGCGTGCTGCGGCATCCGTGCCGAACCGGATCATCTTCTCCGGCGTGCGGTGGGCTGAGACGACCTCCACCTCATAGGGGACGCCGAATTCGTCGAGCACCTCGGCGGCGGCGTTCATCACCGACCAATCCGAGTCCGACCCCATGACCACAGCGACGAGCGGTTCAGGCATGGGGTCAATCGTACTTGCGCCCACCTTGCGGAGGCCGAGAGCGGCGCGCCCAACTCGGCGGTCGAGCCTGCCGAGACCCTGACCGGGATCTCGACAGGCTCGATCACCGAATCGGAATCGCCGCTACGCCTCGAACTTCGACGCCATCGCCCGCGCTTCGTAGGTGACCTCGTCGAGGTCGGCGCCGGATGCCGTCACGTGCCCGAGCTTGCGGCCCAGCCGCGGCTCCTTGCCGTAGTTGTGCACCTTAACGGTCGGATGCTCAGCCAACGCCAGCGGGTACCGGTCGAGCATGGGCACCTCACTGGCACCGCCGAACACGTTCACCATCACCGACCACTGCTCCCGCACCCCGGTTGCACCGAGCGGGAGGTCGAGCACCGCCCGCAGGTGCTGCTCGAACTGGCTGGTGGTCGAGCCTTCGATGCCCCAGTGGCCCGAGTTGTGCGGACGCATCGCCAACTCGTTCACCAGCACCCGCTCATCCGTGGTCTCGAACAGTTCCACGGCGAGCACGCCCACGACCCCAAGCTTCTCGGCGATTGTGTAGGCGATGTCGGACGAGACATCCGCAACCTTTCCCAGTGCACCCGGCGCGGGCGCGATCACCTCGGCACACACTCCGTTGCGCTGCACGCTCTCCACCACCGGCCAGGCCAGGATGTCGCCCGACGGGCGCCGTGCGACCGACTGGGCGAGCTCGCGCTGAAAGTCGACCAGCTCCTCGACCAGCAGCGCGCCACCGTTGGCGTCCTCGGCGAGGGTCGCGAACCAGTCATCCGCCTCGTGCGCGGCCCGCACCACCCGCACGCCCTTGCCGTCGTACCCGCCGCGTGCAGCCTTCACCACCGCGGCGCCGCCGTTCTCGGCCAGGAACTCCCCCAGCTCGAACGAGTTCTCCACCCGTGCCCACACCGGCACCGGCAGCCCCAGTTCGGCGAGCTTCTGCCGCATCAGCAGCTTGTCCTGCGCGTACAGCAGCGCATCCGGCCCCGGTCGCACCGCGACACCGGCCTCCACCAGCTTGCGCAGCACCAGCTGCGGCACATGCTCGTGGTCGAAGGTGATCACATCGACGCCCTCGGCGAACCGGAGCACCTCATCCGGGTCCCGGTAGTCGCCGACGACGACCGCGGCCAGATCGGCTGCCATCCCCTCATCCTCGGCGAACACGTGCAACTCGACGCCGAGATTCACCGCCGCCGTGATCATCATCCGCGCCAGCTGCCCGCCACCGATCACGCCAACCCGCATGCTGATCCTTCCAAGGGATTCGAAAGCTACCGCGGTTAGACTGCCAACCGCACACGTCCATTGTCGCCCATCGCCTCGGACGTCACCCCGGGAGCCCGATGAAAGCCTTGCTGACGCAGCTGATGCGCTTCGGAGTCGTCGGAGGCTTCGGTTTCGTCCTCGACGTGACGATCTTCAACCTGCTTCGCGTCACCGTGCTGTCACCGGATGTTCTGCACGAGGGCCCCGTGCTCGCGAAGGTGATCTCCACCTCGGTCGCGATCGTGGCGAACTGGCTCGGCAACCGGTACTGGACCTTCGGCGGCACCCGCCGCAAGAACACACTGCGGGAGGGCATCGAGTTCGCGCTGGTCAGCGTCGGCGGGATGGTGATCGGCCTCGCCTGTCTGTGGGTGTCGCACTACCTGCTCGGCTTCACCTCACTGCTGGCGGACAACATCTCCTCGAACGTGATCGGCCTCGCGCTCGGCGCCGCGTTCCGCTTCTGGCTGTACCGCACGTGGGTGTTCAGCCCTCGCCGCGGGCGGCCTGCCGAGCTCCCGGTAGTGCCAGCCGGCTTCACGCCACTGCACCGGATCCAGGCAGTTGCGCCCGTCGACGATCGCACGACGACTCACGACTGAGCCGACCGCGGATCGCGCCTGCGCAGGCGGTTGACCAACGACGCGCTCTGCCTTCGGTGGTCGAGTCTGTCGAGACCCCGGACACACTCTCGCGCGGGTGTTGCGTGCGCGCGCGTGCGTGTCTGCAGCACCCGCGCCGGCATGAAACACCCGCGCTAGGCCAGGCGAGGTCTCGACAAGGTGGGCCAACGGTGAGCTCGATCGGCGAAAGCGGGAATAGTTCCATAGTTAAGATATGTTGTCTATTTGCAACGGGGTAGCGAGTCACCTTCACATCCCGCCCGCGCCACTACCACTCGCGGGCCGCTCAATGAGGAGACACCATGAACCGCTCTACACGCCGACTCGCGGGCCTCGCGCTCGCCTTCGGCATGGCACTCGGCGTCGCTGCCTGCAGCCCGGCCGAGACATCCGCCCCGATCGCTCACGGAAGCGACCACCACGCGCCGCCGGCCGCCAATGCCGACGGCATCGACCCTGTCGCCTTCAACCAGGACATGCGCAAGCTCTGGGAGGACCACATCACCTGGACACGGCTCTACATCGTCAGCGCGATCGCCGAGCTGCCCGATTTGGAGGCCACCACCGGCCGCCTGCTGCAGAACCAGGCCGACATCGGCGACGCAATGGCGGTGTTCTACGGTGACGAGGCGGGTGCCGCGCTGACCGAACTGCTGCGCGAGCACATCCTCGGCGCCGCCGATCTGGTTGCCGCAGCGAAGGCCGGCGACTCAGCGGCGGTGAAGGTGCAGAGTGACCGCTGGTACAAGAACGGCGACGACATCTCGCGGTTCCTCGCCGACGCCAACCCTGCCTGGAAGTTCGGCGTCATGAAGAAGATGATGCGGGGGCATCTCGACCAGACGCTAGCCGAGGCCACCGCGCGCCTGACCGGCGACTGGAATGCCGACATCGCTGAGTACGACCGCATCCATCACCACATCCTCGATATGGCGGACGCCCTCGCGAACGGGATCATCGAGCAGTTCCCTGACCGGTTCAGCGACTGAGTGAATAGCCGATCGTCTCGGAACCGGTGCGTTTGGCTGGTTTCGAGACGATCGCCTCGCGATCCCTCAACCAGCCGAATGGTGGGTCAGCGAGTGCCCCACGCCGTGGTCTCATCCGGATGCGACTGCTCGGCCTGCCTGCGGGCGGCGATCGGGTTCATGCTCGCCTCCATCAGGTCGTGCAGCGCACCCTGCACCAGGTCGGCGTTCGGCACGTCGCGCAGCACCACCGGCTGCTCCAGTCCGGTGTTGATGCGCACGTCCCCGCTGCGGAACATGCTCTGCAGCGTGTTCTTGCGCACGGTGACGTCATAGCCCCGGCTGTGCAGCAGTTCCTGCCGTACGTGCACGAAGAAGCCCCGCCGCATGACGATCCGGCGGGTGGTGATGGTGTAGCGATGCGCGAGCCAGCTCAGCAGCGGAAGCAGCCAGGCGAGCACGATGAACAACAGCCCACCGAACAGCACCGCCATGTTCTGCCACGTCTCAGCGAACGACCCATAGAAGTAGGTCATCGCGCCGACCGCCGCGATCAGGAACAGCGACGGCCAGAACAGCGCCCGCCCGTGCGGCCGGAATCGGGCGACAACGGACTCCTGCGCCTGACCCGGGGATGACATGGTTCATTCATACCTCAGATGCGTCACGTCGCCCGCGGTGACAGTCTGCGACGCGCCATCCGGGTCCGTGCTCAATTCGAGGTGGCCGAAAGCGTCGAGCGCTGTGGCCTTGCCGTGCAGGTCGCTCCCGTCGGGCAGGTTGACGCGCACCGGGCGCCCGATGGTGCTGCAAGCTTCGGTGACTTCCCTCCGGATGCCGCTGATGTCGGCATCCCCGCGCGCGTTGATCAGCCGATCCCAGAGGCGCTGCAGCTCGCGCAGGTACACAGCGAGCGCCTGGTCGGCGAGCTCCTTGGCCTCGCCGGTCGCTCCGCCGATGCGCAGCGAGGTGGCGGTGGGGACGGGCAGCTTGTCCTCGTCGATCGTGAGGTTGAGGCCCGCTCCGACGACGATGGTCGAGCCCGGCAGCAACTGGGCGAGGACGCCGCAGACCTTGCGTCCGTCCACGTGGACGTCGTTCGGCCACTTGAGCGCGACGCGGCGCTCGGGCAGCAGCGACTGCACCGCGCGGGTCATGGCGAGCCCGGCGCACAGGGTGATCCAGCCCAGGCTGTCGGTCGGCAAACGGTCGAACGGGCGCAACAGCACAGACACAGCGAGCGCTTCGCCAGGGGGTGTCACCCAGCTGCGCCCGAGCCGGCCGTGACCTGCTGTCTGGTCGAGCGTGACCACCGTGGAGAGGTGCGGCCGGCCCGCGACACTGCTCGCAAGGATGTCATTTGTGGAGGTCGCCTGCGCGAGCAACTCCAGCTCGGGTACCAACGGCCGACTGCGCGGGAAGTCCATGGGGTAAGGGTACGCGTGCTCCCGGTGGTCCAGCCGGTCGAGACATGCGCGGGTCGACCTTCCACGCGCGGGTCGAATTCGACCCGCGCGTGGAAGTTTGACCCGCGTGAATGCGCTCTCAGCGCACCACGCGCCCGGCGGTGGACGCTCGGGTGCAAACCCGATAGTGTCTGCGTCGAGCGGACAGCAAAGGGTCACGGAAGATCGGAGAAGGTTTGCCTGGATAGGTCGAAGACCGACACCCTCCAGAGCAAATGCAATTTCTTCATCCGTGACAAGGACATCCGATGAGTCAACCAATCATCATGGACGTCGATACAGGCATCGACGATTCCCTCGCGCTCCTCTATCTGCTGGCCAGCCCAGAGGCTGAGATCCTCGCGATCACCTGCACCGCTGGAAACGTGCCAGCCCGACAGGTCGCGATCAACAACCTGGCCTGGCTGGATCTGTGCAAGGCCCCGGACATCGAGGTTGCCCTCGGCAGCGAGGTGCCGGTGCTGGCGCCGCTGATGACGACCGAGGAGACTCACGGCCCGCAGGGGATTGGCTACGCCGAACTTCCCGCCCCGACTCGGCAGCTGTCCTCGCGACACGCCGTCGAGGTGTGGGCGGATGCCGCGCGATCCCGCCCTGGGGAAGTCATCGGCCTGGTGACCGGGCCACTCACCAACCTCGCGCTCGCGCTGCGCATCGAGCCCGAACTGCCGCGCCTGCTCAAGCGCCTGGTCATCATGGGCGGGGCCTTCAACCACCCCGGCAACACGACGCCGACCACAGAGTGGAACATCGCCGTCGACCCCGAGTCGGCGAAAATCGTCTTCGACGCCTTCTCCGGCCTCCCTGAGGACCGGCTCCCGATCGTCTGCGCCCTCGATGTCACGGAGACGATCGAGATGCGGCCGGAGCACCTTGCGCGCATCGCCGAGGCCGCCGGGTCCACCCCGGTCGAGCTGCCACGGGAGGAAGACCCGGATGGGCAGCTCTCCCGCACCTCGAACCCGATCGTGCGCTACCTGACCGACGCGGTGAAGTTCTACCTCGAGTTCCATGTCAGCCACGACCAGGGATTCCTGGCCCACATGCACGATCCGTTCGCGGCCGCGATCGCGTTGCATCCGGAGATGGGCAAGCTTCGTCCTGCAACCGTCGACGTCGAGCTTGCCGGCACACTCACTCGGGCCCAGACCGTCGCCGACTGGGCCGGGATGTGGGGACGGGAGCCGAACGCCGCGATCGTGGTGTCGACCGATCCCGCGGCCTTCTTCGACCACCTCATCGACCGAGTGGGTGCCTTCGCCGCCTCGGTCTACGAGCCCGCAAGCGTCACCAATCCGTAACTGAAGTACCTACTCAATGAAGAGAAGCACCACCCCCTCACAGAAGGAGAATCTGATGAGCACCACAACCCGTACGGCCGAGACGCACAAGACGCGTAACCGCATCTTCATCGCGCTCGGAACCATCATCGTCATCGCGACGTACCTCTACCTTGTGCTCGGCGAGGTATATGCCCCGGCAGACACCGACGGTGTCGCCAACCTCACCCAGCAAGCCTCGCTCGTCGCCATGGTCGGCTACCTGCTGGGTGCGGTGCTCATCGCTGTCGGCGCCATCCACCGACTGCCAACGGCAACGCTGGCAATGGTCCCAGTGGCGATCGCCCTCAACATCGTTGTCGGCCAGCTTGTGTCGGTGCTCGGACTGCCGATCTATCTCGACTCGATCGGCACGGTGCTGGTCGCCGCACTCGCCGGTCCGGCCGCTGGTGTCGTCACAGGCATCCTCACCAACGTCATCTGGGGGCTCCTTCTGAGCCCAGTGGCCCTACCGTTCGCGGTGGTGCAGGTGGTCATCGGCCTCATGGCCGGTTACGCCGCCCGCTGGGGCATGTTCCGGATGTGGTACCTGGCACCAGTCGCCGGCTTCGTGACCGGCCTGGTTGCCGCGGTCATCTCCGCACCGATCGCCGCCTACGTTTTCGGTGGCGCAACGAGCGCGGGCACCGGAGCGCTGGTCGGCGCATTCCAGTCGATGGGAGCGTCGCTGCTAGGTGCGACAACCCTCCAGGGTCTGATCTCCGACCCGCTCGATAAGGCGATCACCTTTACCGTCGTCGTCATCATCCTGGCGGCACTCCCCTCTCGATTCCGTCAGCGGTTCCCGTTCGTGCGTGAGTACAACGTGTTCGGCAAGAAGGCGGTCTCAGCTCCGCCTGCTGCGCCGCCCGCTGTTGCCGGCGACGCCGCGACCGCTCGCACCGACGCCGCCGAGACGGACACCTCAAGGGAAGGCTGACCTCGGAATGTCGACGACCCTGTACCGGGAGAACTCAACAGTCATCCATCGACTGAACCCGCTGACGAAGCTGGTGGCAATGCTGGCCATCGTCGTCATCGCGTTTGCGCTGCCCTATTGGTGGGTGGCCGTCCTCCTGGTCCTGGTCGTCGTCTTGCCTGCCGCCGTCATCGCCCGATCCGGCGGCAGGCTCCTCAAGATCGGCGCGGTCATGCTGCTGCCGATCCTGATCGCCCTGTTCCTCGTTCAAGGACTTACCTTTCCCGGTGGTTCAACGGCCGTCTTCCAGTGGGGTGTCTTCACCGTGACGAGCGAGGGACTGCTGTTCGCCCTCGGCATCGGATCACGCATCGTCGCGCTCGTGCTCGCATCGCTGTTGCTCGTTCTCACCACGCATCCGGGCCAACTGATGACCGCGCTCACCGAGCACGGAATGTCGCCCAAATTCGCCTACATCATCAGCTCCACACTGCAGTTGGTTCCCGCGTTCAAAGACCGTGCTGACGCCATCCTCCTGGCGCAACAGGCGCGTGGGCTCGCGTTTGGAGGCAGCCCACTCAAGCGCATGCGCCTGATGATGCCGCTGCTCAGCCCACTCGTCCTCGGCATGTTCACCGATGTCGAAGAACGCTCCACCGCCATGGAGGCGCGGGCATTCGGATCGACCGCAAAGCGTACGACACTCGTTCCCATTCCCGACTCGACCGCCCAGCGCATCGCGCGTTGGATCATCGTTGCCATCGCCCTCGCATCCGTCGCCGCCACCATCGTGATTGGGGTCCTGTGATCACTCTGTCCGACGTCTCATACGCCTATCCGGACAGCGAGGACTTCGTGCTCACGCATGTCGACCTCACCGTTGACCGTGGCAGCATCACGGGGATTGTCGGCGCGTCCGGTGCGGGTAAGACAACCCTCGCCAAGATCATCGCCGGCTTCATCCCCCACATCGACGGGGGCAACCTGCACGGCAGCGTCTCGGTGGACGGCATGAATCTGACCGACCTCTCTCTTGCCGACACGGTGTCGCACGTCGGCCTGATCATTCAGAGCCCTTTCAACCAGATCTCGGGCGCGAAGTTCACCGTGCGCGAGGAACTCGCCTTCGGGCTTGAGAACCTTGGCACACCCAGGGAAGAGATGAACGAGCGAGTGACGACCGTCGCGGATCTGCTCGGAATCACCCACCTCCTCGAGCGCTCGCCCTATGAGCTGTCCGGTGGGCAGATGCAGCTCGTGGCCATCGCTTCGATGATCGTCATGCGCACACCAGTGCTCGTGATGGACGAGCCCACCTCGCAGCTGGATCCGGGCGGGACGCGCATGGTTTTCGATGTCATGTCCGCGCTGCGCGAGGCCGGAATCACGATCGTGATCCTCGAGCACAAGCTCGAACTGCTGCGCGACCACGCCGACATTGTGCACGTGCTCGCCGAGAACGGGCTCGTGGCATCCGGTGCTCCGCGCACCGTGCTGTCCGACCTGCGACTCGATGAATGGGGCGTTGGCAACACCCGGTACACGGATGCGGCGGCAATCGCATCGGAGCGCGGGCTGCTCGACATCCCCGAACTGCCAGTGTCGTATGAGGATGCGGTGGACGCGTTCGGAGGCTCACGATGAGCGGCCTCGACGTGCGTGTCGACGACGTGCACTTCAGCTACCCGTCCGGCGTTCACGCTGTGCGCGGCGTCACCCTGCACGTGCCTGCCGGTCAGCGTCTCGCCATCGTCGGGCAGAACGGCGCAGGCAAGACAACTCTCGTGCGCCACCTCAACGGGATCTTCACCCCGACATCGGGCACCGTGACCGTTGGTGACACCGTGACGACCGGTCGAAGCATCGCGGAGCTCTCCGCGTTGGTCGGCTACGTCTTCCAGAACCCGGATGAGCAGCTCTTCGCCCGAAAGGTATTCGACGACGTCGCATTCGGCCCTAAGAACCTCGGCGTCGAGCCCGATCGGATCGATGAGCTCGTGACACGGTCGCTTGAGCGGGTCGGACTCGCTCATGAAGCAGACGCGCACCCGCACCACTTGTCGCTGTCAGAACGCAAACGCGTGGCCCTCGCCGCGGTGTTGGCGATGGACACCCCGGTTGTCGTGCTCGACGAGCCGACGACCGGACAGGATCAACGTGGTGTCGCCATGATCGGCACCATCATTGAGGAATTGCGTTCGACCGGCCGCACGGTCATCGCCATCACGCACGACATGGACTTCTGCGCGGAGAACTTCGATCGCGTGATCGCCATGGCCCAGGGCGAGGTTCTCGCCGATGGTTCGCCATCGGAAGTGTTCGACCAATTGGACGTGCTCGAGAAAGCCCGGGTGGAGCCACCGCAGCTGCTGCGTTTGGCCACAGCACTCGGATGGGATGCGCGGCCGCTCACGGTCGAGGCTTTCGTCGACCAACTCGCTGCGGAACGCGGTCAGCGGTGATCGGCGGCGCAGCGCTCGCGTTACTCGCGAGCGTCTTCCTCGGTGTCGGCGACTACCTCGGCGGTGTGTTGTCCCGTCGCCTGCCGCTTGTGACGGTCCTGATCTTCTCGCAGTTAGTGGCGACCGTCGCAATCCTTCCGAGGATGTTCTGGGAGGACCCGAGCGTCGGCTGGGAGGGCGCTCTCCTGTGGGGCCTCATCGGCGGCGTTGCGACAGCTGTCGGCGTCTCATCGCTCTACGCGGCCCTGGCCAGCGGCACAATGGGCGTCGTTGCCCCAATCACGTCGCTGAGCGTATTCGTTCCCGTCGCAGCCGGGCTCGCGGGCGGCGACCAGTTGTCCTGGCTGCTTGGACTGGGGCTCATCGTCGCAATTGCGGGCACCATCTTGGCGAGCGGCCCTGAAGTTCGCAACCATCGCGCCGGCCACGGTCCGAAGCCGATAATCCTTGCGCTTGTCTCGGCAGTCGGCTTCGGCTTCGCAAACGTCTCCGTTGCGTTCGGCAGCGCGTACAACATCACGACGACGCTGGTCTCCAACAGCCTCACGGTGCTGCTCATCTACGCCATCGCGCTGCTAGCTGTGCGCCAGGTGCCGGTTGCCCGCGGCCGCGCCCTTGTCGGCGTCATCTCAATCGGCCTGCTCGGCATCTCCGCGCAGCTCTGTTTCGCCATTGCCAGCACTACCGGCGCGCTCAGCGTCGTCGGCGTACTGGCGTCCCTCTACCCGGTCGTGACCGTCTTGCTGGGATGGCGTCTGCTCGGGGAACGCCTGCTTCGCATCCAAGTGGTCGGGGTCATCGCGGTGTTTCTCGGAATTGCCGTGGTCGCGGCGACCGCGTGAACCGCCGTTCGAAGAGGTCGGCAATGCGATGACCTACCGAATCGGACGGCCGACACTGGCGGCATGGGGCAAGAGCCGTTTCCGACACCGCCGGTAAAGTGAACGCGTGACTGAGACGACCCAACCCGACCTGAACACGACCGCGGGACGGCTCGCCGACCTCAAGGCGCGCTACCACGAAGCCGTGACGGCGAGCGGCGAGGCGGCAATCGCCAAGCAGCACGCCAAGGGCAAGAAGACCGCGCGCGAGCGGATCGAACAGCTGCTCGACCACGGCACGTTCGTCGAGCTCGACGAGTTCGTGCGCCACCGCACCCACGCCTTCGGGATGGAGAAGAACCGGCCATACGGTGACGCAGTCGTCACCGGCACCGGCACCATCCACGGCCGGCAGGTCGCTGTCTACGCGCAGGACTTCACCATCTTCGGCGGATCGCTCGGCGAGGTCGCCGGCGAGAAGATCATCAAGGTCATGGAACTGGCCATGAAGATCGGCGTGCCGGTGATCGGCATCCTCGACTCCGGCGGCGCGCGCATCCAGGAGGGTGTGGTCGCGCTCGGCAAGTACGGCGAGATCTTCCGGCGCAACACCCAGGCATCCGGTGTCATCCCGCAGATCTCCATCGTGATGGGCCCGGCCGCCGGCGGTGCGGTGTACTCACCTGCCCTCACCGACTTCGTGGTGATGGTCGACAAGACCAGCCAGATGTTCGTGACCGGCCCGGATGTCATCAAGACCGTCACCGGCGAGGACGTCGGGATGGAGGAGCTCGGCGGCGCGCTCACCCACAACAAGACATCCGGAGTCGCCCACTACCTGGCCAGCGACGAGGACGACGCACTCGACTACGTGCGCACGCTGCTGTCGTTCCTGCCGGACAACAACCTGGCCGACCTGCCGGTGTACGAGAACGAGGCAGAGCTCGAGATCACCGACGAAGACCGCCGGCTGAACACCATCATCCCGGACTCCCCGAACCAGCCGTACGACGTGAAGACGATCATCGAGCACATCGTCGACCACGGCGACTTCCTGGAGACCCAGCCGCTGTTCGCGCCGAACATCGTCGTCGGCTTCGGCCGCGTCGAGGGTCGCCCAGTCGGCATCATCGCCAACCAGCCCAACGCCATGGCAGGCACGCTGAACATCGACGCGGGCGAGAAAGCCGCGCGGTTCGTGCGGTTCTGCGATGCGTTCTCGATCCCGATCCTCACGTTGGTCGACGTGCCCGGCTACCTGCCGGGCACCGACCAGGAGTGGACCGGTGTCATTCGCCGCGGGGCGAAGCTGCTGTATGCGTACGCGGAGGCGACCGTGCCGCTCGTGACCGTGATCACGCGCAAGGCGTACGGCGGTGCCTACATCGTCATGGGCTCCAAGCAGCTCGGCGCCGACCTGAACTACGCCTGGCCGACCGCCGAGATCGCGGTCATGGGCGGCCAGGGTGCGGTCAACATCCTGTACCGGGGTGAGCTGCGAGCGGCGGAGGCGGCCGGTGAGGACGTCAACGAGGTGCGCACCCGGCTCGCCAACGAGTACACCTACAACGTCGCGAGTCCGTTCCTGGCCGCAGAGCGGGGCGAGCTGGACGGCATCATCGAACCGGCCGCAACTCGGGTGACTGTCGTCAAGGCGATGCGGGCGCTGCGCACCAAGCGCGCGAGCACCCCGCCGAAGAAGCACGGGAACATCCCGCTGTGACCCAGGAGACGGACGACCCGGACATCCGGCTGGTGCGGGGCAACCCGACGCCGGAGGAGCTGGCTGCCGTCACCGCGGTGCTGACGGCGGTCGCCGGCGAGCTCGAGGGGCGGCAGGCGCCTCCGGTCAGGCGCAGCGCGTGGGAGCACTCGCAGCGCCCGATCCGCACGCCTGTTCTGCCGGGCATCACCTCCTGGCGCACGTTCGGCTGACGCCCGCACGCGCCTTAGTCCAACTCCACGCATCCGCGCGCCCGTTTGTTGACCGCGCGTCACTTTGAACCCGCGCGCGGTCAACAAACGACGGCGCGGACTGCGGCACTGGGGGCATCCCCTGATCTGGGGGCACGCGAGCTGAAAACGCTGAATGTACCCCGTTTTTGCGGCGCCATCCCCGCGACAGCCGCGATATACCGACCATCGTAACCAAATTGGGGCACAAAAGTGTCCCCCGGAAGTCCCCCAAAATGACGACTGTGCGGTACTCTGGCTACACCTCAAACTAGTAGTGCGGATGTTGCTCCTCGTAGAGAAACACCGCCACTCATTAGCCGACTAGGGTAAGCGGGCTAATGACTTGGGGGCGGGTCAGGGCGATATTCGGGTTATCGCCCTGACTCGAAGCTTGAAGGGCCGGGACTTATGTCCCGGCCCTTCTCTTCTTGGTCGACGGGGCGTCGATCGAGGGGTCTCGACAGGCTCGACCACCGGGAGACGACCGGTCAGCCGGCGGTCGCGCGGGGGATCTCCAGCCACAGGTCGACCTGGTCCTCGTCGTCTTCCTCTGCGTGCCCGAGTGCGCTCGCGTTGCCGTCATCACCAGAGCTCAGGCCGACCACCGTCACCGCGACATCCGACCCCTCCGGCACGGTGCGCACGATCAGCCGGTCGGCCGTGGTGGAGCGGATCGCGTCGGCCAGCTCAGCCAGGACCCGGTCGAGTTCCTCATCCGGCAGGTCGTCCAGACCACCCTCGTCAAGCAGCGTCACAACGGTGCCGTTGCGGCGGGCGGACATCACGTGCTCGCGCACCGCGGCGTTCAGCAGCTTCCGGCCGCGGATCTCGTCCCGGATGGCGCCCTCCAGGTTCAGGCATTCCCGGCGCTGATCAGGAGTCAGGTCACCGCCGCTTGCGACGATGCGGCGCAGCATTGGCAGCGCCATCCGGCTGGTCTGACGCAACCGGAACTGCCGCTCGAACAGGTGAGCTTCCTGCGCCGCCTGCCACGCGGCCGCCTGACGCTCCGCCACCACGTACTCCTCGGCGTCCGCGCTGGCCTTGGCGAGCGACACCGACAGCGCGTGCGACACCCCGACCCAGACCACGCTGCCCAGCACCCCGATGGTCGGCAGCGCAGCTGCGCCGGCCCAGACGATGGTGTGCACCACCAGGGCGGCGACACCCGCCCACGCGAACACGTGCCGCTTGCGCGTCGAGGTGATCACCATGAGTGTGCCGATCGCCGCGACGTACCAGGTCGAATAGTCGTTGCCGATCGGCTGGTTCGGGGGCAGCTGGGTCGTCACCAGCACTGGGATGACGATGGCGACAGCGACGTTGCAGGCGGCCAGCCACGCCGGCATCCGGCTCGATCCGGTCGCCCAGAGGCTCGCGGCCGTCGCCAGCGCGTACAGCGCCATCGCCGCGACGTACGGGCCCTTGTCGATCGGGGCGTTGAGCGAGTAGGTCGCGAGCAGCAGGTGGTAGCCCGAGAACACCGCGGCGAGCCCGACGATCAGGTAGCGCGGAACGGTGATGATCACGCATTCACCTCCGGCCAGGTGATGGTGATGACCGTGCCCTCGCCCGGGCTGGAGTCGACGTCGACCGCTCCCCCGATATTGGCGACACGCTCGATGATCGATACCCGCAGGCCGAGTCGCTCGGTCGGCACCTCCACGAAGTCGAACCCGACGCCGGTGTCACCAACCTCGATGTGGATCCCGTCCTCGCCGATGCCCCGGATGGCGACCCAGCGCAGCACCTTGGGATCGTTGCCAGCGTGCTGCAGGCTGTTCACCATCGCCTGCATCGCCGCGGAGTACAGCGCCTCCGCGGTCTGCACCGGCACACTCCCGGACCCGATGGCCCGAATGCGCACCTCGATGGGGGCCGACAGGGTCCTCGCGGCGTCACTGATACGCGCGGCAAGCTTGTGCAGGTCGATGGTGGACTCGTCGTCGGGGCTCGCGACCTGAGCCTCCTGCAGGTGGCCGATCGCGTTGGCGGCCATCCGGGACGACAGCTCCATCGCATCCGGAGTGTGAGCGCGCGCCGCCTCGAGCAGGGTCGTCAGCACGCTGTCGTGCACGATCGAGTCGACCTGCACCCGCTCGACCTCGGTCGCGTGCTGCCGCACGGCGTGCGAGTAGCGGGACAGCGCGGTGCTCTGCGCGGCGTCGACGCCTGCAGCGGCCTGGCGCAGCAGCGTGATGAGCACGAGCACGGCTCCGCCCAGGATGATCGCGTAGAGCGTGTCGATGGCCGCCAAGTCCCACTTGGCACCGCCACCAGACGGGAACAGCCGGATGACGCCGTACACGGTCGGCGCGAGGATCAGGTACGCGGTCGCCATCCACACCGGCATCGCCACCGCAGCAGCCGCGGTTGCGACGGTGCACAGGAACCACAGCCACGGCCGTTCGCCTGCGACCATGGAGGGGTCGTTGACAGCGAGCGGCCAGCTGCTCAGCGCCACCAGGTAGGCGAACGCGACCACCAGATTGGCGGTGCGCACCCAGCTTTTCAGCACCGATGCGACCACGCTGAACAGCAGGCTGCCGAAGATGACGATGTTGATGGTCCACGCCCACGCTTCGGGCAGCTTGTCGAGCTGCCCAAGCATCACCGGGAAGGTCTGTGCGCCGAACAGCAGCCCGAAGATCGCGACCGACCGTGAGACGACGGTCTCGATCTGCTGCTTGCTGATCGGGCGACGTCGGGGCGTCGCCTGAACGGCTGCCTCAGTCACCGTCCGGCTCTTCGACCGGGAGCCCTGGCAGGATGCCGTCCTCGACGGCGCGGCGCAGCAGGTCGACCTTGGTCGGGGCGGGTCGGCCGACTTCGACGTACTTCACACGGATGCGATCCAGGTACTCCCGCGCGGTCGCGTAGCCGATGCCGAGTTGCTCGGCTGCGGCCTTCAACGGCAGCCCAGAGGCGTACAGGTGCAGGATCTCCCGCTCGCGGCGGCCCAGCTGCGCCTTGGCGAAATCGCGGTCTGCGTCGATCGCGGTGGCCCACTCCAGGTTGTTCAGCACGTTGCCGCGCGCAACGGTCGAGATCGCCGACATGACGGTCTTCGTCGCCGACGCCTTGGGGATGACGCCAGCGGCGCCGGCGGCGAGCGCCTCCCGCACCAGCGCGACCCGGTCGGCGATGCTGTGGATCAGCACCGCGCATCCGAGGGCCTGGATGCTCTTCACGTTCTCGGTCACACTCGATCCGTTGCCGAGCGACAGGTCGAGAACGACGACGTCGCACTCGCGCCCGTCGAGCTGCGCGACGAACTCGTCGACGGAGGCCGCGGCCAGCACGAACTCGTACCCCGCATCGAGGCACGCCGCCTTCAAGCCAAGCCGGACCGACTCATGGTCGTCGACAACACCCACCCGAGCCGGCTTGCTCGGAGCTTCCTGCTCCGACTCATCCGTCGCCGTCTGCACCATTTCGTTGACCACACTCCTGAGGTTTGTCCCCCATGTTAGTGGCGAGTCACTCTCGCACCAGTGCTGCGACCGCCTCCACGTGGTGGGTGTGCGGGAACATGTCGAAGGCCCGGATGCGCTCCAGCCGGTAGCCGCGGTCGGCGAACAGGGCGACGTCACGGGCCAGCGCGACCGGGTCGCAGGCGACGTACACCAGTTGCGCGGGGCCGAGGTCGGCGAGCCGGTCGACGACCGGTCTGCCCGCGCCGGAGCGGGGAGGGTCAAGCACGACCGTCGCGTCGCGCATCCGGGCGCCCTCCTTGACCAGTTGGGACAGGTAGCGGTCGACGCGTGCGGTGACCGCTCGTGCGCCGACCCATTCGACCAGGTTGCCGGATGCGTGGTCGGTGGCGGTGGGATCGCTTTCGACCGTGGTGATCCTGGTCGCGGGGCCGAACTTGTCGCCGACCGCCGCGGCGAGAAGGCCGACGCCGCCGTACAGGTCCAGGTTGGTGGCGCGCGCGTCGAACAGTTCGGGGTCGATCGCCCACTGCACAGCCTCGGTGAGGGTCTGCGCGGCGTTCCGGTGCACCTGCCAGAAGCCGCGCACGTCGAGCCGGAAGTCGCGGTCGCCGACCCGCTCGGTGATGGTGCTGCGCTTGCTCCCGCTGGAGAGCACCCACGGGTTGCCCACCGACGGCGCGATCACCTCGACCGCGGTGGCGCCCGGGAAGCGCTCGTCGAGCGGCGCGATGGCCTGCACCTGCTCGGTGGCGAGCGGCACGTCGTCGACCGGGATGACGCGATGCGAGCGCGCCGCGAACGGGCCGACCGTGCCGTCGTCGGCGACGTGCAGGTGGAGGCGGGTGCGCCATCCGGTGCCCGGCGCTGCGGTCGTCGGTTCACCCTCGATGCTCTCGACCGTGACGTCGGCGTCGACTCTGCCCATGCGCTTCAGCGAGTCGGTCAGCACGTGCCGCTTGAGCTCGCGCTGGTGCTCGAGGTCGATGTGCCCGAACTCGGCACCGCCGGCCCGGTCGGCCGGGGCACGATCGATCGACGCCGCCGACCAGACGTGCGGGCGGCGGTGCTCGCTGGCCTCCAGCACCTGGACGGTGTCGGCGCGCCAGAACTTGGCCTTCGAGTCATCCGTGATCTCGGCCAGGACGCGCTCCCCTGGGATGGCGTCGGCAACGAACACGACCCTGCCCTCGTGACGCGCGACCATCACGCCACCGTGGGCTACGTTTGAGACTTCAAGTTCGATGCGGCTGCCCAGATTTTCGCCCATCATCCAAGACTGACACAGGAGCGCCAGTGCGGTTGTACCTCGCCTCCACCTCCCCCGCCCGCCTGGCGACACTTCGCGCAGCTGGCGTCGAGCCGGTCGTGTTGCCCTCCGAGGTGGACGAGGATGCCGCGGTGGCGGCGGCCGGACCGCTCAGCGCGCCGGACATGGTGCAGCTGCTCGCACGGTTGAAGGCCGAGGCGGTTGCCGGAACCGAGGTCGATGGGTTCATCCTCGGCGGCGACTCGGCGTTCGAGTTGGACGGCGCCGTGTTCGGCAAGCCGCACACCATCGAGGTGGCGCGCGAGCGTTGGCTGCTGCAGCGCGGGCGGAGCGGGCTGCTGCACTCCGGGCACTGGCTGATCGACCACCGTGGGGGACAGGCATCCGGTGCTGCCGGCGCGGTGTCGACCGCCACCGTCACGTTCGCGTCGGACATCACCGACGACGAGGTCGAGGCGTACATCGCCACCGGCGAGCCGCTGAAGGTTGCTGGCGCGTTCACGATCGACTCGCTCGGCGGGCCGTTCATCACGTCGGTGGCCGGCGACCCGCACGCGGTGGTCGGGCTGTCGCTGTCGACCGTGCGGGGGCTCCTGCGCGGGTTCGGCGTGAGCTGGCACGAGCTCTGGGCGTAGGCGCCGCGGCTGTGAGCCCAACACCGGGCGACCCGCCGTTGTAGGGGTGCGCCGAGTCTCACCTGCACTTTTTGTGGAGAGAGTCCAAATGCACCGCTCTTCTCGCCCCTAAACTCGATGATCATGCCCCAGATTTCCAAGGTCCTCGTTGCCAATCGTGGAGAGATCGCCGTCCGCGTGATCCGTGCAGCGAAGGACAGCGGACTGGGTTCGGTGGCGATCTACGCGGACCAGGACCGCGACGCACGCCACGTCAAGCTCGCAGATGAGGCGTACGCGCTCGAGGGGTCGACCAGCGCCGAGACGTACCTGGTGATCGACAAGATCCTCGCCATCGCCCGCCGGTCAGGGGCGGATGCGATCCACCCCGGCTACGGCTTCCTCGCCGAGAACGCGGACTTCGCCGAAGCGGTCATCGCTGCCGGCCTGACCTGGATCGGTCCGCCGCCGCACGCCATCCGTCAGCTGGGCGACAAGGTGTCGGCGCGACACATCGCCGAGAAGGTCGGCGCGCCGCTTGCACCGGGGACGCTGAACCCGGTCGCCGACGCATCCGAAGTGCTCGAATTCGTGGACCAGCACGGGCTGCCGGTCGCCATCAAGGCCGCGTTCGGCGGCGGTGGGCGCGGGCTGAAGGTCGCGCGCAACCGCGACGAGGTGGCAGAGCTGTTCGAGTCGGCGACGCGTGAGGCGGTCGCGGCGTTCGGGCGCGGCGAGTGCTTCGTCGAGAAGTACCTGGACCGGCCGCGGCACGTCGAGACCCAGTGCCTCGCGGATGCCCATGGCAACGTTGTCGTGATCTCGACGCGCGACTGCTCGCTGCAGCGCCGCCACCAGAAGCTGGTGGAGGAGGCGCCGGCGCCGTTCCTGAGCGCCGAGCAGAACGAGCTGCTGTATGAGTCTTCGAAGGCCATCCTGCGCGAGGTCGGATACATCGGCGCCGGGACCTGCGAGTTCCTGGTGGCCGCGGACGGCACCATCTCGTTCCTCGAGGTGAACACGCGACTGCAGGTCGAGCATCCGGTCTCCGAGGAGATCACCGGCATCGACCTGGTGCGCGAGCAGTTCAGGCTCGCCGAGGGCGGCGTGCTCGACTACGACGACCCGACGCCGCAGGGGCACTCGTTCGAGTTCCGGATCAATGGCGAGGACCCTGGGCTGAACTTCATGCCGTCGCCGGGGCCGGTGAACGTGCTGCGCTTCCCGGGCGGGCCGGGCGTGCGCGTCGACAGTGGCGTGACCACCGGCGACGTGATCAGCGGTGCGTTCGACTCGCTGCTTGCGAAGCTGATCGTGACCGGGGCGACCCGTGAGGATGCGCTCGAGCGGTCGCGGCGTGCGCTCGACGAGTTCGAGGTGGCCGGGCTGCCGACGGTGCTGCCGTTCCACCGCAAGGTGGTGCGCGATAAGGCGTTCGCGGAGGACTTCAGCGTCTACACGCTGTGGATCGAGAACGAATTCGACAACGACATCGAGCCGTGGGCTGGGGCGCTGCCTGAGCATCCGGTCGCCACGCGTCACAACGTCGTTGTCGAGGTGGACGGCAAGCGCATCGAGGTGTCACTGCCCGGCAAGCTGCTCGGGGAGACCGTGGCGGCGCCACCGCCGCGGCGCGCCACCGGGGGTGCGATCGTCACGGCGACCGGCGACTCGGTGAAGGCGCCGATGCAGGCGACCATCGTGAAGCTGGCCGTCGCGGATGGCGACAGGGTCGTCAAGGGCGACCTGGTGTGCGTGCTCGAGGCGATGAAGATGGAGCAGCCGCTCACCGCCCACAAGGACGGGGTCATCGCGAACGTGAACGCGTCGGTCGGGGCGACCGTGTCGTCCGGGCACCTGCTGCTGAACATCGTGTGAGGCGCGGCCCCCTGGCCCGCCCCGCAGTTTCACTCAACCGCGCCGCCGCTTGTTGACAGCGCGCCGCTTTAAAGGCCCGCGCGGTCAACAAACTGGCGCGCGGATGTCCGGACTCAGCCCGGCCGCTACGAGCTTCCGGCGAAGCAGCGCGGGTGATCGAGCCTCATTCCAACCCCAACGGCTCATGCCGCGTCCGCTGGCACGCAGGTCGTCTTCTCGTTCCTTCTCGTCCATCAGCGCCTGCTCTGGCGTGCGTCCCCGCAGGAACTCCGCGTCTCGATATTTGGCCTTGCCGTCGAACTCGCCAATCAGGTTGAACTCCGGCCACCAGAAGTCGACGATCCACCTCCGACCGCTGGCACCATACAGCGGCGCCTGAAGAACCGGTCTCGGGAGGCGAGCAGTTGCGATGCTCACCCGACTGATTGATTCACCTGGTCGGTCTGCAGCGCCGTCCGCGAATTCGATCACGGCGCGGGCGCGAGCAGTTCCGTGGCGCATGGGTACCTTTGTCAGTTCATGGACCAGATCCTCGCGCGTCACGGATGTTGCCGGCACGCTGTCAAGCGGCACCATGGATCGGCGGAGGGCAGCATCCGCAACCGCGACTGCGGCGGAGAAGTCCAATGTTCGCGCCACGTCCACGACCGTGCGCTCCAGAGTCGTCACAAGGAGCCCGTCGATCTCCACGGCTCCCGCAGGCATGTCGAACGAGTGCCGAATGAAGACGCTTCGCGATCGACCCCCTGTCGCGCCCTCAACCACCGCGTGGACCCGTTGCGGCCAGTGCCCCACCCAAGGTAGCCGCCAGAGTGAGGCGGCCGAGGCGTCACAGAACACAGGAGCTTCCTCAAGGAAGAGTGCAGCCGCCTTGACTCGAGTCCGGTATCGCTCGTCGGCATCCAGACGCTGCCACAAGTCAGATGAGACGTACGCGCCGCGGAACAGCTTGACGAATTCACCGCGCTTGACAGCGCTGTAGAACTCGCTTCGCGCACCAGCCACCGTAATGTCTCGAGTGAGAATGAGGTCGTCGCGCCAATCCTGAAGGTGGGGGCTGAGCATCCGACCATGCTCACCGCGATTCAAAGCGCTCGACTGCGTCTGCCCTGCGTATGTGCAACCGGCCCGGTCCCTTAGAGCGGGTGAGGATGAGGCTGCTCGCCATCCGTGCGCCAGTTTGTTGACCGCGCGCCGGTTTAAGCCGCGGCGCGGTCAACAAACGGCGGCGGTGTTGCGGGGGTGCGCGGGGGTGCGGAGGCGCTCGCGGGCGGGCGCCGGGGGTCAGCGCACGATGTGCATCGCGCGCGCGGCATCCGTGATCGAGCCCGACAGCGACGGGTACACGCTGAACGCCGACGCCAGCTGGTCCACAGTGAGGCGGTGCTCGATCGCGATCGCGATCGGCAGGATCAGCTCCGACGCCTTCGGCGCCACCACAACACCGCCGATCACAGTCCCAGACCCGGTGCGCGCGAACAGCTTCACAAAACCGTCCTTGATGCCCAGCATCTTCGCCCGCGGGTTCTGCGCGAGCGGCAGCTTGTAGATGTCGCCCTGGGCGAGCCCGTCCTCAATCTGCTTCTGCGACCATCCGACGGTCGCGATCTCCGGCTGGGTGAAGATGTTCGAGGTCACGTTGCGCAGCTCGGTCGGCGTCACCGCGTCCCCCATCGCGTGGAAGACCGCGGTGCGACCCTGCATCGAGGCGACGGATGCGAGGGGCAGGAACCCAGAGCAGTCGCCGGCCGCGTAGATGCTCGGCATCGACGTGCGCGCCACCCGGTTCACCCGGATGTGCCCCGACTCGGTGAGCTGCACACCGGCCTCCTCGAGGCCGATGTCCTGCGTGTTCGGGATCGACCCGAGTGCAAGCAGGCAGTGCGAACCCTCGACGGTGCGCCCGTCGGTGAGCGTGACCACCACGCCGTCCTCCGTGCGCTCGACCGAGGCCATCCGGGACTTGGAGAGCACCGTCATGCCGTTGCGCTTGAACACGCGCTCGATGACCTGCGCGGCGTCGGCGTCCTCCCCCGGCAGCACCTGGTCGCGGCTGGAGACCAGCGTCACCTTCGAGCCGAGCGCGTTGTACGCGGATGCGAACTCCGCCCCGGTCACGCCCGAGCCGACCACGATGAGCCGCTCCGGCACCTCGTCAAGCGAGTAGACCTGGGTCCAGGTGAGGATGCGTTCGCCGTCCGGTTGCGCGGTGGGCGCGATGCGCGGCGTCGCCCCGGTCGAGACGACGATGGTGTCGGCATCCACGGCGTCGAAGTCGACGCGCTTCTTGCCACTGCCGGTCGATACGACGATGCGCTGCGGCCCGTCGAGCCGGCCGTCGCCCTGGATGATCCGCACGCCGGCGCGCACCAGGGTCTGGGTCATGTCCTCTGACTGCTTGGAGGCGAGGGTCAGCAGCCGCCGGTTCACCGCGGCCAGGTTGACGGCGACCTCGGGCTTCTGCGCCCGCCCGCTGTCGCCCTTCACGAAGAACTGCACGCCCAGGTCGACCGACCCTTCGACCGCCTTCGCCGCCTCTGCGGTGGCGATCAGCGTCTTGGATGGCACGACATCCGTCAGCACCGCCGACCCGCCGACCCCGACGCGCTCGACCACGGTGACCTCCGCGCCGAGCTGGGCGGCGGTCAGCGCCGCCTCATATCCCCCGGGGCCTCCACCGAGAATCGCGATCCGTTGTTTGCGCTCGAACTCGTAGGCCATGTCACCATTCTTCCCCAGTCGCGAGGCGGCTCGCGGCCACCAGCATCCGGATGCCGCAAAGGGCGGGTCATTTAGAGTGGTGCAATGATCAACGAACACTCGAATCCGCTGGACGATCCGGCCGCGAATCCCTTCGACGTCGCGCGCCAGGCGGCCGAGCAGATCGCGGAGCGCACAGGCGTCGAACGGCACGACATCGCGCTGACACTCGGCAGCGGCTGGGCGAAAGCGGCGGACCTCATCGGCGAGACCACCGTCACGTTCCCGGCGACCGACATCGCCGGCTTCAGCAAGCCGGCGCTCGAGGGCCACGTCGGGTCGCTGCGCTCACTGCTCCTCCCCAGCGGCAAGCGAGCGCTGGTCATCGGCGCACGCACCCATTACTACGAGGGCCATGGCGTCCGGCGGGTGGCGCACAGTGTCCGCACCGCCGCCGCGACCGGCGCGAAGGTGATGATCCTCACCAACGGCGCCGGCGGCATCCGGGAGTCCTGGAAGCCCGGCCAGCCTGTGCTCATCAGCGACCACATCAACCTCACCGCCGACTCCCCGCTCGAGGGTGCAACGTTCGTCGACTTGACCGACCTCTACTCCTCCCGACTGCGCGCGCTCGCCAAATCGGTCGACCCTGGCCTTGACGAGGGCGTCTACGTGCAGTTCCGCGGTCCGCACTACGAGACGCCGGCCGAGGTGCAGATGGCGAAGGCCATGGGCGGCCACATCGTGGGCATGTCGACAACGCTCGAGGCGATCGCGGCGCGTGAAGCCGGCATGGAGGTGCTGGGCATGTCGCTGGTCACCAACATGGCGGCGGGCATCCAGACCACGCCGCTCAGCCACGCCGAGGTCATCGAGGCGGGGCGCACCGCCGAGCCGGTGATCAGCGCGCTGCTGGCCAAGATCGTCGCGGAGCTCTGATGGACGCGCAAAGCACCGACCAGCTGCTCGCGTCCGCCCGCGCCTGGGCGGACCAGGATCCGGATGCCGAGACCCGCGCCGAGCTCAACGGGCTGATCGCGGATGCCGAGGCCGACAACGCGCGCGCCCTCTCCGAACTGCACAACCGGTTCAGCGCCCGGCTCGAGTTCGGCACCGCGGGCTTGCGCGGCGAGCTCGCGGCCGGGCCGAACCGGATGAACCGGGTCGTCGTCGCGCAAGCGGCTGCCGGCCTCGCCGCGTATCTGCTGACTAGCAGCCCGCATCCGAGTGTCGTGATCGGCTACGACGGGCGCAAAAACTCCCGAGTGTTCGCCACCGACACCGCCGAGCTGATGGCCGGCGCCGGCATTCGCGCCATCCTGCTGCCGCGGCTGCTGCCCACCCCGGTGCTCGCGTTCGCGGTGCGCCACTTCGACGTGAGCGCGGGCGTGATGGTCACTGCGAGCCACAACCCGCCCCGCGACAACGGCTACAAGGTCTACCTCGGCGGAGCCGACGAGGGCTCGCAGATCGTCTCGCCCGCCGACCAGGAGATCGAGCAGCACATCCTCCGGGTCGCCCACGGCAGCGTCGCCGACCTGCGCCGCTCCGACGACTACGAGATCGCCGACGAGACGGTGATCGACGAGTACGTGCGCCGCACGGCCGGTGTGGTGAAGCATCCGGGTTCCGTCAACGTCGTCTACACGGCCATGCACGGCGTCGGGTGGGAGACCAGCCGCCGCGTGTTCGCCGCCGCCGGCTTCGGCGAGCCGACGGTCGTGGCCGAGCAGAGTGAGCCGGACCCGGCCTTCCCGACCGTCTCGTTCCCGAACCCGGAGGAGCCGGGCGCGCTCGACCTGTCCTTCGCGACGGCGACCCGGGTCGGCGCGGAGCTGATCATCGCGAACGATCCGGATGCCGACCGGCTGGCGGTGGCGATTCCGGATGCCGATGGCTGGCGCCGCCTGACCGGCAACGAGGTGGGTGCGCTGCTGGGTTGGCGCGCGGCCGAGGCGGCCGGTGGACGCGGCACCCTCGCCTGCTCGCTCGTCAGCTCGACCGCGCTCGCGGAGGTCGCCCGACAGCACGGACTCGGATTCACCGACACGCTGACCGGGTTCAAGTGGGTCTCGCGCGTGCCGGAGCTCGTGTTCGGCTACGAGGAGGCGCTCGGCTACCTCGTCGACCCGGACAAGGTGCGCGACAAGGACGGCATCTCGGCCGCGGCAGCGTTCCTCGACCTGGTGTCAGAGCTGAAGGCGGAGGGGCTCACCATCACCGACCAGCTGCACGCGTTCGCGGAGAAGTTCGGGGCGTTCGCATCCGGGCAGGTGTCGGTGCGGGTCACCGACCTGGCGGAGATCCCGCGGGTGATGGCTCGGCTGCGGTCGACGCCGCCGGCCACGATCGGCGGTGTCGCGGTCGACCGGGTCGACGACTTCCTCGGGCGGCTTCGGCGACTACCCGGCCAGCGATATCCTGCGCTACTGGCTGGCCGATGGGTCACGGGTGATCGTGCGTCCGAGCGGGACCGAGCCGAAGCTCAAGGTGTATCTGGATGCATCGAGCACCGAGGGCACTGCCCAGGAACGGATGGCGACCGCGCAGGCTGCGGTGCTGGCGCTTGAGGCGGGCGTGCGCCCGCTGCTCGCGTGAGTCTCGATCGCTGGTCGAGCTCGTCGAGACCCCCTGAAGTGAACTAGCCCGACGTTGCGCCCGCTTGTTATCGATGCGGGCGCCACAGCGGGCGCATCGATAACAAACAGGAGCAACGTTGACACTGCCCACGACCGACACGATCGTCACCTACCCGGCCGGGGCGACATCCGGCACCGCGACGGTGCTGCACGTCGAGCCGGTTGACGCGGGCTTCGCGGTGCTCCTCGACCGCACGCCCGTGCACCCGGTGGATGCCGGCTGGCCCGACCAGCCCGCCGACCGGGCGGTGCTCCGCTGGGCCGGTGGCGAGGCATCCGTCAGCGACGCGATCGTTGCGGCGACGGATGGCGCGGCGCTGCACCTCGGCGGCGACATCCCGGTGCGCAAGGGCACCGAGGGCTGGGCGTTCGTCGTCGCGCACCTGGTTCCGGATGCGCCGGCGGAGGGCGCCGAGGTCACGATCGAGGTGGACGGCGACTACCGCCGCGCGCTGTCGATCGGGCACACCGGGTGCCACCTCGCGTCCCTCGCGCTGAACCGGGCGATGACCGACCGCTGGCGCAAGGAGGTGCGCCCGGATGCTCTCGGCGCACCGAACTTCGATGCCGAGGCGAACGAAACCTCGACCATCGTCGAACACGGCTCGGTCGACACCTACCGGCTCGGCAAGTCGCTGCGCAAGCGCGGTTTCACCACCGACGGGCTCGCTGAGGACCTGCCTGCGATTCAGGATGCGGTGAACGCGGCTCTGGAGGGCTGGGTCGCCACTGCTGCGCCGATCCGGATCGACCGCGACGGCGAGCGCCTGACCGACCGCCGGTCCTGGGTGGCGGAGCTGACCGACGGTGAGGCGAGCATCCCCTGCGGCGGGACGCACGCGACATCCCTCGCCGAGTTGGCGGGGCTGCGCGCGACGCTCACGCTGGACGAGGTCGACGGCGGTCTGCAGCTCACCATGACGACCGCGATCTGAGCCGGCCTCCCCCACATCCCATCGAGTCGGGAGTAGTTGCCCTTATGGCAGCGCTCAATTGGGCAACTACTCCCGACTCAACGGCTGTCACCGTCAGGTGAGGAGGTCGTCGACCCAGGAGGGCACCTGCTCGGTGGCAGGGCCCAGCCGTACCTCGTCGAACGCCGAGTTCACCTCCGACGGTTCGAGGTTGAGCTCGACGGTGTGGGCGCCTGCGTCGGCTGCCACGCTCACGAAGCCGGCGGCCGGGTAGACGTTCCCGGATGTCCCGATCGCGGCGAACAGGTCACACGCCTCGAGTGCGTCAAAGATCGCGTCCAACTCGAGCGGCAGCTCGCCGAACCAGACGACGTGCGGGCGCAGAGTGCCGGTGGCGCCGCAGGCGGGGCAGTGATCCTCAGTTCGGATGTCGCCGCTGATCTCGTGGACGGCCCCACAGCGGGTGCAGCGCATCCGGAGCAGTTCCCCGTGCATGTGGAGCACGTTGCGGGATCCGGCGCGCTCGTGCAGGTCGTCGATGTTCTGGGTGATGAGCAGCAGCTCGCCGGGGTGCTCGGCTTCGAGCCGGGCGAGGGCGAGGTGCGCCGCATTCGGATGCACGTCGCCGCTGACGAGCTGCCGTCGCCGTTCGTTGTAGAACCGGTGGACCAGCTCCGGGTTGCGAGCGAATCCCTCCGGGGTGGCGACGTCCTCGATGCGGTGTTCCTCCCACAGGCCGTCAGCGGCGCGGAAGGTGCGGATGCCCGACTCGGCCGACACGCCGGCCCCGGTGAGGATCACGATGCGTCTGGCGGCCATGCATCCATTGTGCTCGACCCCGCTAGACTCGATGCCGCCTGCCTCTGTAGCTCAATGGAAGAGCAGTTCCGTCCTAAGGAGAAGGGTTGGGGGTTCGAGTCCCTCCAGGGGCACCTTTTGAACGCACCGGGCTCGTACTCGGCGACGTCGCCCGCTCCGTCTACTGGCCGTCGCCGTGCCGAGGTGACTCGGGTTTAGCCCTCAGCACGGGACGGTTCTCGCAACCGACCGCCGTCGCCGTTGCCGGCAGCCGGGCGATAGGCCATTGGAGAGGCGGCCCGACGCCGATGTGAGCGCTTCTTCGGTCGGTTAATCGCTGAGGCTACGCGTTGTGAGCTTTACCGGTCTGTAATCTCAGGCAGAACACAGCGTTCCGCGCCGAGAACTACCGGCCACCCCGGACCTTCCTCAGCTAGTTGTTGCACGTGGCGACCCGACGCTCAACAGAAGTTCTGCCAAGTCATCGATCACCGCTTCGTCGGTTCGCCCGTTCGTGACGCAGGCCCGCAGAACCGTCTTCCCCTCGAAGATTGCTTTCGACACCCAGAACCTTCCACTTCCAAGAACCTTGTCGAGATAGTGCTGCACCGCGCCTTCACCCTCTGGGGGAAGCAGGCAGGTGACGCCGAGCGTGGAGTCATTGACCTGAGTCCACCCGCCGCGCTGCATCCGGTCGGTGAGACGATCGATCAGCGCCACCGAGCGCCCGATGTGTTCGCCATAACCTTCCCAGCCGGCCGACCCGAGTGAGAGGAAGAGTCGCAGGCCGACGAAACGCCGTGACCACTGTTGCGATGTCGTATAGAGATCCTTGTGATCGTCACTGTCCGGCATGTAGCTGGCGGTGACGCGAAACACATCGGCGAGGATGTCCGGACGACTCGTCAAGAACATGCCCGCCCCCATGGTCGTGGCGAACCACTTGTGGGCGTCGATGGTGAGCGAGTCCGCTCGTTCAATTCCGAGGAGCGCGTTGCGCAGGGTGTCGTGGGCGATCGCTGCGCCGCCCCACGCTGCGTCAACATGAAACCAGAGGCCGTACTCGCGAGCGAGCGCCCCAGCGGCTTCGAGTGGATCGATCATTCCCGCGTTCGTGGTTCCTGCCGTTGCCACGACCAGCACAGGAATGAACCCTGCTGACAGGTCGGACTCAATGGCGTGATTCAGGGACCGGATGTCCATCCGCCCTTGACCATCCGTTGCCACCAGCCTCACCGCGTCACGTCCAATGCCGCTGGCCTGGGCTATTTTCAGCCAGGCAAGGTGGCTCTCCCGTGAGGCATAGATCGTCGGTCGCCCACCGAATACCGAGAGCCCGCTATCCCCGTATTCCGGGGCCTTCGCCTGCAGGGCACAGAGCACAGCGGTGGAGTTGGCTTCCGCCCCGCCACTGGTGAAGTGCCCGCCCGAGCCTTGCGGCAACCCTGCCCGCCGGGCGACCTCGTCGATGACATGCTGCTCGATCTCCACCGCGGCGGGCGCGTGGGAGTACACGCAGATCTGCGGGTTGAATGCCGCAATGATGCGGTCGGCGCACTCTGCCGCGAACGTGGGGGCCGGATTGAACAGGCCCAGATACCCAGGATGGGTCATTTGCACGATTCCGCTGTCCAGAGCATCAATCGTCCAATCGATCAACGATTCCAGGTCGCGTGGCTGATCGAAGCGTTGCGAATGGAGCTCTGCCAACCATTCGGACGACAGCTCCATCGGGGTTGCGTCCCGTTCGGCAGAACGACGACGCACCTCTCCCAATCGCTCAGTGAGCGCAGCCTCGGCGGTCATCAGTTCGGCGAACTCTGGAAACAGAGCAGGGCGACCCTTCATAAGCAGTTCTCCATAACGTGGTTAGCGAGCCAACACCGCAGTCCGGGTGTTAGCCATCATCTTGTAAACGTCCGGGAGCAGCGAAATGTGAGATTTCTCTTGGGATACCCGCCCGGCAAATCTCCGACTTGCGACGGATGTGCTGGCCGAGCCGTCGTCATTACCGTGAGGGCATGGCGAAAGACAGCAAGGGCAACGGCTCCGCTATGGGGATCGGGTTGGCCATCGGCGTGGGCATGGGCGCGGCCCTGGGCGCATCCATGGACAACATGGGGCTGGGTATGGCGATGGGAATCGCCATCGGCGCCGGTCTCGGCGCCGCGTTCAGCAGGCGGTCGACGCCAGGACAATCCTCGAATGACGAGTCGAACGGCGACTGAGCCACTGATCACGAGTCCGGCGTTCCGGAACGAGCGGATGCGTCCGGCCCGCCGGTCATCCGATTTCGGTTCGGGTTCCCGTGGGTTCGTCAGCAATCCCGTCGTCGAAGCCCAGCGCCGCCAGCGCCAACGGATTGAAGCCGCGGAATGTCATCCACAGCCCGATCGAGAGCTCCCAGAAGAAGATCGGCGCCAGCGCGATCACGCCGAACAGCGGTTGGTCGTCGAGTCCGAAGATCCTTAGCGTCACGGATGCGAGCAGCAGTGGCGCCCCGATGAGTCCCAGCGCCGGAATCACGCGCGGCACCAGCCGCGACCGGTACAGCACGTAGCCGAACAGTAAGGCGTTCAGGGCAGGGACGAAGCCCGGCCCGAAGATCGCCGTCTGGTCGCGGATCTCGACCAGCGCCTGCCCGACCGCGATCATCGCAAGGTCGTCCTCAGACCCGCTGCCGATGCCGGCCACCCGTAGGTTCACGATCGTGACCAGCGCCAGCACGCCAACGATCATCACCGCCGCCTCGTAGAGCCGGGTCGTCACGAAGCCCAGTGACGCGCCCTCGCTCTGCCGCCTGATCACCGGGTACACCGCGACGGCGGTCCCGATGCCAGCCAGCGCGGTGAGCATCTCAAGGACTGCGCCGAGGATGATCCTGGTGTCCGCCCCGCCGGCGCTGACGATGTAGTTGGGGTCGGTCAGCACCGGCTGGTAGAGGAAGAACGCCGGAATCGAGAAGGCGAAAGTCAGAAGGTAGAAGATCCCGGCCGCTAGCGCCAGGCGCCTGGTTCTGGTCACGGTTGAAGTGTCCTTTCGCAGCTCGGCGGCCGGCGTCATCACCTTCCGCTAGGGACATTCTCGTAAAGCGACGGATGCGCGCACCAGACCAGCGGCGGAAAGAAAGCGTCGCGTCCGACCGCCGATAGGCTGACCGCGTGACCCACAGCTCGCCGTACTCCCCCGCCCCGTCCAACCTCAGCCCGGCGGTCGAGACCGCGGCCCGACCGACCGGCAATCCGCTCGGCGCCGCAGCCATCGGCGTCGCCGGCCTGATGCTCGTGGTGGACGTGGTCTTCCAGTTCCTGTACCTGAACGCCGTGGTCGCCGGCGACATCGCCGCGTTGCAACTGATGGCACCCATCCGCACCTTCGCCAGCATCGCCCTGGCGGTGCTGACTATCATCCTCGGCGGAATCGCGCTCGCGCTGCCCGGACGCAGGAAGGTCCTCGCGGCGATCGCCCTGGGCGCCGGGGCGTTCGCGCTGGTGACCCTCGTTGCCACCGCGTTGACCAGCTTCAGCTACGCGATGTTCTAGGCCTCGCCAGCTCGTGAATCCGCGCGCCGGTTTGTTATCCCTGCGCCTGCTAGAACTGGCGCGCTGATAACAACGCCGTTTGCGGATGACAAAAGCAGGCGCGGATAACAATCGAGTCACCCGAGGCGGCGGCTTGCTCGACCCGCATGGCTGGACGGATGTCGGCAGAGGGCAGAAGACTGGGGGCATGCCCGAACTCCCCGAGGTGCACGCGCTCGCGGCCGACCTTGACGCACGCCTCCGCGGTCGGGCCGTTGCACGGGTCGACCTTCTGTCTTTCGCAGCGCTGAAGACCTTCGATCCGCCCATCTCCGCACTGGACGGTCAGGTCATCCACTCGGTCAGCCGGCACGGGAAGTTCCTCGACCTGAACATCGGCGACCTGCACCTGGTGATGCACCTGGCCAGGGCCGGCTGGGTGCGGTGGAATGACGGAACACGCCCCGCTCCCGCCCGCAGCCCGAAGAACCCGCTCGCCGCCCGGCTGCTGCTCGACGACGGCACCGGTCTCGACATCACCGAGGCCGGCACCAAGAAGAGCCTCGCGATCTACCTCGTCGAGCAGCCGGCCGAGGTCCCCGGCATCGCCAGGCTCGGTCCCGACCCGCTCAGCGACGGCTTCACCCTCGCGGCCCTCCAGGGCATCCTCGCCGCCGCCGGCCGGGCACAGATAAAGGGCGTCCTGCGCAACCAGTCCACCATCGCCGGCATCGGCAACGCCTACTCCGACGAGATCCTGCACGTCGCGAAGATGTCGCCCTACAAGCCCGCGGCGATGAGCCCGGATGACGCCGCTCGCCTCTTCGACGCGATCCAGTCGACCCTGCGTGAGGCGATCGCCCGCTCGGAGGGCCTTGCCGCATCCGAGCTCAAGAAGGAGAAGAAGTCCGGGATGCGGGTGCACGGTCGAACCGGCGAGCCGTGCCCGGTCTGCGGCGACACCGTGCGACAGGTGATCTTCGCGGACTCCACGCTGCAGTACTGCCCGACCTGCCAGACCGGCGGCAAACCGCTAGCCGACCGCGTGCTCTCGCGACTGCTGAAATAGCAGCTGCAGTCTGCCGGATGCCCGCCGGCGCCTGTACTGTCCCCGTGGTCCGAATCCGCTCACGTGGACCGCGACTACGCCGAGCCTCTGGCGACGTGACAAACTAGTCGGTTCTCCATCCGTCGAATAGAGAGGTGCGCATCGATGGGACACGGCGACGCGATCTTGCGAATACTGAGCGAGTACGACCCATTCGGGTTGGAGCCCGGCCGGGTTGCGCCCGAAGACGAGTACCGGCCGGAGGCAGACGAAATCGCCACAATCCTACGTTCAAGCCGACGCATCACCATCGAGGAATTCAGGGCTGTTGGCCTCAAATGGTTCAGCGATCCGAACTGGTTCGGTGGCGACACCGAGGAGGCGGTCGCGGCCATCAACGCGCTCGTCTGATGTCGTCGCGGCCGCAGTTCCGATGAGGTCTGTGCCATACGACGGCGACCGTTCCGCCTCGGGTGGCACAAACGTCCTCGGGAGGCGCCAATTAGCTGCCAAACCGGCGGCAAACCGCTGGCCGACCGCGTGCTGTCGCGACTGCTGAAGTAGCCGCGACAGCCTGCGGGTCAGCGGTAGGCGGGTTCGAGCGGTCCCTGATCGAGCCGGAACGGCGGGTAGTCGTCCCGCAGCAGCGATGTGTAGGAGTAGACCCGGTAGATCCACCGGTGGATGCCCATCACCAGGTTGAACAGGCCGGAGTTGTAGACCCCGGTGAACAGCAGGATGAGCGCGGCGACGAACACCAGGAGTCCCACCAGTCCGCCAACGCCCGGGCCGTCGGAGAACACCCACAGCAGGCCGGCCAGGACACCAACGATGATCAGGTGCGGCAGGGCGAGCAGCCACGACTTGACCAGCACCTTCCAGCGGGACAGCCGGTCGGGGTAGGCGACGTCGAAGGTTGCCGGGAAGTCGGTGCGACTGAGGGTGAACGGCGGGTACTGGTCGGTGGCCAGCACGCCGGTGGCGTAGAACACCACCCGCCAGTTCCAGCGCAGCACGCCGACCACGAACTCGAACAGGCTGGCCGGGTAGCGGCCGGTGAACAGGATCGCCACCCCGGACGCCAGCACCACGATCGGGAACGCCGCCCAGAGGATGGCGAGCACGATGTAGTGCGGGAATGCCAGCAGCCACTTCACCAGCCACATACCGCGGGACAGCGTCGGGTCCAGGTGGCCCTCGAGCTGCGTCGGGTAGCCGGCCGGTGCGACCGGGGTGGACCGGATGCTTTGGCCCAGCCCGACGGCACCGAACAGGATGAGTGCGACGCTGGCGGCGAGTGCGCCGATTCCCCAGCCGAGGAAGTCGAGGTCGCCGAAGAGCCGGTGCGAGGCTCCAGCGCCGAGCACGCCGGCGATGAGGAGGACCATGTGCACGCCGCTCATTCTCTGCGCGCGGGTCAGGGGTGGGAATGGTCATGAGTTGTGTCCTTGGGTTCGGGTGTTGCGGGTGTCTTGGGTCGGGGTGATGCGGAGCACGACGTTGCCCTTCTTGCGTCCGGTGTCGACGTAGCGGTGCGCTTCGACGATGTCGGCGAGGTCGTAGGTGCGGTCGATGACGGCCTGGTAGCGGCCGGATTCGGCGAGGCTGACGATGTGTGCCAGGTCGTCGGTGCGGTAGTTGCCGAGGTTCGGGATGACCCGCTTGCCGCTCTTGCGGCCCTGCCCGCGCGCCTTGAGCAGCGCGCCGAGGTCGACGATCACCAGCAGCAGGGCGCCGCCGGGCTTGATCGACGATTCGACCCGCTCGAACGCGGCGTTGCCGACGCATTCGACGATGACGTCATATTGCTTGCCTTCGGCGGTGAAATCATCCGTCCGTGTAGTCGATGACCCGGTCGGCGCCGAGCGAGGTGACCAGTTCCCGGTTCGCGCCGCTGGTGACGCCGGTGACGTGGGCGCCGAGGTTCTTGGCGAGCTGCACCGCCGCGGTGCCGACGGCACCGGATGCGCCGTTGACGAGCACGGTGTCGCCCGGCTTGATCGCGACCTGGTTCAGGGACTCCAGGGCCGTGGTGCCGCCGAACGGGAGGGTTACCGCCTGCTCGAAGGTCATGTTCGACGGCGCCCGGGTGATGGCGCCATCCGCCGGCGACGCAAGCGTACTCGGCGTGGCCGCCGAACCGGCCGCCCATCATGGCGATCACCCGATCGCCGGGAGCGAACGTGGTCACGTCGGCGCCGACCGCTTCGACGACGCCGGCGACATCCATTCCCAGGATGTTGTTGCGGGGGCGGAAGAAGCCCAGGCCGAAGGCGGCCATGAGGCCGAGCCCAGCGGGGATGTTACGGCTGCGGGCGCGGTGGTCTGCGGCGCTGACGGTGCTCGCGTGGACCTTGATGAGCACTTCGCCGGCCTTGGGAGTGGGCTTGGCGGGCGGTCTCGACCCGGACGACCTCCGGGGAGCCGAACTTGCGGTACACGGCCGCTGTCATGGTGTTGTTCGTTGTCATGCTTCGATATTCGTCCTAACTGAGCGTGCGGACATCGGAAGTTCGGCCCGCATCCGGTCAGCCGAAAGTACGGTTCCTGCCTCGTTCTCCCTCCCGATGCCTCCCGCCTTCTGTCAGGCGAGCATCGGGGTATGACTTCTGAACTCACCATCACCCGCACGAGCGCAGGGCAGCCCAGGCCAAGCCGCCCGAAGCAGCGCAGCGGATGGCTCGCGGCCACCGGTCTCATCCTGCTCAGCCTCATCCCGGTGATTGCCGGCATGTTCCGTCTCAGCCAGCTGACCGGCGGCGGGGCGATCACCCCGGACAACGCCCGCTTCTTCGCCTCGTCGCTTCCGGTGATCGCCCACATCGCCGGCGCCACGGTGTACTGCCTGCTCGGGGCGTTCCAATTCGTCCCCGCGCGGCGGGTCAGGCGAAGCTGGCATCGCATCGCCGGACTGATCCTGATCCCCGCCGG
Source organism: uncultured Actinomycetota bacterium (assembly GCA_963702165.1). Lineage (GTDB taxonomy): Bacteria > Actinomycetota > Actinomycetes > Actinomycetales > Microbacteriaceae > Terrimesophilobacter. The sequence goes on along the minus strand of OY969722.1, from coordinate 2,754,006 downwards.
CTTTGTCGCCGCCTTCTCCGGCATGTGGATGGCGGCCTTCTACTCGTTCCCCGGTGGCCATGGCGCCCTCCTCATGGTGATCCGCCTGGCCTTCGGTTCCGGCAATGGTGGCCAGCCTCGTGCTCGGTGTCGTCGCCATCCGACGCCGCGACTTCGTCGCCCACGGCGCCTGGATGACACGCGCCTACGCCCTCGGCATCGCCGCCGGAACGCAGGCCCTGGTCTTCGCGGTCTGGATTCTCGCCTTCGGACCGGTCGACAGCCTCACCGACGCCCTGCTCATGGGCGCAGCCTGGGTGATCAACGCGGGTGTGGCGGAGTTTGTGATCCTTCGGCGTGCGCGTCTAGCCCGGGCATCCGCTGCCGCACGCTGATGCGCTCCTATCATGAGGATGTGACCGGTCTCCTGCGCTCAGCGTGGAACGCGCCAGGCGCAGCTCCCCCACCGCCGCGGCGCGTGTGGCGGGACTGGGTGCTTGTGGCGCTTGTCGTGGTGGGCGCGGTGCTCGAGGCGACGCTTCGCACCGACCTCACCCAGCCTCTGGTCGCGGCGATCGTTGTCGTCGGCGCAGCTCCCACCCTGTTGTGGCGTCGGACCCGGCCGCTGCTCATGCTGGTGATCGCGATCGGCGCCACGGCCGTCGCTGCGCTGCTGCTCGACAATTCCATCCTCTACGCGAGCGCGTTCATCGTCTTCCCGCTCTACGCACTTTTCCGGTGGGGGAATGGCCGCGCTCTGCTGTTCGGCTGCGGCCTCGTCCTCGTCAACCTGGTCCTTTCCGCGTTGGCAGGCACGCCGTTCGGCGACCTCGTCGGCGAGGCGGCCTTCTTCGCCATCGTGGCCACTCTCGGGGTCGCCCTCCGATTCCGGGCGCGTGCCCGGATGCGTGAGCTCGACCGCGCCAAGCTGATGGAACGCGAGATGCTCGCCCGCGACCTGCACGACACGGTCGCCCACCATGTTTCGGCGATTGCCATCCGCGCCCAGGCGGGACTGGCCACCGCCGCCCTGAAGCCGGATGCGGCGTCGGACGCCCTCAGCGTGATCGAGGCTGAAGCATCCAGAACCCTCGCCGAGATGCGCGCGATGGTTCGCGTTCTGCGGCAGGGCGCAGGCCCCAGAGTTGGAGCCCGGACGCACCCTCGTCGACATCGAACAACTGGCGAGCACAGATCAGGCGGCGCCGCGCGTCGATGTCCGGGTCATCGGGTGACGTTCAGAGCATCCCGCCGACCGTCGCCGCTGCGGTATACCGTCTGGCGCAGGAGTCGGTCACGAACGCGCGGCGTCACTCTAGGAACGCCTCCATCATCGACGTCGTAGTGATCGCCGATGAGGGCGGGGTGCGGCTGACTGTGACCAATGACGGTGAGGTGGCGCCCGCCACAACGCCCGGCTACGGCATCACCGGGATGATTGAGCGAGCGTCCCTGCTCGGCGGCACGTGCCAGTCCAATCGCGCGCCGGGCGGCGGATGGGTCGTCACAGCGGTGCTCCCTCGTGTTGGATGGACCCCGTGACAATCCGCGTGCTCATCGCCGACGACCAGGAGCTGGTGCGCACCGGGCTCAGCATGATCCTCGACGCGCAACCCGACATCGATGTGGTGGGCGAGGCATCCGACGGCGAACGAGGCTGTGGCACTGGCGCGCAGCCTGCGACCGGATGTGTGCCTGTTCGACATCCGGATGCCCGGCCAGGACGGCATCGAGGCGACTCGCGCCATTGCCGGGCCGGGCGTGGAGAACCCGATGAACGTGGTGATCATCACCACGTTCGATCTCGATGAATACGTCTACTCGGCGCTCAGGGCGGGCGCCAAGGGGTTCTTGCTGAAGGACGCCGGATCGGCGCTGCTCGGCCAGGCGGTGCGCGCCGCCGCCAGCGGCGACGCGCTGATCGCCCCCAACGTCACGGTGCGCCTGCTCGAGGCCTTTGCCGGTGCCGCTCCCGCCGGACCGCTGCCACAACCGGTCGAGCCGCTCACCGACCGTGAGGAGCAGGTGCTCGCTGAAGGTGGCGCAGGGCCTCAGCAACAGCGAGATCGCCGCCGAGCTGTTCATCACCCTGAGCACGGTGAAGACCCACCTGACGAGCCTGATGACCAAGCTGGGGGCGCGCAACCGGGTCGAGATCGCGATCTGGGCGCACCAGACCAAGCGGGTGCCGGCGCGGCCCTAGTTCCGATGACGTTTGTGCCATCCGACGGCGAACGTTCGGCCTCGGGTGGCACAAACGTCATCGGAAGGTGGAAGTGGCCGATCAGGCCGAGCGGCGGCGAGCCGCGAACACCAGGAGCAGCACCCCGCCGAGAGCCAGCAACAGGCCACCGAGCAGCAGCGGCGACGCGTCCGCGCCGGTGACAGGCAGCATCGGGCCACTCGGCCCGGCCGGGACCACCGGTTCGACCTGGGCGCCCTTGATGAGGTTGACGTAGACGTTGCGCACGTCGGCGCCGTCGAACGCCGGGTCGTCGCTGCTCACCGTGTGGCTGAGCGTCACCACTCGCGCGTCAGCCGGAAGGTCGTCGATGGAGACTCCGGGGCCGCCTGCCCAGCGCACCATGACGAGGTGGTCTGAGACGTCGCCGGCGGCGATCGCCAGCACGATGCTCGTGTGCCAGGTGAGGCCGCCGTCGATGGAGAACTCCGCGAACGGAGCGCCACCGCCGAAGGCCGACGTGATCGTGATGTACACCGGGTGGGTCGACGGCGTGGCAAGGCGGATCGTGTACGAGTCGGTCAGCGGGCCATCCGGATGCACGATGGTCCAGCCGCCGGTCTCGGTGACGATGATGGATGCGCCCGCGCCGCGGTCGACGAACGGGTACGGCGGCAGCGCCAGGCGAGCCAGCGCCGCTCCGTCTTCACCGTCGAGACCGACCGGGGTGCGCAGCGTGACCGAGTTCACGAACTCTGGCTCGGTCGTGAACCCGTACAGGTCGAGGTTCAGTCCGGCGCCGACCACCGTCCACCAGTACTCGTCGAACACCACCGTCGACCCGTCGGCGACCACGGTGAGCGTTCCCTGCGCGCCGGCATCGATCGAGACGAAGCCGTTCTGGTGCGGCGCAGGCGTCCCGCTTGCGGGCAGGTCGGTGCTGGTGATGAAGAGGAAGTCGTTGCTGCCTGCGCCACCCTCCAGACGCAGCTCCGACCGGTTCGAGCTCACGATGAAGGTGTCATCGCCGTCGCCGCCGTACAGCACGGCCGGGCGGCTGATGCCGTTGCTCAGCTCTCCGCGGTCGGTGGTGCGGGTGAAGAATGCGTCCTGCTCTTCCACGTTGGGTGCGGTGCGCGCGGTGGTGAAGAACTGTCCGACGAGGAAGGTGTCGTCGCCGGCTCCGCCGTTGATGGTCAGCGGCGAACTGGTGTCATCGAGCGCGAAGGTGTCATCGCCGTCGAGACCGTTCACCGTCAGCTTGCCGTTGACGCTGCGGTCGTAGCTGATGCGCTCGACGGTGGTCGTGCTGGTGGCGACCGAGACCATCGAGGGAAGACGGGCATCCGGCCGGTTCGGCACGAAGTTCACCGCGCGGAGCAGCACCAGGTCGTCGCCGTCCGACGCGTTGACGGTGAGCGTGTTGATCGCGTACGGGTCGGTGCCAGAGCCGATGACCTCGATCAGCGTGTCGTGGGCGTGCTGGTCCGCGGCGCCCCAGACGGTGACCTCGGTGTGGTTGTTGCCGTTCTGGCCGTCCACACTTAGGGCGTTGCGCACCGGCAGCCCGTCGAAGCTGTCGCCGGCGGCGCCGAGGTGGGTTCCGGGCAGGATCGTGATCCGGGTGATCTCGACGCGATCGTCGCCGTCGGCACCGACCGCCGTGGAGGTGGGGCCGCCGTAGACCATGGTGTTGCCGTCGATCACGGTCTCGAAGAACTGCACCAGGTCCGCGCCGTTGCCGCCGAACACCCGGATGCTCGGCGCCCGCACGGTGCCGCCGAAGTAGGCGCTGGTGCCGACCGGTGCGGCCATGCTCTGCCCGTACGCGGTGCGGATGACTACATCCGCCCCGGAGATGAGGGTGCCCAGCGGCGCCAGCAGGTCGTTGCCCAGGCGCAGTTCGACATCGCCGAACGCGACCACGCCGCCTTCGGTCACCGTCACCGATCCATCGAGTGAGGTGCCGGCCGGCAGCAGGGTGATGTCGGCATCGGTGCGTCCGGGCACGTAGGGCACGGTCAGCCTGACCCGACCGTCGGTCGAGGAGGCGAGCAGAACCGTGAGCGGACCATCGGCCTCGGTGACGAAGACACCGGATGCGCCGGTCGTGCCCGTGCTGGTGGCGAAGAGGCGTCCGTCGACCGCGGTGTCGATGACGATGTCACCGCTGGCGCTGCCGATGCTGCCGCCGAAGGCGAACAGGTCGATGTTGGCGCCGACGATGCGAATGGTGCCGTTGTTCACCAGGTTCAGGATGGACCCGGCGAGCGCCGTGAGCACGACGTCTCCGGCGGTCGCGAAGCCGGAGCTCAGGATCAGGTCGCCGGCGACCTGTGTGACGTAGACGCCGTCGGGTGCGAGCGCGGCTAGCCACCCGGGTGCTGAATGCGACGACCAGATCGCCAGCGGGGTTCCGGTGGGCTGGATCCGGCCGACGGTGCCGCCTGCGGTAAGGGTGATGACGTTGCCGGTGACACGTGCTGTGCCGTCGGTGATGCCGCTTGCGTCAAGGATCGACGCGCCGGTGTCGCCGGCCGTGAGCGTCACATCCGAGCGCGTCGAGGTGATGGTGCCGACCAGGTAGTCGCCCACCGTCTCGCTGCCGATGATGAACCCGTTCGTGTGCAGGTCGATGTGGCCGACGCCGTCGCTCGTGTTGAAGACGACGCTCGGGTCCTGCCTGCTGAAGAGGTTCGCGTCGACGTCGGAGTGCACGACCAGGTCGATGACCGACGCCGTAGACGTGTGACGGATGCGGATGACGTCCGCGGCGATGTCGGTGAACGTGAAGCGGCTGTTCGCCGTCGTGTTGCTGGTTCCGAATGCGACCAGCACCTCGTTGTTGTAGCTGAACGCGGGCAGCGCGCTGTTCGGGTGGAAGTACACCGAGTAGCGGCCGGTCGGCACCACGTGGATGGCGTAGTCGCCGGCCCGGTACACGTCGGCCTGGATCTCGTACGAGCCGAACGGAGCGCGATCGGTTCCGATCAGGGTGTCGCCGAGCTCGAGGTCGATGGTGCCGCCGGCGTGGAGACCGTTGATCGCCCAGTTCAGCGGGCCGGTTGCGATGCTGCGACGGCTGATGGTCAGATCGAGAACCACGTCATCAAGCGCATCGATGAGCAGTGAGACCTGGCGGGTTGTCAGAGCGCCCGCCGTACCGTACATGCTCTCGACCAGCCGCACCTGCACTGGGGTGCGGGTGGCACCGAGCTGCCCGATGGAGCCGGCGATGGCGGTCAGCTCGACCTTGTTGGCGATGATGGCCAGCACGCCGGACCGCGAGAGCACGTTGCCGTGCTGGTTGTCGACGACCGTCGTTCCGATCGGGTTGTAGATGGTGCCGGCAAGGGTGAGATTGTTGGTCCCGTTGCCTGGCACCGAGTAGTTGATCGCCTCAACACGCGTCTCGGTGAAGATCGGCTCCCTGATGGTGAACCGGAACTGGTTGGCCTGGTTGTAGGCGCGGACGCTCACGGTGGCGGCGAGGTCGTCGAGGTTCACCACATCGATGCCGTTCAGCACCATCGACCGGCTCGACCAGTTGTACAGCCTCACGAAGTCGAAGGTGTTCTGCAGGCGGAAGCTGCCGCGCGTGCCGGTGATGCTGCGGTCACCGTCGGCACCGTTGAGGTTGATGGTGAAGTCGGCGGTAGCTCCGCCGTTGTTGGTGATCTGGTCGACGTGGATGACCGTACCCACCGGGACCACGTCGCCCACGTTGTAGTAGGTGCCGGCACCATTGCTGACGTTCACGCCGTACTTCTTCAGGACCGTGCCGTCTTCGGCGATGTACAGCTGCGGGTTGTCGTCGTGCAGGATGACGTCGGCCTCCCACACGATCGGCCGGTTGCCGTGGTTGGTGATGCCGCCGCTCTTGGACCCGCCGTCGAAGGCGCCCTTGCTCTGGTGGGTGGCACGGTGCCAGCCCGGGTTGGTCTGGAAGGTGTCGACGTACAGGTGTGCCGTCTGCACCAGCACGGTCGGCTCCGTGCGCACGCTCGAGGTGGTCTGGTAGTCGATATTCGCCCGCGAGTCGGTGTCGCCACCGAGGCAGCCGCAGCTCGCGTCCGAGACCGAGGAGATGGCGAGGCCGGTACCGCCCGCCGCGAGGCGCATGCGCTCCCAGGCGGTCAGCACCACGCCGGCGTGGATCGTCACCGAAGCGCCACCGCGCACCTGCACGTTGCTGGTCGCATCGGAGTCAGCACCGAGTGCCTTCGCGCGGCTGTAGGAGTACGAGCCGAGTGTCGCCCCGTTGCCCTTGGCGTCAACGCCCATGACGGCGAGGATGTCGAGTTCGTCACCGCGGAGCACCGTGGTGTTCCCGGCCACATCGATCGTGACGTTCGAGTTCACGAACAGTCCGCAGCCGCCGCAGTCGTTGGCCTCGGAATCGGCTCCGAGGCCGGATGCGTTGGCACTGGCCGAGATGTTGCCGCCGGGACGCGCGTAACCACGGATGCCCAGCAGGTGTTCTGCGATGAGCGAACCGTCGATGTCGATGGTGGTGTTGGCGGTGAGGTTCGCACGCGACCGGGCGTCGACACCGGAGCCGAGGCCGCCTGCCCTGGCCGAGGAGTGGGCGTGCACTTCGCCGCGGGTAACCGATTCGATCTGCAGGTTCCACTTCGATTCGATGATCGCGCCGGCGCCGACCCTGACGACGGTGTTGATGACCACCGTGGCAGTGGACTGCGAGGCACCGATTGCGACGAAGCCGCCGCCGCCGTTGGTGGAGTCGGCCGAGCCGTAGCCGAAGGCATCCGTCGTCAGGGTGAAGTTCCCGCCGCTGGTGATCCGCGAGCCGGCGCCGACCGTGACGGTGATGGTCTCGTTGACGGTGGTCGTGGTCTCGGCGCGCTGCACGTTGACGAACCCGCCGCCGGATGAACGCACGGTTGTCGAGGTGACCCGCGTGCCGCTCGGCACTGAGCCGAACTGCGAGATCGTCTCGAGCCGCTGCGTGCCGGAGGCCGGCGCGGTCAAATCGATGACGATGCGGCCGGTGCCGGAGGCGGCGCCGAGGTCGACCGGGCCGGCCAGGAAGGAGCCCGCGGGTTCAGCCGCGTCACGGCCCCCGACGCCGAGCGCGATGGCCGCCCCGCCCAGGGTGTGGGAGAGCTGGAACGATCCGTCGGCTCGGTTGATCACGTAGTACTGGCCGCCATCGACGAGACCCTCGATCGGCCGCGCATTCAGCGCGAACAGCTTGTGGGTGACCTCGGCGCCTTCGAGCGAGGTGTCAGGGGTCAGCGCGAGCCACTGCTGCGCGATGTACTCCCGCACGTAGACCGGGGTGGTGAGCGGGTTGCCGTCACCGTCGAGCACTGGGTTGCCGTCGCCGTCAAGCACCGGCTCGTCGTGCGAGTACACGAGGTTGTAGCACTCGTCGCCGCTGGTGAAGCCCATCGCGTGGCAGTAGCTGTCGGCGAGACGTATGCGGTTGGCGTCGATGCGGATCACCCAGTACAGCTGACCGTTGGTCAGACCGCCGAGCGCCGCACCCATCCCCGAGCTGTAGTAGACCTGCTGGCCGGTGACGAAGCCGTGGCCCGGGATGATGATGATGTCGTTGTCCTGCGCGAAGAAGCCGGTGGCGTCTGCGACGGTCCGCGGGAGGCCGGAGCCGTCGGCCTCGATGTCGACGAGGGCGCTGGAGAACTCGCCTGCAGCGTCCGGGGCGATGTAGACCACGATCTGTCCGTTGCTGAATCCGTTGCCGGCGTTCACGGTGTCCGTCGCGTCGTCGATGTTGCCCACGCCGATCGCGAGCGGAGTTGTCGGCGCGGTCAGTTCGTAGAGCCTGATGGTGCTGTCGTCGACGACGGCGACCCGGTACTGGCGCCCGTTCACCAGGCCGGGCACGTTTGCCCCGTTCGCGTAGAAGGTGACGATCTGCCCGTCGCTGAGGTTGTGGTACAGCGCCACGAAGTCACCAGCGATGGTGCGGCCGAAGGTGATCGTGTTGGCCACCGGGTCGACGTGGGCACCCTCGAACTCACTGCCCAGCAGCAGCGTGTCGTCGTCGACGACGATGACGTTGTAGGTCTGGCCGTCGGTGAGGCCTCCGCCCGTGCCGCCGGAGTAGATCAGCGACATGCCGCTGCTGAGACCGTGCGCTGCGGTGAAGGTCACTCGGTCGAGCGCGGGGTCGATGGTTTTGAACACGTAGTCCGGCGCGGGCGTGTTCGGGGCGCTCGCGTTGAAGGTGGCAGTGATCGTGATGGCGCCGCCCGCCGTCACGGTCGAGTTCGCTGCAATCGTGAGGGAGAGCGTCGGACGCACGTCGACCGAGGCCCGGTTGCTGCCCACTCGAACTACGCCGCCACCGGCCGTGCGCATCGCCGAGGTGGCGCCGGGGCTCTGCTCGGCTGTGAGGGTGATCGCGCCGGTGGTGACGATCACGCCGCCGGAGCGTCCCAGCACGAGGTCGACTCCGCTGGCGATCTCTGCGCGTGCTTCGCCGGTGTCGACCTGCACGACCCCGCCGCCGTCGGAGGCGAGCGTGGCGTCAGCGGTGTCGTCGGAGTGGGCGTACACGGTGATGGTCCTGGCGCCAGGCGATGTCGCGGTGGCGCCGCGGACGTCACCGAGCAGCCTGGCGGCGGTGGTGTTCTCGACGCGCGCCTTCGGCGACGCGTTGGCCACCGACACCGCTCCGCCCGAGACCGAACCGCCCCCGGAGGATGCCGTGTTGGCCCCGACCGCCCGAACCGTGACCTCCGCGTTCGGGGAATTCACGGTCGCTGTGGCCGTCACCGTTGCGGTGATGGTGGCGGTGGACGAGATGAGCGCGAGCGGTGCAGTCGTGTTGACACCGACCAACCCGGCCGAAAGGCTGCCCGCGGCGACCTTGGCGGTGTTGCGGGCATCCGCGATGACGGATAGTGCGGTGCCGCCGGTCATGCGGCCGGCGAACTCTGCGGTTGTCGGAGCGTCGATGCGCGAGGTCGGCTGGCCCCCGGCCACGCCGGCCGCGCCGACGGAGAGCGAGTCGGTCGTCACGTTTGTGGCCTGGATCGCCTTCGCAGAGACGGTGACGCCCCCTGAGGTGACCAGCGCGCCGGAGCCGTACCGGGCGGTGGTGGCCGCCTCCTGGTAGATGCGGGCGCCGGCATTGACGTTGGCGACGTTGGCCAGCGAACCGCCGCGGGTGGAGAGGTTGCCGGTGGCCGTCGTCTTCGACTCGGCCGTCACTGAGACACCGGCGGAGCCGAGGATCGGGCCGTCGATGCTCGCGGAGGTCAGGGAGCGCGTGGTGGCGGTCGCTTCGGTGGTCTGTCCGCCGATCACAGAGCCGGAGGTGAGGGTGATGGTGGCCGTGATGCTGTTCGTCGAGTCCGCGGCAGCTGTCACTGCACCGCTCGCGGTGAGGCCGCCGCTTCCGAGCAGCAGCTCCGCGATGGTGTCAGCGGTGCCGGTGAGGCTGGCGCGCGAGGTCAATCCGGTGCCGCCGCCGACTCCGACCGAGGTGAGGCTCACGCTGGTTGTGGCGGTGTTGTCGGCTGTGACGCTGACGTTGAGGTCGCGGCTCACGGCGCGCAGTGCGGCGATCGACCCGCGGGTCATCGCATCGATGGTTGCGGCAACGTCGATCAACGCGATGTCAACGAGTCCGCCGCTTGCCTGGTTGACCCGGGCGCGAACCAGGTTGTCAGCGCTGACGGTCATGGTGACGTCACCGGCTCCTGCGTCGAACGCCGCGCCGGACAGCAGCACGAGCGCCTCGGTTGCCGCCGACGAGGTGATCTCGGCGATCGCGCCGATCTTGCGCACGCCGATCCCGCTCACCCCGACCAGGTCGGCCGCGACGGTCGCGTGGTTGATGGAGGTAGCGCCGAGCTCGGCACCGACGCTGCGGATCGGGCTTTCGACCCGCGAGCGGGTCTCCGCCTGGATGCGGGCGGTCGGCAGCACGACGTTGGCGCCGGCGAGGGCGACAGACACAGTGTCGGTGACCACGGTCGCGGTCTGCTCTGACGCGGCCGTCGCGACAAGGGCACCACCGGCCGTGATGCTGCCGCCCCAAACCCGTGCGGTCGTCGCCGCCGAGGTGGTGATGTAGGCGGTGGCCAGGGTGACCCCGACGCTGAGTCCCGCACCGCTGTACGCGTTCAGGGCTGTGTTCGCAGTGCGATCGGAGGATGCCCGGGCGCCGACCTTGCCGCCTGCGGTCACCGTGCCCTGCAGCTCTGCCGTGACGGGTGCTTCGAAGAGAGCCTCTGCCGTGTAGAAGCCTCCGGAGACTGCTCCTCCCCCGCCGACCGTTGCGACGGCGGATGCGATGGACTCACCGGCACCGTCACCCGCGGTGGTGGCGGTCACCAGCACGTCACCTGCGCTGACGACTGCGGCGGGCGACCCGAGGCGGGCGAAGATGCGCGCCAGGTCGTCCACCTGTCCCCTGACCCGCAGGCCCGTACCGCCGGCCAGCAGGGAGACCGACAGCAGCAGCGCCTCGGCCATGGCGCGGTTCTGACCGGTGGCCGAGACAGCGATCGAGCCCGTCGCGGGGAGCCGGCCGGCCGCGATCGCGTCGGTCGCGCCGGTGATGAGCGCGGTCGTGGTCATCGCCGAGAACCCTGTGCCGCCGAGGCCCCCGCCGTCAGACTTCGCGGTGGCCGCATTGCGCGTGTCAGCGCGGACGGCGACGGCGCCACCGGCGGCGATCACCGAGTTCGCTGTCGCAGTGGCGGTGGTGGACCGCGAGATGGTGGCGGTGGCCACATTGGCGCCGACTGCATAGATGCCGGAGACGGCACCAAGGGTACTGACGTCGGCCGTGTGCCTGCCGGTGGCCTCGATGGTGGCCCCGCCGGTGAGGGTCGCGTTGCCGTTGAAGGTGGCTGCGGTGGCACCGGAGATGGTGGCCGTGCCGCCCGCGCCCATGGCGCCGCCGACGATTCCGGCAGCTACGGAGTGCACGGCGACCGGGGCAGACAAGAGGGAGACGGCGCGGACGGCCAATCCGCCGGATGCCGCCTGGCCGCCGATCATGACGTTGCCGACCGTCGCGAGGGTGTCTCCGCTGATGCTGGCGGTCGCCATGGCTGCACCAGCGGCGACGCCGGCGATGGACCCGCCGATGGCGCGGGCCGCCACGGTCCGGTCGGCGCCCGCCACAACGGAGACGGTGCCGCCAGCGTGCGGGATAACCGCGCCGTCGTTGATGTGGGCGAACTGGCGTGCGTTGCTGTTCAGCACCACGATCTGGCCGCTAAGGGTGACCCCACCGGCCTGCCCGGCGAACGCGGAGCCTTCGGTGAACTCGCTGGTCTCCGCGGTCACGGTGACGTGTCGGCCGGCGGTAATGGAGGCGCCCGTGGCAACGCCTGCGTCTACGGTGCTGACCAGGTTTGCGATCACCACGGCACCGCCGATGGCGACCGCCCCGGCTGCTGCCGCTCCGGCGATTCCCAGGTAGCGGTTCCGCTCTTCGGCGCTGACCTCGACGTCGCGGCCAACCGTGATGACGGTGTTTGTGCCGATCAGGCTGACGGTCCCCCGCGGCAGAGAGGTCGCGGTGAAAGAGGAGCGGATGTTGCCGGCGCCGGGCGCCGCGTTGGCGATGGCGGTGCTGGCATCCGCCAGGCGAGGGGCCATGTGCGCGTCGGCCTTGGTGCCGGTGTTCGGCGCAGCGCCGGTGAGGATCCGCTGGTACCCGCCGGCTCCTGCCGCCTGCGTGCCAGCTTCGTCGAGTGCGTTGCCGTTGCCGGTCTGGGTGGCATCCGCTGTGCTCGAGCCGTCGCTGTAGCCGGCGTTGCCCGGCGTGCCGACCGACCACACCGAGACCGCCCCTGCTGCCCCGACCACCCCAGCCCCGACGCTGAGTCCGAAGGTGCTCACGTCCGCCGATGCGAGGGCGCCCAGGGTGAAGTCCCGTGCGGCGTTGATGCGGGCGGATTCGCCGATGAACGCTTGCGTGGTCACGGCGAGGATGCCGACGTCGACACCGCCAGCGACGCCGACCACTCCGCCGCCGACTCCACCGGCGACCGTAATGGTCTTGCTCGCGTTGGCCGCGATCACGCTGACCGACTGCGCCGGCTGAAGACCACTCGCGGTGTTGATGCGGGTCGGCGCCGCGGCCGTGCTGTCGATAAACGCGCGGGTGGTCACATTCAGGATGGTCGTGGTGACGCCGCCTGCGACTCCGACGACTCCGCCGCCGATCGCGACGGCCAGCCCGAAGACCTTCTGGGTGGAGCGGGCCTGCACGGCCAGTCCGCTGAAGCCGGTTCGTGTGCCGAACTTCCCGGCCGCGGTGAAGTCGCCTGTCAGCACCCCGGCGACCGAGTCGGCACCGAGCGCGTCGACAGTGCTGCCGACGGCGATGGAGGCCTGGGTGTCCTTGGTGACCGTGGTGACGCCGACGCCGAGACCGACGCCGACGACTCCGCCGCCGACACCGCCGGCGATGATCGTGATCGAGGTGGCGTCGCTGGCGTCGACGACGATGCTGCCGCCGGCGTGGGCGGTGACGCGTGGGGCGACCGTTGCGTGGGTGTGCACGTCGAGGGCGATGACGGACACCGCACCGGCCACGCCGGCGACACCGCCGGCGCCGGTGAAGGCCACGGCGACGATGCTCTCGCTTCCGGCTGCGCCGACGATGATGTCAGCGGTCGCCGCGACGGTTGCGCCGGTGCGGAGCTCAGCATCCGTCGTCACGTTCACGATTCCGACGGCGGCGCTGGCGCCGACCCCGGCGATGCCGCCCGCCGCGATGGCCGCCACCATGAGCAGGCTCTCGTCGTGGCCGGCGGAGACGAGGACCGAGCCGCGACTGCCGGGCTGGCCCGCGGTGACCTGGGCGATGCGCCCGATGAATGCGGTGGTGACGGTGTCGACGACGTTCACACTGCCGCCGACTCCTACTCCGGCTGTTCCCGAGATGGCGACGCTGACACCGACTCCCGCGATCTGGTCCCGGCTGTTCGCGGTGATCGCAACACCGCGGAAGTCGTTCGCGAGGTTGACGTTGACGTCGCGCACGCCGGAGGTCTCCGCGGGATCCGGTGACGGTTGCGCGCCCTGAAGCACGACGCTGTGGGCCCGGCCGGTCGCGGTCGCGGAGTTCAGGCTGATGAACTGGAAGCCGCAATCACCGGTGGCGTGGCACTTGCTGTCGGCGAAGCGGATGCCCGAAGCGCTCACGTTGACGAAGTAGGTGCCGCCGTCGACCAGCCCGCCGATGGCGACCCCACCGCCGGAGCTGTAGATGACGGCGTCGCCGGTGGACAGCCCGTGATTGTAGGGAAGCGTCAGGTACTGACCGGTCACGGCGCCGACCGGGGTGAAGTAGGGGAAGCTGCTGTGCGGGACACTCGCCCGGTCGGTGGCGAGCAGGCGGTGCGACTCACCGGCGCCCGCCGTGGCTGTGAGCACGATCGCCGGCCCGCCCTCGGTGAGAGACAGGCGCACCTCGGTGTCGGACACGCGCTGCACGAAGTAGGTGGCGCCATCCGTCAGCCCGCCGATGGCGGTGCCGCCGCCCGCGTCGTACAGCACGCGCTGGCCGGTGGCGAAGCCGTGGTTGTAGCCGAGCCGCAGCACCAGGCCGCCGGGCTGGATGGCGGTGACCGGGGTGAACCGAATGTCGATCGGAGTCACCGTGAAGCCGCCAGTGTGCACCCAGATGCCGGATGCGCCGCCGCCGAGCGCGGCGAGGATCGAATTGTCACCGATGAATGCGCGTGTGGTCTTGGTGATGACCGGCACGGCGGCTGCCGCGCCGACGCCGGCAACGCCCCCGCCGGCGAGGCTGCCCGCGATGACGTCGAGGGTGAGCTGCTGGAGCGCGGAGATCCGGGCACTGCCACCGGCGTAGATGGTTGCGCGTGAGCCTGCGCAGGCGGTCGTCGTTGCGGTGCCCGCAGCGCACTCTTCGCCGACGGATGCGACGGTCGTGATGGTGAAGACCGACACCGCGGCGTTGACGGAAACCCCTACGGTGCCACTGACTGCGCCGCCGGCGGACATCGAGGTGACGTTCTCGGTGGAGTTCGCGTCGACAGTGACGTTACCGTTGGCGGCGAGCTGGGCGGCGGGGGCGATCCAGGCGCGGGTGTCCTTGCTGATGACCTGAACATCCGTGCCGGCGCCGACGCCGGCGGTGCCGCCGAGCGCGACCTGTCCCGCGATGCCCTTGGTCGTGGTGGTGTCGCTTGCGGCGAGCGCGACGCCTTGGGTTGCGGCTGCGCCGGTGTTGGCTCCGTTGACGGTGACGCCGCGGTCGATGCGTGCGTGCGTGGTGTTGGTGTGCACCGCGACGCTGACCGAGCCGGCGACGGCCGCCGTTCCTCCGACTGCACCGGCGACGGCGATCGAGGTCAGGTCGAGCGCTTGCGTTGCGGTGATGGCGAGCCCGGTCGGGCCCTTCGCCCACACCACGGCGTACTCGTTGATGCCGGCGTCGACCAGGCCGGTGCGGACGAAGACCACGGAGGAGACTCCGACACCTGCGGTTCCGCCAGCCGCGACGCCACCGGCGACCAGCAATGATTTCCCGACCAGGTCGGATGCGCTGATCATCAGGTTGCCGCCGGCGCGCACCGTGGTGGGCTCGGCGCTGCTGCCGCCGATGATCGCACGGGTGCCGGTGTTCGCTCCCTGATTCACCAGCAGCACGATGAACGACCCGGTGACGCCGGCTGTGGAGGCGGCGCCTGCGCCGGCTGCAATCACGGTGAAGGATTCGGTGGCCCCCGCCCGCAGGGTGACGCTGCCACCGACATCGGCCGTCACTGCGTTGCCGATCAGGGCGCGGACATCCTTGTTGTGGATGCCAAGGGCGAGGCTGAAGCCGACGCCCGCGCTGCCGCTGCTGAGGCCAGCCGCTCCGGCCAGTTCGACGAATTCGCTGTGGTCGATCGCGACGAGCGACAGCGACTGGGTCGGCACGGTCGGCGTCGACTGGTTGACCTGCGCGTAGTCGCCGACGGTGGCGTGGGTGGTGATGCTGACGACGTCGACGATGACCGCGCCGCCCACGCCCGCGGTTCCGCCGCCGACACCCGCGGCGATGGCGACAGAGGTGACGGCGGGCACCGAGATCGGAAGCACGTCGACGTCGAGCGCGGAGATGCCGGAGATGGCACTGAGGCTGATCGCCCCGCCGGCGTTGATGATGGTGGGCGCTGCGGCGCTCGAGGAGATGCGCGCGATGGTGTCGGCGTCGATGACGTTGACCACGATGGCCGCTCCGACACCAGTCCCGCTGAGGGTCAGCCCGCCCGCTGCGGCGATCGTCTGCAGCCCCATGGGGTTGCTGGCCGAGAGGGCAAGGCCGCCCGCGGTGGTGATCGAGACGTTCTCGGCGACCAGGGCCTCGTGGCGGAGGGTCAGCACCTGTACCGCGACCGAGCCGGCGACGCTGGCCTGGCCGTTGCCTCCGGCGGCGGAGACGCCCCACGCGATGAAGTCGTTGCGCTCGCCGGATGGGGTGGTCGCGGTGACCGTGACGGTGTCGCCTGCGGTGATGGTCGCGCCGGTGCCGATCGAGCCGCGGCTCAGGACGTCGACGACGTTGAGGGCGACGGCGGCTCCGATGTTGGTGCTGCCCGCCTTCAGGGCGGTGCCGGTGGCCTTGGCCGTCGCATCCGTTCCGTTCTCGGCCAGCACGCCGACGGTGCCGCCGGCGATGATGGTGAGCCCGGCCGGGATGGTTGCCTGGGTGCGGATGGTCATCCAGTTGACGGTGACTGCGGCGCCGACGCCGACGCCGTCGCTGCCCTGGCCGCCCTGCGAGCTGGCCTGGCCGTTCGCGCCGTCGACCTGGGACTTGGAGCTGGGCAGGGTGGGCGCCTTGCCCGCGGTGGCCGGGGTGCCATCGACCTGGTTCTGGGCCTGCTCGTCGGAGTTGCTGCCGCCAGAGCCGCCAGGGGTCGTGCCCTCTGCGCTGGCCTCGGCTGTCGCCGACCCTGAGGTGCGGGTGCCTGCGGAAATGGTGATGGCGCCGCCGGCGGTCAGGTTGCGGAGCGTCTGGGCTGTGGTGGTGATGGTGATGACATTGACGGCGATGATCGCGCCGATGGCGACGCTGCCGCCCGCCGCCGTGGCGTCGCCGGTGGTGGTGGTCGACCCGTCGTGCTGGGCGTTCACCGTGATCGAGCCGGTGGCGACGAACGGGCGCGGGCCGGGGGTGCCGATGCGAGCGATGGTGGTGTGCTCGACTATGACCACCGCGACGCCGGGGCTGACCGAGACGCCGCCCTTCGAGCCGGCGCTCACCGAGGTGGTCACCACGTCGGACGAGATCGCCTCGACGGTGACGTTGCGGCCACCGGAGACATCCGCGCCGTCCTCGATCTCGGCGCGGGTCAGGTTGCCGAGGATCGGATTGATGGCGACGGATGCGCCGATGCCGGCGGTCGAGTTCTTGCCGAGCGACGCATCCGCCTTCGCGGTGGCCGTGTCGGTGCGGTGGTTGACCGCCCGCAGCACCAGGTCGCCGCTCCCGGCGGTCACGGTGGCGGCGGTGGGGATGAACGCCTCGGTGACGGCGGTGACGAGGTTCATGGCGAACGAGCCGGCGACGCCGACCTTGTCTGAGCCGGCACCGGATTCCGCGATGGCCGAGAAGGTGTGGGTGAGGTCGCCGTCGACATCCGTCATGGTCGCCTCGGCGCTGAACCCGTTCGAGTGGACGACGGTGTCGTCTCCGAGGTTCGCGCGGTTGACCAGCGTCACCAGGGTGAGGGCGACGCCGGCGCCGATGCCCGCCTTGGCTGCCTTGACCGCCGAGCCGTCGGCCTTCGAGAGGCCGTCGACGTTCTGGCTGGAGCGCAGGCTGACCGGTCCGCCCGCGGTGAGCGTGAGTCCGGCGGGCAGTTCGGTGATGGCCGACACGTCCGCGATCACCAGCGCGATCGCGGCGGCGACCGTGACCTTGCCGTCGGAGCTGGCCGGTGATGGGTTGCTGCTGGTGTTGCCAACGCCCTTGCCGCCGTTGGCCTTGCCCGTGGTGTCGGCGTGGGTGCGCTGGGTGGCCAACTTGTCCTCGACGGTGCCACCGCTCGACGGCGCCGTCTGGGAGTCGTTGGTGTCCGTGCCCGGCGCGCCGCTGGCGGATGCCTCGGCTGAGGCCTCGTTGTGCGACGAGCCGATGGAGCCGAACGCGATCGATCCGCCTGCCGTGATGTTGCGCTCGGTGCGCGAGGTGACGGCGTGACTGGCGAGGGTCAGGGCGAGGGCGACGCCCACCGATGCGCTTTTCGCTCCCTCGGCCTCTGCGTTCGCCTTGGCTGTCGAGGACGTGCGCTGCGTGGCGATCGCGCTGAACGAGCCGGCCACGTCGATGAGGTTGACGCCGGTCGTCTTCAGGATGCGGACGCTGGTGGTGACCGTGCTCACGGTCACGGCGATCGCGGGGGCGACGGCGGCCGAGCCGGAGCCCGTGATGGCGGCGCCCATGCGGGCCTCGGTGACGGCATCCGCCCTGGTTGTCGCTGACAGGGTGAGGTCGCCTACGCCGGTGAGCACGGCATCCGCGTCGATGAGCGAAAGGGTGTCATCGGTGAGCAGGTTGAGCGCGAATGAGACGCCGACGCCGACGCTGCCGGATCCCGTGACGCCATCCTTGACGGGAAGCGCCTTGACCGTGGAGTGCACGGACGAGGCCGACTCGATCAGCGCGTTGCCGCCGGAGAGCAGCACAGTGCCATAGAGGGCGGCGAGGGTGTCCTGATTGACCACGGCGATCGCGACCGATCCGGCCACCGCGACGCCGCCGGCGGCGCCGGAGGAAGCGATGGCGGAGACCGTCGAGGTGGCGTCGGTGCCCTTGACTGTCACGGTGGCCGACACGGTCAGCGCGCCTGCGGTGACGGTCAGGGTGTGCGGCACGATCGCATGGTTGTCGACATTGGAGATGGTGAGCGCGACGGCAGCGCCGATGGCGGCCTTGTCGCCGTCGGTGGCCGAACCGTCCGCCACGCTGGTGGCGTCGGTGTTGGCGCTAGTGGCGATGGTGACCGTTCCCCCGGCGGTGATCGACTCGACGTCGGAGCTGATGACCGTGCGCGCGTCCACCGTGGAGATCACGACGGCGATGGCCGCGGCGACCGCCACCGCGCCGTCGGAGGTGCTGCCGCTGGGCGATTGGGCGCTGCCTGAGCCGGCGCCCCCGTGCCGGTTCGACACGCCGTCCGCATAGCCGCGCTGGTCGGCGACCTGCGCGTCGACGTCGGGGTCGCCGGGACCGCTGGATTCGGGCGCCCCGGCCGCCGAGGCCGCCCCTGCGGCCGATGCGGCGGAGATGCTGGAGGCGCGCATGGTCACGTCGGCGCCTGCGTGCAGGTTGCGCTCGAGGGTGACAGTGGCTCCGTGGTTCGCGATGGTGAGGCCGAGGCCGATGCCTACGGCGGCGCTGCCCGCAGTGGCTTGCGCACTCGCAGTGGAGCTGGCGGAAGCATCCTGCGCGGCAGCGATGGTGATGCTGCCGGTGGCGATGAGCGGGAAGGCGCTGCCGAGCGGCGAGGTGCCGATGCGGGCGCGTGTCGTCACGTTCGAGAGCGTGATGGCGATGGCCGGGGTGACCGCGACTCCGCCGGCTCCGGATGCGCCGCCCATCCGGGCCTCGGTGACGGCCACCGTCCTCGCGGCGGCGCTGAGGCTGATGTTGCGGGCTCCAGTAACCGAGACGCCGTCGTCGATGAGTGCGAGCACGTCGTCGGTGACCAGGTTGAGAGCGAACGAGATGCCGATGCCGACGCTGCCGCTGGCCGCTGAGCCGGCGCCAACCGGGAGTGCGGTGACTGTCGACTCGAGGGAGGATGCCGCCGAGATGGTGAGGTCGCCGCCGGTGAGCTCGACCGTGCCGTAGACGGCGGCGAGCGTGTCATGGTCGATCACGGCGATGGCAACCGAGCCTGCAACCGAGACGTCACCGGCAGCGCCGGACGCCGCCTTGGCGGAAACGGTGGACGTGGTGTCCGCGCCCTTCGCCGCCACCAGCGCCGACAGGGTCAGGTTTTCCGCCCGCACCGTCACCCAGACAGGGAGCACGGAACGGTTCACGACGGTCGAGAGGGTCAGCGCGACACCGGCGCCGATGGCGGCGGTGCCGCCATCTGTGGCGGAGCCGTCGGCTGCGGATGCCGCGTCGGTGTTGGCGCTCGAGGACAGGATCACCGAACGACCAGCCACGATGAGCGTGACGTCGTTAGTCAGCACCGCCTCGACGGTGACGGTCGAGATGACGATGCCGATGGCTGCTGCCACCGCAACCGAGCCGCCGGAGGTTTCCGCTTTGGGCGACTCGGACGTTCCAGAGCCGGTCACCCCGTTCGCTCCGGCCACCGAGTCTGCGTAGTCGCGCTGGGCGCCGACGGTCTTGTCGACGCCGGTCTTGCCGTCGGCATCCGGGGTCGAGTCCTCGGGCTTTTCGGCGGGGGCACCGGCCGCGGAGGCGGCTCCGTTCGCCACTGCGGACGAGACGCTCGAGGCGGTGAGGGTCAGGTCACGGCCGGCGGTGACGTTGCGCGCGAGGGTCGCCGTCGCGCCGTGCGGGGCGATCGTGAGGGCGAGGCCGATGCCGACGGCGGCCGTTCCGGCGGTCGCCTGCGCTCCAGCCGTGGAGGACGCTGAGGCGTCCTGGCTCGCGCTCACCGAGACGTCCCGCGTCGCAGTGAGGAAGCCGGTGCCGATGCGGGCGGTCGTGGTGACGTTCGAGAGAGTGATGGCGATGGCCGGCGTGACGGCGACCCCGCTGGGTGCCTCCGCTCCCATGCGGGCCTCTGTTGTGGCATCCGTCACCGCGGTCGCCGCAAGGATGACATCGCGGGCGCCGGTGACGACGATTCCGTCGGCGATGAGCGCGTGCGTCTCGTCGTCGAGGAGGGTGAGGGCGAAGGCGGCTCCGATGCCGACGCTGCCGCTGGCGGCAGACCCGGCGCCCACGGGCAGCGCCTTCACGATCGAGGTGACGGCGGATGCCGCGGTGATGCGCAGGTCTCCCCCGGCAAGCTCGACCCGGCCGAAGATGCCGGCGAGGGTGTCGTGGTCGATGACGGCGATGGCGACGGCTCCGGCCACGGACACCCCGCCGGCGGCGCCCGCCGCGGCGGAGGCTGCGACGATTGATGCCGTGTCGGTGCCGTCGGCGGCGACGGTCGCCGAGACGGTGAGGTCGCGGGCACGAACGGTGAGGGTCGCGGGAACGGTCGCGGAGTTGAGGACGCGGGACGCGGTGACGGCGACGCCGGCGCCGATGGCCGCGGTTCCGCCGTCGGTGGCGGACCCGTCTGCGCTGCTGGCCGCGTCGGCTTTGGCGGAGGCGGCCAGCGTGACGGTGCCGCCTGCTGCGATCAGGGTGACGCCGGGCGTGATGATCGTCTCGGCGCGCACCGTCGAGATGACGACGCCGACGGCAGCGGCGACGGCGACGGCTCCGCCGGAGGTTTCGGCTGCGGGTGCCGCTTCAGATCCAGATCCGCTCAGTCCGCTGTCGGCGGCGACTGAATCGGCATGGCTTCGCTGAGCGGCGACGACCTTGTCGACTCCGGTCTTGCCGGCCGCGTCCGGCGCGCTGTCGTCTGGGGTTTCTGCCGCACTGCCGGCAGCGGATGCCGACCCGCTCGCGGTGGCGGAGGAGATGCTGGTTGCCCGCAGCGTGACATCCGCTCCCGCGGTCACGTTGCGCTCGAGCACC
Source organism: uncultured Actinomycetota bacterium (assembly GCA_963702165.1). Taxonomy (GTDB): domain Bacteria; phylum Actinomycetota; class Actinomycetes; order Actinomycetales; family Microbacteriaceae; genus Terrimesophilobacter. The sequence goes on along the minus strand of OY969722.1, from coordinate 2,733,187 downwards.
GCGCTTGCGCCGTGCTTCGCGATTGCGAGTCCGAGGGCGATGCCGACGGCCGCGTTGCCTGCGGTGGCCTGCGCGGCGGCGGCGGCGCTGGCGCTGGCCTTCTGGGTGGCGGTCAAGGTGAGCGAGCCGCCGAGCACGAGGGCGCCGGTTCCGAGTCGCGCCGAGGTGGTGATGGTGGAGAGCACGATGGCGATGGCCGGGGTGACTGCGACGCCGCCCCCGGAACCGGCCAGTGCGGCGCCCATGCGGGCTTCGACGCTGGAGGCGGTGTCTGAGCCCGCGGTGATGCTGACATTCCCGGCCTGGCTGACAAGCACACCGTTGCCAACGGTGGCGAGGGTCGATTCGTCGACGATGGCGAGAGCGAAGGCCACGCCGACGCCGACGCTTCCGGTGCCGCTCGAGCCGGCGCCGACCGGGAGCGAGCTGACCGTGACCGACAGTGCGGAGGCGCCGGTGACGGTGAGGTCGCCGCCGCGGAGCGTCAGTGGCCCGAGCACGCTGGCGAGAGTGTCGTGGTCGACGATGGCGATGGCGACCGACCCGGCGACGGAGACGCCGCCCGCCGCGCCGGATGATGCGGCAGCGCCGACGATGGACTTCTGGTCCGCGCCGTTGGCTGCGACGATCGCGGAGACGGTAACCCCACCGGAATCGACGGTGACGGTGGCGGGGAGCACCGCGTGGTTGCGGAGCGTGGAGAGGGTGAGGGCGACGCCTGCGCCGATCGCGGCGGTACCGCCGTCGGTGGCCGAGCCGTCCGCGGTGCTCTGCGCATCGGCGTTGGCGCTCGTCGCCAGGCTGACTCCGCCGGTCGCGCGAATCAGGGTGACCGTCGGCGCGATCACGGTCTGCGCGGTCACGGTGGACAGCACGACGGCAACGGCCGCGGCCGCAGCGATCGATCCGTCGGAGGTCTCGGCCTTGGGGGTTTCTGCCGCGCTTGGAGCACCCATGCCGTGGTCGCCGGCGACCCTGTCGGCGAAGCCGCGCTGGCCTGCGACCTGGTCGTTGACGTTCGGCTTGCTGCCGTCGTTCTCGGCCGCACCTCCGGCCGAGGCCGATCCAGTCGCCGTGGCGCTGGAGATGTTCGAAGCCGACAGCAGCACCGCGCCGCCCGCGTCGACGTTCCGCGACAGCGTTGCAACGGCGTGATGCTCGGCGATGGTGAGGGCGAGGCCGATGCCCACGGCAGCGGTCGCGGCGCCGCTGGCCTGTGCTCCTGCCGTCGCGGTGGCCGAGGCGTTCTGCCCGGCGGAGAGCGACACGGCACCGGTGGCGACGAGGGCGCCGGTGCCGATCGTCGACTCGGAGGTCACGGTGGAGCGCGTGATCGCGACGGCGGGGGCGACGGCGATGCTTGATGCGGCGGCGCCCATGACCGCTTCGGTCGCGGCGGCGCTGGTGGCGGTTGCCGTGAGGGTGACGTTGCGGGTGCCCGTGATGACCACGCCGGCGCCGATGGCCGCGCGCGTGAGGGCGTTCAGGACGGTGAGCGCCACGGATGCGCCGACCCCGACGCTGCCTCCGCTGGCGCCGGGGCCGACGGGGAGCGCACGCACGGTTGACGCCAGCGCGGAGGTCGCCCCTATAGAGAGGTCGCCTCCCCTGAGCACGATTCGGCCCAGCACCGAAGCGAGCGTCTCGTGGTCGATGATCGCGATGGCGACGGAGCCGGCGACGGATGCTCCGCCTGCGGCGCCGGAGGACGCGGTGGCGGCGATGGTCGAGGTGCCGTCGGCCGCAGCATCCGGTGCCGCGGTTGCCCTCACAGTCAGGTTGGTCGCGTCGATGGTGACCGTTGCCGGGACCACCGCGCGGTTGCGCACGGTGGAGAGGGTGAGTGCGACGCCGGCGCCGATCGCGGCGGTGCCACCGTTGGTCGCCGAGCCGTCCGCGGTGCCGGCGGCATCAGCGTTGGCTGCGGTGGCGATGGTGACGGTGCCGCCGGCGACGATGGCGGTCACACCAGGGGCGATGATGGCTTGCGCCGTGACGTTCGAGATGACGACGCCGATGGCTGCGGCAACCGCAACCGGGCCGTCAGAGGTGGCCGCCTCCGGTGCCTTCGCGGAGCCGGACGTGGCCAGGCCCTGGTCGGCCGCAACGCCATCAGCGTGGGCACGCTGCGCGGCGACCTTCGCGTCGACGCCGGTGCTGCCAGCCGCGTCGGGGGTCGAGTCCGCCGGGGATTCAGCCGGTGCGCCGGCCGCCGATGCCGCACCGAAGCTGCTCGCATTCGAGACCGCGGTCGCCTGCAGCTGCAGGTCGCCGCCGGCAGTGACGTTGCGAGCGAGTACCGCGGACGTCGTGTGGTTCGCGATCGTGAGGCCGAGCGCGATTCCGACTGCTGCGGTGCCAGCGGTCGCGGTCGCATCGGCGGTGGATGCGGCCGACGCACTCTGGCCTGCGGAGACGGTCAGGTTGCGGCCGACGCTGAGGGGTGCTGCGGCCGGTGCGCCGACGCGCGCGATGGTCGACACCGTCGACAGCGTGATGGCCACCGCTGGGGAGAGGGCGACCGTCGCGCTGCTCGCCCCCATGGTGGCGGTGGTGGTTGCGGCCGTGGTCGCGGCGGCCGTGATGCTCACGTCTCGAGCGCCGGTGACGCGTGCGGCATCCGCCAGGTCCGCGAGCGTCTCCTCATCGAGGATCGTCAGGGCGAAGGATGCGCCGATGCCAACCGCTCCGGTTCCGGCCGCGCCTGCGCCGGCCGGTTTCGCGGAGACGGTGGATGCGAGCTGCGAAGCTGCGGTGATGGTCAGGTCGCCGCCGGTGAGGGTGACGGCGCCGGCGAGCTGGGCGCGAGTGCTGCGATCGATCACGGCGATGGCAACCGCGCCGGCGATGGAGACGCCGCCGGCTGCACCAGAGATGGCAGCGGCGGAGACGTTGGACGTGCCCGCAGCCGGTACGCCCGCCTCGATCACGACGTCGTGCGCGGTCACTGCGGCGCCGGAGGCGATCGCCGCAACGGTCGTGACCTCGGCAAGGGTGATGGCCACGCCCGCGCCGATCGCGACGCTGGAGTCGCCACCCGCGGAACCGCTCGCCGTGCTGGATGCGTTGGCGCTCGAGTACGCGCCGACCGTGACCGTGCCGGTGGCGCTCACCACGACGCCGGAGGCGATGGTCGCGCTGACGGTTGCGGTGCCGATGACCACGCCGACTGCGGCGGCGGCGCCGACTGCTCCGTCGGAGGTCGCGGCGGCCGGAGTGGTGCTGGCGCCGGACTTGCTTGCCCCCACAGTGTCGGCGACGGTATCGGCGTGGCCCCGTTCGGCGGCGACCTGGTCGTCGACCGTCATGCCCCCGCTCGGTGCCGCGGTGCCCGATGTCGATGCGCTGGCCGTAGCCTGCGCCGTGGACGTGCCGGAAGCGGTGACCGTGAGGTTGCCGCCCACGGTCAGGTTGCGGCCGAGGGATGCGGACGACCTGGCCTTGCCGATGGTGAGAGCCAGGGCGAGCCCGATCGCCGCGGTCCCGGCCGAGGCCTCGGCGCTCGCGATCGCGCCGGCCGATGCCGTCTGGGCCGCGTCGATCGTGACCGCGGACGCGGTGATCGGGGCGCCGGAGCCGATGGTCGCGGTCGTGGTGACGGTGGCCAGTGTCGTTGCGACGGCTGGGGCGAGGCCAACGCCGCCGCCGGCAGCTCCCAAGGTGGCGGTGGCGGTGCTGCTCGAGACGCTGCCCGCGCGCACCGTGATCGTGCCTGCGGAGACAGTCGCGTTGTCGCGGATGGCGGCAGCCGTCATGTCATCGACCAGGGCGAGCGCGAACGCTGCTCCCACTCCGACGCTGCCTCCGGCCGCACCGGGGCCGACGGGAAGCGCAGCTGCGGTGACGGCGAGGGCGGATGCCGCGAGCACGTCCAGGGCGCCGGTCACCCTAGCGGTGCCGAAGACATCCGCGACGGTGGTCTGCTTGACGATGGCGACCGCGACGGATCCCGCGACCGAGACCTTGCCGCCGCCGGCCCCGGATGCCGCTGACGCGCCGATGGTCGACACCGAGTCGGCGCCGTCCACCGTGACTGTGGCGGCCACCCGGAGGGACGCGGCTGTGATGGTGACGGTGGCGGGAACGCTCGCCTTGTTGGCGATGTCGGCCAGGACGAGGGCGACGGCCGCGCCGATGCCCACTGAGGATGGGCCAGTGGCCGAGCCGTCGGCGCTGCCGGCTGCGTCCGTGTTGGTCGAGGAGGCGAGCACCACCGCGCCAGCCGCGGTGACGGCGGTGACTGTCGGCTCGATAATCGCTCCGGCGCGCACCGTGGTCACGACCACTCCCACAGCGGCGGCGGCGTTCACTCCGCCGGCCGAGGTGGCGGCCGACGGCGTCGCTGGGGCGTCACCGGTCGACCCGGCGAGGGTGTCCGCGTGCTCGCGCTCGGCCCGGATCTTGTCGTCGACCCCTGTGCCGTCTGCGCCACCGGCCGCTTCGCCGGGTGCTCCCGCCGCCGAGGCGGTGCCGTTCGCGGTGCTGGTCGACCGGCTGGACGCGGTCAGGCTGACGGTGCCGGCCTGCACGTTGCGGCCCAAGGCGCCGACCACGCCGTGGTCGGCGATGGTGAGGGCGAGGGAGATGCCGATGGCGGCCGTACCGCCTGCTGCGGTGGCGCCTGCTGTTGCGGCGGACGTCGCCGTCTGGGTCGCGCCGACGATGAGGTCGCCGGTGAGAGTGGTGGCGGCCCCGGCACCGAGGCGGGCGAGGGTGGCGACGGTGGAGCGGGTGGTGGCGACGGCCGGGGTCACGGCGACCTTGCCGCCGGTGGCGCCCATCCGCGCCTCGGTGGTGGCGGTGTGGGTCGCGGTGGCGGTCACCGTCAGGTGGTTGGCGCCGAGCACGGCGGCGCCGTCGCTGACGACTGCGGTGGTGGCGTCGTCGACGATAGCGACGGCGACGGATGCGCCGACACCCACGCTGGTGCCCGCCGCGCCGTCGCCGGCCAGGGCCCTGGCGGCAGCGGTGGTGGCGCTGGTGGAGGTGAGTGTCAGGTCGCCGGAGAGCTGGATGCTGCCGGCCAGCTCGGCGAGGGTCTCGATGTCGCCGAGCACCAGCGCGAGGGAGCCGGCGACCGACACCTGGCCACCGCCGGCACCCGAGGTGGAGGTGGCGCCGAGTGTCGTGGTGGTTGCCGCTGCGACGGTGGCGTCGGCCGCCGTCACCACGACGCCGGCGGAGATCAGTGCACCCGACCGGATGCTGGCATCCGTCACCGCGACGGCCGCTCCGATGGCTGCCGTGCCGCCGCCTGCTGCGGATCCGTCTGCTGTGGTCGCGGCCGTTGCTGTGGAGGTCGCGGAGATGGTGAGCAGACCAGCGGTGGAGACGGTCGCCGAGGTCGGCTCGATGACGGCGTCGGTGATGGACCGTGTGAGCACGATGGCGATGGCGGCGGCGACATCCACTCCCCCGGCCGACGTCTCTGCCTTCGGGGTGGCTCCGGATGCCGACGAGGTTGCCGCGCCGCGGTCGGCGGCGATCTGGTCGGCCTGGTCGCGCTGCTGGTTCACGAGCGAGTCGACGCCTGAGCCCGGGGTGCCGTCGCCGTCTGCGCCCGCGCCCTGGGTCGACTCTGGCGCGCCGCCGGTCGAGGCGGTCGCCGTCGCGGTGGTGGTCGAGGTGGCGGAGGCGGTCAGGGTGAGAGCGCCGCCTGCGCTGAGGCTGCGGGCGATGGATGCCCGCACCGTGTGGTCGGCGATGGTCAGGGCGAGGCCGACGCCGACAGCGGCGGTGCCCGCTGACGTTGTTGCGGCGGTGGCGGTGGCCGTGGCGGTCGCGGTCTGCTGCGCGCTGATCGAGACGGCGCCAGTGGTGGTCAGGGTGGAGCCGGACCCGAGGCGCGCGGCGGTCTCCACGGTCGCGAGCGTCGTGGCGGCGAAGGGGGCGATGCCGACTCCGGCGCCGGATGCCGATCCTTGGGAGGTGGCTGCCGTGACATCCGTCGTGGTGGCGGAGATCGTGAGTGCGGCGGCCGGGCCGATGGTGACCCCGTCGTCGATGCCTGCGTGGGTGCGGTGCTCGACGATGGCAGTGGCCGATGAGGCGCCGACCCCGACGGTCGGGGCGCCGGATCCGCCGGCCATGGCGGCGGTGGCGGTCGAGGTGGCCGACGAGGTTGCGCTGATGCTGATGGTGTCGGCGGTGATGGTGGAGCCGGTGAGGAGCCTGGCCGAGGTGGCGATCGACGCGACTTGGACGGCGACGGAGCCGGCTGCTCCGAGTGTTCCCCCGGTGCCGATGCCGGCTGTGGAGGCTGCGGTGAAGGTGTGGGCTGTTGCTGCTGCCCCCGTTGCGGTGGTGCTGTCGACGCCTGCGGTGAGGCTGAGCGCGGTGGCGACGATGGTGGCGCCCGGGCCGACGTTCGCGGTGATCCTGACGTCAGCGTCAGTGATGGCGAGGCCGGCTGCGATGGTTGCCTCGGCAGGTGGGCCTCGGGTGGAGGGCGACCCGCTCGCGGTCGAGTTCGCCGAGTCGTGGTGGCGCGCGTCGATGACGACGGTCCCGGCGCGCAGGGTGACGCCATCTACCGATGCGTCGGCGGCCGAGGTGTGGACGGTCACCGCGATCGCGGCCGCCACGGCCACGTCACCGCCGGGTGTGCCGGAGGGAAGGGAACCGGAGCCTCCGGGTGGGGTTGAGCCCTTGGTGTCGACGTAGTCGGCTGCGTCGTCGACTCTGGTGGAGGGGGCCGGCTGGACGCCGTCGTTCTCGGGGGCGCCGCTGGCCGATGAGGTGGCGACCGTGTCGGTGCTGGAGGCACCCGATACGCGGATGGTGATGGTGCCGGCCGCGGTGACGTCGCGCAGGGTCGTGGCGCGCACGGTGTGGTTCGCGAAGGTGAGGGCCAGGGAGACGCCGACCGCGGCATCCGCTGCATCCACCTCCCCCGCGGCGATGGTGCTGACCGGTGCGAGCTGGCGGGCCTGGATCAGCACGTCGCCGCTGGCGGTGAGCCCTGGGCCGGCGCCGATCATCGACTCGGTGGCGACTCTCGAGTAGCTGATCGCGGTCACCCCGGAGATGGCGACGCCTGCAGCCCAGACGCCGCCCCGCGCCTCGGTGCTGCTCGCCGCTGCGGAGTCGGCTGTGATGGTCAGGTCCCGCACGCCGGTGAGGATCGCGCCGTCCGCGATCGCGGAGCGCGTGGTGTCGTCGACGACCGTGAGGGCGACGCTCGCGCCCACCCCGGTGGTGGCCCCGGCCGAGGTGCCGGGCAGTGCGCTGGCGGTGGTCGACTTGGCGGAGCGGGTGGCGACGGTGACGTCGCCGTCGTTCTCGAGCTGGACCTCCCCGCCCAGCGTGGCGACGGTCGACACCGTGGCGATGGTCAGGGCGAGGGCGCCGGCGGCGCCGACGGCTCCCGCACTCCCGGCGGACGCCCCGGAGATGGATCGCGCGGTGTACTGGTTCGATCCGGTCGCGAGCGGGGCGGTCGTGGCGGAGACCGTCACGGCGGGCGCGTCAACTGAGAGGTCTCGGATCGTGGCTTCGGTGACGATGTCGGTCAGGGTGACCGCGACGGCGACGCCCACGCCGCTGGCGCCTGAGGCGACCGGGCTCCCGTCCGCTACCGAGTGGACGTCGCCGCGGGATACCGCGCTCACGGTCACGCCGCCGGCCGCGGTGACCGGGCCGGTCGCGACTGCGCTGGGGGCGATCCGGGCGCGGGTCGTCTGGTCGACGCTGGTGTGGGCGATCGCTCCGGCGATCGTGACGGTGCCGCCTCCCGGCGTGTTCGCGTTGTTGCCGGTGGTCGTGTCCGGTGCCTCGTCGTTGGCGGTCGAGCCGTTCGCGCTGGCGGTGGCTGTCGTGGTGACCTGCAGCTCCGACTCGGCGGTGACGGCGACCGTCGACGCGGTCACCGCGCCAGTGCTGGTGAGCTCCGACAGGGAGTCGACCTGGACGGTGGCGGAGGCGACGGCGCCACCGGCCGTCGCGGCAGAGGCATCCGCCGTCGTCGTCACGGTCGTCGTGTTGCTGGCCGCCAGGGTCAGCGTGCCGGTTGCGGTGATGGTGGTCGCGCCGGCGACCCGGGTGAGCGCGGTGCTCTGCACATCGGAGACGGCGAGCGCGGCATCGGTGTCGGTGGTGCCGCCGGAGGTCGGAACCGATGCGGCGGTGACGTCGAGTTCGACACTGCTGCCGATGCGCACGTCGCCGCTGGCGGTGATCGCGGTGTCGCCTGTGACGAGTGTCTCGGCGAGCGCGTTCGCCGTGACGACCGCGGCGGTACCCGGTGCGACGGTGGCGAGCGAGGTCAGTGTGATGTCGCCGCCGTTGAGAGTGGCGTCTTCGATGACCAGTCGCGCGGTGGCGTCGTCGGCTGCGGTCGCGGTGGCGGTGAGTTCGATGGAACCGTCGGTGCCGCCGACCGCGAAGGTGCGGGTGTCGATGAGCACGCCGTCCAGGTAGATGAAGGCCGCGACGATGCGCAGGTTCACGCCGGGCAGCAGGAGGTCGCCGGTGATGTGGACGGTCACCCGCGGCGCGGTGGCGAGCACCGAGAGCGAGGTGGTGGGGATGACGAACTCGACGGTCTCCATCGAGCCGATGACGCTGCGCACCACCAGGTTGCCCGCGGTCGTCGCCGGGCCGACGTGAATCACGTCGTCGGCGGTGGTCGTGGTCACGGTGACGTCGTCGGCGCCGGTCACCAGGATCGGCTCGAGGCCGGCGTAGCTGACCAGGCCGCCCTCGAACGTGATCGTGCCCGACTGGCTGCCGCTCGGGATGGACGTGACCTCGCCGCCGGAGGCGTGCAGTTGGAGAGTGTCGTTTCCGTTCGCGCCGCCGTCGAGGCTGCCGCTGAGGCTGCCTCCGGAGCGGAAGATGAACAGGTCATCGGCGTCAGCCGATCCGATCAGGTTGGCGAAGCCGTCGAAGTCGATGCCGCCGATGGTGCCCGCGTCGGGTCGCGTGATCTCCCAGGTCCCGCCACCGGATGCGCCGACCAGGGTCGCCCCGGTGCCGACCGCGGCGACGGTGGTGATGCCGGTGTAGACGAGACCTGTGCTGCCGACCGTGACGGTGCCGCTTCCGGCAGCGCCGAGCGTCCAGGTGATGCCGTCGGCGAGCACGGTCAGGCTGTCAGCCGGTCCGGCGCCGTTGATGGTGATCGGGAAGCCTGCGCCGAGCGCGCTTGCGTCGACGGTGATGGCAGAGCCGCCGGACGTCGTGATGGTGAGGCTGGCGACCTCGGCGAGCGGGAAAGTCTCGGTGACGCCACCGTGCTGAATCTGGAGCGCGCCGCCCACGAGGCGGATGTCGACGGCGCTGCCCGCTGCGATCGTGAGCTGCACGGCGACCGGTGTCACCGGCTCCGGCTCCTCCTCGGCAGCGAGGATGGCGAAGGACTGCTGTGCCGCGACGGGCGCCGGCTGTTCTGCAACGGGCGCAGGCAGATGTTCGTCGCCGGCCGTCGGCGCTTGCTCGGCGAGGAGCTCGTCGGCGAGCGAATCGCCCGAGGAGATGCGGACCGGCGTTCCCCAGCTGGCGGGCTGCACGTCACCTTCGGGCGTGGCATCCTCGTCCGGAGCATCTGCGGGGTCGGGGGTCGGCTCGGGATCCGGGGTAGGTGCCGGCGTGGGGTCAGGGGTGGTGCCAACGGTTGTCGGTCCGACCGTTCCGGGTCCGCAGACGAGGGTGCTGCTTGAGCTGCTCGAGCTGGAGGTCGACTGCGTGCCGTCGGCGTTGGTCTCGGTCGGGGCGGCGCCGGTATTCGTCATCACGCAGTTCGAGGTGCCGGTGTTGGCGGGAGCCTGAACCGGGGTTGTGACGACGATGTACTCGTAGCGCACCGGCTGCTCTGCCGCGGCATCCGCCTCGGCCTGCTGCGCTGCACGGGCTGCTTCGTGTGCCTGCAGGGCCGCGGCTTCGATGGCGGCGCGGAGGGCTGCCTCGTGCTCGGCATCCCAGACCGGACCGAGAACCGGAGCCTGCACGCTCGGCGGTAGGAACGCGATTTCGGCGGCGTGCACCGGTGCGGTCAGAGTGAGGGAGCTGGCCGCGAGGAGCGGCGCGAGCAGGAAGCCGACGATGTAGCGCCCGGTGCGGGAACCCCGTGTCATGCCGCGCTTGCGCGCGGTGTGACGGCGGTTCGACATGCAGGGCTCACATTCGGCAGTTCGGGTTCTGGAATGAAACGGGCCAGTCAGGCAGGCTGACTCAAGCTGTACCGGTATAACGGTTCGCTGAACTCTATAGGAAAACTCACGGGGAAGGCGAGCGGACGATTCGCCGACACGCCGTGGGTCGGCGACACGCGCGGGTCGAACCTCCACCCGCGGGTCGAATTCGACCGGCGCGTGGAAGTTCGACCCGCGCGTGTGGAATGTTCGGGGTTCTCGCGGGGTGGGGGTGGACGCCTACTGCGTGAGCAGGCAGGCGCTCGCCCCGGACCGACCCGCCAGCGGCGCCAGCTGCGGTTCCGTCTCGGCGCACGCGTCGTGCGCGAGTGGGCACCGGGTGCGGAACCGACATCCGGACGGCGGGTTGGCGGGGCTCGGCAGGTCGCCCGAGAGCACGGTGCGCTTTCGCGAATCACGCAGGGTCGGGTCAACGCGGGGAACCGCCGACAGCAGCGCCCGGGTGTACGGATGCACTGCGTCGCCGACGACTTCTTCCGTTGTGCCCGTCTCCACGACACGCCCCAGGTACATGACCGTGACGTCGTGGCAGATCTGGCGCACCACCGAGAGGTCGTGCGAGATGAACACGTACGACAGCCCCAACTCGCCCTGCAGCGAGCGCAGCAGGCTGAGCACCTGCGCTTGCACCGACACGTCGAGCGCGGACACCGCTTCGTCGCAGACCAGCACCTCCGGATCGAGCGCCAGCCCGCGCGCGATTCCGATGCGCTGCCGCTGACCGCCGGAGAACTGATGCGGGTATCGGTCGGTCATGGTGGGGTCGAGGCCCACCAGCTCCAGGATCTCCTTGACCCGCGCGTCCCTCCGACCCCTCGGCACAACGTCGGTGTGGATGTCGAACGGCTCGCGCACGATCTCGCCCACCGTCATCCGGGGGTTGAGCGACGCGTAGGGGTCCTGCATCACGATCTGCACGTTGCGCCGCACCGAACGCATCTCGTCGGCGCTCATTGCGGCCAGGTCATGCCCGCGATAGCGAATAGTCCCGCTCGTCGGGGGCTCCAACGACACGAGCAATCTGGCCAGCGTCGACTTGCCGCAGCCAGACTCGCCCACGATCCCGTGCGTGCGGCCCTCGCCGACGTTCAGGCTCACTCCGTCCAGCGCGTGGATGACTCCCTTGCGGCGGCCGAGCAGGCCGCTCGATGTCGGGTAGTGCTTCGTCACGTCCGTGACGGAGAGCAGCGGGGTGGGTGAGGTGGTCACCGCAGGCTTCCTTCCAGCAAGTTGGTGTGGTGACAGGCGCTCGCCCTGCTCTGAGGCTCGAGCTCAAGCAGCTCCGGACGCTGCACCCGGCACACCTCGGTCGCGAGCGGGCAGCGGGGGTGGAACGAGCATCCGGTCGGCAGCGCGGTGAGCGGTGGCGGGGCGCCGGGGATCGCGTTCAGGTCCTGCGAGACCACATCGATGTCCGGCATCGAGGCCAGGAGGCCCCGGGTGTACGGATGCCGTGGACCCGCGAAGACGTCGAACACGTTGCCGCGCTCGACCGTGCGGCCCGCGTACATGACCACCACGTCGTCGGCGTTCTCGGCCACGACGCCCAGATCGTGGGTGATCAGCATCATGGCCATATTCCGCTCAGCCCTGATCTCGGCGAGCAGTTCCATGATCTCTGCCTGCACGGTGACATCGAGGGCCGTCGTCGGCTCGTCCGCGATGAGCAGCTTCGGCTCGAGCGCGAGCGCCATGGCGATCATGATCCGCTGCCGCATGCCGCCCGAGAACTGGTGCGGGTACTGCGAGACGCGCGCAGCGGCATCCGGGATCCGCACCAGATCCATGAGCTCGAGCGCTCTCTTGTGGGCGTCCTTTCGGGAGACGCCGTTGCGCACACGGTAGGCCTCACTGATCTGCCTGCCGACCGGGTACACCGAGTTGAGTGCCGACAGAGCGTCCTGGAAGATGAGGGCGATCTCCGCCCCGCGCACCTGAACGCGCTCGTTCTCCGGAAGGCTGAGCAGGTCGCTGCCGCGATACAGGATCCGCCCACCGGTGATCTTGCCGACCGGCTCGTCGAGGATGCCCATGATGGCTTGCGCCGTCACGGACTTGCCGGACCCGGACTCGCCGAGAACGGCCAGGCAGCGTCCCGGCTGGATGGAGAAGGACACCCCGTTGACCGCGCGAGCAACGCCGGATCGCGTTGTGAACTGCACGTGCAGGTCTTGGACGTCGAGCAGGGGCGTGGTCGGGGCCATCAGCGGTTCACCTCACGGAGTTTGGGGTCCATCGCATCGCGCACCGCGTCACCGATGAGGGTGAATGCGAGAACAGTGAGGCTCAAGGCCAGCGCCGGATAGAGCAGAAGGTGGGGGTGGTTGAGGAAGTAGCTCTGGGCGGTATTCAGCTGGAGTCCCCACGAGATGGTCGGCGCCTGCAGACCGACCCCGAGGAAGGTCAGCCCCGCCTCGCCGGCGATGGTGCCCCCAATCCCGAGGGTGGCCATCACGATCACCGGCGAGATGGAGTTGGGCATGATGTGCCGGAACATGATGCGCCACTTCGACGCGCCCAGCGCCTTCGCGGCGAGCACGTACTCGGCGCTCTTGCGCTCCAGCACGGATGCGCGCATGAGCCGAGCCATGAACGGCCACGAGAACACCGACAGCACCAGAGCGACCGTCATCACGCTGCGATCGTTGATGGTCGTGAGCAGCACGATCGCGCCGACGATGAACGGGAACCCGTAGAAGATGTCCGAAACGCGGCCGAAGATCGTGTCCACGAAACCACCGAGGTACCCAGCGAGGCTGCCGAGGAACACGGCGATCAGCGTGGAGACAACAGTGACAACGAGGCCGATCACGATCGAGGGACGCGCACCGTGGATGACATTCGCCCACAGGTCGCAGCCTTGGATGTCGTGACCGAACGGATGCCCGGGGCTGGCCGGCTGGGCGCTGAAACTCAGGTCGCACGAACGGGGGTCTCCGTTGCCGAAGATCCAGGCGAACGGCTCCGGAACCGCGGCGATCGTGAAGATCGTCAATAGGAACAGCGCCGACAGCACGAACAACGGCTGACGAAGCAGGTCGCGCCAGGTGTCGCCACCCGCCGTGCGACGGCGACGAAGCGGCCGTCTGACGTTGAGGTCGCGTCGGCCTGCTGGCGGCGTGTTGATAGCGGTGTCAGCCAAGGCGGATCCTCGGGTCTAGTGCGGCGTAAACAAGGTCGACGACGAGGTTGCCGATCAGGAAGATGATGATGAGCATCGTCGAGATGCCCACGATCACAGGACCGTTATGGGCGCCGATGGCCGCGAAGATCTGGTTTCCCATGCCGGGCAGGTTGAAGATGCCCTCGATGAGAATGGCGCCGCCCATGAGTGCGGCCAGGTCGATGCCCAGGAGCGTGACCACCGGGATGAGGGAGTTCCGCACGATGTGAACGCGCACGACTCGAGAGCGAGTCAACCCCTTCGCCTTTGCCGCCTTCACGAAGTCGGACTGGACGTTCTCGGCGATGCTCGAACGCAGCAGTCGGGCGATCGAGGCCAGTCCGTAGATGGCAAGAACAAAGCCGGGTAGGAGGTAGCTGAGCGGCCAACCCATGCGCGCACTGGAGACAGGGAGCCAACCCAGCTGCACGCCGACGATCATCTGCAGCGAGAATCCGATGACGAACACCGGAACGGAGATCACCAGGACTGTGAGCACCCGGCCGACGACATCGTCGAACTTGCCGCGACGCAGTCCCATCCAGATGCCGAGCGGGATGCCGACGACGATCTCGATCAGCCAGGCGGTGATGCCCAGCTGGAATGTCGCCGGCCAGCTGGCCGCGATAAGGCCGGACACCGGTCGGTCATTGAAGTCGGTGCCCAGGTCGCCCTGCAGCAGGTTCCCCATGTAGAGGAAGTACTGAGTGAGCAAAGGCTCGTCGAGGTTGTACTTGACGCGCATCGCCGCGATCACCGACTCGGGCAGTGGGTTCTGACCGGCAAGGGCGCGAATCGGGTCGCCCGGGAGCGCGAACACCATGGCGAAGATAAGGAACGTCGCCCCGATGAACACGGGCAGCAGATGCAGCAGGCGTTTAAGGGTGTACTTGAGCACGCTTGGCTCCAGATCGGCCGGCCGTGCGCGGACGCACGGCCGGCCGGGTAGGTGGGACTAGTTGGCCAGCTTCAGGGTGGTCAGGTCGCCGAAGCCCTGCGGGCCGACCGGAACACTCTGAATACGGTCGCTCCAGACCGCAGTGAACGTTTGGAAGTACAGCGGGGCGATGAACATGTCCTTCAGGGCGATGTCCTCGGCCTGCTGATAGAACTCGATGGCTTCCGCACCGGACGTCGCGTCTCCGCGCGCCAGCAGTTCGTCGACCTCGGCGTTGCTGTATCCCGTGACGTTGCCGGCACCCGTGGTGCCGAAGAACGGCTCGACCATGGCCTGGATGTGCGGGAAGAACGCACCCCAGTACTCGAGCGACGGACCGTCGTTCTCCTTGTTCATCACCTGCTGGTAGACGTTCTCCCCCAGCTCGAAGGTGACGTCTTCAATGCCGAGGTTGTTCTTCAACTGGTTGGCGATGGCCTGCAGGATCTGGTCGTTGTTGCCGTAGCTCGATGCCCACAGGGTCATCGGACCCTCCCAGCCACCAGCCGCGGCGAGCAGCTCCTTGGCGGCCTCCGGGTCGTACACGCAGAACTCACACGTGTTCGCGCGTGCGCCCTCAGCCGACTGCGGTGCCATGCCGTACGCGGCCTGGCCTGCCCCCTGCAGAATCGTCTTGACAATGGATTCACGGTCGATCGCCATCGACAGTGCCCGGCGCAGGTCGGCATCCTGGAAGCGCTCTTCCCACATCGGGAAGGCGAGGTAGTTGAGGTTGGGAATGGGCGACTCTGCGCGAGAGTCACCGAAGCTCGACTCAACGTCACTCAGGCGCTCCGGCGGCACCGGGTAGACCATGTCGACGCTGCCGGCGAGCACGTCGTTGTAGGCCGTGGAGAAGTTGGTGTACGGCACGAAGTCCAGGTACTTGGTGGCCGCAGCGGCGCCGGCGTAGTCCTCGTAGCGCACGAGGCTCACCGTGTCGTTCACCGTGTAGGAACCCGACAGCTCATACGCGCCGTTGCCGATCGGGTTCTTGCTGAAGGCCTCCAGGTCCTCGAACGCCACCGACGGCAGCGGGGACAGCGCGAAGTTCGCGAGGGTGTACGGGAACAGGCCGTTCGGCTCGGTCAGCGTCACGGTCAACTCGAGATCGTTCACGACCTCGACACCCGACAGCGTGTCGACGGCCGGAGTTGAGCCATCGGTCGGGTTGAGCTCTGCGTAGCCTTCGATGTTCGCGAAGTAGGAGTTCTGGATCCAGGCGTTCGGGCCGTACGCGGTGGCGTTCCAGGCATCCGCGAAGCTCTGCGCGGTCACGGCCTCGCCGTCGTGGAAGGTCCAGCCGTCCTGCAGGGTGATGTTCCAGGTCTTCTGGTCCTCGGACTCGACCGTCTCGGCGACGAGGTTGTTGATCTCACCGGTCTCGGCATCGAGACGAAGCAAGGTGCTGTAGAGGAGCGTGCTGAGCTGGAAGGCGTAGGTGTTGCCCGGGATCAGGTTCTCGGGGTCCCAGCCTGCGATGCTGATGGTCTGGCTGGCGCGGTCATTGGCTTCGCCGCTGTCGGCCGCCACACAACCGGTGAGCGCAATGGCCGCGACCGCGACCACGCCCAGCGGAGCGGCGAGGCGCCGCATGCTGTGCATGAAATTCATTCGTGGGTCCTTCTTGTCAAGGGGTGATCAGTGCTGATGGTGCTGCGGAGTCAGGTGAGGGATAGCCCCAACTGACAACTGAGGAAGACGATGATGTCGCCTCGCTCCTCGATCCGTGTGCTTGTGGCTTTCCCGGTGCCGTGTCCGGCTCCCGGCTGCACGCGCAGCAGCACGAGGGTGCTTTCTGCCGCGAGTTGTTGCATGCGAGCGGCGAACCGATACGAGTGCACGCCAGGCGGCACCCGATCGTCGTGGTCACCGGTCGCTACGAGTGTCGGCGGGTAGGCGACACCTGGCTGGAGGGCATGGAGGGGCGAGTATTCGCGCAGGATTTCGGCGTCCGCCGGGGCGTCCGGATCACCGAACTCGCGGATCCAGCCCGCGCCGACGGTGAAACGGTGGAACTGGAGCATGTCCATGACGCCCACCTCGGCGACCACTGCGCCGAACAGGTCAGGACGCTGGGTGAGCGCGGCAGCCACCACCATGCCGCCGTTCGACATGCCATTGATGCCGAGCTGCGGTGTCGTGGTCCAGCCGTCGGCGGTCAACCGCTCGGCGACCGCGATGAGATCGTCAAAGCTCTTCTGCTTGCCGGCCCGCATGCCTTGGCGGTGCCAGGCGTCACCGTATTCGGATCCGCCCCGGATGCCTGCGAGGGCGATCAATCCGCCCGCTTCGATCCACACCGAGTGCCAGTCCTCCAGTCCGTAGGACAGGAAGTCGGAGCCATACCCGCCGTAGACCACGAGCAGCGTGGGTCGTGGCGCCGTGGCATCATCCAGAGCCGAGCCGACGAGCACCACCGGAACCGCAACGCCATCGGCCGAGACGGCATCGAAGGTCCGCACCTGGCGCGGGCGAGTAGGGCTCTGTCGGAACAGCTCGACGCGGTCCCCTGTGGTCAGGTCCACATCCACGATGGCGGTTCCCTCGTCGTAGCTTTCGTAGCTGACCAGGATGCGATCGGTGCCGGGAACCGTGCCCAGCTGCGACACGGTGGCGTGCTCGGGAAGCTCGATCGCGCTCACGGTTCCGGTGGCGATGTCCGTCTTCGCCAAGGCCTGCGGCGAGCGCGACGAGTACCCGGTGACCACGAATCGTTCGGTGACCGCCGCGACGTAGCTGTCGAGGTAACCCGGTGCAACCGGTACCGGTCGGGCTGGGCCGGGTTCCTCCGGGTCGAGGTCGAGTGCGAGCAGCACACCGTCGGCCGACGACTCGTATGAGACGTAATAGAGCACCTCATCGCGGGCGTCGACGTAGGAGACCTCCTCTGTGCTGTCGACGAGAACGACGAACTGAGAGTCCGGGACCCTGAGATCGCGCGCGGCAATGTGCACCGGGGTGGTTCCGTCGATCGCGGTGACGAACAGCCGGCTTCCGTCTGCGGGCACCTCGGCGACGAGCCACTGCGCTTCGGGGCGGCGGTAGACCTCGACATCCGCCGATTGCGCGTCGCCGACCCGGTGATAGCGGATCTGCTGGCCGCTGTTCTGGGCGAGCAACTCTGCGCCTGCTGCGGGCGGGTCGAACGCCAGGTAGTAGAAGCCAGCGCTGTCCGGCGTCCACGCCGACTGTGCCCACTTGATCCAAGTGAGCTCGTCGGAAAGGTCCTGCCCCGACGCGACATCCCGGATGCGCAGCGTCATCCAATCCGATCCGGAGACCGCCGTGGCCCACGCGAGCAACCGTCCGTCCGGGCTCGGCTCAAAGTGGGTGATCGCTACGCTGCCTGCCGCATCCAGTTCGCCCGGATCGATCAGGCACCGCTCGACGCCGCCCTCGGCCACCCAGAGCGAGTACTGCTCGTCGCCGGGAGCCTTGCGCAGGTCGAACGTCTTGCCCCCGCGCACTGTCGGGCTGGTGCGCTGTTCTCGCTCGAGCGCTGCGCGCATCCGGCTTCGTGCCTGTTGCCGGAGTCCGGTGGCGTTGAACCAGCCATCAGTCAGCGCGTTCTGCTCGTCCACCCACGCCACGGCGGTCGGATCGGTGTGATCCTCCAACCAGGGGAAGTGCCGCTCGTACGCCTCAACCGGCGGCACATTCTGGGGATCTGTGCTGATGAACGACATGGGTCACCTTCGTGCGTAGGGGGGGTCTGGCCCAAACGCTAACATCAAGATGTTTCAGTACCAACTGAAATTACGAAAATACCCACAATTAGTGCTCTTCGTGACAGGATACGAACGAGCGAGCGCGCGCCTCGTCACCCGGGAGCACGAATCAACGATGACCGATACCCACCACCCGATCGTCTCGCATGACTTCGCCACGTCACTCGGCTTGCTCGTGGAACTGGAAGGCTGGATGCCTCGCATGGCCGGTCGCATCCTGGGGATCCTGCTCGACAGCGCGGACCCCCTGACCCAGGCCCAACTGTCTGAGCTGTCCGGAGCGAGCATCGCCACCGTCTCCACCATGACGCGCCAACTCGCCGAGAAGCAGCTCGTCGAACGGGTAGTGGCGCAGAACGAGCGGGCGCTGTACTACCGGGCGCGGCCCGACATCTGGAGCGCCATGGAGACCGAGTCCCTGCGCTCGATCAGACGCTACATCGCGGTCGCGGATGAGGGACTCGCCGCCGACCCCGGCAACGCCCGCCTCGAGGCGATGCGAAAGTACTTCTCGCTCGTTGAGGAGCGCTGCCTCCACGTGCTCTCGGAACTCGAACAATCCCACCAGGTGAAAGCCAGATGAACCACAACACTCACGACCACCGGCCCGCCACCTCGATGCCGCGTCCAACCACTGTCGACCCACGACTGCCGCGCATCTCGGAGATTCCGGCTTTCCAGGAGTTCATGGCGACGGGCTGGGGCACGCCCGATCGAACTCCTCCGGTCCAGGACGGTGCCGCTGCGGCAGCCGCCGCCCACCGCGACCGCCTCAGCAATGCCTTCCCGAGCAACACCGTGGTCGTTCTCTCCGGCCACGCTCCGGTGCGCAGCAACGACACGAACTACGACTTCCGCCCGGACAGCAACTTCTACTGGCTGACCGGATGCTCGGCCGAGGGCGCAGTGGTCGTGCTGCACCCGAGCGGGAGCGGGCACGACGCCGTGGTGTACATCCCGGCCCCTGCCTATCCGGGCGACACCGGCTTCTTCGCCGACGCCGCGCACGGCGAACTCTGGGTCGGATCGGCACCAGGCACCGCCGAGTGGTCGGCCGCCCTGGATGTCTCGGTCAAGACGCTGGACTCCCTCGCCGCCGACCTGAGCGGCGCGGCCGATCCACTGCTGGTCGGTCCGCCCGGCTCGCACATTCTGGCGGTTCGGGATATCCCCTACAGCCCCGAGCTGATGCGCGTGCTCGCGGAACTCCGGATGGTGAAGGACGAGTGGGAGATCGCCCAGCTCAGGCAGGCTGTCGACACCACCGTGGACGGTTTCGCGAGTGTCCTGCGCGAACTGCCGAACGCGATCAGCTGGGGAGGCGAACGCTGGCTGCAGGGGACCTTCGACCGGCACGCCCGAACCTTCGGCAACGGACCCGGCTATTCGACGATCGTCGGCAGCGGCGAGCACGCTCCCACCCTGCACTGGGTGCGGTGCGACGGACCAGTGCTCGAGAATGAGGTGCTGCTGCTCGATATGGGCGTCGAGATGCGCTCCTACTACACAGCCGATGTCACGCGAACGTTCCCCGCCAGCGGGTCCTTCAGCCCGGCCCAGCGCCAGGTGCACGATCTCGTCGAACGCTCGCACCGTGCCGGGCTCGCCGCAGTCGCGCCGGGACGCCTGTTCTCCGACTTCCACCAGGCTGCCATGGAGGTCATCGCCACCGGCCTGGACGACTGGGGACTCCTTCCGGTTTCGGTGGATGAGGCACTCAGCCCGCAGGGTCAGCAGCACCGCCGCTACCTGGTGTGCGGCATCGGGCACCACCTCGGCCTCGACGTACACGACTGTGCCCAGTCGAGCTATGAGGCCTACCAGAGCGCCGCGCTGCAGCCCGGTGCGGTACTGACGGTCGAGCCGGGCCTCTACTTCCACGCGTTCGACGAAACGGTTCCACCCGAGCTGCGCGGAATCGGCGTGCGGATCGAGGACGACATCCTGGTCACGCCTTCGGGATCAGAGGTGCTCTCAGACGCGATGCCGATCGACGCGTCCGGCTTGGAGCGGTGGATGCGGGAGCAGCAGGCCAAGTAGACAGCATTCCCGATGACGTTTGTGCCATACGACGGCGAACGTTCGGCCTCGAATGGCACAAACGTCATCGGAAGGCGGCACAGCGCTACCGGGTGAGCGCTGGGGCGTGTAGCGTACGCGCATGACTGCGAGTTCCGCTCAAGTGAATCCGTACCTGAGGGCCTTGTTCCATGTCGGGTGGGTGGCCCTCACAGTGGGTGCCCTGCTCGGCCTGGCTGGTTTGAGTGAGGCCGCGAACTTTTCGGTGGGTGCCGGGGTCGTGCAACTGGCGATCTCCGGATGGCTCGTCACCGTCGGCGGCGCGGCGCTGCTGCTCTGGCTCCTTGCCGGTGCGATTGCGTGGCGGCCGGGCACGCGGCGTCCGACGGAGAGCACGAGTCAGGCGCAATCTCACTGGAGGTGAGCTTTGTGCCATACGACGGCGAACGTTCGGCCTCGAATGGCACAAACGTCATCGGAAGGTGGAACTGAATGGCGCTTCCGGCTCACACAGGTACGGCTCATAGCCTGAGCGGATGCCTGAGCCAATACTCCCCCCGCCCGGACAGGACGTCCGCCTGATCGTCGCCGACATGGACGGTACCCTCCTCGACGGCGACAAGCAGATCCCGGATTCCCTCTGGCCGCTGCTTCACCGACTGCACGAACGAGGCATCACCTTCAGCCCCGCGAGCGGACGCCAGTACGCGACGCTTGCGCACCTGTTCGAGCGGGAAGCCGACGGCATGGTGTTCATCGCCGAGAACGGCGCGTATGTGGTCCGCGACGGTGAGGAGTTGAGTTCAGCGACCATGGGCACGGATGTCGTCCACGGGCTCGTGCGCACGGTGCGCGAACTGGTCCGCAGCGGTCTCGACCTCGGCGCGGTGGTCTGCGGCAAGCGGTCCGCGTATGTCGAGCGCACCGACCGGGCCTTCCGACAGGAGGCCGAGAAGTACTACCTCGAACTCGCCGACGTCGACGACCTCACGCAGGTCGACGACGAGTTCCTCAAGGTCGCGGTCTACGACTTCGGCGACGCCGAGGCGCGCACGTTGCCAGCGCTCGAGCAGGCAGCATCCGACCAGCAGGTCGTGCTCTCCGGCGGCCACTGGGTCGATGTGATGAGCCCGGATGCGAGCAAGGCGACGGTCGTCCATCGGCTGCAGGAGAAGCTCGGCGTCACCCCAGCGCAGACGATGGCATTCGGTGACTACCTGAACGATCTCGGTCTGCTCGCCGCCGCCGATCTGTCCTTCGCCGTCGCCAACGCGCATCCGGAGGTCCTCAACGCCGCCCGCTACGTCGCGCCGTCAAATGATGAGAACGGCGTCGTCACCACCATCCAGAAGGTGCTCGGCCTCGACTAGCCGCAGCATACGCCTCGCGCGGGTCGACCTTTCACGCGCGGGTCGAATTCGACCCGCGCGTGAAAGGAGCACCCGCGCGACCGATCAGGACGGGCGGGGGTGCTGATCTAGTAGCGCTTCGGCTCGCGGCGTAGCATCGCGGAAGTGACCTCTTCGATGAGCGGCACAGCACCATCCGCCCACCGGCCGAACCTTGAGTCGGTGCCTCGCTTCCTGCTCTGGCAGGCCAGCCGCCAGAAGCGGTTCCTAATCGGCGGAGTGACCTTCGGGGTCATCTGGATGCTCTGTCAGGCACTCTGGCCGTACCTGCTCGGGCGGGCCATTGACGATGGTGTCGCCGCGAAGTCAGCCGAGGTGTGGTGGTGGTGCGCGCTGCTGCTCGCAGTCGCCGTGGTGCAGGCCGTCTCCGGCGCGCTGCGCCACCGGATGGCGGTGAAGAACCTGGTGCGCGCATCCCTCCACGTCGGCCGGCTCATCGGCCACCACTCCGCCGAGACGGGATCGGCGATCACCGCGACCACGCCATCCGGGGAGATCGTCGCCACGGTGTCAACGGATGCGCTGAGCCTCGGCGCCATGTTCGATGTCGTCGCTCGCCTGAGCGGCGGCATCGTCGCCTACCTGGTCGTGTCCGCGATCATGCTCGCCACCTCGGTGGAGCTCGGACTGGTGGTGCTGATCGGGGTCCCGGTGCTCGGCGGGCTCCTGGCCTTGTTGCTGCGGCCGCTGCAGACCAGACAGGCCGAGTGGCGCGAGCAGACCGGCCTGCTCACCACCCTCGGCGCCGACACCGTCGCCGGTCTTCGGGTGCTGCGCGGCATCGGCGGCGAGGACGAATTCATCGCCCGCTACGCCGCCCGCTCCCAGCGGGTGCGCGGTGCCGGGGTGCACCTGGCCAAGCTGCAGTCCTGGCTGGACGGGCTGCAGGTCTTCCTGCCCGGCGTGTTCCTGGCCTTCATCGTCTGGTACGGCGCGCGCCTGGTGCTGGCCGGCACCATCAGCGCCGGCGAACTGATCGCCTTCTACGGCTATGCGACGTTCCTGGTGATCCCGTTGCGCACCGGCGTCGAGGCGACCCAGGTGTTCGCGAAAGGCATCGTCGCCACCCGGCGGGTGCTCGATGTGCTGCGAATCCAGCCGGCCGCGCGCGACGTTCCCTCGCCCGCTACCCCGCCGCCGGTCGGTGCGGAACTGGTGGACGTGGCATCCGGTGTCGTCATCGAACCCGGCCAGTTCACCGGCCTGGTGGACGCGAACCCGGATGCGGCGGCGGCGGTCGCGACCAGGCTCGGCCGGTTCGACGACAGTGCGCACGCGGATGCGCCGGTGCTGTGGGGAGCCGTCGACCACCGGACGGTGCCGATCCGGGAACTGCGCAAGAGGATCGTGGTGAGCGACGCGCACCCGCACCTGTTCGGTGGCGCGCTCATCGACGGGCTGGACGTCAAGCGGGCGCGCGACCCGGCGTTCGAGGGAACGGAGACCGGACAGGTCAGGGCGGTGAGCCGCGCGGTGGACGACGCCGCCGCCACCGAGACCGTCGCAGGGATTGCCGGATGGCCTGCGACAGACGGTCGCAGAACGCGGCCGGTCCTTCTCCGGCGGACAACGCCAGCGCCTCAGCCTGGCGCGGGTGCTCCTCACCGACGCCGAGGTGCTCGTGCTCATCGAACCGACCAGCGCACTCGACGCGCATACCGAGTCGCAGATCGCGGCACGCCTGCGGGACGCGCGGGAGGGCCGCACCACGGTCGTCGTCAGCGCGAGCCCGCTGGTCCTCGACCGCATGGACGTGATCCGGGTGATGCACGACGGCCGGGTCGTGGGCAGCGGCAGCCACGCCGAGCTGTTGCGCCGCGATGACGACAGCGGGTACCTGTACCGCTCGATCGTCGCGCGCACCGTGAGCGCCGCCGAACCCGCAGAGGGCGAAGAGCTCGACGACGCCAGCACCGGCGCCATCGACACGCTGTGGCACGCCGCCGAGCACACCGGCGCGATCCCGGTGCAAGGAAAGGGGCGTCCGGATGCTGCTGCCGATCGCTGACACGAGGACGGTGCGCCAGGAGGCGGCTCGGCTGCTCCGCCACCACGGTCGCACCCTCACCGCGGTGGTCGTGCTGCACGCGCTGGCCTCGCTCTGCGGGCTGGTAGGCCCATGGTTGATCGGCCGGATCGTCGACGCCATCGCCTCTGGGACCGCCACCCTGGCGACGGTGAACCTCATCGCGCTGGCGCTGGTCGCAGCGTTCGCCGGGCAGGGCTTCATCAGCCGGTTCGCCCAGCAGCGGGCCATGGTCCTCGGCGAGACGGTGTTCGCCGCCCTGCGAGAACGGTTCATGGCCACGGTGGGCGCGCTGCCGCTGTCCACGGTCGAGCGCGCGGGCACCGGCGACCTGCTCTCCCGCACCACCAGCGATATCCAGAGCATCGCGCAGACCGTCCGGTTCGGTGTGCCGCGCATCCTCGTGGCAGGCGTGACCACCATCCTCACCATCGTCGCCGCGCTGCTCATCAACCCGCTCGTTGCGCTCGCGCTGTTCATCGGCGTGCCGAGCATCGTCGCCGTGAGCCGCTGGTACCTCAGGCGCTCTGGCAAGGGCTACCAGCGGCAGCTGGCGTCGTTCGCGCGACTGACCGGGGTGGTCAGCGAGACCGTGGAGGGCGCCCACACCATCGAGGCGCTCAGCATTGCGCCGGCCCAGCAGCGCAAGATCGACGCCGCGCTGCACGAGCGGCGGGAGACAGAGCGCTACACCCTGGGCTTGCGCACGGTGTGGCTGCCGTCGATGGAACTGTCCTTCCTCGTGCCGATCGTCGCGGTCATCGCGTGGGGCGCCTGGCTCGTGCAGGCCGGCGACGCCACGGTCGGTGATGTCGCCGCGGTCGCGCTGTATGGCACGCAGCTGATCGGACCGGTGAACGAGCTGCTCGGCTGGATGGACGAGATCCAGATCGGGGCGACGGCACTGTCCCGCATCATCGGAGTAGCCGAGGTGCCACCCGATCGCTACCCGATCCCGGATGCGCGGCCATCCGATGACACCCTGCTCGCGCGCGACGTGCGGTACGCCTATCCGCACGGCCGGGACGTGCTGCACGGCATCAACCTCGACCTCGAGGTGGGAGAGCGGCTCGCGATCGTCGGGCCGTCCGGGTCGGGCAAGTCCACCCTGGGCAGGCTGCTGGCCGGCATCGACACGCCCACGGATGGCACGGTGACCGTCGGCGGGGTGCGGGTCGTCGACCTGCCGCTCGAGCGGCTGCGCACGCATGTCGCGCTGGTGACGCAGGAGCATCACGTCTTCGTCGGAACCCTGGCCCAGAACCTGCAGCTGGCGGCGCCGGGCGCGGACGACGCGATGCTCGAGCGGGCGTTATCGGTGGTCGGAGCGTTGGAGTGGGTGCGCTCGCTTCCAGGCGGACTGCAGACCGCGGTGGGCTCTGGCGGCGTGCTGCTGACCCCGGCGCAGGCGCAGCAGGTCGCGCTCGCCCGCCTCGTGCTGCTCGATCCGCAGACCCTGGTGCTCGACGAGGCCACCTCGCTGCTGGACCCGACCGCGGCGCGAACCCTGGAGACGGCGCTCGAGCGCGTGCTGGCCGGCCGCACCGTCGTTGCGATCGCGCACCGACTGCACACCGCGCACGACGCCGACCGGGTCGCGGTGATGCGGGACGGGCACATCGTCGAGCTGGGCAATCACGATGAATTGGTGGCGGCGGGTGGCGACTATGCCGCGTTGTGGGCGTCATGGCACAGCAGCGACAGCGGGCACGCGTGAACGGACCGGCTCGCGCGGGTGTTTCATCCTCGCGCGGGTGTTGCAACACCCGCGCGTGAAAACTTCACCCGCGCGAGCGATCCCTCAACCAGCGGGGCAGGTCAGGCGGCCACCGGCGTCAGGAAGTCGTCCCACTGCGGCAGCGGGCTCTCGATGCCGCGCACCAGCCAGGCCGTCCCGTGCGGCGGCCGCGGTCGCACCTTCAGCTCCCAATGCATCTCCGTCGGGGTGCGGTCGCCCTTCACGTTGTTGCAGCGCAGGCAGCAGGCCACCAGGTTCTCCCAGCTGTCCTCACCGCCCCGCGAGCGCGGCAGCACGTGGTCGATCGTGGTGGCGTTGGCACCGCAGTACGCGCAGCGGTGCCCGTCGCGACGAAGCACCCCACGACGACTCACCGGCACCATCCGGCCCTGTGGAACCCGCACGTACCTGGTCAGCAGGATGACGGATGGCCGGTCGTACGCTCCGAACGAACCGAAAACCGGATTGTCATCGTCTGCGGCGAGGATCGTCGCCTTGTCGTTCATCACCAACACCAGTGCCCGCTTGAAGGACACGACGGCAAGGGGCTCGAAGCCCGCGTTCAGGACCAAGGTGCGCATGCTCATCCTTCCGAAGAAACCTGCACGGCTTGCAGGTGTTCGTCCTGCCCGTCAGCGAATGAGCGGAAGTAGCTAAAAAACAAGAAAGCACTGTCAAATGACAGTGCTCAGTCGTTCTCCAAGTGCGCCTGGCAGGCGTACCCGTTGCCGCGTCGTATGAAGAAAAGGGCGCGCTCATCCACGGTTTGGATGATTCGCCCTCTGATCATTCGACTCTTCCTTTACAGCTCACGCGCTGAGCGGACGTTCAAGGCTAACCCGATTCGCGCCACTAAGCACGCACGGGCGCGCGGTCGTTACCCGGCTGTTTTCTTGGGTCTGACCGCGACGTAGATGTGCTGGGCAACATCCGTGGGCAATTCGAGGCTCTGATCGCTTCCCTCGACCGTCGCGTGCACGTAGCCGGGCGTCGAGGTGAAGCTCGCGCGCGCACCCGGAACGAGCCCCGCGGCACGCAGCTGCTCGAGCACCTCCGGCTCGTACTGCACGGGCTCGCCGAGCCGCTTCACCTCGCCGGTCTGCGCACCCACCGCGCCGTGCACGAAGTTCACGAGGTTCACGACGCCATCCGAGAACGCCCCGGTCTGCACGTTCTCGCCCAGGTCGGACAGGCCAGGAATCGGGTTGCCGTACGGCGAGTGAGTCGGATGCTGCAGCAACTCGATGATGCGCCGCTCAACCTGCTCGCTCATCACGTGCTCCCAGCGGCAGGCCTCCTCATGCACGAGAGCCCAGTCGAGGCCGATGACATCGGCCAGCAGCCGCTCAGCGAGCCGGTGCTTGCGCATGACGTTGACGGCCTTGCTGCGGCCCGACTGCGTCAGACGCAGCTGGCGATCGTTCTCGACGACGACGAGTCCGTCCCGTTCCATCCGGCCGATGGTCTGCGACACGGTCGGACCGGAATGCCCAAGCCGCTCGCTGATGCGGGCGCGAAGCGGGATGATGTGCTCTTCCTCGAGCTCGTAGATGGTCCGCAGATACATCTCTGTCGTGTCGATCAGATCGGTCATCCGGCCCTCCGCCCCTGCGAAACTCAAAGGCAAGCCTAACCTGAGCGGCCTGAGCGGTTGGCCCCGGCCGACCCTCGCCGAGCAAATACAATTGGCGCATGACGGACGTGACCATCCCCGAAGACCTGCTGCCCTCCGACGGACGATTCGGATGCGGGCCGTCGAAGGTCCGCCCCGCCCAGCTCGAGGCGCTGACCGGCCCCGGCGCCGACCTGCTCGGCACCTCGCACCGCCAGGCGCCGGTGAAGGATCTGGTCGGACGCGTCCGCGAGGGTCTTGGCGAGCTGTTCCGCATCCCGGACGGCTACGAGGTGATCCTCGGCAACGGCGGGTCCACCGCGTTCTGGGATGCCGCGGCGTTCGGCCTCATCCGCACGCGCAGTCAGCACCTGTCCTTCGGCGAGTTCGGCTCAAAGTTCGCCAAGGCCGCCAAGACGCCGTTCCTGGTGCCGCCGCAGGTCATCGAGTCACCGGCCGGATCCCGCGGCGAACCGCAGCCCGGCGAAGGCTTCGATGTCTACGCCTGGACCCACAACGAGACCTCAACCGGCGTCATGGCGCCGGTGCGCCGTGTCGACGCCGATGGGGCACTCACCGTCATCGACGCCACCAGCGCCGCGGGCGGCATCGACTTCGACGCGAGCGAGGCGGATGTCTACTACTTCGCCCCGCAGAAGAACCTCGGCTCCGACGGTGGCCTGTGGTTCGCACTGTTCTCCCCCGCCGCGATCGAGCGGGCCGAGACCATCGCCGCCAGTGGCCGTTACATCCCCGAGTTCCTCAGCCTGAAGAACGCCATCGACAACTCCCGGCTGAACCAGACCCTGAACACCCCGGCGATCTCCACCCTCGTGCTGCTCGACAGCCAGTTGGAGTGGATCAATTCGAACGGCGGCCTGGCCTGGGCTGATGCCCGCACCCGCGAGTCATCCGACGCGCTCTACGACTGGGCGGCATCCGTCGACTACGCGACACCGTTCGTCGCCGACCCGGATCACCGCTCGCAAGTGGTGGTCACCATCGACTTCGCCGACTCGGTCGACGCCGCAGCCGTCGCGAAGACACTGCGGGCCAACGGAATCGTGGATACGGAGCCGTACCGGAAGCTCGGCCGCAACCAGTTGCGGGTGGCGACCTTCGTGGCGATCGAACCGGATGACGTGCGCCAGCTGATTCGCAGCATCGAGTTCGTAGTGGAGGCGCTGGCGGGCGGCCGCTAGCCTGTGCGCATGCGGTTGTTGCTTCACGACGACGAACGGCGGCCCGACCCGCCTCCGGTGAAGACGGATGACCGCAAGCCGTTCGCGCTCGGCCTAGGACTCTGGCTGGTCGCCCTCGTCGTGCTGCTGTTCCTGCCCGGTCCGCTTGCGGCGGCGGGAAACTCGTGGTGGCTGTGGACCTGCGTCGTCGGCATCGTCATCGGCCTGATCGGCCTCGTCTACACCGTCATCCGCCAGCGCTGACTCGGCGATGACGTCGATGTCGACGCCGTCGACGTCGTCCTCGCCGTGCAGGTCGTCCTCGTCCTCGTCATGCAGGTCGTCGTCATCATCGTCATCGTCATCATCGTCGTCGTCCGAGACGTCGGCGTCCTCGCCTGCTGCCTCTTGCGCGGCGCGGTACTCGGCCATCCGGTCGGCCCACGGCACCCAGTCCGGCGACAGCAGCGCATCGTCGCCAGGGGTCAACTCGGTTTCCAGCACGCTCGGCTCGAGCCCCTCCACGTGCGCGATCGTCACGGTCCAGCGCCACCCGCGGTAGCCGCGCATGGTGGTGTCGAAGAACAGCGTCGTGACGCCGTCACCGTCGTCGCGGGTCCCCGCGAAGTCGCCGATCGTGTCCGCCGTCGTGATGTCGAGCAGCGCCTGGCGCGCCAGAGGGATGTCGGGCTGTTCAGACATCCAGTTCGTCCGCGACCTTGCGCAGCATCGCCGCGATCTTGCGGCTGTGCGAGTTGTCCGGGTAGCGGCCGCGCTTCAGATTGCCGCCGATGCCGTCGAGCAGCTTGACCAGGTCCTCGATGATGATCGCCATGTCGTCGGCGGGCTTGCGGTTCATCTTGACGACGCTGGGCGGCGCCTCGACCACCCGCACCGACAGCGCTTGCGCACCGCGCTTGCCGTCGGCGATGCCGAACTCGAGCTTGGTGCCGGCCTTCACCGTGACGCCAGCGGGCAGGGCGGAAGCGTGAAGGAAGACCTCCTGGCCGTCATCAGAACTGATGAAGCCGAAGCCCTTCTCTTCGTCAAAGAACTTGACTCTGCCGGTCGGCATGCCACTCCTCATTTTCGTCAGCGCGTGAGTGCGCAGGGGTCGTAATTGATTCCCATAAGACTACGGGCAATCGGATGCCCGTATCCTTGAGTTCGTGACAGCATCGACACCCGGCGGGATCAACCGTGGCGAACGGTTGTTGGCGTTCCTGATCATCGCCATCGTCGGCCTGTCCCTGCTCGCTTTTATTGCCGTGATCGTCGCCACCGCGATGGGTGTTGGAAACAACGACGGCTTCAGCGAGGGCATCTGGCCCGTTGTCATCATGCTGCCCCTGATCGGTCTTCCGGTTTCCTTCGTGCTCATCATCGCGCTGCTCATCCTGAGCGCCATCCGGCGGGGGCGCGCCGCCAAGTCGAACGGCGGATGACCATGAGCGGGAGGTGGTCGTGACCAGCACGCTGACTCTCGCCGCACGCCTCCGCTCGCTGAGCGACAGTGACCTGATTGTCGCTTTGCGTCGCCGCAAACTGGCGACCACCGGCATCCGGGACTTCTTCGACGCCGCCGATGCCCTGTTGTCGCCCAGCGCGATCCAGTTGGCGCTGGCCGCCGTCGACCGGCCGACGCTCGCGGCGTTCGCCGGCAGCGCGCCGGTGACCCCGGTCGCGGTGGAGTGCGCCGACCGGCTGCTGCTGGGCGACGGGTCGGCCGACGGCCCCGTGGTGTTCGAGGAGGTCCGCGCGCGGCTCGCTGCCTGGCCCGGGCAGGGACTGCCGGATGCGGCCGCCCTGGCTGATGAACCCAAACCCACCGGCACCACCCTCACCGACCAGGAGCAGGCGACCGTCGACGCGCTCGCGGCAGAGCACGCCTTCCTCACCGGAACCTCCGTCGCCGAACTGCTGCACCAGCTGAAGTTCGAGCCTGCGCGTCGACTCTCCCGCGGCGGCATCTCCCAACCGGACCTGCGTCGCATCGCCGACGCGCTCGCGGTCGACACGGACGTGACTCTCGCGTTCATCAGCATGGCGGTCCGTGCCGGTCTTGTGTCAGAGGGCACAGGGCAGCTGCACGCGACCGACGCGGCAGACGACTGGCTCGGCCTGGAGGCATCCGGCCGCTGGATTCGACTTGCGACCGCGTTCGCTGACTCGCTGCCGGAATCGTTCCGCACCCTGCTCGCTGGCTTCTGCGATCACGGAGAGCACCTGCGCCCGCTCATCGGCTGGCTGTTTCCCGCGGGCGGAGCCCAGCTCGCGGAGGCAGTCGAGCTCGGGCTGCGCGAGAGCGAACTGCTCGGGGTCACTGCCCGCCACACCCCATCCACCCCGGCCAGGCTGCTCCTGGCCGGTGGACCGGATGCCTCGATCGAGGCGATCACGGCGCTGCTGCCACCGTCGGTGTCCAACGTGTACCTGCAGCACGACCTGTCGATCGTCGCCCCAGGGCCGCTCACCCCGGACATAGATGCGCGCCTGCGCACGCTCGCCGATGCGCAGACTCGAGCCGTCGCATCCACCTACCGGGTCACCTCATCGAGCCTGAACCGGGCACTTGCGGGGGGCGAGTCAGCAGAATCGCTCACCGGCTTCCTGGAGTCGATCTCGCTCACCGGCATCCCGCAACCCCTCGCCTACCTCATCGACGAGACGGCGCGCCGGTTCGGTGCGCTGCGGGTCGGATCGCTCGACGGCACCGAGGGGTTCAGCTACGTGCGCTCCGACGACACGGAGCTGCTGCACACGGTGCTGGTCGACCAGTCGCTCGCGGTGCTCGGGCTGCGCGCCACCGGACCGTACCGGCTTGTCAGCCGGCGTGACCCGGCCCAGCTGTTCTGGACCCTCAGCGAGGCGCGCTACCCGGTTGCCGCTGAGGACGATGTCGGCCGGTTGATCAATCTCCGCCGCAACCGACCGGTGCCGGTGCCGGATGCGCCGGACCCGTACATCGGGCTGGTCCACCGCCTGCGCGCCGCGGACGCCGACTCGCCGCAGGACACCGGCCAGGCCTGGCTGGTCCGGCAGCTGGAGAGCGCCATCCGTGCACGCTCGACCCTCACGGTGCGCGTGATGATGCCGAACGGCTCGGTCACCACCTTCGTCCTCGAGCCCACGAGTGTCGCGGGCGGGCGGTTGCGCGCGCGCGACAACAGCTCGGGGGTCGAACGCACCCTGCCGCTGGCGAGCATCCACTCGGTCGGCGAAGGGTAGCGAGTAGAATACGCGGATGCCTTCCGGACCCCTGATCGTGCAGAGCGACCGGAGCGTTCTGCTTGAGGTCGCCCACCCGGCGGCCGAGGATGCCCGGCATGATCTCGCGGTCTTCGCCGAACTCGAGCGTGCCCCTGAGCACATGCACAGCTACCGGATCACCCGGCTTGGGCTGTGGAACGCGCGCGCTGCCGGCCATGACGCCGAGGACATGATCGGCACACTCGAGCGGTACGCGAAGTTCCCGATCCCGCAGTCGGTGGCCATCGACATCCGGGAGACCGTCGGCCGGTACGGGCGGCTGGTCATCGAACGCGACGGCGATGACCTCGTCCTGCGGTCGACGGATGCGGCGGTGCTCACCGAGATCTCACGCGCCAAGCGCATCTCCCCCTTGCTCACCGGGCAACGCTCATCCGACAGCTACACGGTCGCGCCGTGGGCGCGCGGGCAGCTCAAGCAGGAGCTGGTGAAACTCGGCTGGCCGGCAGAGGACCTTGCCGGCTTCACGCCGGGGACACCGCACGAAATCACCCTCGACACCTCCGACTGGAACCTGCGCCCCTACCAGGACCACGCGGTGGACAACTTCTTCACCGGCGGCTCTGGCGTTGTGGTGCTGCCGTGCGGCGCCGGGAAGACCCTGGTCGGTGCCGGCGCGATGGCGCGCGCGGGCACGACGACGCTCATCCTCGTCACCAACACCGTGTCGGCCAGGCAGTGGCGCAGCGAACTGCTGCGCCGCACCACGCTGACCGAGGAGGAGATCGGCGAGTACTCCGGAGCGGTCAAGGAGGTCAAGCCGGTCACCATCGCGACCTACCAGATCCTCACCGCCAAGCGGAAGGGCGAGTACGCGCACCTCGGCCTGCTCGACGCGATGGACTGGGGCCTGATCATCTACGACGAGGTGCACCTGCTGCCTGCGCCGGTGTTCAAGCTGACCGCGGAGCTGCAGGCGCGGCGGCGGCTCGGGCTGACCGCGACGCTTGTGCGGGAGGACGGCCGGGAGGGCGACGTGTTCAGCCTGATCGGGCCGAAGCGCTTCGACGCCCCGTGGAAGGAGATCGAGGCGCAGGGCTTCATCTCGCCGGCATCCTGCTACGAGGTGCGCGTCGACCTGCCGCAGCACGAGCGGCTCGAATACGCGGCAAGCGCCGACGATGAGCGATACCGCCTGGCGGCGACAGCGCCCGCGAAGCTGCGGGTCGTGCGGCAGCTGGTCGACAAGCACGCCGGTGAGCGCATCCTGGTGATCGGCCAGTACCTGGACCAGATCGAGCAGCTGGCGGATGCCCTCGACGCACCGTCGCTGACCGGATCCACCCCGGTGGATGAGCGGGAACGGCTGTACCAGGCGTTCCGTGAGGGGTCGATCACCGTGCTGGTGGTGTCGAAGGTCGCCAACTTCTCGGTCGACCTGCCGGAGGCGACTGTGGCCATCCAGGTCTCAGGAAGCTTCGGCTCCCGGCAGGAGGAGGCGCAGCGACTCGGTCGGCTGCTACGACCCAAGGAGAGCGGGCTGCCCGCCAACTTCTACACCCTGGTCGCGCGCGACACCGTCGACCAGGACTTCGCGCAAAACCGTCAGCGCTTCCTGGCCGAACAGGGCTACTCCTACGAGATCCTCGACGCCGACGCGTTGCTGGCAGCCTGAGGCAGGTTAGGGCTTGGCGGGTACCTTTGCTCGCCGCCGGAATGGCAGCCCAGGTGCGTAGACGACGGACAGCCGCCACAACGCGAGCGCTCCGACCAGCAGCCCGAAGTCGCGAAGCGCGACATCGTAGAAGCTGCCCACCGCGATCAGGTTGACGATGATGGCGGTAAGCCAGAGGACCACCAGCAGCGACCCGTACCGCGGAACGACGGCCACCGCGAGACCGGCGACGATCTCTACGATGCCGACGATGTACATCGCCTCTTGCTCGGTAATGACCAGCGCGTTCGGGTAGAGGTAGATGGGCCAGTGGACAAGGACATTGAAGAACTTGTCGAGTCCGAACAGAATCGGCGCGACGGTGAAGATGATCCGCAGCAGCACGAAGGCCTGACGTGCCGGATCCGATCTAAACGCGGACGCCGGCCATTCGATTTCTTCTTCCTGGGTTGCCTGAACCATTAGTGCTCCTCTTCGGGTGTAGAACACTTTCTAAAGCGGTGGCCTCGAACTTTAGAGGCGTGCGCTTTCCCCGCACACCCCCAAAAAGGGTGTGAGTCACCAACAACGCCGGGGTTTGTTGACCGCGCGCCGGATTGAAGTGGCGCGCGGTCAACAAACCGGCAGGTGGTTGAGCGAAGGGCGCGTCTAGAGCCGGGCGTCCATGAAGTCGCGGATGCGCGTGAGCCCCTCCACGAGCGCAGCATCGTCGAGCGCGTAGGAGAAGCGCAGGTACCCGTCCGCGCCGAACGCCTCACCGGGCACCACCGCGACGTCGATCTCCTCGAGCAGCAGCTTGCGAGAGCGCCAGCGAGGTCGTAACCGGGACCGAGTCCAGGCTGAGCCGTCCGTCGAGCACCGAGCTGACCTCCGGGAAGAGATAGAACGCACCGCGCGGCCGCGGAACCCGGAACCCCTTCACCGACGAGAGGATGTCGAAGGCGATAGACCTGCGACGGTCGAAGACCTCACGCATCCGCGCGGGGAAGTCCGCTCCGTCGGCGAGCGCGGCCAAAGCGGCCTGCTGTGACAGGTTCGACACGTTCCCGGTCGTGTGCGACTGGAAGTTCTTGATCGCGTTCGAGATCGGAACCGGCGCGAGCGACCCAGCCGAGGCGCCACCCGGTCAGCACGTGGGTCTTCGCCGAGCCCGTTCACGATGATCAGCTGCTCGCGCGGCACGAAGCGGGAGATCGACGCGAAGCGCCGCGTCGTCGTATACGAAGTCGTGGTAGATCTCGTCCGACAGCACCCAGATGCCGTGCTCGGTGACCCACTCGCCGATCGCCCGGATCTCGTCCTCGGTCGTACACCGACCCGGTCGGGTTCGACGGCGAGGTGAAGATGAGCACCTTGGTGCGATCGGTGCGCGCGGCCTCGAGTCGCGTCGACGGTCGTCCTGTACTCGGCCTCGAACGTCGGTGACGACGGGCACCGTGACGCCGCCGGCGAGCTTGACCTGCTCCGGGTAGCTGGTCCAGTACGGCGCGGGAAGCAGCACCTCGTCGCCCGGGTTCGAGGATCGCGGACAGTGTGTTGTAGATCGCCTGCTTGCCGCCGTTCGCGATCGACACGTTGGCGGCGGTGAACTCATGCCCGGTGTATTCGGTCGTGTAGGCGGCGACCGCCTCGCGCAGCTTCGGCAGACCCGGACGGGCCGCTGTAGTGGTGGTTCTTCGGGTCGTCGACCGCGCGCTTGGCGGCCTCCGTGATGAACGACGGGCGTGTCGAAATCGGGCTCGCCGGCGCCGAACGCGATCACCGGCCGCCCGGCGGCCAGGTACTTCTTGGCCAGTGCGTCGATGGCCTGCGGCGCCGACTCGGTGACCGAAGCCAGGAGCCGGGAGACGGTCAGATCAGTCATATTGCAGTGCAGCTCGCTTTCTTCGGAGCTTTCGCGCTCGACGTGAATTCGCCACTTCGACCACCGTCGACACGCACCGCGATCCAGGACAGGAGCAGGCACAGCAGCGACGTAGATGGATCCCATGACGATTGCCGACGGGATGATCGGGCTGCCGTACTGCATCTGGGTTCCGTAGAACTTCGCCAGGTAGAGCAGCTCCGGGTAGGTGACCATGAAGCCGAGCGCGGTGTCCTTCAGGGCGACGACGAGCTGGGAGATGATGGTCGGCAGCATGTTCCGGATGGCCTGGGGGGCCAGGATCACGCGCGAGCACCTGGCTCCGACGCAAGCCCGACCGCGAAGCCGGCCTCGCTCTGTCCCTTCGGCAGCGAGTTGAGGCCCGCGCGGAAGATCTCGGCGAAGACGGAGCCGTTGTAGATCATGAGACCCGACCGACGACGGCGACGAACGGGGTGACGAAGGTCGCGCCGAGCACCGGCAGCCCGTAGTAGATGAGCATCATCAGCACGAGCAGCGGGATCGCGCGGAAGGTCTCGGTCAGCCAAGCTGGACAGCACGCTGATCCACTTGCACCGACGAGATCCGACCGAGCAGCAGCAGCACGCCGAGCACCAGGGCTGAGGACCGCTCCCACGGCGAACGCGCTCAGGGTCGAGACGTGGTGCTGGAGAATCTCCTCCTGCACCAACGGGAAGCGTGAAGAGCTGCCACTTCTTGGCGTCGAACTGACCGGATCTGGTAGAGCTGGAAGACGATGAAGCCGAGGATGAGCGACGACGACGGCGATCGTGATGAATCCGGCGATGTTGCTCTTGCGCCGACCCTTCGGGCCGAGCACGTCGAAGAGCTCCTGGGTGGCGTACGCTCATGATTGCGCCCACTTTCGTTCGAACTTCCGTTGCACGGCGGCCAGGCCCATGACGAGGATGAAGAAGAACAGGGCGACCCAGAGGAGCGTGACGAGGAGGTTCTCGCCGCGCTCGGACATGTTGGCGGAGATGGCGCCGGCCTGCATGACGGAGAAGCCGCTCGCGACCGTGGTGTTCTTGAGCAGCGGCGATGAACACGCTGACCAGCGGCGGCACGACGTTGCGGAAGGCCTGCGGGACGAGCACGACCCGCATGCACCTGGCCGAAGGTGAGCCCGATCGCGCGGGCCGCCTCGGTCTGCCCGCGTGTCGATGGAGTTGATCCCGGAGCGGAAGACCTCGGCGACGTAGCTGGCGGTGTAGAGCACGAGCGCGATGATCGCGAGGGTCGTGTAGTCGAGCGCCGGGCAGCCCGAGCTTCGGGTAGCCGAGCGCGAAGAACATCATCAGCAGCGCGAGCGGGCGTGTTCCGCAGCGTGTTGACGTACACCGTGCCGACGGCGCGCATCGGCGTCGATGGGGAGATCCGCAGGACGCCGATGATGCATCCGAGGATCAGCGAGAACACTGCGGAGATCACGAACATGATCACCGTGTTCGTGAATCCCAGGACAAACAGGTCGAGGTTGTCCAGGAGAACCTGCATGGGGATTCCGATCTCTGCGCTGAGCCTGCGGGGAGAGAGGCCGCAGTGCGGCCCTCTCCCCCGTCCGCGCGGGGTGCTGCCTAGTAGTTGTCGACCTCAGCGGTCTGGAACTCGACGCCCGAGGAACCCAGGTTGTCGTCGTAGATCGCCTGCAGGACATCCGCCTTGCTCGACGAGAAGGTCGTTGACGAAGTGGCGCAGGGCGTTGTCCTCCTTGGCTCACGCCGATGCCGAAGCCCTCGTGTGGTGAACGGCTTTCCGACGACCTTGAGCTCGTCCGGGGTCGAGCGTGATGTAGCCGATGAGGAGGGCCTCATCCGTGGTCACCGCGTCGACCTGGCCGTTGAGCGAGCGCGTCGACGCACTGGGCCATGTTGTCGAACTCGACCGGTCTCGACGTCCGGGTGGTTCGTCCTTGATGTACTGGATCGGGGTCGAACCGGTGATCGAGCACACCTTGTGCCCGGCCAGGTCGGCCTCGCCCTTGATGTCGGTGTTGTCCGCGCGCACCAGGATGCTCTGGCCGTTGGTCATGTACGGTCCGGCGAAGCCGACGAGCTCCTTGCGCTTCTCGGAGATCGTGTACATGCCGATGATGAGGTCGGCGTCACCGTTGGTCAGCGCCTGCTCGCGGCTCTGGCTGGGGATGGTGACGAACTCGATCTTGTCGGTGGCGAAGCCGAGCTCGGCTGCGATCCAGGTGGCCAGGTCGATGTCGAAGCCGGAGCGGTCGTCCGGTGGCCGAGTCGCGCACGCCGAAGCCGGGCTGGTCCTCCTTGACGCCGAGAACGATCTTGCCGCGCTTCGATGCATCGCATCGAGTGTCGGGCTGCCTTCGAGCGTCACGCTCGTCGGCCACGGGGAACTTGGCCTGCGTCAACCGCGGTCGGCTCCTGGCGCGGTGGCTGGACGCGCAGCCGCGCTCAGCAGCAGGCCCAGTGCTGGCGACGCTGGCGATCGCCATGGTCCGTTTTTGACATGTTTCTCCTCGTTGTGATTGTCGGCTACTTCGGTGGTGAGGTCTAGCGGGCCAGGATCTTCTGGAGGAAGTCCCGCGCTCGGGTGGTCTTGGGGTCGGCGAAGAACTCGGCTGGTGGCGCCTCTTCGACGACCTGGCCGTCGGCCATGAAGATGATGCGGTCCGCGGCCTCGCGGGCGAAGCCCATCTCATGGGTGACGACGACCATGGTCATGCCGGTCTTGCGCGAGGGCGCAGCATCACGTCCAGCACCTCGCTGACCATCTCCGGGTCGAGTGCGCTGGTCGGCTCGTCGAACAGCATGACCTTGGGGTTCATGGCGAGAGCGCGGGCGATCGCGACGCGCTGCTGCTGGCCGCCGGAGAGCTGAGCAGGCAGCTTGTCGGCCTGGTTGGCGACCCCGACTCGGTCGAGGTGCTCCATGGCGAGCTTGCGGGCATCCGCCTTCTTGGCCTCCGCCGCACCATGACCGGGCCGAGCGCGACGTTCTCGAGCACCGTCTTGTGCGCGAACAGGTTGAACGATTGGAACACCATGCCGACGTCGGCACGCAGGCGTGGCCAGCTCGCGGCCCTCCTCAGGCAGCGCCACGCCGTCGATGTAGATCTCGCCGGAGCTGATGGTCTCCAGGCGGTTGATCGCCCGGCAGAGCGTCGACTTTCCCGCGCCGGACGGGCCGATCAGCGCAACGATCTCGCCACGGTTGACGACCGTGTTGATGTCGCGGAGCACGTGGTTGCTCGCCGTAGAACTTGTTGACCTGCTTGAGGATCGACAAGCGGGTCTGTGGCTTCCACGCGACGGTATCGAAACTGTGTTGTTGAGATCCATGGTTCCTTTCCAGGTCGTGATTCGAAGGTGAGCCGGTGACGCGCGGTTGCGCCGCGGTCACCGGCGAAGGCGAGCGAGGACTACACCTGTACCGGCGCGACCTTCTGCATCGAGCTCGCGCGAGACACTCGTTCTCTTCGTCGGTGAGGTCGGTGAGCGGCGGACGCACGCCTCCGATCGGACGGCCGGTCACGTTCAGGCCGGCCTTGACGATCGACACCGCGTAGCCGCGCTTGCGGTCGCGGATCTCGAGGTACGGCAGCACGAAGTCGCGCAGGCTGGTGAAGACGAAGTCGTGGTCCTTGGCGCGAACGGCGGCGTAGAAGCGCAGTGCGAATTCGGGCACGAAGTTGAACATGGCCGACGAGTAGGTGGTGACACCGAGCTCGAGGTACGGCAGCGCGTACGTCTCGGCGGTCGGCAGGCCGCCGATGTAGATCAGGCGGTCGCCGAGCTGCGGTGTAGATCTTGGTCATCTGGTCGAGACTGCCGACGCCGTCCTTGAAGCCGATGAGGTTGGCGTTGCGCTCGGCGACGCGGGCGACGGTGTCGGCGTCCAGCGACATGTTCGCGCGGCTGTAGACGACGACGCCGAGCGGCGTGCTCGGCAGACCGCCTCGATGTAGGCGGCGAGGCCATCCTGCGAGGCCTCGGTGAGGTAGGGCGGGAACAGCAGGATGCCGGCGGCGCCGGCTCGCTTCGGCGATGCGGGCCTGTTCGATCGCGTCGACGACGGAGCCGCCGGCCGGTGCGAGCACCGGGAACGCCGTCCGGACTTCCTGCGACGGCCGCGGTGACGACGCGACGAGATCTCGTCGTTGGTCAGCGAGAAGAACTCGCCGGTGCCGCCGGCGGCGAAGAGACCGGCGACGTCGTGGCTGCTCATCCACGCGACGTGCTCGCGGTAGCGAGTCTCGTCGAAGGCTGAGGTCCTCGGCGAACGCCGTCACGGGGAACGAGAGAAGTCCGCTGCCGATCTTCGTGGCGAGATCTTGCGGGCTGTAGGCAGTCACAGTCGGTGGTTCCTTTGTTTGATGGTGGTATCCAAACGAAGGAGTGACCTCCTTCGGGCGGTTGTCTCAGCGTAGGGAGGCATGACATACCCGATCAACAGCTCTTTTGTATCCTGTCGATACCTTTCACGACATAATCGAATGCGGCCGGGATGCCGAGTGGAGCTCCTGCAGGACGCGGGCTGCCGCCCGGATCACCGGGTTCGAGTTGTCGGCACGCCACACCGCGTGCAATCGAACCTTCGGCTCCTGATGCTCCCCGATGGCTCGGATAGACGATCCCGGACATCCCGAGCTTGCTCGCCGAGAACGGGCACAAGCGCGATGCCCTTGTTGGCCGCGACGAGCGACAGCATGCTGTGCACCTGGGTGATCTCCTGGCTCGGCCGGGTCGCTCACGTCGCTGAGCACCGTGTCGACCAGCGCCCGGAAGTAGCGCGCGTCGATCCGGCGAGTAGGTCAGGACGTGCTCGCCCTCGAGCTCCGCCACGCTCAGACTCGCGCGAGGTCACAGCCAGTCGGTGCCGGTTGCTGATGGCGGCGACCAGGGGCTCCTGCCGGACGAGCAGCGACACCAGCTCGGCGGACAGCGGCACCTCCCGCACGAAGCCGATATCGATGGATCCGCGCAGCAGCGCGGCGACCTGGTCCTTCGTAACCATCTCGTCAATGTCGACGGCGACCCCCGGCGCGTGGACGTCGAGGCGCGCCAGGATCTCCCCGAGCAGCTCCATGATGCCGGTCGCGGTGATGCCGATCTTGATCTCGCCGGCCGATCCGTCGGCGATGCGCTGCGCCATGGCCCGGGACGCCTCCGCGATGCTCAGGATCTTCTCCGCCTCGCTGCGGAACGCGCTTCCGGCCGCGGTCAGCTGGACGTTCTTGTTGGTGCGGTCGAACAGGGTGAAGCCGAGCTCGGCCTCGAGTTTCTGGATCTGCCGGCTGAGCGGCGGTTGGGTCATATTCAACTTGTCGGCGGCGCGACTGAAGTGCAGCTCCTCCGCCAGGACGACGAAGCTTCGCAGTTGATCGAACGTGAACATCCCGCCCCTTCCCCGGCATGCGTCGACGCACGCCTTCAATACCGATAGTGCATCATCGCATGTCATTAGTGGCTTGGACGATCATGGCAGGTCCGAACTAGCATGGCCGGAACTTGTCTGACGCAAAGCGTAAGGAACCAATGAGCACCCCAACGACACCGAGCGAGATCGAAAAGATCGCCGTCCTCGCGGAATCCGCGGCCGATGAGTGGGCCGTAACGCCCGCACGAGTCCGCGCCGAGGCTCTCGAGGCGGTCGCCGACGCTCTCGACGCGGCGGCCGACACCCTGGTGCCGCTCGCTGGATCGGAGACGAACCTGCCCGACGGCCGGCTGCGCGGGGAGCTGAAGCGCACGACGTTCCAGTTGCGACTGTTCGCCCAGATGCTCGCCGAGGGCAGCTACCTCGACGCCCGCATCGACCACGCTGACCCTGACTGGCCGATGGGCGCACCTCGTCCGGACCTGCGGCGCCTGCTCATCCCGCTCGGCCCGGTCGTCGTATTCGCGGCCAGCAACTTCCCGTTCGCGTTCTCCGTCGCCGGCGGCGACACCGCATCCGCCCTCGCCGCCGGATGCTCCGTCATCCTCAAGGCGCACTCCGGGCATCCGGAACTCTCCCGCCAGACCGGCGAGATCGTCGCCGGGGCGCTCGCCGCGGCCGGTGCGCCCGAGGGGCTGTTCACGGTCATCTTCGGCACAGAGGCGGGTCGAATCGCGCTGCAGCACCCGCTGGTCAAGGCCGGCGCTTTCACCGGCGGGATCCCCGGCGGTCGCGCGCTGTTCGACCTTGCCCAGTCCCGCCCGGAACCGATCCCGTTCTACGGCGAACTGGGCAGCGTCAACCCGGTGTTCGTGACACGCTCCGCGTCCGAGAAGCGCGCGGAGAGCATCACACAGGAGTTCGTGGGATCGTTCACGCTCGGTGCGGGCCAGTTCTGCACCAAGCCCGGCGTCATCTTCGTGCCGCGCGGCTCGGACATCATCCAGCGGCTCACCGAAGCGCAGCTTCCCGCGGCTGCCCCGCTGCTCAACTCGCGCATCCAGGATGGCTACTGCACCGACCTTGCCGGGCTGCAGCAGGGCGGCAAGGTGCGCGTGCTCGTCGACTCCGACCAGTCGCTGAGCGACCCGCCTGCGCCCTCGATTCTCGCGACGACCATTGACGCGGTGCTCGAGGACCCGGACGGCGTCATCACCGAGGTGTTCGGCCCGACAGCGCTCGTTGTCGAGTACGACGACGAGGAGCAGCTGCTCGAGGTCGCCCGCGCGATCGACGGACAGCTCACGGCCACCATGGTGGGCGAGGAGAGCGATGCGATCGCACCCGAGCTGCTGCGCCTGCTGGCCAAGCGTGCCGGCCGCCTGCTCTGGAACCAGTGGCCAACCGGCGTCTCGGTCACGCACGCGCAGCAGCACGGCGGCCCGTACCCGGCGACCACAGCGGTGACCTCGACCTCCGTCGGGACCGCGGCGATCAGCCGGTTCCTGCGGCCGGTCGCCTACCAGGGCGTGCCGCAGTCGCTGCTGCCAGAGGCACTGCGTGACGACAACCCGCTGGGCATCCCGCAGCGCCTGAACGGCATCCGCGCCTGAGACCCCCCTTCACCGCATTGGGTCGGGAGTTGTTGCCGTTATGAAGCGCTCATAAGGGCATTTACTCCCGACCCAATGGCGGGTGGTGCTACTTCAGGAGCATGGCGCCCATGAACTCCAGGGTCGCCGAGCCGTTGCCGCCACCGCGCGCTGTGCCGTTGACCGCGGAGGTGGTCTTCGCGAACGTCCACACCGAGTGCGCAACGGCATCCGCCATCTGCTCGAGCACCGTCAGATCGACGTTCTCGACCGTGTCGCAGGCCCCTAGCGGTCTTCAGCTTTTTCGCGACCGTAGCTCAAGAGCAGGGTGGAACCGGATGCGAGCGCGCGCTTCAGGGTCAGCTGTCGCGCATCCGGAAGGGTCCCATTCGCGATGCGCCGAGCGGCGCCGGCCTCCAGCCGCGGGCTGATGGTGATGCACAATTCGTCGACAGCGTCGGCGGCCAGCAGCGTGCCGAACAGGGTAGGGCCGCCCTCGCACAGGATGTGCGCGAGCCCGCGTCGGCGCAGTTCGCCGAGCATGGCATCGACATCGACCAGCTCGTCGCCGCAGAAGATGACATCGGCGAGCGCGTCGAACTTGGCGCGCTCGCCGGCCGGGGCGCGCTCGGTGGTGATGACGATCGGTCGCACCGGCGCATCCGTGAAGATCGCGGACTCGGGGTCGAGATCGAGCGACCCGGACACGATGGCGAACACGGGGTGCTCCGGCAGTCCGGCGGCCTGACGCCATTCAACCGACTCCGCGCTCACGCGCATCGCCTCGTAGCCCTCGATGCGCACCGTGCCGGCCCCCACGAGCACGACGTCGCACACTCGGCGCAGCAGGTGGAACAGCCGCTTGTCCGCCTCACCGGAGAGCCCGCCGGACTGACCGCGGTGGGTGGCAGCACCGTCGACGCTACTGACGAAGTTCATCCTGAGCAGTGGTTCATCCGTCACGAGCTGTGCGATCAACGCGGCGTCGTCCAGCGTCTCGCCGAACTCGACCGAGTTGATGTCGCTCAATGTCACCTCAGGTGTTGTGCCTCGTGAAGGCCGGCTCGCGCCAGCCGAGAATCGCTTCGGTCATCCGCACCGCGTCGACCGCGGCACGCACATCATGCATGCGCAGGATGCGAGCACCCTCCAAGACGCAGAAGACGGCGGCGGCCAGGGTGCCGGCGAGCCGCTCACCTTGTTCCCGGTTGATGGCCTCGCCCACGAAGTCCTTGTTCGACACCGCGGCCAGCACCGGATAGCCGAGAGCGACGACCTCACCCAGCCGCCTGGTGACCTCGAGCGTGTGCAGTGTGTTCTTGTTCAGGTCGTGGCCGGGGTCGATCACGATCCGCTCGGGCGGGATGCCGGCATCCAGTGCCCGCTCGATCCGTTCCCGCAGGAAGCCGATCACGTCCAACACGACATCGCCGTACTCCGGCCGGGGCGGTTCGGCGCGGGGCGGATGCAGCGAGTGGGTGAGCACGATGGTCGCGTCGGAGTCCGCGACGGTGGCTGCCATCTCGGGGTCGTACAGTCCGCTGGAGTCGTTGATCACCGCAGCGCCGGCGGCAATGGCCGCGCGGGCGACGCGCGCGTTGAAGGTGTCGACCGAGACGACCGCATCGGTCTGCGCTGGTCACCGCCCTGACCACGGGGATGACCCGGTCGAGTTCGTCCTCCAGCGTCACGACCGGGCCACGTCCGAACGGCACCCCGCCGATGTCGACCCAATCCGCGCCATCCGCCGCCGCGCGAAGCGCAGCATCCACGGCGCGGTCGAGCGCGAACGTCGCGCCCTGGTCGTAGAACGAGTCGGGCGTGCGGTTGATGACAGCCATCACCGCAACCTGCCGAGAGAAGTCGAAGTCGCGCGCGCCGATCCGCCTGCGCAGCCCGAGCGCCTCCGCCACTACCGCTCCTCGAGCGGGACCGCGTCGCGAGCTAACGCGTCGAGCGGGACCGACTCATCGGCCAGCGCCTCAAGGTCGACCACCCGCTGCTCGCGGATGATGCGCTGCACCTGCTCATTGACGTCCCACACGTTGACGTTCATGCCGGCGACGACCTTGCCGTCGGCGACCCAGAATGCGATGAACTCGCGTGCCTCGCGATTCCCGCGGTACACGATCGTCGCGTCCTTGGTGAGCGTCCCGAAGCCCGGAGTACTCCATCCCGAGGTCGTACTGGTCGGTGTAGAAGTACGGGATCTCGTCGAACACCGTCGGCTCGCCGAGCATGGAGCGCGCGGCGGCCGGCCCCTGGTTCAGCGCGTTCGCCCAGTGCTCGTTGCGCAACCGCTGCCCCACCCGAGGATGGAACGCGTTCGCGACGTCGCCCGCGGCGAAGACGTTCGGATCGCTGGTGCGCAGCGCCGCGTCCGTCGCAACGCCGTTGTCGACCACGAGCCCGGCGGCCTCGGCAAGGGTCGTGTTCGGAATCGCGCCGACGCCGATCAGCACCAAGTCGGCTGGCACCACCTCGCCGTCCTCAAGCTCGACCCCGGACACGCGGCCGTCGCCGACGATGCCGCTTCACCACGACGCTCGGCCGCAGCACAACTCCATGCTCCCGATGCAGGTCGGCGAACATGGTCCCCAGTTCGTCGCCGATCGCGTTCGCCAACGGGATGGGGTCGCGCTCCAGGATCGGTCACCTCGTTGCCGAGGGTGCGTGCGCTCGCGCCGACCTCCATGCCGATCCAGCCCGAGCCGATGAGCACAAGCCGGCGCCCGCCGTCCTTGAGCTCCTCATGCAGCGACTGGGAGTCCTCGATGGTGCGCAGGTAGTGCACCCCGTCGAGGTTCCCGCCGTCGATCGGCAGGCGCCGTGGTGACGCCCCGGTCGCGAGCAGCAGCTTGTCGTACTGCAGCAGTGAGCCGTCGTCGAGCAGCACGCGCTTCTCGGCCAGGTCGAGCTTCTGCGCCGACCGGCCCTGCATCACGTCGATGTCGTGCTCGCGGTACCAGTCCGCCGGGTGCACGAAGGCGGCATCCAACTCCTCCGACCCGGCGAGATACCCCTTCGACAGCGGCGGACGGATGTACGGAACGTGCTCCTCGGCCGCAACGATGGTGACCTTCCCTGCGAAGCCCTTCTTCCTGAACTCCTCGGCCGCCGAGGCGGCTGCTAGCCCACCGCCAATGATCACGAACTCCTGGTCGTCCATTTCG
Organism: uncultured Actinomycetota bacterium; assembly: GCA_963702165.1. Lineage (GTDB taxonomy): Bacteria > Actinomycetota > Actinomycetes > Actinomycetales > Microbacteriaceae > Terrimesophilobacter. Next base: position 2,688,340 of record OY969722.1, on the reverse strand, counting down.
CTCCTTTGATCTGGCCCGGTTGTGCCGCCGGATGCCGCCGGGTCAGTCGGTTGCGCCCATCCGGAATCGGCGTTGCTGGTCGCTGTCGTTCAAGTCGCCGAGGAAGGCGGAGGTCATCGTGCGCGCCCCGGCGGACTGCACGCCGCGCACGCTCATGCACAGGTGCTCTGCCTCGATCACGACGCCGACGCCGCGCGGGGCGAGTGTCACGTCGATCCAGTCAGCGACCTGTCTGGTCAGCCGCTCCTGCACCTGCAGGTCGCGCGCGAAGTACTCGACAGCGCGGGCGAGCTTGGAGAGGCCGATGAGCCGGTCGCCGGGCAGGTAGCCGACGTGGGCAATGCCGCGGAACGGCAGCAGGTGGTGCTCGCACAGCGAGTGGAACGGGATGTCCCGCACGAGCACGAGCTCGTTGTAGCCCTCGTCATTGGGGAAGGTGGTCGGCGAGAACTCCACCGGCGTGAGCAGTTCGATGAATGCCGCCGCGACCCGGCGCGGGGTGCCGACCAGGTTCTCGCTGTCCACATCGCGCCCGAGCGCTCGCAGCAGGTCTGTGACGGCGACTTCCGCCCTGGCTTGCGTGTCCTCGGTGTCCACGGCGCGGAGCGTCGCGACCGGATGATGCTGGGCGGACGGCATCCGCTCGGCCGATTCTTCAGTGAACTCCAGCGCCTGGGTCATGCCAGCGACACTAGGTCGGGAAATTTCTTTTGTCAAGATATGTTGTTTTAAAGCTAGGATATGGGCATGCGAGAACTGCCGAACCCGATCTCGGCCATTGCGGCGGTCAACGACCCCCAACGCCGCGCGCTGTACCAGCTGATCAGTGCGAACGACGAGCCGATGACACGCGACCAGGCCGCCGAGGCCATGGGCATCCCCCGCGCCACCGCGGCCTTCCATCTCGAGCGACTCGTGAGCGAGGGTCTGCTCGCGACCGAGTTCCGCAAACTCAGCGGAAAGGACGGCCCTGGATCCGGACGCCCGTCGAAACTGTACCGACTGGCGAGGGACGAGTTCACCGTCTCCATACCGCCGCGCAACTACGAGCTGGCAGGCGAGCTGCTTGCCGCGGCGGTGGGCGAGGCGGATGCGACGGGCGACCCGGTGCGAGACGCGGTCAGTCGGGTCGCGACAGCCAAGGGCATCGAGCACGGCGCGGAAGCCGGCAGCCTGCCCATCGCCCTGAGCGCGAGCGGCTACGAACCGTGCGAAGACGAGGAGGGCGGCCTGATGCTCGCGAACTGCCCGTTCCACCGACTCGCGTCGCGCCACACCGACGTCATCTGCCACGCCAACCGGGAGTACCTGCGCGGCGTGGCGCAGGGCGCAGGCGATGACGCCGATCGCATCGAATTCGTGGCTCCGGAGGGGCACTGCTGCGTACGGATCGCTCCCAGCCAATGATCGAGCACTGCTCGCAACACGGCCACGAAGCATTCAGGAAGTACTCAGACAACACGCAGATACTGGCGGCATGAGCGACGGACCCAAGATTCTCATTGTCGATGACGAGCCCAACATCCGGGACCTGTTGACCACCAGCCTGCGCTTCGCCGGCTTCGCCGTGCGTGCCGTCGGCAACGGTGCCCAGGCGATCTCCGCGGTGCTCGAGGAAGAGCCCGACCTGATCATCCTCGACGTCATGCTGCCCGACATGAACGGCTTCGGCGTGACCAAGCGGCTGCGGTCATCCGGCTACACCTCCCCCATCCTCTTCCTTACCGCCAAGGACGACACCGAAGACAAGATCACCGGTCTCACCGTCGGCGGTGACGACTATGTCACCAAACCGTTCAGCCTCGACGAGATCGTGGCGCGCATCAAGGCCATCCTGCGCCGCACCATGCAGGACGAGGAGGATGCCATCATCCGCGCGGGCGACCTCACGATGGACCAGGACACCCACGAGGTCACCATCGGCAGCACACCGGTCGAGCTCAGCCCCACCGAGTTCAAGCTGCTGCGCTACCTGATGCTGAACCCCAACCGGGTGCTCAGCAAGGCGCAGATCCTCGACCACGTGTGGGAGTACGACTTCAATGGGGACGCCGGCATCGTCGAGTCCTACATCTCCTACCTGCGACGGAAACTGGACCAGTACACCGAGGAGCCGGTCATCCAGACCAAGCGCGGATTCGGCTACATGCTCAAGGCCGCGAAAGTCTGAGCGTTCGCCTCAGCCGAGGCGACTAGCCTGAACCCTGATGCACGAACGCCTCTCGCAGTGGTGGAACCGCGTTTCCCTGCGCACCAAGATCACCGGAGTGACAGTACTCCTGGTGACCCTTGGGCTGCTTGTCGCCGGCGTCGGCACGATGACCGTGCTGCGCAACTATCTGATGAGCGAGGCCGACCGGAAGGTCGCCACCTTCGCGCTCGACCTCAGTTCGATCGCGATCGGTGTCGACGCCACGTGTGAGCGGACCACCGGCCCTGCCAGCTACTTCGTCGCGATGCTGGATGCCGATGGCGACATCATCTGCAACAACCGGGCCAACAATCAGGCGCAGCCCAACGTCAGTGTGCTCACCGAATCGATCGTGGGCGAGCAGAAGGGAAGCCCGATCACGCTGTGGGACACCGCGCACACCCAGCAGTGGCGGGTTGTCGCGGTGCCGTACGTCGCCCCGAACGGGTCGACTGTCACCCTCGCGGTCGGGTTGAACCTGGCCGACACCAACGGGATCATCGCCCAGTACGCGGCGGTCTTCCTCGGCTTCGGGCTGAGCGTCATCGTGCTCGGCGCCGCGCTGACCCGGCTGCTGGTCACCTCCACCTTCGCGCCGCTGCGCGAGGTCGAGGCAACGGCCGCGGCCATCGCCGAGGGCGACTTCAGTCAGCGCCTGCCCGGCGCCACCCCCAACACCGAAGTTGGGCGTCTCAACCGGTCGCTGAACACCATGCTGAACCGGATCGATCGGGCCTTCGCCGACCGGGCTCGCACAATCGATCAGATGCGCCGCTTCGTCGGTGACGCGAGCCACGAACTGCGCACTCCCCTGGTCTCTGTACGTGGCTACGCCGAGCTGTACCGGATGGGTGCGCTCGGCACTCCGCAGGACGTCGCGCAGGCGATGGAGCGCATCGAGAAGGAGGCCATCCGGATGGGCGAGCTGGTCGAGGACCTCCTCGAGCTGGCCCGCATCGACGAGGCCAGGCCGCTGCAGCTCGCGCCGGTCGACCTGGTCCCGCTCGCGAACGACGCCGCGCTGGACGCGATGGCCTTCGACCCCACCCGCACCGTTTCCGTCATCGTCCAGTCCCCCGCCCCGGTGGAGTCGTCGTCGCTGCAGGAACTCGTGGCCGCGACGTCCGCGCGTGGGCCGAAGCGGGTCTCAAGCAATCCGACCGGCCCGATCGCCTTCGCGGGCGCCACGCTGGCCAAGCTGCGATCTCGGCGGAAGGGCGGTGCTCCCCAGGTCGAGCAGCGCATCCCGGTCGCTTCACTGCGGCAGGCCACAGAGGGCGCGAGACCGGCGGTGGTGAACGCCGCCGAGAACAAGATCCGCCAGGTGATCACCAACCTGATGGGCAATGCGATGCGGTTCACGCCCGCCGGCAGCCCGATCGAGCTGGTGGTCGGCGTGGACGAGGATCGGAGCATGGGGACGCTCGCGATCGTCGACCACGGTGAGGGCATCGCTCCGCAGATCCGGGAGAAGATCTTCCAGCGCTTCTGGCGCGCCGACACGTCGCGCGCGCGAGAGACCGGCGGGACCGGTCTCGGGCTGGCCATCGTGGCCGGCATCGTCGCCGCCCACAAGGGAACGGTCGAGGTGCTGGACACCCCCGGCGGCGGTGCGACCTTCCGCGTCTCCCTTCCGCTCCTCCCCACGCTTCAGGCCCCCGAGCCCGCCGCGGACTGACACCGTCGCGTCGGGCGGCCATCCGGATGCCTGCCTAGCCTGTGCTGCGACACCGGGGAGCCTCCCCGGGCGGAGGGAGCAGCGATGACTCGGTTCCAGGTCGACAGCGAAGCGGTGCTGGCACGCGCCGGGGCGACGAACGGCGCGATCGAACGCCTCAGGGCGGAGTTGAGCGGCCTGCACGGCCAGCTCACCGACCTGACCACCGTGTGGCAGGGACCGGCGGCGAGTGCATTCCAGGCGCTCGCCGGAGAGTGGCGGGCGCAGGCGCAGAACATGGAGGACTCGCTGCGCGCGATGAACCAGGCGCTCACCCACGCGGGCACCCAGTACGCCGAGCTCGAGCAGGCGAACGCACGCCTGTTCGGGCGCTAGCCGCTCGTGGCTCTCTCGCGCGGGTGTTGTTGCCACACGCGGGTGTTGCAACACCCGCGCCAGCAAGAAGCACCCGCGCGAGTGGCCCACAACGCCAAAGGGCGGCTCCCGGAGTGGGAGCCGCCCTTGGTGTCGTGCAGTTTGGACGTCTAGAAGTCCATGCCTGCCGACGGGTCCATCTGCGGTGCCGAAGCCTTCTCCGGCTTGTCGGCGACGACGGCCTCGGTGGTGAGGAACAGACCCGCGATCGACGCTGCGTTGAGCAGCGCAGAACGGGTCACCTTCACCGGGTCGTTGATGCCGGCAGCCAGCATGTCGACGTACTCGCCGGTCTGGGCGTTGAGGCCCTGACCCGCGGGGAGGTTGCGCACCTTCTCGGCGACGACACCGGGCTCGAGACCGGCGTTCAGCGCGATCTGCTTGAGCGGCGAGTCGATCGCGACGCGAACGATGTTCGCACCGGTCGCCTCGTCACCGGTCAGGCCGGCCAGCGAGCCGTTGCCGAACGCTGCGGCACCGGCCTGGATGAGCGCGACGCCACCACCGGCGACGATGCCCTCCTCGACTGCGGCCTTCGCGTTGCGCACTGCGTCCTCGATGCGGTGCTTGCGCTCCTTGAGCTCGACCTCGGTCGCGGCGCCGGCCTTGATGACGGCGACACCACCGGCGAGCTTCGCGAGGCGCTCCTGCAGCTTCTCGCGGTCGTAGTCGCTGTCGGTGTTCTCGATCTCAGAGCGGATCTGCTTCACGCGACCGGCGATCTGCTCCGGGTCACCGGCGCCCTCGACGATCGTGGTCTCGTCCTTGGTGACGATGACCTTGCGGGCCTGGCCGAGCATGTCGAGGGTGGCGTTCTCGAGCTTGAGGCCGACCTCCTCGCTGATGACCTGGCCGCCGGTGAGGATCGCGATGTCCTGCAGCTGCGCCTTGCGGCGGTCGCCGAAGCCGGGAGCCTTGACGGCAACCGACTTGAAGATGCCGCGGATCTTGTTCACGACCAGGGTCGCGAGCGCTTCGCCGTCGACGTCCTCGGCGATGATGAGCAGCTGCTTGCCGCTCTGGATCACCTTGTCGACGACCGGCAGGAGGTCCTTGATGTTCGAGATCTTCGAGTTGACGATGAGGATGTACGGGTCCTCGAACACCGTCTCCTGGCGCTCCGGGTCGGTGACGAAGTACGCCGACAGGTAGCCCTTGTCGAAGCGCATGCCCTCGGTGAGCTCGAGCTCGGTGCCGAAGGTGTTCGACTCCTCGACGGTGACGACACCTTCCTTGCCGACCTTGTCGATCGCCTCGGCGATGAGCGCACCGATCTCGGTGTCACCGGCGGAGATCGATGCCGTGGCGGCGATCTCTTCCTTGGTCTCGATCGGCTTGGCCTGCTTGACCAGCTCCTCGGTCACGGATGCGACGGCCTTCTCGATGCCGCGCTTGAGCGAGATCGGGTCGGCTCCGGCTGCGACGTTGCGCAGTCCCTCGCGAACGAGCGCCTGGGCGAGCACGACCGAGGTGGTCGTTCCGTCACCCGCGACGTCGTCGGTCTTCTTGGCGACCTCCTTGACCAGCTCGGCGCCGATCTTCTCGTACGGGTCGTCGAGCTCGATCTCCTTGGCGATCGACACACCGTCGTTCGTGATGGTGGGGGCGCCCCACTTCTTCTCGAGTACGACGTTGCGACCGCGCGGGCCAAGCGTCACGCGTACCGCGTCGGCGAGGGTGTTCAGGCCCCGCTCAAGGCCGCGACGGGCCTCTTCATCGAAAGCAATGATTTTTGCCATGTGTGTTTCTCGTCCCTCCCGGACGTCCAGATACAACCTTGGCACTCCCTACAAGAGAGTGCTAAACGATTCTGGCACTCTCAGGGGGCGAGTGCAAGCGAGGGTCAGCCGGCGGCGGTGAAGTCCACGCCGCCGCTCGTCGGCACGAGCTCGACCCAGGTGTTGCCCGCGCCGAGCCGGATGCCGAAGCCCCGGTCATCCGTGAACTGCAGCGGCTCGGTCTGTGACGCTTTCGACCAGGTGCCGTGGATGGTGCCGCCTCCGGTGGAGATCCAGGCCTCTCCGCTGCCCTGCAGCAGCGTCTTCGGCACGCCCTGGTCATCGACCACACCGACCCGCACCACGACGACGTTGGTCGCGCGCAGTTGGTTGCCGCCCGAGTCCAGGTCCGCGTTGCCCTGTTGGGCGCGGAGGTAAGTCTGGCTGGCCGGATCGTAGGTCCAGCTTCCATCGAACATGTAGGAGAACCGGTAGTGGATGGCGGAGACCGGCTGGCCCTCCTTCGCCGCCGACGACGACGCAGCGTCGAGCGAGAAGGCCCACTGCTGCACGGGCGCCGGGATGTCGGAGTGCTGGGCGACGACCTCGGTCGCCTTGACGAGGACGTTGTGTGGTGCGCGCTTGCTGTCGGTTCGGAAGAAGGTGTTCGCCGTGTCACCCATGCCGTGGATGGCGTTGTAGACGGGCGTTGCCTGCATGAGGTTCACGAAGCGCTGCTGCCCGCCCGAGTAGGCGATGATGCCCGCATACGGCGCGGCGATGTCGGGATCCATCGGGCGAATAGAGCGCACAGGGCCGAGGAGTTCCGGGATCGTCGACTGCCAGATCGCCACGTACCGGGTGATGCCGCCTTCCACGAGTTCCTCGTAGACGATGTCGGTGGACTCCAACCCGACCTGCGGGCGGGCGTCCCAGTGGTTGTCGACCTTCGCCGCGATGGCGGAGTGCGCGAGCGAGCCGGCGGGCACGGTGGTACCGCGCAGCGGCGCGAGTTGGGTCGGCGCGGGCGTCTCGTAGGTGGAGACGTAGACCGGCACGGTCGGGCTCGGTGTCGGCTCTGGTGCCGGCGCCGCGCATCCGGCAGCCGTCAGGATGAGTGCCGCTATCCCCGAAAGCGCGGCGGCGCGCGCGAATCCCCCGTGTCGAACCACAGGCACAGACTAACGCCGCCTGGTCTCCCAGCCGGCGTTAGCGCGCGCGTGCCGCACGGTTTGCGGGTTGATCGTCGCTACTGTGCGACGCGAACCTGCTCCGCCTGCGGCCCCTTCGATCCGGTGCCGACCTCGAAGACGACCTGCTGGCCCTCTTCGAGGACCTTGTAGCCGGACATGTCGATTGCGGAGTAGTGGACGAACACGTCCTGGCCCCCACCGTCGACGGTGATGAAGCCATACCCCTTCTCAGCGTTGAACCATTTAACGGTTCCGTTCGCCATGTGGTGCTCCCTGCTGTGCTGTTACGGCCCTGCCCAAAGTCTGGGACGGATGAGCCGATAGTAGCGAGGTTGAGGGAGTTTCGGGAGAGGCGATTTGACCTTTAACCCGCTGGGCGGTAGTCGAGCCCGATGACAATGGTCAGCGGCGATCCGGGGAAGTCATCGGACAATCGCACGTCGCCCATACCGAGCGACTGCACGATGCCGCGCGCGGCACCCTCCAGCTCAGGGGCGTTGTAGTACACGATCGTCTCCTCGACATCGTTCTGCGCGGCGTTCGCGCGGGAGCCGGTCCCGAGGTCCGCGCCGGCCCAGCCCTGCTCGACGAGGGCGTCGCCGACGGTGTTCGCGAGCCCGACGGTGGGGGTTCCGTTGAGGATGGTGATCGGGATCTCCGGCGCAATCGTCGGTTCAGCCGTGGGGGCCACCACCTCGGGTTCCGGAAGGGGTTCCTGGCTCGCTTCAAAGCCGGGCAACCCGAGCTTGAAGTCCTCGTTCAGCGCCGCGAGCGCGACCAGCCCGGCCAGCACCAGCACGATCGTCGCCAACGCCGCCCATCCGAATGCGATCCACCCGCGACCCTTCTTCGCCGGTGCCCGGTGCGCGCCGACGCGCAGCAGTTCGTCAGGCACCTCGTCGAAGCGGTCCTTCGGGTACGTCGCCATTCTTTCCTTCGGTCAGTCGCACTTGGGTCAGTCGCGCGGCGACCCATGCAGCCGGCGCGCCGAACGGGCAGCGACTCGTTGGTCTCGCACTCGCTGCAACCGCCTGACCAGCATCGGATCGTGCACGATCGCGGCCGGAGAGTCGATCACAGCATTTAGCAGTTGATAGTACCGGGCGCCGGAGACCCCGAATTCCGCTCGAACCGCCTCCTCCTTGGCGCCGGCGTGCCTCCACCATTGGCGCTCGAAGTCCAGGATCCGCTTTTGGAGGTCAGACAATTCGGCGGCGGGATGCTCGTGCTCCGCTCCCGATGTCTGCGCCACGCCTTCTCCTGCTGTCGGTCAGCCGCCATCCTAGGGCGAAGGCTGGCGGCGACGGCCGAGGCTCGGCCAGCGGGCGCAAATCCGGTTCGGTTAGGATTACCTAAGTTGCTTCTTCCCCTGCAGCCCATCGACCCGTCCGCATCCGCGTGGAGAACCGCCTCACAATGACCCGCCGCCTGCCCGCCGTGCTCTCGGCGCTTGTCGTCGTCGCGGTCGCGCTCACCGGGTGCCAGACGGCGACGAGCGAACCCAGCACGGCACCGACCGCATCCGGTCCCCTCGTGCCGTTGGCCGAGGCCGACTTGCTCGCCAACCCCAAGGACCACGTCGGCGAGTCGGTCGCCCTGCTGCGGGAACTGCAGATCGAACCGATCACCGAGTCACCCGCGCAGGAGCTGCCGGCCCGGGTCACGTCGCACGACCCTGCTGGCGACCGCAGCGTCACCGTGACCGACACGTCGCGCATCATCGGCCTCGACATCTCGGGCTCCATCGCGGCGACCATCTACGGGCTGGGTCTCGGCGACAACCTCGTCGGCCGCGACTCGTCGACCACCTTCCCGCCGGTGGGCGAGCTGCCGCTGGTCACGCGCGGCGGCCACACCATCAACAGCGAGGCGGTGCTCAGCCTTCGGCCGAGCGTGATCGTCACCGACGGCACGGTCGGCCCGCTGGATGCCCTGCTGCAGTTGCGGGATGCCGGAGTGCCCGTCGTCTTCGTCAAGGCGGAACCGGGGGTGAGCGGTGTCGCCGACCTGACCCGGCAGGTCGCCGCAGCGCTCGGCGCCACGGATGCCGGGGAACTGCTCGCAACCTCCCTCACCGCGGACATCGACGCCAAGATCGCCGAGATCGCCGCCATCGCCCCGGCGCCGGCCGACCGGCTGCGGATGGTGTTCCTCTACCTGCGCGGCGCATCCGGGATCTACTACCTGTTCGGAGCGGAGTCCGGCGCCGACCAGCTCATCCAGGCGCGTCGGCGGCATCGACGTGGCCAGCGAGATCGGCTGGGAGGGCATGCGCCCGATGACCGACGAGGCGATCATCGCGGCCAACCCGGACCTGATCCTGGTGATGTCGGACGGGCTGCAGAGCGCGGGTGGCGTCAACGGGCTGCTCGAGGCGAAGCCTGCGCTGGCGTTGACGACCGCCGGCCAGAATGAACGCTTCGTGAGCATGGCCGACGGCGAGATCCTGAGCTTCGGACCGCGCACCGCCGACGTGCTCGATGCGCTCGCCCGCGCGATCTACGCCCCCTGAACCCAATCGACGAACTGGCCGTGCGGGCCGACCCAGGCGAGCGGCCGCTCGTCGAGCGCGAGCACGTACGAGCCGGGGCGCTCCTCCGGCAGCCGCTCGCGCACCGCAGGCAGGGCGCCGACCGCTTCAAGCGAGATCCAGCGGGCGCCGGATGCCCGGATGCTTTCGACCAGGCGCATCCGGGACTCGAACGGCAGGTAGACGAGCATGCCGCTGGTCTGCACCACCGGCGTCGCGCCGGCCGGAACTCGGGCGAGGAGCTCGTCGAGGGTGTCGATCGCGTCGCCTTGGAGCAGCAGCGGCGGGTCGGCGGACACCAGTTGGATGGCGGCGCTCAGCCGTTCGCGGCGTTCGTCCTGCTCCGGCCAGATGAGTGTGGTGAGCCAGCGCACGTCGTCGTCGGAGGCAACGTCGAGCGGGTTCAGGTCAGAGCCGGCACGCCACGCGACGTCGGGCAGGGCAGTGGGGATGGGCCCGGAGTAGTCGGAGCTGAGCAGCACCGGGGACGGCCCGGTCGGCGGGTCGAGCCGCTCGCCGCCGAGGTCGTAGCTGTACCGGTCGGGGTAAAGGCACAGTCCGGCGCTCGCCCCGAGCTCGATCAGCGCGAGCGGCCCGTCGATTCGTGCCAGCGCGGGCAGCAGCGCGGCGCAGCGGCGGGCCTCGTTGGTCTGCGTCATCCGGACTCGAGCCTCTGCCGCGACGGCGTCCCAGTTGTCGAGCAGCCAGTGGCGGAACTCGGCGTAAGCCCCCGTGGAGGCTCCGAGCAGACGCGCGCACGCGAGGATCAGATTCGGCTGCCGCTTGGGGAACGGCAGCTGGTCGATGAGCTCAAGCACCGCGGGATCACCCGCGATGCCCAGCGCCCACTCCTCGTAGACGGCCGACTGTCCGCGCGCCTCCTGCTCGGCGAAGCGCCGGTACCAGTCGGCGGTGGACGGCGGGGTGGCCATCAGGCGCGCCGGCGGATGACCACGAAGCTGACGACCGCCGCGACGAAGAGCAGCACAACACCGATCGCGATCCACAGCCACACCGGCGGTGTGGCCAACTGGGCGCAGTCCGACTCGGTCGGGATGTCGATCCTGATGGCATCGAACGGCTCGCCCGACTCGTAGGTTCCGAAGGCGGCGGCGCCGGTCGGCAGCAGCACCGTTGGCGCATCCCTCACCGTCACCACGTTGTCGGCGCTCGTCGTGACTCCGGCCCTGAGGTCGATGCTGACGAACTCGACACCCTGCTCCGACACGGCGACACCCTCCTGGGTGGTGCCCGCGACATCCATCAGCAGCACAGCCTCGCGACCGTCGAACCGGATGGCGGGGTTGGCGACGGTCGTGTTCAGGATGCCGTCGTGTCCGGTGAAGGTGATCGAACCGGTGAACGTCACCATCCCGGTCATGGTGCGGCCATCGAAGTCGCCGTCGCCGCCGGACCAGTAGAACGTCGGCGTCTCATAGCGTGCGCCGTCGGCGACGCTCCAGTCGCCGCCCGCGATCGTGCTGCTGATGTAGCTGCGGAAGGATTCCTTGAAGCCCCACTCGAGCTCCGCGCCGGTGACGGCGCAGGTCTGGGATTCGGCCGTGGAAGCATCCGAAGCGGCGACTGCCATGCCGGACTCGGCGGTGGCCGCCGCGGGAGACTGGATCGCTGTTACCGCGGCCAGCGCCACGAAAAAAGCCAGCACTCGACTGCGGATGACCTGCACAACTCCCCCTCGGGTGCCCGACATCCGGCACCATCTTCAAGCCTAACCGGCGGCCATCGGGGGAACCGGGGCGATACGGGAACGATTCGGCCACAGCGGGCGTTAAATGGAAGGACACGAGCAAGAGGAGCATCCGCATGGCTTACAAAGTGACCAAGAGCGACGAGGAATGGCGCAGCGAACTGTCCCCGGACGAATTCGCCGTGCTGCGCCAGGCTGCGACCGAGCGCCCGTGGACGGGCGAACTGCTCGACGAGAACCGCGAGGGCGTCTACCGTTGTAAGGCGTGCGGCGCGGAACTCTTCCGCAGCGAAGCGAAGTTCGACTCGCACTGCGGGTGGCCGAGCTTCTACATCCCGACCGAGCAGGACGCGGTCCAACTGCTCAAGGACCACAGCCTCGGCATGGAGCGCATCGAGGTGCTCTGCTCCAACTGCGGCTCGCACCTGGGTCACGTCTTCGACGACGCACCGCAGACGCCGACCGGTGACCGCTTCTGCATGAACTCGGTGTCGCTGAGCTTCGAGCCGCGCGCCGACTGACCCTCCCCTGCCGCCCTGTTGTGCAGGAGATTCCTTGTTGTGCAGGACATCCGGCCGGCAATGGCCCCGGATGCCTGTGCCGCGGGCCAGGCGGGGCAAGAAGTCCTGCACAACAGGGGGGCAAGGCTCGCCGTAGCGTCTGCGACCTAGAATCCTTGACAACTTCGGTGGTGGGCGCCGGGAGGCTGCGGCCTCTCGGCCAGCCATTACTATTGGTGAGGCAAACGCCTCCTTAGCTCAGCTGGTAGAGCACCGCTCTTGTAAAGCGAAGGTCGTCGGTTCGAATCCGACAGGGGGCTCAACACTTCACGCAGGCGTACCCTCGACCCATGAGGCGCGGAGTTGCTTGGGGTCTCGTCGCGGCGCAGGTCGTGCTGCTGGCGGCGCTGGTCCTCCTGCCGCATGGTCAGCTGTGGCCGCTGAACCCGGCGGTGGTCGTCCTCGCCGTGCTGCTCATCGCTGCCGGGATCGTCCTGGCGGCACTCGGCGCCGTCCGGCTCGGGCCGGCCCTCACGCCGAGCCCGATCCCGAAGCAGCACACGCCGTTGGCGACGACCGGCGTGTATGGCCTCGTTCGCAACCCGATCTACACCGGGCTGCTGCTCGGCGGCGCCGGTCTGACCTTGCTCGGCGCATCCGGCCTGCACATCGGAGCGCTGCTGGCACTCGGCGCGCTGCTGGCGGGCAAGGCGCGGTGGGAGGAACGGATGCTCAGCGCAACACATCCGGACTACCCCGCCTACGCGCGCAGGGTTGGCCGCTTCCTTCCGGGAGTCGGCCGGCTGCGCGGTCCCTAGCCTCCAGCAGGCGGCGTCGGGGTGGGGGTCGGCTCCTGGATGAACTGCGAACCGAGCACCTGCGTCAGGAAGCGCGCGAACTCATCCGGATCGAACTCACCCGTCTTCGGGTCGATCGTGTACTGGTACTGCTGCCCGTTCACCAGAACGGTCGGGGTGCCCTGGATCTTCTCCAGCTCGGTGCCGGCGACCGGACCGTTGAGGGCACGGTCGGTGGCACCCTTCACCCAGGACTTGAATTTCTGGCTCTCGACGCACTGGACGATGTCGCTGGAGCGGGAAACGCCGACCTGCTTGGTGAGCTGAATGAGCTCATCATTGCTGAGGCCTGCCGTGCCTTCCGCGGGCTGGTTGGCGAACAGCAGCTGGTTGAACGCGAAGAACTTGTCCGGTGAGTAGTTCGCGACGCACGCGGCGGCGTTCGCCGCACGGGTCGAGTACTGGGTGCCGGCGGATGCCCGGTCAAGGAATGAGATCGGGTGGATCTCGAGGGTGGCGGAACCGCTCTCCACGAGCTGGCTCAGCTGCTCGGCGTTGGCGCGCTCGAAGCCTCCGCAGTACGGGCACATGTAGTCGACCCAGATCTGGATGTCGAGGACATCGGGTTCGTTGGTCTTCGCAGGCACGGGGGCGCTTCCCGGACGCAGCCCAGGTGTGCGCATCGCTTCGAAGTTCTGGCCGATCTTGATGCCGTCGCTCAGCATGTTCTGCGGCCCTGCCGCGGGAGGACGCACAGCGTTCACGATGACCAGCGCGACGACCGCGATGACGGCAAGGATGGCGACGATGATGCCGCCCTGGATCAGGAAGCGATTGCGCCGTTCCTTCTTCTTCTGCTCCTCACGAAGCTGCCGTGCTTTCTCACGCGCGGCGTTGCGCCGCTCTGCTTTCGAGAGTTGGGAATCACCGGAACCGGCACTCATGGAACCTCGCTTGTTATGAATTTCCACCCGCCAGCCTAGCCGTTAGGCCCGGGCTATCTCACAGCAGGGACGGTGCCATAATGGCCATCAAGCGATGGTGCGCCGTCGCGATTCCATCACTACGGATCGTCCGGCACGTACCTGCCGGTGAAGGAGAAAACAAAAAATGGCAACAGTCACGTTCGATGACGCGACCCGCATCTATCCCGGATCCACCATTCCCGCGGTCAGCGACCTGAGTCTCGAGGTCGGCGATGGGGAATTCCTCGTCATGGTCGGCCCCTCCGGAAGCGGCAAGTCGACTGCGCTCCGGATGCTTGCGGGCCTCGAAGAGGTGAACGAAGGCAGGATCCTGATCGGCGAGCGTGACGTCACCGACATGCCTCCGAAGGACCGTGACATCGCCATGGTCTTCCAGAACTACGCGCTCTACCCGCACATGACCGTCGCCGAGAACATGGGCTTCGCGTTGAAGATCGCCGGCGTGGCCAAGGATGAGCGCGCAACGCGCGTCCTTGAGGCCGCGAAGCTTCTCGACCTCGAGCCGTACCTGGCGCGCAAGCCGAAGGCGCTCTCGGGTGGTCAGCGTCAGCGTGTGGCGATGGGCCGCGCGATCGTGCGTCAGCCCCACGTCTTCCTGATGGATGAGCCGCTGTCGAACCTCGACGCGAAGCTGCGCGTGCAGACCCGCACCCAGATCGCGTCGCTGCAGCGCCGCCTCGGCGTCACCACGGTCTACGTCACCCACGACCAGGTCGAGGCGCTGACCATGGGCGACCGCATCGCGGTGCTCAAGGATGGCGTGCTGCAGCAGGTGGGCACACCCCGCGACCTGTATGAGAGCCCGGTCAACGTGTTCGTCGCCGGCTTCATCGGGTCGCCGGCCATGAACCTGTTCCCCGTCGACTTCGCCGACGGCGGAGTGCAGTTCGGCAGCCACGTCGCTCCGGTCGCGCGGGACATCCTCGCGAGCGCGAGCGGCAACCAGGCGACCATCGGCATCCGCCCCGAGGATGTCCGGGTCGCCACAGAGGGTGACGGTCTTCCGATCGACGTCGACCTTGTCGAGGAACTGGGCGCGGACGCCTACCTGTACGGGCACACCGTGGTCGAGGGCAACCGGGTCGACGTCGTCGCGCGAGTCGACGGCCGCAACCACCCGGTTGAGGGCGACAAGGTGCTGATCCTTCCGGAGGAGCGCCACATCCACCTGTTCGACACGGAGACCGGCCAGCGCCTGAACCCAGCGGTCAAGGACTGAGCAGCGCGAAAGGGAATATGTCCGCTTCCCTGAACATCACGTCGGCGACCGCCGATCCCGGGCTGCTCGACCTGCCCTGGGATCTGCCGCTCGATGTGTGGCCTGCCCAGAGCATTGCCGCGCTGCCGAAGGGCATTTCGCGGCACCTGGTTCGCTTCGCCTACCTCAGCGGCTACGTCGTCGCGATCAAGGAGACCTCCGCCGAACTCGCCCGCCGCGAGTACGACCTGCTGCGGACGCTGCAGCGGATGGACGTGCCGTGCGTCGAGCCGGTTGCCTACGTCACCAACCGAAAGGATGACGAGGGCAACCCGCTCGACGCCGCGCTGGTCACCCGGCACCTCAAGTTCTCGCTCCCCTACCGGGCGCTGTACTCACAGCGGCTGCGCCCGGACACCGCGACCCGGCTGATCGACGCCCTTGCGGTGCTGCTCGTGCGGCTGCACATCATCGGGTTCTTCTGGGGCGACGTGTCGCTGTCCAACACGCTGTTCCGGCGGGATGCCGGCGCGTTCGCCGCCTACCTCGTCGACGCCGAGACCGGCGACCTGCACGCGCGGCTCTCCGACGGCCAGCGGGAGAACGACCTCGAGATCGCGCGGGTGAACATCGCCGGCGAACTGCTCGACCTCGCCGCGGGCGGGAAGCTGGATGAGGAGACCGACCCTGTCGAGGTCAGCAACGGCATCGTCGCCGCCTACCGCACCCTGTGGACCGAGCTCACCGGCATCGAGACGTTCGAGTCATCCGAACGCTGGCGCATCGCCGAGCGGGTGCGGCGGCTCAACGAGCTCGGGTTCGATATCGAGGAACTCGCCATCAAGACCGACGAGGACGGCACTCGCGTCGTCATCCAGCCGAAGGTCGTCGATGCGGGCCACCACCAGCGCCGACTGCTGCGCCTGACCGGGCTGGACGTGCAGGAGAATCAGGCCAGGCGCCTGCTGAACGACCTCGACTCCTACGCGGCCACCTTCCACCCGGGCGAGGAGGACGAGGAGATGGTCGCGCACGAGTGGCTGGCCTCAGTGTTCGAGCCGATCACGCGTGCCATCCCCCGCGACTTGCAGGGCAAGCTCGAGCCGGCGGAGATCTTCCACCAGCTGCTCGACCACCGCTGGTTCCTGTCCGAAAGCGAGCAACGGGATGTCCCGCTCGCCGAGGCGCTGACCTCGTACATCGACACGGTGCTGCGGCACCGCCGGGACGAGGCGACGGTCTTCAACCCGGCGACCGACGCCATCACCCTCCCGATCAACGTCGACTGGCGCGACCTGGTCTGACTCTCCACCTGGGCGGGCAACCCCTGTTGTGCAGGACATTTCTGCCTTGACGCCCCCGGATGCCGAACAAAACCCCTCTGAAGCCCGGAATCTCCTGCATAACGGGGAATCTCCTGCATAACAGGGAGGACAGGGTCAGAGCAGCGACTCGACGCCAGACCCGGTCACGTGGTCGAAGATCAGGTTCGTCTCGGTGTGCTGCACTGCCGGATGCGCCGCCAGGTGCTCGAGCACGAAGTCGCGCAGCTCGCTCGAGTTGCGGGCAGCAACGTGCAGCAGGAAGTCATCCGCCCCGGCCATGTGGAACAGCCCGAGCACGCCCGGCCAGGACGGCGCCTCCACCCGGAACCGCTCGATGTCGTCGCGCTCGATCGACACCAGCCGAATCGAGATGAGCGCCTGCACCGTCATCCCCAGCGCCGCCAGATCGATATCGGCACGGTAGCCGCGCAAGTACCCATCGCTTCGCAGCCGCCTGAGCCGCAGCGACACCGTCGACTCGGCCACGCCGACAGCGCTCGCCAGCGCAGAGCCCGACATTCGCGCGTTCGAGGACAGCACGCGCAGCAGCGCCCGATCGATGTCGTCCATGCGCTTCGCCCTTCTTCAACCGCGGATGCCCGAAAAGGCCAGTTGGCGCAGATTCTTCGCCAAACATGCCCATCGTCTCACGATCATGCGCGGATGCTTGCGCGGGCGTGCGGAATCTGCTTCGGTGACGAGCATGACGACTGAGCAGCAGCACTTCGAGACCCGCGCCGTCCACGCCGGAATGGAGGGCGTCACCGAGAGCGGTTCGCACGTTCCGGTGATCGACCTGTCGTCCACCAACCCGCTGCCCGATGTCGAGCACGGCGGCGACGCCTACGAACAGCTCGCAACCGGCGGCCCGCTGCTGCCCGGCCACTCGGCGGTCTACCAGCGCCTCTGGCAGCCGGGCGTCGCCCGCTTCGAGACGGCGCTCGCGTCCCTCGAGGGCTCGGAGACGGCCGTCGCCTACTCCAGCGGCATGGCAGCCCTCACCGCGTGCCTGCTCGCCACCGTCTCCGACGGCAAACCGCACATCGTCGCGGTGCGCCCGCTCTATGGCGGCACCGACCATGTGCTCGACACCGGTCTGGTCGGCACGAGCGTGACCTGGGCCGACGCTGACGGCATCGCCGACGCCATCCGGCCGGACACCGGCCTCGTGGTGATCGAGTCTCCCGCCAACCCGACCCTTGAGCTCATCGACATCGCCGCTCTGGTGGCCGCCGCCGGCGATGTGCCGGTGCTCATCGACAACACCTTCGCCACCCCGGTGCTGCAGCGCCCGATCGAACTGGGCGTTACCCTCGTGCTGCACAGCGCGACCAAGTACCTGGGCGGTCACGGCGACGTCGTCGGCGGTGTCGTCGCGACGAACGAGGAGTGGGCGAAGAAGCTGCGGCACGTCCGCGCGCTCACCGGCGGGCTGCTGCACCCCCTCTCGGCGTACCTGCTGCACCGTGGGCTGCGCACCCTGCCGATCCGGGTTCGCGCGCAGCAGGAGACCGCGACAGAACTCGCGCGGCGGCTGGCCGAGCATCCGGCGCTGAATCGGGTGATGCATCCGTCGCTTCCCGGATGCGACCCGCTGGGTCTCATCGGACGCCAGCAGTCCGGACCGGGTTCGATGATCTCGATCGAGCTGGCGGGTGGCTACGACGCGGCGGCGCGGTTCACCGAGTCGCTGAAGCTCATCACGCACGCGGTGTCCCTCGGCGGCGTCGACTCGCTTGCACAGCACCCGGCCAGCCTGACCCACCGGCCGGTCGCCGCAGCGGCCAAGCCGGGCGGTGGGATCGTGCGGATCTCGATCGGCCTCGAACACGTCGACGACCTGTGGGCGGACCTGCTGCACGCGCTCGAGGCAGCCGCCTCGTTCGAGTCAGAGGCAACGCTGCTGCACCGATAGTCTTTGCGTATGCGCGTGGGGCCGCTGGCACGAATAGGTAGAGCCTCGGCAGCACATCCTTGGCTCACCCTGTGCGGTTGGATCGTCGTCCTGGCGATCGCCGTCTCGACGGCTCTGGTCGGCGCAACCGGTGACTCGCTGTTCGGGCGCCTGGTCAGCGCGGCGCCGGGCGCCGGTGGTGAAGCGGCCGACGCCGACGCGCTGCTGAGTGCCAACGGCAAACAGACCGAATCCCTCACGCTGCTGGTGCACGGCGTCGAACTCGACGATCCGAAGCTGGCGACCGCGGCGGGCGCACTGGGCGACAGCCTGGGCGGACTCGATCACGTCGACTTCGTGAACCCGCTCATCGCGCCAACCCTCCCCGACGGGTCTCGGCTGCCCGAGCTTGCCCCGGTGTTCTCCGCCGACGACCAGGGTGTGCTGTTCACCGCCACCATCGAGGGAGTCGACGGCGAGGATCCGGACGTGAAGGTCGTCGACCAGGTTGCCGCCGAGCTGCGCGCCACTGCAGATGAACTTCGCGCCGAGTTCCCGGATGCCACGGTGGAGGTCGGCGGCGGCAGCCTGCTCATCGATTCGATCGTCAAGGTCTCCGAGAACGACCTCGCTCGCGGCGAGATGGTCGCCCTGCCGATCGCGCTTGTGGTGATGCTCGTGGTGTTCGGCGGGTTCATCGCGGCCGGGATGCCGCTCGCCGGAGCGATCGCGGCGATCGTCGGCGCTCTTGGGGCGCTGTTCGCCTTCACCTACGTCATGGACATCGACACCACGATCGTCAACGTGGTCACGGCCGTCGGTCTCGGCCTCTCGATCGATTACGGGTTGCTCATGGTCAGCCGCTTCCGGGAGGAGTACCGCGCGCACGGCCCCCTCGGCAAAGAGCACCGGCTCGACGCGATCACCAGGACGGCGGACACGGCCGGCCGCACGGTCTTCTACTCCGGCACGACGTTCGGCATCGCCTCCCTCGGTTTGCTCGTGTTCGAGCCGAACATTGTGCGGGCCATCGGGGTCGGCGCCCTTGCTGTCACGGTCATCGCCATCCTCTCGGCGCTGACCCTGATCCCCGCGCTGCTGTCGCTGGCCGGGGACAGGCTGGCAAGGCCCGGATCTCTCACCCGCATCCCGCTCATAGGCAGGCCGATCGCCCGCTTCGGTGATGTGGCACCGGACGACGGCTTCTTCTCGAGGCTGACGCGGCAGGTGCAACGGCAGCCGGCGCTCGTGACCATCGCCTGCGCCGCCGCGCTCATCGCGGTCGGCAGCCCGCTGCTGAACCTGCAGCTCGCCAACACCAGCGTCGACGCCATTCCTGCCTCCTCGACGCAATACGACTTCATCACCACGCTTGCCGACGAGTTCCCGGATGCGCGCGCCCCGCGAGTGGCCCTGGTCACTAGGACCGAAGCGGATGCCGAATCGTGGGCGGCCGAAGTCGAGTCGCTCGCCGGGGTTCAGTCGGTGGCTGCGCCGGCCCAGTCGGGCGACGGCTGGCGCGTGAACGTCCAGGTGGACCCGGCGGACGGCATCGAGGTCGTCCACGAAATCCGCGCTGACCGTCCCGAGTTCCCCAACTGGGTCACCGGAACCGACGCGCGCACCGTCGACTTCTCCGAGTCGCTGATCGGCAGCGCGGGCTGGGCGGTGCTGGTGATCGCGCTCGGCACCATCTTGCTGCTGTTCCTTATGACCGGTTCGCTCGTCGTGCCGCTGAAGGCACTCGTGGCCAGCGCGCTGTCCCTCGGCGCGTCCATCGGCGTGCTGGTGTGGGGCTTCGAGCAGGGCAACTTCGCCGGCCCTCTGAATTTCGACCCGGACGTCGTGCACGGCGTCGATGTGCTCGTGCTGCTGCTGACCCTGGTGTTCGGCTTCGGTCTGGCCATGGACTACGAGATGTTCATCCTGTCCCGGATCAAGGAGCAGGTGGACGCCGGGGTCGGCGCGCGCGAGGCCATCGCCACCGGACTGCAGCGCTCCGGCCGCATCATCTCATCGGCCGCGCTCATCATCGTGGTCGTCTTCGCGGGCTTTGCGACCGGCGACCTCATGGTGATCAAGCAGCTCGGTGTCGCCCTCGCGGTCGCGGTGACGCTGGACGCGACGGTCGTGCGCTGCCTGCTCGTGCCCGCGTTCATGACCTGGCAGCAGCGCATCATGTGGTGGGCGCCGCGGTGGATGAAGCGGCTGCACGCGCGCTGGGGTTTGCGCGAGAGCTGAGGCCGAGGGATCGGTGTGACCGACCCCGAGGTGAGGTGGTACGAGGCGGTCGACGCTACCCGAAAGCGTCGACCGCCTCACCCGTCAGACAAGAATGCTGACGGGATTCTCGATGCGCTTCACGAACGCCGCGAGCCACTGGGCCGCGAGCGCACCGTCGAGCACCCGGTGATCCGCCGACAGCGTCACGGTCATGACCGTCGCGACACTCAGCTCACCGTCGACGACGACCGGACGCTGCGTCGCCGCACCGACCGCGAGGATGCCGGACTGCGGCGGGTTGATGATCGCCGAGAACTCGGTGGTGCCGTACATCCCCAGGTTCGAGACCGAGAACGACCCGCCCTCGAGCTCGTGCTGCTTGAGCCCGCCGGTCGCGACCGCGCTCGGCGAGCTGCCGGATGTCCGCGCTCACCTCGCTGAGCGGACCGCTTGTCCACGGCGCGCACCACCGGCGTGATCAGGCCGCCCTCGATGGCGACGGCGATGGCGATGTCGACGTCGTCGAAGCGGCGGACGGCCGTCGTCGGTCCAGATCGCGTTCGCCTCTGGCACGTCGCGGAACGCGCCGCGCGACCGCCTTCACCACGAAGTCGTTCACCGACACCTTGTCGGTGCCGAACTCGTTGACCGTCTTCCGCAGTTCGAACAGAGCGTCCATGCGACAGTCGGCGCTCAGGTAGAAGTGCGGGATGGTGGTCTTGCTCTCGGTGAGCCGGCGGGCGATCGCGCGGCGCATCCCGGTGTGCGGAACGTCGGTGAAGCCGCCGGTCGGCACGGCTGGCGCAGCCGCCTGCGCTGCGGGCTGCGGCCGGTGCTGCGGCCAGTCCGTCCAGGTCGCGGCGTACGATGCGGCCGCTCGGGCCGCTGCCTGCCACCGAGCTCAGGTCGAGTCCGCGTTCGCGCGCGAGCCGGCGCACGAGCGGGCTCGCGAAGCGACGGCTGTGATCGGCCTCGGTGGCCGAATCACCTGCAGCCGCGTCCGCCGGGGCGGTCGCCGCGATGTTGGCCGGCGCATCCGCCTTCAGTGCGGCATCCGTGTCGACCGCTGCCGCGGTGTCCTCGGAGTTCTCCGTCGGAACGGCGGCTCCGAGCTTGCCAGCCGCGGCGAGCGCGGCATCCGCCGACTCCCCCGGCTTCGGCCAGCACCGCGATCGGCGTGCCGACATCGACCTGCACACCGGTCTCGATGAGGACCCCGGCCAGGGTGCCTGCCTCCTCCGCCTGCGTACTCGACGATGGCCTTCTCGGTCTCCACCTCGGCAATGGTCTGGCCGACGGCGATCGTGTCGCCCGGCTTCACGAGCCAGCTCTGCAGGGCCGCCTCGGTCGCGCCGGTCAGGACCTCTGGCATCCGGATGACGATCGCCATCACTTACCACCCCATCCGCGACGAACCTTCTCCAGTCCTGCGACGACTTCTTCGGTGCGGGCGATCGCTGCACGCTCGAGCACCTTCGAGATGCTCGGGCTGGCCTCGCCGCCGGTGACGCGCTCGATCGGCTGGTCGAGCCAGTCGAAGAAGCGGCGCTGCAGCTCGTCGGCCAGCCAGCCGCCGTACGACGTTCCCTGCGCGCCCTGCTCGACGATCAGCACGTTGTTGGTCTTCTTGATGGACTCGCCGATGGTGTCCCAGTCGATGGATGCCCGGTCGAGCCAGCGCAGGTCGATCAGCTCGGCGTCGATGCCGGTCTGCTCGATGGCCTCGAGGCTGTGCGCCACCATCGACAGGTAGCTGATGACGGTGACGTCGTTGCCGGAGCGGCGGATGGCCGCGGTGCCGGGCGGGATCACATAGTCGAGGTCGCCGTCCGGGACCTTGTCGGCGGTGCCGTACAGGTCGACGTGCTCGATGACCAGCACCGGGTCCTGCAGTGCGAGCGCCGCGTTCATCAGGCCGATGTAGTCGGCGGCCGTCGACGGGGCGACGATGCGCCAGCCGGGGCTGGTGGCGAAGATGCCGGCCGGGTCCATCAGGTGCTGGGAGCCGTAGCCGGAGCCCATCGCGACCTTGGTGCGCAGCACGAGCGGCACGGGGTTGTCGCCGCCGAACATGTGGCGGGCCTTGCCGATCTGGTTGAAGACCTGGTCGGCGGCGACCCACATGAAGTCCGGGTACATGAACTCGACGACCGGACGGAACCGGCCGTCGAGGGCGAGGCCGCCGCCGAGACCGACGAAGCGCGTTCTCGCTGATCGGGGTGCCGATGATCCGGCTCTCGGCCGTACTTCTTGGCGAGCCCCTTGGTGGCGCCGTTGGTGCCGCCGTTCGAGCCGGTGCACGTCCTCGCCGAGCACGACGATGCGCTCGTCCTGCTCCATCCGGCGATCCATCACCTCGGCGACCGCGTCGACGAACTTGATGTCGCGCCAGCCGTCGGTGCGGTCGGTCGGCTCGGCGACCTGCAGCGTCTCCAGCTCGCTGGCGTCGCCGCGGACGCCGACGTTGACGAAGCCGGGGTCGGGCCACAGTTCTGGGCGGATGCGACGCTTGCCCGCGTTCTCCGGGTCGGCCTCGAGCAGCTCCGCGGCGGCCGCGCGCATCGCCTCCTGCGCCGCAGCACGCACCGCGGCGACGCCGTCAGCGTCGATCAGGCCGCGAGCGGTCATCTCGGTGGCGACGCGCTCGAGCGGATCGCGCGCGCGCCACTGGGCTTCCTCTTCCTTGGTGCGGTAGCCGAACGCGCTGCCGGGGTACGGGCCGTTCTGGTGGAAGAAGCGGTAGACCTCGGCCTCGATGATCGCCGGGCCGTCGCCGGCGCGCATCCGCTCCTCCGCCTGCTTCATGGCGAGGTGCACGGCGAGCGGGTCCATGCCGTCGACGCGCCAGGACGGGATGCCGAAGCCCTGGCCGCGCACCGAGAAGCGCGGGTCGGCGGTCGCTCTCGTCGACGCGTGGGTCGAGACCGCGTAGAGGTTGTTCTCGATGAAGAAGCACAACGGCAGCTTCCAGGCCGCGGCGAGGTTCATCGACTCGAGCACCGAGCCGATCTGGCTGGCGCCGTCGCCGAAGTAGTTGATGGTGATGTCGCTCGTGCCGGAGTGCTTCTGCGCCCAGGCGTTGCCGGTCGCCATCGGCGCGCCGCCGCCGACGATGGCGTTGGTGCCGAGCGCGCCAGCCTCGAACCACTGCAGGTGCATCGAGCCGCCGCGGCCGCGGCAGTAGCCCTGCGCGAGTCCGAGGATCTCGGCGAGCGTGCGCTGCAGCACTTCCTGCACCGCCGGCGTGACCGGGTTGTCGGGGTCGAGGGTGCCGTCGCTGCACGTGGGTGAGCGCCTTGGCGAGGAACTGGTGGTGTCCGCGGTGCGAGCCGTTGACGGCATCGGTCGAGCGCATGCCGATGATCGAACCGACCGCGCCGCCCTCCTGCCCGATGCTCGAGTGGGCGGGGCCGTGCACGAGGCCCTCGCCGGCGAGCTCGAGCACCGTCTCCTCGAAGGCGCGGATCAGGTGCAGCTGCGTCGAGCATGCGTGCCGAGGAGTGCGGATCGGCGGCCTTCCAGTCCGCTGGGGTCGTGGTCAGCTCGATCCAGTCGACGCCGGTCTCCTGGCGTCTGCGTCTTCGGCATCGTCGCCTGCTCCTCACATCTGGTTCACCCAACAAAGAACGTTGATTGGATCCAATTACACCATGGAAACCGGCGATATGCTCCCACATAGGCGAAAAATGCCGCATGATGGATGCAATCCAATGAAGGAGGGACCGATGTCGAATCACGGCCTACCCGGACTGCGCGGCACCGATCACATCGGCTTCACCGTGCCCGACCTCGACGAGGCCAGGACGTTCTTCGTCGACGTCCTCGGCGCCGAACCCGTCTACACGCTCGGCGCGAAGCGCTCGACGAGGACGACTGGATGCAGACGCACCTGGGCGTGCACCCGCGCACGGTCATCCGCGAGATCCGCTTCTTGCGCCTCGGCAACGGCACCAACCTCGAGGTGTTCGAGTACGACGCCGCCGACGGCAGGCATCCGCAGCCCCGCGCAACAGCGACATCGGCGGCCACCACCTCGCCTTCTACGTCGACGACCTGGATGCCGCGCGTCGACTACCTGCGCGCGCGCGGCGTTCGAGGTGATGGGCGAGCCGATCGCGAGCGCGGGGCCACCGAGGGTCAGCGCTGGGTCTACTTCCGCAGCCCGTGGGGCATGCAGTTCGAGCTGGTCAGCTTCCCGAACGGCAAGGCCTACGAGGCGACGCGGCCAGTCGGCTGCTCTGGCACCCGGCACGGCCGGCCGAGTGAGCGGCGCGCGAATGTCGACGACAGAGCGCGCCACCAGGGACGGCGACGCGGGCGCCCGGATCGCCGAGCGGATCCGCGAGCAGATCCTGCGCGGGCACTACCCGCCAGGCACTCGCATCCGCCAGGAGGATGTCGCCGAGCAGTTCGGCGCCAGTCGAGTTCCGGTCCGCGAGGCGCTGCGCATCCTCGAGCCCGAGGGTCTGGTCACGCTGGTCGCCAACACCGGCGCGTGGGTCTCGACCCTCAGCCTGGCCGAGTGCGACGAGATCTACCAGATGCGCGAGCGCTCGAACCGCTGCTGCTGCGGCTATTCCGCGCCGGCCCTTGAGGCGGCCGACATCGAGCACCTCGGCGCGCTGGCGACCGAGATGGCGGCAACCGACGACGTCGACCGCTTCCTCGAACTCGACCGCGAGTTCCACCTCGGCTCCTACGCGGGAGCCGAGACGTCGCAGCTCGGCGAGCTGGTGGTCAAGCTGTGGAACACCACCCAGCCGTACCGCCGCGCCTACACCCGCTCGATCGGCGGGGACGCCAGGCGGATCGTGCACGACGAGCACCACCTGATCGTCGCCTCGCTGGCCGACGGCGACGTGGAGGACGCCGAGCGGGTGCTCGCCGGGCACATCCGGCGCACCCGGCGCCAGCTCTCCCGGCATCCGGAACTGTTCGAAACCATCACCGCGCGCTGACGCGCAGACAACGAAAGGCGTACCACATGGCAATCGCGACCATCAACCCGACGACAGGCGTCGTCGAGCAGGAGTTCGACGCGCACAGCGAAGCGGAGGTGGATGCCAGAATCGGGCAGGCACACTCGGCCTTCCGGGCACTGAAGTCGACCACGATCGCCACACGCGCCGAGTGGATGCGGGCGGCAGCCGACCTGCTCGAGGCCGACGTCGAAAGCGCGGCCCGGATGCTCACCACCGAGATGGGCAAGACGATCGTGCAGGCGCGCGCAGAGGTGCGCAAGTCGGCCAACACCATGCGCTTCTACGCCGAGCACGCCGAGGAGTTCCTCACCGGCCGGGCAGCTCGTCGGACCCGAGCGTCGTCGGCGCCTCCGCGGCCTACACCCGGCACGAGCCGATCGGCGTCGTGCTCGCGGTCATGCCGTGGAACTATCCCATCTGGCAGGTGATCCGGTTCGCGGCGCCCGCGCTGATGGCCGGCAACACCGCGCTGCTCAAGCACGCCTCCAACGTCCCGCAGGCAGCGTTGTACCTCGACACGCTGTTCGAGCGCGCGGGCTTCCCCGAGGGCGCCTTCCGGTCGCTGCTGATTCCGGCGTCCCGGGTCGAGGGCGTGCTGCGCGACCGCCGGGTGGTCGCGACGACCCTCACCGGATCCGAACCCGCCGGGCGATCCCTGGCGTCCATCGCCGGCTCCGAGGTGAAGCACGTCGTGCTCGAGCTGGGCGGCTCCGACCCGTTCATCGTGATGCCGAGCGCCGACCTGGACAAGGCGGTCGCGACCGCTGTGGCCTCGCGCACCGCCAACAACGGCCAGGCCTGCATCAACGCGAAGCGCTTCATCGTGCACACGGATGTCTACGACGCGTTCGTCGCAGAAGTTCACCGCCGCGATGGCCGCGCTCAAGGTCGGCGACCCGTTCGACGACGGCACCGAGGTCGGTCCGCTGGCGACCGCATCCGGTCGTGACGAACTCGCCGAACTGGTCGAGGACGCCGCAGCCAAGGGCGCGACGATCACCACCGGCGGAGCGCAGCCGGACGGCCCGGGCTGGTTCTACCCGCCCACCGTGATCACCGGCATCACCCAGCAGATGCGCCTGTACGCCGAGGAGGCGTTCGGGCCGGTCGCCGCGGTGTACCGCGCGAGTGACGCCGAGGACGCGCTGCGCGTCGCCAACGACACGACCTTCGGGTTGAGCTCGGCGGTCTGGACGCAGGACGATGACGACGAGGCGTTCTTCGTCCGCGGTCTCGACGCGGGCGCCGTGTTCGTCAACGGCATGTCGATCTCCTACCCGGAGCTGCCGTTCGGCGGAGTCAAGGACTCCGGTGTCGGTCGCGAACTGTCCGCCGAGGGGCTCCGCGAGTTCAGCAACCTGAAGAGCATCTGGAAGGGCTGAGCTCACGCATGAGGTGCCGCGTCACCTGGTTCGCTGTCGCGCACGAACCAGATGGCGCGCACCACCTCAGCCTCCGACTCGTTCCAGAACCGGTGCGGGCGCTGCGAGTCGAACACGATCGAGTCGCCCGCGTTCAGGGTCGTCCGCACGCCGTCGACCTCGACGTCCAGGGCGCCCGAGATGACGATGCCGTACTCCCGACCCTCGTGCCGGATGTAGTCCGGCAGGACCCTGGTTCCTGGCTGGTAGATGACCTCGAGGAATTCGGCATCCGCTTCCGCTGCCACGTTGAGCCGGCTCCACCGCGGACCGTCGCTCAACTGGATCGTCGGATGCTGCCCGGCGCGCTGGACCACGCCGTCGGCGTCGAGATCATGCAGCGTTTCCTGCGCAACCGGAGGCAGGGCCTCCTGCGGCGGGTCGAACAGGTCGTGCAGCGAGAGGTCGATCTCGCGTGCGGCCGCATAAAGAGCTGGGACGCTGAACGCGCCGATGCCCCGCTCGACCTGCGACACGTGGCTGGGAGAAACGCCGATGCGGCGTGCGAGTTCGCGCGCTGAGATTCCCGCCGCGACGCGAGCCTCACGCACCCGGCTTCCGATGACATCCCACTGCAAGTCGTTCACCGCTCGCTTGTCCCATTGACCGGCATCCGGCTCATGGCGTCGAGAACGTCGACCGCGGTCCGCACCTCACCAGGGTCGTGTGCAGCACCGACGCCGCCGACGACGTACCAGACGCCCTTGGCGACCGAATCGGTGCGGTTGATGTAGAAGTGGGGCCGACGCGAATCGAAGCAGAGAGAGTCTCCCGCACGCAGAACGTACGTCTCGAAGTCCAGCTTGAGCGTGAGCTCGCCTTCGATCAGGTAGCCATACTCGACGCCCTCGTGGCGCATGTGCGACTCGTCCACGGAACTCGCGCCGCCCGGCTGGTAAGTGGCGAGCACCCCGGCAACGCCGCCAGCGGCCTCCATCACGGCCAGGCGCTGCCAGGTCACGCCGTTCTCCATCACGATGACGGGGGCGTCAGCACCGTGCTGCACGGGCTCGCCGCCCTGCGGCTTCCCGCGACTTCCGGGGGTCGGCTTGTTGTCGAGCAGGTCGTCGACCGACAGGCCGAGGAAGGTGACGATCGCGTAGAGGGTGCTCACCGACGGCTGCACCTTGCCGGTCTCGACCTGGGAGAGCAGACTCGGCGAGACGGAGGCGTGCGCCGCGGTCGCGCGGAGGCTCAGTCCTTGAGCGAGCCGGGCTTGGCGTATCCGTCGCCCTAGTTCCGCATTCATCGCGTGTCCTC
Source organism: uncultured Actinomycetota bacterium (assembly GCA_963702165.1). Taxonomy (GTDB): domain Bacteria; phylum Actinomycetota; class Actinomycetes; order Actinomycetales; family Microbacteriaceae; genus Terrimesophilobacter. The sequence continues at coordinate 2,660,322 of OY969722.1, read as the reverse complement.
TCCCAGCGGCCTCCCCATCGCAGGCCGTGCGTACTCAATGTATCGTGCCACTGAACAGTGTTCACCGAAACCAGCCCTGGAGTGCAGATGATCCGTCACATTGTCCTATTCAAGATGACCGGCGACGACGAGGCCGCCCGTGCCCACGGTGTGGCGGAACTCGCGCGCGCGCTGGAACCGCTTGCCGAGGTGATCCCGGGCGTGCGATCGCTGCGGGTCGTTGCCGACGGCAGCGGAATCGACTTCCACTGGCACGCGACGCTCGTGAGCGAGCATGACTCGTGGGAGGCGCTTGCGGCCTACCAGGCGCATCCGGAGCATGTCCGCGTGCTGCAGAACGTGGTCCCGCGCGTGAGCAGCGACAAGGCTGTCGTCGACTACGAGCTCTGACACCGCCCGCGAGTCAGTTCCTCGCGATGAACTGCCGGATCAGCCGGGTGACCTCCGCCGGCCGCTCCTCGGGGACGAAATGGTCGGCGCCAGCCACCACAGCGCCGAAGAGGTCATGACGTAACCACAGGCTCCGGATGAAGGCCGCCTCGCTCAGGAACGGGCTCCTGCTGCCGCGGATCAGCAGCATCGGCACCGTGCTGCGGCCAAGCGCAGGCGCCAGGTCGACATCCATGGTCTCTAGCGTTTGAGCAATCGCCGCCGCGGAGGCCAGCGGCCGGTAGCCGCCATCGGCCGCGGTGAACAGGTGTTCGGCGCGACGCTCGACCGCGTCATCCGGGAGCAGCGCCGAACGCGCTCGGATGGCAGTGCGCACGCTGTCGGCGTCCGGGAGCGCACCCTCTCCCGCGCTCCGCGCGGTGCGCAGGGAGTCAAAGACCGCTTTCTCGATCGTGGCCGCGTAATCGACGGAGACGACCGACCCGATGCGCTCCGGCATCGCCGCGCCGGCCAGGATCGCGTTGCGCCCGCCGAGCGAATGGCCGACGACCGCGCGGGCCGGGCCGAGCTCGTCGAGCACCGCGGCGACGTCGGCGACGTAGTCGTCGGCCGTGTAGCCGGTGTCAGGATGCTCGGAGGCGCCATGCCCGCGCTGGTCGATCGCGACGACCCGGTGATCACGCGCAAGATCGGCGATCACCGGATCCCAGACCACCGCACCGGCGGTGATCCCGTGGAGCAGCAGCACCAGCTCGCCTTCCCCGGCAACCCGGGCATTCAGGCGAATTCGGCTCGTCTGCAGCCGCTCCACGGTGATCATCGGTGTCAGTACGGGTTTGCGACGAACAGTTCCTGCGCGGGGAACTTGGTGAGGACCTCGATGCCGTAGTCGGTCACCACGACCTCCTCCTCGATCCGCGCCGCGGAAGAGCCATCAGAGGCCGGGCAGTAGGTCTCCATCGCGAAGACCATGCCCGCCTTCAGCTCGACCGGGTCCTTCATCGAGTTGAGCCGTGAGATGATCGGCCGCTCGTGCAGGCCGAGTCCGAGGCCGTGCGCGAACTGCAGTCCGAACGCCGCGAGCTCGTTCTCGAACCCGAACTCCTCGGCCTTCGGCAGCACCTGCGCCACCTGGTCGGTTCCGACACCCGGTCGCAGGGCGTCGAGCGCGGCATCCATCCACTCGCGCGCCTGCTTGTACGCGTCGCGCTGACTCTCGGTCGCCCAGCCGACCCCGAACGTGCGGTAGTAGCACGTGCGGTAGCCGTTGAACGAGTGGATGATGTCGAAGAACGCCTGGTCGCCGGGGCGGATGATGCGGTCGGTGAAGTTGTGCGGGTGCGGGTTGCACCGCTCCCCCGAGATCGCGTTGATCGCCTCCACCTGGTCGCTGCCGTACTCGTACAGCCGCTTGTTGGCGAGCGCCACGATCTCGTTCTCCCGCACGCCGGGCTTGAGCGCGTCGACGATGTCCTGGTAGACGCCGTCGACCATCGCTGCCGCCTGGTTCAGCAGCATGATCTCGTCCTGGTTCTTGATCACGCGCGCGTCGAGCATCGGCTGCTGCGCATCCGCGATCCGGATGCCCTGCCGCTCGAGCTCGAACAGGAACGGCGGCTCGACGATGTCGATGCCGAGCGGCGCATCCGCCAGCCCCGCCTCGGTCAGCAGCGACTTGATCTCCGCCACCGCGTCGACCATGAGCCCGGCGCCGCCCTCGGGTGCGACAGCACCCTTGAAGCCGAGGAAGCCGGCCCGGTAGTTCTCCTCGGGCACCCAGTCGGAGTAGAGCTTGTGGTGCTTCACCGCCGAGCCGAAGTCCCAGAGGATCGGCTCATGCCCGCGCATGAGCAGCGCGTAGCGGATCATCTTGTCGCCGAGCGCTCCGCCGATCCAGGTCTGCGTCGTGTACCGGATGTTGTAGAAGTCGAACAGCAGGAACGCGCCGCACTCGCTCGCCTCCAGCGCCGCCTTCGCGCGCGCCAGCCGGTAGTCCCGCAGTCGGTCGAAGTCGACGCGGTGCTCGTAGTCGACCGCGTTCTGACCGGGGGCGCCGAGCGGGCGCACCCCGGCCGGGCGGGAGGCACGGGCGCTCGAACGCCCGGCTCCCGCCGTGACCGTGGTGCGCTCCCATTACTCGACCTCGAGGCCGTCGCTCACCTGAGCGTTCTCGGACGCGATGTCGAGGCCCGAGCCGCCTGGCGACCGTGAGGATGAGCGAGGCGAAGTCCTGATCGACGTTGCCGTTGCCGACCTCCTGCGCGACCAGGTTGCGAGTCACACTCGCGACCGGCATGACGACACCCAGCTCGTGCGCCGCCTCAAGGCCCAGGTCGAAGTCCTTCTGCAGCAGCACGTTGGTGAACGTCGGCGTGAAGTCCAGGTTCACGAGCGCCGGCGTCTTGTACTGCGAGAACACCGAACCCATGACCGAGTCGTTGAGGAACGACAGGAAGTCCGCACGCTTCACGCCAGCCTTCTCGGCCAGCACCGTGATCTCCGCCATCGACTGGATGACGACGCCGAGGAACACGTTGTGCGCGATCTTCACGATGCGTGCGACCTCGCCCTCACCGACGTAGGTGACGCCGCGGCCCCAGGTCGCAAGCAGCGGCTCGGCGACGTCGTAGACCTCACGCGGACCGGAGGCGGCGACGGTGAGCTTGCCCGACCGCGATCACCTTCGGGTTGCCGGAGACCGGCGTGGCCAGGAAGCCGGTCCCGCGCGACTCGGCGACGGCGCGCACCTTCTCGCTCACCTCGACCGACACCGTGGACGCGTCGCCGATGATCTTCGGGGCGCGCTCGGTGTCGGTGAGCAGGCCGTTCTCGCCGAGCATGACCTGCTCGAGGTCCTTCGGCGCCGACACCATGCTGAAGACGATGTCGCGACCGGCCAGTTCGACCGGGTGGTCGACGATCGTCGCGCCGAACTCGGTGAGCGGCTCGGCCTTGGCGCGCGTGCGGTTGTAGACGGCGACGTCGTAGCCGGCATCCAGCAGGCGCTTGGCCAGCTGGTAGCCCATACGCCCGGCGCCGATCCAGCCGACGGTGGGTTTGGTGTCAGTCATTTCAAGTACTCCTTCAGGTGTGGTGCGTCCCGCCGGAGTGGCGGTGCAATCGATTGCGGATATAAGCGTGTTTGGAACTGTAGTACGAATTCGGTGGGCTCAGGAAGCCGGAGCAGCAGCGACCACGTGGAACTCGAAGCGCAAGCGCGGGTCGGTCGCGAAGCGCACCACCTCGACGGTCGTGCTCGTCGGGATGTGACCGCCGAACCACTCCTTCTGGTGCTTGTTGACCACGTCCTGGTCCTCATCGATGTTCGAGAAGAACCTGATCATGTTGACGACATCGTGCCGCTCGCATCCCGCGGCCTTGAGCGCCTGGTCGAGGTGGTCGAAGGCGTTGGCGACCTGCCCCTGGGCGTCCATCGGCATCGCGTCGAACACCTCGGCGACGTGCGGGTGGTCGTGGTAGACGGGCGCGCCGGTCACCCCGCTGATGAAGACCAGCCGGGCGTTGGAGACGGTGCGGATCGCGGGCACGAACGGGCTGACGATCGAGTCGTCATAGCCCTCGTGGTGGATGATGTCAGCGTTGCCGACTCGGCGCGGCGCGGGGATTTCAGTCATGTCTGCCTCCTGCTTCGGTGGTTCTATCGATTCGCGGCGAAGGCGCCGGAGTCGTGGGTGATGCGACCGCCCATGACGGTGAGGTCGCTGAGGATGTCGCGGAGCTCGTCATCCGAGCACGCGAAAGGATCGAGGGTGGGCACGCACAGGTCCGCGTCGTAGCCGGGCAGCAGCCGGCCGCGATGGCCGGTCTCGCCGGTGAACCAGGCCGCATCGCGCGTGTACGCGGCGATCGCCTGCTCGCGGGACATCCGGTGCCGCTCATCGCGGACGCCGGCGCCGTCCAGCGTGCCGCCCGTGACGAGCCACCAGATCGCCGACCACGGCGAGAACCAGTTGGCGCGTGTCGCATCCGTTCCGCCGCCGATGGGGATGCCTGCCTCGCGCAGGTCGCCGATGGGCGGCGCGGCCATGGTGGCTTCCTCACCCCACGCGGCGACGTAGTCGGAGCCCTTGAGCACCAGGCGGCTCTGCACAAGCACGCCCGCGCCCAGTCGCGCGAGGCGCTCGAGGTTGCCCGGGGATGCCTCGTCGGCATGCACGATGGAGAACCCGCGGCCCGCGACCAGGCCGGTCTCCTCCTCGACCTGCTCCCACGCGTCGAGGATGCGGCCGAGGGTGTCGTCGAGGACGGCGTGGATGCTCATGCGCCAGCCACGCTCGGCGCACAGCCGCACGATCTCGACCAGTTCCGCGTGGGACTGGTCGGTCAGGGTGAACGGGTCGAGGCCCTCCATGTCGTGGCAGCCGAGATGCGGAATCTCGCCGATGCCGGCGATGCGGAGCATGCCGTCACCGCTTTCCGGCTGCACGAGAGCGGTGACCTGCTCGATGTCGGCGACCTCGCCGCCCCGGGTCCACGCGGACAGGAAGATCCGGGTGCGGACGTCGAGTTCGCCGCGCCGCCACACCGCGTAAATCGGGTCGTAGTCGCGTGGCGTCACCAGCAGGCCGCCGCCGTCCACGACACCGGTCAGGCCGTGCCGGGCGAACGCCGCGAACATTGCCCGCACGCCGTCCTCCGACTCTTCCGGCTCTGCGTCGAGCGCGATCGCAAGCGGAACCGAGAACGCCCCGACGCCGTGGATTCGGCCGGTGAGCCGCGCCGTCAGCTCCGCGGTCGAGCCGACCGCGCGCCGGATCGTCGGAGGAGTCGTTCCAGTCGCAGGCCACAAGGCCCGCGCGTGTTCAGCACGCCGAGATCGTAGAGCTCCTGCACGTACACGGGGTTCTCCGGCGCCACGGCGTCGAGCTCGGCCCTGGTCGGGGCACGACCCTCGGCGAGTTGCGACGAGTGCCAGCCGCCGACGACACTGACCCATTCTCCCGGGCCGCGGCGGGCCGCGTCCTGCCGAATGCGCTCCAGCCCGTCGGCGATCGACCGCACGTCTTCCCAGTGGACGGTGCGCGTCCAGGAGACCCCGCCGCGGACCGCATGGATGTGGGAGTCGTTGAGACCGGGGATGACGCGACGACCGTCGAGTTCGATGACCCGTTCAGCCAGTTCCGCGTGTGCCGCCAGCTCTGCATCGGTGCCGACCGCGACCACGCGGCCACCGGCGATGGCGATCGCCTCCACCTCGCCCGCGCCCCGTTCGGGGTCGGCGAAGGTGGAGATCCGTCCCGCCGCGGAGCACGAGATCCACCACCGGAAGGCTTCCGGCCAGCGCTGGCGTAGACATCCCTCTCGCTCCTGTCAGATACTCAGGTGCTGTTCGAGCGCGGCGCTGTCGGCGCGAAGCGCGTCCGAGCTGCCGTTCCAGGCGATGGTGCCGGAGTCGTCGATCACGACGACCCTGCTGGCGATGTCGAGCGCGAGGTCGACGTTCTGCTCTGCAATGAGGATCGAGAGTCCCGACGCGCTCAGACCGGCCAGCCGGTCCTGGATGACATCGAGCACGCTCGGCGCGAGCCCCTCGCTCGGCTCATCCATGATCAGCAGGCTCGGGTTGGTCATCAGCGCACGTCCGATGGCGAGCATCTGCTGCTCGCCCCCTGACAGGGAGCGTGCCATGGACTTCGACCGCTCGGCGAGCCGTGGGAAGAAGTCGAACACGCGCTCGACCGTCCACGGGTCATCCTTGGACGCGGCGCGGCGCCGCGGAACGACCGTGAGGTTCTCGTGCGTGGTGAGCGAGCCGAACACCCGCCGGCCCTGCGGCACCAGCGCGATACCGGCCCTCGACACCTGGAAGCTGGACTTCCGGGAGATGTCGACGCCGTCGTACTTGATCGAGCCCGCAGTGATCGTCGGAGGACGCAGCCCGCAGATCGCCCGGACTAGCGTGGTCTTGCCCATGCCGTTGCGCCCGAGCAGCGCGATGCTCTCCCCACGGCCGACCGTCAGGTCGACGCCGTGGAGCACCTTCGCCGTCGCGTAGCCGACGTGCAGGCCCGTCACGTCCAAAGTCACTTCTTGTCACGCCTTCCGAGGTAGATCTCCTTGACCGTCTCGTGCTCGCGGACCTCGTCAGGGGTACCGGTCACGACGTGACGTCCGTTCTCCATGCACATGACCCGGTCGGTGAGCCCGAGAGCAAGGGTCATGTCGTGCTCGATGAGGAGGATGGGCAACGTCCGCGGCAGCTCTTCGATCAGCTGCCGCAGGGTCGTCCGCTCCGCGGCAGAGAGCCCAGCCGCCGGTTCGTCGAGGAGCAGCAGTTTCGGCTCGCTGGCCAGGGCCATCGCGATCTCCAGCTGCCGCTGCTCGCCGTGCGAGAGGTCCGAGACCTGGTCGTCACGGCGGTCGATGAGGCCGACGGACTCCAGTGCCTCCGCCGCGCGCTGGGACACGTCGTCGGTGGGCAGCTGCGGCCACCAGAAGATGCGCGCCTTGCTGCTGCCACCGCGGGCGGCGACGCGCACGTTGTCGATCACCGACATGTCACGGAACAGGTTGGAGACCTGGAACGTGCGGCCGACGCCCATCCGGGCACGACGTGCCGTGCCGGTGCGTGTCACGTCGTTGCCGAACAGCTCGACCGTTCCTGCGGTGGGAGCGACGTCGCCGGCGATCATCTTGAACAGCGTGGTCTTGCCAGCACCGTTCGGTCCGATCACCCCGATGCGCTCGTTCGATCCCAGCTCGAGCGAGATCCCGTCGACGGCCTGTACACCGCCATAGCGCTTCCCGAGCCCGGAGATGACGAGCGCGGGGGCGCCGGCCCCGGACCCTTGCGGGCCCGGGACCGTCGCCGACATCGTCGCGTTACTCATTAGCCCTGGAAGCTCTGCGAGTAGGACTCGCTGGGCGAGAACCTCTTCAGGGGTCTTGCCCAGCCACTGGTCCACGGCGTCGAAGGTCTTGATCGGCACGTTGTACAGCTTGCCGTCGATCTCCTGAACCTCGCGGATGTACACCGGAGCGATGGGGTTGTGGTACTTGTCGAACGACACCTGCGCCGAGGATGCTGTCCTCGACGGTGAGGGACGAGATCGCCGCGACCAGGTCGTCGCCGGTCACGTAGCCGTGCTCCTCGAGCACCTTGGCAACCAGGCTCGCGGTCATGTAGCCGCCAGCCACGTTCAGCGACGGGATCTTGCCGTCGAACTTGGCACCGTAGGCCGCGTTGAACTCGCGCACGACGTCGCTGTCACGGCCCTCTGCCCAGTTGCTGACCGAGTGGAAGCCCTTCACCTCGTTCCCGAGCGCACGCAGCGTGGCCTGGTCGAGCGAGCAGCAGTTCATCAGCAGGTCCTGCGTGTCACCGAGACCGAGACCGATGAAGCTCGCAGGAAGTCCGGGACCGGGCGCGCCACCTGCGGTGGTCACGAACGCGATGTCCGCTCCCGCAGCGCGGATCTGCGACACGTAGGTGGAGAAGTCCGACGTGCCGTTCGGGTACCAGTACTGCGCGGTGACCTCACCGCCGTTCTGCTCGAAGCCCTGCTTGAAGCCGGCGCAGGATTCCCAGCCGAACGCGTAGTCGGGGCACAGCGTGACGGCCGTCTTGTAGCCCTCATCGCCGGCCCAGACGCCGCCGGGGAAGTGCATCTGCGAAGCGGACATCGATCCGGTGCGCACCGTGAAGTCGTTCGCGGACCGCTGCGTCAGGTCGTCTGCTGCGGCGACCGGGTGCAGGTTCGGGACGCCGACGCTCGAGGTGTAGGCGGCGACCGCGAGTGCCGTGTTGGCCAGCAGCGGGCCGACCACGACGTCGACCTCGTCGAGCTCGACGAGCTTCTTCGCCTTGGTGAGCGAGATCTCGGGGTTGCCGGCGTCGTCCTCGACGATGGTCTCGACCGTGACGCCGTTGACCTCGGTCGCCGTTGACCTCCCAGTAGAGGTCCCAGCCGTCCACCATCTCCTGACCGGCGATGGCGAAGTTGCCCGTGATCGGCGAGATGTAGCCGACCTTCAGGGTGCTGGTGTCTACCTTCGCGTCGTCTCCGGATGGGCTTGCCCCGGGGGGCGCACATGCGGTGAGAGCGAGCGCCGCTGCGGCACCGAGGCCGACGATCGCGGACCAGCGCCCGCGAGGCGACATCTTCGTTGACATCATCGGGTTTCCTTTCTTATGGGGTGTGATTGCGTTCGGACACGGGTGCGCCGGACGGTGTTACCAGCTCTGCTTCAGCTGGCGGACTTGGGGTGCCGGTTGCCCGCCGCTTCACGCGCCCAATGAGCTTGTTGAAGCTGCCGACGATGCCCGCACGTGCGAACAGGATCACGAGGATGAAGATCAGGCCGAGCACGGTTGGCCAGCGCTCAACCTCGTTGGAGAGCACGTTCTCGACGAGCACGACGACGGCCGCGCCGATCAGCGGCCCGAACACCGTGCCGACCCCGCCGAGGATGACCATGACGATGAGCAGCACCGAGCGGTGCACGCCGGCCGTCGACGGGCTCACGAAGTGGGTGAGCCAGACCGAAAGCAGACCGGCGAAGCCCGCGACCGTCCCCGAGATCATGAACGCGCCGAGCCGGTAGGCGGGCACAGAGTAGCCCGAGGCTGCGCATGCGCGTCTCGCTGTCCCGGATACCGCGCAGGCTCGCGCCGAACGGCGAGCGGCTGACCACCGCACAGCAGCGCCGTCGTGAGCACGAACGCCGCGACCAGACGAAGTAGTAGAAGGTCCAGTACTCCCCGATGAACTCGGGTCGCTTGATGCCGGAGATGCCGTTCTCGCCGCCGGTGACCGGCGACCAGCCGGAAGGCGAGGCCGTAGACGACCATGCCGAGCGCGAGCGTGACCATCAGGAAGTAGATGCCGCTCGTGCGCATCGACAGGATGCCGTACATGAAGGACACGACGAGGGTGATGCCGAGCGCGATGAGCACCTGCGTCCCAGGATCGAGGCCCTGCTTCGACGCCCACCCGGCGCCGTACGCCGCGGCCGCGGCGATCGCGCCGTGCCCGAGCGACGCCATCCCGGCGTCGCCGACGAGGAAGTTGAGGCTCGACGCGAGCATCCCCGCGATGAGGATCGTCGAGACCAAGGAGATGACGTAGGACGTGGCCCCGATGTACGGGAGGGCGACGGCGACGGCGAGCAGCGCGACGATCGCGCCGCCGCTGATGGCGCGGGTGCGGGTCATGTTGTCCTCCCGAACAGTCCGGTCGGCCGGAGCACGAGCACGAGCGCCATCGGCGCGAAAATGGTGAAGTAGGACGAGTTCAGGGATCCAGGCCTTGGCGAACGCATCGATCAGGCCGATGAGCACGCTGCCGACGGCGGCTCCGGTCACGCTGCCGAGCCCGCCGATGATGACGACGACGAGCGCATACAGCAGCACCTCGTCCTGGATGCCCGGAGCGGATGCTGAGCACGCCCGCGCCGATGGTGCCGCCGATGGCCGCGAGCGCGGCGCCGACGACGAACATTCCGGTGAAGACCCACCCGATGTTCACGCCCATCGCCGAGATGATCTCCCGGTCGTCAACGCCCGCACGCACGACAGCGCCGATGCGTGTGCGGTTCTGGACGACGATGAGCGCGATCCCGATCGCGATGGCAACGCCGATCACGAAGATGCGGTACCACGGGTAGGTCAGGTCGCCGATCGTCATGGATCCCTGAATCCCGGCCGACGACGGCAGCGAGTGCGGGTCGCCGCCGAAGATCGCCAGACACAGGTCGGCGATGACGAAGGAGACGCCCACCGTGAGGAGCACCTCTGGCAGCTCCTGACCGCGGACGAAGCGCAGCAGCACGACCTCGACGATGAAGGCGGTCACCGCGACGACGACCACGCCGGTGAGTACCGCGAGCAAGAGGTTGCCGGTCAGGCCCGCGACGACGACGCCGAGGTACCCGCCGATCATGTAGAACGCCCCATGCGCCAGGTTGACGATGCGCATGAGGCCGAATACGAGAGTGAGGCCGCTGGCGAGCAGGAAGAGCAGCGCGCCGAAGCTCAGTCCGTTGAGCGTCTGCTCGGCCAGGAATACGGGTGTGAACACCGGGTTCTCAAACCTTCCACATCGTCGGGGTGGGCTGGGGGGAATACTTGTTTGGGAGAGTCAAGCAACCGATTGCGCAAGTGTCAAGTCGGACTGCACATTGGCATGAACTGTCACTGCACACAATCCGTTCTACTCACCATGGTGGGCGCTCTGCAGCGGGGCGGTAGCGGGCTCGGGACAACGTGCCCGCGATGCCGAATATCACGGCACCCGCGAGCGAGACGGCGAAGAGCAGCCCGAAGGCATGCTGGTCGGCGGCCATGGTTCCAGCCGCAGCACCAAGCGATGCGCCCGCCATGAGCGAGATCGCGAAGAAGGTCATGCCGAGCGCACGCGCGTCGGCTGCAGCATCCGTCATCCAGGTCTGCAGCGTTGTATGGCCGAGCGCCCACGCAACCCCCATGAGCGTCGCGCCGATCAGGACGCTCACCAGCGATACCGCGAACGACAGCATCCCGAACGCGGCAATCACCGTCACCCCGGCCGCGAGCATCAGCAGCCAGCCAGGGGTCCGCGCGACGAAGAGCTTCATGACCTGGCTGACCGCGACGACCGCGACACCGAACGACGCGGTCACCAGTCCCGACACGAAGACGCCTTCGCCCGCCTGCTGCAGCACCACAGGCAGGAGGTTGAATACGCCGATGAGCAGGAACCCCTCCAACGCGGTGAGTGCGTACAGCCACAGCGCCCACCGGTTGCGCACCAGGCTTGCCAACTGCGAGAGCACTCGCTCTCCCCGGTGGTCACCGGCCGCCGGGAGTGTCGCGAGCGCCGGCACCAGGAGCGTGGCGACGACCGCGAAGCCGCCGAAGATGAACCGCCAGGAGGTCCACTCCGCCATCGCCCCGGCGCCGAGGACACCCGCGGCGATACCGAGAGCGCCGGCTGTCGCGAGGTTGGACATGGCGGCTGACCGTCGGCCGAGCGGCAAGGTGTCGGCGAAATACACCAGGACCGCCGGAAAGGTGGCAGCGAACGCAATTCCCGCCAGTGAGCGAGCAATGATGAAGGTCACGAGATCGGGTGCCATCGCGCTCGCCAGACTCGCAGCAGCGCCGATGCCCGTCGACACCGTGAGGATCCGAACGCGGCCCCATCGGGTCGACAGGGACCCCCACACCACCGGAAGGATCGCGTACGCGAGGGCGTGGAAGGTGATGGCGGAGCCCGCCGCAGCGATCGACGCGCCAAACTCTTCGGCGACCACCGGCACGAGCGGCAGCACGAGCGACCGATCGAAGGTCTGCCAGAAGACGGCGAAGGGCAGGATGATGCCCGCCGGCAGCATCCTGCCCATTGAAGTTCCTTATCGGCTGGTGGTCTCGCCGCGACCCTCGGGTGTGTTCAGGTGCGACTGCGAGTCGCGCACGCCGGGCAGCGGCCCGTTCACCGTGAAGTAACGTCCGCCACCGGCGACCAGCAGGTCCTCGGCCGGGAACTTGGTGATGACCTCGCATCCGTCGGCGGTCACCACGACCTCCTCCTCGATGCGTGCTGCGCCCCAGCCGTCGGCTGCCGGCCAGTAGGTCTCGAGCGCGAACACCATGCCCTCCTCGAGCGGCTCCGGGTGATCGAGCGACGTCAGCCGGGAGAAGATCGGCTTCTCCCAGATCGACAGCCCGACGCCGTGGCCGTACTGGAGTGCGAACGCCGCCTCTTCATCCGGGAACCCGAACTCCTGGGCCTTCGGCCACAGGCTCACGACGTCGGCGGTTGTCGCACCGGGGCGGACCGCGGCGATCGCGACGTCCATGTACTCGCGAGCGCGCTTGTACGCATCGACCTGCGCTCGACTCGCCGAGCCCACCGCGAAGGTGCGGTAGTAGCACGTGCGGTAGCCGTTGAACGAGTGCAGGATGTCGAAGAACGCCGGGTCACCGGGGCGCAAGGCGCGATCCGAATACACGTGCGGGTGCGGCGCGCAGCGCTCGCCCGAGATGGCGTTGACCCCCTCGACGTATTCCGACCCCTGGTCATACAGCGCCTTGGCGACGAGCCCGACGCACTCGTTCTCCCGCACGCCGGGGCGCAGGAACTCGTACAGCTGGTCGTAGGCGGCGTCCACCATCGAGGCCGCGGTGGTGAGCAGTGTGATCTCGTCCTCGGTCTTGATGCGACGCGCCTCGAGGAACACCTGCTGCCCGTCGACGACCTGGATGCCCTCGGCCTGCAGCGCGAACAGGATCGGCAGCTCGACTATGTCGACGCCGAGCGGCTCGTTCAGCAGGCCGAACTTCTCGAGCTCGCGCTTGACCTTGCGGGCGACCTCCTCCGCGATTCCCGCTGAAGGTGGGAAGGCACCGCGCAGCGTGGAGATCCCGGCACGCGCGCCAGACTCCAGGCGCGGCCTGGTGGCGCCGTGGTGGGGTGCGTGCGGGTCGGCATCCGCCTCCATGTGCGTCTCGTGCAGCCACGGGTTGAACAGGTCGTGGTGCTTCGCCGCCGACCCGAAGTCCCAGACGATCGGGTCCGAGTTGCGGGTCACCAGGCAGAACCGGATGAGCTTGTCCATCGCCCACGTGCCGATGTGAGTGGCGGAGGCGTACCGGATGTTGCCGAAGTCGAACGCCAGGAGGGCACCGAGCGACGAACGCTCGAGCTCAGCGCGCAGGCTCGCGAGCCGCTCCTCGCGCAGCCGGTTGAAGTCGACGCGGGCTTCCCAGTCCACGCCCATGTTGCCTCGTGTCGCGATACTCATCGCATTCTCCTTGCCTGTGATGCGCGTCCGGGGGGACGCTGGTTGAATCGGGTCAATCAGGTGATGCGCCAGCCGCGGTCGACGTTGAGGCTGTGCGCCGAGACGCCGCGGTTGAACAGCAGGAACTTGGTCGCGTCGACGATGTCCGCCATCGTCGCGAGCTGGCCGCCGGGGGTGCGCTTCTCGTAGCCGGCGACCGCCTCGGGCTTGGCGGCCCAGAATGGGCTGTCGCCGATGATGCCGGGGTGGAGCGAGTTGACGCGGATGGGCGCGAGTTCGAGCGCGAGGGTGTTCATGAGGCCGTCGACCCCGCCGTTGATGGTCGACACGGTCGTCGAACCGGGATACGGGGCGTCCTTTGCGCGTCCACCGAACAGCACGATGCCGGTCTCGACGGTCGGCTCGAGCCGGTCGAGCAGGGTGTGAATGGTTTCGGTGTAACCGATGAGCTTGAGGGTGATGAGCCGGCGAGCACGGTCCATGTCATAGTCACGAACCGTGTTTGCATCGCGCTCGATCGCGGTCAGCACCAGTCCGTCGAGCTTGCCGACGCCGGCAAGCCGCGCGGCGATCTCCTCGGGCTCAGACAGGTCGATGGTGAGCCCGGTGGCGCGGTCCCCCAGCTCGGATGCCACGGCATCCGCGGTCTCCTGGCTTCGGCTCGTGACGATCACCCGGTCGCCGCCGGCGATCAGGTCCCTCGCGAGTTCTAGGCCGATTCCGGCGGAACCGCCGACGATGAGAATGGTGCGGTCGGTCACAGCTCTTCCTCCAGTTGATCCTTCAGGTAGTCCCAGTCCCGCACGAAGCGGTAGGCGTGGCGGGCCGGCATCTGCGGCGCCTGTGTCTCGAGCCAGCGCACCTGGGCACCGGTCGCGGCGAAGGAGTGGACGCACCCGACGCCTGCCCAGGCGATGTCACCTGGCCGGAGCAGGAACTCCTCGCCGTCGAAGGTCGAGATGACCTCGCCGTCGAGGATCAGGTAGGCCTCCTCGAGCGGGTGGTCGTGCGGGCCGGCCTTGCCCTCTGGTTCGTACTGCACCATGAACAGCGTGCCGAGGCTCGCGCCCAGATCGGAGTCGACCATCATCTTGAGCGTGATGCCGGTGTAGACGAGCAGTGCCGTGCGCATGCTCCCGGAGACCGCGAGGAGCTCCTGCGACTGCTTGCCCGGGTTCATGTGCTCGGTCGTGATGTTGCCGAACGAGCGGGTGCGCGGGTCACGCGCATCCACCCGCACCGGGTCGATGACGGGCAGCTCAGGCACCCGGTAGGTGTCAGAGCCGTAGCGCTCTCGCGCGCGGCGGGGTGAACAGATCGGACCAGACCGCGACCGTGTCACCGATCGCGCGCCACGCGTGCGGAACGCCGATCGGGATGATGCCGTAGTCGCCCGCGACCAGATGAACGGTCGCTTCTGGCGTTGCGAGGATCACCTCGCCCTCGATCAGGTGGAAGCTCTCCTCGAACGAGTGCACGTGGGTCGCGGTGGACCCGCCCGGCTCGAGTCGGGTGAGACCGAAGTCGGTGTGGGCAGCGCCATCCTCCTCGCCGACAGCGCGCCAGCGGGTCATACCGACCGCCTCCGGCGCGAGTGGGCCGGGCGACAGGTACTGCGCTTCGTCAGCGCGACGGACAACGAACCTCGCCATGCGCGTCCCCTTCCTAGCCGCCGCATGATGCGCATGCGGCTTCGCACTGGGTCGGGTCGCGGACGGCTTCGTCCGGTCGAGTGTTCAGTGCTACTTTACAAAAGTAAAGTGTCTCTGCACGGGAATGTCAAGGGCTGACGGGCGCCGTCGATCCCCGCACCACGAGCGAAACGGGAAGCGTCACGTCCGCGGTGGGCTGCTCGCCGCTCTGGATGATCTCGAGCAGCAGCCTCGCCGCCTCCCTTCCCATCTGCAGCGTCGGGACCCTGACGGTGGTCAGCGGCGGGGTGAAGTCTTCGGCGAACAGCATGTCGTTGAAGCCCACCACCGACGCGTCGTCCGGGCAGGACAGTCCGTGCGCGCGCAGCGATCGCAGCACGCCGAGCGCGATGAGGTCATTGCCAGCAACGATGGCTGTCGGCCGCTCTCCACCCGCCGCCAGAATTGCCGTCATCGCTTCGAATCCGGATGCGATAGTGAGCGACGGGACCTCGACCACGCGGCCGATGACATCCGGCCTTGCCGCGCACGCGGCCTCGAATGCCGCCCGCCGGGTGACGCTGGTCGACAGCCGTTCAGGCCCAGCGATGTGCACGATCTCACGGTGGCCCAGATCGGTGAGGTGCGCCATCGCCTCGCGGATTCCGTTCGCGTCGTCACCGCCCACGAGTGGAAAGCGCACTCCTCCAGCATCGCGGTTCAGCAAAACGGCATGCACCCCGGCGTCGCGCGCCTCCGCCAATGCTGTGAAGTCGCTGTGTCCCGACGCGACAATGAGCCCGTCGACACGGCGAGCGAGCAATGAGCCGATCGCCGCGGTCTCGGCGGCCTCATTGTCGTCGGTGTTTGCCAGAAGCGCGGTGTACCCGCGCGGCTCGAGATAGTCCTCGATACCGCGAACCATGGGAGGGAACAACGGGTTGGTCAGATCGGGCAGGATGACGCCGATGGTCATCGAACTCGCAGTGCGCAAGCCGCGCGCCATCGCGTTCGGTATATAGCCCAGCTTGTCGGCCGCCGCGCGCACACGCTCAACCGTTTCACGACCGATCTGATGCTCGGTTCGGGGATTGAGCGCCCGTGACACCGTCGCCTTGTGCACGTCGGCGAGCCTGGCGACATCGTCGATCGTGGTGCGTCGCGTCATTGCGGTGGATCCGTTCCCATTCCAGCCCAGTTGAGCCATGCTAGTGCTACATCGGCAGAGCCGCCGACGGCGCGCTCGCGGATCGCTTTCGCAACTCGAGCGCATGCGAGCTACCTAGAAGGAGAGCCGCACATGTCCGACCGCCAGGGCCCCCAACCGGGTCAACCCATTATCTTCCGCAACGGCATCGTTCTCACCATGGATGCCTCACACACCGTCATCCCGAAAGGTGACGTACTCGTCGTCGATGGCCGCATCGCCGAAGTCGGCCCCGGCGTGACGGCACCCGACGGCGCCTTTGAGATCGACGCCGCCGGCGGCATCCTGATGCCCGGGATGATCGACACCCATCGGCACATGTGGCAGACCGCCATGCGCGGGTATGGCGCCGACTGGACCTTGACCCAGTACTTCGTCTGGTACTACCTCGAGCACGGAATGAAGTTCCGTCCGGAAGATGTCGCTGCGGGCAATCTGGTGTCGGCACTTGACGCACTCGAGTCCGGAGTCACCACGAGCGTCGACTGGTCGCATGGTCTGCGCACGCCGGAACACGGCGAGGCTGCCTTCGATTCGCTCGCGAGCTCGCCTGGACGCTTCGTGCTCGCGTACGGCAATCTCGCGGGCGCACCTTGGGAGTGGACTCAGGATGCCCCGGTCCGCCGAATCATCGAGAAGGCGCGCGACGACTCGCGGATGTTCGGAGCGCAGATCGCGTTCGACGTCCCGGGCGACCCTGACTTCCCCGAGGCGCCGGCCTTCCAGACCGCGCGGGAGCTTGGGGTTGTCGTGACGACCCACGCCGGAGTCTGGGGTGCCACCAACGACACCGGCATCGAGCGCATGTACGACAACGGCGCGATGCAACCCGGCTACATCTACGTGCACGCGGCAACCCTGAGCGACGAGTCATACCAGAAGATCGCCGCCACGGGCGGCACGGTGTCTCTCGCGACCGAGAGCGAGCAGACGTGCGGGCAGGGTTACCCGCCTGCGGCGGCGCTGCGGAAGCACGGCATCCCCGCGTCCCTGTCGATCGACACCAGCGTGTGGTTCAGCTCGGACATGTTCTCGGCGATGCGCACGACGGTCGGCGCGGACCGGGCGCTCGAGCACTACATCGCACACCAGAGCGGCGAGACCGTCACCCACGCCACCATCCGGGTCGAAGAAGTGGTCGACTGGGCGACACGCGGCGGCGCGCGCGCGATCGGCAAGCTGGACCAGGTCGGCAGCCTCGAACGCGGCAAGCTCGCTGACGTCGTGCTGATCAAGAACGATTACTCGCCGACCATGACCCCGATCGTGAACCCGTACGGTCACCTCGTCTACCAAGCCGGACGCGGCGATGTGCACACCGTGCTTGTCGGTGGCGAGGCAGTCAAGTTCGATGGACGGCTCATCGCGGGTGACCTGCCCGGGGTGCGATCGAAGCTGGAGAACACCGTCGAGTACCTGCAAAGAGAACTCGGTGACGAAGCGTGGCAGGCGGGCATGCATCCGGAGATCCCGGAGGCGGAGATCCTGAGCAACCCCTACCAGTACCGAAAGGGCGAGGGAGGCGGGACCGGCTCCTAGCCCCGCCGCGCCCGTTCTGACCCGTGTACAGTGTCAGTGAACATTGACGTGGGTCAGAAGGGCGAAATCAATGGTGAACTCCGCCGGGAGCACGATGCGGGCGGCTGTCTTCTACGGGCAGCGCGACATCCGGATCGAGGACGTGCCAGTGCCGACACCGGCAGACGACCAGGCGCTGCTGCGAGTTCTCCGCTCCGGCCTGTGCGGGACCGATGTCTCCGAGTGGACGAGCGGTCCAATCATGATTCCGCTCGAGCGTGAGCACCCGCACTCGCACCACAAGGGCCCAATGATTCCGGGGCATGAGATCGTCGCCGAGGTTGTCACGGCTCCGGATGGCAGTGGCCTGAAGCCCGGAACGATGGTGGCGAGTGGCGCACAGATCTTCTGCAATGAGTGCCGAAACTGCCGCGAGGGGCGAATCAACGTCTGCGAGCGCCTCTTCACGCTCGGACTGCAGGTGGACGGCGGTCACGCCGAGTTCGTCGTCTCCCCCGTCGCCAACCTGATCCCGGTGCCGGATGGCCTCAGTGCCGACGCTGCGGGGCTGGCCCAGCCGCTCGCCGTCGGGTTGCATGCCGCGCGCCGCGCGGGAGCCGTTGCGGGCGACCGCGTGCTGGTGACCGGGGCTGGGGCGATCGGCAGCTTCGTGGTCGCCGGGCTCCGTCACATTATCCCCGACCTGCACATCACGGTCTCCGACATCGACGACGTGAAGCTCGAACGAGCTCGGCGGCTTGGCGCGGACGAGGTCCTCAACACTCGCACCGGGGGTGAACCGGATGCGGAAGGATTCGACGTCGTCATCGAGGCCAGCGGCGCACCGGGCTTGCTGATCGCCTGCTTCGGCTATTGCCGAACCGGCGGCCGCGTACTGGCCGTCGGGATGTCTGCGAAGCCGCTCGAATTCGACCCGCATGCCATCGTGCTGCGCGAGATCACCCTTGACACGACCAACGCGCTGGTGACTCCGGTTGACATCCCGGATGCACTCGAGATCCTCGCATCTTCAAACGTGGCCGCTGAAATGCTGGACTCGGTTCGGTCGCTTGATGCGGTGCCCAGCGCACTCGATGAGCTCGCATCGGGAACGGTTCAGGGGAAGATCCTGATCGACCCCAGCCGGTAGAGCCCGCTTTCAGGAACGCGGCCGAGTAGAGGCGCGGACGACCAGCTCCGGCGGCAGGGAGAGCCGGCTCGGCAGGTCACCATCGCCGCTGATCTCCTGCAGCATCCGGAGGGCAGCGAGTCGGCCCATTTCGGCGCTCGGCAGCCGGACAGTCGTCAGCGCCGGGCTGAGGTGATCAGTCAGCGGGTTGTCGTTGAAGCCGATCACGGACACGTCCTCCGGACAGTGCAGGCCGGCTTCTTCGATGGCGTCGATAGCGCCGATGGCCAAGAGGTCATTGTGTGCAAACACCGCGCTGACCCCCTCGAGCGCTCCCGCACTGATCAGCGAGCGCATCATCCGCTTGCCCTCTTCTGTTGTGGGCGCTTTCGCCACGACGTCGTGTTTTCGCTGGTGAGTGCTGCGGGATCCGGCGAGGGTTGCAGCGAAGCCCTGCGAGCGGAGGCGGAAGTTGATGTTGTCTGACGGCCCCGGCAGTTCGAGGACCATCCGATGCTCGGTGTCCTGGAGGTGCCGCGCAGCGAGGGCTGCTCCAAACTCGTCGTCACACTCGACCACCGGCGCGTCAATCCCATCAACCCAGCGAAGCACCTGGACCAGTGGCACCCCGGCGGCTCTGAGCTCCCTGAGCGCGGGCGCGTCTGCCCTCCTGCCCGACGCGCAGATTATCCCGTCCACCTGGCGCGCACGAAGCCGCGCCAGCACCGTCGGCAGGGTTCTGGACTCGTCGGGGCTCTCGACGATGAGACCGACGTAGCCTTGCTGTTCCAGTTCGACGCTGATCCCGTGGAGCAGTTCACCGTAGATGGGGTTGCTGTAACTGGGTGTGATGACGCCGATCGACAGGCTCCGCTGTCTGCGCAAGCTGCTGGCGGCGAAGTGCGGAAGGTAGCCCAACGTCTCTGCTGCGGCCACGACGCGTGCGCGCGTTGACGGACTGATCCGGGACAACTGCACCGGATCGAGGCTGCGGCTGACGGTGGACGGGTGCACGCCAGCGAGACGCGCGACGTCTTTCGCCGTGACCGTCGGATGCGACGAGCCGCTGCCGCTAGCGTGCCCCGGCGACGCCCCCACGTCGACCATTATTCACCAACTTGCTAAACGCTCACGACACGGCCGCGGCGCTGCACGAATAGCCCGACCACACCGCGTCGGATGAAGAGTGCGAAGACCAGCAGCAGCACGCCGAGGACGAGACGGTTGGTCTCGGCCGGGATGTCCAGGCCGAATAGGTGCAGGTTGGGCACGACGACGCGCAGGAACTGCTCGAGCAAGACCACGATGATCGAGCCGATCAGCGGTCCCAGCCACGACCGCATGCCGCCGATGACACAGACCAGGACGATGTCGAGAGCCAGGTCAAGGCTGAACGTGCCGGCCGGTTCGATGTAACCGGTGAAGAACGCGTAGACCGCACCGGCGAGGCCGCCGAGCGCCGCACCGATGAGCAGCGCGCGCAGCTTCACCGACGTCGTCTTGACGCCGAGGACCTGGGCCGCCGGCTCGTCCTCGCTGATCGCTCTCAGCGCGTAGCCGAAGTTGGAGTGCTCGACCAGGTAGGCGATGACGGTGGCGAGGATCGCCAGCCCGAACAGCACATAGAAGAACAGGCTGGCGAGCCCGCGTGAATTGAAGTCGCCCTCGACGTCGGTGAAGAGCCCGATGGCGCCACCGAGAGCCGGCCAGTTCTTCACCACGACCATCGCGAGGAAGGTCAGCACCAGGGTGAAGATCGCGAAGTAGTGACTGCGCAGTCGCAGCGTTGCATAGCCGATGATGAGGGAGACGAACGCCGCGGCGAACGCCGCCGGGATGAGGGTCTGCCACAGGGTCCATTCGAACTCGGAGTTGAGCCACGCGGCGGTGTACGCACCGGTTCCAGCGAAGACTGCCGCGCCGAAGTTGAGGTAGCCGCCGTAGCCGCCGAGCAGGTTCCAGCCCTGCGCGATAACCGTGTAGTAGAGGACAGTGGTGAGGGTCGTCACCGCACCGAGTCCCAGGATCCCGCCCATCGGCGCGATGATCGCAAAGATCGCCACGGCGACCAGCGGGGTGACCCACCATGGCGCCTTGCGTACCCCAGCACTTGCCGCCTTGGCCTGCGCGAGCGCCACGTCTGAATTGCGCTTCGCATCCTTCTCGAGGTCAGTGGTTTCGGCCATCAGATGGTCCTTTGCTTGATGCCGCCGAGTCCCTCATTGCGGATGAGGAGAGCAACGGCGAGGAGTGCATACAGGGCGAGATACGTGTACTGGAACGGGATCAGGAGCCCGACGACGGTCTCGAAGATCCCGACCGCGATGCCGGCAATGAGCGTGCGCATCGCGGAACCGAGTCCACCGAGGATGACGACGAGGAAGGCCCAGGCGAGCCACCTGGTGTGCTCCTGCGGGCTGAAGGATGAAACCAGCGAGAGCACCGTGCCGCCGAAGGCGGCGAGTGCGATGCCGGCTCCGAACACTCGTCGGGAGAGCGTGTCGACGTTGATGCCGACCATGGCTGCGACATCCCGGTTCTGGGCCATGCCGCGGATCGCCGAGCCGGTGAGAGTACGGGTGAGGAAGAAGTGCAGCGCGACGAGCACGACCATGGTGATCGCGGCCGCAACGACTCGCGCCACCGGAATGTTGAGGTCGCCGATCCGGATGATGCCGGACAGGTAGCCGAGCGCGACTGTCTTCGTGTCGGTCGTCCAGATCATGATGGCGATCGATTCGAGGATGATCATGAGGCCGAAGAACGCCAGCATGACCGTGGAGTCGCTCTCGCGGGTCAAGTACTGGGTCACCCCGCGGTGCACGCCGAGGCCGAACAGGTAGGCGATGACCACGACCGGCGCGATCATGAGCAGCGGGTCGAGCCCGAAGCCGTTGACGAGCTGCCAGTAGATCAGCGCACCGAAGATGAGGACGGCACTGTGGGCGAGGTTGACGATCCGCAAGACGCCGAGCAGGAGGCTCAGCCCCATGGCCAGTCCGCCATACACGCCACCCAGCAGAGCCCCGTTGATCAGGGACTGCACGATTTCGTTCATGTGGGCATCCGTTTCAGAGGTTGAGCCATTGCTTGATGAGGTCGTCGAGCTGGCCTTCGAAGCTGTCTCGAGCACCCTGGAGGTGGTTCTTGCCGTACGCAAGCGTGTAGACCTGGTCGGCGAGGCCGATCGCTGCCTGCACGTTCTGGTCGACGAGGAGGATGGTCCGCCCCTCATCCTTCAGTCGCTCGAGCTCGTTGTAGACGTCGTCGACCAGCACCGGTGCGAGTCCAACCGACGGCTCGTCGATGAGCAGCACCGATGGGTCGAGGATGAGCGTGCGCGCGAACTCGAGGAGGCGCGCCTGGCCACCGCTCAGGCTGCCCGCGAGTCGGTTTCGGAGCGGCTTCAGCTTGGGGTAGCGCTCGAGCATGGCCTCCACTGCGCCATTGAGGCGGGCCTTGTCGTTGCGCAGCTGCCATGCGCCGAGTCGCAGGTTCTCATCGACGGAGAGGTCGGGGAAGATCGAGCGCCCCTGCGGAAGGGTAGCGACGCCCAGTCGCAGCCGATCGGCCGGCGACGTTGTGGAGATGTCTTTCCCGTCCAGGGTCACGGTGCCGGTGCGTGGCCGGAGGAAGCCGGACATCACGCGCAGCGATGTGGACTTTCCCGATCCGTTCGGGCCGAGAACGACTGTGACGTTCCCGGGACGAACCGTCATGCTGACGCTGTCAAGCACGATGTCGTTCGTGAAGTAACCCGCCGTGATGCCGTTGAGCGCAAGCTCAGGCGCGGTCACCGAGACCGCCTTGGCTTCTGTGTTCATCCGCGCTCTCCTCGACTTGCGGGACCCTGGCCCAGGTAGGCCTCGATAACCAGGGGGTGTGATGTGACCTCGCCAGGGGTGCCCTCGGCGATGACCTGTCCATCCGACATGCAGATGATTTGGGAGCACAGGCGTGTGAGGTCCGGGATCTCGTGGCTGACGATCATGAAGGCGGTGCCGGCCTTGTTGCGCTCGACAATCGCTTCGCGCATGACTTCCTTGACGCTCGGGTGAACCCCGGCGAACGGCTCGTCCATCAGGACGATGTGCGGGTCCGTCATGAGCGCCCGCACGAACTCGAGAAGCTTCTGCTGTCCGCCGGACAGCTCGCTCGCCGGTGTGTCCCGGTGGCCGAGCAGCCCGACCGTTTCCAGCAGCTCCTCCGCCTTCTTGGTGAAGCCGGTCTTCCCGCCCCGCGTGTGCAGAACCGGGACGAGCAGGTTCTCCATCGCGGTCACGGTGGAGAACACCCGCGGGTTCTGGAAGGTACGAGTGACACCGGCTTTCACGAATGCGGTGCTCGACTTGCCTGCGAGATTCTCGCCCTGAACGCGAATCGTTCCCTGGTCAGGAGCGATTGCGCCGTTGAGGAGGTTGAGCGTTGTGGTCTTTCCCGATCCGTTCGGCCCGATCAGGCCGACGATTGTCCCGGGCTCCACGCTGAAGGACGTGCCGCCTACTGCGGTCATGCCACCGAAACTCTTGGTGAGCGTTTCCGTCTCGATCACGTTCATTCGCGCTCAACCTCCTCTCTGGTGCGGTTTATCGATTACGCGGTTTGACTAGTACTCAGCGAAGCGGCTTCACCGCGTCGCCGGTGGACACGTCCCCCGGCCACACGAGGACGTTGCCGCCCTTCTGGTACTGCAGCAGCAGCGCGTGGAAGGCTACAGTGCCGTCTTCGTTGTAGCTGATCTCGCCAACCGCGGTGTCGAAGGTGTTCTTGCCGATGTACTCGCGCAGCACCTCGGAGTCGAGCGACTTGGTCGCCTCAACGGCCTGCTGGATGACCTGCCCGGCCGCGTAACCCGCCGAAGCGTACGCCGGCAGCACCGGCACGGAGAGCTTGCCCAGGATGTAGTCGGAGAACTCCTCCAGACCGTTGTAGGGAAGGGTCGGCCACGATGTGGTCGTTGCGAACACGTTCACGCCGGCGTCGCCGGTGTCCGGCCAGTTGGGCAGCGTGGTGACCTGTGACCCGCACTGGCAGTAGATGTCGGGGCGGTAGTCGGCCTGGAGGACGGTGTTCGCGATGAGCGCTGCGTCATTGGGCAGGCTGAGTGCGATGAACATGTCCGCGTTGGACTGCTTGACACGCGAGATGAGGCTGCTCAGGTCCGTAGCGGTCTGGTCGTACTCTTCGTCGACCACGACATCGATGCCGCGTTCCTTCGCGTAGTTCAGCACGCCGCCTTCGCCGTTAACGCCAGAGCGCGCGACGAGAGTGAACGGGTTCTGGGCGCTCACAACCGCGAGCGTCTTCGGCTTCTGGTCCGCGGGGAGGGTGTCGATCCACTCGAAGAGAGGACGCGGGTACTCGCTCTCCTGGTACGGCCAGGTGCTGACCATGAGGTCTGCCTTGCCGTGAAGCTCCTTGGCAACGAAGCCGGCGTTGACCATGAGCTTGCCCGCACGCTCAGCGATCGGAACGACCGCGCCGCCGACGGCCGTGGTGTACGGCGCAAGCAGGATGTCGACGTCGTCCTCGTTGATGAGCTGCTGATAGAGCTGCTGGGCGGTGGTCGGGTTCGACTCGTCGTCGTAGATCTTGAGCTCCACCTGGCGTCCCAGGATGCCGCCCGCGGCGTTGACCTCGTCTGCCCAGTACTTGTAGGTGACCTCATACGCGGCCGACGGACCGGAGTAGATACCGGTCAGCCCGAGCGTGCCGCCGATGACGATTGGCTCGTCGGTGCTCTCGGCCGGCTCCCCGCCATCCGTTGCGCAGCCCGCGAGGCCGAGGATGAGCGCTGCGGCAGCAGCAACGGGCGCGAACACCCGGCTCTTCCTCCCCTTGCCGAAAAGGGACTTCGAATTCATCTGTGAACTCCTTTGTTCATCGCGGTGCGCGATGTGTTCATGGGTGATCGCAGGCCACCGGTGCCTCGACGATCTTGAGCACGCGGTTGCCTAGCGGGTTGAGAACGTTCTCATCCCGACCGGATGCGCGTCCCAAGGTGCCCGTGAGGGGCACCGGCCGTGCATTCGATTGCAGGCATCGTTTCATGTAGCTGATGAATGTGTCAAGTGAGACTGAACAACAGGCTTTCCTCGTGTTCAGTGTCACTGCCGTGGACGCCCTATCATCAACTCACCGATCAGCTTGGATCGGCTAGCCATTGACACTAGAGGACGACGATGTCTGTGAACCGCGCGCCCAGCCACCCGATTGTGGCCCCCACCTTCCACCACACCACCTTCACGACGCTTCGCCTTGACGAGATGGTTGCGTGGTACGAGAAGGTCGCCGGCCTGACCCCCGTGTTCCACGGTGACCACGGCGCCTGGCTGACCAACGATGCGGCGAACCACCGGATCGCGCTGCTGTCCCCTCCCGGACTCAAGCACCCGGTCGACAAGGGACACACCACTGGGCTGCACCACACCGCCTTCGAGTACGCGACGTTCGACCAGTGGCTCGACAACTTCGTGCGACTGCGCGACGTGGGCATCCGCCCGTTCCTCAACCTCGACCACGGCATGACCATGTCGATGTACTACCAGGACCCGGACGGCAACGGCGTTGAGATCCAGGTGGACACGTTCGGCGACTGGGAGAAGTCGCGGTCATGGATGTACTTCTCGGCGGAGTTCGCAGGCAACCCCATCGGGGCCCACTTCGACCCGGACAAGCTCGCGGACGCCCGCGACGCGGGACTCGACTTCCAGGAGATCCACCGCCGCGCACGCCTCGGCGAGTACGTCCCCGAGGTGATTCCGGAGATCTACCTCCCTGAGGTCTACTGAGCCGGGCCATGACCGAGCCAGGAGTGGGACCCCAGGAGGGCGAACAGGTACTCGTCGGCGCATTGCCGACGACGTTCCGAGTCCTCGCCGCCACGGTCGGCGGCGCGTACAGCATCGTTGAGCAGGTAGTGCAACCGGGCACCCTGGTCTGGCCGCACGTGCACACCGATCACGATCAGGTCGCAATCGTCCTGTCCGGTGAGCTGGGCGTGCGGGTCGGTGACCGGGAGTGGACGGCCACAGCAGGGAAGGTGGCCGTGCGACCACGGTTCGTCCCGCACACGGTGTGGAATGCGGGATCCGAACCGGCCCGGTTCCTCGAAATCAGCTCGCCTGGCAACTTCGAGGACTACTTCCACCGCCTGGCAGCGACAGCTCCGGATGACAAGCGCCGACGTGAGCAGCTGCAGGTCGAATTCGGCGTGTCCGGCGTCGATGGCTGGATCGCCGAACTCGGCGAGCGGCACGGCGTGAAGCTCTAAGGGAGATCACCCATGGACATCGGAATCGCCGGAATCGGCCGAATGGGCAAGCAGTTCGCGATGCACCTGTCCGCGGCCGGTCACCGAGTGAGCGCGTACGACCGCTACGTCACGAGGACGACGAACTGGAGCGTGCCGGGATAGTGCTCCCCGCGACACAAGAGGGCATCGCTGGCACGTCTCTGACGATCAGCATGCTGCCGGACCCGGCATCCGCTCTCGACCTGCTCGCAGGCGACGACGGACTGTTCGCGCTCGCGGGCCCAGGTCACCGTCACGTCCTGATGGGAACGATGGGCCAGGCCGCGGTGGCCGAGTTGAGCGTCGAGGCGGAGCGGCACGGTGTGCAGCTTGCGGATGCACCGGTGTCCGGCACCGTCTCTGCCGCACGGGCGAAGACGCTCACGACGATGGTTGGGTGCTCGGCGGAGGTGTTCGAGGCCATCCAACCGGTTCTCGCCGAGTTCACCAGGGCACAGTTCCACGTCGGCCCGATGGGCGCGGGGAATGTCGTCAAGCTCGCGGTCAACGTCGTGGTCGGCGCGGTGAACGAATCGGTGAACGAGGCCATCACATTGGCGACTCGATCCGGCGTGCAACGAGAGCTCTTCTACGAAGTGTTGGCCGCCAGCGCCGGCGGAGGGAACTTCGTCGAGTACAAGCGCGATGCGTTCCTGAATCCGGACTCGGCCAGGGTGGACGCACCGGTGACGATCATCCACAAGGATCTGCATCTGGCGGCGGAACTCGCAGCGTCCCTGGGGATCTCGCTTCCCGGCACCGATGCCAACATCCGCGTCCTCGACCGGGCCATCGAGATCGGCCTCGCCGACGCCGACATGTCCAACATCTCCCGAGCGCTCGAGCGCTCCTGAACACGAACCAACGAAAGAAAGAGAACCACCGTGCGAATTGCCAATGTTGACGGACGGCTCGTCCTTGCTACATCCAGTGAGCGAGGGATCGACGTCGAGAGAGCCAGCAACGGCCGCTTCACCGCCGACCCAGCCGACATCTTCGACCGCTGGTCCGAGTTCATCGAATGGTCCGCGGCCCTGAACGGCACCGCCCCGGACACCGACCTCACCCCCTCGCGCCTCGGAGCGCCGTCGCCTGCCCCGGCTCAGGTCTTCGCGATCGGCCTCAACTACCACGCGCACGCCGACGAGTCCGGGTTCGATGTCCCGACCACTCCCGTTGTGTTCACGAAGTACCGCAGCGCCCTGACGGGACCCGTCACGACCGTGACGCTGCCGCCGAACGGACAGACCGACTGGGAGACCGAACTGGTCGCGGTCATCGGCAAGGAGGCGAAAGCGGTATCTGAGGGTGCCGCGTGGGACTACGTCGCCGGCCTCACCATCGGCCAGGACCTCTCCGAGCGCATCACCCAGCGGCAGGGTCCGGCCCCACAGTTCAACCTCGGCAAGTCGTTCCCCGGCTTCGCGCCGACCGGACCGTGGATCGTCACCCCGGATGAGTTTGCGAACCCTGACGACATCGCCCTCGGCTGCACCATCAACGGCTCCGAGATGCAGAACGGTCGCACGAGCCAGCTGATCTTCAGCATCCCGAGCCTGATCGCTCACCTGTCATCGATCGTGACATTGCACCCTGGCGACCTGATCTTCACGGGCACGCCCGCTGGCGTCGGCCTTGGCCGGGATCCGCAGGTCTGGCTCGCGCCGGGCGATGAGCTGGTCACCTGGGTCGAAGGCATCGGCGAACTGCGCCAGTCGTTCGTGGCCTGATGCGAAACGCGAAGGACGCCCCGCCGAATCGGCAGGGCGTCCTTTGCGTTCAGGCGAGCAGCAGGGCCAGGTTCTCCGGACGTGCCTCAAGTTCGCCTGCTTCGATTCGAGCTGCAAGTTCGAGAGTGCGCTGGTTCGCGGGGGTGGGGACGCCGACGCGAGTGCCCTCCCGGACGACGAGGCCGTTGACCTCGTTCACTTCGCCGCGCCTGCCCTTGCGCCAGTCCTGCAGAACCGTCGTGAGCGTGTCAGGCAGTGTCCACTTGGAGTGCACAAGGTCGAGCAGTTCGATCGCGTAGGCATCCGGATCCGGTGTTGTGACCTCGGCGAGCCCGAAGATCGGTGTCGCCCGGTTGCCGATGGCGAGTGAGACCCGGAGCGCCTCCTGGCAGTTCCGGTCCATGAACTCGCGCATGCCCGGCAGCGCGGCCGCGTCGGCCATGGGCAGGTTCAGGATGGCGGTCGGCACGAGTTCCCCCGCGTTGGCGACCAGCTTCATCCACTTCGAGGAGCGGATGTCATCGGAGATTTCCACGGTGCCCGCGTGCTGGAGGACCTCGACGACCTCGTGCTCGCGACCGCGAGTCGATGGGTGGACGCTGCCGACCGCGAACCAGGATCCGGCGGGCGGCGTCTGTCGGACCACGGTGCCGGGGTTGAACATGTTGGACGCGACCTCGATCACGGCGCCGATGGTGCGCTCGGGGCCGACGACCTCCATCATGTCGTCGATCGACATGCCGTTCTGGAGGCCGACGACGAGGCTGCGCTCGTGCAGCAGCGGCTTGATCAGCTCGCACACCCACCGGGTGTCGTACGCCTTCACGATGACGAAGACGATGTCGAACGTGTCGCGCAGGGTCGCCACCTCGCACAGGTGCAGCGCGTTGACCTCCGTGTGGGTGGACTCATCGGGCATCTCGACTCGCAGGCCGTTCGCGCGCATCGCCTCGACGTGTGCCGGCCACTGTTCGATGAAGGTGACATCGAGTCCTGCGCGCGTGAGATCGGCCCCGATCCCGGCACCGTTCGCTCCGGTGCCGAGCACCGCGATTTTCTTCCCGCTCATCCGATTTGCTCCCTCGGTTGTCGTTGACGCTAAGGCCCCGGCGCGACCGAATCGCTCGCCATCGTCGCGTTCAGTCAGGCTACTATGAATGTTTACTTAGACTGAACAGTTTTCGGGACTCCGACCCTCGGGGTTCGCTTCTCGGAAGGAACGTGCATGACAACACGAGTCGCAATTGTCGGGACGGGCGGCAACGGAGCCTCCATCGGCGCCGACATGACCAGGGCCGGGCACGACGTCACTTTCATCGAGCAGTGGCCGGCGCACGTCGAGGCCATGCGCGAGAACGGCATCCGGATCACGACGCCCGCCGATGGTCGATCCGAGGTCACTCGGGTCAACGTCAAGCACCTGTGCGAGGTGGCGACCATGCGCGAGCAGTTCGACATCGTCTATGTCGTACTGAAGGCTTACGACACCCGCTGGGGCGTCGAGCTCATCAAGCCGCTCGTGAAGGACGACGGCGTAGTCGTTGGACTGCAGAACGGCATGTCGATCGACGATGTCGTCTCCATCATGGGCGCGGAGCGCGCGCTCGGCGGCGTGATCGAGCTCGGTTCGAACATGTTCGAACCAGGCGAGGTGGAGCGCCACAACCTGTACGCCAACACGTGGTTCGCACTTGGCAGCGACAACCCGGTGGCACACCAGAAGGCCGAACAAGCGGCAGAGCTGCTGCGCGCAGCCGGCACCGTCGAGGTCGTCGACGACATCCGGAGCGCGAAGTGGATGAAGCTCGTGCTCAACGCAGCCGAGCTGGTGCCCTCGGCGATTCTCGACCTCTCCATCCTGGAAGCGTCGAAGCAACCCGGGATGCGCGAGCTGATGCTGGAAGCCGGCAACGAAGCGGTTCGCGCCGTGCTCGCTCAGGGCTTGAAGATCGTGCCGATCTTCGGCATGGACGCCGTTGACCCGGACCGGCCAGAGCTGTTCGTCTCTTCGCTGTTCGACCTGCTGCTCACCGAGTTCGCGCTGCCAACGACGAAGGCCACTGTGCTCCACGACTGGATCAAGGGCCGCCGGAGCGAGGTCGACCAGATCAACGGGCTCGTCGTCGACGTACTGGAGAGGGCCGGCTCACGGGCGCCCGTGAACGCGGCGGCTACCGAAGTTGCTCACCGGATTGAGCGAGGTGAGCTCTCCCCCGGCATCGAGAACCTCGAGCTCTTCAGCACGCTGGCAGCTCGGGGCTGATCAGGCTTCGTAGTCGACGCAGGCTCGTGCGGAGACGATTGTCTTGCCGTACTCGATGACCGCGGCGTGCAGCGGGTCGGCCTGGTAGGACTCGAGATCCTCGATGCTCTCGTGGGTTGAAATGAGCACGAGGTCGAAGTGGTCGTCGACCTTCCCCACATCGAGGGCGACCTTGAGCGACTGCAGGCCAGGGATCCTGCCTTCGAGAGATTCGATGCGTCGCTTGAACTCTGCCGCCTGATCCGCTTTGAGCTTGGGGTCGGTCTCCTTCAACTTGAAGGCGATGTTGTGCACGATCATGGCTCTCCTAGGCTGGCGATAAGCTGTTCAGTACATCTTAACGCTGTTCACTCTGAGTACTTGGAACGAGGGAGTTCCCGATGAAGATCGCCGTTGTCGGAGCCGGCGCCAATGGCGCATCCATCGGTGCCGACCTCACCGCTGCCGGGCTGGACGTCACGCTGATCGAACAGTGGCCGGCCCACGTCGAGGCAATGCGGGAGCGCGGCGCGATCATTCGTATGCCCGATCGCACCCTCGAACAGCCGGTGCGAGTCCTCCACCTGTGCGAAGTCGCCACCCTGCGCGAGCCGTTCGACGTGGTGCTTCTCCTGGTGAAGGCGTACGACTCGCGGTGGGCGACGCAACTGATCGAGCCGCTGCTCGCGCCCGATGGACTGATCGTCGGCGTCCAGAACGGCATGACTCTCGACGCGATCGCGGATGTCGTCGGGGCGCACCGCACCATGGGATGCGTCATCGAAATCTCCTCGATGATGTTCGAGCCGGGCGTCATCGAACGCCACTCGGGGCCGACGCGATCCTGGTTCGCCGTTGGCAGCACCGACCCGAGTACGGCCGGCCGCGAGGAGGAGATCGCCGCCCTGCTGCGTCACGCTGGAACCGTCGAGGTGGTGGACGACATCCGCGCGGCGAAGTGGATGAAGCTCGTCAGCAATGCGACGACCCTGGTCACCACGGCCATCCTCGGGCTGCCGATGCTCGAAGCGGTCGCGCTGCCCGGCATGCGGGACCTCATGATCCGCTCCGGCGAAGAAGCGCTCGAGGCGGGCAATCGGCAGGGGTTCGGTGTGCTTCCGATCTTCGGGCTGACGTCGGCAGAGGTTGATCGACCGGATGGGGTGGTTGAGCTCCTGCTCGACACCCTTCTCGACGGGTTTGTGCTGACCGGCACGAAGACGACCATCCTGCAGGACTGGGTGAAGGGGCGCCGCAGCGAGGTTGACGACATCAACGGGCGAGTCGTCAAGGTCAGAGCCGAGCACGGGCTCCGCTCCCCGGTGAACTCAGCGGTGGTCGAACTCGCGCACCGCATCGAGGCGGGCGAACTCTCGCCGTCGCCGGAGAACCTCGCCGCGCTGCTGGAGCTGGCCGCGCGGAGCTAGCCGCGCTTGCCGCGCCGCCGCGACACCTCGTACAGGGCGACGCTCGCCGCGATCCCGGCGTTGAGCGACTCGGTCGCCGCAGAGATCGGGATCGACACGATCGCATCCGCCGTCTCGGTCACCAGGCGGGACAGGCCCTTGCCTTCGCTGCCGACGACGATCACAATCGGCTCGTTCGCGAGCTCGAGCTCCGGCAGCATCACGTCGCCGTCACCGGCGAGGCCGAGCACGAAGACGCCGCGCTCCTTGAGCGCCTTGAGGGTCTGAGTCAGGTTGCTCGCCATCGCGACCGGGGTGCGCGCTGCCGCTCCAGCGGAGGTCTTCCAGGCCGCCGCGGTCATGCCCACCGAGCGGCGTTGCGGCACGATGACGCCATGCCCGCCGAACGCCGCGGTGGACCGGATGATCGCGCCCAGGTTGCGCGGGTCTGTCACCCCGTCGAGGGCGACGAACAACGGCTTCTGGCCGCGCGAGATCACGGTGTCGAGCAGTTCGAGCGGGTGAGCGTACTCGTACGGCGGCACCTTGAGCGCGACACCCTGGTGCACGGAGTCCGGGCCGGCGAGCCGGTCGAGCTCCGGACGCATCACCTCGAGCACGGGCAGACCGCGCTTGGTGGCGATGCCCATGATCTCCTTGACCCGGTCGTCGTACTCGATCCGCGACGCGATATAGAGGGTCGTCGCCGGGATCTTCGCCCGCAGCCCCTCCAGCACGGAGTTGCGGCCGGTCACCAGCTCGACGCTCGCATCCGACTTCGGGGCGCGCCGCTTCTGCTGCTGAGCCTCGTCCGACGGCCGCTGCGTGTTGCGACGACCGCCCGCGGCCTCGTAGCGCTCCTGCGCGGCCTTGCGCTTCCCTGCGGGGTGGTACGGCCGGTCCTCGGCCTTCGGGGTCGGCTTCCGACCCTCCAGCGCCTGCCTGCCCTGCCCGCCGGAACCGACCTGCGGTCCCTTGCTGGTCTTGCGAACTGCGCCGGGGCGCTTCTGGCTCTTGCCCTTCACGCGAGGCTCCAATGCGATCCGTTGACGCCGTCCTCGAGCTGAATGCCCGATTCGGCGAGTTGGTCTCTGATCTGGTCCGCGGTGGCGAAGTCGCGAGCCGCGCGCGCTGCTTCGCGCGTCTCGATCAGCCTGCCGACGAGCGCGTCCAGTGCCGCGGCGACCTCGTCGTCGGCATCCGACTTCCACGGCTCGGCCAGCGGGTTGATGCCGAGCACCTCGGTCATGGCGATGACCTCGCCGCGGATGTCGGCGGCGGTGCCGAGGTCTTCAGCGTCGAGCGCGGCGTTGCCGGCGCGGACGCGGTCGTGCAGCACGGCGAGCGCCTGCGGTACGGCGAGGTCGTCGTCCATGGCTTCGCCGAACGCATCCGGCACGACCTGGAGCCCCTCACCGGCGAACCGCGTGCCGGAGAACCGGCGGTCGGCGCGCTCCAGGAACACGCGGATGCGGTCGAGGGCCGCCTCTGCCTCCTCCAGCGCACCGTCGTGGTAGTCGATCGTGGAGCGGTAGTGCGCCTGCCCGAGGTAGTAGCGGATGACGATCGGCTGCGCCATCTCGAGGAACTCGGCGGCGTAGATCGAGTTGCCGAGCGACTTGGACATCTTCTGCCCGTTGACGTTCACCAAGCCGTTGTGCACCCAGTGCCGGGCGAAGCCGTGTCCGGCCGCTGCCGACTGGGCGAGTTCGTTCTCGTGGTGCGGGAAGCGCAGGTCAAGTCCGCCGCCGTGGATGTCGAACTCGGTGCCGAGGTAGCGGCTCGACATCGCCGAGCACTCGATGTGCCAGCCGGGGCGACCGGGCCCCCATGGCGAGCTCCACGACGCCGACTCCGGCTCGTCGCTCTTGTGTCCCTTCCACAGCGCGAAGTCGCGCGGGTCGCGCTTGCCGCGCGGGTCGGCGTCCTCGGCCGGCGCCATGTCATCCAGCCGCTGCCGGGTCAGCTCGCCGTAGGTCGGCCACGACTTCACGTCGAAGTAGACGTCTCCAGAGCCATCCGGCGCCGGGTAGGCGTGCCCGCGCTCGATGAGCTCCTGCACGATGTCCTGCATCTGGGCGACACTCGCGGTCGCGCGCGGCTCGTAGGTCGGCGCCTGGATGCCGAGCGCGGTGTACCCGGTCGTGAATTCCAGCTCGTAGCGGTAGGCGAGCGCCCACCAGTCTTCATCTCCGACCGCGTTCGCGAGGATCTTGTCGTCGATGTCGGTGACGTTGCGCACGAGTGTGACGCGGTAGCCGCGGTAGGTCAGCCAGCGCCGCCACAGGTCGTAGACGAGGGCGCTGCGCAGGTGGCCGATGTGCGGGCTCGATTGCACGGTCGGCCCGCAGACGTACATGCCGATCTGGCCCGGAGAGATGGGCATCAGGTCGCGGACGGCCTGCGAGCGGGAATCGTAGAGACGGACAGTCACGCCCTCAAGCGTACCGGCAGGCCCCTGCGGCTCCGGCTCGGTTACTCGCTGGTGGGCGGCTCGTCCTTGCCCGCCTCCTCCATGGCATCGGCCTGTTCCTTCGTGGCGTGCACCGCGCCATCCGCATGCTCTGGCGGGCCGTACACGGTGTACAGCACGAGCGGGTTCGGGCCCGTGTTGACGATGTTGTGCTTGAGCCCGGCCTGCACGACCACGAGGTCTCCCTGGGCGATGCCGCGCTTCTGCCCCGATACGCGCGCCTCACCTGTGCCGCTCACGATGGTCAGGATCTGGTCGGTGTCCGGATGCGTCTCCTCGCCGATCTCGCCGTCGACCGGGATGGTCATGACAACCAGCTGGGTGTGTTCCCCGGTCCACAGCACGCGCCGGAAGTCGGCGCTCTCTTCTGCGGTGGTTGCGATCGTGAAGTGCACAAGGTTGCCCACGTGGTGTCCCTCCGTCGTGGCGCCCGCGGTTGGGCGCAGTGGCGCCACCCTAGAAAGCGCACCTTGGGGATCGCCCGGACGGCGCCTAGAAGCTGCGGTGCAGCAGCGCGGTCGCGATCGCGGTCACGCCCTCGCCCCGGCCGGTGAAGCCGAGCCCATCGGAGGTCGTGGCCCCGACACGCACCGGTGCGCCCACCATGGCGCTGAGCCCGCCCTCCAACTCGAGGCGGCGCGCACCTACCTTGGGCCGATTGCCGATCAGCTGCACCGCGACGTTGCTGATGGTGTAGCCGGCCGCAGCGACGAGCGCGACCGTCTCGGCGATGAATACCTCGCCGTGGGCATCGGCGAACCGCGGGTCGCTGGTGCCGAAGCAGCTGCCGAGGTCTCCGAGGCCGGCGGCCGACAGCAGCGCGTCGCACACCGCGTGGCTCAGCGCGTCGCCGTCGCTGTGCCCGGCGAGACCGGGCTCGTCGGGCCAGTGCAGCCCGCCCAGCCACAGCGGCCTGCCCTCGTCGTAAGCGTGCACGTCGACGCCGATGCCCGTGACGGATGCCGGTGCACCGGTCTCGTATTCTGCCCGGCGCAGGTCGGCCGGGGTCGTGATCTTGAAGCCGAGCGGATCGCCGGCGATGACCGTGACCTCGTTGCCCGCGGCCGCGAACAGCGCGGCATCGTCGGTGAAGTCCTCTGTCGCGCCGCCGTAAGCCTTGACGAGCGGCTCACGCGGGAAGCCCTGCGGGGTCTGCACCGCGACGAGGTCGGAACGGTCGACGTTCCGGATGACTCGGCCGGCGGCATCCGTCTGCTTGATGGTGTTCACGACCGGCAGCCCGGGGACCACGCCATGCCCGGTGCGGCGAACCTCGGCCTCGATCGCCTCGAGCTGGCGGGTCGGGGTGAACGCGCGTGCGGCGTCGTGCACGAGTACGACGTCGACGTCGGCGGCGAGCGCCGCGAGCCCGGCGGCCACCGACTGCTGCCGGGTGGCGCCACCGGAGACGACCGTGACGCCGCCGTCCCCGATCAGCTGCCGGGCGTCGTCGAGGCGGCCGTCAGGGGCGACAACGATGACCTGCGGGGTCGAGGACATGCCGGCAACGGCATCCAATGCCCGCACGAGAATACTTCGGCCGCCGACGGTGACGAACGCTTTCGGTTCACCTCGGTCGAGGCGGGTCCCGCTGCCCGCGGCGACGACGACAACCGCGGTAGTCAACGGGTTAGGAGGCCAGGACCTCGTCGAGAACGCTCGAGGCCTTCTCTTCGTCGGTCTTCTCGGCGAGTGCGAGCTCGGAGATCAGGATCTGGCGCGCCTTGGCGAGCATCCGCTTCTCCCCCGCGGACAGGCCGCGGTCCTGGTCGCGGCGCCACAGGTCGCGAACGACCTCGGATACCTTGATGACGTCACCGGATGCGAGCTTCTCGAGGTTCGCCTTGTAGCGGCGTGACCAGTTGGTCGGTTCCTCGGTGAACGGTGCCCGAAGCACTTCGAAGACCTTCTCGAGGCCCTCCTTGCCGATCACATCGCGAACGCCGACCAGATCGACATTTTCTGCGGGGACCTCGATGGTGAGATCGCCCTGCGTGACATTGAGCTTGAGATAAAGCTTCTCTTCGCCCTTGATGACACGCTTCTTGACTTCTGTGATGGTTGCGGCCCCGTGATGCGGGTACACGACAGTCTCGCCGACCTCGAAAAGCATGGATTTGGCTCCGTTCTGCGGCCACTAGTTTACCACAGCTTTTTCTCAGTTAGGCTGCCCTTACCTGCCCTGAGGCGGGTGTCCCCGTTAGGCTAAACTCGCAGCAGTTCTGCGCTGCGCACACAGCGGCCACGTCCAGGAGGAAATTCGTGAGAGCACGTTCGGCGGCAGCCGTCGCATTGGCATCCCTCGTGCTGGCGGGCACGACCGCGTGCACTTTCCTGACCCCCCAAGCCACCCTCGAGGCCTATGACCCGAGCGACGGATTCGGGGCGACGATCGGCAACCTCGAGGTCCGCAACGCGCTCATCGTGAGCGAGGACGGCCAGACCGGCAACCTGGTGGTCGTGCTGGCAAACGGCACCGACCGCAGCATGGACGTCAAGCTGCAGTGGGAGAACGCCGACGGCGACAAGGTCGACCAGAAGGTGCACCTCAACGCCGACTCGATCAAGAACCTCGGCGAGGACCAGCAGGTCGTCCTCACCGGCATCGACACTCAGCCGGGCGCGCTGTTCCCGGTCTTCATCCAGTACGGCAGCGAGACCGGCAAGCAGCTCAACGTTCCGGTGCTCGACGGCACGCTCCCCGAGTACAAGGGTCTGCTGCCGGAAGAGACCAGCAGCAAGTAGCCGGCATCCGCCCCCTCTTAACCCATCTCAAGGAGAATTGGCCGATTTTCGGCTGAGCTCCCGTCGGCGGGTCAGCTGTGGGCCGGATCTCCTTGAAACGGGTTAAGCCGCTAGGGCTCGAAGCGGTAGCCGAGCCCGCGCACCGTCACGAGCATCACCGGCTCTGACGGGTTCCGCTCGATGCGTGACCGGATGCGCTTGACGTGCACGTCGAGCGTCTTGGTGTCGCCGAAGTAGTCGCTGCCCCACACACGGTCGATCAGCTGGCCTCGCGTGAGCACCCGGCCGGCGTTGCGCATGAGCAGCTCGAGCAGCTCGAACTCCTTGAGCGGAATGGAGATCTCCTCCCCGCGCACCTCGACCGTGTGCCGGTCGAGGTCCATCCGCACGTCGCCCGCCTCGAGCAGTGCGTCGTCCTCGCCCTCGACCTCGATCCTGCGGCGCAGCACCGCCCGGATGCGCGCGAGCAGCTCACGCGTCGAGTACGGCTTCGTCACGTAGTCGTCGGCGCCAAGCTCCAGCCCGACGACGATGTCCACCTCGCTGTCCTTGGCGGTCAGCATGATGATCGGCACCTGCGATTCGAGGCGCAGCTGGCGGCACACCTCGGTGCCGGGGATCCCGGGCAGCATGAGGTCGAGCAGCACCAGGTCGGCGCCGTTGCGCCGGAACTCCTCGATAGCGTCGTTTCCGTCCTCGGCGATGGAGGTTTCGTAGCCCTCCTTGCCGAGCAGGAACGCGAGGGGCTCGCTGAGCGAACGCTCGTCTTCGACGATCAGGATGCGGGTCATGCTGTTGCTCCCAGGTGGTCACCGGAGGTGCGGGTTGCCTCCGGAAGGCGGATGGTGAAGGTCGAGCCGCGGCCGGGTTGCGACCACACGCGCACGTCGCCGCCGTGATTCTCGGCGACGTGCTTGACGATGCTGAGGCCCAGGCCGGTGCCGCCGGTGTGTCGCGACCGGGCGGGGTCGATGCGGTAGAACCGTTCGAAGATCCGGTCCTGCTCCTCTTGCGCGATCCCAATGCCCTGGTCGGTCACCGCGATCTCAACCACTCCGTCGTGGAGGTTCACGCCGATGCCGACCCTGGCGCCCTTGGCCGAGTAGACGATCGCGTTCGAGATGAGGTTGTGCAGCGCCGTCGCCAGCAGCGCTTCGTCGCCGTAGACCTGCGCTCCGGCGTGTCCACCGCTGACGATTGTGACGCCCCGCGCATCCGCCGGCACCCGATTCTGGTCGATGGCGGATGCGACGACGTGGTCGATCTCGATCAGTTCCGGCTTGGCCAGCGCGTCGGCGGATTGCAGCCGCGACAGCTGGATGATCTCGCGCGTGATTCGGGCGAGCCTCTCGGACTCCTTGGTGAGGCGCTTCGCGAACCGCTTCACCTGGTCGGGATCCCGGGCAGCCGACTGGAGCGCCTCGGCCAGCAGGCTGACCGCACCGATCGGCGTCTTCAGCTCGTGGCTGATGTTCTCGACGAAGTCGCGCCGCACCGCATTCAGCCGGTGCGCCTCGGTGCGGTCTTCCGCGAGCAGCAGCACATAGCGCGTGCCCAGCCTGGCCACGCGGATGAACAGCACCACGTTCGCATCACCGAACGGCCCGCGGGGCAGCCTCAGTTCGGTCGTGATGGTCTCGCCATCCCGGCGCACCCGGTCGACCAGGTCGACGAGGTTGCGGTGCGCGAGCACATCACCGGCGACCAGCCCGAGGGCGAGCGCGCCGGGGCTGGCCTTGATCACGTTGTTGGACGGGTCGAGGACGATGCCCGCGGACTCGAGCGCATCAAGCACCTGATCGACGCCATCCGGCACCACCGAGTTGACCACCTTGGCCGCACGGTCGCCGTGGCGCGCCGCGTAGACGAGGAGCCACGCGACGCCAGCTCCGACCGCCACCCCGAAGACGAGCGCAGCGGCCACCAGCATGCCGGGGTCCATAACGACTAGATTAGTTATAGAAAACGGCAGGGCTGCCCACCGAGAGGTCCCAGAACCTGGTAGGTCAAGCGTTGTTCACCCGGCGCTTACCGGATGTTCACCGTCGGTGTGAAGGATTGCCCGGGCAACGTTTCGCGAAAGGGGCGACATTCAATGCGCGCAGTGTTCCAGCAAGAACTTCTCGAGGTGCAGGAGCGCCTGGTCGAGCTCGCGAGGCTCGTCGAACAGGCGATCGCCAGCGCCACCCTCGCCTTCAACGAATCCAACGTGTCGCTCGCCGAAACGGTCATCAAGGATGACGACCGCATCGACGAACTCACCCGCGATCTCGACGAACTGGCCATCGACATCCTGGCGCGGCAGCAGCCTGTCGCACGCGACCTGCGCATTGTCGTCAGCGCGCTGCGCATCTCCTCGTCGCTCGAGCGGATGGGCGACATGGCCGAGCACATCGCGCAGCTGGCGCGCTACCGGTTCCCGGAGAAGGTTGTTCCCAAGTCGCTTCGCGGCACGTTCTCCGAGATGGGGCGCCTCGACGTGCTCATCGCCGGCAAGCTGGTGAAGCTGCTGGAGACGCAGGATGTCGCGATCGCCGAGGAGATCCGCAACGACGACGACCTGATCGACGAGCTGCACCTGAGCGTGTTCGACAAGGTGCTCGGCGAGACCTGGAAGGGTGGCGCGGAGGACACCGTCGACGCGACCCTCGCTTCGCGCTACCACGAGCGCTTCGCCGACCACGCGGTGTCGATCGCGAAGAAGGTCACCTACCTGGCCACGGGCGACTGGGCGGCCACCGGCAGCTGACCGTCCGCCGACCCGCCACTACCCCCACCGCGTTGAGTCGGGAGTAGTTGCCCAAATGGCGCGTCTCATTTGGGCAACTACTCCCGACTCGATGGCGGTGTTAGTGCTTGCCCTGCGCGGCGACCGCAGCTGCACCGGCCGCGGCGGCCTCCGGGTCGAGGTAGCGGCCGGGCTTGCTCGGCATGAACGTGTCATCCAGTTCGTAGACGAGCGGGATGCCGGTCGGGATGTTCAGCCCGGCGATGTCCTCGTCGGAGATCCCGTCGAGGTGCTTCACCAGCGCGCGCAGCGAGTTGCCGTGCGCGGTGACCAGCACGGTCTTCCCGGTGGCGAGTTCGCGAGCAATGTCCGAGTGCCAGTACGGCAGCATCCGCTCGACGACGTCCTTCAGGCACTCGGTGCGCGGCATCTCCTCATCCAGCCCGGTGTAGCGCGGGTCGTTGGCTTGCGAGTACGGGTCGTCGTCGGCGATCGGGGGCGGCGGCACGTCGAACGAGCGACGCCACTGCATGAACTGCTCCTCGCCGTACTGCTCGAGGGTCTCCGCCTTGTTCTTGCCCTGCAGCGCACCGTAGTGACGCTCGTTGAGGCGCCAGCTGCGCTTGACGTCGATCCAGTCACGGTCGGCGGTCGCGAGGGTTTCGTTCGCGGTGTGGATGGCGCGCTTCAGCACCGATGTGAACTGGATGTCGGGCAGCAGCCCAGACTCCAGCAGCAGCTCCCCGGCCCGCCTGGCCTCGGCCCGCCCGAGTTCGGTGAGCGGCACATCCACCCATCCGGTGAACAGGTTCTTCTCGTTCCAGTCGCTCTGGCCGTGGCGCAGCAGGATCAGCGTGTGGGTCATGCCGCCAGTGTATCGAGGGCCGCGGGGCCGTTCCCGAGCGGTGCGGGCGGGATGCGGGTCAGCGCGAGGACAGGCCGAGCCGCGGCAGCCGCGGCGGCGGCGCGACCGAGCCGGCGTCGACTGGCACGATGACCTGCTGTGCCGCGGCCACCTCGGTGTCCCCGGCCAAGACGGTGAGGGTGGCATCCGGATCCGTGGTCCGCTTCAGCACGGCGAGCGCGATCGGCCCCAGCTCCCAGTGCAGGGCGCTCGAGGTCACCCGCCCGACCTGCTTGTCGCCGATGAGAACCGGGGATCCGGCGTCCGGCAGCACCGAGTCGGAGCCGTCGAGGTGCAGCATCACGAGCCGACGCGGCGGATGCCCGAGGTTGTGCACCTTGGCAACGGTCTCCTGGCCGCGGTAGCAGCCCTTGGTCAGGTGCACCGCACTGCGCATCCAGTCGAGCTCGTGCGGGATGGTCTTATCGTCCACTTCGCTGGAGCGCCGCGGCCGCCAGGCTGCGATGCGCAGCGCCTCCATCGCGAGCACACCGGCTGCAGGTGTATCGGCGAGCTCGCCCAGACGCGACCGCTCGATGAGGGACTCGCGCCAGGTCCACTGCGCTGCCGGATGCTCCTGCTCGCCCGCGTACTGGTAGCCGCCCTGAACGACCTCGTGCCACGGGTCAACCCAGACCAGCGGCACCCCGCCCGGCGCTGCAGCAGCCACCGGCAGCTCCCCCAGCGAGCCGATCACCGCGAACTCGTCGCTGCGGTCGGCGATCTCGACCCGCAGCATGAATCGCATCGAGTCGAGCCACTCGCGAAGCGACTGCGTCTCGGCCCCCTCGACCAGCAGCCACGCGGTGGTGCCGTCGTCGACGACCCGGATGGCGTACTCGATCCGACCGGTCTGCGCGAGCAGCAGGGTCTCGGCGGAGTCTCCCGGCTTCAGGCCGCTCAAGTTCTGGCTGGTCAGCGAGTGAAGCCAGCTGAGCCGGTCCTCTCCGGTGATCGTCAGCACACCGCGATGGGACAGGTCGACGACCGCTTCGCCGCGGGCGAGCGCCCGCTGCTCGGCGAGCGGGTTGCCGTAGTGGGCCGCGACGCCGGCATCCGGCTCCGCCGCCTCGACGGCGCCCGGACGAGACAGGAACTCACTCAACTTTGGCCAATCTCGCAGAGGCGTGGCTCTGCAGTTCGCGTCCCAGCGCTGCGAGATCCCACGCCCACAGCAGGTGTCCCTCGACCATGCCGTAGAGGCGCGTGGATGCGGAGTGGTCTTTTGCGGTGCCCGAGCGCATCACGGCATCCGTCGCCAGGTCGATGCGCGGGCCCTTCACCTGCCCCAGGTACAGCTCGCTCACCCCGCCCGGATGCAGGAGCGACACCTCGAGGTCGAATCCGCCGTCGTCGTTGCGCAGCGTCTCCACCGCTTCGGCGTTGCCGTAACTCGGCTCGCCGATCCCTGCGAGCATCCCCGGCCCAGGGTCGGCGGATGTCGCAGGCCGGCTCAACCGCCAATAGCCGGTCTCGGTGGCGAGCGGCTGCTGCGGGTCCGACTCCAGCAGCCATGCGTACGAGCTGTAGTTCAGGTGCGGGAAGCCGTCATGGCTGAAGCTGACCCGCTGCCCGAACTCGTGGTTGACGATGCCGTCGTCGGTCGTGAAGTTGACGACACCGCTGCCCTCCCACACGCCGAGAAGCCACGAGAGCGGCACCAGCTCGGCCGGAAGATTGGCATCGAGCTCGATCACTGACCACTCCTTGCTGGCGCTGGCCTCTTGTTAGCGCTGACCCCGGAACAGGTTGTAGAGCACGACGACGGAGATGAAACCAATCGACAGCGTCGCGAGTCCCAGGAGGCCGACGAAGAACAGCTCAAGCGCGAGAAGCATGAGCCCAGTCTAGCCACCCATCAGGGCGAGCACGCCGGTCGCGATGCCGAGGATGACCACCGAGCCGCCGACGGATGCGGTCATCCGTTCGGTCAGTCCGTCTTTCGTCCCGCGCCCGATCTGCAGGCAGAAGGTGAGGATGGTGGCGGTTGCGAGCACGATCGGCAACCAGGTCAGGTACTCGCCCCTCGCCGCGAACATCCCGACCAGCACTGCGCCGATGATCGCGACGACCCAGACCGGAAGCACGGTGGCCCAGCGCCCGGGCGTCACCTCGGCGGGAACGGTCTCAGTCACCCCTCAATCCTGCCCTAACGCCCGCAAATCGCGCACGAACGTGCGCTAATAGACTGTTTCCCTGTCGGACGGGAGAGCGCGGTGGCACAAGTGCTGCTCATGACCAACACGGTCGATCACGATCCGCCGTGCTCGCTGAGCCTGCTCGAACACCGCCTCCGCGTCGTGCCAGCGCGCACCGACCAGTTGGTTGCCGCATCCGGCGCCGAGCTGCTCGTCATCGACGCGAGCACCGATCTCGCCGGCGCGAAGTCGCTGTGCCGCATCATCAGCTCCTCCGGGCTCGATGTTCCGGTGCTGCTGGCGGTCAGCGAGGGCGGCTTTGCCGCCGTCACCGCCGACTGGGGTGTGGACGACGTTGTCCTCTC
The DNA here is from genome assembly GCA_963702165.1 of uncultured Actinomycetota bacterium. GTDB lineage: Bacteria > Actinomycetota > Actinomycetes > Actinomycetales > Microbacteriaceae > Terrimesophilobacter. The sequence goes on along the minus strand of OY969722.1, from coordinate 2,617,678 downwards.
CAGCGCAGGACCGGCCGAGACCGATGCGCGCATCCGACTGCTGCTCGGTCGCCGCCCGACGGTTCACGACGACGGGCGCATCACAGCATCCGGCGTCACGATCGACGAGTCCAGCTACTCGGCGAAGGTGCACGGGCGCACCCTCGACCTCACCTTCAAGGAGTTCGAGCTGCTGCGCTTCCTCACTGCACACCCTGGTCGCGTCTTCACGCGCGACCAGCTGCTGAGCGATGTCTGGGGCTACGACTACTTCGGCGGGACCCGCACGGTGGACGTCCACGTGCGCCGACTGCGCGCCAAACTGGGCGACTACGACTCGCTCATCGGCACGGTGCGCAACGTCGGCTACCGCTTCACAGCGCACGACGAGGATGAACGGAGTTCCTGATGCGACCTGACTGGTTCGATTCGCTGGTGCAGCGTGCGACGGAGGCCGACGGGCAGCCGCCGTTCTCCGATCAGGCTCTCATCGACCTGGATGCCGGCGAGCGCCAGCTCATCGCCGTCGACGACTTGGCTGTCGCCCTCCACTCCGATCACGAGTTCGAGCTGGTGGTCGATCCGGATGCCCGGCGCCGCGGCCACGGGAAGCGGCTCACGGAGCAGGTGCTGGCAGAGACCGAGAAGCCGCGCCGCGCCTGGGCGCACGGGGATCACCCGGCGTCGCGCGCCCTCGCGCAGCAGTTCGGCTTCGACGCGGTCCGCACGCTGTTGCAGCTGCGCGCAGGGGTCAGCGAGCGCGCGGCTGTCGACGACGATGTGCGCGCCTTCCGCCCCGAAATCGACGACGAAGTCTGGCTGGCACTCAACGCGAAGGCGTTCGCTGAGCATCCGGAGCAGGGAAAGCTGACCCAGGACGACCTGGACGCACGCAAGGCGGAACCGTGGTTCGATTCCGCCGACTTCCTGCTGCTGTGGGACGGCGCCGACCTGATCGGCTTCGCGTGGCTGAAGGTGCTGCCGGATGCAGAGATCGGCGAGTTCTACGCGGTCGGGGTCGACCCGGCGAGGCAGGGTCAGGGGATTGGAGCACGCCTCATGGACGCCGGGTTCGCGCGGCTGTCGGAGCGCGGCATCCGCACCGCGTCGCTGTACGTTGAGGGCGACAACGAGCCGGCGCTGAAGCTGTACCGCCGGTACGGTTTCGGCCAGCACACCATCGACGTGCAGTACGAGCGGGTGCTCTGAGCTAGCCCACGAACCGTGCTCCCTGTTGTGCAGGACTTTCGAGCGGGAATGACCCCGGATGCCCGACAACAGGTCGTGACCGTGCCGGATGTCCTGCACAACAAGGAATCTCCTGCACAACGGGCACGGGCAGCGCGTCTGGAATTTCCAAACCTTTCGTTAACCGCCGAGTGACATGATTTAGCGATGAACAGCGACGGCGTGCTCGACACCACCGGTCTTGCGACCGACAGTCTCGATGACGACTACGAGTCGACCAGCTGGGTCGACGACGGCACTCTGCCGGCCGAGCGCTTCCTCGACCGTGAACTGAGCTGGCTCGCGTTCAACGAACGCGTGCTCGAACTGGCCGAGGACCAGAACGTGCCGCTGCTGGAGCGGGTCAATTTCGCCGCCATCTTCGCCAGCAACCTGGACGAGTTCTTCATGGTGCGCGTCGCCGGGCTGAAGCGCCGCATCGTCACCGGACTGGCCGTTCCCACCAACATCGGCCGCGCGCCGATGGACGTGCTGCGCTCCATCAGCGAGCGCGCGCACGAACTCCAAACCCGGCACGCGGAGCTCTTCCGCGACGAGCTCAAGCCCGCGCTCGACGAGGCGGGAATCCACATCGAGACCCTCGCCGACCTGAACCCGACAGACCGGGCGCGCGTCGACGAGCTGTTCTCGGGCCAGATCTTCCCGGTGCTGATGCCGCTGGCGGTCGACCCGGCGCATCCGTTCCCGTACATCTCCGGCCTGTCCCTCAACCTGTCGGTGCTCGTCCGCAACCCGAAGACCGACAAGGAGCAGTTCGCGCGCCTGAAGGTGCCGACCGTGCTGCCGCGCTTCGTGCGGCTCCCGGATGACGGCAGCGGCCAGTTGCGCTTCATCCCGCTCGAGGACCTCATCTCCAACCACCTGGAGGAGCTCTTCCCCGGCATGGAGATCCTCGACCATCACGAATTCCGTGTCACCCGGAACGAAGATGTCGAGCTGGACGAGGACGAGTCGGAGAACCTGATCCAGACCCTGGAGCGTGAGCTGCTGCGGCGCCGTTTCGGTCCGCCGATCCGCCTCGAAATCACCGAGGACATGGACGAGCGGACGCTGAACCTGCTTATCCGCGAGCTCGGCATCTCCGAACAGGAGGTGTACCGACTGCCCGCGCCCCTCGACCTCGGCGGTCTGTTCGAGATCACCAAGATCAACCGACCGGCCATGCACTACCGGAAGCACGTGCCGACAACGAGTGTCGCGCTGCTGCCGTCCGAGCCGACCGCGGTGCCGGACATCTTCCGCTCCATCCGCCGCGGCGACATCCTGGTGCACCACCCGTACGAGTCGTTCGCGACCAGCGTGCAGGCCTTCATCGAGCAGGCGGCCCGCGACCCGCAGGTGCTCGCGATCAAACAGACGCTGTACCGCACGAGTGGCGACAGCCCGATCATCGAAGCGCTGATCGCCGCGGCCGAATCCGGCAAGGCGGTGCTCGCGCTGGTGGAGATCAAGGCGCGCTTCGACGAGTCAGCCAACATCAACTGGGCCAGGCAGCTCGAGAAGGCCGGCGTGCACGTGGTCTACGGCATCGTCGGTCTGAAGACGCACTGCAAGCTCGCACTCGTGGTGCGGCAGGAGAACGGCGAGCTGCGCAACTACAGCCACGTCGGCACCGGCAACTACAACCCCAAGACGAGCCGCATCTACGAGGATCTCGGGCTGTTCACCGCCGATGAGCAGGTCGGCCGCGACCTGACCCGGCTGTTCAACGAACTGTCCGGCTACGCGATCGAGAAGAAGTTCAAGCGGCTGCTGGTGGCGCCGCTGCACATGCGCAAGGGACTGCTCAAGCGCATCCAGACCGAGACCGACAACGCGCTCGCGGGCAAGCCCAGCGGCATCCGGATCAAGGTCAACTCGATCGTGGATGAGGCGATCATCGACGGGCTGTACCGGGCCAGCCAGGCCGGCGTGCCGATCGACCTGTGGGTGCGCGGCATCTGCTCGGTGCGGCCGGGGGTCGAGGGGCTGAGCGAAACCATCCGGGTGCGGTCGATCGTCGGTCGCTACCTCGAGCACTCGCGCGTCTTCACGTTCCACAACAACGGCGATCCCCACGTCTTCATCGGCAGCGCCGACATGATGCACCGCAATCTGGACCGAAGGGTGGAAGCGCTTGTCCGGCTGACCGCGCCGGACCAGGTGGCGGAGATCGACGCGCTGTTCGACCTGGCCATGGCGGAGAGCACCTCGACCTGGTGGCTCGATTCGGATGGGCGCTGGACCCGCCACTCGCGCACGGCCGACGGGGCCCCGCTCTCCGACCTGCAGGACGTGCGGATGCGCGAGATCGCCAGCCGGAAGCGAGTGGTGCGATGACCCAGGTCCCGGTTCTCGCCGCCGGGGCGCTCTGCTGGCGCATCGAGAACGGGAAGGCGCGCATCCTGGTCGTGCACCGTCAGCGACGCAACGACATCTCACTGCCCAAGGGCAAGGTGGACCCGGGCGAATCGCTGCCGCAGACCGCCGTGCGGGAGATCGAAGAGGAGACCGGGCGTCGACATCTCCCTCGGTGCGCCGCTCGGCACGACCGAGTACCTCATGCAGAACGGGCGCAACGGCGGTCGTCCGAAGATCGTGCACTACTGGGCAGCGCACGTCGACGACGAGGCGCAGGCCAACTCGCGCTTCGAATCGAATGACGAGATCAGCGACCTCGACTGGCTCAGCCTCGCCCAGGCCAAGGAGCACCTGACCTACCCGCACGACCTGGACATCCTGAACCGGTTCGAAGACTTGCGCCGCAAGGGCGCGGAGAGCACGTTCGGGCTGATCATCCTGCGCCACGCCAAGGCGGTTCCGCCGGGCGACTGGGATGGCCCGGATGCCACGCGGCCGCTCCTGCACCGCGGGCTCGAGCAGTCGGTCGGCGCGGCGCCAGGCGTCGCCGCGTTCGGGCCGAGGAAGATCATCAGCAGCACTGCGACCCGGTGCGTCGCGACGGTGGAGCCGCTCGCCAAGCTCACCGGGCTGGAGATCAAGCAGACGACCGCAATCAGCCAGGACGCGCACGAACGCGGTGTCGCACAGGTTGAAGAGGTCATCGCGAAACGGCTCGAGAAGCGCAAGACGGTTGTGCTGTGCAGTCATGGTCCGGTGATCCCGGAACTGATCGCCGAGATCGCCGCCCAGAGCGGCACCCCCGTCGACTCGCGCCTGCGGTCCGCGGCGATGCTGTCGACCGGTCAGTTCGCGGTGCTGCACCTGTCGACCGCGAACCCGAGTGCCGGCGTCGTCGGGCTCGAGACGCACTGACCTCGGCCGTCGGTTCGCGCCGACTATCCTGACGGAGTGGGTATCCGGCGGATCAGTGCAGTCCTCTCTATCGCTTCAGCCTCAGCGCTTCTGCTGTCGTCCTGCGCTGTCAACGAGATGGGGCTTCCAACCGGGTCCGACCTGACCGGCACCATCGTCGGCGGCGGCGCCTCATCGCAGCAGGCCGCGCAGGAGATCTGGATCGCCTCCTTCCAGTCGGACAACCCGAACACCACTGTCGAATACGACCCGGCCGGTTCCGGTGCCGGTCGGGACATGTTCCTGGCAGGCGGCGCCGCCTTCGCCGGCTCCGACCGTGCGTTCACTCCTGAGGAACTGGCCTCGGGCAAGTTCGACGCGTGTGTACCCGGGAGCGGCATCGTCGAACTTCCCGCGTATGTCGCACCCATCGTCGTCGTGTTCAACCTTGCCGGCATCGACGCGCTGAACCTCGATCCGCAGACGATCGCGGGCATCTTCGCGGGAGACATCGGCACCTGGGACGACGAGGCCATCGCCACCCAGAACCCGGGCGTCGACCTGCCGAACACCAGGATCACCCCCGTGCACCGCTCTGATGAATCCGGGACCACCGAGAACTTCACCGATTACCTCGCGGCCGCCGCCGGCGATGCCTGGCCGCACGAGCCGAACGGCACCTGGCCGTTTGAGGGTGGGGAGGCGGCGCAGGGGACATCCGGCGTCGTCGACTCCGTGCGCAACGGCACCGGGACGATCGGCTATGTCGATGCATCCCGAGCGGGCGGGCTCGGACAGGTCGCGGTCAAGGTGGGCGCGGACTACATCGGCTACTCGACGGAGGCTGCCGCCGCGATCGTCGATGCCAGCTCGGTCGAACCGGGCCGGGGCGAAGGCGACCTCGCGATCAAGCTCGACCGCACCACAGAAGAGGCCGGCGTTTACCCGATCGTGCTCATCAGCTACCTGATCGGATGCGAGCAGTATGTGGCGGGAATCGACGCGGAGGTCGTACGCGCCTACTTCGAATACGTGGTCAGCGACGCCGGTCAGCAAGCGGCGTCGCAGAACGCCGGATCAGCTCCCCTCTCGACGCAAACGCGCGAGCTGGCGGCCGCGGCGGCGGCGCTGATCGGCTGATTGCTCCCCACCGCGCGGGGTTGGGCGCTTGTTCCCGACTCGTTCACCTCGCGTTCACCGTTACCCCTGAATGCCGTTAACCACCGTTCCTAGAGTCAGGAATCAAGGGTCAGCACCGGCCCTGAACTGGAATCACATCCTCCTGAAAGGAACCTTGTGAACATCAAGCGTTTCGGCAGCATCGCTGCCATCGCAGTTGCGGGCACCATCGTGCTCTCCTCGTGTGCAGCCAACGAGCCTGCTGCGAGCAGCGACGGCAACGAGAGCACCCTGTCCGGCACCCTGGTTGGCGGCGGCGCGTCCTCGCAGGGCACGGCACAGGAAGCGTGGGTTGCCGCGTTCCAGACCGAGCACACCGGCGTCACGGTCGAGTACGACCCCACCGGCTCCGGCACTGGCCGCGACAACTTCATCGCGGGCGGCAACGCATTCACCGGCTCGGACCGTGCGTTCAAGGACGAGGAGCTCGCCAAGGACAACTTCGCGGGGTGCGTCCCCGGAACCCCGATCGTGGAGATCCCCGCTTACATCTCCCCCATCGCCATCATCTTCAACCTCCAGGGCGTCGACTCGCTCGACCTGGACGCGGCGACCATCGCCGGCATCCTGAAGGGTGACATCACCAACTGGAACGACGAGGCGATCGCGTCCCAGAACAAGGGCGTCGAGCTCCCCAACCTGGCGATCACGCCGGTTCACCGCTCCGACGAGTCAGGCACCACCGAGAACCTCGCCCAGTACCTGAGCGCAGCTGCGCCGCAGGTCTGGGACGCCGAGGTCAGCGGCGACTGGGCCTACCCGGGTGGCGAAGCCGCTCAGGGCACCTCCGGTGTCGTTGACGCAGTCAAGAACGGCAACGGAACCTTCGGCTACGCCGACGCCTCGCGCGCCGGTGACCTGGGCACCGTCGCGGTGAAGGTCGGCAGCGAGTACGTCGAGTACTCGGCTGAGGCCGCCGCCAAGATCGTCGACGCGAGCCCGCTCGTCGAGGGCCGCGACTCGGTTGACCTCGCGATCGAGCTCGACCGCACCTCTGAGGCCGCTGGTGTCTACCCGATCGTGCTGATCAGCTACCTCATCGCGTGCTCGGAGTACGAGGACGCCGCAACCGGCAAGCTCGTCAAGGCATACTTCGACTACGTCATCAGCAATGAGGGCCAGGCCACCGCGGCCAAGGCCGCCGGCATCGCGCCGATCTCCGCTGACCTGTACGAGAAGGCCAAGGCCGCTGTCGACAGCATCAAGTAACTAGCTCCACCCAATGGTCTGCCCGGTGCTCTCTCTCGTGTTGTGCGAGAATCACAGCACCGGGCAGACTGGGGCAGTGACGAAGATCACTGCCCACCAGCAATCTCCATCCACCACAGCACCTCAGGGGAAATCGAGCAGATGACTTCGCCGGCAACATCCGCCCGCGCCCCGCGAACCAAGCAGCGCCTCGGAGATCGGATCTTCTCCAACGGCGCGCTGACCGCCGGCACCCTGATCCTCGCGATCCTCGCCGCGGTCGCCGGCTTCCTGGTCCTGGAGAGCGTTCCCGCTCTGACCACAGACCCGAAGGAAATCGCGATCCTGAACGGTGAGCCGTTCTGGTCCTATGTCGCCCCCCTCGTCTTCGGCACACTGTGGGCATCGGCGCTCGCACTGGCCATGGCCATCCCGATCTCCATCGGGATCGCGCTCTTCATCTCGCACTACGCACCCCGCCGCATCGCGCAGGGGCTCGGCTACATCGTCGACCTGCTCGCCGCGGTTCCCTCTGTCGTCTTCGGACTCTGGGGCGGCAACGTGCTCGCTCCGGCAGTGCAGCCGCTCTACACCTGGCTGACCGAAAACCTGGGGTGGTTCCCGCTGTTCGCGCCGCCGGCATCCGGCACCGGCCGCACCATCCTCACCGCCGCGATCGTGCTCGCCGTCATGGTGCTGCCGATCATCACCGCGCTGTGCCGCGAGGTCTTCCTGCAGACCCCGGTGCTGCACGAGGAAGCCGCGCTCGCGCTCGGCGCCACCCGCTGGGAGATGATCCGCACAGCTGTGCTCCCGTTCGCCCGTCCCGGCATCATCTCGGCCTCGATGCTCGGCCTCGGCCGAGCGCTGGGCGAGACCATGGCCGTGGCCATGGTGCTCTCGGCATCCGGCGGCATCACCCTCGCGGTGCTGACCCCGTCGAACCCGGGCACGATCGCCGCGAACATCGCGTTGCGCTTCCCGGAGGCGTTCGGGCTCAACACCAACCTGCTGATCGCAACCGGCCTGATCCTGTTCGCGATCACCCTCATCGTCAACATGATCGCCCGCTGGATCATCAACCGCCGCAAAGAATTCTCGGGAGCGAACTGATGACGCAGCTCACCGCCGACATCCGGGTCGACAACCCGTACTCCGCCGGGCTACTTGCCAAGCGCACACCGTGGCTGATTCTCGCCGGGTCGGCGCTCGTCGCCCTCGTCGCGTTCTGGTTGCTGTCGAACGCCCAGAACGGCGAATACAACATCGTCGGGGCGCTCATCGTCGGGGCCATCCTGTACACGATCGTGATCTACGTCGTGTCCTTCCTGATCGAGGGCTCCCGTAAGGCCAAGGACCGGCTGGTCACCGCTATGGTCGGCGGCGCCTTCCTGCTCGCCCTGCTGCCGCTGGTCTCGCTCGTGTTCACGGTGGTGACGAACGGTTCCAACCGGTTCGACATCGAGTTCTTCACCTACTCGATGCGCAACATCGTCGGCGCCGGCGGTGGCGCAGTGCACGCGATCGTCGGCACCGTGCTGATGACCCTCACCGCTGCAGTCATCTCCGTGCCGATCGGCCTGATGACCTCGATCTACCTGGTCGAGTACGGTCGCGGTCCGCTCGCTCGCGCCATCACCTTCTTCGTCGATGTGATGACCGGCATCCCGTCGATCGTCGCCGGCCTGTTCGCCTACTCGCTGTTCGCGATCTTCTTCGGACCCGGCATCAAGCTCGGCATCGCGGGCGCCATCGCGTTGTCGGTGCTGATGATCCCTGTCGTTGTGCGCTCCTCCGAGGACATGCTGAAGCTCGTACCAAACGAGCTGCGCGAGGCGGCCTACGCACTGGGTGTGCCGAAGTGGCTCACGATTCTAAAGGTTGTGCTGCCGACCTCGATCGCCGGCATCATGACCGGTGTGATGCTCGCCATCGCGCGTGTCATCGGCGAAACCGCACCGCTGCTGATCGCAGCCGGCTTCACCAACAACCTCAACTACAACATGTTCGAGGGCCGGATGCAGAGCCTGCCGGTCATGGTCTACAACCAGTACGTCAGTCAGGGAACCGTTCCGCAGGCGTACCTCGACCGCGCGTGGGCTGGCGCCCTGACGCTCATCCTCATCGTGATGGCGCTCAACCTCGCCGCGCGCCTCATCGCCAGAGTCTTCGCCCCCAAGACGGGCCGATAGGTAAGGAAACCCTTTTGTCCAAGCGCATTGAAGTACGCGACCTCGACGTCTACTACGGCAAGTTCAAGGCCGTGGAGGGCGTGACCCTGAACATCGAGCCGCGCAGTGTGACCGCGTTCATCGGTCCGTCCGGTTGCGGCAAGTCGACATTCATCCGGACTCTGAACCGGATGCATGAGGTCATCCCCGGCGCGTACGTTGACGGTGAGGTGCTCATCGACGGCGCGAACCTGTACCAGGCGGGCGTCGATCCGGTGCTGGTGCGACGGCAGGTCGGCATGGTGTTCCAGCGGCCGAACCCGTTCCCGACGATGTCGATCCGTGAGAACGTGCTGGCGGGCGTGCGGTTGAACAACCGCAAGATGGCCAAGTCGGACTCCGACGACCTGGTCGAGAAGTCGCTGCGCGGCGCCAACCTGTGGAACGAGGTCAAGGATCGGCTGGACCGGCCCGGCTCCGGCCTCTCCGGCGGGCAGCAGCAGCGCCTGTGCATCGCCCGGGCGATCGCCGTCTCCCCCGACGTACTGCTGATGGACGAGCCGTGCTCCGCGCTCGACCCGATCTCGACCCTCGCGATCGAGGACCTGATCGAGGAGCTGAAGACCGAGTACACGATCGTCATCGTCACGCACAACATGCAGCAGGCATCCCGCGTCTCCGACCGCACCGCGTTCTTCAACATCGCGGGCACGGGCAAGCCGGGCAAGCTCATCGAGTACGACGACACCACGACGATCTTCTCGAACCCGAGCGTGCAGGCCACTGAGGACTACGTCTCCGGCAAGTTCGGCTGATCCCGCCCGCGGGGCTTTCGACGACGTTTGTGCCATTCGAGGCCGAACGTTCGCCGTCGGATGACACAAACGTCATCGGAATGCCGGAGGAAGAAGTTGGCGGGCCGCAGAACGCCTCTCGGCGCGAGGCCGCTCGAAGCGGCGAATTGTGGAGCCCGGGGTTACTGCGGCCCGGCCACAAAAGAGTCTAACGGCCCCTTTCCGACAGGTATTCCCAGACTCCTCTTTCCAACGTCTTTCCCAGAACCGTCCCCGGTTTAACCCGTTTCAAGGAGATCCGAGCCGCCCGGCGGGTGGACTCGGGCATCCGGGGCCATGACGCTCCGAATTTCCTTGAGATGGGTTAGTCGAGGGAGCCGGAGCGCCACAGGCGGGCGCAGCCGGTGAGTTCCTGGGCGGTCTGCGAGAAGCGCAGCGCCTTCGTGGTGAGGGCGCTCGCGCGCTCTGGCTCGGTGTTCTCGAGGTCGTCGGCGATGCTCGCCGCCCCGGCAGAGCTGATCCGACAGAACGCCGCGGCCCGGTCGAGTGCGACGGCGAAGTCCCCCTCGAACAGCCCGCGCAGGATGCGGTCGGCCAGCTCGATGATCTGCTCGGGCCCGGTCGGCGCGGTCGCCCCGGCGACCACCTCGTCGATGCCGCCGGCCTCGTCGACACCGCGCTGGTAGAGCAGGCTGGAGCCGTGCGGGTCCTGCCGGATGAGCGCTCGCATCAGGTAGATCCGCCACAGCGCGCCGGGCAGGCTGCGCGGGCTCGAGCGCGACCACAGCTCGGCGATCGCGTCGATGCCGTGCTCGTCGGTGAAGGCGACAAGACGGTCGACGACCGCGGCATCCGGATGCTCACGGACGCGCGAGAGCAGCGCCTCCGCCGTCTCATGCGCGACGCGGCTGATGTGGGCAGGGTCGTCCCCGCCCTGCAGGTACTCGAAGACCTCGCCCGGGAACTTGGTCGGCTTGTGGAACTGGCTCATCGTCGACAGCCTAGTTCGACCGCCTGAGCGCGGATCGGTGCGGTCGAGCGGATGCGACGCTGTAGATTTGATTGGTGCGGGCCTCTAGCTCAGTTGGCAGAGCAGCGGACTTTTAATCCGCGGGTCGTGGGTTCGAGCCCCACGGGGCCCACCGACGACGTCTCCCCACGCGCCCCCCTACAATCGGGCCATGTTGGCGCTCGGGCTCTTCCTGCTCGGGCTTGCCGTGCTCATCGTCGGCTCGGAACTGCTCGTGCGGGGCGGCTCGCGCATCGCCGCGATGCTCGGCATCTCCCCCATCGTCGTCGGTCTCACCGTCGTCTCCATCGGAACGAGCTTTCCCGAACTCGCGGTCGGCATCGAGGCCGGCCTTCAGGGCAACGGCGCCATCGCGGTCGGCAACATCGCCGGCACTAACATCGTCAACCTGCTCCTCATCCTCGGACTCACCGCGGTACTGCATCCGCTGAAGTTCGAGCTGACGACCCTCCGCCTCGACCTGCCGTCGATGGTGATCGCCGCGCTCACCCTGCTGTTCATGGGCTTCGACGGTGAACTCAGCCGGGTCGACGGCGGCATCATGGTGCTGCTCGCGATCGGCTACACGGTGCTCGTCGTAAGGAGCGCGCGAGTGCAAAGCGCCGCGGTCCGGCGCGAGTTCTCGCAGGAGTTCGCGGTCCCTGCCCGTCCGCGCGCGGGCCGCCGGGAGTTCTGGGTCAATTTGACGGCGCTCCTCGGCGGCATCATCATCATCGTGGTCGGCGCGCAATGGCTGGTCGATGGCGCGGTGCAGTTGGCGCAGCTGATCGGCGCGTCGGATGCCTTCATCGGCCTCACCGTGGTCGCTATCGGCACGTCGGCGCCCGAGCTGGTGACCGCGATCGTCGCCACCGTGCGCGGCGAGCGCAATATCGCCATCGGCAACCTGATCGGCAGCAGCACCTACAACATCCTGCTCATCCTGGGCGTCACCGCACTCGTGCCGAGCGGCGGCATCCCGGTCAGTCCGGCACTCGCGTTCATCGACATCCCGGTGATGACGGCGGTGGTGATCGCGTGTGTCCCGCTGTTCCTCACGAGGCGGGGCATCAACCGCTACGAGGGCGTGGCCATGATCGCGGTGTACCTGGTGTACCTCGTGTACCTGCTGGCGACACGGATCTGAGGGGTCTCGACAAGCTCGACCACCGAGAAGCTCGCGCGGGTCAAACACCCACGCGCTGGTCAAATTCGACCCGCGCGAGGCAAATACACCCGCGCAAGGTCTCGACAGGCTCGACCACCGGGAAGCTCGCGCGCGGAAATGGGCCTCCGCGCGCCAGGCAGGGGCCACTTGCGACCTCTCGGAAGCGCGGGCTGCTAGCTCAGCAACGGCCCGACCAGCAGCCCCAGCCCGTACGTGACCGCGGCCGCCGCGTACCCGATCGCCAGCTGGCGCAGCGCACGCTTCAGCGGCGACGCCCCGGACAGCACCCCGACGACCGCCCCGGTCGCCAGCAGCGCGATGCCCACCAGCACCGCAGAGGTGATGATCGCAGCGAATCCGCCGACGCCGAACAGGTACGGGATGACCGGGATGATCGCACCGCCGGCGAAGAAGAAGAAGGACGAGATCGCCGCGCGCATCCCGGTTCCCACGACGTCGCTGGTGCGTTCCCGCACTGAGCCCATGTCCGCCCCGCCCAGGACCGAGTTCGCCAGTTCCTGCGCCTCCTCGGCGCCCATCCCGCGCGCCCGATAGACCAGCGCGAGCTCGTTCGCGTTCACGTCGAGCGCGGGGATGGCGCCGCGCGAAGCGGGGTCGGGCTCGGATGCGTCCAACAGCTCCCGCTGCGAGCTCACCGAGACGTACTCCCCCGCGCCCATCGACAGCGCCCCCGCGAGAAGCCCCGCGATGCCGGTGACCAGCACGAACTGAGCCGAAACCCCCGTCGCGCCAACACCCAGCACAAGCGCGAGGTTGCTCACCAGACCGTCGTTGGCGCCGAACACCGCAGCGCGGAAAGTGCCAGAGATGCGGTTGCGTCCGCGCTCGGCCAGCGCCTTCACCACCTCGCCGTGGATGCGCTCGTCCGCCGCCATGCTCGGGGTCGCATCGCGCTCCGACTCGTACGGTGAACGCGTCTCGGCCCGCTGCGCGAGTGCCAGCACGAAGACAGAGCCGAACCGGCGGGCCAGCCAGCCCAGCATCCGGGTGCGCAGGTCACCGTGACTCGGCACCGACTCGGCGTGCTCCCCGAGCAGTGCCACCCAGTGCGCCTCGTGCCGCTTCTCCGCTTCGGCGAGCGCGAGCAGGATCTCCCGCTCCTCGCCCTCCCGGCGCGCGGCAAGGTCACGGTACACGGCGCCTTCGGCGCGTTCGGCCGCGAGGTAGCGCTTCCAGCGCCGTAGGTCGCCGGCGGTCGGTTCCTGACTCAACTCCGCACCCCTCTGCGGATTCCCCACATCGCCTCCCATGACTCATCCGGCTCCAGCCAGCGCACCCCGTCGCCGGAGTTGAACGCGTCCGGCGGCGCCGACATCGGCTCAATCGCGACTGCGACCCCGGCACCGTCCGGTCGCGGGTAATCGCGGGTCGTGAACGCCTGCACCCAGCCGAACTCCGGCCCCTGCCACAGCTCCGTGTACCGGCCGTCGGGCGCGGTCAGCCGGTGGTGGGCGATGGCGTCGTCGTCAGTGCTCACGGCGCCGAACGCGACATCCAGTTCGAGCTCCCCGACCAGGCGACCGGCGCGCAGGTCGTAGTCGGTGTCATCGACCGGCACCTCGCGTGTCGGGTTCATTCGCTCATCGACCTCGAACAGTGTCGACGCGTCGACCGTGAGGGTGAGCTCCTCGATCGGCGCATCGCCGACCCGGAGGAACGGATGCGCGCCGACCGCGACCGGCGCGGCAGCATCCGAGCGGTTCCAGAACCGATGCGTCACCGTGATCCCGTCACCGACCAGCTCGTAGCGCACCGACGTGTCGACCACAAACGGGTAGCCCTTCTGCGGGTAGATCGTCGCCGCGAGGGTGATCGCATGCCCCTCGCGCTCGGTCACGCGGTACGGCGTCGACCGCAGCAGCCCGTGGATCGCGTTCCGGCGGTCCGGTTCGGTCAGCGCCAGCTGCTGCGGGGAACCGCCCAGCATCCAGCGTCCGTCCCGGATGCGGTTGGGCCAGGGTGACAGCACAATCCCGTTGCCGAACGGCGGCAGTGTCGTGTCCGGGTAGGTCTCGGTGAGGGCATCGCCGTCGACCACCAGCACCCGGAGCGCTGCAGCCAGCTCGGTTATGATTGCCCTCGATTGTCCGCCATCCTGCGATCGAGACAGTTCGAACTGTTCCCCGGTTGCACGCATACCGTCAGCCTAAACGCGGGAGGGTTCGTGTCCGGTATCGCCAAGACCGCCCACGTGCTCGCCGACGGGCGGGAGCTGTTCTACTTCGACGACGCCGACACGACGCTTGACGGCCACCGGTCGATCGACGAGCGGAAGCTCGACCCGCGCCCGGCCACACCGAGGATGCGCCAGGACGTTCTTACCGGCGAATGGATCTCGATCGCCGACGGGCGCCAGGACCGGGTCGTGCTCCCGCCACCCGACCGGGATCCGCTCGCCCCGCAGAGTCCGGGCAACGCATCCGAGATCCCCGACAACTACGACGTCGCAGTGTTCGAGAACCGTTCGCCTGCGTTCGGCCCGACCCTGGGCGAGGAGTCGACTCCGGATGCGATGGCCGAGGTGACCGGTCTCGGCCTGAGCCGTGAGCGAGCGGCCATCGGCCGCTGCGAGGTGGTGTGCTTCGCACCCGGCACGACCGGCTCTCTCGCCGAACTGAGCGAATCGCGGGTGCGCACCGTGATCGAGGCGCTCGCCGACCGCACCGCCGCGCTGTCAGAGCTGCCCGGCGTGCAGCAAGTCTTCCCGTTCGAGAACCGTGGTGAGCAGATCGGCGTCACCCTGCAGCATCCGCACGGCCAGATCTACGCCTACCCGTTCGTGACACCCAGGACCACCCGGCTGATCCGGTCGGTCGAGCAGTACGGCCCGGACCTGTTCGAAGACCTCCTGGTGTCGGAGCTCGCGTCTGACCGGGTCGTTCTCGCCGGCCGGCACTGGAGCGCGTTCGTCCCCTTCGCCGCGCGGTGGCCGCTCGAGGTGCACCTGCTGCCCCACCGCCACGTACCGGATCTCGCTGAAACCAACGACGAGGAACGCGACGAGCTCGCCGTCCTGTACCGACGCATCCTGCGCGGCCTCGACGCCCTCTACGACACCCCGACGCCGTACATCGCGGCCTGGCACCAGGCGCCAGTGATCAGCCACCGCGGCGAGATCCGGCTGATGCTGCAACTGGTCAGCCCGCGTCGCGCCGTCGACAAGCTCAAGTACCTCGCCGCATCCGAAGCGACGATGGGCGCCTGGATTGCCGATGTCACGCCAGAGGCCGCGGCGCAGCAGCTACGAGAAGGGATCGAACGGTCATGAGTGATCTCCGCGACGACGTGAAGGACGGCTTCCGCACCGCGTTCAAAAGCGAACCGGCCGGCGTCTGGTCGGCCCCAGGGCGCGTCAACCTGATCGGCGAGCACACCGACTACAACGAAGGCTTCGTGCTGCCGTTCGCGATCGACAGGCGCACCGTCGTGGCCGTCGGTGTCCGCGACGACCGCCGGATGCGCGTGGCGAGCACGTACGCCGACGAGGTCGCCGCACTCAGCATGGTCGAGCTGCGACCCGGCCAATTGGGTGAGTGGTCGGCGTATCCGCTCGGCGTCGCGTGGGCGCTCGGCGAGTTCGGCGTCGATCTGGGCGCCGTCCCGGGTGTCGACATCTACATCGATTCGGATGTGCCGGTCGGCGCAGGGCTGTCCTCGTCCGCTGCGGTGGAGTGCGCGGTGGCGATCGCCCTCAACGACGTGTGGCAGCTTGGCCTGGACCGGCCGACCCTCGCCCAGGTGTGTCAGCGTGCCGAGAACGCCGCCGTCGGGGCACCGACCGGGATCATGGACCAGTACGCAGCACTGTTCGGCCGAGAGGACTCCGCGGTGTTCCTCGACTGCCGCGGGATGGACGCCGAACCGATCCACCTGGGCTTCGCGCAGGCCGGACTCGCGATCGCAGTGATCGACACGGGGGTGCAGCACTCCACCGCGGGCGGTGGGTATGCGCAGCGGAGGGAAACGTGCGAGCGCGGTGCGCGCGAACTCGGCGTGCCGTCGCTGCGCGAGCTGAGGGCGGACCGGCTCGATGAGGCGCGACAGGTTCTCGACGACGTCACCTTCCGGCGCATCCGGCACGTGGTCACCGAGAACCAGCGCGTGCTCGACACCGTGCGCACACTGCGCGAGAGGGGGCCGGCGGCGATCGGGCCGCTCCTTGACGCCTCCCACCTGTCGCTGCGGAACGACTTCGAGGTGTCGACGCCGGAATTGGACCTCGCGGTCGAGACCGCGAACGCCAACGGTGCCCTCGGCGCGCGCATGACCGGCGCCGGTTTCGGCGGCTCCGCGATCGCCCTGGTGCCGAACGATGCGCTGTCACTGTTACGGGTTGCTATCGATGGCGCATTCGCGGAGCACGGCCTCGGGCAGCCTGATACGTTCGTCGTTACCGCGTCTGGCGGAGCGCAAAGGGATTTCTGAGCGCCTGCGACGCGATATTCTTCATGTCGAAGACAAGGAGGGGGCGCGTGGCATCATCGCGCGTTTGGGTGGGGATCGCCGCGTTGCTTGTCGCGTCAACTCTGGTGGGTTGCGCCGCTGCGGCAACGGATCCGCTGCCAGCAGAGACGACCCCCGCCGCACCGACCACCGAGCCCTCGGCCAGCGCCGAACCGGAACCCGTCGCCAGTGACGTGCTGTTCACGCTCGACGCGAAGGTGCGCTCGATCGACGGGCGCACCATCGGCATCCGGATGGAAGCCCACAAGCCCATCGTCTTCGACAACCCGGAAGTCGCAGAGCTCACCGACCAGTACGTCACGGCCTGCGCCGAAGGGACCGGACGCACCCCGATCGACGAGGCCTACCTGCAGCGCTACGGCGCGACCCTCATGCGGGTCGACTTCATCAGCGACACCCCTGGCCTCGAGTTCGCGTCTCCCATCGAACTCTGGTTCGGCAACCCGTACATGGCCCGGGCGACGGTCGGTGGCGCGGTGATCCAGCCGCCCGGCATCGACAACTGCTTCGCCGGGTACGCGTGGGCGGTCTCCGACAACGCCTACGGCATCGCGAGCTTCGAGTCCCCGAGCGGGGTTCCGGATGACACGCTGTGGCAGCTGGGCAACTACGGCTTCTCAGTGCTGCCGGAGACGAATGCGACTATCGAGTCCTGCACCGCGACCATCACCGAGTTGGGGATGGCATCCGGGCTCGAGAACGTCGACGGCTGGGACCCCAGCCGCGCCGGCACCGGCGTGTTCTGCGGAATCGGCTACGCGGGCGAGTAGCCGAGCGAGCGCTCCGCGATCTCCACAACGTTGCTGAGCAGCATGGCCCTGGTCATCGGGCCGACGCCACCCGGGTTGGGTGAGATCCAGCCCGCGTGATCCGCCACGCCGTCGGCCACGTCTCCGGCGACCCGGCTGCCGCCCTCGCTATCCTCGACCCGGCTGACGCCGACGTCGAGCACCACGGCACCGGGACGGATGTGCGACGGCGTGATCAGGCCGGGCACACCGGCGGCCGCGATCACGACATCCGCGTGCCGCAGGTGCTCGACCAGGTCGACGGTGCCGGTGTGGGTCAGCGTAACGGTGGCGTTGTACTCGCGCCGGGTCAGCAGTGGGCCGATCGCGCGGCCGACGGTGACGCCGCGGCCGACGACCACGACGTTCTTGCCCGACCAGCTGATGCCGTGCCGCTCGACCAGCTGGATAATGCCCAGCGGCGTGCACGGCAGCGGTGAATTCAGCGGCTCCCCCACGTTCAGCACCAACCGGCCCAGGTTGGTCGGATGCAGGCCGTCGGCGTCCTTGCCGGGGGCGATCCGCTCGAGCACCGCGTGGGTGTCGAGCTGCGGCGGCAGCGGAAGCTGCACGATGTACCCGGTTGTCGCCGGATCGGCGTTCAGCTCGTCGATGACGTCATCGAGTTGGGCCTGGGTCGTGTCGGCCGGGAGGTCCCGGCGGACCGACTCGATGCCCACCTCGGCGCAGTCGCGGTGCTTGCCTGCGACGTACCACTTGGAGCCGGGATCGTCGCCCACGAGCACCGTGCCCAGGCCGGGCCGCACACCGTTCGCGTGCAGCACCGCGACCCGCTCGCGGAGCTCGTTCTTGATTGCCGCCGCTGTGGCTTTGCCGTCGAGGATGCGTGCGGTCATTGGCTTACTCTCTCGTGTTGCGTCTCTCACCACTGCTCAAGGCCGGGGTAGAGCGGGAACGCATCGGTGAGCACCTTCACGCGGGCGCGGAGGCCGGCGACATCCGGATCCGGACGCAGTGCCGCAGCGATGATGTCGGCCACCTCGGTGAACTCGGGCTCGTCGAACCCGCGGGTGGCGAGCGCCGGGGTGCCGATGCGCACACCGGAGGTGACCATCGGCGGGCGCGGGTCGAACGGCACCGAGTTGCGGTTGACGGTGATGCCGACCGAGTGCAGCACATCCTCGGCCTGCTTGCCGTCGATGGGGGAATCGCGCAGGTCGGCGAGCACCAGGTGCACGTCGGTGCCGCCGGTGAGCACGTCAATGCCCGCGCCGCGCGAGTCGTCGGCGGTCAGCCGCTCGGCCAGCAGCTGGGCGCCTCGGACGGTGCGCTCCTGGCGGTCACGGAATTCGTCGCTGGCAGCAAGCAGGAACGCGGTCGCCTTGGCCGCGATGATGTGCATGAGCGGCCCGCCCTGCTGGCCGGGGAACACGTTCGAGTTCAGCTTCTTGGCCAGTTCGGTGTCGCGGCTGAGAATGAAGCCCGAGCGCGGCCCGGCGAGGGTCTTGTGCACGGTGCTGGAGACGACATCGGCGTAGGGCACCGGGTTCGGGTGCAGCCCGGCTGCGACCAGTCCGGCGAAGTGCGCCATGTCCACCCACAGCTTCGCACCCACCTCGTCGGCGATGGCGCGGAAGGCCTCGAAGTCAAGCTGGCGCGGGTAGGCCGACCACCCGGCGATGATGACCTTCGGCCGGTTCTCGAGCGCCTTGTCGCGCACGACGTCCATGTCGATGCGGAACGTGTCCGGGTTGACCCCGTAGCTGGCGACGTTGTAGAGCTTGCCGGAGAAGTTGAGCTTCATGCCGTGGGTCAGGTGACCGCCGTGGGCGAGTTCGAGACCGAGGATGGTGTCGCCCGGGTCGGCGATGGCCGACAGGACCGCGGCGTTGGCCGTTGCGCCCGAGTGCGGCTGGACGTTGGCGTACTCGGCACCGAACAGCGACTTGGCCCGGTCGATGGCGAGCTGCTCGGCGACATCGACGTACTCGCATCCGCCGTAGTAGCGCCGGCCGGGGTAGCCCTCCGCGTATTTGTTGGTGAGCACCGAACCGGCCGACTCGAGCACCGCGCGCGGCACGAAGTTCTCGCTCGCGATCATCTCGAGGTAGTCGCGCTGACGCCCGAGTTCCTGCTGGAGGACGGCTGCGATTTCCGGATCAACGCTCTCGAGCGGATCGGTGAAGGTGGAGGGTAGACGGGACACGTGTGGCTCCTCACAAGCATTCTCGGATGTCTTAATAACGGTATCCGTTTCGGCCCAGGCGTACGGCCGATTCGCTTGCTTGTCACTCCCCGGTGGTGCTCCACCCGAACGCCAGTTGCGACCGCGCCAGTCTACTCGCAGGCAGCCGGCATGCCATGCATCCTGAGGCACAACCCTCCCCCTGTCGTGCAGGACTTCCTTGTTGTGCAGGACTTTCTCGGCCGAACGCCCCTGTTCCCCAATGAACTGGACCAAACCGGGAAGAATCTCCTGCACAACAATGGATCTCCTGCATAACAGGTCGGGGGCGGGCGGATGCGCGGCATCCAATACGCTGGATCGGTGGCACTTCTTGACGCGGACGGTCTTACCCACTGGGTGCTGACCCTGGTCTGCAACGACCGACCCGGGATCGTGCATGCCGTCAGCGGCGCGATCGTCGAGGCCGGCGGCAACATCACCGAGTCGCAGCAGTTCGCGAGCCTCGACACCGGCCGGTTCTTCATGCGCGTGCAGGTGGAGTCCGCCTCCAGTCGCGAGGTGTTCGAGCGCGCGCTCGCCCCGGTCGTCGACCGGTTCGGCATGCAGCTCACTCTCGACGTCGTGTCCCGGCACATGCGCACCCTGGTGCTGGTCTCCAAGGAGGGCCACTGCCTGAACGACCTGCTGTACCGCCAGCGCGCGGGCCACCTGCCGATCGAGGTGCCGCTGGTGCTCAGCAACCACCCGCAGCTCGGCGGTCTCGCCGACTTCTACGGCGTCCCGTTCGAGTCGCACGCTGTGCTGTCCCCCGGGCAGAAGCTCGAGTTCGAGGAGCGCGTCCTCGCCGCGGTCGAGCAGTACGACATCGAGCTGGTGGTGCTCGCGCGCTACATGCAGATCCTCTCCCCCGAGCTGTGCGAGCGTCTCGCCGGGCGGGCCATCAACATCCACCATTCCTTCCTCCCCGGGTTCAAGGGCGCGAACCCATACCGGCAGGCTCACGCGCGCGGCGTCAAGCTCATCGGCGCGACAGCGCACTTCGTGACCAGCGACCTCGACGAGGGCCCCATCATCGAGCAGAACGTGGTGCGCGTCGACCACAGCCAGTCGCCGCAGCAACTCGTCGCGATCGGCCAGGACGAAGAGAGCCGCACCCTCACTCAGGCGGTCAAGTGGTTCGCAGAGAACCGCGTGCTGCTCGACGGGCAGCGCACCATCATCTTCAAGTGACCCAGCCCCGACATAGGCTTAAGCCGTGGCCACCCCTCCGCAGGATTTCCGTCTCACACCGAACGACGCACTGAGATTCCTGCTGGAACTGTTCGCACTCTTCTCGCTCGGACTCTGGGGCTTCAGCGCCTGGTCGCTCCCCTGGCCGGGCATCGCATTCGGGATCGGGATGCCGCTGGCCGCCGCGGTCCTCTGGGGACTGTTCCGCTCACCCAAGGCGCGCTTTCCGCTCGGCATCGGCGGCCGTGTCCTGGTCGAGGTCGCCGTCATGGGTTCTGCCGCGGCGGCCTGGTTCGCGATGGCTCAGCCGGTGGTCGGCGCCCTGTTCGCCGTCGTTGCACTCGTGAGCGGCATCATCAACGCGCGCGCGGAGCTTGCGCGCGAGGCCGGATGACCCGCTCGTACGCGGCCCACTGACTCGCTAGGGCTTGTTCGCGTAGACATACCGGTAATAGTCGGCGTAGCGCAGCACAGAAGCCGCGGCGTCATCCACAAGCACCGTGACCCTTGGATGCAGCTGGATGACAGAGGCTGGCACCGACGAGGTGACTGGCCCCTCCACGGCCGCCGCCACCGCATCCGCCTTGTGCTCGCCGAATGCGAGCAACACCAGGTGGCGGGCGCGCAGGATCGTGCCGAGGCCCTGCGTTATGCAATGCCGTGGCACGTCAGCGACGCTGTCGAAGAAACGCGAGTTGTCGAGCCGGGTCTGCTGCATGAGCGTCTTCACCCTCGTGAGCGATGCCAGCGATGAGCCTGGCTCGTTGAAGCCGATGTGGCCGGTGGCGCCGATCCCCAGCAGTTGCACGTCGATACCGCCCACCTCGTCGATCGCGCGCTCGTAGCGTTCACCCACCGCGGCATCCGGATGCTCCCCCGGATGGTCATCACCCGGCACCCGGACACGCGCAGGGTCGAGTCGAAGCGGCTCGACCGCCTCGCGCTGCAACACCGCGCGGTACGACTGCGGATGCCCGGCGGGGAGCCCAACGTAGTCGTCAAGGCCGAACGCGCGCACCCCCATCAGATCGAGGCCTTTGGCTGCGAGCGCCGCATACGTTGTGAGCGGCGACGAACCGGTGGCAAGGCCGAGCACTGCATCCGGTCTGCCGAGCACGAGCTGTTCGATGATGCCTGCAGCCAGTTCCCCTGCGGTCTCCGCTGTGGGCACGATGACGACTTCAGCCACCGGCGACCTCGCGGAGGGCAGGGGCGGATTCGCCGATCCACGCGGCTCCAAGCGCAGCGACTGGTGCGTCGCCCGGCAGCATGAGCATTCGGTCGCGCAGTTCGAGCGACGCGATGAACGGCGAGGCGGCAGCCCAACCGTCGAATACCTGGCCCACACCGTCGACGAGGCGGTCACCCAGTCGGCTGATCCCGCCGCCGACGACCACAACGTCGACGTCGACCGTGAGCACCAGGATTCGCACGGCGGCGGCGATGCCATCGAACAGGCGGCGGCGGATGGCACGCGCCCGGTGATGGCCCGCATCGGCGGCGTCCAGAACCGCGCTCACCGCGTTCGGTTCACGCGTACCCCATTGGCTGGCGATGCCGGAGCCGGACGCCATCACCTCGAGGCCGCCCGGCTGGCCGTCGGGGTCGACCGGAGCATTGGGGTCGACGATGATGTACCCGATCTCACCGGCAACACCACGCGAACCCCGCCACAGCCTGCCGTTGAGCACCAGTCCAGCGGCGAGACCCGTACCGAGGTTGAGGTAGCCGATCGAGTCGGTTCCCGGGCGGCCGAGAAGGTGGAAGGCACCGAGCGCGGCCGCGTTGACGTCGTTCTCGACGCGCACGACGGAACCGACCGCATCCGTCACCCGTTCCCCGAGTTCGAGTCGCTCGACGCCGAGGTTCAGGGCGTGCGAGACGGTGCCAGAGAGCGGGTCGACGGTTCCCGGCGTCCCGATGCCGATTGGCACGCCGGGCGCCTCGAGTCTGCGGATGGCGTCGATGGTCGAGGCGACCACGCCGTCAGCTCCGAAGCCGGTGCGGATGCGGACCTGCCGCAGAATGGCGCCAGTGGCATCGAGAAGAACCGCCTCAGTCTTAGTGCCGCCGATGTCGACGCCGAGCAAGGCGTTGCTTGTCACAGTGTTCCCTCCAGCCATGCGTCGAGCGCACGGCTCACGTGCCGGGATGCACCGAAAGTGGCAACATCGGCATACTTCCTGTCGTCCGCGGGCCAACCCATGTCCACGACGATGGTCGAGGGATGTTGCCGCCGCAGCGCATCCGCCAAGGCCTGCACCCACGCGTAGCGGTGGTTGTCGCGCCCGACGAGCACCGGCTGTCCGGTGACCTTGGGCAGTGACTGACCCTCCGAGATGCGAACGCCTGATGGGCCCCATGGGACCGTGCCGACGGCGGGGTTCGCGGTCGCGTCAGCCACGATCACGGTGCGGTTGCGCTCCGCCATCGCGCCGGGCCGCACATCGAAGGCGGCGGCCGTCGCAGCCAGCGGAAAGTGAGGAGCAGCCTCTGTCGCGCCTGCCTGCGTCCAGCCCGCGGCCAGTTCCCTGCCAAGCGCCGTCGTACGTGCTGCCGCTTCAGCCAGGCGCGCCGCGTCGAGTGCGCCGCTGGCGACCGCCGCATCGAGTGCCCGCTCAATCTCAGCGAGCTGCGCATCAGTGGTTCGGGTGCCGATGCAGAGCAGATCACACCCCGCCGCAATGGCCCGCACTGCCGCCGCGGGGATGCCGATGGTTCCGCTTGCGCCCGCCATGTCGAGCGCGTCCGAGACGATGACACCGTCGAAGCGAAGCTCGTCACGGAGAAGCCCCTGCAGGATGCGTCGAGACAGTGTCGCCGGGTTGTCAGGGTCGAGTCTTGGAAGCAGAATGTGCGAGGTCATCACCGACTTCGCGCCCGCCTCAATTGCGGCCAGGAACGGCACCAGCTCCCTGCTGCGGAGCTCGGCAGCGGAACGGCTGATGACCGGCTGCGTCTCGTGCGAGTCCGTGGAAGTGTCGCCATGCCCCGGGAAGTGCTTCACGCTTGCCCCAACCCCGGCTGCCTGGATGCCTCGCGTCCAGGCCACCGTGTGCCGGGCCACGAGCGTGGGGTCAGCGCCGAAGCTGCGCACCCCGATCACCGGGTTGTCCGCGTTTGAATTGATGTCGGCATCCGGCGCAAAGGTCAGGTTGCAGCCCGAGGCACGCAACTCCTCGCCGACCGCACGTGCGACCTCGGCGGTGAGCGCCACATCGTCGATGCGACCCAGGATGGCGTTGCCCGGAAATGGGGAACCCTGTGAATAGAAGAGCCGGGTGACGTCGCCGCCCTCCTCGTCGACCGCGATCAGGGCATCCGGATTCGCCGCGTGGATCTGGTTGGTGAGGGCGCGCAACTGTGCTGGCGAGGCGATGTTCTCCCCGAAGAGGCAGACGCCTGCGAGGCCGGCACGCAGTCGCAACGCCAGCCAGTCGGGCAGTTCCACTCCGACAAAGCCAGGCATAAGCACCGCCGCCGGCGCGCGGCTCACCCCTTCACCGCCCCGCTGACGAGACCTGACGTGAGCCGGCCCTGCACGATGAGGAAGAAGATGATCACCGGAACTGCGACAAGGGTGGATGCCGCCATCACCTGGCCCCAGTCGGTTGCCCGGGTGGCGCTCGCCTGCACGAACCCGCGCAACCAGAGCGGCAACGTCTGGGCTGCCTCTGCCGGCAGCAGCACGAGCGCCACCGTGAACTCGTTCCACGCCTGCAGGAAGGCGTAGACACCGGACGCCACAAGGCCCGGCGCCAGCAGGGGGAAGGTGATGCGCAGGAACGCTTGGGTGCGACTGAGGCCGTCGACCATGGCCGCCTCCTCGAGGTCCGCGGGAATACCCGCGACGAAGCCACGCAGCATCCAGATGGTGAACGGCACCACGGCAGCGATGTAGATCAGGCTCACGCCCACGACCGAGTTGAGAAGGCCAACACCGGCGATCATCTTGTACTGCGCGATGAACAGCCCTTCGGCCGGGAGCATCTGCACCAGCAGCACCGCGACGACGAAGCTCTTGCGCCCACGGAACCGGAACCGGCTGATCGCCACGGCCGCGAGGAAGGCGAACAGCAGACAGAAGAACACTGCGATGGCCGTGATGGCCAGGCTCATGCCGAGCGCGGAAAAGAAGTCGCCGTCCGCCAACGCCGCAGCGAAGTTGTCGAACGATCCGCCGAACGGCACGAAGGTGGGGATGAACGACTCCAACTTCGCCGTAGGAAGCATCGACGAATTCACCATCCAGTAGACCGGAAAGGCCCAGGTCAGGGCGATGACGATGGCAAGTCCACCGAGCAGGCCGCGCTTGAGTTTCGAGCTCATCAGGCTTCCTCCTTCAGCAGGATGCGGATGTAGAACCAGCTGAGCCCGACGGTCAGCGCCAGCACCAGAATCGACACGGCGGACGCCATGCCGAAATCTTGCGCAAGGGTTCCCTGCTTATAGATGTAGGTGCCGAGTAGGTCGAAGTCTCCGGCCCGGGAGCCGGCCTCCTGCAGGATTTTGATCTGCGTGAACACCCGCAGGTCCCAGATCAGCTGCAGCAGCAGCACGATCAGGATCACAGGCTTGATCATCGGCAGGATGATGTGGCGCACCCGTTGCCACGGTGTGGCGCCGTCGAGGCTTGCCGCCTCCATCACTTCGTCAGAGACCTGCGTGAGCCCTGCGTAGGTGGAGAAGGCCACGAACGGCACCGACATCCAGATCACGATGATGCTCGCCACAAAAAAGAACGTTGTGGGCGACTCCAGCCACGCGAACCGGTTCATCTCCACGCCGGGGAGCGCGTCGAGCAGATAGTTGATGACGCCACGACGTCGGTCGAAGAGCCAGATCCACACTGTCATCGCTGCGACGACGGGCATCGCCCAAGCCAACAGCATGGCGATCTGAAGGATGAGACGTGGAACCCTGTCCACCGCAGCCATCAGCAGGGCGATCAGCATCCCGACGACAAGCGTGACCACCGCCGTGACAACGCAGAAGACGATGGAGCGGATGACTACACCCCAGAGCACGGGGTCGGCAGCCAGGTGCAGATAGTTTTCGAGGCCGACGAAGGTGGGCGGACGGCCGAACTGCTGGGCCAAGCCGAACTCCTGCAGCGAGGTGACAAGCTGCCAGATCACCGGGTAGCCGAGTCCGACGAAGAGGATGGCGACCGCCGGAACGATCAGCCAGCGCGCTGTTCGTGTCTGCGTGCGGGTCATCGGCGGTCGCCTCCCTCCTTCGAAATGCTGACGGGCTGCTCACCCGACAGCATCGATCAGTTCAACAGTTCGCTGATCTTCGCGTCGTACTCCTTGGCCAGCGCGGGAATGTCGCCACCGGCTGCAACCTTGCCGAAGAACTCCTCCAGCAGGCCGGAGCCTTCCACCGACGCCCAGCCGGGCGCTGCTGGTGTCAGCTTCGAGTTGGCCGCAGAGTCGATCAACGCGCTGGCGAACTGGTCGTCACCGAGCGCCGATGCGTAGTCCAGGTTGGCCGGGCCGAGCCCGTTCTCGCCGAGCATCCTCTGGTACTCCTCCGAGAAGATGATCCTCAGAAGGTCCTTCGACGCTTCCTGGTTCTTGCTCGCCGCAGAGATGGCGATGTTCGAGCCGCCTGCGAAGACCGGTGCCGCGCCGCCGTCCACGCCCGGTAGGGGGAAGACGCCAAACACGTCGTCGTTCCAGGTGGCGATCATCTTGGTGGCGTCCGCGGGGTCCGGAGCGAGGTCACCGATCGACCAGTGCGCCCATCCCGGAGCAATGATCGTCGCGGCCTCCGCCGCGCCGGTTGCGTCGTTGTTGTTGATGTTCACCCACGGCGTGCTGTCTGCCTCGGTGACCGGTGCGTTGGACGCGCCCTGATAGAGCTCCTGCAGCTGCTCCAACCCCTTGATCGTGTTCGGGTCGGAAAGCGTCGACACCCACTTGTCGCCCTTCTTCACCGCGAGTTCGCCGTTATTGGCGAAGATCCACGACACCCCGTTGCGCCAGTCCTGACCACCCAGGTAGAAGCCCGATTGGGATTCGGTCTTCAGTTCCGACACGGTCTGGTTGAACTCTTCGAGGGTGGCTGGAACTTCCTTGCCTGCCGCCTTCCAGATGTCCTTCCGATAGAAGACGTAGCGCGAGCCGAAGTAGTACGGCAGCGCCATCTTGGCGCCGTCCACCTCTCCGACCGTCAACGAACGAGGGCAGCAGCTTCTCGCCGCCGAGTTCGTCATAGATGTCGCTCAGGTCGGTGAAGGCGCCGACGCCCGTGAAGGTGGGCGACCAGGTGTTCCCGATCTCGACCACGTCGGGGGTATTGTCGGAATCAGGCAGTGATGTAGTCAGCTTTGCCAAGGCATCGCCCCACGCCTGCTCCTCGATAGTGAGGGTGCCCCCGGTTGCGTCTGCGTACTCGGTCTTAAGGTAGTCGCGCAGCGCATCCGGGGTGTCACCGCCCATCAGCCAGAGTGTGATGTCTTGGCCGCCCTTTCCCTCCGTCGGTTCCGTTGTGGAACAGCCGGCGAGAATGAGAGCCGTGGTGGCTGCCGCGGCAACCACTCCGAGCATTCTCTTCATGTTCTTTCCTTCTTTTCTCGGTGCCGTGGGTGCGGCCGGGTGACCGCATCCTGCCGCCCGGGTCAGGAAACCCCGAGCTGCCCTGATAGGACCATTGCGGCGGCGCCGCGTACGACGATGTCCTCACCCAGGGTGGTCATGCGCACGGTCAGATTGCTATGGAACTCGGCCATGGTGCGGCCTGCGAGCGTCTCGACGGTTGCCTCCATCAGCGGGCCGTCGAGCAGACCCGTCGGACCGCTGAGCACGACCTCGGCGAGGTCGAGCGCTCCGACCACCGGGGCGAGTGCGATACCGAGGTGTCGTCCTGCTTCCCGGAGGATTGGATCGGTCGGCGCTCCGGATGCCCGAGCCGCCGAGATGGCCGCGTCGAGCCGGGGCGTCGCCAGCCACGTTTCGAGACACCCGTGCTTGCCGCACACGCATTCGGGGCCGCCGTGTGTTCCGACGACGACGTGCCCGAGCTCGCCCGCGGCGAAGCGACTGCCGTGCAGAAGGGAGCCTCCGAGCAGCAGCCCGGCGCCCACACCGTGGCCGACCTTGATCAGCATCAGGTCGTTGTCTGCGCCGCCGAAGCTGTGCTCGGCGAGCACCGCGACGTTCGCGTCGTTCGCGACGAGCACCGGAAGCGCGAGGCGGGAAGCCAGCATCGCCTGAAGCGGTTCATCGCGCCAGCCGAGGTTGGGGGCGGTGAGCACGACGCCGGCGAGGTCGACGACGCCGGGTGAGCCGACACCGACACCGAGGATGGGGGCGGTGGCGCGCGCGATGAGGCCCTCGGCGAGCGCTGCAACCTTGGCTGTGACGTCGTCGCCCGTGCTGCCGGCCAGCGGCACCTCGGCCCGCGCGATGACGTTGCCATCGAGATCCAGGAGGGCGCCACGGAGGATCTCGAAGGCGCTCAGGTCGATCCCGACTATCTGGTACGCGCCGCGATTGAGGTCGAGGAGGGTCGCGGGCTTGCCAGGACGGCTGCCCTCGCGCTGACCCAGTTCAACGATGAGCCCCTCGGTCATCAGTTCGGCGACCAGGTCGGAGACGGTTACGCGAGTGAGTCCGGTTTCGCGGGCGATGTCGGCTCGGCTGCGCTCTCCGCCACGGTAGAGAGTCTGAAGCACGAGAGAACGGTTATGGCTGCGCGCATACTCAGGCAGCACCTTCCTAGTCGGTCGCAGAGCACGTCCAACCATGGACTCCGTCGTCATGTTTGTTAGTAAACCTTACGAACAAATGAATTGCAAGATGATTTGGACAGGATTTCAGTCGGCGGCCGCCATAGGCTTGGCGCGTGGCAACGCCGCCAAACAACCCTGCCCCTCAGAACGATCGACACCTGGGTCTTGATCAGCACACGCGCGGCGAGGGAGGCAACGTGACGACACTCTTCAAGCACGCACGCAAGCTCGATGCCGCTGGGCAGGTCGACGATTTCTGGATGCTCGTCGAGGGAGACACGATCCTCGCATCCGGAGGCGACGGCATGCACCCGGATGCCGACGAGACGGTGGATGTCGGCGGCCACTGGCTGGTGCCCGGCTTCATCGACCTGCACGGGCACGGCGGCGGCGGACACTCCTACGACGACGCGGCAGAGGAGATCTTGGCTGCGCTCGCGACCCACCGCGCACACGGCACCACGCGTTCGGTGGTCAGTCTCGTGGCAAACCCGCTGCCGCGGCTCCTGGAGAGCCTCGCGACCATCGCCGACCTCGCCGACGCCGACCCGCTCATCCTCGGCTCCCACCTGGAGGGACCGTTCCTGTCGCAGCCCCGCCGCGGTGCCCACAACCCCGCCTACCTGCTCGAGCCGCAACCGCTCGAGGTCGAGGAGCTCATCGGCGCGGCGCGCGACACGCTGCGCCAGGTGACCATCGCGCCCGAGCTGCCCGGCGCCCTGGAGACCATCGACGTGCTCGTCGAGGCCGGCATCGCCGTCGCGGTCGGACACACCGAGGCGGACTTCGATCAGGCGCGCGAGGCCTTCGATCGGGGGGCGCGCATCCTTTCGCACGCCTTCAACGCGATGCCGGGTATCCACCACCGCGCGCCCGGTCCGGTCGTCGCCGCGTTCGAAGACGAGCGCGTGACGATCGAGCTGATCCTCGACGGGTTGCACGTGCATCCGGATGTCGCCGGCATGACCTTCCGCTCTGCCCCTGGCCGCATCGCCCTGATCACCGACTCGATGGCCGCGGCCGGGTCAGTTGACGGGGATTACCAGCTGGGGTCGCTCAACGTGACAGTGCGGGACGGCTTGGCTGTGCTGAGCGGCACCAACACCATCGCCGGCTCGACCCTCACCCAGGATGCGGCGCTGCGCTGCGCTGTCGAGCAGGCCGGCGTGCATCCGATCGCCGCGATCACCGCGCTGACCCTCACCCCAGCGCGGACCCTCGGTCTCGAGCACGCGTTCGGTTACCTGAAGGCGCGGGTTCACCGCGGATGCCGTGATCCTCGACAACGGCTTCAACGTGCGCGGCGTGTGGGCGGCCGGCATGCCGCTCGGGCCGTTCCGCGCTTGAAGAACGAACGGGGGCCGGGCCCATGGACCCGGCCCCCGTACGCTTCGCTACTTGATGGTCACCGGCGCGGACACCGCAGTGCCCGAGGGTGACTTGCCCGCGGCCTTCGCAGTGACGACCACCGTGAGTTCCTTACCCAGGTCCTTCGGCTTCACCTTGTAGCTCGCGGACTTGGCGCCGTTGATGTCGACACCGTTCGCTTGCCACTGGTAGCTGAACTTCAGCCCGGCCACGTCCCACTCGCCCGGTGAGGCGGTGAGCGTCTTGCCGACCTTCGGCGTGCCGCTGATCATCGGCGGCACGGTGTTCACGGGCGCCATGGCGTCACCGGTCGTGACGGTGATCGCCGTGAACGCGCCCGTGTCGCCGTAGCTGATCAGCCCGAGGTAGCTCGAGCGCTCCTTCAGCCCGCTCCACGAGGCGGTATAGGTGACCGGCACACCCTGCTCGCCGGCAAGCACCGACGGGGCAAGAGCGAGCGGCGCGCCGCCAGGCGCGACCTCGAACGTCCTCAGGTCGAACGCGGTGTTCGCCGCTGCCGAGTAGAGGTCGACAAGCACGTAGTACGTGCCGGCATCCGGGTTCGACCAGGTCGACTCGCTCATCCGCCGAGCCGGTCGCCGACTGCCAGCCTGCGATCGGAGTTCCGGATGCGTCGAGCTGGTAGACGATGAGGTCGAGGTCGGCCGTGTCGTCAAGCGAGTCGAGGTCGAAGCGCGCGAACTGCGTGCCCGCCGCGACATCCACGTAGTACTCGAAGAAGTCACCGGTCGCGCCGACACCGGAGTGCCCGGTCTTCTTGCCCTTCAGCACCTGCAGCTCACCGAGGGTGAGACCGGTGGTGCCGAGCGCGATGTCACCGGTTCCGCCCGGAGTCACCGACACGTCGAGCGAACCGCGGACACCGGTACCGGTGACCTCGCTCGGCGCGACGATCGTCACTGGTCGCACCGCGATGGGCGAGCGGACGACGGTGTCGCCACTCGTCCAGGTGAGCGCGCCGGTCGCGAACTTGTCGAGCGGAGCATCCGTTCTCTCGAACGTCACCGAGTAGCTCGCCGTTTCACCCGCTGCCCCGAAGCTGAGCGTCGACGGCGAGACCACCGCGTTGATGCCCGGGACCGAGACGGATGCCTCGAAAGTTCCGGCCTGCGTGGCCGTCACCGTGCGGGTGATCGTCTCGGCTGCGGTCAGTGACCCGATGGCGATCGATGCGATGTTCAGGTTGCTGGGGTCGATCGCGTCGACTCCGATGTCGTAGCCGATGCCCTGGATGTAGGACAGCCAGTCGGACGTGCCGTTCAGGTAGAGCAGACCCGGCTCGAAGTACTTCGTCGGGTCGGCGTGACCGGCGCCCTGCGCGAACGGGTCGGTGACGGCGTTGCCGCCGGCATCGACCGTGTTGTAGGCGGTGGTCATCATCGCGGACTTGATCTCGGCGGGTGTCGCGTTGGGCGACTTGCCGAGGTACAGCGCCGCGAGTCCGGCCACGTGCGGGGCCGCCATCGACGTGCCCGACATGAACGTGAAGGTCGGCTCGCCACCCTCGGCGTTCGCCGCCGAGGCGACGATCGCGACACCGGGTGCCGCAATGTCCGGCTTCAGGATGTCGCTGCCGTCGGCCAGCACCGGACCGCGCGAGGAGAAGCCGGCGACGATGCGGCGCCGGCGGCTCGATCCCGGTGGTGTTCTCTGGCGTGAGCGTCGCGGTCGCACCCGCGGTCGCGGCGTACGCCATGACCGCGTCGTGGAACTGCGCGTCGAGGTGCACCGACGGAACCGAGTGCTGGTCGAGGTCGATCGAACCCGGGACGACGTTCACCTGCACCATGCCGATACCGCCGGCTCTGGCCACTTCGGCCGACTTGTCGACGCGAGCGTTCTCGCCGCGCTCACAGACCACGATCTTGCCGTCGGCGAGCGCCGGGTCGAGCGTGCCCGCCAGGCACAGGTTGGGCTTCACCGCACCGGAGCGCGCGACGGATGCCGCGAGCACGAGGTCTCCGGCCACCGGCTCACTGACGGTGATGGAGGCTCCGGCCATCGCCCGGCCGTCGCCGAGGGTGACGGTCGCCTGGTAGCTCGGGATGGTGGTTGCGGCGACCGTGGTGATCCACGGCGAGCCGTGGTCGAGGGTGGATGCCCCCGGCCCGGCGTTGCCGGCCGAGGCGGACACGAAGACACCGGCAGCTGCCGCTCCGAGGAACGCCTGGTCGGTCAGCGAGACGGTGCTGTCGGCAGCGCCGCCGCCGATGGAGAAGTTGATCACGTCGACGCCGTCGGCGACCGCCTGGTCGATGCCGGCCAGCAGGTCGGAGGTGGCGCATCCGTCGTCGTTGGTGCTTGCCGGGTTCTGGCCGGTCCAGCACACCTTGTAGGCGGCGATCTTCGCGGCCGGCGCGACGCCGGTGAACGTGCCGTAGTCGGTGCCTGCGACGGAGACCGCGGTGTTCGCATTGCCCGCCGCGGTGCTCGCGGTGTGCGAGCCGTGGCTGTCGCCGTCGCGCGGGGAGAGGTACTCGCCGAGCGAGGTGTTCCCAATGTTGCCCGCGCCGAATCCGTCGACGAAGTACCGTGCGCCCACCAGCTTGGTGGAGCAGTCGTCGGCACCGAACTGCACGCCCGCGACACATTCGCCGATGAAGGTGCCGCCGTCGCTCTTCGCGAAGACGATGGAACGTGCCGTCGAGGTAAGGCTCGGATCCCGGCGCGGTGCCGAGCCTGTCGCCGGCGAAAGCGGGGTTCTCCGGCGCGATGCCGGTGTCGAGCACGCCGACGACCACGCCGGCCCCGGCGTTATCGACGCCACCGACGGACTCCCAGACGCCGCCGGGTCCCTCCAGTCCGAGGAACTCCGTCGACGGCACCGCGGTGATGTGCTGGAGCTCATCGATGGCGAGCGACGCGACGTTCTTGTCCGCGGCCAGCTTCGCTGCCTGCGCGGCGGTCAGGTCGGCCGCGAACCCGTTGAGGGAGAAGGTGTACGAATAGTCGACGTCGGCTCCGACGGCGTCGGCAACCTCTTTCTGCTTCTTCTTCAGGTGCGCGGTGTACTTCTGGACCGCGCCGCGGCCCGGCTTGAGCTGCTCGCCCTTCTTCGGCTGAGTCGGTGCGAAGCCGTCGACACCGCCTTCGTAGGTGGCGGCGGACGGTTCGACGAGCGTGACGATGTAGCGGCCCGGCTCGAACGAAAGCTGGCCGTGGCCCCCAATCTCGGTCGGGGCGGCGGCGGCGGTGAACGCGGTTCCGGCGACGATGCCGGATGCGATCAGGGCGGCCGACGCGCAAGCGGCGATAGCGCTGCGAATGGTCACAGATGTATCCCTTCTGCGGTGAACAGGGTCGGTGTAGCGGAACAAGGACGGTGTTGCGCCGCAGCCGGGGGCACTGCGAGTGAGTCACACACTAGAGGCTGTCTACCCCCTTTGGGGGGATCCTCGACATTTTTGTTTTCGGGAGCGATCTCGACGCATCCGTGAACCCCCGTATTCGCTGGGTTCTGAGCAGAAAATCTGGCACTCTCCGATGCCGAGTGCTAACATAAATGCCAAGTTGAGCGTTATCGACTCAACTTTGCATGTCATATCCGAAACGCATACAGGGAGTTGATGAAGAAATGGCACTCTACTTCGACCCGTTCCGCGAACTGGATCGAATGGCAACCGAGCTGATGGACCCGCGTCAGGGTCCGCGGATGATGCCCATCGATCTGCACCGCGAGGGCGACCACTACATCCTCGCCGTCGACCTGCCGGGCGTTGACCCGGGCTCGATCGACATCGACGTCGATGGCCAGCTGCTGACCATCCGGGCGGAGAAGACCGGGCGCAGCGGCGACGTGAAGTGGATCGCCAAGGAGCGCGTCTCCGGCTCGTTCCTGCGCCAGCTCAACCTGGGTGACGGGATCGACACCGAGAGCATCAGCGCCAGCTACAACAATGGTGTGCTGAGCGTCGTCATCCCGATCCACGAGAAGGCGAAGCCTCGCAAGATCGAGATCCAGCGCGGCGAGACCGAGGGTACGCAGCAGCAGATCAACCCGAACGTGTCGTCGTCCTGACGCTGGGCGGCAAACGCAAAGGGACCGGCGCCTTTCGGCGCCGGTCCCTTTGCATTAAGGCAGCGGCTTAAGCGGCCATCCGCGACTTCAGGTTCTTGTCGAGCGTCTCGAGGAACTCCTCGGTGGTCTCCCACTTCTGGTCCGGGCCGACGAGCAGCGCGAGGTCCTTGGTCATGTGACCGGCCTCGACCGATCTTGATGACGACATCCTCGAGGGTGCTCGCGAAGTCGATGAGCGCCTGGTTGCCGTCGAGCTTGCCGCGGTGCGCGAGGCCGCGCGTCCAGGCGTAGATCGAGGCGATCGGGTTGGTCGAGGTCGGCTTGCCGGCCTGGTGCTGGCGGTAGTGGCGCGTGACGGTGCCGTGCGCGGCCTCCGCCTCGACGATCTTGCCGTCGGGCGTGGCGAGCACGGAGGTCATGAGGCCGAGCGAGCCGAAGCCCTGCGCCACGGTGTCGGACTGCACGTCGCCGTCGTAGTTCTTGCAGGCCCAGACGTAGCCGCCCTCCCACTTCATGGCCGAGGCGACCATGTCGTCGATGAGGCGGTGCTCGTAGGTGAGGCCGGCGGCGTCGAACTGCTCCTTGAACTCGGCTGTCGAAGATCTCCTCGAAGATGTCCTTGAAGCGGCCGTCGTAGGCCTTGAGGATCGTGTTCTTCGTCGAGAGGTACACCGGGTAGTTGCGGGTGAGGCCGTAGTTGAGCGAGGCGCGCGCGAAGTCGCGGATCGACTGCGTCCAGGTTGTACTGCACCTGGGCGATGCCGTCGCCGGGCGCCTCGAAGACCTCGAACTTGAGCGGCTCGGAGCCGTCCTCCGGGGTGAACTCGACCGTGAGCTTGCCCTTGCCCTTGAAGACGGAAGTCGGTGGCGCGGTACTGGTCGCCGAACGCGTGACGGCCGATGATGATCGGCTTGTTCCAGCCGGGCACCAGGCGCGGGATGTTCGAGATGATGATCGGCTCGCGGAAGATCACGCCGCCGAGGATGTTGCGGATCGTGCCGTTCGGGCTCTTCCACATCTTCTTGAGGCCGAACTCCTCGACGCGCGCCTCGTCGGGCGTGATGGTCGCGCACTTGACGCCGACGCCGTGCTTCTGGATGGCGTGGGCCGCGTCGATCGTGACCTGGTCGTCGGTCGCGTCGCGGTGCTCGATGCCGAGGTCGTAGTACTCGAGGTTGATGTCGAGGTAGGGGTGGATCAGGGTGTCCTTGATCTTCTGCCAGATGATGCGAGTCATCTCGTCGCCGTCGAGCTCGACGACGGTTCCTTCAACCTTGATCTTCGCCATGCGTGTTTCCTCCTTAGATTCCTGAGCCGCGGCACAGCTTACTCGCTCTCGCCGAAAGTATCTTGACGTCGAGATACCTCACTCGTGCGATTGCCGGTCGCGCGGGTTAGCCTGTTGCCATGGGTGAACTGCGACTGGAAGAACTGTCGGCCGACGACGATCGTGGCGGCGAACAGCCTCACGCTGCGGCCGGGCCAGGAGCAGTTCGTCGCTCCCGCCGTCGTACGCGATCGCCGACGCCTACATCAACCCGATCACCTCGTGGCCGCGCGTCGTGCTCGACGGCGACAAGGTCGTCGGCTTCATCCGCGGCAACTTCGACCCGGATGCCGACGCAGGAGGAGTTCCGCAGCTGCGTCTGGCGCATCAACGTCGCCGCCGACGCGCAGGGCACCGGCGTCGGCACGTTCGCCGTGCTCGCGCTCGCCGACGAGGCCCGCCAGCGCGGCTTCGACCAGCTCACCGCGCATCTGGGAGCCGGGCGACGAGGGCCCGGAGGAGTTCTTCCTCAACATCGGCTTCGAGGTCATCGGCGAGACGCAGTACGGCGAGAAGATCGGCGCCCTGACGATCTGTGACCGGTCAGCGCGACTCGGGACCGGGGCGGACTTCGTCACGCGCGTGCTCGACGTCGTCGACGCGATCCCGCCCGGCAGGGTCATGACCTACGGCGACGTCGCCGCCGCGCTCGGGTCGCGCGCGGCGCGCGCCGTCGGCCAGGTGATGGCGCACTACGGGCGCGACGTGCCGTGGTGGCGCGTCGTCCGGGCGAGCGGCGCATCCACCGCTGTCGACCATCGAGCAGCGCGCGCTCGAGCACTACCGGGACGAGGACACCCCACTGCTCTGGCGGGACGAAGGTGACTATCGGGTCGACCTCCGACAGGCGCGCTACCCGGGCTGAGCACGGTGCGAGTTGCGGGGACACTGCCCGGTTGTATGGCTGCGATACAGTCGGGCAAGCGTTTCGCCGGCCCTGTTGTGCAGGAGATCCCCTGTTATGCAGGACATTTGGCCCCAGATGGCGTCAGATCGCCGGAAGCAGGCCGGAAAGCATCGGGATGTCCTGCACAACAGGGAGAGTCCTGCTAACAGGGAAGGGTGTCGGATGCGACGTAGGAGCACCAGGCTGGTCGCCGCTGCACTGTCGGCGGTCGTGGCGCTGTCGCTTGTGGCCTGCACGCCGGGAGACCCGACGGTGCCCAGCCCCGCGGGCTCGCGCGACGTCGGCATCCAGCTGTTCCAGTGGAACTGGAACTCGATCGCCGCAGAGTGCACCGACGTGCTTGGCCCGGCCGGCATCTCCTGGGTGCTGACCAGTCCGCCGCAGGAGCACATCCTCGGAGAGCAGTGGTGGACCGCCTACCAGCCGGTGAGCTACAAGATCGAGTCGCGGCTCGGTACGCGTGAGCAGTTCGACCGCGATGATCGAGACCTGTGCACGATGCCGGCGTCGAGATCATCGCCGACGCGGTCATCAACCACATGACCGGGCAGGATGCGCCGGGCGCCGGATGGGCGGGCAGCGCGTACGAACACTACGACTACCCCGGCATCTACTCCGAGAAGCCGACTTTCACCACTGCACCCTCACCGCATCCGGGGACATCCAGACCTACGGCGACGCCGATCAGGTTCAGAACTGCGAGCTGCGTCAACCTCGCTGACCTCGCGACCGAGACCGACCACGTGCGTGAGACGCTGACGGCCTACCTGCTACGATCTCGCTCGACCTCGGCGTCGCCGGCTTCCGCATCGACGCGGCCAAGCACATGCCCGCCGAGGACATCAAGGCGATCGTCGACCCGCTGCCCGACGACACCCGGATCATGCAAGAGGTCATCCGGGCGTCTCTTGAGCCGATCACGCCCGAGCAGTATGTCGCGAACGGTCGAGTGTTCGAGTTCGCCTTCGCGCGCGACCTGAAGGTGATGCTCGATTCGGCGTTCATCGACACCGCGGACAAGGTCGGGCCGCAGTACGGGCAGCTCGCGTCAGAGGACGCCATCGTCTTCGTCGCCAACCACGACACCGAGCGCAATGGCGAGACGCTCTCGTACCGCGACGGCGACGCCTACCTGCTGGCGAACATCGCGATGCTCGCCCAGCCGTATGGAACGCCCGTGCTGTACTCCGGGTATCAGTTCGATGACCGCAATCAGGGTCCGCCGCAGGATGCCGACGGCCGGGTCCTGGACGTCGACTGCGACAGCGGACAGTGGGAGTGCCTGCAGCGCTGGGCGCCGATCGAACGGATGCTCGCCTGGCGCAGCGCGGTGGGCGACGCCGTCGTGCAGGACGTCGTGAAGGAAGACGGCGTGTGGGCGTTCTACCGCGGCGAACTCGGCTTCGTGGTGCTGAACTCGAACACCGAGCCGTACGAGGCAGAACTGCCGACCTCGCTCGTTCCGGGCCGCTACGTCGACGCGATCACCGGGCTCGAGGCGACGGTGCACCCGGATGGCACCGTGAACGTCAGCGTCGCGCCGCTGTCGGCGCTGGCCATCGACGTCTCCACCTGGATGTCCACCGCGGGCCGCAACCCCTGACTTAACCCATCTCAAGGAGAATCGGCCTTCACGGGACTGCCGACGGGCATCCGGGGTCGTCCCTGGGTGTTTTTCCTTGAGACGGGTTGATCGGTCAGACGAGCGAGTCGCGCCAGGCGGCGTGCAGCTTCGCGAACGTGCCGGTGCCCGCGATCAGCTCGGCGGGCGTGCCGTCCTCGACGATGCGGCCGTGCTCCATCACGAGCACCCGATCGGCGATCGCGACGGTCGACAGCCGGTGCGCGATGATCACCGCGGTGCGGTCGGCGAGCAGCGTCTGCAGGCCCTCCTGCACGAGCCGCTCGCTCGGGATGTCGAGCGACGCGGTCGCCTCGTCGAGGATCAGCACCACCGGGTCGGCGATGAACGCCCGCGCGAACGAGATCAGCTGGCGCTGGCCGGCCGACACGCGCCCGCCGCGCTTGTTCACGTCGGTGTCGTAGCCGTCCGGCAGCGCCCTCGATGAACTCGTGCGCGCCCACCGCCTTGGCCGCCGCGACGATCTCGCTCGCGCGTCGCCTCCGGCTTGCCGAGCGCGATGTTGTCGGCGACGGTGCCGGAGAACAGGTACGCCTCCTGCGTCACCATGACGATCGCGCGCCGCAGGTCCTTCGGATGCAGCTGGCGCAGGTCGACGCCGTCGAGCGACACCGACCCTGCGGTCGGGTCGTAGAACCGCGAGATGAGCTTCGCGAGGGTCGACTTGCCGGCTCCGGTCGAGCCGACGAGGGCGATCGTCTGCCCGGCCGGGATGTCGAGGTCGAACGTCGGCAGCACGACGCGGTCCGTCTTGTACGCGAACTCGCACGTCGTCGAAAGCCACCGCGCCCTTCGCCTCCCAGAGGTCGATCGGTCCGCGTCGGGTCGGGCACGCTCGGCTGCTCCTCGAGCACGCCGGAGATCTTCTCCAGCGCGGCCGACGCCGACTGGTAGGAGTTGTAGAACATCGCGATCTCCTCCGCCGGGGCGAAGAAGGAGCGCGTGTACAGCAGGGCGGCGAGCAGCGCAGCCGATCGCGAGGTCGCCCTCTGCGACACGCAGGCCGCCGACCAGCAGCACG
Organism: uncultured Actinomycetota bacterium; assembly: GCA_963702165.1. Lineage (GTDB taxonomy): Bacteria > Actinomycetota > Actinomycetes > Actinomycetales > Microbacteriaceae > Terrimesophilobacter. The sequence continues at coordinate 2,579,013 of OY969722.1, read as the reverse complement.
ACCGCGAGGGTCACGTTGCCGATCAGCACGAGTGCCGGGTCGTAGACGCCGAACAGGTTGATCGCGCGCATGTTCGCGTCGCGGTAATCCTCGACGAGGCCGGCGAACTCCTTCTCGTTGCGCTTCTCCTTGCGGAACGCCTTGACCGCGCGGATGCCCGTCATCGTCTCGACGAACTGCACGATGACGCGCGCCGAGGTGGTGCGGGTCTCGCGGAACACCTTCTGCGAGCGCACCTGGAACCAGCGCGATCAGGATGCCCAGCGGCACCAGCGACGCGACCAGGACGAGCCCGGACACCGGGTCGAGCGCACGAACATGCGCGACGGCGATGAACAGCATGTACAGCACGCCCTGAACGAGCTGGTTGATGCCGGAGTCGAGCAGCTCGCGGATCGAGTCGAGGTCGCTCGTCTGGCGCGCGATGATGCGGCCGGACGTGTAGTTCTCGTGGAACTCGAGGCTCAGCCGCTGGGTGTGCAGGAACACCCGCTTGCGCAGGTCGAACAGGATCGCCTGGCTGATGCGCGCGACCAGCACGGTGTACCACGCGATGAGCAGCGCGCCGGTGAGCCCCGAGAGCAGGTAGCACGATGATGATGCCGGCCAGCGGCAGCCAGTCCTGGTCCAGCAGCGCCGGCAGGCCCTCGTTGATGCCGAGGCCGATGAGCGATTGGACCGAGCACCTGCGCGCCAGTGCTGACGATGATGACGATCGCGGTGAGCGCGACCTTGCCCCACATCGGGTGCAGCAGCGACTTCAGCAGCGCGAACGAGCGCGCCCGAATCTGCCGGCTGCTCGGCCTTCGTGTAGTCCTTGCGGTCTTCGCCCGCGACGCCGACGACACTCACGGTCCGACCTCCGATCCGGTGCGGCCTGCGCTGCCGGGGTTGATGGTGGGCACCGGCATCGTCTGCGGTGCCGGCTCCTGGCGGGCCGCCTCAGCGGCCTCCTCGTCTTCGAGGCTCGAGATGACGAACCGGTAGTGCTCGCTCGTGGCGAGCAGGTCGGAGTGCGTGCCGACCGCCGTCACGCGGCCGTCCTCGAGCAGCGCGACGCGGTCGGCGAGCATGACCGTCGAGGGGCGGTGCGCGACGATCAGCGCGGTGGTGGATGCCAGCACCTGCCGCAGCGCGGCCTCGACGAGCGCCTCGGTGTCGACGTCGAGCGCCGACAGCGGGTCGTCGAGCACGAGCACGGATGGCTTCGCCGCGACAGCGCGGGCGAGCGCGAGCCGCTGGCGCTGCCCGCCGGACAGGCTCATGCCCTCCTCGCCGACCTTGGTGTCGAGCCCATCCGGAAGCGTCGTAGACGAACTCGGCCTGCGCGATCTCGAGCGCCTCGGCGAGGTCGTCCTCGCTGGCCTCTGGCCGTCCGAGCAGCACGTTCTCGCGCACCGACGCCGAGAACAGCGTCGCGTCCTCGAACGCCATCGCGATGTGGCTGCGCAGCTCGGTGCGCGTGAGGTCCCGGATGTCGACCCCGTCGAGCACGATGCGGCCGCCGGTGACGTCGTAGAGCCGCGTGGTGAGCGCGGTCAGCGTGCGTCTTGCCGGTGCCGGTCAGGCCGACGAGCGCCATGGTCTCGCCCGGCTCCAACTCGAGGTCGATGCCGTCGAGCAGGTCGCCGGTGTGCTCCGGCGAGTCCTGGTAGCGGAAGTGCACGTCGTCGAACACCAGCCGGCCCTCAGGGTTCGTCGATGGTCTTCGGATGCTCGGGGTCGGTGATCGTGTTCTTGGAGTCCATGACCTCGAAGAACCGGTCGGCAGCCGTGCGGGTGTCGAAGGTCATCGACAGCAGGAAGCCGATCGACTCCACCGGCCAGCGCAGCACCGTCGCGGTGGCGAAGAATGCGACCAGCTCACCGACCGAGATTTCACCGTTCGCGGCGAACCAGACCCCGGCGAGCAGGCAGATGCGCGAACGTGACGTCCGGCACGAGCAGCAGCCACAGCCAGATGCCGGCGATCGCCTTGGCCTTCTCGATCTCGGTCTCGCGCAGGTGTTCCGCCTGCTTGGCGAACTTCTGCAGCGCGTGCTTGCCGCGCCCGAACGCCTTGAGCACCCGGATGCCGTGCACCGACTCCTCGACCGTGGTCGCCAGGTCGCCGGCCTGGTCCTGGCTGCTGCCTGGCAATCGACGAGTACTTGTTCTCGAACACGAAACCGTAGATCCACAGCGGGATCGAGCAGCACGAAGAAGAGGACGCCGAGCATCCAGTTGATAGTGACGAGCACGACGATGCCGACGAGGATCGTCAGGATGTTCACCACGAGCAGCACGAGCCCGAACGAGAACCAGCGGCGGATCAGGTTGAGGTCACTCATCGCGCGCGACAGCAGCTGGCCGCTCGGCCAGCGGTCATGGAAGGCGACCGGCAGATCCTGCAGCTGGGTGTACAGCGAGTTGCGCATGCGCGCCTCGATGCGGGTGCCGGGCTGCAGCACGAACCAGCGGCGGAACCAGATCATGATCGCCTCGATCACGCCGAGCGCGAGCACGATGATGACGGGCAGCCAGATCTCGTCGGATTCGCCATGCTGCAGCGGTCCGTCGACGAGCGACTGCAGCACCTGCGGAATCGCGAGCGCGACAAGGGCAGCGATCATCGCCGCGACCATGCCGAGGTAGATGCGCGGCATCGCCGGCTTCGCGTACGGGTACACGCGCATGATCGAACGTACGGTTCCGAGCCTCTTCTTGCCCGATGCGTCTGTAGACACGAAAGCTTCCTTGCAGATTGATGGCGCGCCTCATGAGCGCTCACGACCGCCGTGGTCGAACGACACTTGCCAACGGACGGAGCGCGCCGCTCGCTCTGCGGCCCGTTGGCGGAGCCTTCCAGACTATTGCCTCGAAGGATGCTCGCGCAACGGTCCCGACCGATTCGCGCGGGTCGAACTTCCACACGCGGGTCGAATTCGACCCGCGCGTGAGTGTTCCACCCGCGCACGACAGGGCGTCTATGGGCGGCGGTCTCACATCCGTTCCCAGCGCAGCGGTCGAGCGCGCGGGACAAAAACGGGACATTCAACAGAGCGGTAACCCAGTATTCTGACGGAATTGCCACCGCCGGCGGCTGGACCCGACGGCCCAAGCTGAGAGAGGACGGCAGTGAGCCCAGCACGACTCGCTTTGCGCCGCTCCCTCGCGCAGTCGGGGCTGATCGCCAGCGCCCTCGCCGCCGTCGCATTGGTCGTGGCCACGCTCACGGGCCTGAACGGCTGGCTTGACTCGGCGGCGACCGCGAACGTGCGGGTCGGCGTCGCGTCCGCTTCCGCGCTCGAGTCCGCCATCCGCTTCGAGTCGCGTGTCGACTCGGATGCCTCGGCTCAGGCCTCTGCGGCAGACCAGCTCATCGCCGACCAGTTCGGCGCAGGCGTTGACTCGTGGCGAACGCTGCGCACCGACCCGGTCAAGGACACCGAAGATCGCTCCTTTATCTTCCTCGCGGACCCGGCCGCAGAGCCGCTGGCCGAGCTGGTCAGCGGCAAGTGGCCTTCGGATGCCGCGGGCGACGCGATCCCGGCCGCGCTCCACGCCGACGCGGCCGATGCCGCTGGACTGAAGGTCGGCGACAGCCTGCAGTTCGCGGACAAGGACGATTTGGTGACGGTGCAGCTTGTCGGCACCTGGCGTCCGATCGATCCGGGTGACGTCCACTGGTTCGGTGATCCGACCGCGGCCGGCGGCGAGATCGATGGCGCATTCGGCCCGCTTCTGCTGACCGAGCAGAGCCTCGCGGGCTTCCCGGCGCGCCCGCTCGCACAGTGGACCATCACCCCGGATGCCTCGCAGCTGAACCCCGAGGATCTTCCCCGGCTGCAGTCGGCGATCGCAGGGCTCGACGCGGCGATCGACGACACCGACGGCATCGACACCGGCGGCGTTCTCTACTCGGGCGGGCTCGCCCCTACCCTCGCCGACCTCGATCGGGGAATCGCCGCGGTGAACGCCGTTGCACCGATTCCTGTCATCCTCGTGCTCACTCTCGGCTGGATCGCCCTGGTCCAACTCGCCCGATTGCTGAGCATCGCGCGGTCGGTCGAGACCACCCTCCTCCGCGCGCGCGGAACCACCCTTTCCCAGTTCACGCTGCTGACCGCTCTCGAGGCCGGTGCCATCGGGATCATCGGAAGCGCGCTCGGCATGGGGATCGTGCTCGCCATCACGGCGGTCGTGGCCGGGCCGGGCGCCGCCACCACTGTCCTCGGCAATTGGCCGACCGCGGTCGCGATCGCCGCGGCATCCGTCGTCGTGTTCTGCGTCACAGCCTGGCGCGCCGCACGGGCCGGCCTTTCAACTGCTGCCGCAGCATCCGGGCGCGCGACCAAGGCGGCGACAGTCGGCGCCATCATCATCGTCATGGTCGCCGCCGCCGTCAGCGTCTGGCAGCTGCGGTTGTACGGGTCGCCGCTGATCACCGCGGCTGACGGCACGGCGCGCGTCGACCCGATCGCAATGCTGGCTCCTGCGCTCGCGCTGGCCGCGGGTGCGGTCGTCGGCCTCGCGGTGTTCGCACCTGCCGCCGCACTCGGCGAGCGCCTGGCCGCAGCCGGCCGCGCTCTAACGCCGGCGTTGCCCGCCCGCCAAGTTGCTCGGCGGCTGCCGGTCTTCTCGGTCGCGGTGCTGCTGGTCACGCTCGCGGTCGGCACGACGACCCTCGCGGCCTTCTACTCGGCCAGCTGGCGCGCACTGACGGTGTCATCGGCCGAGCTGGAGTCCGGCGCCGCCATTCGAGTCGCCGCCGGCAAGGTAACGCCCGCTGACGTTCTCCAACTGAGTCTGACCGACGGCGTCTCGACCGTCGCCCCGGCCATCAACACCGCCATCCAGGTCGGCAACGATCCGGCAACCCTGCTCGCGTTGCCGCCCGCCGACCTGCCATCGGTCATGTTGACCGCGCGCGGCGCCGCCGACCCGGATGCGATCGGCCTTGCCCTCACCTCGGCGATGCCCGGAGTTGCGGCAAGCGGTCTGACGGGAATCGAGGTCACGGTCGACGCCACCGGCGTCCCGGCCCATGTGCTCGCGGACATCAGCATCAGCGTCTGGCTGATGGACTCCTCCGGCACCACGACACGCGTGCGGCTGGCACCGATCAGCTCTGGCGAGGGACTGCTGGTCGCGCACGGCTCGATCTCGGACAGTCTTCATGCCGACATGCGTGTGCTCGCGGTCGACGCGGGGCTCGGCATCACCCAGCGCGTGGCGGTCGAGCTCGAACTGCTGCAGGTGAGGGGGCTGGGAGCCGGTCCGGTGGACATCCCTGTTGAAGGAGAGCACGACTTGAGCGTCTCCCCCGACAACCGGCTTGCGCGGGTCCACACGGTGGAGCACGCCGAGGTGGTTCCGGCGGTCGTGACGCGGGCGCTCGCAGACCGTCTCGGACTCGAGGTCGGCGACACGATCGAATTCCGTTTCACCGGCACAGGGCGCACCGGCGCCGCCGAGGTTGTGGGAACTACCCGGCTGCTGCCGGGTGCACCCGAAGCCCTCGCGCTGATCGTGCCGCTGCCCACCCTTGGCGACAGCCAGCTGCGAACCAGCGAGACGGCGCTGGCCCCGAACGAGCTGTGGGTGACACCGGATGCGGGAACCGACCCGACAGCGCTCGAGGACTCGATCGTCGGTGACGTGACGACCGCGACACCCGGCGGTGGCGTCACGGTGGCCGCGTCCTCGGTCACCGCGTGGTGGATCGGCGTCGCCGGTGTCCTCGCGCTGACAGTGCTCGCGGTTTCGGCGATCGCCCTCGCCCTGCGACGAGCGCGATCGGGCGAGGTCATCGTCCTGCGCGCGCTTGGCCTTTCCCCACGCGACCAAGCCAGAGCCCGCTCGCTCGAGCTCGTCGGTGTTCTCGTGCTCTCTGTCGCGATCGGCGCCGGTGTCGGCGTCGGCGTCTCGGCGTTGTTGGCCGGTGAACTGGCTCGCGCAGCAGTTCCGGGAGTGTCCAGCGTGCTTGGCTCTGTCAGCGCCTTCGACTTCGTACCGTGGTTGATCGCGCTCGGGCTGCTGCTCGTCGCGTTCGCCGCGGTCGTCACCGTGTACGCGCGCGGCGTACGGCGCCAAGCCGAGGACACCGAGAGTCGCGAGGAGGTTCGATGAGCGGTTCACGGACCGGCACTGGGTCACTCCTCTGGCGGCACCTGAGCGCGCGCCCCGCCGCGGGCATGACTGTCGCGGTGCTGGTTCTGCTATTGTCGGCACTCGCAACCGCCGGGCCACGTGCGATCGCGGCTCTCAACGATGCGGCACTCGGGTACGAGCTCGGTCGGCTGAGCGCCCCGGAGCGCGACTTGGTGGACGAAGTACCCCAGTGGCCGGCCCCCGGCCCCTCCGAAACGATCGACACCGGTTATGCGCCGGATGTCGATGCCGCCTTCGGCAGCTTCGCGGAAGCGCTCGAACTTGTTCGCAACGAGGCCGACGAGCCACTGCGCTCCGCCCTCGGAACGGCGCAGTACATTGTGCGCTCAGGATCCTTCCCGCTCGCCGAGGCTCCCCGCACGCGAGCCATCGACTTCGCAGCTGACCCGCTTCTCGAATCACGCGTCCGATTCACCGATGGAACCGCCCCAGCACCCATTCCCCCGGCCTCGCCGGAATTCAGTACCGACGTTGTCGAGACCGGTCGCACCGAGATCGCGCCGATGGAAATCGCGCTGTCAGCAGAGACTGCTGAGCGCATGGGTTGGGCTGTTGGCGATTATCGGACAGTCGACTACCCGTGGTTTCCGCCAGTGCCGCGGACAGTCGTCCTCAGCGGCGTGTTCGCCCCGCTGAATCCTGACGATGCTTTCTGGGACCACACCACGTCGATAATCGACCCGTTCGTGTTCGACGACGGCAACCAACCTGAGGTGATCACCGGCACCGCGCTTGTGGATCCCGGCACGTTTCACCAACTCGCCCTGCAATCAACGGGAGCCGGCACGAAGGTTTGGTACCCATTGGCCGCCGACGCCATCACGGTCGACAACGCAAACGACATGCTCACCGAGTTGCGCCAGTACACGAGCGTCGGGCACACCATCTCTGCTGTCGGCTTGGGCTTCGGCATCCGCTCGCTGTTCCTCACCGCCGACATTGTTCCCACGCTTGAGCTGGCGCTTGAGCGCAATGCCGCCACCAACGCGGTGCTCGCCATGACCGCCGCGGGACCGCTTGGCGTCGCTGCCGCGGTGCTGGTCCTCGGCTGCCGGATGATCGCCACCGGTCGCGGTTCAGCGTTGCGGCTGCTGTCGGCGCGCGGTGCTTCGGGCAGGCAGCTGCGCAGGCTGAGCGCGATCGAGGGCCTGGTCGTCGGGGTGCCGGCTGGACTGATCGGCGCCACAGTCGGAATGCTCGTGGTCGGCGGTCAGTTCAGTGTGCTGCAGCTGCTGCTCCCCCTCATCGTCGCCATCGCACCTGCCGTGGTGCTGGCTGCCATGAGCGGCACCGTCATCGAGTCCATCCACCGAACGGACGTCGACCAGGCAGGCGGCGGTCGCTTCCGGCGGATCGCTGAGCTTGTGCTCGCGCTGCTGGCTGTCGCATCCGTCCTCGTCCTGCTCCAGCGCGGTCTCACCACGTCGGCGTCAACCGTCGGCATTGACCCGCTGCTGGCGGCAACTCCGCTACTGCTGTCGTTGCTGGGTTGCGTGCTCGCCCTCCGGCTCTATCCGCTGCCGCTCGGCGCATTGCATGAGCGGGCCGCCCGTGGCAGTGGGCTGGGAAGCTTCCTGGGGAGCGCCCGCGCGCTGCGCGACCCGTCCGCCGGTCTCGTGCCTGTGCTCGCGCTCGTCGTCGGCGTCTCGGTTGCCATTTCCTCGGTGGTGCTCCTGTCGACGCTGCGCACCGGCGTCGACACTGCAACCCGCATGGCTGTCGGCGGTGACCTGCGAGTGGCAGCGGCGGGCTTCACACTCGACCAACTGGAGCAGCTCCGCGGCCTTGACGGAATCGAGGTCGTCGGCGGCATCTCGGGGGTGGAGCCGGCAACGCTCGACATCAGCGGCGAGCGCGAGAACGCGACAGTCATCGCCGTGGACAGTGCCGCGATTCGAGAAGCGCAAGGCGACCGCCCGGGCCTGCTGCCGGATGGCGTCGACCTCACGGTTCGGGAGGGCCAGCCGGTTCCGATCCTGGTGTCGCGCTCGGTCGCGAAGGACATCGACGGCCGCACCGGGTTGAGGCTCGAGAGCACCCCTGTCGAGGTCGCCGCGGTGGTCACCGGCACCACGCCTATCGGGGCGCGGCAGAGCTGGATCGCGATCGACATCACCGCGTTCGACATCATCTTCGACGGCATCCCGAGTAACCAGGTGTTCATCGTCGGGCTCACCGACACGGCGGACACCGAGGCGGTCATCTCCGACATCAGGGCCCTGCTCGGCGATGCAGTTCGCATCGACTCGCCGGCATCCGTCAGCGCCGCGTTCGACCGCTCGCCTGCGGCATCCGGGCTGCAGTCGGCGCTGCTCATCGCCATCGCCATCACCGCGCTGCTCAGCACTATCGCGGTGGTGATGACGCTCGTGCTCGGCACGGCGTCCCGAGAGCGGCTGCTCGCGCTGCTGTCGACGCTTGGTGCCAGCAGAAGAGTGGGCCGCGGGCTCATCGGCTGGGAACTCGGGCCGATCGCAGTCACCGCGCTCGTCGTCGGGTCGCTGCTCGGCATCGGGCTGCCGCTCGTTGTCCTCGCCGGTGTTGACCTGCGCGGCTTCACCGGGGGAACCCTGCAGCCTGCTTACGCCGTCGACCCACTGGTGCTCGTGCTTTCACTTGCAGGCTTCCTGCTGGCGACCGCCGCGCTGACCGCGGTGTCGCTCCTGGTGACTCGACGTGCCCGTGCCGCCACCGTTCTGCGTACTGTCGAGGAAGGATGAACCCATGACAGTGACCGCCCCGAACCGCCAGAGCGCGCGAGCGCGCGTCGCAGGCGAACCGGACATCCTCTGCTCCGACCTCGTGCGGATCTTCACCGCGAAGGGGATCGAGGTGCAGGCCTTGCAGGGACTCAACCTGCGGATCGAGTCGGGCGAATTGGTCGCCGTGATCGGCGCATCCGGGTCCGGCAAGTCGACGCTGCTGTCGATCCTGTCCGGGCTGGACTTGCCTACCGCCGGTGTCGCCCGGGTGGCCGGCCACGATCTGCTCACGATGGGCAGCGCCGAACGCGTCGCGTTCCGCCGATCGAGCGTCGGATTCGTCTGGCAGCAGACCTCGCGCAACCTGCTCCCCTACCTGACGGCCGCCGAGAACGTCGCGGCGACCCTGGCCATCGCCGGCAAGCTCCGCGGTGACCAGCGTGCGCGCCGCATCGCGGAAGTGCTCGACCTGCTCGAGGTCTCGCACGTCGCCGACCGTAAGCCGACCGAGATGTCGGGCGGCGAGCAGCAGCGGGTGGCGATCGCGGTGGCGATCGTCGGCGAGCCGCGCGTGCTGCTTGCCGACGAGCCCACGGGCGAACTCGACGACGCCACGTCGGCGGCCGTGCTCGAGGCGATGCGTGGCGTCAACCGCGAGCTCGGGGTGACGACGCTCATCGTGACGCACGATCCGACCGTCTCCGAGCACGTCGCGCGCACCGTGCAGATCCGTGACGGGCGTACCTCGACCGAGGTGCTTCGCAGCACGCGGCTCGACGAAGAGGGCCGCGAGCACGCGGTCGCGGAAGAGTTCGCCGTGCTCGACCGGGTCGGGCGGCTTCAGCTTCCGGATGAGTTCATGGCCGCCCTCGACCTGAAGGACCGTGTGCGGCTCGCGCTCGAGCCTGACCACGTCGGTGTCTGGCCGGGGCAGACGAAGCCGGATGCGGCATCCGATGTCGATGAGGAGGAGCAGTGATGATCGCACTGCGCGCTGAGGGTCTGACCCGTACCTTCTCGACTGAGGCGGGCGACGTGCACGCGTGCGCCGACGTCGACCTGAGACTGCACGAGGGCGAGCTGCTGGTCGTGCGCGGGCCGTCCGGCGCTGGCAAGACCACCCTGCTGAACCTGCTTGGTGGCCTCGACGCGCCGACCGCGGGGAGCGTGTGGATCGGTGACGACGAGCTGACCGCGATGCCGGAGAACGATCGCATCGCGGTGCGGCGAGAGAAGCTCGCGTACGTGTTCCAGTCATTCGGGCTGATTCCGGTGCTGTCGGCCGCCGAGAACGTCGAGGTGCCGCTGCGGATCGCCCGGGTGGATGCGAGCGAGCGCGACGAGAGGGTCGCGGAAGCGCTGGAGCTGGTCGGCTTAAGCGGGCAGGCGGCGCAACGGCCGTACGAGCTGTCCGGCGGGCAGCAGCAGCGCGTCGGTATCGCGCGCGCGATCGTGTCGCGTCCGAGGATCCTGCTGGCGGATGAGCCCACCGGGCAGCTGGACAGCCGCACCGCCGCGACGATCATGGACCTGATCAGCGAGCTCGTGCACAAGCAGGGGCTCGCCGCGATCGTGTCGACCCACGACCCGCTGCTCGTGCAGCGCGCTGACACCGTGGTCGAGCTTCACGATGGTCGGCTGACGGATGCCGGCCGCCGCCGCGGTCGTCACGCCGCCGAGGTCCCCGCGGGCTGAGTCGCCGCTTGATCCTGTCGAGACCCGGCGGAAGTCATCCCCGTTATGCAGGACATCCCTTGTTGTGCAGGAGAAAGTGGCCGGCCATGGCCTAAACAGTGGCATCCGGAGCCGTTAGGTCGAGAAAGTCCTGCATAACAGGGTCTCGACAAGCTCGACCACCGAGACAGGGTCTCGACAAGCTCGACCACCGAAAAGAGAGACCCTCGACCACCGAGCAGGTCAGCGCACGCGCACGCTCAGGCAGGTGACGCAGCCCTCGAGCTTCTCGAACTCGGAGATGTCGACCGTCACGACCTTGTACCCCAGGTCGCGGATCAGCTCCGCGCTCTGCGGCGCCGACGCGGCCATGAGCACGGTGCTCTCATCGAGCACGATCACGGCCGATCCGGTCTCCTCCGGCACCGCGAGGAACCGCCCGAACGCGTTCGGGTCATCCACGTTCGGCGCGTAGCCGATGACTGTCCCATCCGGCAGGGCGGTGACCGCGGTCTTCAGGTGCAGCACCTTCGACACCGGCACCGCGACGACCGTGTAGCCGAGGTGGCTCACCAGGGCGCGCAGCTGCCGGATGCCTTCCGCGTTGGTCCGTCCGCTGCGCCCGACGTACACGGTCGTGCCGACCTTGAGGACATCCCCACCCTCGAGGGTGCCCGGCAGCTCGATCCGCTCGACCCGCAGCCCCAGCTCGCGCACGGTCTCCTCGACAGCGGCGGTCTCCCCGCGCCGTGTGTCGGCACCGGGGCTCGTCACGACCGCGAGCTCGCCGAACATCACCACGGTGTCCTCGACGAACACCGAGTCAGCGGCATCCGGTGCCACAGGCACTTCGACGGTGTCCCAGCCGTGCTCGTCGAGCGCGCTCACGTACTCGTCCCACTGCCGGTCGGCGAGGTCGGTGTCGATGCCGACCCGCGCCTGGTGCGTCACGATGCCGTCGGCGAGGTTGCCCGCTGGCAGCCTGACCAGTGCGACGCGGCGGTCCCGGATGCGCGGCGAATCCAGCTTGCCGCCTGCGATCAGCGACCACACGCGGCGGCCCACCGTCGCGGTGACCAGCGTCGCGAAGATGATGAAGGCCAGGTTGGGGCCGGCGAGGGATCGCGCCACGAATTCGAGGGCGACCGCGTCAAGCACGACACCGGTCGCGCCGAGTGCGATGGTCGTGCCGGCGAACGCCGCGAGCACGGCCGCGACGAGCGCAGCCGGAATCGCGATGTACCAGCGCCGCAATCCGTCGAACACGGCGATCAGCGACAGCAGCACGAAGAGCAGCAGGCTGGAGGGCAGGAAGTAGTCGTTCAGCTGCCGGAACGCCTCCGGGTTCGCGGCGGAGGCCAGGAAGAACACGAACAGGCAGAGGAAATGGGTGACGGCGGCCGAGGTGAATCCAGCGGCGACTCCCGCGGCGATTCGACGCACGAGTGCGGGCGTTGCAGGTGAATCCATGGTGCTCCTTGTCCGGGCGCTTGTAGGTCGCACAGTTCTAATGGGCAAAGTGGCGTTCGCCGGTGAAGTACATGGTCACGCCCGCGGCTCGCGCCGCCTCGATGACCTCCTCGTCGCGGATCGAGCCGCCCGGCTGGACGACCGCGGTTACGCCCGCGTCCAGCAGGATCTGAAGGCCGTCCGCGAAGGGGAAGAACGCGTCCGACGCGGCGACGCTGCCGATTGCCCGGTCTCCCGCCCGGTCGACGGCGAGGCGGCACGAGTCGACCCGGTTGACCTGGCCCATCCCGACGCCGACGGATGCGCCGCCGCGAGCCAGCAGGATCGCGTTCGACTTCACCGCGCGCACCGCCCGCCAGGCGAACTCGAGATCGGCGGCGGTGGCGTCGTCGACCGCGTCGCCTGCGACCAGGGTCCACTCCGCGATGGGGGCGAACCGCGTGTCTGGCGTCTGGGTGAGCAGGCCGCCGGAGAGCTGGCGGAGCTCGAGCTCGTCGCGACGGTACCCGACCGGAAGTTTGAGCAGGCGCAGGTTCTTCTTCGCGGTCAGCAGCTCGATGGCTTCCGGGGTGAAGTCAGGCGCGACGATCACCTCGGTGAAGATGTCGCGAATTGACTCGGCGGCCGCGGCGTCGATGGCACGGTTGGCGGCGATCACACCGCCGAACGCCGAGACCGGGTCGCACGCGTGCGCGCGCTCGTGCGCTGCCTCGATGGTGTCGGCGGTCGCGATCCCGCACGGGTTGGCGTGCTTGATGATGGCCACGGCCGGCTCGTCGAAATCGAAAGCTGCACGCAGCGCCGCGTCGGCGTCGACGTAGTTGTTGTACGACATCTCCTTGCCGTGCAGCTGCTGAGCCTGTGCGATGCCCCGGCCATCCGGTGACACGTACAGCGTCGCCGGCTGGTGGGCGTTCTCCCCGTAGCGCAACGCGCGCGGCTGCACGTAATGCAGCTCGAGATCGTCCTGGTGCGGGTTCGTCGCCCGCACACCCAGGGTGTCGGCGAACCAGCGCGCAACCGCGGTGTCGTAGGCGGCGGTGTGCGCGAACGCCTCACCGGCGAGTCGCTGGCGCTGCGCGAGGGTCGTGCCGCCCACCATCACCGACTTGATGATCGACGGGTAGTTCGCCGGCGAGACGACGACCGCGACGTTGGCGTGGTTCTTCGCCGCGGACCGCACCATCGCCGGACCGCCGATGTCGATCTGCTCGATCACCGCATCCGGAGCCGCCCCGCTGGCGACCGTTTCGACGAACGGGTACAGATTGACGACGACGAGTTCGAACGGAGCGATCTCCAGGCTCTCGAGCTCCTGCTGGTGAGAGTCCAGGCGCAGGTCGGCGAGGATGCCCGCGTGGATCGACGGGTGCAGGGTCTTCACGCGACCGTCGAGGGACTCGGGGAAGCCGGTGACCTGGCTGACCTCGATGACCGGATGCCCGGCATCCGCGATCATCTTCGCGGTCGACCCTGTGGAGACGAGTTCGACCCCGGCCGCGGCGAGCGCTGCCGCGAGTTCGAGCAAGCCCGACTTGTCGCTCACCGAAATGAGAGCGCGCTTGATCGGGACGACATCCCGGCCGTGCTCTGTGGTGTTCATGCGTACTCCTCGAGGGTGATGGTGCCGGTTGCGATGTCGCGGACGGTGCTCACCAGGAGCTCCCGCTCGATGATCTTGATGCGTTCGTGAAGGGTGTCCTCGCTGTCGTCGGCGAGCACTGGGATGCGCCGCTGGGCAAGGATCGGCCCGCTGTCGACACCGCTGTCGACGACGATGATTGATGCCCCGGTCTCGGGCACGCCTGCGGCGATCGCATCGCGCACCGCGTGCGCGCCCGGGAACTCGGGCAGGAATGCCGGGTGGGTGTTCAGGATGCGCGGGCTGAACTCCTCGACGACGCTCGTCGGCAGGAGGCGCATCAGTCCGCTGAGCACGATGAGGTCGGCGTCAAGGGTGCGCAGGTGAGCGGCCAGCGCCTGTCCCCAGGACTCGCGGTCCGGATGCTCTGACCAGGGCACCTGGAAGGTGGAGATGCCGGCTTCGGTCGCGTGCGTCAGGCCGCTCGCCGGCCGGTCGGCGCCCACGGCGACGATGCTGGCCGGGAAGCCGGGTGTCGTTGTCGCGTCGATCAGCGCGCGCAGGTTGGATCCCGCGCCGGAGATCAGCACGACGACTTTCAGCACTCATTGAGCCTATTGCTCTGCGCTGGCCCCTCGCGCCGTCGTGACGAATTCGCGAGCGCGGACGGAGACCAGGCCGAGGATCGCCGGAATGCCGAACTCGAGCGCGGCGAACGCCGCGACGAGCCACGGGTTGGGGCCGACGTCGACCAGGCGCCCCGGCCCGAGCGCCCCGGCGGATGCGGCGGCGAGCGCGCCGAGGAGGGCGCCGCCGAGCACTCCGATGCCGGCTCCGATGCCGACCAGTTCGAGCGTCGAGCGGTCGCCCAGCCGGGAGCGGACCATGAGTCCGGCGAGCAGGCCGGCGAGTACCGGAACGAGCAGGCCGAGGAATCCGAACGCCAGATCCCCCGCCGGGAGCGCGCCGAACATCGGGACGGCCGGAACCGGCCCGAGGCTGCGTGCCGAGTGGACTCACCGACGAGCCGGTGCCGAGCGCGAACCCGGGACCGACGAGCCAACTGGCGGCCCAGACGACCAGGTTGGGGATGAACGCCAGCTGGCCGAGCGTGAGGCTGACGCCTCCGAGCACGCCGGCGTGGATGCCCTCGTAGAGCGCGATGATGCTGCCGTAACTGGTGGCGATGAGCACGGTCGTCGCGACGGCGGCCGCGGCCGTCAGCACGGCGACCGCCACGGTGCCTCCGCGCAGGATCTGACCCGCGACGAGCCGGATATCGACCGGCACGCGGTCCATCAGCCGCGTGACGATGCTCTCCTTCTCCTGTGTGCGCTGGCCGCGCAGCCGTGCTCGGGCGATCTCCGAGCCGATGCACAGTCCGAGCGCGAACACCAGCGTCGGCAGCAGAGCGCCCTGCCAGATCGAGGGTCGCGCGAGCGGGTGCAGCGCGCTGAGGGTGACGCCGAGTGAGATGCCGAAGAAGACCATGAGTGCAGTGCCGATGCCCACCAGACGGTGCGGAGTCTCGGCGATCCGGCGCCCGGCTCGCTGTGCGAGCAGCAGCGTGAGCAGCCCGAAGCCGAGGCCGGCGATGGTGATCGGGAACGACTCACCCGCCCCCTCGAATCCCACGGATGCCGCGACGAGTGGATCGAGCATAAAGCGCACATCCGCGCCGTGCCCGAGCAGCCACACGTCCACCGAGCCGCGCCAGAACACGACCCAGTCGACCTGGAGACCGTATTGGTACGCCCAGAGCAGGGTCAGCGGCACGAGCGGCAGGCCGATGCCGATGCCGGCGACGAGCAGCGCCTCGAGTGCGGCGAACAGGGCGGTGAGCGGGCGGTTCATGTCGTGTCGAGGCTACCGGCGCCCCCGCATCCGATCCCGCCGCCCCCGCCGTTCGCCTTGATGAAAATGCAGGAGATCCGCCGGGAAACGCCGCGTGCCGACGCCCATGGGCACGTTTCGCGCCCGAACTCCTGCATTTTCGGTAACGGATGCGAGGGTAACCTTCGAGTGTGCCCTCTCCTCCGCTTGAGTGAGTGACATCCGACGGTTCTAGTGCTTTACTCGGCACATGAGAACTCTTCACACCGTACGGAGTGGCGTACTCATGGTGGTTGGCGTGCTGTCCGTGGCAACTCTTTCCGGCTGTGTGCCATCACCGAAGACCACGTACACGACGGAATCAGGCGAGTCGGTCACTGTGGACTGGGCGAACTACCCGGGTCACGCGGATATCGACGCCGAAGCAATACTGGCGGGGCCATCGGCAGAGGAGCTGGATGCGTACGCGGCCGAGTTACTCGGAGCGATCGAAGAACATTTGAGCGCCGCGTTCGATCTGCGATGGGAGGACGAAACGGGTTTTGGCCCGTTGGTCACTGCATTCGATGAAAATGGATATGGCCGCGACGCGACCGGGCCCGTCCGAAGACGGGCCGTTCAAGGGTCGGCGTCCGGATGCCACCACCCCTTATAGCGAGGCGAGCACCTCGCGCATGAGCGTCGCGGTCTCGGACGGGGTCTTGCCGACCTTCACGCCCGCGGCCTCGAGTGCTTCCTTCTTCGCCTGCGCGGTGCCGGCAGAGCCGGACACGATCGCGCCGGCGTGACCCATCGTCTTGCCCTCCGGCGCGGTGAAGCCCGCGACGTAGCCGACGACCGGCTTGGTGACGTTCGCCTTGATGAAGTCGGCAGCGCGCTCCTCGGCGTCGCCACCGATCTCACCGATCATCACGATCGCCTTGGTTTCGGGGTCGGCCTCGAACGCGGCGAGCGCGTCGATGTGGGTGGTCCCGATGACCGGGTCGCCGCCGATGCCGATCGCGGTGGAGAAGCCCAGATCACGCAGCTCGTACATCATCTGGTAGGTCAGGGTGCCCGACTTCGAGACCAGCCCGATCGGTCCCTTGCCGGTGATGTTCGCCGGGGTGATGCCGACGAGAGCCTCGTCCGGAGTGATGATGCCGGGGCAGTTCGGGCCGATGATGCGAGTCGTGTTGCCCTTGCTGGTCGCGTACGCCCAAGCCTCGGCGGTGTCGCCGACCGGCACACCTTCGGTGATCACAACGAGCAGCGGGATCTCGGCGTCGATGGCCTCGATCATCGCGTCCTTGGTGAACGCCGGCGGGACGAACGCGATTGAGACATCCGCTCCCGTCTTCTCGATCGCCTCGGCGACGGTGCCGAACACCGGCAGCTCGACATCGCCGTGCAGCACGGTCGTGCCGGCCTTGCGCGCGTTCACGCCGCCGACCACGTTGGTGCCGGCCTTCAGCATGAGCGCGGTGTGCTTGGTGCCCTCGCTGCCGGTGATGCCCTGCACGATGACCTTGGAGTCCTTGTTCAGAAAGATCGACATTCTTTTTTTCCTAGCTCTTCAGTCTCTTAGTTCAGGCGTTGGCCAGCTCGGCGGCCTTGTCGGCGCCTTCGTCCATGTTCGCGGCGAGGGTGACCAGCGGGTGGTTCGCATCCCGCAGGATGGCGCGGCCCTCTTCGACCTTGTTGCCGTCGAGACGAACAACGAGCGGCTTGTTCGCGGACGCGCCGAGCTCGGCGAGTGCGCCGACGATGCCCTTGGCGACGGCGTCGCATGCGGTGATGCCGCCGAAGACGTTGACAAAAACGCTCTTGACCTGCGGGTCGCCCAGGATGACGTCGAGGCCGGCTGCCATGACCTCAGCGGATGCGCCACCGCCGATGTCGAGGAAGTTGGCCGGCTTCACGCCGCCGTGCTTCTCGCCCGCGTAGGCGACGACATCGAGCGTCGACATGACGAGCCCTGCACCGTTTCCGATGACACCGACCTCACCGTCGAGCTTCACGTAGTTGAGGTCGTTCTCCTTGGCCTTCGCCTCGAGCGGGTCGGCCGACGACGCATCCTCGAGCAGCTCGTGCTTGGGGTGGCGGAAGGACGCGTTGTCGTCCAGGGTCACCTTGCCGTCGAGGGCGATGATCTCGCCGTCCTTGGTGAGCACCAGCGGGTTGACCTCGACGAGAGTCGCGTCCTCGTTCTTGTAGACCTCGAACAGCTTGACGAACACGTCGGCGACCTTGTCCGTCAGCTCGTCGGGGAAGCCTGCGGCGGATGCGATCTCCTTCGCCTTGGCCTCGTTGATGCCCTCGAGCGGGTTCACCTCGATGCGCGCGAGCGCCTCGGGCTTCTCAACCGCAAGCTGCTCGATCTCCATGCCGCCCTCGACGCTCGCGAGTGAGAGGTAGGAGCGGTTGGCGCGGTCGAGCAGCACCGAGAAGTAGAACTCGCGGTCGATCGCAGCACCGGCGGCGATCATCACGCGCTTGACGATGTGGCCCTTGATGTCGAGGCCGAGGATCTGCTGCGCCGCCTCGAACGCCTCATCCGGGTTGTGGACGACCTTGACGCCGCCCGCCTTGCCGCGGCCACCGGTCTTCACCTGAGCCTTCACGACAACGGTGCCACCGATTTTCTCGGCCGCCGCCTTCGCTTCTTCGGGGGTGTCGGCCACAAGGCCAGCCAGCACAGGAACGCCGTAGGCCTCAAAGAGGTCACGGGCCTGGTACTCGAAAAGATCCACAGTCTTAGTCCAATGCGTGAAGTCGAGGAGCAGAATCGGCCACTTGCCAGCGCGCACATTGTTTGACGTCGAGACAATCGGGCCATCGAAGAGCCTACCTCGTGGAAATGCAGGGTTTCCCCGAGCCGGCCATGGAGGCCCGGTTAAGAACGGCCGATGTTTCCACGCGTGGCGCGCGCGGTCGGCTGTGATCAGAATGGGCCATGAGCAACAGCCATTCGAAGCGCCCCGAACCGCACAGCGCCGGTGGTCTTGCGTCACGGCTCAATTGGCTCCGCGCTGGTGTGCTCGGCGCAAACGACGGGATCGTGTCCACCGCTTCGCTCGTGGTGGGTGTCGCGGCGGCGACCCCGCAGCTCGCACCGATCCTGACCGCGGGCGTTGCCGGGCTGATCGGCGGTGCGGTATCGATGGCCGCGGGCGAGTACGTATCCGTGAGCACGCAGCGAGACACCGAATTGGCAGCGATCGACTTGGAGCGTCGCGAACTCCGCGACGATCCTGACGGCGAGTTGAGGGAGCTGCAGGAGCTGTACCACCGGCGCGGTCTCTCGCAAGAGACGGCGCGCGTGGTCGCCAAGGAGCTGACGGCTCATGACGCGTTGCGCGCTCACCTCGAGATCGAGCTGAACATCAGCGAGGACGAGGTGACCAACCCCTGGCATGCGGCGATCGCGTCCGCCATCGCCTTCACTATTGGTGCGGCGTTGCCGCTTCTTGCGGTGCTGCTCGCTCCGGAGGCGGCGCGCCTGCCCGCGCTCGCGATCTCCACGCTTATCGCTCTGGCCCTGACCGGCTCGGTCAGCGCCTGGTTAGGGAGCTCCCGCATCCTGAAGCCGATGCTGCGTGTCGTGCTCGGCGGGGCGCTCGCACTCGCACTGACCTACGTGATCGGCACCATCTTCGGCACGCTTGTGCTCTGAAGTCTCGCCGGTTGCCGACGGCGCGACCCGCCGGATCTCAATCGGCCCGCCACCCGGGAGGCCGACCTTTCGACTCCTCGGGGAAAAGGGTCAGAGCTTCTCGATCGGCGCGATCTTGATCAGCAGGCGCTTGCGGCCCGCGGTGTCGAACTGGACCTCGGCCACCGACTTCGGTCCGTTGCCCGTGACAGCGGTCACCTTGCCGTCGCCGAAGTCACTGTGCCGGATGCGATCGCCGACCGCGAGGGTCAGGTCGCCGTTGTCGCGCACCGTGCCCGTGACCCGGTTCGCCCACTCCGTCTTCGGCTTCTCGGCGCGAGCTGCCATCCGTGCACGTGCCGTTGCGCCAGGCCCGGATGATTCGAGCGCGTAGCCGCCGATGCCCTCGGCGCCGAACGCTCCGCGCCGCGCGTTGAGCGCGCGCGGCTGCGTTCCGCCGCGTGACGTCGCCATCCCCGGCGACTGCCGCCAGTCGATGAGCTCCGGCGGAATCTCCTGCAGGTACCGTGACGGCATCGCCACGGCGACATCGCCGAACTGGGCGCGGGTCATCGCGAGCGTCAGGTAGAGCAGCCGCCTGGCGCGCGTGAGGCCGACATAGAACAAGCGGCGCTCCTCGGCCGGGCCGCCAGGTTCACCCGCAGACATCTGGTGCGGCAGCAACCCCTCCTCGACGCCGGCCAGGAACACGACCTCGTACTCCAACCCCTTGGCGGTGTGCAGGGTCATGAGCGAGACCGTCCCGCTGGAGTCGTCCAATTCATCCGCGGCGGCAACGAGGGAGACCTCGGTGAGGAAGTCGATGAGCGTGCCATCCGGATTGTTCCGCTGAAACTCGCGCGTGACCGACATCAGCTCTTCGACGTTCTCCGCGCGGGCCTCGTCCTGCGGGTCGCGGCTGTTGTGCAGAACATCGAGGTACCCGGTCTTCTCGAGCAGCAGCGCCAGCACATCTGGCACCGGCGCCGGGCGTGAACGCGACCCTTCGGGGTCGGCGAGGTGGGTCGCCTCGTCGAGGATCGCGGACAGACCCATGATCGCCGACGTCACTTTCGGCCCGAGCCCCAGGTCGCCGGCGAACCGCAACGCCTCGCGCAGCGTGATCCCCGCCTTATCGGCGTGGCTCTGCAGCGCCGCCTCGGTCGCCGGACCGATTCCCCGCTTCGGAGTGTTCAGGATGCGACGCAGCGCGATCGGGTCCGCCGGGTTGGCGACCGCGATCAGGTAGCCGAGCACGTCCTTGATCTCGGCGCGCTCATAGAACTTGGTGCCACCGAGCACCCGGTACGGGATCGCCGAGCGGATGAAGATCTCTTCCAGCGCACGGGTTTGAGCGTTGGTGCGGTAGAAGACGGCGATGTCCTTGTAATCGGTCCCCGCTTCGCGCAACGTCGTGATCTCATCGGCGATGAACTGCGCTTCGTCGTGCTGGCTGTAGCCGGTGAATCCGATCAGCTTCTCGCCGTCGCCGATCGTGGTGAACAGCTTCTTGTCCTTGCGGTCGAAGTTGTTCGCAATCACCGAGTTGGCCGCGCTGAGGATGTTCTGCGTCGACCGGTAGTTCTGCTCGAGCAGGATCACCTTCGTCTGCGGGAAGTCGCGTTCGAACTCGACGATGTTCCGGATGTCCGCACCGCGGAACGCGTAGATCGACTGGTCGGAGTCGCCGACGACGGTGAGTGACGCAGGCGGCAGCGGGCGATCATATTCCTGAAGCGGCATACCGTCGAAACCAACGGCACCGGCCAGATCCTCCGGGGCGGGCGGGCGGGTCAGCTCCCGGATGAGCGAATACTGCGCGTGGTTGGTGTCCTGATATTCGTCGACGAGAATATGTCGGAACCGGCGCTGGTAGAGCGCGGCCACCCGCGGGAAGGCGCGGAACAGGTACACCGTCTGAGCGATGAGGTCGTCGAAGTCGAACGCGTTGGCGCGTGTGAGTTCCGCGGTGTAGCGGCGGAACATCTCCACGAAGATGGCTTCGGCAGGATCGCTGAAGTTGGCGCCGCGCGCGTAGCTCTCGATGTCCTGCAGTTCGTTCTTGAGTTTGGAGATGCGCCCGGCGACCTGGCTGACGGTGAAGCCGAAGGTGTCGGCGTCGAGATCCTTGATGATGCGCTTGATCAGCGCGCGCGAGTCGGCCGAGTCGTAGATGGTGAAGCTCTTGGTGTAGCCGAAGCTCTCCGCCTCCCGGCGCAGGATGCGCACGCACGCCGAGTGGAAAGTGGAGATCCACATTCCGTCTGCGGCTCCGCCGACGAGCGACTGCACGCGCTCGCGCATCTCGCCGGCCGCCTTGTTCGTGAACGTGATGGCGAGGATCTGGCTGGGCCAGGCATCCCGTGATGCGATGAGGTGGGCGATGCGGCGGGTGAGCACGCTGGTCTTGCCGGAGCCGGCCCCCGCCAGGATCAGCAGCGCCGGCCCGCGATGCTCGACGGCCTCGCGCTGCTGCGGGTTGAGTCCCTCCAGCAAGGGCGAGATGTGGTCGGCGAGTTCGCGCAGGTTGGTCATTGCCACCCAATTCTAGGCTGGGCGACTGACTCGCTCCGGCCGCGCCCGACTCTCGCCGGTTGAGCCGGTCCCCGCCCGCCAGCCCCAGGCGCCAGAACGCGAGTTGCCCACTTCGGCCCTAAGCATCGTGCACAAATAGGAGCCGAAGTGGGCAACTGGCCGTTAGCGCCGGGCGAACCGGCGGATGCCCATCAGCACGCCGCCGATCAGGAGGGCCGCAGCGGCGGCAAGCAGGCCAGGCAGCATGTTGGCGCCGGTCTGGGCGAGCACCGCCGGGAGGGACGCGCCGGATGCGACAACGCGGTAGGACACGACGCGCGTGACCTCGTTGCCGGCGACATCCGTCGCGGTCACCGTGAACTCGAACTCGCCGAGCTCATCGGTTGGCAGCTGCTCGCCGTTCGCGACCGACGCGTCGCAATCCTCGATCCCGGAAAGCGCGTCGGTGCAGTCGAAGTCCGCGATGAGGCGCTGCCCCTGCAGGTACTCGCCGGGCAGCAGCCCGGCAGGCTGTGGCACCGACACCGAGATGACCGGGTCATCGGCATCGACGGTGAAGCGAGCGCTCACCGGCTCTTCGCCGTTCTCGTGCTCATCGATCGCGCCGGCCCACACCAGGTACTGGCCGCTCTCGGGGAACTGGATGGTCCCTTCCTCACCAAACGCTTCGCCGCGCACGATGTCACCGCTCTGCGATTCGTAGCTCCAGTAGAGGTAGGCAACACGGCTCGCGTCCGCGGCGAAGACACGCACCGAACTGCCGCGGTTCAGCCATCCGCCGGAGTTCGCCCCGAC
Source organism: uncultured Actinomycetota bacterium (assembly GCA_963702165.1). GTDB lineage: Bacteria > Actinomycetota > Actinomycetes > Actinomycetales > Microbacteriaceae > Terrimesophilobacter. The sequence continues at coordinate 2,556,635 of OY969722.1, read as the reverse complement.
CGGCTGCATCGTGACCTGGGGGCCGTCGCTGTCTCGCACGGTGTACCTCACCGTCATGGTCGACATGTTGCCCGCCCGGTCGAGCGCTGTGACGGTGAATTCGAAGTCGCCTGCCACGTCGGTCGGCAGGCTCTCGCCATAGGCGACGGTGCCCTCGCATGAGGCGATGCCGGATGCCAGGTCGCTGCAGTCGAAGTAGGCGTTGACTTCGTCACCGATGTAGACCGTGTCGCCATCCGTCGGGTTCTGGATGTCGATGACCGGCCCTGTCATGTCGATTTCGAAGCTGATCGCCTTCAACTCGCTGATGTTGCCCTGCCAGTCCTCTGCCCAGAAGTCGACTTCGCGGAAGCCGTCGGTGCTGAACACCTGCGAGACGCGCGCACTGTGTCGGTTGTCGATGCTCACCCCCGACCGGATGCTCGGACCCTTGTCGATGCTGTAGTAGATGTAGCGCACACCCGCCGCCGAATCAGAGGCATCGATGTTCAGCGTCGTACTCGTGTTGTGCCAGCCCGAAGCGGTTGCGGTCGGTGTCAGCGACGCGGAGACGACTGGGGCGTCGCTTTCCGGGGCGGCAACACTTCCGTAGAACTCTTCGTAATAGGGCACCTCATCGATTTCGACGGTCAGCCGAATCCTGTAGAGACCGTCCGGGACATCCTCGAACTCGGCGTACTTGATCGTGCTGCCGGGGCCCGCCAGAACGAGTGTGCCCTGCGCGTAGTAGCCATCCGGCCCGTAAATCTCGGCCAAGGGGTCCAGGTCTGCGCGGGCCTCGCCATTCACGATGACGTCGGCTTGGATGCGCAAGGTTGACTGGCCGGTGGAGGCGAATGCCCGAAAGTCGAGGGATTCGACCGCGATCGCGGGTGCTGCCTGCGCTGCCGAGGAGAAGCCGAGCGTGATCGCACCGGCAGCGAGCGGGACGCTCAGCGAGAGAGCGATGACGGATGCGCCGACGCTTTGGAGGGCACGCCTGCGTTTCGGGTGGGGGTGTGATGTGGGATGCACGTTCGTCCTTGTCGAGAGCACGGCAGGCCGTGGCGATCGTTCGATCGCTCGACAACATTCGCGAAGGCGCAGTCCCTTGCCCCAGAGTGCGCTGTCCCGCGGCGCCGGGACAGGAGTCCCCTGTTTAACCGGGCCCGCTAATCGATGAGACTGGTGCGAGCGGTGATCGCCAGGTCGGGCTGGTCGGCGAAGACCCCGTCAACACCGCTGCGCATGACCAGCTTGAACTCGGACATCCAGTCGCCGAAGCCGGGGCCGTCCAGCTGGAAGCGTGGTTCAAGGTAGCGATTCTCGGCGCGCAGCGTCCAGGTGAAGACGCGCAGGGACCGCGCGTGGGCGCGTTCGACCAGCGTGGGCGACTCGAACAGGATGCTCTTCGCGACGCTGATGCCGTCAACCTGGGCGGCCAGCGCATCTAGGCCGGCATCGGAGAGGTGATCGGCGTAGGTCGGTGCGGCGCTCCCGAGCAGTGCGACCTCGTCGGCAGGAGATCCGGTCGCCTCCACCAGGAAGACGAGCGGGGCGTCGACGCCGCGTCCGCGCAGCTCGCCGAGCACCGTCGTCTCGAACGACTCGATGGTCAGCCGATCGTCGCGCGCCCACGCGCCGAGCTCGGCGACCAGCAGCTTGTCGAGCGGCAGACCGAGCGAAGCGAAGTGGGTCGCGTGCTTGAGCTCGGCGACCAGCCCGACCGGCCGTTGTTGCTCATCGAGCACCGCAAGCAGGTCGCTCAGGCGCAGCACGCCCTGCTGTCCGTCGAAGGCGACGTTCGCTTTCCGGATGCGCGGCAACCGCTCGCGTGAGCGCAGCGTTGCGAGCTCCGCCCAGGTGAAGTCCTCGGTGAACCAGCCGGTCAGCCGCTTGCCGTCGATGACCTTGGTGGTCCGGCGGTCGGCGAACTCGGGGTGCGCGGCGACATCCGTTGTGCCCGAGATCTCGTTCTCATGCCGGATGACCAGCACGCCATCGCGCGTCGCGACGAGGTCCGGCTCCACCGCATCCGCCCCCAGCTCGATGGCAAGCAGATACGCGTCGCGCGTGTGCTCGGGCCGGTAGCCGCTCGCGCCGCGATGCGCGATGACGAGGGGCAGCCGGTCGCTTCGCACAGGGGCAACGGTACGCGATCGGGGCAATTGGTACCCTGCAACGTATGGGGAGGTGCAACAGCTGCGGGCGGGAACTGGACGACAGCTGGAAGTACTGCGTGCACTGCGGTGCTCCGACGAAGGCCGCCATCCCCGGCGCGATCAGGCCGTCGACGCCACCGGATGCGGGGAGCCGTGAGCCCACCGCCAACCTCCCGCTTCGTTGGGGCAGCTACCGCGCGCGCTACGTCGGTGCGCTGGTTCTGCTGTTCGCAGGCGGCCTGCTCGTGCAGGCGACCTCCGCGTATTCGCTCCCGTTCCTCGGCATTGGATTCGCCCTCCACGCCGCCGGGTGGGCGATTCTGCCCGGGGCGGGCTGGCGCCGTGCGCTCGTGATCGTGCCCAGCGGTCTGGCGACGGTTCTGGTGCTGAACGGTGCCAGCTCTGCGTACTTCCTCGCGATCCCGCTGGCCGCATGGTTCCTGGTGCGGCAGCGCCCGTGGCCGAGCTACCTCAGCCTGGTGCTGCCGATCGGCACGGCCACCGTTCTCGCCGGAACGTTGCCTCAGTACGGAGACAACGCGCTCGTGATCGCGATCGCTGGCGCCGTTGTGGTCGCGTCCGCCTGGCTTGGCCGTTCTCTCACAGTGATCAACGGTAGAAACCGCATGCACTCACGGTAGATTGGTTGTTGACCGCATCCACTTCACGGCAAGAGGAAAAATGTCCAACCCTGCATTCAACAACTCCCCGGCATTCACCCAGAATGCGGCAAAGGCCCTCGCGCGACCGGCAGCACCGGACTTCTCGGCAGAACAGCTCGACGAGCTGTACGGTCGCCCGGCGGCGACACCGGTAGAGACCGACCGCATGACCTACGAGGACACGATCGTCAAGACGGTCGTGAGCTTCGCCATTCTTATCGCCGGTGCAGCAGTCGGCTGGTTCGTGCCCGTTCTTGCACTGCCCGCGGCCCTGGTGGGCTTCGCGCTCGCGCTGGTCAACATCTTCAAGAAGAAGCCGTCCCCCGCGCTCGTGTTGAGCTACGCCGCGGTCGAGGGCGTGTTCGTCGGCGGCATCTCGGTGCTGTTCGCCGACCTCTTCGACGGCATCGTGCCGCAGGCCGTGCTCGGCACGCTCGCCGTCGTCGGCATCACGCTCGCACTGTTCGCGAGCGGCAAGGTTCGCGCGACCAAGCGTGCCACCAAGATCTTCATGATCGCGATGCTCGGCTACCTGGCGTTCTCAGTCATCAACATCGTGCTCATGTGGACCGGCGCCACCAACGGCATGTTCGGCCTGCGCAGCGAGCCGATCTTCGGTATTCCGATCGGGCTGATCCTCGGCGTGTTCGTGATCCTGCTCGCCGCCTACTCGCTCGTGATGAACTTCGAGGACATCAAGACCGGCGTCGAGCGTGGTGCGCCGCGCATCTACGGCTGGACCGCAGCATTCGGCATCATGGTCACGGTCGTCTGGCTGTACCTCGAGATCCTGCGCTTCATCGCGATCTTCCGCGAGTAACTACCGCCGACCAATTGTGCGAGCGCCGCTGATATTTCAGCGGCGCTCGCGTCGTTAAGCGGCGCTCGCCCGGTTCCGCGCCCTTTCGCTGCGAGCCGTGAATGAGTCGACAACCCGTTGACGGCACACCTCGCCGAGCGTACTGTGCGCAGAAATACCGCTCGCACGAGATGAGGTAGCGCAATGCCCGAGTTCATGGACGTACACCACAACATGGTTGGCATCACGGCGGATGAGCTGAAGGCGGCGCACGAAGCCGACCTCGCCATCCAGGGCGAAGAGGGTGTGAACTTCAAGCAGGCGTGGGCGAATCCGGAGGATGGACTGGTCTATTGCCTGTCCGAATCCCCGTCAGCCGACGCCATCCGACGCGTTCACGAGCGCACTGGACACCCCGCTGACGAGATCCACGCGGTGCCACTAGCCGTCTAGTAGCGCAGGCGCAGATCGCGCGCGCGGGTCAAACATCCACGCGCGCGTCCAATTAGACCCGCGGGTGGGTGTTTGACCCGCGCAAGCGGCCTAGAGCGCCCTTACTCCCACTCGATGGTGCCCGGCGGCTTCGACGTGACGTCGAGCACCACCCGGTTCACCCCGGGCACCTCGTTGGTGATCCGGCTGGAAATGCGCGCCAGCACGTCGTACGGCAGGCGCGTCCAGTCGGCGGTCATCGCATCCTCGCTCGACACCGGACGAAGCACGATCGGATGCCCGTAGGTGCGACCGTCGCCCTGCACGCCGACCGAGCGCACGTCCGCGAGCAGCACGACCGGGCATTGCCAGATCTCGTCGTCGAGTCCGGCTGCAGTCAGTTCATCGCGAGCGATGGCATCCGCTTTCCGCAGCAGTTCGAGTCGTTCGTGGGTGACTTCGCCGACGATCCGGATGCCGAGGCCGGGTCCGGGGAACGGCTGCCGGTTCACGATCGCCTCGGGCAGGCCCAACTCGCGGCCGATGGCCCGTACCTCGTCCTTGAACAGGGCGCGCAACGGTTCGACGAGTTCGAACTGCAGGTCCTCCGGCAGACCGCCGACGTTGTGGTGGCTCTTGATGTTGGCGGTGCCGCTGCCGCCGCCGCTCTCGACGACATCCGGGTACAGCGTGCCCTGCACGAGGAAGCGGATCGGCTCACCGCCGGCCTGCGCCTCGAGCACGAGCGCTTCCGCGGCGTTCTCGAACGTGCGGATGAACTCGCGCCCGATGATCTTGCGCTTTGTCTCCGGGTCGGTGACGCCGGTGAGCGCGTCCAGGAACTGCTCCTCTGCGTCGACCGTGACCAGCCGCACGCCGGTGGAGGCGACGTAGTCCTCCTCGACCTGGCGACGCTCATCCTGTCGCAGCAGTCCGTGGTCGACGAAGATGCAGGTGAGCTGGTCGCCCACCGCCTCATGCACGAGCGCTGCGGCGACGGCCGAGTCGACCCCGCCCGACAGCCCGCAGATGACGCGCGCGTCACCGATCTGCTCGCGGATGCGCTGAACCTGCTCCGCGATGACGTTGCCGGCGTTCCAGTCGGCGGCGATCCCTGCCGCGCGGTGGAGGAAGTTCTCGAGCACGTTCTGCCCGAACTCGGAGTGCTTCACCTCGGGATGCCATTGCACGCCGTACAAGCGCCGCTCGGTGTTCTCGAAGGCTGCGACCGGCGTGGAGTCGGTCGACGCGAGAACGCGGAACCCTTCAGGCGCCTTCGCCACCGAGTCGCCGTGGCTCATCCAGGTTGTCTGCGCATCCGGTTGTCCATCCAGCAGCGTGCCGCCGTCGACGACCGAGACCTGCGTCGCGCCGTACTCACGCAACCCGGTGTTGGCGACCTCGCCGCCGAGCTGCTTGGCCATGACCTGGAAGCCGTAACAGATGCCCAGCACCGGCACGCCGAGCTCGAGGATGCCCGGGTCGAGGCTCGGGGACCCGGGCTCGTAGACGCTCGACGGCCCACCGCTCAGGACGATGCCGGCCGGGTCAAGCTCCTTGATCTGGGCGGCGGTGATGGTGTGCGGCACGATCTCCGAGTACACGCTCGCCTCCCGCACGCGGCGGGCGATGAGCTGTGCGTACTGCGCGCCGAAGTCGACGACGAGAACGGGTCGCTGCTTGGTGTCGCGCTCCGGGGTGCTCACACGAGCTCCTTCTCAAGCTGGGCCAGTTCGGCGTTCACGCGTCGCGGCACCGACAGCTCGAAGTAGAAGGACAGACCGGGGACGATGCCGCCGAGCGCGATGAAGAGGAAGCTCTTGAACGGCCAGCGCAGCAGTCGCCACAGCATGAAGTCGCAGCCCAGGTACAGCACGTACAGCCAGCCGTGCACGATCAGGATGACCGTGGAGAGGTTGATACCGGTGATCGCGTCCTGCGGCGTGAGGGCGAGGAATCCGTCCGGCCCGTTCAGCTCGATGTCAGCGCCGAAGCCGTAGCGGAACACCATCATGAGCACGAGCAGCAACAGGAAGACGCCCGTGATCACGGCGGACACTTTGAACACTGAGAGGGTGCGACGGATGCGCGGAGCATCCGAAACCCGTGGGGCAAGCGGCATGCCCCTAGTCTATTCGGCCTGCTCTGGACGCTCGTCGGTCGACCCGGTCAGCTGCGCTGCCGGAGGGGCGTTCGGGGATTCCTCGGCGAGCGCGGCCCGCTCGGCCTCTTCGCGTTCAAACTCGTCCCTCACGACGCGCCACCACAGGAACACGGCGAACCCGGCGAAGATCACCCATTCGGCCGCGTAGAAGACGTTGAGCCAGTTGACCTGCACCTCGGTCGACGGTACCGGCGAGTCGATCGCCTCAAGCCCGGCGACCGGGTCGGCGGCGACAACGTAGCCGCCGTAGACGCCGCCCGGGTCCACTGTCGGCCAGAGGTTGATCAGCGCGCCAGGCGACACGGTGGCGAGTTCGCCGCTTTCGAAGTCGGACTCCTGTGGGCCTTCACCGGCAACGTAGCGACCGGTGAGCTGAACTTCCTCGGCGCCGAGACCCGCGGCGACCGCATCCGCCGTGTCGCGGTCGGCGGTCCAGCCGAGCGCGACTGCCAAGCCTGCGGCATCCGGTGTCTGCAGGTGTCCGACGACCCAGTAGCCGCTTTCGCCGCCGTTCATGCGGTCGGCGATCGTGAGGTACTCGCCGTCGAGGAGCCGGCCGGTCACAGCGACGAGCTGCCCGTCCGCTGCACCGGAGACGGATGCCTGCGGCTGGGCGACGCTTGTCAGCGGCATCACAGTCTCGGTGTCCCGCTCGATCACGGTGCCGGTGTCGATGCTGCGCTCGAGCTGCCACTGGCCGAGCGCCGCGAACGCGGCGGCGACTCCGAGAGCCAACAGCAGCGCGGCGATCCACTTCGGACGGCGAGCGACGGCCCACATGCTCACTCGTCACCCATCCGCTGTTCCACCAATGCTCCGGTGAAAAGCCTATCGCCCGGCCGCTGAACGAATCAGCGACCGGGCGATGACCATCGAGTCGGGAGTAGTTGCCCTTATGGCTGCCCGGATAAGGGCATCTACTCCCGACTCAATGCAAGGTTGTTGTTCAGCTGTTCGAGCGGCGGATGCGCACCGTCACCAGCGCGGTGCCCGCGAGCAGGAGCAGGCCGGCGATGCTCAGCGGAACGATGCCGTCGGTTCCCGTTGCGGCAAGAGCGGGAGGTGCGGCGGCCGGCTGTGCGGTGAAGTTGTAGCGGACGCCGTCCCACTCGAGGTTCGCGACCACAGCCGGTGCGCTTGCCTGGGCGAGCACACCGAACGCGAGCACGTCGACGTCGCCCACGGCCTCGAGGGCGTCGATGATGTCACCAAGGCGCATCGGGGTGTTGGCGGGGATTCCGGGAACCGCGTTGCTAGAGACCCACTGGCTGAAGAGCGAGAAGGTGCTGTTGACGCTCGGGGTTGCCGCGTTCGCGGGTCGCAGCGTTGTGAACAGACGCGGGTCACCCGTGCCGACGAACAGCGGCACCTGGAAGAACGCCTCGCCCGAGACGACGGTCACACTCGCGGTCGTGATCAGGCGCTCGAGGTCAGCATCGGTGATCGGCGTCGTGAGGCCGTTGATGATCTGCGAGTTCGCGCCGTTGCCGAAGCTGAGCCCGGTGCTGATCACTTCATAGGCCGGGGTGGCGTTGGGGTAACCCTCATGCCAGCCGGTGTACGGAGTTGCGTTCGGACGGATGTCCGACTCGAGCACCCACGCGTCGGTCGCCGGCGGAGCTGCCAGGGGCTGCGCGGTGAAGCGGTACTCGACGTCATTCCAGGTGATCTGCTCGACCACCGAATGCGTGCCTGCCCGGACGCCGAATGCGGAGTAGCGGAGCTGGCCGCCGGCTGCCTCCAGCGCGGCGACGATGTCGCCAGTGGTTGGGGGACGTCCGCGACATTACGTTGCCGACGGTTCGGCTGGACATCCACTGTCCGTGGCGGCGGGCGTGCTGGTGCCCGACTGCCGCGGCATGCCGTGGTCGCAGGGTGCCCCAGTAGGCCGGGTGGCAGTCATCGTCGCGGTGAACGCCACCTGAAGGGTGACGCTGCCCTGCGCGACGGTGACCGAGGAGCTCGTAATCAGCCCGAGAAGCTCCGGCCTCGCCAGTCGGCAGCCCCGGCGTGCCACCAGGGACGAGCCCGTTGATGATCTGCGAGGCGCCAGCCCCCGTGGCCAGGTGAAGACCGTCCCAGCGGACCTCGTGGCGGACGCCCGCCCCGGCACCTTCGTGCCAGCCAAGGTAGGTCGCGTTGGTCTCGGGACCAGGCGCGATCTCGCCGGCGGTCACATAGTCGGTAGAGGAAGCAGCGGACGCGGGAAGCGCCATCGCTCCCGTCATGATCAGGGCTGTCGCGGCTGCGGCAGCGGGCAGGGCAAAGGAGGGACGCTTCATGTGGGAAGCCTTTCGGGTACTGGACCTGCTGCATCCAAAGGGTGTGCGGATGAGCAATTTCCCGAGAGACTATCGGTATATCACCTCCCCGGCGACCCCCGTACAGGGGCCGTGTCCCGGTCCGCCGTTTAGGCTGAACGCGTGCAACACGAAATCACCATCGATGACCTCACTCGTCTTGAATCGCCCAGCATCATCGACGTGCGCGAGCAGAGCGAGTACGACGAGGCGCACATCGACGGGGTTCCCCTCATCCCGATGTCCGACTTTCTGAGTCGGCTGGATCAGGTCCCGGATGGCACGGTGTACGTCCTCTGTCGCTCCGGGGCGCGCAGCGGAAGAGTGGCAGAGTACCTACGCCAGAACGGCCACGATGCGATCAACATCGCCGGCGGCATCCAGGCCTGGATTTCCGCCGGCAACCCTGTCGTCACCGCATCCAGCCCCGGCTAGAACATTCAGCGCAGACCCATGCTGTCGCGCGCGCGGAGCCGCACCCGGTCGGCGGACGCGTCATCCGGCTGCTCCTGACTCCCCCGCTCGGCGAACACGCGCTCGAGGTATAACTCGACCTCGCGCTCGACGCGCTGCTCGTCCCAGCCGAGGACGTCGCCCATGAGCCGCGCGACCACCGGCGCCGCAGCGACTCCGCGGTCCGCTGCCTCAATCGAGATACGGGTGCGCCGGGTGAGAACGTCGTCCAGGTGCAGCGCCCCCTCGCTCCGCGCCGAGTAGACGACCTCCGCGCGCAGGTAGTCCCCCGTGCCCGGCAACAGCTGCCCCAGCGAAGCGTCGCCACGAATCAACTCGAGCACGTCGAACGCGAGCGTGCCGTAACGCTGCAGCAGGTGCTCCACATTCCGCTCCCCGATGCCGAACTCAGCCGACAGCGCCGTCCGCACGTTCCAGGCCGCGGCGAACCCGTCGGCGCCGACCAGCGGAACGTCCGCCGTCACGCTCGGCACAGCAGCAACGCCGGTCGCATCGATCGCATCCATCGCCATCACCCGATAGGTGGTGAACTTGCCCCCGGCGACGAACACCATGCCAGGCACGGTGCTCTCCACCACGTGCTCGCGCGACAGCTTCGAAGTGTCGTCACTCTCCCCCGAAAGCAGCGGCCGCAGCCCGGCATAGACGCCGACGACATCCTCCCGGCTGAGCGGCTCGGCGAGCACCCGATTAACGCGCTCGAGCAGGTAGTCGATGTCCGCGGCGGTGGCCGCCGGATGCGACTTGTCCAGGTTCCAGTCGGTGTCGGTCGTGCCGATGATCCAGTGCCGGCCCCACGGGATCACGAACAGCACGCTCTTCTCGGTGCGCAGCAGCACGCCCATGGTGGAGCGGAATCGATCCTTCGGCACCACGAGGTGCACGCCCTTGGACGCGCGCACCCGCATCCGGCTTCGATCTCCGGCGAGCGCCTCGGTGTCGTCGGTCCACACCCCGGTCGCGTTGACGACCCGCTTGGCCCGGATCTCGAACTGCCCGCCAGCGTGGTAGTCGCGCACCCGGGCACCGACGACGCGGTCGCCGTCCTTGAGGAAGCCTTCCACCCGCAGCCGGTTCGCGACCTGCGCGCCGTATTGCGCCGCGGTGCGCACAAGGGTCAGCACGAACCGTGCGTCGTCCACCTGCGCGTCGTAGTAGCTGATCCCACCGCGGATGTCGTCAGTCCGCAGCCCCGGCATCGCCAGCTGCACCTGCCGCCGACTCAGGTGCCGGTGGTGGGGCACCCCAGGCGAGCGGCCTCCGGTGTAGCTCATCACGTCATACAGCGCCATGCCCGCGCCGATGTAGCCGCGCTCCACGAGCGGCACCGTCAGCGGGTAGAGGAACCGCACCGGCCGCACCAGGTGCGGCGCGAGCTTCTCCAGCAGCAGTCCTCGCTCGACGAGCGCCTCCCGCACGAGCGAGAAGTCGAGTTGCTCCAGATACCGGATGCCGCCGTGCACCAGCTTCGAGGAACGGCTCGAGGTGCCGGAGGCCCAGTCCCGGGCCTCGACCAGCCCCACTCGAAGGCCGCGCGTCGCGGCATCCAGCGCCGCACCGGCCCCGACCACCCCGCCACCAACGACCAGGACGTCCAACTCGCCCTCGCGCATCCGGGCGATGGCGGAAGCGCGCTCTTCGACACCGAGTCGGGAGCGGTCGGTCACCATGTCAGTCGTGGTACGGCGAGACGACCACGTCGACGCGCTGGAATTCCTTGAGGTCCGAGTACCCGGTCGTCGCCATCGACCGGCGAAGCGCACCGACCAGGTTCACAGTCCCGTCCGCGACGGTTGACGGCCCGAACAGGATCTGCTCGAGCGGTGCCACCTGGCCGACCCGCACCCGGTTGCCGCGTGGCAGCTCGGCGTGGTGCGCCTCCGCACCCCAGTGGAAGCCGCCGCCGGGCACGTCGGTGGCGCGCGCAAGCGTGCTGCCGAGCATCACGGCATCCGCCCCCATCGCCACAGCCTTGACGATGTCGCCCGAGGTGCCGAGTCCGCCGTCGGCGATGATGTGCACGTAGCGGCCGCCCGACTCGTCGAGGTAGTCGCGTCTGGCGCCTGCGGCATCCGCGATGGCGCTGGCCATGGGCGCGTGGATGCCGAGCGCGGCGCGCGTCGTCGACGCCGCGCCACCGCCGAAGCCGACGAGAATGCCTGCGGCTCCCGTGCGCATGAGGTGCAGCGCGGGCGTGTACCCGGATGCGCCGCCCACGATCACCGGCACGTCGAGTTCGTAGATGAACTTCTTGAGGTTGAGCGGCTCCTGGTTCTGGGACACATGCTCGGCGCTGACCGTCGTGCCGCGGATGACGAACAGGTCGACACCCGCCTCGATGACCGTCTTGTACAGCTGCTGGGTGCGCTGCGGGGAGAGCGCACCGGCGACGGTGACTCCGGCTTCGCGGATCTCAGCCAGCCTGCTGGTGACGAGTTCCGGCTTCACCGGTTCGGCGTAGATCTCCTGCATGCGGCTGGTGGCCGCGGCATCCGGAAGTCCGCGAATCTCGTCCAGGTACGGCTGCGGGTCCTCGTACCGGGTCCACAAGCCCTCGAGGTCGAGCACGCCCAGGCCGCCGAGTTGGCCGATCCGGATGGCGATCTCCGGTGAGACGACCGAGTCCATGGGCGCGGCCAGGATGGGGATCTCGAACTTGTACGCGTCGATCGTCCACGACACAGAGACATCCTGCGGGTCGCGAGTGCGCCGGTTGGGCACCACTGCGATGTCATCGAACGAGTATGCGCGGCGAGCGCGTTTGGCGCGGCCGATCTCCACTTCAGTCACGTCCTCAGTCTAGGCGCGCGCCGACAACGGTCTCAGTGACGGTAGTTGGGCGCCTCCGCGACCATCTGGATGTCGTGCGGGTGCGATTCCTTCAGGCCGGCCGCGGTGATCCGCACGAACTTGCCCTTCGCACGCAGCTCATCCATGGTGCGCGCGCCGACGTAGAACATCGACTGACGCAGGCCGCCGACCAGCTGGTACACCACCGAGGAGACCGGACCGCGATACGCAACCTTGCCCTCGATACCCTCTGCGATCAACTGCTCGTCGCTCGGCACATCGGCCTGGAAGTACCGGTCGCGCGAGTATGAGGTCTTCGTGCCGCGGCTCTGCATCGCGCCGAGGGACCCCATCCCGCGGTAGGTCTTGAACTGCTTGCCGTTGACATAGATCAGTTCTCCGGGGCTCTCGTCGGTCCCGGCCAGCAGCGACCCGAGCATCACGGTCTCCGCACCGGCGACGAGCGCCTTGGCGATGTCACCCGAGTACTGCAGACCGCCATCGGCGATCACCGGGACGCCGGCCTCACGAGCGGCCAACGATGCCTCGTACACCGCGGTGACCTGCGGAACCCCGACGCCCGCGACCACGCGCGTGGTGCAGATCGAACCCGGCCCGACGCCGACCTTGATCGCATCCGCGCCGGCATCGATGAGCGCCTGCGCACCGGAGCGCGTTGCGACGTTGCCGCCGATGATGTCGATGTTCGCGAACGCGGGGTCGGCCTTGAGCCGGCGGATGATGCTGATCTCCCCCGCGGAGTCGCCGTTGGCGGTGTCCACGACGATGACGTCCACGCCGGCATCGGCGAGCGCACCGGCGCGCTCCCACGCGTCACCGAAGAAGCCGATGGCGGCGCCGACGCGCAGTCGACCCTCATCGTCCTTGGTGGCGTTCGGGTACTGCTCGGTCTTGTCGAAGTCCTTCACCGTGATGAGACCGGTCAGGCGTCCCCGCTCGTCGACGAGCGGCAGCTTCTCGATCTTGTGCTCGGCGAAGATGGCGATCGCCCCGTCAGGGTCGATGCCGGCCGGTGCGGTGATGAGCGGCATCTTCGTCATGACGTCCCGCACGAGGGTCGTCGACTTCTCAAACTGGGACACGAAGCGCATGTCGCGGTTTGTGATGATTCCGACGAGCGTGCCGTCGCCCTCGATCACCGGCAGACCCGATACCCGGAACTGGCCGCACACCGCGTCGACCTCGGCGACCGTCGCATCCGGTGTCGTTGTGACCGGATTGGTGATCATGCCCGACTCGCTGCGCTTCACCTTGTCGACGAATCCGGCCTGGTCTGCGATCGACAGGTTCCGGTGCAGCACGCCCAAGCCGCCCTGCCGGGCCATAGAGATGGCCATACGCCCCTCGGTCACCGTGTCCATGGCGGCCGAGATCAATGGCGTGTTGACCCGGATGCGCCGGGTGAGCCGACTTGACGTGTCCGCTTCGCTCGGGATGACGTCGGTGTGCCCTGGCAGGAGCATGACGTCGTCGTAGGTGAGGCCGATGAAGCCGAAGGGGTCTGGCTGATCCATGATTCTCCTGGAGTGGGACGGGAGGGAATGAGGACCGGATGCCACAGTGAATACCGGTAGTCAATGTTAACTGTTCGCCAGTCGATTCTGTTCCCGCGGTAGCACAATGGGCGCGCTGTGTGGCACGGGCGTAGCAGTTACGCCATAATCGGCACGTATCGTCAACGATGACGAAGCCAGAATCATGCCGACTCGGCCTGCTCGCTGGCGACGTCTTGGAGGTCTTGTGCACGTTCCTGGTCGACCCCGAGCCCGAGTACGCAACCGACCAGGCAGGCGCTTCAGCCTGCTGTTCGCTGCTGTCTTTGCGGCACTGACTCTTTCCACTTTCGTCGCGACTCCCGCAATGGCTGATGAAGTCGGCACCGATAAGTACGACTTCATCTTCAGCGGCAACGTCAAGTTCGAGAACAAACCTCTCGCCGACGTTCGCATCACGGTTGAAGGCGGTGGATATGACGCCGAGGTGGTGACCGGCGAGGATGGCCGTTGGCGTGTTGGCGTTCCCGACAAGGACGAGACCTACACGGTCACGCTCGACGAGCAGACTCTCCCGAAGGGTGTCATCGTCGCCGAGGGAAGCGCCTCCAAGGAAGCGAAATTCGGCCTGACGAACAACGCGACGGTCAACTTCTTCCTTGGCGAGGGTGTTCGCCAGGTGACGCCATTCAGCGAACAGCTCGCCGGCCGCATCATGAACGGCCTCAACTTCGGCCTCATGCTCGCACTCGCGTCGATCGGTCTGTCGCTGATTTTCGGCACCACCGGCATCTCCAACTTCGCACACGCCGAAATGGTCACTTTCGGCGCATTGATGGCGCTGACGTTCGGGGTGAACCTGGCATTCCCCATGTGGATCGCGATCCCCATAGCAGTCGTCCTTTCCGCGCTGTTCGGGCTCGTGCAAGACATCGGGCTCTGGAAGCCGATGCGAAAACGCGGGTTGAGCGTCGTGCAGCTGATGATCATCAGCATCGGCCTTTCCCTCGCACTTCGCTACGTCTACCTCTTCTACAATGGCGGCGGCGTCTTCCAGCTGCCGAACCCCGGCTCGACCAAGATCCAGCTCTTGGGGCCGATCAAGCTCTCGATCACTGACATGGTCAGCATGGGCTTGTCACTGGTCGTGCTGATCGGCGTCGCATACTGGTTGCTCAGAACGCGCACCGGCAAGGCGACACGAGCCATCTCGGACAACGCGTCCCTGGCCGCCGCATCCGGCATCAACGTGGACCGTGTTGTGCGGATCATCTGGATCCTCGGCTCGGCGCTCGCGGGCCTCTCTGGCGTGCTGTGGGCATACTTCCGTCCCGGCATCCGGTGGGACATGGGCTGGCAGATCCTGCTGCTGATCTTCGCTGCAGTCGTGCTTGGCGGTCTCGGCACGGCCTTCGGCGCCCTGGTTGGATCGATCATCGTCGGCCTGATGGTCGAGGTCTCAACTCTGTGGCTGCCATCCGACGTGAAGTACGTGAGTGCGCTGACGGTCCTTATCGTCGTGCTGTTGTTCCGACCTCAGGGCATCCTGGGTCGTCGAGAGAGGATCGGTTAGCACCATGGATTGGGGATTGATTCTCAACAACACGCTCGCCTGGGTACTGATGCCCGAGACGATCGCCTACGCGATCGCCACGCTCGGCCTTGCAGTGCACTTCGGCTACGGCGGCCTGCTGAACTTCGGCCAGGCAGGCTTCATGGCGCTCGGCGCCTACGGATATGCGATCTCGGTGCTCACCTTCGGCTTCCCCTGGTGGGGCGGCCTGCTGGTCGGCATTGCGGCGGCTGTCGTCTTCGCGCTCATTCTCGGCCTGCCGACGCTGCGTCTGCGAGCCGACTACCTCGCCATCGCCACCATCGCCGCGGCCGAAGTCGTGCGACTGCTATTCCAGTCGACGATCTTCGACGAGTACACCAACTCGGCCGACGGCCTCGGGGGCTACCACGAGAGCTTCCGCGCTGCCAACCCGTTCCCGCCGGGCACTTACGGGTTCGGGCCGTGGACATGGTCCGCCACCGAGTTGTGGGTGCGTGTATTCGGCCTCATCCTGCTCGCGATCGCACTGCTCGTGGTCTGGCTGGCGATGCGCAGCCCGTGGGGTCGCGTGGTGCGCGGCATCCGCGAGGACGAGGACGCGGTCCGCTCACTCGGCAAGAACGTCTTCGCGTACAAGATGCAGGTCCTCGTGCTGGGCGGCGTGCTCGGTGCACTGGGCGGGTTCGTCGTCGCGCTGCCGTCCGCGGTCGTCCCGGCGTACTACCTTCCCTCGCTGACATTCTTCCTGTGGACGATCCTGCTCCTCGGCGGTGCAGCGACCATCTTCGGCCCGGTGCTCGGCTCGCTGCTGTTCTGGCTGATCATGTCGTTCCTCGCAAACATGCTGCCGGCAATGGCAGCGGCGGGACTCCTTGGCGACATGGCCCCATCCCAGGCGGGGAACCTGCGCTACATCCTCGTCGGTGTGGCACTGATTCTCATCGTCGCATTCCGCCCTCAAGGCATTCTTGGCAACAAGAAGGAGATGACCTTCAATGCCCGCTAACGAACCACGCGCCAAGTCAACGGGCTTGCACGTCGGAGACATCCGACCGGGCGTGCCCAAGGTCGACCCGATCATCATCGCCGACCACGTCTCGCGGTCGTTCGGTGGCCTCACGGCCGTCGATGTCGACCATCTAGAGATCCCGCGGAACGCGATCACCGCGCTCATCGGACCGAACGGCGCAGGCAAGACCACCCTGTTCAACCTGCTGACGGGCTTCGACAAGCCGGACACCGGAAGTTGGGAGTTCGACGGCAGGAATCTCGCCGGCATCCCAGCCTTCAAGGTGTCGCAGCTCGGCCAGGTGCGCACGTTCCAGCTGACGAAGTCGCTTGGGCTGCTCACGGTGCTCGAGAACATGAAACTGGGCGCGAAAGAGCAGTCCGGTGAGAAGTTCTGGACCGGGCTCATACCGGGGCTGTGGCGCAAGCAGGAGGAGGAGATCGAGGAGAAGGCGCTCGTCCTCCTCGAGCGCTTCAAGCTGGACAGCAAGAAGGACGACTTCGCGGCAAGCCTCTCCGGCGGACAGCGCAAGCTTCTCGAGATGGCGCGCGCTCTCATGAGCGACCCGACCCTCGTGATGCTGGACGAGCCGATGGCGGGCGTCAACCCTGCGCTCACCCAGTCTCTGCTGGATCACATCCTTGGCCTGAAGGACTCGGGTATGACCGTGCTCTTTGTCGAGCACGACATGGCGATGGTCCGACACATCGCCGACTGGGTGGTTGTGATGGCCGAGGGTCGCATCGTCGCCGAGGGACCACCGGATGAAGTGATGAAGGACATCGCTGTCATCGATGCCTACCTGGGCAGTCACCTCGACACCGATCTCGGCGTTGTCACGGGCAGGATCGACGTCATCCACGAAGACCACCTTGTCGACGACCTCGTCGAGGAGGCGATCCAGGCCGAGTCGGAGTCCAACACGACCGGCGACGACATCGAAGAAGAGAAGGTGCAGCCGTGACGACAAGCGAAATGGTGGTCGAGGTGACCGACCTCGTCGCGGGCTACCTCCCCGGCGTGAACATCCTGACCGGATGCTCGCTCACCGCCCGCAAGGGTGAGCTCATCGGCATCATCGGACCCAACGGTGCCGGAAAGTCGACGCTGCTGAAGGCGATTTTCGGCCAGGTGCACGTTCGAGGCGGCTCGATGACCCTCAATGGCGAAGACATCACCGACCTCCCCGCCGACAAGCTTGTCGCCCGGGGAGTCGGGATGGTGCCACAGAACAACAACGTGTTCGCGACGCTCACCATCGAAGAGAACCTCCAGATGGGGCTGTTCCAGAATCCGAAGATCTACAACGAGCGCCTCGAATTCGTTACATCGCTGTTCACCGAGTTGAAGCCCAGGCTCAAGCAGCGTGCCGGCTCCCTCTCTGGCGGCGAGCGCCAGATGGTGGCGATGTCACGGGCCCTCATGATGGACCCGGAGGTGCTGCTGCTCGACGAGCCCTCCGCGGGCCTCTCGCCGGTGCGCCAGGACGAGGCGTTCATCCGCGTCTCCGAGATCAATAAGGCCGGTGTGACGACCATCATGGTCGAGCAGAACGCACGCCGGTGCCTGCAGATCGCCGACCGTGCGTACGTGCTCGACCAGGGCCGGGACGCGTACACGGGCACGGGGCGTGAGCTGCTGCACGACCCCAAGGTCATCAGCCTGTACCTCGGCACCCTCGGCGAGGACGTCGCCTAGCCACAACCCCTCCCTCCCCTCATTGAGTCGGGAGTATTTGCCCAAATAGCCATCGGCATAAGGGCATCTGCTCCCGACTCAATGCGTTACGGGGGATGCGCGTGCGAGGGCGGCAGGCACGCGAAAGGGCCCCGCCTTCCGGCGGGGCCCTTCCACGAGCATCAACTAGTTGGTACGGGTGTGCATGTTGTCTGCACCGTACTTGAAGATACCGATCGTGGCGTCGGTGGGGTCACCGGCGTCATCGAACTTGATACCGCCAGAGTAGCCGTCGTAGTCGACCTTGCCGCCGTCCCGGATGATCTTGGCTGCCGACGCGAAGTCGGTCGCCTTCTCACCCGGGTTGGCGCCGCCACCGGAGACCTCCTGCAGCTTGGCCGCGATGGCTGCGCCATCGGTCGACCCTGCCGCCAGCGCGGCCAGTGCGAGGAGCATGACCGCGTCGTAGGACTCAGCCGCGTACAGGAAGTCCGAGAGCGGCTCAGTGCCCTTGAGCACGTTCATGTACGCATCGTTCAGTCGATCCTGGAAGTCGTCGGCCAGCGACGGTCCAGGGGCCATTCCCGTGGCGCCTTCGACGGTGCCTGCGGGGAGGTCATCACCGAACTGCTTGGTGTTGCCATCCACGAGGTACACCTTCGACATGTCGTAGCCCTGGTCCTTCAGCGCAGGCAGGATCGTGTATGCCTGGTCGAAGGTGATGAGGGCGATCGCGTCGGGGTCCTGCGCCATCACGGAGGAGATCTGCGCGCTGAAGTTGGTGTCACCGTCGTTGAAGTACTCGGTTGCAACAACTTTGCCGCCCGCGTTCTCGAACGTCTCGCCGGTGACCTTCTCAAGACCGGTGCCGTAGGCATCGTTGATGACGATCATTCCCAGAGTGCTTGCACCGTCGGACGCGGTGAGGTTCCCGAGAACCTCGCCCTGCAGCAGGTCGGACGGAGCGGTGCGCCAGTAGAGGTTGTCGTCATCCCACGTCGTGAAGTCCGGGGACGTGTTCGCCGGCGAGATCTGGATCACGCCAGCGCCGGTGATCTGGTCGATCACAAGCTTCGAGACTCCGGATGCAGCAGCACCGATGATCGCGGAGACTCCTGCGCTCAGCAGAGTCGGGACGGCCGTTGCGTAGGCCTTGTTGTCGGGGTCGCCCGAGTCACCGTAGGTGATCTTCACCTTGATACCCAGGTTGGCCTCGTTGATCTCCTTGGCGGCCAGAGCAACACCAGCTTCCTCGGGCGGGCCGAGGAAGGAGAGTGAGCCTGTCTGCGGCAGAAGCGTGCCGATCTTCAGGGTGAGTTCTTCGGTCGGGCCTGAGGGGCCATTGGGCTCGGTCGGCGTGCAGCCTGCGAGCACCAATGCTCCGACTCCGACGATTGCGATCCCACCGAGAACGGACTTCAGGGACTTTGAGCGGGAGGCCTTGGCCTTCGCAAATACGCTCATGTTGCTCCTTGCGTTTCGAGTGTGCTAACACGGCAGCAGCCACTGCCGTTGACGTAAAGGTATTGTCAATTCGACGTTGGCACAATACATCCGGGCTACAGCCGCATAACGGCGAAGAATCGTTACCGTTAAGCGATCAAATGCGTTCGTTCTGCCCCCCGACGGGGGCTTGATCGTTGTAGTCAGCCAGCAAGTACGCCGTCGTAGCGGGCGTATTTATTGTCGGGACCGTACCGGAACAGGCTGTAGTGAGCCATCATCGGATCTCCGGATGCGTCGAGCTCGAGAGGTCCAGAGACGCCGTCGTAGTCGATGTCGTCCTCGGTGATCAGCACGTCCAGGCATTCGCCGTAGCTCGTGCACGAGATCCCGCCCGATGAAGCATCCCGCAGCGATGCCGCGATGCTCGGTCCACCATCATCATTCGCCAGCACCGCGGCGAGCGCGGCGAGGATCGTCGCGTCGTAGGCCTCCGCGGCGTAGCGGAAGTCTGTGACGCGCGGGTCGGATGCCCGAACGCGGGTAATGAACGCGTCATCCGGTTCCGCGCCCTCGCGCAGGCTGCCCACCGAATCGAGGACTCCCGCTGGCAGCGTTTGGGAGTAGTCGGCGAGGCTCTGGCTCGTCAGCCACAGCTTCTCGCCGCCGAGGCGCGCGGCGGTCAGCGCCGCGATGACGGCCTGGTTCTGCTCGGCCTGGCTGAACGGGCTGGCCAGCACCACCGCATTCGGCTTGGCCGCCTTGACCTCGGAGACGATCTTCGCCGGCGACGCGGATGCGGTCATCTTCACGTCCGCGACGACCGCGTCCGTGGGGCTGCTGTTCACGAGCGAGTCGCGCACCGCGAGGCTCGGCTCGTCGTCGAAGTAGATGACTGCGACGGTGCCCTTGATCAGTCCGGCGATCGCCGCGCCCTGGAGAGCGGCTGAGGGGATGGTGCGGAAGAACATTCCGGTCTCGGCGTGCGCGCTGAGCCGCGGGTCGGTGGCTGCCGGGGAGATGAGCGGGATGCCGGCCTCGACCGCAAGCGGCAGTACGCGCTCGGCGAGTACCGACACGGATGGGCCGATCACGACGTCGACGCCCTTGCCCGCCAGCTCGCCGAAGGACGCCTCGGCCAGCTCGCTCGAGGCATCCGCCGAGTCCCTGTGGAACACCTCGACGGGCTTGCCGTTCACACCGCCGAATTCATTCAACTCGCGCACTGCCAGCTCGACCCCCGCCAGTTGCGCCGAGCCCATGAACGCGAACTCGCCGGTCACGGGGAACAGGGTGCCGAAGCGCAGCACCCCGTCACCGGATGGCGGCAGGGGCGTGGCCGTTGCTGTCGGCTCCGGGACGGGCTCCGGCTCGGACGTGCAGGCGACCAGGCCGATGCTCAGCACCGCGACGGTCACGAGGGCGATTGCGCGCGACAACACCGGTCCTCTCGTAGTGGGGTTCGAGAGGACACTACCGAAGCATCAACCGGGCAGCGGTGAGGCGCGGCGTGCTCTACCGCTCGCGAGCATGTCGGTGGTGAGCACGATGAGGGCCACCCAGACGAGGGCGAAGCCGATCCACCGCTCGAGCGGCATGGCCTCGTGCAGGATGAACGCGCCCACGATGAACTGCAGCACAGGGGCGAGGTACTGGAACAGGCCCATGTAGACCAACGGGAGGCGCCTGGCCGCCGCCGCGAACAGAAGCAGCGGAACCGCCGTGATGACACCGGATGCGAGCAGCAGTACGACGTTCGCAGCGCCCGCGTTGCCGAATACGAGTCCGGATGTCGCGGAGACGAACCACAGCTGACCGATGGCGACGGGGATCAGCCACGCCGTCTCGAGCGTGAGGCCGCTCACCGCATCCACGCTGGGGCCGACGCGCTTCTTCACGAAGCCGTAAAGTCCGAACGAGAACGCGAGGGCAAGCGAGACCCAGGGGAAGACGCCATAGCCGATCGCGATCACCAGCACCGCGATCGCGCTGATGCCGACGGCGATCCACTGCGCGGCACGGAGCCGCTCGCGAAGGAGCAGCACCCCGAGCAGGACGGTGACGATGGGGTTGATGAAGTAGCCGAGCGATGTCTCGATCACCTGGCCGTTCAGGGTGGCGTAGACGTACACCTGCCAGTTGATGACGATCAGCAGCCCGGCGAGACCGAGAGTGAACAACAGTCGTGGCTGCTTCACGATCGCAATGAGTGCGCGCCACGCTCGGGTGAGAGTGAGCAGCACGGCGCAGAATACGAGCGAGAAGATGATCCGCCAGCCGACGACCTCGACGGGACCGGTCGGCAGCAGCAGCACGAAGTAGATGGGCAGGACACCCCAGAGCCCGTAGGCACCGACCGCGTACAGCGCTCCCGCGCGCCCGGAAGTCGCCGTCTGTTGCATTCCCTGAGGCTATCGCCCACGCGGGTCCTGAAAACGCAGGAGATCCGGCACGAAATCGGTCATCTGGCGCCGATTGGGGCGATTTCTGGTGCGATCTCCTTCGTTTTCAGCGGGGCGGATGACCACTGAAAATGCGAAAGGGGCCCGTCCCGAAGGACGAGCCCCTTATCGAAAGGCTGGTGTCAGCGCTCCACGACCGCGAGAACGTCGCGTGCCGACAGCACGAGCAGGTCCTCGCCGCCGTACTTGACCTCTGTGCCTCCGTAGCGGGAGTAGATCACTCGGTCGCCGACTGCGACGTCGAGCGGAACGCGGTTGCCGTTGTCATCGATGCGGCCGGGGCCGACCGCGACGACTTCGCCCTCCTGGGGCTTCTCCTTCGCGGTGTCAGGGATAACCAGACCGGATGCAGTGGTCTGCTCGGCCTCGACCTGCTTGATGACGATGCGATCTTCGAGCGGCTTGATGGACACCGACACGGTTGACCTCTTCTTTCTCAGAACGTGCGAAATTCGTGGGTTAGCACTCTCACTGCGAGTGTGCCAAAAACTACTGTACGGCGCGGACTGGCACTCGGTCAATCCGAGTGCCAACGACAGAACGTGACCTGCCGCTGGAAGAATAGCCGGATGGACAAGAGCGAGCTCATCGTGCTGCTGTCGGCGGAGGGCTTGCGGCTGCTGGATTCGCTTCCCGAATACGAGAGCACCGACGACGTCGTGCGCACGGTCGACCGTCTCCGCAAGGAGGGGCGCTCACCGGAGCTCGTCGCGGCGGTGCTGACCCAGTCGAAGCTGCGGCGACGGGCCAGGACGAAGCTTGGTCCGTTCGCCGACCGGATGCTGTTCACCGAACACGGGCTTGAGCAGGCGACCAGGCTGCCTATCGCGGCGCTCCACGCGCAGCGCTTCCGCGCGGCCGGGTTGCTGCATGTCGC
Source organism: uncultured Actinomycetota bacterium (assembly GCA_963702165.1). Classification (GTDB taxonomy): domain Bacteria; phylum Actinomycetota; class Actinomycetes; order Actinomycetales; family Microbacteriaceae; genus Terrimesophilobacter. The sequence continues at coordinate 2,534,336 of OY969722.1, read as the reverse complement.
TGACCTGGGCTGCGGCATTGGCGTCGACGCCATGGCGATGGCGGGCATCGACCTCAAGGTGACCGCGGTCGAGCGGGACGAGGTGACTGCTGCTATTGCCGCCTACAACCTCGCTCCCTGGCCGGAATCGACGGTGATCAACACCGACGCCGAGGACATCGGCATCGCCGAATTCGACGCCCTCTACCTCGACCCCGCCCGTCGTTCAGGCGCGCGGCGGCTGGTCGACCCGGCCGATTGGACTCCCTCCCTCGACTTCGCCTTCGAGGTCGCCCGGCAGAAGCCGACGGGCATCAAGCTCTCCCCCGCGATCGATCGCGACCTGATCCCGGTAGATGCTGAAGCGCAGTGGATCTCGGATGCCGGTGAGGTGGTCGAGCTCGGGTTGTGGTTCGGCGCGGTGGCGAGGCCAGGCATCCGGCGCAGCGCGCTTGTGATCGGTCCGCATGGCGCGGCCGAGCTGACCGCGGCCGAGGACAGTGCGGATGCGGAAGTCGGCCAGCTGGGCGAGTACCTGTACGAGCCGGATGGTGCAGTCATCCGGGCACGCCTGATCGGAGACCTGGCCAGAAGGATCGGCGCCCGGATGGTCAGCGAGCGGATCGCCTGGCTCACGTCGGATGCCGCAGTCGATTCGCCGTTCGCGGCCCGCTTCCGCGTGGTCGAGGAGCTGCCGTTCGACGTCAAGACCTTGAAGCGTGAACTCGCAGCCCGCCGGATCGGGACGCTCGAGATCAAGAAACGGGGAGCCGACATCGACCCGGCCGAGCTGCGCAAGAAACTCGCCCCCAAGGGTGAGAACGCGGCAACGCTGATCATCACCCGGATCGCCGGGCGACACCGCGCGGTGCTCGCGCAGCGCGACTGACGTCAGGAGACGATCGCGGTGGTCGAGTATGCCGACATCACCAGTCCGAAGAGGATCACGGCGAAGATGAGGAAGATCAGGCTCAACCCGATGGCCACGTAGCCGGTGATGAGGCCGGCCAACGCCATGCCCTTGCCCGCGGGCTCCTTCTTCATCGCGATGTGGCCGAGAATGACCGCGGCGATACCGGAAAGCCAACCGATGTAGACGAACATCAGCACGAGGCTCACGATGCCTGTGACCATCGACGCGATGCTCAGCCCCTTCGCGTCCTGCGGAGCACCGTAGTTCGGGTTGTACGGCTGTGTGCCATGCGGGTTCTGCGCGTACGGGTTGTTCACGGGCTGCTGAGTGACCTGCGGCTGAGCGTATGGCGACGGTGGCGCCGGCTGAGCGATCACCGGCGGCGCCTCAGGGGGCTGCACGGCGGAAGGCTGGGCGGTCGGGTCGTTTTCACTGCTCATGCACGACAGACTAGGGCAAAAGCAGAAGGCCGCAGTCCCACGCGGGACTGCGGCCTTCTGGCGTGGATCAGAAGGAGTTGAACGCGACGCTGGCGCTCGCAAGCGAGGCGAAGAGAGCGACGTAAACGATGATGACGATGATGCCGACAACCAGGCCGATGTAGCCGAGGACGAGGCCGGCGATCGCCAGGCCCTTGCCGTTCTCGCCGGTGCGGGCGATCTGCTTGAGAGCGATGTGGCCGGTGATGATCGCGACGAGGGAAATGAGGAACGCGGAGACGAGTGAGATGATCGCGAGGACGTTGGTCTTCTGCTCGGCGGGAGCAGCCGTGGTGTACGGAGTCGGCTGCGGTGCAGGCGTGGTTTCGGTCATGCTGGAAGCTCCTGTGATTGGTGGGTGTGCCGGGATTTCGGCGGGCGCCTGAAGAGGCACCTGTCATAGTGGCAGGCCCCTGCAAACACTGTCAATTGTCCAAATGGGGTGTGTCGCTGACCACCGCCGGCACCCGGATGGTTGTAGTCAGGCCTGTATCTGCGTCACCGGGAGTGTCGAGTCGGCGCCGAAGTCGAGGTCCGACGGCTTCTGTCCGGCCATCACCAGTTGCGCCCCTACTTCGGCGATCATCGCGCCGTTGTCGGTGCACAGCGACAGCGGTGGGATGCGCAGCGTAATGCCGTTCTCGGCACATCGCTGCTCGGCCAGTTCGCGCACGCGCGCGTTGGCGACGACTCCCCCGCCAAGCAGCAGTCTCGGCACGTCGAGATCGTTGCAAGCGGCCACGGCCTTGGTGATGAGCACGTCGGCAACGGCTTCGCGGAAGCTCGCCGCGACATCCGGGATCGGCACCGGTTCCCCTGCGTCGCGGCGCTGCTCGACCCAGCGGGCCACAGCGGTCTTCAGCCCGGAGAAGGAGAAATCGTAGCGGTGCCGTTCGAGGTCCTTCGGTCGGCTGAGGCCGCGTGGGAATTGGATGGCGCGCGGGTCACCGTCTGCGGCGGCTCGGTCGATGTGCGGGCCGCCCGGATACGGCAGCGACAGCAGTCGCGCAACCTTGTCGAACGCCTCGCCCGCGGCATCGTCGATGGTCTCGCCGAGGAGCTCGACATCGGACACCAGATCGCGCACCAGTAATAGAGAGGTATGGCCGCCGGAGACCAGCAGCGCGACCGTTGGCTGCTCGAGCGGTTCGCCGCTGAGCAGGTCGGCTCCGACATGGCCGACGAGGTGGTTCACCGCGTACAGCGGTTTGCCGGTGGCGAGGGCGAGCCCCTTGGCGGCGCCGATGCCCACCATCAGGGCGCCGGCGAGCCCGGGGCCGCTGGTGACGGCGATCGCGTCGAGCTCGTCCAGGGTCACGTCCGCTTCGCCCAGCGCCGCTTTCAGCGTCGGCATCATTGCTTCGAGGTGGGCGCGGGCCGCAATCTCCGGGACAACACCTCCGTAGCGGGAGTGCTCGTCCATCGACGACGCGATGACGTTCGCGAGCAGCTCGGTGCCGCGCACTATGCCCACCCCGGTCTCATCGCAGCTCGTCTCGATGCCGAGCACGAGTGGGGTGCTCACGACGCGTCCCCGATCGTCGGCATTGTCTCCGCATCCGGGATCCACAAGCGCATCACAATCGCGTCGACGCCGTCAGGCTGGTAATAGGCCGTGCGCACAGCCAGCCGCTCGAAGCTCAGCGACTCGTACAACGCCTGAGCTGGCGGGTTGTCGGCGCGCACCTCGAGGAACAGCTCGCGCACGCCGGCCTGCCGCGCCTGGCGGATGAAATGGAGCATGATTGTTCGGCCGAGACCGGATCGGCGGGCGGACGGCGCGACAGCGATCGTCTGGATGTCCGCCTCGGTCGAGCCGTGTGGCATCAGCATGCCCGCGTATGCGTCGAGAGTTTGCGAATCCGGCCTGTGCGCGACGATATAGTGCGTGTGCTCGTTTTCCAGTTCGCTGAGCATGCTGTCCCGCGACCAGGCGTCGTCGCCGAAGGTCGAGTCCTCGAGCTGCATGATTGCGTCGAGGTCGGCCGAAGTGGCCGTACGCAGCTGCCAGGTCATGATGTCACCCGCTTCGGGCCGGCCGAGACGGTGACGTCGGGCGAGCGCAGGTACACCGGTTCCGGCCCGGCGAAGTCGCGGCCGTGCTGGTAGATGCGCTCGGCCAGCAGGCCGACGGATGCCGCGGACACCCAGTGCGTGTCGAGACGGTGGGTGCCGGTCGGCAGCTCGTCGGGCTTGGCGATCGCGGGGCCCGCCGTGCGAATGGGAAGTCCGATGTCCTCCGCGCCGCTGAACTCTGACCAGTACACCTCGCGGCGGCGCGCATCCGTTGTCACGAGCAGCCCTCCGGTGTTGCCGTCGGCGTACCAGCCGAAGGCGACGGCGTCGTGACTGACCACGCGTACGACGGGCTTGCCTGCGGCGAACGCGAACGTCTCGGCGGCGGCGATTCCGACCCGGAGACCGGTGAATGGCCCGGGCCCCATGCCGACGGCGATCCCGGAAAGCGCGCTCGTGGCGACGCCGGACTCGGCGAGGCATTCGCGGATCAGGTCACCGATGACCTCCGCGTGTTTCCGGGTGTCTTCGACGCTCCGCTGGGCGAGCACACCGGCGTCCCTGTCGACGATGGCGACACTGCTCCCGGCCGAGGTGTCGATGGCAAGCAGCATCCCTCAAGCCTAACTTCCCGGGTGCCGCTAGAGGCGGAGGTCCGCCCAGCGAGGGCCGTGCCCGGTGACAGCCACCAAGCGCGGCTCGGCATCCGAGTCATCCGTAGCGGCACTCGCGCCGGTCGGCCGTTCGATGTCCACCTCGAGCCAGGACTCGGCGACACCATCCAGCATCCCGGCGCCCCACTCGACCACGACGATCGAGCCCGGGTAGTCGATGTCGAGGTCATCGAGCTCAGCCGCGCTGCCCAGTCGGTAGGCGTCGACGTGCACGAGCGGAGGGAGCGCGTCGCCACGCGGATGCGTGCGCGCGAGCACGAAGGTCGGACTCGTCACGGTGCCGCGCACGCCGAGCGCCTCGCCGAGCCCGCGCGTCAGCGTCGTCTTGCCCGCGCCCAGCTCGCCGCTCAGCACGACCAGGTCACCCGCCTCAAGCCTCCTCGCGATGCGGGCGCCGAGCGCCTCCATCTCCTTCGGAGTGGAGATCCGCAGTTCGATCACCCGGCGCTCCCTCCCCGGTAGGTGCGAGTGATCCGGTTGCCCAGTCGCGTGACGATCTCATAATTGATGCTGTCGGATGCGCGCGCCCAGTCATCGACCGACGGCACCCCTGACGCCGGGTCGCCGAAGAACACGGCGCGATCGCCGACGCGCACGTCCGCGTCGCCGATGTCGACGAGCACTTGGTCCATGGCGATCGTGCCGGCGATGATGTGCACCTGCCCGTTGATCCATACCGGGCCGCGACCGGAGGCCGACCGCGGGACACCATCGCCGTAGCCGAGGGGAACGAGCGCGACATTGGTGTCGGTCTCCGCCCGAAAGCGGTAGCCGTAGGAGACGCCGCCGCCGGCGGAGACCCGCTTCACGGCCACAACCGCCGATGCGAGCTCCAGGGCGGGCACGAGTCCGAGTTCCGCCGAGGTGCGTCCCTCGAACGGCGACAGTCCATAGATGCCGATGCCGGAGCGAACCATGTCGAAGCGCGTGCCCGGCAGGGCAAGAGCCGCCGAGGTAGACGCCAGGTGCCGTACCTCCGGCGTGAGCCCTGCATCCTCAGCCGCCTCCAGGCCACGCACGAAAGCCGTCACCTGGTCGGCATCGTCGTCTGGGCTCGCGTTCGCGAGGTGGCTGAACAGGCCGCGCACCCGGACACCGCCAGCGCGCTCGAGTTCGGCCGCGCGCTGCACGACCGGCTCCCATTGGTCTGCCGGCACGCCGTTGCGATGCAGTCCGGTGTCGAGCTTCAGGTGCACATGCGCGATGCGGCCACCGGATGCCGCGGATGCCGCCCGTTCCAACTGCTCGAGCGAGCTGATTCCGACGTCCACCCCGGACTCGACCGCCATCCGGAAGTCCTCATCGTGACCGTGCAGCCACGCGAGCAGCGGCGCCGAGATGCCGGCACCCCTCAGTTCGAGCGCCTCGGCGATGTCGACGAGGCCGAGCCAGTCGGCGCCGCCGTCGAGGGCGGCCCGGGCGACCGGGAGCGCGCCGTGACCGTAGCCGTTGGCCTTGACGACGGCCATCAGGTGCGTGGTGCCGATGGTGGCGCGCAGCGTCTCGACATTGCCTGCGATGGCGTCGAGGTCGACTACTGCTTCGCGGTGCAGCCCGCTCACTTCGGCGTTCTCGCGGATTCGGCCATGACGTACGCTATCGCGATCCCGGCGTCATGTGACATCGAGAGGTGCAGGCGGTCGATTCCCAGCTCGACCAGCAGCTCGGCCGCTCCCCCCGAGACTTCGAAGTGCGGGTTGCCGCGGTTATCGGCGGACACCGCCATGTCGTGCCAGAACACGCCATCGGAGTGCCCGATCGCCTTGATGAGCGCTTCCTTGGCCGCGAACCGAGCGGCCAGCGAATGGAGGGATAGCTCACGTCCACCCTGAGTGCGTTCGCTGTCAGCGAACAAACGTGGGAGAAGCGCAGGAGTTCGACGGGCGGCGCGCTCAAAACGGGCCAGATCGACCACGTCTACGCCGATGCCGACGATCACCGCCTACTCCACAGTGACTGACTTGGCGAGGTTCCGCGGCTGGTCGACGTCGAGCCCCTTCGCCGCGGCCAGTTCCATCGCGAAGATCTGCAACGGGGCGACCGACAGGAGCGGTTCGAACATCGTGGACGCCAGCGGGATGTGGAAGACGACGTCCGCGTGCGGCAGCACTGCGGCGTCTCCCTGCTCAGCGATGGCCAGCACGCGGGCACCCCGAGCACGAATCTCCTGGATGTTGCTGATCACCTTGCCGTGCAGCGAATCCTTCGCGCGCGGGCTCGGCACCAGCACGAAGACCGGCTGGCCGGGCTCGATGAGCGCGATCGGGCCGTGCTTCAGCTCACCGGCCGCGAAGCCCTCGGCGTGGATGTAGGCGAGCTCCTTGAGCTTGAGCGCACCCTCGAGGGCGATCGGGTAGCCGACGTGCCGCCCGAGGAACAGCACAGAGCGGGTGTCGCTCATCCAGTGCGCGAGTTCGCTGATCTTCTCGTGCTGCTCGAGCACAACGCCAAGCTTCTCCGGGATGGCGTGCAGCTCGTCGAACAAGCGGCGCAGTTCCGGCTCGTCGAGCGTGCCGCGCAGGCGGGCGAGGTGCATTCCGAAGAGGTACAGCGCCGTCACCTGGGCGACGAACGCCTTGGTCGACGCGACGGCGACCTCAGGGCCGGCGTGGGTGTAGACCACGGCATCCGACTCCCGCGCGATCGACGCGCCCTGGGTGTTGCAGATCGACAGCGTGCGTGCGCCCTGGGCCTTGGCGAATTGCACCGCGAGCAGGGTGTCCATGGTCTCGCCGGACTGGCTGATCGACACCACCAGGGTGCGATCGTCGATGACCGGATCGCGGTAGCGGAACTCATGCGCGAGCTGCACGTCGACCGGCACGCGCGCCCACTTCTCGATGGCGTACTGGCCGAGCATCCCGGCGTAGGAGGCTGTGCCGGCTCCGATGATGACGATGCGGTTGACCTGGCCGAGCATGTCGGCGAATTCCTCGAGCTCCGGGATCTCCACCAGATGGTCGACCGCGCGGCCGAGCAGGGTGTTTGCGATCGCGTCGGGCTCCTCGGAGATCTCCTTGGCCATGAAGCTGGACCAGCCGCCCTTGTCGGCGGCGGAAGCATCCCAGGACACCTCGAACTCCTGGGTCTCGACCGGGTTCCCGTCGAAGTCCACGACCGTGTAGGTGCTCGGGGTGATGGTCACCAGCTGGTCCTGACCGAGGGCGACCGCGCGGCTGGTGTGCTCGACGAACGCCGCGACATCCGAGCCGAGGAAGTTCTCGCCCTCACCGAGGCCGATCACGAGCGGCGAGTTGCGGCGAGCGCCGACCACGACACCGGGGTGGTCCTCGTGCATGACCAGCAGCGTGAACGCGCCATCGAGCCGGGCGACCACCCGGCGCAGCGCCTCGGTCAGGTCGCCGGTCTCCTCGTACTCGTATCCGACCAGCTTGGCGGCGACCTCACTATCGGTTTCGCTCGTGAACACGGTGTCCGGATGCGTCGCTACCAGTTCGTCGCGCAGCGGCGCGAAGTTCTCGATGATGCCGTTGTGGATGAGCGCCAGCTTGCCGTCATTGCTGAGGTGCGGATGCGCGTTGTCGTCGGTGGGTCCGCCGTGGGTTGCCCAGCGAGTGTGCCCGATTCCGGTGGAGCCGTTGGGGATAGGCGAGCGATCGATCTCGTCGACGAGCATCTGCAGCTTGCCGGCGCGCTTGCGCGTCTCCAGCCGGCCGGTTCCGTCGAGTACGGCGATTCCTGCGGAGTCGTAGCCCCGGTATTCCAGGCGCTTCAGCCCGCCGAGCAGGACCTCGATGCTCTGGTCGCTGCCGACGTAACCCACGATTCCGCACATGAACAACGATTTTATGCCACCAAGTCTGGACGTCCCGCAATCTCAGGGTCGCTAGTAGGCTTTTTGTCAATGCCTGAGCCCTCCAACGGGGCCGGCCACCTGACCCCGTTCCAGGAGATCGCGAGAGCGACTTGGGCCGAGTTGGCGCCGACCACCGAACAACCACTGACCGCCAAGGAACTCGTCGAGTTGCGCGGTCTCGGCGACGTGCTCGATCTGCGCGAGGTTTCGGATGTCTATCTGCCGCTCAGCAGGCTGATCAGCCTGTACGCCGTCGGTGCGAAGCGCCTGCACGCGGCGACGAGCAGCTTCCTGCGCCAGCGCAGTCAGAGCACGCCGTTCGTGATCGGCGTCGCCGGATCGGTGGCGGTCGGCAAATCGACGATCGCGCGTGTGCTGCGCGAGCTGTTGGCCCGCTGGGATGAGACACCGCGGGTGGACCTGGTCACCACCGACGGCTTCCTGTTCCCCAACCGGGAGCTGGAGCGGCGTGGTCTGATGGAGCGGAAGGGTTTCCCGGAGTCGTATGACCGGCGTGCGCTTTTGCGGTTCGTGACCCAGGTGAAGTCCGGTGCCTCCGAGGTGCGGGCTCCGTTCTATTCGCACCTGCGCTACGACATCGTCGGCGACGCCGAGGTGGTCGTCCGCCGTCCGGACATCCTGATCATCGAGGGCTTGAACGTGCTGCAGCCGCCGGTTGCGGGGCACGAGCTCGCGCTGAGCGACCTGTTCGACTTCTCGGTGTACGTCGATGCGCGGACGTCGGACATCGCGCGCTGGTACGAGGACCGCTTCATGAAACTGCAGCAGGGCGCCTTCGCCAACCCGTCCTCGTACTTCCACCGGTTTGCTGGGCTGAGCGAGACGGAGGCACGCGCGATGGCGAGGGACATCTGGCACCGCATCAACGAGCCGAACCTGCTGCAGAACGTGCTGCCGACGCGCTCGCGCGCCAAGCTCGTGCTGCGCAAGGACTCGCAGCACACCGTCAACACCATCCTGCTGCGCAAGATCTGATCCCCGCCACCCCCTGTTGTGCAGGACATTCCTTGTTGTGCAGGACATCCGAAGGCAAACGGGCTCAGTGGCCAATAGACGACCCGGAAAAGCGGCGAAAGTCCTGCATAACCGGGGGTGGTAGCCGGTCGAGGCGACGGCTGCTTATGCCCGCACCCCTTCCATGATGAAGCCGCTTTCTGGCAGCGCCGGGAAGTGCCGCAGGCTCACCCTGAGGTCCTGCTCGGGCACCCGGTAGTGGGTCGTGGCGAGCAGCACCACCGCCTGCTCCATGAGGTCGATGGTCGCCTGCTCCCCCGGGCAACGGTGGCCGGTCTCCTGCTCGCCTCCGCCTTGCGGGATGAGCGCGTTGCGGTCGCCGTTGAACGAGTCGAACCGCTTCGGCTGGAACCTGCCGGCATCCGGCCACAGCCGCTCGTCGTGGTTGGTGCCGTACAGGTCGAGCAGCACCCAGTCGCCGGTGCGGAAGTCATGGCCATGCCAGGTGAACCCCCTCAACGCACGGCCCCCGATCACCGGGAAGAACGGGTAGAACCGCCTGACCTCATCGACGAATCCACGGATGCGGTCAAGCTCGCCGCTTGCGAACGCCCGCCTCCAGCCGGGTCGCCGGTGCAGCGCGAGTGCCGCGAACACGATGTACCGCCCGATCGCGACGGTTGGCCTGAGCACATTCAGCAGTTCGACGGCAGCGACCTCCGGGCTCAGCACGTCACCGTCCTCTGTGTACGAGCTGATGCGTCCAAGGATGGTGTCGTGTCCGGTCAGTGCGGTGCGCTCGGCTGCGACGACGCGTCTCGCCCACGCCTCGGTGCTGCGCCGCATGGTGCGGGCGGCCCAGTTCTCCGGTCCGAACCGGCCGGCGTTCTCGATCATGGCGGTCAGCTGCGTCGTCAGGGCAGGCAGGTCCACCCGGTCGGGGTTGATGCCGACCCAGCGCAGCGCCACCCTGGTGAGCACCATGTTGATGCGCTCATAGAGCACCACGTGGTCGCCGGCGATGGCCGGCCACTCCTCCACCAGCAGGCGGCGTGCGCGCTCGAGGCTCTCCGTCGTGCTCAACTGCTCGAGGAACAGCCTCTTGCGCTCGAGGTGCGCGGTGCCATCCAGGCTTTGCACGCTGCCGTCGTCCTGCAGCAGATGGAGCACGGATGCCGGCATGGCACGTTCGCGCCCGAACCGGCCTCCCTCGTAGAACGTGCGCGCCGCATCCGCCCCCCGCATGACGGTGACGGGCTGTCCGAGGAGCCGGGTGCGGAAGGCGTCCCCGCGGACACGCTCGAACCTTCGGGTGCCGAACAGGTAGCCGTCGCGCAAGAACCCGAGCGACGAATCGGGCGTGGGCAGCCCCGGAATCCCGTTCTGTCGCGCCGCACCGTCCACCGCCATGAGCCCCAGTGTCGCCATCGCGCCTCCACCGGCACTGGGAGCGCGCGGCTCTCGCTGGGCCCCCACAGTCACCGCTCAGCCCCCACACAGATGACCACAATTCGGCGGTGCAAGCGTGTGCCGCAAGAGGGACCGACAAGCAAGTTCATGTCACACATTTCAATGATGAAACGGAGAGAAACATGGCTACAGAGTCGGCACGCGGCGCGAACAATCCGACGGATCGCTACGCGGAGACAACACTCCAGAAGGCCACGCTCGTGGTCGGAATCGTCTTCCTGGTGGTGGGCATTTTGGGGTTCATCCCCGGCGTGACCACCAACATCGAAACGATGACGTTCGCTGGCCACGAATCGGAGGCGATGCTGCTTGGCATCTTCCAGGTGTCGATCTTCCACAACCTCGTGCACCTGCTGTTCGGCATCGCCGGCGTGTGGCTGGCCGCCCGGTGGGCGTGGTCGCGTTGGTACCTGATCGTCGGTGGCGTGATCTACCTGGTGCTCTGGCTCTACGGCCTCATCGTGGACGAGGCTTCAGCTGCCAACTTCGTGCCGATGAACGCCGCAGACGACTGGCTGCACCTGATCCTCGGGATCGGGATGATCCTTCTCGGCGTGCTCCTCAGCCGGCGCATGCCGAACCGGACCGCGGAAGGGTCAGTTAGCTAGACGCTCGCGCACGACCGCCGCGATCTCGTCGGCGATGCGCTGGGCGACGACGTGCTCGGACGCTTCGACCATGACGCGAACGAGCGGTTCGGTGCCGGACGGGCGCAACAGGATGCGACCGGTGTCGCCGAGAGCCTCTTGCACCCTCTGGACCTCCGACGCGATGTGATCGTCGGCGTGCAGATCGTGGTGGCGCACATCTTTGACGTTGACCATGACCTGCGGGTACACCGTCATGACCGAAGCGAGTTCCGCCAGCGGCTTGTTGGTCGCGGCCATCACGGCCAGCAGCTGCAGTCCGGTCAGGATGCCGTCACCGGTCGTGGCGTACTTGGTCATGATGACGTGGCCGGACTGTTCGCCGCCCAGACTCAGGTGCTTCTCGTTGAGGGCCTCGAGGACGTAGCGGTCGCCGACCTTGGTCTCGATCAGGTGGACGCCGTGCTCCTCCATCGCGATGCGGAGGCCGAGGTTGCTCATCACGGTCGCGACGAGCGTGTCCTCGACGAGCAGACCGTGCTGCTTCATCGACAGAGCCAGGATCGCCATGATCTGGTCGCCATCGACGACATTGCCGGCGTGGTCGATCGCGAGGCAACGGTCGGCGTCACCGTCGTGGGCGATGCCGACGTCGGCGCCGTGCTCGAGGACCGCCCTGGCCAGCTGGTCGAGGTGGGTGGAGCCGACACCGTCGTTGATGTTGACGCCGTCCGGGTCAGCACCAATCACGGTGACTTTCGCGCCGGCGTTGCTGAAGGCATCCGGCGACACTCCCGCCGCGGCGCCGTTGGCGCAGTCCAGTACGACGTGGATTCCGTCCAGCCGGTTCGGCAGGGTTCCGAGCAGGTGCACAAGGTAGCGATCCTCGGCGTCGGCGAAGCGACGGATGCGACCGACCTCAGATCCGCGTGGAGCAAGCGGCGATGATGCGAGTGCCGCCTCGATCCGGTCTTCGACCTCATCTGGCAGCTTGCGTCCGCCGGCGGCGAAGAACTTGATGCCGTTGTCTGGCGCCGGGTTGTGCGACGCCGAGACCATGACACCGAAGTCGGCGTTGCTGTCGGCCACCAGGAACGCGGCCCCAGGGGTCGGGATGACGCCCGCGTCGAGCACGTCGACGCCGGAGCTCGCCAGACCAGCGGCGATCGCCGACGAGATGAACTCGCCCGAAACGCGCGGATCGCGTGCAAGCACCGCAACCGGTCGGCGCCCCGAGGCGCGCCGACCGTCAGCGTGTCGTCCCTGGCCGAGCACGACCGCAGCAGCCTGCGCGAGGCCGAGCGAAAGCTCGACGGTGAGGGTCTCGTTGGCGAGACCCCGGACCCCGTCTGTGCCGAAAAGCCGTGGCATTTGCGCTGCCGGCAGCTTTAGCGCTTCGAGAACTGAGGAGCCTTGCGCGCCTTCTTCAGACCGGCCTTCTTGCGCTCGATGACGCGCGCGTCGCGGCTGAGGAATCCGGCCTTCTTAAGGGTCGGGCGGTTGTTCTCGCGGTCGATCTCGTTGAGCGCGCGAGCGATGCCGAGGCGCAGCGCGCCGGCCTGGCCGGAGGGGCCACCGCCGGTGATGCGTGCGACCACGTCGTAGCTGCCGAGAAGGTCGAGCACCTTGAACGGGTCGTTGATGAGCTGCTGGTGCAGCTTGTTGGGGAAGTAGTCCTCAAGCGGACGGCCGTTCACGGTGAACGTGCCGCTGCCGGGAACGAGCCGCACGCGGGCGATGGCCTGCTTGCGGCGGCCGACTGCCTGGCCGGAAACGTTCAGCACCGCGCGCGGGGTTGCCGGGGCAGCCTCGGCCGGGGTCTCGGTGGAGAAGCTGCTGACAGCCTCTTCCGGTGTGGTCTCGATGGAATCTGCGATCTTCGCCATTGTCAAAGTCCTTATTTGCTCGTCGGCGTTACTGCGCGACCTGGGTGAGGGTGTACGGCTTGGGCTGCTGAGCAGCGTGCGGGTGCTCCGGGCCTGCGTACACCTTGAGCTTGCCGAACTGGGCACGGCCGATCGAGTTCTTGGGAAGCATCCCGCGCACCGCCTTCTCGACGGCGCGAGCCGGGTTCTTCTCGAGCAGCTCCGAGTAGCTGGTGGCGGTGAGGCCGCCGGGGTAACCCGAGTGGCGGTATGCCTTCTTCTTCTCGAGCTTGGAGCCGGTGAGCGCGACCTTGTCCGCGTTCACGACGATCACGAAGTCACCCATGTCCATGTGAGGAGCGAAGGATGCCTTGTGCTTGCCGCGCAGGAGGGTTGCGACGTGGCTGGCGAGACGGCCGAGGACGACATCGGTCGCGTCGACGATGAGCCAGTCGCGCTGGATGTCAGCCGGCTTGGGCGAATAGGTACGCGTCACAGCGAATACCGCTTTCTGATCGAAGGGAGTCGTTCGTGAATCCCACTCCGTGGCTGTTCTGTGCGAGAGACGCGCGGAACACTTCCGGTGGAGGGCTCAACTTCGGGTGCAGCAGTCGTGCGAACACCAAGGGTCAAGAATAGTCGACGGAACCGGGCCGGTCAAACGCGATCGGCTCGCGGCGAGCGCGGGTCTGCGCCGCACGCGCCTCGAGTTCGACGTCGTCGGGGTAGCCGACCTCTAGCAGGGTGAGCCCGCGCGCCGCGGCGACGATGAATTCGCTGGTGCGCATCCGCTCGTCGCGGATGCCTGCGAGCCGCTCGGGATCCAGCGTTCCGGCGCCGACCGCGACGCACGCGCCGACCAGCGCGCGCACCATGCTGTGGCAGAAGGCGTCAGCCTCGAGGCTTGCGACGAGCACGCCATCCGGGTCGCGCCGCCAGCGGAAGTCCTGCAGCGTGCGGATGGTGGTCGCTCCCTCACGCGGCTTGCAGTAGGCGGCCCAGTCGTGCAGTCCGGTGAGCGAGCGTGCTGCTCGGTCCATCCGGTGCTCGTCAAGGTGTGTGGGGTGCCAGAGCGTGAACGCGCGCTGAAGCGGATTGCGCGCGATCTGCGCATCGTCGATCCGGTATTCGTAGCGTCGCCACACCGCGGAAAAGCGAGCGTCGAAGCCGGGCGGCGCGACACTTGAGCGATGCAGCACCACGTCGGAGGCGGGACCCAGGATGCCGTTCAATCGGCGCGCGAGGATCTGCGGACCGTGCTGCCGAGGGTCGGCGGTTCGCCCGCGCGCCGGACGACTGAGGCTGCCGAGCTGGCCCGGCGTCAGATCCAGGTGCGCGACCTGGCCAAGCGCGTGCACCCCGGCATCCGTTCTCCCCGCCACCGTGAGCAGTGGCGCCGGTGGGTGCCGGGAGAACACGGTCGCCAGCGCATCCTCGAGCACTCCCTGCACCGTGCGCAGGCCCGGCTGGCGGGACCAGCCCCGGAAATCGGTGCCGTCGTATGCGAGATCGAGCCGCACCCGCGTCAGGTCGCCGCTGACGGTTCCGGGCTCTGGCATGCTCACGCCCAGAGTCTATTCAGGTGTCTTGAATCGCCGCCGCCCAGTTTGACCAGCCCGCGTGGAGGAGGGAACATCGAATAGGAACCTGATGACTACCAGCCCTTCTTCCACCTCCCCACCCCCATCGCGCTTCGCCGGACTTGACGGCCTGCGCGCGTTTGCCGTGCTCGCCGTCATCTTCTACCACCTGAGCCCGGGGTACGGCATCGGCGGTTATCTCGGCGTGGACATCTTCTTCGTCATCAGCGGATTCCTGATCACCGCGCTGCTGTTGCGTGAGCACGCGGCGAACGGCCGGATCGCGCTCGGCAAGTTCTGGGTCAGGCGCGCCAGACGGCTGCTGCCAGCGATCGGCGTGCTGGTACTCGCCTGCTGCAGCGTCGCACTGCTCATCGGCGGCGACGTGCTCGTCAACCTGGGCAGGCAGGTGCTCGGCGCCGCGACGTTCAGCAGCAACTGGCTCGCGATCGCCGGCGGAAGCAGCTACTTCGACGAGACCTCTCCCGAACTGTTCCGGAACCTGTGGTCGCTTGCGGTGGAGGAGCAGTTCTACCTGATCTGGCCGCTCCTGGTGCTGGGCCTCCTGCTGGTACCGAACCGCCCGGTGCGCCTGGCCGCCGTCGCGATCCTGACCGTCGCATCCGCCATCGGGATGAGCGCGCTCTTCCTTCCGGGCGATGACGCGACACGCGTGTACTTCGGCACCGACACGCACAGCTTCGGTCTCACTATCGGCGCGCTGCTCGCGCTCGTCTGGCAGGCGCTGCCGTCGCCGGATGCGCTGCGGCGCCCGGTCCGGATTGGGCTGCCGATCCTGGGGCTGGGCGCGATCGGCGGGCTCGTCGCGCTGGCCGCACTCATGCCATCCGACGACCCGCTCGCCTATCAGGGCGGGTTGGTCGTCGTGTCGGTGCTGAGCGCGGTGGCCATCGCCGGCGGCATCACGCCGGGCTCACTGCTCGGCCGCCTCCTCGACGTGCAGCCGCTCAAGTGGATCGGCGAGCGCTCGTATGGCCTGTACCTGTGGCACTGGCCGGTGTTCGTTCTGCTGCTCGCCGCCTACCCATCCTGGCCGCGGTTCGGGGCAAGCGGCTGGGCGCTCGGCGGCATCGCGCTGGCGATCACGGTCGTCGCCGCGGCGCTGTCGCACCGCTTCATCGAGCAGCCGATCCGCCAGCGCGGCTTCCGCGCGGTGGTGCGCGGCTGGGCTCACGCGGTGCGAGTCCCCGGATGGCGTCCGGTCGCGATCGTTGCCGCCGGCGCGCTCGTCCTCACCGGCGGCGCGGCATCCGTTGCGGCGATTGCTGCCGACCCCGGCCGCAGCGATGCGCAAGCGCGCATCGAGGCGGGCATCCTCGCAGTCACGCCGAAGCCGCGGCCGGTTGCCCCGACCGAACCGCAGGTGTTCGCCGCGCCCGCTGAGCTTCCCGGCGGAGAGCAGATCACCGCCATCGGCGACTCGGTCATGCTCGCATCGGCCCCCGAACTGCAGAATGCCTTCCCCGGCATCCACATCGATGCCGCGGTATCTCGGCAACTCTCGGCAGCGCCGGCGATCATCAGCGCACTGAAGGATGCCGGCCAGCTGCGGCCGGTGGTGCTCCTTGGCCTCGGGACCAACGGACCCGTCGATAACGAGGTGCTGGACACGGTGCTCGACCTGCTCGGTGCCGACCATCAGCTCGTGCTCGTGACGGCGCAGGCGCCGCGCGGGTGGATCCCCGACGTGAACAGCACTCTCGCGCTCTATGCACAGCGCTACCGTGACGTCGAGCTCGCCAACTGGCACGGCGCGATCGCAAGCCAGCTGAACCTGCTTGCCGGCGACCAGGTGCATCCGGGACAGCGTGGCGGCGAGGTCTACGCGGCGGCGGTGCGGGACGCGCTGCAGCGGCTCGCCGAACTGCCGCCTCTGCTCGACCCGAACGAGTTCGGGCTCGCGCCCACCCCGCTCTAGCCCACTGAAAATGAAGGAGATCCGCCCCGATTCGCGGCGAGCCGTCGCCAAGACGGCGGTTTTTGACGGGATCTCCTTCAATTTCCGTTGCCCCCGGATGCCGCGGGCGAGGGGTATTCGCGGTCGGCTAGAAGGACTTGCGCAGGTCGACGCTGCGGTTGGCGTGCCTGAACCCGACGTTCTCGTAGAGCCGGGTCGCGCCGGTCAGGGACTCGGAGTCGACATCGAGCACCGCCTTCTGAAGGCCGGCGTCCCTGATCGCCTCGAGTGCCCGCGTGAGCAGCGCCGCCGCTATCCCCTTGCCGCGATGGTCCCGCCGCACGCCGACGAGATCGATGTAGGCGGACGAGAATCCCTGCGGCTCGAAGTCCTCCTCGCTGACCTCGCTGAGCACGAATCCCGCGACCTCACCGTCAGGCGAAATGGCGAGGAACGACAGGTCGGGGCGGAAGATCGAGCGTCCAAGGAAGCTCGTCCACGCCTCCTCGACGACCGGCTGGCTGCCCCAGTGGTCACGGAAGGAATCGTTGCGCGCCAGCCGCGTGTCCTCGGAGCGTGAGGCGTCGAACTGCACCAGCTGGTATCCGTCGAGCGGGTGGGCGGGGTCGATCGGCTCCGAGAGTTCGCGGCGCAGCTCGAGGTAGTAGCGGGCGATGTCGAAGCCGAAACGTCGGCTGAGTCGGATGGTCGATTCGGCGCGCTCGTCGGCCCAGAGCACAAGCACACCGGGGAGTGGCTTGTCGGACGCTGCGAGCAGCTGACGCGATCGCGCCTCCTGCCAGTCGAAGAGCGCACGTCCCAGACCTTCACCGCGCCGATCCGGCCGGACGCCGCCCAGCAGGATGACACGCACCGCCGTCTCCTGGCCTTGGCTGACGGTCACGAACCCCCAGGCGACGACCTCTCCGGAGTCCTCGAGCGCGAGCACCGAGTCTGCGGCCATGTCGACCCACGAGCTCGTGAAGTCCTCTTCCAGCTCTTCACGGTTGGTGACGTAGTGCGGGTGGTCGACGGCGTTCATCGCGCGCTCGCACACCATGATCGCGTCGAGGTCGTCGATGCTGGCAGGGCGCCACGTGATGCCGTTCCCGGATGCCGGGATCGGCGCATCCGGAGCCTGGATTCGCTGGTTGAGGGGGATGGTTTCGGTCACGGTTAACGAGAGTACGGCCCCACCCGTGAAGGGTGGGGCCGTACTTGATAACGATTCGCTACTTCTGCTCGTCTTCGGCAGCTACCTCGTCGGCCGACTCCTCAGCAGGGGTCTCCTCGGTGGCGGCCTCCTCGGCAGGAGCCTCCTCGACGGTCTCGTCGGCTGCGGTCTCCTCAGCCGCGGTCTCCTCGACCGGGGCTTCCTCGACCGGAGTCTCGTCCTTGGCCGCCGTCGCCTTGGCAGGCTTGGACTTCGGCTTCACCGGCTCGAGCACGAGCTCGATCTGCACCATCGGGGCGTTGTCGCCCTTGCGGTAGCCGAGCTTGGTGATGCGGGTGTAGCCGCCGTCACGCTCAGCGACGAGCGGGGCGATCTGCGTGAACAGCTCGTGCACGACGCCCTTGTCGCCGATCACGGACAGCACGCGACGACGAGCGTGCAGGTCTCCGCGCTTAGCGAAGGTGATGAGCCGCTCAGCGACCGGGCGAAGGCGCTTTGCCTTGGTCTCGGTCGTCTTGATGCTCTTGTGAGTGAACAGCGCTGCAGCGAGATTGCCGAGCAGCAGGCGTTCGTGAGCGGGTCCTCCACCGAGGCGCGGGCCCTTGGATGGCTTAGGCATTGTTTGTTATCTCCAGGATCGAAATGTGTCGTTCAGCGGTTCAGCTGTAGTCGTCGTCGTTGCCGCTGTAGAAGTGTGCGCCATCGAAGCCAGGCACGGTGTCCTTGAGGGACAGACCGAGCTCGACGAGCTTGTCCTTGACCTCGTCCACCGACTTCTGGCCGAAGTTGCGGATGTTCATGAGCTGCGTCTCCGAGAGGGCGACGAGCTCGCTCACCGAGTTGATTCCCTCGCGCTTGAGGCAGTTGTAGCTGCGCACAGACAGGTCGAGGTCCTCGATCGGCATGCTCAGCTCGCTGGAGAGCACGGCGTCGACCGGCGCGGGGCCGATCTCGATGCCCTCGGCTTCGGCGTTCAGCTCGCGAGCGAGTCCGAACAGCTCAACCAGGGTCTTGCCTGCCGAGGCGATCGCGTCACGCGGGGTGATCGCGCTCTTGGTCTCGACGTCCACGACCAGGCGGTCGAAGTCGGTACGCTCACCGGCACGAGTCGCCTCGACGCGGTAGGTGACCTTAAGCACGGGCGAGTAGATCGAGTCGACCGGGACTTGGCCGGCCTCGCTGAACTCGCTGCGGTTCTGGGTCGCCGACACGTAGCCGCGGCCGCGCTCGATGGTCAGCTCGAGCTCGAAGCGTCGCCTTGTCGTTGAGGGTCGCGATGACGAGCTCCGGGTTGTGGATCTCGACACCGGCCGGAGCGGAGATGTCCGCCGCGGTGACCTGGCCAGCACCCTGCTTGCGCAGGTACGCGGTGATCGGCTCGTCGTGCTCGCTGGAGACGACGAGGCCCTTGATGTTCAGGATGATCTCGGTGACGTCTTCCTTCACACCGGGAATCGTGCTGAACTCGTGCAGCACACCGTCGATTCGGATGCTCGTTACCGCAGCTCCCGGAATCGAGGAGAGCAGCGTGCGGCGGAGCGAGTTACCGAGGGTGTAACCGAAGCCCGGCTCCAGCGGCTCGATCACGAACCGCGAACGGAACTCGGAGATGTTCTCTTCGGTGAGGGTTGGACGCTGTGCAATGAGCACTATTGATTCCTTTCGGCGAAGTGTCCGCTATATGACACTTGGGTAGCGACCGGGTGGCTGGCCCGTCGTGTATTGAGTTGTGGTAGTTCTGGTTTTCCGGTGGTGCGTACCGGCGGTGGAGCGAGTCGAAACCCGGAGCACGCGAGGGGCCGGTGTCCCGGGCGAGGTTACTCGCCCGGGCGAGGCTGAACGCTAGGCGTCAGACCCGACGACGCTTCGGCGGGCGGCATCCGTTGTGCGCCTGCGGCGTGACGTCGTTGATCGAACCCACCTCGAGGCCCGCGGCCTGCAGCGAACGGATCGCGGTCTCACGACCGGAACCCGGTCCCTTGACGAAGACGTCGACCTTCTTCATGCCGTGCTCCTGCGCCTGACGGGCAGCGTTCTCGGCGGCGAGCTGCGCGGCGAACGGGGTCGACTTGCGCGAACCCTTGTAGCCGACGACGCCGGACGATGCCCAGCTGATCACAGCACCGCTCTGGTCGGTGATCGAAACGATCGTGTTGTTGAACGTGCTCTTGATGTGGGCCTGGCCCAGAGCGATGTTCTTCTTTTCCTTGCGGCGCGGCTTGCGAGCTGCCGACTTGGGTGTAGCCATGTGAGATCTGTCTCCTGTCGAAAGTCTGTGAGGTCGTGGCCGCTACTAGCGGGCCTTCTTCTTGCCGGCGACGGTGCGCTTCGGGCCCTTGCGGGTGCGAGCGTTCGTCTTGGTGCGCTGTCCGTGCACGGGCAGTCCCTTGCGGTGACGGATGCCCTCGTAGCTGCCGATTTCGACCTTGCGGCGGATGTCCGCTGCGACCTCACGGCGGAGATCACCCTCGACCTTGAAGTTGCCTTCGATGTAGTCGCGGAGGGCGATGAGCTGATCGTCGGTGAGGTCCTTGACGCGGACGTTCCCGTCGATTCCGGTTTCGGCGAGGGTCTTCAGAGACCGGGTGCGGCCGACACCGTAGATGTAAGTCAATGCGACTTCCACGCGCTTGTCGCGGGGAATGTCGACGCCTGCTAGACGAGCCATTGTGGCTTCTCCTGTTGGTGAGTGGAGGTCTGCAGCAGAGCCTGTGCTCGGGCCTCCAACCCGAGGTGCCCCCTCTCGTAGCGAGAGGTTCCGGCGCTGCCTTCTTCGTTATTCAGTTATTGCGGTGAGGCGATTCTGCGGACGCTTTCGCGTCCGCAGAGATCAACCCTGACGCTGCTTGTGGCGGGGGTTGTCGCAGATGACCATGACGCGACCGTGCCGGCGGATGACCTTGCACTTGTCGCAGATGCGCTTGACGCTGGGGTTGACCTTCATGTGTTTCTCTCGCTGTCCTCGTACCTGCACGCGGCAGGCCGTTACTTATCCGTGCGTTGCGGCTACTTGTAGCGGTAGACGATACGGCCGCGGGTCAGATCGTAGGGGCTCAACTCGACGATCACGCGGTCCTCAGGGAGGATGCGGATGTAGTGCTGACGCATCTTGCCCGAAATGTGGGCAAGCACCTTGTGGCCGTTCGTCAACTCAACGCGGAACATCGCGTTGGGAAGAGCCTCAACCACCGAGCCTTCGATCTCGATGACACCGTCTTTTTTGGCCATAGCCTCACTGTCGCTAAAAAATACCGAACGCCGGTCGTGCGGAATTGTGGATTGTGGTCCTGCAGGCATGGCTGTACCAGCCACAGACCCAAAGAGCAATCTTATGCGCAATGCCGCCAAACCTGCAAGTCATGGCTATGATGCACGGCGCGCGTTCAGGGGATCGGAACCGGCACGACGCCGTGGGCGGCGAGCTCTGATGCGCCGCCATCGGGCGCGGTGAGCACCCAGATCCCGTCCTGGTGCACCGCGACCGAGTGCTCCCAGTGCGCGGCGTCGGCGCCGTTGCTGGTGGCGACCGTCCAGTCGTCCTCACGCACGAACGTGTCGAGGCCGTCTGCGGTGATCATCGGCTCGATGGCCACGCACAGGCCAGGCTTGACCTTGGCACCGCGCTCTCGGGTGCGGTAGTTGAACACGGTCGGCTCTTCGTGCATGGAGCGTCCGATGCCGTGGCCGACGTAGTCCTCCAGGATGCCGTAGTCGCCCTTGCCCCGCACGTAGTCCTCGATTGCCCCGCCGACCTCGCCGAGGTAGCGAGCCGACGCGAGCGCGGCGATGCCGACCCAGAGCGACTTCCTGGTGACCTCCGACAGCTCGCGGCGCGCGGCAACGACCTCCGGTCGCGCCGAGTCTTCGAGCACTATCGTGACCGCGGAGTCGCCGTTGTAGCCCTTGACCTGAGCTCCGCTGTCGATCGAGACGATGTCGCCGGCTTCCAGGACGCGCGAGCCGGGGATGCCATGCACGACGTCGTCATTCACCGAGGCGCAGACGGTGTGATGGTAGCCGGGTACCAGCGCGAAGTTGGGTTCTCCCCCGGCATCCCGGATCACCTTCTCGGCGATCGCGTCAAGCTCCGCCGTGGTGATCCCGGGCCGGATGGCTGCGCGCACCGCGTCGAGGGATGCGGCGGTGACCAGACCCGGTTCGACCATGAGCCGGAGTTCAGCCGGGCTCTTGTAGATATTGCGGGCCACTTCTCAGCCGTTCGCGCGCTCCGGCACGATGCCGCGGGAGACGAGCGCATCCATGATGCGCCCGGTCACGTCGTCGACGGCGCCGAGCCCGTCAACCTCGACCAGGATTCCCCGGTCGCGGAAGGCGGCGATCAGCGGCTCGGTCTCACGCGCGTAGACCTCCTGGCGGTGCCGGATGGCCTCCTCGGAGTCATCGACGCGTCCCTGCTCGATCGCGCGGCGACGCAGTCGGCCGACGATCTCGTCCTCGTCGGCGACGAGACGGATCACGCCGTTCAGCTCGTGACCGCGGGAGGCCAGCAGGTCGTCGAGGTAGCGCACCTGGTCGCTCGTGCGCGGGTAGCCGTCCAGCAGGAAGCCGCCCGCCGCATCCGCTTCGCTGAGGCGGTCGGTGACGAGCGCGTTGGTGAGCGAATCCGGGACATAGTCGCCCGCGTCGACGATGGCCTTGACCTGTACTCCAAGGGAGGTGCGGTTCTTGATGTTGTCGCGGAAGATGTCGCCGGTGGAGATGGTCGGGATGCCCAGCATCTCGGCCAGCCGCGCAGCCTGCGTGCCCTTGCCTGCGCCGGGGGGTCCCACGATCAGCATGCGCGGACGGGTCTCGTTCACGTGCCGGCCCGTCATCGCAGCAGACCTTCGTAGTGCCGCTGCTGCAGCTGCGCGTCGATCTGCTTCACGGTCTCGAGTCCGACACCGACGATGATCAGGATGCTCGCGCCGCCGAACGGGAAGTTCTGGTTGGCGCCGACGGTGGCCAGGGCGACGAGCGGGATGAGCGCGATGATGCCGAGGTACAGCGATCCGGGAAGGGTGATGCGCGTGAGCACGTAGTCGAGGTACTCGGCGGTCGGGCGACCGGCGCGGATGCCCGGGATGAAGCCGCCGTACTTCTTCATGTTGTCGGCCACTTCCTCCGGGTTGAAGGTGATGGCGACGTAGAAGTAGGTGAAGCCGATGACGAGCAGGAAATAGACAGCCATGTAGAGCGGGTTGTTGCCCGAGCTCAGGTTGTTGTTGATCCACTCCACCCACGGTGCCGGCAGACTGCCGTCGCGCGGCAGGTTGAACTGCGCGATGAGCGAGGGCAGGTACAGCAGGCTCGAGGCGAAGATGACCGGGATCACGCCGGCCATGTTGACCTTGATCGGGATGTAGGTGTTGTTGCCGCCGTAGGTACGGCGTCCGACCATCCGCTTCGCGTACTGCACGGGGATGCGCCGTTGCGACTGCTCGACGAACACTACGGCGAGCATGATCAGCAAGCCGATGCCGAGCACGAGCAGGAAGGTCTCGAAGTTGCGCGCGACGGCGATGCCCCACAGCGCGGCCGGGAAAGTGGCCGCGATCGAGATGAAGATCAGCAGCGACATGCCGTTGCCGACGCCGCGCTCGGTGATGAGCTCACCCATCCACATGATGAGGCCGGTGCCCGCGGTCATCGTGATGACCATGAGCAGGATCGCGTACCAGGCGTCGTTCGAGATCAACTGGGTGCACTCCGGCACGCCGGCGGTCGTCGGGAACAGCGCGCCGGTGCGAGCGACGGTGATCAGCGTGGTCGACTGCAGCACGCCAAGACCGATGGTGAGGTAACGCGTGTACTGCGTCAGCTTGCTCTGGCCGGCCTGGCCTTCTTTGTACAGCGCCTCGAAGTGAGGGATGACCACGCGCAGCAGCTGCACGATGATCGACGCGGTGATGTACGGCATGATGCCGAGCGCGAAGACCGACAGCTGCAGCAGTGCGCCACCGCTGAACAGGTTGATCAGGTCGTAGAGGCTCTGCGTTCCGGATACGGATGCGAGACACGTCTGCACGTTCTGGTAGTCGATGAACGGCGCAGGGATGAACGATCCGAGCCGGAACAGGGCAATGATGCCCAGCGTGAAGCCGATCTTGCGCCGCAGGTCAGGCGTGCGGAAGATCCGCGCGATTGCGCTGAACACGAGGCCTCCTGGTTAGTGATTGAGCAGGCGGCGTGGCCCTTGCGGGCCACACCGACGGCTACGAACTAGTTGTGTTTCCGGGGCGGATGACTTGTCATCCGCCTGGACTCACTTGACGGAGCCGCCCGCGGCGACGATCTTCTGCTCGGCAGAGACGGAGACCTTATCGACCGCGACATTCAGCTTAACGTCAATGTCACCGGTCCCGAGGACCTTGACCTTCTCGTTCTTGCGAACGACACCCTTTGCTACCAGGTCGGTCACCGTGACGTCGCCACCCTTGGGGTAGAGCTCGGCAAGACGCTCGAGGTTGACGACCTGGTACTCGACGCGGAACGGGTTCTTGAACCCGCGCAGCTTCGGGGCGCGCATGATCGAGTTCAGGTTGCCGCCCTCGAGGCCGGCGCGAACCTGGTAACGAGCCTTCGTGCCCTTGGTGCCGCGACCGGCGGTCTTGCCCTTGGACGCTTCACCACGACCGACGCGCGTGCGCTCGGTCTTGGCACCGGGCGCCGGACGCAGGTGGTGCATCTTCAGCACCTGCGGGCGAGCGACGTCGTTGGACTTGGCCTTCGGCGCCGCCTTCTTGGCAGCAGGCTTCGCCTCCGCCTTGGCTGCGGTGTCCGTCTTCGCGGCGGCGGTCTTGCTGGTGCTCGCCTTGGCGGCGGGCTTGTCAGCAGCGGCTTTGGCGGTGCTCGCCTTGGCAGCCGGCTTGTCAGCGGCAGCCTTGGTCGCGCTCGCCTTGGCAGCCGGCTTCTTGTCGGCAGCCGCCTTGGTTGCAGCAGGCTTCTTCGCCGCGGCCGTGGCCTTCGGCTTCTCTTCAGCTGGCTTCTTCTCGTCAGCCATTAGTCAATCTCCTCGACTTTCACCAGGTGAGCGACCGTGTTGACGTAGCCGCGGTTCTGCGGGTTGTCTTCACGAACCACCACGTCGCCGATGCGCTTGAGCCCGAGGCTGCGCAGCGTGTCGCGCTGGTTCTGCTTCTCACTGATCTTGGACTTGATCTGGGTCACCTTCAGGCGAGCCATCAGGCACCTGCCTTCTCTGCCGTGGCCTTCGCCTTGGCGGCCTCTGCCTGGATGCGCAGAATCTGCTCCGGCACAACGCGGTCGACGTCCAGGCCGCGACGAGCGGCTACCGCGGTCGGCTCCTCAAGCTGCTTGAGGGCGTCGACGGTCGCATGGACGATGTTGATGGTGTTGGACGAGCCGAGCGACTTGCTCAGCACGTCGTGGATCCCGGCGCATTCGAGCACCGCACGCACCGGGCCACCGGCGATAACACCGGTACCTGCGGCGGCGGGGCGCAGCAGCACGACACCGGCAGCGGCTTCGCCGGTCACCGGGTGCGGGATGCTGTTGCCGACGCGCGGAACGCGGAAGAAGTTCTTCTTGGCCTCTTCGACGCCCTTGGAGATCGCGGTGGGAACCTCGCGTGCCTTGCCGTAGCCGACACCGACGAGTCCGTTGCCGTCGCCGACCACCACGAGAGCGGTGAAGCTGAAGCGACGACCACCCTTGACGACCTTCGACACGCGGTTGATGGTGACGACACGCTCCAGGAACTGGCTCTTGTCCGAGTCACGGCTTCCGCGCTGCTGGTTGGGGTTCCGCTCGCGGCCGCCGCGGCGACCCTCGCGCTCGCGGGGCTCGGTCGCGCTTGCGGTGCCGGCGGCGGTCTCGACCACAGCCTCTGCCGCGGTCGCGCCCTCGGTCGCCTCTGCAGTCACGTCCTGCTCCTTCTCATTCTTCGATTCGGTGCTCACAGGCTCAAACCACCCTCTCGAGCTCCCTCGGCGATCGCCGCGACGCGGCCGGCGTACCGGCTTCCACCGCGGTCGAACACCACTGCTTCGATGCCTGCCTGCTTCGCACGCTCAGCGACGAGCTCGCCGACCTTGCGTGCCTTGGCGGTCTTGTCGCCGTCCATGCCGCGCAGCTCCGACTCCATGGTGGACGCGGACGCCAGGGTGTGACCCTTGCTGTCGTCGACGACCTGCACGAAGACGTGGCGGGCGGACCGGGTGACAACGAGGCGCGGACGCAGCTCGCTGCCGACGATCTTCTTGCGGAGGCGTGTGTGCCTGCGCGCCTTGGCGGCAGACTTGCTCTTCCCTCTTGTTCCGAGAGCCATAGTTACTTACCAGCCTTTCCGGCCTTGCGGCGGACTACCTCGCCGGCGTACCGGACACCCTTGCCCTTGTAGGGTTCCGGCTTGCGCAGCTTACGAATGTTGGCCGCGACCTCGCCCACCTGCTGCTTGTCGATACCGTGCACCGACAGCTTGGTGTTGCCCTCGACCGCGAACGTGATGCCCTGGGGCGCCTCGAACGTGATCGGGTGCGAGTAGCCGAGCGCGAACTCGAGCGCGTTGCCCTTCTGCGCAACGCGGTAACCGGTGCCGACGATCTCGAGGGCCTTGGAGTAGCCCTCGGTGACACCGAGGATCTGGTTCGCGATGAGCGTGCGGGTGAGGCCGTGCAGCGAGCGCGACTCGCGCTCGTCATCCGGACGCGTCACGAGGACCTGGCCGTCCTCGACGTTGACGGTGATCGGGCTGGCGACGGCGAGGCTGAGCTCACCCTTCGGGCCCTTGACAGTGACGGCCGAGCCGTCGATCTTGACGTCGACCCCGGACGGGATCGCGATGGGAAGTCTTCCGATTCGAGACATTGTGCGTTACCAAACGTAGGCGAGGACTTCCCCACCCACACCCTTCTCGGTCGCCTGGCGGTCCGTGAGGAGGCCCGACGAGGTGGACAGGATCGCGACGCCGAGGCCGCCGAACACGCGCGGGATCTCGGTGCTGCGTGCGTAGACGCGCAGACCGGGCTTCGACACGCGCTTGATGCCGGCGATCGTGCGCTCACGGTTGGGACCGTACTTGAGGTCGATCGTGAGCGTCGAACCAACCCGTGCGTCCTCGACGCGCCAGTCGGCGATGTAGCCCTCGCTCTTGAGGATGTCCGCGATGTGGGTCTTCAGCTTGCTGCTGGGCAGTGAGACCGAGTCGTGGTACGCCGAGTTGGCGTTGCGCAGCCGGGTCAGCAAGTCTGCGACCGGATCTGTCATTGTCATTGCGTTTGTTTTCCTGTTCTCGTCTGGTTTCGGATCACCCGTTACGTAGGGAGCCGACCTGGTCGATCGGTGGTGCCTTAGTTGGAGTTCTCTGCTGTCCTGAACGGGAAGCCCAGCGCCTTGAGCAGCGCGCGACCCTCGTCGTCGTTCTTCGCGGTGGTCACGACGGTGATGTCGAAGCCACGCACGCGGTCGATCTTGTCCTGGTCGATCTCGTGGAACATGGACTGCTCGTTGAGGCCGAAGGTGTAGTTGCCGTTGCCGTCGAACTGCCGGTCGCTCAGGCCGCGGAAGTCCCGGATGCGGGGCAGAGCGAGCGTGAGGAGACGGTCCAGGAACTCCCAGGCGCGGTCGCCACGAAGCGTGACGTGGGCGCCGATGGGCATTCCCTCACGCAGCTTGAACTGCGCGATCGACTTGCGGGCGGCGGTGACCTGCGGCTTCTGGCCCGTGATGAGCGTGAGGTCGCGGACCGCGCCGTCGATGAGCTTGCCATCGCGGGCAGCGTCACCGACACCGGTGTTCACGACGATCTTCACCAGGCCGGGGACCTGGTGCACGTTCGTGAAGCCGAAGTCCTTCTTCAGCTGCTCGATGATCTCGGTCTTGTACTTCTGCTTGAGGCGCGGCGCGATGCGCGGTGCCGCAGCAGCAGTTGCGGTGTCAGTCATTACAGGTCCTCACCTGAGTTCTTTGCGTAACGAACGCGGACAGTCCTGCCCTCAGCGTTCTTCTCGACGCGGTAGCCGACGCGGGTGGGCTTCTTCGACTTGGGGTCGACCACAGCCACGTTGGAGATGTGGATGGGCGCCTCGTGAGTCTCGATGCCACCGGTCTTGGTGCCGCGCTGGGTCTGTCCGACGCGAACGTGCTTGGTGACGAAGTTCACGCCTTCGACCACGACACGGTTCTTCTCGATGAGCACCTCGAGCACACGGCCCTGCTTGCCACGGTCGCCGCCACGGTCCTGGCTGCGACCCGAGATGACCTGCACGAGGTCGCCCTTCTTGATCTTCGCCATGACTAAATAACCTCCGGTGCCAGCGAGATGATCTTCATGAACTTCTTGTCGCGGAGTTCGCGACCGACCGGTCCGAAGATGCGAGTGCCGCGGGGGTCGCCATCGTTCTTCAGGATGACTGCCGCGTTCTCGTCGAACTTGATGTAGGAGCCGTCGGGACGACGTGTCTCCTTCTTGGTACGGACGATGACCGCTTTGACGATCTCGCCCTTCTTCACGTTGCCACCGGGGATGGCGTCCTTGACCGTGGCGACGATCGTGTCGCCCAGTCCGGCGTAGCGCCGTCCGGAGCCCCCGAGCACGCGAATCGTGAGCAGCTCCTTGGCGCCGGTGTTGTCGGCGACCTTGAGCCTGGATTCCTGCTGAAGCATTGTCCTATTCCTCTAATTCCGTAAGCAAGCAAGCTCGCGCTTACTTGGCCTTCTCAAGAATCTCGACAAGGCGCCAGCGCTTGGTGGCGCTCAACGGCCGCGTCTCGCTGATCACAACAAGGTCGCCGATACCGGCCGAGTTGGTCTCGTCGTGCACCTTCACCTTGGAGGTGCGGCGCAGGACCTTGCCATACAGCGGGTGCTTCACGCGGTCTTCGACCTCGACGACGATCGTCTTGTCCATCTTGTCGCTGCTGACGTAGCCGCGACGGATCTTGCGGTACGGGCGCTCGAGCTTCTCGGTCCCGACCTCTGCCTGGGCCTTCTTCTCTGCCATTAGTTACCGTCCTCGTTCGCGTCGGTCTCAGCCTTGGCCTCGGCCGCCTCGTCCGACTTCTTGCTCTTCTTGGCCGGCTTCGCCGCGACCTCGACCGGGGCCGGGGTGGCCCGGAGGCCGAGCTCACGCTCACGGATGACCGTGTAGATACGGGCGATGTCGCGCTTCACGGCGCGCAGGCGTCCGTGGCTCTCGAGCTGGCCGGTGGCCGACTGGAAGCGCAGGTTGAACAGCTCTTCCTTGGCCTTCTTGAGTTCTTCGACGAGTCTCTCGTCTTCGAATGTGTCGAGCTCGCTGGGGCGGAGCTCCTTGGAACCGATCGCCATTATGCGTCGCCCTCCTCGCGCTTGATGATGCGTGCCTTGAGGGGCAGCTTGTGAATCGCACGGGTGAGTGCTTCGCGGGCGACGGTCTCGTTGACGCCGCTGAGCTCGAAGAGCACGCGACCCGGCTTGACGTTGGCGACCCACCACTCGGGCGAACCCTTACCGGAACCCATGCGGGTTTCGGCCGGCTTCTTGGTGATCGGGCGGTCCGGGTAGATGTTGATCCACACCTTTCCACCACGCTTGATGTGACGGGTCATTGCGATACGTGCCGCCTCAATCTGGCGGTTGGTCACGTATGCGGGGGTGAGGGCCTGGATTCCGAACTCGCCGAAGGTGACCTTCGTGCCGCCGGTGGCCTGACCGCTGCGGCCCGGGTGGTGCTGCTTGCGGTGCTTGACTCTGCGTGGGATCAGCATTCTTTAGCCCTCCGCCCCTACTGCCGCCGGAGCGGCCTCTGCGCGTGCGCCACGACGGGGGCGGTCGCTGTCACGGCGGTCGGGACGAGACGACTTCTGGTTCGCCTGCTCGCGCGCGAGTTCCTTGTTGGTGATGTCGCCCTTGTAGATCCACACCTTCACACCGATGCGGCCGAAGGTGGTGCGGGCCTCGTAGAAGCCGAAGTCGATGTTCGCACGCAGCGTGTGCAGCGGAACGCGACCCTCGCGGTAGAACTCGGAGCGGCTCATCTCAGCGCCACCGAGGCGGCCGGAGACCTGGATCCGGACACCCTTGGCGCCGGCGCGCTGGGCGCCCTGCAGGCCCTTGCGCATCGCGCGGCGGAACGCCACACGTGCGGAGAGCTGCTCGGCGATGCCCTGCGCGACGAGCTGAGCCTCGGCCTCGGGGTTCTTCACCTCGAGGATGTTCAGCTGGATCTGCTTGCCGGTGAGCTTCTCGAGGTCGGTGCGGATGCGCTCGGCCTCGGCTCCGCGGCGGCCGATCACGATGCCGGGGCGCGCGGTGTGGATGTCGACGCGGACGCGGTCACGCGTGCGCTCGATCTCAATGCGGGCGACGCCGGCACGGTCGAGCGAGGTGCTCAGCAGGCGACGGATCTTGACGTCCTCGGCGACGAAGTCGCTGTAACGCTGTCCGGGCTTGGTGCTGTCGGAGTACCAGCGCGACACGTGGTCGGTGGTGATTCCGAGGCGGAAGCCGTACGGATTGACTTTCTGTCCCATTACTTCTTTCCTGCCTTCCTGGCAGCCTGTGCCACGTCGGCCTCGCTTGGCGTCGCCAGCACCACGGTGATGTGGCTGGTGCGCTTGAGGATCTTGAACGCGCGGCCCTGAGCTCGCGGCTGGAACCGCTTGAGCGTCGTGCCCTCGTCAACAAAGGCCTTGGCGATGAACAGGTCGTCCTCGTTCAGGTACGTGTTCTCGCTGTCAGCCTTGACCCGGGCGTTGGCGACCGCAGATGCGACCAGCTTGTACACGGGCTCGCTCGCTGCCTGGGGCGCGAACTTCAGAATGGCGAGCGCCTCTGTTGCCTGCTTGCCGCGGATCATGTCGACGACGCGGCGAGCCTTCATGGGGGTGACGCGGATGTGTCGCACTCGTGCGATCGACTCCACCATTTCTCTACCTCCTTGCGTCACCGCGGTTAGCGGCGACGACCCTTCTTGTCGTCCTTCACGTGTCCACGGAAGGTGCGGGTGGGGGCGAACTCTCCGAGCTTGTGGCCCACCATGGTCTCGGTGATGAACACCGGGATGTGCTTGCGACCGTCGTGCACCGCGATCGTGTGGCCGAGCATGGCCGGGACGATCATGGAGCGGCGCGACCAGGTCTTGATCACGTTCTTGCTCTTGGCCTCGTTCTGAGTAACGACCTTGCGAAGCAGGTGGTCGTCAACGAAGGGGCCCTTCTTGAGACTGCGTGGCATCCTCTACAACTCCTACTTGCGCTTCTTGCCGACGGTGCGACGGCGGACGATGAGCTTGTCGCTCTCCAGGTTGGGCTTGCGGGTACGGCCCTCGGCCTGGCCCCACGGGGTAACCGGGTGGCGACCACCGGAGGTCTTGCCCTCACCACCACCGTGCGGGTGGTCGACCGGGTTCATGGCGACACCGCGGACGGTCGGGCGGACACCCTTCCAGCGCATCCGGCCGGCCTTGCCCCAGTTGATGTTCGACTGCTCGGCGTTGCCGACCTCGCCGACGGTGGCGCGGCAGCGCGCGTCGACGTTGCGGATCTCACCCGAGGGCAGGCGGAGCTGCGCGTACGGGCCATCCTTGGCGACCAGGCGCACCGAGGAGCCGGCGGAACGGGCGAGCTTGGCGCCACCGCCCGGCTTGAGCTCGATCGCATGCACGACCGTACCGACCGGGATGTTCTTCAGCGGCAGGTTGTTGCCCGGCTTGATGTCAGCCGACGGACCGGACTCGACGATGTCGCCCTGCTTCAGCTTCTCCGGCGCGATGATGTACCGCTTGGTGCCGTCGACGAAGTGCAGCAGCGCGATGCGCGCGGTGCGGTTCGGGTCGTACTCGATGTGAGCGACCTTGGCGTTGACGCCATCCTTGTCATTGCGCTTGAAGTCGATGACGCGGTACTGGCGCTTGTGGCCGCCACCGATGTGACGCGTGGTGATACGGCCGGAGCTGTTGCGGCCACCCGTCTTCGGGAGCGGACGCAGCAGCGACTTCTCCGGGGTCGAGCGGGTGATCTCGGCGAAATCTGCCACCGAGGAGCCGCGACGACCTGGCGTCGTGGGCTTGTACTTGCGAATAGCCATGTTTCTCTTCCTTCAGCCCTAGCCGACAGCCGTGAAGATGTCGATTGAACCGGACTTGAGGGTGACGATCGCGCGCTTGGTGTCCTTGCGCTTGCCGATACCGAACTTGGTGCGGCGCGTCTTGCCCTTCTTGTTGAGCGTGTTGATCGACTCGACCTTGACGCCGAAGATCTTCTCGATCGCGAGCTTGATCTCGGTCTTGTTCGAGCGGGGGTCCACCTCGAAGGTGTACTTGCCCTGATCGATCAGGCTGTAGCTCTTCTCCGAGACGACGGGCGCGAGGATGACGTCGCGCGGGTCCTTATAGGTGGCGCTCATGCGCTGGCCTCCTCAGTCTTGTTCGCGGTCTTCGCGGCGACGAACGACTCGAACGCTGCCTTGGTGAAGACGATGTCGTCGCTCACGAGCACGTCGTATGCGTTGAGCTGGTCAACGGGCAGGACGTGGACGGTGGGCATGTTGCGCACGCTCTTGTAGCCGAGCTCGTCGTCACGCTCGATCACGATGAGCACGTTGCGGCTCGAGGTGACGGTGTCGAGCAGCTCCGAGACGACCTTCGTCGACGGGGTGTCGCCGACAACGAGGGACTCGATGACGTGGATGCGCTCGCCACGGGCACGGTCGGAGAGTGCTCCGAGCAGTGCAGCGGCGATCATCTTCTTGGGGGTGCGCTGGTCGTAGTCGCGGGGCTTCGGCCCGTGGACGATGCCACCACCGCGGTGCTGCGGCATGCGGACGGAGCCCTGACGGGCACGACCGGTGCCCTTCTGCTTGAACGGCTTGACACCGGAGCCGGAGACCTCGCCACGGCGGAGCGTGGAGTGGGTGCCCTGGCGGGCGGCGGCGCGCTGGGCGACGACCACCTGGTGGATCAGCGGAACGTTGGTCTGGACGTCGAAGACCTCGGCGGGAAGGTCGACCGTGCCGGCCTTCTTGCCCTTGGCGTCGACGACGTCGAGCGTGCTAGCTGCGGCCATGGTTACGCCCCCTTCACTGAAGTGCGAACGAATACGATGCGGCCGCGAGCGCCGGGAACGGCACCCTTGACCAGCAGGAGGTTCTTCTCGGCGTCGACGGCGTGGACCGTGAGGTTCTGCACCGCAACGCGCTCGCCACCCATCCGGCCGGCCATCTTCTTGCCCTTGAACACGCGGCCCGGAGTGGCAGAAGCGCCGATCGAGCCGGGCTTGCGGTGGTTGCGGTGGGCACCGTGTGATGCGCTGACACCCTGGAAGTTGTGGCGCTTCATGGCACCGGCGAAGCCCTTGCCCTTGCTGGTGCCGACGACGTCGACCTTGGTGCCGGCCTCGAAGGCGTCGACCGTGAGCTCCTGGCCGAGGCTGTACTCGGCGGCATCCGCGGTGCGAATCTCGGTGAGGAAGCGGCGCGGGGTCACGCCTGCCTTGGCGAAGTGGCCGGCGCTGGGCTTGTTGACCTTGCGCGGGTCGATCTGGCCGTAGGCGATCTGCACGGCCGAGTAGCCGTCAACGTCCTCGGTGCGCAGCTGCGTCACGACGTTCGGGGCGACCTCGATGACCGTGACCGGGATGAGCTTGTTGTTGGAATCCCACACCTGGGTCATGCCGAGCTTGGTGCCGAGCAGACCCTTGATGGTCTTGTTAGTGGCGGTAGCCATGTTCTCTACAGTCCCTATCCAGCTCAGAGCTTGATCTCGATGTTGACGTCAGCGGGCAGGTCGAGACGCATGAGCGAGTCGACGGCCTTCGGAGTCGGGTCGATGATGTCGATCAGGCGCTTGTGGGTGCGCTTCTCGAAGTGCTCTCGGCTGTCCTTGTACTTGTGAGGGGAACGGATCACAGTGACCACGTTCTTCTCGGTCGGAAGCGGCACTGGGCCGACAACCGTCGCACCCGCACGGGTGACCGTGTCGACGATCTTGCGCGCCGAGCTGTCGATGACCTCGTGGTCATACGACTTCAGTCGGATGCGGATCTTCTGTCCCGCCATAGCCTGACTCTCTCTCTGTTGTACGGGCGCATCCGGGAACCGGATGAACCTGTGCAGCTGAAAGCACTTCTGCTTTCGCACCACTGTTTTTCTGTCACACGCCCGGCGATGTCTCCACCGGACGCAACGTCATTCACCGACCCCCGCGCTCGGGCGTGTCGCCCTCGGAAGGACACACGTGTCACCACGGATCTTCGAGTGTCGGTTTTTGTGTTCTGCTACCCGCGGCCTAGGAAACGTGTCCTATGCACTGCCTGGATAGTGATCCGCCCACCTGCGCGGTGAAACGAAATGTTGAACTAGAAGAGTTTGCCACAACCCGGCATTTGCTGCAACCCGGGCGTGTCGCGGACTCCGCTTCAGCCACTCTACCGCGTGCGCGCCGGCCGCAAGTCGGGACATCCGCTTCCCGCAGGGGCCGCCGCGCGCCCGTTCCGGACATCCGCACGCTATCCGTCCAAGCGCCTCTGTGCTACGCAACGCGCCCGTTCCGGACATCCGCGCCCGGCGCACCTGGTGCCCCTGTCCGCAACTGCCGCGGTCCGCCGCAACTGCGCGCAGCCAACCCCTCCTCCACAGCACTCAGCTGGCTTGCCGCGGCCGCGGAAGTGGGCGTCCGCCTATACGAACGTTCCGGAGGGGCGTGCGAGCTTCGCCAATCCCCGCAGGATTGCGGCCGGCACGACCTTGCTGGTCGCCGGGTTCGATTCGTGCGGCAGGTTGGATACCGCGAACCGATAGCTGCCGGCGCTCCCCCGTGCTTCGATCACGTGCGTGGTCAGCTCTGCGTCGGGGTCGGCGATCATGGTCACCCTCGTCCGCTCCCACTCGCCGGTGGCGACAGCCAGCGCTACCGCAACATTGAGCGACTTCGGGAACAGACGAATCGCATCCTCGACGCCACCGCTGAACACCGTGATCGGCTGATCGGTCCCCCTAAGCGCTTCCGCCTCTGCCGCTCCCATCCAGGGCTGCACGAGCGTGCTCGCCCTCTTCGTGGTCGTGAGCTCGATCGAGTCCAACCCACCGTCGAAAGCCGCTGCGCTCAGAATGTCGAGCCCACCAATCGCCCCCGTGGTCAAGTACAGGGTTCCCGGGCCCGACAGCAGCCTGGCGCGCACGTCAGCATCGGCTAGCGCTCCGATCGAAGCGACGAACAGGTCGGTGCCGGATGCGATGATACGCGGACCGTTCTCAGTCACGGCAGCGGTGCCCGCGCACTCGACGACGATGTCGCTGACGGTCAGCGCGTCGTCCAGCGACAGGCTCCGATGCGGGTGGGAACCGGCTCCGGTCCGTGTGATGACGCCGGCGAGCCGAGCTCCATCCACTGCACCCGCCGCAAGTGCGTTCGAGACGCTGGCACCGATCGCGCCGTATCCAAGGACCGCCACGTTCAACGTGCTGCCGTTAGTCCGTCCGCCTGCTTTCGTCACCCAGCCAAGCTACCCTGCCCCTCGATGGGGGCGATGGGTCAGGGCAGCAGTCGGATGCGCAGCCGCGGCAGGCCCGCGTCGTCCAGCAACTCGCGCAGCTCCACCGGGTTCATCGCTTCCTTCCAGCCCCAGCGCACGAAGCGGCGGACATGGCGGCGCACATCGTCCTCGCGACGCTTTTCCTTCCACAGCTTCTCCTCTGGAGTGAAGCCGCCGAGGTACTGCTCGCGCTCGTATTTAGCTCGCCCGTCGAACTCCCCAACGACCGAGTGCTCGGGCCAGTAGAAGTCCGTGTAGATATCGCCGCCGTCTCGGTTGGTGAAGTGCGCTTGAAGCTCCGGCTCCGGGAATCCGAGCTCATGCATGACGACGCGACTCAGCGACTCCCCCGGCGAGTCAGAGAGCTCCGTGGCGAACTCGAGCACCCGTTGTGCGCGTCGCATGTTGTTGAAGGGCCGCATCGCAGTGAATTCCGCCCACAGCTCGTCACGGCTCGTCAGAGGTGCCCGCGCCCGGAGCGCGAAGTCCGCGGCAGCAACGGCGCTTCTGAACGAGGCGGTGGTCGCGAGATCGATGACCGTGCGCGGCACGTTCGTCACGAGCATCCCGTCGACCTCGATGCGCGACGCCGCCGGGACGACACCCACGTGCCGCCGGACGCCGTTGCGCGACCGGCCACCCGCCGCGGGCTCGATCGTGATGTGCACGTCGTTCACCCACGAGTCGAGCGACGGGAGGCCGAGGATGGCCGCAGCCGACTGGTGCGAGAGCACGGGCGGCTCCCGGGTGGCACGGGCGACCGCCTCGCAGCGAAGCCGGTATCGCTCCTCGGCCGTCAGCGTCTTCCACGGACCGTTGAAGTACACGCCACGGCGCAAGCGCACGGCCGTGCCGCGCTCGGCCGCGCGGCGCAGACCACGGTCGTCGATGCCGTGGCTGGCCAGGTCCCGGACGAAGACCAGCCCCGGCGGGATGTCGAGTTCCATCCGCCCAGTGTCGGGTCGGTGCGGGGCATCGGCTTCAGATGGCCGGGATCCGTGCGTGAAGCGCGGAAAACGCGAGGTGTGGAGGAGGAGAAGGTTGCGCGCATTTGCGGCGGTATGCGGCGGCTGCGGACAAGGGCGCCCGGTACGCGGGTAGCGGATGTCCGGAGCGGGCGCAGTGGGGTGCGAAGAGCGCAGGAGACGGCGAGCTGCGGCGGCACGCGGGGCACGAGGCCCGAGCGGCGCGGATGTCCGGCGGGGGCGCGGCAGCCAGCATCCGGAAACACAAGAAGGGCCGCACCCTCAGGTGCGACCCTTCTCGAAGTTGTTCGAAAGAACTACTTGACGATCTTCGTGACCTTGCCGGCGCCGACGGTGCGGCCACCCTCACGAATCGCGAAGCCGAGGCCCTCTTCCATGGCGATCGGCTGGATCAGCTCGACCGACATCTCGGTGGTGTCACCAGGCATGACCATCTCGGTGCCCTCGGGCAGCGTGATGACGCCGGTGACGTCCGTGGTGCGGAAGTAGAACTGCGGACGGTAGTTCGCGTAGAACGGGTTGTGACGGCCACCCTCGTCCTTGGACAGGATGTACGCGGTGCCCTCGAAGACGGTGTGCGGCGTGACCGAACCCGGCTTCACGACGACCTGGCCGCGCTCGACGTCCTCGCGCTTGGTGCCACGGAGGAGCAGACCACAGTTCTCGCCGGCCCAGGCCTCGTCGAGCTGCTTGTGGAACATCTCGATACCGGTGACGGTCGTCTTCTGGGTCGGGCGGATGCCGACGATCTCGACGTCCGAGTTGATCGCCAGGGTGCCACGCTCGGCACGACCGGTGACGACGGTTCCACGACCGGTGATCGTGAAGACATCCTCGATCGGCATGAGGAACGGCTTGTCGCGGTCACGAACCGGGTCCGGGATGTTGTCATCCGCGGCCTGGATCAGGTCGAGCACGCTCTGGACCCACTTCTCGTCACCCTCGAGAGCCTTGAGGCCCGAGACGCGGATGACCGGTGCGTTGTCACCGTCGAAGTCCTGGCTGGACAGCAGCTCGCGAACCTCGAGCTCGACGAGCTCCAGGATCTCCTCGTCGTCAACCATGTCCGACTTGTTGAGCGCAACCATGAGGTACGGAACGCCGACCTGCTTCGCGAGCAGAACGTGCTCGCGAGTCTGGGCCATCGGGCCGTCGGTGGCTGCGACAACGAGGATCGCGCCATCCATCTGGGCTGCACCGGTGATCATGTTCTTGATGTAGTCGGCGTGACCAGGGGCGTCAACGTGTGCGTAGTGACGCTTCGGGGTCTCGTACTCGACGTGCGAGATGTTGATCGTGATGCCGCGCTGGCGCTCCTCAGGAGCAGAGTCGATCGTCGCGAAGTCACGCGGAACGTTGACATTTGACGGGTACTTGTCCGCGAGCACCTTCGAGATTGCTGCGGTGAGCGTCGTCTTGCCGTGGTCAACGTGACCAATCGTTCCGATGTTGACGTGCGGCTTAGTCCGCTCGAACTTGGCCTTAGCCACTGTGGTCCTCCTCAGGACTCTCGCGTAAAAGCTCCGGACACGGGTTTGTGCCCGGCGACTCTACTGGGATGTGTATTTATGTTACGGGATAGAGCCCCGCGGTAATTAACCGTCCGAGCTTAGCCCGAATCGGTTGCTACTCGCCCTTGTTCTTCTGGACGATCTCGTCGGCCACCGCGCGCGGCACCTCAGAGTAGCTGTCGAACTGCATCGAGTACACAGCACGACCGGAGGTCTTCGACCTCAGGTCGCCGACGTAGCCGAACATCTCCGACAGCGGAACCAGTGCAGTGACCACCTTCACGCCCGTTGCGTCCTCCATCGACTGGATTTGGCCACGGCGCGAGTTCAGGTCGCCGATGACGTCACCCATGTACTCCTCTGGGGTTCGCACCTCGACGGCCATGAGCGGCTCGAGCAGAACGGGGTTCGCCTTACGAGCAGCCTCCTTGAAGGCCATCGATCCGGCGATCTTGAACGCCATCTCCGAGGAGTCGACGTCGTGGGCCGCACCATCCAGCAGCGTGGCCTTGATTCCCACCATGGGGTAGCCGGCGAGCACGCCGACCTGCATGGCGTCCCGGATGCCCGCATCCACCGACGGGATGTACTCCCGCGGCACGCGACCACCGGTGACCTTGTTGTCGAACTCGTAGATCGTGTCTCCACTGACCTCGAGCGGCTCGAGCGAGATCTGCACCTTCGCGAACTGACCGGAGCCACCGGTCTGCTTCTTGTGGGTGTAGTCGTGCTTGTCGACGACGCGACGGATGGTCTCACGGTAGGCGACCTGCGGCTTGCCGACGTTCGCCTCGACGTGGAATTCACGCTTCATCCGGTCAACGAGGATGTCGAGGTGGAGCTCGCCCATGCCCTTGATCAGGGTCTGGCCGGTCTCATTGTCCTGCTCGACCCGGAACGTCGGGTCCTCTTCCGCCAGCTTCTGGATGGCGGTGCCCAGCTTCTCCTGGTCGGCCTTGGTCTTCGGCTCGATCGCGACCTCGATGACGGGCTCGGGGAAGGTCATCGACTCGAGCACGACCTGGCTGTTCGGGTCGCTCAGGGTGTCACCGGTCGTGGTGTCCTTGAGGCCGATCACCGCGTAGATGTGCCCGGCGCTCATCGCGTCGACCGGGTTCTCCTTGTTGGCGTGCATCTGGAAGATCTTGCCGATGCGCTCCTTCTTGCCCTTGGTCGAGTTGGTGACCTGAGCGCCCGAGTCGACGTGACCGGAGTACACGCGAACGTAGGTGAGGCGACCGAAGAACGGGTGAACGGCGATCTTGAAGGCGAGGGCCGCGAACGGATCGGTCGAAACCGGGTGCCGCTCGATGGCCTTGTCCTCGTCGCGCGGGTCCATTCCCTTGATCGCGGGAACGTCAAGCGGGTTGGGGAGGTAGTCGACGACCGCGTCCAGCATCGGCTGCACACCGCGGTTCTTGAACGCCGAGCCGCACAGCACCGGGTAGATCTCGCTGTTGATGGTCAGCTTGCGGATCGCCGCCTTGATCTCCTTGACGCTGAACTCTTCGCCCGAGAAGAACTTCTCAAGCAGTGCCTCGTCGGTCTCGGCGACCGTCTCGAGCAGCTTCTGGCGGTACTCCTCGGCCTTGTCCTTCAGGTCGGCCGGGATCTCCTGCACCTCGTACTTGGCGCCCATGGTGACGTCACCCTTGGAGTCGCTCTCCCACACGAGCGCACGCATCTCGACCAGGTCGACGACGCCGACGAAGCCGCTCTCCGCGCCGATCGGCAGCTGCAGCACGAGCGGCTTCGCGCCCAGGCGCTTCACGATGGTGTCGACGGTGAAGTAGAAGTCGGCGCCGATCTTGTCCATCTTGTTGACGAAGCAGATGCGGGGGACCTCGTACTTGTCGGCCTGGCGCCAGACGGTCTCGGACTGGGGCTCAACGCCCTCCTTGCCGTCGAAGACTGCGACTGCGCCATCGAGCACGCGGAGGCTGCGCTCCACCTCGACGGTGAAGTCGACGTGGCCGGGGGTGTCGATGATGTTGATCTGGGTGTTGTCCCAGAAGCAGGTGACGGCGGCGGACGTGATGGTGATGCCGCGCTCTTGCTCCTGCTCCATCCAGTCGGTGGTCGCGCCACCGTCGTGGGTTTCGCCGAGCTTGCGGTTGACGCCCGTGTAGAACAGGATGCGCTCGGTCGTCGTGGTCTTACCGGCGTCGATGTGAGCCATGATGCCGATGTTGCGGACCTTGTTCAGGTCGGTGAGCACGTCCTGTGCCACAGGGGGGTTTCCTTACTGTTGGGGTTGGTCTTCGGATGCTGGGGCCGGGCGCTGCCGGAGCCACGGGCTCCATGCTGGCCGGCGGGGAGGCCCGAAAGGGGCCTCCCGCTCAGCTCCAGCGCGCTGTTACCAGCGGTAGTGCGCGAATGCCTTGTTCGACTCGGCCATCTTGTGAGTGTCCTCACGGCGCTTGACTGCTGCACCGAGACCGTTCGAGGCGTCGAGGATCTCGTTGGTGAGACGCTCGGTCATGGTCTTTTCGCGGCGGGCCTTGGCGTAGGTGGTGAGCCAGCGCAGCGCGAGCGTGTTCGCGCGGTGCGGCTTGACCTCGACAGGCACCTGGTAGGTGGAGCCACCGACACGGCGGCTCTTGACCTCGATGGTGGGGCGCACGTTGTCGAGCGCCTTCTTCAGCGTGACGACAGCATCCGCACCGGTCTTGGTGGAGACGCCCTCGAGCGCGTCGTAGACGATGCGCTCAGCGAGGGCCTTCTTGCCGTCGAGCAGGATCTTGTTGACGAGCTGGCTGACGATGGGGGCGCCGTATACCGGGTCGCTGACCACGGGGCGCTTGGGTGCCGGTCCCTTGCGAGGCATTACTTCTTCTCCATCTTCGCGCCGTAACGGCTGCGAGCCTGCTTGCGGTTCTTGACGGCCTGGGTGTCCAGTGCGCCGCGAACGATCTTGTAGCGAACACCCGGGAGGTCCTTCACACGACCGCCGCGCACGAGCACCATCGAGTGCTCCTGCAGGTTGTGGCCTTCACCGGGGATGTACGCGGTGACCTCGGTGCCGTTGCTCAGCTTGACACGGGCGACCTTGCGCAGCGCCGAGTTCGGCTTCTTGGGGGTCGTCGTGTAGACGCGGGTGCACACGCCGCGCTGCTGGGGGTTGGCCTTCAGGGCCGGTGCCTTGGTCGTGACGACCTTGGGGTTCCTGCCCTTGCGGACCAACTGCTGAATGGTTGGCACTAACTGACTCCTTGGGTATAGATTCTCGCGATATTCGTTTGGTTTGGGTCTTCGTTATTCGCTTTTCGAGGCTTCCGACCCGACCCACCGGCTGCACGCAAGAAACTCTTAGTACCGCTGGTTGGGAATGCTGTGGGGCTTGTATCGCACGCTGGGCGCGACTCACAAACCGGCTTCGCAGTGTGTGCTCGAATCAGCACAGAAGTTTCGCGCACGACGAAACGCACGCCAGAAAAGAATACCCGGTCGGCCTACGCCGGTCAAATGACCGCATGTGCTAGCGCCCGCGGGAATTCACCAGCCTGAACACCGGCAGCAGCAGAATGAACAGGGTCGCGATCACTCCGGAGCTGATCATGAACGGGCTGAGCAGGTAGTTGCCGAGGAACACGATGAACGCCGCCAGCCGCCCGGTCACGATCGCGTACATCAGGGCGCCAGCGAGCGTGCTGAGCAGGTAGACCCCGAGCCCCGTCACCAGGGCCCGCGCGACGGGGATGCCCCGGGCCCGGTCGGGACGCAGCCCGCCCAGCATCGCGAAGAACATGATGACCAGCGCCGTGCCGGTCATTGCAATCCCGACGAGCGGACCGGCATCCGGTTCGGACACCACGTCCCGGTCGGCGAGCACGCTGATGATGCCGTAGGTGGCGACGAGCACCGCTCCGTACAGCACGGTCGTCATGACCGCGACGGACAGCCCCCGCGAGAACGGCTGCGGGTCAGGCCGCGTTGAGTCGTTCAAGCTCGGCCTGTCGTGCGGCCGATTCGCGCTCGAACTCTTCGCGCGCTTGCACGTTGCGGTCCTTCACCTTGCGCCCGCGCGAGCTGATGATCGCGCCGGACCAGATCGCCACCTCGCGGGCGAGGATCGCCGCGATGATCAGGAAGGCGCTGGAGGCGGAGCTGGCGAATGCCGCTGCCGCCTCGTTGGCGGTCTGGGTCAGCGCGCCGTCCAGCAGCATCCGGATGCCGATGGAGCCCAGGTAGACGACCGCAGCCACGAGGAACGAGCCGATCACCCAGCTCCACCAGGCGGCGCGGTTCGCGATGAGCGCGTAGAGGATCATCGCGACGAGGAAGACGAGCACCGGGATGTAGAACAGCGGCGACACCAGGAAATCTTGGTAGAGGTTGGTGAACTCGCCGGCGCTGACGATCAGGATGGTCAGGGCCGACAGTGCCGCGTAGAGCAGCGCGAAGGCGACGGTGGCGGCCGCGGCGATCAGGATGCCGAAGCCGCGGTTGCCCTGGGCGCGCGGCGGTACCGGAGCCTGCACGTACACGGTGCGCACCGCGGGCGCGACCGGTGGTGTGATCGGCGGCGGAACGGGCGCGGCCGCGGGCTGCTCATAGGAGACGGTGTCGTACTGGTTTGCGCTCGAGTCGTCGCTGGCGCTCAGGTCGTCGGCATAAACCGCGTCGGCGTTGGTGCTGACCTGGTCGTCGCGGTAGTCGGCCGGCTCGACCAGCGGTTCCGGCTCGCGGTCGTCGGCGGGGGCCGCCTCGGCGTTGGCGTCGTTGGCGTAGGCGTCTGCGTAGGCATCGTCGGAGTATCTGGCGTCGGCAACGTGGTCGTCCGACGCCACCCCTCCTTCATCGACCACGTAGACGTGCGACCCGGTGTCGGTGTCCTCGTCGACGACGTAGGCGGTCTCGTTGTCCTCGACTCCGCCCATCGCCTGGTCATTCTCGTGCAGCGGATCGTTCTTCTCGTCAGCCATCCGGCAGCCCCTCTCGACGCGTTGTCCTACCCCCAACAATAGGGGTCAAAGGTTCAACCGAAACCGATCATTCATTGATTTCCAAGGCGGCTCTGCGGTCGGGCAGCACCCACACGAACCCGTTCAGGGTTGTTGTCGTAACACCTTCGTCATCCGTTGATACGTCGCATCCGTCACGAGATACAGCCTCGTTCCCGATTGGGCGAGTTCCGTAAAGGTCAGAGTCGCATTCCGTTCGCCAAGAACTCTTACTTCGATTGGGATAGCAATCATGCCGGTGTTGCCGACCGTCGTCGGATGTCTGTCGGTCGAGCGGTGGTGGTTTCCTCGGCTCCGTGCGAGCCGGGGCTCGATTCCGCTCCTGCAAAGATCTCCGGGAATTCAGCCGTGATCGAGAGGATCACGACACCAGCAGTGTCGGCGAGCGCGTTCAGTTGACCGAGCAGAGTCGAGACGGCGGCATTCCCCGGGATCATGTCGCGACAAGCCCGCGAGCTCCGTCTCCAGCTCATCCATGCGGTCCTCGAGCGCCTGGAGTTCGACCAGCTTCGCTTCGTGAGCAGCGTTGATGGATTCCGCCTGTTCGCGGTCGGCGTTTGCCGCACCGGCCTGGCGAAGCTGCGGCTCCACGCCGAGAAGCCAAGCCAAGGCGGGGATGGCAACCATGAGCAACACTGCGCCGATGGCAATGAGTCGGTTCTGCTTCACTCGTCCTCCCTCCGCTTCCACACTGTTCGCCTCGTCGTCGTCCGATCGTCGACCTCGTCGGCGAATCGCAGCCAGATAGGCATCCGTGTTGACCAGAATCTGGATGCTGACGATGTATGCACCATCGCTTCTCCGCAACCTCACCGGCGGTGCGACTCCAGCGAAGCCCGTAATCCGCGGTCAGGTCGTCAAGCCACCGCTCTACGTCAGGCACGGTCGCACTCGAGGCGGTCACGATGTGAGCGAGGCGACGCAGCCGGCTGAAGCGGGACGTCTGCAACTCGGGATCTCGTCGATCGGCGAAATCGAGTCGATTCTGACTGCGGTGATCGTCACTCCCTCGGGCAGCGACGCCTCGATTTCCTTGAAGTATGCGTTCCAGTCGATCTCAGTCGCCATGCGCCTGCTCGCCGCGCCTTGATAATCGCCGTCGATCTGAGCAGCGGTTGCCCTGGCGCCAAAGCGAAGTCCTCCTGCTCTTCAAGCAGTTCGTCGGTGCGCTCCTGCTCAGAGACGAGTGCCGCCTGGCTGGCTATTGACGCGCCGAACGCGTAGACGACTCCAAGCGCGGCGACCCCGATGGCTGCGACGACGCCATAGACCAGGTAGCGGATCGCGGCGGCGGTCTCTGGCCCGCCTGGCGAACCTCGGGCGGAAGCAGGTCTGCGCGAGGAACACCGCCTATGACGAGTTCGTGCTCTTTCTTCTGCTTGCTCATGATCCGCTCCCCAATGCGAGCCCGACCGCGACGGCCATCGTCGCTGCCACGGCCGGATCCGGTGCCTGATATCCCTTGCCAGCGTGCCACCCTCGTCGAAAGGATTGCCGAAGTCAACGGGCGTTCGTGTCATCTCGCCCAGCACCGCGACAATCCCGCGCAGGCGTGCACCACCGCCGGTGAGAATGATCCGGCCGATCTGCACGTTCGGCCGCGAGTTCGCGAAGTAGTTCAGTGTGTTGCGGATGCTGTACAGCAGCTCACCGGACAGTTCGAACACTGCGCGTGGCTACCTGCTGCTGCTCCGCCGTGATTCCTGCCGGATCCATGCCGATCGTGCGCTTCAGGTTCTCGGCCTCTAGACACGTCGACCTCGAGCTGGGATGCCAAGCCCGCGAGTGATCGCGTCGCCCACCGATCGGGATGATGCGCACGAACTGGGGGACGCCACCGGTGACGAGCACGATGTTCGTCGTCACGGCGCCAATGTCGATCAGAGCGGCTGTCTCCGGTGTTGTGCGTCCCACGGCTCGCTGCATCGCGAACGGAATCAGGTCGACGTCCACCGGCGAGCAGCCCCGCTTCCCTGAGCGCCGCGATATTGGCCTCGATGCCTGACTTGACCGCCGCGACGAGTAGGCCGGTCAACGCGGGACCGTGCTCCCCCTGTGCCTCCGAGATCGGATAGAA
This sequence comes from uncultured Actinomycetota bacterium, assembly GCA_963702165.1. Classification (GTDB taxonomy): domain Bacteria; phylum Actinomycetota; class Actinomycetes; order Actinomycetales; family Microbacteriaceae; genus Terrimesophilobacter. The sequence continues at coordinate 2,489,880 of OY969722.1, read as the reverse complement.
GTCCATCAGCGCGTCGTCGACGGCAACCGGCAGAAGGTCCTGCACATGCATCGGCAGCGATTCGCGGATGAGTGCGCGCGACTGTCGCGGAATCGTGAGGTCGCGCGCGAGCACCTTCTGGTTGCCGATGCCGATCGCGACATCCTTGGTCTTGAACCCGGCGTCGATCCAGAGCCGGCGAAGCAAGGTCGCTACCGTGTTCCTCTCGATCACTTCGCCGGCGTCCACGACGCCTTCGGGGATCGCAATCTCGCGGTAGCGAACCACTCTTCGGCCTGGCCTTGTCCGGATCCTCGAGCTCCACCGCCCTGCAGCATGGTCTGGCCTATGTCCAGACCGACGATTCGTCTTCGGCACTTGATCTTCCCCCTTTATTGCAATCCGAACAGCGCGAGGTAGCCCGCGAACAGCGGCCCCCCCGCGAACATGCCAACCCACGCCCCTGCCAGCATGAACGGTCCAAACGGTATGGCGGTACGACGATTCGCCCTGCGCGCGGCGACGAGTACGAGACTGAAAGACGCCCCGAGCAGGAACGCGCTGAACGCGCCGACGGCGAGTTGTCCCCATCCGAGCCAGCCGAGATACAGGCCGATGACACCGGCGAGTTTCACATCGCCAAGGCCCATGCCCCTCGGGTACGCGAGGACGATCACCAGATACAGCGTGAACAGGATTGCGCCTCCAGCCAGCGCCAAGCAGGGTCCGCTCGGGCTTGCCGGCGAGTACAGCTGCCAGCGTCAGCAATGCGGCCCCAACACCGTAAGCAGGCAGCACGATCTTGTTGGGCAATGTCTGCGTGTCGACGTCGATCAGGGCGAGCGCGATGCTGATCGCGGCCAAGTAGAGGAAGGCGACGATGATGCGATCCCCGCGATCAGCGATTGCCCGCCAGTGTCGCCCTCACCGCCGAGGGGTGCCGCCGTCGATATTGCCCACCACACCACCGCCGCAAAGAACAGCGCCGTTCCAAGCTCAACCGAGCGGATAGCGCGCGGAAATCGGAGCTGAGCAGTTCCGGCACTTGCCGCGCAACAGCAGCCACGACAGCACCGGAATGTTGTCATGCCATTTGACGTTCATCCCGCACGATCCACACGCACTCGGCGGCGAAACGATCGACCGTCCTGCTGGCATCCGGTAGATCACAACATTCAAGAACGAGCCCAGCAGCAGCCCAACACCGCCCGCAAGCGCCGTCGGGCCGAGGGCCAATAGACTCACCCCCCGGTCACCAAGTCACGAATGGAGACGAGGGTGGCACTGGGGTCAGTGGCCTCGAATACTTCTCCTGTGTTCAGGTTGGCCCCGCCGATCCCGACCGGCGCGTAGGTGAAGTCGAAGTTGTTCTTCGCATCCGTGCCGCCGACGTAGAGCTGACCCTCCCAGATCGAGTTGTTCTTGATCTTGAGCCCGCACGGCGTGTACAGCATCGCCTGCAAGAGAACCGTTGATCTCTATCGACCGGTTCGAGTTGCCAGGGAAGCCCATGCCGTGCTCGAACGATTTGCCGTCCGGGTAGGCTGGCGCAGATCCGAAGCCTGGGCAGCTGGGAGACTCCATCCTTGATCTTGTCTGGGGTGATGAACCAGATCCGACGCTTGTCGTTCGATTTGAGCGTCGCCTTGTTCTGCTCCAGGCTGAAGGTTCGCGCGAAGACGGCGACCTCGCGGTACAGGGTCATGTTGCCCTCGATCCGGACACCGTCTGGGCAGTTGTCGAGGGCGTTGATGACGACTGGACGCGCAGCGCTGTTTGCGCTCGACCGGGCTCCCGCAGCATCGAGAACCTTGTCGATGGCGCAATTGCCGGCGGCAACCGTTACAACCTCGTATGGCAGCCCATCGGTGTGCACCCACGTGGTGGGCTTGTAGTCGATGTCGACCCAATCAGGAGACACCGGCATTGTCCAGCCTGCCGGGCAGTTTTTCTTCACTCCGGTGCTCGAGCAGATCATGCCCTTTACGTTATTGGCGTTCTGCATTGTGGCTTTTCCGCTGACCCAGGCGTCGCCCGTCACCGTGCATTTCCCAAGGTCGAGGTCGCCGTACACCCAGATGCTTCCTGAGACCAGTCCGTTGGGGTTGGTGCACACGAAGTCGCCGGCTCGCACGATGGCCCCACCACCGGAGATCGTGACCGCCTGGACGCCAAGTTCACCCTTGTCGATGCTGAAGTCGTTATACGAGTAGATCCCTGCGCCGCTGGCTCCGACCGGGCCGAGTCCCGGAACGTAGTCGTACAGCGCCGCGACCGTGCTTACGTCGCCCCGGTCCTTGCCTACGACGCCCTTCGCGTCAGCAGTACCGGTAGCGACGATGCGGACGAATTTCGTCGTGGAGGTGGCTGGGCACGGATTCCAGTTGACACCGTCAGACGACTGCTCCACGCCGCGGTGAATGGCACCGCGGTGGGCGCGGCCGTCCAGTCGATGTCGCACGGGTCGATGTCACGTTCGACCTGCGACCGCGCGAAGTTCACTCCACTCTCCGCGGCAGCCACCGATTGGACGCCGGCGCGCGACGCCGAGGTGTGTCCGAGTGAGTTCACGGAGACTGTGGTGACCGTGACTGCGACAAGGGAGAGCACTGCCATCACGCCGATCACGGCGATCATCGCGCTTCCGCGATCATCGCGCGCATCCTTGCCGAGGTGCTTCGCGTCACCAGTCATCATGATCTCCTTTGGGAATTAGAAACAGGTTCCGGGTTCACTGCTGAAAATGCGGGGCGCTGTCGTCGTCGACAACGCCACCGGTGGTTGGCCGTTGATGAGCATGTTGAGGGCCACCGTCACCGGAGCACCCGTCGGCGCTCCGACCGTGACCGGCGAGAAGATTTCGGTCAGTGACGCACCGGCGTCTTCCGCGAGCAGCGTCCAGATCCGATGCCAGCCGTTGAGCTGTCGATCGCGCTGCGATCGGGCTGAGTCGTCATGTAGACCGAACCGTTGTCGGTCGGATCGAAGAACCAGGCCCTGCAGGTCCAGGTGTTGCCGGTCGCGGTTCGTACGACGAGCAGAGTGCCGGCCTCGGCGACCTCCATGCCGGAGCCGTTGCGTACTGCCGCTTCAATGGAATCGAGGACCAGCTGCCCCGTGTTCGATGGCGTGTGATGCGCTGCGCACGGTGCTCTGCGTTCGAAGTGCGTTGATGAGCATTCCGCCAACGATGGCCAGGACCACGCCGATCAGCGGCATGTAGATCATCATCTCGATGAGCGTGAAGCCCTTGCTGTCCGCTTGACGTCTCATGGGGATTCCACGTAGACGAGTTGGCGTGCCGGAGATAGGGATAGCTCTTCCGGAGTTCCGGCGTTTTGCACCGCGGTGAGGACGACGTCGACTGTCGCGGGGTAGTCGGTAAGACCTGGCGGGCAGGTGCCGACCGTCACGGTCAGCGGAGATGTCCGTACTTCTGCGCCGGAGCGGTCACCGCAGCGACACCCGGAAAGGATGCCGCCATCGAGTGAACAGCGGCACAACCGAACGCACCCTGTGTCTCGGCTTGTGTCAGGCCATCAGCCACCAGCTGATTGCCGGCCGCGATCGCAGCGTTAATCGGGCCCCTTCTGCAGCGCGTTGACGAGCAGGGGCAGGAACGCCACGGCGACAAGGGCGAGCAAGGAACATCGAGACCATGATCTCGATGAGGCCGATACCGGATTCGTCGGAAAGGCGATCCGGTTGTTCGTGCAATTTCACTTAGCGGACCCCCCTTCCGAAAGTGTGGAACGAGACGGGCAAGTGGGGCGCCCGGATGGGCACCCCACTCGCCTCTCGCGGTGTTACGGAGTCGCTACGTTCGCGACACAGGTAGCTGCCGTGCCGGTCTTGCCCTTCACGCCGCCCTTGTCGTCGACGGCAAAGGTGGTGGTGTTGGAGTTGTGCTTGCCCTGGATGCAGAAACCACTTGCATCGCCGGTCAGGACGAGAGTTGACACCGCCGTCCGCGAACTTCTGAACAATGGTGTCAGCGTTCGCGGGCCAGCCGTCGGTCTTCACCATTTCGGATGAGAGCTCGGTCTTGGCGTTGTTCATCGCGGACTCGACAGCGCTGACGCGCGCGCCACTCCTGCTGGCCGAGGAACACCGGGATGGCGATCGCGGCAAGGATGCCGATGATGATGACGACAACGAGGAGCTCGATCAGGGTGAAGCCCTTCTCGTTGTTCTCGAGTCGTTCGCGCTTGGTCTCAAGCGAGCGATTGATTGCAGTCAGCATGATTTTCCAATCCTGTTCAGTGACTTCAAGGACAGGTGGCCCCCAAAGGATTAGCCCCCACGTAAACCTTGACAGATGCTGTGAACCCTTTACTAGCCCGCGAACCCGGTTTATGGTGCGCGACCTACCCCCAGTTAGCGGGACACTACGTCTGCTATACGAGCTCGAAGATGTTGAAGACCGGCAGGTACAGGGCAACAATCATTCCACCCAGCACGACACCCATAAAGGCGATCATGAGCGGCTCAATGAGCGCGGTAAGTTGCTCCGTGGTGGATTCAACTTCCTGGTCGTAGAAGTCGGAGATCTTCGCGAGCATCGTCTCGAGCGAGCCGGAGTCCTCACCAACAGCGATCATCTGCACGACCATGGACGGGAACACCGGTTGCTCGGCAAGCGGCGCTGCGATCGACTTGCCCTGGCGCACCGAATCTCGCACCTGCTTGAGCGACTCCTCGATAACCCAGTTGCCGGACGTCGCACCGACGATGGTGAGCGACTGCATGATCGGCACACCCGACTTCATCATGGTGGAGAAGTTTCGGGTGAATCGTGCGATGGCGATCTTCGTCATTAGCGGGCCGAACACCGGAAGCTTCAGCTTCCAGGGGTCGACCACCCTGCCGCACCCGCTCCGTGTTCTTGTTCCTTGCCCCACCAGATGGCGAACACGATCAATGGCAACGAGCGAGCAGCGGCCCGAGCCACACCATGATGTCCGACATCCAGACAAGGAACATGTGTCGGGAGCGGAAGCGTTCCCCGCCGAGACCCTCGAACATCTCCTCAAAGACCGGCACGATGAAGATGAGCATGGCGACAACGGCCAGAAGGGCCATGATCAGCACGACCACTGGATAGGTCATGGCGGACTTGATGGTGCCGCGCAGCTTGACTTCCGACTCGTAGTTCTCGGCCAGCGAAAGCAGCGAACCCTCCAAGGAAGCCGCCTGTCTCTCCTGCCCGCACCATGTTGATCATCAGCGGCGGGAAGACGATCGGGTGGCTCGCCATCGCATCGGAGAGCGACGCGCCTGCCTCGACGTCGATGCGTACCCTGTCCAGGGTTTCGCCGAGCTTCGGATTCTCGCTCTGCTCGGTGAGGATCGTCAGCGTTCGCATCAGCGAGAGGCCCGGCCGAGATCATGGTCGCCATCTGCCGGCTCATGACCGCAAGGTCCTTAAGACCCACCTTCTTCTCAAAAAGGCCACCGAGCGAGACTTCTTGGTTGAGACCGGTGCCGCCTTCCTTGACCTCGGTGGGCGTGATGCCCATGCCCCGCAAGTCGCGAGGTGACGGCGGCCTCGCTTTGGCCGTCGATCTTGCCCTTGACCGCCTTGCCTGCCGCGTCCCGACCCTTGTACTGGTAGGTGGTGACTACAGCGGCCACTAAATTCCACCGCCCTTGAAGCTGTCGCCGAACCCGAACTGGCCGGGGCCTGCGTCATCGCGACGGATGAGCCGCTTGAGCGTCTCGGGGTCGTGGCACTTGTCGTAAGCGGCCTTGATGGTGATCTTGCCCTCGTTCGCGAGGTCGGCCAAGTGCTGGTCCATCGTGAACATGCCCAGCTCACGGCCGGCCTGCATGGTCGAGTGGATCTGGTAGGTCTTGCCCTCGCGGATCAGGTTCGCCACAGCGGGCGTTGCAACCATGACCTCGGTCGCCACCACGCGGCCCTTGCCGTTTGCCGACTTCACCAGGGTCTGACAGACCACACCCTGGATGGTCGCCGCCAGCTGTGCACGCACCTGGCCCTGCTGGTGCGGCGGGAAGACGTCGATGACACGGTCGATGGTCTGCGGCGCATCCTGGGTGTGCAGCGTCGCGAAGACCAGGTGACCGGTTTCCGCGGCCGTCAGCGCGACCGAGATGGTCTCCAGGTCACGGAGCTCACCGATCAGGATCACATCCGGGTCCTGACGCAGCACGTGCTTGAGCGCGTTGTCGAAGCTGTGCGTGTCGCTGCCGACCTCACGCTGGTTGACCAGCGCCTTCTTGTTCTGGTGCATGAACTCGATCGGGTCCTCGACCGTCACGATGTGGTCGGTGCGCGTGCGGTTCACCAGGTCGATGAGCGCGGCGAGCGTCGTCGACTTACCGGAACCGGTCGGCCCGGTGACCAGCACCAGGCCACGCGGCAGCTCGGCAAAACGCGCGACGGTGTCCGGAACGCCCAGCTGCTCGAGACGCTTGATCTCGGTCGGGATGATACGGAACGCCCCGCCGATCGCGGCGCGCTGCTGGTAGAAGTTCACGCGGAAACGAGCCTGCTCCGACACCGTGTACGCGAAGTCGAGTTCGAGGTTCTCGTCGAACGCCTTGCTCTGGTGCGGCGAGACGATGCTGCGCAGGGCGCGCGAGACACGCTCGGCACTCCACACCTCGGCACCCTCGATCGGACGCAGCGCACCATCGATACGGATCATCGGCGGCGCGTTGGAGCTCACGTGGAGGTCGGATGCGCCGCTCGAGAGCACCAGCCGAAGCGCTGCGATCAGGTCCGGGTCGGCCTGGTCGGGCGACGGAATCGACGGGTCCAGCGGCGTGAAGTCGGCTTCCTTCTGGAGGAACTCCTCGGCTGAGTCGTCGGCGTCAGCCGCGAGGTCATGAACGGTCGTCGCCGCTGTGCTTTGCTCACCCATTCCCGAACCATAGTCAGGAAGGTCGTAGACCGGGCTCTGACTCTCCGGAGCGGATGCCGGCTCTGCAGCGGGCACGGGCGCGGCGGGCGTTGGGATGGACGGCGCGCTGTAGGCCGGTGCCGGCTGGCTTGGCGCAGCAGGCGCGGGCGGCGGGAAGGCAGGCGGAGCGAAGGTCGCGGCCGGCTGCGGCGGAGCCGTCGTCGAGAAGCTCGGGGCGGCGAGCGGCGAGGTAGCCGTCGGCGGCGGAGGCGGCGGCATGTACCCGACCGCAGGGGTGCTGCCCGGCGGGATCACCGGCGGCGCCATTGGCGGCAGGGGCGCGGCAGCCCCTGGAGGCGGCGGCATCGCTCCCGCGCCAACGGGTGGCGCGGGCGGGACGGGCTGGCCGTCCGGGCCGAGCATCGGCGGCGGCGCGGTGTCGTACGGCGACATTCCCGGCGCGTTTCCACCACCCATGGCATTCCCGCGGCGACGCAAGTCGCTCGGTTCGTCCACGATCGGAATTTCGTGTACCGGCTTATCCATGGTGGTTCCCCCCTGTTACAACGTGTGTGCTCGCCCGGTCAGGCGACCACCCTCAGGATTTCTTCGACGGATGTCAGGCCCATCTTGGCCTTCTCCCAACCGTCCTCTCGCAGCGTCAGCATCCCCTGCTCACGTGCGGTGCGGGCGATCTCGGCGGCGGATGACCGCTCGACGGCGTGCCGTTCGATCTCCTCGGTGACGAGCATGACCTCGTGGATCGCAACACGGCCGCGGTAGCCGGTGCCAGAGCAGTACTGGCATCCGCCCGGGTGGAACAGCGTCGGGATCTGCTGGGTCGGGTCCATCACGAAGCGCATCGCCGACAACTCGACCGGATTCGGCTGGTACGGCACGCGGCAGCGGTCGCACAGGCGACGCGCCAGACGCTGTGCGACGACAGCGTCCAGGGCGGAGCCGACCAGGAACGGCTCGATGTCCATCTCGGTCAGACGCGTCACGGCGCTCGGAGCGTCGTTGGTGTGCAGCGTCGACAGCACGAGGTGACCGGTGAGGGCGGCCTCGATCGCGATCTGAGCGGTCTCCTGGTCACGGATCTCACCGATGAGCACGACATCCGGGTCAGAACGCAGAATCGACCGCAGCGCACTCGCGAAGGTGAGGCCCGCCTTCACGTTCACCTGCACCTGGTTGATGCCGGGCATCCGGTACTCCACCGGATCCTCGACCGTGATGACGTTGATCTCCGGCTTCGCGACCGCGTGCAGCGTGGTGTACAGCGTCGTCGACTTGCCGGAACCGGTCGGGCCGGTGACCAGGATCATGCCGTACGGCTTGGTGAAGGACGACTGGTAGGCAGCCATGTTGCGGTCGAGCATCGTAAGGTCGCCGAGCGAACGCTGCGCGCCCGAGGTGTCGAGGATACGCATGACGACCTTCTCGCCCCACACCGTGGGCAGGGTCGCGACACGAAGGTCGATCTTGCGGCCGCCGTGGCTGACCGACATGCGGCCGTCCTGCGGCTTGCGACGCTCGGCGATGTCGATGTCGCTCATGATCTTCAGGCGTGAGATGACGCCGTTGGTGATCGTGCGCGGTGCGCGCTGCATCTCGTGCATGACGCCGTCGATGCGGTAGCGGACGATCAGCTCCCGCTCGGCCGGCTCGATGTGGATGTCGGATGCGCGGTCCTGGATGGCCTGGCTGATCAGCAGGTTGACGAAGCGCACGATCGGCGCGTCATCCTGCGACGGCTCCTGCGGGCCCGCGAGCGCGACGTCCGTCCCGGCGGTCTCGTTCTCCTCCTCCAGAGCGGAGCGGAGTTCGTCGAGTTCCCCATCAGCACGGTGGTAACGGTCGATCGCTGAAAGGAGGTCGCTCTTCTCGGCGACCACGACGCTCACGCGCATCCGGGTTGCCGTGCGCACATCGTCGACCGCGAAGACGTTGCCCGGGTCGACCATGGCGAGCGTCAGGATGTCCTCGGCCAGCGCGATCGGGATGACCTCGTGCCTGCGGCATAGGGAGGCCGGGACCATCGACACCGCGGTGCGGTCGACCGGGTACTCGATGAGCTCAACGAACGGAAGGCCGGCCTGGGCGGCACGCGCCGACGCGACCTGCGCCTCGGTGAGCACGCCCTTCTCGACGAGCATCCGGACGGACTGCTCCTCCTCGCCCCAGCCATTCGGAACCGAGTCGAGGCTCTCGATAGGCATGACGCCACGCAAAATGAGAATCTCCGTTAGAGATGCCACTGGTACTCCCCCAAGCCCCCTGCGTAGCATCCACCATTGACCAGTCGGGTATGACCGACGGTGATACTACGTCGAATGCCAAAACTACCCGCAATCGGGGGCGTTTCGCTATACCCGCCAATGGGGGGCGTGTGGCAGGAGTGACGGATGTGACGGATTCGCTCGATCCAACCAGCCGAACCGCCACCCGACGACGTTTGTGCCATTCGAGGACGAACGTTCGGCGCCGGGTGGCACAAACGTCATCGGAAGGATGCGAAAGGGCCCGCCACCTTAAGTGACGGGCCCTTTCGCGTTGACGAGCGGACTAGCTGTAGTTGCCGCCCGAGCTCATGTCATCCGAGCTGAAGGTGTCGAAGTCGACGAACGACAGGTCGGACTCGGTGAACGAACCCTCGTCCGCGAAGATGCGGTTCGGGTAACGCTCGGCCTTCGCCTCTTCGGTCGCCTCGACCGTGACGTTGCGGTAGCTCGCCAGACCGGTACCGGCCGGGATGAGCTTTCCGATGATCACGTTCTCCTTCAGGCCCATCAGCGGGTCGGACTTGCCCTCCATCGCCGCCTGGGTGAGCACCCGGGTGGTCTCCTGGAAGGACGCGGCCGACAGCCACGACTCGGTCGCGAGCGACGCCTTGGTGATACCCATGACCTCCTCGCGGGCGGTCGCCGGCTTCTTGCCCTCGACGATCGCGGCACGGTTGAGCGTGTTGTACCGCGAGCGGTCGACGAGCTCACCGGGCAGCAGGTCGGTGTCGCCGTGGTCGACGACGGTCACCTTGCGGAGCATCTGCCGAACGATGACCTCGATGTGCTTGTCGTGGATCGGCACACCCTGCGAGCGGTACACGCCCTGCACACCGTCGACCAGGTGCTCCTGCACCGCACGCACACCGCGAACACGAAGGACTTCCTTCGGGTCGACGGCGCCGACGTGCATCTGCTGGCCGAGCTCGACATGCTGACCGTCCTCGATGAGCAGCGTCGAGCGCTTGAGCACCGTGTAGGTGATCGGCTCCTCGCCGTTGTCGGGGGTGAGGATCAGCTTGCGGTTGCGGTCGGTGTCCTCGATCGTGATCTTGCCTGCGGCCTCTGCGATCGGGCTCGCACCCTTCGGGGTGCGCGCCTCGAACAGCTCGGTCACACGGGGCAGACCCTGGGTGATGTCATCGGCGGATGCCACACCACCGGTGTGGAAGGTACGCATCGTCAGCTGCGTTCCCGGCTCACCGATCGACTGCGCCGCGATGATGCCGACGGCCTCACCGATGTCGACGAGCTTGCCGGTGGCGAGCGAACGGCCGTAGCAGGCCGCGCAGACACCGACGGCCGACTCACAGGTCAGCACCGAGCGCACCTTGACGCGCGTGATGCCCGCCGTGATGAGCTTGTCGATCATCACGTCGCCGATGTCATCGCCGGCGGCCGCGACGACCTCGCCCTTGTCGTCCACAGCATCCGAAGACAGGCTGCGGCCGTAGAGCGAGTTCTCGATGTTCGGGTCGCGAATGAGCACGCCGTCCGAGTTCGGCGCGGCGACCATCAGCTCGAGGCCCTTGCCGGTGCCGCAGTTGTCTTCGCGGATGATGACATCCTGCGAGACGTCCACGAGACGACGGGTCAGGTAACCGGAGTCCGCGGTGCGGAGCGCCGTGTCGGCCAGACCCTTACGGGCACCGTGCGTCGCGATGAAGTACTCCGCGACCGAGAGGCCCTCGCGGTAGCTCGAGATGATCGGACGCGGGATGATCTCACCCTTCGGGTTCGACACCAGACCACGCATACCGGCGATCTGACGAACCTGCATCCAGTTACCACGAGCACCAGAGGTGACCATGCGGTTGATGTTGTTGTCGGCGGGGAGGTTGTCCTCCATCGCGCGGGCAACCTCGGTGGTGGCCTTGTTCCAGATCTCGATGAGCTCCTGACGACGCTCGGCGTCGGTCGTGAGGCCCTTCTCGAACTGCGACTGCACCTTGGCCGCCTGCTTCTCGTAGTTGCCGATGATCTCGCGCTTGTTCGGCGGGGTCAGCACGTCGGAGAGAGCAACGGTCACACCGGAGCGGGTCGCCCAGTAGAAACCGGCGTCCTTGATGCGGTCGAGGGTCGCTGCGACCTCCACCTTCGGGTAGCGCTCTGCGAGGTCGTTGACGATGGCGGACAGCTTGCCCTTGTCGGCAACAGCCTCAACCCACGGGTAGTCCTCCGGCAGCGTCTCGTTGAAGAGCGCGCGACCGAGGGTCGTCTCCAGCATGAGCGGCTGACCGGCCTCCCAGCCTTCCGGCGCCTCGAAGTCACCCGACACGACGTTCTCGAGCCGGATGCGCACCTTGGCGTTCAGGTCGAGCGTCGCCTGGTCCTTCGCGAGGATCGCCTCGGCGACGGATGCGAACGCACGGCCCTCACCGGTCGCGCCCTCCTTGACCGTGGTCAGGTGGTGCAGACCGATGATCATGTCCTGCGTGGGCAGGGTCACCGGGCGGCCATCCGACGGCTTCAGGATGTTGTTCGACGCGAGCATGAGCACGCGCGCCTCGGCCTGAGCCTCGACCGACAGCGGCAGGTGGACTGCCATCTGGTCGCCGTCGAAGTCGGCGTTGAACGCGGCACACACGAGCGGGTGCAGCTGGATCGCCTTACCCTCGACGAGCTGCGGCTCGAACGCCTGGATGCCGAGGCGGTGCAGGGTTGGTGCACGGTTCAGCAGCACGGGGCGCTCGCGGATGATCTCCTCGAGCACGTCCCAGACCTGCGGACGGCTGCGCTCGACCATGCGCTTGGCGCTCTTGATGTTCTGAGCGTGGCTGAGGTCGATGAGGCGCTTGATGACGAACGGCTTGAACAGCTCGAGCGCCATCTGCTTCGGCAGACCGCACTGGTGCAGCTTGAGCTGCGGGCCGACCACGATGACCGAACGGCCCGAGTAGTCGACGCGCTTGCCCAGCAGGTTCTGGCGGAAGCGACCCTGCTTTCCCTTCAGCATGTCGCTGAGGGACTTCAGGGCGCGGTTGCCGGTGCCGGTGACGGGGCGACCGCGGCGGCCGTTGTCGAACAGTGCGTCGACGGCCTCCTGCAGCATCCGCTTCTCGTTGTTCACGATGATCTCGGGAGCACCGAGGTCGAGCAGACGACGCAGACGGTTGTTGCGGTTGATCACGCGACGGTACAGGTCGTTCAGGTCGGAGGTCGCGAAGCGGCCACCGTCCAGCTGGACCATCGGGCGCAGCTCCGGCGGGATCACCGGGACCACGTCGAGGACCATCGCCGCAGGCGAGTTGCCGGTCTGCAGGAACGAGTTCACGACACGGAGTCGCTTGATCGCGCGGATCTTCTTCTGGCCCTTGCCGTTGGCGATCTGGTCGTGCAGCTCGTCGGAGGATGCCTGGAGGTCGAAGCTCTCGAGGCGACGCTTGATCGCCTCGGCGCCCATGTAGCCCTCGAAGTAGATGCCGAAGCGGTCCTGCAGCTCGTGGAACACGGCGTCCTCGGGCTTGAGGTCGCCGACCTTGAGGTTGCGGAAGTCGTCCCACACGCGCTCGAGGTGGCTGATCTGCTCGTCGTACGACTTGCGGATCTGCGACATCTCCTTCTCGCCGCCGTCCTTGGTGCGACGCTTCTGGTCGGCCTTCGCACCCTCAGCCTCGAGGGCCGCGAGGTCCTCTTCGAGCTTCTGCAGGCGCTCGGCGACGCGGGCGTCGCGCTGGTTCTCCAGCTCCTTGATCTCGAGGCGGAGCTCGTTCTCAAGGCCAGGCATGTCGGCGTGACGAGCATCCTCGTCGACCGAGATGATCATGTACGCGGCGAAGTAGATGACCTTCTCAAGGTCCTTCGGCGCCATGTCGAGCAGGTAGCCGAGACGGCTCGGGACACCCTTGAAGTACCAGATGTGGGTGACCGGCGCGGCGAGCTCGATGTGGCCCATGCGCTCGCGACGGACCGAGGACTTGGTGACCTCGACACCGCAGCGCTCACAGACGATGCCCTTGAAGCGCACGCGCTTGTACTTGCCGCAGGCACACTCCCAGTCACGGCTGGGGCCGAAGATCTGCTCTCCGAAGAGGCCGTCTTTCTCGGGCTTCAGCGTGCGGTAGTTGATGGTCTCGGGCTTCTTGACCTCACCGTGGGACCAGCGACGGATGTCATCAGCCGTTGCGAGGCCGATGCGCAGCTCATCAAACGTTGTAACGTCGAGCAATTTTTCTCCTGTTGTAGAAATCTTGGAAATTCGTCGTGGCGTGAGGATCAGATCTCGTCGATGGACGAGTTCTCGAACCGCGCGGAAATGTTGATGCCGAGCTCTTCAGCGGCACGGAAGACCTCGTCATCCGTGTCCTTGAGGCTGACCGCCTGGCCATCCGCCGAGAGCACCTCGACGTTCAGGCACAGCGACTGCATTTCCTTGATGAGCACCTTGAACGACTCCGGAATGCCGGGCTCCTGGATGTTCTCGCCCTTGACGATCGCCTCGTAGACCTTGACGCGGCCGAGGATGTCGTCGGACTTGATCGTGAGCAGCTCCTGCAGGGCGTACGCGGCACCGTATGCCTCGAGCGCCCACACCTCCATCTCACCGAAGCGCTGGCCACCGAACTGTGCCTTACCACCGAGCGGCTGCTGGGTGATCATCGAGTACGGTCCGGTCGAACGCGCGTGGATCTTGTCGTCGACCAGGTGGTGCAGCTTCAGGATGTACATGTAGCCGACCGAGATCGGGTCCGGGAAGGGCTCGCCGCTACGACCGTCGAAGAGCACGGTCTTGCCGGTGGAGCCGATCAGACGCTCGCCGTCACGGTTCGGGCGGGTCGAGTCGAGCAGACCAGCGATCTCCTCCTCCGACGCACCGTCGAACACCGGGGTGGCGACGCGAGTGCCGGGCTCGGCGTTGTGCGCAGCCTCGGGCAGGCCGGCGGCCCACTTCTGCTTGCGGTCCACCTCCCAGCCCTGCTTCGCGGCCCAACCGAGGTGGATCTCCAGCACCTGGCCGAAGTTCATACGACCGGGCACACCGAGCGGGTTCAGGATGATGTCGACCGGAGTTCCATCGGCGAGGAACGGCATGTCCTCGACCGGCAGGATCTTCGCGATGACGCCCTTGTTGCCGTGACGGCCAGCGAGCTTGTCACCCTCGGTGATCTTGCGCTTCTGGGCGATGAACACGACAACACGCTGGTTGACGCCCGAGCCGAGCTCGTCGTCGCCGTCCTGCGCGTCGAACACCTTCACGCCGATGACGGTTCCCTCTTCACCGTGCGGCACCTTGAGGCTCGTGTCACGGACCTCGCGGCTCTTCTCGTTGAAGATCGCGCGCAGCAGGCGCTCCTCGGCCGACAGCTCGGTCTCACCCTTCGGGGTCACCTTGCCGACGAGGATGTCACCGGGACGAACCTCGGCGCCGATGCGGATGATGCCGCGCTCGTCCAGGTCGGCGAGCAGCTCGGGGCTGACGTTGGGGAGATCACGGGTGATCTCCTCCTTGCCCAGCTTGGTGTCGCGAGCGTCGACCTCGTACTCCTCGATGTGGATCGAGGAGAGCACGTCATCCTTGACCAGGTTCTGGCTGAGGATGATGGCGTCTTCGAAGTTGTGGCCCTCCCACGGCATGAACGCGACGAGCAGGTTCTTGCCCAGTGCGAGCTCACCGTTCTCGGTGGCGGGGCCATCCGCGATGACCTCGCCGGCCTCGACGCGGTCACCCGCGCCGACGATGACGCGGTGGTTGTAGCTGGTGCCCTGGTTGGAGCGGTCGAACTTGCGCAGGTAGTAGTCCTGCGTGCCGCCCTCGTCGAGCTGGATGGTGACGACATCCGCCGACACCTCGGAGACGACACCGGCCTTGGTGGCGGTGACCACGTCTCCGGCGTCGATGGCTGCGTAGCCCTCCATACCGGTTCCGACCAGCGGGCTCTCGCTGCGCAGCAGCGGGACAGCCTGACGCTGCATGTTCGCACCCATCAGGGCGCGGTTCGCGTCGTCGTGCTCGAGGAACGGGATGAGCGACGTCGCGACCGACACCATCTGGCGCGGCGAGACATCCATGTAGCCGATCTCGTCGTGCGTGAACAGGTCGACCTCGCCACCCTTCGACCGGGCGAGCACGCGCTCCTCGGCGAAGCGCGAGTCGGCGGTCAGCGGCGCGTTGGCCTGTGCGACGACGAACTCGTCTTCCTCACTCGCGGTGAGGTAGTCGATGTTCTCGGTGACCTTGCCCTTGACCACGCGGCGGTACGGCGTCTCGATGAAGCCGAACGAGTTGATCCGCGCGAAGGTCGCGAGCGAGCCGATGAGGCCGATGTTCGGGCCTTCAGGGGTCTCGATCGGGCACATGCGGCCGTAGTGCGACGGGTGGACGTCACGGACCTCGACGCCCGCACGCTCACGCGACAGACCACCGGGGCCAAGCGCCGACAGGCGACGCTTGTGGGTCAGACCCGCGAGCGGGTTGTTCTGGTCCATGAACTGCGACAGCTGGCTCGTTCCGAAGAACTCCTTGATCGCGGCGACGACCGGACGCACGTTGATGAGCGTCTGCGGCGTGATGGCCTCGATGTCCTGCGTGGTCATGCGCTCGCGGACGACACGCTCCATGCGGGACAGACCGGTGCGGACCTGGTTCTGGATGAGCTCGCCCACCGCGCGGATGCGACGGTTGCCGAAGTGGTCGATGTCGTCCACGTCGAGGCGGATGTCGACCTTCTTGCCGTCGCGGACGCCCTGGATGGTCGTCTGCTCCTCGTGCAGCGCAACGAGGTACTTGATCGTCGCGATGATGTCGGCCTGCGTGAGCACGGAGTCCGACAGCGGTGCGTCGATTCCGAGCTTGCGGTTGATCTTGTAGCGGCCGACCTTGGCGAGGTCGTAGCGCTTGGGGTTGAAGTAGAAGTTGTCGAGGAGCGCACGCGCGGCCTCGGCAGCCACCTGCTCGCCCGGGCGGAGCTTGCGGTAGATGTCCTTGAGCGCCTCTTCCTTGGTGAGGACGGTGTCCTTCTCCAGGGTCGCCTCGATGGACGCGTAGCCCTTGAACTCGCCGAGGATCTCCTCGCTCGTCATGCCGAGCGCCTTGAGGAACACGGTGACGGACTGCTTGCGCTTGCGGTCGATGCGAACGCCGACCTGGTCGCGCTTGTCGATCTCGAACTCGAGCCATGCGCCGCGGCTCGGGATGATGCGCGCCGAGTAGATGTCCTTGTCGCTGGTCTTCTCCGGGGTGCGGTCGAAGTAGACGCCGGGCGAACGGACGAGCTGGGAGACGACGACACGCTCGGTGCCGTTGATGATGAAGGTGCCCTTGGGGGTCATGAGCGGGAAGTCGCCCATGAAGACCGTCTGGGTCTTGATCTCACCGGTGAGGTGGTTCATGAACTCGGCTTCGACGTAGAGCGGGGCAGCGTAGGTCTTGCCCTTCTCCTTGCACTCGTCGATCGAGTACTTCTTCTCCTCCAGGAAGGGGTTGGTGAACGACAGCTGCATCGTCTCGCCGATGTCCTCGATCGGGGAGATCTCCTCGAAGATCTCCTCGAGGCCGGTGAGCGACGGAAGGTCCTGGCGACCGGCGGCCTTGGCGGCAGCGGCGCGTTGAACCCAGTTGTCGTTTCCGACGAGCCAATCGAAGCTCTCGGTCTGCAGTGCGAGCAGATCGGGAACTGTTAGCGTGTCAGTGATTTTGGCGAACGAAAGCCGCGAAGCTGAGCGGCCGTTCTTGAGAGTCTTGCTGGTGGATGCGTTGCGCGCAGCAGCCAAGGAAATAACCTCCGGTGGGCCTGCTCTGAAGGCCCTTTACTGTAGGTGGTGTTGTGTGGGGTGATCGCTCGCCAGAACCTCATAGGGTTATGCCGTTGGATGAGTCATCCGGGCACGCGCAGCCGACCGCAATATGAAGGCACAGATTATCTGGGAGCGCAAAGAACCATCATAGGCGAGGCGGCACGCCGTGTCCAGCCGAATTCTTGACCGAAATCGCGTTTTCAGGTATACGCGCAGGGTCGGCAAAACCACTGGCCCCCGGGGGAACGCGGAGCGATCTTCCCGGTGGTCGAGCCTGTCGAGACCCCGTTGGGCACACGCGCGGGTCGAACCCTCATGCGCGGGTCAAATTCGACCCGCGCCTGGCAATTAGACCCGCGCGTGGCATTTCGCTGGCCCACGGTGGTCGAGTCTGTCGAGATCCCTCAACCAACGGCAGTCAGCCGGTGACCCCGGTCGACGCGTGCGGCTCCCCCACCGGCTTGGATTCAGGAGATCCACGTTGCCGCAGGTAGATCGACAGCACGACCATGCTGCCGACGGCGAGGAATTCGGATTGCCAGTTCTGCAGTGTGCGACTCCAGAAGTCCGGCGAAGCGAGGAAGGGGCCAAACTCGAGCGGGTCTTGCAGGTTTGACAGCTGCTCCTGGTTGTAGGCGGTCAAGCCGGTGACCGATTGCGCGAACCACGATGCGAGGAAGATCGCGCCCATCACGATGAGCAGCGAGTTGGAGTACACCCAGCGCCGGAAGCCATCGACCTTGGCCCACGTCGGCGAATCGTCCTCGGCGTAACGCCCGACCTTCTGTTCCTTATCGCTCTCCACTCCTTCGCTGTTCAGCTCCTTGGACTCGGGTGAGCCCCGCTGCACCAGCCAGATGGTTGCCCCTATATAGAGGAAGAACTGCAGGTACTCGGACTGCCAGTTCTCCGACACGTCGACCAGGAACGCCGACGAGGTCACGTACCACCAGAAGCCGACCTCGCTGAGGCCGTTGCTGAGTTGCTGCTGGTTGAAGAGTGCGTGACCCACGAAGGCCTGACCGATGAGGGCGCCGAGGAAGATGGCGAGGAAGAACAGACTCAGCCCATTGCGTCTGATTGCGGCCATCTCGCCTGTCCTCTCCTATTGGTGCAGCAGACCGACGGTGATCATGCAGATGAGGCCGACGCCGACCACCGAGAGCCAGATGATGAACGTTGCCTTCACCTCATCCCACCTTCACGTCGCAGTTGTACGGTCGATCCGGAACCGGCGTGCAGCCGGCGCCGATGACGAGCCAGCCCTCCGGTTCGAGCGCCAGGAACACGGTGTCGTGCTCCAGCTGTACCTGCGCCGCGCGGCCGTAGGCCTTGACGTCTCGAATTCCACCGGCCGACGGCAGGTCAAGCGAAGCCAGGCCATCGGCGCAGTCGACGCCGGTGGTGGCTTCAACTTCTTGTCGTGCGGTCGCGATCAACAGCCCGCAGGCCGCCTCGAAGTCGCCGCCGTCCGCGGCCTCGTGGAATTGGACCGCGACGTCACCGACAGCTGATTCATCCGGCGGCGATGCGCATCCGCCCACGAGCAGCACGCCAGCTCCCAGCAGAACAGCCAACGCCCTCATGTTCTGAACGGTACCGCCGCGAAACTGAACAACCGCGGCTCACGGGCAATGTCCAGCAATCATCCAGACGACCCCCACTGATCGCCGTCATTGAGTGGCTACGCTCGCAGTCCCGAGGCGGGAGAGACGATGCAGTTACCCGAGGCACGCGGCCACGCCAGCGAAGCGCTCTTCTCACTCCTGGTGCAGTCGGAGCCGGGGGCGCACAGTGCGAACGGCGCGATCGCTGAGGCCGTGACCGGCACGGACGACGTGCTCACCGACGACGACCTGCAGGTGGCACTGTTCGTGCTGTACGAACTCCACTACCGGGGTGTTGACTCAGTCGCGGATCGGTGGGAGTGGCATCCGGAGCTCCTTGCGATCCGCGCGCTCATCGAGGCTGCCTTCGAATCCAGGCTGCGGGAGGTCGTACCGCGCCCGACCCGACCCGAGCCAACCAGGCGCGCAGTGGCCGACGCGCTGTTCGAGCTGACCGCGGACACCGGCGGACCGAGCCTCTCGCGCTTCGTCGCGCGCCAGGCCGATGAGACCCAGCTGCGCGAATTCCTCATCCAACGCTCGATCTACCAGCTGAAGGAAGCCGACCCGCACGCGTGGGCCATCCCACGGCTCGAGGGCGTGGCCAAAGCCGCCCTGGTCGAGATCGAAGCCGATGAATACGGCGGCGGGGACCCCGCACGGATGCACGCGGCCATCTTCGCCCAGACCATGCGCGGTCTCGGACTTGACGACAGCTACGGCGCCTACATCGATCAGGTCCCGGCGATCACCCTCGCATCCGCCAACATGATGTCGCTGTTCGGACTGCACCGGCGCCTGCGCGGCGCCATCGTTGGACACCTTGCCGCGTTCGAGATGACCTCCTCGATCCCGAACAAGCTCTACGGCAACGGGTTCCGTCGCAACGGGTTCGATGACGACGTCACCTGGTACTTCGACGAACACGTCGAAGCGGATGCCGTCCACGAGCAGATTGCGGCCCGCAATCTTGCCGGCGGCCTGGTCGAGGCAGAACCGGCACTGCTCGATGATGTGCTGTTCGGCGCATCCGCTTGCCTGACCATCGACGGCATTGTCGGCGAGCGCATCCTTGCCGCATGGACAACGGGCCAATCGTCGCTTCGGCAGCAGGTGACCGCCTGATGCCGAGATTCCCGGTCGAGTATGTGCTTCCGCTCAAGTGGCAGGAGGATTCGCGGCTGCCGGAGCTGGTGCGCTACCTCCACCACCTGAAGAACGGCGCGGACGTGACCGTCGTCGACGGCTCGCCCGCAGCGTTGTTCGAGGAGCACGCACAAGTGCTGCCGAGCGACGTTCGTCACCTGCGGCCGGAATTCTGGCCCGGCGGCAACGGGAAGGTGGCCGGAGTCATGACCGGAGTGCGGCACGCGCGGCACGAACTCGTCGTAGTCGCGGACGACGACGTGCGATACGGGCCGGTGACCTTCCGCGCCCTGGTCGAGCAGCTCGAAGGCGCCGACCTGGTGCGACCGCAGAACTACTACGATCCGCTTCCCTGGCAGGCACGCTGGGACACCGGACGGATGCTGATCAATCGCGCCTTCGGTGCCGACTACCCCGGCACCCTGGGCTTCCGGCGCAGCACCCTGATGAACACGGGCGGCTACGACGGGGATGTGCTGTTCGAGAACCTCGAACTCATTCGCACCATTACCTCGGCCGGCGGGCGGGAGAGCATCGCGCTCGACCTCTACGTGCGCCGGCTGCCGCCGACCCCCGAGCAGTTCGCCGAGCAGCGCGTGCGCCAGGCCTACGACTCGCTCGCGCAGCCCGCTCGCCTCGCCGTCGAGTTGGCGCTGCTGCCCGCGGCCATCGCCACCAGGGGCAGGCCACTGCCATTGCTGGTCGGCGCGCTCACCGCGGTGGCGGTCGCCGAGGTCGGCCGTCGCCGCGGCTCGGGGCGGACCGTGTTTCCGGCGACGTCGGCGTTGTGGGCGCCGCTCTGGGTTGCCGAGCGAGCGGTCACGTCGTGGGTCGCGCTGGCGACGCGCGCCACCGGTGGGGTGCGGTATTCCGGCGCCAGGATCAAGCGGGCAGCCAGCGCACGTGGTCTAGCAGGGATGCGAAACCGTGCCTGAGCGACAGGGGTCGATCGAGCTCTGCCCGGATGGGCCGCTCCTGCTGCGCGGCGAGTTCGAAATCCTCGGCGCGGACGGCGAGCCCATCGATGCGCACCGGAAGACCGTCGCGCTGTGCCGGTGCGGCCTCTCCTCGATCAAGCCGTTCTGCGACGGTACGCACAAGGCATCCGGATTCCGCACCGAGGAGTGACGCTGCGGCATCCGGATCATCGGCGTGAAGAGCGGTGAACCCAGCCGGGTGCGGAATGATCGGATGATGCAGCAGTTCCCCTCCCGAGTGTTGAAGCTCAGCGGCCACCGCGCGGTCATCGAGCCGGACCGGTGGGTGCCCGGCTCGTTCACGCTCATCGTGGACGGGACGCCGCAGTCGCACGTCAACATCGACGACCCGTCACAGCTGTTCTTCGAGTATGTGCAGCGGATGGGGCACGTGATCGACCAGCTGCCGGATGGCCCGATCACCGCAGTGCACCTCGGTGCGGGGGCGCTGACCCTGCCGCGCTACATCGAGGCCACCCGGCCGGGGTCCAGGCAGCAGGTGATCGAGCTGGA
Source organism: uncultured Actinomycetota bacterium (assembly GCA_963702165.1). GTDB lineage: Bacteria > Actinomycetota > Actinomycetes > Actinomycetales > Microbacteriaceae > Terrimesophilobacter. The sequence goes on along the minus strand of OY969722.1, from coordinate 2,468,773 downwards.
GAGCGACCTGGTGGACCTGGTGCGCGAACACCTGCCGTGGTCGCGTCAGGCGTCGATTCGGGTGCGTTACGGTGACGCGCGCGACGTGCTGGAGCGGCTGCCACCCGGACTCACCGGCGCCGTCGACCTGCTGATCGTCGATGTCTTCAGCGGTTCGCGCACGCCCGCGCACGTGACGAGTGTCGAGTTCTACCGGAGCGCGGCGGCGCTGTTGGCCCCGACCGGCGTGATCCTGGTGAACGTCGCGGACGGCCCCGGCCTTGCTTTTGCGCGAGCGCAGACCGCGACCTTGCGCGAGGTGGTCGGCAACGTCGCGGCGCTGGCCGAGCCGAGCATCCTGAAGGGGCGGCGGTTCGGGAACGTCGTGCTGGCCGGCTCGGCGACCGAGTTGCCGATGGAGTGGATGCCGCGCCTGCTGGCCGGCGGGCCGCATCCGGCGAAGGTCATCACCGGCAAGGAGCTTGTCGATTGGATCGCCGGCGCGCCGATCATCACCGATGCCACCGCGATGCCGTCCCCGGCCCCGAACTCGAGCATCTTCCGCGAGCGCTGACCGACCCGGGTTCTGAAAATGCAGGAGATCAGGCGCTCCCGGCTCGAATCGGTGCCAGAACGCCCGATTCGGGTCTGATCTCCTGCGTTTTCGGCTGGCGTGGCAGGAGGATGGACGAGGAGAGCGTCGGATGCGCTCGCGGATGCTGGTGGTCGTGGCAACGCTCGGCCTGCTCGCCGGCTGCACCTCGTCACCGGGGCCGGCCCCGAGCGGGAGCACGTTCACGCCGCCGACCAGTTCGCCGCAGACCACCCCGGTTCAACCGGCCGGAACACCGGAGGTGCTCGCGACCGGCCTGACCTCGCCGTGGTCGGTGGCCCGACTCAAAGGCGGCTCCGCGCTGATCAGCGAACGCGACACCGCACTCATCAAGGAGTTCACCGACGGCCAGGTCCGCGAGGTCGGCAAGATCGACGGGGTCGCGCCCGCCGGTGAGGGCGGTCTGCTCGGCATCACCACCCTCGAACTCGGCGACACCATCTGGCTGTACGCCTACTTCACCGGGGAATCCGACAACAGGGTGGTCCGGATGCTGCTGAACGGGCGGCCCGGCGCGTACTCCCTTGGGGACGCCGAACCGATCATCACGGGCATCCGGAAGGCCAGCAACCACAACGGCGGCCGCATCGCGTTCGGACCGGACGGCAACCTGTACGTGACCGCCGGGGACGCGGGCGACCCCTCGCTCGCGCAAGACCCGAACACGCTCAACGGCAAGATCCTCCGCCTGGAGCCGGATGGCTCGGTTCCGGTCGACAACCCGACCAGCGGCTCGCCGGTGTACTCGTTCGGGCACCGCAACCCGCAGGGGCTCGCGTGGGACGAGGACGGCCAGCTATGGGCATCCGAATTCGGGCAGAACACCTGGGACGAGCTGAACCGCATCACGCCTGGCGGCAACTACGGCTGGCCCATCGTCGAGGGCGTAGGGCAGGTCGCCGGCCTGATCGACCCGGTCTACCAGTGGCCGACATCCGATGCCAGCCCGAGCGGTCTCGCCTACGTCGACCAGACGCTGTTCATGGCCGCACTGCGCGGCGAGCGACTGTGGGCGATCTACCCGTTCGCGACCGGCGGGGTGGATGCGGTCGCGTGGTTCGAGGGCGAGTTCGGCCGGCTGCGCGACGCGGTTCCTGGTCCGGATGGGAGCCTCTGGGTGCTCACCAACAACACCGACGGCCGCGGAACCCCGCGCGAAGGTGACGACAAGCTGATGCAGGTCCGGCTGGAGCCGCTTCGCGAGGGCTAGCGTTGGTTCGACACCTCGGGAGGGCCAGTGGACATCATTCTCGGTTACGACCCGACAACACTTCGTGAACAGGTCGACCTCCAGGCGGCCGGGGACCGGCTCGCGGAGCTCGAGAACCGCCGCGACACCGAGTCCATCAACGAGAAGGTCGCCCTGCTGCGGATGGTCGGGCGCATCGACGACGCGTGGGATGCCGCCAACGCGGCCCTGCGGAACGCGCGCATGACCGGCGATCGGGAGTCCATCTGCCGGGCTCGCATCCGGCGAGCGCAGGTGCAGCAGGAACAGGGCAAGCTCGACGACGCCCGGCGCGAGCTCACCGCGTGCATCGATGAGGCGCGCACTCACGACTGGGCGGCCACGGAGGCGTTCGCACTGCAGCACCGCGGGAAGGTGCTGTTCGACCACGGGGACTTCGCCGGAGCGCTGCAGGATTTCCGTACCGCAGCCGCGATGCGGGAGCGGATCGGCGCACCGGATGACCAGGTGCAGAGCTCGCTGTTCGCCGCGCAGATCGTCGAGTCGCGGCTCTGACCCGCGTCGTCTGCTCGTTCACAGGTCGGTTTGCCGCGGGAGACTGCCCTGTCGGGAGCGCCGGGTCGGAGAGCGTCGCCGGCAGCGGTTAGCCTCGATTCGTGGCGGATCTGGTTCGAGTGCGGCGATGGGCGGAGGCCCTGATTGCGCTGCATCTCGACCCCACCGAGTGGAGTTTCGGCTTCGACACAGCGAAGACTCGGGCCGGGTTGTGCAACTACACACGCAAGCGCATCACGGTGTCGCGCTACCTGGCCGCGCGCTACGAGGATGACGAGATTCATCAGGTGCTGCTGCACGAGGTAGCGCACGCGATGGCCGGGCAGGGCTCCGGACACGGGCCGCGCTGGAAGAAGATCGCGCGCGAGATCGGATACGAGGGCGGACGGCTGCATCACGGCGAGGTCGCCGATGAGCTCGCTCCGTGGGTCGGTGCGTGCCCAGCGGGTCACGAGTTCTTCCGCTACCGGAAGCCGACCCGGGCGATGTCGTGCGGCAAGTGCTCGCGCCGCTTCGACCGCTCGAACCTGATCAACTGGACGAAGCGGACCGTCTCAGCCGCGACGCGCCGCCGGGCGGCATCCGCGAGCTGACCGAGCGCTCGCGATCACCGAGCGGCGACGAAGGCTTCACCGCGCAGCACCGGCACGATGGTCGACGAGTCGACCCGGGTCGCCAGCTCGACGTCCTGCGAGAAGCCCCACTCCTCGAGTTCCTTGCCGCTTGCCGAGGCGCTCACCAGGTGGCCGATCGCATTGCGCAGCCCGGTGAACGCGGCGGAGGCGGCAGCTGCCTCCGGGGAGCAGTAGTCGATGCCAACCGCGGCGAGCGCGTCGATGATCGCGCCGGCGCCGAGCAGATCCTCGACCGCGAAGCGCGAGGTCCCATCGCCGCGCGCCTCACCAGATGCGATCACAGCCACCGAGAACCGATCCGCCTTCTCGGCCTGCCTGGCGAGCACCCACTCGGCGACCGCGCTCCGGTTGCGGAGCGAACCGGCGACGATCGGTACATCACCGCGCAGCGCCGCGCTGATCCGAGAGCCGTTCGGCGACTGCACGACCACTCTGGTGCCGGCATGTTCAGGTCCGACGCTGGACGGCGAGAGGCTCAGCGGCGAACCGCGCTTCCCCGCGAGGACCGCAGCGTGCTCGCTCGCGTAGCGCGCAGCATCCGTGCCATCGAACGGCAGCACCTCGATGCCGTATTCGAGCGCGATCCCGACCATGGTCGTGAACGACAGCACGTCGACGACGACGATCACATCGACATCCGGCGCGACCGTGCGCGCGCCCTCGATCCCCCAGTCGAAACGCACCTGGTACTGGCTCTGCGAAAGCGGTAGTGGCACGCGCAAATGCTAATCGACCGGGCGGAGCGCCCCTGGCAGCCGGGTAGCATCACGCAACATGACCACCCTCCACTTCCTCACGGCAGACGACATCTTCGAGCGCATGAACTACCTCGACGCGGTGCGCACCCTCCAGCGCGACCTGCGCAACGGACTCGACCCGGATGCCGACTTCGAGCGCGGCTCGGTCGATCTGGCTCAGGGGAAGTTCCTGCTCATGCCGAGCGAGTCATCACAGTTCGCCGGGGTGAAGGTGCTCACCGTGGCGGCCGAGAATCCGGCTCGCGGGCTGCCTCTCATCCAGGGCGTCTACGTGCTCACCGATGCGGCAACCCTCAGCCCCGTCGCGCTCCTTGATGGCGCGGCGCTGACCACGCTGCGCACTCCGGCGGTGTCTGCGGCGGCGGCCGACCTGCTGGTTCCGGATGACGCGCCACGGCTGGTCGTGTTCGGCTCAGGCCCGCAGGCGCTCGGGCACGTCGAGGCGATGCGCAGCATCCGGCGGCTGGAGCACGTGACCATCGTTGCGCGCAACCAGGAGCGTGCGGCGAGCGCGGCCGAGACGGTGCGCGCATCCGGGATCAGCGCCGAAGTCGGCACCGTTAAGGCGATCCGCGACGCCGACGTGATCGTGTGCGCGACCACGGCGACCGAGCCGCTGTTCGACGGCGCGCTGGTGCCGGACACCGCATGCATTCTGGCGGTCGGCGCGCACGCCGCCGACGCGCGTGAAGTCGACAGCGCCCTCGTCGCTCGGTCGCAGGTGGTGGTCGAATCGGTGCCGGTTTCGCTGCGCGAGGCCGGCGACGTGATGATCCCGGTGGCCGAGGGACGGCTGAGCCCGGATGCCCTTACCGGCATGCGCGACCTGGTCACCGGGGCAGTGCCGGTCGACTGGTCGCGCCCGCGGATCTTCAAGAGCACCGGCATGTCCTGGGAGGACCTGTCGATCGCGTCCGAGCTCTATCGCAGGGGCTGACCCGGGCCGCCTGCTACGCTGGTGTCATCTTGCGAGCGCCGAATGGTGCTCCCTGCGTCGTAGAACGCTTCTCCGCCCTGTTGGGCGCGATTGATTTCATGCGGCGAATTGAATGTGGCATCCGCCATCTTCGCCATCTTCCGTCAGGCCCATTATTCGCGTGCGACCGCACGCCCTGACGCCAATGCGAAAGCACTGAAACACCTCTATGTCTGAAACCAGCTTCGGCGCGCTCGGCGTGCCCGCACCGCTCGTCGCCGCTCTCGAAAAGAGCGGCATCACGAGCCCCTTCCCGATCCAGCAGGACACCCTGCCCGACACCCTTCGCGGCCGCGACGTGCTCGGCCGCGGCAAGACCGGCAGCGGCAAGACGCTCGCGTTCTCCATCCCGCTCGTCGCGCGCCTCTCGAACGGCGGACGCCGGCAGTCCGGTCGGCCGCATGCCCTCGTGCTTGCACCGACCCGTGAGCTTGCCACCCAGATCTCCGCGGCTATGGAACCCCTCGCCGCTTCGTACGACCTGAAGCTCACCACGATCTTCGGCGGCGTTTCGCAGCAGCGCCAGGTTGCCGCGCTCAAGGCCGGCGTCGACATCGTCGTCGCCTGCCCTGGTCGCCTCGAGGATCTGATGCAGCAGGGTCACCTCACCCTCGACGCCATCGAGATCACCGTGCTCGACGAGGCAGACCACATGGCCGACCTGGGCTTCCTGCCCGTGGTCACGCGCATCCTGAACAAGACTCCGGATGGCGGCCAGCGGATGCTGTTCTCCGCCACTTTGGACAACGGCGTCGACAAGCTCGTCAAGCGCTACCTGCACGACGAGATCCTGCACTCGGTCGACGAAGCGACGAGCCACGTCGACGCGATGACCCACCACGTTTTCGAGGTCGCCGATGTCGAAGCGAAGAAGCGCCTGATCAACACGCTTGCCTCCGGCACTGGACGTCGCATCCTGTTCATGCGCACCAAGCACCACGCCAAGAAGCTGGCCAAGCAGCTGACCGAGTCGGGGATCCCGTCGGTCGACCTGCACGGCAATCTCTCCCAGCCGCAGCGTGACCGCAACCTGGCCGCGTTCGCATCCGGTGAGGCGAAGGTTCTCGTGGCGACGGATGTCGCGGCGCGCGGCGTGCACGTCGACGACGTCGAACTTGTGGTGCACGTCGACCCGCCGGCAGAGCACAAGGCCTACCTGCACCGCAGCGGCCGCACCGCGCGTGCCGGGAGCAACGGTGACGTTGTCACCATCGTGCTGCCGGCCCAGCGCTCGGACGTCGCGTCGCTGCTGCGCAAGGCCGCGATTACCGCGCGGCCGCAGCAGGTGACCGCCGAGGCGGCCGCCGTGACCGCGCTCGTCGGCGAGGTCGCCGCGTTCGTGAAGCCCGCGCCGCGCGTGGTGCAGCAGCAGCGCGGTGGTGGCGGCGGCATGTCGCAGGGCGCAAACGCCCGCCGGAAGCGCGCGAACCGCGGTGGTCAGGGCGCTCAGGCCGGGCAGGTTTCGCGTGGCGAGCAGTCGCGCGGCCAGCGAAGCTCGGACCAGGCTCGCTCGGGACAGCGCAAGCGCACCGGGCAGTCGGCTCAAGGCGAGCGCGCCAACGCTCACGCCCCGCGCAGCCGCTCGTCGGCGCGCACGTACAGCACGTCCACGCCTGTCGCATCCGGCGGCGAGCGCCGCACCGGTCGCCGCGCGCAGGGCTGATCCCTCACTTACGAGCCGCATCGAGAGCCGCGAGGGGTCGAAGAGCGCCCTTCCCGGTCATCCGGAGGCCAATCTCTGACCAATCGATACCCGAGTTGCCCACTTTTGCCCCCAGTTTCCGACCGGAACGGGGGCGAGAGTGGGCAACTCGGCGTTGTGGGCGGCGATTGCGCGGCACTAAGGTCGCCGCATGTCGTTCACCATTCGCCCGGCCCGCGTCGAGGACGCCGACCGCCTCGGCCTTGTGCATGTGCAGTCGTGGCAGGAGACCTACGCGCACGAACTGCCTGCCGACCTGCTCGCTGGTCTCGACCCTGCCCAGCGCGCGGACGGATGGCGCCGCGCGATTGAACGGAATGCACATGACGGCGGCCGCTTCGTCGCCGAGGTCGACGGTCAGATAGTCGGGTTCGCGGTGGCGGGCCCGTCGCGGGAGGAGAATCCGCCTGCGCCGCTTGAGCTCTACATGATCTACCTCGTCGCCGCGCACCACGGTATCGGCGCCGGGCAGGCGCTTATCGATGCGGCGCTTGGAGACAACCCGGCGTCGGTGTGGGTCTCCGCTGGCAATCCGCGGGCGATCGCGTTCTACCGGCGCAACGGGTTCGTTCCGGATGGCGCGGCGAAACCGTTCGAGATCGACGGCGCGTCACTCAGCGAGATCCGGATGGTGCGGGGCGCGACCGCACTAGCGGGACTCGACAAGCTCCACCACCGTTACGCGCCGCATCCGGACATCCGCACCCCGCACACCGGGCGCGGTTGACCGGAACTCGCGCGGTCCGCCGGAATGGGCGCGGATGACCGAACCCCGCCAGGCGACTAGCCGAGCCGCCCCACCGACGCCAGCGCGGCCTTCAGCAGGGCTCCCCTGCCGCCCTCCATCTCCCGGTTGATCTCCTCGCTGCAGGCCGCTTCCGGGGTCAGCCAGGTCAGCTCGAGCGCATCCTGTCGCGGCTCGGTGGTCCCGGTGACCGGAACCACATACGCAAGCGATACCGCGTGCTGCCGCGAGTCGGTGAACGCGCTGATGCCCGGCAGCGGGAAGTACTCGGCGACCTGGAACGGGATCGGGCTCGCCGGCAGCTGCGGGAACGCCATCGGCCCGAGGTCCTTCTCCAGGTGGCGGAACAGCGCCTCCCGAAGCGTCTCCCCGTACATCACCCGACCGGACACGATGGTCCGGCTCATCTCACCCGCCGACGCGCGCAACAGCACGCCGACCTCGATCACCTGGCCGAGGCCATCCACGCGCACCGGCACCGCCTCGACGTAGATCAGCGGCAGCCGACGGCGGACGGATTCCAGCTCGTCGTCGGAGAGCCAGGCGGAGTTCGGGTCGGGGGTTCCCACTGAGGCCATGCCCCATTTTCACCCACGAGCCGATCAAGTCGGGCGGTTTACCCGGAATCCGCCGCGCAAAGCGCGGTTTTCTCCCGACCCGATGGGCGAGGATTGGGGCATGAACGTGACGATCGATTCGGATGCCGTGCTGTGGTCAGCCCCGGAAAGTGAGCGCGCGAGCCGCCCGTTGCTGCTGTTGCTGCACGGGGTCGGGTCACACGAGGGCGACTTGTTCTCCATGGCGAGCTACCTCCCGCTCGAACCGGTCATCGCGTCGCTGCGCGCTCCCTTGCCATACGGGCCGGGGCACGGCTGGTTCCCGATGCCGGAGCAGGCACCGGATGCTGCGCGCTGGCAGTCCGCGGCAGCGTCCACCCAGGCGATCATCGACTGGCTCGACACCACACAGTCGACCACGGTGGGGCTGCTCGGCTTCTCACAGGGTGCCGCGATGTCACTCGAATTGCTGCGCGCCCGGCCCGAGCGGTTCGCGTTTGCCGTCGCCTTGAGCGGTTTCGCGATCCCTGAGGAACGTGAAGGCGACGAACGCCTGGCCGAGGTAAGGCCGCCGGTGTTCTGGGGCCGCGGCACGGCCGACCCGATCTTCACCGAGGACCGCCTCGAATTCACCAAGAGCTGGCTGCCAGAGCACTCGACGCTGACCCAGAAGGTCTACCCGGGCTTGGGGCACGGCATTTCGCAGGAGGAACTCGGCGACATCGTCGCCTTCCTCCGCGAGCGGTACTAGCGGTGAGCGCCTAGCGTCGCCAACGCGCCGCGAGGATCACGACGACCGAGATCAGAGTCGCCAACCCGAGAGACCCGAGCAACGGAACGCTGAACATCGCCGTCTGCAGGAAGAACACCTGCACGGGGTCGAACTGGGAGCTCGGCCCCGCGAAGTACGCACCGCTGGCTGAGGCATGAGCGAGGTTCCACGCGCCGGCCAGCAGCGCGACGCCGATCAACCCCAGTGCCACCAGGTACGGGTTGATCCGTCTCCACCACTGCTGGGCGGGAGCCGGCTTGGCGGCATCCGGGGTCTCGTCGTCATGGTCGAATGCCGGGTCGGATGCGATCCGCTCCTCGTGCGAGTCAGCCGCGGCCGCCGCGATCAGGTCATCCAAGTCGGTGCGTGGAGCCTCGCGCAGCGGGACGCGGGGTGGCTCCTCGCGGTGCACCCGCTCGTCGTAGCCCGGCTGGAACGCCGGCGGGAAGCGCGGGTCGAACCTCGGCCCTGCACTGGTGTCGCGATCGCTCATGTACGCCCCCGCTCTTTTCGCGAGAGTCTAGCCAGTCGCGGCACCCGCACGTGGGCGCAGAGCTTTGTGCCAAATGCAACGGAACGTTCGCTTGCCCGTGGCACAAACCTCTGCCGGAGGGGCGGATGCCGCCGGGAACGCCCGAATCGACAGTGTTACGCTCGCCTTGTTGGGCGAGTTAAAACGCGTTCGCCCTCACATCTCGAAAGGGCAGCCTGCGCCACATGAGCTACATCACCTCGGCCGCGCTCGACGAGCGCGGCTTTGTCGTTCTCGACAGGTACGACCAGGAAGCCGACCCGAAGGAATGGCTCGACCTCGAGTATGTCGACTGGAAGTCATCTGGCGATACTCGCTTCGCGCCGCTCGCCAGCGCCAAGGGCGAGATCGAGGTCAACGGGTTCTGGCACCACGAGCCGCCGCGCACCGACAAGGATGGCGTCTGGATCGACTCGCAGGTGCAAAAAGCCCCAAACCTGACCCGCCGAGCACAGGAGCCGGGCGCGAACGTCGGCCGCTGCCGCGTCATCGAACTGCAGCCGAACGAGTACGCCGACGCCCTCTACAACCTGCACCAGGACGACAACAACCGGCTCAACCCGGATGAGACGGGCTGGATCGTCCGCGGATTCTTCAACCTGTCCGACAACCCCGACTCCTACCTGATCCTGCGCGAGGACCGCTGGGACCCCTCGACCGAGGTCCGCATCCCGCTGTCCGCCGGCAGCCAGGTGATCGTCGACACGCAGCGCTTCTGGCATGCGGTGTGGCATCGCGGCAGCGCCCCGCGCTACTGCCTGATCACGTCGTGGGAGTCCGGCCCCGAACTCGACGCCTTCATCGCCAAGCACCACGGCACGACCGAGCACACCAGCCCGCCGCTCGACGAGCAGTTCATCGAGGATGCGCAGGCGACTCTCCAGCGCCGCCTCGCCGAGCGCGCCGCGATCGTTGCCGAGAAGGCCAAGGCCAGCCGCGGCCGGGCGAACCCCGAGAGCTGACCCGATGCCCGAAGTCATCATCGTCCCCGACCAGGAAGCCGCGGGCAACCTGGTCGCCGGCGCCATCCTCGACCTGCTGGCGCGCAAGAGCGATGCGGTGCTCGGCCTCGCCACCGGCTCGACCCCGCTGCCGGCCTATCGCACGCTCGCCTCGCGCGCCGCGGCCGATGGCCTCGACCTCAGCCGGGTGCGCGGCTTCGCGCTCGACGAGTACGTCGGGCTGCCCGAGGGTCACCCGCAAAGCTACAAGTCGGTAATCAGGGCCGAGGTCACCGAGCCGCTGAACCTGACCCCGTCACTCGTGCACGTGCCATCCGGAGACCCGGAGACCATCCAGACCGCCGGCGACGACTTCGAGCAGGCGATCACGGATGCCGGTGGCATCGACCTGCAGCTGCTCGGCATCGGGACGGTCGGGCACATCGGCTTCAACGAGCCGGGCTCGTCGCTGTCGTCGCTCACGAGGGTCAAGACGTTGACGATGCAGACTCGACGGGACAATGCCCGGTTCTTCGGGTCGCTGGACGAGGTTCCCACCCAGGCGATCACCCAGGGGTTGGGCACGATCCTGCGCTCCCGTCACCTCGTGCTGATGGCCTTCGGCGAGGGCAAGGCCGGCGCGATCGCCGGCGCGGTCGAGGGGCCGGTCAGCGCCGCGCTGCCCGCATCCGTCATTCAAATGCACCAGCGTGCGACGGTCATCGTCGACGAGGATGCCGCCAGCCGGCTCGCGCACACCGAGTACTACCGCTACGCGTGGGCTAACAAGCCGAGCTGGCAGAGCATCTAGCCGCTTCTAAACACCCGCGGGCAGCGGATTGGTCGGATGCGATTCCGTACGTCGTCGGTCCGGCGTACCGTGGCGGCATGGCGACCGTGACTGACGTGAGGCGAATCGCTTTGGGTCTCCCGGGCGCCGCCGAGAAACCGTCGCACGACGGACTTGCCTGGCAAGTGGGAAAGAAGTCGTTCGCCTGGGAGCGTCCGCTGCGTAAAAGCGACCTCGCGGTGCTTGGCGATGAGGCGCCGGACGGACCCAACCTTGGCGTGTACGTGTCCGACGAGGGCGAGAAGCAGGCTCTGCTCGACGAGGGCATGCCGCTGTTCTTTACGATTCCGCATCTCGACGGCTGGCCGATCGTGCTGGTTCGGCTGGATGCCATCGGTGCGGATCGACTGTACGAGGTGATCGTCGAGTCGTGGCTGGCGCGTGCGCCCAAGAAGTTGGCCGAGCAGTTCCTCGCCGACGGTCAGTGAGCTGTGCGGCCGTGACCGGCTCGGCGGACCGGGTGTGAGGCGCCTGACAGTGCCAAGCAGGACAATGGTCGGATGGTGAACCCGCTCGAGCGTTTCTCCCCGGCGACGCGGGCGTGGTTCGGTCAGGCGTTCCCCGAGCCGACGCCGGCGCAGCGTGGCGCGTGGGACGCCATCTCGCAGGGCTCCAACGCCCTCGTAATCGCCCCGACCGGCTCCGGCAAGACCCTGGCGGCGTTCCTGTGGTCCATCGACCGGCTCGCGCACGACCCGATCGAGCCGCGCACCACCCGCGTGCTCTACATCTCACCGCTCAAGGCGCTGGCCGTCGACGTCGAGCGCAACCTGCGGGCGCCGCTCGTCGGCATCACCCAGGCCGCCAAACGATTGGGCGCCGTGCCTCCGGATGTCTCGGTCGCGGTGCGATCGGGCGATACGCCAGCTGGCGAGCGGGCCCGGATGCTGCGGAATCCGCCCGACATCCTGATCACCACGCCAGAGTCGCTGTACCTGATGCTCACCTCGCAAGCGCGCGAGACGCTGCGCAACGTGGAGACGGTCATCGTCGACGAGGTCCACGCGGTCGCGGCGACGAAACGCGGCTCGCACCTCGCGGTGTCGCTCGAACGCCTCGACCTGCTGCTCGAGAAGCCCGCCCAGCGGATCGGGCTGTCCGCGACCGTGCGCCCGCCGGAAGAGGTCGCCCGGTTCCTGGCCGGCAGCGCGCCGGTGCAGGTGGTCGCCCCAGAGTCGGCCAAGCGGTTCGACTTGCGCGTCGTCGTGCCGATCGAGGACATGACCGAACTGGGCACGACCTCGGTGACCGAGGGCGAGACCTCCGGTGCTCGCGCGCAGGGCTCGATCTGGCCGCACGTCGAGGAGCGCATCGTCGACCAGATCCTGGAGCACCGGTCGACGATCGTGTTCTCCAACTCGCGGCGCCTGGCCGAGCGTCTCACCGCGCGGCTCAACGAGCTCTACGCCGAGCGGCTGGGCATCGAGCTCCCACCCGAGGAGGTCCCGGCCGACCTGATCGCGCAGAGCGGGCGCACCGCCGGGATCGAGCCGATCCTCGCGCGCGCCCACCACGGTTCCGTCTCGAAGGATCAGCGCTCCCTCATCGAAGACGACCTGAAGTCCGGCCGACTGCGCTGCGTCGTCGCCACCAGTTCGCTCGAGTTGGGCATCGACATGGGCGCGGTCGACCTGGTGATCCAGGTGGAGGCGCCGCCATCCGTCGCCAGCGGGCTGCAGCGTGTCGGTCGGGCCGGGCACCAGGTCGGCGAGATCTCCAAGGGCGTGCTGTACCCGAAGCACCGCGCCGACCTGCTGCATTCGGCGGTGACGAGCGGGCGGATGTCGGCCGGTCTCATCGAGGAACTGGTGGTGCCGCAGAACCCGCTCGACATCCTCGCGCAGCAGACCGTCGCGGCCGTTGCGCTGGAGGAGCTCAGCGTCGACGACTGGTTCGACACCGTCCGCCGCAGCGCACCGTTCGCGACCCTGCCGCGCAGCCTGTTCGAGGCGACGCTCGACCTGCTGAGCGGCCTGTACCCGTCCGACGAGTTCGCCGAGCTGCGCCCACGCATCATCTGGAACCGGGTCGACGGCACGATCAAGGGCCGACCCGGCGCGCAGCGGCTCGCGGTGATCTCCGGTGGAACCATTCCCGACCGCGGCATGTTCGGCGTGTTCATGGTCGGCGGCGGCGGACGAGTCGGCGAGCTGGATGAAGAGATGGTCTACGAGTCCCGCGTCGGTGACGTCTTCTCGCTCGGCGCCACCAGCTGGCAGATCGAGCAGATCACCCACGACCGGGTGCTGGTCTCGCCCGCCTACGGCAGGCCGGGGCGGGTGCCGTTCTGGAAGGGCGACAGCCTGGGACGCCCGGCGGAGCTCGGGCGCGCGATCGGCGCCTTCACCCACGAACTGTCGACCGCGTCCGACGCCGACGCCCGCGCCCAGGCGACCGCGGCCGGACTCGACGAGTTCGCGGTCGCCAACCTGGTCGCCTTCGTCGCCGAGCAGAAGGAAGCGACCGGGTACGTTCCCACCGACAAGACGTTCGTCGTCGAGCGGTTCCGGGACGAGCTGGGCGACTGGCGGGTGGTGCTGCACTCGCCGCTCGGGCTGCCGGTGCACTCCCCGTGGGCACTAGCGGTGGGCGCGCGGCTGCGTGAGCGGTTCGGCATCGACGGTGCGGCGGTCGCCAGCGACGACGGCGTGATCCTGCGGATCCCGGACACGGATGCCGACCCGCCCGGCGCCGACCTGTTCCTCTTCGAGCCGGAGGAGATCGGCGACCTGGTGACCGAGGAGGTGGGTGGCTCCGCGCTGTTTGCGTCCCGGTTCCGGGAGAACGCGGCCCGCGCCCTGCTCCTCCCCAACTACAACCCGTCGCGCCGGTCGCCGCTCTGGCAGCAGCGGCAGCGGTCCAGCCAGCTGCTGTCCGTGGCCAGCCGCTACCCGAGCTTCCCGATCGTGCTCGAGACGGTGCGGGAGGTGCTGCAGGATGTCTACGACCTGCCCGGTCTCACCGGCGTGCTCGCGGACATCGCAGCCCGTCGCATCCGGATTGTCGAGACGGAGACCGAGCAGGCGAGCCCGTTCGCGCGGTCGCTGCTGTTCGGTTACGTCGCCGCGTTCATGTACGAGGGCGACTCGCCGCTCGCCGAGCGCCGAGCGGCAGCCCTCAGCCTCGACCCGCAACTCCTCACAGAACTGCTCGGCCGCGCCGAGCTGCGTGAGCTGCTCGACGCCGAGGTCATCGCCCAGACCGAGCTGGAACTGCAACGGCTTGCGCCGGACCGGCGGGCGCGCGACGCCGAGGGCATCGTCGATCTGCTCCGGATGCTCGGCCCGCTGTCGGTGGATGAGGTCGCCGAGCGCTTCGATGTGGAGGAGTACGCGCGCCGAACCGGTGGCGGGGTAGCAGCCGATCCACAAGGGCTGGTGCGCGGGTTGCTCGACGGGCTTGTGGCGGATCGTCGGGTGCTGGCCGCGACGATCGCGGGCGGCGAGCGCTGGCACATCATCGAGGACACCGCGCGGCTGCGTGACGCTCTCGGCATCCCGGTGCCGCTCGGCGTTCCGGTGGCCTTCCTCGACCCGCTCCCCGACCCGCTCGGCGACCTCGTCGCCCGGCATGCGCGTACCCACGGCCCGTTCACCGCGGTGGATGTCGCGCAGCGGTTCGGCATCGGCACCGCCGTCGCCACCGAGGTGCTGCGCCGGCTGGAGTCGCAGCGGCGGGTGGCCGAGGGCGAGTTCCGGCCCGACAGCACCGGCGCGGAGTGGTGCGACACCGAGGTGCTGCGTCGCCTGCGCGCCCGCTCACTGGCCGCGCTGCGCCACGAGGTCGAACCGGTCAGCCCCGACACCCTCGCCCGCTTCGTTCCGGCCTGGCAGCACGTCACCGACCAGGTGCGCGGCATCGACGGTGTCGTGCGGGTGATCGAGCAGCTCGCCGGCGTCGCGCTGCCCGCGTCAGCGTGGGAGAGCCTGATTCTGCCCAGCCGGGTGAGGGACTACTCGCCCGCCATGCTTGACGAACTCACCGCATCCGGTGAGGTGATCTGGTCCGGACGCGGCACCCTTCCCGGCAGCGACGGCTGGCTGGCACTGCACCTCGCCGACACCCTGGCGTTGACCCTGCCGGAGCCGGAGGGCCTCGACACCACCGAGCTGCAGGGCGCACTGCTCGACACGCTCGCCGGTGGGGGTGGGTTCTTCTTCCGCCAACTGTCGACCGCGGTGAGCAGCATGGACGACAAGGAGCTGGTCGCGGCGCTGTGGGAGCTGGCCTGGGCCGGCCTCGTCACCAACGACACGCTCACCCCGGTGCGCGCCTACCTGGGCGGGCCGACCCGAGCGCGCACGGTCAGTCGCCGCGGCATCCGGCATCTGGCACCACCGAAGCAAGCGGGTCCGCCGACGGTCGCCGGGCGCTGGTCGCTGCTGCCGCTGCCGGAACCGGATGTCACCGTGCGCGCCCACGCCGCCGCCGAGCAGCTGCTGGAGCGGCACGGCGTCGTCACCCGCGGCGCTGTCGCCAATGAGGGCGTCCGCGGCGGGTTCGCGACGATGTACAAGGTGCTGAGCTCGCTCGAGGACACCGGCCGGGTGCGCCGCGGCTACTTCGTCGAGGGGCTCGGTGCCGCCCAGTTCGCGACCGGCGCGATCGTGGACAGGCTGCGCTCCTTCTCGGCCGATCCGGATGCCGCGCGCCCGTACCAAGCGGTCACGCTCGCCGCCACCGACCCGGCGAACCCGTACGGCGCCGCGCTGAAGTGGCCGGCCGGGGAACGCGGCCACCGGCCCGGCCGGAAAGCTGGCGCCCTGGTCGTGCTCGTCGACGGGCGCCTCACCGTTTATGTCGAGCGCGGCGGCAAGTCGGTGCTCACCTTCGACGATGACGAGAACGCGCTTGCGGCGGCCGCCAGCTCGCTGGCCGCGACGGTGCACCGCTCGCTGCGGCGACTGCGGGTGGACAAGGTCGACGGCGAGTTCGTGATCGGCACCCCCCTCGGCCACGCGCTTGCCGACGCGGGCTTCGGGGTGACGCCGCAGGGGCTCCGGCTGATCGGCTAGCCATGCCAGAGGGTGACACCGTCTACCAGGAGGCGCGCACGCTGAATGAGGTGCTGGCCGACGCGGTGCTGACGCGCTGCGACATCCGGGTTCCGACGTTCGCGACCGTCGACCTCAGCGGCGAGCGCGTGCACGACGTCGTGAGCCGCGGCAAGCACCTGCTGATGCGGGTCGGCGAGTTCACCATCCACTCCCACCTGAAGATGGAGGGCTCCTGGCACGTCTACCGGCACGGCACCAAGTGGAAGCGGCCGGCCTATCAGGCCCGGGCGGTGCTCGAGACAGCCGACTGGGTCGCGGTGGGCTTCGATCTCGGGGTGCTCGAGGTGCTGCCGACGCGCGACGAGGAGCAAGTCGTCGGCTACCTCGGCCCCGACCTGCTCGGCCCGGACTGGGATGCCGACGAGGCCCTCCACCGTCTGCGCGCCGCCCCGGAACGACCGATCGGGCTGGCCGTGCTGGACCAGCGGGTGATGGCCGGCCTCGGCAACGTGTACCGCGTGGAACTGTGCTTCGTGCGGGGTGTGCTGCCGACCCGGGCGGTCGGCGAGGTGCACGACCTGCCGAGGCTGGTCGATACCGCGCACCGGATGCTGGTGGCCAACAGGGACCGGCCGAACCGGGTGACGACCGGAAACTTCCGGCAGCCGCTGTGGGTGTACGGCCGGGGCGGCCAACCGTGCCTGCGCTGCGGCACGAGCATCCGGAGCGGCGAACTCGGCGACGATGAGCTGCAGCTGCGCATCGCCTACTGGTGTCCGCACGACCAGACCTGAGTTCAAGCCGATTGCGCGCGCGGCGGGAATGCCTACCGTTGACTCAGGAGGTGTGCGATGCGAGCGGAAGTGGGAGACAGGGTGGTCATCCGCGGCAGGACCGTCGAGGCGCCGGACCGACACGGCACCATTGCGGAGGTGCGTGGCGAGGACGGGGCAGGACCGTACCTGGTGCGGTTCGATGACGGGCGCGAGAGCGTGGTGTTCCCCGGCGGCGACTTCATCGTGGAGCACAGCGAGCAGGTCTGATCATTCTTGTGGGGCTGGAAGACCTCTTCGACTGATCCTTCCGAAGACGTTTGTGCCGTCCGAGGCCGAACGTTCGCCGCCGGGTGGCACAAACGTCATCGTGAGGGATGCACCTCAGCGCGCGGTGGCCGCGTCGGCTCCTGGACGCCGCATGAGCTCGTCGCCCGGACCGACCAGCAGGCGCCAGATCCAGTCCGCCGCGGTCTCCACATCGGGGCGCGGCTCGCGCGCCAGCCAGGCGCCAATCGCGCCGAGCACCGAACCGGCGATCCCGGCGGCGACCACGTCCGGCGGCATGCCGTCGAACCCCTCGGCACCGGATGTCTCCAGACCTGCGCGCACAATAGCCTCGATCCGCGCGCGCAGACGGGCCACCGCTACCCCGGCGCCACCGTCAGCGAACACTCGACGATACAGCGACGCGTTTTCATCGAGGTGCCGCAGGTAGGCGACCAGCTCGGGAGGCGGGCTGTCCAGCGGGAGGTCCAGCCCGATCAGGGTCGCCCCGGCGCCCTCTGCGTATGCGTCGAGGGCGTCGGCGAGCAGCGTCTCCTTGTCGGAGTAGTGCTGATAGAAGGTGCTGCGGTTCACGTCGGCGCGCGCGACCACGTCACTGATGGTGATGTCGTCGAGCGGCCGCTCGCGCGCAAGGTCGAACAGCGCGCCCTGAAGGCTGCGCTTGGTTCGACCTACACGCGGATCCATGCCGCCCATTCTCACACGAGTCACCCCTAGTTTCCCCACAACTGTCGCATTTCCGACAAGTGTTGGTTATGCTCGGTTCCGGCCCAATGACGCGCCCGGCACGTTCACCCCCTCTGAAAGGCAGCGCATGGCCAACCTCCTTTACCGTCTCGGCCGGTTCTCCGCGCGACGCGCCTGGCTCATGGTCCTCGGATGGCTCGCTGCGCTCGCTGTCGCCGCCGGGTCCTTCCTGGCCTTCGGCGGCACGCTGGCCTCGAGCATGACCGTGCCGGGCACGGAGACGGAACGGGTCACCAACCTGCTTGCCGACGAACTACCCGGCCTCGGCGGCGCATCCGGCACCGTGGTCTTTCAGACGGAAGACGGATCAGCGCTCAACGCCACCCAACGCGAGCAGATCGCCGCACTCATGGCGGAGCTCGGCAAAATCGACGGTGTCGCCGGCACGATCGACCCCTTCGCTGTGGCCGCCGAACGTGACGCTCAGGAGCAGCAGCTGCAGGATGCGACCGCGCAGCTGGACGACGGCCAGGCACAGCTCGACGCCGGGCAGCAGCAGCTCGACGCCGCGATCGCGCAGGCGCAGGCCGCCGGGATGTTCGAGCAACTCAAGCCGCAGTTCGCCCAGCAGCAGGCCGCACTTGATGCCAAGACTGCGGAGCTCGGGGCCGCGCGCGCGAAACTGAAGCCGGCCACCGACCTCCTCCGCTACGCATCCGGGCTGCAGACCGTGTCGGCCGACGGCAGCACGGCCATCGGCGTGGTCTCGTTCAAGGACGATCTGTTCGCACTCTCCGACGAGGTCACGAACGCCGTCCTCGACCGGGTGACGTCGACCCAGATCGACGGCGTACGGGTGGATGTCTCGGCCGAGATCACCACATCGCTCGAGGGGCTGATGGGCCCGGGCGAGATCATCGGCGTGCTGATCGCCGCCCTCGTGCTGATCGTGATGCTGCGCGCACTGCTGCCGGCCATGCTGCCGCTGGTGTCGTCCGTTGTCGGCGTCGGGGTCGGCGTGGCCGGGTCGCTCGCGTTCTCCGGAGTCGTCGACATGACCTCCGTCACCCCCGTGCTGGGCGTGATGCTGGGGCTCGCCGTCGGCATCGACTACTCGCTGTTCATCATCAACCGGCACCGCCGCCAACTGCTCGCCGGCGCCGAGGTGAGCGAGTCGATCGCGCTCGCGAACGGCACCTCGGGCAACGCGGTGGTGTTCGCCGGGTCCACGGTGCTGGTGGCGCTGCTCGCGCTGAACGTCACCGGCATCCCGTTCCTGGGCGTCATGGGCACCGTTGCCGCAGTGTGTGTGCTCATCGCCGTGCTGGTCGCGGTCAGCTTCACGCCGGCCCTGCTGTCGCTGCTCGGGATGCGCGTGCTGAACCGGCGCGCGCGGACCCGCATCGGGCATCCGGAGCACACCGAGAATGCGCTCGCGCCGATGAACACCGGCTGGGCCGTGGTGCGCGCGCTCGTCGCGGTGGTCGCGCTGCTGGTGATCGCGGTCCCTGCGCTGTCGATGCGACTCGGGCTGCCGGATGGTTCGTCCGAGGCGCAGGACTCGACCCAGTACCGCACCTTTGTGACCATCGCCGACCAGTTCGGCGCCGGGCAGAACGGGGCGATCCTGGTGGTCGCTGAGCTTCCGGATGCGGTCGCCGAGGAGGACCTGATGGCCACCCAGGCGGAGGTCGCGGGCACCCTCATGGAGCAGGACAATGTGTCCGCTGTCGCACCGATCGGCGCATCCGGCGACCGTGATTTCCTGGCCTTCCAGGTGGTGCCGGAGGACGGCCCGTCCAGCCAGTCCACCGAGGAACTGGTCGGCACGCTGCGCGCTCTCTCGCCGCTGGATGGCGACATCGAGCTCGGCGTCGCTGGTCAGGCGAGCGGCAACATCGACGTGTCGCAGAAGCTTCAGGACGTGCTGCCGCTCTACCTCGGGGTGGTCGTCGGGCTGTCGCTGATCATCCTGATCCTGGTGTTCCGGTCGATCCTGGTGCCGCTGATGGCGACCCTCGGCTACGTGCTGTCGCTGTTCGCGGCGTTCGGCGCCATCACCGCGGTGTACCAGTGGGGCTGGCTGGGCGAGCTGTTCGGCGTGCACGACCCCGGGCCGGTGCTGAACTTCGCGCCGCTGCTGATCATGGGCGTACTGTTCGGGCTGGCGATGGACTACCAGCTGTTCCTGGTGTCCGGGATGCGCGAGGCGTTCGTGCACGGGCTGCCCGCGCGCACCGCGGTGGTCGCGGGGCTGCGCAGCGGCCGCGCCGTTGTAACGGCGGCGGCGATCATCATGATCTCGGTGTTCGGCGGCTTCGTGTTTTCACACCTGGCGATGATCCGACCCATCGGGTTCGGCCTGGCGATGGGCGTGCTGCTGGATGCCTTTGTGGTGCGGATGCTGCTCATCCCGGCGGTCATGCACCTCGTCGGCGATGGTGCCTGGTGGCTGCCGAAGTGGCTCGACCGGATCCTGCCGAACGTGGACGTCGAGGGCGCGGCGCTCGAGCGCGCGCGTCCGGTGCGCGCCTCCCGATGACGTTTGTGCCACCCGAGGTCGAACGTTCGGCGCCGGGTGGCACAATCGCAGCAGGGTGGTGAAGCTCTGATGTCAGGCTCGTTTTGGTGGGATCTGGTCATCGGCGTCGCGGCTGCGATTCTGCTGGCGTGGATCGCACTTGTGGTCGCCCTGATCATCGTCCAGCCTCGCGGCTCACTCCTGAAGGAGGCGCTAAGGGTATTACCTGACGTGCTGCGCCTCATCCGGCGGCTCGCGGCCGACAAGGCAATGCCGCGGGGAATCCGAGTTCGCTTAGGCCTGCTGCTGGCCTACCTTGCCATCCCGATCGACCTGATCCCGGATTTCATCCCAGTCCTGGGTTACGCGGACGATGCCATCATCGTGACCGCTGTGCTTCGCAGCGTTGTTCGTCACGCGGGCCTCGACGCCGTGCCTGCTCACTGGCCAGGCACCGACGACGGCTTCGCCGCGGTCGTCCGGCTAGCCGGCCTCGCCCGCCCGACGGCATGATCTGAAAGGTCCATTGCCAGCCGACACAATTGTCGCCGGAAAGCGAAAGGGCGCCCACACGGGGCGCCCTTTCCTGTTGGCGGTACCGGTGGGATTTGAACCCACGGTGGGCGTAAACCCACACAACTTTTCGAGAGTTGCACCTTCGGCCGCTCGGACACGGTACCGGGGAAGAGTTTAGTACACGCGGATGCCGCTATTGCGCCGCAGCTGACGAACCAGGTGCGCTGCGTCCTCACCAACACCCATCAGCAGCGGCGACTTGCGCGACCTCATCCACGGCATGCCGAGGAAGGACAACCCGTCCACCCGGGCACTGACCCCGTCCTGGTGCATCGGGAAGCCCATGACGTCAACGAGGTCAGGCACGTCGATCCAGCTGTAGTCCGGACGGAAGCCACACGCAACGACCACGGCATCCAGTTCGCTCAAGCTCGGTGCCGGTGCCGCGGTGAGCGGATCCGCGGGCACGCTCGGAAGCTCGGGCGCCGGCCATCCGCGATTCTCGGCGACAAGCGTCGCAAGCTGGCCGAACTGCCGAAAGCCCTCGTCCGCAGCCGCAGCGGTTTCCGGGAAGTCGTCTGCGACGACGAGCCGCCCATCCTCAACCCCCTGCACGCGTCCGATGAGCCGCACACCGTCGGCCGCCAGCGTGCGCAGGCTGAGGTCATGCCCACCGTGCGCGCCGGTGACCGTCGGGTTCGCCGCAAAGCGCACCATGGGACCGGGCATGTCGTCGAGGGTCTGCTCGAAGAAGCCCGCCTCCCACAGCCAGTAGAAGATGTCCCGCTCCGCGATTCGCCGAGGCATCGCGGAAGCGCGCCCTGCCGCGAGCGTCACCTCGCGTCCGGCGCGCTGCAGCTCATCGGCGAGCTGGCACGCGGTCTGGCCGCCGCCGACGACCAGCACCCGGCTCCCGGGCAGGGCCTCAGGCGATCGATACTCGACCGATCCGACAACCGGCAATCGGCGCTGCAAGTCGGCCGCGAACGCCGGCAGATGCTCCCGCTGATAGGCGCCGGTGCAGACCACGACCCGGCGGGCGCGCAGCTCACCACGGCTGGTGGAGGCGCTGAATCCGCCATCGGATGCGACGAGCGACTCCACCTCGACCCCCTCCTCGACCGGGGCGGCGAAGGATGCGGCATAGTCGCCCAGAAACGCGACGATCTGCTCACGCGAGAGGAACCCGTCCGGCTCATCGCCCGCGTACTCGCCGCCGGGGAGCAGAGTGAAGTGGTTCGGCGTCACCA
Organism: uncultured Actinomycetota bacterium; assembly: GCA_963702165.1. Taxonomy (GTDB): domain Bacteria; phylum Actinomycetota; class Actinomycetes; order Actinomycetales; family Microbacteriaceae; genus Terrimesophilobacter. The sequence goes on along the minus strand of OY969722.1, from coordinate 2,446,937 downwards.
GAGCGAACGAGTCCCAGCGGTGGGCCCACGCAGCACCGATCCGATCCCGCTCCAGCACCACATGCTCCACGGACGCGGCCGAGAGTTCCCGGCTGGCCGCAAGCCCGGCCTGCCCGGCGCCGATGACGAGCACGTCCACATCCGTGAACATGGCGACAGCCTAAGTCGGCCCGGGTTGGAACGCCCTGCGCATTCGCGGGCATCGAGTGGCCGGCACACAGCGCATCCGGAAGCATCGTTTCTAGGATGCTCGACGTGAAACGAGCACTCGTCGCGATCGTCTACGCGGTGGCCCTCTTCGGTGGCTGGTGGGCGTACATCCGCATCCGGAAGAGCCGGGGCGCACAGCGCATCGCCGAGACGCTGCACCTGAACGCCAAGTGGTGGCGCGAACACGGCAAACGGGAGGGCGAGCTGCTGTACGTCGCGATCGGCGACTCGGCCGCGCAGGGGGTCGGCGCGAGCAAGCCGCACCGTGGCTACGTGGGGGCGATCGCCAAGCACCTCCGCAACGCATCCGGGAAGTCGGTGCGCGCCGTCAACCTCAGCGTCTCGGGCGCACGCCTGCGGGAGGCCCTCGCGGTGCAGTTGCCGCAGATCGTGAGCCTGAAAGCAGACGTCATGACAGTGGCGGTGGGCGCGAACGACATGGCCGACTTCGAGCCGAAACGGTTCGAGCGGGAGCTGCGGAGCCTGCTCGAGTCGGTGCCGAAGCACGCGATCATCGGCGAGGTGCCGTGCTTCTTCATCGGCCAGCCCAACAAGAACGCGCGCATGGCCAACGACATCGTGCACGAGCTGGCGGACCAGCTTGGCTTCCGGGTCGCGCCGATCTATGAGACCACGCGCCGCCAGGGGGTCGCCCGCACCGCCTTTTACCACGCGTCGGCGGACTACTTCCATCCCAACGACCGTGGTCATCGGGTGTGGGCGGATGCCTTCCTGCCGCTGGTCGACAAGCGCCTCTCCTCATTGGGCGAGCCGACGAGCAGGCCTTCCACAACCGCCGAGGCGACACCGGTGGCGGCGACAGCCAGTGACGGAGGCACCGCCTAGGCTTCTTGCCATGGCCCGCCCCACCACCGACTACCGCTGCTCCGAGTGTGGTTGGACGACCATCAAGTGGGTCGGCCGCTGCGGCGAGTGCCAGTCGTGGGGCACGGTCGTCGAGATGGGCGCGGCCACCGGCATCCTGCGCACGGTAAACGCGGTGCGGATCGGCGACGACCGGGTCGCCAAGCCGATCACCGCGGTCGATGCCGCCGAGGTTGCGCACTGGCCGACGGGCATCGCCGAGTTCGACCGTGTGCTCGGCGGCGGCATCGTGCCGGGCGCAACGGTGCTGCTCAGTGGCGAGCCAGGCGTCGGCAAGTCGACCCTGCTGCTCGCCGTCGCCTCGCGCGCCGCGGCATCCGGCCAACGCGTGCTCTACGTCACCGCTGAGGAGTCCGCCAGCCAGGTGCGGTTGCGCGCCGGTCGCACCGGGGCGCTGCGCGACAACCTCTACCTCGCCGCGGAAACCGACCTCGCGACGGTGCTCGGCCAGATCGACCAGGTCAAGCCGCAACTGCTGATCGTCGACTCGGTGCAGACGGTGTCGAGCTCGCTGAGCGAAGGACTCGCGGGCGGGCCGTCCCAGGTGCGGGAGGTCGCCGCGACGCTCATCCGCGTCTCGAAGGAACGCAACCTGCCGGTGCTGCTCGTCGGTCACGTCACCAAAGACGGCTCGATCGCCGGCCCCCGACTGCTCGAGCACCTGGTCGACGTGGTCTGCCAGTTCGAAGGCGACAGGCACACGTCACTGCGCTTCATCCGGGCGCACAAGAACCGGTTCGGACCCACGGATGAGGTCGGCTGTTTCGAGATGACCGGCGACGGCATCGCGGAGGTCGCCGACCCCAGCGGGCTGTTCCTCAGCCACACCCGGCAGCCGGTCAGCGGCACCTGCGTGACGGTCGCGATGGAGGGGCGGCGGCCGCTCCCGGTGGAGATCCAGGCGCTCATCGTGCCCACCACGGCACCGCAGCCCCGCCGCGTTGTCAACGGCGTCGACTCCTCACGCGTAGCGATGCTGCTCGCGGTGCTCGGCCAGCGAGTGGGCGAGCGAGTAGCCGAGAAGGATGTCTACGTCTCGACGGTCGGCGGGATCCGGGTCACAGAGCCCGGCGCCGACCTCGCCATCGCGCTCGCGCTCTGCAGCGCCGCGCGTGACCAGCCACTGCCATCAACCCTGGCCGCGGTCGGGGAGATCAGCCTGGCCGGCGAGATCCGTGCGGTGTCCAACGCCAAGCAGCGCACCGCCGAAATCCGCCGGCTCGGCTTCAGCACAGTCATCGACTCGAGCTCCGAGCTGCTGAAGACCGCGATTGCGGAGGCATTCGCTGGGGAACCCGCCCGGTCGCGAACTGCGGCAATTCCGGAGTTCTAGACCCGCGGACGTCGAAGTTGCCGCAGGTGGCGGGGTCTCAACAGGCTCGACCACCGGAAGCTTGACCACCCCCGGGCGGATCAGTTCAGGATGATCTGCTTGGTGCCCTCGCTGGTCACGCCACCGACTGTGACCTTCAGGTGGTAGCTCGCGCCGCCCGCGGGAACGCCGGGGCGCTCACCCTCGCAGGTGCCGGCGGACGAGCGCGTGCGATCCCACGGGATCAGCTGGCTCGATAGCGGGGTGTTCGGCTTGAGCACTGTTGTGGCAGGGTCGGCCGGTGCCTGGCAGTCCTTCGACGTCCAGTACTGCTCCGCGCCGCTCGTGATCACGAACTCCTGCACATCCGCGCCGACCGGCATCATGCACGCGACCGAACTGGTGTTGGTGATCGTGAAGCCGACCTGCGGCAGTTGGCCCGCACCGTAGGTGTCCTTGTCGGTGACGGGCTCGACCTTGATCACCGAGGGTTCGCACGGCGCGCCCTCCTCCTGCTCGGGGGCGGCAGCAGTCTCGGTGGTCTTCGGCTCGTCGTTCGGCGACTTGTTCTCGTCCGCCTGCCCTCGCGGGCTGAAGATGATCATGGCGATGATGACGATGACCGCAAGCACGCCCAGCCCGACCATGATGCGGCGGCGCCAGTACACCGAGGGCGGCTGGGGGCCGACGGGATTGCGGAACGTCGACATGCCCCAAGGGTAGACGCGACACGCCGCTCACCCCCGGCGACGCCCCGGCGTGGCAACGAACTCGATTCGCCTAGAACCGCTTGATCATGCGCGTGTTTCCGAGCGTATTCGGCTTCACCCGAGCGAGGTCGAGGAACTCCGCGACACCCTCGTCCTGCGAGCGCAAGAGCTCGAAGTACACCTCGCGGTCGATCTCCTCCTCACCCATCGGCTCGAAGCCGTGCCGGGTGAAGAAGTCCACCTCGAAGGTCAGGCAGAACAGCCGGCTGAGTCCCAGCTCGCGAGCATCTGCCTCGAGCTGGTCGAGGATGGCGTGCCCGACGCCGTGCCGCAGCCAGGGCTGGGCGACCGCCAGGGTGCGCACCTCGCCGAGGTCCTCCCACATGACGTGCAGCGCGCCGCATCCGATGACTTCGCCGTTCTCGTCCTCGGCGACCCGGAACTCCTGGATGCTCTCGAAGAACACCACGGGGTCCTTGCCGAGGAGGATCCGTCGCTGCACGAGCGGCTCGACGAGTTGGCGGATGTGGCGCACATCACTGGTACGCGCGGGCCTGACAGAAAAACTCATCGTTCGATCATAGAGCGGCCCGAACACGTTCCCCGGCGCACACCCCCAGACGCACTTAACCCGTCTCAAGGAGATTTTGACCCAGAGGCGGCTGGATCCCAATGGGACCAAGCCGACCAGGTCGAATCTCCTTGAGACGGGTTAAGACGTGCCGATCAGGCAGACGCCGGTCGGATGCCGGAGGCAGCGCCTCGGCCGGCGCGGTCAGCGCGGGCTCACGGCCCGGCTGAACCGAGGTCGTGAACACGAACTCGCCATCGACGAAGTCGATGTGCACGTGGTCGCCCGCGTTCAGCTCGCCCTTCAGGATGCGCTCGCTGAGTCGGTCCTCGACCTCGCGCTGCATCGCACGACGCAGCGGTCGCGCACCAAGCGCCGGGTCGAAGCCGATCTCGATGAGGTGCTCCTTGGCCGGCACGGTGACGTCCACCGTGAGGTCGCGGTCGAGCATCCGCTCGGCGAGGCGCTTCGTGAACAGGTCCACGATCTTGATGAGCTCTTCCTTCGTGAGCTGCGGGAACACGATCGTCTCGTCGACGCGGTTCAGGAACTCAGGCTTGAAGTGCTTCTTCAACTCCTCGACGACCTTCGCACGCATCCGGTCGTAGCTCGTCGCGGTGTCGCCCTCGACCTGGAAGCCCACCGGGCCACCGGTGATGTCCTTGGTGCCGAGGTTCGTGGTCATGATGATCACGGTGTTCTTGAAGTCGACGACGCGGCCCTGGCCATCGGTCAACCGGCCCTCCTCCAGAATCTGGAGCAGCGAGTTGAAGATGTCCGGGTGCGCCTTCTCGATCTCGTCGAACAGCACCACCGAGAACGGCTTGCGGCGCACCTTCTCGGTGAGCTGGCCGCCCTCTTCGAAGCCGACGAACCCTGGAGGGGCACCGAACAGCCGCGACACGGTGTGCTTCTCGCCGTACTCACTCATGTCGAGCGAGATCAGCGCACCCTCGTCGTCGAACAGGAACTCGGCGAGCGCCTTGGCCAGCTCGGTCTTTCCGACACCGGTCGGGCCGGCGAAGATGAACGAACCGGATGGGCGCTTCGGGTCCTTGAGCCCGGCGCGGGTGCGGCGGATGGTCTTGGCCAGCACCGCGACGGCCTCTTCCTGGCCGATGACGCGCTGGTGCAGCGCATCCTCCATGAACATGAGGCGAGCGGTCTCTTCCTCGGTGAGCTTGAACACCGGGATGCCGGTCGCGGCAGCGAGAACCTCGGCGATGACGCCTTCGTCGACGATGCCGGTGTGACCGGCCTCGCCGCTCTTCCACTGCTTCTCCAGGCGCAGACGCTCGCCGAGGAGGTTCTTCTCCTCGTCACGAAGCGATGCGGCCTTCTCGAAGTCCTGCGCCTCGATGGCGCCTTCCTTGCGGCCGCGCACCTCGGCGATGCGGTCGTCGAACTCGCGCAGCTCCGGCGGCGCGGACAGGATCGACAGGCGCAGGCGTGCGCCGGCCTCGTCGATCAGGTCGATCGCCTTGTCGGGCAGGAAGCGGTCCTGCACGTAGCGGTCGGCGAGGTTCGCCGCCGACACGAGCGCGCCATCCGTGATCGACACCTTGTGGAACGACTCGTACTTGTCGCGCAGCCCCTTGAGGATGTTGATCGTGTGCGGCAGCGAGGGCTCCTGCACCTGCACCGGCTGGAAGCGGCGCTCGAGCGCTGCATCCTTCTCGAAGTGCTTGCGGTACTCATCGAGCGTGGTCGCGCCGATGGTCTGCAGCTCGCCGCGGGCGAGCAGCGGCTTCAGGATGCTGGCCGCGTCGATCGCGCCCTCGGCAGCGCCCGCGCCGACGAGCGTGTGGATCTCGTCGATGAAGGTGATGATGTCGCCGCGCGTGCGGATCTCCTTGGTCACCTTCTTGAGGCGCTCTTCGAAGTCACCGCGGTAGCGGCTGCCGGCGATAAGGCTGCCGAGGTCAAGCGTGTAGAGCTGCTTGTCCTTCAGCGTCTCCGGCACGTCGCCGCGCACGATCGCCTGGGCGAGGCCCTCGACGACGGCGGTCTTGCCGACGCCCGGCTCACCGATCAGCACCGGGTTGTTCTTGGAACGGCGGGAGAGGATCTGCATGACCCGCTCCATCTCCTTCTCGCGCCCGATCACCGGGTCGAGCTTGCCGTCGCGCGCGGCCTGGGTCAGGTTGCGGCCGAATTGGTCGAGGATCTGGCTACCTGCCTGCGGACCGGGCTGGCCTTCGTTGGCGCCCACTTGTACCTGCTCCTTGCCCTGGTAACCGGAAAGGAGCTGGATCACCTGCTGGCGAACCCGGTTGAGGTCGGCGCCGAGCTTCACAAGAACCTGGGCGGCGACACCCTCACCCTCCCGGATGAGTCCGAGCAGAATGTGCTCGGTGCCGATGTAGTTGTGGCCGAGTTGCAGCGCCTCGCGCAGTGACAGCTCGAGAACCTTCTTCGCACGCGGCGTGAAGGGGATGTGCCCGGTCGGCTGCTGCTGACCCTGGCCGATGATGTCCTGCACCTGTTCGCGCACGGCATCCAGCGAAATGCTGAGCGACTCGAGCGCCTTTGCGGCGACGCCCTCACCCTCGTGGATCAGTCCGAGCAGGATGTGCTCGGTGCCGATGTAGTTGTGGTTGAGCATCTTGGCCTCTTCCTGGGCCAGGACGACGACTCGACGTGCTCTGTCGGTGAATCTCTCGAACATTCTTGAATCTCCCTGGGCGCCTGCAGGTATGGCGCCGATACAAAGAGACTAACGACGGGATGCTGGCAAAACTGCCTCTGTTCGCCATGGGCGTGACGCGCTTCCCGTTGTGGGCATGGGGCGCATCCGGATGCCGTGAAAAGCGCCCTCGTGGAGGCCGCAGACCGGTTCAGGTTGGCTCAAGGTGGGTCGACTAAGGTGCCTCCAGACATGCACCCGAACCACCTCACCCCGAACTTCGACCCCAATTCCGACAACCCGCCGACGAGCCCCATCACAGTCCCGCTCGACCCAGTGAGCCTCCAATCCGGGAGCCTCGACTGGTTCGGGACTCCCAAGTCGGCGTCGGATGCGACATCCGAGCTGACAACGATCCTGCCCGCCGGCGCGGATGGCGCCGTGCCCGGCTCCCGTCGCGCGGCGCGGGCCGCCGAGACGGAGACCGAGAATCCGTTCCCGACCCGGCGCGAGCTGCGCGAGGCACAGAGCCGCCAGAGCGCATCCGAACCCTCCGGCGACGAGCGGCGGCGCACTCGCTTCATGCAGTGGGGCGCCGGCGTGACGGCCGTGCTGACGCTGATGGTGGGCGGACTGGTCGTGCTCGCGGTGGCGCAGCCGATGTCGGCGGAGGCTGAGGTCGAGCGCTCCAACAATCGCGACCGGCCGGCGACCTCATCGACGCCCACGGAAAAGCCGACGCAGACCCCCGAGCAGACCGAGGCGGAGGCCGAGGCCGAGACGGACATCGAGGCGAACGTCGAACCGACTCCCGACCGGCAGCCGGTGACCAACGCGCCTGCGCCTGCTCCCGCACCGGCCCCTGCGCCCGCCCCCGCTCCCAAGCAGCCGGCGCCCAGCTCGCCTTCGCCTTCCCCTTCTCCGACGCCTTCACCGACCCCGACCACGGAGCCGACCCCCACGGCGACGCCCGAACCGGAGGAGGAGCCCGAGCCCCAGGAAACCCGTCGCGGCTGGATCGGAGATCTGCTACCTTAACGATTATCGTTGTTATCGATAATCGTTAGGTGGGGGAATGAAGCAACTGGGGATTGCCAACGCGATCGCGCTCGTTGGCACGGCAGTCGTCGCCGGACTGTACGGCATCGCCGTTCTGGTGACCGCGGTGCTGGGCACTATCAACATGCTGACGGCGGAGAGCATCCGCCTCCCGCAGCCGGTTGACGCGCCCGTCGCGGTCATGCCGGGTCCGGATGCGTCGCTGCAGCTGCTCGAGGGGACCTTCCGGTCCGCCGACATCGAGATCAGCGGGGCAAGCCCTGTCGTCCGGACGCTGCTCACCTCGAGCATGGTGCTCGACACAATCATGCAGCTGGCCGTCGTCGCCGGGCTGATTGCCCTGAGCGTCGCGCTGCTGCGCGGCCGGCCGTTCGTGCCGAGCCTGCGCCGCGTGCTGATGGTCGTCTCGCTGGCGCTGGTGGTCGGCGGGCTCGGCAGCGCCGGACTCCTCGGCTTCGCCAACATGGAGGTGGCTGCTGCGCTCGATGCACCCGGCTTCCCGATGATGGCCGAGTTCGACTTCACCGGCGCGATCATCGGGCTCGCCCTCGCGCTGGTGGTGGTCGTCTTCGAGTTCGGTGAACGGATGCAGCGCGACACGGAGGGACTCGTCTAATGAGTGAGGCCGAGCTGACAGGCATCCGCTGCCGGCTCGACGAGCTGCTCGAGGAGCGCGGCATGACCCTCACCCGTCTGAGCGAGCTCGTCGGCGTCAGCATCGTGAACCTTTCCGTGCTGAAGAACGACCGGGCCCGCGCCATCCGCTTCTCCACGCTCCGCGCGATCTGCGACGCCCTCGACTGTGAGGTCGGCGATCTGCTCACCCTCGCCGACTGACCGAGGGGTTTATGGGAAACCCTCAGGGAGAGGTAAGGCGCGAACGCTAACTTCGGGTGCCGGAGGTCACATGCAATCGAATGGCGATACACCGCACCCTGAAGCTCCAGACCCGAACGACGCGCCCACCGACCGTCTCCCCGCGGGGGAAACGGTCGAGAATGCCGCGCCGGATGCTGCTGCTGGCGCTCCGCTCGACCAAGGCGACTTGAGCGACGAACCGACGCAACCGCTGCCGGCGGTGCCGGAGGAGGGTGCAGCGCCGCCCGCGGGCGACGATGTCATTGCATCACACGTTCCGGTCGCGGGAGCGACCGCGGCCGGTGGCGCATCAATGGGAGCGGGGCTTCCGCCCGAAGGCGGCGGACCGGGCGGCCCAACCGAGCCGACCGGGGGACGTCGATCGATCCTCCCCTGGATCCTCGGTGGGATCGCGGTGTTGCTCGCAGCCGGCATCGCCGCACTGTTCGCGTTCGGTTTCCAGCAGGACGAAGCACCTGCCACCTCCCCGACCGAGACGCCGAAGCCATCCGTGAGTGTTCCCTCCGTGACGTTCGGGCCGATTGAGCCGACGCAGCCGAGCGGCGAACCCGTTCCGGAACCGTCCCAGGCACCGCCCCCACCTCCGGCCCCGGATCAGGAGCCGACACCCACCCAGCCTGAACCGTCTACTCCGGCGCCCTCGCCGAGCACGCCGCCCCCAACCGGAACGACCCCACCGGAGCCGTCCACCCCGGCACCATAAAGCGGGGTAGGCGCATCCCGGCGACTCGCAGGCGGGTCGCGTTAACATTCCATATGAGCAACCTCGACCTCGACCCGCCCGAGCTGACGATCGAGGACGAACCCGGCTTGAGCAGCGCCGTTCAGGTGCTCGGCTGGCGTGATGTGCCGCTCGGCGGACCGCGGGCGATGACGGTTCGTCGCTCGCTCCCCCAACGCGGCCGGTCGCTGATCGGCGCCTGGTGCTTCGTTGACCACTACGGCCCCGACAATGTCGCGGTGACCGGTGGGATGACCGTCCCGCCGCATCCGCACACCGGTTTGCAGACTGTTTCCTGGCTCTTCACCGGCGAGATCGAGCACCGCGATTCCACCGGCGCGCACGCGATGGTGCGCCCGGGCGAGCTCAATCTGATGACCGCCGGACGCGGTGTGCAGCACTCGGAGGTCTCCACCTCGGACACCAGCGTGCTGCACGGGGTCCAACTGTGGACGGTCATGCCGGACCGGTCCAGGCACGGCGCCCCGTTCTTCGAACGGTTCGTTCCCGCGGCCTTCGACTTCCAGGGTGCGACCATCCGGGTGTTCCTGGGCAAACTGCTCGGTGTCACCTCCCCCGCGACGGCGTTCACACCACTCGTCGGGGCCGAAGTCATCGTTCCACCGAACACCCTCATCACGGTGCCGGTCGACCCGACGTTCGAGCATGGAGTGCTGGTGGACTCTGGCAGCGCGGAGGCCGACGGCGTCGCCGTCACCCGTTCGGAGATCGGCTATCTCGCGGCGGGGTCAGAGTCGATCAGCATCCGGAGCGGATCGGACGGCGCCAGGATCGTGCTCATCGGCGGCGTGCCGTTCGGGGAGCAGATTGTCATGTGGTGGAACTTCATCGGCCGCAGCCACGACGAGGTTGTCGAGTATCGGCGCCGCTGGGAGATCGAGGTGATCGAGGAGCGGATGCCGGATGGCTGGTTCGGCGAAGTCGCCGGATACGACGGCGACCCGCTGCCCGCGCCCACCCTGCCGACGGTGCGACTGAAGCCCAGAGGCTAGTTGTTGTCCGGCGTGGTCTGGCCGAGTTTGGCGCGCTCCTCAGCCTCGATGTCGGCGTAGACGGCGCGTTCGTGACGGTCGGCACGGATGATCGCACGCAGGATGAACCAGAACAGCAACCCGACGAGCACGGTAGGCGCGAGGGAGTAGAGCGCGTTCAGCCAGAAGTCTTCGATCACGCCTACAAGGATACGCGTCCTCGCTGAGTGCCCAGCCGGTGGTCGAGCTTGTCGAGACCCGCTCCCCGGTGACCCCGGGATCGCGTCCCGTAATCAGCGTGCAGCGCCTCGCATCCACCGTCGCAGCTTCTTCTTTGACGCCGCGCGCCACGCCGTGTCGTACGCGGCGGCCGCCGCAGCAGACCGGGCTTCTTCCAGCCCGGCCAGGCGCCCGATCTCGAACGTGTCCTCGCCGGCATCCTGCGCCTGCACCGCCAGGCCGATCAGAGTCTCGCCTGCGATCACGCTGTCCCGGTATTCGCCGATCACCTCCTGCACCCCCTCCATGGCGGCTGCGAAACGCTTGGCGTCCTTGCCAAAGGCCGGGACGAGCGCCTCGCCGGCGTAGCGCGCACGTTTGGCAGCCTTACGGACCTCATGCAAGAGCTGGTCGCGTTCCTGCCCGGAGCCCGCCGCCCCCGCACGGTTGTGGAGGCGGCGCACCTCGCGGTATGCCTTGCCGACGCGCTGAGGCAAGACGCGATCCGCTCGGAGTGCTGCCGCCTCGGTCAGCGGCGGGTTGCGAATCAAGTCGTCGAGCGACTCGAGCAGCCCGAAGTAGCGCGGGCTGTCGAGATCGCCACGCACCTCGCGCTTCGCGCGCTCGGAGCGTTCCGCGAACTGCGTGTTGACTCGCGTGGCAGCGGCGTCGCGCGCGGTGTCCCGCCCATCCTTCGAGAGCGCCTCGTGCAGCCGAGCGTGCAAGACCTCGCTGTCGCGGGCGCCGCCCAGCGCATGTCCGATCCACCGCAGCTCGCCGCGCACCGCGTCAGCGCGTTCACGCTCTAAGACTGGGCGGAAGATCTTCAGCGCAGACCCGAGCCGCCTCGATGCCACCCGCATCTCGTGCACGGCGTCATCCGCATCACGGCGCACCCCGGCGTCGGCGGTTCGGAGAACCGCGACCTGCTCGGCCACAAATGCCATGACCAGCTCGCCGGCCGGGTCGCGACGACGACCCTTCTGGGACTCGGCGGACTTCAACTGGCCGGGCACGCTGCACCTTCCAGTTGTAGGGCGGCTACTTCACCAGTGGGAACAGGATGGTCTCGCGAATGCCGAGACCGGTCAGGGCCATAAGCATCCGGTCGATTCCCATGCCCATGCCGCCGGTCGGCGGCATCCCGTGCTCGAGTGCGCGCAGGAACTCCTCATCCAGTCGCATCGCATCCGCGTCGCCCTTCGCGGCGAGCGCCGCCTGTGCGACGAACCGCTCGCGCTGGACGACCGGGTCGACCAGCTCGGAGTATCCGGTCGCGAGCTCGAACCCGTCGATGTACAGGTCCCACTTCTCCACAACACCCGGCTTCGAGCGGTGCGCTCGCACGAGCGGCGAGGTGTCGACCGGGAAGTCGGCGACGAAGGTCGGACGTTCGAGGGACGGTTTCACGAAGTGCTCCCACAGCTCCTCGACGAGCTTGCCGTGGGTCGGGTGCTGAACTTCGATACCGAACTTGTCGGTCAGCTCGCGCAAGCTCTCGAACGGGGTCTCCGGGGTGATGTGCACGCCGGATGCCTCGCTGAGCGACTCGTACATCGGCAGCCACTCCCATTCGCCGCCGAGGTCGTACTTGCGTCCGTCCGCCCAGGTCACCTCGTGCGATCCGGATGCCGCGAGCGCGGCGTTCTGCACCAGCTCCTGTGTCAGCTCAGCCATCTGGTTGTAGTCGCCGTACGCCTGGTACGCCTCGAGCATCGCGAACTCGGGGCTGTGGGTGGAGTCGGCGCCCTCGTTGCGGAAGTTGCGGTTGATCTCGAACACCCGCTCCAGCCCGCCGACGACCGCACGCTTGAGGAACAGCTCCGGCGCGATGCGCAGGAACAGCTCCGTGTCGAACGCGTTCGAGTGGGTGACGAAGGGGCGAGCGGATGCGCCACCGTGGATGGTCTGCAGCATGGGCGTCTCGACCTCGAGATACCCGTGGTCTGCGAACGTCGTCCGAAGCGATGCGACAGCCTGAGCCCTGGCCTGCACGGTGATGCGCGCCTGCTCACGAGCGATCAGGTCGAGGTAGCGCTGGCGGACCCGCGTCTCATCGCCCAGCTCTGAATGGAGGTTCGGCAGCGGGCGGATCGCCTTGGACGCAATCGACCACTCCTTGACCATGATCGACAGCTCGCCACGGCGGGAGGAGATGACCTCGCCCGAGACGAACAGGTGATCGCCGAGGTCGACGAGCTCCTTCCAGCCCTCCAGGGAGTCCTCACCCACTTCGGCGAGCGACACCATCGCCTGGACGCGGGAGCCGTCGCCGGCCTGCAACGCGGCGAAGCACAGCTTGCCGGTGTTGCGGAGGTGCACGATGCGTCCCGCGACGCCGACCGTGACGCCGGTGGAGGCATCCGGTTCCAGATCGCCGAAACGCTCACGCACCGAGCGGATGCTGTCGGTCACCGGGACCGCGACCGGGTAGGCCTCAGCGCCGGATTCAATCAGCCGGTCACGCTTAGCGAGGCGGACCTGCATCTGCTCGTTGACCTCTTGTTCGGTCAGTTCGGGCTCAGGCAGGGCAGTCTCGGTCATGTGTCGAGTTTATCGAGGTACGGCTGGGCGGGGTTTCGGTCCCGGTGATCGAGCTTGTCGAGATCCCGGCCAGGGTCCCGACCTCCGCTAGACGGTCACTGGTTGGTTGTCGATCAGCCGCGTCGAGCCGACCCGCGCGGCCACGATCGCAAGCGCGTCGCCCCGGAACCCGTCCCCGACAGCGAGGAACGTCTCCGGGTCGACGAACTCGAAGTAGTCCACGTCCAGACCGCGCTCCGCCCTCAACACCTCGAAGCCGGAATCCCTGGAGCCGGATGCCGCAGCCGCGGCCAGCGCCCGTGACAGCGCCAGCGCCTTCTGGTGCTCCTCCTCGCTCAGATAGCGGTTCCGGCTGGAAATCGCGAGCCCGTCCGACTCGCGGACCGTCTCGATCGCCTCGACTCGGACCGGCAGGTTCAGGTCGCGCACCATCCGGCGCACCAGATAGACCTGCTGGGCATCCTTGCGGCCGAACACCACGGTGTTCGGCTGAACGATGTTGAACAGCTTGGCGACGATGGTCAGCATTCCGTCGAAGTGTCCGGGGCGGCTCGCGCCCTCGAACAGCGTCCCGACGTGCCCCGCAGTCACGCGCGTTTCTGCGCGGCCATCCGGGTAGAGCTCGGTGACGTCCGGCGCGAACACGATCGCGTCATCCGGGAGCTTCGCGAGGTCACCGTCCAGGTCGCGCGGGTAGCGCTCGAAGTCCTCGCCCTCGCCGAACTGCAGCGGGTTGACGAAGATGGAGACCACGACGGTGCGCTCCAGCTCAGCCGCGCGCCGCACCAGCGCCAGGTGGCCGTCGTGCAGTGCGCCCATGGTCGGCACGAAGCCGACGCTCGTCTCGCCAGCGAGCCGGGTTCGCAGGTCGGCGATGGTCCTGATCGGTTCGGTCACTTCAGTCATCCTCCGGCGGCAGTGGCGGTGTGCTGATCGCCCGGGCGAGCGCGTTGTCCACTGCGGCTCGCACGAGCGGTGAGAGCACAGCGCCGGGCGACTCTACGCCGATCCCCGCGAGGAGGTCGACCGCCTGGCCGACGATGGAGGCGGAGAACTCGGTCGCGGTCGAGATCGCCTCGCCGTACGCGGCCCTGTCGGCCTCGGCGATGAGCACCGGCTCCGCGCCGAGCTCGACCGCGAGCGCCTGCCCGATCGGCTGCACCGGGCCGGGAGCGGTGACCGCGCAGTACGCCTCACGCAACCTGACCAGGTCCATGCTCGTGCCGGTGAACGCGATCGCCGGATGCAGCGCGATCGGGATCGCCCCGGCCGCAACCGCGGGCGCGAGCACCGAGACCCCGAGCCCGGGCGCGGTGTGCAGCACCAGCTGGCCGGGATGCCACACCCCGGCCGCCGCGAGGCCCGAGACGAGCGACTCCAGCTCCGAGGCCGGGATCGCAAGGATCACGAGTTCGGCGCGCTCGATGACATCCGGGATATCGAGGATCGGCACGCCGGGTAGCAGCGCTTCCGCGCGCTCCCGGCTCGCTTCCGAGACCGTGGAGATGCCGACGATCGCATGACCGGCACCGGCCAACGCCGCGCCCAGCACCGGGCCGACCCGACCGGCTCCGATGATGCCGATCCCGAGTCTGGCCGCTGCGGTCATGCCGGATGCTCCCGCCAGCGGTGCGACCGGTCGGCTCTGCCCGCTTCGACGACCACGGTGGCGACATCACCGAAGAAGCGGATCGCCTCCTCCTGGTCGATCGCGCCGATGCGCGCCGAAATCGGTCCGTCGACGGTGTGCAGTCGAACTGCGGCGATCCGCAGCGCGCGGGCGAGTGGACCCTGCTCCAGGGCGACCGATTGCAACCGCGGGTCCGGCACAACAGTGACGTCCCGCCAGATCGCTCCGCGGCGCAACACGATGCCGCCCCCGACCATCGCGAATCCGTTGCGGAGCCGGCTGAACCAGCGCACCACCTTGGCTCGCGGCGGCGAAATGGTGAACCCGTCGACCGGCCCCTTCGAGGTCAGTGCGCGGACGATGGCGTCCCGATCAGCGACATCCGGAAGCAGCAGGTCCAGCACGCGGGCGATATCCCCTGCGTCGCCGACAGGGAGGATGGTCGTGTTCTGCTCCCCGGCGGCACCCCGCGCGCTTGAGCGCGAGGCGCGGTTCACCTTCAGCTGCCACCAGCCGAATGGCCGCCACAGCAGCGATTGGCTCACCTGCACCGAGTGGATCCGCCCAGGCGGGAGCGTCGAGTTCGTCGTCGACAGCAGCCCGAAGCCGACCCGCACGCCATCCGGGGTGGCGGCGATCGAGTAGCGCAGCGAGCGGAGGAACCTGGAAATCTGATAGCTGCCCAGACCGATGATGGCGGGGACGATGCCGAACAGGAAGACGATCTCGCGAGTGACGAAGGCCCCCGTGATGGCGGCGGCAACCAGCAGCAGCAGGAAGATGGTGCCCTCGCTGAGCAGGATCGAGCCGGCGAGCCGGCCGGGGTTGAGTTTCACGACCGACTCCGGCGGCGCAGCCTCCGGGTCCAGCTCGGGAGCGAGGAACTCGCTGAGCCGCTGCTCGATCACGCCGCTGTCAGCCCCCTTGGCCGCCGCGACGCGTTCGGCACGCCGGGTCCCGGACGCGAGCAGCAGGATGTCGCGTCGCAGGTCGTCCGCATGAGCGCTGCGGAGATAGGTCAGTTGCACGTTCGCGTCGTCGCCGGCCTGGTTGATCTCGAGCTTCGCGGCGCCGAACAACCGAGCGATGAACGGTCGACTGATGTTGATGCCCTGGATGCGGTCCAGCCGGGCCTTGCGGTTGGTGCGGAACAGGATGCCGCTGCGCACCTCGACGACTTCCGCGGTCACCCGGAAGCTGTGCATCCGCCACGAGACGTAGAAGCCGAGGATCAGCACCAGGAGCACCGCGGCGACGATCGCGAGCAGCCACGGCAAGGTACCGGTCTCCAGCAGCAGGTCGAAGGGGTCATCGGTCTCGAAGCCGGTCGGGAAGAAGACCTCGATGAGCCGTTCACGCAGGTTGGCGAGGACAACGCCCAGCATGGCGAGCAGTGCAATGCCGCCCCGCAGCAACGGGGATGCCGGATGCAGCCGATGCCAGTTGCCGTCGGTCAGGTCGGTGGCGGGCTCCGGAAGCAGCTCGGGCGACGGCGGCGAAACGTCCAGCGACTCCCCCGACGCAACCGACGACTCGCCGGGCGCCTCCTGCGGATCCCTCGGTGCCTCTAAGGGCTCGCCCGGTCGTTCTTGGTGCTCGGTCACAGCCCCGCCCTGCGGGATTCGGCGAGCTCGACGAGCTCGTCACGAAGTCCGTCGGCCTCCGCTTCCGGCAGGCCGGGAATGGTTACACCGGTCGCCGCAGCGGCGGTCACGAACTTCAGCTCACTCAACCCGAGCGCGCGGGACAGCGGGCCGCGATTGATGTCGACCAGTTGCATCCGTCCGTACGGAACGGCGACAAAGCGCTGGAACAGGATGCCGCGGCGGAACAGCAGGTCGTCGTCCCGCAGTTGGTAGCCGATGGCGCGCACCCGCCGCGGGGTGAGGGCGAGCGGGATGAGCGTCGCGAGCGCGACGACGATGGTCACCGTCCAGGCGACCGAAATCCCGAGGATGCGCCACTCCGGGAAGAACACGTGCAGCAGCCCGGTCAACCCCAGCATCACAACGGCGCCGATGCCGTCGCTGATCAGCTGCGCGACGATCAGCTTGGGCGACACCCTGCGCCATTCGATGCCAGCGAGTTCCAGGTGCTGCGTCATGTGCGATGCGCCCTCCGGGCTAGTGCGAAACCGTGACTGGTGGTGCGCCGGTGTCCTCGTCATCGTCGTCGTCGCTGCCGGGAGGCACCCGGCACAACTCTTCTGCGACCAGTCCCCCAGCCAGCAGGAGCGCGGCTCCGACGATCGTCGCTGACACGGCCGCCACCGAGCCTACCCCGATCACCGAGCGGGTCAGGAGGAACACGATCGCGCCGGAGGCAAAGCCCGCGATGAGTGCTCCGGACATGGCGGATGCCTTCGCCAGCATGAGGATGCGCGTGGCGTAGAACGGGTCGATCGGGGTCGCCGTCTTCTTGCGCACGGTGCGCCGGATCGGCAGTGCGAGTACAACGATCAGCACGCCGATCAGGGCAAGCGCGACAGCGAGTGTGATCGGCGGGATGAGGATCGGTCGGCCGGACGTCGCCAGCGCCGTCTCCACGAAGGCGCCGATAATTGCGCCGAGCACGATCAGCCCCACGATCGTGAGCGCCCCGGTGCGCTTCACGCCGGCACCTCCTCGGCGAGCGGACGGGCCGGATAGTCGGCGACCGGATCGGTTGCCGCCCTCAGCAGGTCGGCCACCCGTCCATGCCCGTGCAACACGGCATCCGGTTGTACCTGCGACCACGGCGCCAGCACGAACGCGCGCTGCCACGCGCGCGGGTGCGGGAGGGTGAGCTCAGGGGTGTCGCGGCTCAGCCCGGCGAAGTCGATGAGATCGAGGTCGATGGTGCGATCCCCCCAACGTTCCGCGCGCACCCGTCCGAGCTCGTGCTCGATGCGCTGCAACTGCTCGAGCAGCCGCTCCGGCGACAGCGCGGAGCGCACCAGGACCACCGCGTTGAGGTAGCTGGGGGCGGACTCGTCGATGCCGTCGGGCTTGAGCGCGGGTGTCTCGACGATTCCGGATGCCGCAAGCACGACCACGCCGGAGACCGCAGCCAACTCGCGCACGGCGTCACGCAGGGTCTGCTCACGGTCGCCCAGGTTGCTGCCGAGGGCGATGACAGCCGGAAGCTCGACCCGTCTACGCATCACCGGCTCCGCGTGAGCGTCACCGCGACATCCTGGAATGGCACCGAAATGGGCGCCTGCGGCTTGTGCACAGTCACCTCTACAGTCTGCGCGGTCGGGAACTCGAATACGACATCGACGATCCGCGCCGCGAGTGTCTCGATCAGGTCGACCGGGTCGCGCTCGACTGCGGCAACCACGCGTTCGGCCAGCACCCCGTAGTGCAGCGTCTCGCCTAGGTCGTCGCTGCGCGATGCCGCGCTCAGGTCGGCCCAGACGGTGACGTCGATGACGAAATCCTGCCCGTCGCGGCGCTCATGTTCGTACACCCCGTGGTGGCCGGTGGCACGCAGCCCGGTGATCACGAGCCTGTCGGCACTCATGCGCCCGCCTTCGGTGCGGCGGCGGTGCGGCGGCCATCGTTCCAGGCTGACCATACGTCGAGCGCCGCGCGGGTGGCGGCGACGTCGTGCACGCGCACGCCCCACGCGCCGGATTCGGCTGCGAGGGCGCTGATCACCGCGGTGGGCGCGTCCCGCTCGGCCGTCGGCGCGCCATCCGGGACCAACGGCGCCAGGAAGCGTTTGCGGGAGGCGCCGACCAGTACGCGCTGCCCGACGCTCGTCAGTTCCCCGAGACGGCCGAGGAGCTGCCAGTTGTGCTCGGCTTCCTTGGCGAAGCCGAGACCCGGGTCGAGGATGATGCGGCGCGGCTTGACGCCCCAGACGATCATCTCGGCGACGCGGTGCTTGAGCTCTTCACGCACGTCCCGCACGACGTCGCGGTACACGGCCTTCGTCTCGCTCGGACCGCGCCAGTGCGAAATGATGTAGTCCAGTCCGGTCTGCGCGACGATCCGACCCATCTCCCGGTCGGCCAGGCCGCCGGAGACATCGTTGATCATCTCGACGCCCGCATCGGCCGCGGCGGCCGCGGTCGCGGAGTTCATCGTGTCGACGCTCACCGCGATGTCACGCGCGACCAGTTCCTTGATCACCGGCATGATCCGGCGCAGTTCCTCGTCAACGGTGAGGCGCTCCGAACCCGGCCGGGTCGATTCGCCACCGACGTCGATGATGTTCGCGCCGGCCTCCACCATCGCGGTCGCGTGGGCGATGGCATCGTCGAGTGTGCTGTACCGGCCGCCGTCACTGAAGGAATCGGGGGTGATGTTGAGGATGCCCACGATCGCTGGACGCATAGCCTCACTGGCCCTCGCCCTCTTCGCCTTCACTGAAGCTTCCCCTCTCGTCCGTGTGTTCGGTGACATTCCTACCCGTGGTCACTGCCAATAAGCGCAATGGCCTCGGCTCGCGCCGCGGGTTCGCTGAGCGAGCCGCGGGTCGCCAAGGTGACCGTGGTGCTCTCGGTTTGCTGCACCCCGCGGGCTGTGACGCATCCGTGGCTCGCCTCAAGGACCACGATGACGCCGAGCGGGTCCAGGGCGCCGTCGAGGGCATCCGCGATCTGCTCGGTCAGGCGTTCCTGCAACTGCGGGCGCGAGGCGAGCGTGTCGACAACGCGGGGCAGCTTGCCGAGACCGACCACCCGATCGCGCGGCACATAGCCGACATGCGCGGTGCCGAGGAACGGCAGCAGGTGGTGTTCGCACATCGACCGGAACTTGATGCCTCGCAGCAGCACGAGCTCCCCTGAGAGCGCACCGGCGTCGACCAGATCGGAGGTCGCTGACAGGTGCACCAGCGGGTCGGCGCCAACACCCGAAAAGAAGTCACGCCACGCCTCGGCCACCCGCGCCGGCGTCTGCTGCAGACCCGGACGGTTGACGTCCTCGCCTATTGCGGCCAGGAGTTCAGACACCGCAGCCTCAATGCGCGACGCGTCGAACGCGCCACCCACCGTCTCGCCGCCCACCACGGTCACCGCTTGACTACGCGGTCGCGATGCCGGGCTGGGTGCGCCGGGTCTTCTGCTTCGGCTTGGTCGGCTCGGACTCGACACCACCATCAACGGCCTCCGCGTCGATCGGGGCCTTCGGCACCATCACCGGCGGGCGGCTCGAGACCGGACGGTCGCTGCTGGAGAGCCACTGCGGGCGCTCAGGCAGCAACGTCACGTCGGCGAAGATCTCGGCGAGCTGCAGGTGGTCGAGCGTCTCCTTCTCCAGCAGTTCGGTCGCGAGCCGGTCGAGCACGTCACGGTTCTCGTTGAGCACCTGCCAGGCCTCGTCGTGGGCCTGTTCGATGAGCGCGCGCACCTCGGCATCGACGCGTTCGGCGATGGTCTCCGAGTAATCGCGCTGGTGGCCCATGTCGCGGCCGAGGAAGACCTCGCCGCTGGACTGGCCCAGCTTGACCGCTCCAACGTTCGAGCTCATGCCGTACTCGGTCACCATCTTGCGGGCGATCGACGTGGCCTTCTCGATGTCGTTGGAGGCGCCGGTGGTCGGGTCGTGGAAGACGATCTCCTCGGCGACACGGCCACCCATCGCGTAGGCCAGCTGGTCGAGCAGCTCGTTGCGGGTCACCGAGTACTTGTCCTCAAGCGGCAGCACCATGGTGTAACCCAAAGCGCGACCGCGCGGCAGGATGGTGACCTTCGTCACGGGGTCGGTGTGGCGCATCGCCGCGGCAGCGAGCGCGTGCCCGCCCTCGTGGTACGCGGTGATGAGCTTTTCCTTGTCCTTCATCACTCGAGTGCGGCGCTGCGGGCCGGCCATCACCCGGTCGACCGCCTCATCGAGCGCGCGGTTGTCGATGAGCTGCGCGTTGGAGCGTGCGGTGAGAAGCGCGGCCTCGTTGAGGACGTTCGCGAGGTCGGCACCCGTGAAGCCGGGCGTCTTGCGCGCGAGCACCTCCAGGTCGACGCCGGCCGCCATCGGCTTGCCCTGCGCATGCACCTCGAGGATCTGCTTGCGACCCTGCAGGTCAGGCGCGTCGACGCCGATCTGCCGGTCGAAGCGACCGGGGCGCAACAGCGCCGGGTCGAGGATGTCAGGACGGTTCGTCGCCGCGATCATGATGACGTTGGTCTTGACGTCGAAGCCGTCCATCTCGACGAGCAGCTGGTTCAGGGTCTGCTCGCGCTCGTCGTGCCCGCCGCCCATGCCGGCGCCACGGTGACGGCCGACGGCATCGATCTCGTCGACGAAGATGATCGCCGGAGCGTTCTCCTTCGCCTGCTGGAACAGATCGCGAACGCGGCTCGCGCCGACACCGACGAACATCTCGACGAAGTCAGAACCCGAGATCGAGTAGAACGGCACGCCCGCCTCACCGGCAACGGCTCGCGCGAGCAGCGTCTTACCGGTTCCAGGAGGGCCATACAGCAGCACACCCTTCGGGATGCGCGCGCCCACTGCCTGGAACTTCGACGGGTCCTTCAGGAAGTCCTTGATCTCATGAAGCTCTTCGACGGCCTCCTCGGCACCCGCGACATCCTCGAAGGTGACCTTCGGGCTCTCCTTCGAGACGAGCTTCGCCTTCGACTTGCCGAACTGCATGACCCGGCTGCCGCCGCCCTGCATGCTGGAGATCAGGAACCAGAAGATCAAACCGATGATGAGGAACGGGAGGATCAGCCCGAGCAGCGACATCCACCAGCTGCCCTTGTCGACTTGATCGTTGAAGCTCTTCAGGCTCGAGTTGGTGACCGCATCGACGACCTCGGCGCCGCGCGGTGCCGCGTAGTAGAACTGCACCTGCTCGCCCTGGTCGCCGGGCTTCTTGAGCACCAGGTCGACCCGCTGTTCAGCGTCGACGATCTTCGCGCTCTCGACTTTGTTACTCGAGAGGAGCTCGAGGCCCTGCTGGGTGGTGATCTCCTTGAAGCCGGAGCCGCCGAGCAGCATGAAGCCGAAGGAGACGGCCACGATCGCTACCAGAATGTAGACGAAGGGGCCGCGAAGGAAGCGCTTGAAATCCATGAGTGATCCGGGCACGTCACCCGGCACCTTTCTTCATATGAGGGTAGCGGAGGGCCGCTGAGCGGCATCCGCGTGTTTGCTGGAGGCGTAACCCCCGCAGCGTTTTCGCTTTCGGCGGTCGAGCCTGTCGAGACCGGACGAGGCGCTGTCCGACATCGCCTCCCCATTTCGAGGGGGCGAAGAACTATCACTTCTGCAATAGCGTCGGTCGAAAGGCGACTCTGGCCCAGCGTGGGCATGAAGTTGGGAGGACTGTGAACTCCGAGAACGAGCTGCCCCTTCACTTCAACCCGCCCCCGGGCTGGCCGAGTCCAACCGAGGAGTGGCTCGTTGGTCATCAGGGGTGGGAACCGCCGATCGGCTGGGTCCCCCTAGCGGGAATCGTCGCAGCACCTCAAGGGTGGGTCTTTTGGACAAAGAATCCCGCGGCTTGGTCGCCGCTTGCGGTTAGCGCCAGGACCGGCGTCTGGAAGTCCTTCTGGATCGGCGCGATCCTGTTAGTCGGAGGCATAGTTGTGACCTGGGTGGGCGCATCGTCGGGCGGAGCGTTCATGGTGTTCTGGGGGGCGGTCCTGTTGGGTGCCATCAAGATGATTCGAGCTGGCATTCAACTGGGCCGAATCGACGCACAAGTCATGGAACACGTGAGGGCGGTGTCGGCGGGCATCAAGGAAGAACTCGACCGCCTCGCGTACGAGCAGTACCTCGAAACACACGGCGAGCGCTCGTGACTCCGGAACAGGCAGCCGCAGTTCTCAACCTGGAGCTGCCGGCAACGCCAGAAAAAATCGAATCGGCATTCCGTCGTCGGGCCAGGATCAGTCATCCTGACCGGTTCGCAGGCGGGTCACCGGCCGATCGCGAAGCGGCTCACGACGAGTTCGTACGGATTTCCGCGGCGCGTGACGTTCTGCAGGCAGCGGCGGTGAATCAGCTAGGGCAAGGCACGTCAACGGGTCATGACATTCCCATGCCGCAGGAGCCGCCGATGAGCTTCGCCGACTTCACGTCAATGCGCGAAACAATGTCATGGGCTGGTCCACCGCGCCAGACGTCCCAGAGTGCAAGAGCTACCGCATATCAAGCCCCACCGGGAGCTGCTCCATCAACAACCGATCGGTCCGGGGCAAAGTGGCTGTTGGTGTCGGCAGCGGTAGTGATAGCGATTGTGGTCTACGCGGTGTTCCTCACATTCGCGAACTCGAATAGGGGTTCGACCGAGACGACCGTGCCGCAGTCGGTCAGCAGTTTGGGTGGCTTCGAGTGGTATTACGCGGCCGACAGTGATCCCGTCTGGGACCGCTGCATGGACGAGGACGGGTGTTGGATCTGGTATGTAGCTTCGCCGGCGGATTGCGTCGCCACGATGACCTTCGGTTTTTCCCGGACGGAGACGTCCGCGTTCGTGCACACGTTTGAACGTGATGTGGTGCTGGAGTCGTCCCAAGCCACCCCTGTGGTCGTTGGGGCAAGGCAGGCTGCCGATTACGAGTACGGCGAAATCGTGGATGTCCAGTGCTCCTAGGCTGCGGCAGCCAACAGTGGGGTTCCTACTGGTAGACGCGCGGGGCGAGTACGCCGACCCCGCGCAGGTTGCGGTAGCGCTCCGCGTAGTCGAGCCCGTAGCCGACGACGAACTCGTTGGGGATGTCGAAGCCCACGTAGCGCACGTCGACCGGCACCTTGGCGGCTTCCGGCTTGCGCAGCAGGGCGAGCACCTCGACCGACTTGGCGCCACGGCTCTGCAGGTTCGCGAGCAGCCAGGACAGCGTCAGGCCAGAGTCGATGATGTCCTCGACGATCAGCACACGCTTGTCGATGATGTCGGTGTCGAGGTCCTTCAGGATGCGGACGACACCGGATGACTGGGTGCCGGAGCCGTAGGACGACACCGCCATCCAGTCCATCGCGACGGGCAGCTTGAGTTCGCGAGCCAGGTCGGCCATGACCATGACGGCGCCCTTCAGCACCCCGACGAGCAGCGGCGGCTCGTCGGCGTAGTCGGCCTCGATCCGGCGTGCGAGTTCGGCGATCTTGGCGTGCAGCTCGTCCTGGGTGAGGAGGATCTCGGTGAGGTCGCCCTCGACGTCGCTCAGTTCCATCTCGGCGCGTGTTCCCTTTGCTCGGTGACCGATCGGCGGTCAGTGGCTCGCGGTGAAGACGAGTCGGCCGCCCTGACGATTCACTCTAATGCCCGGGAGGTGCACGTCCCCTTGACCATGCCAGTCGGTTACCAGCCGAGCGACCGCGATGGTCTGCGCCCGGGAGAGCGCAACACCGAACTCGGCGAGCACCGCGTGCCGGATGATGCGTTGCCGCAGCGCTGCGGGGTTGGCAGCCAGTCCGGCAACCGACAGCGACAGGCCGGCCTCGGCGTGCTCGGCGAGATCCTCGACCTGCTCCTCGGCGAAGGAGTCGAGCGCCTCGGCATCCTCCCGCAACTGCTCCGCAGTCCGGGCGAGCGCCTCGGCCACTCCCGGTCCCAGCTCTGCCTCTAGTACCGGCATGACCAGGTCGCGCGTGCGTACGCGTAAGAAAGAGGTATCGCTGTTCTGTGGGTCGTCCCACGGGTCGAGGCCGGCGTCGACGCAGAATTGCACGGTCTCGGCACGGCGGATGCCCAGCAGCGGCCGCAGCACCCTCACCTGGCCGTGACTGTCGTCGGCCATCCCCTGCAGGCTCGCGGCCCCGCTGCCGCGGGCCAGCCCGAGCAGCACTGTCTCAGCCTGGTCATCGAGCGTGTGCCCGAGCAACACCGCGCGCGCGCCGGTCTCGGCGACAGCCTCGGCGAACGCCGAGTAGCGGGCGGTGCGTGCCGCGGCTTCCGGACCGCCCGCGTTCCCGACGTGCACGGCGCGGACGATGACCGGGTCGAGCCCGAGGTCGGCCGCCTGCCGCGCGGCCCGGGCCGCGACATCCGCTGACCCGGACTGCAGGCCGTGGTCGACGATGATCGCGCCGGCGCGGAGGCCCGCCTTCGGCCCCTCGAACGCTGTCGCGGCGGCGAGTGCGAGCGAGTCCGGCCCACCACTCAGTCCGACCAGCACGTCAGCCTTTCCCGGTTGTGCAGGAGATTCTTCCGCGGATGCCGGTACATCCCCGGAAGCAGGCTCGGAAGCATCCGCTTCTCCTGCATAACGGGTTGACGACGCCTTCTCGCCCGGCATCAGCCGCGCGAGCGACACCCGCACAGCGCGTCGCACGTCGGCGACCTCAGGTGTGAGGCGGGGGCGGATGTTCATCCAGTAACGTTATTCCCTGCAACTCACCGTCTTCGAGAGGAACCCCGCATGCCTGGTTACGACGCTGTCATCGAGATCCCGCGGGGCAGCCGTAACAAGTACGAGGTCGACCACGAGACCGGACGCGTCTTCCTCGACCGCGTGCTGTACACGAGCTTCGTCTACCCGACCGATTACGGCTACTTCGAGAACACTCTCGGTCTCGACGGCGACCCGGTCGACGTGCTCGTGCTGACCGAGTACCCGCTCTTCCCCGGTGTCGGCCTGAAGGCCCGCCCGGTGGCCGTCTTCAACATGACGGATGACGGCGGCTCCGACGCGAAGGTCATCGCGGTTCCGGATGGCGACCCGCGCTGGAACCACATCCAGGACGTGAACGACATCCCGGAGTACACGCGCAAGGAGATCGAGCACTTCTTCGAGCACTACAAGGACCTCGAGCCGGGCAAGTGGGTCAAGACCGAGGGCTGGGGCGACGCTGCCGAAGCCGAGTCGATCATCCAGGCGGGCATCGAGAAGCTCGCGTCCGAAGGGCACTGACTCCGGCGTTGCCGAGCTAGTGTCGCGTTCACTACGATCGCGGCATGACAACACCGCTGCCCGAACTGTTCGCGCAGGTTCCCGCGCTGAACGACCCGCGTGAACCGTTCACCTATGAGGTGATCGGCAATACGATCACCGGCCGCTGGGACATCGTGCACGCGCGCTTCCTCGAGTTGAACAGTGCGGGCACAATCGATGCGGACTACGTGATCGTCGTCGACTTCAACGAAGGCAAGGGCACCTTCGGTTTTCAGGAGACCAAGCGCGAGAGCGCGTCAGCGGTCACCGCGGACGGCGGCACCATCGGTTTCGGAACGAAGAAGAAGACGTTCGTGGGCAAGTCGTCGTCGAAGTCGTTCAGCTTCCGCTCCGGCGGCGTCTACACCACGCCCGAGGGCAGCTCGGGTGCGCTCACCTACGAGTTCGAGACCAAGCGCATCAAGCAGCCACTGTTCGACTTCCTCGAACAGGCCGGCTGGAAGCGCAAGAAGGGATTCCTCGGCGACCTCTTCGGCTAGAGCGCGACCCCACGCGCTCGCAAGAACGGCACCGGATCCTGGGGGCCGGCGTTGGTGCGCACCTCGAAGTGCAGGTGGCAGCCGGTGGAGTTGCCGGTGGTGCCGACGCGCGCGACCAATTGACCGGCCTCAACGCGCTGGCCGGAGCTTACGTGTATTCCGCCTTCAATGATGTGCGCGTAGGACGTCGTCAGGCCGCCGCCGTGGTCGATGCGCACGAAGTTGCCGTAGCCGCCATTCCATCCCGCATAGATGACAGTGCCTCCACTGGCCGCGAAGATGCCGGTCCCACAGCCGGCGCCGAAGTCGGTACCGGCGTGCAGTGTGTAGATGCCCGTGACGGGGTTGGTGCGCATGCCGTAGTGGCTCGAGATCCAGCCTCCGGATGGCCGCGCCCAACCGCCTGAGCCGACGTTGCCTCCGCTGCCAGCGGCGGCTTCCTGTTCTGCCTTGCGACGGGCCTCTTCCTCCGCCTTGCGGATGGCTTCGCCCTGCTGGTACTGCTCAACCGTGCGGTTGGCAGTGTCCTCGAGCGCCGCGAGCTGTGCCTGCAGCGTCTGAACGTGCGCTTCCTGGGCAGCTAGCGCATTCTCCGCGGCGGCTGCCGCTTCCTGCGCCGCGACGAACGCTTCCTCGGCGATGATCGCCAGTTCCTTCAGCGCCTCCTTGGCGAGGTTTGCCTGGTCGGTGCGGGACTGCGCGTTGTTCTTGTCCTGCTGCGCCTTGGCGTAAAGGCCATTGGACTGCTGCGCGACCTTCGACGCCATCCCCAGCTGGGCGAGCAGGTCGGTTGCATCGTCGCCGTTGAAGAAGAGCTTCGACGAGAGGTCTCCGCCCCCGGTGCGCGACTGGCGTGCTGCCATCTGCCCCGCGTGGCGCATCGACTCCTCGGCGCGCGCGTTGGCCTCGTCGGCCTGCTGCTGGAGTTGCTCTGCCTCGTAGGCGGCTCTGTCGTACTCCCGCTCGGCCTCGAAGAACTCCTCGCCCTTCTTGTCGGCCTCGGCTTGCGTGCGCTCAACGTCGGCCTGCAACTGGGCGATGAGCGCCTCGATGCGCTTCTTCTCGGCCGCCTTCTCGGCGACGTTGGCTTTGGCCTTCTTGACGTCTTCCCAGCTGGGGTAGCCGGCCGCGTAGGCGGGCTCCGCAGATCCGCTGGCAATCGCGCCGGTGAGGAGTATGCCGGTGATTGCGAGCGCGGCGACGAGACGGCTGCGACGCCATCCGGATTTCCGGACCCCCCGCGCGGTGATCTGAACGCTCATTCGCTCCGTCTTCCTGGCACTTGCGCTTCCCCCAGAGTCACGCCAGTAACACTATTAACATCCGTCACACTAGCAAAGTTCGAGTTTCTGGCAACTGCTCCCAACTTTCGACCCGCAGTTGAACCTAGCCGGTCGCATCCGGATGCCAGCTATTTGGCCCGGAGGGTTGGGAATCGGGAGTGATCCTCGTGCGTTTGCGAAGTCGCGGACTCACCCGTATGCTTGGCTGTCGGTAGCTAAGAGGTTCACGCTTCGCGGCCCCATCGTTTAGTGGCCTAGGACACCGCCCTTTCACGGCGGCAGCACGGGTTCGAATCCCGTTGGGGTCACCAAACCGCAAAGAACTTAATAGCTTGGCCCTGTAGCGCAGTTGGTTAGCGCGCCGCCCTGTCACGGCGGAGGTCGCCGGTTCAAGTCCGGTCAGGGTCGCAAGGCACGGTCACTCTCGCCAGTGGCTGTGCCTTATGGCTCTGTAGCTCAGTTGGTAGAGCGTTCGACTGAAAATCGAAAGGTCACCGGATCGACGCCGGTCGGAGCCACCATCTTGAACCCCGGCCATACGGGGCACTGCACTAAGCCGCTGGTCTGACACTTGCCGTCGCTGCTGCTCATAGGGGATGCCGTAATCGTTGGTGGGGACACGGCTTGGACAGTGCTCAGCAGGTGCTCCCGACGGCATCGTCCAACGCCCTCAGAGACGCACCCAGCGCCTGGACGGCTGTTCCGACGTCGGTGATCGCCTGCGCCGAGGGCGAGGTAGTGGCGGCTTCGACGCTGGAGCCGACGGAGTCGGCGGCCTGCTCGACAGCGTCGATCTCGGCGGAGTACTCGTCCTTGGCGTCGTCCTTGACTTTGCCCAGATCGGACTGCACCCGATTGAGGTTATCTCGCAAGTCCGCCAGGGCACCCTGGTCGAGGTCGACATTCGTCACGTCCTCGACTGACGCCTTTAGCGAGTCGACCGCCGAGCAAATCGCGGCTGGTTCATTCTGGGCGGGTGGTTCGTCCTGGGCGCATCCCGCAGTGATCGTTGCCATCAGGAGTAAGCCCGCGGCCACGATAGGGGCAGCAGCCCGTTTCATCATGGCAGCCACGGTACTGCCGCTGCGTTTCGGCATCATCATCCATAGCGGGTGATCGGGCCGGCGGGTGGCTTTCAGGATCCCGACATTCTGGACTGTCTGAGCTGGTCGGCACGACCGCGCGACCGAAGAGCCGACAAAGGACCGCACCCTCGAGAAGGTCTAGCGGCGGAGCGACAGGGATGCCGCGCCCACGGGCGAGGCATCCCTGCACGATGCGGAAACCCCCGAGCGCTCGGGGGTTTCCGCGTTAATGGGCGGGTTTGCGTCGCGCCTCTCAGACCACTCCTCCCCGCTGACCTCCAATCTCGGGCAGGCTCTCACCACCTCGAGGTCTCGGCCTAACGCGGAGCGCTGTGTATATTGTTTATCGATAGATGGATATCGACAAACGATAGGGAAACCATGCACAGCACCGTGACCGTCGCGCTGAAAGCGCTCCTCGTCGTCATGATTCTGATCATGCTGGCTGGGCAGATCTGGGTGATTCCCGGGGTCGCGGCACAGACCGCGAGGCAGTACCCCGAGTTCGCCTACCTCCAACTGCCTGGAACCGTCATCGCGATCACCTTCCTGCTCTGCGTGCAGCTCGCCCTTGTCTGCGTCTGGCGGCTGCTCTCCCTGGTGCGCGCCTCCAGCATCTTCAGCCCCGATGCGTTCAAGTGGGTCGACGTCATCCTCGCGCTCGTCATCGCGGCGACCCTTCTTATCCTCACCTCGTTCATCACGCTCACGGCGGTGGGAATCTCGTCCCCGGCTAACGTGCTGTGCATTCTCGGGGTCATTCTGGGGTCCGGATTTGCGCTCCTCGTCGTCGTTCTTCGCGGCCTGCTGCGCAAGGCATCGCAACTCGAGCAAGACCTTTCCGAGGTGGTCTGATGCCCATCGTCATCAACCTCGACGTCGAACTCGCGAAGAAGAAGATGTCGGTCGCCGAGCTCGCCGCAGCCATCGAGATCACCCCCGCGAACGTCTCGGTGCTCAAGAATGGGCGCGCGAAGGCGGTGCGATTCTCCACGCTGGATGCGATCTGCCGGGTGCTCGAATGCCAGCCGGGCGACATCTTGAGCTGGGTACCCGACAGCGATGACACCAAGCCTGCCGAGTCAAAGCAATGAAAACGCGGCAGCAGTGGAGCGACGCCGCCATCCGCCGGCTGCTCGATCGAACCTCCTGCCCGGTATGCGGGCTGGATGCTTTCAGCGTTCGGGGCTGCGCGAACTGTGGCGTCCAGCTCCCGGATGAGCTGGCGACCGAGCTCTGGGAGGCTTCCCAGTCCGCGGCCCTGGCGCTCGCAGCGAGACAGGCCGTGCTCGACCGGGTGCCCCGCCCCGGCGCCGCGGGAGCGACGGCAACACCCGTACCAACACCCGCACCGACGAGTCAACCAGCAGCCAAACCGACGACATCCCAACCACCTGAGTCGGCCCGCGAACGTTCCAGCGCGACCGTGCAATCGGTGCTCGCGGTTGCCGGGGCCGGTCTCTTCGCGGTTTCCGCCATCGTCTTCACCTTCTTCAACCCCGACCTCACCGACCGCGCCTTGCGCAGCGGCATCGTCGGCATCATCACGGTCCTGTTCCTCGGGGGCGCCTGGCTGCTCGCCCGCCGCGGGCTGCAGTTCTCGGCCGAAGCGGTCGGCACCCTCGGCATGGTTTTCATCGCCCTCGACGTCTACGCCGTTTCCGAGCTGGCCGGGGCTGGAATCAGCCGCTGGACCACGGCCGCGATCGGCACCCTGATCAGCGGCGCAGCGATGGCCGCCTTGTCGGCGCGAGCGCGCATCCGCAGCTGGCTGTGGGTGTCCCTCCTGGGACTCACGGCGGTGCCGGCGATGCTCGGGTACGCGGGAGGCACCACGCTCACCGGGATGCTCGGACACCTTGGTGCCGCATTTGCAGCCTTCGCCCTGATGGAAGCGGCTGTCAGGGCGGCACGGATGTTTGACGGTCGCCTCCGCTCGGAACGCGTCATGCTCACTGCGCTGCAACTCCTGGCAACCACGCTCGTGATCACGCAGGTGTGGCGCAGCGAGATCTGGCCCGCGGCTGCGTACTGGCTGGCCGTATCGGCAACTCTCGGAGCTGTCACGGCGCTCGCCACCCTGGCCACACGCCACCTGCTCCGCCAGCTATGGAGTGTTATCGCCGGCGCGGCGGCCACGGCCGCCGTGGTGGTTCTCCCGTTCGCCCTCGGCCTGGGCTCGAGCGTTGGCACCGACTGGTACCTCGCCGTGACTCCCGCCGCTGGAGCGATCGGGCTAGTTCTGTTCGGTGCCCTCACGCCGACACCGCGGACTGTCGCGCGTGGGGCAGCCATTTCAGGTGTGGTCGCGGTGGCCGCGTTCAGCGTGCTGGCCCCGATGCTCCTCGCCGTCATGGTCGGGGCGGTGACAGTGCTCGGCGCCCTCACCGGGGCCGACGGCGCCGCAGCCGGGCTGGGCGCCGCCAACGTTATCGCCGTCGTCATCGGACTGGCGTCCATGGCCGCCGGATTCGGCGCCTTCGCCACGATCCACGCTCGCATGCGGACGGCGAGCTCGAATTTGGTCACCGCCGCGGCCTCGGTCACCGCCTGGCTCGCGGCCCTCGCCGGGCTCACCTTCTCCTGCCTGCCGACCCTCCCCTTGGGGGCGCGCATCACTGTCGCCCTCGCGCTGGCGATAGCCCTGAGCGTCTTGCTCGTGGCAGGCCCGCGCATCCGCTCCGCGCGCACCAGCATCCGACTTCCGCTCATCCTCGGCGCCCACTTCGCGGTTCTCCTCGCGGGCATCGTCTCGTGGACTGACAGGCCGACCACCATCTGGGCGGGCGCGGCCATCGTGGTCACGATCGCCATCATTGCCCGAACCGTGCCGGCGCGGATGCGGTTCCTCCACGTCGGCGCTGGCTACGCCTACGCGCTCATCATCTTCGCGGCAGCCCTCGACCAGGTCAGCGTCGGCACGATCGCGCTGCTCTGCCTGACAACCTCGCTCGCCTCCATCGGGGCGATGGCGGCAACGTTCCTCCGCCAGGTCGCGCCACCGGCGTGGTACGCGATTCTGGCGGTGACCTCGGTGCCGTTCGTCATCGGCGTCGTGCAGGTCGTCTTCGAGCGCAGCGGATGGACCGCGCTGTCGACCGGGCTGATCTTCCTGCTCGCCCTCACCCTGCTCACCACTCGCCGCGCAGGGCTCGGCGTGGAGCTCCGCGCGATCGCCGCCGGACTCCTCGTGCCGTCACTTGCCGTCGTGGTGGTCTGCCTCGGTGCTCAAGTCCTCCTCGGCAGCGCGTCGCCGGTGACACTCCCGGTGATCGCCGCCATGGTCGCCCTGGTGCTCCCCTCCGCCGACCTCATCCGCTCCGGTCTTCAGAAGCGAGACATCGGCAACCGGGATGCCGTGGTCGCTCGCATCGCGCTCGAGGCCTCGACCCTGCTGACCGGAGCGATCGTGGTGGTGCTGGCACTCGTGCGCGTCGCCGCCGGGCTGCCTACCACGTTCGTTGTCCTGGTCATTCTGGGAGTCGGTGCCGCAGCCACGTCTATTTGGGCCAAGCGGCGGTACGGATGGTGGGTCGCCGGGGCCTCATTCACCGGTGCACTGTGGTGCCTGTGGGCACTCGCCGGGATCAGCGTGCTCGAACCGTACCTGCTTCCCCCAAGCCTGGCCGCGGCGGCGGTCGGCCTGGTGCTCACCTCGCGAGGTACCCGCGCGGTCTCGCTCTACGCGAGCGGGCTGCTGATGGCCGTCGCGCCCATCCTCGCCATGCTCGCTGTATCAGGAAACGGGGCCAGCGCGTTCGCGCCCTGGCGTGGATTCGGACTCATCGCTGCATCCTGGCTTCTCCTCGGGCTCGGGATGCGTCTCGGCCGCGGGTCTACTGCGCGAGCGGAACGGCTGCGGGCGCTCCAGGCGCCGACACTGTGGGTCGCCCTGGGGTCGGGTGCCGCCGGCGCGATCCAGGGTGTGAGATTCGGGATGGGCGCAGACACCATCGGCTCCGCCGCCGTCCCGGAAATACTTCTATGCTGCGTGATCGGCGTGGCCGGTGCGCTGCCTGCTGCCGCTGCCGCACGCATGATCCGCGGCGCTGCTCCCGCCGGCTCCCGCTTGGCCAGCACTCGCTGGCTGTATGCGCCGGCCGCCGCCTACGTTGCGGTCGCCAGCTGGACGGCCATCGAACGTGACTGGTTCACCATTTGGGCGATGTGGGTTCTCATGCTCGCCTACCTGGTGGCCGTCGTGGTCATCGCGCGCAGGCAGCGCGGCGGGTCAACCGGCCTGCCGCCCGTGTGGTTTGTCTTCCTGCTCGCCTTCGTGACCTCGATCGTGGCCTGGAGTCCGCGCGAACTGCGCGTCGAGACCTTCTCCCTTCCCCTCGGGATCTTCCTGCTCGCGGCCGGGGCCCTGGCCATGCGGGCGCAGCGCGCCGGTGCGCCGCGCGGTGGGACCCTGGGCAGCTGGCCAGAAGGATTCAACGGCTCCTGGCCGCTGCTCGCTCCCGGCCTCGTGACGATGCTGCTCGCGTCCATCGTCTCGACGTTCACCGATCCGCTGACCTGGCGGGCCATTCTCGTCATCGTGATCGCCCTCGTCGCAATCCTCGTCGGATCGGGCCTCAGACTCGCCGCGCCGTTCCTCATCGGTATCGTCGTGCTTCCCATCGAGAACGCGTTCGTCTTCTTGGTGCAGATCGGTCGCGGCATCGAATCGATGCCCTGGTGGATCACCCTCGCCGTCGTCGGCGCCGTGCTCCTGATCATCGCCGTGACGTACGAGCGGCGAGCAGGAGAAGAGAACAGCATCACCGCGCGGCTGCGCGACCTCAGCTAACCCGTCATCAGGACACGGCGATGAGATCGAGTTCTCGAATCACCCCCGCCACCCGCTGGAGCGCAGCGCCTTCAAGTCCGCGCAGTGGTCGGGGAATGCTGTTGGGCTTCACCAGGCCGGCCAGCTCGGCGATCGCGGCGACCACCCTGAAGCTGCCGCCGTGTTCGGCGAACAAATCCCACAGCGGTTGCAGCCGTTGCGACTCGGCGATAGCCGTCGCCGCGTCACCGCTTCGCGCGGCACGCGTGATGGTTAAGGCGGGCTCCGGCACGGTGCCCGCGATGACTGAGTACCAGGCGTCGCACCCGGCGGTCAATCCGGTTGCCGCGTACCGGTCGCCGGAGATGCCAACTGTAACCCGGTCGGGCACGGCAGACCGGATCTTCTCGACACGCTCTCGCGCAGCATCCGGGTCGGCGGGAAGCCCCGGAATCTTGATCGACGCGATGTTGGGCAGTTGCGCCACGCGCGAGTAGAGGGTGTCACTGAACTCGAAATGGGTGGTTCCCGGGTTGTCGTAGACAATCACTGGGAGCGCGGTGGCCTCCGCCAACTCCTCATAGAGCCCGTACACCTCGTCGTCGGTGAGCGACTGGTACGACATGGGGGCTACCAGTAACCCCGAAGCGCCCGCCTGTTCGGCGTCCCGGGCCAGGTCCAGCACCTGCGAAGTGCGCAACGCCCCGACACCCACGAACACGGGAACTTCTCCAGCGTTTCGGAGCGCGATACGGGCCGCCCGCCGGCGCTCATCGGGGTTCAGATAGGCGTAGGAGCCCGTCGAGCCGAGCGCAGTGATCGAGTCGACTTCTGCAGCCGCAAGCCTCTCGATGAGTCCGGCATAGGCATGTTCGTCGATGCTGTCGTCGTGAAGCGGCGTGAGAGGGAACGCACTGAGGTCGGTGAACATGTGTGTCCTTTGAGGTAGCACGGCACTTAGACAAGCGCGCCATAGCATCGTTTCATGGACGACGAAGCGTTTTCCCCGGAGAGCCTCACCGCGCAGGCACTGGGCTGGGTGGACGAGCAGACTCGGGCGATCTCACCGCCCATCCACGTCTCCAGCACGTATCTGCGCGATGCCGACAATCAGTACCGGTCCGGCCGCATCTACATGCGCGACAACAACCCGTCGTTCGATCAGGCCGAGGCGCTGCTCACCAGGTTGGAGGGCGGACACGAGACGCTGCTGTTCGCCAGCGGCATGGCCGCGGCGACATCCGTCTTCCAGGCGCTGAAGCCCGGCGACCACGTTCTGGCGCCGAAGGTTATGTACTGGAGCCTGCGCAATTGGCTGACCGGTTTCGCCGCCTCGTGGGGGCTCGACGTGGAGCTCATCGACATGACGGATGCGTCGGCCGTCCGGGCCGCCATCCGACCCGGCGTCACCAAGCTGGTGTGGGTGGAGACCCCGGCGAATCCGCTCTGGACGATCACCGACATCGCAGCCACCGCCGAACTCGCCCACGCGGCCGGCGCCACTGCTCGCCGTCGACTCGACGCCGGCAACGCCCGTGCACACTCGGCCGCTCGAACTCGGGCGCGGACCTGGTGATGCACTCGGCAACCAAGTACCTGAACGGACACTCCGACCTGACCGCCGGAACGGTCACCACCCGCGCCGACAACGAGCACTGGCAGCGCGTGCGCAGCGTGCGCGCCCAGATCGGCGGAACCCTCGGCTCGTTCGAGTCGTGGCTGCTCCTGCGCGGTATGCGCACGCTGTTTCTCCGGGTGCGCGCCGCGAGCGCGTCAGCCCTGCGCATCGCGGAACACTTCGATGGACATCCGCACGTGACCCAGGTGCTCTATCCGGGTCTTCCGTCGAGCCACGGTCACGCCATAGCGAAACGGCAGATGCACGATGGTTTCGGCGGGATGCTGTCGATCCGCGCTGCGGGCGGCGAGAGCGCGGCAATCGGGGTCGCGGCGAACACGCGCCTCTGGAAGCGGGCGACGTCGCT
Organism: uncultured Actinomycetota bacterium; assembly: GCA_963702165.1. GTDB lineage: Bacteria > Actinomycetota > Actinomycetes > Actinomycetales > Microbacteriaceae > Terrimesophilobacter. The sequence goes on along the minus strand of OY969722.1, from coordinate 2,412,145 downwards.
CGGTGGCGTCGAGAGCCTCATCGAGCACCGGGCGAGCGCCGAAGGGGCAGGGTCGCCGGCGCCGGACGACATGCTCAGGCTGTCCGTCGGCATCGAGCACACCGACGATCTGATCGCGGATCTCGAGCGGGCCCTCGCAACCGCGCATTCCTAGGACCCGGCCCGAGGGCCTCGGGGAAATCTGGCAGTGTAGAAAGCATGACGACTGACGATCTCCGCACGCAGGAAGACCACCGTCGGTCCTCTCTCGTCACGATGATTACGGATGACCCCGGTCGACTGCGTCGGCGCAGCATCTCGCTTGGTGTCTCCCCCAATGATGCGGACGATGTCGCCCAGACGGTGCTGCTCCGAGCATGGAGGTCTGTTGAGCACCTGAAAACCCCGGAACCGGGGCAGATGTGCTCGTGGTTGGACACCATTGCCAGGAACGCGGTAACTGACCTTTCACGACAGCAGTCACGTCGTCCTGTCGATGAACTGGATGAAGATGTATCCGACGCGCGGAGCGTGACGCAGGAAGTCGAGATGCGCGTAATTCTCGACGGGGCGCTTCAGGCAATCCACGGCCTTCCCGCGACCTTGCGGGAACCGCTGCTCATGAGTGTGGCCGATGATCTCTCCGCTCCGGAGATCGCCGAACGGCTTCAGATCACCCCTGCGACCGCGCGCCAGCGGATCGCCCGGGCGCGGAAGGCGCTCGCCGCCTGCCGAGCCTCAGGCATGTCCGAATCATCGTGAACGCCACACGCTAGGCCGGCCCCGCAAGATTGCGGCGGCCGGCCATACGCATGTGGGCTAGGCGGTGCCAAACGGGTTGTCGATGACGTAACGCCATCCGTGCTGCTCGTCATAGACAGCCACGTCGGCGGTCGTACCGGCGAGCGCCATCTCGGACCCATCTGGACCGGTGCCGGTGATCGTCCAGTCAGCGACCGCGAGGCCGGTGTTGCCGTTCTGGAAGACGTGGCGAACGGTCATGGTGATCGGCAGGTTCAAGCCCAGGAACTGCTCGAGCGCGCCACGCACGGCAGCCTCGCCCTGCACCGCCTGGCCGGGGGCCGGCACGAACACGACATCGTCGACATTGAGCGCCATCAGGCCATCAAGGTCGCGAGCGTTGAACCGATCTGCGAACGCGAGGTTGAGCTGGTTGAGTGCGGCAACGGGGGTGGCCATGGTGGTTGTCCTTTCACTGGGAGGCCAGCCGTCTGCTGACCTCTACAAAGAAAGACGCTCCAGCACGCGATGTGTGACATCCGGTTCTCGTGGATTCTCGAAATGGACTGCGAAGGGTCGATTAATCGGCCCGACCGGAGGACGATTAAGGGACGCCCACAGTAAGGAGGCTGGTGATGTGCTACTCATGGGATGAAAACTTCGAGAAGAGTGCACGGGCTCGAGAGGATGACCGGAAGACAGTGCCTGAACGGCGCCCAGAGAACCTGGTCCGGTCAGAACCTTCGACATTCTGGACTGTCCGAGTTGGTCGGCGCGACCGCACGACTGAAGAGGCGACAGCGGACCGCACCCTCGAGAAGGTCTAGCCCAGCAGTGACAGGAAGGCCCCGCCCACGGGCGAGGCCTTTCTTAATGCCTTAATGCGCGGCTAGCTCACCCCTTCACTGCCGCGGCATGCGCCCCAGGAACTGCTGGGGATCCAACGGGGGTCGGTTCGACTCTCGCATCCGGGCTCGGAAGCCCTCGTCGACGCTTCCGACGTACAGCCATCCCATGAGGAACTCCTGATCGGTCAGGCCATGCGCGGCTCGCACTTGCGGCGCATTCGCGAACAGCCCCGTGCGCCACATGACACCCCAGCCGGCCTGCCACAGCGCTAGTTCGAGCAGGTGACCGGCACCAGCCGCGGTCGCGCGCTGCTCCCACTCCGGCACCTTCGGGTGCGGCTTCGGGCTCGCAACAACGGCAATCAAGAGCTCGGCTCGAAACGGCTTCGTGTTGTACTCGCCCGGCTCACGCACCTCGCCGGATGCAGCGTCCAGAGCCTCGGCTAGGCGCATCCGGTCATCACCACGCAGGATGATGAGGCGCCACGGGCGCAGAGCCTTGTGATCTGCAACCGGCGTCACCGCCGCGAGCAAGTCGGCCAGTTCATCGTCGCTTGGGGTCTCGGGCCCAACCTTCGACACCGAGCGTCGCGACGCCATCGAGTCAAGGACAGGGTCGGAGAAGAACTTCATCCGCCCATTGTCCACCTGCCTCCTGCGCGATGGAGCGCCGGGCTCATGCACCTCACTCGTATCAAGCGCCGTTAGCCTTGCGCTCGTGAGTGCGGCCGAGAAGCTCTACTCAGTACTGATCAGGCGGAATCCGCAGGCTGAGCAGGCGATGCCCGCCGAGGCGCGAGCCAACATCGCACCCAACGGGCTGCGGCTGGTGCTCGCCAACGCGCTGCAATCCTCCGGAGACCAGACCGTCAACGCATCCACGGTGCTGCCCTGGCTTCTCGTTGCGCTCGGAGCGCCGGCGGCACTCATCGGCCTGCTCGTCCCCATCCGCGAATCGGGCTCGATGCTCCCGCAAGCGTTTCTCACGCCGCTGATCCTGCGCATCCGGCATCGCAAGTGGATCTTCATCGCCGGCGCGCTCGTGCAGGCTGCTGCCGTCGCGGTGATGGCCGGGACCGCCGCGCTCGGAGAGGGTCTCGCGGCTGGTCTCGTCATCGTGGTTGCGCTCGCGGTGTTCTCGCTGGGCCGCTGCCTGTGCTCCATCGCATCGAAGGATGTGCAGGGCCGCACAGTTCCGAAGGGCGAACGAGGGCAGATCAACGGTCTTGCGACCACCGCTGCCGGCCTCGTCGCCCTCACACTCGGGCTCGCGCTCCGGGAGTTCGGCGGCGAGAACCTCGAGGCATCGCAACTGGCGTGGGTGCTTGCCACGGGCGCGGCGCTGTGGGTGCTCGTCGCGGTGACCTACGTCGGCGTGCGGGAACCTGCAGGCGAGTCGATAGCCATCACCGGCGCATCCGGAAGCGAACGCGTTGAAGGACAAAGCGACCGACCCGCGCCCCATGACCCCAACTGGTTCGTGCAGATGCTGACGCTGCTGCGAGACGACAAGCCGTTCCGGCAGTTCGTGACTGTTCGCAGCCTGTTGCTCGTCTCCGCCTTGAGCCCACCGTTCGTGGTGGCGCTGTCGATCGAGGTCGGCGCCGACAGCCTCGGCGGACTGGGCGGTTTCATCATCGCCTCCGGCCTCTCGGCGCTCATCGGCGGGCGCATCTTCGGGCGGCTGGCCGACAGATCGAGCAAGCGCCTCATGAGCGCGGGGGCGGGTGTAGCGTCGGCACTCGTTCTCGCGACCGTGCTGATCGTGACGCTGCCCGGAGTCGGCGGCACGGGCTGGATCAATCTCCTGTTCATCGCCGTCTATTTCGCGCTCACGCTCGTGCACACCGGCGTGCGGGTCGGACGCAAGACCTACGTCGTCGACATGGCGGAGGGTGACCAGCGCACCGTCTATGTCGCCGTGTCGAACTCGGCTCTGGGCGTGATCCTGCTGGTCGTGGGCGGCATCAGCTCGCTGCTCGCGGTGGTGGGCGTCGTCTGGGCACTGGTGTTTCTTACAGTGCTCGGCCTGGTCGGGGTTGTTGCAGGGGCACGCCTTCCCGACGTGTCGCGGCGGTAGCGGGCAGCTCTTTCGCCTGTCGGCAGTGCGCTCTATCGTTTCTCGCGAGGGCTCGAGTCGCCAGTAATTGGAGGAACGATGAGCGAAGCAACGGATGCGCCACCACGGATGAGCGCGAAGGCGTTCCACGAACAGGCCGGCGTTGAAGACTGGCGCGTGCTGTTCTGGGGCGCCTACGTGCATTACTCGAGCGATTCGCTCTCACACGCGGTGGAACTCGTTAGCGCCGTCGGTCGCATCGCCGAAGAAGTCGGTCACTTCCCCGACCTCGACGTGCGGCCGCACGGGGTGACCATCCGCACCTCCACTCGGCGTGACGGCGGTCTCGGGCCACTCGACGCGGAACTGGCACGGCGCATCCAGGAAGCGGCTCGGGAGGCGGGCTACCGCCCCGACCCATCGAGGTTGCAGGTGACAGGCATCGCCGTGGCGCAGGACCGCGAGGCCGACGTTCGGCCGTTCTGGGCCACGATCATGGGCTACGACCTGCTCGGCGACGAGGACGCGATCGACCCGCAACGCCGCGGCCCGCACGTCTGGGTGCACGAACTAGACCCGCCGAAGCCCGGACGTGGACGCACGCACATCGACGTGTCCCTGCCGGCCGACCAGGCTGAGGCGAGGGTGGCGGCCGCCCTGGCTGCGGGCGGCCGGCTCGTCAACTCGAACGCGCCCCACTGGTGGACGATCGCATCGCCCGAGAACCACGGCATCGACATCGCGGCCTGGCCCGATTTCGAGGACTTCGACGAAGACGACTAGTTGCCGAGACAAGAGAACCCCCGATCGCTCGGGGGTTCTCTCGCGTTCATAGGCGCTGTTCGACGGTCAGGCGGCGACCTTTTCGGCAGCCCTCACCCGCATGAGGTAGCGCTCCGCGCTGTCGTCGAGCTCCTCAAGCCACGGCGTGTGGTGCACGGATGCCATGGTGCCGGTCATCACGGACCGATACACCGCGTCGCGGTAGGTGAGCACGTTGCGCTTCTTGTCGTCCTTCCAAGCCAGGAAGATCCGCGCGACTTCGTCGAGATCGAACATCGGGTAGTCCGTTGCTGAGATCAGGTCCTTGATGTAGTCAGCCTGGAACCGCACCTCGTCTGCGGCACCGTCGAGCGATGCCAGCCGTTCGAGCCACTCGTCCATGCTGCGGCGCTGCTCAGCGGCATCCGGAACCACCGCTGCGCCGAGAATCACGTCGCGGACATACCAAGCCTGCGCATCGAACATGTTGAACGTGAACCACTGGTCCTGCGCGCCCAGGTAGAACAGCCTGTCGTTGCCCTCGCGGACGACGCCGCGGTAGAGCGTGTCTGGGTACAGGGTGTTCGGGGAGTCGAGCGCGAGATCCGACGGGAGGAACGGGTAGTGGTGCAGGTACCCCGTGCAGAGCACCACAGCGTCGAAGCGCTTGCTGGTTCCGTCGACGAAGTGCGCCACCGAGCCATCGAAGTGGTCGACGAGCGGCACTTCGGACATGTTCTCGGGCCAGGCCATTCCCATCGGCCGTGACCGGTAGCTGATGGTGACCGAGCGGGCACCCATCTTGTGCGCCTGCACGCCGATGTCCTCTGCCGAGTAACTGGCGCCGATGAGGAGAACGTCCCTGTCGGCAAGCGGTTCGGCGCCCCGGAAGTCGTGCGCGTGGCGCAGGCTGCCGGGGAAGGTCTCGAGTCCAGCGAAGGCCGGCACGTTGGGAACACTGAAGTGACCCGAGCCCACAACGACGAAGTCGAATTCCTCGGAGTAGGTGGTCTTGTTCGCAAGGTCCTCGACGGTCACGGTGAAGGTCTGGGTGTCCTCGTGGAACTCGACCCAGCGCGCTGCCGTAGCGAAACGCACGAGTTTCTTCACATCGCTCTTACGCGCGCGGCCGTCGATGTAGTCCCAGAGCACGGCGCGGGGAGGATACGACGAGATCGGGCGGCCGAAGTGGTCATCGAATGTGTACTCGGCGAACTCGAGCGCCTCCTTCGGCCCGTTAGACCACAGGTTGCGGTACATGCTCGAGTGAACAGGTTCGCCGTACTGGTCGATGCCGGTTCGCCAGGTGTAGTTCCACTGACCGCCCCAGTCATCCTGCTTTTCGAAGCAGACGATGTCGGGGATCTCATGACCGGCCTTCCGTGCCGATTCGAATGCCCTGAGTTGGGCCATTCCGCTGGGTCCAGCTCCAATGATTGCGACGCGCTTACGCAATACGTACCTCTCCGGCTTTGCAGCCTGAAATCATCCGTCACACATCCTGACCTCGGCGATCGATCGCGGGTCCCGTGGCGGGGTTGATACCTGCTCCAGCCAGCCGCAGAAAGGTTCGCGGCACCATGCTGGAAGAGGATGCCGCGTTGTTCACACCGGCACCATTCCAAGCTAACACGAGAGGATGAGAGACACCCGGGAGGGCCCTGGCCGGGGTGGCGAACGGTCCTAGCCGGGTGTTCGCGGGCGAGGCCTGGCCCGTCAGGCAGGAGGTCTGGCGCCGAGATTGCGCAGTGCCGCGCCGTCGATTCGGAAGGTCGTCCACTCGTCCATGGGCCCCGCGCCGAGTGCCTTGTAGAACTGGATCGACGGCTCGTTCCAGTCCAGCACAGCCCACTCCAGTCGCCGGTAGCCCCGCTCGACGCACTCACTCGCGAGCGCACCGAGCAGCGCCTTGCCGAAGCCTGAACCGCGGTGATCGGGCATCACGAACAGGTCCTCGAGGTGGATGCCGTGGGTCCCCTCCCAGGTCGAGAAGGTCAGGAACCAGATCGCGCACCCGACGAGCTCCCCGCGCTCCTCGACAACGTGCGCGAACACCGCCGGGGCCTCGCCGAACAGGTGACGCTCGAGGTCTTCGACCGTCGTCTGGACGGCATCCGGTTCCTTCTCGTAGACGGCCAGCTCGTGGATCAGGCGAAGGAGCCCGGTGCAGTCGCCGAGCACGGCGCGGCGCAGGACGGTTTCGGGGCCGAGATTGGTGGTCGTCACGCAAGAACTGTAATGCGCAGGTCTCGACAGCCTCGACCACCAGTGAGGGGCGCAGCGCACACCCTGTTGTGCAGGAGATTTCACCCAATCGAGGGGTGCTTATTGGCATCCGGGCCCGAAACGACCCGAAAGTCCTGCACAACAAGGGATCTCCTGCACAACAGGAGAAGGCGGAGCACTCAGGTTGCCCGCCTAGGCTGGGCGGATGCCGACGATTGAATTGACTGCAGCAGACTTCGAGAAGACGGTCACAGCACCCGGAATCACCCTCGTGGACTTCTGGGCGGACTGGTGCGCGCCGTGCAAACAGTTCAGCCCCATCTACGAGGCCGCGAGCGACGCCAACTCCGACGTGACGTTCGCCAAGGTCGACACCGAGGCGGAGCAGGCCCTCGCCGGCGCCGCCGGCATCACCGCGATCCCCACCCTCATGGCCTTCCGTGATGGCGTGCTCGTCTTCGCCCAGCCGGGCGCGCTCCCCGCACCCGCGCTCGACCAGGTGCTCACCGCGGTTCGCGAGCTCGACATGGAGAAGGTGCACGCGCAGATCGCCGAGCAGGCAGCCCAGGACGAGCAGGCAGAAGAAACCGCCTGACTCAGACCAGCCCCTCGCGGAACGCGAGGATGACCGCCTGAACCCGGTCGCGCAGCTCCAGCTTCTGCAGGATGCGCCCGACGTGCGTTTTCACCGTCGACTCGCTGAGGAACAGCTCACTCGCGATTTCCGTGTTCGACAGCCCACGCCCGATGGCGATGAGCACCTCGCGCTCGCGCTCGGTCAGCTGCTCGAGCTTTCCGGATGCCTTGGCATCGTTCTCGGGAAGCTTGCCCGAATAGAGGTCCAGCATCCGGCGTGTGATGCGCGGTGAGATGCTCGCGTCGCCGCTGTGCACCGACCGGATGGCCGCCAGCAGGTCGGCGGGCGGAGCGTCCTTCAGCAGGAAGCCGCTGGCTCCCGCATTGAGTCCGCCGAATGCATACTCGTCCAGGTCGAACGTCGTCAGCACGATCACACGCGCACCCGGCTGTTCGGCGATGATGCGCCGGGTCGCCTCGATGCCATCAAGCCCGGGCATGCGCACGTCCATCAAGATCACGTCGGGTTGCAGCTCTCGTGCGCGCTCGACGGCCGAGAACCCGTCGGCCGCCTCGCCGACGACGGTGATGTCGTCCTCGTTCTGCAGCACCATCGCGAGCCCCATGCGCAGCAGGTCCTGGTCGTCGACCAGCATCACCCGGATCGTCACCGCTCGTCCTCTCGCGCCTGCGGCAGCGTTACGCGCACGCGCCACCCACCATCCGGCTTCTCGCCGCTGTCGACACTGCCACCGTAGAGCGCCGCGCGCTCGGCGATTCCGATCAGGCCGCGTCCGGTGCCCACCGATTCCTGAGCGGGGCCGGATACGCCGTCATCTGTCACCTCGATCACCACACCATCCGGCGTGCTGTACCGGATGTCGACGAGCACCCGGCTGGGCGAGCGCGCGTAGCGCAGCGCGTTGGTGAGGCACTCCTGCACCGTGCGGAAAATCGCCACCTGCACCCCCTCGGCCGTTGGCGGTGTGCCAGCCAGCTGCAGGACGACCGGCAGCCCGGCCGCCCGGTACCCATCGATGAGCTCGGCGAGCTCGGTCAGCTTCGGTTGCGGAGCGGCTTCGACGGCCGTCCCGTCTTCCCGGAGCACCCCGAGCAGCCTGCGCATCTCGGCGAGCGAGCGCCTGCCGACCGTCCCGACGTGCTCCATGGCCCCCCTTGCGGCGGACGGGTCGGTCTCGGCGACGGCCTGCGCGCCATCCGACAGCCGCACCATGACCGACAGGCTGTGCGCGACGATGTCGTGCAACTCACGCGCGATCCGCGATCGTTCGGATGCGGCCGCCAGCAGCGACTGCTGGTCGCGCTCCCGGGCAAGCTGGGCGGCCCGGTCGACGAGGGCCGCGACGTAGCGTCGCCGGTTGCCGACGTTCGTGCCGATGAGGGTCGCAAGAAGCACGATCGCCAGCCCAGAGATGGCGTCGAAGAACGTTGCCGGCGGATCGACCAGCACTTTCAGCAGCGCCCAGGAACCGCCCGTGACACCGAATGCGATCCACGCCTCGCGCGAGCCCCGGTAGACGGCTACGGCGTAGAGCGCCATCATCAAGCCGACGAGTGCCCAATCGGCATCAGAGCCCATCCGCAGCATCACAACGCTGGCGACAAAGGCCACGGCGGTGACCGTCAACGGGTGACTTCGCCTGAACATCAACGCCGTCGCGACCGCAACATCGGTGACGACCCGCGCCATCAGCGTTGGGGCGTCCGGCGCGGCGCCCATGAGATTGGTGAAGCTGCCGAGGATCAGGTCCGCCGCGGCCGGCACGACGTATACGAGCATGACGAGCACGTCGACGGTGCGCGGGTGCGCCGCCCAGAAGCGACGAATCGCACCGGGCGGCCGTGGAAGCCGGAGCTCCCCGTCGCCGATTGCGGGCGCCGGGGAGCTCTCAGTCGTCATGTCAGACATCCCTCCGCGCGAGCACCACTCCGCCGAGTGCGACGGCGGCTGCGGGCCAGGCTGCGATCTTCGCGAACAGTTCGAGCACCTCACCGGCGTCGACAGTCGATGATAGGCCGAGCACGTCCGCGCCGAGCGACGTCAGCAGGCTCGCCTCGACATTGGTCGCCCACTCAGCGGGGATCATCATCAGCACGATGGGCAGCACGAGCAGCAGGCCGAATACGGTCGCCAGCCCGCCGGCGGTGCTGCGCAACAGCATCCCGACACCGACTGCGAAGACGCTCGCCAGTGCGAGGTAGGCGGATGCGCGGAGCACCGCGAGCATCACGACTGCGTCGAACGGCGTGACATGGATGCCGCGGTCCGCGAGCAGCGGAAGCACCGCGAGGTAGGAGACAAGGCTCGCCACTACGCCGGCCACGAAGATCGAGACGCCGACGACGATAATTTTCGCGGCGTACGCGCCAAGGCGTCGCGGAGCGGCCGCCATCGTCGAGCGGATCATCCCGGTCGAGTACTCCCCGGTGACGATCAGCACGCCGAGCACACCGGCGAACAACTGGCTGAACGTCACGCTCTGCGTGATGCCCTGAGCGAGGGCGTCGTGCTGCATGGCCAGCGGAAGCGCGACGTCGCTGACCGGTATCGCCTCGCTGACGATGAGGAACGAGATCAGGGCCGCGAAGCCGACGATCATGACGAGCGACCAGAAGGTGGACCGGAGCGAGCGGAACTTGATCCACTCGGAGCGGAGCAGACCGGCGAAGCTGAGCCTTACGGCTGCGAATGACGGGCGGGAAAGGGCGAGCGTTGTCATCGGGAGAGCTCCAGTTCGTGAACGTCGGCCGCGGTGCGGTACTCGACGTGGGTTTCGGTGAGTTGCAGGTAGGCGTCTTCAAGCGACGCGGTGACCGGGGTCAGTTCGTGCACGGCTACACCCAGTTCAGCGGCCAGGTCGCCGATCTGACCGGCGGATGCGCCGACGACCTCGAGGAATCCGGCGTCGACGCGGCGCACCGTGGTGTCGTCCCCGGACAGGGCGGCCGCAAGCCGGTCGGCATGCGGGCTGCGCACCCGCACCGTCTGCTTGCTCGCGCCCGCGACGACGTCGGACACCGACGCATCCGCGACCACTCGACCGCGGCCCAGCACGATGAGGTGGTCGGCGGTGAGCGCCATCTCGCTCATCAGGTGGCTGGACAGCAGCACCGTGCGACCCTCGCCGGCCAACTGCCGCAGGAACGAGCGCACCCACAGCACGCCCTCGGGGTCGAGGCCATTAACAGGCTCGTCGAGGATGAGAGTGTGCGGGTCGCCGAGCATCGCGGCGGCGATTCCCAGGCGCTGACCCATTCCAAGGGAAAACCCGCCAACCCGCTTGCCGGCAACGGCATCCAGGCCGGTCATGCCGATGACTTCCTTGACACGGGTCTTCGAGATGCCGTGGGTCGCGGCCATCGCGAGCAGGTGGTTGTACGCGGAGCGGCCGCTGTGCACCGCCTTGGCGTCGAGCAGCACGCCGACCTCGCGCAGCGGGGAGCGGTGCTCGGCGTAGCGCTTGCCGTTGACGGTGACGGTGCCGGCGCTGGGTCGGTCCAGTCCGACGATCATGCGCATGGTGGTCGACTTCCCGGCGCCGTTCGGCCCGAGGAATCCGGTGACGATGCCCGGCCGCACCTGAAAGCTGATGTCATCGACGGCGGTCTTGGCACCGTAACGCTTGGTGAGTGAATGTGATTCGATCATGACCGTTACGGTACGAATCACCCCAGGTCCGGGGCATCGGTCTGCGGTCCTGAGGTTTCGGCGTCCGGGTCGTACTTAGGTACCACTGGCCGCTCGTACCGGCGTGGGACAATGACCGCATGGCCTTGAACATCACCGGCGATCCGGCCGCCGACACGCTGCTCACCGAGGACCCGTTCGCGCTGTTGGTGGGGATGCTGCTCGACCAGCAGGTTGCGATGGAGACTGCCTTCGCCGGGCCGGAGAAGATCCGGCAGCGCATCGGCGCCATTGACCCGAAAACGGTCGCCGCCTACGACCCGGATGCGTTCACCGAAGCGTTCAAGCAGACCCCCGCGGTGCACCGGTTCCCGGGTTCGATGGCCGAGCGCGTGCAGTCCCTCGCCCGGGTGGTCGTCGACGACTGGGGTGGTGACGCCTCCGCAATCTGGATGCAGGGCGACCCGGACGGCGCCGAGATCCTGAAGCGGCTGAAGAAGCTGCCCGGGTTCGGCGACCAGAAGGCCCGGATCTTCCTGGCGCTGCTCGGCAAGCAGTGTGGGCTTCAGGCATCCGGATGGCGCGAGGCGTGCGGTGCCTACGGCGAGTCGGGCTCGCACAAGTCGGTCGCAGACATCGTTGACGCAGAATCCCTCACCAAGGTGCGCGAGACCAAGCGCGCGGCCAAGGCCGCAGCCAAGAACGGCTAGATCGTCCCCTCGAAGGTGTTGCAGCTTCCGAGCCCCGACTCGAAGCCGCGCTCGAACCAGGTCTGCCGCTGCTCACTAGAGCCGTGAGTCCAGGCCTCGGGATTCACCTGCCCGGTCGCCTGCTCCTGAATGCGGTCGTCGCCGATCGCAGCTGCCGCGTTCAGCGCGTCGGCGATCTGCTGCTTCGTGATCGGCTGCAGGAACGGCGTGCCCGTCTCATCCGGCACCGTCGACGCTGCGCCTGCCCACGCGCCCGCGTAGCAGTCGGCCTGCAGTTCGAGCCGGACGGCATCCGACTGCGGTCCCGTGTCCTGGCGGTTCAGCTGGTCCATCGTGCCGACCAGGTTCTGCACGTGGTGGCCCCACTCGTGTGCGACGACATACATCTGGGCGAGGGGGCCGCCGGATGCGCCGAACCGGCCACGAAGTTCGTCGAAGAACCCGGTGTCGAGGTAGATCGCCGCATCTGGCGGGCAGTAGAACGGCCCGACGGCGCTCGTCGCACCGCCGCACGCGGTGTTCGTCGCGTCCTCGAACAAGAAGAAACCGGGCGTGGCGTATTGGATTCCCTCATTCTGGAACTGGTCGGCCCAGTACACGTCGAGCGAACTGGCGGCGCCGGCCATCCGGCAGTCGATGCTCTCGTTCGCGTCCGCGCCGGTCTCACAACCGGTGACCGGCTCGTCGCTCGCCTGCCCACCGCCTGTCCCCGCGCCGGTGAGTCCACTCAGGTCGACACCGAACAACTGGGAGATCAGGAAGATCGCGATGACACCGATACCACCGCCGCCCACTGCCAATCCTGTGTTGCGTCCGCGGTGACTCACCTTGCCGCTGTCGATCTTGGCATCGGGGTTGAAGGTCATTCGTTCACCGTATGCGGGACCCCGGCACGGAATCTGAGCATTGGGTGAGAATCGTCCATTAGTGGGTTGGGACTAGATTTCACAAACCGACACGCCGAGATGTGCCCCATTTTGGGGGTGGGGGATCGCGACGAGCGAAGGTAGCTTTCTCGCTACACCCCCATTCGTGGGGCAGGATCAGCAGTCTCCCGAATCCTTCGGGCCGTTAAGTACGCAACATTGTCGCTCCAGTCACCCGCCTGGACGCGATCGTTCATCCGCTTACCCCGGACGAGCGACCCCGCATCACCCCCGAGTAGCCACACCCGAATACGAACCCGAATCGTAGGCTCAGATGAGCGAGCGTGCACCCCGACACGTCCCCGACCGCATGCGCGAGGCAGTGACGCCCGCGACCCATGCGACACAATCAGCCAAGCAGTCACGCCCGCACCTTGCCCTGGTCGGCGGCGAGCACGGGCCGCAAACCTCAGCGCAGTCGTGGGGACGGGTCTATCGCGACAGACTGCTGCTGAGTGACACCCTGATCATCCTCGCCACCGTCGTCGGAGCTCTGCTTACCGAACTCCGACCCGGGACGATCATGATCGCCGGAATCATTTGCGCGGTGTGGATGACCTTCATGTCGACTTTCCGGACCCGCGATCTGCGCGCGGTGAGTGTCGGTTCCACCGAGTACAAGCGGGTGGTGACGGCGTGCGTCACCACCCTCGGTGTGCTGGCGATCGCGTCGACCATGCTCCAGCTGCCGGCGCCGAACCGGTACTTCGCACTGGTGCTACCGGTTGGAGCGGTCGCGCTCACCGCAAGCCGGTGGGTCTGGCGCCATTGGCTCTGGCACCAGCGCCGCTTCGGCCACTACCTCTATCGGGTGATCGTCGTCGGCGGACGAAGCGACGTCGATTACGTCGTCGGACGCATCGAGGCGAACTGCCGCGGCGCCTACTCGGTGGTCGGTGTTGTCATCGACGGCCAGAAACCCAAGAAACAGCGAGACCAGTTCTCAGCGTTCCCCCGCTACTACGGGCTGGACTCGGTCACCGACATCGCCGGTCGGCTCCAGGTCGACGCGGTCATCGTTGCGGGCAGGGCGACAAGCGGCGGCGACTTCATCCGTTCACTCGCTTGGAAGCTCGAAGGCACCGCCGCCGAGCTCATCCTGGCGGCGCGGCTCACCGATGTTGCTGGGCCGCGCATCCACTTCCGGCCGGTCGAGGGGCTGCCGCTGATCCACGTCGAGATCCCGCAGTTCGACGGCGGCAAGCACCTGCTCAAGCGCGCATTCGACATCGCCGTCGCGTCGATCGCCCTAGTGGTGCTCTTGCCGCTGTTCGCCGCCATCGCGATCGCCATCAAGCTGGACAGCGAGGGCCCTGTGCTGTTCCGGCAGGAGCGGGTCGGCCGCAACGGCAAGACGTTCCAGATGCTCAAGTTCCGTTCGATGTACGACAGTGCCTCCGAGCGGCTTGACAGCCTGCTCGCCCAGAACGAGGGCGCCGGACTGCTGTTCAAGATGAAGGACGACCCCCGCGTCACCACGGTTGGCAGGGTGCTTCGGAAGCACTCACTGGATGAGTTCCCACAGCTCCTCAATGTGCTCGCCGGAGACATGAGCCTCGTCGGACCGCGCCCGCCCCTGCCGCGGGAGGTGCTCTCCTATGAAGGCTCTGTGCACCGGCGCTTGTTCATCCGACCGGGACTGACGGGCATGTGGCAGGTGAACGGCCGCTCCGACCTCAACTGGGAAGAGAGCGTACGGCTCGACCTGTACTACGTCGAGAACTGGTCGCTGATCGGCGATCTGGTCATCATGTGGCGCACCTTGCGAGTGCTCATCCATCCCGTCGGTGCGTACTAGGAGCGGGGCAGACCATGGTGATCACGCAGGAGCAGCGTCCCGCGCGGCAGCGCTTTCGCAGCGCACTCAGCAGCATCGCCGCGGGCGCCCTGGTGGCGGCCACGCTTATCACCGTCGCTCCTGCGCCCTCCGCTTCCGCAGCCGAACCGTGCGGCCCGGGCGGCAACAAGGTCAGCTGCGAGAACAGCAAGCCGGGAACCGATCCCGCGGTCTGGGACATCAACGGTGACGGCGACGACACCATTCAGGGCTTCGGCACGGACATCAGCGTCAACGTCGGCAGCAGGATCGACTTCAAGATCGACACGAATGCGGCCGCCTACACGATCGACATCTACCGCACCGGCTGGTACCAGGGCCTTGGTGCCCGCCTGATCGCCAGCGTCGCCCCCTCCGCGCGGCTGCCGCAGAATCAGCCCGCCTGCATCACCGACGTCGAGACGGCGCTGTACGACTGCGGAAACTGGGGCGTCTCGGCATCCTGGAACGTGCCCGCCGATGCGGTCTCCGGCGTGTACGTGGCGCTGCTGAAGCGCTCCGACACGGGCGGCAAGAGCCACATCATCTTCATCGTCCGCGAGGATGCCAGCCAGTCCGACATCGTGTTCCAGACGTCGGACACCACGTGGCAGGCCTACAACAAGCACGGTGGGGCCAGCCTCTACTCCGGCGGCGAGAACGGCCGCGCCTACAAGATCAGCTACAACCGTCCGTTCGCGACCCGGGACGGCACCACAGCGCGCGACTTCTACTTCTCGAGCGAATACGCGATGGTGCGCTTCCTCGAGCGCAACGGCTACGACGTCAGCTACCTGAGCGACGTGGACACCGACCGCCGCGGCTCGCAGCTGCTCAATCACAACGTGTTCCTCTCGGTCGGCCACGACGAGTACTGGTCCGGCGCGCAGCGCGCGAACATAGAAGCGGCGCGGGATGCCGGAGTGAACCTGCAATTCCTGAGCGGCAACGAGGGGTACTGGCGCATCCGGTACGAGCAGGCGGCGTCAGCGGACGCCACCGCGTATCGCACCCTGGTCTGCTACAAGGAGACCAAGGCCGACGCGAAGATCGACCCGTCGGGCGAGTGGACGGGCACCTGGCGCGATCCTCGGTTTGCGCCTCAGGATGCCGGCGCGGGTCTGCCCGAGAACTCCCTCACCGGCACCGCCTACATGGTCAACGATGTCGATCAGCGGGTGACCGTCTCGGCTGAGGAGGGCAAGTCCCGGCTCTGGCGGAACACGTCCGTCGCGACGCTGGCACCTGGCACCGTGGCCAGGCTGGCACCGCACACCGTCGGCTACGAATCCAACGAGGACGTCGACAATGGAGTCCGGCCGGATGGACTCATCCACTTGTCGACCACCGTCGCGCCGGTGCCGCAGTACCTCACCGACTTCGGCAACACCGTGGTGCCCGGCACCACCACCCACCACGTCACCATGTATCGAGCCGGCAGCGGCGCCCTGGTGTTCTCCGCCGGCAGCATCCAGTGGTCCTGGGGCCTAGCCGATGGGCATGAGGGTGACGGCGCGGTGCCGGATCAGCGGATGCAGCAGGCGCAGGTCAACCTGCTCGCCGACATGGGGGCTCAGCCGGCAACCCTGATGACGGGTCTCGTCACCGCGACCGCATCATCCGACAGCACTCCCCCGACGGCCGCCATCACCTCGCCCGCCGCCGGGACGAACGTGAGCAACGGCAGCCTCGTCACGCTCACCGGCACTGCATCCGATGTCGGCGGCGTGGTCGCCGGAGTCGAGGTCTCCACCGACGGTGGCGCGACCTGGCATGCCGCCACCGGCAGGACATCGTGGAGCTACAGCTACCACCAGCGCGGCGCCGGCGCGCAGACTGTACTGGTCCGCGCGATCGACGACAGCGCGAACTACCCGTCCACCCCGAGCTCGCTCACGGTCAATGTGAGCGGCCCCTACAGCGTCTTCGGCGAGCAGCTGCCCACCGTGGTCGACTCCGGCGATGGCGATGCCATGGAACTCGGGTTGCGGTTCACACCCGACGTGAGTGGATTCGTCACGGGCGTGCGGTTCTACAAGAGCACCGCCAACACCGGCACCCACGTCGGCTCGCTGTGGGATGCCAATGGCAACCGGCTGGCAAGCGTCACATTCCAGGGCGAGAGCGCTGCGGGCTGGCAGGCCGCGGTATTCAGCACGTCCGTGCCGGTCAGCGCGGGAGCGTCCTATGTCGTGTCGTACACCGCGCCGCGGGGCCACTATGCGCTTGGCACCAACTACTTCGCCGCCTGGACTCCGCCGACACCGCCGCTTACGGTCGACAGCGGCTTCGGAGCTGTCGCCGGCCTGTACAACGACGCGGGCAGCTTCCCCACCGAGACCCACCAGTCGGGCAACTACTGGGTGGATGCCTTGTTCCAGACCACCGCCGGTGTCCCCCTGGTGGCCACCAGCCAGTGGCCGCAGGCAGGGGACCAGTCGGTCCCGATCGACACCCAGGTGAGCGCGCGGTTCACCACCGCCGTGCAGCCGGGGTCGGTCGGGGTCACCCTCACCGCTTCGACCGGCGCCTCGGTCGCCGGCGCGACCAGCTATAACGCCACCACCCGCACGGTGACGTTCATCCCGGCCGCACCGCTTAGCGAACGCACCACCTACACCGCTTCGCTCACCGCGACCGGCACCACCGGCGCACAGCTGACCTCTGGCGGCACCTGGTCCTTCACGACGGCGGGCGAGGAGAGCGTCGAGTGCCCGTGCAGCCTGTTCGCTGACGGGACGCTCCCCGACATCCTGGAGATCGCGGACAGCAACGCGGTGACCCTCGGCGTTCGCTTCACACCGACCGTGTCGGGGGCGATCGCCGGCATCAAGTACTACAAGGGGACCGGCAACACCGGAACCCACGTCGGCTCGCTGTGGACCGCGTCCGGCACCCCGCTCGCGAGTGCAACCTTCGTGAACGAGTCCGCATCCGGCTGGCAAACCCTGTTCTTCGGCCAGAGCGTCCCGGTTCAGGCGGGCACCGAATACGTTGCCGCCTACCGCACCGAGGTCGGTGCCTACTCCGGCACGCTGTTCGATTTCTCCGGCGACGGCTTCACCCGTGGGCCACTGCGCGTCGGGACCGAGGCCGGGATGTTCACCTACCAGGCCGGATTCCCCGGCACCAGCTCCTCGACGAACTACTTCGTCGACGTCGTGTTCGTCACCGACGCGAACGCCCCGCTGCCGCTGTCGCTGCTGTCGAGCAGCCCGGGCGCCGGGCAGACCGACGTGCCGACCGCAACGACCGTGACGGCGACCCTGTCCGGCAGCCCGTCGGAGACGCCTGTCGTCGCGGTGTCGGGTTCGGCTGGAGCCGTCGCCGGCAACACATCGTGGAACCCGAATGCCCGCACCGTGACTTTCACGCCGGCCGCGCCGCTCGGCACCCAGAGCACCTACACCGTGACGGTGAGTGTTGGCGGGGTCGTGCTGTCCGGCGGTCACTGGTCGTTCACGACCACGGCGGCGGTGCCGTTCGAGGGCCAGTACAGCCTGATCGGCGGCGAGACTCCGACGGTGATCGCGTCGCCCGACGACAAACCGGTCGAGCTCGGCATGGGCTTCGCGGTGTCCCAGCCGGGCGTCGCCACCGGCATCCGCTTCTACAAGGGGGCGGGCAACACCGGTGTCCACCGTGGATCGCTGTGGAACGCAGCAGGCCAGCGACTCGCGACCGTGACCTTCGGAAACGAGACGGCCAGCGGATGGCAGACCGCTGTGCTGTCCTCACCGGTCCCGCTGGTGCCGGGCGAACGCTACGTCGTGTCCTACTTCGCACCGAACGGGCATTACTCCTACACGAGCGGCTACTTCCAGGCGTTGCGCAGCAACGGTCCGCTGACCGCTGACACGAGCCTGAACGGTCGTTACCGCTACGGCTCACCGGGCGGCTTCCCGGACCAGAGCTGGAACGCCACGAACTACTTCGTCGACATCGTTTTCGACACCGGAAACGGGACCCCGGTCACACCGCCCACCGTGCTGACAACCAATCCGCCGGCGAACGCAACCGATGTCCCGCCCGCCATCACCGTGAGCGCGCAACTCTCCGCCCACAGCGACTCGGCGACCCCGACGCTCGGGCTGACCGGACCGGACGGCCCTGTCGCTGGCGCATCCGCGTACGACGCGACGACGAAGACCGTCACGTTCACACCCGAAGCCCCGCTCGCCTGGAACGCCAGCTTCGCGGCCGAGGTCACCATCGCGGGAGCGCTGGTCGAGAACGGCAGCTGGTCGTTCACGACCGAACGTGGACCGCTGCCCAGTGGTAACTTCACCCTGCACGGCGACGAGGTCCCCGCCATCGGATCGGCGAACGACACCGCATCCGTCGAACTGGGAATGGTGTTCTCGGTGTCCCAGCCAGGCGCGGTGACCGCCATCCGCTTCTACAAGGGAGCCGGCAACACGGGCACCCACGTCGGATCGCTGTGGAGCGCGTCCGGGGTGCGCCTCGCCCAGGTCACCTTCACCAACGAGACCGCGACCGGGTGGCAGCGGGCGACGCTCGGCTCACCGGTCACCCTGACGCCCGGTGACCGCTACGTGGTGTCCTACCTGGCGCCGAACGGCGGTTACGCGAACGCGCAGGACTACTTCGACACTCCTCGCAGCAGCGGACCCATCGTCGCCGAGACACTCGGCAACGGACGATTCCTGTACGGCTCAGCAGGCGGCTTCCCCACCGGGACCTGGAACGCGTCGAGCTACTTCGTGGATGTCGTGTTCACGACCGCCGATCAGGTGCCCACCGACCCGCCGGTGGATCCGCCCGCCGACCCGGTGACGGTCACCTCGACCAGCCCCGGGGCTGGTGCGACGGGCGTGACCCCGTCCACGCCGATCAGTGCGGTGCTCTCGGCGGCTCCCGCCCAGGCGCCGGTGCTGTCGGTGACCGGACCGGCTGGCGCTGTCGCCGGCACGGCAACGTGGAACGCCACCACGAGGACCATCACCTTCACTCCGACCGCGGCGCTTGCCTTCGGGGCGAACTACCAGGCCACGGTGACCGCGGCCGGTACCGCGCTCGGCGGCGGATCGTGGTCATTCACCACCGCCGCTGAGCCGCCGGTCGACCCGCCCGCCGACCCGGTCACCGTGACCTCCACGAACCCGGGCGCGAACGCGGTCGATATCGCACCGACCGTGGCCGTGACTGCGACCGTGTCCGCCGCGCCGGCCGACGCGCCCGCGCTGTCGCTGACCGGCCCGGCCGGCGCCGTGGCAGGGACGACGAACTGGGACGCGGCGACCCTGACTCTCACCTTCACGCCGTCCCAGCCGCTGGCCTGGTCGACCGCCTACCAGGCATCCGTCACCGCGGCCGGGACTGCTCTTGGCGGCGGGACCTGGTCGTTCACGACGGCCGCAGCCCCGCCGACCGTGGACGTCTACTCGCTCTTCGCCAGCGACGCCGTGCCGCAGAACCCGGAATGGAACGACCCGCTCGCCGTGCAGTTCGGCACGCGGTTCGTAACGAGTGAGGCAGGCGACGTCACCGGAATCCGGTTCTACAAGGGTGAGGGCAACACCGGCGTGCACACCGGCTCGCTGTGGAACGCGAGCGGCGAGCGCCTGGCGCAGATCGAGTTCACCGGTGAGACGCCGAGCGGATGGCAGGTGGCGCAACTCACGACGCCGGTGAGGCTCGAGCCGGGCGTCGAATACCGCGTCACCGTGCACAGCACGACCGGTCGCTACGCGGTCGACCTGAAGGGCTTGCGCTTCCCGACCACCAGCGGGCCGTTGTCGACTCCGGCGGATGGCGGCACGTTCGTCTACGGCACCGATTACCCGTCGCAGGTGACCGACCACAACTTCTGGGTCGACCTGATCTTCACCACCCCATGACCGCGAACAAGAAACCGAGGAGAGCAATGACTGAGCAGCTCCGCATCGCCGTCATCGGCGCGGGCTACTGGGGACCGAACCTCGCCCGCAATTTCCACGCGAGCGACCAGTGGGAGCTCGCGGCGATCTGCGATATCGACGCGGCTCGCGCTCAGAAGGTGGCCGACCTGGTCGGCGGTGTGCAGGTGCTCACGGATGTCGCCGACGTGTGGGCGGATGCCTCTATCGACGCGGTTGCCATCGCCACGCCCGCTCGCACCCACCACAGCCTCGTCGTCGCCGCCCTGGCAGCCCACAAACACGTTGTTGTGGAGAAGCCGCTAGCCGACGACCGCGAACGCGGCCGCCTGATGGTGAAGGAGGCAGCCGAGCGTTCACTGGTGCTGATGGCCGACCACACCTATTGCTACACACCGGCGGTGCAGAAGATCCGCGAACTGATCGCCGACGGCGCGCTCGGCGACATCCTGTTCATCGACTCGGTGCGCATCAACCTGGGCCTGATCCAGCCGGACGTCGACGTCTTCTGGGACCTCGCACCGCACGACCTGTCCATCCTCGACTTCATCATTCCCGGCGGGCTGCGGCCGCACTCCGTTTCGGCGCAGGGCGCCGACCCGCTCGGGGCAGGCAAGGCCTGCGTCGGCTACCTCACCATTCCGTTCGGCAAGGGCGCTATCGCGCACGTGCACGTGAACTGGCTGAGCCCGACCAAGATTCGCAACATGGTCATCGGCGGCACCAAGCGCACGCTGGTCTGGGACGACCTCAACCCGCAGCAGCGACTGAGCATCTACGACCGCGGTGTGGACATCGAGCGCCAATCAGCCGGCACAGCGGAGCGCACCGCGGCAACGGTGTCGTACCGCCTCGGCGACACCTGGTCGCCAGCGTTGCCGGAGGGGGAGGCGCTCTCCCTGATGGCCGCCGAGTTCGCCGGCGCGATCCGAGAGGGCAGGCCACCACTGACGGACGGACACTCCGGCATGCGCGTGCTGTCGGTACTCGACGCAGCTGCCGTCAGCCTGCGCGCCGCCGGCGCCGCCGTCCCCCTGAATTTGGGCACTGAACTGGAGGTTGTCGCATGACCGCGATCGCAGGAGCCGACGTACTCGTCACGGGCGGCGCAGGCACCATCGGGTCGACCATCGTCGACCAGTTGCTGGATGCCGGTGCGCGCCACATCGACGTACTCGACAATCTCGTCCGAGGCCGGCTCGCGAACCTGGAACCGGCCTTGTCAAGCGGCCGAGTCACTCTCGTCGAGGGAGACATCCGCGACCTGCAACTGGTGGACGACGTCACGCGCGGCAAGGACATCGTCTTCCACCAGGCCGCCATCCGGATCACGCAGTGCGCAGAGGACCCGCGGCTCGCGCTCGAGGTGCTGGTCGATGGCACATTCAACGTCCTCGAATCGGCCGCGCGCCACTCGGTTTCGAAGATCGTCGCGGCCTCCAGCGCATCCGTGTACGGGATGGCAGAGCAGTTCCCGACAAACGAACGCCACCACCACCACAACAACGACACCTTCTACGGGGCGGCGAAGTCGTTCAACGAGGGCATGATTCGCAGCTTCCGGGCGATGTACGGCATCGACTACGTGCTGCTGCGCTACTTCAACGTCTACGGTCCCCGCATGGACGTGCACGGGCTGTATACCGAGGTGCTGGTGCGCTGGATGGAGCGGATCGCGGATGGCCGCCCGCCCCTGATCTTCGGCGATGGTGCGCAGACGATGGACTTCGTCTTCACGCGTGACATCGCGCGAGCGAACCTGCTGGCCGCCGAAAGCGACCTCAGCGAAGGCGTCTACAACATCGCGAGCGGCACCGAAACGAGCCTGCTCGGACTGGCGGAGGCCCTGTTGCGGGTGATGGGGTCGGAACTCGAGGTCGAACACGGGCCGGATCGCGTCGTCAACTCGGTGGCGCGACGACTGGCGGACACCAGCGCAGCCGCCCGCGACCTCGGCTTCGTCGCCGAGGTCGGCATCGAGGAGGGCCTCGCCGAGCTTGTCGACTGGTGGGAGCCGCTGCGCGAGGAGATCTCGGCGGGGCGGGCGGTGGTCCAATGACCGCGGGCGAGCGCATCAACGTCATGCGACCCTGGCTCGGTCAGGCGGAGGTGGATGCCGTGACCTCCGTGATCGAGTCCGGCTGGGTCGCTCAGGGCCCGCAGGTCGCCCGCTTCGAGCAGCTCTTCGCGGAGGCGATGCAGGCCGAGCACGCGATCGCGACCTCGAACTGCACCACCGCACTGCACCTCGCGCTCGTCGTTGCCGGTGTCGGTGCTGGCGACGAGGTCATCGTGCCGTCGTTCTCGTTCATCGCGACGGCGAACGCCCCGAGCTATGTCGGCGCGTTGGCGGTCTTCGCAGACGTGGACTCCGAGACCGGCAACGTTACCGCCGACACCATCACCGGGCTGATCACCGAACGCACGCGTGCGGTCATCGTGGTCGATCAGGGCGGAGTGCCCATCGACCTGGACCCGGTCCGCCAGCTGTGCGATCCGCTCGGCATCACCGTGATTGAGGATGCCGCGTGCGGCGCCGGCTCGCGCTACCGCGGGCGGCCGGTCGGGGCTGGAGCCGAGATAGCCGCCTGGTCATTCCACCCCCGCAAGCTGCTCACGACCGGTGAGGGTGGAATGCTCACGACATCGCGGGCGGACTGGGCGGAGCGTGCTCGCCGCCTTCGTGAGCACTCGATGAGCGTCTCGGCCGCCGAGCGGCACGCGGCGCTGGTGTCTCCCGTTGAGGTGTACGACGAAATCGGCTTCAACTACCGGATGACGGATTTGCAGGCCGCCGTCGGCATCGTGCAGCTCGGCAAGCTGCCAGAGCTCGTGTTCCGGCGCCGCGAGCTCGCGGCGCGGTATCGGGAGGCGCTCGGTGAGGTTCCCGGCATCCGGGTAGTCGATGACCCTGCATATGGCGCCGGCAATTTCCAGTCGCTGTGGATCGAGGTCGGCGACGAGTATCCGCTCACCCGGGAGCAGTTGCTCGAGCATCTCGCCGACGCCGGAGTGTCCGCTCGCCGGGGCATCATGGCGGCACACCGTCAGCCACCGTACGCGCACAGCGCATCGGTGCGGGTTCCGCTGCCGGTGACCGAGCGGCTGACCGACACGACGCTCATCCTCCCGCTCTACCACCAGCTCGAGCCACGCGAGCAGGAGATCGTGATCGACGCGCTGCTGACCCCGGCCAGGGCGGTGCGCAGTGGCTGACGTCATTCTGGTCGCGGCGAGCGGGCTGGCGCGCGAGGCGCTGGAGGTCCTGCGTCGGGTCGGCGAGCACACCGTGATCGGATGTCTCGACGATGATGCGACGCGCACCGGCCTGCACTTTGACGGTCTCGTCGTGCTTGGGTCCGTCGCGGACGCCATCCGGTACCCGAGCGCGCGGCTGCTGCTCTGCGCTGGGAAGGGCGCAGCGCGTGCCAGCATGGCCGCGCGTCTCGAAGAGCAGGGGCGCACGGATGGCGATTACATCACCGTTGTCGACCCGAGAGTGCATGTGCCGCCGACGTGTGTGGTCGGCGTCGGGTCGATCATTCTCGGCGGCGTCGAGCTCACCACCAACGTCGCTATCGGCCGGCACGTTGTCGTGATGCCGAACGTCACGCTGACCCACGACGGCATCATCGAGTCGTTCGCCACCCTCTGCGCCGGTGTCTCCCTCGGCGGTCACGCGTGGATCGGCGAAGGGGCTTACGTCGGCATGAACGCCACGGTTCGCGAGGAGACCCGCGTGGGCGCTTATTCCGTGCTGGGGATGGGCGCGGTGCTGACCCGCTCACTTCCCGCTCACGAGACCTGGGTCGGCGTGCCCGCATCGATCCTCGGGAGCCCCCGCATTGAGGGTTCCGGCGAGGAAGCCCCCAGCGAGGAAGTCGCACTGTGAGGATTGTCGTGTACCCGCACTCGATGGAGCAGGGCGGGAGCCAGGGCAACGCGATCGATATCGCCGCGGCCCTGCAGAGTCGCGGGCATGACGTGCTCGTCTTCGGTCCGCCCGGCCGACTCGTCGAAACCCTCACCGAGCGCGGGGTGCGCTACGAGCCGGCACCGCTGGCGCGCATCCGCCCGTCGTTCGCCGTCATGCGTCGGCTGACCCGCCTGGTGGGCGCTTTCAAGGCGGACATCGTGCACGCGTTCGAATGGCCGCCTGCCGTCGAGGCGGCCTTCGGCCCGCTCGCGTTTCGCAGCGTGCCGGTCGTCAGCACGGTCATGTCGATGGCGGTCGCGCCGTTCATCCCGCCGTCGCTTCCGGTCACGGTCGGCACCCGAAGCATCCTGGCCGCCGAGCGTCACCGCGGACAGAACGTGAGCCTGCTCGTCCCGCCCGTCGACACGGAGCGGGACCGCCCGCGTGACCCGCAGCGTTCCAAGGAGCAGCTGGGCATCGAGCCGGGCACCTTCGTGGTCTCCATGGTCTGTCGGCTGGTGCCCGAGCTGAAGCTCGAGGGTGTGCGTACGGCGATCCGCGCGGTCGGTGAGCTGGCCGCGGAGTTCCCGGTCCGACTGGTGATTGCCGGCGACGGACCGGCGCGCGATGAGCTGGAGGCCGCCGCCTCGCGAGTGAATGCGGTGGCGGGGACGACGGCCGTGCAGTTGACCGGCAACCTCGCCGACCCGAGTGGCCTCTACGACGCGGCCGACATCGCACTCGGGATGGGCGGATCCGCCCTGCGGTCGATGGCGTTCGGCAAGCCGCTCATCGTGCAGGGTGAGCGCGGCTTCTGGAAGCTTCTCGAGCCGGCGAGCGCCGCCCGCTTCGAGCGGGACGGCTGGTACGGCATCGGCAATGGCGGCGACGGAGCGGTGACCCTCGAGCGGGCCCTCCGCGAGCTGCTCGCGAACCCGGAGCGTCGTGCCGACCTTGGCGAGTTTTCGCGAGACCTCGTTGTCTCGAATTACGGGCTCGAGGCCGCGACCGATCGAGTTCTCGAGCTGTACCGCTCGGCGATCGAGGGCGAGCAGACTCGCTTGGGCAGGAAGGTGGCGCTGGTTCCGGCGTACCTTTCCGTGCTCGGCTACGACGTCGCCCGCAAGGTGCGGCGCCGCCTCGGTGGGGTGCCATCAGACGATTTCAACACCATCAGCCGAATGCAACCGACTCTGAGGGGAAGCCGCGCATCGTGAGTACCGTCACCACCGCCACCGCCATACCGTTCCTGGATCTGCAACTGCAGCACGCCGAGGTCATCGACGACATCCGCGAGCCGCTCCTCGACGCAATCTCCCGGGCCGAGTTCATCGGTGGCCCGCAGGTCGCCGCTTTCGAAGCGGAGTACGCCGCCTACTGCGAGGTCCGCAATTGCGTTGGGGTCGGCAACGGCACCGACGCCATCGAGTTGGCTCTCCGCGCGCTCGACATCGGCCAGGACCACGAGGTCGTCGTGCCGGCCAACACCTTCATTGCGACTGCCGAGGCCGTGGCGCGCGCCGGCGCGACGGTCCGGCTCGCCGATGTCGACGACGACACCCTGCTGCTCGACCCCGCCTCAGCGGCCGCGGCGGTGACGCCGCGAACGGCCGCGATCATTCCGGTGCATCTCTACGGCCAGACCGCACCCGTCGAACAGTTCTCTGACACGGCGCCGACCATCATCGAGGACGCCGCGCAGTCGCAGGGCGCCCGGCGGCACGGCCGCGCGGCGGGCTCGCTGGGCACCATAGCGGCGACCAGCTTCTACCCGGGCAAGAACCTGGGCGCAGCGGGGGATGCCGGCGCGGTGCTCACCGACGATGACGGACTCGCCCGTCGCGTCCGCCGCATCGCCGACCACGGCAGCAGCGTCAAGTACGTACACGACGAGGTCGGATTCAACTCCCGGCTGGATGCGATCCAGGCGATCGTGCTGCGCGCGAAGCTCGCCCGTCTGGAGGACTGGAACGAAGCACGGCGTGAAGCCGCCAAGCGATACGACGAACTGCTGTCCGACCTGCCCGGAATTCGGACACCCACTGTGCTCGAGGGCAACCTCCCCGTCTGGCACATCTACGCCATCCGCGTCCAGGACAGGGACCGGCTTCTCACCGGCCTGCGGGATGCGGGAATCGGCGCCGGCCTGCACTACCCGACACCCGTGCACCTGACCGGCGCCTTCCGGTCACTCGGCTACGCGCCAGGCGACTTCCCCGTCGCCGAGCGCGCCGCCGCCGAGCTGTTGTCACTGCCGATGTTCCCGCAGCTCACGGAGCAGCAGCAGGTCAAGGTGGCCGAGGCCCTGCGTTCGCTGGTGTGACATGTCTGCTCCATTCGGTGACCCCGTGCCGACGCCGGAATCCAGCGCCCCAGCGCTGAAGACACAGATTCGCAGCGGGCTCCTGTGGAGTTTCGTCAACACGCTCGTGGCTCGGCTGGGCTCGTTCCTGGCAGGGATCGTCATCGCGCGCATCGTCGCACCGGAGGACTTCGGGGTGTACGCGGTCGCGCTCGTCGCCTTGAATCTGCTGCTGAGCGCCAACGAACTGGGAGTCAGCGTCGCGCTCGTACGCCACCAGGGGCCCGATCGACCGGATCGCACCCACGGTAGCGACCCTGTCGATCGTGTCCAGTGCCGCACTGTTCGCACTGAGCCTGATCGCTGCAGGGCCGTTCGCGGCCGCGATGGGGGTGCCGGAGGCCGCGGGAGTTGTGCAGCTGATGAGCGTCGCGGTGCTCATCGACGGCGCGACCTCGGTTCCGGTTGCGCTGCTCACGAGAGCGTTCATGCAGGCGCGACGGATGCAGATCGACGCCGCTGCCTTCGTGATCAGCACTCCGATCACGATCCTGCTCGCGATCGCCGGCTACGGCGCGTGGAGCCTCGCCTGGGGTGCGGTCGTCGGGAACCTGGTGACAGGCATCCTCTCGATCCTGTTCGCGCCGCAGAAGGTGTGGCCGGGGTTCGATCGACGGGCGGCCGGCGAGGTGCTTAGATTCGGGCTTCCGCTCGCCGGGGCTAGCCTGCTGCTGCTGGCGCTGGTGAACGTCGACTTTGTCGTTGTCGGTCGCCTGCTCGGCACCGAGCAGCTCGGGTTCTATCTGCTGGCATTCAACCTCAGCGCGTGGCCGATGATGCTGGTGTCGTCGGTGGTCCGGCGCGTGACAACACCGGCGTTCGCTCGGCTGCATCAGACCGGCAACGGCCCCGCCGGTTACCGCAGCGCGCAGTACCTGGTGCTTGGGCTTGCCGGCCTGATGTGCGTGCTGCTGGCCGTGTACGCGATACAACTGGTGACCTTCCTCTACGGCGACCGGTGGGAGCCATCGGCGGTCGCGGTGCCCGCGCTGGTCATCCTGAGCCTGGGCCGGCTCATCGTCGAACTGGCGTACGACTACCTGGCCGCGGTTGGGAAGTCGGTCGGAAATGCCTGGTTGCACGCCATCTGGCTGATCGTGCTGATTCCGGCGCTCGTTGTCGGGGCGCAGTGGTTGGGCATCCAGGGGGTGGCAATCGCTCACGCGCTTGTCGTGATCGTGGTGGTGCTGCCCGGCGCCGGGTTCCTACTGCATCGGGTCGGCGTTCGACTGCTGCCTCTTGTGGCGGACTTCGCGCTCCCCCTGCTCGGCTGCGTGGTGGTCGCGCTGTCTGCCTGGCTGGTCACGACACTTGTGCCATCGGGGTTCGCGACCCTCGCAATCGGTGGGCTGATCGGCTGCGCCGGTTACGCGCTCGTGGTCGCCCCCCGGTACCGTCGCACCGTCCGGGCGTTGCTGCGCGACGATTCGTAAGAATCGCGCCGCCCTACGCACGTCGGGGGTCGAGGTGGCGGGCCGACGAATTGACAGTGTTCGATACCGCCCCTATCAGGCCGATCCCGAGGAACAGCAGCCCGGTGACCTGCGGGAAGGCGAACGCGTCGAAGGTGCCGAAACTGAGGGCACCGGCACCGACCAGCGCAATAAGCGACTGGAGCAAGCTGCGCGTACGCGGGTCATGCGATCGGTGTCGGGTCCTGATCGCCGTGACGAGGGCGGTGCTGAACAGCACGAGGATTGCGACGGTCCCGACGATCCCGATCTCGATCAACAACAGGAGGTACTGGTTGTCAAGGATCCGGTATTGCGGCAGGAAGGTGGAGAAGCCGCGACCGAAGACCGGTGCACGGAGGATGTAATCCACAGCGACGGCGTAACTGTCCGTGCGGGACTGGGCGCTGCCGTCCGCGGCTATGCCGAGGAACAACCCGGAGATGGCACCCAACAGGCCAGGCACCGCAACATAGACCGCCGAGCCGACGCCCGCGATGACGACGTATGACATCCAGCGCCGGGCGCGTGGCCAGGTCGGAATGAGCAGCAGCAGGACCACGGCGACCGTGAGGATCGCGGAGCGCGAGATGGTGATGGGGATGGCGAGGACGATGAGGCCGACCGGCACCCAGCGGATGAACCAGGAACGACGACCCGCGTCGGCAAAGGCGAAATGAAGAGCGATCGGAAGGATCATGCTAAGCACGACACCGAACTCGATCGGGTGAACCGAGGTGCCTGCCGCCCTCGCGAATCCACTGCGGTCGTACACGCTTGTCAGCTCGTTGTTCGGCGCCAGACCGGGGATCTCCACCAGATTCACGATCGGAAGTCCAGTGAAGAACTGTGCGATTCCGATCGCCGCTACGACGCCTCCCAGCACCGCAAGGACCCGCAACGGCACCTCGATCCGGTCGATGCCGCGAAGACCGTCCGACGCGAGCAGCACTATGCCCAGGAGCGATCCGATCAGAAGGAGACCGCGGTCGGATGCGCTGAGTTCGAGTTCCTCAAGCGGGCGCGTCATTGCCGCGATGTAACTGAACAGCACTGTGAGGGTGAAGATCACCATCGCCCACCTCACCGGCTGGGCTGGCATTAGCGTGGGCGTGTCACGATTCAGCTGGGCGCCGATCCACCAGACGAGCCCGCCTAGCCCGATCAGCAGGGCAGGCGTACCGACCGAGCCCAGGGCAGGGATCGTGAGGTTCGCGGGAATGAGAAGCAGAACGCAGACGTAGATGGTGATCGGCCAGACCGCATGGCCTGCACCGGAGGGCGGTGCGAAGTCGGCGGTGGCCGCCCTGGACGATGCTCTGGCCTGCTTGCCGGTCACGGAATGAGCGCTCAGCCTCGGCCGCTGATTGCGGGTGGTGCTTTCCTATCGACCTTTGCCACGTCGGACGGCCTGGGAGAAGGTTTCCCTCCGGCCTTCACCGGGGCGTCATTCCCCGGTGTGAGCTCAGCCAGCGCATCCTGATCGAACCTGGGCACATTCGGTCGATTGCCGGGGGGCCGCTTCCTGTCCGACTGATCCTCGGCTTTCCGCGGAGCGGCGCCGGAAGGCGGAGAGGTCTGAGGCGGTTCGAACGGGGGACGCGTACCGTTCTTCTTTGCCGCCCGCCGCCGCAGGAGCGCGTCGCCTGCGACAGTCAACAGAAGGGTCAGCACTATTCCCCCGGCGACCACGACGATCAAAGCCCGCAGCAAGGTGGAATAATTTGGTTCCGCCACGTCGTTGTCGGTCACGACCATCAGCCGCACCTCGGTGTTGGAGGGCGCATCGATGGCCTCCTGCAGGTCGTTCAGCCGCGACTCGGCAAGGTCGACCAGCGTCTGAAGCATCGACAGCGCTTCCGTCTCGGACTGTGCGTTGACCGCGACCTCGAGAACGGAACCCGAGACCCTCGCATCCTTCTCGACGGTGTATTCGGCTGACGACCCATCGGGAATGACCGTTTCGACAGTAGCCGTGTCGGTCAGCGCCTTCGCCAGCACTCCCGCCGCGACATCCAACCCGCCGAGGTTGAGGAACGGATTGACGACCTGCGGTTCCCCGGTCGGATCCTGAACCACGGATGGTGGCAGCAACAACAAGGATGCCTTCACGTCATAAGTGATCGGGACAATCGTGAACACCGCGAATGCAAGGCCAGCCGTAATGAGCAGACCGACGACCAGGAAATACCATCGTCGGCCAGCTGTGCGTAGAACTTCAGCAAGATCCACGGGCGCCTCTCAACACTGAGCGTGATTGCGTGTCCCTACGCTACGCTCACAGCCATCGGCGGGCAAGGAAGGCCATTCCATGACATTTTGGGACCTCCTCGCCATCGTCTGGCGGCGGTGGTATGTGACGCTCGCCGGCGTGCTGATCACGGGCCTCGCTCTGCTTGGTCTTGCGCAGGCTTCTCCCGTCTACTTGTCGCAGGTCACGGTGGTCCTGCTGCCCCCGGTGGCGAGCGGAACGAACGGCCTTGGGACGGCATCCGGCTCGCTGATCGACATGGCGGGCGTTGTCGCACGAGCGATGGGAGGAGGCGATTCGCAGGCCGTGTCCGACGACGTGACGCTGGCGGGTGAAGGGCGCCGGGATGGTTATCTGGTGAGGCAGCCGAACGATGGGGGCCAGTGGAACTACGCCTTCAGCGAGCCGCAACTCTCGGTGCAGGCTGTGGGGGCAACCCCGGCGGAGGCGGAAGCGACCATGAATAAGGCGCTCGACACCATCGATGCCACACTCACGCGTCTGCAAGATGCTGAAGGTGTCCGCCCGGCGAATCGGATCCGAACCGAGTTGGTCCCGTCGACACCGCAGCTCAGGGAGGTCGGGGGAAACAGCTCGCGCGCCCTCGCGGCGACAGTCCTCGCCGGCGGGCTTGGCACATTGCTGGTGCTGGGTGCCTTGGGGCCGACGCGCAGACGAGGCGAACAGACTGCCGCGAAGCAGACGGTCGAGGACGCGCAGCACGTCAGGCTGTGACGCGGTGCGACTCGATCAGTGTAAGGAACTGACGCGCGCGCGCTTCCCAGCTGTGCTCTCGCGCGAACTCCGTCCGCCTGCGGGCGAGCGCGGCATCTGGTCGTTGCTCGAGCAGCGCAACAGTTCGTCGGGCGAAGTCATCCGCGTCGGATGCGATCTCGACCAGCCCTGCAGGGATTCGGTGGACGCTGGGTAGATCGCTCACCACCGCCGGTCGGCCGGCCGCCAGGTACTCCATGGTCTTCAAAGGATCGCTGCTCCGATTGAAATCGCTGTCCGTGTAAGGGGTCAGCCCCACCGCGATGCGCCTCATGTACGAGGGGAGCCGCTCGAACGGTTGCGGGCCGACCCACTGGACGTTGGGCCGCTCGAACAGGGCGGACATCCGCTCGATGTCGAACGTCAACTGCCGCGGCCCGACCAGGAGCAGCGAGACGCCAGCGTCGGCAACTCGCTCGAGCATGCCCAAGTCGATCCGTTCGGACATGTGCCCGATAAAACCGGCGATCGGGTCGGGAAGCGTCACGTCGACGGCCGCTGGTCCGCCGTCGACGTCGGCGAACTGGTCGGTGTCCACACCATTCGGTATCACGACGATCGAACGACCATCGCCGCTCCAACGCTCAGCCAGCTGCTCGGTCACCGTCACGATGACATCCGCTGCCGCCAGTTGAGCCGGCTCGCGAC
Source organism: uncultured Actinomycetota bacterium (assembly GCA_963702165.1). Lineage (GTDB taxonomy): Bacteria > Actinomycetota > Actinomycetes > Actinomycetales > Microbacteriaceae > Terrimesophilobacter. The sequence goes on along the minus strand of OY969722.1, from coordinate 2,380,572 downwards.
GGCGCAGCCAGCTCACGGGCACGTTCATCAGCTCCTGGCCGGCGAGCCAGTCGTCCGTGCCGTACAGGATCTTCACGTCGGCGGGGCACGAGTCGAACACGCGGTCGAGCGAGCCGACGATGAGGGCGCGCACCGAACCGCCCAGCGCACGAGTGGCCCGACCGATCGCCCGCCGTGTGGCCAGTTCACCGATCTCCCGGAGGACCGGCCTTCCGATGCCCGGCACCGTGAGCGGCGTGAGCCGGTACAGGTTCTCAGCCAACAGGCGCAATCGAGGGCCCCGCAGGGAATCGCGCAACGCGGGCTTGCGCAGTGGCGTGAGGATGGAGAGCGCCGGGTCGACGAACAGCACCGGGGTGTGCCGGGAGAGGTGCAGAGCGAGATGCTTCTCGGAGAGCCAGGTGTCGTCCCACGATGTCCCCGACGCGATGACGATCAGGTCGTGCACTCGTCCGATGCGCTGTCGTTCGCTCATTCGACCCTGCTCGTCTCGTCTCGCGTCCACTCCACCGCACTTCGGCGAGCGCGCGACCGGGCGATCAGCGCGGTCACCACGAACAGCACGACCGCGGGGAGCAGCCGCGGCTCGTTCCCGAGGATGGAAAGCAGGTCGCGGATGCCTGTCTCCGAGGCCGGCGACCGTCGGCCCGCCGCGCTCAACTGGCTGTTGCCCTGCACCACGCGCACTCGTCGCCTGACCAAAGCCCGCCAGGTGCGAGCCGGCCAGATGGTGACCAGCGCATCCGGTACCACCCGGCGCTCACCGGCGGAGAAGGCCTCGGAGAAGGCGAGGTCGTCGGAGAGGAACGCCGGAAGCGCCCTCACTCGGCCGAACCCGGCTTCGGAGAGCATGATCACCCCACGGCCGAAGAGTCCGGAACGCACCGCAGGCAGGCGCTGCCAGACGGCGTAGAACATGCGCGCGGGAACCGACACGCCTTGCAGGTCGAGTCGGCGCTGCGGCCCGACCGCGTGCACACCATCGCCGAGGGCGTCGGCCAGCGCGCGGATGTCCGAACCGCTGATGAGCACGTCGGCATCGACGAAGGCGATGGGGAAGCTGCTGGCGCGGTCACCACCAGACACAAGAGCGGCTGCCTTAGACGGTTGTTCGAGTTCAACCACGTCGCCTGCTGGAAGGTGCTTCCTCGCTTCCGCGGCGCTGTCGTCGGTGCAACCGTTGCAGACGACGATGACTCTCGCATCGCCGGCGGTGCCGACGAGGGCCGGAAGCAGGCGGCGCAGCCCGCGCTCTTCGTTGTGCGCGGGGATGATTACAGTCGCGGTCCTGGCCCCCGGTGACATGGTCGAAGCATAGCGATAGGATCCTCTCCAACCTAGAAACCGCCTCGCGCTGGGGAGGACGCTCGTGCCAGAAACGGCCGCACCCATCGCGGTCATCACGGTCACCTGGAACAGCGAGACGGTCATCGCCGGGTTGCTCGAGTCGGTGCGGGGGTCGCGGTTCAACGGCGACTACCGGATGATCGTCGTCGACAACTACTCGGCCGACGCAACCCTCGAGGTCGTCGCTCGCACGATGCCCGAGGCCAGAATCGTGAGCACCGGCCGGAACGCCGGGTATGCAGCCGGCGCGAATGCCGGCATCGCCGCGGGCAGCGGCTGCCGGGCGTTCCTGCTGCTCAACCCCGACCTGCGGCTGCACCCGGATACGCTGCAGCTGCTGGTCGATGAACTCGACCGGTCCGGTGCAGGCATCGTCGTGCCCCGGCTCGTCGACGCCGCAGGCTCGCTGCGCTGGTCGATTCGCAGGGATCCGACGGCGCTGCGCGCGTGGGGCGAGGCGCTGCTCGGTGGCGCAAGGGCGGGACGCTTCCCCGCACTCGGGGAGGTCGAGCGGCGAGAGTACGCCTACGAAGCGCCCGGGGATGTCGATTGGTCGACCGGGGCCGCGATGCTCATCTCGCGCGATTGCGCCGAGAAGGTCGGCGCCTGGGATGAGTCGTACTTCCTGTACTCGGAGGAAACCGACTTCGCGCTGCGCGCGCGTGACCACGGCTTTGCGATCCGCTACGTTCCCGAGGCGAACGCGATCCACTTCGAGGGCGAGTCGCACCAGTCCCCCAGCCTGTTCGCCCTCCTCACCCTCAACCGGGTGAAGCTGTACCGGTCACGACACGGGAGGCTTAGGACGGCCATCTTCTGGCTGGGTGTCTTCCTCGGCGAGTTGCTGCGGTCGCGAGATCCGGTCCACCGGGCTGCAACAGCGGCCCTCCTGGGTCGGCGTACCGGTGTCGCCCGGCCAAGCGACTGACAGGGGACCTAATCGCCACGCTTGTCGACCAGCGTGCTGCGCCACGCCTTCCGCAGCCGTTCAACCCGCTGTTCACCAAGCATCCCGAAAGCGACGCCCTTTGCGCGCGCGGCGAGATTCAGCACCGCCCCGACTGTGGCCGGTCGCAGCCTGCGCGCCAGCAGGACCTCGTCCTTCACGGTCACCGTCCGTGTTGCGTACCTCTTTTTATATTCGGCGTCGCCGTGGCCGAAATCGAGTTCGCGCGCGAGTGGTTCGCTGCACAGCTCGGCAACCATCGCGAACATTGTGTACATCCCGACACTGTCGGACGTGTACGCCGGGTCGAAGCTGGGCGAGTCGATGGTGAACACCCCCGAGTAGAGGGTGCCCAACCAGAACGCCACCGGGGTGCCGTCCAGGTAGAGCATCCAGACCCTCAGCCACCCGCGCTCCTTGCTCGCGGCGATTAGCGAGCGGCCGAGCTCTGTGTTGGTGCCGCCGACCCCGAGAGCGCGCTGATACCCCTTGCTGGAGACCCGCTCCAGCTCGTCCAACATCGCGCGGGTGTCCAACTGCTCGAGGTGCCTGACCTCTGCGCCGGGATAGTCGCGTTCGAGCTTCCGGATGTCGGTGCGGATGCGACGCCGAGAGGAGGACGAACGCCGGCCCAGGAACTCGTCCATCGTGTCCGGCAGGTCGACGAGCCATTTGGTGGACAGTTCTGCGCTGCGCATGGTGCGCAATCCGTCGGTGTTCAGCTTGATCAGTCGACGTGTCGACGACTCCTGGTCAAGTTTCTGGAAGATGATCGCGTCCGCGTCGCCGCGGTGCACGGCCGACTGCAGCGCCCGCGCGCACCGGGCGACATCGTCGTCGGAGGCCGCCCCGAGCATCCCATCGAAGGACACGACAATGGTTCGAAGATGCGGCTGAGCGATTGTCCGATAGCCGAGCTTGATGGGGAAGCGGTGGTGCTCGAGGCGAGCGACGACCAGCATGGAGCCGCCGCCCTCGCGCTCGACGCGGAGCACGAACGGCCCGATGGCCGCCGGATGGTTCGCCACGACCGCGAGGAAGTAGTCGATGTCCGCGTCGATGTTCCGTGGCGCGAGCGACTCCCAGAGCCGGCGCAATGCCTCCACCTCAGCGGTTGTGGTGGCGAGGCTGGGCAGCACATCCGACCGTACGTGTTCCATCAGTTCACGCTTCCGCGTCGCGTCACGCCATCATCGGTGTAGGCGTTCCCTGACCAGGTGACCGCCCCCAGCTCACCCACGTACGCCACCGCGCCGAAATAGCCGACCTTGGACGAGAACTTGGTCCAGAACGAGTTGCTCTCGAAACACGGCGCCGGCTCCCCCGCCCATCAGGGCGTAATTGCCTCCCGCGATGAGATTGTGCTCGACCACCAGACCCGGCGACGAGTCGGGAACCGCGATCGCCGCCGTCATGCCGCTGTCGCCGGAGTCGGTGATCCACAACTCGACGGTGTTGTCCTTGATCAGTCCTGCCCCCGCCAGCGAGTCGAGCGGGTAATGCAGGCCGTCGTAGTGCACGCCGCCGTCGCGCGGCACGAAGTCGTGCACCCAGTTGCCTACGACATTCGCGTCTGCCCCGTAAAGGCTTACGCCGTCTCCCGCGATCTGGTGCACGTTGTTGCGGCTGAAGTCGACGCCGTCGCCGACGAGCTTCACCCCGTTCACCGGCGTCACCCGCCAATCGGTGGCCGATTCGCCGCGGATCTCATTGTCGATGATCTTCGCGTTGCGACCCTCGACATGCAGTGCCGCCTGGTCCCAGTCGGGATCTGTCGGCCCGGTGATGAGGTTGCCCTGGATGGTGACATTGTCGGCTTCCACGCGCAGGCCGGCCGGGATCACCTTGTCCCGGATGACGGTGCCGGCCGCGGTGATGGTCATCGGGCCGGTGTAGGGCTGGGTGGGATCGAAGCCGGCGGCCTGCGGGCCGGTGTTCGCCGCGCCCGCGAACGCGCTGGCTGGCATGGTCACCTCACTTGACGCGGACGGTTCCGGGGTCGGGTTGGGGTCGGCGCGCGGTCCGCGCCGGGGCGCCCTCCGATCAGCATCGGCAATGCCAGCAAGCCGGCCGCCACCGCGCTCGCGGCACCGACGACCGCCGCGAGCGTCACCGTCTTGCGCGTGGCAAGAGCATCCTGCCCCTCGGCGTGTCGACCCATTCAGAACACCCGGGTCTCGATCGCCTCGTACTCGGCGGTTGCCACACGCGCGTGTGCTGGCCTCCTGGCGGCCGGCGCCGCCACGAACGGCTCCGGGCGTCCGCCCCGCCCGAAGAAGTGCTCGATCGCGGCGACAATGCGCATCGATGCCTGCCCATCGCCGTACGGGTTGACGGCGCGCGCCATCTGAAGATGCGCATCCGCGTCACTCATCAGTCGACCGACCTCGCTGACGATGCGGTCCTCGTCGGTTCCGATCAGCCGCACCGTGCCCGCATCGACGGCTTCCGGTCTCTCCGTCGTGTCGCGCAGGACGAGCACGGGCTTGCCGAGGCTGGGCGCCTCCTCCTGGATGCCGCCGCTGTCGGTGATGACGATGTGCGACGCGGCGAGAGTGTTCACCATGTCCACGTAGTCCAGCGGCTCGGTCACCAGCACGTTGTCGAGACCCTTCAGCGGCGGCAGCAACGACTCGCGCACGATCGGGTTCATGTGCGCTGGCAGCACGATGAGGGTGTCAGGATACTGCCGTGCCAGCCTGGCGAGCGCCCGCCCGGTGCGCGCCATCGGCTCGCCCCAGTTCTCGCGACGATGGCTGGTCACCGAGATGACCCGGCGGGCCCCATTCAGGCGGGCAAGGGACGCATCCGTGCTCGGCAGGCCGCGCGCAGCGATATCCAGCAGCGCGTCGATCACCGTGTTGCCGGTGACGTGGATGTCCAAGTCCCGCACGCCCTCTGCCAGCAGGTTCGCGCGCGAGGTGCGAGTTGGGGCGAAGTGCAGGGACGCCAGAGAGGTGGTGAGGTGCCTGTTGATCTCCTCTGGATAGGGGTTGTAGCGTTCCCCGGTGCGCAGCCCGGCCTCGACATGGGCGACCGGAACCTGGGCGTAGAAGGCCGCGAGCGCGGCGGCGAACACGGTCGTGGTGTCGCCCTGCACGATCACCAGGTCCGGGTGCTCTTTGGCGATGATCGGTTCCAGTCCGGTCAGCACTCCGGAGGTGATGCCAGCCAGATTCGGGCGATCCCGGATGAGGTCGAGGTCGTAGTGCGGTTCGATCCCGAACAGGGAGTTCACCTGGTCGAGCATCGAGCGGTGCTGGCCGGTGACCGCGACCACCGGGCTCAGATGATCGGACGCGGCGAGCGCGTGCACTACCGGCGCGAGCTTGATCGCCTCAGGACGCGTTCCGTAAACCACGAGGACCTTGCGCATGGCATCCCCCTCAGCGCCATGCCCCGCGGGTGTCGAACACCACGCGTCCCTCGAGCCGCGACCGCGGGATCGCCTTGAACTGGTCGTGATCGACCAGGAGCACGACAATGTCGGCGTCATCGATAGCCTCGGCCGTCGGCTGCATGCGCACCCGGGCGCGTCCTTCGAGCGCGGGCGGCAGGGAGTTGCTGAACGGTTCGACGACCCGGATGTCGACATCCGGGTCCGCGTCGGCGATCGCCCTCACCACATCGACGGCCGGACTCTCCCGCATGTCGTCGATGTTGGCCTTGAACGTGAGGCCGAGGCATGCGATCGTCGGGTCCCGGAACCGGGAAGCGCGTTCGAGCACTTGCCGTGCAACGTGGTGCGGCTTGGAATCGTTCACCTCACGCGCGACCCGAACGAGCTTCGCAAGGTCGGGCGCGACACCGACGATGAACCACGGGTCGACGGCGATGCAGTGCCCGCCGACACCGGGGCCCGGCGTGAGGATGTTGACGCGCGGGTGGTGGTTGGCGAGCCGGATGATCTCCCAGACGTCGAGCTTCAGCCGATCGCTGATCAGCGAGAGCTCGTTGGCGAACGCGATGTTGACGTCGCGATAGGAGTTCTCGACCAGCTTCGCCATCTCGGCACTCGCGGCATCCGTCGTCAGGATGTCGCCGTGCGTGAACACCCGGTAGAGGCTGGCCGCGCGTTCCGCGCAGCGCCGGGTGACGCCGCCGATGACCCGGTCGTTGGTGACGATCTCGATCATGATGCGACCGGGAAGGACGCGCTCCGGGCAGTGGGCGACGCAGATGTCGGGCACGCCTTCTGTGTCGTGCGGCATCTTCAGGTCGGGCCGCAGTTCGCCGATCCACCGGCTGACCTGCTCGGTCGTGCCGGGCGGGGAGGTGGACTCGAGCACGACCAGATCGCCTGACTTCAGCTTCGGTGCGACCTGGGTGGCTGCCGCCTGAATGGCCGAAAGGTCGGCGGTCTTGTCGGCCAGGAAGGGGGTCGGCACCGCGATGATGAAGGCATCCGCCTCCGGCACGATCGTGGTGGCGGTGAGACGTCCGACGCTCACGGCACCACTCACGCCGATCGCGAGATCCGGCTCGACGAAGGGCACGTGCCCTTCGGACACCGCCTTGACCGTCTCCTCGTTGATGTCGACGCCGATGACCTCGATCCCACGGGTGGCGAGGGCGACCGCGGTCGGCAGGCCGATGTAGCCCAGCCCGAGGATCGCGACGCGACCGGAGAACGGCTCATCCATAGTCAGTCCTTCTCTTCCGCTGGCGCGTTGGTGAGTCGGTAGGGCGCGGTGGGGCGGAAACGCTCCCGCACCGTCAGCGCGATGAAGACGGCGTTGGTCGATGCGTAGCGAGCGAACAACCGGCGCGGTTCCTGCAGCAGGCGGTAGGCCCACTCGAGGCCCATCCGCTGCCAGCGCTCCGGAGCCCGTTTGGTGATCCCGGCCAGGATGTCGAAGGAACCCCCAACGCCGTGCTGGATCGGCACGCCGAGCGATTCGCCATGCTCGGCGAGGAAGATTTCCTTCTTCGGCGTCGTCATGCCGAGGAACAGCATGTCGGCCCCGGTTGCGTCGATCGCGGCGGCGACAGCAGCGGATTCTTCACTTGCGAAGTAGCCGTCGCGGTAGCCGGCGATGACCAGCTTCGGGTACCGGGATCGCACGCGTTCGACCATGGCCTCCAGCACGTCCTGCCGCGCGCCGAGGAAGTACACCGAGCGGCGTTGCTCGTCAGCGAGAGCCAGCAAACGCTCGAACAGGTCGATGCCCGCGACCCGCTCCGGCAGCGGGTGGCCCAGCAGTCGACTTGCCCACACCACGGCCTGACCGTCGGCCAGCACGACATCCGGGACCAGCAGCGATTCACGCAGCAGCGCGTCCTTGCGCAGCTTGACGATCTTGGCCGCGTTGACCACGCCGATCAGGAAGCGGCTCCGGTCCGCGGTGTGCTGGGCGGCCTCCTGAAGCACCTGCTCCATGGTCATGGCATTCACCAGCAAGCCATAGAGCGGCTGGCGGATGCCGAGCTGGTAGCTGGCGTCGGTCATGGTGTCTCCTTCGCGATCGGCTCCGACGCCCACGCGTAGAGCAGCCAACCCAGTTCGTACGGTCGGCACTCGTGATCGATGGGTCCCGGCGGGAACAACGTGTCTCGCCCCGGAAGTCGCCACCCGGGGCGCAAAGAGGTAGTGACGGCCGACGCCTTGCGGACGAACTTCGGTGGTTCCCTCCGGCCGACCTTCCGCCAGATGAGCGAATGGCGCCCAGAGATCAGCGGCTCGGTCGTTTCAGGGCGAGTGGTCAGCCAGCGGAAGCCGAGATCGATCGCGTCCTGGTGGTCGACTCCCCCAGCAGCGGCGAGATCGAACAGCGCCATCGGCGCCATCCCGTGTTGGTGGACGCTGTACACCGGGTACTGCTCCACGACGGATCCATCGCGCGCATCGTAATGCCACCACCACTGGCCGGCGGATCCCTGCACCTCGCAGATCCTGGCGGCGGTGCGGTTCGACGCCGCGAGTGCCTCGGCGTCGTTGAATTTCGCCGCGAAGCGGGCCAGCGCCTGAATGGGATAGATCTGGTCGGCGAAGCAGCCGACATGGGCACGCCATCGGCCCAGTGAGGCCGCCGGGATGGCGTGCGGGAAGATGCCTTCGCCGCCCTGGGCGCCCAGCAGCACGTCCCGCGCAAGCGCGGCAAGTTCGGTGTCGTCCGAGGCGACGGCGGCAGTGAGCATCCAGGCGGTGTCAACAACAGGGATGGGCCGGTCGGCCGTCAGCAGCTCACGCATCCGGTCGAGGAGGGAGCGGCTGGGCTCGCCGAGCACCTCCGCCGCTGTCCACGCCGCCAGTGCGACCGCGCCGGACTCGGCGCCGTTCCCGGCGCGGTCGACAATGGTGCGGGTGAAGTTGTCGAGCGGCTTGCCGCGCAGCACGAGGTCGCTGCGCGCCGCCCCGGCGCGGGAAAGACCAAGCGCCGCGATCGCCGCGTAGCGGAGGTTCGTCCCCTCGCGCTGTACCAGTCCGTCCGGGAGTAGCAGCCGCAGGGTCTGAGCGAATTCTGAGGTGGCAGCCAGGTAAGCGGCCGCCAGACCGGCGGTGGCCAGCGGAATCAGCGCGCTGGCGCGCTCCACGGTGGGGGTCCAGTCGGGTGGACCGGAGTAAATCGGGTCACTGAACATAGCCTGCATTTCGGGTCTACAGGTACTCGGGTTGGGCGGAGCGTCGTCTCCCTGATGAGCGCTCCACGACGATGGCTTATGCCAACGTCACTGTCGGCGATGCCCCTCGTTTGCGTTACGTAGGTAGGAGGTTAGCGCGTCGATTCGCGAGTCACTGACCCCCGAACGGGTGGCAAATGGGGCGGAGTTGGTCAGCCAGCCCGGAACGCGCCGAAGAGGGAGAAGGCGCTGCCGGACTCCGCCGGCGCGACGGTGAGCGTGATCGTGTTGTCGCCGCGGGAAAACGCGTACGCGGTGGACCCAGGGATGGCGTTCGTCTGCCGATCGGTGAGGCCGAGTGATGCGTAGGTCGCCTGATAGAACGCGACAACTTCGTCGGGGGTCAGCGTGGAGGTGGCAGTCACACCGGCCTGCATGTGGTCACCTTCTGTGGCGACGGAACTGCTGACCACCGCCGAGCCGGCAGGAGTGGGCAGCAGGTCGGAGGGGAAGCCGGGGACCAGTTCGCCCTCGGCCGCACCAGGTTTGGGGAGCGGTCGGGTCACGAGGGGGCCATCGTCGTTGGGCGGGAGGGGCAGGCTCGTTGGGGCGTCGCCGGGTGGGTTGGTGCTGTCCACCTCTTGACCGGGCATCGACGTCGGTGTCGTGTCGACTGCATCCGAGCTGCCGGCCGGTCTCCTCGCCGGCAGGTCGAAGGCGACGACACCGGCGACGCCAGCATGGCGAGCACAGCGCCGATCACGATCGCCAGCCTGCGCCTGCGTGCCATGGACAAACAGTAGGCCCGACCGTCGCAGTTCGCTAGACCCGAGTAAGGCTTAGTCGGCGAGCACCTGCAGGACCTGCTCGCCGTACCGCTCGAGCTTGGCGGCGCCGACACCCGTGATCGTGCCGAGTTGGCTGAGGGATGCTGGGCGCGCTGTCGCAATTTCACGCAGCGTCGCGTCGTGGAAGATGACGTAGGCGGGGACGCCCTGTTCCTTGGCCTGCTCGGCGCGCCAGCCGCGCAACGACTCGAATAGCGGCTGGGCGCCCTCGGGCAGGTCGGCGCCGGGGGCGACGCGACGACTGCTGCGGGTCTTCGCCCGCGGCAGTTCGCGACGCAACCGGACGGGACGCTTGCCTGCGAGCACCGCACCACTGGCATCCGTGATCCCGAGCGTCGGATAGTTGTCGCTGCCCTGCACCGCAAGCAGCCCCTGCGCCAGCAACTGCCGGACCACGCCGCGCCACTCCTGTTCACTCAGTTCGCCGCCGATTCCGAAGGTGCTGAGCGAGTCATGCCCCTGGGCGTCGACCCGGGGGGTCTGCTTGCCGAGCAGGATGTCGATGATGTGCCCGGCGCCGAACCGCTGGTTGCGCTCGCGCTGCAGTCGCACCACCGTCGACAGCAGCTTCTGGGCCGGGACGGTGCCGTCCCAGGACTCGGGCGGCTCGATGCAGGTGTCGCAGTTGCCGCACGGAGTCGACTCCTGCCCGAAGTAGGCGAGCAGTTGCACGCGCCGGCACTCGACCGTCTCGCATAGAGCGAGCATCGCGTCGAGGTGCTGCGACATCCGCCGTTTGTGCGCCGCGTCGCCCTCTGACGTGTCGATCATGCGCCGCTGCTGCATGACATCCTGCAGGCCGTAGGTGAGCCAAGCGGTAGAGGGCAAGCCGTCACGGCCCGCGCGGCCCGTCTCCTGGTAGTAGCCCTCGACGCTCTTCGGCAAGTCGAGGTGGGCGACGAAGCGCACGTCGGGCTTGTCGATGCCCATCCCGAACGCGATGGTGGCGACCATCACGATGCCGTCCTCGCGCAGGAAGCGGGCCTGGTTCGCCGACCGGATGCGCGAGTCGAGGCCAGCGTGGTACGGCAGTGCGGGGATGCCCTGCTCGGTGAGGAACTGCGCGGTCTTCTCGACGGATGCCCTGGACAGGCAGTAGACGATGCCCGCGTCGCCGTCGTGCTCTGTGCGGAGGAACTCGAGCAGCTGCTTCTGCGGCTGCTCCTTCTGCACGATCCGGTACTGGATGTTGGGGCGGTCGAAGCTGGCGACGAAGTGCCGGGCTGACTGCAGCTGCAGCCGCTTGGTGATGTCCTCGTGCGTCGCGCGCGTCGCAGTTGCGGTGAGCGCGATGCGCGGCACCGACGGCCAGCGCTCGTGCAGCATCGACAGGGAGAGGTAGTCGGGACGGAAGTCGTGGCCCCACTGCGAGACACAGTGCGCCTCGTCGATCGCGAACAGTGCGATGCGACCGCGGTCGAGCAGGGTCTGGGTGGAGCCCATGGTGAGGCGCTCCGGGGCGAGGTAGAGCAAGTCGAGCTCTCCTGCGACGAAAGCCGCCTCGACACGGGTGCGCTCATCCGGGCCCTGCGTCGAGTTGAGGAACGCGGCGCGCACGCCGACCGCCTCGAGCGCGTCGACCTGGTCCTGCATGAGCGCGATCAGTGGCGAGATGACCACACCGGTGCCGTCGCGAACGAGCGACGGGATCTGGTAGCACAGCGACTTGCCACCGCCGGTGGGCATGAGCACAACCGCATCGCCGCCGCCGACGACGTGGCTGATGATGTCCGCCTGCTGCCCGCGGAACGCGTCATAGCCGAACGTCTTCTCGAGGACAGAGAGCGCCGGGGTCATGCTTCAAGGCTAGACCGGACCGCCGATACGCCTTACGGTCAGGGCCCGTGGCCATCGCCGCGCAGCACGCGAAGTCGTCGACTCCCGTTGCGGTTGCCCGCTGGGGTAGATGAGAGTCAGCAGTTTGCGATGGACGAGCGGCGATGGCCACGGGTGTGAGTCAGCGGGAACATCTGCGACCTCCAAGGGGGATGGGGCCACCGATTCGTTCCCCGCCGACTGGCGCCAACACTATTGCGACCCGGTGCGCCTTTTATATCCCCAATCGGGGGTGCAAGCCGGCTGTCCTCTGCGCCGCAGCCTCGACGCTGCCCCGGTTTGTCATCAATGCGCCTGCTGTGGCGCCAGCACCGATCGCAAGCGGCAGCCTCGTCGAGGGATGCGGGTCTCGAGCGACGTTGGACGCCTGGGCGAGCGCCGCGATGTCGACGAGTGATGCCGTCGCGAGAAGCGCGGCAGTTGGGGCAAAACGACGCAGGCGTGGCTGCACAGTAAACGCCTTTCGGGCAGGCGGATAAGAAGGGTAAGCGGGTGTCTCAAGGTTAACCAGCGGAGTTCGCCAGGCGAATTCCCCAATGTGGGTGGTGGACCGGGCGGTCTTCCGGCGCCCATGCTGCGCTAGGCGGTCCGGCGGCGACCGTGCAGCATCACCAGCGCCCCGCCGGCCAGAAGCAGCAGAAGCGCGACGGCGAGCGGCCCGGCCGAATCGGTGCCGGTGGCCGGAAGAGCGGCTGGCTGCACCGCGGTCGCGGGCCGAGGCACCGTGACCGCAACCTCGGCGACGCGTACGACGCCTCCGGGGGACGTTGCTGTTGCCACGATCCGGTGAGCTCCGAAAGCGATGCCGGCCGGAAGGGCTGGCACCCGCAGCGAGAACGCGCCCGTGGCATCCGCTGTCACGGTGCCCAGCAGCACTGGTGTCGAGTGCAGCTCGATGGCGACGGTGCTGCCCGGTATGAGGCCACCGCCGGACACGACGAACTCACCGCCGGTCAGCGTGACGGAGGACGACTCCAGCACGAACGAGGATTGCGCGGTGACGGTGATCCGCACCGGGAGCGGCAGCGACGGTGGCCCGTCAGAACCGCGCGCGATGAGCGTGACGTCATAGGTTCCGGCGGTACCGGTCTCAGGCGTTCCTGAGATCTCCCCGGTTGCCGGGTCGAGCGAGAGGCCCGCCGGAAGTGTGCCCGAGCCGATCGACACTGTGGCGTCGCTAGGGTCGCCCTGCGTGAGCACGGTCGCGTATGAGCCCGGTTCCCCCTCGAGGAGGTCGATGGCGCTGTCGCCGGTCAGTTGCGGGGCGACGAATGGTGGCAGAACGGTCACAATCATTTGCGCGCTTGCGTGAAGGTCGGCGCTGTTGCTCGCTGACCAGGACATCACGTATTCGCCTGCTGTACCCGCCTCTGGCATTCCGCTGAACCCGACCTCGATGGCTGTTGTCGTCCCGTTGACGAACGCGATGCTCACGCCGGGCACAAGCACATCGAGGCTGACTCCGGCAAGATATGGCCAGCCAGCCTCAACGACGACCAGAAAGTCTGCGGGGACGCCTTCTCGAAGAGCCAGCCGCTCGGGGAAACGGAAAAAGGGCGCGGCGAGAACCTCGATGTCAACAACGATGTTCGTGGACGTGCGGCCGTCCGCGTCGTCCACGTTCAGCACCACCGAGGTGATGCCAGCACCAGCGCGCGATGCGGTTCCCGAAATGACGCCGGTGTTGTTATCGAGCGACAGTCCGGGCGGCAGCGACGACCCTGCACCGACTGCGATATACGCCGCAACACCAGAGAAAACGGGTGTGAAGCTGCCCGCCACACCTGCGGTGAACGTTGCCGACTGCGTGCCTGCTGCCATGACGGATGCGGATGGCGCGGTAGGCGAATCAGAATCCTCGGCTATGGCATCCGGAACGTCAAGTATGGATTCCTGATCCACCGCCGGTGGCTCCACGATCTCTGGTGTGGCTGCGACGTGGTCGGCATCCTGGATCTCTGCACTCGCATCAGCGACTGGGGAACCGGCATCCGGCACCTCGGCGGTCGCCGCGAGCGGCGAGGCGAGCGCCAGCGGCACTGCGATGAAAACGGAAAGAAGTAGGGCAAGGCTTCGGGACACGCGGGACCTCCGGGGATGACGCTCGTCGGGTACGGGCGCCGGAGTTCACGTTAGTGGTATATCGGCCAATCTCATCCGCCAGAATCCGTTTGCCATCGCCCCAATGCGGGTGGTGGACAGCATCGTCTTACGGCCGCCACAGCTCGAGCTGCGGCACGTCCGGTGTCTCGAAGCCCATCACCTGTCCGTAGAACGACAGCTCGGCCTGGATCGAGTGGATGATCGTCTCCGAGCGGCGGAACCCGTGCGACTCCCCCTCGTAGCCGACGTAGGCGTGCGCGATGCCCTTGGCCACCAGCGCATCCCGGAACGCCTCCGACTGGCTTGGCGGCACGACCGGGTCGTCGAGTCCCTGCAGCAACAGCACCGGGCAGTCCAGCTGGTCGACGTGATTGATCGGGGCCCGGTCGCGGTACACATCGGCGGCCTCCGGCAACGGACCGACGAGACCGTCGAGGTAGCGCGCCTCGAAGTCGTGGGTGTCTTCGGCCAGCGCAGCCAGGTCGGCGACTCCGTAATAGGAGACCCCGCACGCGAACACGTCCGACTGGACGAGCGCGGCGAGCACCGTCCAGCCGCCGGCCGAGCCACCTCGGATGGCGAGCCGGTTCGGGTCGGCGATACCGGCATCCGCCAGCCCGGTGATGGCGACGATGGTGTCCTCGACGTCGACGACACCCCACTGCCCGTTCAGGCGTTCCCGGTACTCGCGGCCGTATCCGGTCGAACCGCCGTAGTTGATGTCGATCACGCCGATGCCGCGCGAGGCGAAGAACGCGTAGGTGAGGCTCAGCTGGGGCGCGCTGTGCCCGGTCGGACCGCCGTGCACGACAGCCACGAACGGCGGTAGCTCGCCGGGCGGCGCCTGGAAGTCCGGGTTCCGCGGCCGGTACACGATCGCGTGCACGTCACGCTCACCGGTGAAGGTCATCGCCTCGGCCTCTGGCAGGTAGGCCGCGTCCGGCAACTCGTCGGAGTTCAACCGGATGTCGGTGAGCTCGCCGGTGCTGACATTCAGTTCGCGGAGCCCGCCGGCGATGGTGGCACTGCCGCCGGTGAGCAGGACGCGGTCGCCGTGGACGTCGCACAGGCCAATCGTCGTGAGCGGCAGTGCGAGGTCACGCGTGACGCCGGAGCGCGGTTCGAGCACACGCACGCCGTCGGTGCCGACCGTGCGGGTGTAGAGGAGCCTGCCGTCGCCCAGTGCCAGGTGCCACCTGGTGCCGAGCGCCCACAGGGCGCCCCCGGTGTCGGCGTCGCCGGCGTCGAGCTGCTCTATGGCACCGTCGAGCGTGATGCGGTACAGGTTCCACCACCCGCTGCGGTCGCTGATCGCGTGAATGGTGGCCGAGTCGGCCCACTCCGGCTGCAGCACCGACTCGTCGCCGCCGGCGCCCATGAGCGTCTTCCACTCTGCGACGGCGCCGTCGCTGAGCTGCCCGACGCGCAGCTCGGTCCGCTCCCACGGCATGTTCGGGTGGTCCCACGCTATCCACGCGAGCCACTCGCCGTCCGGCGAGATGCGCGGGTAGGCGAGGAAGCGCGAGCCGCCGACGATCGAGCGGATGCCGCTGCCATCCAGCGCCACCGCGACGATGTCCCGTTCGAGGTCGCCGTCCGCATGGGTTTCGCGCACCGCGATGACCTCGTCGCCGCGGATGCTCAGCTCGGCGAAGCGCATGCCCTGATCGGCCGGCGTGAGGGGCACCGGCTCTGCGCTCTGCGGGTCGAGCCGGTAGAGACGCTGGTCGGCGAACTCCGCGAACACCAGCGCACCGGCATCCGTCACCGCCCACGCGCCGCCCCCGTACTCGTGCACGCGCGTGCGGGCGTTCCAGGGCGCGGGCAGCACGTCGACGACGTCACCGGATGCTTCGCGCCGGCGCACCGCCAACCGCCCGCTCTCAGCAGGTCGAGCCTCGAGCCACCAGATGTCGTCGCCCACGTAGCGTCCGCCGGACACCGGATGTCCGCTCGCCACCAGGCTCGCTGCGGT
This sequence comes from uncultured Actinomycetota bacterium, assembly GCA_963702165.1. Taxonomy (GTDB): domain Bacteria; phylum Actinomycetota; class Actinomycetes; order Actinomycetales; family Microbacteriaceae; genus Terrimesophilobacter. The sequence goes on along the minus strand of OY969722.1, from coordinate 2,364,956 downwards.
GATCGGAGAGGTCCAGGAGCCAAACGGAGCGGTGGTCATGCGCCCACCCTAGACGGGCAATCCGGTGCGCCCCTCCCCGTCTTGTGGAGGACATCCGTCACCCCTGTTGTGCAGGACATTCGCCGCGAGATGGCCGTACTTCCCAGCAAACGGGACGTCGGAGGGTCGAATGTCCTGCAGAACAGGGAATGTCCTGCACAACAGGAGTGGTCAGGCGGACTTCTTCGCCGCCGCCCGGAGCGTCTTCTCCTCGACCGGTGCGGTGCCAGCCTCCCGGCGGGCGCGGTAGTACTCCCGCGCTTCCTCCTGGCGCTGCGCCTCGGCGCCGGATGCGATGGGCGCACGCAGGTGCTCCGGCTCGAATCCGAACGCGTCCACCAGGTCCTGCGCGTGCGGACGAAGCCGCGCGATCAGCCGGTTCATGTAGGCGGTGATCGCGAGCGCGCGCTGCGGGGACAGCCGTCCGTTGATCAGGTACCAGTCGAGGTGCTGCTCGATCAGGCCGAGTCCGAACACATCGTGCAGCCAGGACAGCACCTGCTTGGTGCCCGCGTCCTCGATCTGCTCCAGGCCGAGCGTGAACGCCTCCCACTGCAGCAGCTCGGCGTGCGCGCGTGCCGCCTCGATGAGCTCGTTCTGCTGCGAATTGAACAGGTCGGCGGCCTCCAGCTTCGACAGCTTGGAGGCGCCGCGCAGCCGGCCGGCGAGCTCCTCAACCATCGTCTCGACGCGGTCGGTGAGCAGCTGCCGCTGGGTTTCGGTCTCGCGCAGCTCCTGCACGCTGCGCGCGGTCGAGCCGAGGTCGCGGATGTTCTGGGTCAGCCGGCGGAGCCCGCTGCCATGGTAGGCGCGGTCGGCTGCCTGGCCGACGACGTAGCGGGCGAGCGCGCCCGTGCCCGCCTTGCGGAACTTCGAGCTGAAGTCGCTCAGCAGCCGCTTGGCGACGAGCTGCAGCAGCACGTTGTTGTCGCCCTCGAAGGTGACCCAGATGTCGAGGTCGCTGCGCAGCCCGACGATGCGGTTCTCGGCCATGAAGCCGGCACCACCGCACGCCTCGCGCGACTCCTGCAGCGCCTCCAGCGCCTGCCAGGTGGCGAGCGGTTTGATCGCAGCGGCGAGCGTCTCCAGGTCCTGCCGGTCGTCGTCACTGTCGGAGCCGCTGAACACCTCGTGGAACTTCACGAGCAGTTCCTCGTGCGCGAAGGTATTCGCGTAGGCGGTGGCGAGCTTGGGGATGAGACGGCGCTGGTGCCGCTGGTAGTCGAGCAGCACCTCCTCGTCGGTGTCGCTGCCCGCGGTGAACTGGCGGCGCTGGTTGCCGTAGGTGATGGCGATGGTCAGGCCGACCTGCGCGGCGATCGTGGCGGAGCCGGCGAGGGAGACGCGGCCCTGCACGAGCGTGCCGAGCATCGTGAAGAAGCGCCTGCCCGGGCTCTCGATCGTCGAGCTGTAGCTGCCGTTCTCGGCGACGTCGCCGTATCGGTTGAGCAGGTTGGTGCGCGGGACGCGCACGTTGTCGAACGCCAGCCGCCCGTTGTCGACGCCGTTGAGGCCGCCCTTGACACCGTCGTCCTCGCTCGTGACGCCGGGGAGCATGTCGCCGGCCTCATCGCGGACCGGGACGTAGAAGGCGTGCACGCCGTGGCTGACCCCATCCGTGATGAGCTGCGCGAAGACGACGGCAGCGCGCGCGTGGACCGCGGCGTTGCCGAGGAATTCCTTCGTCGCGGCGCGGAACGGCGTGTGGATGACGAACTCGTGCGCTTCCTTGTCGTAGGTGGCGGTGGTGGCCAGGCTCGCGACATCCGACCCGTGCCCGATCTCGGTCATCGCGAACGCGCCGGGCGTTGCCAGCGAGATCACGTCGGGAAGCCACTTCGCGTGGTGCTCTTCGGTGCCGAGGTGCATGATCGCCGCACCGAACAGACCCCACTGCACGCCGCCCTTGATCGACAGCGACGGGTCGGCGGTGATGGTCTCCTCGAACGCCGCGAGGTTGCCGCCGTGGTCCTCCAGCCCGCCGACCGACTTCGGGAAGGCGCGCTTGGCCTGCCCGGTCTCGACCAGGATCCGCAGCTGCCGGAACACCCGCTCGCGATGCTCATGGACGCTGAGCCCGTTGATGCGGTGCAGCTCCGGGTTCTTCATGGCCTCGCGAGCCTGCCTGCGCACGTCTGCCCACTTGCCGAGCAGCACCGTGTTCAGCTTCGCGACGTCGACGGATGCCTCGGTGCCGGTCGCCCGATCAAGGTGGCCGTCGACCTCGATCTCCATCTCGGTGCCGGCGGGAGTGCGCGTTGCGGGACGCGTGACGGTGTCAACCATGAAGTACCCCTGTTCTGAGCACGCCGGTGAGGCGAGCCAAATCTCGCTGGTCACGCTAGGACCGGCCGGGTCGCGATCGAAAATGTTCAGTGTTCGGGCTACAACTGACAGAGCCCCACCACTCGCCGCCGATTGGGGGAAGCTACAAAAGCATGCTGGCGCATTCGTAGGTTGTCGCACGACGGCGTGGGCGGGTCCAGCACGCGATAGTTTGGTGCCCTACGTCTGCGTAAGGACCCAATGCTCACCGCCGTCTTCGGGCTCTCAAGCGCCCTCATCTTCGGCGCCGCCGACTTCTTCGGCGGGCTGGCGTCCAAGCGCATCAGCCCCATCCGGGTCACCGCGGTTTCGGCCGCGGCGGGATTCGTGGTGCTGCTCGTCGGCCTGCTGGTCATCCCCGGCAATTGGTCATGGTCGGCGGTGCTCCTTGGGGGGCTCTCCGGCGTCACCGGCGCCATCGCGATCGTGCTGCTCTACGGCTGCCTGGCGATCGGGCCGATGAGCATCCTGTCGCCGCTGACGGCTCTGGTGTCCGCGTTCGTGCCGCTCACCGTCGGCCTGCTCCGGGGCGAGCAGTTGCCGTTCTTCGGCTACGTCGGCATCGGCCTGGCGCTGGTCGCGGTGGTGCTCGTCGGGTTCGTCCGAGAGGAGAACGCCGCGCGCCCCAGCCTCAAAGGGCTGCTGATGGCCCTGGGCTCGGGCGTGATGATCGGCGTCTTCCTGGTCATCATCGACCTGACACCGGATGACTCTGGTCTGGTTCCCCTCGTCGCCAACCGGGCGGTCAACGCTTCCATCATGTTCGCTGTCGTCGGCGTGCTGGCCGTGGCGGCCATCCGGAGTCGCAACTCCGCGAGCGAGCCGACCGGGATGCTGAAGCGCGGCTGGCGCAGCGGAGTGTGGATCGCGGTGGGCGCGGGGCTGATCGACGCGGTGGCAAACGCCCTCATGCTGCTCGGCCTGCGCATCGGGGACCTCACCGTCATGTCGGTGCTGGTCGCGCTGTACCCGGCGGGCACAATCATCCTGGCCGCGATTGTGCTGCGGGAGAGGGTGACCGCCGGTCAGGTGGCCGGGCTGGTGCTCGCGCTGGCTGCCGCGGCGCTGCTCGCGCTCGCCTAGGCGCTGGGCCGGACGACGTAGCCGAGCTGCTCCGACAGCTGGATGGCTCCGCGCTGGACCACTTGCACCCAGTGCCCCTCCGGTCGCTGATCCCAGCGGGCGACCGGCACCGAGACACTGATCGCGGCGATGATCTCGCCGGCCGAGTCCCTGACCGGCGCGGCCGCACAGCGCGAGTCCGGTGCTGACTCCCGGTCCTCGAAGGCGACACCGCGCTCGCGAACCCCTCGCAGCTCCGACTTCAGGGCGTTCAGCGTCGTGATGCTGCGCTCGGTGAGGGCGGGCAGCCGCTCGGCGTCGGGGAACAGGGCGTCGAGCGTGTCATCGGGCAGCTCGGAGAGCAGCACCTTGCCGAGGGCGGTCACGTTCGCCGGGACGCGCTGTCCGATGCTCGAAGGCAACCGCAGATTGTCGCGCCCCTCCACCTTGGCCAGGTAGAAGACATTGGCGCCCTCGCGGACCGCAACGTTGACCGTCTCCCCTGACTGGTCGGCGAACTCGCGGGCGACGCTGTTGGCTGCCGAGAGCAGGTCGAAGCGGGATGCGTACGCGTTGCCGAGATGCAGGAAGCGCACCCCGAGCCGGTAGCTGGTTCCCGGCTCGTCGCGCACGAGGTACTCGCGGGCGACGAGCGTCGTGAGGAGCTCGTGGACCGTGGTCCTGGGGATGCCTGTCTTGCGGGCCACCTCGGGGGCCGTCAACGGGGAGGCGGCCTCGAGGAACAGCTCCAGGATGTCGAGCGTCCGCATCACGGCGGGCGTGAGTCTGGCCATGCCCTTATGGATAGCGCCGATCACGCCTCTTCGCAAACTCGGGGCAAGCCCTGCGAGAGGGAAACCGGGAGAACGCTGATTTGACAACCGGAAAACGGGCGCGTTCTATATATCGAACGAGGTGCGAAGGTTCGAACGTCGTCCGGCAGCTCGACACAGCGGAGTGAGGAGACGCTTACGTGGCACGCACTGTGAATGCAGCAATCATCGGTTCCGGGAACATCGGCACCGATCTCATGTTCAAGATCCTGCGAGGGCCAGGCATCCTGAAGATCTCGGCGATGGTGGGCATCGACCCCGCGTCGGACGGACTGGCGCGTGCTGCCAGGCTCGGCGTCACCGCGATCGCCACCGGCGTCGACGGTCTCATCGAGCACGAGGTGTTCGCCGACATCGACATCGTCTTCGACGCGACCTCGGCGAGCGCGCACAAGTACAACGCCGAGCGACTAACCGCCGCGAAGCCCGGCATCCGGCTGATCGACCTGACGCCCGCGGCCATCGGCCCGTACTGCGTCCCCGTGGTCAACCTCAGCGAGAACATCGAAGCGCAGAACGTCAACATGGTCACCTGCGGCGGTCAGGCCACGATTCCCGTGGTCGCCGCGATCTCCCGGATCGCGCCGGTGCGCTACGCCGAAATCGTCGCGTCCATCTCGAGCAAGTCGGCCGGCCCTGGCACCCGCGCCAACATCGACGAGTTCACCGAGACCACGGCCGCGGCGCTGCGCAGTGTCGGCGGGGCGGAGTCGAGCAAGGCGATCATCATCCTCAACCCGGCGGATCCGCCGGTCATGATGCGCGACACCGTCTTCGCACTCACCGACGGCGGTGACCGGGAGGCGATCGAGGCATCCGTCGCCGAGATCGTCGCGCAGGTCCAGGAGTACGTGCCTGGCTACCGGCTCAAGCAGCGCGTGCAGTTCGACGACATCACGACGCCCGAGAACGTGCCCGGCGTCGGCGCCTTCACCGGCCTCAAGACGACCGTGTTCCTTGAGGTCGAGGGAGCCGCCCACTACCTTCCGGCGTACGCCGGGAACCTCGACATCATGACCGCGGCCGCCCTGCGCACCGCCGAGACGATTGCGACCCGCTCACTCGAATTGCAGGAGGCCTGAGCATGTTCGACCCAACGACCGACAAGCTGTACATCTCCGACGTCACCCTGCGTGACGGAAGTCACGCCGTTCGCCACCAGTACCGCGTCGACGACGTGCGGGCCATTGTCTCGGCCCTGGATGCCGCGGGCGTCGACAGCGTCGAGGTTGCGCACGGCGACGGGCTGAACGGCTCGAGCGTGAACTACGGCTTCGCGCGCCACTCCGACACCGAACTGATCGAGGCGGCGGCCGAGGTGGCGGAGAACATCTCCATCGCCACGCTGCTGCTGCCGGGCGTCGGCACCATCGATGACCTGAAGCGTGCGGCATCCGCCGGCGTCAGTTATGTGCGCGTGGCTACCCACTCCACCGAGGCGGATGTCTCGGCGCAGCACATCGCGACGGCGCGCGAGCTCGGGCTCAACACCACGGGCTTCCTGATGATGAGCGCCATGACCACGCCGGCGAAGCTCGCCGAGCAGGCCAAGCTCATGGAGGGCTACGGCGCGCAGTGCGTCTACGTCGTCGACTCCTCTGGCGCGCAGACCATGGACGACGTCACTGACCGGGTGACCGCCATGCGCGACGTGCTCGACCCGGACACCGAGATCGGCATCCACGCGCACCACAACCTGTCGCTGGGCGTCGCCAACTCCGTCGCCGCGGTGAAGGCCGGCGCGAACCGCGTTGACGCGAGCCTCACCGGGATGGGCGCCGGAGCGGGCAACGCCCCGCTCGAGGTGTTCATCGCCGTGGCCGACAAGCTGGGCTGGAACCACGGCACCGACCTGTTCGCCCTGATGGATGCGGCCGACGACATCGTTCGGCCGTTGCAGGAGCGCCCGGTGCAGGTCGACCGGGAGACCCTGACCCTGGGCTACGCCGGTGTGTACTCGTCCTTCCTGCTGCACGCCGAGCGCGCGGCGGCCAAGTACGGGGTGCCCGCCCACCAGATCCTGCTCGAGGTCGGACGCCGCCGTCTGGTCGGCGGCCAGGAGGACCTCATCGTCGACGTCGCACTCGACCTCGCAGGCAAGGACGCCGCCTGACCATGACGGCCTACGGCTCACAGCCCGAGGCTCCCTCGGCGGCGAAGGAGTCCCTTCGCGACCTCCTGAAGCGTGGACCGGTGCTGGGCACCTTCCAGGTGATCGGTCACCCGAGCGTCACCGAGGTCCTCGCTCGGGTCGGCGCGCAGGTCATCGTTCCGGATGCCGAGCATGCCGCACTCGACCTGGCCGGCCTCGAACACCTGGTCCGGGCAGGTCAGGCCGCCGGCGCCCACGTCGTGCTGCGGATGCCTGCCGCTGACGTCAGCCTGTCCCGGGCGCTCGACACGGGCGCATCCGGAGTCATCGTCCCGCGCGTCGAGAGCGCCACGGACGCCGCCCAGGTCGTGCGGTACACCCGGTTCCCGCCGGTCGGCGCGCGGGGGCTGGGCGCAGGCCGGGCCACCGCCTACGCCCTGGACCTCGCCACCCACCGATCGAAGGCGAACGACGAACTGCTCGTCGTCGCGATGGTCGAGACGCGCGCCGGGCTGGAAGCGGTCGACGAGATCGTCGCCGTCGACGGCATCGACGTGATCATGGTCGGCCCCGCCGACCTCGCGTCGAGTCTCGGCGTGGAGTTCGGCGGCCCGGAGCACACCGCGGCGATCGAGCACATCGTGACAGCCGCCCTCGCGGCAGGTCGCACGGTCGGCATGCACTGCGCATCCGTCGACGACGCTCGCCGCCACCACGAGCGTGGTGTCGACTTCCTCCTTATCGCGACCGACGCCGCCTTCCTGGCGTCGGGCGCCTCCCCGAGTTTCCCTACCCAGCTGCGCTGAGGCAGTCACCAAAGAAAGGCATCAGGATGACGACCATCGAAGAACAGGACCACAAGGCGGTGGACAAGTCCACGCTGGTAAGCCCGGTAGAACGGCGCCGCGCGCTCGCGGGCAGCGCCGTCGGAAGCGCGGTCGAATGGTACGACTTCTTCCTCTACGGAACCATGTCCGCGCTGGTCTTCGGGCCGCTGTTCTTCCGCACCGACGACGCGACCCTGAGCACCATGCTCGCGCTGGCCGCCTTCGCGCTCTCATTCCTGATTCGGCCCATCGGCGGCATCGTCTTCAGTCACCTGGGAGACCGCATCGGCCGCAAGAAGACGCTGGTGATCACCCTCACGATGATGGGTGTCGCGACGGTGCTGATCGGCCTGCTGCCGACCTACGACACGATCGGTGTCTGGGCGCCGATCCTGCTGACCTTCCTGCGGCTCGTGCAGGGTCTCGCACTCGGTGGCGAGTGGGGCGGCGGGCTGCTCATGGCCGTCGAGTATTCGCCACGGAAGCGTCGCGGCCTGTGGGGTGCGGTTCCGCAGACCGGCGCGCTGCTTGGCCTCGCGCTCGGAAACCTCGCGGCGACCGCGAGCCTCGCGATCTTCCCCGAGGACGCGTTCCTCTCAATCGGCTGGCGTATCCCGTTCATCATCTCGATCGTCCTGGTCGCCGTCGGCCTGTGGATCCGTCACACGGTCGACGAGACCCCGTCGTTCAAGAAGGTCGTCGCTGCCAACGCCACCGCCAAGGTCCCGCTGCTGCTGACGCTGAAGCGCAACTGGCGCCAGGTGATCATGGTGATCCTCGCGAAGTTCATCGAGACGGCGACCTTCTTCCTGTTCGCCACCTTCTCGGTGGGCTACGCGGTCACGCTCGGCTTCACGCAGACCGAGGCGCTCAACGCTGTGCTCATCGCGGCAGTGCTGGCCATCCCCGCGATGCTCGGCTGGGGCGCGATCTCCGACAGGATCGGGCGCAAGAAGGTCTTCATCGGCGGCGCCATCGCGGTGGCGCTGTACACCGTCCCGTTCCTGTGGATGATGAACCAGGGGTCCTTCGGATGGCTGCTAGCCGCGCTCGTGATCGGCTTCTCGATCATCTGGGCGAGCTACGGCTCAATCCTCGGCACGTTCTTCGCCGAGGCGTTCCCGGCCGATGTGCGCTACACCGGTGCCTCCCTCGGCTACCAGGTCGGCGCCGCGATCGCGGGCGGCCCTGTGCCGCTCATCGCGACCGCGATCGTGGCCGGCGCCAACAACTACGGCGGCATCGGCATCCTGATCGGCGTCTGTGCGGTCATCTCGATCGCGGCCGTGCTGTTCGCCAGGGACCGCAGCGGTCAGGAACTCGACTGACCCACCCGCCCGAGCACTCCAAACCCCATTGAGTCGGGAGTAGTTGCCCTTTTGGTTGAGCCATTTGGGCAACTACTCCCGACTCGATGCGGTGCGGCGGGCGAACGCGTGGGCCTTCGGCGCGAGCGCGGTCGAAAGTTCGCGGAACCGCTCGACCGACTGATGCCCTGGCCAATCGGCCGGCAGCACGCTCGCGGGCAGGCCAGGGTCGAGGTACGGGATGACGCGCCAGCTGTCGAGCGCGTGCGTCCAGCGGGCGAACGCCTCGCGTTCGTCGGCGGCCGAACCGTCGTGAGCTGTCGCGTCGAGGAAGGCGCTGTGTAATCCGGCGAGGCGGTCGAGGTCCCACCATTCACGGGCGTGGTGTTCGAGCCCGTCCGGGCGGTCGGCCGTGAACAGGGTGGCAGCATCCTGCAGGTCGAGATCGGCGAGGATCAGCCCCACCTCGTCTGCGAGGAACCCCGGCGCGATCCACAGCCCGTCGGCGACCGTTCCGCAGCCGATCCAGCCGAGACGTCGCCGCAACTGGTGCCGTGCTGCGCGCCGTGACTCTGGCACGCTGTACGACACCAGGCACCACGGGTCCCGTTCGCCCTGCTGGCGGTAGTTGAAGATTCGGCGGTCGCCGCGCTCGAGCATCGGGACGGCATCCGGATTCAGCCGGTAGCCGGGTGCCCCGCCACCGTCGGCCAGCAGCAGACCCTTGTCCTTGACCCGCGAGATCGCGGTGCGCGCCGCGGGTGGAGCGACACCGGCAGCGTCAAGCAGGCGCACCAGGTCGGACGCCCGGATGCTGCCGCCCAGCTCGCGCAGGAACGCGCCGACGATGGTGCGCAGCAGCGACGTCGCACTGCCGGCACGCGAGTCGAAGTCGTCCAGGATCACGCCGCGTCGAGCTCCTCGGCGATGGCCTCGACACCCAGCTGCACTTCGGCGAAGCTCGTCGTCAACGGGGAGAGGCCCAGCCGCAATCCGTGCGGACGACGGAAATCGGGGATCACGCCACGCTCCCACAGCCGCCCGACCACGTCACTGAACGCCGGATGGTCGACGGTCACATGGCTTCCCCGACGCGCCGGGTCGCGCGGCGACGACAGCACCGCACCGCGCGGCTCCAGCAGCTCGTCGGCAAGGTCGATCGCCAACTCGGTGAGCGCCACGGACTTCGCCCGGATGGCATCGATCCCAGCGGCATCGATGAGGTCGAGCATGTCCTGCATAGCAAGCATCCCGACCACCGACGGTGTGCCGCTGATGAAGCGCCGGATGCCTGAGTGCGGCGCGTAGTCCGGTCCCATCTCGAACGGGTTGGCGCTGCCCATCCAGCCCTGGATCGGCTGCCGCAGGCTGCCCTGGTGCTCGGCTCGCACGTAACCGAAAGCCGGGGAACCGGGTCCACCGTTCAGGTACTTGTAGGTGCAGCCGGCGGCGAGGTCCACTCCCCACGCGTCCAATTCGGTGGGCACGACGCCCACCGAGTGGCACAGGTCCCACAGCACGAGCGCGCCGGCGTCGTGGGCGATGCGTGTGATCTCCCGGGCATCGGCGAGGTAGCCGGAGCGGTAGGCGACATGCGAGAGGACGACGAGTGCGGTGTGATCGCCGACCACCGCCGCCACCTGCGTCCGGCGTCACTCCGGCATCCGGTGTCGGCGACACCCAGCGCAGGGTGGCCCCGCACTCGGCGGCGATCCCCTGGAGGACGAACCGGTCGGTCGGGAAGTTGTCGGTGTCGACGACGATCTCGTCGCGGCCGGGGCGCGCGGCCAGCGCGGCGCGGATGAGCTTGTAGAGGATCACCGTGGTGGAGTCGCCGACGAACACCTGGCCTGGCGCAGCGCCGAGCGTGACAGCGCCGATGCGGTCGCCGACGGCCAGCGGCAGCTCGTACCACTGCTCATCCCAGCCGCGGATCAGCCGCCCGCCCCAGTGCTTTTCTGCGAACTCGGTGAGCCGCTGCACGCTCGCCCGGGTCGGCCGCCCGAGCGAGTTGCCGTCGAGGTAGGCGATCACGTCGCCGTCGGTGACGAATCGCTCGCGGTAGCCGGCGAGCGGGTCGGTGCTGTCGAGTTGGGCTGCTGTGGTCATTGCGCGAGTCGCTCCAGGAGTTGGTCGGTGGTGATGGTGGATGCGCCGGCGAGCCAGGCTGCGGTATCCGGATGACGGTCGTCGGCGAGGTGGGACAGGATGCGGCCGAAGCGCGCGGGCGCGATGGCGGCAACGAGGTCGTCGCCTCCTAACCCGGCTTCGGTCAGCGCGCTCAGCTCGCGGTGGTTGATGCCGACCGGCAGCGGTCCGTTGCCGAGATCCGTGCCGTAGACGATCCGGCCGCCGAGGTCGCGGAAGCGGCGAACGTTGTCGCTCGCGATGTCGAAGCCGGCGGTCGGCTCGCCCCAGCCGTGGATGTCGAGCGTGCTCACCCAACTGACGTTGTCGGCCATTGCGGACAGCAGGTCGTCACTCAGGCGATCGGTGAACGGCGCGTGCGCGAACCGGTCGACGCCCGCACTGAAGGCCCGCTCCGCCTGGCCGGCTCCCTCGACATGCGCGGTCACGCCGAGGCCGCGGGAGTGGGCTTCACCGACGATCGCGCACAGCGTGGCGTCATCCAGCACCGGGCCCGCCGCCGCGTTGAGCGTGACCTTGATGAAGCTCGCGCCGGCGTCGAGCTGGTGCTGCACGGCGTCGCCGGCGTCGTTGGTGCCGGCGACCTCGAGCACGGATGCCGCCGGCGCCCATCCCCGGTCGGATGGGTAGCCGCCGGGCGCGGTGAGGAATGCGCCCGCGAACCTGATCTCGGGGAGGTGGTGGTCCGCAGCCCAGGCGCGCGCGGCATCCGGATCCCACCCGCAATCGTCGACCGCGCCGATGCCGCCCGCGAGCAGGGCGGTCGGGTCGATGAGGCCGAGGTGCACGTGCGCGTCGCGCAGACCGGGGAGCACCGTGCCCGACAGGTGAGCGGTCGGTGTGGCAGCCGAGCGTCGGATGCCGCGGTCATCGACCTCGAGCACGGTCGGTCCGAGCCACTCGCCCGCCCAGCACTCGTCGACTCGGAATACGACGGGGTTTCGAGACGATCGGCCTTCGGCTGATCCCTCAACCACCGGTCGCGCCGATCTCGGTGCGCACCGCAAATAGCTCGGGGAAGAAGGTGAGGTCGAGCGCCTTCTCCAGGAAGCCGACACCGCTTGAGCCGCCCGTGCCGCGCTTCGTGCCGATGATCCGGAGCACGGTCTTCAGGTGCCGGAACCGCCACTGCTGGAAGTTGTCCTCCAGGTCGACGAACTCCTCGCAGGTCTCGTACTCGAGCCAGTGCTCATCCGGGTTCTCGTAGATCGTGCGGAAGGTGGTGACGAGCTCCGGCGTGAACGAGTAGCCCTTGGTGACATCGCGCTCGAGCACACTGCTCGGCACCTCGAACCCACGTCGCGCGAGGAAACGCAGGAACTCGTCGTACACGCTGGGGCTCGTGAGCAGCTCCGAGAGCATGGCGTGCGCCTCAGGGTGCGACTCGAAGACGCGCAGCATGCCGGCGTTCTTGTTGCCGAGCAGGAACTCGACCGCGCGGTACTGGTGCGACTGGAATCCGGATGCGTTCCCGAGCACACCGCGGAACTGCGCGTACTCGGTTGGTGTGAGCGTGGCCAGCACCGACCACTGTTCGGTGAGGGTGCGTTGAATGTGCTTGACCCTGGCGATGTTCTTCAACGCGGGCTGCAGTTCGTCGCGAGCGATGGAGTCACGTGCGGCGATCAGCTCATGGATCACCAGCTTCAACCACAGTTCGGTGGTCTGGTGCTGGATGATGAACAGCAGCTCGTCGTGATGCTCCGGGCTGCTCACCGGCAGTTGCGCCGACAGCAGCCGATCGAGCTGCAGGTAGGAGCCGTAGCTCATCCGATCGCGGAAGTCGGTGACGATCTCCCGTTCGATCTCACGTTCGCCGCTTCGCGCATCCGTCATGCCGCACAGCATATTGCGCTTTCGTGACGACCGCCACGATTGTGTTAGTTGGGCTGTCCTCCCACATCGGGACACGCGCCCTGCACGAGTGACCGCAGACCGTGACGGCGGGACAGGGCAGCTGCCTACCGTGGGTGCGAACCTACGAGGAGCAACACCATGAGACGCATCCCACTCGCTGCCGCCGCGCTGACCGTGACACTTGCGGCCGCCGGCTGTGTGGCACACGCCGCACCGGCGACGTCGCCGCTGGAAGCACAACTGCTCGACACCCTGCTGAGAGTTGTCGAGGAAGCTGGATCCCCCGGTGGCCTCCTGCTCGTGCGCCAAGGCGAGGAAGAGATCACGCTCGCGGTGGGTGACGCCGACCTCGACGGGTCAGAGCTCACCACCGACATGCGGTTCCGGATCGCCTCGAACACGAAGTCGATGACCTGCACCGTCATGCTGCAGCAGGTCGACGCTGGCGTCATCGAGCTGGACGACGAACTGATCGAGTACAGCGACCGCAGCGACGAGCTGCGTTCGTTGGATGAGCGGTACGACCTCAGTGGCATCACCTTCCGCAACCTGTGCCAGCACACCTCGGGTGTCGGCGACTACCGGGAGGCGCTATTCTCGACGATCCTGGCTGACATGAAAGCACCGTTGGAGCGTTCGGAACTCATCGAGGCGACACTGGCGGCGCCGCGCGTCGGCGAGCCCGGCCAGCGCTTCTCCTACACCAACGGCGGCTTCGTGCTGCTTGGTCTCGCAATCGAGGCGATCACGGGCACCCCGTGGGCCGAGTTGTACGAAGAGGGCATCAACCGACCGCTGGGCCTCACCGGGACGAGCTACCCCGACCCATCCGAAACCGGGCTTCCGGAGCCCTTCTCGCACGGCTACATGGCCGCGTTCGACGACTCCCTCGCACCGATCCCGGACAGCGCCGACGACGTGACGGAACTGTCGCCGAGCATCGCGTACGAGTCAGGCGGAGTCGTGTCGACGGTCGAGGATCTCGGCACCTGGGTCGAAGCGGTCGCCACCGGCGGACTGCTCAGCGACGAGATGTTCGCCGCGCAATGGGACACACGTGCGACCGGGGTCGGCAAGTCCTACGAGACCTCGTACGGACTGGGCGTGCAGGAGTACGGTCCGTACCGCGGGCACGGCGGGGACATGCCCGGCTTCGTGACCCAGATGCTGCACAACCCCGAGACCGACACGACGATCGTGGTCATGCTCAACAATTCGGATGCGTCCGGCTGGTTCATCGAGCTGGTCGGGGCGCTGATCGCTGCACAGGTCGAGCCGGAAGCCGTCCCGTGGACGGTGGAGCGGATCGAGCGCGAGCTGTTCGGCGAGTAGCCCCGGCGCCGCGCGCGGGTCGAACTTCCACGCGCGGGTCGAATTCGACCCGCGGATGGAGGTTTGACCCGCGCGTGCTCGACCGGGCAGCGCGGAACCTGACAGACATTTCGCAGGCGTAGGCTGGCTCCTTGCCGAAAGGAGCCCGATGCGCGTCGCCGCGTTCGATTGCGGAACCAACTCCCTGCGACTGCTCATCGCGGACGCGCACGACGGGTCGCTGACCGACGTTGTGCGCACCCTTGAACTGGTGCGCCTCGGCCAGGGCGTGGACAGGACTGGACGCTTTGCCGACGACGCGCTGGCTCGCACGCTCGAGACCACCCAGCGCTACGCCGACCTGTGCCGAGAACACGGTGTCGAACGGATGCGATTCGTCGCCACCTCCGCGACGCGCGACGCCGCGAACCGGGACGAGTTCCTGAACGGCGTGCGCGAGATCCTGGGCGTCACGCCCGAGGTGATCAGCGGCGAGGAGGAAGCGGCGCTGTCGTTTCGCGGCGCGGTGAGCGTCCTCGACTCGGATGCGGTGACCGAGCGCTTAGTCGTCGACCTGGGCGGCGGCTCGACAGAGTTGGTGCTCGGCGACGGGACACCGCTGTCATCCTTCTCGATGGACGTCGGATGCGTGCGACTCACCGAGCGGCACCTGCACTTCGACCCGCCCACCGAGGCCCAGCGCGCGGCAGTGCGCGCGGACGTGAACTCGGCGCTCGACGAGGCAGCAGGCGTCGTCGACCTCAGCCGCGCGAGCGAACTCGTCGGCGTTGCAGGCACCGTCACCACGGTCACCGCGCATGCCCTCCGGCTGCCGAGCTATCAGCCCGATGTGATCAACGGCACCAGGCTTCCGGTCGAGAAGGTGCTCGAGGCCTGTGCCGACCTCGCGTCGATGCCCCGTGAGCAGCGGGCCGCGCTCCCCTATATGCACCCGGGTCGCGTCGACGTGATCGCATCCGGTGCCCTGGTCTGGTCGGTCATCGTCGGACGGGTGCAGGGCGCATCCGGAATCGACACCGTTGTCACAAGCGAGCACGACATCCTCGACGGCACCGCCCTCTCGCTCGCCGACTGAACACACAGCCGGCCGGGCAACCCGCGAGGGCTGCCCGGCCGACCATCGGTGTGTTACGGAGTGATCGACTCCAGCTGGTTGGTCAGCCAGTCGAGCAGGCCGGGCAGACCGCCGCGCGCCGGCTGCACCCGCTGGGCGTCGCTGGTCGCGGACCCGTCGGCGAAGCCATTCGCGCTGGCCGTCACCACGACGCTCAGCTTGGTGCCCAGGTCAGCATCGGTGATCCGGTAGCTGGCACCCGTCGCGCCGTCGATCGGTGCGCCGTCGCGCAGCCACTGGTAGCTGAACTCGGGCTTCTTGACGCTCCAGTTGCCCGCGTTCACCTTGACCGTGTGGCCCACCTTCGCCGCGCCGGTGATCTTCGGCTCCTTGACGTTGGCGATCGCCTCAAGGTTCGAGGTGACCTGCAGCGGGTAGGCGATCTCGGTGCCGTTGTCGGCCACCCGGATGGTGAGCAGCAGAGTCCCCTCCGCCGCGTCATCCGGAATCGTGATCGTCACCGTCGCCCGACCCTGCTCGTCGGTCGTGTCGACGATGGTGCCGTCGATCGTGGCCGAACCGAGCACCGTGCCGCCGGCGAGCACCTCGACGGTGCCCGTGGTCGGACCACCGCGCGTGAACAGCAGTGACGACAGGTCGAGGGTGACCTGGTCGCCGGCGCTGTAGCCATCGGCATCCGCGTCGGACGGGTTCACGCCGACCGAGCGCTGTGCGTAGTCGGGCGACGCGACCGGGTTGGCCACGAAGTAGTCGACCATGCCCTGCAGGTCGACGCGTCCGCTGTCGGAGCGCTGCGTGCCCTGTGCGAAGGTGCCGAAGTTGTCGCCACCGCCCGCGAGGAAGGAGTTCGCAACAACCCGGTACTGCGCGGTCGGGTCGATCGCCTCACCATTCAGGTACATCGCCGTGATCCGCTCACCGGATGCCGCGGTCGGGTCGTAGACGTACTCGAACCCATCCGAGACACCCAGTTTCAGGAACGGGCGCGACGAACCAGCCGGTTGCCACTGCTGCTCCAGGACCTGCCTGATCTGCTCGCCCGTGAGCGTCATCGTCACCAGGGTGTTCGCGAACGGCTGCACCTGGGCAGCCTCACGATAGGTGACGTTGCCGTCGGGGTCGTTCGGCCCGGACGACGCGTAGACCAGGTCGGCGCGGAGGCCTCCGGGGTTCATGAACGCGATCTGGGTGTCCAGTTCACTGGTCGCCCACAGCTGCACGTCCGCGACGAAGTTGCCCAGTGACGACTCCGCTCCCCGGTTCTCCGGGAATGGCGTGCCGTTCGGGTTGGTCGGGCTCGGCGGAATCGGATTCTGCACACCGCGGTAGAACGACTCGGTGATCTCACCGACCTTGACCGAACCCAGGACGTTCGCCGCCTGGGTGGCCGCTGTCACGATGGCGGCGACCTCGGCATCCGGGGTGAATCCGGTGATCGGCAGGATCTCGGCGGTGAAGCTGATGATCTCCTTCGTCACTGGATCGACCGTCAGGTCCATGTGTCCGTAGTTCTGCCCGTACTGCCCGGCCGAGATCACGAGGCGCGGAAGATCCATGCCGGGGATCGCGATCTCGTGGTCGTACGCCAGGTGGGTGTGGCCGGAGACGATGGCGTCAACGCTCGGGTCGAGACCCATCACGATTCGGCCGAACGCCGAGTCATCCGTCGACGACGCGATGTTCGGGGTTGCCGCGCCCTCGTGGACGAGCAGCACCAGCACGTCGGCCTCGCCGTTGGCCAGGTCACCGTCAGAGAGTTCGCCAGCGACGCGGTTGACCTCGATGACGATGTCGCGCACCTCGAGCGTGGCGATCCCGGTGGGGCTGACCAGGCTCGGCAGCTCCTCCGTGACCGCACCGATGAAGCCGACAGTCACACCGTCAAAGACCTGCAGGAAGTACTCCTGATAGGCCGGCTCGCCGGTCGTGCGGTCGTACAGGTTGGCGGCGAGGTACGGCCAGTCGGCTTCCTGCAGGATGCGGTTGTCGACATCGTCCCGCCCACCGTCGAACTCGTGGTTGCCGAACGAGCTCGTGTCGAGCCCGATTGCATTCAGCGCGTCGATGGTCGGCTGGTCCTTTTGGATGAACGACGTGAACGTCGATGCACCGATCAGGTCACCCGCGGCCACGAACGTGGTGTTCGGGTTCTGGGCCTCCCAGTAGTCGACCATGCCGCCTAACTGAGCGGCACCGGGCGTGTCCGATCCGGCCTCGATGCGTCCGTGGAAGTCGTTGATCGTCAGGATCTCGATCTCCACCGGCGCGATTTCGGCCGAGACGCCGACCTTGATCGGGTCGTGATCGCTGGAGCGGAACACGCTGTCGGGGTCGGTGGCTGCGAACTCGTAGCCACGGTCTCCCCATTCCGGCGCGTTGATCGCCCACGAACCGGCTCCGGTGACGGATGCCGCCGCCGACGGCGTCGCGAGGATGTGGTCGAGTGAACCCCACTCGCCGTTGAAGGTGTAGGTGTACTGGCCGTCGGTGAGCTCGGTGAGCAGGTCGACCCAGCCGGCATCCGTGAAGACCTGGATCGGGTCCTCCTCCGGATAGGCGTTGAAGTCGCCGACGAGGAACACGTCCTCGCTCTTGTCGGCGTCTGCGGTCACCTGCGCGACGAGCGCGAGCACGCTGTTGGCCTGCTCGACGCGCTCGGCGTTGAACTGGCCCTGACCGTCGGCCGGCTCTGCGCCGGTGCCGCTCTTCGACTTGAAGTGGTTGGCGATGACCGTGAAGACCTTGCCAGTGTCGTTCGACTTGAAGGTCTGCCCGATCGGCTCACGCGCGATGTCCCACACGGTTTCGTCGATCTGGGTGAAGCTTCCACCGACCGTCGTGACCGCGGCGGGCTTGAAGATGATCGCGTTGCTGATGAAGTCGGTGATGGCTGCGTCGCTCAGCTCGGCCGGTGTGCGGACGTAGTCCCACGTGCCTGCACCCGCGGCCGCGTTGAGTTCGGCCACCAATGACTGAAGTGCCTCGTCGAGCGGTTCACCCAGCTTGACCGAGTTCTCGATCTCCTGCAGCGCGACGACATCCGCGTCCAGCTCGTTGATCGCCTTGACGATCTTCGCCTGCTGAATCGCGAAGTCGGCTGCGGTGTCGGCACCGCGCGCCTGGGAGTTCTGGCTGGTCAGCGTCGTGAAGTAGTTGAACACGTTGAAGCTCGCGACCGAGAAGTCACCGCCCACCTGCGGCGGGGATGCCGGACGCGGGTTCGTCGACTCAAAGGTCGGCGTGAATGGCGCCCCGTTCGCGTCGGTGATCGGCACGGTCGGCTGCAGCCGCCACTCGTTGAAGCCCCACGAGAGCACGTACGGGGTCTGCGGGAAGACCGCCTTGTCGCCGTTGCGAACGACGACCTCCTCGCTGAAGTAGGGCTGGTCCCCCACGTGGTTGCTGTTGTCGACGCGGATGCTGTAGCCGTCATCGAGCAGCAGCCGCTTCGCCACGTTGGCCGCGGCGATCGCGTTGGCGTCGGCGCCGGCATCCGTGGTCTCTGTGCTCTTCACGGCCGGCGCCTGGGCGCTCAGCCACAGCTCGCCGAAGCTGAACAGGTTGTGGCTCGAGCCCAGGTAGTAGTCGCCGGTGGGGGTGACGAGCTGGCTCTCCAGGACCTCGCGGTCGGCGCCGATAAGGGTCGCGGGAAGCGGCGTCGCTTCCGGAACACCGACACCGGCCTCGACGAGCTCGGTCTGCGCGGCGGTTGTCGCGCTGATCTGCGTCTGGTCGAAGTTCTCGCCGGCTGCACCTGTGACGCGCACCTTGTCGCCGATCGCAACGGCCGGGTTGGCGTTGTTCAGGAAGACGAAGATCCCATCGGATGCGCCAGGTGTCGCGTCAGTCGCACCCCCCGAACCCTCCGTCTGGATGACGATGCCGCGGAAGTTGCTCACGCCGCGATAGTCGGCGGTGACGATGCCCTCGACCGTGACGGTCTGGCCGCTCAGGGGTGTTGTGGCCCCTGTGCCCTGCACTTGGGCGATCGTGTGGGTTACTTCTGCGGCGTTTGCCGCGGTCGCCGTGAGCCCGGTGAAGGCAAGGGCGAGTGTTCCAGCGGAGGCGACGATCGCCAGCCGGCTCCGTCCCCTCCTGTTCCTCATGAGGGTGGAGTCGGCTGATTCCTGCAAGGTGTCTCCCCTAAGCAATGCGCCGCTCGCGCGACGCAAACAGAGGCCCCCGGATAGGGGTCATTGAGCAGAAGTTACCCTGTCCCCCGTTCGAGGGGAAGATCTCTCGCAAAAATTCATGGATTGGTCACTGTTTGGTCGCACGGCTGGATTCCGCTCGACCGTGCCGCGCCTGGTGCGGACATCCGCGCCCGGCGCACCCGTCGCGACTGTCCGGAACTGGCGCGGAGTGTCCGGAACTTGGGCGGATCTGGCGGCCGTCAGCTCGGATTGGCGGCAGCCTCGAGCGCGTCTGCGGCGCGCTTCGCGGAACTGCCGAGGCCGAGTTCTGTCGCCAGCTCCTCGATGCGCGCCCGGCCGGCGTCGTCGAATCCTCGGATGCCGGCGTCGACGGGGCCGAGGTCCAGGTCGCGCACCACCTCGACAACCTTCGGGGCGACGGCGAGGTAGTCGGCGGCATCCGTCACCTTCGCCCGGACTCCTGCAGCCATCTCGGCGGCCCGGTCGTCGGCAGCGGCGATGATCCCCTGCAGGTCGCCGAAGCGCTGCAGCAGGCCGGCGGCGGTCTTCTCACCGACTCCGCGCACGCCCGGCAGCCCATCGGAGGCATCACCGCGCATCGTCGCGAAGTCGGCGTACTGGGCTGCGCCGATCCCGTATTTTGCACGGATGACGTCGTCGGTGACCACCTGGAGCCGGCTCATGCCTGCCGCGGTGTAGATGACTCGGATGTCGCGCGCGTCGTCGACGAGCTGGAAAAGGTCGCGGTCGCCGGTGACGATGTCGACCGGGCCGGATGCCTGGATCGCAAGACTGCCGATGATGTCGTCCGCTTCGTGCTGCGCGGCGCCGATCACGGTGATGCCGAACGCGTCGAGCACCCGCCGGATGACGGGGATCTGCTGCACAAGCAGCTCCGGCGTCTCCTCGACGTCGACGCCATCCGGCACCAGCTGGGCGACCCTCTGCGCCTTGTAGCTCGGGATGAGCTCGACGCGCCAGTGCGGTCGCCAGTCGTCGTCCCAGCACGCGACCAGCTCGGTGGGGCGGTACTCGGTGACGAGGTTGGCGATCATGTCCAGCAGCCCGCGCACCGCATTCACCGGTGTGCCGTCCGGCGCCTTGACGGTGTCGGGCACGCCGTAGAAGGCACGGAAATACAGCGAAGCGGTGTCGAGCAGCATGAGGCGGGCGGGCGTCATACGCCGACCCTACCGAGCGGCTCCGTCAGGCGCTGACCGAAATGTCTTTCGGCTCCGGGAACGCCGACACTGACGCATCGGTCAGCGGCGCCAGTTCAAGGTAGCTGAGTTGTCCATCGTGGGCCGGAGAACGCTCTGAAGTCTTCGGCAACTTGTAGGGTGACGACGTGATCGAAACTCACCGTACTTGGCGCGTTCTGACGGTGCCGGAGTTCCGGGTCGGCGGCGTCATGATGCTGCTTATGTGTGCACTCATCGAAGCCACCGCTGTCTTGGTGCTCGTCTGGGGTCCGCAAATCATGGAGTTCGATACCCAGGACTATGCGTGGTGGGTTCTGATGCTCGTCCTCAATCCGGCGGTGGCGGCTGGCACTGTGTGGCTCACGCTTCGACAAACACGGAGGAGAGCGCTGCGGCACGTCAATCCCGACACGCTCGCGTGGCCGACGGTCCGAGCCGCGACCATCCGGGTGGCCGACGGAAAGCTCGATCGGAGCACGTACGCCAGGTACAAACCCGGACGCCTAGTGCTCTCCGAAGCCAACCTCGAATTGTGGACCAGTGCAACTACTCGCGGGCCAGCGCTCAGCGTGCGGCGCGCTGACATCAGCGGCGTTGAGCTGATCAACTACGCCATGCCGGGCTCCGGGCCGATGCTGGGCTTGCGATGCAGCGACGGCTTGCGGATAGAGGTTGTGCTGGCCTTCGGAACGATCTGGGACTTCTTTGGCTCGCGCGCCGAAGATGTGAAGGCTGTCGGGCTCGCGATTCTGCCAAACCAGCCGGTCTGGAACGCGTAAGACCCGAAACGAGCGCCACGCGCGGGTGAATCACCCACGCGCGGGTCGAATTTGACCCGCGCGTGGGTGTTCAACCCGCGCGCGCAACTTGGGGGTCTCGACAGGCTCGACCACCGAACGTCTTACAACGCGGCGAGGTCCCCGAGCAGCGCATCGCCGGGGGCGACATGGTCGAAGCTCGGCGAGATCTCCGCACGCTTCAGCAGGTCGTCCATCTTGCGACGGCGACGCGCGTTCACGAGCGTCACGACCGTGCCCGGCTTGCCGGCACGACCGGTGCGGCCCGCACGGTGCAGGTAGCTCTTGTACTCGTCCGGCGGGTCGGCCTGGATCACCAGCGAAATGTCGTCGACGTGGATCCCGCGAGCCGCAACATCCGTCGCCACAAGCACCTTGACCCGGCCGTTGGTGAGCTTCTCCAGGTTGCGGGACCGACGCGACTGGTTCAAGTCGCCGTGCAGGCTGACGGCCGGGATGCCGGCATCGTCGAGGTCGTCGGCGAGTTGCTCGGCGAACGCCCGAGTGCGGGCGAAGATCAGCGTCTTGCCCTCACCGGATGCGAGCTGCTCGATGATCTCGCGCTTCTCGCGCTGGTCGATCAGCAGCACGCGGTGGTCGATGGTCGAGGACGCCTGGTCCTCCCCAGCGACCTCGTGCACGCTCGGGTCGACCAGGAACTCGTCGACGAGCGCGGCAACGCCGGTGTCGAGGGTTGCCGAGAAGAGCAGCTTCTGCCCGCCGTCGGCGGTCTGCCGGATGATGCGCTGCACCGGCTCAAGGAAGCCCAGGTCGCACATGTGGTCAGCCTCGTCGAGCACCGTGATGGTGATCTCACTGAGGTCGAGGCGACCCTGGTCGATGAGGTCCTCGATACGGCCGGGCGTGCCGATGATGATGTCAACGCCGCGCTGCAGCGCGGTCACCTGACGGTGCTGCGGGACACCGCCGTAGATCTGGGTGGTGAACAGTCCCACGCTGCGCGCGATCGGCTGCACCGTGCGGTCGATCTGCAGCGCGAGCTCGCGGGTCGGGGCGAGGATGAGCGCGCGAGGCTTGCGACCCTGCTGGCGCTTCTTGCCGCCGCCGTTCTCCATCAGCCGCTCGACCAGCGGGGCGCCGAACGCGATGGTCTTGCCCGAGCCGGTCTTGCCGCGGCCGAGCACGTCGCGTCCGGTCAGCGCGATCGGAATGGTTGCCGCCTGGATCGGGAACGGGGCGGATGCGCCCAGCTCACCCAGGGCGCGCGTGATGTTGCCACCGAGACCGAGATCGGCGAAAGTCACGCCGTCGACATCGGATGCCTGGATCGCGTCAGCTTCGAGCTTCTCGAGCACGACATCCTCGTGCGCGGTGAAGCGCTCGGCGGTCTTGTCGGGGTAGAAGCTCGAGTCGCGGCGGGGGCGGTCCTCGTAGCGGGGGCGCTCATCGCGGCGGGGACGGTCCTCGTAACGCGGCCGCTCATCGCGGCGCGGGCGGTCCTCGTAACGCGGGCGGTCGTCCCGGCGGGGACGGTCCTCGTAACGCGGCCGCTCGTCACGGTTCGGGCGGTCCTCGTAACGCGGGCGGTCATCGCGGCGCGGGCGGTCATCCTCGAAGCGGCGGCCGCTCTGCGGACGATCGCTGCGCTCGTAACGGGGCCGGTCATCGCGGACTCGGCCACCCTGCTCACGAGCGGGACGCTCGCGGGGCGTCCAATCGGGACGACGGTCTCCGCGGTCGGTGCGCTGCTCACTGCGCGGCGTCCAGTCCGGACGACGGTCACCGCGGTCGGTGCGCTGCTCACTGCGCGGCGTCCAGTCCGGACGACGGTCACCGCGGTCGGTGCGCTGCTCACTGCGCGGCGTCCAATCCGGACGCCGGTCACCGCGCTGTTCCGACCGGGGCGTCCAGTCGGGACGGCGATCCGTGCGCTCGGCACGCTGTTCGGTGCGCTCACCGCGCGGGCGCGCGGGTGCGTGGCCACGATCGGCGCGCTGCTCCGGGGTCCAGCGGGACTTCTTGGGGCTCGCACCCTTCGCGGGCTTGCCGCCGCGAGGCGCTTCCGCCTCCGGGCGGTAGCCGCGGTGCTTCGGGCTCTTGCTGCCGGCCTTGCGGGTGGCAGTTCCGCGCGCGGGCGCGGCGGACTTCTTGTATCCAGGCATGGTTCTTTCCGGGTGATTCAGATGAATGAAGAGATACCCGGGCAGCCTTTGGCCGGGGGCCGTTCACATCGGTGATTGTTCACGCACAGATCAATGCGCGAAACCGGCCCTCGAGACTGACAGTTACTTCGTACGCGAACCCTCGCGCTGCCTCAAAGCCGACCTTGATACGTTACACGCCCGCCGCCGGGAAAGATAGGGAAGCCATTTAGGGCGCGGCCAGAAAGGCGCTCGCGGCTTCGCTAAAGTTTGGGTGCTGGGCTCACTTGATCTCTTGGGCCCAAAGGAGAGGATGCGCGTGCTCGCGAGTGGCTCGCGGCGGCGTCTCGGAGTGGTCGCGTCCATCGCGTCCTCCCTGATGTTCGTCGTCGTGTTCGTGACGTCGGCGTTCCTCGACTTCACCGGCAACGAACTCTTCGGCTGGCGGATCGCCTTCAGCGTGCTGCTGCTCGTCGGCTTCCTGACCTTCGCGCGGCGCTGGCGCGGGGTCGCGGTGCTGCTCCGCCGCATCCGGGATCGCCCGTCATCGGCCTCGCGCTCTTGGTGACGGCCGCGATCCTCGGCGCCCAGCAGTGGCTGTTCACCTGGGCGCCCGGCCAGGGGCGTGGTCTTCCGGTGGCGCTCGGATACTTCATCCTGCCGATCGTGCTGGCGCTGGTCGGGCGCATCGTGTTCCGGGAGCGACTCGGCCCGTGGCGCACCGCTGCGGTCATCGTCGCCGGCGCGGCGGTGACCTACCAGCTATGGCTCGTCGGCGGGCTGTCGTGGGAGACCCTGCTCGTCGCCGGCACCTACCCGATCTACTTCGCCGTGCGCCGGCTCGCCGGCATTACCGGAAGCGCCGGGCTCACCGCCGAGATGGTGCTCATCCTGCCCGCGTCAACGTTCTTGCTCGCCCTCGACGATCCGACCGCCTCGACAGTTCGCGATCCGCAGTCGCTGCTCGAGGCGACCCTGTTCGGCATCTTCGCTTCCCTCGCGCTGCTGTTCTACATCGCGGCGAGCCAGCTGCTGCCGATGGTCGTGTTCGGGCTGCTCAGCTACCTCGAGCCGGTGCTCATCGCTCTGGCTGCGGCACTCGTGCTGCGCGAACCGTTCGCGCCGGCGGAATGGCCCACCTACATCGCCATCGGGGTTGCGCTCGTTCTATTGGCGCTCGAGGGCATCCGGCGTCCGCATCCGCCGCGAACCGAGGCGCCGCCCAGCTAACCACTATTGGGGTGAGCAACAGGGGCGACCACGCCAATAGAGTCGGCGAGCGAACCACCACCCGGAGGATGGGCATGACCGAGTCGACGACCGCACTACCGCCCGCCGGCTGGTACCCGGACCCTGAGGGCAGCGACCGCAAGCGCTGGTGGGACGGCAGCGGCTGGACCGATCAACTGCAGGCTCCCCCGGTGAGCGCGCCCCGTCCGCTCTGGGCCGACGACAGCTACGTGCCGCCGGAGGAACCGGTGTCGTTCACCATGCCTGAGGCCCGTCCGACGATCGAGCCCGAGCCGCAGCGCTGGCAGCGCGGTCCGGCCGTTCGCCAGCCGGTGGTCCCGGTCGCGGTGAAGAACACGCCGGCGGACGTCGGCTTCATCCTGGCCATCATCGGTGTCGTCATCAACCCGGCCGGGCTGTTGAGCCTCACCGCGCTGATCCTCGGCTTCGTCGGGTTGCGCCGGTCCGGCACCGCGAGGCCACCGGTCGGGAGGAGTCGTTCGATCTGGGCGATCGTGCTCGGGGCTGTCGGGACGGTGCTCGGAGTGCTGTCCGTCGTGCTGCTCGTCAACCTGTTCACGACAATGGGTGAGCGCACGGAGGGTCTTGTCGCGCGGAATCTCTCCATTGAAGTCTCCAACTCGATCACGACAGAGCTCGTGAACCAAGGAATCCCGACGCTGGGGAACGTTGAGTGCCCGGCGCTTCCGCCGGTTGAACCCGGGTCGGCGTTCCAGTGCTCCGTCAACTTGATGAGTGGGGAAACCGTGATCTTCGATGTCAAAATCCGGCCGAACGGCGAGGTGCTCTGGCAGTCCCGCTGACTACCAGGCGCTCGGCGGCGCCTTGATCACCGGCACCGGCGTGTAGTGCCAGTGCGCTCCATTGTTGTAGTGGCCGCTCGCCCACGGTGATGCCCAGATCGCCCGTTCGGTCACGTCGGTGGGTGCGGATGCCGCGAACGCCTCGACGATGGGCCGGTAGCCGGGCAGCGAGCCCAGGGCCTCGACCGCGTTCTCGGCGGCGACCTGCAGGTTTGGGTAGCTGCCGAGGCCAGATCCGCCGCCTGAGCCCCATCCGTTGTTCAACGGATTGTTCCGGTTCCACCAGCTGTCGATGTAGTTCTCCTGCCGCATCCACCGCGTGATGACCGTGACATTGTTCTCGGTCACCGGCCACCCGGCGATGTTCAGCACCAGCTTCGCCCAGTCGTGGTTGGTGCCACCCGCGACGTAGGTGGCGTGCCCTGGCGTCACCGAGTAGCCATCGCGCACGACGCTCACCGGCACCAGGTCATCCGGGACGATCAACGTCTGCGGTGGGTGCCGTTCTACCTGCGCAGTCGCCGCGCCGTAGACGGCGTGGTTGTCGGATGGCGTCGCCGCGTACAGCGCGACCAAAGACAGCGCGATGGCCGCCGAGCCTACCGCGAGCACCGCCGACGCATGGCGGGGCAGGCGAGGCACGCGCGGACGACGCGCTTCGGGCTGGCGTGAGGTCCTAGGCGCGGAAGCCGCGGGTCGACGAAAGGGCACCGCGGGAACCTACGCGCCGCGTCTGGAAATGCCCTGTGTCTACCCTGCTGCGGCCACCTTCGCCTCGCGTCGCTCCAGGCGGCGCTCCTTGGCCCCCTCGACGAGGTAGTACAGCACCGGCAGCACCACGAGGGTGAGCAGCGTCGACGACACGAGGCCGCCGATCACGACAATCGCGAGCGGCTGCGAGATGAACCCGCCCTCGCCGGTGAGCCCGATCGCCATCGGAAGCAGCGCGAAGATCGTGGCGAGCGCCGTCATCAGGATTGGCCGCAGGCGTCGCGCCGCGCCATGCACGATCGCGTCGCCTACCCGCATGCCCCTGTCTCGATACTGGTTGACCAGGTCGACGAGCACGATCGCGTTCGTCACCACGATGCCGATGAGCATGAGCACACCGATGAGCGACGGCACACCGAGCGGCACACCGGAGGCGACCTGCAGGAGCACGCCGCCGGTCGCCGCGAACGGCACCGAGATAAGCAGCAGCAGCGGCTGCCGCAGGCTCTTGAACATCGCCACCATGACGACATAGACGATCAGGATCGCCACCAGCAGCGCGATACCCAACTGTTGGAAGGCATCCGTCTGCTGCGCAGTGACGCCGCCGAGCTCGACGCTCGTTCCCGCCGGCAGCTCGAGGCCGTCCACTGTCTCCTGGATGACGGATGACGCGGTACCGACATCGTCGAGCCCCGGAGTCACGGTGACGGTCGCGGCCCGAAGACCCCGGATGGTGGTGATCGACGCAGGCCCGTCCGCCTGCTCGACGCTGGCCAGTTCGGACAGCGGCAGCGGCCCGGCCGCGGTCGGGATCGCGAATGCGCGCAGTTGATCCAGCGTCGCCGGCGCGTTGGCGGTGGTGATGTAGATCGACATCGTCTTCTCGTCGATGACCGCGCTGCCTGCCGGCACCGGCTGCATTGCACCGGAGACCATCGCGCCGACCGCGAACTCGGTGAGGCCGACCGACGCCGCCTTGGCGCGATCGACCACGACGGCGATGTAGGGCTGCGTCTCGGAGAGGTTGCTGACGGCCTCGGCGGTGACGTTGAGGCCCTCGACGGCCGCGAGCACGTCGTCGGCCGCTCTGCGCAGATCGGTCTGGTTGTTGGCGGTGATGTCGATGTCGATGTCCGATGACGCGAACGCCGAACCTTCCGACCCGAGAGTCACGTCGCCGACATCGCGGAGGCTCTCCAGCTCATTGCGCACTTTCTCGCGCAGCGCGGCCTGGTCGGCATTCGAGTCGGTGGTGATGGAGAAGGTGATGTCGCTGCCGCCGCCGAACGCTGCGGCGAGCGAGCCGCCGCCGACCGGAGATCGAGAGCTGCACGGTATCGACCCCGTCGATCGCCAGCAGGGTGTCCTCGACCTTGCCGGCCGCAGCATCCTTGGCCTCGAGGCTCGTCCCGCGCGGTAGCGACTGCAGCACGGTGATGGTGTTCTGCCCGCTGTTGCCGATGAAGTTGGTCTTCATGGTCGGGATCAGCGCGATGGTGCCGGCGAGCACGACCAGGGCACCGATCAGGGTGATGGCGGGCATCCGGAGGGTCCACCGAATGATCGGCAGGTACATCCGCTGCAGCAGGGTGGGCCGGGCCAGCTCGTCCTCATCCGACAGCTTCACCTCGGCGCGCGGCTTCCGCGGCAGGAACCAGTAGGCGAGCACCGGCACGATCGTCAGCGCGACGAACAGCGACGCACCCAGGGCGAGCGTGACGGTGAGTGCGAACGGGCGGAACAGTTCGCCGGTGATGTCGCCGACCAGGGCGAGCGGCAGGAACACCGCGACCGTGGTCACCGTCGACGCGGTGATCGCGGCGGCGACCTCCTTCACCGCGGTGAGGATGGCCTGCAGCTTGGGTTCGCCCAGTCCGAGGTGCCGCTTGATGTTCTCGATCACCACGATCGAGTCGTCGACGACACGTCCGATGGCGATGGTCAGCGCGCCGAGCGTGATGATGTTGAGCGTGTAGCCGGATGCCTGCATGCCGATGAATGCGATGAGCACCGACACCGGGATCGAGATCGCGGTCACCAGCGTCGAACGGATCGACAGCAGGAAGACCAGGATGACGATCACCGCGAAGATGAGGCCGAGCATGCCCTCGGTGGCGAGCGACTCGATCGAGTTCTCGATGTACGGCGCCTGGTCGAAGACGACCGTGAACTTGGTGCCCGAGCCGAGGTCGGCGGCGAGCTGATCGAGTTGCTCGTGCACCGCATGCGACACCGCGACGGTGTTGCCATCCGGTGTCTTGGTGACCCCGATGGTCACCGCGGGCTCGCCGTTGACGCGCGAGATGCCGGTGACCGGATTGTCGACGACGCTCACCGTCGCGACGTCGCCGATGGTGAGCGCGGTCGGCGCACCGACGAGTGGGAGGGCGGAGAGGTCAGCGGCGGTCTGGATGCGCGACCCCGCCTGCACGGTGAGAGTGCTGTCTCCTTCGGTGATGGAGCCGGCGGGCAGCAGCACGCCGTTCGCGTCGAGGGCGTCCCGGATGGCCTGTGGGCCCAGTCCGGCCGCGGCGAGCGCTGCAGCATCCGGTTCGATGACGACGCGCTGACCGCGCGCACCGAGCAGGCTTGCCTCGCGCACGCCGTCGATCTTCTGCAGCTCGGCGAGCGTCGAGGTCTGGATGAGGCTCGCGAGCTCGGCCTCCTCGAGGTCGCTCGTCACCGCGAGCTGGATGACCGGGAAGTCGTCGAGGCTGCCGGTGACGATGCGCGGGTCGACGCCCTCGGGCAGGCTCGACTTGATGCGGTTGATCGCCAACTGCACCTTCTGCTCCGCGGACGGGATGTCGGTTCCGTAGGCGAACGACGCCGTGACACTCGACGCGTTCGTGGTGGAGGTCGCGGTGGTGCTGTCCAGCCCCTCGACGCCCTGGATGGCAGCCTCGATCGGCGTGCTGACATCCTCGTTGACCACTTCGGGCGCCGCACCCGGGTAGGTCGTGATGATGACCATGCGCGGCAGCGACACAGATGGAATCAGTTCTTGCTTGAGCGAGGTCATCGCCAAACCGCCGAAAACCGCGGCAACCACGGTCACGAGGGCGATGAGCGCGCGGTTGCGCAGGCTGAACACGGCGAGTAGGTGCACGAGACTCCAAAAAGCGAAGCAAGGGAATTCCAGTATTCCACCCGCGGTTGAACTCGAAGTTACGTCGCCGTTTTTGCAATCCCCACACGCAGGAGTTGGATTACCCCATGTCCCCCGGCCTCACCATGACCAGACGCATCGCGCAACTCGCCGTGGGACTGTTCCTTTACGGGATCGGCATCGCGCTCATGGTTCGCGCGCAGATCGGTATCGCGCCGTGGGATGTGCTCACCCAGGGCATCCAGCTGCACACCGGGATCCCGTTCGGCGTGATCGTCATCGCCACGAGCGTTGTCGTGCTGATGCTGTGGATCCCGCTGCGGCAGAAGCCGGGCATCGGCACCATCGCGAACGCGGTGCTCGTCGGGGTGTGGGCCGACGTTGGCCTTGCCTGGTTTCAGCCCGCGCCCGACCTGTTCTGGAGCATCGCGATGCTCGCCGCCGGGTTGGTGACGATCGGTCTGGCGACCGGCATGTACATCGGGGCGCGCTTCGGCCCCGGCCCGCGTGATGGCCTGATGACCGGCCTGCACCGGGTGACCGGATGGCCGATCTGGGTCGTGCGCACCGGCATCGAGGTCGTCGTGCTCATCATCGGCTGGCTCCTCGGCGGCAACGTCGGTGTCGGCACGTTGGCGTTCGCGCTGCTGATCGGGCCGCTCGCTGGCTTCTTCATGCCGCTGCTGCTCGTGCCGGCGGCTGCGCAACGTGAGCCGGCGCCTTCGACCTAACGCCCCTTGTCGCATCCGATTAACCCATCTCAAGGAGATCCGGCGCCGAACCGGGCTGCTGGCCAATGCCTTGCAGTGGTCGACGCCGTTTCTCCTTGAGACGGGTTAAGGGCGGGCTACAGGTTGCGGTCGGCGTAGACGCGCAGGGTGTCGCGCACGAACGTCGCACCCTCGGGTCCGCCGTAGTTCGCGCCGAAGCGCTCGTCAGCGACGTACATCTCGCCGAGCCCCGTGAAGTACTCCTTCGTCGGTCCGGCATGCCGCCGCCCGGGGTTCCCGGGATGCCGCGCAACCAGTCGAACTGCCGCTGCGCAAGCGCCTGGGCCTCGTCGCTGTCCGGTGTCACACCGGACTTCCACGTCTCGATCCACGCCGCGCCGAGCTCTTCTGGCGCGCCGCTTCCAGGCGCGCTTCTCCTCGTCGGTCTTTGCGCGCCACCAGGCGTCGCTCTTCGCGTAGGCATCCTTGCCCCACTTCTCTTCGACCTCATCCTTGTACTGGGTGTGGTCGAAGCCGTCGAACATCTCCTCTGCCATCAGTTGTCCACCTCCTTTCAGTTTCTCGATCGTCATCTCGACCGCGCCGATCTGGCGGTCGAGCCGTTACTTGCTCCCTGCGCAACCACTCGCAGGTGGGTGACGAGAGCATCCACGTTGTCGCTGCGCCCATCCAGCACGCGGCCGATCTCCGGCAGGCTCAGCCCGAGCTCCCTCAGGAGCAGGATGCGCTGCAGTCGCGCGAGCGCATCCGCGTCGTAGTAGCGGTAGCCGTTCCCACCGATCCGGCTCGGTTGCAGCAGGCCGATGTCGTCGTAATGCCGCAGCGTCCGACTGGTGGTGCCGGCCAGCCGGGCGATGTCCTGGATGGACCAGTCGAGCACGTTCACGTTCATAGCTTCACGCTAAACCTTGACGCTGCGTCAAGGTCAAGCATCCGCTTTCTCCCATTGAGTCGGGAGTAGATGCCCTTATTCGGCGCTCAAAAGGGCATCTACTCCCGACTCGATGAAATTCGAACGCGATATAGCTTGACAACGCCAAAAGACGCGATATAGCGTGACTTCCAGCACAACGCGATATAACTCGAGACATCCGAAGGATGTGAAGGAAGGCGACAACGATGGCAACAGAGAAGTGGCTCATCGAAGGCGAGAAGGTCATCGACTTCGAGACCGTCCGCAAGCTCAAGGTCGGCCTCATCGGCGGCCAGATCGATATCGTCGGCCACGACGAGCCGAGCGCCCGCGTCGAAGTGCACTCAGTGCACGGCAAGCCGCTGCGCGTCGAGATCGTCGGTGACACCCTCGAGGTTGACCACGCCCAGCGCAACTGGGACGACTTCGTCAGCGTGTTCAAGGCATTCCGCGGCAACTCGAGCGTGCACGTGAGCATCATGGTCCCGCGCGACATCGCCCTGAACTTCGGCGTCGTCTCGGCGGGAGCGCTCATCAGCGGCCTCACCGAGGACGCGCGCATCAGCACCGTGAGCGGCGAGGTAGTCGTCGACAACGTCTACGGCGACCTGGAACTGAACTCCGTCAGCGGCGAGATCGCGGTGCGCGGCCACTACGGCAACATCAGCGCAAAGTCGGTCAGCGGCGACCTGACCGCAAGTGGCGAGATCATGAAACTCTCGTCGAACGGCGTGTCAGGGGACGTCTTCCTCGATGTCAGCGGCGTCCCGGACTCCGTGCGCGCGAAGAGCGTGTCGGGCAACATCACGCTCCGCCTCGAGGCGGGTGTGCCTGCCCAGTACAAGATCAACACCATCTCCGGGAAGCTGCAGCTCGACGACTCGGAGATCGCCGGCATCCGCGGCACCTACACCGGCAAGTACGGCACCCTCGACGGCCGCTGGCTCGAGTTCGGCGCGTCGACGGTCAGCGGCGATGTCGCGGTCATCCACTCGAACGAAGCAGGAGGCCAGTGATGACTCCCCCAGTCTTCGCGCACGGCGCGCTGCGCCTGTACATCCTGAGCCTGCTCGAATCCGGGCCGATGCACGGCTACGAGATCATCCAGGCGATCGAAGACCGCTTCGGCGGCACCTACACGCCGAGCGCCGGCACGATCTACCCGCGGCTGGCCAAGCTCGAGGAGGAGGGTCTCGTCTCGAAGGTCCCGGATGGCCGGAAGACCGACTATTCGATCACGGATGCGGGACGCGCCGAGCTCGAATCGCGACGGCACGAGCTCGACGACATCGAGAGTGAGGTCACCGACTCCGTTCGCCGGCTCGCCGATGAGGTGCGCTCCAGCGTGAACGAGGCGATGAAGAGCCTGCGGGCAGACCTCGCCGCGGCAGCTCGCGAGGCACGTACAGAGGCGCGAGCATCCGGGAAGACGACGGATGCGCGCATCAAGGAGACCCAGCTGGGCGCGCGCGGCGCGCTGCGCGATGCCGAGCTGGCGTTGAACGAGTTCCGGCTCAACGTGCGCGCCGACCTCCGACAGCGGGCGGTGCGCGGGGAGCTCGGCGACGACCTCGTGCGCGACCTCAAGTCGCGACTGGATCAGATCCGCGCGGACCTGTTCTAGCGGAACCCCACCGGCAGGTAGAGGTCCTGCACCCGGTCGTTCAGGGCGGTGTGGTCGTTGCGAGTGAAGATGCCGCACGCATCCTCGCGACAGTCCACGCCGTCGCCGACCGGGTCGACGACCTCGAGGTAGGCGGTGAAGGCACCGTCGGCGGCATTGTCGTAGCTGCGTGCGCCGAACAGCTTCCACGCCCAGTCGTCGTTGATCCAGTTCGAGGGCGCCCACTGCACGGTGCCCTCCGCGACGTCCTGCTGCTCCTGATTCGGGATGCCGCCCAGGCACGGTCCGGGCTTCTCGTCGGGCGGCGGGATCTTGCAGATCGCGACGTAGATGCCCTGCCTGGCGTCGTATCCGCTGCCTGTGACCACGAGGCGGTCACCTGGGGCTAGCGCGGCCGTGTCGATCGGGCCGCTTTCCGCTTCGACGCTCAGCGTCCGGGTACGACCGTCATCCCCCGTCGCTTTGACCGCGGTCGGCCATTCGCCGTCGCGCGGGGCGACCTGCCCGCTCGAACCTTGCGGCTGATGGGTGACAATCGGCACGACCACGACCGCGACGAGCACCAGAATCAGGGCGGCGATTCCGGCGACGACCCACACCCAGACGCGTCGTCGCTTCTTCTCTGCCACGCCCAAAGTCTAGGCTCCCACCCTTGTCCGACCGGCGTGCCAGCGGCTACCGTCAAGCAGAACTGAGGAAACCGAGGACATTATGCGCACCCTGAGTCTCATGACGGCCGCGGCGTTTCTCACCCTGGGGCTTGCCGCCTGCGCGCCGACCGATGATGGTCCCGACCTTCCGCCCGCGGCATCCGTGCCCGCGGGCGACGATACCCGCCCCGCCGACGACGAGTGCGGCGGCATCACCGGATCCGACATCGAATCGATTGTCGGCCACAACCTGGGCGAGGGTAAGCCGGACTCCGGCACCGTCACGGTCAACGACCTCACCTACTCGACCACCGGATGCGATTGGGAGGACGACGACTGGGAGATCGACCTCGACCTGTCCTATGCGGAGCACTTCAACGACGGCACGGTGCACTGTGTCGAACCCCTCGGCATCGGACACGACGTCACCCCCGCCGACGGCCTCGGAAGCCAGGCGTGGTGGGTGAGCGATGACAACGACCATGCCGAGGGCGAGCTGTTCGTGTGCTCCGACCTGGCGATGGTCGGGGTCAAGATCGAGGCGCCCGATGACCAGCGCGACGCACTGCAGGGCCATGCGGAGGACATCGCCCGCATGGTCGTCGGCTGACACGGCCGCCGCGGCGCACCTAGCATTGGCGCGTGCCCCTGACCCTGCTCGCCGTGTTCGTTGGCGGGGTCGTCGGCACTGCGGCGCGGATGGCGGCAGACTGGCTCATCCCTGGCACCGGGATCGCGACGCTCGTGGTCAACGTGGTCGGGTCGTTCGTGCTCGGGGTGCTGGTGTCTTCCCTCTGGCGGCGGGCGCCGCACTGGCTGCGCGCCGGGCTCGGGGTCGGCGTGCTCGGCTCGTTCACGACGTTCTCCACCGTCGCGCTGACGCTCATCCGCTTCGCTGAGGCGGGTGACCCGCTGACCGCCGTTCTGTATCTCGCCACGACCCTGCTGCTGGGGCTCGCCGCCGCCTGGCTTGGCCTGCGCGTCGGCACGCGCCCGGCCCCGATCGATTGGCGCGACGAATGATCGCCCTGGTGCTGCTGGCCGGCGGCGTCGGCGCGGTGCTGCGCTATCTCGTCTCCGCATTGGCAGCGCGGCGGTCGGAAGCACAGGAGTTCCCCTGGGCGGTGCTCGCCGTCAACATCGTCGGCTCTGCCATGGCCGGGGTCGTGCTCGCCCTGAATCCTGAGGCAGAGCCGATACTGCTCACCGGTTTCTGCGCGGCGCTCACGACCTACAGCACGTTCAGCGTGGAGACCGTGCAACTCGTGGTGGCTGGCCGCGTGCGACCAGCGATCCTCAGCGTCACGGCCAACGTCGTGTTCGGAATCGGCGCCGCCGCACTCGGATATCTGATCATTCGCTGAGACCTGGTCGGATTATCCATTGACTCCCGGTGCGGCCGGAGTAATGTCGCACCTCGTGATCAACGAAAGGTCACCTAAACGGTGGCTGATCGGCGAGCCCCTGGCCTCCGAAAAACTCGAGGGGCAGCTGCTCCCGAAGCGTCTCGCACTGCCGGTCTTTGCGAGCGACGCGCTCTCCTCGGTAGCGTATGCTCCGCAGGAGCTGCTGCTCATTCTTGCCGTCGGTGGACTCAGCTTCCTCGCGTTCGCGCCGTGGGTCGCGCTCGCCGTCATTATTGTGCTCGTCACCGTCGTTGCTTCTTTTCGACAACTCGTCCGTGCCTATCCCTCCGGCGGTGGCGACTTCGAGGTTGCGCACAGGAACCTAGGGGAGAAGGCTGGCCTGGTCGTCGCGTCCGCCCTCGCGCTGGACTACATCCTCACGGTCGCGGTATCAGTCGCGAGTGGCGTGGACAACATCATCTCGGCGCTCCCAGGCCTGCACAGCCTGCGCATCGAGCTCGCCGTCGGCGCGGTGGCGGTGCTCGCAATCATGAACCTCCGCGGCGTTCGAGAGTCGGGCGCCGCCTTCGCCCTGCCCACCTACCTGTTCATCGGCAGCGTGCTGCTCATGGTCGTTGTCGGACTGATCCGCACCATGCTCGGCGACGCGCCGGTCGCCGACTCTGCGCAGTACGCGGTGAAGGCCGAAGAGCTCACCCAGGTGGGAGCGGTGCTGCTGCTATTCCGCGCGTTCGCCTCCGGATGCAGCGCCCTCACCGGCGTTGAGGCGGTCGCCAACGGCGTTCCCGCCTTCCGCCCGCCGAAAATCCGCAATGCCCAGGCCACCCTGGCACTGGTCGGCGTCATCGCGATCACCCTGTTCGCGGGAGTGACCGCTCTCGCCCTGATCAGCGGAGTGCACTACGTCGAGCATCCGTGCAACCTGATCGGCTGGACCGAGTGCGACTCGAGCCCGCAGATGAGCGTCATGGCACAACTGGCCGCCGCGGTGTTCGGGCAGAACCAGTTCCTGTTCTACGTCGTGCAGGCAACGACCGCTGCAGTGCTGCTGCTGGCCGCGAACACCGCCTTCAACGGCTTCCCGATCCTTGGTTCCGTCCTCGCCCGCGAAGGGTATGCCCCGAAGGCTCTCCACACCCGCGGTGACCGGCTGGTCTTCTCCAACGGGGTGCTGGTGCTCTCCCTCGCCGCGATCGTGCTGTTGCTGATCTACCGCGCGAGCCTCACCGCCCTCATCCAGCTGTACATCATCGGCGTGTTCACGTCGTTCACGCTCGGCCAGGTCGGCATGGTGCGGCACTGGCTCCGGGTGCTGCGCAACGGGGAGGGGGACCGCCGACAGATCGTGCGCAGCCTGTCCATCAACGCGTTCGGCGCTGTGCTCACCGCGACGGTGCTCGTCGTCGTGACCGTGACCAAGTTCACGCACGGCGCGTGGCTGGTGTTCGCCATCATGCCCGTGCTCTTCGCGCTCATGCTCGGGGTGAATCGGTACTACCGTCGGGTGGAACGGGACCTCGCGGTCGACTCAACGACGGTCTTCGGCGCGCAGGGCGACCACGCCATCGTGCTCGTCGGGCGGATGCAGAAGCCGATCCTCAAGGCGCTGGACTACGCGATCGCCGCCAGGCACGAGCGGTTGGAGGCGGTGCACTGCTCCATCGACGACGACGAGACGGCGCAGCTGGAGCGGGACTGGGCGGCCATGAACATCCGGGTGCCGCTGCGCATCATCAAGTCGCCGTACAGGGACATCGGCATTCCGCTGGCCGAGTACATCAAGGGCCATCGCGCGGAGCACGGACCGGAAGTGGTGACGGTGTACATCCCGCAGTACATCGTCGGGCACTGGTGGGAGCGCCTGCTGCACAACCAGAAATCGCGGCGGCTGCGCCACAAGCTCATGCTCGTGCACGGCGTGACGGTTGCGCTCGTGCCGTGGCTGCTGGACTCCTCCGAGGTGGTCAACGCGCGGCCGAACCGCCCGCTGCCGGGCCAGGCGC
The DNA here is from genome assembly GCA_963702165.1 of uncultured Actinomycetota bacterium. GTDB lineage: Bacteria > Actinomycetota > Actinomycetes > Actinomycetales > Microbacteriaceae > Terrimesophilobacter. The sequence goes on along the minus strand of OY969722.1, from coordinate 2,328,639 downwards.
GTCGCGGCGAACCGGTGCGGCCTGTCATCCGGAAACCGCTTCCCCCGGCGACGCGGCGCCGTCGCTGACAGCGAGGTCGCTAGGTTGATCGTGTGACCCAGTACGACGTCGCCTCAGTGCGCTCCGACTTCCCCGCTCTCGCATCCGGTTCGGCCCACTTCGACGGCCCCGGCGGCACCCAGACCCCCCGGCAGGTGATCGACGCGATCGCCGCAACGCTCGGCGCTCCGCTCTCCAACGAAGGGGACACAACGCCAGGCGAACGCAACGCCGCGGCGGCGGTCGCATCCGGCAGACAAGCGATCGCGGACCTCGTCGGCGGCGACCCGGGCGGCGTCGTCTTCGGACGCAGCGCAACCCAGCTGGCGTACGACTTCTCCCGGATGCTGTCGCGCACCTGGTCAGCGGGCGACGAGGTCATCGTCACCCGCCTCGACCACGACTCGAACGTGCGCCCGTGGGTGCAGGCGGCCGAGCGTGTCGGGGCGACCGTGCGCTGGCTCGACTTCGACCCCGCAACCTCCGAACTCGACGACATCGGCACGGTGCTCTCGGAGCGCACCCGACTGGTGGCGGTCACCGCCGCCTCCAACCTCATCGGCACCAAGCCGCCGGTCGCCGCAATCGCGCGCGCCGCCCATGACGTCGGTGCGCTCGTCTACGTCGACGGCGTTCACTACACGGCGCACGAGTCGGTCGACCTGACATCGCTCGGCGCCGACTTCTACGCGTGCTCTCCGTACAAGTTCCTCGGGCCGCACCTCGGTGCGCTCACCGCCTCCCCCGACCTGCTCGACACGCTCATGCCAGACAAGCTGCTGCCTGCAACCAACGAGGTGCCCGCGCGGTTCGAGTTCGGCACGCTCCCGTACGAGCTGCTTGCCGCTGTCGCGGCGGCGGTCGACTACCTCGCCGACCTCGGGGTGGACGGGCCACGGCCGGGAGCTCGGCGCGACCGCCTCGTCGACTCGTTCCACCGCCTGGACGCGCACGAGCATGAACTGCTCGGCACCCTCGAGCGCGGCATCGCGGAACTGCCGGGGATCACCGTGCACTCCCGCGCGGCCGACCGCACGCCGACCCTGCTGATGACCTTCGACGGACGTGATGCCGCGGACGCCTACCGTTTCCTCGCCCAGCGCGGCGTTGATGCTCCCGCGTCGAACTTCTACGCGCTCGAGGCGTCGCGGCGGTTGGGCCTGGGCGACGAGGGCGGCCTGCGCGCCGGACTTGCGCCCTACACGGACGAGTCGGACATCGCTCGGCTGCTCGACGGGCTGCGGGAGTTCACCGCCGCCTGAGGGGTCGCGCCTCCCTGTTGTGCAGGACTTTCCCTGTTGTGCAGGACTTCTGCGCCCACGAGCACCTCGGCATGGGCATCCGGGGCCATACGAGCCGAGGTGTCCTGCACAACGAGGGATCTCCTGCATAACAGGGGTTGCCGTCATGCTCGATGACCGGCGGGTGGCCCGGTCTCGAGCTCAGAGGTTCGACAGCAGCGCCACGACCTGGCGGGCGATCTGCCGACCGGCCCGGTTGGCTCCGATGGTGCTCGCCTGCGGGCCGTAGCCGGCGAAGAAGATCCGCGGGTCCTTCCAGGAGGAGCCGCCGCCGACCGTGACGCCGCCGGCCTTCTCGCGCAGCTTGAGCGGCGACAGGTGCCGCAGCTCGGGGCGGAACCCGGTGGCAAACAGGATCGCATCCACCTTCTGGAAACTGCCGTCCTCGAACCGCACGCCATCCGGTTCGATCGCGGAGAACATCGGCCGCTCCTTGAGCAGACCGCGGGTGATCGCCGACTGGATGCGCCTGGTCCGCGGGACCCCGGTGCCGCTCACGATGCTCGGTAGCGCGCGTCCCGACCGGGCGGCCTCGTCCTGCTGCGCCACCGCCGACGCGCCCGCTTCGAGGCTGAGCTCCACCTCGTCGAGGAATTCCACCGGTCGGCGAGTCACCCAGGTCAGTTCACCGGCCACGTTCTCCAGTTCGATCAGGAAGCCGATCGCCGAGGTGCCTCCGCCCACGACCGCGACGCTCTGCCCGCGGAAGTCCTCGGCGGACTGGTAGTCGGTCGTGTGCACGAGGCGCCCCTCGAACTTGTCGAGGCCCGGGTACCACGGGATGAAGGGCGACCCCCAGGTCCCGGTCGCGTTGACCACGACATCCGTCACCACCTCGCCGAGCTGCCCGCCGGCGTCGTACGCGACGACCAGTTCTGTGCCGCGATTGAAGACCGCGTTGACGGATGCGGGGCGCACCACGGCGAGCTCGTAATAGTCCTCGTACTGCCGGTAGTAGTCGGAGACGACGGTCTTCGCCGGCTGCTGGCGGTCGGCCGTCTCGAAGGACAGCCCGAGTTCATCCATGCCGGGCAGGTCGTTGATGCGGTGCGCTGACCCGATGCGCAAGGCCTCCCAGCGGTGCTGCCAGGCGCCGCCGGTTCCCGGCCCGCGATCGAGCACAACGAACTCGACACCGGGCTGCAGACCGAGGCGTTTCAGGTAGTAGGAGACGGACAGCCCCGCCTGCCCAGCACCGATCACGACAACGGATGTCCTGGCCGGGATTGGGGGCATAACATTACGTTACCCGTCCGTGACTGACGGGGATTTCCCTAATGGCCGCGTGCTAAAGTTGGAAGTTAGTTTTGGAGAGACTTTCTGAGCTTCAGCGTGCTCAGCCTGTAATCAAAAGGGGGTCACCCAATGGGACGTGGTCGCCAGAAGGCCAAGCACACCAAAGTGGCGCGTGAGTTGAAGTACTTCAGCCCCGAGACGAACTACGACGCGCTTGAGCGCGAGCTCGCCGGGCAGAGCGGCGAGGCCGACAAGTGGGCCGACTACGCCACCGAAGACGAGTACACGTCGGAGCAGAACAAGGGCGCCTGACGCCAGTTCAGTTCGAGGACCGGCGTCTCGACAAGCTCGACCACCGGGTTTCGCTAGACGGACCGCGCCGCCGGTCAGCTGTAGCTGCCGACCAGCCGCACTGCTCCCCCGTCGACACCCTTGGCGCCCTGCTCGAAGCCCGTGAAGTCACGCGCGCTCGTCGACACTTCGCCGACCACCCAGCCAGGGATGCCCTGGCCGTCGAGTTCGGCGATGACCTGATCGACCGCATCCGGGCTCGCGATCGCGAACATGCCGATGCCGAGGTTCCAGGTTCCCTCTGCGCTTGCAAGCGTAGAGCCGGCCCAGTCCGAGAGCACCTGGAACACCGGATGCGGCGTCCAGGTCGAGCGGTCGACCTCCACCCAGGAACCCACCGGCAGCACGCGCGCGAGGTTGGCGGCGATGCCGCCACCCGTGACGTGGCTGAGCGCATGCACCGACCCGCCTGCCGCGCCATCCAGCAGCCGGGAGAGCGCTCCGGTGTACAGGCGCGTCGGCTCCAGCAGGACCTCGCCGACAACACCGCCGAGGTCGTCGGACGTGTCCGAGTAGCCGATACCGCGCTGCTTCAGGATGTGCCGGACGAGGGAGTAGCCGTTGGAGTGCAGCCCTGAGGATTCGAGCGCGATCACGACGTCACCGTCGCGCACGCGTTCCGCGCCGAGCACGGCATCCGCTTCCACCGCGCCGACTGCGGCGCCGGCGACGTCGTAGTCGTCGGGGCCGAGCAGGCCAGGGTGCTCCGCGGTCTCCCCGCCGACCAGCGCGGTGCCGGTGGCCGCGCAGGCATCGGCGATCCCGGCGACGATCTGCGCGATCCGGGTCGGGACGACCTTGCCGCACGCGATGTAGTCGGTCATGAACAGCGGCTTCGCGCCGACCACGATGATGTCGTCGACGACCATGCCGACCAGGTCCTGGCCGATGGTGTCGTGCTTGTCGAGCGCCTGGGCGATGGCGACCTTGGTGCCGACACCGTCGGTGGAGGTGGCGAGCAGCGGATGCCGGAACGAGCGCAGTGCAGAGACATCGAACAGTCCGGCGAACCCGCCGACACCGCCGAGCACCTGCGGCCCGTGGGTGCGGGCGATGGATGCCTTCATCAGTTCGACCGCGAGGTCGCCCGCGTGGGTGTCGACGCCGGCTTCGGCGTAGGCGTCGCTCACGGGCCCTCCTGACGGCCGGGGTCGCCGTAGACGAGTCCGGAGAGTTCGGCGTCGGGGCTGGGGTCGAGTCCGTTGGAGTGGTCGAGCATGTTCTTTCCGAGCAGGTTGGAGTCGGGAATCGGGATCGGATAGTTGCCGGTGAAGCACGCCGTGCAGAGGCTCTCCCGCGGCTGCTGGGTCGCTCCGATCATCCCGTCCTCCGACAGGTAGCCGAGGCTGTCGGCGCCGATGGCCTGCCGCACCTCGTCAACGCCGAGGCCGGTCGCGAGCAGTTCGGCCCGGGTTGCGAAGTCAATGCCGTAGAAGCACGGCCAGGTGATCGGCGGGCTCGAGATGCGCACGTGCACCTCCGCCGCGCCTGCCTCGCGCAGCATCGCGACGAGCGCACGCTGGGTGTTCCCGCGCACGATCGAGTCGTCCACGACGATCAGGCGCTTGCCCTTGATGACTTCCTTGAGCGGGTTCAGTTTGAGCTTGATGCCGCGCTGCCTGATCGTCTGCGATGGCTGGATGAAGGTGCGTCCGACGTACGCGTTCTTCACCAGACCCTGCCCGTACGGGATGCCTGAGGCTTCCGCGTACCCGATCGCAGCCGGTGTGCCGGACTCCGGGGTGGGGATGACCAGGTCCGCCTCTGCCGGGTGCTCACGCGCAAGCTGACGGCCCATCTCGACGCGGGACTCGTAGACACCGCGCCCGGCGATCGTGGTGTCCGGACGCGCCAGGTAGACGTACTCGAACACGCATCCGGCGCGCTGGGTCTCGGCGAAACGCTTCGAGCGCAACCCGTTCTCATCGATCGCGATCAACTCGCCCGGCTCGACCTCGCGGACGAAGCTCGCGCCGACGATGTCGAGCGCCGCGGTCTCACTAGCGACCACCCAGCCGCGTTCGAGCCGGCCGAGCACGAGCGGGCGGACGCCCTGCGGGTCGCGCGCGGCGTACAGCGTGGTCTCGTCCATGAAGACCAGGCAGAAGGCACCGCGCAGTCGCGGCAGCACCTCGAGCGCTGTGGCCTCGAGGGTGTGGTCGAGGTCGCCGGCGAGCAGCGCGGTGACCACCGCGGTATCGGTCGTGTTGCCGCGCGCCAGTTCGCCGTCGATCTCCGGATGCCGCTCGTGCACGAGCTGCAGCAGTTCGGCGGTGTTAGTGAGGTTGCCGTTGTGGCCGAGCGCGACGGTTCCGCTGACCGTGCGGCCGAGGGTCGGCTGGGCGTTCTGCCAGCTCGAGGAGCCGGTCGTCGAGTAGCGGGTGTGGCCGATCGCGAGGTGTCCGGTCAGAGTGTTGAGCGAGCTCTCGTTGAACACCTGAGAGACCAGGCCCATGTCCTTGTAGACGAGGATCTTGGTGCCATCACTCGAGGCGATGCCCGCCGACTCCTGGCCGCGATGCTGCAGCGCGTACAAGCCGAAGTAGCTGAGCTTGGCGACTTCCTCACCGGGTGCCCACACGCCGAAGACGCCGCAGGCGTCTTGTGGGCCCTTCTCCCCGGGGAGAAGGTCGTGACTCAGTCGGCCATCGCCACCGGCCAATGCGGGTCCCACTTTCGTTTGGTGCTTGAGTTCGTGCGCAGCACAAGTTTATCGGGCGGAGTCCGTGGCGCTCCCGTCGGCCTCCGGACCTGGGTTCTCCTTGGCCGGGGCTGCCTGCGGTTCGTCGGCGACGGCATCCGGACGCACCTCGAGGTGTCGTGCCGTGGCCGTGCCGGCGCGCTTGGAGGCGCGCCGATCGAGGATGAGAGCGACAATCGCACCGACCGCAACGCCGATCGGGATGCCGTACAGGCTGAAGAATCCGACGGTCGCGGTGTAGCCGATCTCCTTGTCCGCCGGGAACAGCGACACCAGGAGCAGGGTCACGAGGAGGCCGATGGCGCCGCCGGCGACGAGGAAGACAGGGACCTTGGGCGCCCGGCGGATGGTCACCGGTGTCGGGGTCTCCTGCTCATGCTTGTCGTCGCTCACGTTCCCATTCTCTCCCATGGGCGAGCGCCGCGGACCGCTCTGCCGCCGGCGACCTGTTATGCAGGAGACCCCTCGTTATGCAGGACATTCCCGCCGTCGGAGCGGTGTTCTCGGCGATCCGGGCCCATTTGCGACCGGATGTCCTGCACAACAGGGGTTGCCTGTGTCAGGTGACCGGGTTGCTGTTCCAGTCCAACGGCAGCTGCTCGGCCACGGTGGACGCGCGGGAACCGGATGCCGACACCGCGCCCTCCGCGAGCGCCGAATCCCACGCCAGCGAGCCGGTCGCGAGCGCGATCCAGGTGGAGGGGTCGGTTTCGACGACGTTCGGCGGGGTGCCGCGCGTGTGGCCGGGACCCTCGATGCACTGGATCGCGCCATACGGCGGCACGCGAACTTCAACCGAGTTGCCCGGTGCGCGGTCGGCGAGCAGCTGCAGCAGGTAGCGCACCGCCATCGCGGTCGCGTCGCGGTCGCCGCCCGCGCCCTCTTCGCGAACCTTGCGGATCGACGCCTCACCGACTATCGCGACGATTCTGCCTTTCGTCATCCCTCAACGGTAGACGGGTGCCCCGAGCCTCGCCAGAGCGTGCCGGGTAACCTGTCAGGGTGCGAATCCTCGTCATCGGCTCCGGCGCGCGCGAGCATGCCATCATCACCTCCCTCGTGAACGAGGAAGCGGACCACGAGATCATCGCGGCCCCCGGCAACGCCGGCATCGCCGCGGTGGTGCCGGTGATCGCGCTCGACACGACGAACGCGGCGGTCGTCGCCGACTTCGCCCTCGACAACGACATCGAGCTGGTCGTGATCGGTCCGGAGGCGCCGCTGGTGGCGGGCGTTGCCGACGCCATCCGTCAGCGCGGCATCGCCGTGTTCGGGCCGGGCAAGGCGGCAGCCGAGCTGGAGGGCAGCAAGGCGTTCGCGAAGCGGATCATGGACGCCGCGGGGGTACCGACCGGACGCGCGACGAGGTCGGGGACACTCGAGGAAGCCGATTGCTGCTCTCGACGAGTTCGGCGCGCCGTACGTGGTGAAGGCCGACGGGCTCGCGGCGGGCAAGGGTGTGCTGGTCACCGAGGATCGCGACGCCGCTGTCGCGCACGCCGAGTTCTGGCTCGGGCACGGACCGGTGCTGGTGGAGGAGTTCCTCGCCGGCCAGGAGGTCTCGCTGTTCGTGCTGTCCGACGGGCACAACGTGCTGCCGCTCTCGCCCGCGCAGGACTACAAGCGCCTGCTCGACGACGACCGCGGGCCGAACACCGGCGGCATGGGCGCGTACTCGCCGTTGCCGTGGCTGCCGGATGGCTTCGTCGACGAGATCGTGGAGACGGTCGCGCTGCCGACGGTGCGCCAGCTCGCCGAGGAGCAGACGCCGTTCATCGGACTGCTCTACTGCGGCCTCATCGTGACCGATGCGGGCGTGCGCGTGATCGAGTTCAATGCGCGCTTCGGTGACCCGGAGACCCAGGTCGTGCTGCCCCGCCTTGTCACGCCGCTCAGCGAACTGTTGTTCGCCGCAGCGACCGGGAGGCTGGGTTCTGTGCCGCCGCCCGAGTTCTCGGACGATGTCGCGGTGAGCGTTGTGCTCGCCAGCGAGGGGTATCCGGAGGGCGCCCCGACCGGACGCGCGATCACCGGCATTGAGACAGCAGAGGCGATCCACGGTGTGCACGTGCTGCACGCGGCGACCTCGCTGATCGACGAGACGCTCATGGCCATAGGTGGGCGCGTGCTGAACGTTGTCGCCCTCGGCAGCGACTTCACCGAGGCTCGCTCGCGCGCGTACCTGGCGCTTGACGCGATCGAGTTGGAGGGCGGCCAGTACCGCACCGACATCGCCTCTCGCGTCGCCGACGAGTAGGCCGCTAGCGGTAGGCCGCGATGCCGGTGAGCGCTCGGCCGATCACGAGGGTGTGGATCTCGTCGGTGCCCTCGTAGGTCGCGACCGCCTCGAGGTTCGCCATGTGGCGCATGACCGGGAACTCGTCGGTGATGCCGTCACCACCGAGGATGGAGCGGGCCGTGCGCGCGATCTTCTGCGCCTCGCGAACGTTGTTGAGCTTGCCCACGCTGATCTGCTCGATCGAGAGGGTGCCAGCATCCTTCCGGCGACCGAGCTGCAGCGCGAGCAGCAGACCCTTCTCGTACTCGAGGAACATGTCGGCGAGCTTCTTCTGCACCAGCTGGGTGCCACCGATCGGCTTCCCGAACGCCTCACGCGCCTTCGAGCGATCGACTGCCGCCTCCAGGCAGCTGCGCGCAGCCCCCATGACTCCCCACGCGATGCCGTACCGCGCCTCGTTCAGGCATCCGAACGGACCGGACAGGCCACGCGCATCCGGCAGCATCGCGGCCGACGGCAGCCGCACCTCATCAAAGAACACGTCGCACTGCACCGAGGCGCGCATCGAGAGCTTGCCGCCGATCGGCTCCGCCCGGAAGCCGGGGGTGTCGGTCGGCACGACGAAACCGCGCACGCCGTCGTCGGTCGCCGCCCAGACGATCGCGACATCCGCTTCGCTCGCCAGTCCGATCCAGCGCTTGGCGCCGGTGAGCACCCAGTCGTCGCCGTCGCGCCGCGCGCTGGGTCTGCATCGACGCCGGATCGCTGCCGGATGCCGGTTCGGTCAGCGCGAAGCATCCGATCAGGGTGCCCGCGACCATGCCGGGCAGCCACTGCTCCTTCTGCTCGTCGGAGCCGAACTTCGCAATCGCCGACATCGCGAGCGATCCCTGCACCGAGACGAGGGTGCGCCAGGCGCTGTCCGCCGCCTCGAGCTCCAGGCAGACCAGGCCGTAGCTGACCGCGCTGGCGCCGGCCGCGCCGTAACCGGTCAGGTGCATCCCGAGGAAGCCGGCCGCACCGAGCTCCGCCACCAGTTCCTTGCGGAAGCGGCGATCCTCGAAGTCGGCATCGATCACCGGCTCGATGCGCTCGCGGGCGAACGTGCGCGCCCTTTGCTGCCAAGCGAGCTCCTCCTCGTTCAGCATGAGCTCGAGACCGAGGAGTTGGTCGGTGGTCAGGTCAGCCATATCGGCCCCAATCGTTGGTGTCATTTCGGGAGGTCGGCTGCGCCAGTGGGCATCCGGATGCCCGCCAAGACGCGGCGGCGGACTGCGGTAGCCGGTCGGCGTGACGGAGAACGTGAGCGGGTTGGCGACCTGGCGCACTGTGGCGCCGGTGGTTTCGTCGGTCAGCTCGATCACGCTGCCGAGGCCGAGCTCGCCGGCGAGCGCGAAGGCCTCGGTGATGGTGTTGACCCGCCCTGCCGGCACGCGCGCGGCGGTGAGCAGCGACACCCACTCGTCCGCGGGGCGGTCGGCCAGCGCCACGCTCGAGCTGTTCGCGCAGCGCGCCGCGATTGGCGACACGCGACGCGTTGTCGGCGAACCGCGGGTCGTCGGCGAGCGCCGGGCTGCCCAGCACGGTGACGAGGTCACGGAATTGCCGGTCGTTGCCGACCGCGACCGCGATGGGGACGTCTGCGGTGTGCAGCGTCTCGTACGGTGCGATGCTCGGGTGCGCGTTGCCCATCCGCTCCGGCGAGACGCCGGTCGCGATGGTGCTGCTCGCCTGGTTGACGAGCCCGGCCAGGAGTGATGACAGCAGGTTCACCTCGACGCGCTGGCCCGCGCCGGTGCGCTCAGCGTGACGCAGGCGCCGCGAGAATCCCGGCGCTCGCGTTCAGCCCGGTGAGCACGTCGACGAGTGCGACTCCGGCCTTGGTCGGCTCGCCCTCCGCTTCCCCGGTGATGCTCATCAGGCCGCCGACCGCCTGCACCAGCAGGTCATAGCCGGGCAGCTCGGCGCCGGCGCCGGAACCGAAGCCGGTGATCGACGCGTAGACCAGTCGCGGGTTGCGGGCACTCAGGGTGTCGTAGCCGAGGCCGAACGACTCCATGGTCCCGGGCCGGAAGTTCTCCACCACGATGTCGGCGCCCACCGCGAGGTCGAGCGCGCGCTGCCTGCCGCCGTCGCTGCGCAGGTCGCACACGACCGACCGCTTGTTGCGGTTCACGCTCGCGAAATAGGTGCCGGTGCCCGACTCGTCCACCGGCGGCACCCAGTGGCGGGTGTCATCGCCCGCCGTCGATTCGATCTTGATGACGTCCGCACCCAGGTCGGCGAGCATCATGGTCGCGTACGGCCCGGCGAGCACGCGCGAGAAGTCGGCGACCCGCACACCGGCCAGCGGCCCCTCAACTCCTGTCACCCCTCCATCATTTCAGGAGTCCGGATGCCCGGTTTGCGGCAGCGCATGCACCCACCCGGGGAATAATGGGGCAGGTGGCTCAGGAACTGGACGGCTGGACGCTCGCTTACTCCGGCAAGGTACGCGACTTGTACGAGTCTCCCGACGCATCCGGGCTGCTCATGGTCGCCAGCGACCGGGTGAGTGCCTTCGACCACGTGCTCGAGCCGGGCATCCCCGACAAGGGCGCCCTGCTGACGACGCTCAGCCTGTGGTGGTTCGAGCGGCTCGACCTGCCGAACCACGTGATCTCATCGACCGCGGTCAGCGCGGGCGGGCAGGTCCCGGATGCCGTGGCCGGGCGCGCCATGGTCGTGAAGCGCCTCGAGATGTACCCGATCGAGTGTGTGGTGCGCGGCTACCTGTCCGGCAGCGGCTGGGTCGAATACTCACGCAGCCAGAGCGTGTGCGGTGTGCCGCTGCCTGCGGGGCTGAACGACGGCGATCGCCTGCCGGAGCCGATCTACACCCCCGCCTGGAAGGCTCCCCTCGGCCTGCACGACGAGAACATCACCTACGAGCGCACCGTCGAGCTGGTCGGCGAAAAGGTGGCCTCCCAGCTGCGGGACCTGTCCCTCGCGACGTTCGCGAGGGCGTCCGGGATCGCCGAGGAGCGCGGGCTGATTCTCGCGGACACCAAGTTCGAGTTCGGCGACGACCACGGCACGGTGACGCTCGCCGATGAGGTGCTGACCTCCGACAGCAGCCGATACTGGGACCTCGCCGCCTGGCAGCGCGGCGAGCGCGGCGTGAGCTTCGACAAGCAGGTCGTGCGGGACTGGCTGAAGGCGAACTGGGACCAGCACGGCGAACCGCCTGCGCTGCCGGATGACGTCGTGCAGCTCACTGCGGACCGGTACCGCGAGCTGATCACGCGCCTGACCGCGTAGGGGCTCGGGGCTGAGCCCTTCCCGCGCGACGCGCCCCGTGCGGACATCCGCGCCCGGCGCACCTGGCGCGCATGTCCGGAGCGGCGGCGGTCCGCCGGAACAGCGCGCCGACCTCCGCTCCTCCACACCTGAGAAAGCACGCGAGACTCGGGAATGCTCTGGCCATCGCGCGCGTTGTCCCGTACGATAGTTGAACGTTCAAGGAAGTGAGCCCATGACTACAACAGCACCAGACATCCTCTCTGCAGGCACCGCCATGGGTGCGGTGACCCTCAAGGTTGCGAACCTCGACCGCATGATCGCCTACTACCAACTCGGTGTCGGGCTCGACCTCCTCGCCCAGGACGGCGACAGCGCGGTGCTCGGCCGCCCGGGTCGTCCGTCGCTGGTGCTGCAGGTCGCGCCGGAGCTCAAGCACGCGCCCGAGTCCGCCGCGGGCCTCTTCCACACGGCCTTCGTGTTCGACAAGAAGAGCGACCTCGCGGCCTCCGTGTACTCGGTTGCACGCAAGTACCCGCAGACCTTCACCGGGTCATCCGACCACTTCGTGAGCAACGCCTTCTACTTCGACGACCCGGAGGGCAACGGCGTCGAGCTGTACTGGGACACCGACCCCTCGACCTGGCAATGGAACAACGGCTCCGTTCACATGGGCACCGTCTTCCTCGACCCCAACCGCTTCCTGCAGGAGAACCTCACCGAGCAGGGCACCGCTCACGCGACCAGCGAGGGTGACGCGTATGTCGGCCACGTGCACCTGAAGGTCGGCGACATTCCGACCGCCAAGCAGTTCTATGTCGACACGGTCGGCTTCGAGATCACCATCGAGTACGGCACGCAGGCGCTGTTCGTGAGCGCGGGCGGCTACCACCACCACCTGGGCATGAACACCTGGCACTCCTCGGGTGCGGGCACGCGCACCCCCGCGCTCGGCCTCGGCGAGGTGTCCATCTCGGTGCCGACGAAGGACGACCTGGGCGCTCTCAGCGACCGGCTCGGCGCGCGCGGCGTGCAGTTCAAGGACGACGGCAACGAAGTGCGCTTCGACGACCCGTGGGCCAACCTGGTGCGCGTCACGGCCGACGCCTGACGCTCAGCGCCTGACGTTCTGCTCCAAAGACTTCAGAACCACCCGATCGAGCAGCAGCCCGATCACACCGATCACGAGGATGCCCCCGTAGACGATGTCAGAACGGAAGTACTCCCGCGCCTCGAAGATGCGGTATCCGAGTCCACCTGCGACACCGGTGAGCATTTCCCCGGCAACAAGGATTCGCCAGCCGCGCGAGAAGGCCAGACGGTAACCCCCGATGATGCCCACGAGCGCCCCAGGCAGCAGAACCCGAATAAACATCTCGACCCTTCCGGTGCCCATGGTGCGCGCGGCATCGATATACCGCTGATCAACCGACTTCACCGAGGTCCAGGTATTGAGCATCGTGACCCAGATCACCTCGATGATGAGGATGGCGATGAGCGTGAGGTCCGACAGGCCGAATATGAGGATGGCCAATGGCACCAAGGCGATTCCCGGGACCGCGAGGCCGAAGTTCATGATCGGCAGCAGCGCACGCTCGATGATCCGCTGGGTTCCCATGAGGAGGCCGACCGTGGTGCCGATGAGGATTCCCACGACAACACTGATCGCGAGGCGGTACATGGAGCTTCCAATGTCCGTCCACAGTGTGCCGTTGGCGGAGAGTTCGACTATGGCACCGAAGACCTTCTCCAAGGGCGGAAAGAACGCCGCGGGGATGATCTGCGCAAGTGCGATCGCCTGCCACAGCGCCATCACCACGAGAATCGGAATGGCGGTCCAGACCTCGTCCCACACGATCGTCTGCACCGGTTTCGCGAAGAACAGCACGACAAACGCGCCGACGAATGACGCGATCGCCGGCAGCAGAATCGCCTGTGACATGGCCGCGCTGAAGCCTTCGTGGAGGGCAGCCGGCAGCGCTTCGCCGGCCGCCAGGTTGACGGATGCGCCGGGCAGCTCGACCGACAACCGGTAGCTGATGATGGCCGCGATCGACGCGCTGCCGAGCACCGCTCCGACCTGGCGCATGGTGTTGTAGACCCCGGATCCCGCGCCAGCGCGGTGCTGCGGCAGGTTGCGGGTGGCGGTCGTCGACAGCGGAGACCAGATGAACGCGTTTGCGACGCCGAGCATCGCGCTCGGCAGCAGCAGGGGCAGCGCCTCGGCATCCGGGCGCATCAGCAGTGAGTAGGCGACCAGTGCGAGCCCCATCATGGTCGCGCCGAAGAACGCCAGGTTGCGGGGGTTCACGCGGTCGGCGAGGCGTCCGGCGATCGGGGCGAGCGCGCCGGAAATCACCGCCATCGGCACGATCATGAGCGCGGACTGGGTCGGGGTGTATCCGAGCACGAGTTGGAAGTAGAAGATCAGCGGCAGCGACATGGTCGTCACCGACAGCCCGGTCACGGAGATGGCGACGCTCGCCAGCGAGAAGTTGCGGTCGCGGAACAGGCTGAGCGGCAGCAGCGGCTCCCCCTTGTTGACCGCCTGCCACCCCACGAAGATCGCGAGCACGACGATTCCAGAGATGATCAGTCCCCACACCGTGATCGGGCCGACGATCGTGCCCCAATCGTAGGTCTCGCCCTCCTGCAGGCCGAAGACCAGCAGGAACATCCCGACCGCGCTGAGCACGACGCCGATGATGTCGAACCGGTGCTGGTGGGTGGGCAGTCGCGGCACGAACCGGATCGCGAGCAGGAACGCCACGATGCCGACCGGCACGTTGATGAAGAAGATCCATTCCCAGCCGAGGCTGTCGACCAGGATGCCGCCGAGCATCGGACCGACGAGCGTGGCGATGCCGGCTACCGCACCCCACAGACCCATCGCGACCCCGCGTCGATCCGGCGGGAAGATGCGCGTGATGATCGCCATGGTCTGTGGCGTCATCAGCGCCGCACCCAGGCCCTGGAACACCCGCGCAGCGATCAGCAGCCCGATCGAGCCGGACAGTCCGCACCCGACCGACGCCAGCGTGAACACCACCAGCCCTGTCAGGTAGAGGCGCTTCGGCCCGAACCGGTCGCCGAGCCTGCCGGTGATGAGCAGCGGCACCGCGTACGCGAGCAGGTACGCGCTGGTCACCCAGATCACCGAGTTGATGTCGGTGCCGAGACTCTTCATGATGCTCGGGTTCGCCACCGACACGATCGTGGTGTCGACCAGAATCATGAAGAATCCGATGACCAGCGCCCAGAGCGCGGGCCACGGACGGAGTGAACTGTCCATCGCTTCCGCGAATCTACGTTGTGATCCTGCGATCGCCAAACCGCTCGCAGGTGCCGTTCAGCGCAGGACGGAACTGAGCAGAATGCTGGTCTCGCTGTTGAGCACTCCCTCAACCGAGCGGATCTCGCCGAGTAGGTGGTCGAAGTCCTGCAGGCTGCTCACCCGGAGCTCGGCGACCAGATCCCAGCCGCCGTTGGTGGAGTACAGCGCATGCACCTCCGGCAGGCCGCGCAACTCGTGGATGACCGCGTTCGTCGACCTGCCCTCGACCGAGATGAGCGAGATGGCGCGCAGCTGATCCACCTGCGCCTCCTCGCGAACCCGCACCGTGAAGCCCAGGACGACTCCGGAATCGACGAGCCGGTCGATGCGGCTGGTCACCGTCGCCCGGCTCACTCCCAGCCGCTTCGCGAGGGTCGTCACCGGTTCCCGACCGTCGGCGCGGAGGGCGGAAATCAGCTGCCGGTCGAGGTCGTCGAGTTGTGCCATGCAGCCGAGGTTACAGGATGCTTAGCTGCACTTACCAGAATGACTATTCGATGTGCGGTCTGCTGGCTGCTTGCTCATTGCCGTTGCAGATCGCCAAGAATATTGTTGAGTCGAACTAACTGGAGGTACGACATGGTGCGCTTCGTGGGCGTCGAGAACATGGCCCGCTGGCTCGCGGAAACCGGTGTCGCGGCTGCGATCTCGGGCCTCACCGAGTACCTCGAGAACGACTTCCGACGCTGGCCCAGCTTCGAGCTCGCGCCGCGAGTCGCCTCGCACTCGCCGGTGGGCGTCATCGAGCTCATGCCCACCAGCGACGGAGAGACCTACGCCTTCAAATACGTCAATGGCCACCCGGGCAATCCGCGAGCAGGCCTGCAGACCGTCACGGCCTTCGGCCTGCTCGCGGATGTCCACACCGGCTATCCGGTGCTCCTGTCCGAAATGACCCTCCTCACCGCGGTCCGCACCGCAGCCACCTCGGCGATGGCCGCCAAGGTGCTGGCGCGCCCCGACTCACGCGTCATGGCGATGATCGGAACTGGCGCCCAGGCCGAGTTCCAGGCGATCGCCTTCCGCGACGCACTGGGCATCCGGGAGCTGCGCGTCTTCGACACGGACCGCCAAGCGACGGCGAAGTTCGTGGCGAACATCGACGGGCTCGGCTTCAGCGTGACCGTCGCCTCCAGCGTGGCCGAGGCCGTGCGCGGGGCGGACATCGTGACCACCTGCACCGCCGACAAGCGCAACGCGATCATCCTCACCGACGACCTCGTTACGCAGGGCATGCACATCAACGCGATCGGCGGCGACTGCCCGGGCAAGACCGAACTCGACCCGGGAATCCTGGACCGCGCAGAGGTCTTCGTCGAGTACACCGAGCAGAGCCGCATCGAGGGCGAGATCCAGCACCACGCTGCGGACTTCCGGGTCACCGAGCTGTGGGAGGTGCTGACCGGGGTTCAGCCGGGTCGCGTCGCGCCCGCGCAGGTGACGGTATTCGACTCGGTCGGCTTCGCGATCGAAGACTTCTCCGCGCTGCGCTACCTGTCCGACCAGCTTGCGGGCACCGACTACTTCACCGAAATCGACCTGGTCGCCGAGCCGGCCGACCCGAAGAACCTTTTCGGCGAGGTCTCGGCGAGGCGCCTGCAGCAGGCATGACCGAGCCCGGCGCATCCGCCCCGGCCGCGGTGGTCATGGTGCGCCCGCACCACTTCTTCGTCAACCAGGACACCGCGCTCGACAACGCGTTCCAGTCCGATGACGCGCACGATCCGGCAGCGATCGCGGAAAGCGCGTACGCGGAGACCACCGCCCTCGCCGAGGCGCTGCGCGCACAGGGCGTCACCGTGCACCTCTTCGACGACGTGCGCGAGGACCGGCCGGATGCGATCTTCCCGAACAACTGGCTGTCGACTCACGAGGACGGCCGGATCGCCGTGTACCCGATGCGGTCGCCGCAGCGTCGCGGCGAGCGCCGTGCCGACATCATCCAAGAACTGCAGGAGCAGTACCGGGTCACCGGTTTCGTCGACTACAGCGGGCTCGAGCGCGAGAACCTGTTTCTCGAGGGCACCGGCTCCCTCGTGCTCGACCACGCGGAGCGGGTGGCGTACGTCGCGCGGTCCCCGCGCGCTGACGACAGTGCCGTGCTGCGGTTCTGCGCCGACTTCGGCTACGAGCCGTTCATCTTCGACGCCGTGGACGCCGCCGGCACGCCGATCTACCACACCAACGTGATGATGACGATCGCCACCGAGTACGCGCTGGTCGTGCCGGAAGTGATTCCGGATGCCGGTCGCCGGGCCGCTCTGCTCGACCGGCTCGCCGCATCCGGACGCCGTGTAGTCGAACTCACGCGCACCCAGCTGCACGAATTCGCGGCCAATGCGATCGAGCTGAGCGGGACCGGTGGGCGCGTGCTCGCGATGTCGACTCGCGCAAGGGACTGCATCACCGCCGAGCAGCTTGCGATTATCGAGGCGAGCAGCCAGATTCTCGCGGTGCCGGTTCCCACCGCCGAGCTCGCGGGCGGTTCGGTGCGCTGCATGATCGCGGGCGTGCACCTGCCGCCCCGCTGAGGGTGCCGCTCCGATTGCTGAGACGCCCCGGATGGGGGCGCGGGTAGAATGGTGGAACACCAAGGCCCAGGAGTCATTCGTGCCCATCATCGTCGTCGACGTCATGCCCAAGGCCGAACTGCTCGACCCCCAGGGCAAGGCCGTGGCCGGCGCACTCGCGCGCCTCGGCAAGAGCCGCTTCACCGGCGTGCGCATCGGCAAGCGCTTCGAGCTCACCGTCGACGGGCCGGCCGACGAGGCCGCGCTCGACGAGGCGCGGGAGCTCGCCGAGACGATGCTCTCGAACTCGGTGATCGAGGACGTCGTGGGCGTGCGCTTCCACGACGTGGAGATCACCAGCAGTTCGGCCGGTGTCGCGGAGAGACCCACTGATGCGCATCGGTGTCATCACCTTCCCCGGCTCGCTCGACGACCGCGACGCCCAGCGCGCCGTCCGGCTCGCCGGCGCCGAGCCGGTCGCCCTCTGGCACGGCGAGCACGACCTGCACGGCGTCGACGCGATCGTGCTGCCCGGCGGCTTCAGCTACGGCGACTACCTGCGCTGCGGCGCGATCGCGAGCTTCTCGCCGATCATGAGCGAGGTGATCGACGCGGCGAACAAGGGGATGCCGGTGCTCGGCATCTGCAACGGCTTCCAGATGCTCGACCGAGGCGCGGCTGCTCCCCGGTGGGCTGATGCGCAACGAGCACCGGCGCCTTCATCCGCCGCGACCAGAAGCTGCGCGTCGAGAACGCGTCGACCGACTGGACCAACGGCTTCGCCGCCGGGCGAGGAGATCACCATCCCGCTGAAGAACGGCGAGGGCGGCTTCATCGCCGACGCGAGACCCTCGACGGCTCGAGGGCGAGGGCCGGGTCGTGTTCCGCTACGTCGAGCGTGAACCCGAACGGCTCGATGAACGACATCGCCGGCGTCTCCAACGAGCGCGGCAACGTCGTCGGCCTGATGCCGCACCCGGAGCACGCCGTCGAGCAGGGCTTCGGCCCGGACACCCCGCTCGCGATGCGCTCGGCATCGACGGCCTCACCTTCTTCACGTCGCGTCATCGAGCGCCCGCTGCTCGTCACGCCTGAGCCGACGGGGCTCGACACCGCCCACGACACCTGGACGCCCGTGATGACCCGACACCGTCGCGAACGCGACTGCCACCCCCGAACACGAGCAGCCGTACGAGGCGCTCGGCCTGAAGCCCGACGAGTACCAGCGCATCCGCGAGATCCTCGGCCGCCGCCCCACCAGCGGCGAGCTCGCGATGTACTCGGTCATGTGGAGCGAGCACTGCTCCTACAAGTCGTCGCAAGATCTACCTGCGCCAGTTCGGCCAGAAGGTCACGCCGAAGATGAAGAAGAACCTGCATGGTCGGCATGGGCGAGAACGCCGGCGTCGTCGACGTCGGCGAGGGCTGGGCCGTCACCTTCAAGGTCGAGAGCCACAACCACCCGTCGTTACATCGAGCCGTTCCAGGGCGCCGCGACCGGCGTCGGCGGCATCGTGCGCGACATCATCTCGATGGGCGCCCGCCCGGTCGCCGTCATGGACCAGCTGCGCTTCGGCGCACATCGACGACCCGGACACCGCCCGCGTCGTGCACGGCGTCGTCGCGCGGCATCAGCTTCTACGGCAACTGCCTCGGCCTGCCGAACATCGGCGGCGAGACCTACTTCGACTCGGTGTACCAGGGCAACCCGCTCGTCAACGCGCTCGCGGTCGGCGTGCTGCGCCACGAGGACCTGCACCTCGCGAACGCGCGCGGCGTCGGCAACAAGGTCGTGCTGTTCGGCGCCCGCACCGGCGGCGACGGCATCGGCGGCGCGTCGATCCTCGCCTCCGACACCTTCGCCGAGGGCGGCCCGACCAAGCGCCCGGCCGTGCAGGTCGGCGACCCGTTCGCCGAGAAGGTGCTCATCGAGTGCTGCCTCGAGCTGTTCGCGGGCGACCTGGTCGAGGGCATCCAGGACCTCGGCGCCGCCGGCATCAGCTGCGCCACCTCCGAGCTCGCCGCCAACGGCGACGGCGGCATGTTCATCGAGCTCGACGAGGTGCTGCTGCGCGACCCGACGCTCACGGCCGAGGAGATCCTCATGTCCGAGAGCCAGGAGCGCATGATGGCGATCGTGCAGCCCGAGAAGCTCGAGGCGTTCCTCGCGGTCGTCGCGAAGTGGGACGTCGAGACCAGCGTGCTCGGCGAGGTCACCGACACCGGCCGCCTCGTCATCAACTGGCACGGCGAGGAGATCGTCAACGTCGACCCGCGCACCGTCGCCGTCGACGGCCCGGTCTACGACCGCCCGGTCGCCTACCCGACCTGGATCGACGCGCTGCAGGCCGACACCGCATCCGCGCTCCCCCGCCCGACCGACCGCGACGAGCTGCGCGACGCAGTTCCTCGCGCTGCTCGGCAGCCCCAACCTCGCCGTCAAGCCTGGATCACCAACCAGTACGACCGCTACGTGCTCGGCAACACCGCGCTCTCTTCCCCGACGACGGCGGCATGGTCCGCGTCGACGAGGAGAGCGGGCTCGGCTTCGCGATCGCGACCGACGCGAACGGCCGCTACTGCCAGCTCGACCCGTACGCAGGGCGCCCAGCTCGCCCTCGCCGAGGCGTACCGCAACGTCGCCGTCACCGGCGCGACGCCCGGTCGCGGTCACCGACTGCCTGAACTTCGGCTGCCCGGAGAACCCCGAGGTCATGTGGCAGTTCTCCCGAGCGGTCGAGGGCCTGGCCGACGGCTGCCTCGAGCTCGAGATCCCGGTCACCGGCGGCAACGTCTCGTTCTACAACCAGACCGGCGACGCGCCCGATCCACCCGACGCCGGTCGTCGGCGTGCTCGGCGTCATCGACGACGTCGCGAAGCGCATCCCGTCCGGCTGGCAGGACGAGGGCGACAACATCTACCTGCTCGGCACCACGCGCGCTCGAGCTCGACGGCTCGGCCTGGGCCGGCGTCGTGCACGACCACCTCGGCGGCCGCCCGCCCGCGGTCGACCTCGAGGCGCGAGCAGCGGCTCGCCGGGCTGCTCGCCGCCGGCGCGCAGGAGGCGCTCATCGCCTCGCGCGCACGACCTCGCCGACGGCGGCCTGGCGCAGGCGCTCGCCGAGTGCGTGCTGCGCTTCGGCGTCGGCGCCCGCGTCTGGCTCGACGAGACTCATCGAGCGCGACGGCGTCGACGCCGCGACCGCGCTGTTCAGCGAGTCGACCGGTCGCGTGCTCGTCGAGCGTGCCGCGCGAGGACGACGTGAAGTTCCGCGGGCTGTGCGAGGGCCGCGGCTACCCGTTGCTGCGCATCGGCGTGACGGATGCGACAGCGGCACGCTCGAGGTGCAGGACCTCTTCACGGTCCCGATCGACGAGCTGCGCGCCACCCACCGGGCGCTCGCCACGGCCCGTCGCGGGACCCGCTTCAAGGAGTTCCGCCCCTCTTGCCTGCGGTTTGCAGGCATCCGGAGCGAACTGCGCGCAAATCTCCTGAGATGGGTTAAGCGCTAGGCGGAGCCGCTCGCGAGCGCTCGTGGTGGTGGATGACCTCGGCGACGATGAAGTTGAACGACTTCTCGGCGAACGCGGGGTCGAGGTGCGACTCCTCCGCGAGGCCGCGCAGACGCGCGATCTGCCGCGCTCCCGCTCGGGGTCGGCGGCGGCAGCCCGTCGGTCGCCTTCAGCCGGCCGACCTGCTGGGTGAACTTGAAGCGCTCGGCGAGCAGGTGCACGAGCGCCGCGTCGATGTTGTCGATGCTCTGCCTGAGGGCAGCCAGTTCTTCCGCGGGATTCTCGTCAGCCATACATTTCAGGTTAGTGCCGGTCGATCCGTGACGCCCCCGGAACGCGATCCGGTTCTGGGTGACCAGGATGCCGATGAGCACCAGCACCGCGCCGACCGGCTCGTTCCAGTGCAGGGTCTCCTGCAGCACGAGCACGCCGAGCACCACCCCGACGACCGGGATGAGGTAGGTGACCGTCGAGGACGGCGTCGGGCCCCAGGCGCGCAGCACCGACATGTTCCAGATGTAGGCGAGGCCGGTGCCGAGCGCGCCCAGCGCGATCAGGCTGCCCACGACGGGGAAGCTCAGGTCGACCGGCCCGAGCGCCAGGAACGGGGTGAGCAGCAGCATGATGACGGCCGCCGTGCCGACGTTCATGAACGCGACAGTGGTGCCGGAGATCGGTCGGTGGGTGACGAACTTGCGCAGGTAGCCGATCGCGACGCCGTACGAGACGGCGGCGCCGATGCACGCCAGCTGACCCCAGAAGTCGGCGCTGATGTCGGTGAAGGTCCACGGCGCGATGATCACGACCACACCGACGATGCCGAGCACGACGCCGGCGATCTGAGCCCTTCCGAGCTTCTCGACCTTGAAGACGAGTGCGACGAGCACCGCTGTGGCGATCGGGGTGAGCGAGTTGTAGATGGCGGCGAGGCCGGATGAGACGTGCTGCTCCGCCCAGGCGAACAGCAGGTGCGGGATGACGCAGTTGGTCGTCGCGATGACGACGAAGTGCGCGTAGATCGACCGGATCGCGCGGCAGCCGGTGCCGGCCGATGAGCATGATGAGGCCGAGCGTGAGCGCGCCGAGAATCTCACGCGACCACGCGATCTGGCCGAAGCTGACGCCGTCGAGCGCGACCTTCATGAACAGAAAGCTGGAGCCCCAGACGAGCGCCGCCGCGAGGAACTGGATGAGCACGACGGAGTCGGAGAGCTTCTGTTTCACTGCGGAACCTTAGTACCCGCCACCGACATCCGCGTGCGGTGGACGGGCTCGATCATTGAGTCGGGAGTAGTTGCCCTTATGAGGGTGCCCAAATGGGCAACTACTCCCGACTCGATGGAGGTGTGTGGGCCGGCGACGGGCGTCCTCAGCCGATCAGGTCGTGCCGCACCACGATCGCATCGCGACCCGGGCCGACCCCGATCGCGGAGATCCGCTCGCCGCTCAGCTCCTCGATTCGCAGCACGTAGTCCTGCGCGTTCTTCGGCAGGTCCTCGAAGTTCCGGATGCCGGTGATGTCCTCGCTCCAGCCGGGCAGGTCCTCGTAGATCGGCTTGGCGTGGTGGAAGTCGCTTTGCGAGACCGGCATCTCGTCCACGCGCACGCCGTCGACCTCGTACGCGACGCACACCGGGATCTTCTCCAGCCCGGTGAGCACGTCCAGCTTGGTCAGCACGAAGTCGGTGACTCCGTTGATGCGCTGCGAGTAGCGCGCGATCGGCGCGTCGAACCAGCCCGCGCGGCGCCGGCGCCCGGTGGTGGTCCCGAACTCGGCCCCGTTGTCGATCAGGAAGTCGCCCCACTCGTCGAACAGCTCGGTGGGGAACGGTCCGGCGCCGACGCGCGTCGTGTACGCCTTCACAACTCCGATGACGCGCTCCATCCGGTTCGGCGCGATGCCGGAGCCGGTGGCCGCACCACCCGACGTCGCGTTCGACGAGGTGACGAACGGGTAAGTGCCGTGGTCCACGTCGAGCATGGTGGCCTGCCCGCCCTCGAACAGCACGGTCTTGCCGTCGTCGAGGGCCCGGTTCAGCTCGAGCGCGGTGTCGCCGACCATTGGCCGCAGCCGATCGACGTAGCTCAGCAGGTCGTCGACGATCTCGTCGATCCCGACCGCGCGGCGGTTGTACACCTTGGTCAGCAGCTGGTTCTTCTGGAACAGTGCACCCTCGACCTTCTGGCGCAGGATGTTCTCGTCGAAGAGATCCTGGATCCGGATGCCGAGCCGGTTGATCTTGTCGGCGTAGGTCGGGCCGATCCCGCGTCCGGTGGTGCCGATCTGGCGCTTGCCGAGGAAGCGCTCGGTGACCTTGTCGAGGGTCCGGTGGTAGCTCGTAATGACGTGCGCGTTAGCGCTCACCCGCAGCCGCGACACGTCGACGCCGCGCGAACTCAGCGTGTCGAGCTCATCGAACAGCACCGCGAGGTCGATCACGACGCCATTCGAGATCACCGGCACAACGCCGTCGGTCAGGATGCCCGATGGCAGCAGGTGCAGTGCGTACTTCTGGTCGCCGATCACGACGGTGTGGCCGGCGTTGTTGCCGCCGTTGAACTTCACGACGTAGTCGATGCGGCTGCCAAGCAAGTCGGTCGCCTTGCCTTTGCCCTCGTCACCCCACTGAGCTCCGATCAGGACGATTGCGGGCATGCGAGGATCCCTTCACTCGACTAGGGGGAACGACTAGCCAGTCTACCGGCCAGCCAGTGTCTGGCGCCCGCTGACCACCGGCGCCATCAATTCGGCCCCACCGCGGACGCTCGCGGGCGGCACCAGCTCGCACAGCGCGACCAGCTCGGTGCGCGGCATCAGCAGGAACGGCGAACGCAACCGTCGGTCAGCAGCCAGCAGCACCGCGTGCTCGAACCGGGAGCTCGCGAGGGAAGGCTGGCCCACTCGCCTCGCCACCTCCGCGCCGAGCACGAGCGCCCACGCACGTTGCCGCGCCCCGAGCTCGGCCGGGTGCACCCGACCGGTGAGCCGGTTCGCCTCGCCCGCATCGCCCCGCGTCAGCTCCAGCCGGATGCGCGCCATCCACACGGCGGCGGTATCCGGGGCGGCCGCCAGGGACTTCTCGGCGACGGTGATGTGGCCGTTCGCGAGAGCCAGCAACCCCCGCGCCGCCGCCACGGCGCCAGAGTCGTGCGCCGAGACCGCCGGATGCCGCACGCTGGCAGCGCGCTCGAGCACGCCTTCTGCGGGTCCGGTCTGGTGCGCGGCGAACGCAAGGAGCGCCCGGAGCGTCATCACCTCCGCCCAGTGTTCCGAGTCCGCCTGATGCGGTTCGATGGTGTCGAGCGCTCGGCCGCCGGCATCCGTATCCAGCTCTTCGAGCGCTTGGTAGCCGCGCGCCAGCTGGGCGAGTATCGCGAACTCGAGGTCGGCGAAGTGCCCCGGCGCGCCGAGCGCGCGAAGCCGGTCGAGCGCGGGATCGACCTGCGGCATCTCGCCGACGATCGCGAGGGTCCCCGCCTCGAGCGCGGCGGCGTGGAACCGTCCTCCGATCGGGCCGTCGTGGCGGCTCGCCTCCTGGAACAACGGGAGCGCGTCGCCGGGGCGTCCGGCCTTCAGGAGCGACGTGCCAAGCTGAGTCAGCAGGAACGGGTAGGCGGCCGAGCTCGCGGTGCTTTCGGTCGGCGGGACGGCACGGCCTGCCTCGAGTGCTCTCTCGGCGAGCGTGACCGACAACGCCGTCTGATGGGCAAGGCGCGCGGCGGCGCTCTCCAGCGACCGGATGGCGAAGTCTTCGGCGGCCAGGTGCTGCCGTCGCCCGACGCGCGAGGTCAGGTCGGCCAGGGCGAACAACTCGGCGGCTCGCACCCGACCCCCATTGCTCGCCGCCAGACCGAGGGCGGTCAGCATCGCGAGCAGCGGGTACCGGCGCAACTCGCCCGGCGGGAACCCTCTGGTGAGCGCGACCAGCTGCGCGTGATCCGGCGGCGTGTCGACGAGCCACGGCCAGGCCGGCCACAACACCTCGTTCGCGAGGGCGAGGTCGCCGTTTCGGAGCGCCGTCCGCACCGCGGCGGCACCCTGCCCGTTGTCGGCAAGCCAGGCCACCGCTTCCGCGACCTGAGCGCCCCGCTCTTCATGCGCGTCCGGCAGTCGCCGCCACAACTCGCGGCTGACCGGCGGGTAGAGCATGAACGCATCCGTCGGCCCGTCCGCGCCCAGCCACGCCCCGAGTCCATGCTCCTCAGCCTCGATGAGCAGCTCGCGGGCGTCGGAGCGACCGGTGAGCCGCCGGACCAGCTCGACGCTCAGCACGTCGGCGATGTTCGCGTCGGCGAGCGGCTCGCTCAACGCATCCGGGATGTCCTGCAGGAGCAGCTCCCCGGCCGCCCGCTCGAGGCGGTCGGCGAGCTCCGGCTCACCGGATGCGAGCTCGGGCAGCAGCCGCAGGATCAGCCCGGCGGCCCCGCCGGTGACGCGATGCAGCGTCGCCGCGCTTTCGGGCGATGCGATTACCCCGTGCTCGGCCACGAGCGCCTCGGTCTCCGGGCGGGTGAACGCCAGGTCGGCTCCGGTGATCACCTCATGGTCGACCGCGGCCCCGAGCGCGTGCACCGCACTGCTGGCCCGGCGCCGGGTGAGCGCGACAACGCGCAGTCGCGGACTGCCGGCCAGGGCGCGGATCAGGTAGGGCACGGCATCCGTCGCATCCATGCGCTCGGCCCGGTCGATGACGACCAGCAGCTCCGACTTCAGGTTCGCCAGTGCCCGCCCGACCAGGCGCTTGGCCCGCTCCTCGCTGCCCGGCGCCTTCGCCGTCAGGAGGCCGGATGCCTCGAGCTGGCGCGCGAACGACATCCAGAACGTATGCCCATCGGTTACCTCCAGCCAGAGCCGGTCGACGTGCTCCATCGTGCGCAGCCAGTCGGCGACCGCGACCGTCTTGCCGCTGCCCGCCGGCGCTCTGACGACCATCAGGTCGGCGCTCCCCACGAGCAGCCCGTTGATCCGGTCTCGCGTCACGAAGCGGCTGGGAAGTCGCGGCGCGCCGAACAGTAACGCCATGGTGCGAACACACTAATCCGGCGACGAGTGCTCAGTTCGCGGTGTTCGGCTACTGCTCAGGATGCCGGTCGTCAACCGAAGGAGACGTGCTGCATGACCCAGCTGTGCATCGCGATCGCCGCGGCGGCCGATGCGTTGATCGACCGGGTCGAGCCGAACTGGGTGATCTCCAGCGTCACGTGCGCCACCTTCAGCGCCTCGGCCGAGAGCCCCGGCCCCTCCTGCCCGAACAACAGCACGCAGCGTTCCGGGATTCGGTAGGTCTCGATCGGCACACTGCCCGGCACGTTGTCGATCGCGACGATCGGGATGCCCGCCGTCCGCGCCCACTCGCCGAACGCGGCCAGGTCCGGGTGGTGCATCACGTGCTGGTAGCGGTCGGTCACCATCGCACCGCGCTTGTTCCAGCGGCGGCGGCCGATGATGTGCACGGTGTCGGCGGCGAACGCGTTCGCCGTCCTCACGATCGAGCCGATGTTGAGGTCATGCTGCCAGTTCTCGATCGCGACATGGAACGGATGCCTGCGCTCGTCGAGGTCGGCGATGATCGCCTCCATCCGCCAATACCGGTAGCGGTCGATGACGTTGCGGGTATCACCGCCGGCGAGCAGTTCCGGATCGTAGCGCTCGTCGACCGGCCACTCGCCGACCCACGGACCGACACCGGCGGTCGACAGCTCGTGGGTGCGGCTCGGATCGGATGTTGGCACGACTACAGGGTAGGCGCTGCCTCGGCCGAACCGAGTGCAACGGCGGCCACGTCGGAGGCGGAGCCGTAGCGCCGGCTGGCGATCCGCACCGATTGCTCGCGGATGAAGCTCAGCAGTTCGATGCGTCCGGAGGGGGTGACCTGCTCTGCGTGCACGCTCACCTCGATGTCGCCGTCAAGCACACGCTGCAGCACCTTGCCGTCGCCGCCGACGAGTCGGATGCGGCCGGTCGCGATGCCGCCGGACTGCACGCGAGCGTGCCAGCGGGCATCCGATTCGACCACGGCCTCGACGACCATCGATGCGGCCGTCCCGAAGTGCGCAATGAGCGTGTTCGGCAGCGGCACCGGCGAACTGACGATGACCGGGGCGTGCGCGCGGGTGGCGGCGGCGAGCGCTCGCACCAGCAACGCGATCGGCGCGCCCTCGGCCAGGCGGACGGTCACCGGGACCGGCCGGTAGCGGAATGCGAACCGGTCCACCGCATCCGAGTACTCGCGGACGAGCGCGAACTCCTCCGCCCACGCGGTCTCGTCACTGCGGGCCGCCGCGCGTACCCAGTCGAACTCGTCGAAGGTCATCGCCGGCTGGCTCGCGGTGATGAGTGCCTGCACGTCATCGCTGATGCCGGACAGGACGACGCTGCCGCCCGGCTCCAGCGGCACCGCCCGCCATCCGCTGAGCGGAATCAGGTGGTTGGGTCCGCCTTCGGCGCACACCGCTCCGATGGCCGACCGGTTCCAGCCGGCCGCAGGCTGCTTCGATGGCACGGTGCGCACGGTCGGCCGGTTCACGGCGAGTACCCCGGCTTCGGCCCGGTCCAGCCACTCGGCCACCTGGACCGGATCGCCCGACTGCAGGCCGAAGACCAGGCCGAAGCCGGGCAGGTTCTGCGCGGCGATGGCGTCCTCGAGGGTGTCGACGGACACGATCCCGAGCACCGGCGCCCGATGCTCGTGCGTGTGGAACTCGGTTCCTGGCTGCACGCCCTCGCGCAGGCCGGGCGACCAGCGCAGCCCGTCGGCATCGAGTTGCCGCGGGCGCACCAGCCAGCGTTCCCCGTCGGCGAGCGCTGTGAGTTGGTCGTAGACGGATGCGCGTGCCGGCCGCGACAGCGGACCGACCTCGGTGGCGAGTTCGGTCGGCGCGCCGACGGCCAGTGATGCGACGGCATCCGTCAGTGCGTCACGGAACCGGTCCAGCCCGTCACCGGCGAGGATCACGGTGCCCACCGCCTCCTGCGACTGGCCGGCGTGATGGAACGCGCTCGCGACGACATCCGCGACCGCCGCCTCGATGTCGGCGCTGCCCGTTACGATGATCGAATTGCGGCCGCCGGTGACGGCGAGCAGCGGGAGCTCTGGCCGCCAGGACCGGAACAGCTGGGCGATGTGCCTGCTGCCGTGGTGCAGCACGCGGTCGACCGCGGAGTGGGTGACCAGGCGCCGGGTGTCGTCGTCCTCCCCCGGCGGGGTGAGCGTGACGAGCTCTGCCGGGACGCCGCCGTCGATGATGATCCGGGTCAGCGCCGCAACGCTCGCGCGCGTCTCCGGCGCCGGTTTCACGATGACGGCCGCGCCGGCGGCGAGAGCGGAGAGCAGCTGGCTCGCCGGTTCGCTGATCGGCGAGTGTCGCGGCGTCACCGCGACGATGACCCTGGATGGCACGAGCGTCGCATTGTCGAAGGAGGTGAGACCGCTGGCGAGCGTTGCGAGCCTGCTCGCGAGGTCGATGGCCTGCGTCACCTCGTGATCCGCATCCGCGAAGGTCAGGCCGCTATGCCTGACTGCCACCGCGATGAGCTCGTCGCGCGCCTCCGAGATGACCTCGGCGACGCTCGTGAGCACGGCGGCACGGGTGGATCCGCGGCGTTCCGCCCACTCGTCCGAGGCGCGCAGCGCGGCCTCGATCGCGGCATCCGGGTCGGTCACGGCCGTAACCGGCGGGTCAGGGACGCGCTCCTCGAGTACCGCACGAGCCCAGTCCCGGGATTCCGGAATGGTCGGGTCTGTGTCCGTCGTCCACGGCCGGGGCTGGGTGCGGTGCGTCTCGGCCACACTGTCGCCGATGGACGCGCAGGCCGTGGCGAACCTGTCCACCTCGCGGTCGAACAGCCGCTCCCGGCGCGCGGCATCACGCGCGGCGGATAGGAACGCGTCGGGGTCGGTGAAGTCCCGGATGCGACGCAGCAGGTAGCCTGCCGCGACACCCGGGTTCTCCTCGGGGACGGTCGGCGTGTACAGCCGGATTCCTCCGACATCCCGCTTCACCGCGTCCGCGAGTTCTGGCATCACACCGAGCCGGAATTCGTGCTCGACCCGGCGCAGCACACCTCGCGTCCTGGCCAGGCGCCACGCGAACGCGTGCCCGAAGAGGTTGTCGCTCGCGACCACCAGCCGGACCGCGTCGGTGCGCTCCGGCGTGCACGACCAGTCGAGCATGCGCAGCAGGTGCGCCTCGGCATCCGCCCTGCCTGCGAACGTCGCAACAGGCCAGCCGCGCACTACCGCTTCGTCCAGTTCGTCATCGACGCGATCCCCGACGGTCAGCCGCACCGTGATGGCGGAGCCGCCGCGCGCCCGGCGGGCCGCCGCCCACTGGGTGAGCCGCTGCAGCGCAGGGAAGGAGTCGGGCAGCGAGGTCGGCAGGGTGATGCCGGCGTCCAGGTCCTGCAGCGCGGAGCGGTCCAGCATTGTGCGGAACAGCGTGAGCGACGGCTCGAGCTCGCGGAAGCGATCCACCTCGAGGATCAGCCGGGTGCCGCGCCCGGCCGCGCGGTCGAACAGCGGCGCGAGGCGGTCGACCGCACGGTCGAGGTCGAAGTCCCAGTCGGACCACCGCAGCACCGCCGCGAGGCGGAAGGAGACGGTCCCTCCCTCGTCGACGAACGATCCAACTTCGGCCAACTGTCGATCGGCATGCCGCTCGCCCAGCGCGTCGCTGTGGATCGGTGCGATGACCGGCCGGATGCCGCCGGTGCCGCTGACCGCGTCCAGCCAGTCCGGTTTGCGATCGGCCTCGACCGGCAGCACGAGGTGGCCGACGACGCGCATGACCAGAGTCTTGGCGAATGGGACGAACGCGCGCGGGCTCAACGGCGCGAACCCGCAGACCTGGGCGAACCCGAGCCGCAGCCCCATCGGAAGCCGCGAAGGGATGCGGTGCGACAGGTGGCCGAGCGTGTGCGCGGCAACTCGCTGGGAATCCGGCCTCAGGACGCCATCGATGAGTGCGGCGACGAAGGGCGAGCCCGCATTGTCGGCCAGCAGTGCGGAGAGTCGCTCCGCGGCATCCGGCGCCTGCTCTGCCGTGGTGAGCCAACGGCGCGCTGTCGCGATGGCTTCGCCCGCCAGCGAGTCGTCGTGGTCGCTCGAAAGCATGAGAATGAGACTACTTCCGGGAAGCTGAGAGGCACCGGGTCGTGGCGCTAGAAGAGCATCGGCGCCGGTTCGGAATCGGTTTCGCGTTCCAGCAGGCGTTGCTTGACTGCCAGCCCGTAACGGAAGCCGCCGAGCCCGCCATCGGAGCGGAGGACCCGGTGGCAGGGCACGAACAGCGCGGCGGCGTTCATGGCGCATGCCGCAGCGGCCGCGCGCACCGCCGCCGGCTGGCCTGCGCGCTGGGCGTACTCGGTGTAGGTGATGCGTTCACCGGGGGCGACCTGCCGCAGCGCGTCCCAGGCGCGCATCCGGAAACCGCCGGAGTGCTGGAGGACCGTGATCGTGCCGGGCGCCGCGAGGTCGCCGTCGTAGTAGCCGGTGACCGCTTCAACCGCGCGAATGACGTGCGGCTCGCGGGCGGCCGGATGCATCTCCACGATCTCGTCCGGTCGGAGGGTGGGGTGCACAAGTGCGGCGAGGGCGGCGACGTCGTCGGTCCAGCCGGATGCGAGGATGCTTCCGTCGGCCAGCAGCAGGCTGAAGCTGCCATCGGGCGTCGTCACGGTGGTGGTCAGCGCCCTCATCGCCCCCTCCTTTTCGCCGCGGCCGCGTCGGTTGCGGCACGCCACAGGTGCATCGCAGCATACGAGCGCCACGGCGCCCAGGCCTCGGCGCGGTGGGCCAGGGCACGGTGGCTGGCCGCCGTCGAAGCGTCTGGGTCGAGCAGGCCGATCGCTTTCGCGCCGGCGACGAGCGCGACATCGCCGATGAGCCAGGCGTCGGGGTCGCCGAGCACGCGCATCGCGATGTAGGCCGCGGTCCACGCTCCGATCCGCGGCCGGGCGACAAGCTGGCTGCGGAGGGTATCTGCGTCCGCGGCGACGTGAACGTCCAGCTCGCCACTGGCCAGCGCCTGTGCCGTGGCGACGACCGCGCGGATGGCCTGGCCGGGCAGGCGCAGCGGCCGGTCCGGGTCGAGGCTCGCACCCGCATCCGGGATCGGCACGGCCGCCGCGATCTGCGCCGGGGTGGGGAACAGGCGGCTCAGGCCGGTGATGGCTGACTGGTACGGCGAACCGGCGTGCGCGGCGAGACGACCGAGGTGGGTGCGTGCCGCGCCGACGGAGATCTGCTGACCGATGAGCGCTCGCACGACCAGCTCGTGCGGATCAACGGCGCCCGGCACGCGGATCCCCGGTGTGCGAGCGACGAGCGACGCGAGCGCCGGGTCGGCGCCCAGTGCGGCGTCGATGGCGATCGGGTCGGCGTCGAGGTCAAGCAGGCGGCGGACCCGGGCGACTGCGGGGGCGACGTCGGAGAGGGATGCGAGCTCGAGACCCACCCGAACCCGCCATCCGGTGTCATCGATGCGGGTCGCGACGATGTCCACGGCGGCCGGGCCGTGAGGGAGCGTGAGCGTCCGGGCATAGCGCACGCGCTCGCCTGCGTTGGAGAGGTCGGCCAGCTCCACCTGATCCACTGCGCGCTCGGCGAGGAAACGGAATACCCCCTCGGCGTCGAACGGCTGACGGACGGGAAGGTCGATGTCGAGCCGTACCGGCGCGACTGCCCCATCCGTGTCGACGGGCTCGTCGGCATCCGGAGTGCTCGCATGGTGCGCTCGAGCCTTGAGCCGCAGCTCGCCGGGGCGAAAGGCGAACACCTCCTGGATGGTGTCGTTGAACTGCCGCACCGAGCCGAAGCCGGCAGCGAACGCGACCTGCGCGACCGGCAGTTCGGTGCCGACGAGAAGCGTTCGAGCCGACTGTGCCCGCCGTGCCCGCGCGAGCGCGAGGGGACCGGCACCGAGCTCGGCCACCAACAGCCGATGGAGGTGACGACTGGTGTAGCCCAGCCGTGCGGCCAAGCCGTCGACACCCTCTCGATCGACGACACCGTCCGCGATCAGGCGCATGGCCCGTCCGGCCAGGTCGCGGCGGATGTCCCACTCGGGCGTGCCGGGCGTGGCTTCCGGCAGGCAGCGCTTGCAGGCGCGGAAGCCCGCCTCGTGCGCCGCAGCGGACGTCAGGTAGAAGGTGACGTTGTGCGGCTTCGGGGTTCGGGCAGGGCAGGAGGGCCGGCAGTAGATGCCGGTTGAGGACACGGCGGTGAAGAACTGACCGTCGAACCGGATGTCGCGGGAATCGATCGCCCGGTAGCGTTCCTTGAACAGCTGGTCGTCCGTTGCGCCGGTTGGGTTCATGACAGCCAGTACAGCGGCTCTGGGCACCGGTGTCTAGCGGTTTTCGGACATCACCGTCGCTTCCGCTGTTTGGCCTTGCGCGGGTGGAATTGCCACGCGCGGGTCGAATTCGACCCGCGCTTGGAAGTTCGACCCGCGCGCGGCACTTCGCTGGCAGGGTCCACCACCGAAGGTCTCGTCTAGGCTCGTGAGCCATGCAGCGCATCATCATCGTCGGCGGCGGCCACAACGGCCTCACCGCGGCGGCATACCTCGCCCAGGCCGGACTCGACGTCACGGTGCTCGAACGACTCAGCCAGCCTGGTGGCGCCGCCGTATCGGCGCTCGCGTTCGAGGGCGTTGACGCGCGACTGTCCCGCTACTCGTACCTGGTGAGCCTGCTGCCGCAGCGGATCATCCGCGAACTCGGCCTCGACATCCGGCTCGCGCGTCGACGCTACTCGTCGTACACCCCGGTGCCCGGCGAGAACATCGGGCTGCTCGTCGACAACGAAGACCGAGCGGCGACCGCCGACTCCTTCGCGGCGATCGGGGCGGCATCCGACATCGAACCCTGGCACGACTTCTACGGCGGCACCGGACGCCTTGCCCGAGCGCTCTTCCCGACGGTGTGCGACCCATTGTTGACCCGCTCGGAGGCGCGAGCCGCGGTCGGAGACGACGCCATCTGGTCGTCCTTCATCGAGCGCCCGATCGGTGAGGTCGTCGAGCAGTCGTTCGACAGCGACCTGGTGCGCGGCGTCGCCCTCACGGACGCGCTCATCGGCACCTTCGCCCCTGCGCATGACGACACGCTCGCGGCCAACCGTTGCTTCCTGTACCACGTGATCGGCAACGAGACCGGCGACTGGGATGTCCCAGTCGGCGGCATGGGCTCGGTCACGGGCGAACTCGCGCGCGCCGCTCGGCTTGCCGGCGCCACCATCATCACCGGCGCCGAGGTCACCTCCATCACGCCGGACGGCGAGGTTCGCTACCGCTCCGGCGACGACGAGCACGTGCTGCACGGCGACCGCGTGCTCGCGAACGTCGCACCCTACGTGCTGTCCCGGATGCTGGGCGAGAACAGCGTCGATCGCCCCGAGGGCGCGCAGGTCAAGGTCAACCTCATGCTGTCGCGCCTCCCGCGATTGCGGGACGAGGGCATCGACCCGCGCGCGGCGTTCGGCGGCACCTTCCACATCAACGAGCTGTACAGCCAACTGCAGACCGCCTTCGACATCGCCAACACGGGCGGCGTCCCGGAGCCGATGCCAGCGGAGATCTACTGTCACTCGCTCACCGATCCCAGCATCCTCTCGCCGGAACTGCAGGCCAGCGGGGCGCACACCCTCACGGTGTTCGCGCTGCACACCCCGGACCGACTGCTGACCCAGGAGAACAACGACGAGATGCGGGTGAAGCTGCAGGACGCCGTGCTGAAGTCCCTGGACTCCGTGCTCGCCGAACCGATCGAGTCGGTGCTTCTCACCAACTCCGACGGCTGGCCGTGCGTGGAGACGAAGACCACTCTCGACCTGGAGGCGGCCCTCGGGATGCCCGGCGGCAACATCTTCCACGGCCCGCTCGCCTGGCCGTTCGCGGAGGACGACGCCGAGCTGGGCAGCCCCGCCCAGCGGTGGGGCGTTGCAACCGACCACGAACGCATCCTGCTGTGCGGCTCTGGCGCCCAGCGCGGCGGTGCCGTCAGCGGCATCGGCGGGCACAACGCCGCGATGGCCGTGCTCGAGGCATTCGGCTGATCCCAGCCAGTTCCTTTACACCCTCAGGCGAGGTGGTTAACATGGGCCTGACCGCGAGCGGAAGGAGCAAGACCATGGCCGGTTTTGACCCGTTCGCGAACCAAGGCGGCCCGGTCGCATGGGACCCCGAGCATCCTGATCACTCCAAGGAAGTAGCCGACGAGCTGCTCGCCCGGGTCGAAGACACCGAGGGGCTCCCGCCTGACAGCGGCGAGATCGAGATCGACAACGCAGAGTCCGATGAGGGCCTGTTCGAAACGGGCGTAACTGAGAGTGACGAAACTCCGTAGACCACAATGGTTCTATGGCAATCGGCATTCTGACCAGCGGCGGCGACGCACCCGGACTGAACGCGGTCATCCGCGGAATCGTGTTCAAGGGCATCCAACTCCACGGGCTCGAGTTCGTGGGCTTCCGGGATGGCTGGAAGGGCGTCGTCGAGGAGAACTATGACCCGCTGACCCGCCACCAGATCATGGGCATCAGCAAGCTCGGCGGCACCATCATCGGCACGTCGCGCACCAACCCGTTCGAGTACGGCGGCACCGACCGGGTCCGTGAGGTCATGGCCGGGGCGGGTGTGGATGCGCTCATCGTCATCGGCGGAGAGGGCACACTGGCGGCCGCCAAGCGGCTGTCGGATGACGGCCTGCCCATCGTGGGTGTGCCGAAGACCGTGGACAACGACCTCGGCGGCACCGACTACACCTTCGGCTTCGACACCGCCGTTCAGATCGCCACCGACTCCATGGACCGTCTGCGCACGACCGGGGAAGCGCACGGCCGCTGCATGGTGGCCGAGGTGATGGGACGCCACGTCGGCTGGATCGCGCTCCACTCCGGCATTGCGGCCGGCGCGCACGTCATCCTGATCCCCGAGCAGGCGACCTCGATCGAGCAGATCTGCGAATGGGTCACCAAGGCGCACGACCGCGGCCGGGCGCCCCTGGTCGCCGTCGCCGAGGGTTTCGCGCTCGACACCATGACCGACGTGCACTCGGAACGCGGACTCGACGCCTTCGGACGGCCCCGCCTGGGCGGGATCGGCGAAATGCTGGCACCGATGATCGAAGAGCGCACCGGCATCGAGACGCGCGCGACGACGCTCGGCCACATCCAACGCGGCGGAACGCCCAGCGCCTACGATCGCGTGCTCGCGACCCGGTTCGGTCAGGCCGCGCTTGACGCCGTGCTGGCCAAGAAGTGGGGGCGGATGGTCGCGCTGCGCGGCATCGACATCGTCGACGTGCCGTTCGAGGAGGCCCTCGGCGAGTTGAAGACCGTGCCGCAGGACCGCTTCGAGAAGGTCATGGCACTCTTCGGCTGAGCCTGCCTAGGCCAGGCCGCGAGCGCGCTCGATCAGCGCCTCGATGAGTCCCTCCGGCGTGCGGGTCTCGGCGATGAGATCCACCTCGATGCCGAGCGTGCGGGAGTCCCACGCCGTGCGCGGGCCGATCGCGGCGACGATCGTCCCCTCCGGGAGTGGCGCCAGCTGCGCCTTCACCTGCCGCGCAACACTGCCCGAAGTGATCAGGATGGCGCTGACTCCCCCGTTCGCGACCTCGGCCGCGACATCCGGTTCCACCTGCACACCGATTGTGCGGTAGGCGATCACCAGCTCCGAGCGCAGCCCCAACTGGCCGACCGCCTTCTCGAGCGACGGCTCCTCGATGTCCGAGCGGAAGACGAGCGCCGTCGCATCCGACCCCATCTCGGGCCATTCCTTCACAAAGCCGCGCGGTGAACGGTCGTACTCCGGCACGAAGTCGACCCGGAACGCCGCCTGCCGCAGCGCGAATGCTGTGGTCTCGCCCATCGCCGCCACCCGGGTGTTCGCGGGAATGGTGACGCCCTGACTGTGCAGCACGTCGACGGTCGTCGGGCTCGACACGATCAGCCAGTCGAAGGCTCCCGCCTGCAGGCGCGCGATTGCGTCATTCAGCGCGTCGGTGTCCTCCGCGCTGGCGAAGTTGACCATCGGCGCGATCAGTGGGCTGGCCCCGTGCGATCGCAGATTCGCCGCGAGGGTGTTGCCCCACTCGCCGCCGCGCGGCACGAGAACGCGCCACGAATTCAGCGGCTTCTTACTGCGATGGGGGCTCATTCAGCTCTCGGGTCTTGGGGCGGTCATACACTCCCATATTGCCCCGGTCCGCGGCTAGAGCAAATTCGGCCGTGTCAGTCGTCGCTGAAGATCGCCCACGCGACGAGCCCGGCGACCACCATGAGTGCTGCCGACGCGCCGATGATCCACGGCACCGGGTTGCGCTCGTAGGACGCCTTCGCGCGCTCTGTCGCCATTCGCGCCTGCTTCGGGATGTTCAGCCTGTCCTCGATCGCGTCGAGCGTCTCGGTCAGCTCAGCCCGGGTTGTGGTCACTCGATTGTGCGCCGGTGTCATGCTCATGTGTGCGTGCTCCTACTCTCCCTTGATGGCGTCGACGTCTCGTCGCACGCTTTGCATCGTCTCTGTCGGTGTCGGCGGGCTGCCCTGTTTTAGCTTCCGCACGCCCACCAGCCCGAGGATCGCCATGATGATCAGCAGCAGCCCGGCGACGATGAGGGCGGCGGCCCATCCTGGCAGAACCACGGCGAGGCCCAGGATGGCGGCGGCAACCAGCACGCCGAGGGCGAAGAACCCGAAGGCGGCGGCGACCGCGAGGAAGCCCGCGCCGACGCCGAGCTGCTTCAGCTTGATCGAGAGTTCGGCCTTCGCCTGCTCGATCTCCGCCTTGATGAGCTCACTGATCAGCCCCGGCAGGCTCCCGATGAGCGAGAACAGGGAGCGGCGCGGAGCGTCGGGACGCGTGTCCGACATGCGTTACTTGCTCTTCGAGGTGCCGGGCGTGCTGGACGCGCCGGGTCCGGTCGAACCCGGCGTCGTGCCGGTCGTCCCGGTGGTGCCGGTCGTCGTGCCAGTGGTTCCCGTGGCGGTCCCGGTGGTGGTACCCGTCTTGCCGTTCGCGCCCTTGCCGCGGCCGGCGACCTTCTTCACGTTATCGCTTACGAAGTCGACGACCTCTGGCGCCTTCTCCTTGGCGAAATCGCTGACATTGCTGACCTGCTTCTGGACTCGGGGATCATTCCAGAGAGACTCGGCCTTGTCCTTGATCTGCTCGTAGCGTTCGCGACCGGCCTTAGAGCCGAGCACGTAGCCAACGCCGAGTCCGACAAGCAGTGCGATCTTACTGCGCATGTTTAGCTCCATTCAGGTTGGCGTGCAGGTTCCAGCGTACTGGCGGCCGTACAACTCGCTACCAGCAGACGTTCAGACATGGCGAGTTCTCAGAATTACTTCAGACGGTCTGCGGTCTGGTCGCCGGATGCCTCAGCTCGACAGACTGCGTGTGACGTTGGCCGACGCGTACTCGAGCAGGTCGGTTCCCACCGCGCGCATGGCCTCGATGGCGCGCAGGCGTGCCTCGAGCGACGTGTCCTTGAACTGCACCGTCACCGCGTAGGAGACCGCAGTCCTGGGTCCGTACAGCACGCCGACGTCGCTGCGCACGCCGACATCCGTGCCGGTCTTGTTGACGAGCTGGATGCCGTGGGTGCCGCCGCGATGCGCCAACGGGTCCAGGCCGAAGGCGCTGGCAACGAGGGACAGGTCGGTGTTGAGCGACAGCCAGCCCATCACGCGCTGGCTGGTCTGCTGGTCGACGATCTGGCCGCGCGCGAGCGCAGCGAAGAGCCAGGCGAGTTCGGCGGTCGACCCGACAGAGAGCTGCGGCGCGTCATCCGGACCTCTGGTGTCGCGCACGATGTCCAGCAGCGCGGTGCGGGCGAGGCCAAGCGACTCGGCGCGGGCGCGCACGGCGTCGAGTCCCACTTGGCGCAGCAGCACATTGGTGGCCAGGTTGTCGCTCGTCGCCCCGATGAGCGTTCCGAGATCGGCGACCGGCAGGGACGGCGCCTGGAGGTGCTGCCACACCCCAGAGTCGCCGATGGAGTCGAGTGGGGTTTTGTCGAGGATGCCGTAGCCGGAGAAGTCGCGCGCGGTCAGCCGGGCAGACACCTCGATGAGGAGGAGGACCTTGCCGATGCTGGCGGTCGGCAGGACGATCCGGTCGTCGACCGAGAACAGCTTGGTGCCCGAGCGGAGGTCGATGACGCACGCCGAGGTCTTGGCGCCGTCGTAGGCCAGATTTCCGAGCGCGGTGAAGCTGCTGGAGAAGTTTTCCGTTCCTCCAGTCCCGCGATGGCGGGGCGTCCGCGGGGTGCGGATCCTGTCGCGGCGCAACTGATCTCGGGTGGCTACCAAATACTCACGCGTTCGCTCGGGTCGAGCCACAGCCTATCGCCCTCGGTGACAGAGAATGTCTCATAGAAGGCGTCGACGTTGCGGATGATCTGGTTGCAGCGGAACTCGTTGGGCGAGTGCGGGTCGATGGCCAGCAGCCGGATGACCTCCTCGTCCCGCGCCTTGAGCTGCCAGATCTGCGCCCAGGACAGGAAGAACCGCTCGGCACCGGTGAGGCCATCAATCACCGGCGGCTCCTCGCCGCCGAGCGACAGGAGGTAGGCCTTCCAGGCGATGCCGAGGCCGCCGAGGTCGCCGATGTTCTCCCCGATCGTGAGCGCGCCGTTGACCTTGTGCTCCGGCACCTGCGCCGGGGCGAGGTCGTTGTACTGCTCGATGAGCGCGCTGGCGAGCTTCTCGAACGCGGCGCGGTCCTCCTGGGTCCACCAGTCGGTGAGGCGCCCGTCGCCGTCGTACTTGGAGCCCTGGTCGTCGAAACCGTGCCCGATCTCGTGCCCGATGACGGCGCCGATGCCGCCGTAGTTCGCCGCTGCATCCCGCGTCTCATCGAAGAACGGGAACTGCAGGATGGATGCGGGGAACACGATCTCGTTGAAACCAGGGTTGTAGTACGCGTTGACCGTCTGCGGGGTCATGAACCACTCATCACGGTCCAGCGGCTTGCCGATCTTGCCCAACTCGCGCTGGAACTCGAACTCGCTGCCCGCGCGGACGTTGCCGATGAGGTCGTTCGCGTCGATCGGCAGGGTCGAGTAGTCGCGCCACTTCACCGGGTAGCCGATCTTCGGCGTGAACTTCTCCAGCTTCTCCAGCGCCCGGATGCGCGTTGCCTCGGTCATCCATGACAAGCCGCGGATCGACTGCCGGTACGCCTCGATCAGGTTCTCGACGAGTTCATCCATGGCGTGCTTGGCCGACGGCGGGAAGTGACGCTCGACGTAGATCTTGCCGACCGCCTCGCCCATGATGCCTTCGACGAGTGAGACGCCGCGCTTCCAGCGGTCGCGCAGTTCCGGCGTTCCGGTGAGGGTCTTGCCGTAGAAGTCGAAGTTGGCCTGCACGAAGTCGCTGGACAGGTACGGCGCGTTCGAGCGGATGACCTGCCAGCGCAGCCAGTCGGACCACGCCTGCAGCCGGTCATCGGTGAGCAGACCGGCGAATCCGGTGAGGAAGCTCGGCTGGCGCACGACGACCTCGTTGAAGGAGCCCTCCGGGGCGCCGAGGGCGGCGAGCCAGCCGTCCAGGTTCGGACCTTCCAGGTCGCTCCAGCTGCGCAGGTTGTAGGTCTTCTCGCTGTCCCGCGATGTCACGTTGTCCCAGTGGTGCACCGCGAGGTCGGTTTCGAGGGCGAAGACGCGCTTCGCCGCCGCGGCCGCATCCGCCACCCCAGCCAGGCGCAGCATGGTCTCGACGAACTCAAGGTACTTGTGACGCACATCCGCGAACTTCTCCTCGCGGTAGTACGACTCGTCGGGCAGCCCCAGCCCCGACTGTTCGACGAACACCAGGTAGCGCTCCGGGTTGCCGGGGTCGTTGTCGACGAAGAGCTGCACGAAGCCGCTCATGCCCTGACGCTCCAGCACGCCGAGCGTGGCAAGCAGGGCTTCGATCGAGTCGACCGCGTCCACCCGCTCGAGCAGAGGCGCGAGCGGGGCCTTGCCGAGTTCCTCGATGCGACCCTCGTTCATGAAGCTCGCGAACAGGTCGCCGAATTTGCGCTCCTCTGTGCCGGGCTCGGCACCCTGCGCTTCCAGGATGATCTCGCGTACCGCCTGCTCCGCGTCCTCGGCGAGCAGGTAGAAGGAGCCGTAACGCGCTTTGTCCGACGGGATCTCGGTGCGCTCGATCCACTTCCCGTTCACGTGGCGGTACAGGTCGTCTTGCGGCCGCACCCCCGGGTCGAGTTCGTCGTGTGCGATTCCGGAGGCGAGGGCTGCGTCGGTCATCCTCACAGCCTATTGGCGAGCGGACGCTGCCGGAATGGTCAGCCGCGTGCGGCGGTGGCGGCCTCGGCGAGCGCCGCGACGTATTCGTCGAGCCCCCAGGTGAGGGAGAGCGCGGTCGGCGGGGACACGGCGGCGATGAGCTGCGTGCCGGTGACCGAAGCGACCGCGCCGGTCTTCACGGCCGGGATGGTGCCCGCGTACGGCTGTGCGAGGAACTTCTGCGCATCCGTCTCGGTGTCGGCGAACGCGACCAGCACGTCGGAGGCAAGCTTGTCGAGCTCCTCGTAGCTGAGCGTGTAGGTGAAGGTGGAGTCGCCGTTCGCCAGCTCATCCACCGCCGGCGCGTTCTGGAAGCCGAGTTCGAAGAGGAACTCGACGCGCGCGTCTTCCGGCTTGTACACGTAGAAGGTGCCGGCCACGTCCCACACCGCCGCGACGGTGAGGCCGTCGAACTCCGGATGCTCGGCCGCGGCCGCAGCGATCCGCTCATCGATCTTCGTGAGCACGTCGGTGGCTTTGTCTTCCTTGCCGAGTGCGGTGCCGACGATCTCGATCGTGTCGCGCCACGGCGTCGTCCACGGTGCCTCGGGGTACGCGACGGTCGGCGCGAGCTCACTCAGCAGTTCGTACTGGGCCTTAGTGATCCCGGAGTACGGCGCGAGGATGAGGTCGGGCTTCAGCGCCGCG
Organism: uncultured Actinomycetota bacterium; assembly: GCA_963702165.1. GTDB lineage: Bacteria > Actinomycetota > Actinomycetes > Actinomycetales > Microbacteriaceae > Terrimesophilobacter. The sequence continues at coordinate 2,288,184 of OY969722.1, read as the reverse complement.
ATGTCCTCGTAGGCGGGCTCCTCGGTCGACGACGGGATCACCGTCGGGGTGTCGGCCCCCAGCTCGTCGAGCGCCTCCGCGACCCACGGCTGCACCCCTTGTTCGTCACCGCCGTAGGCCTGCGCCTCGATGCCGACCGGGACGACTCCGAGCGCGATCGCGGCGTCGGTGGCGCCCCAGCCCAGCGTGACGACACGCTGCGGGTCCTCGGGCACCGTGGTCTCGCCGAAGGCGTGCTGGATTACGGCACCGTTGCTCGCCCCTGGACCCGGGTTGCCGGGGTCGCCCATGGAGCAGGCGCTGAGGGCGAGCACTGCGGCTGCGGCAAGCAGGGCGGCGGGACGGCGGACATGCACTGGGGTCTCCGGAAGGGAAGGTCAAAGTTAGGCTTGCCTAACCTAACCTATCGATCCGGTCTCTCACAACTCTTGCCGGGCATCCGCACCGTGGAAGCGGCCTATCGGGACCACCATCGGGGCACCGTAGACCGGGTCGGGCACGATTCGGGCCTCGAGCGAGAACGCCTCCGCAACCCGCTGCACTGTGAGCACGTCCGCGGGGCGACCGCCTGCAACGATTCGCCCGTCGCTCATCACGACCAGATGATCCGCGTACCGCGCCGCGAGATTGAGTTCGTGCAGCACCATGACGACTGTGGTGCCGCGATCGAGGCGGAGCCGATGCAGCAGGTCGAGGAGCTCGACCTGGTGGGCGAGGTCGAGGAACGAGGTGGGCTCGTCGAGCAGCAGGATCTCCGGATCCTGGGCGAGCGCCATCGCCACCCAGACACGCTGCCGCTGGCCGCCGGAGAGCTCATCGAGCCTGCGCTCGGCGAGGTCGAGGGTGTCGGTGAGTTCCAGCGCATCCGCGATCGCCGCAACATCGGCTGCGGTGTCCCGCTGCAGGATGCCGTGGTGCGGGTAGCGTCCGCGCGACACGAGGTCGGCGACCGTGATGCCCTCGGGCGCGACCGGCTGCTGGGGAAGAATCCCGACCACGCGCGCGAACGCCTTAGCGCCGTACTCCCGGATGTCCCGGCCGTCGAGGGTGACCCGGCCGGAGGCGGGCGTCAGCAGTCGTGCGAGGCCCTTCAGCAGCGTCGACTTGCCGCTCGCATTGGCGCCGACGATCACCGTGGTCTGCCCCGCGGGCACCTCGAGGGCGAGTCCGTCGATGACTGGCCGGCCGTCGTAGGCGAGGGAGAGACCCTCAGCGCGCAGTTGGTGGTTGGCTGTCATCCTCGAAACCTTTCGGAACGGGTCGTCATGAGCCACAGCAGATAGGGCGCGCCGATCATGGCCGTCACGATGCCGACCGGCACCTGAGCGGTCGGCACCAGCAGTCCGGCCACCAGATCGGCGCCCAGCACAATGGCGCAGCCGGTGAGCGCGCTCGGCACCAGGGCGAGAGAGCCGGCGCCAACGAGCCTGCGCGCGATGGGCGCAGAGACGAAGGCGACGAACGCGATCGGCCCGGTCATCGCGGTGGCGATCGCCGCGAGCGCGACGGCGATGAGCAGCACAACCAGGCGGGTCGGTTCGACTCGCACGCCGAGACCGGATGCCGACGCATCGCCGAGCTGCATGACTCGCAGCCGGGCGAGCGTGCCGATGAGCAGCGGGATGAGCACCGCGAGTGTGCCGGCGAGCACGGCGAGCTCCTCCCAGCCGGCGTTGCCGAGGCCACCGACCGTCCAGACCAGCGCCTGCTGCGCGTCGCGCACATCACCGCGGCTGAGGAGGTAGCCGATCACCGCCTGAGCGAGGAAGGCGAACGCGACACCGATGAGCACGAACCGGTAGCCGGCCACTCCGCGCTGCCAGGCGAGGCCGTAGATCGCGAGGGCGACGGTGATGCCGCCGATGAGCGCCAGTGCCGACACGACGAGCCCGCTGACCCCGAGCACCAGGATGCCGAACGCGGCCGCGGCGCTCGCCCCGCCGGAGATGCCGAGGATGTCCGGGCTGGCGAGGGGGTTCCGCAGCAGCGTCTGGAACAGGGCCCCGGCGAGCGCGAACGCGGTCCCAGCGAGAATGCCGAGCAGCAGCCGTGGAATGCGCAGCCGCCAGACCACGAAATTGGACGACGGTTCGCCCTGGCCGAAGATGGTCGCCAGCAGGTCCGCCGGAGCGATCGCGAAGGCGCCCGTGGTGAGGCTCACCCCAACCAGTACCAGCACGGCGGTCGCGAGCCCCACTGTCACGAGCACGAGCCGGCGACGGCGGGCGAGTCGCACCCGCGCGAGCAGGGCACGGGCATCCGGAGATGTGCGCACCAGTTCCTCGGTCACAGCGCCTCCACCCGGGTGCGGCGCACGAGCGCGATGAGCATCGGGGCGCCGATCAGGGCGACCACCAGTCCGGCCTCGAGTTCTGCGGGCCGGATGATCAACCGCCCGACGACATCCGCCGCAAGCAGCACGATCGGCCCGACGAGGGCGGAGAAGATCAGCAGCCAGCGATGGTCCGGGCCGGTGAACGGCCGGATGAGGTGGGGCACCACCAGGCCGACGAACACGATCGGACCGGCGAGCGCAGTCGCCGTGCCGCAGAGCAGCACGACCGCGACGCCGCTGGTCAACCGGGCCAGCGTGAGGTTCTGGCCGAGGCCGCGCGCGAGGTCGTCACCGAGGGCGAGCAGGTTGAGCGACCGTCCGGCGAGGGTCGCGAGCAGGATGCCCAGCACGAGGAACGGCAGCAGCTGCAGCAGCGTCCCCAGGTCGCGGCCGGCGAGCGAGCCGACCGCCCAGAACCGGTATGCGGACAGGGTCTGCACGTCGGTGATGAGCAGCAGCGTGATGATCGAGGTGAGTCCGGCGGTCAACGCGGTCCCCGCGATGGCCAGCCCGGCCGGGCTGAGCCCTCCCCGGCCGAGCGCGCCGATGCCATAGACCAGCAGCGCTGCTCCGGCGGCGCCGGCGAAGGCGAACCAGATGTAGCCGGCGGGCGAGGTGATGCCGAGCACCGAGATGGCCAGCACGATGAACAGGGAGGCGCCGGCGTTCACGCCGAGCAGTCCGGGGTCTGCGATCGGGTTTCGGGTGATGCCCTGCATGATCGCGCCGGAGACGCCCAGCGCGAGCCCGACGGCGAGCCCGATCAAGGTGCGCGGCAGCCTCAGCTCTGTGATGGCGACGTGATCGGCGTTCGCGGCGTTCGGTGCGAACAGCGCCTCGAGCACCACGTGTGGCGCGACGTCCCGCGCACCGAGGCTGAGGCTCAGCCAGGCGACGACGGCAAGGACCGCGAACGCGACGAGCAGTGCGGCGGCGCGGCGCACTACTGGGCTTCTGCTCGACCGAGCCGCCAGTACCCCATGAACGACACGCGCCCCCGGTCGATCCCGGTCTCGCTCACCAGCAGCCGGCGCAGGCCTTTGATGACGGCCGACTCGCCCGCCAGCCAGGCGTAGAAGCTGCCGGGCGTCGAGGTCGAGGCCTCACCGAAGGAGTCCCAGAGCAGCTCGGTGTCGACATCCACATCGTCGAGCTGTTGAGCCCGGTCGCAGAGAGCGGATGCGTAGGCCTGATGATTGCCTGCGACCCAGTCCCGCACTGCGGGGTCGAGCAGTGAGCCGTGCGCTGCTGCACCGCGCGGCAGCCAGGTGACCCGCGCGTCGGCGGGAGAGTCGATCGGGAGCGCGTCGGCGGCATCCGGGATCTCGATGAAGGCGTGCACTTCGCGATCCGCCGGCAGCGACTCGAGCACGGCGCAGATCGCCGGCGCGGCCGTCTCGTCGCCCGCCAGCAGCAGCCTGGTCGCGCTGCCTGGGTGGAAGTCGATGCCGATTCCGGAATCGAGGCTGTGCGCATCCGGGCCCACGATGACCACCTGGTCGCCCGCTGCGGCGCCGGCGAGCCAACGCGCCGCCGGTCCGCCGTCGCCGTGGGTGACCATGTCGACGTCGAGCTCGGCCAGCTCTGGGCGCACCGCGCGGACGGTGTAGGTGCGGAACGGGTTGCGCTTCTCGTCGGGCAGTGCGCGCCACCGCGCGTACCAGGTGCCCGCGGTGATGGTCTCGGCATCCTCGGCGCCGAAGTCGGTGATCGTGCCGTCCGCCAAGGGGAAGACGATCTTCACCCGCTGGTCGAGCGCATCCGTGCCGAAGGTGCCGAAATCGTCGCCGGTGAACGTCACCCGGGTGAAGTGCGGGGTCAGCCGCGCAACGCGCGCGACGGTGGCGCTGAAGGGGCGATAACCCGGGCGCGCGTCCTTCACGAGAGTGGGAAAAAGCACGGCCTCAAGTATGGCATGCCTAACCTAACTTCGTGAAGGGTCCACGAGTCCTTAGACTCGACCCCATCAGCACCACAAATCGCCTCCTTGACCGCGAGATCATGCGGTTGGCTGTACCCGCCCTCGGCGCGCTCGTGGCCGAACCACTCTTCCTGCTCACCGACACGGCCCTGGTCGGCCACCTCGGTGAGGTTCCCCTCGCGGGCCTGTCGATCGGCAGCGCCGTGCTGCAGACCATGGTCGGCCTGCTGATCTTCCTGGCCTACGCGACGACGCCGGCGGTTGCCAGGCGGCTGGGCTCCGGCGACCGGGCCGGTGCGATCCGTGCCGGCATCGATGGCATGTGGCTCGCCCTCGGCATCGGCGTCGCGCTCGTGGTCGTCGGACTGCCGACCGCCGGATGGCTGGTGCGGCTGTTCGGGGCGAGCGAAGAGGTGTCGGTGGCGGCCGAGACCTACTTCTCGGTGTCGTTGTGGGGCATCCCCGGCATGCTGATCGTGATCGCCGCGAACGGACTGCTGCGCGGACTGCAGGACACCAGGACCCCGCTCATCGTCGCCGACGGCGGGCTTCGGTGTGAACGCCGCCCTCAACGCGCTGTTCATCTACGGCTTCGGTTGGGGCGTCGCCGGGTCGGCGGCCGGCACGGTCGTCGCTCAGTGGGCGATGGCGGTGGTGTACATCGTGATGGCGGTGCGCGCGGCGCGTGCATCGGGTGCCCTGCTGCGACCCGGCCTCGACGGCATCGGCAGCGCAGCCGGTGCCGGGGTCTGGCTGTTCGTGCGCACCGCGGCGTTGCGTGCCGCGATGCTTGCCACGGTGTTCGTCGCGACCGGCCTGGGGGTGACCGAGCTGGCGACCATGCAGATCGCGATGACGGTGTTCGCGACGCTGGCCTTCATCCTCGACGCGCTCGCGATCGCGGGCCAGGCGCTCATCGGGCACGGCCTGGGCGCATCCGATGTGCCGCGCGTGAAGGCGATCACCAGACGCCTGATCTGGCACGGCTTAGTCCACGGTGCATGGCTGGGCCTGATCGTCGCAGCTCTCGCCCCGATCATCGGCCCCGTGTTCACGAGCGACAGCGAAGTGCACCAGCTGCTGATGGTCACCATGTTCGTGATGGCAGCAGGCATCCCGCTGGCCGGCTACGTCTTCGTGCTCGACGGCGTGCTGATCGGCGCGGGCGACGCGCGCTACCTGGCCATCACCGGTCTCGTGAATGTGGCGATGTTCGCGCCGCTACTGGTCTGGGTCGCATTGGCGGATGCGTCCCTGCCGTGGTTGTGGGCTGCGCTCGGCTTCGGTTACATGGGCGCCCGCGCGCTGACCCTCGGCCTGCGTTCCCGCGGCGAGCGCTGGATCGTCACCGGCGCCGGCCGCTGACGCCGGTTCCTATTCGTCGAGCACGAAGGTGACTTCGAGCACGACGCTCCAGGCGACGATCTGCCCGTCGTTGCACTCGACCTTCTGTTCCTTCACCCAGGCACCCGAGACATTGCGCAGGGTCTTGTGCGAGCGATCGACGCCGATGCGGACAGCGTCCTCGAAGCTGGTCTCGGAGCGTGCGGTGACGGTGGTGACGCGTGCGACGGATGACATGGTTCCTCCTCGTTGACGGTTTCGAGGGAAACTACGCCGTACACCTTGGAACGGGCAGGGTTTTCTTCTCGGCTACGCTCTAACGCGTGCGTCTCGTGGTTGCCCGTTGCTCAGTGGACTATGCCGGTCGTCTCAGCGCACACCTCCCGCTCGCGACCCGCCTGCTCATGCTGAAGAGCGACGGCAGCGTGCTGGTGCACTCCGACTCGCTGTCGTACAAGCCGCTCAACTGGATGAGCCCGCCCGCTACCTTCTCTGTGCTCGACCCCGAGCCGGAGCACGAGGAGGCCGGCATCCGCGAGGTGTGGAAGGTGCGCAACGCGAAGACCTCCGACATGCTCGTGATCTCGATCCACGAGATCCTGCACGACTCCTCCCACGACCTCGGCATCGACCCCGGCCTGCAGAAGGACGGCGTCGAGGCCGACCTGCAGCGGCTGCTGGCCGAGCAGATCGACCTGCTCGGCGACGGCCACCGCCTGGTCCGCCGCGAGTACATGACCGCCATCGGCCCGGTCGACATCCTGGCGACGGATGCGACGGGCAAGTCGGTCGCGGTCGAGATCAAGCGGCGCGGCGACATCGACGGCGTCGAGCAGCTCACCCGCTACCTCGAGCTCATGAACCGCGACCCGCTGCTGTCGCCGGTCGCCGGCGTGTTCGCCGCCCAGGAGATCAAGCCGCAGGCGCGCACCCTGGCCGAGGACCGCGGCATCCGCTGCCTCGTGCTCGACTACGACGCGATGCGCGGCCTCGACACCTCCCACTCGCGACTGTTCTGAACCGCGCTGCCCCGGGCGCGAAGTAGGCTCGGATGGCTATGGATACTCGCTGGAGCTGCGTACTGTTCGACCTCGATGGGACGATCGCGGACTCCGCGCCCGGCATCACCGCGTCCCTCGGCTACATGTTCGAGAAGCTGGGCCGCCCTGTGCCGTCACAGGAGGAGCTGCGCGAGTGGGTCGGGCCGCCGATCCTGGACTCGTTCCGCGACCGCGCCGGGATGACTGAAACCGAGTCGGCGCAGGCGCTCGCGATCTACCGCGAGCACTACCTCGAGAGCGGGGCGCACACCAGCCCGATCTTCCCCGGCATGGCGAAGGTGCTGCGCACGCTGCACGACAGCGGGATGCCGATCGCTTTGGCAACCTCGAAGCCCGAGTTTCCGGCATCCGTGATCCTCGACCACGCCAACCTGACCCAGTACTTCCGGGTCATCTCTGGGTCGTCGATCGACGAGATCCGCAGCGCCAAGAAGGATGTCATCGCCGAGGCGCTCACCCGGTTCCGGATGATCGACGCCGACCTGAGCAACCCGGTGATGGTGGGTGATCGCGACTACGACGTCGAGGGCGCGGCTGCGCACGACTTGCCGGCGATCTTCGTGCGCTGGGGCTACGGCAACTCGCACGAGGAAGAGGGCGCACTGACTGCGGTCGACAAGCCGACCGAGCTGCTGCCGCTCCTGATGGGGTAGCTGCAGGCAATTCGCCCCCGCGGGTCGAACTTCCGCGCGCGGGTCGAATTCGACCCGCGGGTGGAAAGTGCACCCGCGCAACCGGCAGCTAGCTCGGGCAGTGCAGCTTCGTCGAGCGGTAGACGTCGCCGGGCTCGATCACGTGCGACGACATGACGTGGCCGCACATCGGGCAGCTCCGGTCCGCAACCGGCACCTTGTCCGGCTCGCCGTACGGGCTGAGCTGCGCGGGCCCGAAGACAGGGAAAAAGGTCCTGTTGAGGCGTTTAGCCCACCGGAACGACCTGCGCTCTTCCATCACCTGATCCTTAGCGTACGATTCATTAGTGTACTAGCCATTCAGGGGGTTCCGTGACACAGGCGCCAACACTCGACGCCAACCCGCTCTCGCTCGAGCGGCAGGTGTGCTTCGCACTCGCGGTGGCATCGCGCAGCGTCATCGGCCTCTACCGTCCGGTGCTCGAGCCGCTCGGCCTGACACACCCGCAGTACCTGGTCATGCTCGCGCTGTGGGAGAAGAGCCCCCGTTCGGTGAGCGAGCTCGCCGATGCGCTGTCGCTCGAATCTGCAACCCTCTCGCCGCTGCTCAAGCGTCTGGAGCAGGCCGGGCTCGTGCACCGCCAGCGCAGCGCTCACGATGAGCGCGCACTCGAGGTCACGCTGACTCCGGATGGGCTGGCTCTGCGCGAGAAGGCACTGGAAGTGCCCGGCAAGATCGTGGAACGGCTCGGCCTGCCGCTGGATCAACTGGAGCAGGCAAAGATCGTGCTCGATCGCCTGATCGCCGCCGCGAACGACTGACTCTCGCCTTTGGCGCTTCCCGCCCAATAGGGTGTGCCCATGGGATCAACGTTGACCACCATAGGACTGCCCGTCGCGCTCGGCATCATCATGTTCGGGCTCGGCCTCACCCTCACCCTCGGTGACTTCGCCAGGGTCGGCAAGCATCCGAAAGCCGTCATCATCGCGCTCGTCTGCCAGCTGCTGCTGCTGCCGGCCATCTGCTTCGGCCTCGTGATCGCGTTCCAGCTGCCGCCGGTCCTCGCGGTCGGCATGCTGCTGCTCGCGGCAAGCCCCGGCGGCACCACCGCGAACCTGTACAGCCACCTGTTCGGCGGTGACGTCGCGCTGAACATCAGCCTGACCGCTGTGAACTCGGTCATCGCCGTCGTGACGCTGCCCATCATCACCAATCTCGCGATCGCGTTCTTCATGCCGGGCGGCGACCAGCTCGGCCTGCAGTTCTCGAAGGCGCTCGAGGTATTCGCGATCGTGCTGCTGCCGGTGGCGCTCGGCATGCTCGTGCGCTGGTGGCGACCGAAGTTTGCGGATGCGATGAACAAGCCGGTGCGCATCGCATCGGTGGTCATCCTGGTGGTCGTCATCGCGGGCGCGGTCTACTCGAACCTCGAGCTGCTTGCCACGCACATCGGCTCGCTCGCGCTGATCACGGTGCTGTTCTGCGTCATCAGCCTCACGGTCGGGTACTTCGTGCCGCGCTGGCTGGGCGTGCGGCGCTCCGAGGCCATCGCGAGCGGCTTCGAGATAGGCATCCACAACGCGACCCTGTCGATCGTGATCGCCCAGACGGTGCTCGGCAGCGAAGAACTGTCGCTGCCCGCGGCCGTCTACGGCGTGCTGATGTTCTTCGTCGCTGCGGGCTTCGGATTCATCATCCGCGCCCGTACGAGCGAACGGGAGTCGGTCGCCGCCTAGCGGTAGGCCAGCCCTAGCGGTAAGCCAGCGCGCGGCGACGCAGCTTCACGCCGACGCGGTCTCCTGGTGCCGGCAGGTCGGGTGCGGCGATGCGTGAGCGCAGGCGGTCCCCGGATGCCAGCTCGAGGGTGACGAGCGCGTCGTGCCCCGCGTAGGACACGGCGACCACGCGCGCGTCCGCGCCATCCGACGCCAGCGTCACCCACTCCGGGCGCAGCACCACACGGATGCTCTCGCCCGCAGCGAGGCCGTCCATCGGGAGCGCCTCGATCGTGCCGAGCGCGCAGTCGGCGAACCCGTCGCGCCAGACCCCGGCGAACTCGACGGTGTCCCCGACGAACCTGGCGACCCACGGCGTGGTCGGCCGCTCGTATACGTCGACCGGGCTGCCCCACTGCAGCATGCGGCCGCCCATCATGACAGCGACCTTGTCGGCGAGCGACAGCGCCTCCTCCTGATCGTGGGTGACGAGCACGGCCGTGGAGCCCTGGCCGCGCAGCAGCTCTGCCACTTCGGCGCGCAGGGCGGTGCGCAGCATCGGGTCGAGCGCGGCGAACGGCTCGTCCAGCAGCACGACGTCTGGGCGCGGCGCGAGCGCCCTGGCAAGCGACACGCGTTGCGCCTGACCGCCGGAAAGCTGGGCGGGTGACCGGTCGATGTAGTCGCCAAGCCCGACCAGGGTCGCCAGCTCGGCGATGCGCGCCGCTCGCTGCTTGCCGCGCGGGATGCCGAAGCCGATGTTCTCGCCGACACTCAGGTGCGGGAACAGCGAGGCCTCCTGAGGCACCCAGCCGATGCCGCGCTTCTCCGGGGGCACGCGCACGCTGGCCGAGGAGAGTTCGCGGTCGCCGATCCGGATGCTGCCGCCGGTCACCGGAAGCAGCCCGGCGATCGAGCGCAACAGGGTCGTCTTGCCGCATCCGCTCGGGCCGAGCACCGCGACGACGTTGCCCTTGTCCACGGTCAGGTCGACGCCGTCGAGCACCATCTGCGAGCCGTAGCCGACGCGAAGAGAGTCGACCGACACCCAGCTCACAGCTCTTCCTCCTTGGCAACGCCGCGCACCCCGGAGAGCACGAACGCGGGAACCGCCGCGAGCAGCACAAGCGCGGCAGCGTACGGTGCTGCCGCCCCGAACTCGAAGATCTCGGTGCGGTTCCAGAGTTCCACCGAGAGGGTCGAGATGCCGGTCGGGCGCAACAACAGCGTCGCGGGCAATTCTTTCATGACCGCGATGGCCACCAGCAGGGCGCCAACGCCGATGGAGGGCGCGGCCATGCGCGCGGTCACCCGCCACCAGGTCTGCGACGCGGTCAGACCGAGCGAGCGGGACACCGCGATGAGGCCGTTCGGCACCGCCTCGATCCCGCTCCTGGCCGAGCCGATCGCCTTGGGCATGAACAGCACCGCGTAGGCGAAGACCAGCACGATGACGGTCTGGTAGAGCGCGGGCACCACCGCCAGCGAGAAGAAGACGAGCGAGAGGCCGACGACGATCCCGGGCACCGCGTGTCCCAAATAGCCGACAGCCTCGATCGCGTTGACCAGCCGCCCGCGGAAGCGTGCGGCGAGCGCCGCGATCGGCAGTGCGAGGGCAACAGCGACCACGGCCCCCGCAAGCGCCAACAGCAGGGTCGTGCCGATCGCCTCGGCCAGCCGGCCGAAGTCGATCGTGCGGATGGTCTCGGCCTCAAGCAGCCGGCTCAGCAAGCCAGCCACGGGGACGACGACCCCGACGACCGGTGCCGCCAGGACGATCACCGCGAACACCGGCAGCATCCCTCGACGCGGCGCGACGGGCGGCACCGGGCGCGCCGCTGGCGCAACGACGCTACCGCGCGTGCGCCGCTCGCCCGCGACGACGATGAGCGCGAGCACGACCAGCAACAGAGCGAGAATGGCGGCCTGGTTTCGGTCGAAGCTGGCGCCGTAGGCCGAGTTGATCCCCCAGGTCAGGGTCTGGAACCGCAGCATGGAGACGGCGCCGAAGTCAGACAGCGTGTACAGGCACACCAGCAGCGCCCCTGCGGTGGCGGCCGGCCGCACCCTTGGCAGGGTGGCCGCGATGAAACTCTGGAGCGGGTTCCGGCCGAGGGTCCTCGCAACCGCCTCCAGGTCTCCGGATGCGCCGCGCAGCGCAGCCGCGACGGGCAGCGCGACATACGGCGTGCAGACCGCGGTCATCACGAACCAGCTCGGGAAGAACCCGTTCAGGGTCGGAAACACGACTAGCCACCCGTAGGCGGCCAGGTAGGAGGGAACCGCGAGCGGCAGCGCGGTCAGCAGCAGGCCGAGCCTGCCCGCCGGCAGCCGGATGCGGCTGAGCACCCAGGCGACGGCGATACCCAACACCAGGCAGCTTGCGGTCACCGCAATGGCGAGCAGCACCGAGTTGGCGGCCAGGCGGAGGACGCGCTCGCGGAGCAGGGTGTCGACGAGCACGGCAAGGCCTGCGTCGGCCGTGCGGACTACCAGGTAGACGAGCGGGATGGCCGCGGCGAGCGCGCAGACCGCCGCGAGCAGCACCAGAGGAAGTGGTGCCGAAGCCAGGCGCGAGCGTCTTCGGCGGGCGCGCCTGACTCCGATGACGCTCATCGGAGTCAGATCAGGCCGTACCTGGCGAGCAGGTCCTGCGTGACCTCGAGGCTCTCCAGGTCGGCGAGGTCCAGTTTGGGGTTCAGCAGGCTGTCCAGCGCCGGCAGCCCCTCGGGCGCCTCGACGCCCTCGATCAGCGGGTACTCGTAGGTCTCGTCGACGAAGTGCTGCTGCGCCTCGGGCGAGACCAGGAAGTCGATGAACTTGAGCGCGTCCGCGTCGTTGGCACCGGATGCGAGCAGCCCGGCGCCGGTCACGTTCACGATCGAGCCCGGGTCGCCCGCCTCCGGGTAGGACAACTGGGCGCGCATGTTGTCGGCCCCCGTCTCCGCGGCCTGCTGGAACCAGTAGTAGTGGTTGATCAGACCGGCTTCGATCACGCCGTCGTTGACGGCCGAGAGCACCGCGCGGTTGTTCTCGAAGATCTGCGGCTGGTTGTCGGCGATGGCGGCGACCCACTTGTCGGCGGCCTTCTCGCCATTCAGCACGCGGTAGGCGGTCACGAACGCCTGGAAGCTCGCGTTCGTCGGTGCCATGCCGAAGCGGCCCTTCCACTCCGGCTCGGCGAACGCGTCCACGCTCGACGGCACCTCGTCCTCGGTGAGCTTCTCGCTGTCGTACACGATGGCCCGGGCGCGGCCGGTGACGCCGACCCAGCTGCCGTCTGTCGAGGTGAAGCCCTGCGGCACGCGCTCGGTGATGTCCGCGGGCAGCTCGGCGAAGAGGTCGGCGTTCGCGAGCGCACCGAGGGCACCGGCATCCTGTGACAGGAACACCTGGGCCGGGGTGCGGTCGCCCTCCTCGAGCAGCAGCGCGCCCAGCTCGGCGGTGTTGCCGTAGCGCACATCCACGCTGATGCCGCTCTGCTTCTCGAACAGGTCGATGAGCGGCTGGATGAGCGCCTCATCCCGACCGGAGTAGAGCGTGAAGGCTCCGTCGCTGGCCGGCTCGGCCGACGTGCCCGGCGCTTCCTGGGTGGCGCTGCAGCCGGCGAGAATGAGCGCGGCGGATGCTGCAATGGCGACCAGGGACGTGGTGCGGGCGCGGTTCAAGAAGGACTCCGAAGCTAAGGGAAAAGGGCCGTAGTTAGGTTAGGCTAACTTACCCTCGATCGCCAACCTCCGGCCCCGTTGCCTGCTTCCGATGACGTTTGTGCCATCCGAGGGCGAACGTTCGGCCTCGTGTGGCACAAACCTCATCGGACGGTCAGGGGCGGCGGGCGGATGCCGCGGCGCGCGCGGCTGCCGGAAGCGCGGTCAGCACGCGGTCCACCGCCGCGTCGTCGTGCGCTGCGGTGACGAACCACGCTTCGAAGACCGACGGTGGCAGGCTGACGCCGGCGTCGAGCATGGCGTGGAAGAACGGCGGGTAGCGGAACGCCTCCTGCCGCCGCACCGCGTCGTAGTTGCGCGGCGGCTGGGCGCTGAACGAGAAAGAGAACAGCGTGCCGGCGCGCTGCACCGAGTGCTCGACCCCCTCGGCTGAGAGCGCGGCAGACACCGCGTCGGCGATGGTGTCGGCGACGGCCCCCAGCCGGTCGTACACCGGGCCATCCGCTGCCGTGAGCGTCGCTATGCCCGCGGCGACCGCGACCGGGTTGCCGCTGAGCGTGCCTGCCTGGTACACCGGGCCCTCCGGCGCGAGCCGGTCCATCACGTCTGCGCGGCCGCCGATCGCCGCGAGCGGCATCCCGCCGCCGATGACCTTGCCGAAGGTGAACAGGTCGGGCGTGAACGGTGCGTCACCGTCGCGCTCGATCCCCCACCACCCGCTCGGGCCGGTGCGGAACCCGGTCAGCACCTCGTCGAGGATGAGCAGCGCACCGTGTTCGCGCGTCAGGTCTGACAGCGCGCGATTGAACCCGGCATCCGGCGGGACAACGCCCATGTTCGCCGCGGCAGCCTCGGTGATGACCGCAGCGATCCTGCCCTCATGCGCCTCGAAGGCTGCGCGCACCGCGTCGAGATCGTTGTACGGGAGCACCAGCGTCTCGGCCGCGACGGCGGCAGGCACGCCCGCCGATCCGGGCAGCGACAGCGTCGCGAGCCCGGACCCGGCCTCGGCCAGCAGCGAGTCGGAGTGGCCGTGGTAGTGGCCGGCGAACTTCACCAGCAGGTCGCGACCGGTGAAGCCGCGCGCGAGCCGGATTGCCGTCATGGTCGCCTCGGTGCCGGTCGACACCAGGCGCAGCTTCTCGACGGCGGGCACGCGTTCTCGCACGAGCTCGACCAGCTCGGTCTCGGCCGCGGTCGGGGCGCCGAACGAGAGTCCGCGGGCCGCGGCATCCTGCACCGCTTGCACGACCGCCGGATGCGCGTGCCCGAGCAGGGCCGGACCCCAGGACGCGACCAGGTCGACGTACTCGTTGCCCTCGACGTCCGTGACGTACGGGCCGCGTGCGCTCTGGAAGAACCGGGGTGTGCCGCCCACCGAGCCGTACGCGCGCACCGGCGAGTTGGTGCCGCCGGGGATGACCGCGCGCGCGTGCTCGAATTCCTGCTCGTTGGTCGTCATCGTGATATCGCTCCTGCCGCCTCGATCGCCCAGTAGGTCAGTACCGCATCCGCTCCCGCCCGCCTGATGCTGATCAGGCTCTCCATGATCGCCCGCTCGCGATCGATCCAGCCGTTCGCGGCCGCGGCCTCGATCATCGCGTACTCGCCGCTGACCTGGTACGCCCACACCGGCACGCTGCTGATCGCGGCGACATCGGCGAGCACGTCCAGATAGGACATCGCGGGCTTGACCATGATCACGTCGGCGCCCTCATCGAGGTCGATGCTCGCCTCGCGCACGCCCTCGCGGCGGTTCGCCGGGTCCTGCTGGTAGGACTTGCGGTCGCCGGTCAGGGACGAGTCGACCGCCTCGCGGAACGGCCCGTAGAACGCGGACGCGTACTTGGCGGCGTATCCGAGCAGCGCGGTGTCGGTGAAACCGGCCGTGTCCAGCGCGTCGCGCACCGCGGCGACCTGGCCGTCCATCATGCCGGACAGGCCGAGCAGTGCTGAGCCGGCCGCGGCTTGCGCGAGCGCCATGTCGCGGTAACGCTCCAGGCTCGCGTCGTTGTCGACCCTGCCGGCCGCATCCAGCACGCCGCAGTGGCCGTGGTCGGTGAACTCGTCCAGGCACAGGTCGGTCTGCACGACCAGCGCATCCCCCACCTCGGAGATCGCGACCCGCGTCGCCTGGTTCAGGATGCCGTCCTCGTCGGTCGCGCCGGAGCCGATCGCATCCTTCTTCTCGGGAACACCGAACAGCATCACGCCCCCGATCCCTGCCGCGGCGGCCTCGTTCAGCGCAGCCCGGAAGGAGTCCATGCTGTGCTGCATGACCCCCGGCATCGAGCCGACCGGCGCCGGCTCGGCCAGCCCCTCACGCACGAACATCGGCAGGATCAGCTCGGCCCGGTGCAGCCGGGTCTCGGCGACCAGCCGGCGCATCGCCGGGGTCATGCGCAGTCGGCGCGGTCGGTCGGGCAGACTCATGGTGTCTCCTGGCTGGCTTGAATGAGGGAGTCGATCATCGAGTCGATGCTGCGACGCTCGGCGACGAGGTCGACTCGTAGTCCTGCCGCGGCTGCCTCTTCGGCGGTGCGCGGGCCGATGCAGACGACGGTGGTTCCGGATGGCACGGGCGCGAGTTGCTCTGCAACCTGGCGTGCAACGCTGCCCGACGTCACGAACAGGGCACGGAAGTCGCCGCTCCTGACGGCCTCGGCCACCTGGGCTGCGACAGGGACCGGGAGATTGCGGTAGGCGGCCACCGCAACGACGTCATTGCCTCGCGCGCGCAACCCGTCGGCCAGCGTGGGAGCCGCAAGCTCCGAGTGCGGGATGAGCACCCGCACGCCGTCGGCCGGCCACTCGTCGACCATCGCGCGCGCGGATGCGTCGGCTTCCGGCTGGAAGTCGACGCGCACGCCGGCAGTCGTGAGGGTGTGTGCCGTGGCATCGCCGACGGCGGCCACCTTGGTCCGCTCCGGGATCCGGGTGCCGCCGAGCGCCTCGATCGTCGTTGCGCTCGTGAACACCACCCAGTCGAATTCCTCATTCTCGAGTTCAGAGAGGGCCGCGTCGAGCGCATCCGGGTCGGGGGCGGGTGCGAACTCGATGAGCGGCGCGATCACGGGGCTTGCGCCGTGCTCGCGCAACCGTGCCGCGACGGATTCGCCCCACGTGCCGCCCCGCGGGACGAGCACGAGAGCACCGTCGAGGGCTCCGTTCACCGGTTGCCGCCGAGTGGTGCGAGGTCTGCGGCGCCGGCCGCGAGGAGCTCGTCGACGACGCGGTCGGCGAGTTCGTCAGCGGGGTTCTTCACGTCTGCCGGGTACAGCGCGTGCGAACTGGTGAGCTGCGCCGTGCCGTCCAGCGCGTAGACGCGTGCTGAGACGAAGAGCAGCCCGGCATCGATCGCCGCGGTGACGCCCACCGGGGCGGCGCATCCGGCCTCGAGCCGCGCGAGCACCCCACGTTCGGTCTCCACCATGAGGCGGGTTGGGGCGTGGTCCAGCTTCGAGACCAGGTTCTCGTCACCCGTGCGCACCTCGAGTGCGAGCGCTCCCTGCCCGGGCGCCGTCGGCCAGGTGGAGAGTTCGAGCAGCTGGGTCACCTCGTCCAGCCTGCCCAGCCGCTCGAGTCCGGCCGCCGCGAGCACGACAGCGTCGAGCTCGCCCGAGGTCACCTTGCCAAGCCTGGTGTCGACGTTGCCGCGGATGTCGATGACCTCCAGGTCGGGGCGGAGCGCGAGCGCCTGCGCGCGTCGGCGCGGCGACCCGGTGCCGAGCCTGGCGCCTTGTGGCAGCGTCTCGAGGGTCAGCCCATCGCGCGCGCACAGCGCATCCCGAGCGTCGACGCGCTTGGGGGTTGCACCGATGCTCAGGCCGGCGAGCGCGCCGGTCGGCAGGTCCTTGAGCGAGTGGACCACGACATCGCATTCGCCCGCGAGCAGCGCTTCGCGCAGCGCGGCGGCGAAGACGCCGGTTCCGCCGAGCGAGGCAAGTGACGCGGTGGTGCGATCGCCCTCCGACGTGATCGGCACGAGTTCGATCTCGGCGCCGGTCTTCTGTTCCAGTCGCGCCGCGATCTGCTTGGTCTGCGCCATCGCCAGCGCACTGGCTCGGGTTCCGATCCGAAGGGTCATGGTGCCACTCCCGCTACCGCCGGCTTGAATCCGGCCCGCACGTTCTCGCAACAGGCCGGCCGGCAGACGTCGAACCACGGGCCGAGCGAAGTGAGCGCCGGCCGCTCTTCGTCCGGCGTTCCGTTGATGCGTTCGAGGGCAAGGTCGATGAGCCCCTTCACGAAGTCCGGGTTCACACCCGGCGTCGGGGTGCGCACCGCGGTGAAGCCGCGCTCGTGTGCCGCCTCCAGCGCCTCGGTGTCGAGGTCCCACATGACCTCCATGTGGTCGCTGACGAACCCGAGCGGCACGATGACGACCGCGTCGACCTGGTCGGCGTCGAGAGCATCGATGACGTCGATGATGTCCGGTTCGAGCCAGGGCATGCTGGGTGGCCCCGAGCGCGACTGGAACACCAGCTGCCACTGCGGCGCTCGCTCCTGCGCGGCCATCACCACCTCGGCGACCGCTTCGTGCTGCGCCTGGTACGCGCCACCGGGTCCGTAGTCGCGGTCGCGCGGGCCGCTCCGGACGGCGTCGTCGGTGGGGATGCTGTGGGTGGAGAACAGCACCCGGATGCGTTCGTCCGGCACGCCGTCCAGTCCGGCGAGCGCGTCGCGAACCCCGTCGATGAAGCCCTGCACGAAGCCAGGGTGGTCGAAGAACTGGCGCACCTTGTCGATCTGGACGATCCCGGTGAGTCCGGTGTCGTCCAGTGCGCGCGCGAAGTCCTCGCGGTACTGCCGGCAGCTGGAGTACGAGCTGTAGGCGCTGGTCGCGACGCCGAGCAGGCGGGTGTACCCGCGCTCATGCGCATCCGTCACCGCTTCGGCCAGGAAAGGCGCCCAGTTGCGGTTACCCCACAACACCGGCAGTTCGATGCCGCGTGTCGCCAGTTCGGTCTCGAGTGCCGACTTCAGTTGCCGGTTGTGCTCGTTGATCGGGCTGACCCCGCCGAAGTGGCGGTAGTGGGTGGCGACCTCTTCGAGGCGCTCCTCGGGGATGCCGCGACCGCGCGTGACGTTGCGCAGGAACGGGATCACGTCGTCTTGACCCTCTGGACCGCCGAAGCCGGCCAGGAGGATGGCGTCGTAGCGAACCGCCTCGGTCACGCAAGCACCTCGGCGACTTCATCGAGGGTGATCCGGCGGCCGGTGTAGAACGGCACCTCTTCGCGCACATGCATCCGAGCTTCGGTGTGCCGCAGGTGACGCATAAGGTCGACCAGGTCGACCAACTCGTCGGCTTCCAAGCCGAGCAGCCACTCGTAGTCGCCCAGCGCGAAGCTCGCGACGGTGTTCGACTGCACCTGCGGGAACTCGCGGCCCATGCGACCGTGGTCGCCGAGCATCTGCTTGCGCTCCTCCTCCGGCAGCAGGTACCACTCGTAGGAGCGCACGAACGGGTACACCGTCAGCCATTGCTTGGGCTGGGTGTCGCGCAGGTACGCGGGCAGATGGTTGGCGCTGAACTCCGCGTCGCGGTGCACGCCGAGCACGTTCCAGGTCGGAAGCAGCGGCTGCAGCAGCGGCGCGCGCCGCAGTTCGCGCAGCGCCCACTGCAGCTTCTCGGGAGGGGCGCCGTGCATCCACACCATCAGGTCGCCGTCGGCGCGGATGCCGGAGACGTCGTAGATGCCGCGCAGGGTCACACCGGATGCTTCAACCGCGGCGACCCGCTCGGCGAGTCCGTCGACGTCGCCGGACGCGGTGACCTCGGGGTTGCGGCGCAGAACCGCCCAGAACGTGTAGCCGAGTTCCGGTGTGTCAATCGTCATTCGTGGTGCTCCCTTTTTCGCGCTTCAACCGTACGTCGTGTTCCCGAGTGCCGCCCACAGCCAGCAGCCGCCGAGCGGTCGCGCGTGCGTGCTGCACGACCGAGGCCAGACCGGTGCCGGAGGCGGCCTCTCCGACCTGCGGATGCTCGGCGCCGGGTTCGATCCCTGAGCGCTGCCATTCGACGACCGCGGACTCCACGATGTCACCGGGCCGGATCGTCACCCCGAGCAGCGTCGACGCGTCGCCGCGAGCGGTCTCGATCGGCACCGGATGCTCGTAGGAGAGCCGGAGCACATCCAGCCCGCCCGCCGCTTCTGCGAGCCACTGCCACTTCGCGCTCTGGTGGGTGAGCGCTCGCGCGGTCACCGGCGCACCCGGCGCAACGAGCACGCCGGAACCCCGCGGTGCCGCGGCCAGCTCTGGCCGCTCGACGACCAGTGTCACAACGGTGGCCGGCCGGATGCTGGCCGGAGCGAGCACCCCCGGCGCCGCGACGACGACCGTGCCGTGCAGCCGCTCCGCGCCGACCGTGACACTCGTCGGCGTCACGTCCTCTGCCGGTGTCCCGAAGTGAACGTCGACGCCCAAGCCCGCGAGCTCGCTTTCCAGTTCGTCGACCAGCCGGGCCATCCCGCCCCGGATCCCGCCGACGGCCGAGCCGGCCGGCGCCTGCTCCCGGAGCGTGCGCACCGCAGTGGCGAGCGAGCCCTCGCGAGCGAGTGCCGCGCGCAGCCCGGGTGCAACCCGGTCGAGCGGCAGAGCATCCGGATGCGCGCTGTGCACGCCAGTGGTGACCGGCGCCACCAGGCGATCGACTACCGCGTCGCCCATCCGGACCCGCACGAGCTCGCCCAGGGTCACGGCATCCGCGCCCAGCGCGGTCGGGAGCTCGGCGTCGGCGGCGACGCGAGCGGTTGCCTGTGCGCCGAGGACGCGTTCGAGCTGCTCGTCGATCACCCCCGGAATGCCGAGCAGGCTGGTCGCGGGCAGCGGATAGGCGTCCGATTCGGCGGTGAACAGCCACGAGCCGGCCGGGTTGGGGCTCACCAGCTCACCACCGAGACCGAGCTCTTCTGCCAACTCCGGGACCGACGGATTGCGCGTCGCGTAGGCCTCTGCGCCAGCGTCGAGGTCGAGCCCGGCGAGTCGATGCCGTCGCACCTGCCCGCCCAGCCGATCGGTCGCCTCGACGAGCACGACCTTCTCCCCAGCGATGGCGAGATCACGCGCGAGCACCAGTCCGGCGACTCCGCCACCGACGACGATGACCGGCCAGGCGGTCGAGCCGAGCGGCATCAGCCGAGCGAATGCACGAGCTCGACGATGCGGCTGAGCACGTCGGGGTCGGTCTCCGGCGGAACGCCGTGGCCCAGGTTGACCACATGCGCCGGAGCCGCCCGGCCCGCGTCGACGACCGCGCGGACGTGGTTCTCGATCGCCGGCCACGGCGCAGCGAGCAGCGCAGGATCGATGTTGCCCTGCAGCGGCGTCTCACCACCCAATCGGCGATTGGCTTCATCGAGCGGGATCCGCCAGTCGACGCCCATGACATCCGCGCCGACCGCGCGCATCGCGCCGAGCAGCTCGCCGGTGCCGACGCCGAAGTGCACCTTGGGCACATCGGTGCCGCGCAGGTGGTCGAGTGCACGCGCCGAATGCGGCGCGACGCGGCGCACGTAGTCGACGACGCTCAGCGACCCGACCCACGAGTCGAACAGCTGCACCGCGGAGGCCCCGGCCTCGACCTGGGCTCGCAGGAACGCACCCGAGGCGTCAGCGGCCCAGTTCATCAGCGCCGCCCAGGTGTGCGGATCGGAGTGCATGAGGGTCCGTGCACGCAGGTGGTCCTTTGACGGCCCGCCCTCGACCAGGTACGCGGCGAGCGTGAATGGCGCGCCGGCGAAGCCGATGAGCGGTGTGTTCCCCAACTCGGCGACGGTGAGCGCGACCGCCTCCCGGATCGGCGCGAACACCTCAGGGTCGAGCGGGCGCAGCGCGGCGACATCCGAGGCCGTGCGGATCGGATTCGCAAGCACCGGACCGCGTCCGGGCACGATCTCGACCTCAACGCCGCCGAGCTTGACCGGCACCACGATGTCGCTGAAGAAGATGCCGGCGTCGACGCCGTGCCGACGCACCGGCTGCAGGGTGATTTCGCTCGCGAGTTCGGGGTTCAGGCACGCATCGAGCATCGACCCCGACTCACGCAGCGCCCGGTATTCGGGCAGGGATCGGCCGGCCTGCCGCATGAACCAGATCGGCGGAACCTCGGGGCGATCACCCCGGTAGGCACGAATGAGCGGTGAGGTGGATGTCCTACCGTCGATGAGCGGATGGGTCTCTGTCAGAAGCACCCGAACAGCATAGGCTCGGGTACCTTCGCTTACACTGGCTCACCGTGATCCATTGCGTCTCCGTCAGCCACCGCACGTCCGATTTCGATTTCCTCGAGTCGTTGACGACCAAGGCCGACCGCGCACTGGGCACCTTGGGCGGGCTCGCTGAGATCGACGGCGCTGTGGTGCTCTCCACCTGCAACCGGTTCGAGGTCTACGTCGACTCCGAGCATCCGGATGCGATCGCCGCCATTGCGGACGCCACCGGCGTGGACGCGGATGAGCTCGCGAAGCACGCCACCACGGCCGCGGGCGAGGACGTGGCGCGGCACCTGTTCTCTGTCGCGGCGGGCCTCGAGTCGGTCGTCGTCGGCGAGGACGAGATCTCCGGCCAGGTCAGCCGGGCGTTGACGGCGGCGCGAGAGGCAGGCACGACCTCGGCTCGGCTCGAGAAGCTGTTCCAGGCCGCGGCGAAGACCAGCCGCGGGGTGAAGACCCGCACTGCGCTCGGCAGTTCCGGGCGCTCGCTCGTGCGGCTTGCACTCGAGCTCGCCTCCAGCCGGTTCGCGGACTGGTCCGAGTTGCGCGTCTTGATCGTCGGCACCGGACGGTACGCGGCCACGACCGTCGCCGCGCTGCGCGAGCGCGGCGCATCGGACCTGTCGGTGTTCTCCCCGAGCGGGCGCGCGGCCACCTTCGCGGCCAAGTACTCGCTCGAGCCGGTCACCGACCTGGAAGCGGCAATCGCCGACGCTCAGCTCGTCATAACCTGCACCTCCTACGAGCATCCGGTGATCACCGAGCAGCACGTGAGCGAGGGGAGCCGCCGCCTGTTCGTCGACCTGGGGATGCCGCGCAACATCAGCTCCGGGATCACCGCAGTGCCGCATGTCGAGCTGCTCGACCTCGAGACCATAAGCCTGCACGCGCCGCTCGAGGCGCTGACCGCGACCGCGGATGCCCGGGAGCTGATCAGCACCGCCGCGGCGCAGTTCACCGCAGACAGCACCGTCGCACCGGCCGTCGTGGCCATGCGTGAGCACGTGCTCGACCTGCTTGGCACCGAGCTGGAGCAGCACAGCGCCAACCCCGAGATCGAGCGTGCCTTACGCCACTTCGCAGGCGTGCTGCTGCACGGGCCGTCGGTGCGCGCGCGGGAGCTAGCGGAGGACGGCCGGGGTCACGAGTTCGTCGCGGGCATCGAAGCGGTGTTCGGGGCCACGGCCCGGCGGGTACGGCCGGTCGCCCAGAGCGCCTGAGCGTCACCGCGCCAAGCGCTCGACGATCGCTCCGTAGGTCCTGGGCAGGGAGTCGGCCAGCGGGACGATCGCGCGCCGCGCCGGGGAGGCGCCGAGCGCGACGAGACCCGAGGTGAGCACCCGGAAATCGCGTGTCGCGGTGCGCCACTCCCGTTCGTAGGCGTGCGGGTCGCCGGCGATGATGCAGCGCACCGCTGCGGCGACCTGGGCCAGCCCGACCCGGATGCCTTCGCCGGTCAGTGCGTCGACGTAGCCGGATGCGTCGCCCGCGAGCAGCACGCGCCCGACGGTGCGTGCGCGTGTCCGTTGGCGGAGCGGGCCGGCGCCGCGCAGGCCACTTGAGTGCTGGGCTCCGTCGATGCGGTCGGCGAGAGCGGTGCGGACAGTGCGGTCGTAGTCGGTGCCCGGTGCGCCGAGCACGGCGACCCCGACGTTACGGTCGCCCACCGGGGTGACGTAGACCTCGGCGTCCTTGGTCCAGTGCACCTCGACGAAGTCGCTCCACGGCTCGATCGCGAAGTGCCGCCGGAGACCGAACCGGCGGCGACCGCGCTGAGGGCTCGCAAGCCCGACCAGGTCTCTCACGGTCGAGTGCAGTCCGTCGCACCCGATGAGCCAGTTCGCGCGCACCGCTTCGTCGCGCAGTACCACCGTGACGGAGTCAGCATCCTGGCTGAGCAACCCGACCTTGCCCTCGATCCGCTCCACCCCCAGCTCGTCAGCGCGTCGGCTGAGCGCGTCATGCAGCACCGGGCGGCGGACACCGCGTCCGGTGCCGTGTGCGAACGGGTGGTCGGCACGGTGACCGTCACGCCGGTAGCTGATGCCGCGGATGTCTCGCCCCACCGGGTCGACGCCCAGCCGGTTCAGTGCACGCAGCGCACCCGGCATCAGCCCCTCTCCGCAGGCCTTGTCGATGGTGCCGTGACGCTGTTCGATGACCGCGACGTCGAGCCCGGCCAGGCGCGCCTCGATCGCGGCCGCCAACCCGATCGGGCCCCCACCGGCGACGAGCAGCTGGGTCATCTCGCCAGCGCACCCAACGCGCGCTCCTCAGTCGGAATGCGGAAGCGCAGCAGCAGCACAGCGTTGAGCACCGTGAAGGTGACCGCGGTCAGCCACGCGCTGTGCACGAGCGGCAGCGCGAAGCCCTCCACGACAACCGCGAGGTAGTTCGGATGCCTGAGCCACTTGTAGGGACCGGTCGCGACCAGGTGCAGGCCGGGAACGACGATGACCCGCGTGTTCCACTGCCTCCCGAGGGTCGCGATGCACCAGTAGCGCAGTGCCTGGCTGAGGATGACGAGCACCAGCATCGGCCAGCCGAGCGCGGGGATGAACGGGCGGTCGAGCAGCACGGCTTCGGCGATGCACGCGGCGAGCAGCCCGGTGTGCAGCGCCACCATCCAGCGAAAATGCTTCTGCCCGTACTCGACACCGCCATCGGCGAACGCTCGGTCGGCATTGCGCTTCGAGATGACCAGTTCGACGAGCCGCTCGACACCGGTCGCGACAACCAGTGCGATGTACCAGATCACGGCCACTCCAGCAGCACGAGCTCAGCGCCGACTCCGGGGCCGAGCGCGAACAACAGACCTTTCGTCCCGGCCGGCTGCGCGCCGGCGTCGGCGAGCACGTGCAGCACAGAGGAGGATGACAGGTTGCCGACACGCTCGAGTGAGTCCCAACTGAGCGCGAGACGCTCGCGCGGCAACGCGAGTGCGCTGGCGAAGGCTTCCAGCACCCGCGGTCCGCCCGGGTGAGCGATCCAGCATCCGATGTCCGCGACCGCCAGTTCATGCTCGGAAAGGAACGTGTCGACACCGGCGCGGAAATGAGTCGCTATGACGTCGGCGACGCCAGCGGTGAGCACGATCTCGAATCCGGTGTTGCGGATGTTCCAGCCGATGACGTCCAGCGAGTCGGGGTAGAAGTCGCTGCGCGTCGCGACGATCCGCGGTGCCACCGGCGACCCGGGTGCGCGCTGGTCGCCGGTCAGGACGACCGCGGCGGCACCATCGCCGAACAGCCCGGTGGCGACGAAGTTGGCCATCGACTCGTCCGAGCGCTGAAGGGTCAGCGAGCACAATTCCACACTGATCAGCAGTGCAACATCGGCCGGATGACCGATCAGGTAGTCATGCACGCGCGCCAGGCCGGACGCGCCCGCGACGCAGCCGAGCCCGAACGACGGGAGCCGCTTGACGTCCGGACGGAATCCGAGTCGCGGGACCAGCAACGCGTCGATCGACGGTGCCGCGAGACCGGTGACGGTGGTGAACAGGATGAAGTCGACATCCGCGGGCAGGAGTCCCGCCTGCGCGAGAGCGTCCCGCACCGCGCGCTCCGCGAGGTCCGTCGCGACTCGGATGTAGAGGTCGTTGGTATCGCTGAACGAGCCGAGGTCACGGTAGCTCTCGAGCGGCAACGCAGTGTGCCGGGTGCCAATCCCGCTTGAGGCATGCATCCGTTCCATGGTCGAACGGCGTGGAGAAGGGATGAGCGCGGCGAGTTCGCGCGTGATCTGCTCCTGCGGGTACGCATACTCCGGCAGGACCGGTGAGACCGCCGCGATGCGCGTCATGGGCAGAAAGTAACACGCGTTGCTGGGGGAAATGGCGCGTTCAGGATGCTCGTGGGTCGGGAAGGGAAACGGGAGGGATGACTTCCCGGCGCTGCCCGCGGATCCAGCGCAGCCGGGTGCGGCGAAACTCCTCGCGAGTCGAGAACCGGTAGTGATACGTGAGCACCCTCACCCAGCGCGGTGGGGCGCCCTCGAACGGGTCGTGGCGAAGCATCCGGAGCGTTGGCCGGTCGGCCTCAAGCAGCTTGCCGAGGAACGCGTAGAACCACTGGGTGTGCACGCTGCCGAGCGGGAGGAACCACATCAGCCAGTCGAGCCGCAGGTGGTACGGCGCGAACTGTCTGGGCAGCCGCGCGGGGTCGCCCGGCTTGCCCTTGAACTCGTACTCGCGCCAGTCGGCCTCGTCGGGCTGGTCGGCGAGGGTGCCCTCCACGATGACCTCGATCCGACGCTTGGTGACGCTGCCGAAGGCGCCGTAGGCGTTCACCAGCTGGAGCCGGTTGAAGCTTGCGTTCATCAGCTGGTTCCGCGACAGCAGGTTGCGGATGGGCCAGAAGCTCAGCACGAGCAGCAGCACGGCGACCAAGGCGACGACCAGCAGCCACCAGGTGGGTCCGTTCTCACCGGTCTGCCAGTCGAGCGGGATGACCGGGATCGCCCAGTGCCAGACGGAGTCGCTGATCAGCCCGAAGGCCAGCACGATGGTGATCCAGTTGAGCCAGGCGAAGTTGCCGGTGATGACGAGCCAGCCCTGGGTGAGGATGACGATGGCGGCGCCGATGCTTGCCACCGGCTGTGGCAGGAAGAGCAGGAACGGCACAACCAGCTGCGCGAAGTGGTTGCCGAGCACTTCCACCCGGTGCACCGGCTTCGGCAGCAGGTGGGCTTGCCTGCTGAACGGGTTCGGCATCGGCTGGGTCTCGTGGTGGTAGTAGAGCGCGGTGAGGTCCCGCCACGCCCGGTCGCCGCGCAGCTTGATCATTCCGGCGCCGAACTCGAGCCGGAAGATCAGCCACGCGGTGAGCAGGACGATCGGCAGCGGCGGCGGCACCTGGTTGGAACCGAGGAATGCCACCAGGAAGCCCGCCTCGAGCAGCAGCATCTCCCAGCCGAAGCCGTAGAAGGTCTGCCCGACATTGACGATCGACATGTAGAGCAGCCACAGCGCCAGGAACACGAGCATCGGGAGCCAGGGCGGCCCGAGCTGCGGGAGGCCCGCGACGACGGATGCGGCGAGCAGCATCCCGAGCACGCACACCGTGACCAGGAGGCGGTCCGAATAGCGCCAACGGAACAGCGTCGGGCCGCGCACGAACCGCTTGTGCTTCAGCAGCTCAGGGACCGGCAGCAGGCCGTGCTCGCCAACCAGGACGCGGAACTGGTTCGCGCTGGACAAGAAGGCGATGAGGTAGATCGCGGCCACCCCGCGCTGCAGGATCTGGCGTGCGAGTTCGTAGTCCGGGGCCCAGAACCAGTCCACGCGCACAGGCTACGCCGGGCGGAGTGGCATGCCTACACCTCGATGCCGAAGTGCTCCTTCAGCGCGAGCTGCGCCGCGTACCAGCCGTTCATACCGTGCACCGCCGGTCCGGGCGGAGTGGCAGCGGAGCACAAGTAGATGCCCTTCAGCGGTGTGCGCCAGGGTCTGGTGGACACCACCGGGCGCTTCACCAGCTGCCACAGGCTCACGGCACCGCCGTAGATATCGCCGCCGACGTTGCTGCGGTTGTACGCCGCCTGCTGCCTGGCGCTGCTGCTTGCCGTCGCCAGCACCAGGTCACGGAAGCCCGGCGCATAGCGTTCCACCTGGGCGGTGATCAGCTCGGTGGCGTCAAGGGTGGAGCCTGCGGGAACGTGCGTGTACGCCCACAGCACGTGCCTGCCCTTCGGCGCGCGGGTCGGGTCGAGGACACTCGGCTGGGTGACGAGCACATACGGGCGCTCCGGCACGCCGCCGCGGTGCACCAGATTCTCGGCCGCCGCAATCTCGTCTCGCGTGCCGCCGAGGTGCACGGTCGGCGCGTGCGCGACATCCGGATTCGCCCACGGCACCGGCCCCGCGAGGGCGAAGTCCACCTTCGCTACGCCCGACCCGTAGCGGTAGCGCCGCAGCGCCCGCTCGTACCCTGCCGGCAGGTTGCCCGTGAGCAGCAGCTTCACCGACGTGTCGAGGAGCGTGACCTTCGACGCCGGAAGCTCGCGAAGCGTCCGGATGGTCTGGCCGGTTTCGACCGCGCCACCGTGCGAGAGGAAATCCTGCAGCAGCACGTCCGCGATCGCCTGGGAACCGCCGATGGGAAAACCCCACCCGCCGGCGTGCGCATGAGTGGCCAGCAGCAGTCCGGCACCGGATGTCGACAGCGACGGCGTCTGGCCAGCGGCATGCGCCGATGCTCCGGCCAACAGCGCGCGGGCCTCCTCGGTCTTCAACCGTGCGTTCCGCAGCAACAGGGTTCCCTGCTCGAGCGCACGCACTCCGTACTGGAACGCCGCAATCGGATCGTTGGGCCAGCGCAGCAACTGCGACCCGGTGAAGTCCACTACGCCGTCCAACCGCCGCAGCAGCGGCTCGAACATTCCCTTCCACGCCTCGCCATCGCGTCCGAGCTGGTCGGCGGTGCGATTCAGGTCGCGCCAGGCGAGCGCTGCCCGGCCGCCGTCCAACGGATGCGCGTAGGAGACATCCGGGATGACCCAGTTCACGCGGTCCGGCAACCCGAATTCGCGGAAGAACGGCGACGCCAGTGCCGCGGGGTGCACCGCGGAGCACACGTCATGCCGGAAGCCTGGCAGCGTCAACTCGGCGGTGCGCACCCCGCCGCCGATCGTGGCTGCCGCCTCCAGCAGGCGAACCCGCAGGCCCGCGCGCGCCGACGTCACCGCCGCGGCCAGCCCGTTCGGGCCGCTGCCGACGACGGTGACGTCGTACGCGTCGCTCATGCGCCCAGTCTGTCACCGGGGTTCGCCCCCAGCGGGCGCGCTGTCGCGTGTGGCTCGCTTGCGTCAGCGTCCGGTCGCGTCGGGGTCACGGTCGACCTCGCCGCGCCAGGCGCCGGTTTCGAACCCCTGCGACTCGATGAGTTCCTTGAACTTCTTCAGGTCGCGACCGACCTGAATGTCGTCCATCTGCAGGACCTCGCCGACCTTCTCCACGAAGCCCTCGGGCTCCCAGTCCATCTTGACGCTCACGTGGGTCTCAGCGTCGTTCAGCCGGTGGAAGTCAACGACACCGGCGTGTTGCGGCTTGTCGATGCTCTTCCACGCGATGCGCGTGTCCGGAATCTGCTCGGTGATCGTCGCGTCGAACTCACGCTCAACGCCCGCCACCTTCACCTTCCAGTGCGTGTGCGTGTCGTCGATCTGGCGTATCGACTCGACGCCGTCCATGAACCGCGGGAACTCCTCGAACTGGGTCCACTGGTTGTAGGCGACGCTCACCGGAACGTCGACGTCGATCTCGCTTTCGATGGTGCCCATACGTCTTCACCTCACTTGTCGGTTGGTTTCCCGACCGTAGGTGAGCATCCCGAACGGTATCGGAGCGAGTACTGGCAACTCGCCCCTAATTCCGCTATCTCAGTCGCGACAGGAGGCTTCGCCCTCGACGATGCGGCAGAACACGAGCGTCCACTCATACTCGACCTCGGAGAGCGTTCCGTTGCCCTCTCGCGCGCAGGTGAGCGACCCGCTCACTTCGATCTTCCGCTTCTCGCTGTCGAAGATGTCGTTGATCGAGGGCATCGCACCGCCTGATCGCTTCGGATTCGGGCACTGTTGGAGCGACGGTACGCCAGGCGGGTCGCCCGGCAGCACGGAACTGCCGCAGTCTCGCCACAACCCGCCACTGTGCATGAAGTCCGCGTTGCTCACGTAGAGGGTGCGCGGCGTCGGCACCGTGACCGCCAGGGTACCCGCGTACTCGCGCACACCGCAGTCTGGTGGCGTCGGCTGGCCACCGCCGCCACCATCCGCGCACTCGTTGCTCGGTGGCACCTCGTAGGGATCCGGCATGGTGCCGACACCCGGCTCTGAGTGCGATTTGTCGGTGCGGTAGTCGACTGGAAGTGTGAAGAACCGGATGCCGTCCGGGGGTCCCCCACTGGGGAAGAACCCCGGTCCGCTTGTCTCGTAGAACACGACAGCCTGATCGCCGAGATTGCCCTGCGGATTGCTGAACAGGGTCGCGGTCACCGGAACGGCAGAGGAGGCGAACGACGCGGTTGCCTGGGTCGATGAATTGGTCGCCCAACTCACTCCGCACCCGGCACCATAGCTGTTGTGGGCGGACCGGGTCGTCATGGTCCCGACCGCGGTCACCTCGAACTTGGCTGCAAGCGCCCAGTCACGCACGTCCGCGAAGCCGTAATGCGTCAGCAGCTTCATCCGGCTCAGGATCTGCGGTATCACACTGAGACCACCGCTTCCCGCCGCATCGAGGGCGTCCCACGGCAGCGACTGGAGATCCTTGCCGAGGTCGTTCTTGCCGAGATTGGAGACCGCACGCAGTCCGACCTCAATCTCGACCGGTTCCGCGGCCTCCGGAATGAAGTCCTCTTGCGGCGCTCCGGACAGTGTGAATGCCACCTTGCCGTCGTCACCCGTGGCACCGTTGGTCACCACCTTCGAGCCGCCGCGACCGTCACCGATCCGGAGAATGCTGGGATCCTCGCTTGACAGGTCGACTTCGATGCCCTTCGCCGCGCCTGAGTCGATGTGAGGCAGTTCCAGACCGAGCGGACCCATGAAGAGGTTGATGCAGCGACGCAGATCCTCCCACTTCTCGGGGTTGTAGGAGTAGGAAATGGTGAGTTCGCGCAGTTCGCCGGGTTGGGTGGTCTTCGTGCGAACCAGCGGAGCGCCCGCGAGCGAGAAGCTGGCCTCGAGCGCGGTGGCCTTGGCGATCAGGGATGCGAGTGCCAACAGCAAGCGCGCGATGCCGAGCTTGGTCTTCGCCCTCTCTCCTGCGTGCGGGCCGCCGCCCTCAGGCTTGTGCCACGGTGCATCCAGCACCTTATCGGCGCCGAACGCACTCCCCTTGAAGACTTGGGGGATCAGCCCTTCCGCCCACGGATCCCCTCTCAGGTCGCACGGCGCAGCGGCCGCCGCTTGGACGAAGGAAGCCGGCTCGATGGTCAACCCCGGAAGCGTCGAGCTGGCCCCGTCGTCTGCCGCGGCGGTCTGCGCTCCTGACACGGCGAACTCGGCGCCGAGTCTCCTCAGCAGCAAGCCGATCTGTCCCCACGTGAGTTCGACCTCCGCGGCGGCTCGCTCGGTGAAGGTCAGCGGTTCGTGAAGGTAGCCGTGGTCGGAGCTCAACGCCGCCATGACTGAGCCGAAGTGGTCGTTCGCATTGCTTCCGGCGTCCGTCAAGGATTCGAAGAGCCATGTCGTGGTGTCGACACCCTCAAATTCGGGTGCGCCCTCGAGCGCGTAGGCAAGGTCGCCCAGTCGCATCCCACCCGGAACGGACCCAAGGTAGGACTGGATGCGCAGTTCTCCGTCCGACATGGGCCAGCCGAATCCGGTCTGCCCGCCCAATTCGAGCGGCCGCCCGTCCGGTCCCGCCACGGCGACACCCGCGAGCACGAGCAGCGACTGCCAGGCCGCCACCGCCTTCTCTCCGCCGGCCTTGGTCAGGTTCGCCGCATCCTGCACCGCAGTCCCGTGCGCCATAATCGCGTCCTGTGTCGCGGCGAATGCCGTCTGATAGGCGATCATCTCCACGTTAAAGGTGTCCCACGCTGCGTTATCGCTCGGGTCCGTGGGAACTGCCGGAATCTCGGGCAACTGTGGCGCGGTCGGCAACGCGAGCGGCTCGGGAATCGGGCCGCGATACAGACCCAGCTCGGCAGCCGCCTCATCGCGATCGCCGCTCCCGAAGACACAGCCGGTCACCGCCAGGGTCGCAACAATGGCGACCGCCACAAGCCTGACGACAGGCCTTCTTCCCCCCACAGCACACCCCACTCCTGCTGCAACCCGATACAGCGCCTCCGGAACGCTATTGGGTGCGGCTGTCCCCCACAATCAACTTTTGGCATCGATTCGGTAGCACTGGGGTGACAGTCTGGGTAGACCCCAGGTCGTAGCCGAGTGGCACATAGGCTCTTTCCATGTCGGATTCAGCACGCGTGGATGCCTGGGTCTGGGCGGTTCGTCTGGCCAAGACCCGATCTGCGGCGACCGCCGCCTGCCGGGCCGGTCACGTTCGCATCAACGGCGAGCGCGCCAAGGCTGCGCAGCCGGTGCGCGTCGGCGACGAAGTGCGCGTGCGCGGTGTCGGCTTCGAGCGCATCGTAAAGGTGCAGCGGATCATCGTGAAGCGCGTATCGGCATCCGTTGCCGCGGAGTGCATCCTCGACCTGACACCGCCACCGCCGCCGCGCGAGGAGCGCCCCTTCCTGCCGCAGCGTGACGCCGGGGCAGGTCGGCCAACCAAGCGTGACCGGCGCGCCCTCGACCGTCTGCGCGGCCGCGACTAGCGGAACCGGCGCAGGCGCAGGCTGTTCGTCACAACGAACACTGACGACAGGGCCATCGCAAGCCCGGCGAGAAGCGGATTGAGCAGCCCGAGCATCGCGACCGGGATGGCGGCCGTGTTGTAGGCGAACGCCCAGAACAGGTTGCCCTTGATGGTGCCCAGCGTGCGCCGCGACAGCCTGATGGCGTCCGCGACGACCAGCAGGTCACCGCTCATCACCGTCAGGTCGCTGGCGGCGATCGCGGCATCCGTGCCCGCGCCCATCGCGATTCCCAGGTCGGCTGCGGCGAGCGCCGCGGCGTCGTTGACACCGTCGCCGACCATTGCGACGACCTTGCCCTCGGCCTGCAGCGAGCGGATGGCGTCGAGTTTGCCGGCCGGGGTGACGCCCGCTCGCACGTCGGCGATACCGACCTCGGATGCGACCGCGTGGGCCGCACCGGCATTGTCACCGGTCAAGAGCACAGGTTTGAGGCCGAGACGCGCGGAACGTCTCGATGGCCTGCCTGCTGGACTCCTTCACGGTGTCGCCCACGACGAGGGCACCGCGAACGGCGCCATCCCAGGCGATTACGACGGCGGTGCTCCCGGCGCCCTCCGCCGTCTCGATCGCCGCGGCCAGCGCATCCGGGATCACCAGTGCCCAGTCTTCGCGAAGCCAGCTCGCCCGACCGACGACCACGGCGTGCGCCTCAACTGTCGCGGTGACGCCGAGGCCGCGCTCGGATTCGAACGACTCGGCGACGGCGAGCGTCGCTCTCCGCGGCAGCCACGATGGCACGAGCGATCGGGTGCTCCGAGCCGTGCTCGGCCGCGGCAGCCAGCCGAAGCACCTCACCGCGGTCTTCGCCGTCGGCGAGCAGGACCTCTCGCAGCGTCATCCGGCCGGTCGTGACGGTGCCGGTCTTGTCGAGGACGATGGTGTCGACCTTCTTGGTCGACTCGAGCACCTGGGGTCCCCTGATCAGGATGCCCAACTGCGAGCCGCGGCCGGTGCCCACCAGCAGCGCGGTCGGTGTTGCAAGTCCGAGCGCGCACGGGCAGGCGATGATCAGGGTCGCAACGGCTGCGGTGAAGGCGGCCTCAACCGATCCGCCGATCAGCAGCCAGCCGGCCAGGGTCAGCAGGGAGAGGACGATGACGACCGGGACGAAGATCCCGGAGACCCGGTCGGCGAGACGCTGAACCTCGGCCTTGCCGGTCTGCGCTTCCTCGACCAGCCGCGCCATGCGGGCGAGTTCGGTGTCGGCGCCCACGCGAGTGGCCTCGACCACGAGGCGCCCGCCGACGTTGAGGGTCGAGCCGACGACACGCGAGTCCACGGTGACCTCGACCGGCACCGATTCGCCGGTGAGCATGCTGAGGTCGACCGCGGATGCCCCGTCGACCACGAGCCCGTCGGTGGCGATCTTCTCCCCTGGCCGCACGACGAAACGGTCGCCGGGGACGAGCGTGCTGACCGGCACGCGGGCCTCAACACCGTCCCGCAGCACGTTGGCGTCCTTCGCGCCGAGCTCGAGCAGTGCGCGCAGCGCCGCGCCGGACTGCTTCTTGGTGCGCGCCTCGATGTAGCGGCCGGCGAGGATGAACACCGTGACGGCCGCGGCCACCTCGAGGTAGAGCTCGCTCGCGCCGGATCCCGGCTCGGCGAACAGGCTGAAGGTCATGGTCATGCCGGGCATGCCGGCGGTACCGAAGAACAACGCGTACAGCGACCAGGCGAACGCCGCGAGCACGCCGACGCTGATGAGGGTGTCCATCGTCGCGGCACCGTGCCGGGCGTTCACGAACGCCGCACGGTGGAACGGCCACGCGCCCCACACCGCGACCGGCGCCGCGAGGGTGAGAGTGAGCCATTGCCAGTTGGTGAACTGCAGGGCCGGGATCATCGACAGCAGCACGACCGGGATGGTCAGCACCGCCGAGATGATCAGGCGCTGCCGAAGCGGTGCCAGGTCGTCGGATGCCGGTGCTGCCGCATCCGGGATCGGCGGCGCGGGGACCGCGGCGGTGTACCCCGCGGCCTCGACGGTCGCAATGAGCTGCTGGGCGTCGACGCCGTCCGGGGCGAGCACGCGAGCCTTCTCGGTCGCGTAGTTCACCGTCGCCTCGACACCGGGGAGCTTGTTGAGCTTGCGCTCGATCCGGTTGGCGCACGACGCACAGGTCATGCCGCCGATGTCGAGCTCGACGTCGGTTGCCGACATCAGGCGTCCGCGAGCGAGTATCCCGCTTCGGTCACGGCGGCACGCAGGGTGGCGGCGTCGAGCGGCGACCGGCTGGCGACGGTGACCGTGGACACGCCCCCGGCGTTGAGCGACACCGAGACCGATTCGACGCCGGTAACCTCGCCGAGCTCCTCGGTGACGCTCGAGACGCAGTGACCGCAGGTCATGCCGGTGACCGCGAGATCGGTGGTGACGAGGTCCGCGACGCCAGCAGCGCTCTGGTGCGAGTGGCCGTGCCCGTGCCCGCTCTCGCCGTGGCCGCCGCACCCGCACACGCCGCCGCCGCAGCCGCATCCGGCGCTCGCTCTGGCGTGCTTGTCGGTCAGTCCGAGGTCATTCAGGCCGTGCTCGGTCATGGATTCTCCTTATATAGAGGTGGGTTGGAACAGTGTTTTCAAGTGGTTCAGGAACGGACCAGGCGCGCGATGGCGGCGGATGCCTCGGTGAGCTTCTGCTCGGCGACCGGGCCGCCTTCGCGGGTCGCCTCCGCAACGCAATGGCTGAGGTGATCGTCGAGGAGTTCGAGCGCGACCGTCTCCAGCGCCTTCGTAGCCGCTGAGATCTGGGTCAGGATGTCGATGCAGTACTCGTCGTTCTCGACCATGCGCTGCACGCCGCGGACCTGGCCCTCGGCCCGGCGCAGCCGTTTTAGCAGTGCATCCTTGTCGTCCACGTAGCCGTGTGCCATTGCGCCCTCCGTTCGCTTGAATGATACCCCCATGGGGTATAGCGTCGTCAACATGAGCCACGGGCACGAGCACGCGGGACACGAGCATGCAGGACATGGGCAGGCCGCGCACGAGCACCTGATAGATCACTCGGCGCATGCCGGTCACGAAGGTCACGCCGGCCACGGCGACCACGCCGGACAGTTCCGCCGACTGTTCTGGATCATGCTCGTCATCGCGATCCCGGTGGTGGCGTTCAGTCCGATGTTCGCGTCGATCCTCGGCTACTCGCTGCCGGACGCCCCGGTCTTCGCCTGGATCTCCCCCATCCTCGGCACCGTCATGTACGTGTGGGGCGGCCGGCCGTTCCTGACCGGCGCGGTCAGTGAGCTGAGGTCCCGCCAGCCGGGAATGATGCTGCTCATCGGGCTCGCCATCACCGTCGCGTTCATCGCATCGTGGGGCGCGACCCTCGGCGTGCTCGATCACGAACTCGACTTCTGGTGGGAGCTCGCCCTCCTCATCGTCATCATGCTGCTCGGGCACTGGATCGAGATGCGCTCGCTCGCGCAGACCTCCTCGGCGCTCGAGAGTCTGGCGGCGCTGCTGCCGGATGAGGCCGAGCGGCTCGACGGCGACGACGTCACCATCGTCACGCCCTCCGACCTGCGCGTCGGCGACCTCGTGCTGGTTCGGCCTGGTGGCCGGGTTCCCGCCGACGGGCAGATCATCGACGGCACCGCCGACATGGACGAATCGATGATCACCGGCGAATCCCGCGCGGTCAGTCGCGGCCCCGGCAACCACGTCGTGGCCGGCACGGTTTCCACTGACACGGCCCTGCGCATCCGGATCTCCGCGATCGGCGACGACACCGCACTCGCCGGCATCCAGCGGCTGGTCGCGGACGCGCAGAACTCCACCTCGCGCGCCCAGCGCATCGCCGACAAGGCGGCCGCGCTGCTGTTCTGGTTCGCACTCGGCGCCGGCATCATCACCGCGATCGTCTGGACGATGCTCGGCCTGCCGGATGACGCGGTCGTGCGCACCATCACCGTGCTCGTCATCGCCTGCCCGCACGCGCTGGGTCTCGCCATTCCGCTCGTGGTGTCGATCGCGACCGAGCGTGCGGCGAAGGGCGGCGTGCTCATCAAGGACCGGCTCGCGCTCGAGAGCATGCGCGTTGTCGACACCGTGCTGTTCGACAAGACCGGCACGCTCACCAAGGGCGAGCCCGCGGTGACGGATGTCGCGGCGACGGCCGGCAGGTCCGAGGACGAGGTCATCGCTCTGGCCGCGGCGGTCGAAGCCGCCAGTGAGCATCCGCTCGCCCGCGCGATAGTGAATGGCGCCACCGAGCGTGGCCTGGCGGTGCCGCGCGCAACCGACTTCCGCTCCGCTCCCGCAGAGGGCGTGGTCGGCATTGTCGACGGCAGGCGGGTCAGTGTTGGCGGGCCGCACATGCTGAGCACACTCAACCTCGACACGCACGGCATCGGTGAGGAGTGGAGCGACCGCGGCGCCACGGTGCTGCACGTCGTGGAGGATGGCGAGATCATCGGCGTGCTCGCTCTCGCGGACGAGGTGCGCGCTGAGTCCCGCCAGGCCGTCAACGCGCTGCACAAGCTCGGCGCCCAGGTCGTGATGATCACCGGAGACGCCGCCGAGGTCGCACACGCGGTGGCCGCCGAGCTCGGCATCGATCGGGTCTTCGCCGGCGTGCGGCCAGAGCACAAGGCCGCCAAGGTCAGCGAGCTGCAGGGCGAAGGGCGCAAGGTCGCGATGGTGGGCGACGGCGTCAACGACGCTCCAGCGCTCGCGCAGGCCGATGTGGGCATCGCCATCGGGGCCGGCACGGATGTCGCAATCGCGTCGGCGGGCGTCATCCTGGCCAGCGACGACCCGCGCTCGGTCCTCTCGGTGATCACGCTGTCGCGCGCGAGCTACCGCAAGATGAAGCAGAACCTGTGGTGGGCGGCCGGCTACAACCTGATCTCGGTGCCTCTGGCGGCCGGCGTGCTGGCGCC
Source organism: uncultured Actinomycetota bacterium (assembly GCA_963702165.1). Lineage (GTDB taxonomy): Bacteria > Actinomycetota > Actinomycetes > Actinomycetales > Microbacteriaceae > Terrimesophilobacter. Next base: position 2,252,080 of record OY969722.1, on the reverse strand, counting down.
GATCGGCTTCGTGCTGCCGATGTCGGTCGGTGCGCTCCTGATGTCGGCCTCGACCGTGGTGGTGGCGCTCAACGCCCAGCTGCTGCGCCGACTGGACCTGGCTCCAGACCGCCTGCCAGTGACCGCGACGTCAGCCACTCCCGTACCGCAGCATTGAACAACGGCACATCCTCGATGTTCCACTGATGGTGCAGGCCGGGCGCGACCGCCGTTCTGGCCTCGGGCAAGAGCTCGGCGAGCAGCCGCAGGGAGTCGCGGCTGATGAAGGCCGCATCCTTCCCGCCCGCGATGGCGACCACCGGCGCGGTGATCGCGGTGAGCGCATCCGGTGACACCCCGCGGGTCACCTCGGCGAGCACGCGCTGTGCGGTCTGCTTGCGGATGCCTGCGCCGGTCGCGACGAACAGGTCGAGATCCTCTCCGGCCAGTCCGTAGCTGCGGCCGGTGGCCTTCCAGTAGCCAGGGCTGTCCCAGAGGGTGATCAGCGCACGGCCGCCCCAGACGAGGGCGCGGCCGGGTTTGGCGATGTTGGCGCTGGCGAGGAACAGGGTGCTCACCCGCTGGGGATGCCGTCTGGCCAGCTCCAACGCGACGCTGGCGCCGAGCGAGAGGCCGACGATGTGCGCCGTGCCGCCTGCCGCGCGCTGCTCGATCAGTCTGGCGACGTGGTCGGCGCTGTCGGCGAGGCCGAACCACTCGAGGTCGTTGTTGTCGCCGAAGCCCGGCAGGTCCGGCACCAGCAGGTGGTGGTCGTCGAACGCGGGCACCTGCTCGCCCCACATCCACCCGGCGGTGTTCGACGAGTGCAGGAACACGATGGTCTCCCCCGCATGAGGGTTGAACTCCCGAGTGACGAGCAGGTCCTTGGTCATGGGTTTCCTCCGATAGCGACCGGCAGCGCGTTCGCGATGAGCCGATCGAGTTGTGCCGCCAGCACTGCCTCATCGACGCCGTCCTCGACGCCGTTCTGGTGGGCGGTCAGGCCGGCCCACGCGGCGTCGACCAGAGCCGTGCCGCGCTCGGTGAGGGCAACCAGTTTGGCGCGCGCATCCGCGGGGTGCTGGCGCACCGCGAGCAGCCCATCGGCGACCAGCGCGGCGATCCGCTGGGTGACCGACGCCCGCGAGACGCCCAGGTTGTCTGCGATGCGGGTCTGGGTGGGCTCGCCGATCACGCGCACGATGAGCAGCGGCAGAAACTGCGAGTAGCGGATGCCGTGTTCGCGCTGCAGGTAGCGGTCAGCGATACGGTCGAGCAGCGCGGTGGCGCGGTGCAGCTTGAAGACCGTGCTGTCGGTGATGTCCGTCATATTGTTAAGTACTTAACCATATTCTCCCGAACCGGCGCAAGTTCAATTGGGGAAACTCAGTCGTTATCAGATGTGATAATGTTCTTGATCGTGAGAACATCGAGAGCCGACGCGGTGCTGCATCCGCAACGCATGGCCATCCTCCGCGCCCTCGCAACGGGGCCGAAGACGACAAAGCAGCTCGGAGAGGTCCTGCCCGACGTCCCGCAGGCCACGCTGTACCGGCACCTGCCGGTCCTGCTCGACGCGGGCGTGCTCCGCATCGACGCCGAGCAGCCGGTGCGCGGCGTCACCGAGCGCACCTACGCCCTCGCCGACAGCGCCATCCTGAGCGCGGAGGACCTCGCAACTGCCAGCCGCGACGACCACTTCCGGTACTTCGGCACATTCGTCGGCGGCCTGCTGGGCGAGTACGCACGGTACCTGGAGCAGCCGACGATCGATCTCGTCGCCGACGGCGTCGGCTATCGGGAACACGTCCTCAACCTGACGGATGCCGAGCTGCGCGAGCTGCTCGCCGACATCCGCGCGCTCATCGCCGCACGAATCGACAACCAGCCCACCGCACACAGCAAGCCGCGGCTGATCGCGACCGCGAGCATCCCGCTGCACCGAATCACAGGAGAAACCGAATGACCACCGACCTCGACCCCGCCGTCGCGATTCGCGCGCGCAACAACGCCCTCGCGCTGCTGCCGGCTCCGTTCATCGCGGTCGCCCTGCTGCTGCTGACCGTCGGCGCACCGCTCTGGGTGCCGCTCGGACTCGGTGCCGCGGGCTGGATGCTCGCGCTCATCCTGCGGCAACCGGTCGCCCTGATCGCGAACGCGACGACAACGCAGAAGCGTGCCGCGACCATCGTCGGCTGGTTCTCCGGGCCGGCCGAGGAGCTCGTGCGGCTCGCCCTCGTGCTGCTGTTCCTGCGCACAGCCACCGACGCACTATGGGCAGGGTTCGGCTGGGCAACGATCGAGGTCGTCGTCGTCGCGATCAACGCGCTGGCCATCTCGAGCCTGTTGAAGAAGGACGACCCGAAGTCGCGCGAGGCGCGAGCGCTGTTGTCCGAGCAGGGCATGCTCGTGCCGCGGAGCCCCGGTTGGGGCCTGCTCGAGCGGCTGGGTGCCATCGCGATGCACATCGGCCTCACGCTGATGCTGTTCGCGAACCCGTGGCTCGTGCTCGTGACGCTGCCGCTGCACTCGGTCACGAACATGATGGTTGTGCGCTACGCGAAGACGAACTTCGCTCTCGCCGAGCTCGGCTTCACCGCCGTGAGCGCGGCCATCCTGCTGATCGGGATCGTGCTGAACTTCTAGGCCGCAGCGCTCAGGTCTGGCGCAGCCGGAGCGCCTCGGCCAGGTAGTCGCGCAGACCGTCGAGGTCGTCCCCTGCGGCGCGATAGCCGACATGCAGGTCAGGGCGCACGAGCAGCTGCGCGGGCTTGTTCGGGTCGAGGCGAAGCCGTTTGAAGGTCTCGTCCGTGCCGATGAGCGAGCCTGGCTTGCCGGCTTCGGTGAGGACGCGGAAGCGCACCGCCTGGCCCCAGTGGCTCGCCTCGTGCGTCAGGCTCTTGTCCCAGACCTCGGCAGGACCGCACAGCAGCACGGTCACGACGGGTTCCGACAGCGCCCGGTGCAGGCTGATCACAGTCCCGTCGACCGTCACGGCGGCATCCGGGATCCGCTCGCCCGCCCGCGGACCGTGCGCGTGCAGCCCGCTCACCGACAGCGGACTCTTCGGGTAGGCAGTGCGCAACTCGCCGATCGTCTGGAACGCGAACGAGCGCACGGCCCTCAACCGGAAGATCTTGGGCGCGACCCGCGGTGCGATGTTGCTTCGGACGAACCTGACGACGCCCCGCGCGCTCATGGCGGCCCGGAACGCCCGGTTGGTCAGCTGGATGACCTGGCGGGCCACCGGCCGGCGCTCCCGGTCGTAGCTGGTGAGCAGCCCGGATCGCGCCCGATCCGAGCAGACGAGGGCGAGCTTCCACGCGAGGTTGATCGCGTCCTGGACGCCGATGTTCATGCCCTGCCCGCCTGCCGGGCTGTGGATGTGGGCCGCGTCACCGACGACGAACACGCGGCGCTGCTGGAATCGGGCGGCGTAGCGGCTGTTGACGACGAAGCGGGAGAGCCATACCGGGTCCCGGACGGTGATCGGCAGCGTCGTGTGCTCGTTCACCGCCCGCTGCAGCGAATCGATCGAGAGCTCGCTGTCCTCCTCCGGCAGGCGCAGGATGATCCGCCAGGTCGCGGGCGCCTGGAGCGGGAAGAAGAACATCACGCCGCGGTCGGACAGGAAGGCATGGATGCGGGACGAATCGAGGCCGTCCGCTTCCACGTCGGCGAGCGCGAACGTCTCCGGAAAGGATGCGCCCTCGAAGCGGAGTCCGGCCAGCCGTCGGGTCGCGCTGTGTGCGCCGTCGCAGCCCACGAGGAAGCGCGCATGCACTGTTTCCGTGCCGCTCTCAGAGCGGAGGATCGCGCGCACGGCACCCTTGTTCTGCCCGAGTGCGATGAGTTCGGTTGCGCGTTCCACCTTCTCGCCATCGGCGGCGATCCGTTCGGTGAGCAGTTCCTCGGTCCTCGCTTGCGACAGGAAGAGGATGAACGGGTACTCGGTGTCGGTGGTGGCGCCGCCGAACAGGTTCACGTCCGCCTCGCGGCGGCCGGAGTGCATCGTGATGCTCGTGGCCCGGTAGCCGTTTGCGAGCAGGACATCGGCGACTCCGCTGGGTCTCAGCACCTCGAGCGTGCGGGGCTGGATGGCCAGCGCGCGTGACTCTCGAACGCCGGCCAGTTCCTTGTCGATGATCCGGTAGGAGACTCCCCAGCGTGTGAGTTCTGTGGCGAGGGCAAGCCCAGTCGGGCCGGCGCCCACAATCAGGACATCGACGTCGTATCCGTTCGACCGGATCGCCATCCGGTCACTTTAGGTCAGCCGCGTTGGAGGCAACAGGGTGACATGTTCTGGACGCTTCACACCGGGCACTGGGAGGATGCGTGCGTGGATGGTGCTGATGAGAGCGGCTGGTCGGCGGTCGCGCAGGAATGGTCGGCGTTGTGGGGCAGACTCGCCGATCCGGTGACGTCGGCGATCGTCGAGCAGACGGGCGTCGTCGCCGGCACCCGGGTGCTGGATGTCGGATGCGGCAGCGGCGAGTTCCTGGCCAAGCTCGAGGGGCTCGGGGCTCGTGTGACCGGCATCGACCCCGCCCACGAGATGGTGCGGCTGGCTCGTGCGGCCGCGCCGACAGCCGAGGTGGTGATCGGCGGCTTCGAGAATCTGCCGTGGGCGGATGCGTCGTTCGATGTCGTGACGGCGATCAACGCGCTGCAGTTCGCCGATGACCCACTTGATGCGCTCGCGCAGGCCGGCCGGGTGTGTGTGCCAGGTGGTTTCATCGCGATCGCCAATTGGGCCGAGGGCGCACTCAACGCGCTGGATGTGCTCGAGTCTGCAGTGGCGGATGCTGCTGGTGAGGATCTGCAGCCGGATGGTGACTACCGGCGGGCCGGTGGGCTGGAAACACTGCTGTCGGAGGCGGGTCTTACGGTGACCGCCTCGGCACTGGTGGAGACGCCCTGGGAGGTGGCCGACGATTCTGCTCTTATCCGGGGCGTGTTGCTCGGCGAGGACCCGGCCACCATCGCCGAGTACGCACCCACGGTGCTGGCTGCGGCCGAGCAGTTCCGGACCACGGATGGCGGCTACCGACTGGTGAACGCGTTCCGCTACGCGGTCGCCCGCACGCCCAGCTGACGCCGCCCCGAACACGTGCGCCCTCCGGACATCCGCGCCCGGTGCGCCGTACGCGGCTATCCGCAAACCCTGCGGATGTCCGGAACGGGCGCGGAGGTCGAACCCGGAAAACAGTTGCTGGTTCGGACGATTCCAGCTGCACGAACGATGCTCGCTTAACGACGGGGCACTGAGACACTGGCCCGGTGCGCGAGAAGGCAGTACTTGGTGAAGACGGGGCTTCGCGCGCGCTTCCAGAGCCCACTCGGGCGACCACCGGCATCACAATTGTGGTAACTGCGGCCATCACCATCTGCTGGCTTGCCCTCTGCGCCGCACAATCGTGGGGAATGGGCCTATTCGTTGTCGACATGCTCGACTGTGCGGACCTGACACGAACCCCTATGTCAGCACGCATCACGCTGGCTCTGTGCTCCGTCGGGGCGCTTATTCTCGCGGGATTTGGCGGCGCGATCGTCAACGTCAGTGCCCGGTTTGCCTTGAAGCGTCGCGCCCTTGAAGTGCCGATCGCGTTCTTGGTACTAATGGGCCTCCTTGTTGTGTGGCCCATTTCGGCGTTCATATTCGGCTCGTGGTCTGAATCCGCCGATGACTCCGATCTGCTTCGCGGGTATGTCCTAAGCGGTGCCCTGGCCCTGCCCCAACTCGCCGCCGCGCTTTCGCTCCTTGCGGCGTACTTTTGGTCGCCTCAAGCTAAAAGTCGGAGCCTCGCGATGCTGTGGCCATTGGCCGCATGGAGTGGCACCGTCGTGGCTTACCTCGCCTGACGGCTTCAGCACAGCTTGCACACTGCTGAGGTCCAACTACCGTCATTGTCGAGGAATCGCGCGCCCTCAGCTGCTTACTGTCGCCGAAACCGAATCTCATGCGGTCCCCGTCGCCACTTGAAGCAACCGTACGTTATCTGTACAAATGTCAACAGCTCCGCCACTTCCCGTCAACCGCGCCAGTTGCGCGGCGCGCGGACGGCCGGAACGCGGGAGGCAGCGGGCTGCGCAGGTGGGCGCCATCCGCCCGCGAAGAACTCACGAATCGCTCGTTTTTCCGTGTTCGACTGAGATAGTGGGGCGATGCGAGATGATGGGGCTCTTGGCGAACGGGGCGCTTCGCGTGAACCCTGTCGAGCTGGTCGCCGCGACCGCCAGACCCTCATAGCGTGGGTAGCTTGGTCTGGGTGCTTCTTTGCGCTGGACAGTCGTTGGGCCTGTACTGGCTGTTTCCAAATCTTGCCCACTGCCACCTCGCTAGATGGCTCCCGGCGGCGGCCGCCCTTGTGGCGCTGTGCTCGCTCGGTGCGATGGGCTTCGCGGCGCTCAGCGGTGTCCTTGTCTACACAAGCGCGGGCTCTGGGATGAACCCTCCGCTCTGCAGGTCCCGATAGGTCTCATTGTCTGATGGCGATCTTCTTCGTGTTTCCTGCCGATGCTTGGGCCTTCGCCTGGTGTGCCCGTAAGCCGAATTCCCTGACCTGTTTCGCGGATTCGTCGTTTCGGATCTGTCGCCCTGCCCCAGCTCGCGGGCACGATGGCACTTGTGGCCGCGTATTTTTGGTCGCCGCAAGCGAAGAGCAGGAATCTCGCGGCGCTCTGGCCGCTGGCGCGAGCGGCTGCGTCTACGTCGTCATGATGACCGCAGTCCAAATCCCGCATTGTGTGTCCTGAACTAGCCGGGGCACCACGCCTGGCTATCCGCCTGTTTCTGAAAACACGCGGATCGTGGTTTGGTTCAGGTCGCAGGCCATCGAGAGCGAGGTGCGTGCCTGCCTGAAGTCGAGAGAGTCTTCAAGCCAGGCAACCCAGCGAGGACTCCGCGGCCAACGCCAACGCTGTGACCATGTTCTCCGTCTCTGTGCGAAGACCGCGTTCCGTAACCGGAAACGTGTTTTGCAGTTCGAAGATGAGACCGGCCATGGCTACCGCCGCCGAGTACTCCGCCTCGCTGAACGTCCCGTCATGCAGCGGCCGCGGGCATTGTGGAGAACGGTCATAGCGCCTCCAATTGCAGTGCACTTGCGGCAACCGCCGGATCTGCGAGTCTGCGACGGGTGATGCCGGCGCGACCGCTCTGGCAAGGCGGCAACCTCCGCGACGCGCATCCGCCAAGCGAAATAGCAAGGCAGACACTGACCAGGCCAGGTTTGAATGATTTTCGCATCCCCATTGGGGAACCGTATCCCGGAAACAGAAAAAGGCCACCGGAAACCCGATGGCCTTCTACCTGACGGTGCGCGAGGGGGGACTTGAACCCCCATGCCCTCACGGGCACACGGACCTGAACCGTGCGCGTCTGCCAATTTCGCCACTCGCGCAGACTAAGCGAGATTACCATAGCCGAGGCCTCGAAAACGCGGCCGTCGGGCGGCCGTCAACCCTCAGCGACTAACATCGTCACAGGTACGCGCAGGTCGAGAGGAAGACCGTTGGGGCTACTGGACAACTTCGAGAAAGGTCTTGAGCGCGCCGTCAACGGCGCGTTCGCGAAGACCTTCAAGAGTGGTCTGCAGCCGATCGAGATCACTGCGGCACTGCGCCGCGAACTCGACACGAAGGCGGCAGTCGTTGCGCGCGACCGCATCCTGGTGCCGAACAAGTTCCACGGTGCGCCTGTCACCGGCCGACTACGACCGCATGACCGGGCTCGGCCCGACGCTCATCGACGAGCTGACCCAGCTCGTGCAGACGCACGCCACCGCGCAGCACTACCAGTTCGCCGGCGGCATCTCGATCACCCTCGTCGAGGACCCGAGCCTCAGCGAAGGCATGATCCAGGTCGATTCGCAGAACGTGAAGGGCGAGCGTCGTCTGGACCCCGGTGCTCGACATCAACGGCAAGCGCTACCCGATCACCCAGTCCCGCACCATCATCGGCCGCGGCAGCGACGCCGACATCACCGTCGACGACACCGGCATCTCGCGCAAGCACGTCGAAATCCTCTGGGACGGCATCGCGCGCGCGAGGTCAACGACCTGGGCTCCACGAATGGCTCCCAGCTCAACGGAGCACCGGTGACCGCCTGCGCCGCTCGCCGCCGGACTCCGTGATCTCGATCGGCAGAACCCGTATCGTGTTCCGAGTGCTTGCCCAGTCCGCGACAGCCGACCCGTCCGATCGTGGCGATCGACACCGGGGGGCAGCCGTATGAGCGAACTGACCCTGCTGCTGCTGACGGATCGGGTTCCTCGCTGCTCCTGTGGGTGTTCGTCTTCGCCATCGTCTACGCGCTGCGCACCGACCTGTTCGGTCAGAAGGTGCGCCGGATGCCCACGGAAGACCAGCCCGCCGCGTCATCATTCCCGAGCGCAGCGCCGGTCGCATCCGCACCGCCGCCCGCGCCGGCACCGGCAGCGCCAGCCGGATCCGCCTCAGCCAAGCGGCTCGTGATCACCTCCGGCGCCAAGGAGGGGCTCGAACTCCCCCTCTCCGACCAGCCGCTGACCATCGGACGTTCCAGCGAGAGCGGGCTCGTCATCCGCGACGACTACACCTCGACCCACCACGCCCGACTCATGCTGTGGGGCGACGACTGGGTCATCCAGGACCTCGACTCCACCAACGGCACCTATCCTGGCCGGCTCGCGCGTCACACGTCCGACGCCGGTCCCGCTGAACACTCCGGTCAAGATCGGCACCACCACCTTCGAACTTCGGCGGTAGCGCGATGGCCACCACGGGCAAGAGTGCCGCCGTCTCCCACGTCGGAAAGATCCGCGATCGAACAACCAGGACTCCGGATACGCCGGCACGACATCTCTTCGTCGTCGCCGACGGCATGGGCGGACACGCTGGCGGCGATGTCGCATCCGCCATCGCCATCAAGCGCATCATCGAGGCTCGACCGCGCGTACGCGTCCGCGCACGACGCCGAGTTCGCCCTGCAGTCCGCGCTGCTCGCCGCGAACTCCCTGCTCGCCGAGACGGTCTTCGAGCACGCGGAACTCACCGGCATGGGCACGACCGTCAGCGGCTTGCTGCGCGTCGGCGACAGAGATCGCCATCGCCCACATCGGCGACTCCCGCATCTACCGGCTACCGCGACGGTGACCTGGAGCAGATCACCGCCGACCACACCTTCGTGCAGCGACTCGTCGACAGCGGCCGCATCACCGCAGGAGGAGGCGGCCGTTCATCCCCGCCGCATCCGTGCTCATGCGCGTGCTCGGCGACATCGACTGCGTCACCCGAGATCGACACCACGGTGCTCGACACCCGAGCCGGGCGATCGCTGGCTGATCTGCTCCGACGGGCTCAGCAGCTACGTCTCTGACGACAAGATCGAAACCGTTCTTGCGAGCTTCGGCACGACGCGGGATGCCGCGAACCGGCTCATCAAGGAAAGCCTCGACCACGGTGCGCCGGACAACGTCACCGTGGTACTCGTCGACATCGGGGAAAACGACGAGTACGCGGGCATGCCGCCGCAGATCGTCGGCTCTGCCGCCATGCCCCTCACCTTCGAGGCGGAGATCGCCCGTCGTGCCGCTGCGCCTGCCGACCCTGCTGCTGCATCCGCTCAAGGCCACCCAGCACGAGGACTGCCACTTCGAGCCGGAATCCGACGAGTATCTCGACGAGCTCATCCTCGAGGACAAGCGGCGAGCACCGCCGCCGCCGGATCACCTGGCTTGTCGCCATCACCCTGATCATCGCCGCAATCGTGGTCGGCGCTGGTGCTCGGCTACCAGTGGACCCAAACCCACTACTACGTCGGCGCCAACGGCGACACCGTCGCCATCTACAAGGGCGTGCAGCAGACGGTCGGCCCGATTTCGCTCTCCAGCGTTTACCAGCAGACGAGTATCACGATGGAGGGGTTGTCGCCCTACACGCGGTCAACGGTCGAGGAAACGATCAGCGCGGACAGCCTCGCGGATGCCCGCAAGATCATCGAGAGACTGAGCGAGTTGAGCAATGACTGAGACCGCTCCCATCGCGGGAAAGCCAGCCGCCACAGAACCCCGCAACACCTTCACCGGGACGATCAAGCTGAGGCTGCGCACCCCCGCCCGACAGCGCAATCTCGAACTCGGGCTGCTGCTGGTCGCCTTCGCGATCAACCTCGGGTCGATCATCCTGGTGCAGTTCGGCGCGCTCGGCGGCGAGACGCGCAGTGACGCGATCACCTACACGGGCCTGCTCTGCGCACTCGTGCTCGTCGTGCATGTCGCGCTCCGGATCTTCGCCCCGGATGCCGACCCCTTCCTGCTTCCCATCGCATCCGTGCTCAACGGACTCGGCATCGCGATGATCTACCGCATCCACCTCAATGACGGCGCCACCGGATGGGCGTCCGCCGGGGTGCGGCAGATGGCGTGGACGGCCCTGGCGATTGTGATCGCACTCGCCGTGATTGTGCTGATCCGGAACCATCGGGTGCTGCAGCGCTACCGCTACATCGCGATGTTCACGGGAATCGTCCTGCTGCTGCTGCCCATGCTGCCCGGGATCGGCCAGACCATCAACGGCGCCCGGCTGTGGATCCATATCGGATCGTTCTCGTTCCAGCCCGGTGAGCTGGCCAAGATCGCGCTGGCGATCTTCTTCGCCGGCTACCTGGTCGAAGCGCGTGACAGCCTGTCGATGGTCGGCAAGAAGTTCCTGGGGATGCGGTTCCCGCGAGCCCGCGACCTCGGCCCCATTCTTGTCATCTGGGCGGCCGCGATGGCGGTGCTGATCTTCCAGCGCGACCTCGGTACGTCACTGCTGTACTTCGGCCTGTTCCTGGTGATGATCTACGTCGCGACAGGACGGGCGAGCTGGGTGATTCTCGGACTCGGCATGTTCGTCGGCGGCGCACTCGTCGCAAGCCAGACCCTCGGCTACGTGCAGGGCCGCTTCAACGCCTGGCTGGACCCGTTCAATCCGGCCTATTACGACGCGATCGGCGGCAGCTACCAGCTGGTACAGGGCATGTTCGGGCTCGCTCACGGCGAACTGATCGGCACCGGCCTCGGCCAGGGCCGCCCGTACCTGACGCCGCTCGCGGACAGCGACTACATCATCGCGAGCCTCGGCGAGGAGCTCGGCCTCGCCGGCCTGTTCGTGATCTTCGGGCTGTACCTGCTGTTCGTCGCGCGCGGCATGCGCATCGGGTTCGCCGGACAGGACGACTTCGGCCGGCTGCTCGCCGTCGGCCTCTCCTTCGTGATCGCACTGCAGGTGTTCATCGTCGTCGGCGGCGTAACGCGGCTGATCCCGCTCACCGGACTCACGACACCCTTCCTCGCCGCTGGCGGCTCGTCGCTCGTGGCCAACTGGGTCATCGTCGCCCTACTGTTGCGGCTTTCTGACACGGTCCGAACCGGACCGCATTTGGTGGTGGGACCATGAATCGCGAAATAAGGCGCGTCAGCGTCGCCCTGCTCGTCATGTTCTTCGCGCTGTGCGCATCGAGCACCGTCATCACCGCGCTGCAGGCCGACAACCTGCGCGCCGATGGCAGGAACGTGCGCACGCTGTACGACAGCTACTCGACCCAGCGCGGCCCGATCCTCGTCGATGGTGAGGCAATCGCGTACTCGACCCCTGTGGATTCCGAGTACCGCTACCTCCGCACCTACACACAACCCGAGTTGTACGCCAACATCACCGGCTACTTCACCCTGAACCAGGGCAACACGGGGATCGAGGGCGCCCTCAACGACTATCTCAGCGGCACCTCCAACGACCAGTTCTTCGCGCAGCTGAACGCCATCTTCACCGGCCAGGAGCCGAAGGGCGCCGCGGTCGAACTCACCATCGACCCTGTCGTCCAGCAGGCGGCGTGGGATGCGCTTGGCGACCACCTCGGATCTGTAGTGGCGCTCGACCCGAAGACGGGCGCTGTTCTCGCCATGGTGTCGAAGCCGAGCTACGACCCCAACCGGCTCGCTTCGCACAGCACCTCGGAGGTCATCGACGCCTACAACGAGCTACTTTCCGACCCGAACGATCCGCTGATCAACCGTGCAATCGCCGGTGACCTCTACCATCCGGGATCCACGTTCAAGGTGGTCGTCTCGGCTGCGGCACTGGACAGCGGAGCGATGACCCCGGAAACCGCGGTGCCAAACCCCGCGCAACTGCCGCTGCCGCAGAGCAACTCGGTCGTCCACAACGCCGGCGGAGGTACCTGCGGGCCGGGTGAACAGGTCACGCTCGCCGACGCGCTGCGCCTCAGCTGCAACATTCCGTTCGCCGAGATCGGCGCCGCGCTCGGAGACGACCTGATACGTCAGTACGCCGAGGCGTTCGGCTTCGGCCGTCCGCTCTCGGTTCCGATGCGGGTCACCCCGAGCCACTACCCGGACAACCCGGATGCTGCGCAGACCATGCTCTCCGCGTTCGGCCAGTCGGATGTTCGCGCCACCCCGCTGCAAATGGCGATGGTGTCGGCGGCGGTCGCGAACGGCGGTGTTCTCCTGAAGCCGGAATTGGTGGAAAGCATCACCGCCTCGGACCTCTCTCAAATCGAGGGTTTCCAGCCGGAGGTCTTCAGCAACCCGATCAGCCCGGAGACGAGTGCAACGCTTGTGCAACTTATGGTCAATAACGTCGCGAATGGCGCTGCCAGCAATGCAAGAATAAGTGGAGTCAACGTGGGTGGGAAAACTGGCACATCTGAGAACGGCGCGGGTGAACCGTACACCCTGTGGTTCACGGGCTTCGCACCCGCCGAAGACCCTCAGGTTGCCGTCGCAGTCGTCATCGAGGACGGTGGTCGAAGCTCGGGCAACGCCGAAGCCGCGCCGATCGCCAGGAGGGTCATGGAAGCGGTGCTGAGCAGATGAGACCCACAAGCGGCCTCACTTTCGGGGGTAGGTACCAGCTCGCAAGTCGTATCGCCATTGGCGGCATGGGGGAGGTCTGGCAAGCGACGGACCTCGTCATCGGGCGCACCGTGGCGATCAAGATCCTGAAGGACGAATACCTCGGTGATCCCGGGTTCCTCGAGCGCTTCCGCGCCGAAGCGCGCCACGCTGCGCTCGTGAACCACGAGGGAATCGCGAACGTCTTCGACTACGGCGAGGAGGACGGCAGCGCCTACCTCGTGATGGAGCTCGTGCCCGGCGAGGCCCTCTCCACGATCCTCGAGCGCGAACGCGTATTGCCGACCGACCGTGTGCTCGACTTCGTCGCGCAGACGGCATCCGCCCTCCAGGCCGCTCACGCCGCCGGGCTGGTGCACCGCGACATCAAGCCGGGCAACCTGCTGATCACACCCGATGGCCGGGTCAAGATCACAGACTTCGGCATCGCCCGCATCGCCGACCAGGTTCCGCTGACGGCCACAGGCCAGGTGATGGGAACGGTGCAGTACCTCTCGCCAGAGCAGGCGAGTGGACATCCGGCATCCCCGTCTACGGACATCTACTCCCTCGGCATCGTCGCCTATGAGGCACTCGCGGGACGACGGCCGTTCACCGGCGAATCGCAGGTCGCGATCGCCATGGCGCAGATCAACGAGGCCCCTCCGGCTTTGCCGGGGACCGTGGCCGAGCCGGTGCGCAACCTCGTCAGCGCGTGCATCGCCAAGAAGCCCGAAGAGCGCCCGGCGACCGCCGCGCACCTCGCGCGCGCGGCCCAGGCGTTGCGTCGCGGCGATGTGGCTGGTGCCGCGGCGGCCGTTCCGGCCGTGCTCGGCGCGAGCGAGCTCGCGACCTCTGCGATGGGCAACGAAGACGCGACCCGGATGCTGCCGGTCACGCCCGGTGGACCGGCGCAAACCGGCCCGGTGCAGGCGACCACCAAGAAGCGCAACCCGTGGACCTGGCCGCTGATCGCACTCATCGGCATCCTGCTCGTCGTGCTCATCGGCACGATCATCGCCCTGCTCGGTCAGCCGAGCGACCAGGCGCCGCCGACCTCAACGACTCCTTCGCGCTCCGTCAGCACACCGACCTCCGCTTCTCCAAGCGCGACGCCAACCTCCAATTCGGTGAACGTCAATCTCGACCTGGTCCGCGGCAAGACCGAGACGGAGGCCCGGCAGATCCTCGGGGACCTCGGACTCGGCGTGTCCGTCAATGAGGGCGCGGTCGCCCCCGACCCTTCCCAGGTCGGTCTTGTCTATGCGGTCGACCCGACGGGCACCATTGCCAAGGGCACCACGGTCACGGTGAGTATCTACTCGCCCATTCCGGAACCGACTAAGCCGGGGCCGCCGACCGGGCCGGGTACGGCCGAGACCGGGTCCACGGTGCAGATCAACTGGCCGGTGTACACGGGCTGCCCGCCGAACACGTCCCTCACGGCGTACGAGTTCTCGGTGCAGGGTGGGCCCAGCATCCCGCCTGCCCCCGTTGGCACGCAGAGCGCGAACGTCACCATGCCGAATAGCCCCGGAACGGTGACCATCTCGTACCTCGCGCGCTGCGGCGGAGTGCCGTCGCCGTCATCCGACTCGTTGACCATTACTGTCGCAGAACCGGGCTAACGTCGCCGAGCAGTTAGACTTGGGCCCGATTACCCTCGCACCCGGGAGAACTGCACGTGACTGTGACTGATGGCACGCGCCTGCTTGCTGGCAGGTACCAAGTTGGTGCACTCATCGGCCGCGGCGGCATGTCCGAGGTTCACCTCGGCACCGACACCCGACTGGGACGCCAGGTGGCGATCAAGCTGCTCAAGGCATCCCTTGCCACCGATCCTCGGTTCCGGATGCTGTTCCGCGAGGAAGCGCAGAAGGCCGCCCGGATGGCGCATCCCACGATCGTTCGCGTGTTCGATGCGGGCGAAGAGACGGTCCGAGACGAACGCGGCCATGAAACGCAGTTGCCGTTCATCGTCATGGAGTACGTCGACGGCCGGCTGCTGAAGGACATCATCGCCGACGGTCCGCTGGAGCCGCGCGAGGCCGTGCGCATCATCTCTGGTGTGCTCACCGCTCTCGAGTACAGCCACCGCGCCCTTCTGGTGCACCGCGACATCAAGCCCGGCAACATCATGGTGACGCCGAACGGCCAGGTGAAGGTCATGGACTTCGGCATCGCCCGCGCGGTGTCGGACAGCGCGACGACCGTGGCCGACACGAGCGCCGTGCTCGGCACTGCGCAGTATTTCTCGCCCGAGCAGGCGCGTGGCGAGACGGTCGATGCCCGCACCGACCTGTACTCGACCGGCGTGGTGTTGTTCGAGCTGCTCACCGGACGTCCGCCGTTCCACGGCGACCGGCCGGCTGCCGTGGCCTACCAGCACATCAGCGAGACCCCGCCGAAGCCGAGCAGCTTCAACCCCAAGGTGTCCCCCGCGCTCGACGCGATCGTGCTGCACTCGCTCGCCAAGGACAAGTTCGAGCGGTTCCAGACCGCAGCCGAGTTCCGCGAGGACCTGGAGGCGGCGGCCTCGGGTGAGATCCCGGCCCGCAAACTCCCGCAGACGGACTTCAACGCAGCCCTGTTCGGTGTGAACCCGCGACAGTCGGCTGGCACGGATGCCACCATCCGGCAGCTCGCCAATTCGAGCGACGATCGGGTCGTGCGCACCCAGTCGCGCCCCCCGGTCGCCTGGATCTGGGCGGGTATCGCCACGATCGCGGTCGTTCTCGTGGGCGTGCTGTTCTGGGTCACGAACCTGCAGCCGACGCAGATCGCGCACAACATCTCGGTGGAGGTGCCGGACATTGTCGGCGCCAGCTACGAGAGCGGCGCGGCAGACCTGACCGAGCTGGGCCTCGTCCCGGAGCGCCACGGTGAATCGAGCGACAGCGTCCAAGAGGGCTTCATCATCCGGATCTCGCCGGAGTCCGGCTCGAAGGTCGGCAAGGAGCAGGTCGTTCGGGTCTTCGTGTCGACGGGCGTGAGCATGGCCACCGTGCCGTCGCTCATCAACATGACTGAATCGGATGCGATCGCCGCGCTCCAAAGTGTCGGGCTGGAGTGGGGCAACACGTCGCAGCAGCATTCACCGTCCGTTTCTGCTGGTGTGGTGATCGGGAGCAGTCCTGCAAGTGGCGAGGCGGCGCCGAGGGGTTCCGCGGTGAACTTGATCGTCTCCGATGGTCTGATCGAGGTGCCGCGCATCGTTGGTCTGCCGATTGGCGAGGCGCTGACTCAGTTGCGCAACCTCGGCCTGAGTCCGGATCCGCGACCCGACAGCACGTGTTCAGGCAGCTCGGTGACCGGTCAGTCGTTGACACCCGGTGTGCACCCGCAGCGTTCGGCGATCACGGTCACCTACTGCAGCAGCTAGCTCAGCTTCGGTGATCGAGCTTGTCGAGATCCTGATTCGGTTTCGACAGGCCCGAGCACAGTGGTGGGCTCGCCCGGCGTTGGGCAGAGTTCTCTCCCGGTGCTTCAGGTGGCCCGATGTCGCTCGGTCGCGGTGAGGGCGTCGTTGAGTGCCGGTGACTTCGATGGCATCGGCCTGGGGGTCTGGGTGGGGTCGATCTCGCGAGGCGGGATCAGCCAGAACTGGATTCCGCTGGGGTCGTGGTGGCGGGTTTCGATTTCCCAGCCCTCGTCGTGCAGCAACAGATGGTGGTGGCGGCAGAGCAGGATGCCGTTGTCGATGTCGGTTTTCCCGCCGTCGCGTTCCCACCAGCGGATGTGGTGGGCCTCTGCCCATTCCGGGGTGCGTTCGCAGCCGGGCCAGGCGCAGCCGCCGTCGCGGGCGGCCAGCAGCCGGCGTTGGGCCCGGTTGAAGAAGCGCTGCTCCCGACCCAGGTAGACGGGGATGGGGCGGTCGTCGAAGACGATCAGCTCGATCCCGTTCAGGCACACGTTGCGCTCCACGGTGGCCATCGACACCGGATACGGCTGCCCCTCGATCCAGCCCCGGCCGGTGCGCGCTTCCAGGTCGGCTTGGCGGCCACCAGCACCCGCACCGCGGGCCGGTTCACCCCGACCACGCTCTGCGGGTCGGTGTCCAGGGCCAGCTGGATCAGCTCCAGCATCCCGTCCGAGGCCAGCTGCTCGGTGCTGCGGGTATCCGCCAGGATCCGTTCGGCGCGTTCCTGCTCGGGGCCGCTGGTGAACCGGGGTCCGCCGCGTCTGGGTGAGGTGAGTTTGTCGTAGACGTCATCGATCAGCGCGGCACCCTCGGGGTCGAGGTCCCAGGTGTAGCGGGTCATCCCGTCATCGCGCTTCCACCGCCGGAAGGAGCGCAACGCCCTACGCTGCCGCTCCCGCTCCACGATCCCCGCGGCATCCAGGTCATCCCGCGCGGCTCGGGCCAGGCGCAGCATGCCCTCGGCATCCAGCGCGCCACCGGGCGAGGCCGCGGACTCGGCTGCGGTGGCCACCAGCCGGGTCGCGGCGGCGGTCAGGTCTTCGAGCGCTGACGCCGGGGCCGGGTTTGCCGAGCCCGGTGCGGATTGCCTCCGCCCCGGCCACCGACAGCGCCCCGGTCGCGACCGCCCTCCCCACTGCGGCCAGCCAGGGCTCGGTCATCATCGACGCCGAGCCCCACCGGGTCATCGATCCCGGCGGTCTCGGCGTTCTGCAGCAGGTCCGCGTCGTTGAGCATGCGTGCCCACCCGGATCAGGGTGGTCGCCTCCCTTGCGGTGGACCCGGTCACGCCACGGATCAGCGCTTCCGGGGTGCGGAACCCCTCCTTCCGGGCCAACCCGCCGAAGCCCGGCCTCCACCGTCGAGCGGCGCACCACCTCACCGGCCAGCACCGACGCGCAAGCATCAAGACTGCGCTTGGCCTCCGCCAGCGACCGCTGCGCGCCCAGCAACTGCTTATCGTCAAGCGCCCGGGCGCCCGGCGCGTCGGCGCCGATCCGGGCGGCAGCAGCCAGCAGCACCTCGAGCGAAGTGCTGAACGTAGCTGCGGAAGATGTCATGCATCCATTGTCCCAGCCTCGAACACAGCTCCACAAGCAGATTTGAGAATCTGTTAGAAACTACTTTCACGACCACCTGTGGAGGAGAAGTTACGGCCCGAACTCGTCCGGCGTGGGACGGCAGGGTCTCGGCAAGCTCGACCACCGAGAAGGTCGAGAGCCACGGGGGCTCACGCGAAAGTGCGTTTGCGACCCCGGGCGGACTCGACGAGTCAGCCGAGGTTTACGAGCGGTGAGCGGCCCTGTGCCGCATCACGCGCCGACGGCATTCCGGCAACCGCGAGCCAGTTGCCAAGCATCTGATATCCGCCTTCGGTGAGCACCGACTCGGGGTGGAACTGCACCCCGAACATCGGCGCGGTGCGGTGCCGGAGGCCCATGATCACTCCGCCATCGGTGCGCGAGGTAACGGTCAGGTCATCCGGGACGGTCGAATTCACGACCGCGAGCGAGTGGTACCGGGTGGCGGTGAACGGCTGCGGCACGTCCCGGTAGAAGTCACTGCCGTCGTGGGTGACCTGCGAGGTCTTGCCGTGCATCAGCTCGTCGGCGTGGGTCACGGTCGCGCCGAGCGCCTCCGCGATGGCCTGATGCCCCAGGCAGACGCCGAGCAGCGGCAGTCCAGTATCCAGGGCGGCGTGCACGATCGGGATGGAGACTCCCGCGGCGGCTGGGGTCCCAGGACCTGGGGAGAGAAGCACGCCGTCATACTCCCGGATGCGCGCGGCCGCGGCATCCGGTGCGAACGCGTCGTTCCGCAACACGGTCGTCTCGGCGCCGAGTTCCTGCAGGTAGCCGTTCAGCGTGTAGACGAAGCTGTCGTAGTTGTCGATGACGAGTATGTGGGTCATGGTCCTCCAACGGTCGATTCTTCCACCGGGAGAAGCGAGTTCACCCACGGGAACACCCAGGTGACGAGGCTGTAGAGCACCGCCACGGCGGCGACGATGAGGATGAGGATCCGCAGCCACACGGGTCCGGGCAGCACACGCCAGAGCGCACCGTACATCAGCCGCTCGCCTTCACTATCGGCGCCAACTCGGCTGGCGGGCCGGCGTCGGCCGGTTGCCAGGACTCGAGCACCGCATAGGCGATGATCCGCTCGGCGGCCGAGAACATCGGATGGCAGGCGGTCATCGTGAGGATGCGGTCGGTGGTCGGGGTCGCCGGTGGTTGTTGCGGCAGAGGGTTCTTCACGTCGACACCGGTCGGCCAGACGTACTCGGTGTTGCGGTAGACGTACGTGTAATACGCATCCGGGGTGCGCACGTAGATCTTGTCGCCGACCTGCAGCTCGGCGATTTGCTTGAACGGCGCGCCGTAGGTCGTGCGGTGCGCGGCCACAGCGAAGTTGCCGACCTCACCGGGCAGCTGGGTGTCCGGATAGCGTCCGATGCCGTTCCGGTTGAGCACCTTGCTCAGGCTGATGCCCTCCGAGACGGTGCGCACCCAGTCGTCGCCGAAGCGCGGGATGTACATGACGGCGAACTGCTCGGCCTCCTTGGCGACGGCGGGCACGATCGGGTCGCCGTAGTCCTCCGGCACCTCAGGCCGGTCCCGGGTCGGCACCGGACCCTCGCCGTTGTCCCAGGTTTCAGTGAGCTTGACCGCTTCGTCGCGATGCTGCTCGCCGACGACAAGGTCGTTGAGCCAGAGCTGCCAGCCAAGGAAGAGGAAGACCAGCACGCCAGCGGTGATCAGCAGTTCGCCCAGCACTCCGACAACGTTGAGCCTCTTACGCTGGGCGCGCATGCGGCGCCGCGCCTTTGGCCGGCTGTCGGTCATTCGACAATCCTAGGGTCTGACCTGCGCCCGGCCGGTCGGCGGTTCGCCAGAACAGACCCGCTAGACTCCCTGCATGGCCAGAACGTCTACGAAGCCCTCACGCCCCGAAGAGTCCCGTTCCGGCGACAATGTCCCGAACCCTGTGTGGTTCAAGCCGATCATGTTCGGGCTGATGCTCATCGGCCTGGCGTGGATCATCGTCTACTACGTGAGCCAGGGCGTGCTGCCGGTCGCCGATCTCGGCAACTGGAACATCATGGTCGGTTTCGGAATCCTTTTCGTCGGATTCCTCATGACCACTCGCTGGCGCTGACCCCGCCCCCGAACCGGGGGCAATTACACAGGTGTAATTATCCCCAGTGTGGAAAGCCTGTGGATAACTATCCGAGGACGCGGCTGATCAGTGTGATGTCGCCGACCACCGTGAGCGCCAGGAGCACAGCCAGAATGGCGCCCAGCCCGAGCAGCTGAGCGTTGCGCTTCCGCGGCGAGCGGGTCAACATGAACACCCACGCCACCGCGACCCCGACGATCAGCCCGCCGACGTGGCCCTGCCAGGAGATACCCGGCACGATGAATCCGATCGCCAGGTTCAGCCCGATCACGATGATCAACTGCATCGAGTTGGCCCCGAGCCGGCGCTGGATCATGAAGAAGGCGCCGAACAAGCCGAACACCGCTCCGGATGCCCCGACGACGGGCGTCAGCGGAGAGAGCCACAGCACGGCGACCGAGCCGCCCAGTGCACTCAGCAGGTAGAGCGCGAGGAAACGCCAGCGGCCAAGCATCCGTTCCAGCATCGATCCGAACAGCCACAGCGCGTACATGTTGAACAGGATGTGGAACGGTGAAGTCGAGTGCACGAACGCGGACGTGATGAGCCGCCACGGCTCGGTCGCCGTCCACGGCGGGAAGTACAGCAGAGCCTGAGTCACCGCACCGCCGCTCAGCAGTTGAGCGACCCAGACCAGAACGCACAACGCGATGATCGAGTAGGTGACGACGGGCGCGTTGCTGCTGCGACTGAACGCCGTCACCACTCGAGGCTTCACGCGGGGCATGCTGGCACGCGCCTCTTTCATGCACTCCGGGCAGTGGAAGCCGACCGCCGCCGGGGTCTGGCATTCACCGCAGATCGTGCGACCGCAGCGCTGGCACAGCACAAAGCTCTGCCGGTCAGGGTGCCGGTAACAGTAGCTGCCCTCGGTCTGGGAGGCGTCGGTCACTCCGTGTGCTCGCTAGAGCTCGTCGATGGTGACGCTATTGAGCACGACCGGCTCGATCGGGCGGTCACGTCCGTCCTTCTTGACCGACTCGATCTTCTTCACCGTCTCCTTGGACTCGTCATCCGCGACGACGCCGAAGATGGTGTGCTTGCCCTGGAGCCACGGGGTCGGAACGGTGGTGATGAAGAACTGCGATCCGTTGGTGCCGCGTCCCATCTGGATGCCGGCGTTGGCCATCGCGAGAACGTAGGGCTCGTTGAAGTTCAGCTCCGGGTGGATCTCGTCGTCGAACTGGTAGCCCGGCCCGCCGGTTCCCTGGCCGAGCGGGTCGCCGCCCTGGATCATGAAGTCGTCGATGATGCGGTGGAATACGACGCCCTCGTACAGCGGGCGGTTGGTCTTGTCTCCGGTCGCCGGGTCGGTCCACTCGATGTCTCCGGTGGAGAGCCCGACAAAGTTGCGGACCGTCTTCGGCGCGTGGTTAGCGAGCAGGTTGATCCGGATGTCGCCGAGCGAGGTGTGCATGGTGGCTACGTGAGTGTGTGCAGGCATCTGCCAATTGTTTCACAGTAGACCTGTGACTCAGCGTTCGTTCAGCCAGCGCCGGTTTAGTGCACATGAGCCTCGTGCAAAGATAGTCACGTTATCCCCGGCCGCCACCTTTGGAGGAATCCCGATGGAAATGTCACGGAAGCGCGAACGTGAGCTTCGTCGGCTGAAGCGCCAGTCTGCCGAGTTGTGGGAAGAGCAGAAAGAAGTGCTCGATCACGCGTCAAAGGTTGCCATGGAGGCCGGCAGGCAAGCCCGCTACCTCGGTCGTGAAGAGGTCGCTCCCCGGATGCGCACCGCCTATGAGAGCGGACGTGCGACAGCCCGGCAGATGGGGCAGACGGTCGGCGCGAGGGCCCGTGACTTTATGCCCGGAGTGACCGGGTCCATCGGCGCGATGATGGCAACCCTCGAAGCGTCCAAGGACCCGCGCGTGCAGAAGGCGATTACGAAGGCGCGCGCTTCCGCAATGCGGTCGAACTCGGTGGACACGCAGTCCAGCGGTCCCGGCCGGTACATCCTCATCGCGGTCGGCGTCGTCGCCGTCGCCGGCATCGCCTACGCGGCGTGGCAGACATTGCGTGCGGATGACGAGATGTGGGTCGCCGACGAGGTCGAAGACGAGAGTCTTGACGATCTGTAGCGATTACGCAAAGTTCCGTCCGGTGCGATAGTCTCGTATCTGCATTTCGGGGGCTATAGCTCAGGCGGTTAGAGCGCTTCGCTGATAACGAAGAGGTCCCAGGTTCAAGTCCTGGTAGCCCCACGCTTTCGTGCGTTTCAGGCACACTCGGGGCCTTAGCTCAATTGGTAGAGCGCCTGCTTTGCAAGCAGGAGGTCAGGGGTTCGATTCCCCTAGGCTCCACATTTCTCAGTCGTCGCGCGCCGTCCGCAGTGGTGAGACGATCGCGACGATGAACGCGGCCGCGAAGAGGCACACGAAGATGATGAGCGCGGATCGCTCGCCCAGCAGCGTCGCGGCTGCCCCACCGGCCAGTGCACCGACGGCTCCCATTGTGCGGTTGGCGGCGCGCATCGTGCCATTCACCCGGCCGAGCAGCACGTCGGGAGTCAGTCCTTGGCGGAGGCTCATCTCGTTCGCGTTCTCCAGGCCGCCAGCGAACCCGTGAAGCGCAAAGGCGGAGAAGACAAGGCCGAGGGCAACGGCATCCGCCTGTGGTGCTCCGCCGATGGGCGCGAGTGCGACCATGATCCAAGCGACCGGGTAAATGGCTCGGCCCGCAATGATCGTGGTCCCCGAGCCGAACCTGGCGCCGACACGGGATGCGAACGTGGCACCAACCAGGGCTGCGACCCCTGCCAGCGTGAACAGCAGTCCGTAAACGAACGCTTCGAAATTCAGGGTGCGCAGGGTGAAGACCGCCAGCACGGTGAGGGCGGCGGCATTCGCGAAGAACCACAGATGGGTAGACCAAGCGAGTGGGCCCAGGATGCGATGACGATAGGTCCACCGCAACCCTTCGACCACCTCCCCTCGAACCGAACGCCGCCCTGGTTGTTGCCGCACGGGCTCAGTGACCCGTAGTCCAGCGATCAGCACGGCGTCGGCGACGTAGGTCACGGCGTCCACGGCGATGGTGAGCGGCGCGCCGATGATGCTCACCGTGATCCCGCCGAGAGTTGGGCCGACTGTTTGTGCGCCCGCCTCCGCCTGGTCGAGTCGCGCGTTCGCAGCTCGCAGGGCGCGCCGTTCGACGATCTGCGGCAACAGCGACTGTGTTGCGGCGAATCCGAAAACTGAGAACGCGCCGAACAGGAGGAGTAACACGACCAGCACCCACAGGTGCAGCACCCCGAGGATCCAGCATGCCGGGATGAGTGCGAGGCATAAGGCGCGTCCGACGCTCGCCCAGACCAGCACTCGTTGTCGCCGCCAGCGGTCGACGTACACGCCGGCGAGAAGACCGAGCACTGCGTAAGGGACGAACTGCGCCGCGTTCATTATGCCGACCTCGAACGCGCTCGCCCCGAGTACATCGACCACCAGCACAGGCATCGCCACTGCTGTCATTGCGGTGCCGAAGGCGCCGATGGCTACTGCCGAGAAGTACCGAGCGAACACGAGATTGCGGAAGTTGCCCGCCCTCGTCTCAGATGTCACCGCTTCTCGTCCTCTTCAGCAGAACTGGTCGGCGGTTCGCCAACTACAGCGCGCCAATGCTGCTCATTACTCCGGATGTAGTCGATGTCCCGGAGGTAGAGCGCGAGATGACCCTCCTCGATGTGACGCGCGAAGTTCTCATCACCGTCTCCCGCCCGCGTGCGCATCAAGGCGACGAGCGCTTCCAAGCGAGGTACGAGCGTGGCAACCGTGCTGCTCCTTTGATCCGGTGTGCACCCGTAGGCATCGAGAAACCCGCGCGCCCTCGCCGCCTGAACGTCGAGACTGGACAGCGGATCAGACGGGTCAAGAGAACCGGACAGCGGCGCAAACCGATAGAGCGGCCTCCGGACGGTCTCTCCCACTCGAGTCACCACGGTAGTTCCACCACCGAGGAATGCAATCTCCACTGCCTCTGGTGCTTGAGCCGACTCCTCTTGGCTGTTCAATCGAGAAC
The DNA here is from genome assembly GCA_963702165.1 of uncultured Actinomycetota bacterium. GTDB lineage: Bacteria > Actinomycetota > Actinomycetes > Actinomycetales > Microbacteriaceae > Terrimesophilobacter. The sequence continues at coordinate 2,228,103 of OY969722.1, read as the reverse complement.
TCCTGAGATGGACGCCGTTGCACGCATGCCGCGAATCTACCGGCAGGCGCCCAAGCGATAAAGGAATTCACTCAGATTCTCTACCGGTACTGTGTGCTGGTGGATACTCGCATTGCCTGCTACGGCGTCATCATCGATGAGGACGAGCGGATGCTGCTCGCTCACTGGAACGAGCACGGCCGCAGCGGGTGGACGCTGCCCGGCGGTGGACTAGAACCGGGCGAGGACCCGGCCGACGGCGCGCGCCGGGAGATCTTCGAGGAGACCGGCTACACCGCGGAGCTCGACGGCGTGCTCGGCATCGACTCTTTCGTCATCCCCGCCGAGGAGCGCAGCCACCCGACGACCAGACCACTGCACGCCATCCGGATCGTCTATCGCGCCCGTGTCACCGGCGGCGAGCTCACCAACGAGATCGGCGGCAGCACGGACGAGGCTGCGTGGTTCCCGCTCGACGCCGTCACAACGTTGGACCGGGTTCACCTGGTCGATGTTGCCCTGAGGTACCTGGCCGTCTAAGACGCTCGCCGTTGCGCGAAGAGAGCCCCTGTTGTGCAGGAGATACTGCCTCTTCGCGGCGGGTTCATTGGGATCGGGGCGCGAAACGCACCGAAAGTCCTGCAGAACAAGGAATGTCCTGCATAACAGGGCTGGGCTCCGCGTCTAGTCGCGCCCGATCCCCGAACGGGTCAGTTGTTGGTGAAGCCGACCAGCAGGCCGCCGGTGAGACGCACACTCAGGTTGTAAAGCGTCGCGCCGATCGCACCGAGCACGGTGCCGACGACAATGTTCAGCGCTCCGACGATCAGCGAGAACAGCAGGACGTTCATCAGCGAGAAGCTGTTCAGCAGGTTGAACTTGGGATCTCCGAGGATGTCGCCGAAGAGGCCGCTGAGCTGCGTGAAAAGTCCGGTGGTGTTGAGGACGAGCCACACCAGCACCGCGACGACCACGAACACGATCGCCCCGCACAACGCGATCAGGAATGACAGCTTCACTGCCGACCAGAAGTCGATGTAGACCAGCTTCAGCCGGACCTGCTTGGTCGACATGGCGCGCTGCGACTTGCGCTGCAGCTTCTCCGCGATGCTACTCATCAGTCCTCGTCTTTCCCGGTGGGCGGCACGTCAGTCGCGTCGTCATCCGTGTGGCTTTCGGCGGCCGGCTCCTCCAGGTTTCGCTCGCTGTTCTTAGCGATAGCGATGATCCGGTCATCCTCTGCAAAGCGTGCAAAGACGACCCCCATCGTGTCGCGACCCTTCGCTGGAACCTCGGCCACGGCAGAGCGTACCACCTTGCCGCTGGCAAGGACCACCAAGACCTCGTCCTCTTCGTCGACGATCAGAGCACCCGCAAGATCGCCCCGCGCGTCCTGAAGTTTCGCGACCTTGATCCCTAGACCACCACGGTTCTGCACGCGGTACTGGTCGATGGAAGTGCGCTTGGCGAAGCCGCCCTCGGTGACGACGAACACGAATCCGTCATCGCTGACGACGTTGGCGCTCAGCAGCTCGTCCCCGTCACGGAAGTGCATTCCGATGACACCGGATGTCGACCGCCCCATCGGCCGTAGGGCCTCATCGGTCGCCCTGAACCGGAGCGACATTCCCTTGTGGGACACGAGCAGCAGCTCCGAGTGGTCGTCCGCGAGCATCGCGGAGACGACCTCGTCACCCTCGCGCAGGTTGATGGCGATGATGCCGCCGGAGCGGTTTGTGTCGTATTCGGTGAGCAGCGTCTTCTTCAGCAGGCCGCTCCGCGTTGCGAGCACCAGGTAGCTGGCCGCGGCGTAGTCGCGGATGGCGAGGACCTGGGCGATCTCCTCATCGGGCTGCAGCGCGAGCAGGTTTGCGACGTGCTGGCCCTTCGCGTCACGGCCTGCCTCCTGCACCTCGTACGCCTTCGCGCGGTAGACCCGGCCCTTGTTGGTGAAGAACAGCAGCCAGTGGTGCGTCGTCGTCACGAACATGTGCTCGACGACGTCCTCGCCGCGAAGCTGCGCGCCCTTGACTCCCTTGCCGCCGCGGTGCTGGCTGCGGTAGTTGTCGCTGCGCGTGCGCTTGATGTAGCCGCCGCGCGTGACCGTGACGACCATCTCCTCCTCGGGGATCAGGTCCTCGACGTTCATGTCGCCGTCGAAACCGAACATGATCTCGGTGCGGCGGTCGTCGCCGTACTTGTCGACGATCTCGGTGAGCTCGTCGCTCACGATCTGCCGCTGGCGGGTCTCGTCGGCGAGGATCGCCTTGAACTCAGCGATCTCACGCTCGAGCTGTGCGGCGTAGTCGATGATCTTCTGGCGCTCGAGCGCGGCGAGCCGGCGAAGCTGGAGCGCGAGGATCGCGTTGGCCTGCAGATCGTCGATGTCGAGCAGGTCCTTCAGGCCGTCCCGCGCGGCGTCGACGTCGGGCGAGCGGCGGATCAACGCGATGACGTCGTCGAGCGCGTCAAGTGCCTTCAGGTAGCCCCGCTGGATGTGCGCTTCGGCTTCGGCCTTCTTCAGGCGGAACTGGGTCCGCCGAACGATGACCTCGATCTGGTGTTCCACCCACAGGGTGATGAATGCGTCGAGCGGCAGCGTGCGCGGGATGCCGTCCACGATCGCGAGCATGTTGGCGCCGAAGTTCTCCTGCAGCTGCGTGTGCTTGTACAGGTTGTTCAGCACGACCTTCGCGACCGCGTCGCGCTTGAGCACGATCACCAGACGCTGTCCGGTGCGCCCGGAGGTCTCGTCCCGGATGTCGGCGATGCCGGAGATGCGTCCGTCCTTGACGAGCTCGGCGATCTTCAGCGCGAGGTTGTCGGGGTTGACCTGGTACGGGAGCTCGGTGACGACGAGGCAGGTGCGTCCCTGCAGTTCCTCGACGCTGACGACCGCGCGCATCGTGATCGAGCCGCGGCCGGTACGGTACGCGTCGTTGATACCCTTGACGCCGAGAATCTGGGCGCCGGTCGGGAAATCGGGTCCCTTGATGCGGGCCAGGAGCGCCTCGACGAGCTCCTCCTTGGTCGCATCCGGGTTCGCCAGGTGCCAGAGTGCACCCGCAGACACCTCGCGCAGGTTGTGCGGCGGGATGTTGGTGGCCATGCCGACCGCGATGCCGACCGAGCCGTTGACGAGCAGGTTGGGGAAGCGCGCGGGCAGCACGAGCGGCTCTTGCGTGCGGCCGTCGTAGTTGTCGCCGAAGTCGACGGTGTCTTCGTCGATGTCCCTGACCAGCTCGAGCGCGAGCGGTGCCATCTTCGTCTCGGTGTACCGCGGTGCGGCGGCCCCGTCGTTTCCGGCCGAGCCGAAGTTGCCCTGGCCGAGCGCGAGCGGGTAGCGCATGCTCCACGGCTGCACCAGACGGACGAGCGCGTCGTAGATGGCACTGTCACCGTGCGGGTGGAACTGGCCCATGACCTCGCCGACGACGCGCGCGCTCTTCGAGAACGCCTTGTCCGGCCGGTAGCCGCCGTCGAACATCGCATAGATCACGCGGCGGTGCACCGGCTTCAAGCCGTCGCGGACCTCGGGCAGCGCGCGCCCGACGATGACGCTCATCGCGTAGTCGAGGTAGCTGCGCTGCATCTCGAGCTGCAGGTCGACCTGCTCGATCCTGTCGGTGCCCGAGACCTCGTCGGTGCCGGTGTTCTCGTCTGTCATTGCCTGGTTTCTCTCGTCTGGAAAACTGTGCCGCTTGACCTAGATGTCCAGGAAGCGGACATCCTTCGCGTTGCGCTGGATGAACGCGCGCCGTGACTCGACGTCCTCGCCCATCAGGGTGGTGAAGATCTCGTCCGCGGCGACCGCGTCATCGAGCGTGACTTGCAGCAGGGTGCGGGTGTCCGGATCCATGGTGGTTTCCCACAGCTCCTTGTAGTCCATCTCACCCAGGCCCTTGTAGCGCTGGATGCCGTTCTCCTTCGGGATGCGCTTGCCTTCGGCCATGCCGGCTTCGAGCATCGCGTCGCGTTCGCGGTCGCTGTAGACGTACTCGTGCGGGGCATTGCTCCACTTGAGTCGGTACAGCGGCGGTTGGGCGAGGTAGACGTAGCCGAGCTCGATGAGCGGCTTCATGTACCGGAACAGCAGCGTGAGCAGCAGTGTCGTGATGTGCTGACCGTCGACATCGGCATCCGCCATCAGCACGATCTTGTGATACCTGGCCTTCTCGGGGTCGAAGTCCTCCCCGATGCCGGCGCCGAACGCGGTGATCATCGACTGCACCTCGGCGTTGGCCAGTGCCCGGTCGAGTCGTGCCTTCTCGACGTTCAGGATCTTGCCCCGCAACGGCAGGATCGCCTGCGTCTCCGGGTTGCGACCCTGCACGGCCGAACCTCCCGCGGAGTCACCCTCGACGATGAAGATCTCCGAGACCGAGGGATCCTTGCTCGAGCAGTCGCGGAGTTTGCCCGGCATGCCGCCGGACTCGAGCAGCCCCTTGCGCCGGGTCTGCTCGCGCGCCTTGCGCGCTGCCATGCGGGCCGCGGCTGCCTGGATGGCCTTGCGAATGATCTCCTTGGCCGGGTTCGGGTTGCGGTCGAACCAGTCGCCGAGCTGGTCACCGGTGATGCGCTGCACAAAGCTCTTCGCCTCGGTGTTGCCGAGCTTGGTCTTCGTCTGGCCCTCGAACTGCGGCTCGGCGAGCTTGACCGAGATGACTGCGGTCAATCCCTCTCGCACGTCGTCGCCGGTGAGGTTCTCGTCCTTCTCCTTCAGCAGCCCCTTCTCGCGGGCGTACTTGTTGACGAGGGTCGTCAATGCAGCGCGGAAGCCCTCTTCGTGGGTACCGCCCTCGTGCGTGTTGATGGTGTTCGCGTAGGTGTGCACGCTCTCCTGGTACGAGGTGGTCCACTGCATCGCCACTTCGATGGAGATCTTGCGCTCGTTATCCTCGGATTCGAAGGCGATGATCTCGTCGTTGACGACGTCGACCTTCTTGCCCGAGTTGAGGTAGTGCACGTAGTCGATGAGACCGTTCTCGTAGAGGTACTCCACCTCGACCGCTTCGAGCTCACGCTCGTCCGTAAGCGAGATCGTCAGTCCCTTGTTCAGGAACGCCATCTGCTGGAAGCGCGCGCGCAACGTCTCGTAGTCGAACTCGACCGTCTCGAACGTCTGCGAACTGGGCCAGAAGGTGATGGTCGTGCCGGTCAGGTCGGTCGCTTCGCCCTTTGCGAGCGGCTCCTGCGGAACGCCGTCACGGTACTCCTGCCGCCAGACGTGTCCCTGCCTGCGGACCTCGACCAGCAGTTTGGCCGACAGCGCGTTCACGACTGAGACGCCGACGCCGTGCAATCCGCCGGAGACCGCGTATCCGCCGCCGCCGAACTTGCCGCCCGCGTGCAGGATGGTGAGCACGACCTCGACGGTCGACTTGTTCTCGCTCTTATTGAGGTCGACCGGGATGCCGCGGCCGTTGTCGACGACCCGGATGCCCCCGTCGGCGAGCATGGTGACCTCGATGCGATCGCAGTAGCCGGCCAGGGCTTCATCCACCGAGTTGTCGACGACCTCGTAGACAAGGTGGTGCAGTCCGCGCGGCCCGGTCGAGCCGATATACATACCCGGTCGCTTGCGAACCGCTTCGAGACCTTCGAGTACCTGGATTTGATCTGCGCCGTATTCAGGCTCTGTTGGTTTCGGGTTCGCTGCCATGGGGTAGGTGGGCTCCTGCCTGTTGCTTTTCTTCGGGCTCGGCTTCTGGTCCCAGTAGCTGCCGCGACGACCTTACGATTCTATCAAAATCGCTGGTCGCGCGGGCTGTGAACGGCCGTCTGACGGGTTTTGTTCGCCTCGGGCAAAGATTTTCCCTACTCAGCCATAAGTATCGCGCGGGCCGCGCCCTGGAATTGATCTGGGACCCTTTTTCCAGGAGGGAACGCCCGGGCCGTCGAAACGGATGGACTCGATCCCAGCATCCGGGTACCGCTCCGCGATGCTCGTCACGATCTGCGTCCGCATGATTCGCAATTGGGTCGCCCATGCTGTCGAGTCGCATTGCACACGCAACTGCCCGTCGTCGATGCTCACCGGCGTGGAATGCTCGGCGAGCTCCTGCCCTACAACGGCGGGCCAGGAGGAGAGAAGTTCGGACTGTGCGAGCGGCGATGACCAGCCCATCCGGGCGGTCAGGGCATCGACGACGTCGCCGAGCCCGTGCGGATCGCGGCCGTCACCGAACGGCACGCTCGAACCGGGTTCGCGCTTGGCGCGCCGCCGGGCGTCGCGGGTGCGCTTCGACCCGTCGCCGAACACGGAGCGGAATCGGAGGTAGACCGCAACGTGCTCCTCGAGCGGCGCGTCGCCCTCTGTCACTGGGTTCCTCCGCTCGTTTCGACAATGGTGCCGCGTTCGATCCTCACCGTATGCCCGGCGAGCGCATCCGGTACATCGTCGAACACCGCCGCGGTGATGAGCACCTGTTCGAAGTCGGCTACCGCCGCCGCGAGACGTGCGCGTCGGCTTTCGTCGAGTTCTGCGAACACGTCGTCCAGGACGAGCACCGGGTCTCCGGTGGCCGACTCCCGACGCAGCACGGCGGCCGAGGCGAGTTTGAGAGAGAGCGCGAACGACCACGATTCGCCGTGGCTCGCGAATCCGCGGGCGGGCATGCCGTTCAATTCGAGCAGCAGGTCGTCCCTGTGGGGACCCACGAGGGTAACGCCGCGCTCCAATTCGTTGCGGCGCAGGCGCTCGAGCGAACTGCGGAATTCCTCCGCAACCCGGTCGGCCGTGAGCGCTTCGGTTCCGGCCTCGGTCGGATCGGCATCCGGATCCGATGCCAGCACACTCAGCTGACTGGCGAGACGCGCGTGGTGGTCGTCGCCGGCGACCGAGTAGTACGCGGCTGCCACCTCAGGCTGCAGTTCTGAAACCAGGGTCGCGCGCGCCTCGATCAGTTCGGAGCCGAGGGCGACCAGTTTGTCGTCCCACACGTCGAGAGTGGTCAGCGACGCGGCCTTCGCACCGGTCGCCCTAGCCGATTTCAGCAGCGTGTTGCGTTGGCGTAGCACCCGGTCGTAGTCGGCGATGATGCCGGCGAAGCGAGGGAAACGCAGGATCAGCAGCTCGTCCATGAAACGCCGTCGTCCGGAGGGCTCACCGCGCACCAGTGCGAGATCCTCTGGCGCGAACAACACGGTCGAGCTGTACCGGGGCAGCTCGCGCGGCTTGATCTGTGCCCGGTTCACCTGAGCACGGTTGGGTGACGAGCGGTTCAGCTGCACCTCGACCAAGAGTTCACGGTCGGCGTGCTGCAGACGAGCACGGATGATCGCGGCATCCGCCCCTTGGCGAATGAGAGCCTGCTCGGTCGACACGCGGTGGGAGCCGAGGCTGCTCAGGTAGACGAGCGATTCCACCAGGTTGGTCTTGCCCTGGCCGTTGCTTCCGACGAACAGATTCGGCCCCGGCTCGAGGGCAACGTCGGCCGAGTGATAGTTGCGGAAATCGGTGAGAGCGAGTCGCGTGACCCTCACGGTGCTTTGCCGGCCATGTCAATCAGCCTTCTTGACCGCGTGCCCGCCGAACTGGTGACGCAGCGCCGCAACCGCTTTCATCGCGGGCGATTCCTCCTGGCGGGAGACGAAGCGAGCGAAAATGGACGCCGAGATCGCCGGCACGGGAACCGCGTTCTCGATTGCCTCCTCGATGGTCCACCGGCCCTCGCCGGAGTCCTCGACGTAGCCGACAATCTCCTCGAACTCGGGATCCTGGTCGAGAGCGCGAACGAGCAACTCCAGGAGCCAGGACCGTACGACGGTCCCACGCTGCCAGGCCTTGAACGTGCCGGTCAGGTCGGTGATCAGGTCGTCGCGCTTCTCGAGCAGCTCGTACCCCTCGGCGTAGGCCTGCATGAGTGCGTATTCGATGCCGTTGTGCACCATCTTCGCGTAGTGCCCAGCGCCAACCGGGCCAACGTGCACGAAGCCTTCCTCGCGAGGACCCTCCGGCCGCAGTGCGTCGAAGACCGGCATCGCGCGCGCCACATCCTCCTGGCTGCCGCCGACCATGAGGCCGTAGCCGTTGTCGCGACCCCAGATTCCACCGGAGACCCCGGCGTCCACGTAGCCGATGCCGTTCTTCGCGGCCAGTTCGGCGTGAATGGCGTCCTCGGTGTAGCGAGAGTTGCCTCCGTCGATCAGCAGATCGCCGGCATCCATCAGCCCGACCAGCTCGCTGACCACCGAGCGGGTGATCTCGCCCGCGGGCACCATGACCCAGATGAGCCGGGGTGCGCTCAGCGCCCCGACGAGGCCGGCGAGGCTTTCCACCTCGGTGAGTTCGGGATTCGCGTCGAAACCGACAACCTCGATACCCCGGGATTCCAGCCGCCCACGCATCGCACCGCCCATGCGGCCGAGGCCGACCAGGCCGATTTGCGCGATACCGGCCGCATCCTGGATCGACATTGTTCGCTCCGCTCTGCTGAACCCGCTCAGCGAAGCAGGAGATTCGGCTGCAGCAGGTACTTGTAGTTGTCTGCGCCCGGCGTCTCCCGCGAGGTCTGGCTGGTGATCAGCACCGGACCGGGCTTGTTCGGGTTGTCAGTCTTGGTGAAGGAGATGCGAACGAACTCGGAGTGCACGGCGCCGAGGCCATCCAGCAGGAACTGCGGCTTGAGCGAAACCACCGTGTCTTCGCCGCTGAGGTGCGCGTCGATGGTCTCGGATGCCTGCGCCTGCTCAGAGCCGATCGCCTCGAGGGTCACGGAATCCATCGCGAAGGTGAACCGCAGGGCAGCCTCGCGCTCCAGCACGAGCGAAACGCGACGGACCGCCTCGATGAGCTCACCGGTGTTCATGACCGCGTAGTTGTCCACCGACTCGGGGAACAGTCGGCGAACCGGCGGGAAGTTGCCCTTGATGAGCAGCGAGGTGACGGTCTTGTTGTCTGCAGAGAAGGCGATGAGTTCGCGCTCGTCGTTGTTCGTCACCGCGACCGACACGTTTCCGCTGTGCCCGAAGGTCTTGCCGATCTCAGTCAAGGTGCGCGACGGCACTAGCGCGGTGACACCATCCGGAGCTTGGGAATCACCTGAATCCCAGGGGATCTCGCGGATTGCCACTCGGTAGCGGTCGGTTGCGACCAGGCTGAGGCTGTTCTCGGAAACCTCGAGCTGCACACCGGTGATGACGGGCGTCACGTCGTCACGGGATGCGGCGACCGCCACCTGGGCGACGGCCTCGGCGAAGTCTTCGGCCGGCAGAAGGCCCGATGACGCGGAGATCTGCGGCAGCGTCGGGTATTCCTCGACCGGCATGCTGAGCAGGTTGAACTTGGCAGAACCGCAGACGACGCTGACCCGGCTGCCGTCAGTCGAGAACTGCACTGGTGCGCTGGGAAGTCGGCTCGCGATGTCGGCCAGCAGTCGCCCGGAGACCAGGATGCGGCCGGGCTCTTCGACGTCAGCTGCGATCGACGTCTGCGTCGAGACTTCGTAATCGAATGAGGAAAGCGTGAGGCCGGCATCGGTCGTCTCGATGAGCACCCCGCTCAGAATCGGCAAGGTGGTGCGCTGGGGCAGAAGCTTCACCGCGAAGGACACGGCTTCGCTGAAGACGTCGCGATTGACCTGGAACTTCATGTTCACCTCGTGTCTGCTGTGGGCTGTACGACTGGGGCTTAATACTGGCACAGGCCACGCGAGGCCGTACGACGCACCGCATTCGTTGGCGGAGGATTGATTAACTCTTTAAAGGACAATCGTATTAACCGCTGTGGAAACTGTGGATAACCCTGTGCATCCTTGTCATATCGCGGGAACTACAACCGTGTGAGATGTGGAAGCGCTGTCGAACTGGTTGCGGATGATGAAATCTCGCCTGAACTACAAGCAACCCGTTTACACATGCCTGAGCGTGTAATTCACAAGAAGCTCGACAGTTATCCACAGGTTATCCACCTTGGGGATTAAACTCGCCGGATCTACTTGTAGCGGTGGTTCTGCTTGATGCGGCTCGTGAGTTCTGTCACCTGGTTGTAGATGGAGCGGCGCTCCTTCATGAGCTCACTGATCTTCTTGTTCGCATACATCACGGTTGTGTGGTCGCGATTGCCGAACAGCTGGCCGATCTTGGGCAGCGACAGGTTGGTGAGTTCGCGGCACAGATACATCGCGATCTGACGAGCGGTGGCAACAGCCTGGGAACGGCTCGACCCGTACAGGTCGTCGACCGTGAGTTTGAAGTACTCGGCGGTGTGATTGATGATGTCGACCGGCGCGATGACGTTGTCCTCGTCAAGGGTGATCAAGTCCTTCAGCACCGTCTGTACGAGTGCCATATCGACCGGCGTCCGGTTGAGGCTGGAGAACGCGGTGACCCGGATAAGCGTGCCTTCGAGCTCCCGAATGTTCGACGACACCTTGGACGCCATGTACTCGAGGATGTCGTCCGGCACCTGCAGCCGTTCGCTCTGCGCCTTCTTGCGCAGGATGGCGATGCGGGTCTCCAGGTCTGGCGCCTGGACATCGGTGATCAGTCCCCACTCGAAGCGCGATCGCATCCGGTCTTCGAAGCCCGTCAGGTGCTTGGGAGGCAGGTCGCTCGTGATCACTACCTGCTTGTTGTGATCGTGCAGCGTGTTGAAGGTGTGGAAGAAGGCTTCCTGCGTCGAGTCCTTGCCCTGCAGGAACTGGATGTCGTCGATCAGCAGGATGTCGATGTCGCGGTAGCGCGACTGGAACAGCGATGACCGGTTGTTGGCGATCGAGTTGATGAAGTCGTTCGTGAACTCTTCGGAGCTGACATAACGGGTGCGGATGCCTGGGTACATACTCTCGGCGTAATGGCCGATTGCATGCAGCAGGTGGGTCTTGCCGAGGCCGGACTCGCCATAGATGAAGAGTGGGTTGTAGGCCTTCGCCGGCGCTTCGGCCACCGCGACCGCGGCCGCGTGGGCGAAGCGGTTCGACCCGCCAATGACGAAGTTGTCGAAGCTGTATTTCGGGTTCAACCGCGAGTCGCCGCGGCGACCGGTGTCGCGTACCTCTGGCGTCGGCTCGATGTACGGCTGTTCGTGCGGTTCGGAGGTCGACTCCAGCAGGTCCTGCCCGATCTCGGGGTTCACCACCACGGCAAAGTTCTCGACCGAGTTGTTTTCGCCGCTGACCAGGCTCATCGCGTTGAGCAGCGGGATCCGGATGCGCTGCTCGAGCATCCCGCGGGTGAGGTCGTTCGGCACTTCGAGGTAGAAGGTGCCGGCCATCACCCCCTTGGGTTCGACGAGCGACAGGAAGCCTTCGAGTTGCGGAGTGATCCGCTCGTCCGATCGCAGCGCCTGCAGCACGGATTGCCACAGACCGCTGGTCGGGTCAGCTCCGTCGGCCATCGTTCCCCTCACCGTCAAAAAAAGTTACTCACAGGGTTATCCACCGTCTGTGCAGTCACACCACCATAGTTTGTGTCGGTAGGACAGGCTAAAGGCATCTCCAAAACTGGGGATAGTGTTAGTAGGTACTCCGGTTGCCCCGTTTGACCGGGCGAGGTTAACCCCGTACCTTTAATCAGTTGACTTCTGCCGGTAAACGGCAACCTGACTTCCCAGGGCTCAGTTCTCTTGTTGGCCCTTACGGATTCACCTGTGGAGAGAGAATCATGAGCAAGCGAACCTTCCAGCCGAACAACCGCCGCCGCGCCAAGGTGCACGGCTTCCGTCTCCGGATGCGCACCCGCGCGGGCCGCGCCATCCTCGCCGCGCGTCGTCGCAAGGGTCGCACCGAACTCTCGGCTTAGTCGTCTCCCGTGCTCGCGGGCCGCAACCGGCTGGTGACCGCCGACGATTTTAAGTCCACGCTGCGTCGTGGCCGTCGGTTCAGCGGTTCCAGCACGGTTATGCACGTCGCGAGTACCGGTGAGAGTCGACCACCCAGGTTCGGATTCATCATCACTCGGAAGGTGGGCAACGCGGTGAAGCGCAATCTTGTGCGCCGTCGCTTGCGCGCTGTCTGCTATCGGCTGCTCCCAACTGTCGCGCCGGGCACCGATGTGGTCGTACGTGCCCTCCCCGGATCCGAGCAGGTGCCCTCGGCTACGCTCCATAAGGACGTCGTCGACGCATTGTCGAGGAGCCTCCCCAATTGAGTAAAATTCTACTTACCCTCTGGTTGTTGCCACGCAACCTCTGCGTGCTCATTCTGCGCGCCTATCGCCTGTTGATCTCTCCTCTATATGGCGATGTCTGCCGTTACTACCCGAGCTGCTCGCACTACGCGTTGCAGGCGATCCAACAGCACGGCGTCGTCAAGGGAATCTGGCTCGGGTCCAGACGCATTCTCCGTTGTCACCCCTGGGCGGCGGGCGGCGTCGATGACGTGCCCGTTAATACCTCCGGTCGCTACCGGCTCACCTCCTTCGGCTTCGTAACCCTGAACCACGGAAAGGCCTGACTCCTACATGGATCTCATCGGCACCATCCTCTGGCCCATCAAGTGGGTCATCGAGGCGATCCTCGTCGCGTTCCACTGGCTGTGGAGCAATGTCGGACTCGACCCGGATGCGGGACTCACCTGGGTGCTGTCGATTGTCGGGCTGGTCATCGTGGTGCGTGCCGCGCTGATCCCGATCACGGTGCGGCAGATTCGCAGCCAGCGCCGGATGCTCGAGGTGGCTCCGGCGCTGAAGAAGATCCAGGACAAGTACAAGGGCAAGCGCGACCAGTTCTCCCGTGAGGCGATGTCGCGCGAGACCATGGAGGCATACCGCAAGGCCGGCACCAACCCACTGGCGTCCTGCCTCCCACTGCTCCTGCAGATGCCGATCTTCTTCGGCCTCTTCTCGGTGCTGCAGAATGCCCAGCACGAGGGCGTCGGGGTCGGCCTCCTGAACCAGGAGCTGTCCGAGTCGTTCGCTCGCTCCGAGTTCCTCGGCGCTCCCCTGCGCCTGTCGATCTCGACCGCCGACGGCAACGTCGCAGTCATCGTCATCGCGGTCATCATGGTCATCCTGATGACGAGTTCGCAGTTCATCACGCAGCTGCAGATCATGTCGAAGAACCAGTCGCCGGAGATGAAGGCGAGCCCGATGTACAAGCAGCAGCGGATCCTGCTGTACATCCTCCCCCTCGTCTTCCTGTTCTCCGGCTTCACGTTCCCGCTCGGCGTCATGACCTACTGGCTGGTGTCGAACTTCTGGACGATGGGCCAGCAGTTCATCGTCATCCGCAACCTGCCCACCCCGGGTAGCGAGGCCGCGCTCGCGCGCGAGGCGAGACTCGCCAAGAAGCGTCAGCGCAAGGGCATCACAATCGTCGAGACTGACGAGCCGGCAACTCCGGAGCCCCCGAAGCAGACGCAGCGACAGCAACCCGTCAACCCCAAGAACCGCAAGAAGAAGAAGAGGTAGCGACCGTGACGCAGCTCTCCCCCGAGACCGACGGCATCGAGCCCGGCGCCGACGACATCCGTCCCACGGTCAGCCAGCTTGAAGAAGAAGGCGACGCCGCGGCGGACTACATCGAAGAACTCCTCGACGTGGCCGACCTGGACGGCGACATCGACATCGATGTCCGCGACGGGCGTGCGTACGTCTCCGTCACATCGACCAGCGACAGCAACCTCCGACTGCTGTCCAAGCCGGACACCGTGAATGCCCTGCAGGAGTTGGCCCGCATCGCGGTGCACACGCGCACCGGCGCTTTCTCGCGGCTCATCCTGGATATCGGCGGCTCGCGTGAGGCCCGTCAAGCGGAACTGATCGCACTCGTCGAGCGCGCCATCCAGCGCGTCGAGGACGGTGCGGCATCCGCAGCGCTCCCCCCGATGTCGTCGTACGAGCGCAAGGTCGTGCACGATATCGTGGCTGGCGAAGGCTATGTCTCGGTCTCCGAGGGCGAGGGACGAGACCGCCACACCGTCATCACCGCCAAGTGACCCATGTTTCACGTGAAACATCATGAGCTCGGTTGAGGCCGAGCCGGCCGTCGCGGCGGAACTCTTCGGCGATCGGATCGAGCTCGCGCGAGCCTTTACGGCAGACCTTGCCCGGCGCGGTGACGAACTCGGTTTGATTGGACCGCTCGAACTCCCCCGGCTCTGGACCCGGCACATCTTGAACTCGGTGCTGCTCGCCCCGCTGCTTCGGCCGGGTCGGGTGGGCGATGTCGGAAGTGGCGCCGGCCTGCCCGGACTCGTCCTTGCCATCGCCCGCCCGGATGTCGACTTTGTGCTCATCGAGCCGATGGAGCGCCGCGTCGAATGGCTCGAGCACGAGAGCTCTTCGCTGGGATTGGACAACGTCGAGGTCGTTCGCGCACGCGCCGAGGAGGTCGAGTTCTCCCCGTGGCTCGACCAGGTGACGGCCCGCGCCGTCGGTGCCCTCTCGAAGCTGATCCCAATCACCGCCCGACTCGTACGCAGCGGCGGCGAGCTGCTGCTGTTCAAGGGCGCGAGCGTGGAGAAGGAAGTCGAAGCGGCCGCCAAGGCCATCCGGAAGGCGCGGCTGAGCAATATCGAGATCATTACGCTCGGTGCTGGGCAGGTCGCCGAGGTAACGCGCGTCTTCCGATCTACAGTGGATTGACGGCGAGGGCTCGCCTCGCTCGGCAGGGCTAGAGGGCAGAGGTCGTGAGAAATTGATCCTCGGACTAAGAAGGTTTCACGTGAAACATCAGGATGAGGCGGTCGCCACGACCGCCGACCAGGCATCGAGCACGGAGACGGAGCACGATGCTGTAGCGGACGCGCCGCCGGCGGACCAGACCGAACACCACGGATCTGATCGCGGCGAGGTCGCGGCCCCGGTCTGGACGGGCGATGACTCGGCGGCGATCGCCGTGGATTCGACCGGAACGACCATCGTGCTGACCGCAGAAGCTCCTGCTGCTGCCGGAGATGCCGCCGACTTCGAGACCATCGAGGGCGAAATCGCTGCCGACGAGGCCGAGTCGGAAGTCGCCGCCGCGCCCGAAGAGTCCGCCGCGCCCGAAGAGCCCGCGGAGACGACGACGGAAACGCCAGATCCCGTGGTGGAGCCTCCCCTGGAGCGAAAGGCCTCCAGCTCCGCATCCGCACGGCCTGCATCCGCTTTCGATGAATCCACTCCCCTCGCTCGCGAACTCGCAGAGATCACGCGCCGTCGGCAGCTGCTCTCATCCCAGGACCTGCCGCTCCCCACCAAGACCCGGATCTTCACGGTCGCCAACCAAAAGGGTGGTGTCGGCAAGACCACCACCACGGTGAACCTGGCGGCAGCGCTCGCCCGCACCGGAGCGCGTGTGCTCGTGATCGACCTTGACCCACAAGGCAACGCGTCCACCGCGTTGGGTGTCGAACACCGATCCGAGACGCCCAGCGTCTACGAGGTGATCATCAACGACCTGCCGATGGCGAGCGTCGTGCAGAAGAGCCCAGAATTCGAGGCGCTCTACTGCATTCCGGCGACCATTCACCTTGCAGGCGCCGAGATCGAACTGGTGTCGCTCGTCGCACGCGAGCAGCGGCTGCGGAGTGCTCTCGAAACCTTCCTTGAATCCTCGGACGAAACCTTCCACTACGTCTTCATCGACTGCCCCCCTTCGCTCGGGCTGCTCACGATCAATGCGTTCGTAGCTGCGAACGAGGTGCTCATCCCGATTCAGTGCGAGTACTACGCGCTCGAGGGCCTGAGCCAGCTACTCAACAACATCCAGCTCATCGAGCGTCACCTGAACCCGACGCTGAATGTGTCCACGATCCTTCTCACGATGTACGACGCGCGCACGAACCTCGCCAACCAGGTTGTGCAGGACGTTCGTGAGCACTTCCCGAACGAGGTTCTTCAGACGCTGATCCCCCGTTCGGTGCGTATCTCCGAGGCGCCCAGCTACGGGCAGAGCGTCATCAGCTACGACACCAACTCGCCTGGATCCCTTTCCTACCTTGAGGCAGCGGCGGAAATCGCCCGCAGAGGAGCACCAAACTGATGGCAAAGCGCACCGGACTCGGCCGAGGCATCGGCGCACTCATCCCCACCGATACGGGGTCTGCCCGTCCCGTCGACGTTTTCTTCCCTTCCCCCGCGGCCAGGGCTGAGCCCGAAACAGAGGGACTGATCGCGGTTCCGGGTGCTCGACTGGCCAACCTGCGTCCAGAGGAGATCGTTCCCAACGCCGTCCAGCCGCGCACCGAATTCGACCAGGAGAAGCTCGACGAGCTGATCGCGTCGATCCGGGAGGTCGGCGTGCTCCAGCCGGTCGTGGTGCGTCCGATCCCGGATGCCGCGAACGGCTCCCCCAAATACGAGCTGATCATGGGCGAGCGCAGGTTGCGTGCGACCAAGGCACTCGGCCTCGAGACGATCCCGGCCGTCATCAAGAACACCAACGATGATGCGATGCTGCGCGACGCGCTGCTCGAGAACCTGCATCGGGCGGACCTCAACCCGCTGGAGGAGGCATCCGCCTACCAACAGCTGCTCGCCGACTTCAACATCACGCAGGACGAGCTCGCAACGCGCATCGGTCGGTCGCGGCCGCAGATCACCAACACCATCCGCTTGCTTCGCCTGCCCGATTCGGTGCAGAAGAAGGTCGCTGCCGGAGTGCTGAGCGCCGGCCACGCGCGCGCGGTGCTTTCCGTCGGCGAGGACTCGCAGGCCATGGAGCGACTCGCTGACAAGATCATCAACGAGGACCTCACGGTGCGTGCGGCCGAGGCTGCGGCCGGCCAAGTCTCGATCAAGCCGGCCAAAAAGGCCAAACCGACCGCTGGCGGACGCCAGGGCCAGCTGAACGAGATCGCCGATCGGCTGGGCGATCGACTAGACACGCGAGTAAAAGTTACGTTGGGTGCGAAGAAGGGCACCATCGTGATCGACTTCGCGACGGTCGGAGACCTGAACCGCATCCTGGGTGAACTGGGCGAGCCCGGCTTCAACTGATCTCGCGGCACCACGGGATTGAGCCTGTCCAAACCACGCCAAAACCTACCCTGATCAGGGGTTCTTCGCTCAGCGCGCGATCTCGACAAGCTCGATCACCGAGACCTTCGAGCGGTCAGAATGAGGCCTTCACGCGACCGGGAAGGGCCGATTTCGACCCTCGGTGGTTGATTGAACTCGATCGCCGGAGAGCTCAAGCCAAGTTCGCGTGGGCATCACGCAGCGCGAGTTCCGCCTTCACCACGATGGAGAGCCTTCGGACGCCCTCTCGGATGAAGTCGGGTGTCGGGTAGCAGAACGACAGTCGCATGTTGGCGGCGCCGTCCCCGTCAGAGTAGAACGCGGTCCCGGGCGTGTAAGCGACGAGCTGCTCGATGGCACGGGGCAGCATCGCGCGCGAATCCAGACCCTCGGGCAGGGTGAGCCACACATAGAATCCGCCGGCCGGTACCGTCCACTCGCACTCAGGCAGGTACTCCTCCAGCGCAGACAGCATTGCGTCACGGCGCTCCCGGTACAAACCGCGGAATGTGTCGATCTGGCCCCGCCAGTCGGCACTGGCCAGGTACTCGGAGATCACAAGCTGGGAGAAGTTGCTCGGCGACAGGACGGCGGCCTCGTTCGCGAGCACCAGCTTGTCCTTGATCGCGGTCGGCGCAAGCACCCAACCGACCCGGAAACCAGGCGCGAGCGTCTTCGAGAACGTGCCCAGATAGATGACACCGTCCGAATCGAGAGAGCGCATCGCCTCCGGCGGCTGATTCTCGAAGTACAACAACCCATAGGGGTTGTCCTCGATGACCAGGATGCCGTTCTCGCGCGCGATTTCCAGCACCTCGGCACGCCGGTGAGCGCTCAGCGTCAACCCCGCCGGGTTGTTGAACGTCGGCACGGTGTACAGGAACTTCATCCGACGGCCGGCGGCGCGCAACCGGGCGATGTGCTCTCTCAGCGCAGATGGGATCAGCCCGTGCTCATCCATCGGCACATGCGCGATCTCGGCCTGGAACGACTTGAACACAACGAGGGCGGTGACATAGCTCGGCCCCTCGGCCAGAACGACGTCGCCCGGGTCCAGGAAGAGCTTCGCAATCAACTCGAGCGCGTGCTGCGACCCGGTGGTGACGACGACGTCATCGGAGTTGGCCCGGATGCCCTCGAGCGCCATGACGTCGAGGATCTGCTCGCGCAGCTTGGGCACGCCCTGCCCCGAGCCGTACTGCAGCGCGACCGGTCCCTGCTCGCGCATGACCCGATCGATCGCACCGGAGACCAATTCCGGCGGCAGCGCCGACACGAACGGCATACCGCCGGCCAGCGAGGCAACTTCCGGTCGGGATGCGACAGCAAACAGCGCTCTGACCTCGGAGGCGCTCAGTCCGGCAGTCCTCGCCGCGTAGCTGTCATGCCACGGGTCAAGGTTGGTGGTGTTGCTGCCGTGGCGGCCAGATGTCATTGCTGCGCGTCCCTTCTTGGTGTGTAACAAGGGTACGCGCCCCGGCTGGGGCTGAAATCCGATTGGGAGCAGCCCCGCCGGGGGTTCCTAAGCCAGGAACTCGGCCAGGTCCGCCTCGAGCGCGGGCTTCGGCTTGGCGCCGATCACGGTCTTCACAACCTCGCCACCGCGGTAGACCTTCATCGCCGGGATCGAGGTGATCTGGTACTTCGCCGCCATCTGCGGGTTGTCGTCGACGTTGAGCTTGACGACCTCGATCTTGTCGGCGTGCTCGATGCCGATCTGGTCGAGAATCGGCGAAACGGCGCGGCAGGGGCCACACCATTCAGCCCAGAAGTCGACCAGCACGGTCTTGTCGGAGTTCAGTACCTCGTCTGCGAAAGTTGCGTCGGTGACGTTCTTGCTCACGGTTTGTTCTTCCTTACTTCGGTGGTTCGGGCTACGCCGAGACAGTGGTCAGGTTCTTGGGGAGGGCGGCCAGGTAGTGCTCGGCGTCAAGCGCGGCGACGGTTCCGGAGCCGGCCGCGGTGACCGCCTGGCGGTAGATCGGGTCGAGCACGTCGCCGGCGGCGAACACACCGGGCACGCTCGTGCGTGAGCTGCGCCCATCAACCCAGATGGTGCCTTCCGGGGTGAGTTCGAGCTTGCCGTGCACCAGGTGCGTGCGCGGGTCGCTGCCGATGGCGACGAACAGGCCGTCCAGTTCGAGCGTGGTTTCGCTGCCGTCAATGGTGTCGCGAAGGGTCACGGATGCGACGGACGCGCCGCCTTCGACCTTCTCGACGGTCTTGTTGTAGAGGAACTCGATCTTCGGGTTGTCGAATGCGCGTTCCTGCATGATTTCGGATGCGCGGAGCGTCTCGCTGCGGTGGATGATGTACACCTTGTCGGCGAACTTGGTGAGGAACGTCGCTTCCTCCATGGCCGAGTCGCCGCCGCCGACGACTGCAACCCTCTTCTCGCGGAAGAAGAACCCGTCGCAGGTCGCGCACCAGGAGACGCCATAGCCGCTCAGGCGGTCTTCGCCCTCGACCCCGAGCTTGCGGTAGGCGGAACCGGTGGCGTAGATCACGGCGAGAGCCTCTTCGACTTGACCGGAACCGAGGGTCACCTTCTTGACCGGGCCGCTCACGTCAAGCTCGACGACGTCATCCAGGACGATCTCCGTGCCGAACTTCTCAGCCTGCGCGCGGAACTTCTCCATCAGGTCGGGACCCATGATCCCGTCCGGGAATCCGGGGTAGTTCTCGACGTCGGTCGTGTTCATCAACTCGCCGCCCGCCTGCACGGAGCTGGCGATCAGCAGTGGGGCGAGCTTGGCGCGGGCAGCGTAGATCGCTGCGGTGTAGCCAGCGGGCCCAGAGCCGATGATGATGAGTTGGCGCACGTATATCTCCTTATCGCTGCCGGGTATAACACATCCTACGGACGCACTATTCCGCCTCCCGCCGACTCAGCGGGAACGGCTGAATCGCTCGGTGAGGGAACGCAGTACGGGGACGAGTTCCGAATTCTTGAACAGCGCGAGCAGGCCGACGTAGACGAGCGACATGAGCGTGCCGGTGCCGACGATGGTCAGGGCCGCTGCGCCCATTCCGGACAGCGCGAAGCCGGCCGGCCAGAGGCCGCCGAGCAGCCACAGCAATCCGAACCCGACTGCCCCGGCCACGAGCGCGGCGCCGAGGTATTCGAGGTACCGAACGGCGATCCGACGGCCGTCGAGAGACCCGAGCTTGCGCCGCAGCACCGCGAACGTGATGACCAGTTGTGCTGTTACCGCGATCGAGGTGGCAACCGCGACACCAACACCGATCCACGCCAGCGGCAGGGTGCCCGCCACGAGCGCACCGGCGACGAACACCGATTGCTTGGCGACCTCGATCAGAAACACCGTTCTGGTGTCCTCGAGGGCATAGAACACGCGCTGCATGACGAAAACCGCGCTGAATGGAACGAGACTCAGCAGCAGAGCGATGATGACGTTGCCCATCGCCCGGATCTTGTCGACATCGCTCTCGAAGAACACACTCACCGGGTACGCGACCACCATGAGAGCGATGGTCGCAAACACCATCACGAGCCCGATCGAGCGCAGGGATGACGAAACATCGCTGCGCACCCCGGCGAGGTTCCCGGCGCTCGCGTGGCCGCTCATGCGAGTGAAGTATGCGGTGACCAGCGAAACCGTCACGACCGAGTGCGGGAGCATGAAGATCAGGAAGGCGTTCTGGAGCGTGGTTGCGGATGCGCCTGCACCAGCCGCCTGGAAGACAACCTGCGTCTGCACGATCCCGGCGATCTGCGTGACGAGGATCATCGCGAACGCCCAGGACGCCGTGCGCCCGGTGCGGGAGAGGCCAACACCGCGCCACTTGAAGTCCGGGCGGAAGCCGAGCCGAGCACGCTTCCAGAACACCCCGAGGATGAGAGCCTGCGCCGCAACGCCAAGCGTTGCACTGGCTCCGAGGAGGCCCACCATGCCGGCGGTCCAGACACCCGGACTATGGAATGCCGACCCCGACCCGAACAGCAACTGGAAGGCGACCAGCCCAGCGATGGCGACGACGTTGTTGAGGATCGGAGCCCACATGAACGGCCCGAAGACGCCGCGCGCGTTCAGGACCTCACCGAGCAGCGTGTACAGCGCATAGAACAGGATCTGCGGAAGACACCAGTAGGCGAACGCCGTCGCCAGGGCGAAGACCTCGGGGTCAGGATCCTTGGTATACAGATCGATCAACAGCGGTGCGCACAGGGTCGCGATGATCGTGAGCACCACGAATACCGTGATCCCGAGGGTCACGAGCTTGTTGATGAAGCGCTGCCCGCCATCCGCATGCAGCGCCGATCGCACGATCTGCGGAACCAGCACCGCGCTCAGCATGCCGCCGGCAATGAGGGCATAGATGTTGTTCGGCAGGCCGTTCGCGATCGTGAAGGCGTCGGCGGCCGCGCTGCCGACCTGGCCGATCGTCGCCGCGAGCACCGCGGCCTTGACGAAGCCGAGGATGCGGGAGACGATCGTGCCGGTCGCCATCACGGCGCTGGCCCGGCCGATCTTCGCGTCCGGCACACCGGCGACGTCGTCGGTCTCGCTCACGCGGCCTCCTGCGCCGGTTCCTGCACGGCACGCCGTCGTTTGCGGATGGTCCGAATCACGCCGGCGATGAACATCACCACGACGATAGCGGCGAGCACCCAGGTTGCCGCGGTTTCCCACCCCGCTTGAACATTCAGCGACACCGTCACCGGCTGCGAGATCGGCACGGCGGCCGGGCTCGTCAACGTGACAACCGTGCGCACCTGGCCGTTGGCCACCGTTTGCACCGGCACCAAGGCCTTGGCCTGCGAGTTCGCCTCGATCGTGAGCACGACCGGGTCTTCCGTGACGTTCAGGATGGCGCGGGCCGGCTTCACCGAGACGTGCACGGTCGCCGGATAGGCGAGGGCGTTGCTGACGGTGATCGGCAGGGGCCCGTTGTCGGAGAGCAGGTTGACGGTACTGCCGCTGGGAATGCTGATCGCATTCAGGATGTCGAAGCCGTCAGTGCGGAACTGCTCAACAAGCGCTGCGCCGCCCGCAACATCGAGCGCCCACTGGTTCGACACCGTGGCCAGCAGGGCGAGTCGCCGCGGGCCGGTGAGCTGGGTGGGGTCGGCGAGCACCGTCGCGAAGTTGGCCACGGCTGCCTCGGTCTGCAGGAGCGAGTTCACCGTCGCCACCCGGGGGTCTTCGGCGAGCTCCTGAGAGAGAGTCGCAGCGCTGGCATCGGCGGCCATGGTCTCGGTCATCGCGACCCTGTTCACCCAGGGGAAGGACTGGAGTGCCTGGAAGGTCTCGGCGTAGCGCGGCGCGTCAGTCCCCCGGTTGAGCGCGGCAAACACGGGCGAGCCGGGATGCGTCTTGGCCAGCTCAGCCGTCGAGGCCGCGAGCTGGGCCATCGTCGTCTGCCAGGCCGACAGTGTCGGTGCCGTGATCGCCTGGGAGATCAGGGTCGCGACGATGTCGTCCGAGACGAGGCCGGCGGTCCCGTCGATGGAGATCGGGGAGGTGAAGCGGTCCCGGTCGATCCCGGATGAGCTGAGCACGGTTGTCGTGTACCCGGCGGCGGTGAAGGTGGCCAGGTCGGCCGTCGTGACGGTGTCTGGTCGTGGCCAGGCGACTCCGCCGATCGTGTAGGGCCACGCGAGCACCTCGTCGACAGGCGGTGCCGCCGGGTCAACCGGTGCAGGGCTCGCCGTTGCGTCTTCGGGCATCGGGGCAGCGGCCGGATCCATGCGGAACGCCACGGGGGCCAGCACTCCCGCACCCGATTGCGACAGCAGTCCGAGGTCGGAGTCGGCATAGCTGAGCGCGAAGGTCTCGTTGGGGACCGACTGGAGGCGCGCGAGCCATTGGGTCGCGGACGGCGGAGCGGTGGTGCCGAGCAGCCTGATCGAGGCGATGATCATCGGGTCGATGCCGATGGCGACCCCGCTTGCCACGTATTCGTCCAGCATCCGGCTGAGCTGGCCGGTTGGGGCGGTGTAGTCCTCGAGCGAAGTGGCGTCGAGGAGGCCGGATGCCGGTGGCGGCACGGTGAGCGCGGCGGCGGCGGACAGTGAGAACGACGGTGTGGACCCGGGGTTCCACACGATGGCGCCCTCCTCCACGATCGGCTCGCCGTCGGGCGGTGAGTACCGGACCTGAATCGGGTAGCTGCCGAATCCCGGGAGCTCCAGAGCCTCGGCGGCGACACTGAGACTGAACACCCGAGCCTGCGCGGCACCGATCGCCGGAACGCTGGCGGTCGCAACGGCGGCACCCACATCGAGGGCAGGCGGCTCTTCTGCGGTCAGCCATTCCAGGAGCTCCGCGCGGTCGGTCACCGGCGTGCGCGCGACGTGCAGTGTGACCGCCGCCGCCTCCGTCGGCACTGTGCCGTCGTTCACGACGGTCCCGTTCACGAGGAGGTCGGCTTCCGGTCCGATGACGCCATTGCTGGCGGGGGCGATGGTCAGCGAGACGCCGTCGACGGCGGCCGCCGGGGCAAGGGGGGCCACCGCGCCGGTCACGGCAAGGCCGAGGGCGAGGAGCAGAGGAAATATTCTCATAAGCGCAAGGGAGGGTCCGCGGATTCCGTGGCCAACCTCCAGCGAGTCTATTCGCGTGCGCCCTCGATAGTCTTGGGCGCATGGAAAGCGTCGCCACCGCACTCGCGCGCCTTGGCGAACTTGCCGCATCTCCTCACGTCAGCGCGCTGGCCAGCGCCTTCGCTGCTGCGGGCGAAGAGCTCGCTCTCGTCGGCGGTCCGGTACGCGACGCGTTCCTCGGACGGCCGATCAACGACCTCGACTTCACGACGAGTGCGCGGCCCGACGAGATCCTCGCGACTCGTGCGGCCGATCTCCGACGCCCAGTGGGACATCGGGCGGGCCTTCGGCACGATCGGAGCGCGCATCGACGGCCACACGGTCGAGATCACCACCTACCGCTCCGATGCGTACGACGGAGCGACTCGCAAGCCGGTCGTGGAGTTCGGCGACACCCTCGAGGGCGACCTCGTGCGCCGCGACTTCACCGTGAACGCGATGGCGCTGCGCCTGCCCGGAGCTGAAGCTCGTCGACCCGTCCGGCGGCATCGAGGACCTGATGGCCCGACGGCTCACGACGCCCGGCACGCCCGAGGTCTCGTTCGGCGACGACCCGCTGCGGATGATGCGTGCCGCACGATTCACGTCGCAGCTTGGGCTTCACGGTGGCCGAGCCGACCGCAGTCGCGATGCGCGACCTGGCCGAGCGCATCGAGCATCGTCTCGGCTGAGCGCATCCGGGACGAGCTGACGCAAGCTGCTGCTGACCGACGCGCCCCGGGCCCGGCATCCGGAACTGCTGGTCGAGACGCGGCCTGGCCGAGCATGTGCTGCCGGAGCTGCCGGCGCTGCGGCTGCGAGGTCGACGAGCACGCACCACCACAAGGACGTCTACGAGCACAGCCTCACCGTGCTCGACCAGGCGATCGACGCTCGAGGAGCAGCGGCATCCGGATGCCGCACCCGACCTCATCCTGCGTCTTGCGGCGCTGCTGCACGACATCGGCAAGCCGGCGACCAAGCGCATCGAGCCGGGCGGGGTGGTGACCTTCCACCACCACGACGTCGTCGGGTCGAAGCTCGCGGCGAAGCGGCTGCGCGCACTGCGCTTCGACAAGGAGACGATCACCGAGGTCGCGCGGCTCATCGAGCTGCACCTGCGGTTCTTCGGCTACACCGAGGGTGCCTGGACCGACTCCGCGGTGCGACGCTACGTGCGCGACGCGGGCGACCTGCTCGAACGGCTGCACATCCTCACCCGTGCCGACGTCACGACCCGCAACCGCCGCAAGGCCGACCGGCTGGCGTTCGCCTACGACGACCTCGAGGAGCGCATCGCGACGATCGCCGAGGCCGGAGGAGCATCGCCGCCGTCCGCCCCGACCTCGACGGCGAGCAGATCATGGCGGTGCTCGGGCTGCGGCCGGGGCCGCGAGGTCGGCGAGGCGTACCGCTTCCTGCTCGAACTGCGCCTCGACGAGGGCCCGCTCGGCGCGGAAGAGGCGACGCGGCGCCTGCTCGAGTGGCACGCATCCGGCTCCCCCGCCTGAGGCTCAGGCGGCGGCGCGGGGGTGGTCGCCGATGAACTCCTCGAGCAGCGCGCGGGCGACCGGGTCGGGGTGCTGCACCGGCGGCGACTTCATGAAGTAGGCGGATGCCGCCTCGAGCGGCCCGCCGAGCCCGGCGTCGAGCGCGATCTTCGCAGCCGGATCGCGTCGATCACGACTCCGGCGGAGTTCGGCGAGTCCCACACCTCGAGCTTGTACTCGAGGCTCGTCGGCGCGTTGCCGAAGCCGTGGCCCTCGAGCCGCACGAAGGCGAACTTGCGGTCGCTCGAGCCACGGCACGTGGTCGCTCGGGCCGATGTGCACATCGCTGCGGGTCGAGCTCGGCGCGATGTTGCTCGTGACCGACTGGGTCTTCGAGATCTTCTTCGACTCGAGCCGGCGAGCGCTCGAGCATGTTCTTGAAGTCCATGTTGCCGCCGACGTTGAGCTGGTAGGTGCGGTCGAGCACGAGGCCGCGCTCCTCGAACAGCCGGGCGAGCACGCGGTGGGTGATGGTCGCGCCGAGCTGGCTCTTGATGTCGTCGCCGACGATCGGGCACGCCGGCCGCGCGGAACTTCGCCGCCCAGCTCGGGGTCGCTCGCGATGAACACCGGGATGGCGTTGACGAAGGCGACGCCGGCGTCGAGCGCGGCCTGCGCGTAGTACTTCGCGGCCTCCTCCGAACCCGACCGGCAGGTAGCAGACGAGCACGTCGGCCCCGGCTGTCCCGCAGCGCCTGCGCGCACGTCGACCGGCGCGGCATCGCGACTCCTCGACGATCTCGCGGTAGTACTCGCCGAGTCCGTCGAGGGTCGGGCCGCGCTGCACGAGCACGCCGGTCGCCGCGACCTCGGCGAACCGCAGGTGTCGTTGTTCGCCTGCCCACATGGCGTCGGCGAGGTCGACCCCGACCTTGGTGGCGTCGACGTCGAAGGCGGCGACGAACTCGAGGTCGCCGACGGCGTACCGGCCGAAGCGGGTGTGCATGAGTCCCGGGATCACGGCATCCGTCCGCGGCATCGCGCATAGAACGTCGACGCCCTGGATGAGCGCGTTGGCGCAGTTTCCGACGCCGGCGATGGCAACACGAAGGGTCATTGGGTGAAAGCACTGCTCCTTGATCGAGAAAGGGGATCTGACTACACTAGGCAGGTTGTCGCGTACGTCGTTGACGTCGCGCGACGATGCCAACACCCTCCTGTCACAGATCGTCTGTGGCCGTTCTAGTCCGAAGGAGGTGGGTTTGTGATGCATCAGTATGAACTCATGGTAATCCTCGATCCAGAGATCGATGAGCGCACCGTGGCTCCCAGCCTCGACAAGTTCCTCAATGTCATTCGCAACGATGGTGGAACCATCGACAACGTCGACATCTGGGGCCGCCGTCGCCTGGCCTACGAGATCAACAAGAAGAGCGAGGGCATCTACGCCGTCGTTCAATTGACCGCGAACTCGGCGGCCACCGTCGAGCTCGACCGCCAGCTGCGTCTCTGAGCGAGGCCGTCATGCGCACCAAGGTGCTGCGCGCCGAAGAGGCGCATCGCCCAGGTCGCCGCAGCCGCGAAGCTCGCCGACGAGAAGGCCGCCCGCAAGGCAGCCGCTCCGCCAAGGCTGAGGCCCGGCCAAGGCCGCTGCCGAGACGCAGCTGAAGGCCGCGGAGTAGTCATGGCCGGCGAAACCGTCATCACCGTCGTGGGCAACCTCACCGCTGACCCCGAGCTGCGTTACACGCAGAACGGGCTCGCGGTCGCGAACTTCACCATCGCATCCACGCCGCGTACTTCGACCGTGCGAGTCGAACGACTGGAAAGACGGCGAGGCGCTGTTCCTCCGCGCGCAGCGTGTGGCGCGAGTTCGCCGAGCACGTCGCCGGTTCGCTGACCAAGGGCAGCCGTGTCATCGCGACCGGGCCGCCTGAAGCAGCGCTCGCTACGAGACGAAGGAAGGCGAGAAGCGCACGAGCATCGAGCTCGAGGTCGACGAGATCGGCCCCAGCCTTCGCTACGCGACCGCACAGGTCACGCGCACGCTCTCCGCGACGGCGGCGGCGCGGGCACGCGGTCCACCGGTCGCCGACGAGCCGTGGGCGGCAGCCGCACCGGACGACTCGTCAGCCGGTGACGTGTGGAACACGCCCGGCAACTACACCGACGAGACGCCGTTCTAAGCGGCCCTCGTTCCACGATCTAACTAAGGAAGACCAATGGCTGGAAAGAGCAGCGGCGACCGCCGCAAGCCACTCCGCAAGGTGCAAGGACGGCAAGAACGCCGCCCCGGCGAAGTCGATCCGCGTCGGCGTCATCGACTACAAGGATGTCGCCACCCTTCGCAAGTTCATCTCCGAGCGTGGAAAGATCCGCGCTCGCCGTATCACCGGTGTCTCCGTGCAGGAGCAGCGTCTCATCGCCCGCGCCAGTCAAGAACGCGCGTGAGATGGCACTGCTGCCGTACGCCGGCTCAGGCCGTTAGGAGCGCGCGACAATGTCCAAAGCTGATTCTCACGCACGAGGTCACCGGCCTCGGTGCACCCGGCGACGTCGTCGACGTCAAGAACGGGTTCGCTCGCAACTACCTGATCCCCCAGGGCTTCGCCGTGGCGTGGACCCGCGGTGGCGAGAAGCAGATCGAGTCGATCAAGGCTGCCCGCGCCGCGCGCGAGCACGCCACGATCGAAGAGGCACAGGACCTCAAGGCGCGCCTCGAGGCGAACCCGGTCAAGCTCACCGTCAAGGCCGGCGAGGGCGGTCGCCTGTTCGGCTCGGTCAAGACCTCGGACGTCGCGGACGCGGTCGCCGCGGCCGGCCTCGGCACAGATCGACAAGCGCAAGATCGAGATCGTCTCCCCCGATCAAGTCGACCGGTGACGCACGAGGCGACCGTTCGCCTGCGCGACGACGCTCGTGGCGACGATCACCCTTCAGGTGGTCGCGGGCAAGTAGGGCGCGCATAGCACCGAACGTTGACGGCGGATCCCATTTCTGGGGTCCGCCGTCACTCATTTGCGGGGTCGAACGGGGGACACTTGTGCACAGGATCTGGCGAGAACGCCCCAAACCCTCAACCGCAACTCTAAACATGTTTCTACACACAGCCGTGTGACAAGAAAAATGCCGGTCAAACGCTACTTTTGCGAAGGAAAGCCGGTGTCTATCCACAGGTCTCTCCACAGGTTGCCCACACAGGTTGCGGCGTTTCTCGCACGTTGTCCACAGGCCCGTCCACAGGTGCAGTTGTGGTCGGCACATCCGGATTCCTAAGGTTGTAGCAGCGCTCGCCTATCGCGCGGGCGCAACCCGCGAATGTCGTGGGCGGGGGATACAACTTGATGTACGGCAGCGGCTCGTCGCAGCGCTGGCCGATCTGCCCCTGAGAGTGTGGAGGTGTGAATGTCGATAGCCCATCTCGGCTTGGCCGGCGAACGCCCCTCTGACACCCGCCAGGGTGAACGTACGCCCCCACACGACCTGCTCGCGGAGCAGAGTGCCATCGGCGGCATGCTGCTCAGCAAGGACGCCGTCGCCGATGTCATCGAGACGGTGCGCGTCGATCGACTTCTACATTCCCAAGCACGAGCTCATCTTCGACGCGGTGCTGTCGCTCTACTCGCACGGCGAGCCGACCGACGTCATCGCGGTCACCGATGAACTGACCAAGTCCGGGGAACTGACCCGCGCCGGCGGCGCCGAGTACCTGCACACCCTGACGGCCCTGGTGCCGACCGCTGCGAACGCCGGCTTCTACGCGACGCATCGTCGCCGAGAAGGCCGTGCTGCGCCGCCTCGTCGAGGCGGGCACCCGCATCGTGCAGATGGGCTACGCGAGCGAGGGCGAGGTCGTCGACCTGGTCAACAACGCCCAGGCCGAGATCTACGGGGTCACCGGCGGCGTCGAGGCCGAGGACTACGTGCCGCTCACCGAGGCAGTCACAGTCGCGATCGACGAGATCGAGGCGGCCAAGGGCCGCGACGGGTCCAGATGACCGGTGTGCCGACCGGGTTCGCCGAGCTCGACGAACTCACGAACGGCCTGCACCCTGGGCAGCTGATCATCGTCGCCGCGCGTCCGGCGCTCGGAAAGTCGACTCTTGCGCTCGACTTCGCTCGTGCGGCGGCCATCAAGCACGACATGCCGACGATCATCTTCTCGCTCGAGATGGGGCGCAGTGAGATCGCGATGCGTCTGCTCTCTGCCGAGGCTGCGGTGCCACTGCAGAGCATGCGCAAGGGAACCGTCGACAGCCGCGACTGGACCACCATCGCGAGCACCCGCGGTCGCATCAACGACGCTCCGCTCTACATCGACGACAGCCCGAACCTGACACTCGTCGAGATCCGGGCTAAGTGCCGCCGGCTCAAGCAGAAGGTCGGCCTCAAGATGGTCGTCATCGACTACCTGCAGCTCATGACGAGCGGCAAAAAGGTCGAGTCGCGTCAGCAGGAGGTCAGCGAGTTCTCCCGCGCCCTGAAGCTGATGGCGAAGGAGCTGCAGGTACCGGTCATCGCGCTGTCGCAGCTGAACCGTGGTCCGGAGCAACGCGCCGACAAGATGCCCGCGCTCAGCGACCTGCGCGAATCCGGGTCGCTCGAGCAGGACGCCGACATGGTCATCCTGCTGCACCGCGAGAGCGCCTACGAGAAGGACAATCCGCGCGCGGGCGAGGCCGACTTCATCGTCGCCAAGCACCGCAACGGCCCCACGCGCACCGTCACGGTCGCCTTCCAGGGTCACTTCTCGCGCTTCCTGGACATGGCGCCGATCTAGCTGTGATGTCGACCGTCGACATAGATTGTCTTTCCGCCGCGAAGTTTGTCCGTTTCGACGTGCGGCACAATCTAAACGACTAGCTTGCCGCTTAAATAAAGGGAGAGGCAGTCATGGATCCCGAAGAGAACAAGGCACTTGTGCGGCGGTTCTATGCGGCGCTCGATGTCGGCAACGTTGACGCAATGGATGAGTTGGTTGCTGAGGACTACATCGACCACAATCCGGCGCCGTTTCCCGGACTACCGGCTGGGCGTGAGGGGCTGAAAAGCGCCTTCGAGATCTTCTGGAATGCCACACCCGGTCGGCACGAGATCGAGGACCAGATCGCCGAGGGCGACAAGGTGGTCACGAGGCTGACGGCGTACGGCCGCCATGAGGGGGATCTTCCGGGCCCGCTGCGCGCCACGGGTGCGGACCTCCGCGAGACGGCGGTGGCGATTCACCGCATCGCGAATGGCAAACTAGCCGAACACTGGTCGGATAGGAACGATCTCGCGCTGATGCAGCAGCTCGGCGTCATCACACTGCCCGGAGGGTGACGTCGGCACCGGCGAAGGCGTCGACTCTGGACCGCTCCGCAGCCGGGCTTGGCCCGCGCCGACACGAGCTGCGGCGGCGTTAGGCTTGGCTGGTCCGTTGAAAGTAATCGAGGTTCAGTGTCCGCAGCCCAGACTGCTTCCGCCTGGCAGGTGCCGGTTGCCAGAGCGGTGCCCGCCGTCGCGATCGGTCTTGCCATCACCTTCCTCGCCGATCACAGCGCGCGGATCGGCCTGCTCATGCTGGGTGCCTACGCGGTGCTGACCGGCGCGGTGCTGGTGTGGGGAGCGTTCAGGCAGGACGATCGGGTGCTGCGCACCATCTCGCTCATGCAGGGCATCGTGTCGATCCTGGTCGGCATCGTCGCCCTCATCCTCAACGGTGGCGGGATCGGCTTCTTCCTGTTCCTCTTC
Organism: uncultured Actinomycetota bacterium; assembly: GCA_963702165.1. GTDB lineage: Bacteria > Actinomycetota > Actinomycetes > Actinomycetales > Microbacteriaceae > Terrimesophilobacter. The sequence continues at coordinate 2,197,470 of OY969722.1, read as the reverse complement.
AGCGTGTTCGCGGCGGTGACCGGGTTCCTTGAGCTCTACGCTGGACTGCGCGCGAAGGGCAGGAATCCGGCGTATCGCGACCTCCTCGCCGTTGGGGGCTTCACCGCGATCGCTGCGCTCGTGTTCTTGCTGGCACCGTTGGATTCGGTGCAGGCGGTCGGGTTGTTCGGCGCCTACGCGATCATGGTCGGGATCTTCCTCGCGATCGCCGGCCTTTCACTGAAGTGGGCCGCTCCCGCGGCAGAAAGCAAGGGATGAACCGTGGCTACCCCCAGCATGCGTGACCGGCTGCGTCCGCTCGAACTCCTCGGCTTCTCCGGGGTCATCGCCCTGTTCGCCGGGATCGTGATCCTGTTCTCCACCCGCAACTGGACCATCGCCTTGATCGGCTTCGGGGTCGCGTTCATCGTCGCTATCCTCGTGATCGCGCTGCTCGCGCTCTCCGAGAAGCCAAACTCCCCCAAAGACCAGGTCCTGCGCGACGAGGACGACCAGCCCCCGCACCAGTAGCGCCAGCGCCGCGCCATCCACCGGCGTGTTTGTTGACCGCGCACGGGCTTAAGGTGGCGCGCGGTCAACAATGCGCCGGTTTGTTATCGATGCGAGTGTTGTGGCAGGCGCATCGATAACAAACGGCAGCAACATTCGGCAGCAACGTTCGGCGGAGACGCCTAGAGGCGGTCGACGAGCGACGAGGCCAGGCCGATGTAATCGGCCGGCGTCAGGGCGAGCAGCCGCTGCCTGGCTGCCTCGCCGATGTCCAGCGTCCGGATGAACGCGGCCAGGTCGTCGGACGTGATCCGCTTGCCGCGGGTGAGTTCCTTGAGCAGGGCGTACGGGTCGCTGATCGAGCTGCGCCCGGCGGTCACCTCTGCGCGGATCACCGTTTGGATCGCCTCGCCGAGCACCTCCCAGTTCGCGTCCAGGTCGGCGGCGAGGGCATCCGGATTCACCGCCACCTCGCGCAGTCCGCGGAGGATGTTGTCGAGGGCGAGCAGCGAATGCCCGAGCGCGACGCCGACGTTCCGCTGGGTGGTCGAATCGGTCAGGTCTCGCTGCAGGCGCGAGGTGACCAGTGTCGCCGCGAGCGAATCGAGCAGCGCACTGGAGAGCTCGAGGTTCGCCTCGGCATTCTCGAACCGGATGGGGTTGATCTTGTGCGGCATGGTCGACGATCCGGTCGCGCCCGCCTGCGGAATCTGGGTGAAGTAGCCCATCGAGATGTAGGTCCACACGTCGGTGCACAGGTTGTGCAGCACCCGACCCGCGTGACTGACGCGCTGGTACAGCTCGGCCTGCCAGTCGTGCGACTCGATCTGCGTGGTCAGCGGGTTCCAGGTCAGCCCGAGGCCCTCCACGAACTCCTTCGACAGCGCTGCCCAGTCCTGGTCGGGGTCGGCGGCCAAGTGCGCGGCAAAGGTGCCCGTCGCACCGCTGAACTTGCCGAGCACCTCGACTTGCGCCAGCTGGGCCTCGATGCGCCGCAGCCGGTAGGCGAACACTGCGAACTCCTTGCCGAACGTGGTCGGCGTTGCGGGCTGGCCGTGCGTGTGGGCGAGCATCGGCTGATCCCGCTGGTCACGTGCGAACGTCTCGAGGGCGGCGATGACCTCGCTCAAGCGCGGAAGCCACACCTCATCGATGGCGGCCTTGATGGTGAGCGCGTAAGCAAGGTTGTTGATGTCCTCACTCGTGCACGCGAAGTGCACGAGTTCCGCGACGGCGTGCAGGCCCAGCTCGTCGACGCGCCGCCGCAGGTAGTACTCGACCGCCTTGACGTCGTGACGGGTCTCGGCCTCGAGCGTCGCAAGCTCGTCGATGTCGGCCTGACCGAAGTCATCCACCGTGACGCGCAGCGCCGTCTTCTGCTCGTCGGTCAGCGCGCTGGAGCCGAACAGCGCCCGGTCGGTGAGGAACACCAGCCACTCGACCTCGACCTGCACCCGCGCGCGGTTGAGCGCGGCCTCCGACAGGTGCTCGCCGAGTTCCACAACCGCCTGCCGGTAGCGCCCATCGAGCGGGCTGATCGGCTGAGGTGGCAATGGGGTCATGAAACTCTCCGTCTGATTCCTGGTTCGAGCTGCCTGAACAGCGCAGCGCTCGCTCGCTCGATCATGCTCAACACCGAGTCGAACATCGCTGCATCCGAATAGTACGGGTCCGGCACATCGAGCATTGCAGCCTGCTCGTGGTCGAAGCTGAGCAGCAACTGCACCTTGCCGGCATCCTGTTCGTTGCTCGCCCAGGACTTCAGGATGCGTTCCTGGCTGCGGTCGAACACCACGACCAGATCCAGTTGGTCGAACCAGTTGGGGTCGAACTGGCGCGCCCGGTGTCCGTCTCCCCCGTAGCCGTTGCGATCGAGCACGGCAAGGGTTCGCGAGTCGGACGGTTCGCCCACGTGCCAGTCACCGGTGCCAGCGGAGGTCACCGAGACCGAGCCCGCATAACCCGCTTTTCGCACAAGCTCCCGGAACACGACTTCCGCGATCGGCGACCGGCAGATGTTGCCCGTGCACACGAAGCAGATCCTGAAGAGCGCCGAATCGTCGAAGGCGCGATCGAAGCTCATTGCCTTATTCTCCCCCGGTTCTTAGCAAGCACGCGACGACTCCTCCCGCACACGGTGCCTGTCGCGACATCCTTCGGGTTGATGCTGGGGCCGATCGCGACTGCACCCAGTGAAGCAGGAGACTGGGCCCGGTGGAAAGGGGTTGCGGTGGATTCGGCTCTCGCGACCGCGGTGGCGCTGGCCGTCACACTGGAACGGCAGGCGGTGCAGGTTGCTTTCGTGCACCGCAGCGTGCGGGAAGCCTACGAGCGCGGCAACGAGCCGATCGCCGCGTCCGCCTGGAGCGGAGTGTCGCGACGCGCCTTCGACACCGAACTCGACTCCCTGCGCCGCGAGATCGCACTGGCCACCGACGCGCTGTACCGAGCCGTCAAAGCCAGCCGCCGGGCATCCGACACCCTGGTGAACCGTGTCGGATGATCTCGTCATCGGCCCGCATGGAACCCGCGCCGACACCTCGGAGCTGGTCAGGGCGGCACAGCGCTACGGTGCCCTCAGCACTGAACTCGCCGGCTGCCTCGGCCAGCTTGCGGCAGCCGACCGCCTCATCGGCGCGGCCGGGCTCATCGCCGCCGATGCCCCGTACAGTGCGATGCAGGCGGAGCAGGCGATCGATGACGCGACCGTGGCGCTCGCTCGGGCGCGGGAGAGCGCCGATGCTCTCGCGCGCGGCCTGAATTACGTCGCAAGCGAGTTCGAGTTGCAGGAGCGGATGCTCGCCCGCAGCAGCCAGGAGCTGGCCGCCCTGCTCGGCTACGGCATCGGCTTCTTCCTCCCCATCCTCTCGGTGCTCGCCCTGAACGGCGCCATCTTCTTTGGCGGCGCGGCCGCGGCCGGCAGCCTGCTGCTGCCAGAGGAAGCGCGTGCGCGGGCATTCGAGAAGGCGCGGAGATGGTTGCGCACCACGGCGTGGGTGCTCTCCGACCCGGCGTTCGTCGAGTTCGTGCGGCTGGGCGTCCTCAGTGCGGACGATGTCGGGGCCGGCAGGGCGGGCGTTCCACTGGTGCTTGCCCGGCTGCTTGGCGACGAGGGGCTCGGGGTCTCCGGCGTCGACACGTCGGCGGCCTTCTTGGGTGCGGCGGGCGCGGCAGCCGGCGTGCTGACCGAGTCCGCGGTGATCGTACGCAAGCACGCGGCGCCGGATGCCGCACCGGCGCGCGGTGCTCAGGATCGCATCGAGCGGATCCCCGACGAGCCGCACCAAGTCCGCATCGACCGCTACGAAACCCCCGGCCAGGCGCCACGGTTCGAGGTCTACATCGCCGGCACATCCGGGGCAGCCGACCAGCCGTGGGACATGACCAGCAACGTGCGCGCGCTCGCCGGCGCCGATTCCGGTTCGTACCGTGCGGTGCTGGACGCCATGCGGCAGGCGGGCGTCGAGACGGGTTCCGCTGTCGTCTTCACCGGCTACTCGCAGGGCGGGATGATCGCCGCCCAGCTGGCCGCATCCGGCCGGTTCAGCACCGAGGGACTCGTCACCGTCGGTGCTCCCGCAGGGCAGGTCGCGGTTCCCCACACGATCCCGTATCTGGCGATCGAGCACACCAACGACCTGGTCCCCGCGCTCAGCGGCAGCTTCGAGTCGTCCCAGCCGGTGCTCGTGCGCCGGCAGCTGCTACGACGGGAAGGCGCCGACCACCGGTGAGCTGTTGCCCGCGCACCAACTCACGAACTACCGGGACACCGCCGGCCTGGTGGACGCATCCGACGACATCCGCATCACCGGGGTATTGGCCGGCATCGACGCCGGATCGGCCGGCACGGTCACCTCGACGGTCTTCCGCGCGACCCGCACCCCCTAAAACCGCATTGAGTCGGGAGTAGTTGCCCATTTCAATGCGCCAAAAGGGCGACAACTCCCGACTCGATGAAAGAGAGGGTGCGGTGGTCAGTGCTTGCCGACGAGCGGGCGCAGCAGGATGCCGATCAGCCAGCTGAGGAGGCCGAGCACGATGCGCACCGAGCACGCCCCACCAGAAGTCTCTCGACGTGGAGGCCGAAGCCGATCAGGCCGGAGATCCAGCTCACGAGCAGCAGCAGCAGCCCGTTCACGACGAGCGAGATGAGGCCGAGCGTGAGGATGTAGAGCGGGAACGCGACGATGCGGATGAAGTTGCCGATGATGCCGTTGACGATGCCGAAGATCAGCGCCGACAAGCAGGTAGGTGAGCACCGTCGCCACGGTGTCGCCGGGCGCGTAGGACTCGACCGTGACACGCCGGGAACGGATGAGCGTCGTCAGCCAGAGGGCGACGGCGTTGATCGATGAGCGCGCACGAGGAATCGCTTCATGGCGCCAACTATGCCGTGCGCGTCCGCTCGCCTGCAGACGCGCGCGATTAGGCTGAGGCGTGACCTCCGATGCGCCGCGAGTCGGCTGCGCCCCGAGATCGCAGCGCTCGCGCCGTACCGGCAGGGCAAGCCGGCGCCGGCCGACGCGTTCAAGCTCTCCTCGAACGAGAACCCGTTCCCGCCGCTGCCCAGCCGTGCTCGACGGCGATCGCCGGCGCATCCGATCAACCGGTACCCGGATGGCGCGGCCGCGCGCCCTGCGCGAGCGGCTCGCCGAGCGCTTCGGCGTCGACCGTCGAGCGAGGTCCACGTCGGCGCCGGGATCGGTGTCGATCCTCGCACCAGCTGATCCAGGCGGCCGCCGGCACCCGGCGACGAGGTGCGTCTACGCCTGGCGGTCGCTTCGAGGCCTACCCCGGGCTCGTCACCGTCGCGGGCGCGACGAGCGTGCACGGTGCCGAACCGTGCCGACCACCGCCACGACCTCGACGCGATGGCCGCAGCGATCACCGACCGCACCCGCGTCGTCATCGTCTGCACGCCCGAACAACCCGACCAGCACGATCGTCACGGCCGACGAGTTCGACGCGTTCATGGCGGCGGTGCCCGACGACCGTGCTCGTGCGTGCTCGACGAGGCCTACGCCGAGTTCGTCACCGACCCGCGACGCCGTCGACGGCATGCCGCTGCTCGAGCCGCTACCCCAACCTCGTCGTGCTGCGCACCTTCTCGAAGGCGTACGGGCTCGCCGGCCTGCGCGTCGGCTACGCGATCGGCCCCGCGTACATCCTGGATGCCGCCCGCGCGACCGCCATCCCGCTCTCGGTCACCGAGCCGGCCCAGCGCGCCGCGATCGCCGCGCTCGACCACGAGGCGGCAGCTGCTCGAGCGCGTCGCCGAGCTCGTCGAGCGCCGCGACGCGATCTGCGGCGGCGCTGCGCGCGCAGGGCTGGGACGCTGCCGCGAGCCGCAGGGCAACTTCGTCTGGCTGCCGACCGGTGAGCGACACCGGCGGCCGCGGCCGAGGTGCTCGACGGCGCACGGCATCGTCGCGCGGGTGCTCGCGCCGAGGGCATCCGGGTCACCGATCGGCGAGGCGGAGTCTGTGGAGAAACTCCTAAAGGCCGTCGCGGAGGTTGTCGCGACGCTACCGAACGGCGCCCGGCAGCGGCCACGTTAGAGTAGTACCAATGTCTTACACCGACGGCGACGGTCCAGTTGCTCTCGCCCGAGGGCACGCTCGTCGAGAACGACGCGACGGCCGCAGTATCTGCCGCTACATCGAGGCGCTCGACGACGACGCAGCTGCGCGACTTCCACCGCCAGATGGTCGTCATCCGCCGCTTCGACATCGAGGCCGCGCAACCTGCAGCGCCAGGGCCAGCTCGCGCTGTGGATCCCGAGCCTCGGCCAGGAGGCGGCCCAGGTCGGCTCCGGCCTACGCCGCCCGCCCGCAGGACCACATCTTCCCCGCCTACCGCGAGCACGTCGTCGCGCCGCATCCGCGGGCGTCGACCCGATCGAGCATCATCGAGATGCTGCGCGGCCTCAGCCACGGCGGCTGGGATCCCGAAGGAGACGCGGCAACTTCCACCTCTACACGCTCGTGATCGGCTCGCAGACGCTGCACGCCACCGGCTACGCGATGGGCATCGCGCTCGACGGCGCCAGCGGCACCGGCGACCCGGAGACGGACGAGGCCGTCCTCGTCTACTTCGGCGACGGCGCCACCAGCCAGGGCGACGTGAGCGAGGCGTTCGTCTTCGCCGCGAGCTACCAGACGCCGCAGGTCTTCTTCCTGCAGAACAACCACTGGGCGATCTCGGTGCCGGTCGAGCGCCAGTCGCGCACCCCGCTCTACCTGCGCGCCGAGCGGCTTCGGCATCCCGAGCGTGCAGATCGACGGCAACGACGTGCTCGCGAGCTACGCGGTCACCACGCGCAACCTCGACGAGGCCCGCGGCGGCACAGGGCCCGCGCTTCATCGAGGCGCTCACCTACCGCATGGGCGCGCACACCTCGAGCGACGACCCGACCAAGTACCGCGAGCGACGACGAGCTCGCAGTTCTGGGCGCAGCGCGACCCGATCACCCGCTTCGAGACGTACCTGCGCGCGCGGGGTGCGAGCGACGACTTCTTCGCAGGAGGTCGCGAGCCGAGGCCGAGGACCTCGCCGCCGACATCCGCCGCCGCACCCTCGAGCTCGGCACCCGACCCGCGACCACGATGTTCGACCACGTCTACTCCGAGCCGCATCCGCTCGATCGACGAGCAGGCGGCCTGGCTCGCCGACTACGAGGCAGTCGTTCGAGGGTGAGCATGAGCCGGCGTGACCGGCGATCGACATCGCACTGAGCCACTGGCCAAGGCCATCAACGACGGGCCTGCGCGCGGCGCTGCGCCGACGACCCAAGGTGCTGCTCATGGGCGAGGACATCGGCCCGCTCGGCGGCGTCTTCCGCGTGACCGAGGGCCTGCAGGCCGAGTTCGGCGACGAAGCGCGTGCTCGACACCCCGCTCGCCGAGTCCGGCATCGTCGGCACCGCGATCGGTCTCGCGATGCGCGGCTACCGCCCGGTCTGCGAGATCCAGTTCGACGGCTTCATCTTCCCCGGCTTCGACCAGATCACCTCGCAGCTGGCGAAGCTCACCAACCGGCACGAGGGCGACCCAAGCGTTCCCGGTCGTCATCCGCGTGCCCTACGGCGGCCACATCGGCGCGGTCGAGCACCACCAGGAGAGCCCGGAGGCGTACTTCGCGCACACGCCGGGCCTGCGCGTGGTCAGCCCGGCGACCCCGCACGACGCCTACTGGATGATCCAGGAGGCGATCGCGAGCGAACGACCCGGTGATGTTCTTCGAGCCGAAGAGCCGCTACTGGCCGAAGGGCGACGTCGACTTCCGAGCGAGCGGCCGCGCCGCTGCACGCCAGCCGCGTCGTGCGCGCCGGCACCGATGTCACGCTGCGTCGGGCACGGCGCGATGGTCGCGTGCTGCTGCAGGCCGCCGAGATCGCCGCCGAGGAGGGCACGAGCCTCGAGGTCATCGACCTGCGCTCGCTCTCCCCGATCGACTACGGCCGATCCTCGCCTCGGTGCAGAAGACCGGCCGGCTGGTCGTCGCGCAGGAGGCGCCCGGCAACGTGAGCGTCGGCTCCGAGATCGCCGCGACCGTCGCCGAGCGCGCGTTCTACTCGCTCGAGGCGCCCGTGCTGCGCGTCACCGGCTTCGACACCCCGTTCCCGCCCGCCAAGCTCGAGACGCATCTACCTGCCCGACGCCGACCGCGTGCTCGAAGCGGTCGACCGCGCGCTGGCCTACTGAGGAGTCACTGACAATGAGCACAACGTCAGAGTTCCCGCTCCCCGATGTCGGCGAAGGCCTCACCGAGGCCGAGATCGTCTCCTGGAAGGTCAAGCCCGGCGACACCGTGACGATCAACCAGGTGCTCGTCGAGATCGAGACCGCCAAGTCGCTCGTCGAGCTGCCCGTCGCCGTTCGCCGGCGCCGTCACGCGAGCTGCTCGTCGCAGAGGGCGACACCGTCGAGGTCGGCACGCCGATCATCCGCGTCGCTCGCCGAGCGGCGACGATCGGGCAGTCGCAGGCCCCGGCACCGGTCGATGAGGCCGTCGGCGACGAGGTCGCCGACACCGCCGCGGCAGCGTCGACGACCGAGAGCCGACGCTCGGCGGATACGGCGCCGGCGCCGTGCTCGTGCGGCTCACGGGCGTCAGACGGCCGGCGGCAGCCGCGACGTACCCGGCCGCGCACCGAGCGGCGCGACCGGCGCCGCGCGCACCGCCGTGCCGGCGGCATCCGCCACGTCCCGTCATCGCCAAGCCGCCGATCCGCAAGCTCGCCAAGGACCTCGGTGTCGACCTGGCCGCAGGTGACCGCGCACCGGCCTCGTCGGCGAGATCACCCGCGACGACGTCATCCGCCAGGCGCAGCAGGCGAGCGTGTTCCGCAACATCCAGACGCCGGAGTGGGGCGACGGAGCGCGAGGAGCGCATCCCGGTCAAGGGCGTGCGCAAGGCGATCGCGACCGCGATGGTGCAGAGCGCGTTCACGGCGCCGCACGTCGAGCGTGTTCGTCGACGTCGACGCGACCCGCACGATGGAGTTCGTCAAGCGGCTCAAGGCCTCGCCCGACTTCGCCGGCGTCCAGGTCTCGCCCGCTGCTCATCATGGCGAAGGCGGTCATCTGGGCGGTGCGCCGCAACCCGACGGTCAACTCGACCTGGACCGACAAGGAGATCATCGTGCACCACTACGTGAACCTCGGCATCGCGGCGGCGACCCCGCGCGGACTCATCGTGCCGAACGTCAAGGACGCGCAGGACCTGTCGCTGCGCGAGCTCGCGCAGGCGCTCGAGCAGCTGACGATCACGGCGCGCGACGGCAAGACGCAGCCGGCCGACATGGCGAACGGCACCATCACGATCACCAACATCGGCTCGTTCGGCATGGACACCGGCACGCCGATCCTCAACCCCGGCGAGGTGGCGATCGTCGCGCTCGGCACGATCAAGCAGAAGCCGTGGGTCGTCGACGGCGAGGTGCGTCCGCGCTTCGTCACGACGCTCGGCGCCAGCTTCGACCACCGCGTCGTCGACGGCGACGTCGCCAGCCGCTTCGTCGCCGACGTCGCGAGCGTCCTCGAGGAGCCGGCGCTGCTGCTCGACTGACCGTTCGCCTGATCGGGTTGGCCGCTGAGTCTTTTAACAGCAACTTTCCTTTTGACAACGATTATCATTAGCACGTAATCTTCGTCTGGGCGTCTCCAACCCCGCCCTTAGAACAGGTCCCTTCGATGAAGACCATTGAATTCGCGCTGGTCGGTGTGCTCGTGGTCGCGCTCGCCGGATGCGCGGCGCAGGGCGCGGACAACGCGCCCGACGGCATCCAGATCGTCGCCTCCACCGACGTCTACGGCGACATCGCGCGGACGATCGCGGGGGACCGCGTCGACGTGACGAGCATCATCACCGGTGTCGCGCAGGACCCGCACAGCTATGAGGCCACCGCGCGCGACCAGCTCGCGGTCGCAAATGCCGATGTCGTGATCGAGAACGGCGGCGGCTACGACGAGTTCATGGACGACCTGCTGGAGGCATCCGACGCGACGGTGCTCACCGTCTCTGGCTTTGCCGAGGATGCGCCGGGGAAGAGCGCGCACGGCGAGCAGGGCCACTCGCACAGCGGTGAGTTCAACGAGCACGTCTGGTACGACCTGCACGTGATCCACGCGTTCAGCGCCGCACTCGCCGCACAACTCGCCGAGGTGGACCCGACCGGTGCCGCCGACTATCGCGCCAACCTCGCCGATTTCGCGGGCCGACTCGACGGGCTGCATCGACCGGGTCGACTCGGTGAGCGAGCGGTTCGCCGGTGACGGATCATTGCAACCGAGCCGGTGCCCGGGTACCTGCTGGCCGAACTCGGCTTCGTCGACAAGACCCCTGCGCCGTTCGTCGAGGCCGTCGAGGAAGGCATCGACGTCGCGCCGGCGGTGCTGCTGGACGCGCTGCGCGCGCTCGAGTCCCGCAGCGTCTCGCTCGTCGTGCACAACGAGCAGACCTCCGGCCCCGAGACCGCCGCGTCGTCGAGGCCGCGCGGGACGCCGGGATCCCCGTGGTGGCCATGACCGAGACGCTTCCCGACGGCGCCGACTACGTCGGCTGGATGGACTCCAACGTGACGGCAGTGCTCAAGGCGATGGGGGCAGACCGGTGACAGGGGACAGTGCTCCAGTCCTCAGCATCCGGGCCGCGACTCTCGACTTCGGCGACCGGCAGCTCTGGCGAGGCCTCAACCTCGACGTCGCCCCAGGCGAGTTCATCGCCGTGCTCGGACCGAACGGCTCCGGCAAGACGAGCCTGCTGCGGGCGGTGATCGGGCAGCAGAAGCTCAGCGCAGGCAGCATCGAGCTGCTCGGCGAGCCCGCCAAAACCGGCAGCCGCGACATCGGCTACATCCCGCAGCAACGGCTGTTCCAGGACGGCACGCCCTTGCGCGCGCGCGACCTGGTCGCGCTCGGGATCGACGGCGAGCGCTGGGGTCCGCCGATGACGATGCACGCCACGAGGGCGCGGGTGAGAGAAGTGCTCGGCCAGGTCGGGGCAACCGCCTACGCGGACATGCCGGTCGCGACTCTCTCCGGCGGCGAGCAGCAGCGGGTCCGGGTCGCGCAGGCGATCGCGGCGAAGCCGAAGCTGCTGCTCTGCGACGAACCGCTGTCGTCGCTCGACCTGCATCACCAGCGCGCGATCAGCGAGCTGATCAACGAGCAGCGCAGGCTGCTGAACACCGCGGTGATCTTCGTCACCCACGACGTGAACCCGGTGCTGCCGTTCGTCGACCGGGTGCTGTACCTTGCCGGCGGTCGGTTCCGGATCGGGACTCCGGACGAGGTGCTGCGCTCCGAAGTGCTCACCGACCTGTACAACACGCCGGTCGACGTCATCCACTCGCGCGGACGAGTCGCAGTGCTCGGCGCGCCGGAGGGCTATGGCGTGCACGACCACCTCGAGCACCACCGAACGGGAGGGGGCGCCTGATGGACGACTCCTCTCCCAGCTGTTCAACTTCGACGACTACGGCGAGCTACTTGCCCTCGTGCAGAACTCGATCATCGCGGGCGCCATGCTCGGCGTCGTCGGCGGGCTCATCGGCACGTTCGTGATGACGCGCGACCTCGCCTTCGCGGTGCACGGCATCAGCGAGCTGTCGTTCGCGGGCGCCGCCGCCGCCCTGCTGTTCGGCGTGAACGTGGTCGCCGGCTCGCTCGTCGGTTCGCTGCTGGCGGCAATCCTGATCGGCCTGCTCGGCACGAAGGCCAGGGACCGCAACTCGATCACCGCGGTGCTGATGCCGTTCGGACTCGGCCTCGGCATCCTGTGTCTCGCCCTCTATCAGGGTCGCGCGGCCAACAAGTTCGGCCTGCTCACCGGCCAGATCGTCTCGGTGGACGACCCCCAGCTGACCCTGCTGATCGGCATCTCGATCGTCGTGCTGATCGGCCTGTTCGTGATCTGGCGGCCGCTGACCTTCGCGAGCGTCGACGAGGATGTCGCCAGGGCTCGCGGATTGCCGGTCGACCGGATCGGCATCATCTTCATGGTGCTGCTCGGGCTCGCGACCGCCGTGTCCATCCAGATCGTCGGCGCGCTGCTGGTGCTGGCGCTGCTCGTCACCCCGGCGGCCGCGGCGATGCGCGTGACCACCTCGCCGCTGTGCACGCCGCTGCTCAGCGTCGCGTTCGCGGTGATCTCGGTCGTCGGCGGCATCCTGCTCGCGCTCGGCGGCGGTCTGCCGATCAGCCCGTACGTGACGACGATCTCGTTCCTCATCTACTGCGTCTGCCGTCTGATCGGGTGGGCGCGGACCAAGAAGGGCCAGCCCGGGCGGCGAATCGAGAGGGTTAGGGTGTCGGCATGAAGCGCAACACCTGGCAGCGTGACGCGGTACGGGACGCGCTCGAGCAGCAGAGCGGGTTCGTGAGCGCGCAGGCACTGCACACCACACTCGTCACGCAGGGCACCGCGATCGGGCTCGCCACCGTCTACCGTGCCCTCGCCGACCTGGCCAGCGACGGCGACGCCGACTGCCTGCAGCCGGAGACGGCGAGACCCTGTACCGCGCCTGCCGCCCGGACACTCACCACCACCACCTGATCTGCCGCAATGCGGCAGGACGGTCGAGATCGAAGCCGCGGCGGTGGAGAAGTGGGCACGCAAGGTGGCAGCCGACAACTCGTTCACCCACGAGTACCACGTCGTCGACGTCTTCGGCCTCTGCCCGGACTGCGCCAATTAGCCCCACCGAGCCGCGTGCGCGGGTCAAACATCCACGCGCGCGTCGAATTCGACCCGCGCTTGGATGTTTGACCAGCGCGAGCGGGAAAGAGCCGCAATTGCGCGCATCCGCCGCGTCGACTATTCTCTTTAGGTCAGGCGGATTCCCGCCTTTCTTTGTGTGCCATCCGAGCGAATGACTCGGATTTGGCATGCCGACAAGTGACCTTGGGTGGGGCGATCGTCCCACGGTAGATCAGAAGAGGAGTACCACCATGGCAGCAGTCTGCCAGGTGACCGGAGCCGTTCCCGGCTTCGGGCACAACATTTCGCACTCGCACCGTCGCACCAAGCGTCGTTTCGACCCGAACATCCAGAAGAAGACGTACTACGTGCCGTCGCTTCGTCGCAACGTGACCCTGACGCTCAGCGCCAAGGGCATCAAGGTGATTGACGCCCGTGGCATCGAGTCGGTCGTCAAGGACCTGCTCGCACGTGGGGAGAAGATCTAATGGCCAAGCAGCAGGACATCCGTCCGATCATCAAGCTCCGCTCGACCGCCGGTACCGGGTACACCTACGTGACCAAGAAGAACCGTCGCAACAACCCTGACCGACTCGTGCTGAAGAAGTACGACCCGGTCGTGCGCAAGCACGTCGAATTCCGCGAGGAGCGCTAAGCATGGCCAAGAAGAGCAAGATCGCCAAGAACGAGCAGCGGAAGGTCATCGTCGAGCGTTACGCCGCGAAGCGCCTCGAGCTGAAGAAGGCACTCGTCGACCCGGCCGGCAACCGACGAGTCAGCGCGAGGCCGCTCGCCTCGGCCTGCAGAAGCTTCCCCGCAACGCTTCGCCGGTGCGCGTTCGCGGTCGCGACGCGATCGACGGCCGTCCGCGTGGTTTCCTCAGCCAGTTCGGTGTTTCCCGTGTTCGCTTCCGCGATATGGCGCACCGTGGCGAATTGCCCGGAATTACCAAGTCAAGCTGGTAGATGTTCAGGCGGTTCCCGCGCTTCGACCGACTGAACTGTCAACTGCACTAGGTCCGAGGAGGACAATTCAATGGCTGACAAGTCACTAAACCGTACCGAGCTCGTCGCGGCTGTTGCCGCAGAGTCCGGCCAGAGCCAGGCCGCCGTCAACGGCGTCCTCGACGCTCTCTTCGCCGCGCTCGCCAAGCTCCGTCGGCGACGGCACGAAGGTCACCATCCCGGGATGGATCTCGGTCGAGCGCACCCACCGTGCCGCGCGCGCGGGTCGCAACCCGCAGACCGGTGAGGCCATCCAGATCGCTGCCAGCAACGGCGTGAAGGTCAGCGCTGGCAGCAAGCTCAAGGCTGCTGCCAAGTAACACACCACGTGTGAGGGCGCGAGACATCTTGTCGCGCGCCCTTTCGTGTTTCCGGGGCGGTCGGTTCCTGCTCCGCTGAGTACGTAGGCTGGGGTGGTGCCGAGAACCATCCGATTGCTGGCGCCCGCAGCCCTGCTGCTGGCCGCGCTGGTGTCGCTGGTCGCCGCGCTCCCGTTCGGCGGCGGCGCCGAAGCGCCGCGCTTCGACCCCGGCGCGGTCGTGCGCTACGGCCTGCCCATCTCGCGGCTCGCACGTCGACCTGACCGCGGCGACCACGATCGGCGCGCTCGTGCTCGCATGCTTCGCTCTCGGCAAGGAGGCCGCGTTCGACCGGGCGATGGATGTCGCAGCCGCGACCGCAGCGGTCTGGACCGTCGCGGCGGGTGCTGCCACCTTCTTCACCTTCCTGAGCATCTCCGACTGCAGCCGAGCCTTGACGACCTTCGGGCAGCAGTTCGGCAACTTCCTCATCGAACTTCGAGCTCGGCCGACTGTGGCTGACCGCCACCGTCGTGCCGGCGGTCGTGACCGTGCTCTGCTTCGCCGTGCGCAACCGCACCGCGGTGGCCCTGGTCGCCGCCCTCGGCGTTGTCGGCCTCATTCCGCTGGCGCTCAGGGCCACGCGGCCGGGGCCGCCAGCCACGACGCCGCCGTGACCGCCTCTGGCCTGCACCTGGTGTTCGTCAGTGTCTGGCTCGGTGGCCTGGTCACGCTGGTGCTCATCCGCGGCACGCTCGGCCCAGGGCGGCTGGTGACCGTGCTGGCGCGCTACTCGACCCTCGCCCTGGTCTGCTTCATCGTCGTAGCCGTCTCCGGCTACGTGAGCGCCGAGATTCGCGTCGGTTCGATCGAGAACATCCTGTCGCCGTACGGCAGTCCTCGTGCTCGTGAAGGTCGCTCGCGCTGGTGGCGCTCGGGCGGTTCGGCGCCTTCCAGCGCCGGTTCGTGATCGGCCGGATGGTCAACGACAGAGTGCCGGAGCGAGTCGGCTTCTGGTGGCTGGTCGTCGCCGAGGTCGTGGTTCATGGGCATCGCCTCCGGTGTCGCGGCCGCACTCGCCGCCACGCCCGACTCCGGTGGCGCAGGAACCGTTCGACTCTTCGCCGCGCCGCCGACTCCTCACCGGTGAGCCGCTGCCGCCGCCGCTCACCTTCGAGCGGCTACTTCACCGAGTGGAACTTCGACCTGCTCTGGGTGCTCGTCACCGCGTTCCTGGCCTTCTTCTACCTGGCCGGTGTCTGGCGGCTGCGCCGCCGCGGCGACCGCTGGCCGTGGTACCGCACCGTCGCTCTGGCTGGTCGGCCTCGCGCTGCTGTTCTACGTCACCAACGGCGGCATCAACGTCTACGAGCAGTACCTGTTCAGCGCGCACATGCTCGCGCACATGCTCCTCGGCATGGTGATCCCGCTGCTGCTGGTGCCCGCGGCGCCGATCACGCTGGCGCTGCGCGCGATCCAGAAGCGCGACGGACGGCAGTCGCGGCGCGCGTGAGTGGATCCTGCTCATCGTCCACTCGCGGTGCGTCCGGCTTCTTCTCCAACCCGATCGTCGCCGGCGCGTTCTTCGCCGTCTCGCTGTGGATCTTCTACTACACGCCGCTGTTCCGCTGGGCGACGGACGACCACATCGGGCACACCTTGGATGATCGTGCACTTCCTGCTGACCGGGTACCTGCTTCGTGCAGGCGCTCATCGGGGTCGATCCGGTGCCGTACCGCGCGCCGTACCCGATGCGGCTCATCGTGCTGCTGGCGACCATGGCGTTCCACGCCTTCTTCGGGCTGGCGCTGATGACGGGCACCGGGCTGCTGCTGGCCGACTGGTACGGCGCGATGGGTCGCGATTGGGGTCCGAGCGCGCTCGAGGACCAGCAGATCGGCGGCGGCATCGCGTGGAGTGTCGGCGAGATCCCGACCATCGCGCTGGCGATCATCGTCGCGATCATGTGGGCGCGCAGCGACGAGCGGGAGGCCAAGCGCCTCGACCGCAAGGCCGACCGCGACGGCGACGCCGAGCTCGACGCCTACAACGCCATGCTGCAGAAGCGCGACAAGCGCGGTTAGAGCACGTCGATCGAGACGCCGCCGTCCGTCGCGCAGGGTCACCGCCCAGCTGATCGTGAACGGCACGTCCTCGTCGACCGCGCGACAGCGAGCCGTCGAACAGCGACTGCACCTCGACGCTCAGATGCGCGACGCCAGCGGTCTCCGGCACCACCCAGACGTCGGACGTGTCGCCGGGCACGAGGCTGATCACGCGGATAGCTCGGTGATCGACCACTGCGGAGCGCTCTCGACCCGGTCGTCGATCGGGAAGCCCGAACGGGCATCCGCTGGGGAAGAGCACCTGCTGGGTGGCGCAGTCCTGCAGGAACGCGTCGACCTCGTCCTGCAGCTGCGGAGACGAACTCGGCGCTGGCCTGCACGTCCACCTCGGCCGGGACGATGCTGTTCGGCGTCGTCACCCGCACCGGCGCGTCGGCCGCGGTCAGGTACCTGGAGTCGTGGCCCAGCACGTACCGGCTGGGGGTCAGCACCGCCAGGCGCTCGGCTGGTTGGCTCCGGCTGACGAGAGCCGGATGCCGTTGACGGTGAACTCGGCGGCGTGCAGCGGCGTCACCTCGAGCACGCTGATCGGGCTTCGAGCGAACGCCCAGCCGTGAACAGTCCGAACCGGGTGTCGGCCCGATCGACGAAGAACGTCGGTCTCGCCCGCCACTGAATCCAGCGTGTAGGCGACGGTCACCACGCGGACATCGGGCGAAGACCTCCTCGGCGACGATCTCGATGTCGGACAGCTCGCCGAGCGCATCCGGAGCGAGCAGGCTGTCGCTCGCGCCGTCCACCATGGTGACCCCGTCGGTCGCGAGCGCGGCGGTGACGTCGCGTCGGTCGAGAGCCTCGAGGTAGTGGGTGACGAAACCCTGCGCGCTGAAGACCGTCTGGTTGAGGGCCACGACCGTGGCGATGAACCCGCCGATGATCAGGCCGAGGAGGATGAGCCATCCGGCGATGACCCGGCCCCGCTCGGGGGTGCCGGATGCGTTCGCCATGCATTCAATCCTACGGTCGGCCGAGAAACCCACAGACGGCTGGCGTCGGCGCCGGCGTGCCGGTGGTGCGCAGTAGATTGGGTAGTCGGAACCAGGCGGGAGTAGTTGATTGAGCCAGCCACAGCTCTCCGCCGAGCAGGCGGCGGTCTTCGAGGCGATCGAGACGCACGCGCGAGCACATCTTCGTCACCGGTCGCGCCGGCACCGGCAAGTCGACGCTGCTCGAACCACCTGTCCTGGAACACCTCCAAGCAGCTCGTGATCTGCGCGCCCGACCGGCGTCGCCGCGCTCAACGTCGGCGGGCAGACCATCCACTCGCTGTTCCGGCTGCCGATCGGGGTCATCGCCGACCACGAGCATCGAGCAGACCGCCGAGCTGCGCAAGCTGCTCAACACCATCGACACCCTCGTCATCGACGAGGTGTCGATGGTCAACGCCGACCTGCTCGACGCGATCGACCGCAGCCTGCGGCAGGCCCGGCAGCGCAGGCACGAGGCCGTTCGGCGGCGTGCAGGTCGTGCTGTTCGGCGACCCGTACCAGCTCGCCCCGGTGCCGGGCGACGGCGACGAGCGCGCCTACTTCGCCGACCAGCTACCGCGTCGATGTGGTTCTTCGACGCGAAGGTCTGGGACGAGGCCGACCTGCGATCTTCGAGCTCACCACCATCCACCGCCAGCACGAGGACGAGTTCAAGTACATGCTCAACGCGGTGCGGCACGGCAGGGTCACCGCCGAGATCGCCGGCCGGCTCAACGCGGTCGGGGCGCGGCCCGCCGCCGACGGATGGCGCCATCACGCTCGCGACGACGCAACGCCACCGTCAACCGCATCAACGCGACCGAGCTCGGCGCGGCTGCCCGGGCCGGGCGCTGACCGCGCGGCGCCGAGATCAGCGGCGACTTCGGCGGCCGCGCCTTCCCGGCCGACGAGCGGCTCGAGCTCAAGGTCGGCGCGCAGGTGATGTTCCTGCGCAACGACACCGGCGACCAGCGCTGGGTCAACGGCACGCGTCGGCGACGGTGACGAAGATCGCCGACACCGTCTGGGTCGAGGTCGACGGCGAGGAGCACGAGGTGCAGCCGGCCATCTGGGAGAAGTACAAGTACACCTACTCGCCGGCGACCAAGGAGCTGCGCAAGGACATCGTCGCCGAGTTCACCCAGTTCCCGCTGCGGCTCGCGTGGGCGGTCACGATCCACAAGTCGCAGGGCAAGACCTACGACCGCGCGATCGTCGACCTCGGTCAGCGCTCGTTCGCGCCCGGGCAGACCTACGTCGCGCTCAGCCGCATCACCGACGCTCGACGGGCTCTACCTGACCCGGCCGCTGCGGCCGAGCGACATCATCGTCGACGAGAACGTGCGGCGGTTCATGTCGGGCGACAGCGCATCCCCGGCATCGAGGCGGCCGCGGCGACCTGAGTCTCAGGCGGCGGCCTTCGCCGCCGAGAGGTCGACGAACAGCTCGGTGTTGAACCGGTAGGCGAGCACCACCTCGTCGATCACGCGCTCGCGCTCCTCGTCGTCCCAGTCGACGGCGTCGAGCTGCTCGCGGTAGGTGTCCTTGAACTCCTTCGGGCTTGGCGATCTGGTCGAAGAGGTAGAAGCCGACGCCGTTGGTCTCGAAGCCGAACTGGCGCTGCATGAGCGTGCGGATGACCTGCCCGCCCGACAGGTCGCCGAGGTAGCGCGTGTAGTGGTGCGCGATGAAGCCGCCTGTCCAGCGTCGCTGCGACCTCGCTGATGCGGTCGACGTAGCGCTGCGTGGTCGGCAGCGGCGGGATGCGCGCCGCGCCAGTCGGCGCCGATCAGGAACTCGAGGTCGGCTTCGAGCGCGGGCAGCCGGGTGAGCTGCGGCGAGATGAACGGCGCGGCGACCGGGTCGTCCGCCATCCGCTCCGCCGCCGCTTCGAGCGCCTCGTAGATGAAGTAGTGCTGGGCGACGAGGGCGATGTAGTCGTCGCGGGTGCCCTTGCCCGTCATGAGGTCGGTCATGAAGTCTCGCCCTCGCTGTTGCCGTGACCGGTCCAGGTGCGCTCGCGCAGTGCCTGCGAGAAGGGGATGACGCTCATCGAGATCCTTAGGTTAGGTAACCCTAAGCTTACCCAGGAGCCCAACCTGAAGAAAGCCCTGAACCCGTTTCAAGGAGATTCGGGCTCGGGTGGCCCCGGATGCCTGATGCCGGGGTCCTGAAGGGCCGGATCTCCTTGAGATGGGTTAAAACTCGCGGGGGAGGCGGTCAGTGCGGCCGCGGTTCGACACCGAGCTTGGCGCACGCGGCGTCGTACAGGGCGACGATCTCGCGACGGATCTCCGGCCGCTCGCTGATCGTCACCGACCACGGCACGCTCAACTCGTGCTCGTCGTCGCCGATCGCGTACTCCCAGTGACCGCTGACGTCGTCCAGCCCGGTCATGGTTGCGGTGTCGGCAGCCGCACTCCCGAACGCCCGCGCGATCAGCAGGTTGTCATCCGAGTGGTCGCCGTTCATGTGAGCAAGCACGGCGCTGACGACGTCGGGGGAGAAGGTTGGCATGAAATCTACGGTACCTCGGAGCCTTCTGGGGCACGATTGGTGGATGAGGATCCCTGCAGACACCAAGGACTGGACCTGGGTGCTCGAGCGCCCGTGCCCGGAGTGCAGCTTCGACGCGTCCACGACGAGCGAGCGCGACGTCGCGGATCTGGTGCGGGGCGTCGCCGACCTCTGGCCGGGCGTGCTGGATCGCCCCGACGTGCAGGAGCGGCCGGATGAGCGCACCTGGTCGCCGCTCGAGTACGCCGCGCACGTGCGGGACGTGTTCCGGATCTTCCGGGTGCGACTGGACCTCATGCTGTCCGAGGACTACCCGACCTTCCCCAGCTGGGACCAGGACGAGACCGCGGTCGCCGAACGGTACAACGAGCAAGACCCGGCCGTCGTGGCCGAGGAACTGCTGATCGCCGGGCAGGAGTTGGCCGACGCGCTGGACGCGGTCCCGGATGCCGCCTGGACCCGCCGGGGCACGCGCGGCGACGGGGCACAGTTCACCGTTGCGACGCTTGCGCGGTACCTGATCCACGATCCAGAGCATCACCTCTGGGACGTCACCAAGCCGCGTCAGGAAGCCGTCTCGCCGGTCTCGTAGACATCCGGGATGCCGTTCCGGTCGTCGTCCGCGCTCTCCGCGCGCTCGATCCGCCGATAGCGGCCATTGCGCGCGATGAGGAGGAGCGCCGCGAGCACGGCAGCGATCACCGACGCAGTGAGCACGCCGACCTTCGCGAGGTCTCCGTACGGGCCGTGGCCGAAGGCCAGTTCTCCGATCAGCAACGACACGGTGAACCCGATCCCGGCGAGGGTCGCGATGCCGACCAGGTCGATCCAGCCGTACGACCGCTCGAGCTCTGCGCGGGTGAAACGCGTCACCAGCCACGTGCTTCCGACGATTCCGATCGGCTTGCCGAGCACGAGCGCCGTGACGATGCCGATGGTGACCGGATGCGCGAGCGCGGTGAAGAAGCCATCGGCGCCACCGATGGCGACCCCGGCTGCGAAGAACGCGAACACCGGCAGCACGAAGCCAGAGGAGAGGGGGCGCAGCCGATGCTCGAACACCTCCGCCAGGCCGGGTCCGGCAGCGCCGCCCGCTCGCATCACCGGGATGGTGAACGCGAGCAGGACGCCGGCGACTGTCGGATGCACGCCGGACGCGTGCACGAGCAGCCACGCGATCACCCCGAGAGGCACGAGCATCCCCCATGCCGCGAGGCGGTGTCGAGCGAGGGTGGACGCGAACCGCCGGGCAAGCAGCAGGTGCGCGGCGATCGGGATGAGCGCCAGCGCGAGATACAGCGGCATGACCGTCTCGGTGTAGAAGACCGCGATGATGGTGATCGCGATGAGGTCGTCGACCACCGCGAGAGTGAGTAGGAAGATGCGCAGCGCACTGGGCAGGTGTGACCCGATGATGGCGAGCACCGCGACGGCGAACGCGATGTCGGTGGCGGTGGGCACCGCCCAGCCGCGGAACGCGAGCGCATCGCCCCAGGTGACGGCGACGAAGATGACGGCCGGCACGAGCACACCGCCGGCCGCCGCGACCACGGGCACGACCGCGGTGCGCGGGTGGCGCAGGTCACCGGCGACGAACTCGCGTTTCAGTTCCAGCCCGACAAGGAAGAAGAAGATCGCGAGCAGCCCATCGGATGCCCACTGGCCGATGGTCAGGTCGAGGTTCCACTCGGCGGGTCCCACCCTGAAGTCGCGCACCGCGAAGTAGCCGTCTGCGAGCGGCGAGTTGGCCAAGACAAGCGCGATTGCCGCAGCGATCACCAAGAGGATGCCGCCGACTGTCTCCTTGCGGAGCACCTCGGCAATGCGCCTGGCCTCTGGCCAACTGCCGCGAGCGGGGAAGCGTTGATGGGTCACAAGGTGCCTTTGGGTGGGGTCGGCGATCTCATTGCCGACCAGACTTCCCGGCGCACCTGCCGCCAGTTTACCGACCGAGGCTTCGCCTCCAGCGAAACCGGATGCGTGAGACCGGCGGTTGCCGGTTGACTGTCGCTCATGGCTGACGTCCTCATCCTCGGCGGCACCGGCTTCCTCGGGCACGAGATCGCCCAACTGGCGGTGAAAGCCGGCCACCGCGTCACCTGTCTTGCTCGCGGGGAATCGGGCGCCGTGCCATCCGGCGCACGCTTGATCGTCGCCGACCGCACCCACCGCAGCGCGTACGACGATGTCGGCGCGTACGAGTGGGACGAAGTCGTCGAGATCTCCTACGAGCGCCAGTTCGTGGCTGATGCGCTCGCGGCGCTGGCCGCCCGCGCGCGGCATTGGACCCTGGTGTCGTCGCTCTCGGTGTACGCGCGCAATGACGAACCCGGTGCGGACGAGTCTGCCGAGCTGTTGAGCGGTCCCGGCGAGGACTACGGACGACTGAAGGTCGCGGCCGAGGAGGCGTCGGCCGCGGCGCTGGGCGATCGCCTCCTGATCGCCCGCCTCGGGCTGATCGTCGGGCCGGGCGACCGCAGCGACCGCTTCGGATACTGGTCGTCGCGGTTCGCGCTCGCCGGCGGTTCTCCGGTGCTCGTGCCGCACGGCGACGACCGGATGGCGCAGGTGATCGATGTCTCGGATGCTGCGGCCTGGCTCGTGCGTGCCGGTGGCGCCGGGGTGACGGGTGCCTTCAACGTGACCGGACGCGAGCATCCGCTGACCGAGGTGCTGCAGCTCTCCGCTGAGCTGGCAGGGCACACAGGCGAGCTGGTCCGGGCGGAGGATGCGTGGCTCACCGACCACGGCGTGAACTACTGGGCGGGGCCGAGATCCCTGCCGCTCTGGCTGCCCGCATCCGATGCCGGATTCGCCAGGCGCGACGCATCGGCGTTCCTGGCGGCCGGGGGAGACCCCAGACCGCTGCGGGAGACCATCGAGCGCACCCTCGCCGACGAGCGGCAGCGCGGGCTGGACCGGCCGCGCCGGTCGGGGCTGACCCGCGACGAGGAGCTCGAGCTCATCGCGCTCCTCGCCACCAATTAACCCATTTCAAGGAGATCCGTCAGGCTGGGCCCACTTCGACCGGGCAGAAGGCGGGCCGGCGCCCAAATCTCCTTGAGACGGGTTAATCAGTCGGCGAGTTCGGGGGGCCAGACCACCGCGAAGCGCTCGAACACGATCTCGTCGGCCTCCGACCAGCTCGCCCCGCGCGCAGCGCTCGTGCGCTGCCAGTACCGGCGGTGCTCCGCCCGCCAGCTCTCCAGCGAACGGTCGTCCTCGCCCTCATCGAACGCGTGCCGACCGTCTGCGCTGCCGAAATCGCCGATACGCAGCTCGAGGGTCCGGAGGATCGCACGCGGCATTCCGGCGCCATCACAGGCGACCCAGTGGGACCCGATGCGGGGCGGCTCCTCGCCTTCGGCGGCAAAGTCGGCCACAAGCGTCGACGTGGCGCGCTTCGGGCCGTGGGTGACCTGACGCAGCAGCAGGTCCGCGAGCTCGGCTGAGTCCCCGAACCGATCGACCGTGTAGTCCTGGCCGCGGACGGCATCCGGATGCGCGTGTGCGTAGGCGGCCCACATCGCGGCCGCTGCGGCCAGATCCGGCTCAGCTGCCGGGGTGCGGGAATCGGTCATGAACCGATTCTTCCAGCCAGGACTCAGGCAGCGCGCAACGGAGCACGCAGCGGCCACACCGCATCGTCCAGGATCACCTGGGCGCAGCGACCGGTGGTCGAGTTCACGACGATCGGCGCCATCAGGTTGACCGTCGTGCCGTCAGCGGCGGGATTCGCCACGACCAGCAGCAGCGCATCCTCGGCCCGCGTCAGCTCGAGCGCTGCCGCTTGAGTGTCCGAGAGGACCGGCGCATAATCCGGCAGGTACAGGGAGGCATCGATCACGAACATCCGGATGCCGCTCTCGGCGTCAGGCCGGAGCACGAACAGCCCTGGCGCCCCAGCGACATCGTCGAGGGCGAAGTCGACCAGCGAGTCGAATCCGGGCGGAGACTCGATGAAGGTCAGCGACGCGGTCATCGCAGGAAGTCCATCAGTGAGGGCTGCAGTGCGCGCGCAGTGACCGCGAGGGCCGACTGGTACGCCACTTCCTGCAGCTTCAACTCGAGGATGATCCCCGCGAGGTCGACGTCCTCCACGCCCGACCTCTGCGCTTCGAGCGCGACCGACTGTTCCATGTTCGACTCCTCAGCGGACTGCATCTGGGCGTGACGTGTTCCGACCGCGGCTTGCTCGCCCAGCATCGCCGTAAGCCTGTCATCGATCTCCTGCAGGCGGGGGCCGACGTTGACACCGGACCGCAAGTCGGCCGCGATGGCGTCGACGAGCGCGAAAACGGAGCCGGCGCCGACACCGAAGACGGCGGCTCCATCGCCGTCCACCCGGACCGTGTTGTTGGCATCGATGCGACGTTCGACGGTGCTCCCGGCGGCGCCGGTGTAGCTGTAGTCGGGGTTGAACGCCGTGGGAGCATTCGAATTCCCCGCGAAGACGCTTCGGCCGAGGTAGGTCGTGTTCGCCTGCGTGAGCAGTTCGGCGCGCATGTTGTCGAGCTCGACGGCGATCGCCTCGAGCGCTGTCGGCGACATCGCCCCCTCGTTCGCGCCGCGCACGGTGAGGTCGCGCACGCGGTTCAGGATGCCCGTGGTCGCGCTGAGAGTGGAGTCGACCGTCGTCAGCCAGCCCGTGCCGTCGGCAATGTTCCGGCTGTACTGGCTGGTTGCCCGCTGTTCTGCACGCACCTGCAGCGCCTGCGCGGTAGCGGTCGGGTCATCCGATGGTCGCGTGATGGCCTTGCGGCTGGATGCCTGGTCCTGCAGCTTCGCGAGCGCCGACATGCTCGCCTGCAGGTTGTGCTGGGCGCTGCGCACGAGGCTCTGGCTGGTTGTCCGGGAGATCATCCGCTACCTCCCGACGATGCCGGTGCGGTTGATCAGCGTGTCGAGCAGCTCGTCGACAGCGGTGATGACACGAGCTGCGCCCTGGTAGGCGACCTGGAAGGTGAGCAGGTTGACGTTCTCCTCGTCCAGGTCGACCCCGGCCTGGGACTGCTGGGCGGTCCAGGCCGCGTTGTTCGCCACATCGGCCAACGCCGACTGGGTCGCGGCGCTGCGGCTGGCAACGCCGATCCCGGTGACGATCGTCGACCACAGAGAGTCGGGTGAACCTGGTCCGACGCCCAATTGTCCGATCCTGTCGGCGATGCCGCCGTCGAGAGCGCCCGCTCCTGGTAATGCGGCGGCGATGCCGTTCACGTCGGTGGGCACCACGCGCATCCCGAGCGCCGCTGGCAGCGTTGCGTCGAACGCGAAGAAGTCGAGGCCGGTGGCGCCGGAGACGGTTTCGCCCGTGCGGTGCACCTGATTGACGGCGTCAGCCAGCTGGGTTGCGAACGCGTTGTACGAGGCTGCTGCCTCGGCGAGCGGTCCGCCGGTTCCCGCTCCGTCCGCGGCTGCGAGCATCGCGACCGCGCCGCCGATCCGACCGGCGTCGAGGGCGACGGCTTCACCGGACCGGTGTGTCCACTCCAGCCGCACCGGTGAGCTCGCGGCGTCTTCCATCCGGTAGCCGCCCGCCACCTGCACCGCGCGGAAGCGGTCGCCAGAGACGAGGGCGTTGCCGCCGATCAGGACCTCGACCGTGCCGTCGCCAGTGTCGCGCACGGTGCCGCCGGCGAGTTCGGCGATCGAGGTGGTCAGCGCACTGCGCTGGTCGAGCAGCTCGTTCACGTTGGCGCCCGTGGCGAGTCCCGCCCGGATGCGCACGTTCAGGTCGGCGACACGTGCGCCCGCCTCGTTCAGGTCGGCGACCATGCCGTCGGCTTCCGCTCGAAGCTGAGCCCACTGGCCCTCGACGTTGCGGTAAGCGCGGGCGATTCCGGATGTCAGCACGCCGGAGTGCTCGAGGAGGACTCCAGCCGAGGCCGGCTCGCCGGCCCGGTTGCCGAGATCCTGCCACGCCGACCAGAACTCGCCCAATTGCGCGGAGAGACCGTGTGGCCCCGGCTCCTGCAGTGCGGCCTCGAGCTTCGACATGGCGGTGTCGCGAACGGCCCAGTAGCCGGATGCCGCTGAGGTGCCACGCACTCGCGCGTCGAGGAAGATGTTGCCGATGCGGGTGATCCCGTCGACCGTGACGCCCTGCCCCGCCCGTCCGACCGTGGTCAGCAGCCCGGTCTCGGCGACCGGACCCACCGCCGAGGTGGAGATGCGCTGGCGCGTGTAGCCGTCGGTGTTGGCGTTGACGATGTTCTGCGCGACGACATCCAGTCCCGCGCGTGCCGCGGAAAGTCCGGAATAGGCCGTCGACAGGCCGCTGAACGTACTCACGGGGTGTTCCTCACAGACTCGTGTCGACCAGGTTCGCGGTGCCGATGGAGGCTGAGCTTGCACCGTCGGCGGAGTAGATGCCGGCATCGGGGTTGAGGTCGGCGATCGTCTCCTGAGTCGACCGCACGGCCGCCCTCAGGTGCCGCTCGTTCCCGTCCCTGACCTCCTTGATCTGCGCTGCGAGCTCGGTCATCGCGCTCAGGTGGCCATGGAAGATTTCGGCCCAGGTGCCCTCAGGTGCGGCGGCGACCAGGTCACGCAGGGTCGCATCCTCCCGCGCGCCCCACTCCTGGGCGAGCGCGGAGACCTCGATCGTGCGGGTCAGGCCGGCGGCGCGCAGCCGGTCGAGAACCTGCTCCACCTCGCGGGTCGCGTGTTGCAGCCACCGGGTCTTACCTGCGGTGAGGAGCAACTGCTCTTCCTCAAGCTTGAACAGCAGCATCTCGAGCAGTTCGCGTTCGCGCCACAGCAGCGCCGAAACGTCGTTTGCGCTCACGCATGCCTCCAAGTCAGCCGGGTCGTGTCAGCGTATCGTCGGATCCCTTGCGACTGGGGTCGACTCGCTTCCAGAGGGAACTGTCGACCGGGCGCGAACAACGGTTAGCGGTCGCTCGATCCGAGTCTTTCGGACCCTCCTGTCTCCCCCAAAAAGAGGGATACGTTCCCCCGAACTGGGGGAGAACGGTGCTTTGTTTTGCGCACAAAAGCAGTGAAAGTGTCACTGACAGGCGGACTGAACAGACCAGTCCGCCCGACAGGAGTGACGATGGTTGCAACACGACCGCGCCGCATCGCTCCCGACGCACCCGGCACCCGAAACATGCCACCCAGGTCCAACGATCGACCGCCCGCTTGATCAACTCAACAACCACGCGCTTACCCGCCTTCGAATCAGTTTCCGAATTCGTCTTAGACGGGGGTCTTGCCGTTGAACCGCAACGAGCGCAACAAGCTGGTGGTCGAGAACCTGCCGTTGGTGGGCTATCTCGTCTCCGAACTGGTGGCAAAAGCCACTCACCTCTCTCGCGATGACCTCGCATCCGCCGGCGCACTGGGCCTGATCTCCGCCGCCGATTCCTTCAACCCTGAACTCGGCGTTCCGTTTGGCGCATACGCTCGGCAGCGTGTGCTCGGCGCCTTCGCCGACGAGATGCGGGCAACCGACTGGGCAACGCGTTCCGCCAGGAAGCGGATCAAGGAGACCCTCGCTGTTCAGGAGTCGCTCACTGCAGCGCTGGGCCGCTCGCCCAGCCTCGACGAGCTGGCGGCGGCCATGGGTGTCGATCGCAAGAGCGCTTCCGAGGCAGTTGCCGACGCATCCCGGACCGTCTCGCCGCTCGACGACCTGACCGCGGAGTTCCTGGAAGCCGAAACCGTGCTGCCGGAGGACTCGCTCTTGCACGACGAGCGAATCGCCTACCTTCATGCCGCGATCGAGGCGCTCCCGCCGAAGATGCGGCATATCGTGCGCGAGGTCTATTTCGAGGACCGCTCGGTCGGGGACGTCGCGGCGGAACTCGGGATCACCCACTCCGCGGTCTCCCAGCAGCGCACCGAGGCCATCCGACTGCTTCGTGACGGACTGCGCACGCACTATCCAGATGGGCCGGGTGAGGTCGAGCTGGAGTCGCGCATTGCCGTGTCGAGTCGCAGCGCGTACCTCGGCCGGCTCGCCGACCGCGCGGCCGCGGGCATGAGCCGGATGGCGAAAAGCCCGCTGATCGCCGGCAGCACCGCCGCGTCCTGATCCCCCAATCGAGTCGGGACCATTGCCCGCTTTGAGCGAGGCGATGCCGGGAAAATCTCCCGACTCGATTCACCTAACGGATGCCGCGGCGCGGCCGATAGCTTCTCGCGACAGCCCATGGACGGGCTGTTCGGCACCAACACCCAGATCACGGAGGAAACCAACATGGGTATGCAGATCAACACCAACGTTGCGGCGCTCAACGCGTACCGCAACCTGTCCAACACGCAGAACGACCTCTCGAAGTCGCTGGAGAAGCTGTCCAGTGGTCTCCGCATCAACCGCGCAGCGGATGACGCAGCGGGCCTCGCGATCTCCGAGGGTCTGCGTTCGCAGATCGGCGGCCTCAACGTTGCAGCCCGCAACGCCCAGGACGGCATCTCGGTCATCCAGACCGCGGAAGGCGCCCTGACCGAGGTTCACTCGATCCTGCAGCGCATGCGTGACCTCGCTGTCCAGGCCGGTAACGACTCGAACAACGCTGACTCGCGTGCCGCGATCAAGACCGAGTCGGACACTCTCTCGGCCGAGCTCACCCGTATCGGTGCGTCGACCAACTTCAACGGCATCAAGCTGCTCGACGGAACCGCCACTGCGCTCACGTTCCACGTCGGTGCCGGTGGAGTTGCCGCTGAGGACCAGATCGTGGTCAACATGACGAACGCGAACGCCACGGCAGTGGGCACCGCGACCGCTGCGCTGACCTTCGACACCGCAGCAAACGCCGCGGCCAGCATCACCGCGATCGACGCGCAGATCAAGACGATCTCCACTGCTCGCGCCGACCTCGGTGCGGTGCAGAACCGCTTCGAGTCGACCATCAACAGCCTCAACGTGTCGAAGGAGAACCTCTCGGCAGCCGAGTCGCGCATCCGCGACACGGACATGGCGCAGGAGATGGTCAACTACACCCGTTCGAACATCCTGTCGCAGGCGGGCACCGCGATGCTCGCCCAGGCAAACGCGTCGAACCAGGGCGTGCTGCAGCTCCTGGGCTAAGCACTGACCACGCCCGGGACGGCCGAAGGGGAACTGGACCTCTCGCTTCGGTCGTCCCGGGCGTTTCGAATCTCACACGAGTAGGGACGGATGAGCATGGCACTTTCGATTGACGGCCTCGCCAGCGGGCTCGACACCACCTCGCTCATCAACTCCCTCATGCAGCTTGAGGCTGCTCCGCAGACGCTCCTGAAGCGCAAGGTCAGCGCCACGAACGGCATGATCGCCGCGCTCAAGAGCCTCAACACCAAGATCGCCGCCCTCGGCACGCTCGCGAAAGACACCGCCAAGCCCGCCGCCCTCGACCTGCTGCGCACCACCTCCAGTTCTGACAGGGTGACCGCGACCGCCGGCCGCTCCGCAGCCGCGGGCGAGACGAGCATCGTCGTCGACCAGCTCAGCGCGCGGCAGATCTCGCTGTCCGAGCGGATCGGCGCCTGGCCGGACACCGCGCTGACCATCACCGTGGGCTCAGCCGACCCGGTGACCGTCACGGCGGCATCCGACTCGCTGGATGACATCGTCTCCGCGGTCAACAAGGCCAACGCCGGAGTCAGCGCGATGAAGGTGGCGGCCGGCACTGACGCGGTGACTGGCGATCCGCTGTTCCGCGTGCAGTTCACCGCCACCGAACCCGGAACGGCCGGGGCGTTCAGCATCGGCGGAACCGCCGCGACCGTGACCGACATCGTGAGTGCCCAGGATGCGCAGCTCAAGTTGTGGGCTGGCACCGCGGCCGAGCAGGTGATCACGTCCTCGAGCAACACCTTCACCGGGCTCCTGCCCGGCGTTGACGTGACCGTCGGTGAGGCATCCGCCACCCCGGTCACCATCACGGTGCAGCGCGACGACGCCGCGATCGGTGAGGCGACGGGGAAGTTCGTCGGCTCCATCGCGGCCGCGCTCGCCGAGATCGCAGCGAGGTCCGCGGTCACCTCAACGACCGGCAGCAATGGCAAGCCCGTGGTCGGCAGCGGCCCGTTCACCGGAGACAGCGGCATTCGCGCGGTGAACCAGTGGCTCGTGAGCGCCGCGACGCTTCCCGTGGACGGCCTGTCCCCGTCGACGATCGGGATCAGCCTGACCAAGGAGGGTGTACTCGAATTCGACGAGGAACGGTTCGCCGCTGCGCTCGAGAAGGATCCGGCGCGCACCACGAACATCGTTCAGCAGCTCGCCGCACGGGTCGCGGATGCCGCGGACCAGGCATCCGACCGCTTCGACGGCCTGCTGACCACCAAGATCACCGGGCAGGAATCCCTCGTCGGCCAATTGAGCAACCAGATCGACAACTGGGACACCAGGCTCGCGACCCGCCGCGCGACACTCGAGCGCACCTACGCCGCCCTCGAGGTGCAGCTGAGCACCATGAACGCCCAGTCGGCGTGGCTCGCCTCCCAGGTGAACAGCCTGCCGAAGATGAAGAGCGCGTCATGAGCGTGAACGTCGCAGGCGAGCAGCTGCGCTCGCGGTACAACCGGGAGGCGATCCTGTCGGCCAGTCCGGCGCGACTGCTGACTATGCTCTACGACCGGCTGCTGCTCGACCTGCACCGCGCCCAGACCGCGCAGCTGGCGGAGGACTGGCAGGCAGCATCCGAGAACCTGCTGCACGCGCAGGCCATCGTGGCCGAGCTGACCTCGTCGCTCCGTCTCGATGTGTGGGACGGCGCGCAGGGGCTGCTCGGACTGTACAACTTTGTCTCCAGCTCCCTCGTGCACGCCAACATGCACCGCGACGCCATGGCCACTCGGACCTGCGCAGAGCTCCTCGAGCCGCTGCGCCTCAGCTGGCATGAGGCGGCCGATCGGCTCGCGGAAGACACAGCTTCCGCGCGCCCGACGGGAACGATCATCATTGCCTGACCAGGACTTCGAGGCGTGGGAGCGCGCCCTCGCCGCCCTCGAGCTGGCCGCGAAGTCGGCCCCGTACGGCGTGCCGGCAAACTGGAACCCCCCTGGCGACCTCGGCGCACTGCCTGATGACCTGCACGAGCGGGCCAGCCGGGTCCTCGAGGTGCAACAGCGAGCGATCCGCAAGCTGGGCGACCTGCAGGTTGAGACCGCCGGCCACCTCGCTGCGATCCGGGCCGTGCCCGCGCTGCGACCGGATGCTGCCTCCGTCTATCTCGACGTGACCGGCTGAATCTTCCTAACGCGTGAGGAATACCGGCCGATAGCAAGAGACGAGGACAGGGATCGTTCTCGTAATGGGCCAGGGACCGGCCGACGTTGCACCTTACGAAACGGGATCTGCGTGTTCAATTCGGTCACCTCGCTCGCGCTGACCAGCGCCCTCGATGGCCTCGCGTTGCGGCAGCGCACGATCGCGAACAACATCGCCAATGTCAACACGCCCGGCTACCAGTCCAAGCGGGTGCTCTTCGAGGATGCCCTCGCCAGGTCGGTGAACCGCGGTGACGGAAGCGCCGAGGCGACAGTGGCCCGCTCACTCGAACCGACCCGGCTCGATGGCAACAACGTCAACCTCGACACCGAGACGCTGTCCAACATCGACACCGTGCTGCGCTTCCAGTTCGCCGCGCGCGCGATCGATGGCGAAACAGCCAAGCTGCGCGCAGCGATGAGGACCAACTCATGACCTTTGACGCGATCGGCATCGCCGGCACCGGCCTCAACGTGCACCGGAAGTGGCTGGATGCGGTGTCCGACAACCTCGCGAACATCAACACCGCGGCGAGCACCGACGGAGAGGCGTTCCGCGCCCGTTACGTCATCGCGGAAGAGGGCCGCGGGACCTCAGGCGTCTACGTCGCAGGAGCGGCGTTCGGGGACGGCGAGGGCCGTGTCGTCTACGAGCCGGACCACCCGCTCGCCGACGAAGCGGGCTACGTGCGCTACCCAGACATCGACCTGGCGTCACAGATGAGCCAGCTGATCCTCGCTCAGCGCGGCTACCAGGCGAATGCCGCGGTCGTCGACCGGGCCAAGGAGTCTTACCAGGCCGCACTGCAGATCGGACGTGCATGATGATCCCCGCCGTCAGCTCCGTCACGGGCGTCACGCCGACCGGCTACGTGGACCCGTCGCGCGCCTCTGGTGCCGCAGGCGACGGCGCCTTCGCCGGTTCGCTCTCGACCGCGATCGACGGCCTCGCCGGGCTGCAGGCCGACGCCGACCGGCTCGCCATCAAGGCGGTCACCGGTGACCTCGCCGACATCCACCAGGCCACCATCGCCGCGACCCGCGCGCAGGTCACCCTCGAGCTGATCGCCGCGGTGCGGAACAAGGGTGTCGACGCCTTCAACGAGATCATGAGGATGCAGGCCTGATGCCGACCCAAGTCTCCACCGCACTCAGGCGGTTCGTTTCGGGCGTCCGTGAGTTCACCATCGCCCAGCGCACGATCGCGATCATCGGGCTCGCGGTGCTCGTGCTCGGCGTGGCAACCCTGGGCATCTGGCTGAGCCGCCCCACCTACACGCCCCTGTTCTCCGGGTTGGCGCCCAAGGATGCGAGCGCGATCGTCGAGCAACTGCGCGCCGAGAGTGTGCCGTACGAGCTGACCGGCGGTGGGGGAAGCATCCTCGTGCCAGAGCAGTACGTCTACGACCAGCGCCTGAAGGCCGCCGCTGCCGGACTCCCGTCATCCAGCAACGGCGGCTACTCGCTGCTCGATGACATGGGCGTCACCTCGTCGGACTTCCAGCAGTCGGTCACCTACAAGCGCGCGCTCGAAGGGGAGCTTGCCGCGACGATCGGCGCGATGAAGGACGTCAAGGTGGCATCGGTGCGCCTCGCCATCCCCGAAGACAGCGTCTTCGTCTCGGAACGGCAGGAGCCGACCGCATCGGTCTTCGTGGAGACCGTGCGCGGGGTCGATCTCAGCGCCGAGCAGGTTCAGGCGATCGTGCAGCTCACCTCGGCGTCCATCGATGGCATGAAGGCAGCCAACGTCGCGGTGGTCGACGCCGACGGGATGGTGCTCTCGGCCGTCGGAGTCGGTGCCACCGGCACCGCCGACCAGCGCGGGTCCGACTACGAGGAACGCGTCCGCCAGGCGGTGCAGGCCATGCTCGACCGCGTCGCCGGTGTCGGCAACGCGACCGTCGTCGTCTCAGCGGACATGAGCTACGAGTCCGCTCAGCGTCTCGAGGAGCAGTTCACGGTCCCGGATGACGCCCCGGCACTCAACGAGTCCACCCACACCGAGACGCATGACGGCGGCCGCGCGGCGACCGGGGTGCTGGGTCCCGACAACATCGCAGTCCCGGGCGGCGAGCAGGACGGTGTGTACACGTCGGAGTCGGTCACCCGGAACAACGCGGTCAACAAGGTCACCGAAACGCGCACCATCCCGGCTGGCGCGATCACCAGGCAGACCGTCTCAGTGGCCCTCAACGAGGCCGCGGCGGCCGACCTGAACATCGCCAACATCTCCGCACTGGTCGCCGCGGCGGCGGGCATCAACGCCGAACGAGGCGACGAGGTCACCGTCGAAGTCGTGCCGTTCAACGCAGCCGGCGCTGCGGCCGCGGCCGAGGCGCTGGCGGCAGCGGAGGCGGAAGCAGCCGCGGAACGGCTCACCACCCTGATCACCACGGTTGCCATCGTGCTCGGGCTCGCGGTGCTCATCGTCGTCGCCATCGTGCTGCTGTCCCGACGGTCGCAGCGAGATCGTGACGCTGTCGAGATCGGCGAACTGAAGGACATGCTCTACGGACCGGCCCAAACCGTGCCGCTGCTTTCAGCCACCACGCCGCCTGCCGAGCTGCCGGCGGCGCCGCCCGCACCGGATGCCGGCAGTGACTCTGCGCGCGCCCGGGCAGAGATCGAAGCGCTCGCCGAGCGCGACCCGCAGCGCACCGCCGAGGTCCTGCGAAGTCTGATGGACGATCGGCAGCCCGCATGAGCGAAGTCGCAACACCAACCGTTCTGAACGGCACGCAGAAGGTTGCCGTCGTGCTGATGAACCTCGACCCCCAACGGGCGGCCGAGGTTCTGAAGCGCTTCAGCGAGCCCGAGGCGGAAGAGATCGTCGCCGAGATCGTGCGACTGCGGCGCGTGGATCCCCAGGTGGCTCAAGCGACGCTGGCCGAGTTCCACCAGCTGGCGATGCGCGGCACCACCGCTGCGCGCGGCGGCAAGGATGTCGCGACCGGCCTGCTCGAGGCGTCCTTCGGCGCCGAGCGTGCGGCGGGGCTGATGAGCCGGGTGACCTCGTCGATGGCGGGCAAGGCGTTCGAGTTCCTGGATGCCGCAGAACCGGCGCAGGTGCAGGGCATGCTCGAGGGCGAACTGCCCCAGACCATCGCGCTGGTCCTCGCCCACCTGCGCCCGGAGCTCGCCTCCCAGGTGATGTCCGGACTGGACGAAGTGCTGCGCACCGACGTTGCCGAGTGCATCGCCACCATGAACCCGGCGCCGCCAGAGGCCGTGCGCATCGTCACCGACACTCTCAAGCAGCGGGCCGGAGCGGTCGTCTCCTCGCGCGAAGCCAACCAGGTGGTCGGCGGCATCCAACCGCTGGTGGACATCATCAACAGGGCGGACGTCGCGACGGAGCGGGCGCTCCTGGAGGCACTCGAGGAACGCGACCCGGAACTCGCCGAAGAGGTGCGATCCCGGATGCTGACCTTCTCGGACATCGTGAAATTCGAGCGCCGCGACGTGCAGCAGGTGCTGCGCGGCATCGACCCGACGGTGCTGGCGACCGCGATGAAGGGCACGAGCGAGGCGGTCATCGAGGTCATCCGCAGCAACCTGTCCGAACGCAACAGGGAACTGCTCGACGGCGAGGCCGCGAGCCTCGGCCCTATGCGCCTGTCCCAGGTCGAGGAGGCCCGCGCAGAGGTCGTGCGCGCGATCCGCGACATGGAGTCGCAGGGTGCGATCACGGTGCAGCGCGTCGACGAGGACGAATATGTCTACTGATGCCGAGTTCTCGCCCGCGGCCTTCCCGGCCGTGCAGGTCGCGGTGCCGTCCTCCCGCGACGCGGGTGAACGCATCCGGGGACACGCCGCCGGGTTCGCCGCCGGCCTGCGCGCTGCCGCGCGCGAGCAGGAGGAGTGGCTGGCCCGTAAGGAAGCGGAGTACGCGGCGAGGAATGCGCAACATGACGTCGAGTGCCGCGCTGCGCTCGCGGTTCTCGAGGCTGCGGCGCGTGCGGTGCGTGACTGCACGACCCCGGTGCTCGCGGACGCCCAGGACCTGATCGCCGCAGGTGCCATCGACCTGGCGGAGGCCATCGTCGGACACGAACTGCGCGACGACACCGCATCGGCGCGCGCCGCGGTGCACCGCGTCCTCGCGCACGCCGACACCGCGCTCGTGGTGTCGGTGCGCCTGAACCCCTCCGACCTTGCCGCGCTCGATCCCGCGGCGACGACCGGTCTCGAGTTTCGCGCCGATCCGGCACTGCGGCGCGGCGATGCGGTAGCGGAACTTCCGGATGGCTTCCTGGACGCAGGGATCACCAGCGCCATCGAACGCGCCCGCGGTGCGCTGCTCGGGGAGGCATCATGACGCTGACCGACACCACCGTTCGAGCCCGGTTCGCTGACGCGGCTCTTGCTGCCCGGCCGCAGAAGGTCGGCACCGTCACGTCGGTGGTCGGCCTCGGGATCGAGGTGGTCGGACTGGACTGCGCGATCGGCGAGCTGGTCACCATCGGCGACGGCCCGTTCATCGACGCCGAGGTGATCGCGACCACGCGGGACGGCATCCGGTGCATGCCGCTGACGCGGATGAACGGTGTCAGCGCGGGCTCTCCGGCGCGCTCACGGCTGCGGCCGCAGCTCGTGCCGACCGGTCGCGGTCTGCTCGGCCGGGTCATCGACGGCCTCGGGCGCCCGATAGACGACAAGGGACCGCTCGCGCACGACGGGCTGGTGCCGATCGACAACGACACCCCGTCCGCGATGCGCCGTGCGCGCATCGACACCGAATTGCCGCTTGGGGTTCGCGTGCTCGACACGCTAACCACCGTCGGGCGCGGCCAACGGCTCGGGCTGTTCGCGGGTTCAGGGGTCGGCAAGTCGTCATTGCTGTCGATGATCGCCAGGGGCACGGATGCGACCGTGTCGGTGATCGCGCTCGTCGGCGAGCGAGGACGCGAGGTGCGCGAATTCCTCGAGGACGACCTGGGTCCGGCTGGGCTCGCGCGCTCCATCGTCGTGGTCTCGACCTCGGACGAACCGGCGCTGATGCGGCAGCGGGCTGCGTTCGTCGCCACCAGGATCGCCGAATCGTTCAGGGACACCGGCGCTGACGTGCTGCTCATGATGGATTCGCTCACTCGCGTGGCGATGGCACAGCGCGAGATCGGGCTCTCCGTCGGTGAGCCCCCGGCGACCCGCGGCTACCCGCCGTCGACGTTCTCCCTTCTCGCCCGCCTGCTCGAGCGAGCGGGGACAGCGGAGACCGGATCGGTCACCGGGATCTACACCGTGCTGGTCGACGGCGACGATCACAATGAACCGATCGCAGACGCCGCGCGTTCGATTCTCGATGGCCACGTCGTGCTCGACCGCAAGCTCGCGGTGACAGGGCATTTTCCCGCCGTTGACGCGCTCGCATCCGTCTCCCGGGTCGCCGGCAAGCTGGTCAGCCCAGAGGATGCGCTCACCGCGACGGCGCTGCGCACGGTGCTTGCCGCGCGCAAGTCGGCGCAGGACCTCATCGACGTCGGCGCCTACAAGCACGGCAGCAACCGGTGGGTCGATGCCGCGATCGCTCACGAGGATGCCATCAACGCCTTCCTCAGGCAGGGAGTCGACGAAGCCGCCATGACCGGGGAGTCGTGGGGTCGGTTGCGTGCCCTCGTCGGGCAGTTAGGGGTGATGTGATGGCCAGGTTCCCATTGTCGGGTCTGCTGCGTCTGCGGCAATTGGAGAAGGATGCCGCTGCCGGTGACCTTGCGCTCGCGAACTCCAGGCTCGCCGCCACCGCCGAACGTGCGGCGGGGGAGCGCACCGGGCTCTCCGGAATTGCTCCGGATGCCGTGAGCACTGCCTCCCTGGTTGCGATCGCCGCGGCGCGTTCCGCAACGCAGGCGGCGCTCGCCGATCTGGCCGACCTCGCGGCGGTGCACCGCGCGGAAGCGGACGAGGCGGGCGTGCGATTGAACCGGTCACGGGCCGACGCGCTCGGACTCGAGAAGCTCGAGGCCCGGCACCGCAGCGCTCTGGACGACGAAGAACTGCGCGCCGAGCAGCACCTGCTCGACGAATTCGCGAGCGTCGGCAGGGGGGCAGCGCGATGACGATCCTCAACCTTCCTGTGGCGGCGCCGGTGGCGTCGGCCCGACCCAATGCAACCGCGCCGGCCGGCGACGAACAGTCGATTGACGCTTTCGCCGCGATCATGAGCTCGGCCGTCGCAGTGCTCGCCGAAGAGATCACCTCAGCGCTGAGCTCCGACGCAGAACTGCCGTCGGAGCCTGAGGAGACCGCAGAATCCGCTGCGTCGGCGCCGCCCGCCACGAACCCGGTTGGCATCGTGTTGCCTCAGTCGACGGAGGGTGCACTGGTTGCCGCCTCCTCGAGCGGTCACCGGCTGCCACCGATCCCGGCAACCGGTGCCCAGCCGGCGGCGGACCCGGAGGCGGCAACACCGCAAGCCGCCCAGGCGGGCACCCAGCTGCCAGCCGATTCTGCCGAGCCGGCCGCACCGACCGCAGCCGCGCCGATCCTGAGCACGGCAGAGGTGAACGACGAGCACACCCCGTCAGCGCCGCGTCCGCTCACCACCGCCGACGCGCCGCCGACCGAGCCGGCGGCGACACGCGTCGCAGCGCCGGCACCGGCATCCGCTACTCCAGCGCACGGCGAAGCCGCCCCGACGCCGATCCCAGCGCATGAGACCGCGAACCAGTCTGCACAGAGCGCTCCTGCACCGCCCGCGGCCCCACCGGCCGCGATCGTCGAGGCGCCGCAGGCGGCCCCCATCACGCCACTCACCCCCTCCGTGACACCGCCGACGGTGGCCGTCGCATCCGCCGTCCCAGCGCAACAGCCGGTGCCGTTCGCCGGCCAGGTGCTCACCCCTGTCGTGAACCTGGCCCGCGCACCGCACGGTGACCACGTCATCACTGTCACTGTCACGCCGGAGAACCTTGGCCCCGTCACCGTCCGAGCCCACGTCGGACCCGACGGCGTTCGGGTGGAGCTGTTCGCGCCACTCGATGTGGGCAGGGACGCATTGCGGGCCATCCTCCCGGATCTTCGTCGGGATCTCGCCGCCACCGGGCTGCAGGCGCAGCTCGACGTGTCCGCGCAGTCGGAACCGGATGCCCGCGACCGGCAGCGCGACGAACCCGGCGGCCATCTTCCCGGCCGGTTCGCCGAGAAGCCCGCCACAGCGGACTCCCCGCGGCGAACCGAGCCGAACCCGACCCAGCTGACTTCGATCCTCGACGTCATCGCCTGAGAAGAAGGAGCAACTGTGACAGTCGATGCACTGACCAACGACCAGGTGAAGGCCACCGGGATCTACACGACCAAGCCGACGCGTACGCCCAAGCAGTCCATGGACAGCGAAGTGTTCCTGTCGCTGCTGGTCACCCAGCTGCGCAATCAGGACCCCAGCTCGCCGATGGACAGCAACCAGATGATCACCCAGACCACCCAACTGGCGTTGATGGAACAGCTCACCCGGCTGTCGACGCTGGGCGAGGAGAACTTCTCGCTGCAGATGCGCATCGCCGCGTCGGCGCTCATCGGCCAGGAAGTCAGCTACGCCGGCGAGAACGGCGAAACGGTGTCCGGCATCGCCTCGCGCGGTGTCGTTCGCGAACCAGATCCCCACCGTCACGATCGACGGCATTGCAGTGAATCTCGACCTGATCTCCGGCGTCAACCGCGCCGCATCCTGACTCGACCACCAACGAAAGGCATAGAAATGCTTCGCTCGCTCTACTCCGGGATCTCCGGTCTCCGCTCGCACCAGACGATGCTCGACGTCACCGGCAACAACATCGCCAACGTCAACACCACCGCGTTCAAGGCATCCGCCACCCAGTTCCAGGACACCCTCTCGCAGATGACCCAGGGTGCGGGCGCCCCTCAAGGCGCAGGTCGGCGGCACCAACCCGGCGCAGATCGGGCTCGGTGTGCAGGTCGCGGGCATCACCACCAACTTCGCCCAGGGCTCCGCGCAGGCCACCGGCCGCGCGACCGACATCATGATCTCCGGCGACGGCTTCTTCGTGACGAACCTCGGTGGGGAGACCCTCTACACG
This sequence comes from uncultured Actinomycetota bacterium, assembly GCA_963702165.1. Taxonomy (GTDB): domain Bacteria; phylum Actinomycetota; class Actinomycetes; order Actinomycetales; family Microbacteriaceae; genus Terrimesophilobacter. The sequence goes on along the minus strand of OY969722.1, from coordinate 2,158,628 downwards.
CGCGCGGGCTCGTTCGACTTCGACGCGCAGGGCCGCCTGGTGGGACCCGAACGGTGCCATCGTGCAGGGCTGGACCGCGGTCGGCGGCGTCATCAACACCGGTGGTGCGGTCGGTGACATCAGCCTGCCGCTGCAGGCGGTCGCTCCCGCAGTCGCGACGACGGCGGCCACGGTCGGCGGCAACCTCCCGGGCGAGGCCGCCGTCGGCGACGTGCTCGTCCGGGACGTCGACGTCTTCGACGCCACCGGCGCAGCACGCACCCTGACCTTCACCTTCACCAACACCGGCGCAGGGACCTGGGATGTCGCCGCCGACGACGGAGTGGCGACCGGCACCGACGCGCTGACCTTCGTCGACGGCGTGCTGACCGCGGGCGGCTCGCTCACCGTCGGCGGCGTCACGGTCGACCTCACCAGCGCCACCGGGTTCGCGGGCATGACCACCGTGTCGGTGACCGGACAGGACGGGCGCACCGCCGGCACCCTCGACTCGTTCACGCTGGCCAAGGACGGCACGATCATCGGATCGTTCAGCAACGGGGCATCCGAGGCGATCGGGCGCATCGCGCTCGCGACCTTCACCAACCCGGGCGGCCTGGAGAAGGCCGGAGCCTCCGCCTACCGGGGCACCTTCAACTCCGGGGCCGCCGAGCTCGGCACCCCGGGCGCTGCCGGCTTCGGCAGCCTCACGGGCGGAGCGCTCGAGATGTCGAACGTCGACCTCTCGCAGGAGTTCACCAACCTCATCGTCGCGCAGCGCGGCTTCCAGGCCAACGCCCGCATCATCACCACCTCCGACGAGGTGCTGCAGGAGCTCACCAACCTCAAGCGCTAGTCGCCGATCGAGTCGCCACAAGCTCCGGCGCGCCAGTAGCCGTGCGCTCAGGAGCAGCATGCGGCAGCCGACGTTATGGTGCACATCCGGCGTTTCGCGGCCTAACGCAGCGCGATGCAGCGGCCGACAGTTCGCACCTGACGGCTCAGGATGAGCCTGGACGCAAAGCCAGGGATGGATCAGATGATCGTTGTCACGCGACTGAACGACAGTCAATTCGCGATCAATCCTGACCTGATCGAGCGCATCCACGCCAACCCGGACACCACCCTCGTCATGGTCGACGGCGCCAAGTACATCGTCACCGAGTCGATCGCCGAGGTCATCGACCGGATCGCGGCCTACCGCGCTCGTGTCGTGTCGCTTGCGAACTCCATGTCGAGCGGGCGGACTCCGGATGCCGGCCGGCAGCTGGGCATCGTCGAACCGACCCGGCCACGAAACGGCGGAGATCCGCCGCCCGCGGAGGATCTGATGGATCCGGCAACACTGATCGGCATCCTCGTCGCGTTCGGTGCGCTGTTCGCCATGATCACCCTGGAGGGCGCGCACGTCACCGCGATCCTCCTGCCCGCGCCGATGATCCTCGTGCTGGTCGGCACGATCGCCGTCGGCATCGCGGGCGGCACCCTCCGGGACTTCATCCCCGCGGTCAAGGCGATGCCGCACGCGTTCCGCGGCAAGGTCGCCCGGGCCGCACGAACTATCGACAATCTCGTCGCGCTCGCCGAGACCGCGCGCCGCGACGGACTGCTCTCGCTCGAGCAGGAGGCCGACACGGTCGAGGACCCCTTCCTGCGCGGTGCGCTGCAGAACATCGCCGACGGCACCGACGGCGACGAGCTCCGGATCCTGCTCGAGGACGAGATCGAGACCCGCTCGAAGGCGGGCCGCACCGCAGCGAAGTTCTTCACGAGCCTCGGCGGGTACGCGCCGACCGTCGGCATCATCGGCACCGTGGTCTCGCTGACCCACGTGCTCGAGAACCTGTCCTCCCCAGACACGCTCGGCCCGATGATCGCCACCGCGTTCGTCGCGACCCTGTGGGGCCTGCTGTCCGCCAACTTCATCTGGCTGCCGATCGGCGCCCGGCTGCGCAGGCTCAGCGACCTCGAGGTCGAGCGGATGACGCTGCTCATGGAGGGCGTGCTCGCCGTCCAGTCCGGCAGCCAGCCCCGACTGCTCGGTGAGCGGCTGCGCGCCATGGTGCCAGCGAACGAGCTGCCTGCGGATGCGGCGTGAGCACGCGCTCGAGGCGTCGCCGCGGCGGGGAGTCCGAGGAGGAACCCGCACAACGACGAGCGCTGGATGGCCTCCTACATGGACATGGTCACCGTGCTCATGTGCATGTTCATCGTGCTGTTCGCGATGTCGACTGTCGACCAGGAGAAGTTCGAGCAGCTGCGCAACTCGCTCGCCACCGGCTTCGGCTCGGTCCCCTCGGAGCTCGTCGACACTGCTGACGGCGTCATCGTCCCGCCGGAGAAGGTCGACGAGGACGGTGACGGCTTCACCGTCATCGCCAACAGCGACCGGGACAAGCGCGCACTCGAGCTCGCGGTCCTCGAATCCGATCGCCTCCTGGCGCTGCGGGAGCAGCTGCGAGCGGCACTCGTCGCATCCGGCCTCGAGCACACCGTCGACTTCGACCTCGACGAGCGCGGACTCACCGTGCGACTCGTCGGCTCTGAGACCTTCTTCGAATCCAACCGCACCGTGTTGAGCGGCGTAGCCGTCCGGGTGCTCGACAGCATCGGCCCCATCCTTGCCGCAAGCGGCGTACACGGTCTCGGTCGAGGGGCACGCCGACTACCGGCAGTCGGTGCACCCGTTCCCGACGAACTGGGAGCTCTCCTCCGGGCGCGCGACCGGGGTGCTGCGGCACCTGGTCGAGCACGGAGGGATCGCCGCCGGAGCGGATCGCATCCGTCGGCTTCGGCTCGGCCAGGCCGCTCGCATCCGGCACATCCGACGAGAGCCTGGCGCTGAACCGGCGCGTCGACATCGTGGTGCTCTCCGATGAGCCCGAAGCGGTGCGCGAGCTGATTCCCGCCGCGCTGGACGGAGCGGCGGGCGGCGGCTAACGGCGGCGGGACGCCTGCCGATAGTGCTCGGTGTGACGGTCCAGGAACAACAGCGTGTCGACGTGCCCGCGCGAGCGGGCAGAACGGCGGAGCTGTACGACTTCCGCCGCCCGTCGACGCTTGCGCGTGAGCACGCGCGGGTGCTCGAGCTCGCATTCGAGACGTTTGCCCGCCAGTGGGGCACCCAGCTGACCGCCACCGTGCGGGCCATGTCACAGGTGACCTGCGAGCAGGTGCTGATGCAGCCGTACGACGAGTACGCTGCGAGCCTGCCTTCGGCAACCGCCATGGTGCTGTGTGCAATTGAGGACAGCGCCGCCAAGGCCGTCATCCAGTTCCCGACCACGGCTGCGCTGGCCTGGGTGAACTCGATGCTCGGCGGTCACGGCAGGCCGGTGGCCGAGGAGCGCAAGTTCACGCTCATCGAGCAGGCGCTCGTCAAGCGGCTCATCGACGACGCGCTGGAGGACCTGCGCTACTCGCTCGGCCCGGTTCTCGCGCGCCCGATCGTCTTCGACGCCTTCCAGTACAACTCCCAGTTCGCGCAGGCCGCCGCGACCACCGACCTGATGATCGTCGCGACCTTCGACATCCGGGTCGGCGAGACCACCACGACCGCGACCGTCGCCATTCCCGCCGCGCTGGTGCTTTCGCAGCTCGGCGATGCGAACCCCATCCGCACGGCGGAGGATGCCGCAGATCACCTGCACGCGCACGTCGCGATGGCGCCGGTCGATGTCAGCCTGCGCCTCACGCCGATCATGGTGCGGCCCGCGCGCATCCTGAACCTCGCCGTCGGTGACATCCTGCGCGTTCCGCACCCCCAGCATCGACCGCTCGAGCTCGCGGTGCAGGGCATGCCAATCGCGCGCGCCGCAGCCGGCTCCAACGCCTCCCGGCTGGCGTGCGTCGTCGTCGACGCGGATTTCTAGAACCATGGCCACCGGGCGCACACCACTCATTCGAGGAGATAAGACAATGACCAACACGGCGACTGCCAACGTCACCGAAGCGGCGGCTGCGCTGGTGCTCCAGCTGCCGACCGCGCGTGTCCTCACCGCCACCCGGCTTCCGTCAGGCGCCACGGTGGATCAGGACCAATCGGGCGCGATCGCCGCTTCCTTCGTCGGCGCCGTGTCAGCCGATGTCGCCCTGATGCTGGGAGATTCCGAGCTGATCGCGGAGGCGGCGGGGACCGATTCCGCCATGGTGTCCGTTGCGGACGTGCTCCGGCCGGCGCTCGAGGCAGCCACCGCGGTCTTCGGCGCCGGGGTGCTCGGCGGGGTGAGCGCGGACGGCGACCGGGGCGTGTTCGACGACCCGGCCAGCGCGCTGTTCCAGCTCGCGACCGACACCGGCACGCCGGCCGGCTGGTTCGGCATCCGCGTCCGCGAGCCCGCCCCGAGCCAGCCGATCATCGCTGCCGAGGGGTCCGTCGCGGACAAGCTCGGCCGCATCAGCAACGTCGAGATGGCGATGACGGTCGAGATCGGGCGCACCCGGATGTCCGTGCGCGACGTGCTCAACCTCGAGCCGGGTGGCGTCGTCGAACTGGATCGCTCGGCCGGCGCCCCCGCCGACATCCTGCTCAATGGACGGCTCATCGCGCACGGTGAGATCGTTGTCGTCGATCAGGACTATGCCGTTCGCATCACCGAGATCATCGACGTCAATGACGGGTTGAGCTGAGTGGACACCCTCCTCGTCGCGGGGCGGGTGCTCGTCTCGCTCGCGGTCGTGCTCGCCCTGCTCTGGTACCTGCAGCGCCGAATCGGCGGCAAGATGCGCACGGCCCGCACCACCCCTGACGCCGTCACCGTCGTCAGCCGGCAGACCATCACGCCCAAGGCATCCGTCGTCGTGATCGAGCTCGAGGGTCGACGACTGCTGCTCGGCGTCACGGAGCAGTCGGTCAACGTGCTGCACGCCGACGAACCGGTTGCCGCCCCAGCAGCGGACGACAGCTTCGCGCATGCGCTCGAGAACGCCGTGTGGTCGCCGGATGCCGCGCCTGTCCCCGCGTTGCGTTCGGTCTCCCGCCGACAGCTCGGCGGCAGGCACAAGCAGCCGACCGTGCTGGCCGGCTCCATCCTGTCGCCGACGACCTGGCGGCAGACGGTCGAGGCGCTGCGGCCGGTCCGGTGACCACCTCGTCGGCAGCAGCAGCACGCGGCACGCGGCGGCGTCTAGCGCCAGCGGTCGCGGCTGCCGTCGTGCTCGCCGGCCTCGTGCTCCTCGATCCGGTCGCGGCCGGCGCGGTGACCATCGACCCGGTGCCGCCGACCGATCCGACACCGCCGACCGACGGGTTCGGCGGCATCACCATCGACATCAACGGCCCCAACGGTGCGCCGTCGGCCTCGATCCTCACCCTCATCGGCATCACCCTGCTCTCGGTCGCACCCGCGCTGCTGCTGATGATGACCTCGTTCACGAAGATCTTCGTGGTGCTCGCGATGGCCAGGAATGCGCTGTCGCTGCCGTCCATCCCACCGAACCAGGTCATCGCAGGTCTCGCCCTGTTCCTCTCGCTGTTCATCATGAGCCCGGTGCTGACGGAGATGAACGATGTCGGGGTTCAGCCCTACCTGGCGGGAACCATGACGTTCGCGGATGCCGTTGACGCGGCATCCGGGCCACTGCGCTCGTTCATGCTGTCGTTCACGCGCGAAGAGGACCTCGCACTGATGACCCGCGCGGCCGAGCTGCCGAACCCGGAAGACCCGGCGTCGGTGCCGATGCTGACCCTCATCCCGGCGTTCCTGATCTCTGAGCTGCGCGCGGCATTCATCATCGGCTTCGTCGTGTTCGTGCCCTTCCTGGTGATCGACCTGGTCGTCGCCTCGGCGCTCATGGCCATGGGCATGATGATGCTCCCGCCGGTGATGATCTCGCTGCCGTTCAAGATCCTGCTGTTCGTGCTGGTCGACGGGTGGGGCCTCATCATCACGTCGCTCATCAGCAGCTACAACGGGGGTGGCTGATGGATTCCAACGCCGTTCTCGACATCGGCGTGCAGGGGCTGCTGGTCGCAGCCAAGCTGGGGGCGCCGCTGCTGGTCACCGCGCTTGTCGTCGGCTTCGCCATCTCGCTGCTGCAGTCGATCACCCAGGTGCAGGAGGTGACGCTGTCGTTTGTGCCGAAGGTGGTCGCCGTCGGCCTGGCGCTGCTGATCAGTGGGCATTGGATGATCTCCGAGATGGTGGCCTTCACAAACGGGCTGTTCGACTCGATCCCGTCGCTTATCGGGAGCGGCTGACATGCAGCTCGCGATCAACCCCGCGTGGATGGAAGCGGTCATGCTGGCCGCGGTGCGGATGACCACCTTCCTCGTCATCGCCCCACCGTTCTCCTCCCGCGCGTTCCCGGCCCGCATCAAGGCGATGCTGGCGATCGGGCTTGCCCTCGCGGTATCGCCCGCGGTGACGGCCGGCTACACCTCGTTGGACACCGCCGGCTTTCTGGCCGCGCTGACGCTCGAACTGCTCATGGGTGCGCTGCTCGGATTCCTCGTGATGATCGTGTTCTCGGCTGTGCAGTCGGCGGGCAGCCTGATCGACCTGTTCGGCGGGTTCCAGCTCGCTCAGGGGTTCGACCCGCAGTCGATGGTCAACGGCGCGCAGTTCGCGCGGCTGTTCAACATGGCCGCTGTGGTGCTCATCTTCAGCACCGGGGCGTACCAGCTGATCATCGGTGGCCTGACCCGCAGCTTCAGCGCCCTGCCGATCGGCGGTGCGATCGACCTCGGCCGGCCGGTCGAGGCGATGACGAACGGCATCACCGAGCTGTTCCTGTCGTCGGTGCAGATCGCCGGGCCGCTCATTGTCATCCTGTTCCTCGCCGACGTCGGGCTTGGCCTGCTCACGCGTGTCGCGCCGGCGCTCAACGCGTTCGCGCTCGGCTTCCCGCTCAAGATCCTGCTCACGCTGACCTTCGCCGTGACCGTGTTCGTGGCGCTGCCGCAGATCATCGAGTCGCTGACCGGCGACGCGCTGAAGCTGCTGACGGGGGTGAACTAGATGTCGGACACCTCGGAAGAACGCACAGAGCAAGCCACCGACAAGCGAATGAAGGAGGTGCGGTCCAAGGGCCAGCTTTCCAAGTCCCAGGACCTCACCGCCTGGCTCGGCATCGGCGCGGCTGCGGTGCTGTTGCCGATGGCGCTGGCGAACGGCGCTTCCGCCGGTACCGACCAGCTGTTCCGGCTCGGCGCGGTCGCCGCGTCGCCTGAGCCGTCGGTCGCGGTTCTATCGCTGTGGCAGGGGATGTCGTCGGTGCTGTCCACGATCGGCCCGCTGCTCGCGGTGGTCGCGATCGCCGTGCTCATCGGTGCCGCTTTGCAGGGCGGCATCCATTTCCGGAAGTTCAAGGGCAAGTTCGAGCAGTTCAATCTGGTCAGCGGGCTCAAGCGCACCTTCGGCATGCAGGCGCTGTGGAACGGTGCCAAGGCGCTGCTGAAGACCGCGGTCGTCGGACTGGTGCTCTTCCTGGTGGTGCAGGGCCTGATGCCGGTGCTCATGGGCGCCGGGTCGCAGTCGGTCAGCGCACTGCTGGATGCCGCCGGACAGGGCGCCGCGACCCTCGTGCAGTTCGCGGTCATCGCCGGACTGGTGCTTGCCGTCGCGGATGTCTGGGTGGTCATCAGGAGAAACCGGAAGCGCACCCGGATGACCAAGAAAGAGGTACGCGACGAGAACAAGTCGCAGGACGGTGACCCGCTCATCAAGGCCCAGCGCCGCTCGCGGCAGCTGCTGCTCAGCCGCAACCGGATGATGGCAGCCATCGCCGACGCGGACGTCGTCGTGGTCAACCCGGTGCACTTCGCCGTCGCATTGCGCTACGAGCCGGGCAAGTCGGCGCCCCGCGTCGTCGCCAAGGGGGCTGGGGCGATCGCTGCCCGCATCCGCGAGGAGGCCGAGAGCAAGCGCGTGCCGATGGTCAGGGACATTCCCCTCGCACGCGCACTGCACGCGTCGTGCGAGCTCGGGCAGGAGATTCCGGTCGAGCTCTACGATGCGGTCGCGCGCGTGCTCGCGTTCGTGATGGCACTGAAGTCTCGTGGCACGCAGGGCGTGCACATCCTTCCCCAGCCGGCGGTGTCGGCATGAGTTCTGGAGGTATCTGGTGAAAAGCGCCTTTGCGATGCTCGGCGTGCCGGTAGGCGTCGTCGGCATCATCCTGCTGCTGGTTGTGCCGGTCCCCGCCTTCCTGCTTGACGTGCTGATCATCGTGAACATCCTGTTCGCGCTCGTCATCCTGCTCACGAGCATGTTCGTCAAAAAGCCGCTCGACTTCTCGGTGTTCCCGTCGCTGCTGCTTGTGGCGACTCTGTTCCGGCTCGGTATCAACGTCGCATCCACCCGGCTTGTGCTCGGTGACGCCTACGCCGGCCAGGTCATCGAGGCGTTCGGGCACGTCGCCGTCGGCGGTTCGCTGATCATTGGTGCCGTGGTGTTCCTCATCCTGGTGGTCATCCAGTTCGTGGTCGTAACCAAGGGCGCGGAGCGGGTTGCCGAAGTTGGTGCGCGGTTCACGCTCGACGCGATGCCGGGCAAGCAGATGGCGATCGACGCGGACCTGAACGCCGGGCTGATCACCGACGCGGAGGCCAGGGAGCGCCGCGCCGCGGTGGCCGCTGAGGCAGACTTCTACGGCGCGATGGATGGCGCCTCCAAGTTCGTGAAGGGCGACGCGATCGCCGGTCTGGTGATCATCATCATCAACTCGATCGGTGGCGTCGCGATCGGCCTGGTGCAGCGCGGCATGGACTTCGGCGACGCGCTGAACACCTACACGCTGCTGACCATCGGCGACGGCCTGGTCACACAGATTCCCGCGCTGCTGATGGCGGTGTCCACCGGCATGATCGTGACCCGGTCCAACGTCGAGGCCGACATGGGGTCGACCGCGACAGCCCAGCTGACCCAGTCGCGGATGGCGTTGATGATCACCGGATGCGCGTCCATCGTGATGTCGCTGATCCCCGGCATGCCGATGATCCCGTTCGTCATCATCGGCGCCGCGCTGATCCTGGTGGCGCAGCGCCTCAAGGCGTCGGCGGCCAGGGAACAGGCGAAGGCCGCCCAGGTCGAGGCGGTCACCCCGGAGGCCGAGACCACAGAGGACCTGATCGAGCAGATGCGGGTGCACGCGCTGGAGATCCAGCTGGCGCCGGATCTCATCGACCTCGTCACCGGCGCATCCGACGACCTGCTCGCCCGGGTGCGCGCGCTGCGCCGGAAGATCGCCTTCGAGCTGGGCATCGTGGTGCCGCCAGTGCGCACGCGGGACAGCATTGACCTGCCGTCCGGCAGCTACGCAATCCGGATCGCCGGGGTTGAGGCGGGCCGCGGCTCGGCGCCGCGCGGCAAGGTTCTCGCACTCGGCGACGAGCTCGACGGCCTGCCGGGGCCGTCCACCACCGAGCCGGTGTTCGGGCTGAACGGCAAGTGGGTCTCCAGCGAGCTGCGGCACAGCGCGGAGCTCGCCGGCGCGACGGTGATCGACCGGGTGTCGGTGCTCGTCACCCACCTGTCGTCACTGATCACGCAGAACGCCGCCCGGCTGCTCACCCGGGAGGACGTGCGCATGCTCACCGAGGGCGTGAAGCAGGTCAACCCGTCGGCAGTCGACGAACTGGTGCCGTCATTGCTCACTCTGGCTGAGGTGCAGCGGGTGCTGCAGGGGCTGCTGGTCGAGCAGGTTCCGATCAACGACCTGCCGCGCATCTACGAAGCGCTCGCACTGCGCGCCAAGGTCTCCGGTGACCCTGAGGGGCTGATCGAGACGGCGCGGATGGCGCTCGGGCCGACCATCGCCGCCCGGCACCTGGATGGTGGACTGTTGCGGGTCATCATGATCGACCCGCTGCTCGAGCAGACGATGCTGGAGCAACTGCGGCCCAGCGAGAACGGAAGTCAGATCGTGCTCGACGCGAAGACGATCGAGGCGGTGCTCGGCTCGGTGCGGGAGTCGTTCGAGGCGGTCCAGGCGAGAGGCCAGGGCGCGATCCTGGTCTGTGCGCCAGCGCTGCGCCCCGCCATCCGGCGCCTGGTGTCGCCGCAGCACGGCGGGGTGCCTGTGCTCTCCTATCAGGAGGTCACCGCGGTGAACGCTGAGATCGAGACGGTGGGGGTGATCCGCAGTGCCTCGGCGATTGCAGCTTGAAAGCCCCAGCCTCGGCGAGCTGAGTTCGCGCGTCATGGCCAGCTATGGCCCGCAGGCCACCATCATCGCCGTCGACGAGGTGACCGTCGGCGGCATCGGCGGGTTCTTCGCCACCCGGCGGTTCGTGGCGACCGTTGAGGTGCCCGACCCGCCGCTCGATACCCGTCCGATCGACGCGCACGAGCTGGACCTGCCCGCGCGGGTCGGGATCGCCGCGCTGCTGGACGATGCGGACGCAGCGGAGGTGCACGTGAACGGGCCCCAGGCGAGGGCGAGCCTGTCGACGTCGTCGCGCGAGTTCGCCGACATCCTCGGGGAGTTGGCTGCGGTGACGGATGCGCCGGTCGCCGCCCCCGCCGTCGCGGTGCCGAGCACGCCGCTGCCGCTCGGAAACGCGGGGGACCTGGTCATCGTGGCCGGCCTCGACGGCGACGCCCTGCCGGTCACCCGAATGATGGCGAGAAGCGCCGCAATCTCGGTGGCCGGTGGGCTGGTGATCCCGGATGCCAAACGGGTCGAGGACAGGCAGGCCGCGATCGCCGCCAGGGCGACCGGAGTGCGGGCGGGCCGACCGGTCTTCATTGCGGTCGGGTTGGGGCACGGCACGGTATCGGTGCGTGAGCACGCGGGCATGCTCGAGGCGTTGCGCGCCGATCAGGTGTGGGCGGTCGTCGACGCCGGGCGGAAGCCGGCCGACACCGGCGCCTGGGTGCGTGAACTCGACGCCGTGGTCCGGGTCGACGCGGTGGCGGCGATGCGTCGCCGATCGACCGACACCCCGGAATCGGTGGAGTCGCTGAACCTGCCGGTGAGTTGGGCGTTCGACGCTTGGATAGGCTGACAAGGTGCTGGTGTTGACGAGGAGAACGGGCGAGCGGCTGCTTGTCGGCGATGACATCGTCATCACCATCCTCGAGACGAGGTCGGATGGCGTCCGGATCGGCATCGACGCGCCACGCGGGGTTCGCATCCAGCGCGAGGAGATTGTTCGCGCCGTGACCGAGGCGAATGTCGAGGCGGCGCAGGACGCACCGGATGCCGAGGACCGCATCCGTGCCGCCCTTGGTCTGCCCGAGGCGCCGACCAGCTGATTCGCCGCCGGCCGCGTGGTAGTGGTGCCCGGGGCCCCTAATGTGTCACTGTTCCGTGGTGACGAAACGTGATCCGGTCGCGCGGCGACCGCTCGGTGCCTCGTACTGGAAGCTGTGGAGCTCCTCCGGGCTCTCCAACCTGGCCGACGGCGTGTTCAGCGTCGCTTTGCCGCTGGTCGCGATCACCTACACCCAATCGCCGATCCTGATCGCGGGCGTATCGCTGGCGCTGCGACTGCCGTGGCTGATCTTCGCGCTGCAAGCCGGCGCGCTCGCCGACCGAATGGACCGGCGCACCCTCATGGTCGTCGCCAACACCACGCGCGCGCTTGCGCTGGTCGCGCTCGCCGTCGCGGCGTTGATGGGGCTCGGGTCGATCTGGCTGATCTACGTCGTCGGACTGGCCATCGGATTCGCCGAGACCATCTACGACACGTCGGCGCAGTCGATCATGCCGCAGATCGTCGGTCGTGATCAGCTGTCCCGGGCGAACGGTCGCCTGTACGCGGTCGAGCTGACCGCCAACCAGTTCGTCGGCCCTCCGCTTGGCGGATTCCTGGTCGCGGCCGGCGCGGCCATCGCGTTCACGGTGCCCGCGGGCATGTGGATTGCTGCGGTCGGCGTGCTGCTGCTCATCCGGGGCAGCTTCAAGGTGCATCGCGAGGGTGAGAAGACCACCATTCGCGCTGACATCGCCGAGGGGTTGCGCTTCCTGCTTAGGCACCGCATCCTGCGCACGCTCGCCATCATGACCGGCATCTTCAACCTGGCCTCCAGCGCCTCGTTCGCGGTGTTCGTGCTTTACGCGGTCGGCCCAGAGTCGGCGATGGGCCTCTCCGAGCCGGGCTTCGGCGTGCTGCTGACCGCGAGCGCCATCGGCAGCCTGCTCGGCTCGCTGATCGCCGAGCGCATCGAGGACTGGGTCGGCAGATCGGGTTCACTCATGATCGGCACCGTCGGTGGCGCCATCATGATCGGCGTCCCGGCGTTCACCACCAATGTCTGGCTCATCGGCATCGGATTCTTCATCGGTGGGGTCACCGTCGTGCTGTGGAACGTCGTCGTCGTGTCGCTGCGGCAGCGCATCACACCCGACCGTCTGCTCGGCCGGGTCAACAGCGGCTACCGGTTGATCGCGTGGGGGACCATGCCGCTGGGTGCCGCGCTCGGCGGGCTGATCGGCGAGTGGCTCGGCCTGACCTGGGTGTTCGGGCTCTCGGCGGCGCTGTCGCTGTCGTTGATGGCGTTCATGTACATCCTCACCGACCGCGCGATGGATGCCGCGGAGCAGGACGCCGTGCCGTAGGCGGCGCGAGCGCCGCCCAATTGTCCGAGCGCGCCCGATATTGCGCGCGCGCTCGCACATTTGACCGGCGCTGAGGTGCAGGGGTTATCGTTGCCGGATGCTGAGGGTCGGCTCGATTGTGGTGCGGGTCACGGACCTGCCGCGCCAGGAGGCGTTCTGGACGGCCGCGCTCGACTACGAGCCGAGGGAGCCGACGCGGGACGACGACTTCATCGTGCTGCGGCCGCGGGACGGTGTCGGGCCGAACATGTCACTTGACGCTCACCCGTCGGACCTGCGGATTCCTCCGCGCATCCACCTCGACCTGTACACCGAGCGGCAGGCCGAGGACATCGCCCGGCTGGAGGCGCTCGGTGCCACGCGCGTGCACTGGGACAAGCGCCCGGATGACGCCGACTACGAGATCATGGCTGACCCTGAGGGCAACCGCTTCTGCGTGGTCGACATCACCCGCTGACGCCCACCATCGGTGGTCGAGCTTGTCGAGACCGCCCCGCTCCCTGACGCCTACCGATGGTCGACCGTCACCTGCACGGTGGTCGAGCTTGTCGAGACCGGTCCCCTCGCGTCCTGTTATGCAGGACATCCGGCCGTCCGGTGCCGTGTTCACCGGCGTCCGGGGCCATTGGCCGCGAAATGTCCTGCACAACAGGGGTTCAACGCGCCTGTCGGCGGTTCACGAGCCGACGATGCTCTTGTGCGACTTCCCGGCCAGGTGCGGGCCGGCCATGACCGGCTCGTACTTCGGCTCCTCGCCCGCGGCGATGCACTCGACGATCGTCGAGTAGTTGGCGTTGTGGAAGAACGGCATGCTCTGCCGGCGCTGCGACTGGGTCGAGCCTGCATCCGGGTTCACCACGCGGTGCAGGGTGGAGGTCCAGCGGTCGTTGGTCCAGCGGGCCATCAGGTCGCCGATGTTGATGACGTAGGCGCCCGCGGTGGGCGGAACGTCCACCCAGGCATCCGACTTGTCGTCGCGCACCTGCAGGCCGCCCTTCCCGAGTTCCTGCCGCAGGATGGTCAGCGTGCCGTAGTCGGTGTGCGCACCGGCGCGCTGTTGACCCTCCTCGGGAGGGGTGGTCTGCTCGGGGTAGTTGATGGCGCGCAGCGCGCTCGGGCTGGCGTCGATCTTGTCGGCGAAGAAGTCGGCGGGCAGGTCAAGGCCGAGCGCGAAGATCGACATCAGGCGGTTCGAGAGGTCCGTCATGGCGGCGAAGTAGGCATCCCACGCCTCGCGCATCTCGGGCAGCGCGGTGGGCCACACGTTCGGCGAGAAGAGGCTGGCCTCGGTCTCGTCGACGAGGGTGCGGCTGGTGGCACCCGGGCCCATGTTGAAGCTCTCCTTCAGGTCGCCAGGCGCCATCGCGTCGAGTGAGTTGGCGAGCGACTCCGACTTCATCGGGAAGTAGCCATAGAGACCGCCGGCCGGACGCTCGACCTCGAGCTTGTTCTCCAGGGGCAGGTCGAAGAAGGTCTGTGTGATCTCCCAGCAGCGGTCGGCGACAGCATCCGGAACTCCGTGATCGACGATCTGGAAGAAACCGACCTCGCGCAGGGTCTGGTCGATCTCATGGCCGACTACGGCGGGGTCGCGGTCGATGCTGATGGTGGGGATCTCGATGCGGTGGCTCATATCGCCAATCTAGCTGAGCCGCCCGGGTCCGGATGCGGGGTTCGAACGTAGACTGCCGCCGTGAGCTTCGACAGCGTGTCAGCGCAGGCCTACGACAGTTTCATGGGCAGGTACTCGCGGATGCTCTCCCCGCAGCTGGCCGACCTGGCCGGTGTCACGACGAGTCAGCGAGCGTTGGATGTCGGATGCGGTACCGGCGCGCTCACCACTGAGTTGGCCGAGCGGCTCGGTGAGTCCGCTGTCGCGGCGGTCGACCCGTCGAGTGGGTTCGTCGAGGCCACGAGGCAACGGCATCCTGGAGCCGAGGTGGTGCAGGCCAGTGCGGAGGCATTGCCCTTCGGCAATGGCTTCTTCGATGTCACGCTCGCACAGTTGGTGGTGCACTTCATGCCCGATCCGGTGGCCGGGCTCGCGGAAATGCGGCGCGTCACCCGCGAGGGCGGTGTCGTCGCGGCGTGCGTGTGGGATTTCGCTGGCCGACGGTCACCGCTGAGCTTGTTCTGGCGGGTCGCAAGCGAGACGGACCCGGGACTGGTCGACGAGTCGGAACGCGCTGGGACACGCGAGGGCGACCTTGAGCGACTTTTCGGCGAGGCCGGCCTCGGTGACGTTGTCGGCGCGGCACTCGAGGTCAGCATGGAGCACGCGGGCTTCGACGAATGGTGGCAGCCGTACACGGCCGGGGTCGGGCCGGCGGGGGAGTACCTGGCGCGGGCCGACGCTGATCGGCGGGATCACATCCGGGAGCGGTGTCGCGCCGAACTGCCGGATGGCCCGTTCACCGTGACCGCGGTGGCGTGGGCCGCGCGCGGCGGGGTCTAGCTCACTTCTACAACCCGGCCCTGTGCGCGATCACCACCGCGCGAAGGCGGTCCCGGACCTGGAGCTTGGCCAGGATTCGCGCCACATGCGTCTTCACCGTGGTTTCGGCCATGAATAGTTCGGTGCCGATCTCGGCATTTGACATGCCTTTGGCCATCTCGCGCAGCACCTCGTGCTCACGGGGGGTGAGAGCGTCCAATCCGGGTGGCAGGGGAGGCGGCGCGGAGTTCACATAGCTGTTGACCAGTCGATCGATCACGCTCCGCCCGAAGGCGGCCTCACCCGCTGCGCAGTCTCGCACGGCGGCAAGAACGTCCTTGGGCGCTGTGGTCTTGATCAGGAAGCCGGAAGCCCCGGCGCGCAGGGCCCCGAGCACGTACTCGTCCAGGTCGAACATTGTCAGTACGATCACCCGGGTAGCCGGAGCCATCCGAAGAACCTCAGAAGTTGCGGTGATCCCGTCCCCGCCCGGCATCTGCACGTCCATCAGTACAACGTCCGGGTTCAGCCGCCCGGCCGCCTCCACCGCAGCCGGCCCGGAGTCGACTTCTCCCACCACCTCGATGTCGGGGTCGCTGCCGAGCACGGCTGCCACGCCCCCGCGCAGCAGCACGTGGTCGTCGGCGAGCAGTACGCGGATCATCGGTCACCGCCTCGACCACCGCGTCCAGCGGCAAGGTGGCGCGGATCCGCAGCCCGACTCCACCAGTGCCCGGCTGCAGCGAAACGGTCCCACCAGCGCAGCGACGCGTTCACGCATCCCGACTTGGCCATAACCCGGCTGGGCTCCCCGCAGTCCGGGACCGTCGTCCAGCACCTCCACCGTCAGCTCGTCGGCGACCCGACGCACCCGGAGTCACCGACCGGGCGCCCGGAGCGTGCCGCGCACAGTTGGACAGCGCCTCCTGGACCACGCGATACGCCGTCAGGGTCACTGTTGCCGGCGGTTCTTCACGGTCGAATCCAGGTCGGCTTCGACCGCCACGCCCGCATCCCGCATCCGCCCAACCAGGTCGTCGATCCCGCCGAGACCATCGTCGGGCACCCCCGCCGGTCGTTCGGGCTCGCCGCGTGCCGCATCCAGCGTCGGCATGAGGTGCTCGAGGTCGGCCAGCGCGCTGCCGATCGCTCGATGGACGATGCCGATGGATTCGTGCGCTGCCTCGCGACTGGATTCCCAGAGCATCTCGGCCGCCGCCGCATGCATGGTGATCGTGCCGACCGTCCCCGAGACGGTGTCATGCAGTTCGCGGGCAAACCGCAGTCGATCCGCCCGGACCGCTCGCGTCGCGGCCTCGGTGAGCTCCCGCTCGCGCGACGCGGCCATCCGCTCGTTTTGTCCGCTGCTGGCGTCCGCGAACCGGAACCCGACCGCGGTGACGAGCGCGATTGCAGCACGATCGCCATGACGTGCACATTGGGCTGATTCGTCACCCACTCGTTAACCATCGCCGCGACGATCATCGCGAACGGCCCGAGAACGGTGAACCTGTCCCGCACCGGCCGGGCGACGCACGCCCAGATCAGCAGCCCGTTCGTGACCAGCATCCACAGATCAGACGATACGGGTCCCCGATCCCGAGCGCCGCCGCCGTGATCAGCGCGTTGATCGTGGCGGCCAGCCCCGGGTTGAGTCGCCACAGCGCGACGGTTGCCGCCGCCGTCGCTGTGAACCCGATCTGGATCGCCGAATGGGCGGTGTTGTCCGCGTCGAACACGCCGAGAACCAGGGCGAGGGTGACCATTACGACGCCGAGAAGCATGTCGCGGCGCCGGAGCCGATGCGTACTGGGCGCTGTGGTCGGCGGTGCCGGGTGATCGGGTTCCTCGTCGCGCAGCAACCCGAGCTGGCGGCGCAACTCGACCGCTGCTGCGCGTCCCTCGGCCTGGATGGCGCGCAGGCCCGGCCGGGCGTCCCCAGCCCGTGACAGTGACTCTGTCAGCACGGTCGTTCGTTCGAGGGACTGGCGCACCGTCGCCACGATGTCTGCTGACATCCGTCCGCGCTCCAGCGCCAGCGCAGCCTCCACGGCGTCGTCGGTGGAGAGGTCCTGCACCACGGTGGCGCGCCGCCGCTGGTGACGGGCAGCGATCACTGCCGAGATTGCCGCCCGGACGCTCAGCGCGAGCAGCGAGAACAGAATCGACGCGAAGAGCCACGAGCCCAGCAGCGGGTCGGCGTCGAGGTTCAGGACTGCGACGAACGCCGCCGATACGGCGACCAGCACCAGGCTGCGTCCACGATGCGCGTCCTCACGCGTTGAGCCTAATAGCGGCCCTATATCGCGCGGATCCTCCCGATGGACGACGCCGGGGTCGTCCTCCGCGTCGGTTCGGACGGCGACGGGATGCTCCACGAACGAGGCCGCCCTGTGCCTCACGGGCGATGTGCCGCCGGCGGTCGAAAACCTAGCGTCGATGTCGGCGAGAAGCGACGCGGACCGCCCGCGACGGAATACGCCTCGCCTACGGCTTCACGAGGAGACCCTATGCATCCAGCACATCGAATCACCGCGATCGTGGCGCTCATCGCGGCACCGCTCTTGCTCACCGCCGGCGAGTTCCTTCGGTTGCTGGTCGAGGGCAGCCCTGTAGCTCATGAGAGCGACAGCGCCATCTACCGGGCGCAGATCGACGCGATCGCCGCCAACCCGGACGCCTGGGTCTTCCACGGCCTCGCAGTGCTGCTCGGAACGACCGCCTGGGCGGTGGCCGTGGTTGCGATCGTCGCCCTCATCCGTCGCAGCCGTCCGATTCTGGCGCTCGTCGGTGGCCTGCTGGGCTTAGCCAGCGCAGTTGCCCACGGCGCGCACTTGGGCTTCTACACCGTGATGCTGTCCGTTCTCGCGCGGGATGCCCGCCGAAGGACGGGACGCCGGCGTTGCCGCGTGGGCGGGCGCCGAGGCGATGCCTTGGGTACGGTGCTGGTGATGTTCTTCATCGTGACTTTCCTGGTCGCACCGCTGGTGCTGGCGTTTGGTCTGTGGCGCGAGCAGGCCATCCCGTTGTGGGCGTTCGCACTGTTCGTCGTCGGGCACCTGCTGACTGCCGGCGCCTCCGAGCTGGTGCTCGGTCTTGGGCAGTTGCTCTGGCTCCCGGCCATGCTTATCACCGTGCGTCGGCTCGGGGTCGCTCCCCGTGCGGCCCTGGTGGAACCGCAACCAGCGCAGGCGTAATCGTTCGTTGAGGGGGCGCGGCACCAATCGCGTCCCCTCAGTCTTTCTCGGGAATTGGACGTTTCCGGAGCGACCCAGCGAGCGGTGCGCCGGGTGAGCAGCAGGGCAGCCCCGCCGAGCAGGGCGATCGCGGCCGCCCACGGGAGAGCGCCGGGCTCGATGCCCGTGTCGGCCAAGCCAGCGCCAGCGGGCGGGGCGGGCGGAGCGGGCGGCGCCGGCGGGGCGGCGATGATGTCGCCGAAGACAACGTTCGAGAAGTCAGTCGGGTCGGCCGTCTCAACGCCCCCGCAGAACATCGCGGCCCCGTACGCGTCCCCCGCGGCGTAGCCGGTGACCGGGATGACAACGGTGGCACCCAGCACGTTGCCTGAGGCATCCGCGGTGAGGACCTGGTCGACGAAGTCCGCGGCACCGCCGACGGGATTGAAAAGCCGGAACAGGATCGGTTCGAACGGATCGCAGAAGCGCAGATTGGCGGTGATCGTGTCTCCTGGCGCGGCAGTCGATGGCGAGATGCTGATGAACGGTGCACCGGCCACCATCATCCCCACGCTCGCGACCTCGACCGACGGATCGGAGTCGTCTGGAGTGGTCGTTCCGCACCAGAGCATGAGGGTCAGCGGCGTGCCAGACGTGAGGGTGGCGGGCACCGTGACGATCGTGCTGTCAGCGCCGATGGCATTCGTCGTCCCGGTTCGGTCGATGGCCATGGGTCCGCCCTCGTCGTATTGGAGCTGGAGGGCCCAGTCCGTCAGCGGGTCGCAGCCGACCGATACGCTCACGGTCTGATTGGCTGCGGGCTGGTAGTCGTCGGGCACCGGTCCCGTGATCGCCGCGTGTGCCGCGGGCGCGGAGACCGCGACCAGTCCGATCGCGAGTGCCCCGACGAGCGCTGTGCGCTTGAGTGTGTTGTGCATCCCATCCCCCTAGGTTTGGTGAGCGTCCGTCAGCGAGTGTAGACCCCGGCAACGAAGCTGAGCAAGACTAAGGAGCAAATGGGATTGGAGCGCGGCCCTCTCTCCTGGTCGGTCGGAGCGCGGTCAACGATCCCCGCGGTTACGGGGCCGGATGAATGATCAGATTCTCATTCAGTCGGATCCAGCCCTCGGGAATCTCTCGTGCGCCAGGGGTCGAGGCAAAGTAGGTAGCCTTGCCCACCTTCGTTGAGCCGGCTCCTACCTCAGTGTCTCCTCCGCATCCGACGACCCAATCATCAGAAGCTTCTGCGTTGTTTATCACGAGGCACACGCCCGGGTGACGGCTGCTGTGTTTCGCCACGTAATAGTCGACGCCGTCGCGGCTGCCGGCAAGCCTCACGCTGTCCGGGTCGATCTCTTGTTCAGGCGGTATGACCACGTTGTTCGGAAGCTGGTCGGCATCGGAGCCCTGACGATCAAAGATGGCTGGACCGGTGGCGACGCATGCGGTGAGGCCCAGTCCAACGATCACGGCAGTCATCACCGTGGCCCAAAACAAGTGCCGCGCCCAACAAGGCAAGAGTGGCGATTCGCGGTGTCTGTGAGTTCTCGTGGCACGTGAGACCTTGGCGCCCGGTCGAACGCCGCGTTACCGCGACTCGCGCTCGACACGCATGCTCTGTCGAGGGTATGGACGAGGACGAACAAGTCGCTTTCAAGGGTTCGGCGAAGGCATTCGTGCGCACCTACGGATTCCTTTCGGCGATCCTTCCGTACTCGAACATTTGGTGGGAGAAGCTATCGATCTACCTCGGGTTCCTGGTGCCAAAGCTGCCCCTCTCCTCAAGGCGAGGACCTGTCTGCGGGCGTGCTCGAGAGTATCGATCTCGACTCATTCCGCGCGGAAAAGCGCACGGCCATGAAGATCGCTCTAGCCGATGGCGAAGCGGAAATTGACCCGGTGCCCCACACGGGAGCTGGCGGACGGCCGGAACCCGAGTTGGAGAGATTGAGTGAGATCGTGGCGTCCTTCAACGCCTTGTTCGGCAACATACCTTGGCAGGACGAGGAACGCATCCGGCAGCGAGTGACGGAGGAAGTTCCCGCCAAGGTCGCCGAGGACCCGGTCTACCGGACAGCGATGGCGAACAACGATAAGGCGAACGCGAAGGTCGCGATGGTCGATGCGCTCAGCAAGGTCATGCTCGACCTCGTCAAGGACGAGACCCAGCTGTTCAAGGAGTATTCCGACAACCAAGACTTTAAGAAGTGGTTTGAGGATGCGGTGTTCCGCGCGACGTATCGGAAGAGCGCTTAGCGCAACGAGTCGACCAACACGAGGTCGCAGCGGCCCGTATGCTGTAATGAGGAACCGATGATTCTTCGAGAGGTCAAACTGTGCGCCTGTTCCAGTTGAAGCCAGCCCTGGTCGCTTGGTGGGGGGTCGCCGTCTTGATCGGAGGCGCGGTCCTGACGGTGACGGTTTCTCCGCTTGTGTACTCTTTTTTCGACGGAGGTAGAACTCTCGCTCAGGATGTGATGGTCGCGATTGAGTTCGGCCTCCTCGTAGCGAGGGCAGTCCTGCCGCCACTGGGCGCTTCGCTCATTGCGGCGGGACTTGTCATGTCCTATATCGACAAGCATCAGCTTCGTGGAAAACCGGTGAACGGATCCGCGGACGACCAAGGAGCGACGCGAATCATCACTTCGCGATAATTCGTCGGGCCGGCGACATGGTCTGGGTCGCAGCCAGCGGCACGACCTGCGTTCCCAGGCGGCCGTGAACGCTCGAGCTGACTACCGGCGCGCATCGAGCGGGCAGTCGCGGAATACGCGCCCCGCCCTGCTCGCGTACCTGATGCGGCGTACGAGTCCCCGCACGAAGCGGCCGATCTCCTCACTCCCGTCGCTGGACGAGGAGACACGGCCCTGGATGTTCGGCATCGCCAGGAAGACGTTCTCCTGCACCACCAACGCTCCGCGATCCGCCATCGCGAAGTCGCCGACCGGCTCAGGAACGAGCTTCGGACGGACCCAAGCTCAGGCTTCGTGGACTCAACAGACTTCGACGACCTGCACAGGATTCTTGAGCAGCTTGGCCCGGTTTATCACTTCGAGCGGAACGACGAACCACTCGGACGGGTTGCAGCTGCGGCCCTTTGTGTCGATCTGGGTGATGTCGAGGCGGACGTCTGCAAACAAGCGGTGCAGGAGGTGCTCGAACCCCTGCGAGTGCCGTGTTTCAGGTTGCGTCAAACGTGAACAGCTCCGCAGGCGTGGTATCCAGAGCAACGCAGATGGCGGTGAGCTTGTCGTAAACCTGACGGCTCGCCCCTTGTTCGTCTTGAGTATGGAGAGGTTAGCCATTGTGATTCCGGTGCGCTCGGACAGCTCGGTCAGCGTCATGCCGCGCGAGGCCAGAACTTGGTCTAGGTGGCATCTAATTTGATGCGGACTGCCTCCGAAATCTTGACCGGGCTCGGTTTCAGACAACCCCGACGGCCTCTTCTTCGAGCCGCGCTCCCGAGCGAAACGCCGTGGCAATGGCGGCCGCCACGATACCGAGAAGGATCGTGAAGAAAGGCCACTGAGGAAAATTCGTGCCGATGGCCGAGTAGTCGGCGCCCAACGGATGATCGCCCCCAGCCATGCCCGATGCCGATAGGCCGAAGATTGTGCTGCCGGCTATGGTGTCCACGATGCCTTGAACTATCCCGCCGACGATAAGAACCAAGCTCAGTCGCGTCCAGTTGCGGAGAACGGCATTAGCGAAGGGTTGTGCGGCAGCGATCCTTTTCACAATGCGAATGACGACAACCGCGGCGAGTGCGATGGTGATGGCATGAATTACCGCCGGAGAAGCGCACAGAAGCCTGAGCCATAGCGGTGCGTCGGTCAGGTAGCCGGTTTCGCCCTCCCGTAGATCGGCTTGCAAGAGTTGCGGAAGGTACGACAGCGGAAGCCGTCCGTCGGCACCCCCGAACGCGAACAAGGTGCGTCCCGTGGTAATGGTTATCGCCCGCATTGCGTCGCTCACCAGTGCTGCTCCGACGATGAGGCAGATCGCTACGACGGCGACCAAAGTTGCGCGTCCCGATCGTGGCTGAGCGAGTTTCGTTGTCACGGTAACCCCATTTATTGATTATCGATATTTATTGAAAAACAATATGGCTGCACGGTGGGGGCGTCAAGCGACGCAACGGTTCGGGTGTCATGCGACTGCGCAGAGGTGAGATCACTTGATGGACAGTGACTTGGTTGGAACGATGCGGCTTTCGCAATCGGTGTACGCAGCCGTGCGGTTTGTAGGAATTGCCTGCCGTCTACGGACGCACGTCTGATTCGCAGAACTCGTTGATTGGCATCAAATGGGATTGCGTCGTCCTGAGTGCTGCTGGGGGAACTAGAAATCCGCTCCGAGTGGTAACTCTCTCGCGGACAAGTCGCTGTCTCACATAGGTTGCGAAAAGTGTTGATCGCAAACGAGTTTTTCGTAAGCGACTAACTAGATTTCGCAAAACGTTCAAGTATTTGCACGTACACATATCCATACATGTGGTCGATAGTGTTCCCACATGAGGGAGTGGGATGTTCCTCACGCTTCAAAATGACGGCCTTGATCCCGCGTACGACGCGACGCTGGAGGCGGATACTAGAGACGACCGCGACGTAACCGCGTGTCCGTGATCGGAGTGTCTGCCATTCGTGCCTGGGCAGAAGAAACGATGCCGGTACAGACCGGAGTAACAACAATGCCGAGGGCACGCAGCCACGGTGGTGGACGATCGGACTGTCGAGCGAGGCGACCCCGGGCGAACTTCTCCCTACTGCTCGCATATCTATGGTGCGGTGTCCGGCCCTCCATTCCTCGTGGCCACGGCCGCCGCGCCGACTGCACACAACAGCACCACTGATGCCGCCTCGGCAGTCAAGGTCCAACCGAACATGGGGACAGTCTCTGGCTTTCCCTCCGCTCCTTGCCATGTGCATGAGATGCCGAGTGGCCAAAAACTAACCTCACCGCGTGGAGCGTTAGCCTCGGATTCGACGACACCTTGCGGTGGCGCAACCCTTCGATCGCATTGAGTGTCGGCGTTCTCGTGGAGTCCCGACAACATCGAGCCACCGATGTGTATGCACAGGGCCAAGGCTACGGAGAATGACAGTATGGCTACCGCGGCGGATAGGCCGCTACGACGAAAGAAGCCCATTAACTGGAACAGCTCGCAGTCGGTGGCCAATTGACAGGGTCCTGGCCGTAGGCAAATGAAGTCCAACACTTGTCTCGTGCGTACCAGCCTTCTGTTCGTGCCCGGTTCTCCGAAAGCGTGAGTCGATTAGCTGAGCCAGGGCCCGGCCATTGCGCAGACACACCCATGCAATCTGTCAGTGGCATCCATGGGAACAGACCGCACCAGTGGTCGGAAACAGTCTGCACTTGCCCCGTCACCAGGCTTGAGTTGTCCAATCCGCGAGGCGCCACAATGTTGATCAGGATCTCCTGAATCCCGTAGGTCGGGTAGGCGGGGATATTGCGTGGATAGCGCAGTCCAATCGCAATGGAATTCGTTCGGCATGGATCACCGGAATCGTTGTAATCTGCGTAGGCGCCAATCGAATTCAGATCGATGCCCCCCATTCCCGATCCGACGTTCACAAGCATGCTCCAGTTCCAGCTGTAATTCTTGACCGAAGGTCGATCCTTGTAATTCACGAAAGCACAGCCAGGCCGATCATGAGACTGATAGTCGGGGTGCTGGGTGATCATGTCGACCTGAAACTCGAGGCCCCATCCGGTCGGCATAGCTTTTGTCGAAGACTCCCAGCCATTCCAGTAGTAGTACTGCACAACACTGACGTGCGTCGATGAGTTCCGGGCCACGGTGATTTCGGCCTGCTCGGGATCCCACCTCGTGGCAGCTAGCAGGGATTGTTCGGCGGGCGGGCTCCCGTCTCCCGTAATCGCGCGCCTCTCGCCCATGGATGCAGGAGCAGTGGCTGCAGCAGCTTCGAACTTAGGCATGCCGAGCACTGATTGCCGCTGTTGATCGTGGATTTGACTCACCTTTTGTTCCCGCGTTTGAGGAAGCGCGCCGAGATGGTCGACTGCCTGCAGATCGGCCGTGCCCAGCATTCGTGCTCGCCTTCCGCCATATCCGCCGTCGATCTGGGTCTTGTACTCCCTCATCGATTCGAGAAGGTGAGTCTTCCCAGCTCCGTTGGCGCCCGTTATCAACGTGAATCCCGGAAGCTCATCATTTGTGGGCGTTTCGGTGATGGATTTGTAGGGCTGATACGTCTGGATCCGCACGTTGCTCCAGTTGGCACGCGGCTGCGCACGAGGAGGTCACTCGATATCCGGCGCGTAACGCGATAGGCGATTAGTTGTCGTGGACGGATACAGCATGGCAGTCGAAACCGCGTTCGACAACGACAGAACATCGCCTTTGCCTAAAGCTTGAACGCCGCGAGTGTGTCGAGCACGCGGCAGAGTCAACTGGCAAGTTACGAAAAATAGGTGGGCCGGTTACGAAAACTACGTTGTCCGGTTACGAAAACTTCGTTGTCGTTCCGAAATCTTCGTTTGGGATTCACACAAAGAGTGTTGTCGGTAATCATGTGACCTTGGACTGATCAAGATACTTCAGACCCGAAATGTCAGCGTTCTACTTCGACGACCAGCTTCGTCTTGATCATTTGAAGTTGGAATTTCGCGGTGCTAGACCCTACCCAGTTGCCCAGCGGCGATTCCGACGGCCGGCAGCTTGACCAACTCGTCTTTCGAATCAGGTAGGGATCGTCATGTCGACCGTGCAGTAATGGCCGCCTCGTATGAGGATCGTTCTGCACTGAGAGGTCAAGCCAGATGATCGTTGCGACTCGAAGCCGAGCGCCAGCTGTCGGCGAAGGTCCGCTAGTGTCAACCTCGACTCGCGAAGGGATGCTGTATGGATCTTCCACTCGGTCTGGCCGGTGCGTTGGAAACCGGAAACACGGTGCTCTTCCTCGGGTCCGGCATCGGTAACTACATGTTCAACGCGGAGGGCGAGTCGATGCCTGATGGCCCTGAACTGGGCCGGAGGCTGGCCGAACGGCTGAAACTCGACATTAAGGACACGTCATCGCTGTCGAAAGTGGGCCAACTGGCCGAGATTCGCGTCGGTAGGCAGAAGACCATTCGAGCTATAGCGGAGCTATTTGAAGGCTATGAGCCGAACGAAGATATTCGATGGCTGTTCTCACTCACGTGGAAGGCCATCTACACGACCAATTACGACGCATACATCGAGCGTTGCTATGAACTAAATTCCGACTCTCTGCAAATACCGGTCGTTATGACAACGAATTCGGATGTAAGAAGCTGGCTTCCAACGCACGAGGTCCCGGTCGTACATCTTCATGGGTCTCTAGCGAACCAAGCGAGTCGTGCCGCGATCTTGCTCACGCAAAGCGACTATGCAACGCATCGATCCCAACGGGAGATGCTTTTCAACCTCTTCCGAACGGAGTATCCAACAACACCCGTACTGTACATCGGGTACAGCAATGAGGACTCCAACTGGCGCGAGGTCACTACCGAGCTCAGAGCGCAGTTCGCGCCGGCCGCGCCGCCGCGCGCGTATCGACTCGCCCCGTCTACGCCCGAGTTGGACCGGGAGATCCTCGAGCATGAGGGTATCGAGACGTTGGACGGGACCGTGGCCGACTTGCGCGCCGCGGTACTCGCGCGATTCGGCGATCTTCGCGTCCAACCAGGAAATCTGGACACGGTCAAAGCACAAATACCCAGTCAGCTGCATGGGCTTTTCGATGCTCATGCAGCAGCGGTGACACGACTGCTCGTTTCGTGGGAATACGTAAACCAGGCGGACTTCTCGGTCTCTCCCAACACGGGTTCATTCCATTTGGGTAATCGAGCGAACTGGGGCGTGATCGGGAACGGCATCAACTTTGAACGAGACATTGAGGCGGCGGTCGTCGACGACATCCGCGATTTCTACACCTCGTCCCCGACCGGCGTGCGCTTCGCCACAGTCCTGGGGTCAGCGGGATACGGCGTCTCCACGCTTCTACTAGCCGTGTCTGCATGGTACGTCCGCGACAACGCGTCGACCGTCCTATTGCTGAGAGCCGGAGCGGAGATACTTGCCGGAGACATTGAGTTCGCTGCCAGGCACCTGCCGGGTCCGGTTGTCTTCGTCGTTGACAACGCCGCCGATCGCCTTTCTGGGCTAAACGAGTCTCGGCAGGCACTTCACGAGGCGGACGTCCCGGCGTACTTTTTGCTTGGTGAACGACTAAACGAATGGCGTGGAAGTCGATCAACGCTTTCTCATCAGGAGTTCGTGATCGAGCCCCTATCGGACGCCGAGATTGACCGCCTCATCGATTCGCTCGAACGCACCTCTGGCCTCGGAAAGCTGGCTGACCTGACTCCAGCGCTACGCGTGAGCGCGATCAAGAACCGTAACCAGCAGGAGCTTCTTGTCACTATGCGAGAAGTAACTGAGGGGCGGTCGTTCGACGCGATTATCGAAGACGAGTTCCGAAACCTCGGCGACGGTGTTGCCGCGGACATCTACGCGTTGGTGTGCGCGTTTTCCAGAGTCCGTGCTCTCGTCCGCGACATGCTTATTCGAGATGCGCTCGACCTCGATACCGCCACCATGTACCGAGTTCTCGCCGAACGTCTGGAGGGCACGACGATTTGGGAAACGGTCGACTTCAGCCGCGGGATCGAGGCGCTGCGTGCGCGCCACCAGACGATCGCGGATATCGTGTGGGAGCGCTGCATTGATCGAGTTCGCCGCGAGCGGACACTCATCGCAGCCGTCCGTGCACTCAACCTGACGTACGGAGTCGACGCGAAAGCATTTGAGCAGTTCACTCGGGACGACGTGGCGGTCGATAGTCTCCAGACGATGGATGCGAAAACGCGGTTCTTCGAGGAGGCATCCAGAAAGGCGCCGCGTGACCCCTTCGTCAAGCAGCACTACGCTCGGATGCTGCGGCGCGAGAGTCGGCTAGACCTCGCTCTTTCCCAGATTGATAGCGCCATGCGGATCGCTCCGCAGCAGCGGTCACTACATCACACCCGCGGAGTGATTCTCCGCGATCTGGCCACCAGCTCGGATTCTGGCGAACTCGCGCGGCGATGGCTCACGCAAAGCGAGGCCGCGTTTGAGAGTGCGATATCGATGAATCGCCGCGACGAGTATGGCTATCAGTCGTTAGCCGAGCTGTACCTCGAATGGGCTCAAAAGGTGAAGAGCCCAGGTGAGAGCGTCGACTACATCGCGAAGGCACAAGAGACCGTGACTCGTGGGCTTGACAATGCCGTCATCCTCGAGGGCCTCTACATTGTCGAGAGCAAGATACAGCAGGTGCTTGGCAACGCACCGGCCCGTATTGAGGCACTAAGGACTGCCCTTGAGGAGTCCCCCACCAGCGCGATCGTGCGCTATCTGCTCGGGCGCGCACTCCGCGCGGAGGGGCAAATTAAGGAGGCGGTCCAGATCCTCCATGACGGGCTGGAGGGTCACCCCGACGATCCGCGGCTAGCTATGGCGTACGCACTTGCGCTGCAGGAAGATGGCGAAGACTACGGTTCGTCTGCCGCAGCAATGCGGCTTGCGGCCCATGCCGGATCTCGAGACGCCGCTTTCGTCGCCACATACGGCGGGCTGCTAACGCTTGCCCATCATGATGAAGAAGCCGAGTCGGTCTGGAAAGCCGCCCGCCAACGTGGCTTCAGTCCGGTGGACCAAAAGCGGATCGCTTTCAAGCCGCGAAGAGGGGGTGCGCCAGTCGTCCTCAGTGGCAAGGTCACTTCGGTTTCCCCGGGTTATGCATTCATCGGCACCACGGAATTCGGGGATATTTTCTGCGCAGGCGCCCGAATCGGCAACCGTCGCCTCGCTCGCGAGGACGAAGTTCAGTTTGAGCTTGGTTTCAACATTTTGGGTCCAACGGTCGCATCGCTTCTGTAAAATGCGCCGCCTCCGCGAGCTATCCAAGGGCCGTGCCACGCCCCTTTCCCAGGTTGCCTGAACGATAGCGGAGCAATAACCCGGGCGCGGCGCTTTCCGAGCGGCGATATCGTGAGCGAGTTAAGGGTGAAACAGTTCCGGCGGCCTGTATTCCGGCACGGAAACCGTGAAGTGCATTTGTCGCTACCGTCCCTGATCATGATTGATAGGGAGGCGACCAACGGCATCGACTCACTAATGGACATCGCCAGTGGGGCATTCCGGGTGAAGACCCGCTCGTCCAACTACGAGATCGATCTGGACAGGATGGTCGTCCGCCGCGGTGCCCTGACCGGAGAGCCGGGCGGGTCACTGCTCCGCCGCGACGGCGACGAGGTGCGCTTGCTCGGTATCGACAACTGCACCGTGGGCCGGTCGATGATTCTCCGGATCCATCTCGACGTGGCGGGCGTAGATTTCACTATCCGGCGATCGACCGAAGTCACCGCCATTGAACCCTTACGATCGTCAGCATAAACCGCGGCATTGATCGGCTTTGCGCCTGCCTTGCGCTCGTCCGTCTGGTGACGATTTCGCGGAAATGGCGTCACGATTGAAGTTCGGTTCGAACGGCTGCGGCGATTCGGCGTACGAGGGCATCCTCATCGAGTCTCGCTTGCGCCTGGCGAATTCGCTGTAGCCGCCTGTTGAACATGATGAGGCACACCCCGCAACCTAGAGCGGCCCATCCACCAGTTAGGAGTCTTACGTCGTCGATGGGAAGCCAGGCCAAGCTGGGCGCCGATCAAGAACACGTTGAGAACCCCGAAGGCGGCCGCCATCGACAGTGCCGGCGTCGACGGGACCACGGACCCGCGTTCTCTGAGGTAGCTCCCAATTGGAATCGAGCCGGCGATGGCGTACATGGCGACGAAGAACCATCGGTACTCCAGATCGTCAACGAGAAAAGGGGTCCCATCGGTATCTGAGAACATTCCCGCTGCCGCAAGGACGTGAGACGATGGTCCAGCCGATGAGCGGGCCCAGCAACGACGTATTTGAGTCCGATTTCGTTTCCATGCGAGGAGGCTAGTGGAGACGTCCGACGTGCGGGTCTGGCAACGCGTTCTCAGTCGACGAGCACCCGGCGGTAGCGCGGGCAGTGTAGGCAGCCGCGCGTCTTTCTGCGATTGGGCACCGACTGAAGGACCTCATGGTTCGCCGCGGTGCATCGCCACCATACTTTCTCCGTTCCGGCGAAGGTTGTCGATGCAGGACGGGAGTTCAGTTCAGTGTCGTATTCGGTGACGAGTATCGCGTCGGTCGTCGCAAGATCGTTGACGTTGCGGACGAGCACCCGGTGGGAACACACTTTGCAGTTGTAGCCGTGGGTTCGCCGCTCGATCCGTGTCCAGTATTCGTGCCCCTTGGGGCAGAGCCAGCATGCCTTGTGTGCTGAACCTGCCGTGAAGTGTTCGGGTCGGAGCCCCCCATTGAGTGTGGGGTGCCATTCCGCGGCCAGTTGCGGGTGAGTGATTGCAAGGTTGTCGGGTCTCTGTGCGGCTCTGGTTCTGGCGCACGCCGGGCAGCCACGGCCGGTGGTGCGTTCGTTGACACGCATCCAGTAGGAGTGTTCGTTCTCGCACTGCCAGAGGATTTTCTCCTTGCTGCCGGAGGGCACCGTGGCGGGAGGCTTTGTCAGCAGGAACGACGGGTGCCACTCGGCAGCTATGTCGGGGTGCGTCGTTGCTACGTCGTTGACTCCCGCGATGACCTTCCGCTGTAAGCAGACCGGACACTTGGAGCCGCCGCTGGTCCGGTTGTTCGGGGTCGCTTGGTAGGTGTGTTCGTTGGCGCAGCGCCACCAGTACCTGATGCGTGTGCTGGCAGCGATGTCTTCGGGTCCTAGACCGTTGTTGAGGTCGAGGGCGAACTCGACGGCGAGGTTTGGGTGCGTGGTGGCGAGGTCGTTTGAGCCGACCGTGACGACGCGACCGCGGCAGACGGGACACGCCGGCGCCGTACGGTTTGGGGGTTGGACACCGGGTCGAGGTGTGTCTGCTTCGAATTGGTGGCCGTTGCTGCAGATGGCCAGCTCGCGCCGGCGGGGTGTTCCGGTTGCCGGCAGCGGCCGCTGTTCGACGCCAACCAAGGTGTATTGCGCGGCGCTGGCCGGGGAGTCGCCCGTCTGTTTGAGGTAGTCGCTGAAAGGTTGCAGACCGTCCGGCGGAAGGGTGAATCGGCTCGCGACCTCCGGGTTGAGGGGGAAGTCGTGTGGCCAGGCGTCGGAGAATGCTTCTCCGTTGCTGAGGCAACTGCGGAGGGTGGCCATCGTGCCGCGAAGGTAGAGCCAGATGGCGCGGGTGACTCGGGGGCTGCGTCGGCCGAGTGCCACGGCGACGGTGTCAGCGAGGTGACGGTATGCGGTGCGGAACGGCACAAAGGGGTCGAAGATCGCCTTGGAGAACTCGGTGCGCGTGAGTTGCCACGCGAGATGGATCGCCGTCGGGAAGACCTGCGCTTCCTTCGGCCGTGGACTGTGTTCGATGTCTTCGCTGAGGGCGTGGATGAGGATCCGGTACATGCGCACGTCTAGCTGGCCGGAACGGCGCAGCTTCCGGAACCGAAGGGCGGCTTGGATGTGGTCGGCTGAGACACGGTGCTGGTCGGCGACCTGGCCGAGGATGCCCACCCACCGGTGATGGCGGATACAGACGGGCTCGTCGAAGTGAGGGTGCTGCTCGACCAGCGCGCCGTGGGAACAGCGCGTGCACATCCACCTGGCTGGGAGCAGGTCCGCGCATAAGGAGCAGCTGGTTCCGTCTGGGTGGCGCAGCCAACCGTGCTCGTTTGCTTCGAGCCGTAAGTCCGTGCGGCCAGTCTTCACCTTGAGCAACTCTGTCCAGGCAACGTTTTTTGCGGCGACCGTTCGTGCGCCGGAAGCGTAGAGGAGATGCTGCCTGTGTTGTTCGCTGTCGAAGTTTGCCGCCAGCAAGCGTCGGGTGTAGCTCTCGGAGGTCTCTCGGTGTAGGGGCCGAACCTGGAACGGGTAGGGGCGGTAGAGCTGGTTCACGCGACCATCTCCTGAGCCAACTTTGCCGGCGTCGGCCGCTTTTTGGACAGCGTCTGGAGGTAGTGCTGCTCGGCGGCGAAGTCGAGTCGCATCGTGTTCATGAGGTCCAGGTCTACGCTCTCGCGCTTGCCGAATTCGATGGCGGCGATAGCGCTTCCGGTTAGGAGGTTGCCAAGGCTTCCGATGGACCCACCGGTACGGTCGAACAGGTACTGCATGTGCGCTGCCAGCGAGCCCGGTTGGTGCTCGGCGAGGAGGAGGTCTTTCTCGAACGCGACGATGAGGTCCTTCCACGTCTTTCGGTCTTCAGGGTTGCTGAGGTTGAACCGGTTCATCTCCAACATGCTGAATCTCCCCGCGAGCTGGTTTCCTCGCGCACCTTCCAGGGCGGTGCTTTGCGAGAGTTTGATGCCCGCGTAGACGAAGGTCGCGGTGAGGTCGTTGTGGAGGTTCTTGAGGAGGTCCGACGTCTCTCCGCTGCCTGCTCCGCTACCGGCGAGGTTGTGGAGCTCATCGACCACGATCAGTTGAGTTCGGGCGGCGTTCAGGCAGTCGACGACGCGGTTGTGGAGGCTGCCGAGCGTTTCACCCGAGCGGACGGTCAGGCCGAAGAACTTGGCGAACGCCTGCATGAGCCGCTTACCGGTTGAAGCTGCCGGCAGCATGATGTAGACGACCGGTATCTCGTCGTGCTCTTCGAAGTCCGGAAATTGGCGCTCGTACTTGTTGTAGACGTATTGCATCAGTGACTTGAGGATGGTGGTCTTCCCCAGGGTGGAGTCGCCACTGAGCATCAGGCCGGTGTGGCCGGAATTCCTGCCGATGTTTTCCGCGAAGCGTTGCCGGAGCAGCAGCTTGGCTTGGCTCAGATGAGGTGTGCCGAGCACGATGCCGCCCGAAAGGAACTTCTCCCTTCGGCCGTCGTACTCCTCGCGGGCTTTGCTGCTGAGCGCTTTTCGTTCCGAGACGGTGATTACTTCCGGCCGGTCGACTTGGGCGCCCAGGAAGCGGTAGAGCTGCTCCTTGGTGTCGAGCTTGTCGGTGCGTTCGTTGCGCGGTTTGAACCTCATGGCTGTCTAGTCCTCGTTGGGGTCGAAGCGGGTGATGGATGTGATTGTGGTGTCTGCGGTCTCGAACTCGTCGTTAGGGGCTGACGCAAGTGTTGTGGTCGGCTCCGGACGGTGCAGAGGGACGCCGGTGATTGCTGCATTTGTGGTGGCCGCCTGACTACGCTGCTTCCGGCGCACGTTCGCCCGGTGCGCCTCGCGGTACGGTTCGCGGAGGGCGTGGAGGTCTCTGCGCTGACACTCAATCCAGCCGTCCTCGCCGCGCACCCAAACCATGTGGTCCTGGTATGGGTCGTACTTGACTTCCCACTTGCCGCCCTTGTGCTTGGACTTCGTGCCACGGAGCGGGAGCAGTTCGAGCGAGTCGTAGACGCGAGAATGGAGTTCAATGCCGGTTGCGGTGATGGTGCGCCGTTCCGAGGGCAGCAACTCGATGTATAGGTCTTGCGTCGGTGGAAGCACAATGGTGGAGGTGACTTCCGCCGCCGCCGCCAGCATCTGGTTCGGAGAGAGCTTCACTGTCGGATCGTTCGGGTCAAGTAGGCCTCCGTGTGGACGGTTCTGCCATTCCTTGAGCACCCAGTCATCGAAACGCTCGTAGAGCGCCTCCAGGCTGAGGATGCCGTCGTCTTCCTCGACCTTCTCGCCTCGGAACTCCGGCGAGCGTCCGACGTAGCCCGGCTGGTATTGAGTGAAGAGGGTGTTGATGCTGCCGAAGGTTCGCTCGACGATGGCCTTTCCCGTTGGGGTGTGCGGCGATGACAGCACCGTGTTGATGCCGTAGAACTGCAGGGCATTCTGGAAAGGGCCACCGAGGTAGTCCTTGCCGTTGTCCATGACAACGGCGCGAGGGAAGACGTATGGCCTCGTGAGTTCGAGCTGGCGACGTTCTTCTGCGCCCAGGAGGTTCGCACCCGGGTGGAGATGCCGGATGAGCTCCCGGTAGGCGGTCTTGTCGGGACGGTTGGGGCCGGGCACGAGAGCTTGCGCGAGAAGTGCGACGTGGTCAATGCTGCGCGTTGCCTCCAGCCGCATGGTCGCCGACAAGATACTGCGCGACGCGACGTCGACCATGATGGGTCAACACCGGTCGGGCGGTCTTGCCGTCCTCCTTCCGAATGAGGACGTCCATGGTGGTGGAGTCGACCTGGATCTCGGCACCGGGGAGGATGCGTTCCTGCTTCTTGAAGATCCGGTGGGGCCTGTTGCCCAAGGATCTGCGAGTGCGGGCACTGCCGGTGAGGTACCGCCCGGCGGCGATGGCGTTGATGTTCCGCACCATCGTGGAGTACGACGGCAACCGGAGGGGCTTCGCTGCCATGGCGCTTGAGGAGCTCTGCCTCTGTCCACTTGATGACCCGGCTCTTAGTCCCGGTGGACTTGTCCTTCATGTCGGCGATGACGTCGACCAGAGCGCTGTGGATGCGCGGTTCCAAATGCTTCAACGGGGCCGACTGCCGAGGGAACGCTGTCGACCAGCGCGGTCGCTCCGTGGTGGCGGTACAGGCTCAGCTTGCGGTGCACATTGGAGCGGGAAATGTCGATTCCCGCGATGCGCAGTTCGTGCACTTTCTGCTCGACCCGCTGAGTCAGACTGGTTCGTGCTGGATCGAACTCCGGCCGTCCCTCGGTTCGTCGCGGGTGGTGCCTGTCAAGATCTCCTCCAGGTGGCCAACCCAGGTGAGGATCTCCTCGCGCTGCGTCTCCGGGAGGTTGTCGAGGTCGAACGGTGCCACGGGCATTGCGGCGGGCAAACCGATGACTCGCTTGGACAGTTCGGCCAGGTGGAGGTCGAGGTATTCGTTGGTGGAGAGATTGCGCAAGCGGACGACGCCGCCTCTCTTCTCAACGAACGCGTAGTCACCGTCGGTCAGGGTGATGGTTTCGGTGGTGTCCAGTGTCTGCATTAGTTGCTCCAATCCAGGCGGGTGCTGTCGGCGATGGTCGTAGTGATGTCGAAACTGAGGGCGCGGTCCAGAGCAGGCGGTGGATACCCGCTCGTCCCCGGGGGATCGACCGGGGCTCAAGCGCTTGCGCAGCTTCGCGAACGCTCAGACCGCCGGGACCGAGCGCATCGCGCAGGCGTTCGAGCGCTTGTGGCGTCGGCTCGAACCCTGGGTGTCTGAAGTGGCTCAGCCATGTCAGGTTCTTGTGCTCCACCTCCGGAAGGCCGGTGAGGATCTCGTACTCCCAAGTCACCGCCTCGCACACGGCCCGGGTCTTCGCGAACTGTTCAAGAGCCCGCTCAGAAAGTCGGCTGGCCGGCTTGACGTCGTACATCACCTGCCGCCCGTCGCTGTGGAACGCGAGGAAGTCGGGGTAGTGCACCTTGCCGTCCGAGAAGGTCAACTTGATCGGCTGGGTCGCGATTGCCGTGATGCTCTCGCGCCAGTCCAGCAGCATGAGCATGTTGGCTTCGAGCAGCGACTCGTACCAGACGTGCGACTGGGTCTGTGAGAAGTAGTACTGGCCGTGGTAGTTCCGCTGATTCTGGTAGCGGTTCCCCGTCCTGCAACGTTCCTTGAGGTAGAGCTCCTTGCGAAGGAGTGCCGGGGTTGCCGGGGTCGACTTGCCCTCCGATCGGTCACCCTTCCAGGTGACCGCCGCGCGACCGTCGTATGCGATGTGCGTCATGCCCCCGCTATTAACGGCACGAGCGCGCAGAGCGTCAAGAACGCTCATTCGAGTGTCTTTTGCGCCGACGCTGTGTTTTAAAGACCCGATTGACCGCTAGCTTGTACTTGTGAGCGACCCCAAGTACCGACCGCGCGACTACTGTGCTGACCCTCTTGGCTTTGGCAAGGTCGTGGGAGTCACATGGCTGCCTGTGCCCGACAGCCCGGCGGTCGCGGCTATGCATGCCGCGGCAGTCCTTCAGCACCATTTCGCCCTTGTGATCCGAGAACGCATTAGAGCGAGGGGATCGAATGCGAAAGCGTATGCGCGAGCGGCCAGAACGGGGTATGACCGGTTGCTGAAGATGCTTCGTGGCGACGCCGTGATGCGATTGGAAGACGTCGCGATTGCAGACCTCCTCCTTGGCGGAGTGAGTGAACTCGCAGGAGCTGAAACCGGAGGAGCTGAGCTTTGCAATCGGGTCTCGTGCCCATTCCACTTACGAGGTACGCCGTCGTTACAACGCAATGATCCGTGAATGGCCGCGATAGCTCGGCTCTGCGACCGCAGCAACAGCACGGTGCCCTGGCGGGTCGTGAGCGCCCAGACCTACTCGGGTAGGGGCTGCCCCGTTCAGACCGCATGCAGTTGTGCCGGGCCGATACTTCTCTGTCGATCCTGAGCACCTCTGACCCCGTCCTTGGATGAGCGATAACACCACGTGCCACCGCTGGTGCTACGACGTAGAGCGACCGGCATCGATCCCGTCACCGTGCAGGAATACGAGTCGGCAGAACGCTCGTCCCCGGGCGTAGTTGCAATGCCTCTCCCCCGGACGCACCCCGGCATTCGGAATCGATGTCTGCGCTACGACAGGATTCGCAAGCTTCTGAGCGCGCCGGGACGCCTGTTTGCCCTGGCAATCAACTCGCAACTGCGCTTACTCACGCCTTGCCGCGCATATCCCTTCCGGACCCCGCACCCGCGTGGCCCGGAAGGAATGCCATCGCAACCCCAGTTCGAGAAACTGTTCGCCGAGTACAGCACCCAAGAGTCGTCTCCGATTGGTACCGACGAGCGATCATTGCGCTACTTCAGCGCCGACGACGCCTTTGATGTCGATCCGGCCTCGCTGGCGGCGGCAAGAGATCGAGCATCGGTCTGCGGGTGCGCACACTCCGTCAAGTGGAGGTATTCACCCAGGTTCATGGCCGTTTGCCGCGCTCCAACAATCGGCGTCCCAAGTCTGCGCAACTACCCGAAGAGGCCCGGTTCGGCGGACTGGGTCCGGTTCCAGCGCAAGCCCGCCACCCGTGACCTGCACTGCGACTACCAGCGACGGCGCTTGGAGACACTCGCCGGGTTCAGCTGGGATCCCCTCGGCGAAGCCTGGGAGCGGCAGTTGGGCAGCCTGATCCAGTTCATGGCGGTCAATCGTCGGATGCCCAAATATCGCAGCGCGGTCACGTCGGAGCGCAGACTGGCCGGCTGGTTGGCCAAACAGCGACACCTGCACCGGAATGGTCGCCTCACTCAAACACGCGCCACTGCGCTGCACCGGGCACTGATGCGCCACGTGGTGTAGGAAGCCGTATTCCTGCACGGAAACGACCCCGCACGAGAGCAACTACCCTCCTCCGACATGAACGAGTACTCGCGGCCAGCCGGGAATGTTGTCTTAGTGCCGAAGGCCCTACTCGAGTTCGCCAAGCAAAGGGGAGGCCCCGTGAGTGAGGCAGATATTCCGGCGGACCCGTATTACACGAAGCATCGAACCCCTCGATCAGGCGATCGGTCGAAAACTAACAGCGAGAGCTGCGTGACCGGCCCTAGTGATTCGGGCAGCCGTGTTGACACCGGTTTTGAACGGGCGGAACTGCGTGATACGGATACGGGGACCTGGTTGGTTGTCACGAAATACAGCTCACACACGTTCGATCTCGACGCGCGAACTGTAGTGAGGACGCCCGGTCCCGGTGCCACCGACTTCGGCGACGTCATCCTCCCAACCCGCCTTGAGGCCATCGAGAGTTGTCGGATAGGTGAACGAGGACGGTGGCGCTTTCATCCACGCGACCGCATCATGCAACCGGACCGATACCTAAGTTCAGTGATCGTGCGAATCGCGCGACGCGACTCGGCCGAGCGGGACACCGACTGATGACAACGGGGCCAGACGATCTAATCTGGGAGCGATTCCGCGAGTGTGCCGCGATGATCGAGCGGCAGACCCTTGATGTGGTCGAGCACGGTGTGGAAACGCCGCACTCGATCGCCATACTCGAGGCCTATCGGTGTGGGGACCACATCATCCGATTGCGCGCCCGAAACGGACAACCGACCCCTTTCGATCGGTTCGACGCATTCCCGCCCGGCGCGCTTGATGTACGAGTCTTTGATCAAGCAACCTGGTGGGTCGACGAACAAGGCACGCACCACCGGATTGACGAACTCGGCACGGAGGCCAACACCCCCTTGCTTCGAACCATCCTCCGTTTGCTGGACGAAGCATCCGTGCACCACGAGGCATACACCCGCGCCTTCCCCGCCCGAACAGTCCCGGCCGATCCAAGGGTGTGGCTGGTAGGCACCGCTCTTTTGACCGCTCTACTGCAGAAGGTCCAAGAAGGCGAAGTCTGTGCCAGCGACCATCCCTGACGGGGCGGGAGCGCGGACATCGGGCGTATGGCCAGAGCTGCTGCTCATCGGCGGCGGTCGAGGGGGCGCCGGGAGGACACGTTCATTGTGCTTTTCTCGCAACATCAATAGCCTCGCCTAAAGCAACTTCAACGAAGAGGGGCGAGATGAACTCCCACCGGTCGACGGGAACCTACCAGAGCACGCGTGCCCATGCGGGGTTTGTCCGGTGCACATAATTGCCGCCGTCGCCGTCACAGTGGCCGTCGGCCTTGGCACCGCCCTGTCGGCGTTCGTACCCGCCTGGTCGGCCCACTCCGGGGCTACCAAGTCCAACGTCGGACAGTTGGTACCTCCGACCGATGTCGAACAACCCGCCCTGCCAGTGGTTGACGGCGAAACCACGAACTGGATCACGGAGCTGCAGCTCGCCTTCGGCAACGACCCGAACTTCGGCACGGCCGCAATCTCAGAGGACCGCGAAACTGTGACGATCACGTGGTTCGGGGACCCGAGCCCCACGTTGACGGCCATGATCGACCGTGCACCGTCGTCGTTGGTCGTCGAAGTGAGACCCTCCAAGTTCAAGTACGGCGAACTCGGCGAACTGGTCCGCACTGCCGTGAGGACCCCGGGTCTTGTCTCCGGAATCGAAGTCACGATCGGCACCGTGGAGAACGACGCCTCCGGCATCCGCCTGGGCATCGTCGAACTCCCCTGGTTCATCAGCGAGGAGCAGGTGGCGGCCGCGTTCGCTCAAGCGCTGGGTCGCACCGACGTGCCCATAACAGTCGAGGTATCAGGCGGGGTCGTCGCGATCAGCGGCAGCAACGGTTAACTCGCATGATGCACGCACCCCCGAGGCGGCACAAGCCCCACCAAGCAACCCGCAGCGCGCGCTCAATCATCGGCGTCGCTTTGACCGCCGTTCTCATGCTTGCGGGATGCGCGTCTGGGGAGCTCAACTCGGAAGACGCGGATCCGCAGCCCACCGGTTCTAGTTCCGCATATTTGCAGTCCCAGGCGGACGAACGTTGGCAGTTCGTTCAGAACAAGTATCCCGGTGCGAAGCGTCCCGAGGTCGATGTCGTGAGACATGTGGATCGGACCGAATGGGCGACTGTCGTTGCCGAGTGCCTGACCGAAGCGGGATTCGTTGCATGGCCTGAGCCAAACGGTCTGCTTGCAACGAACCCGGGTGGATCCGGTCAGGACGAGGCACACGCGATCGCGAACTACGTGCGCTTCGTGCAGTATCCGCTGGAGGAGAAATACACGCAACCGTTCAGCGACGAACAGCTGAGAGCACTGTATCTATATCAGACCACCACTTTGATCAAATGCTTGCGCGACGCCGGCGTCGAAGTGGCCGGCACCGTCCCCAGCAATGAGGTCTTCAAGGAAACGCGATTCACCGCAAAGCACTGGTCTCCGTACCCAGACATGCCCACCGCCAACCTCTCTTCGGATCAGATCTACGAACTGGAACTCGCCTGCCCCGAGACCCCCGAGTACGTCTACGACATGAACTGAATTGGCGCAGCCGATGGGCGCTGCGCCCGCTGGGCGAAGCACTTGTTCGCTAGAGTCGAGCGATATTCGCTCGCGATCGGGATCACCGGGGGTAGCAGACATGAAAACGGAGTCGCGGAGGTTACGCGCCCGAGAGCTCGTGCTGGCTCTCCTCGCAATGACCGTCGCTGCTCTTATGCTGACGGGTTGCGGCTCGCCGACCCAGCCCGCCGCCCCCACCCCGTCTCCGCCGCAGCCATTGAGCGCGTCTCCACTGGGCGATCTGCTGTACCTCTGCCTACGGGACCTCGGCTGGGACGTCACCATTGATCCGGATGGGGGAGTCCTCGCGGACAGTCGGACAATCCCGATCGAGCAGAAGCCGCTTTTAGACGAAGACACGGCAAAGTGCTTTGCTGAGATTGATGCGGTAAAAGTCATCGACGACGTGGAGAAAGAACGCCTCTACAACGCAGAGCTGCTAACGCGTCAGTGTCTGATCGAGCGTGGCCACGAGATTCCTCCGGCGCCGACGCTCCAGACCTACATTGACACATATGACACGACGCTCTGGGCGGCGTGGAGTTACCTTGACCTCAGGAACATGGATGAGAACGCCTACCGTCAACTCAGCGAGTCGTGCCCGCAGCCCCAATGGTCCGCAGGCGTCGGAGGCTAGTACCCTTGCCAGATGTGTTGCACCGCTGTCTACCCCCAGAAGCCATCCGGCCACTGCGGGCAGAGTTCGTTGATGCGGTACCACTCGTCCTGTGACCCGGGCGTGACGGCCGCGTAGGGACTCCAGGCCGTCTTCTCGTATGTTTCGATGAATGTCGTTCGGCTTGGAACGTCAGTTACTTCATACCCTTCCGCCTCGAGGCAAGGTATGAGCTCCGCAGTGAAGTAGTCGTGTGCCTCGCCGAGTCGCTGGTCGGTGAGCGGGGCGGTGAACTTCGGATCGAGCCGATACATGACGTTGCATGTGTACATTGCGATGCGCATGGCCTCCCGCTGCTCGGCCGGCACGCCTCCCCCCAGCGTCACCCCGCCATCTGGGGTAACGGTCACGCCTGGATAGCCTGCCTCATGCATGCAATCGGCTTGTGCCTGCGGCATTTCGGCAGCCGTGACATAACGCACAAGCTCGACATCGGGACGTTCAGCATTAGGGAACATTGCTGTGACCATCTGCCACAGCGCATCAGTGTGGTCGTTTGAATCGACATCGGTGGCAGAACTTGGTGTTGGTGTTGGTGTTG
The DNA here is from genome assembly GCA_963702165.1 of uncultured Actinomycetota bacterium. Classification (GTDB taxonomy): domain Bacteria; phylum Actinomycetota; class Actinomycetes; order Actinomycetales; family Microbacteriaceae; genus Terrimesophilobacter. The sequence continues at coordinate 2,118,464 of OY969722.1, read as the reverse complement.
GTGTTGATGTTGCGACGACCGGCTCTTCACTGCATGCAGACAAGAAGCCCGCGGCGAGAAGTAATACCGCAATCAGTGTCATCGATCGGTTCATGATCTCCTCCTAACGAGCGATGCCGACCCGGTACTCACCGACATCTACGGAACGCGCAACTCCTTGAGCGGGTCGCGGCGGGCGGCCGCCAGGGCGGGTACCAGTGCGGCGACCAGTCCGGTGGCGATGGCAAGGATCGCGACGGCAGCGAAGAAGGCGATTCCGGGGAGCGGGTCGCCGGATGCCGCCAGTCCGATCGCTGCGGCGGCGCATCCGATGACAGCTCCGGCCAGGGCGAGTGCTCCGATCTGGGTGAGGAGCAGGGCGACGATGAGTCCTTGTGAGGCGCCGAGGGCGCGGCGGCGTCCGAAGTCCTTGCGGCGCAGCATGACCAGCCCGTACAGGATGGCGGCGACCAGCACGGCGGTGAGGGCGAAGATGATGATCACCAGTCCTCGGCCGAAGCTGCCGAGTTGGCCTTCGACGATGGCGCGCAGTTGGGCGAAGGTCTCGCTGGTGGACAGGGTGACCTTGGTGATGTCGTCGACGGCGAGCACCGACTGCACCGCCGCTGAGACCGGCGCGACCAGGTCGGGTCGTTCCGCGATGACCACGAGCACGCTGATCGGTTGGGCGGCATCCGCGTCGTGCTGTTGCGGCACGATCACCAAGGGTTCGAGGAAGCGCAGGTAGTCGGGTACCTCGATCGCGGCGATGACGGCGTAGTCGTTGCCGTCGGTGGTGGCGATGCCGCCGGCATCTTCGGGCATCCCAAGTTGGGTGAGGGCGGTGGTGGAGGCGTAGGCGGAGCGGTCGGCGATCGGCGGTGCGGTGATGCCGAGGTCGGTGAGGTCATCGCCCCAGGCTAGGCGTACCGGCACCCGGGTGCCGTCGGCGAAGGCGGTGTTCTGCACGTCGCGGGCGGGGCCGAACGCTCCGCCCAGGCGATCCCGTCGAGGTTCGCGAGTCTGTCGAGCACGCCGGTGTTGAGCCCGGCGTCGGCTTCGGCGCGTACGACGATGGAGCGGGTGCCGGCGGAGTCGATGGTGCCGATGACCGCCTGCTCGGCGCCGACGGTGCGGCCAGTGGTGAGCAGCACGGTGGCGCACATGCCGGCGACCATCACGATGGTGACCACGGATGCCACGGGCTGGCTGAGCGCCGAGGCGAGCGCCTCCCGCACCACCGCGACCCAGCGGGTCATAGCTGGATCACCCGGTCGCAGCGTGCGACGAGTGCGGGGTCGTGGGTGGCGACGATCACGGTGGAGCCGGATGCCGCCTGAGCGCGCATCGCATCCACCACGACGGTGGCGGAGTCCTGGTCGAGGTTGCCGGTGGGCTCATCGGCCAGCAGGATGCGCGGGTCGTTCAGCAGCGCCCGGCACAGTGCGATGCGTTGCGCCTGGCCGCCGGAGACCTGCCCGGGTTTGTGAGTGGCGCGCAGGTCGACGCCGAACTGGGCCATCAGCTCCAATGCCCGCCGCTTCGCCTCCTCGCGCGGATGGCCACGGTAGAGAGCGGTCTCGATCACGTTGTCCAACACGGTGCGGGTGGCATCCAGCGCCGCGTCCTGGAACACGAATCCGAACAGGCCGGCCCGCATCCGGGCGCGGGCGGCGTCGCCGCGGGAGGCAGCATCCGTTCCCTCGACTAGAATCTGCCCGGCACGCGGTGCGAGCATGAGTCCGAGCAGGTAGAGCAGGGTCGACTTGCCGCGGCCGGACGGGCCGGTGATCGCCACCACCTCACCGGCGGCGAACGAGGCGTCCCAGTCCTCCAGGATCGGCACGCCGCGTCCGTAGCCGAAGCTGATCCCGCGCGCCTCGAGCAATGCCATCTCAGCCCTCGGACGCCGGCACGCGCACCCGGACGCCCGCCGCTACGCCCTCGACCACCGACATGCCCCGGGCGCTGGTCACCACCGTCACCGGATGCGAAATCCCGTCCTCGTCGATCACCGACACCGCACCACTAGCAGCTGACAGCAGCGCAGCGCTGGGCACCACCAGCCCCTGCACCGTCTCCACCGTGACGATTCGGGAGCGCAGCAGCGTCTGCTCGGTCACCGGCAGGGTGGCGCAGTCGGATCCGCAGATCGACGCGCCGCCGGCGCCGGTAAGTATGACGATTGTGCCGGATGCCGGGTCGGTGCGCCGGTCGATCACGAACGCCTCCCAGGTCGACGCGTCGGTGATGATTTCCACCCGGGTGCCGTTGGGCATCATGGCCGACTGGCTGTCGGTGACCGGCACGGTGAATGCCGGCTCAGGCGGCAGCCCGCGCACAACAGCCTCTCCCCCGGTCAGGGCAGCGCCGCGGTGGATGACCTCGGTGTCTAGCGCCACCCGAGTCGGCAAGGTCGGCACGAACACGATGTCGCCCGGCTGCACCACCCCATCGACTGGGACGCCGAGTTTCTTCTGCCACGCCCGTACCGCGGCATCCGTCGCCGGGCCGAACTTGCCATCCGGGGTCGCCCGGAACAACCCGAGCGCGGCGAGCATCTCCTGCAGCTGCTGGGTGTCGGCGCCATCGGTGCCGCGGGCCAGCGCCCGGAACCCCGGTACCGCGCCCTGCGCAATCACCACCGGACGCAGGTTCACCGTGTACAGCACCGACCCGTGGGTCGCCTCGTCGCCGGCGGCGACAGTCACACTCGTCACGGTGCCGGTAGCCTGGTTGGTGCCCACCGGCACCGGCGTCCACTCCGCCACCGTGTTCAGGTTGATGCTCGACCCAACCTCACCAGGCACAACCTCGACGTACGTGAACGGTGTGGATTGGAGGACGTCCTTTGCCGGGGTGAGCACGGTCGCCCCGGCCCAGCCGACCCCGGCGCCCGCGACCAGTGCGATCACCATCGCGCCGACCCAGCGGACCCAGCGACCGGAGCGCCGGCCGGTAATGGAGTCACCCTCACGCATGGTTCATACTGACACAGCCCGAGGCCGAGGCGCTGGAACGGTCGGTCAACGTGCGTGTCGAATAGCACGCCGACGGAATCTTCGCGCAACTCACCCATCAGTTCGACTTGCTGGTCTGTCGTGGGACATCCAAGCCGTGGTCGACAGCCCTACAAATCTTTGGGAGTTGGTGGGCAAGCTCTTTGCGTTTCGTTCCGGCTCGCAACCTTGAAAGCCTCCGTGATCTGGCCTTGCGCCACCGTGAGGTGTAAGAGTTGTTGGGTAGAACTCCGATTTCACGGACAGACGGGTGCATGCATGCGGGGTAGCAGTGGGTCTACATCCCTCTACGGAACCGTCGTGGGCCTCTCGATTCTTGTGATGGCGACGACCGGCTGTACCACAACTGAGGCGGATGGCGATTCAGTGGATACGACGTCCTCGCTAGCCGACGCGCAGCTCATTGAGGAGTCCCTCGACCAGCACTGGAACCAAGTTCAGGCGCAGTACCCCTCTGCTGTGAGGCCGTCCGTCGAGGTCGTCCGGACCATCTCTGCAGATGAGTGGGCTCAAGTGATGGCGGATTGCCTGACGGAAGAAGGCTTCTCCAGCGTTCGAGCAAACGACGACGGCTCCATTGAGTGGGGGAATATTTCGCAAGTACAGGCTTTTGATGTCGCCCGTTACGTCTGCACTGCGAAGTTCCCACGGGACCCGAAATACCAGCGCCCACTAACCGACGCGCAACTCGATCGGCTCTATTCGTACTATGTGGGAGACCTCACGAAATGCTTGACGGGCCTCGGGTACCAGATATCGCCGCCGCCGAGTCAACAAGTATTTCGTGAGACATACGACACCGACCCCTGGCTACCGATCGCAGATGCGGCATCTCGGGCCGACTCTCCTGAAAAGTGGGCGGAGATTGTAAGGACGTGCCCGCAGGTCCCCGATGACCTGTACTAGACGGGTGACGAGGTCGAGCATTCCTGCCGCCTCGAAAAATGTCATCTCCATAGGGACTCGAGCGTGGAGTTGAGAGCATAGGCTCGGCTCATGACTGAGCCATTGTTGGAATCGAGTGAGACGACGCCGTCTCGACGGTGGGCCCCAATCGCAAGTCTGCCAAGAGCCCTAAGCGGAGCAGCGAGCGCACTCCTGGTCGCCGTGGTCTTGACCGGTTGCGCTTGGGGAAACGGTGACGACCAGCGAGAGACAGCGCCCGACAGCTCGCCCAAGAAGCTTTTGACTATGACGAGTACTTGGTCATCCTTCAGCAAGCCAGTGGGATCACAAACCCGCCACCGACCACGATGGTGCGGTTGATTTCCGTCAACGGGCCAACACCGTGTGGTCAGACTGCATGCACGAACAGGGCTACAACGTCTTCGTCACCTTCGACGGGAGTCAGGCTCCGCCCGTCGACCTGCCCGAGAGTCAATACGAAGCTTACGAGCTGGCCAACTACATCTGTTACGCCAGGTATCCCGTGGACCAGTCCACTATCCCGGTATTCGGCGACGAGCAGATCAACATCCTCTACAGCTACTACGTCGACCACCTGGTGCCGTGCCTAGAGGCCAACGGCTATCCGATTGAGTATGTCCCCAGCAAAGCCACGTTCCGAGCCACGTTTGAGTCCGACCAATGGGCCCCATACGGAGCGGTGGATGCCGCGCGGATTAGTGACGAGGACTGGCAGTCGCTGACCAGTCCTGCCCACAGCAGCCGCCCCGCGACATCCTCTACCCGTCGAACGAGTAACGCGTGGCACCGCCTTGCTCAGCGGCCCCCGACGACATGGCTGGCCATGCGTATGAGCTTTGCGGCGGATACTGCTGCGATCGCCGTACTTGTGACGTGAAAGCCTGAGGAGGTGCCTCCGAGTGAGCAAGTGGTTGCTGCCGTTCACGGCTCCTACTCTTTGCGGCTTCGCTAGTTGGCTGCGCCCCGCAGGAGCGGGCGCCGATTCCGGATGTTGAGCCCATGAGCGACGCGGCGCGGGAGGCTGCGTATCGGGACCACGTTCTCGATGAGCGGGACCGCGTCCAGTGGCTACACCCCGGGGCCGTTATCCCCGATGTGGAGCGAGTGCGATTCGTGTCGGCGACCGATGGGCGCTTGCCATGGCTGAATGCATGGCCGGTGAGGGTTTCCAGGTTACGGCGCGACCCGATGGGCATCCACGCCGAACTCATCCCACCTGAGCAGGGTGAAGCTCAGGCGATCGCCTTCTATGTCTGCTCGGTGCGTTACCCGATCGACCCGATCTACTTGGTTCCCTTGGCCGAGGACCAGATGTATTACCTCTACGACTATTACGTGCTGAACTTGTCCCCTGTCTTGAGGCCGAGAGCCATGCGATCAGCGAACCTCCGTCGTGGCAGGTGTTTCGCGACGGATATCTGACTGACCCGTGGCCCCATACTCCGATCTACCGCCCAGTGACGAGGACGACTGGATCGCGATCAATGAGAAGTGCCCGCAACAGCCTGCGAACCTCTCGGCCCCGGCACCTAGCCATCGGCCTTCACACCCGGCGCAGTACCGCCTCGGACTCATCAACGTTGGCCAACCTCGCAGCTGATTGCGCCCCGTTCAGGCGAAGTAGCGTCTCCGACATAATGTCGCAATGGCACTCTTTTCAGAGCGGGCGGGGATCAGGACGTGCTCGATCGGTGATTCAATTGAGGATTTTGACCGGGCATCTCGAGTAGGCCTATGGAACCTACTCCATACGACGCGCGAATCGGTGCACTCGCGTCGAGGCTACGGCGAGAACCCGACCGAGACTTGGACCACTGCCGTTTGGGCGGGGCTCTGGGATCTGCCGCTCGACACTCACTCGATCCCGACCGCGTGGAACAGGATGCGTGAACTCGTCATGTCTGGGGCTTGGAGTGATGTCCTCGACCTTCTCGAGTTTTCCATCAAGGCCGGCGACCGCATTCACCCTGGTCTTCGACCCCAGTTTGCAGAGGCTTTCAATTTGGCCTTCGAGAGGTACATGATCGGCTACCGATTTGTTGAGAACGAGATCATCGCCGTCACCGATGCCGAGGAGATCAAGTCGATCGAACGAGCGATCGTCGACAGCACGACATCCGCGCGAACACATCTCAACCGCGCGGTCGAACTGCTGGGCAATCGCGGGGCGCCCCAGTATGCGAAGGTCGTCAGTGAATCAGTGAGCGCTGTCGAGTCAACCATCGCTGAACTCACCGGCGAACGCGTGCTTAGTGACGGGTTAAAGGTTCTGGAGTCGAAGGGATTGCCCGCACACCCAGCCATTGTGCAGGCGTGGAACAAGCTCTATGGCTACACGAGCGATGCCGGAGGCATCCGCCACGGGCTGATCCGAAACGAAGACGTCGACGAACCCCTCGCCGTGTATTTCCTTGTGTCCTGCTCGGCGTTCATAAACATGCTGCTCAAGCTGGCAGCGAGGTAGCCGACCGCGAAATTGGTTTCAGCGGATCGGATGAGGGAAGCGGTGCTGGGATGCCCACAGTGAGTGACTGGAACACCGGCCCAACGTCCACGGCCGCGTTTCCCAGTTCTATGAGCAGCCGCCTCAGAGCCCTAACGGTTGTGGGTGGATCACTGGTACTTGTTCTCATTACCGCCTGTTCTCCCGGTTCGGTACGTAGTGGCGAACCGTCTCCAAGTCCTTCCATTCAGGGCGACGTCCGTGAGTACGAGTACGTCACCGCTCTCGCCGCGTGCATGAATGATCGTGGCTGGCCGGCGGAAGTCCAGTACCGGAACGGTTGGAGCATGTCGATGGAGGCGCCCACCGATCAACTCGATGTTGCTCGAGAGGCGGAGCGGGAATGCGCCAGCGAGATAGACGGCAGCCTGTTCGACGTCAACCCCGAGAACGCCGAGCTCGCGTACGACAACAACATGAGGGCGCTGAACTGCCTCAGAGAGAGCGGATACCCGACGGCCGATCCGCCATCGAAGTCGAGCTATGTGAATCAGTTTCTCGAAGATCGATCGACTATTACGTGGGACCCATACGATGAGATCCCGATCGACGAGCGGCGAGCAGCAGTCATGACCTGTCAGCAATGAGCCCACTACAGGGCGCTAGGCACAACGCCGCCGCAGGGCCAGGCTGATCCTCGAAGTTCCCATTGCAAAGCCACCCTTTCGAACACCTGATGGGAACTGGCGCGCGCCACGTCACCGCCACAGCTTTCGCGCTCACCTCTTGGCGCCGGCTCGGTTCCGGTAGAAGAGCGCCCGCGGGGCGATCGTCGACAGCACGCGACCGAGTACAGACCGCAAACGGCCGGCTGGACTAGACGCTGTCAGATCTCATCCCTGGCGCGCTGTCTGTTGGCGTAGCGCCCGCCAGCCGCTTTGTTGACTTCTTCAAACGAAGGCGGTCAGCGCGTCAACCGCGACCTCGAGGGCGTTCCAGCCGTCACGGTTGGAAGACTAATGCGCCCGACACCCCGCGGCATTTCGAAACTACGTTGGTGTTTACGAAAACTTCGCGACGGTTACGAAATCTTCGTTTGGGATTCACATTATTGGCTGACTAGTTCCAATGATGGATGAATTACCGACAACTGGAGCGGATGACGGGAATCGAACCCGCGCTATCAGCTTGGGAAGCTGAAGTTCTGCCATTGAACTACATCCGCACGCGGCGCCACGAGGCGTCGGTTCACCCATGTTAGCGCGCCGCGCCCCCGCGTCTACATCGAGATGCGCCCCTCGGTAGGCTGTCCAGCATGCTTCTGAGCGACCGCGACATCCGGGCCGAACTCGACGCCGGGCGCGTGCGCCTCGACCCATTCGAGCCGGCAATGGTGCAGCCGTCGAGCGTCGACGTGCGCATCGACCGCTACTTCCGCCTGTTCGACAACCACAAGTACCCCTACATCGACCCCGCCGAGGACCAGCCCGAGCTCACCCGCCTGCTCGAGGTCGACGCCAGTCGGCCGTTCATCCTGCACCCGGGCGAGTTCGTGCTGGCCTCCACCTACGAGGCCGTCACGCTCCCCGACGACATCGCGGCGCGCCTCGAGGGCAAGAGCTCGCTCGGCCGCCTCGGCCTGCTCACGCACTCCACCGCCGGCTTCATCGACCCGGGCTTCAGCGGCCACGTCACCCTCGAGCTCAGCAACGTCGCGACGCTGCCGATCAAGCTCTGGCCCGGCATGAAGATCGGTCAACTCTGCTTCTTCCGGCTCAGCTCACCGGCCGAGCACCCGTACGGCTCCGAAAAGTACGGTTCCCGCTACCTCGGCCAGCGCGGCCCCACCGCCTCCCGCTCGCACCGGAACTTCCACCGCACCGACGTCTCGGTGACGGATGCGGGCAGCACCGGCGGCTGACTCAGCTCGCCAGCTGCTGCAACTGCAGCACCAGCCACGGGCTGAACGCGAACGGCGCGGCATCGACCGCGCGGCGCAGCGCATCGGGCTCCACCCAGCGCCACTCCGCCACCTCGTCCGGGTTCGGCTCGAGCGTGTCAGTGACGACTGCCCGAAACACCGGGCACACCTCGTTCTCGACGATGCCGGATGCGTCGGTCGCCCGGTACCTGAAGTCCGGCAACAGCGGCTCGAGACCATCAAGACCGACCCCGAGCTCGAACTGCGCGCGGCCGCGCACGGCGTCCTCCATCGGCTCGTCGGGCAGCGGATGCCCGCAGAACGCGTTCGTCCAGACTCCCGGCCAGGTCGCCTTGCTCAGCGCTCGGCGCGTCACCAGCACGAGCCCGCTCTCATCGAACACGTGACACGAGAAGGCCAGGTGCAGCGCGGTGTCCCGGGTGTGCACGGTCGCCTTCGGCGCGGTGCCGACCGGCGTTCCGTCCTCCGCGAGCAGCACAACCTCTTCAGCGACCACTGTCATCCGTTCATGAAAACGCACGACCCGGTGAACGAGCCGTGACTCACTCGCTCCAGCCCAGATTGCGCGCGAGCCGTTCGAGCACGTCGATGGTTGCCGAGTACTCCTCCTCGGACACGTCCTTGGTCACCGCGGCCCGATTGTCGTTCACGACCTCGGACAGCCGAGCGAATGCCGTCATGCCGCGCTCGGTCAGGTCGTAGCGATCGTCGTTCAGCACGACCCATTCGCTCTCGATGAGTTCGCCGAGATGGTCGGCGGATGACTCGCCGCCGGCGGTGTCGAGGAACGGCTCCAGCGCGGCATCCAGTTGAGTGGCCGTCGCCGGGTTGTGCGAGAGCGCATTCAGAAGTTGCCACTGTCGACGCGTGATCCCGTGCTCCTCAAGCGTCGTCGTGAACTGCTCGTCGATGAGCCGGTCGACGAGCTTCAACCAGAATCCGATCGGTCTCTGATCCGCCATGGCTCGACCCTAGGCGCGCTCGAAGCCGCTGGCAATGATGCGCCTGCCCATCAGCTGGCCGGGACCTGTTCCTTCCCCACCTTCACGAACAGCATCAGCACGAAGCCGACGGCCACCACGATCATGATGCCGAGGATGCCCCAGTGCGTCGCGGCGAACACCCCGGTGAACAGCGCCCACAGACCGGGCGCCATGAAGCTCGCCGCTCGGCCGGTGGTGGCGTAGAGACCGAAGATCTCACCCTCGTGCCCGGGAGGCGACAGGCGGGCCAGGAGCGCGCGGCTCGACGCCTGCGCCGGCCCGACGAAGAGGCACAGGATGAGACCGGCGACCCAGAACACGGTGCTGCCTGCATCGTGCAGGAAGAACACCGCCAGCCCGGTGACGAGCAGGCCGCCGAGCGCGAACAGGATGACCGCGCGAGCGCCGAAGCGATCGTCGAAGCGTCCGGAGATGATGGTTGAGACCCCTGCGACCAGGTTCGCGACGATGCCGAAGATCATGACCTCGTTGTTGGAGAATCCGAACACCTTGGCGGCGATGATCGCGCCGAATGCGAACACCCCGGCAAGGCCGTCCCGGTAGATCGCGGCGGCGATCAGGAACCAGAACGTCGACCGGCTCATCCGGAACAAGCGCACGATGTCATGCCAGAGCACCACGTAGCTGCGGAAGAAGCTGACCTGCGGCCGGCCGGGGGTCGGAGCGACCTCGGGCACGTTGAGCAGCAGTGGGATGGTGAACAGGATGGCCCAGACCGCGCTGCCCAGCGCGATGATCCGGAAGGCCATGCCGTTGCTGGTGTCCATGCCGAACCAGTCGAGCTGCGTGAGCACGACCACGATCACGAGCGCCACGATGCCGCCGAGGTAGCCGAAGCCCCAGCCCAGGCCGCTGACCCTGCCCACCGTCTTGCGCGTCGACACCTGGGACAGCATCGCGTTGTAGTTGACCCCCGCGATCTCGCTGAAGACGCTCGCTGCCGAGACGAGCGAGATGCCGAACAGGAAGTATGCCGGGGAGGCCTCGACGAAGAACAGCAGCGCCATGCAGATGATGAGGATGGCCGTGTTGACCAGGAGCCACTTCTTCCGGCTGCCGGAGGCATCGCCGCGCTGGCCCATGACCGGCGCGATCAGCATGATCAGCAGGCCGCCGATGAAGAGCGCGAACCCGAACTGGCTGTCGAGCTGTGCGGCGGCCGCCTTGTATTCCGCACTCTCCGGCCCGAGCGCGCGGATCGCCGGGTCCATGAAGTCGTCGCCGACCAGGTACAGCGCCACGAAGACGAAGGTGAGGATCACCGAGTTGAACGGCTGGGTCGCCCAGTCCCACAGCGCCCAGGAGAAGACCTGCTTGCGTGGAACGACCGTGCCTTCCTGCAGGTCCAAACCGGCGACCGCGACGGCCCCGGTGTTGGCCACCACGGGAACCTTCCTGGCGGTCGAGGGGCTGTTGGTGACGTCGTTGTCGGGAACCTTCTCGCTCATGCGACTCAGGCTAGTGGTGACCGGTAAACAATCGGTATTCCACGATCGGGGGGAATGACTTCGAACTTGACACCGTTACTATCAAGGACGAAACTTGAGCAGGACAGACTCAAGTCTCAAAGAGATTTACACCGTGAGGAGAACAGAGCACATGGCTCGAGCAGTAGGAATTGACCTCGGAACGACGAACTCGGTTGTTTCGGTTCTCGAAGGTGGCGAGCCGACGGTGATCGCCAATGCGGAGGGATTCCGCACGACCCCGTCCGTTGTGGCCTTCACCAAGGACGGCGAGGTACTCGTCGGAGAGACCGCAAAGCGCCAGGCCGTCACCAACGTCGACCGCACCATCGCATCCGTCAAGCGCCACATGGGCACCGACTGGAACCACGACATCGACGGCAAGCGCTACACGCCGCAGGAGATCTCGGCGCGCATCCTGCAGAAGCTGAAGCGCGACGCAGAGCAGTACCTGGGCGAGACCGTGACGGATGCCGTCATCACCGTCCCCGCGTACTTCAACGACGCCGAGCGCCAGGCGACCAAGGAGGCGGGCGAGATCGCCGGCCTCAACGTGCTGCGCATCATCAACGAGCCGACCGCGGCCGCGCTGGCCTACGGCCTGGACCGCGGCAAGGAAGACGAGCTCATCCTCGTCTTCGACCTCGGTGGTGGAACGTTCGACGTCTCCCTGCTCGAGGTCGGCAAGGACGATGACTTCTCCACCATCCAGGTGCGCGCGACCGCCGGTGACAACCGGCTCGGTGGCGACGACTGGGACCAGCGCGTCGTCGAGCACCTGATCAAGCGCTTCAAGGAGACCACCGGCGTCGACGTCACGGGCGACAAGATCGCCCGCCAGCGCCTCAAGGAGGCCGCGGAGCAGGCGAAGAAGGAGCTCAGCTCCTCGACGAGCACCAGCATCCAGCTGCCGTACCTCTCGCTCACCGAGAACGGCCCGGCCAACCTGGACGAGACCCTGACCCGCGCGCAGTTCGAGAACATGACCTCCGACCTGCTCGACCGCACCAAGAAGCCGTTCGAGGACGTCATCCGCGAAGCCGGCATCAAGGTGTCCGACATCGCGCACGTCGTGCTGGTTGGTGGCTCGACCCGCATGCCGTCGGTCAGCGACCTCGTGAAGAAGGAGACCGGGCAGGAGCCCAACAAGGGCGTGAACCCGGATGAGGTCGTCGCCGTCGGCGCCGCCATCCAGGCCGGCGTGCTGATGGGCGAGCGCAAGGACGTCCTGCTCATCGACGTCACCCCGCTGAGCCTCGGTATCGAGACCAAGGGCGGCATCATGACCAAGCTCATCGAACGCAACACCGCTATTCCAACCAAGCGCAGCGAGACCTTCACCACGGCGGACGACAACCAGCCATCCGTCGCCATCCAGGTCTTCCAGGGCGAGCGCGAGTTCACCCGCGACAACAAGCCGCTCGGAACGTTCGAGCTGACCGGCATCGCCCCCGCCCCGCGCGGCGTCCCGCAGATCGAGGTCACCTTCGACCTCGACGCGAACGGCATCGTGCACGTGTCTGCCAAGGACAAGGGCACCGGCAAGGAGCAGTCGATGACCATCACCGGCGGCTCGTCGCTGCCGCGCGAGGACATCGACCGGATGGTCCGCGAGGCCGAGGAGCACGCTGCAGAGGACAAGGCCCGTCGTGAGACAGCGGAGATGCGCAACAGCTCCGAGCAGCTGGCGTTCTCGACCGACAAGCTGCTCAAGGACAACGCCGACAAGCTGCCGGAAGACGTGAAGACCGAGATCCAGGCGGATGTCGACGCGCTCAAATCGGCGCTCGCGGGCGAGGACGACGACGCGGTGCGTGCCGCGTTCGACAAGCTCAACGCGAGCCAGAGCAAGATCGGCGAGGCGCTGTACCAGCAGTCGGAGACCGCGAACGCGACCCCGACCGAGGAGGGCGCACCGTCCGAGCCGACGAGCGGAACCGACGACGAGGACATCGTCGACGCTGAGGTTGTCGACGACGAGCCAGAAGGCGGCCGGAAGTAACAATGGCTGACAAGGGCAAGGACAAGGACAAAGAGCCGAAGGACGAGCCGGTCATCCGCGACAAGCGGCGGGTCGACCCCGAGACCGGCGACCTGCGCGAGCCCGAGGCGAAGTCGGAGGAGCAGCCTGAGCAGGCATCCGCCGAACTCTCCGAGGGTGAGAAGTTGACGGACGAGGATCTCGCCCGGCTGCTGGAGGAACCAGTGGCCGAGCGGGAGCCCGAGTCCGACCTGCTGAACGACCTCAAGCGGGTGCAGGCCGAATACGCCAACTACCGCAAGCGCGTCGAGCGCGACCGGGCGGTGGCCCGCGAGCGAGCGATCGCCGACGTCATCAGCGGCATCCTGCCGCTCTTGGACGATCTCGATCTTGCCGACAAGCACGGCGACCTCGAGGGCAGTCCGCTCGAGCTGATCGCGCAGAAGCTCAAGGTGGCGTTCGAGAAGTACGGGCTGGAGCGCGTCGGGGAGGTCGGCGAGCCGTTCGACCCGAACATCCACGAGGCGATAGTGCAGCTGCCGTCCGCGGATGTGACCGAGGAGACGGTGGCGGATGTCGTGCTGCCCGGCTATCGCATCGGCGAGCGTCTGCTTCGACCCGCCAAGGTAGCGGTCACAGTTCCGGCAGGCTGACGTGGCAAGTCAGGATTGGTTCGAGAAGGACTTCTACAAGGCCCTTGGCGTGTCGAAGGACGTCTCAGAGGCCGACCTGAAGAAGACCTATCGCAAGCTGGCGCGCAAGTATCACCCGGATTCCAACCCGGGTGATACTGCGGCCGAAGCGAAGTTCAAGGAGATCAGCGAGGCGTACTCGGTGCTGTCCGACGCCGAGCAGCGCGCTGAGTACGACCAGATGCGCGCGCTCGGCGCCGGTGCGCCGCGCTTCGCATCCGGCGGTCGTGGCGGTGGTTTCGAGGACGTCTTCGGCGGCATGTTCGGCCAAGGCGGCTCCGGCGGACGCCAGAGCTACAGCAGCAGCGACTTCGAGGACATCTTCGGCAGCATGTTCGGCGGCGGCCAGTTCGGCCAGTCGACCGGCGGCTTCCGCGGTTTCGGCGGCCCGACTCGCGGCCGCGACCTCAGCGCCACCACGACTCTCGACTTCGTGACCGCCATCAACGGCGACACCATCCGGCTGCAACCTGCCGGCGGGAAGCCCATCAGCGTTCGCATCCCCGCCGGGGTCGCCGATGGCCAGAAGATCCGGCTGAAGGGCAAGGGAGAACCCAGTCCGGATGGCGGTGAAGCCGGGGACCTGGTGATCACCGTCACCGTGCGCAAGCATCCGGTGTTCGAGCGGGACGGACTCAACCTGCGCGTGGAGGTGCCCGTCACCTTCGCCGAGGCGACCCTCGGCGCGACCATCGAGGTGCCGACCCTGGACGGACCGCCGGTCAAGCTCAAGGTGCCGGCCGCGACACCCAGCGGCCGTGTGATGCGCGTCAAGGGCCGCGGGGTGACCACCAAGAAGGGCACCGGCGACCTGCTCGCAACCATCCACGTCGTCGTGCCGAGCCACGTGCCGGCCGACGCGAAGAAGCACCTGGAGGCGTTCGAGAAGGCGATGCCCGAGGAGAACCCCCGGGATGAGCTGATGGCGAGGGCCGGATGATGATGGACATGGACGAGAACTCGCCGCTGTTCGCCATCGCCATCGCGGCGGAGCTGTCGGAGATGCACCCGCAGACGCTGCGGCAGTACGACCGGCTCGGGTTGGTGAGCCCGAAGCGCACCGCGGGCAAGTCGCGCCGTTACTCGATGCGGGATGTCGCCCAGCTGCGCGAGATCTCCCGGCTCAGCTCCGAGGGGGTCAGCCTGGAGGGCATCCGCAGGGTGCTCGACCTGGAGAACCAGGTCAACGAGCTCGCGCGCCGGGTGCGGGAACTGGAAACCGCGCTCGCCGACGAACTGCTGAACCGCCCCGGTCGGCGCGTGTTCGCAGCGGATGAGGCGGGCGATGTCATCCCGCTGCGCGCCGGGACGAGAACGCAACGCAACACACAGGTCGTGCTGTGGAGACCCTTCACCCGATGACTCATGAGAACCCGACAAAGGAGTAGGAGATCATGACCACTGAAGACCCGAACCAGCAGCCCTACGGTCAGCAGCCCAGCTCGGGGCAGCCTTACGGACAGCAGCCGACTCAGCCCTACGGGCAGCAGCCCGCACCAGGCCAGCCCTACGCGCCGCAGTACGCGCCGGCAACCCCACCCCGCCCCCCTCTGGGCGGCCGTCAGAAGATCGGCGCCGCATGGGCCGGCATCGTCGGCTTCAACCTCCTGACGATCGGCTTCGGCCTGTTCGTCGTGCCGATCATCCTCGGCCTGTTCGCAGGACTTTTCGCCTGGATCTCCCGTGCGAGCACCGACTACGGCCAGTACGCCGGACTCGAGGACTTCGTCCAGAACGTCAACCTCGGTGCCTGGGTCATCCCGCTCATCGTGATCTCGATCGTCGGTGTCGGCATCATGTGGCTCGGCCTGTACCTGAGCAAGGTCATCCTCGCGCGGCACGACGTCAACCGGCCATGGCCGGTGACCTGGGCCGGCGCGGGCGTCGCGGTCGCGGCGTTCTGGGTGCTCCAGTCGTTCACGAGCTTCGGCCTGCAGATCGGAGCCAGTGCGCTGTCCGCTGGCGGTCTTGACGGTGGAGCCATCGCCGCAGTGCTCGGCGTCGTCGGCTTCCTGCTCGGGTTCATCATCAACTCGGTCATCGGGTGGCTGAGCTGGTGGTGGATGGCGCATGTGATGCGCTCCGGACTTGAGACGGCGACACCCGAACCGAGGACAACAGTCATTCCCTAAGGAACCAAGAGAAAGAAACGCGAAAAGCAATGGCGAACATGCAGGGCGCTCCGGCGACCGATGAGGAACAGAAGACCGCGCTCGAACAGTACGGGGTCGACCTCACGGCGATCGCCCGCACGGGCAAGCTCGACCCGGTCATCGGCCGCGACGCCGAGATCCGGCGGGTCAGCCAGGTGCTCACCCGACGCACCAAGAACAACCCGGTGCTCATCGGCGAGCCCGGCGTCGGCAAGACCGCGGTGGTCGAGGGGCTCGCGCAGCGCATCGTCGCCGGCGACGTCGCCGACTCGCTCAAGGACAAGCGACTCGTATCCCTCGACCTAGCCGCGCTCGTCGCGGGCGCCAAGTACCGCGGTGAATTCGAAGAGCGACTCAAGGCCGTGCTGAAGGAGATCAACGAAGCCGACGGCCAGATCATCACCTTCGTCGACGAACTGCACACGCTGATGGGCGCAGGCGGTGGCGAAGGCTCGGTCGCCGCATCCAACATGCTGAAGCCCATGCTGGCCCGCGGTGAGCTGCGCCTCATCGGCGCGACGACGCTGGACGAGTACCGCGAGTACATCGAGAAGGATGCCGCGCTCGAGCGGCGATTCCAGCAGGTCTTCGTCGGCGAGCCGAGCGTCGAGGACACCATCGCCATCCTGCGCGGGCTGAAGGAGCGCTACGAGGCGCACCACAAGGTCGCGATCGCCGACACCGCCCTGGTGGCCGCGGCGACCCTCAGCAACCGCTACATCTCCGGTCGGCAGCTGCCGGACAAGGCGATCGACCTCGTCGATGAGGCGGCGTCCCGGCTCAAGATGGAGATCGACTCGTCCCCGGTGGAGATCGACCAGCTCAAGCGGCAGGTCGACCGGATGAAGATCGAGGAACTCGCCCTCAAGAAGGAGAAGGATGAGGCCTCCAAGCAGCGCTTGAAGAAGCTGCGCGAGGAGATGAGCGAGAAGCAGGCCACCCTGGACGAGCTCGAGGAGCGCTGGCGCTCGGAGAAGGCGGAGCTGCAGGACATCGGTGAGCTGAAGATGAAGCTCAACGATTCCCGCATCGACCTCGACCGGGCCATCCGCGAGGGCCGCTACGAGGACGCCGCCCGCCTGAACTACGAGGTCATCAAGAAGATCGAGGATGACCTCACCGCGGCCGAGAAGGCCGAGAGCTCGGGCGAGCGGATGGTGAACGACCAGGTCACCGACGAGGACATCGCCGCGGTGGTCGCCGCGTGGACCGGCATCCCGGTGGGTCGCCTGATGCAGGGCGAGACCGAGAAGCTGCTGAACCTCGAGGGCGAGCTCGGCCCGCCGAGTGGTCGGGCAGAAGCAGGCGGTGCGCGCCGTGTCGGAGGCGGTTCGCCGCAGCCGCGCCGGCATCGCCGACCCCGACCGGCCGACCGGTTCGTTCCTGTTCCTCGGCCCGACCGGGGTCGGCAAGACCGAGCTGGCAAAGGCGCTCGCGGAGTTCCTCTTCGACGACGAGAAGGCGATGATCCGCATCGACATGAGCGAGTACGGCGAGAGGCACTCGGTCGCGCGGCTCGTCGGCGCCCCTCCCGGGTACATCGGCTTCGAGCAGGGCGGACAGCTCACCGAGGCGGTGCGCCGTCGCCCGTACTCGGTGGTGCTGCTCGACGAGGTCGAGAAGGCGCACCGCGACGTGTTCGACGTGCTGCTGCAGGTGCTCGACGACGGTCGCCTGACCGACGGTCAGGGCCGCACGGTCGACTTCCGCAACGTCATCCTGATCCTCACCTCCAACCTCGGCAGCCAGTTCCTGGTCGACACCGACCTGTCCTGGGAGCAGAAGGAGGAAGCGGTCCAGCAGGCGGTGCGGCAGGCGTTCAAGCCGGAGTTCATCAACCGGCTCGACGACATCGTCATCTTCTCGCCGCTGTCCACCGACGACCTGGGCCAGATCGTGGAGCTGTACATCGACCGGCTGCAGCGCAGGCTGACCGAGCGTCGACTCGACCTCGCGGTGACGCCGGATGCGCGCACCTGGCTCGCAGAGCGCGGCTACGACCCGATCTATGGTGCCCGGCCGCTGCGCCGGCTCATGCAGCACGAGATCGACGACCGGCTCGCGACCGCCATCCTGGCCGGCGAGATCCGGGACGGCGACACCGTGCTGGTCGAGTTGAACCCGGAGACGGACGAACTCAGCATTCGAAGTGCGGAGCACGATCCGGCTTCCGGTGGTTGAGGGATTCCGCGAAGCGCAATCGTCTCGAAACCCCATGCAGGGCTGCGAACCAGCGTGAGATAACCTGACTGGCGATGATTGAACAGCGCCAGTTGGCAGAGACTCGACCGGAGCACCCGCCGAAGGCGACACACTTCCAGCCACATATCCAGGGACTGCGAGCAATCGCCGTAATGCTGGTGGTGCTATACCACGTGTGGCCGGGGCGCCTCACGGGCGGGTACATCGGCGTCGACGTGTTCTTCGTCATCTCCGGCTTCCTCATCACCGGGCAGCTCGCGCGTGAACTGGAGCGAAGCGGGCGGCTTGACCTCCCGGCGTTCTGGGCGAAACGTGCGCGTAGGCTCCTGCCGGCGTCGATTGCGGTGCTCGTATTCTGCGGTCTGGCTGTGCTGTTCATCCTTCCCGTCAGCGCGCTTCCCGGCGAAGTGCGCGAGATCCTCGCCAGCACCTTCTACGTGGAGAACTGGGCGCTCGCCTTCGGTTCGGTTGATTATCTGGCGCTGCAGGATGCGACCACCGTGCAGCACTACTGGTCACTGTCGCTTGAGGAGCAGTTCTACATCATCTGGCCGCTGCTGCTGCTCGGAGCGACCTGGTTCGGCGCGAAGTACGCGGTGGCTCGCAAGTGGGTATCGCTGATCACGGTCATCGGTGTCGTCAGCGTGCTGTCGCTCATCGCATCCGTCATCTTCACGATGACCAACCCGGCCGAGGCCTACTTCGTCACCTTCACTCGCTTCTGGGAGTTCGGGGCCGGCGCGGCGCTCGCACTGCTTCCGCGGTTCCGTCCGCGAGGTGCGCTGACCCAGAACCTCGTCGGATACACCGGTCTTGCGATGATCCTCGCTGCGGCCTGGTTCTACGACGCGGGGACGCCGTTCCCCGGGTACACGGCGCTGCTGCCGGTCGTCGGCACCGTGCTCGTGATCATGACCGAGCACGCGAAGCACTGGTGGGATATCGGCAGCGTGCTCGGGGGGCCACCCCAGCGCCTCATCGGAGACCTCTCCTATTCGATCTACCTCTGGCACTGGCCGCTCATCATCGTGCTGCCGTTCGTGCCGGGCTGGGGGATGGGCGGCATCAACCGCGTGCTGCTCATCGTGATCTGCATCCTTCTGGCGTGGCTCACCAAGAAGTACATCGAGGATCCGGTCCGCACTTGGAAGTTCTTCACCGAGAGCAAGCCCCGCTTTACCTACGCCGGCGTCGTCGCGATCATGGCGATCTCGAGCCTGGTCATCGGCACCGCGTGGGCATTCACCAGCCCGAAGTATGACGCGGCGGCCCAGCAGCTTCACGCGATCAGCGAGAACCCGCCGGAGTGCTTCGGCGTGGAGACGAGCGTCGACTGCGTGAATCCGGCGCTCGCGAACGCCATCATTCCCGACCCCGGATTCGGCAACGCCGACCGGCCGGGTCACACCGAGTGCTTCGTGCAACTGAACGAGTCCCAGGCGCGCAGCTGCCAGTTCGGCTCGACGGATGCCGGCGCGCCCCGCATCGCGCTCATCGGCGACAGCCACGCCTACCAGTACATCGAGGCGCTGATCGTGATCGCGAAGGAGCGCGGCTGGGCGCTCACCACCTACCTCAAGGGCGCCTGTCCGTGGACTGAAGCGCCAGTCGGCTCGCTCGCAGTCGGCGTCGGTGACTCGTGCTCGCCATGGCGCGCGAATGTCGCTTCGGAGCTGGCGGAGGGCCAGCCATTCGACGCGATCTTCACCGCGGCGCTCGCGACTACCCCGTACAAGGTGTCGGCCGCCGAGAAGAACGAGGTGGCGATCCAGGGATTCGTCGACGCGTGGAAGCAGGCCCGCGGCGCGGCGATCATCGCCATCGCCGACAATCCGGTGTTCGAGGACGACCCCAACCGCTGCCTGCGCTTCAACCCGGCGTCGGAGTGCACTCAGTCACGCGACGTCGCGCTCGCGCAGACGGATGCGCTGAAGGAAGCCGCCCTGCGCGCCGGGGCGACGCTCATTGACTTCACCGACAAGTACTGCGACGACGAGATCTGCCGCAGCGTCGTCGGTGGCGCGAACGTCTACCGGGACAAGGACCACCTCACCAACACCTTCGCCCTGAGCATGGTGCCGTTCATCGGCGACACCATGGCGCACGTGGTTTCGCCGGGGGAGTAGCCGCCGCCGGTGATCGAGCCCTCCCGGTGATCGAGCTTGTCGAGATCCCGGCCAGGGTTTCGAGACGATCGCTTCGCGATCCCTCAACCAGCGGAGGCGAGCTCCTCGCGGATCGCGGTCACGAACGAGTCGATATCGTCCTCTGTGGTGTCGAACGAGCACATCCAGCGCACCTCGCCGGTCGCGGGGTTCCAGTCGTAGAACCGGAAGCGCTCCCGAAGTCGATCGGCGACACCCGGCGGCAGCACCGCGAACACCGCATTCGACTCTGTCGCCTGGGTGAATGAGATCCCGTGCAGGTTTCCGGCGGCGACCTCCCGCGCGAGCGCTTCCCGCAAGCGCAGTGCCATCCGGTTCGCGTGCGTCGCCGACCGCAGCCACAGGCCGCCCTCGAGCAGCGCCACCAGCTGCGCGGACACGAAGCGCATCTTCGATGCGAGCTGCATGTTCAACTTGCGCAGGTAGACCAAGCCGGGCGCGGCATCCGGATTCAGCGCGACGATCGCCTCACCGAAGAGGAGGCCATTCTTGGTCCCACCGAAGCTGAGCACGTCGATGCCGGCGTCGGTGGTGAACTCACGCAGCGGCTCGCCCAGCGCGGCCGCGGCGTTGGCGATGCGAGCGCCGTCCATGTGCACGACCATGCCCTTCGAGTGGGCGTGCTCGCTGATCGAGCGGAGCTCCTCCACCGTGTACAGCGTGCCGAGCTCCGTGGTCTGGGTGATGCTGACCGCGAGCGGCTGGGCTCGGTGCTCGTCGCCCCAGCCCCACGCCTCGCGGTCGATGAGCTCCGGGGTGAGCTTGCCGTCGCGGGTCTCAACGGTGAGCAGCTTCAACCCGCTAACCCGCTCCGGCGCGCCGCCCTCATCAGTGTTGATGTGCGCGGTCTGAGCGGAGATCACCGCACCCCACCTCGGGACCATGGCGGTGAGCGCGGTGACGTTCGCGCCCGTGCCGTTGAACACCGGGTAGGTCACCGCCTGCTCACCGAAGTGCTGCCGCATGACCTCCTGCAGGCGTTCGGTGTACACGTCCTCGCCGTAGGAGACCTGGTGCCCGCCGTTCGCGTCCGCGATGGCCTGGATGATCTCGGGGTGCGCTCCCGCGTAGTTGTCGGATGCGAAGCCGCGGCGAGTCTGGTCGTGGAGTGTGCTCACCCCACCATTCTGCCCGCATCCGACAACCACGCTGTGTGGCTAGCCGACTAGGGCTTCCTTCAGGGTCACCCGGGCGCCGGTGCGCAGCAGCGAGTTGCGGTACATCCGCTCGCCGATCCACACCACCAGCGCGGTCGTCGCCACCAGGATGCCGAGCGACAGGAGCGGCTCCCACCACTCGGCGGTGCCGAGGAACACCCGCATCGGCATGCCCACGGGCGCCGAGAACGGCACGTAGGACATCACAGTGAGCACCAGCGAGTTGTCGTTGAAGAAGATCACCAGGAAGTAGGGGATCATCACGAGCATCGTCACCGGGGAGGTGACAGAGCCGACGTCCTCGACCCTGGAGACCAGTGCCGCGGTGGCCGCGAACAGCGCGGCGAGCAGCACGAACCCGAACAGGAAGAACACTACGAACCACACCAGCGACGGCCCGACCTCGGCCAGCAGCAGGTCCTGGCCGGATGCGAGCATGCCGACTCCGGCGAGCACCGCGATGAGTGCGATCTGACCGAACGCGAGGATGCTGTTGCCGAGCACCTTGCCCGCCATCAGCGCGCGCACCGGCACGGTCGCCATCAGGATCTCCACGATCCGCGTCTGCTTCTCCTCCACAACGCTCTGCGCGATGATCGAGCCGAACGTGAGGGCGGAGACGAAGAACACCAGCCCGAACCCGAGCGCGACCAGGTAGACCAGGAACGGGTTCTGTCCGCTCGGTTCAAGCAGTTCGATTCCCGGCGTGACGCTCAGCACGGCGAGCACCGACGTGGGCGCCTCGTCCAGACCGATCACCGTCAGCTCGAGCGGCGCATCCGGATCCGGCACCAGCGCGGCCTCGACCTTCTCCGACCGGACCAGTTCCTCCGCCTCGTCAACCGTGGCGGCTTCTGTCACCTCGAGAGCACCGGTGTCCTCGGCAACCGCGACGGCAGAGCCGACCGCGGCCACCTTCGGCAGGTCGACGTTCTGGCTGGCGAACCCGCCGAACAGGACCGAGGCGAGCACCATGAGCAGCAGGATGCCGGTGGAGATCAGGAACGCCTTGCTGCGCAGGCGCATCCGGATCTCCCGCTCGGCAATCAGCCACGTTGCCTGGGCGAGTCCGGGGCTGGTGAAGCGGCTCACTGGATTACCTCCTTGAAGATCTGGGCGAGGGACGGTTGGCGTGGTGCGAAGCGCTGCACGTCGCCGGATGCTGTTGCGCGCTTCAGCACGCGCTGCGCGGTCTCGGTCGAGTCGGTCTCGAACACCGCGTGTCCGCCGTCGAAGTCGACGACCCGTACGCCGGGCTCCGAGCGAAGCCATCCGGTGTCGCCGGCGACGGTGAGTTCGTAGAGGCCGGGTGCGTGCGCCTCGCGCAGCGACTCCCGCGAGCCTGAGGCGCGGATCTGCCCGTCCGCGATGACGATCAGGTCGTCGCACAGCCGCTCGACGATGTCGAGCTGGTGCGAGGAGAACAGCACGGGTGCGCCCTTGGCGGCGAAGTCCTTCAGCACGCCCTGCACGACCTCGACCGCCATGGGATCCAGCCCGGAGAACGGCTCGTCCAGCACGAGCACCTCCGGCTCGTGCACCAGGGCGGCGGCGATCTGCGCGCGCTGCTGGTTGCCGAGCGACAGGCTCTCGACCGTGTCGTTCGCTCGCTCGCCGAGTCCGAGCCGCTCGAGCAGCTCCATGGTGTTGCGCTTGGCGTGCTCGGTCGGCATGCCGTGCAGTCGGCCGATGTAGGTCACCTGCTCGGCGACCTTCATCTTGGGATACAGCCCGCGTTCCTCCGGCATGTAGCCGAACCGGGTGCGCGCGTCGGCGGTGAGCGGCGACCCGTCGAGGGTCACCGAACCCGAATCAGGCGCGAGCACGCCGAGGATGATCCGCATGGTCGTGGTCTTACCCGCGCCATTGCCGCCGACAAAGCCGGTCATGCGTCCGCCGGTGACGCCGAACGCGACATCCGTGAGCACCCGGCGGTCGCCGAACGACCTGTTGATTGAGTGGAGTTCCAGCATGAGCTCCACGCTACGGATGCGCCACCCCAGGCACATCCGTCGCGCGGCGGGTTTTTGCGCTCCTCCTCGCGGTGGAGCCGGCTCAGCTCAGGTGGCCGGTGAGCTCCTCGAACACCTGATCCCAGCCGTCGTAGATGAAGTCGTCGCCGGCGTGGCCGTCCACCCCGAGCACGTGGAAGGTCTGCTGCGTCCGCCCGTCGCCGAGGTCATCGAGCGTGACAGTGATCAGCGGGGCATCGCCGTCCGGATCGGCCGGGTCGGCCCAGGTGAACACGAGCCGCTCTGGCTCCACCACCTCGCGGTAGACACCGCCGGACGGGTAGCCGGTGCCGTCCGGGGCGACCATGGTGTAGCCGTAGCGTCCGCCGGCGCGCACGTCCGCGCTGACAGATTCGCGCGGCGTTGTGAGGCCGGTGAGGTGCATCCAGTGCGGCCACTCCTCCGGATCGGTCCAGGCGCGCCAGAGCACGTCGCGTGGCGCGTCGAACACGCGCACAATGGTGAACTGCTTCTGCGTTGCTGTCTCGCTCATCGCTACTCTCCCTTGAGTTGACGGAGTCGCTCGTCGAGCCGGTCGAACCGTTCGCTCCAGTCAGCGCGGTGCTTCTCGATCCACTCTTGAACGTCGTCGAGCGGCTCGGTGCGGATGCTGCAGGTGCGCCATTGCGCGGTCGCGGTGCGTTCGATCAGGCCGGCGTTCTCCAGCACCCGCAGGTGCTGCGAGATCGCCGGGGCGCTGATGGAGAAGGGCGCGGACAATTCCCCCACCGTGGTCGGCCCGCCACGAAGCCGCGAGAGTATCGCGCGTCGGGTCGGGTCGGCCAAGGCCGAGAACACCGCGCTCAATTCGTCAGTCGCCGCAGCCAATTAAGTGACTCCTTAATTAATCGGTTGCTTAACGTTAGGTGGCATCCGGATGCCGGTCAACCCTCGGCGCGATTGGCGCAGCGTTACCGCGGAGTCACCAGCCTGTGCTCGTATGCGTAGACGACCGCCTGCACCCGGTCACGCACGCCGAGCTTGGCGAGCACGTTCGACACGTGCGTCTTCACCGTGGCCTCCCCGACGAACAGCCGCGTGGCGATCTCGGCGTTCGACAGTCCCTGCGCGACCAGCACAAGCACTTCCGCGTTCCCGCTCGGTGAGTCCGACATGCCGTCGCCACCGCGGGGGCGGGTGCGGCGGCACCGCCGAAGCGGGCGATGACGCGACGCGTGACCTCCGGGGCGAGCATCGCGTCACCGCTCGGCGACCACGCTGCACCGCCTCGACCAGCTTCTCCGGGCTGGCGGTCTTCAGCAGGAACCCGCTCGCGCCGGCCCCAGCGCCTCGAACAGATAGTCGTCCCGGTCGAAGGTGGTCAGGATCAGCACGCGCGAGCGCAGCGAAGTGTCGCCGACGATCTGCCGGCTGGCCGCAAGGCCGTCCATGCCGGGCATCTGGATGTCCATGCAGACGACATCCGGGTTGAGTGCGCGGCCCAGCTCGATCGCGTCGGCACCTGACGCCGGCCTCACCGACGACATCGATGCCGGGCTCCGCTCTGCAGGATGATGCGGAATCCGGCCCGCACGAGTTCCTGGTCGTCGACGAGGAGGACCCGGATCACGCGTGCTCCGCCGAGCGAGCGACAAGGCTGCGCCCCGAGGTGAGCGGGATGCGCGCGCGCACCAGGTAGCCGCCGCGGCTGCGCGGGCCGACGTCGAGCTCGCCGCCGACGGCGATGACGCGCTCGCGCATGCCCGAGCTGGCCGAGGCCGCTCCCGCGAGCGGCAGCGCGCCCTGCCCAGTCCGGTGTCGGCGACCTCGAGCTCGACCGCATCCGGTTCGTAGCGCAACCGCACGTCGGCGGTGGCGCGGGTGCCCGCGTGCTTGCGGATGTTGGTGAGCGCCTCCTGCGCCACCCGGTACAGCGTGAAGCTCACGAGCGGGCTGAGCGGCACCGGCTCGCCGATCACCCGCACGCTCACCGGGGTGCCGGACTGGCGGGTCTGCTCGGCGAGCTCATCGAGCTGTTCGACGCCGCGTGTTGAAGCACTCGTCGCTCGCAGTGTCGGTCTCGTTCTCGCGCAGGGTCGTGAGCAGGCGGTGCAATTCGTCGACCGCGGTTCGGGCGCTCGGATTCGATCAGCTCGAGCGAAGCGGATGCCTGGTCCGGGTCGGTCTGCAGCACTCGCCGAGCCGCCCCGGCCTGGACGCCCATCACCGAGACGTGGTGGGCGACGACGTCGTGCAGTTCGCGCGCGATACGCAACCGGTCGAGCGCGACCGCCTGCACGCGCTCGGCGCTCGCGCTCCTCGGCGAGCTCAGCGGTTCGCGCGGTCAGCAGCGCCTTGCTCTCGCGCTGCACGCCATGCGGTGTTGCCGAAGAAGAAGGCGCCGCCGAAGTAGAGCAGGTTGGTGACCACCTGGATGATGGCGAGCGAAGCGAGCTGCGAGAAGAGCCCGGAGCGGGAGAAGTCGGGCAGCGAGTCCGGATCCGATCACCGTGACGACCACGTTGACCACGACCCAGACGAGCATGGCCGCGATGATGAAGCCGCGCGACGATGTTGGCACGGCGTCGATCACGACCCCACGCGCCGACGGTGTAGATCGCCATGAACAGCGCGATGTTGCTGAACAGCATCTCGGGCACCATGAACTGCTGGCTGACGAAGAAGGCGACCGCCACGAAGATCGCGACGGCGCTCGGGACAGCGGCGCCGGAAGGCGAGCGGCAGCGGTGAGTCGGCGATCACGGCCAGCGCGCTCAGCCAGCAGCGGCGCCGGGTCGTTGTACCAGCCGACGCGGGTGTGCAGCAGCGACGACAGGGCGGCGCCGATCATCAGGGCGAGGGCCGCAAGCGCGTCGCGCCGGTAGCCGTCGGGACCGGGTCGTTTGCGCACCCACTCGTCGGTAGCCATCCGTCAACGCTACCGAGGTGCCGGGGGCGTCACATCCGCCTCGCGACGGAGCCGCCGCGCCTCGACCCCGCAACCGCGCCGCGCATTGTCGACCGCGCGCCGCTTCAGCGGGCGCGCGGTCAACAAACTGGCGCGGGGATGCAGGTCAGCGGCGCCGGTGATGCCCGACGTCGACTCGATGACGTCGGCCATCTTCTTCTGCAGCGCCTCGTAGAACATCGACAGCGGGAACTCGTCGTCCAGCACCTGGTCGGTGTAGCCCCTTGGCCGGTCCGGCGAGCGTCTCGTCGTCCAGGCCGCGGGCCCACTTCGATGCCGGATGCGGCGTCGAGCGTCCCCGAGACCAGCTCGTACGCGGCGAGCCAGTGCGCGACCTTCGGCCGGTCGATGGAGCGCCAGTAGAGGTCGTCGATCGCCTCGCCGAGCGCGTTCACGACGTCCGGAACCTCGTCCCAGTCGATGGCTGAGCGTCGTGTCGGTCCAGTGCAGCACGTGGTGCTGGTGCATCCACGCGAACAGCAGCTGGCCGCCGAGGCCGTCGTAGTTGCGCACCCGGCTGCCGGTGAGGGCGAACCGGAAGATGCGGTCGAAGATGACCGTGTACTGCACGAGCTGCGCGTGCTTGCGGGTCACCGGGTCGGTGTCCTCGGCGCGCACCAGCCGCACCGACTCGCGGAACGCGGTCAGGTCGCAGCGCAGCTCCTCGAGCGAGTAGAGGAAGTACGGCATCCGCTGCTTGATCATGAACGGATCGAACGGCAGGTCGCCGCGCATGTGGGTGCGGTCGTGGATCAGGTCCCACATCACGAAGGTCTCTTCGGTGAGCTCCTGGTCGTCGAGCAGCTCGCGCGCGTCGGCGGGCAGGTCGAGACCGGTGATCTCGGATGCCGCACGCACGACGCGGCGGAACCGAGCGGCCTCGCGGTCGGCGAAGATGGCGCCCCAGGTGAACGTCGGGATCTCCCGCATCGCGACCGTCTCCGGGAACAGCACGGCGGCGTTGGTGTCGTAGCCGGCCGTGAAGTCGACGAAGCGCACCGGCACGAACAGCTTGTTCGAGTAGTCGCCGGCCTCCAGCTCGGCGACGAACTCCGGCCAGATCACCTCGATCAGCACCGCCTCGACCAGCCGGTCGCTGCTGCCGTTCTGCGTGTACATCGGGAAGACGACGAGGTGGCGGAGGCCGTCGACGCGGTGCTGCTCCGGGTGGAACGCGACGAGCGAGTCGAGGAAGTCCGGCACGCCGAAGCCGTCCGCCGCCCACCGCTCGAAGTCGGCGACGGATGCCCGCAGGTACTCGGCGTCGTGCGGGAACAGCGGGGCCAACTCCTGGATGCGCGCGGTGATCTCGCCCACGAGTTCGGCCGCTCGCGCGTGGTTGGCAGCATCCGGGATGCTGCCGTCCTTGATCTGCAGTTCGC
This sequence comes from uncultured Actinomycetota bacterium, assembly GCA_963702165.1. GTDB lineage: Bacteria > Actinomycetota > Actinomycetes > Actinomycetales > Microbacteriaceae > Terrimesophilobacter. The sequence continues at coordinate 2,091,031 of OY969722.1, read as the reverse complement.
GAATCTCGCTCACGGCGCTCTTGAGGGCCAGCCAGGCCGGCGACTGTGCGGTCGCGCCGTCCTCGACGACCTCGGGTTCGCCAATGATTGCCTGCGTCGCGTGCTGCGCTGCGTGCTGGGACATGGTTCAACCTCCGCATCGTCGAATCGGGACCGCACTGTGCAGTCATTCCCCTCCAGCCTACGGGGGCGCGATACCGGATTTCTTTGTGACTTCGGCCGTTATGGTGCGTTTCGGGTGGGAATGGCGCAGGGAAAGTGCTTACAGCCCGTGTTCGCGCAGCCAATCCACCAGAACCCGCTCGAATTCCTCGGGTTGCTCGACATTGGGCAGGTGCGCCGAGTCAGGGAAGCGGCAGCCGTCGGCGTTCGGAATCGTGGTCACCAGGTACTCGTACTGGGCGAGCGTCTCGGACACGTCGTGGTCGCCGACCATCACCAGGGTCGGCACCGTGATGTCGACGACTCGGTCGTATGCGGGTGGATCGAGCGGGATCGGCGACGGCTCCTCATCGGCGTGCCGCACATTGGCGGCATTGAGCGAGTACGCGGTCTCAACGAAGACGGGGTCGAGATCGGCGGCGGAACGCTCGGCTCCGAACGACCACAGCTCGACCTCCTTGCGGGCGATCTGCTCCCAGTCCTCCTCTTCGACGAGAGCGTCCAGCTCGTCGAACAGGGCATCCTCGCGCTCCGTCAACTCGATGACAGGGAACCCGCCTGGACCGCTTCGCTATGGTGACCAGTCCGGCGACCCGCTCCGGCGACTCGACGGCGAGGTCGATCGCGATCATGCCGCCGCGAGAGCAGCCGATGACGGTCGCCTTGTCGACACCCAGGTGATCCAGCACCGCGCGCGCATCGGCTCGGTTGGAGAACTCGACGTCTTCGGTCTCCGTCTCACCGAAGCCTCGCGTGTCGTAGCGGATGACGTAGTGGTCCCTGGCCAGCGCCTCCACCTGGGGATCCCACATGCGCAGTGTGGCGATTCCGGCGTGAATCAGCAGTAGGGCAGGGGAGTCGGAACTGCCCGCAGTCTCGTAGTAGAGCCGGGCACCGTCGACGTCGATGGTGGGCATGATGCAACGCTATGCCAGCGCCCGTCCAGCACGCCAGAGGTCGGCGTGAGTGCGCTACTGCGGGATACGGATGCCGCGGATGACGCCGAGCGCCTGGCGCGCCTTCTCTAGGTCGCGCGTCCGGGTGGCCGCAAGCAGCTCGGTCTGCGCCTGGGCCAGCGCCGTCAGGTCGATGAACTCGGGAAGGTGGAGGCTGCCGAGTCGCACCATGTGCACGACCGAGCGGATGGCGCGGCGCAACTCCGGGTTGTTCGAGACGACCGCCATGCGGTTGAAGAACTGGAAGTTGGTTGTCGCGATCGATTGCACATCAAGCTTCGCGACCGCGTCTTGGAACGCGGCATGGTCGGCGGCCAGCTGTTCGACCAGTTCGTCTGTCGCGACCGGAACGACCTCTTCGATGAGCGCGGCGTAGAGAGCGATCCAGACGGTCATGGCGTTCGCGGTCTGCTGCGGGCTCACCACGGCGACGCGCGTGAAGCGGTTGGCCGACGCCTCAACCAGGCCGATCTCGCGGAGACGCTGGATCGCCTCGCGAACCGGTGTCCTGGAGACGCCGAAGGACTCCGCGAGGTTGGTGTCACTTATCTTCTGGCCCGGCAGAAGCCTGCCCTCGTTGATGTCGGCGAGGATCGCTTCGAAGACCGTTGTCACCACCTTGCTGGTGGCGATTCCCTCGTCGCCGGAAATGGTTGTTCGCGGCACCGTGGCGGTCGTCTCAATCACGCTCCCAGAATAGCCATTCCGATGCCCCCATGAGGGGGCGCGACAGATGTGTCTACCGCCGACGGGCAAAAAGTTTCAGCGACCGAACCTGTGTGTCTCACGGCATCCGGTGACTAATCTTGGCCCATGGACTCCCGGCCCGACGGAGCACAGCCGTTCGGGGCGCAGTCTGCCATCGGGAAGGCCACGAGATGAGCGAGCGCATCGGGGTCATCGGCGGCGGCATAGTCGGCATCGCGCTGGCGCGGGCGCTCCTGCAGCGCGGGCTCGGCGAGGTCACTGTGATCGAGAAAGAGTCCCATCTCGCCCAGCACCAGACCGGTCGCAACTCGGGAGTGGTGCACGCCGGGCTGTACTACGCGCCCGGGTCCCTCAAGGCCAGGCTGTGCGCGCTGGGACGTGTGGCCATCCGGGAGTACTGCCAGGAGAAGGATCTGCCCTACCGGGAGATCGGCAAGCTCGTTGTCGCCGTGGACGAGTCGGAAGTGCCGGCCCTGAACGAGATCGAGCGGCGGTCCCGTGCCAATGGGGTGCCGGATCTCGCGCGCATCGACGACGTCGCCCGCTTGCGCGAGATCGAGCCGCACGTGGCGGGGGTTGCGGCGGTGCACTCGCCGCACACCGCCGTCGTCGACTACGCGGCCATCACCGAGGCGATGGCGCAGGATGTCCGTGATGATGGGGGAACCATCCTGCTCGGCGAGAGGGTCGAGGCGATGACCATCGACGGGGCGAAGGTCGTGGTTCGCACGGGCGCCTCTGAGCACACCTTCGATCGTGTTGTCGTCTGCGCCGGTCTGCACTCGGACGTCGTCGCGCGCATGGTCGGCGCCGACCCGTCACCGAAGATCCTCCCTTTCCGTGGCGAGTACTGGTCCCTCGATCCGGCGCGCAACGACCTCGTGCGCGGCATGATCTACCCGGTGCCCGACCCGCGCTTCCCGTTCCTCGGTGTGCACTTCACCCGTGGCGTCTACGACGACATTCACGTCGGCCCGAACGCTGTGCCGGCTCTCGCGCGCGAGGGCTACCGGTGGCTGACGATCTCCGCGCGGGACACCTGGCAGTCGCTGACCTGGCCGGGCGCGCCCGCGCTGGCGAGGAAACACTGGCGGATGGGCGTCGATGAGATCAGCGCTTCCCTGCTTAAGCCGCTGTACTTCCGCAAGGCCCGCCGCTTCGTGCCAGAGCTGAAGATGTCCGACCTCACCGCGAAGACCGCTGCCGGTGTGCGCGCGCAGGCGTGGGGGCGAGACGGAGCGCTGCTCGACGACTTCGCGGTGGACCAGGTCGGGCCGGTGACGCTGCTGCGTAACGCGCCGTCGCCGGCGGCCACGTCATCGATGGCGATCGCCGACTACCTGATCGATCAGTACCTGTACACGCAGGCGTAGCTTTCGTCAGAAGATCATCGGGCGATCGTCGTCGTCGCCATCGTCTTCTGCAAGGTCGACCGTGACCGGCACGTGGTCGCTCGGGGCGTCACCCTTGCGCTCATTCCGGTGGATGGCGCCATCCGTCACCATCTCGGCGAACGCCGGAGAGCCGAGGATGAAGTCGATGCGCATGCCCTCGTTGCGCGGGAACCGCAGCTGCTTGTAGTCCCAGTAGGTGAACAGGCCCTCCGGCACGTGCGGGCGCACCACGTCGATGATGCCCGCCTCAGCGAAGGCGTTGAACGCGGCGCGTTCCGGCTCTGATACGTGCGTTGAGAACCCCGGCACCACCGCCGGGTCGCCGTTGTCGGCGTCGGTCGGCGCGACGTTCCAGTCACCCATGAGCGCGAGCGGGGCATCCGGATGCTCCTGCAGCCAGTTCTGCGCGTACACCCGCAGCCGGGTGAGCCAGTCGAGCTTGTAGTAGTAGTGCGGGTCCTCGAGCGCGCGGCCGTTGGGCACGTACAGGCTCCACAGCCGGATGTCCTCGACCGTCACGCCGAGCGCCCGCGCCTCGAGCGGCAGCCCGACGCCCTCCTTGCCCTTCTCGAAGCCGGGCTGGTCGTGGAAGCTGGTCTCGACATCCGTCATCGGCAGGCGGCTCGCGAAGGCCACGCCATTCCACTGGTTGAGCCCGTGAGCGACGACCTCGTAGCCGGCCTCTTCGAACGCCTCGATGGGGAACTGCTCCGGCTTGCACTTGATCTCCTGCATGCCGAGCACATCGATGTCCTCACGAACCAGCCAGTCGACGACCCGCCCGTAGCGTGTGCGGATGGAGTTGACGTTCCAGGTCGCGATGCGCATGGCTCAACGCTACCGGGAGCGGGTGTCCCACCAGCCGACGGACGCCGCGACGGCGAGCCCGCCGACCACCATCGACCCGTGCGGGTAGTAAGCGAACAGCACGGTACCGGCGAGGAAGAACACGAGCAGCGCGCCGAACAGCACGATCGGCCAGCGGGGTCGGATGCCTCGGCGGAACGCCACGATGGCGCACACGATCGCCAGCACGCTGATCGCGATCAGCAGGAACGGTTCGATGCCCCACAGCGCACTGAGCGGCTGCGGCCAGTCCCGCGCGAGATAGCTGACGATCACCAGCGGGCCGCTCGCGAGAGTGACCCAGAAGGTGATCGCCCCTGTGACGCCGAGTGTTGTCGTGATGGGTCGCATCGCGAACGCCAGCAGCACGAACGAGACAGACGCGGATGCGCCGAACAGAAGGTAGTCGTCGGTCCAACCCAGCGGCGCGAACAGCGCACGGTAGCCGTCGTAGATCGGCAGCGGCTCGATCGCATGTGCCCAGCCCGGCGCCGGATAGTCGGGGAGCGACTCCCATGCCACGTGCTGGGCGGGGAGCAGGAACAGCGACCACAGCGAAGCGAGCACCGCCAGCAGCGCCGGGACCACGCGGGAATTGGTGCGAGATGGCATGAGACTTCTCACTAGAGTTGGTCGGGTGACGGACGCGCGCCAACAGCTCATTGAGCACATCTCGCGGAATGCAGTATTCCACGGAGACTTCACCCTCACTAGCGGCGCGCGCGCCAACTTCTACGTCGACCTGCGGAGTGTCAGCCTCGACCACCGCGTCGCACCGCTCATCGGTCAGGTGATGCTCGACCTCATCGCGCCGATCCCGGAGGTCGCAGCGGTCGGCGGCATGACCATGGGCGCCGACCCGATCGCCGCGTCGATCCTGCACCAGGCGGCAGCCCGGGGACTCGCCTACGACGCCTTCGTCGTGCGCAAGGAGCCGAAGGATCACGGCCGGGGTCGTCAGGTCGAGGGACCGGATGTCGCGGGTAAGCGCGTGATCGTGGTTGAAGACACGTCCACCACTGGCGGTTCACCGCTCCAGGCGATCGACGCGCTCGTGAAGGTCGGAGCCGAGATCGTGGCGGTCGCCGTGGTCGTCGACCGCGATACCGGCGCACGCGAGCGCATCGAAGCGGCCGGCTATCCATATCTGGCGGCGATCGGGCTCGCCGACCTTGGGCTGGCATCCGGAGGTTCTGCGCAGTGACCAAACCAGGCGAGGCGAGTCTCGAGGATTGGCTGGCCGAGAGCCTCGGCGCGAATGAAGAGCCACCGCCGCTTGTGGAGCCGCCGGAGCCGACTCTCGGTCCGCCGACGGTCGCACTCGGGGAGTCGCTCACGGCCGCGGTCGCTGCCGAAGCGCCGACAGTGGCATTCGCTGAGCCGCTGGTGTCCGCGTCGAGCACCGTGACTTCCGACTTGCCTACCGAGGTGTTCGCAGCTCCGGCCGGCGGTGCGCTCGATGACCTGTTCGGCGAGCAGCAGTTCCGCGACTATGAAGCAGAGCCGATCGCCAGCGAGAACCCGTTCGCCGCGCGCCGCCAGGCGGAGGCGACCGAAGAGGGCGCGGTCGGCGGCGTCAGCTCGACGCAGAAGAAGCTCATGTGGGCGGCCGGTTCGGTCGTGGCGGTGCTTGCGCTGGTCGCGCTGTTCATGCTCGGCACCAAGATGCCAGGTCTCGTCGGCGCGCCGCAGGCGGCATCCGGAGTCGTCGAGGACTCGGCCGACACGGCCGGGGCGCTCCCGCCAGGGCAGTACTCGTGGGACCTGCTCCGGGGCGGCGAGTGCCTCGATGGCTACTCCGGCGCCTGGAGCGACACCTTCACGGTCGTCGATTGCGGCGCTGACCACAGCGCGCAGCTGGTGCACCGCGGCATCGTGCCGCTGCCGGAGACCGGTGCCGACCCGTTCCCGGGTGTTGCCGCGCTCGACACGCGGCTGCAACCGCTGTGCACGGCCGCCACCGTGCTGGACTACCAGGCTGCGGGCGCGTACACCGACCTTCAGGTCGAGGCCAGCTTCCCCGCGACCGAACAGGCCTGGAACGAGGGTCGTCGCGACTTCAACTGCTTCGTCAACCGGGCGTCCGGTGAGCCGATCAGCGGGAGCCTCGCAGCGCAGCCCGAGGACTAGACCGCTACGAGCTCGGCGCTGATCCCAGCGCGGCGGCGACCAGGCGCACACCCTCTTCGGCGTCGATTCCGAGCTGCCGGATGCGCGCCGCGTATTCGGCGGCCGCCTCCTGCGCCTTCCGCTCGGCGGCATCGCCGTGGCTGGAGACGAACGTGCCGTTCCGGCCGCGGGTCTCGATTATCTGGTCCTGCTCCAGTTCGCGGTAGGCACGCGCGACAGTGCCGGGCGCGATGCCTAGATCGTCGGCGAGCCGACGAACAGTAGGCAACCGCACGCCGGGCGCCAATTCGCCGGTGCGCACCTGCTCGAGCAGCTGTCGCCGCAGCTGCTCGAATGGTGGCACCGGTGACCTCGCGTCGATGGTGATCACGAGCGTCCGCCTGCCAGCTCGGGCCACAATCGACGCAGGTAATGCTGTTGGGGATTGACGGCGAGCGACACTATCGCTGTGACCAAGAGCGCCACGGCGAAAATCAGAAAGGTCACGCTGAAGAACATGCGCATCGTCTGCGCGAACCCGTTGTCGAGGGGCGTCGACGATAGTTCACTGAAGATCAGGAACAGAGCCCATCCGCCAAAGACGATGGGTGTGGTCACGAGGTCTCGTGCATCCCACGCGCGCAGCGCGTCATCCCAGGCGAGCTCTTCGGGCGAGCCAGCCGGCTGCGGGCGCGCAATGATCCGGCGGGCGAGGATTTCGAACCCGACGAGCGCGATGACCGACAGTGCCACCATGGCAACCGAGAGAACCGACGGCATCAGCGGCTCGAAACCCCAGGCGTTGCTGAGTGCCGTCGAAGTCAAGGTGACCGTCACAGCAAGTGCCACGACCACGCGCGCACCAACTCGCTCGAGGCCGATGAGGTAATCGGCCAGTGTCACCGCGCGGGCGCGGGCAAACCGCGTGCCTTCCGGACGCCGGGGCCGACGAAGTGTGGCCACGAGCCCGACGCCGAGTGCGCCTCCCGCGGCGATGCTACCGGCCGCGAAGAGGATCCACGCGACCGTCTCTCCGCTCGCACTGCGGGGCGAGAACCACAGGGAGAGCCCAAGAGTGATCAGCCCCCCGAGTGCGCCGCCCCCGGTTGCTGCGCGCATGCGGTACATGACGCGCCGCTCGAGAGCGAACGTGTCGGCGGGAAGCGCCAGACCCACGGTGCGCGCGACGCTTCGCGTCCTACGGCGCATCCGGGAGCGCGAAAACGTCATGACGAAGACGACGCCAAGCGCGAGGACGGCCACTGCAACGACGATGAGCGTGATGTTGTAGTTGCGACCCAAGCTGTCCAACATATGTATCAATGTACTGACACAATCATGATCCCCGCAAGTACGTTCTGTCATGCAGGACATCCCTCGTTGTGCAGGACTTTCGACCCCGAACGGCCCCGGATCCCAGTGCCCAGGCTCTGGGTGGGCCGAATGTCCTGCATAACAGGGGTTCCGGGCAGTCTCAGTGGCGTCAGGATGCCGGGGCGTGGGTTTCCAGGAACTCGTACACCTCGGTGTGGTCCACCCCGGTGAACGTGTCCACAGGCACCGCGGCGAGCAGTGACGACTGCAGGCGGGGGCTGGGGAACGACTGCTCGCCCCACTTCGAGGCCAGCGGCGCTGGTGGCTGCCGGCAGCACGCCGGGTCCGGGCATCCGGAATTCTTCCGGTTCGCCGTGTCCCGCCCGCGGAACCACTTCACGTGAGCGAATGGCGTGCCGACGCTCACCGAGAAGTCGCCCTGCGCGGTCGACTGGATGCTCGAGGTGCACCAGTAGGTGCCGTTCGGCTTGTCGGTGTACTGGTGATACGGGCTGAACCGGTCGGCGATGTCGAACACCTGCCGCGCGCTCCAGAACCGGCACACCACCTGCCCCTCGACCGCTCCGAGCACGTCGTGCGGGAATTTGGCGTCGTCGTTCTCGTACGCCTTGGAGATGGTGCCCGACTGGTGCACCTTCAGGAAGTGCAGCGGAAGCCCTAGGTGGTGGGTCGCCAGGTTGGTGAAGCGGTGCGCGGCGGTCTCGTAGGTGACCGCGAAGGCATCCCGCAGGTCCTCTACCGACAACTCCCGGTTCGCCTTCGCCGCGGTCAGGAACTCGACCGCACCCGCCTCGGGCACCATCAGCGCCGCCGCAAGGTAGTTGGTCTCAACCCGCTGCAGCAGGAAGTCGCGGTAGTCCTTAGGCTCCTCGGCACCCAGCACGTGCCCGGCCAGCGCGCGCAGCAGCGACCCGCGCGGGTCGCTGCCCTTCTTGTCCACCGGGAGATAGATGCGCTTGTGTCGCAGGTCGCTCACCGAGCGGGTGGATGCCGGCAGATCGGTGACGTAGTGCAGGGTGAAACCGAGGTGGGCGGCGAGTTCGGATGCGAGTCGCTGGGAGAGCGGACCCCCGGTGTGCCCGACCGCAGCGAGAAGGCCGCGAGCGGTGCTCTCGAGCTCCGGGAAGTAGTTGTTCTGCCTGCGCATCTGGTCGCGCAGCTCGGTGTTGGCCCGACGCGCCTCCTCCGGGGTCGCCGCGCGCTCGCGGTGCAGCCGCTCGAGTTCTGCGTGCAGCCCGAGCACAGTCTCGATCGCCTCGTCGCTGAGCGACTTGCGCACAGGCAGGGGCGGAAGCCCGAGCGAGCTGTAGAGCGGCCCGCGCTGGATGCGCTCGAGCGCGATCTCCAGCTGGGCTCGCCGCGACGGCGGTTCGGCGCTGAGCAGGTCGTCGAGGGTCGCGCCAAGAGCGCGCGCGACGGTCTGCAGGTCGCTGAGCCTCGGTTCCCGCTTGCCGTTCTCCAGCACGCTGACCTGAGAGGCGGCTCGCCCGATCGCGGTGCCGAGGTCCTCCAGGGTCATGCCGCGGCTCTGCCGCAGCTGCCGGATGCGCTTGCCGATGGTGAGCGCATCCAGGCTGGTGTCGTCAGCGGGCACGGGCATCACCGTCGTCATCCCACCAGAATGTCAGGAATCGAAGCCCAAGCCGAGCGCGTCGAGCGTCTTCAGGATGAGATTCCTGCGCCCGCGATTGTGGTCGGCTCGGTCCATCGACCACCGGGTGGCCTGGATGCCCATCGACGCGATGGGCTCGGGCGGGAACGGCAGCGGGCGCTTGCGCACCATCTCGAGTTCCGTTCTCTCGGTCGTCAGGCCGTCGAGCTGGTCGAGCATCACGTTCGCCGCGAAGTGAACCGCTCCGACACCGAGTCCGGTGAAACCGGCCGAGTAGGCGACGCGACCGCCGCGAGCGGTTCCGAAGAACGCGCAGAACCGAGTCGAGCTGTCGATCGCCCCAGCCCAGCGGTGAGTGAAGCGGGTGCCCTCCAGTTGCGGGAAGGTCGTGAAGAAATGGCTTGCGAGGCGCTCGAATGCTCTGCGGTCGTTCCTCGTACGAACTGCGCAGCCGCCGCCCGTAGTGGTAGATCGCGTCGTAGCCGCCGAACAGGATCCGGTTGTCTGCGCTCATCCGGTAATAGTGGAACTGGTTCGCCAGGTCGGCCAGCCCCTGCCGGTTCTGCCAGCCGATCGACGCCAGCTGCTCGGCGCTCAGCGGCTCGGTCATCAGCACATAGTCGTAGACCGGAACGGTGGCCAGCGCGTTGCGTTTCAGCAGCGACGGGAACGCGTTGGTCGCCAGCGCTGTCTTGGTGGCCGTCACCTCGCCCTGCGCGGTCACCAGCCGCGACACCGGATGCCCGGCTGCGTCCTCGGCGTCGATCCGTTTCACCGGCGAGTTCTCGAAGATCTCCACGCCCAGTTCGGCGGCGACCCGGGCCAGCCCCGCGACGAGCTTTCCGGGGTGGATCAGCGCGGTGCTGCGCTTGTGCCAGAGTCCGGCGAGGTAGGTGGGGGAGTCCACTTCTGCGCGAACGGCGTCAGCGTCGAGGAAGACGTTGTCGGCGTCGGTCTGCTCCTCACGCAGCCACTGAACCTGGTGGTCCTCGATGGCGAGGTCGATCGACCCGGTGCGCTCGAATTCGCAGTCGATGCCCAACTCGAGCACCGCGCGTTCGATCTCGTCGAGGTTCTCAAGCCCGAGCCGGTTCAGTTGGTCGATTTCCTTGGGCCAGCGGTTCCGGCCGTTCTGTTCGCCGTGGGTCAGGCTCGCCTCGCAGAAGCCGCCGTTGCGACCGGATGCCGCCCAGCCGAGGGTGCGGCCTTCCAGCAGCACGACATGGGCATCCGGGTTGCGTCGCTTGGCCAGCACCGCCGTCCACAGGCCGAGGAATCCACCGCCGACCACCGCCAGGTCGCACCGGAGCGCGCCTGTGAGCGTCGGATATGAGGTCCGTTCGCCCAGGTCGTCCAGCCAGAACACGGCGTGCTTGCTGTCGCTTCAGCGACTCGCCGACCAGCGCGGCGGCAGGCCGGTTCCTCTCAAAAACGGTGGTGCCCACGAGGCACGTTCCTCTCTTATTGGTGGGTCAGGCGTCGTCGGCGGCGTAGACGCGCTCGCCGTTCGACGAAGGTCTGCAGGGTTCGGGTGTTGCCGATCTCCTCGGGGGATCCGGCGAACGGATCGCGATCCAGCACCACCAGGTCGGCGAGGTTGCCGGTCCGGATGGTGCCGGTGTCGTCGAGGTGGTTCACCCACGCCGAGCCGGCCGTGTAGGCGGTGAGCGCGCTGGCCAGGTCGATGCGCTGCTCCGGGAGGAACACGTCGTAGTCGCCTTCCTTCTCGGTCGGCGCGGACAGTCGATTCACCGCTACGTGGATGGCGGCGAACGGGTTCGGGGTGCTTACCGACCAGTCGCTGCCGGAGGCGAGCACAGCGCCACTGCGCAGCAGGTCGCCGAACGGGTACTGCCAGGAACTCCGCGGGTCACCGAGGAAGGGCAGGGTGAGGTCGACCATCTGCGGCTCGAGCGCGGCCCACAGGGACTGCATGTTCGCCGCGACACCGAGCTGCCGGAACCGGGGGACGTCATCCGGATGCACCACCTGCAGGTGGGCGATGTGGTGCCGGTTGTCCTTGCGGCCGTTGGCGGTCAGCGCCTCGGCGACGGAATCCAGGCACTCGCGCACCGCCCGGTCGCCGATCGCGTGGAAGTGCACCTGGAAGTCCAGGTCATCCAGCGTGACTACCGCTTCGCGCAGCACCCTCGGGTCGACGAAGGAGATGCCGGAGTTGTCGGTCGGGTGGCCGCACCCGTCGAGGTACGGCTCGATCATCGCTGCGGTGAAATTCTCCGCGACGCCGTCCTGCATGATCTTGACGCTCGTGGCGGCGAACCGGCCGGCCGTGCCCTGCTCGCGGCGGGCAACGAGTTCCGGGATCTGCTCGACGCCGCGCGTGCGATCCCACCACAGTGCGCCGACAACGCGCGCGGTGAGCTGACCGCTTCGCGCCGCCGCCAGGTAGGCCGGCATGGCGTCGCCGGCGTCGCCGTAGTCACCGAGGATGGCGTCCTGCCACGCCGTGACCCCCATCGAGTGCAGGTACTCCTGGCCGATGAGCATCGCGCGCAGGTAATCGTCGGCCGAGGTCGGGGGCAGCAGCCGGTTCACGAGGGTCATCGCACCCTCATGCAGAGTGCCGGTCGGATTGCCGTCGGCGTCGCGTTCGATGCGACCGTCGGACGGGTCGGGAGTGTCTGCCGTGATGCCCGCGAGCTCGAGAGCACGGCTGTTCACCCAGGCGCCGTGACCGTCGCGGTTGGGCAGGAAGGCCGGTCGATCCGGGATGACGGTGTCCAGGTCCTCCGCTCGCGGCGTTCCGCCCGGGAACGCTGACATGCCCCATCCGCCGCCGAGGATCCACTCCTTGTCCGGATTCGCGGCGGCGTATTCGGCCAGGCGTGCAAGATAGTCGGCCTTGGTGAACTCGTTCGAGAGGTCGCAGCGGATCATGTCGAGACCGCCCCAGACAGCGTGCACGTGGGCGTCCTGGAAGCCGGGCACGAGCATCCGGCCGCCCAGGTCGACGACCTCGGTGCCGGAGCCGATGAGCTCTTTCACATCGTCATGGCCGACCGCGATGATGCGACCGTCCTTGACGGCGACACCGGTCGCCTGGCGACGGACGGCGTCGGCGGTGAACACCGGTCCGCCGGTGAAGACGAGGTCTGCAGTGGGCATGGGACTCCTTCGGATGGGATAGCGGCTGGTCGGGACGGCTCAGCCGCCGCCGACGGTCTTGGCGATGTCTGTGGCCGAATCACCGGCGCGGCGCAGCACGACCGCGACGAGCGCGAGCGCGCCGAGCGTGAGCAAGAGCATGATCATCGACACGGCGGCGATCTCCGGCCGCAGTCCCGTGCGCACCGCACTGAAGACATACACCGGCCACGGAGTCGCGCCTGACACCTGCACGAAGGCGGCAACGACGGTGTTGTCGAGGCTGAGCGTGAACGACAGCAGGGCGCCGGCGAGCACCGCAGGTGTGACGAGCGGCAGGGTGATCTGGGTGAAGCGGCGCCACGGTGGCGCGTACAGGTCGCCTGCCGCCTCTTCGAGTGATTCGTCGATTCCGATCAGGCGCGAACGCACGATGTACGCCACAACTGCGGTGGAGAACAGCGAGTGGCCCACCACGAGCCGCACGATGCCGTTGTCGAACATGCCGAGCCCGACATCCTGGCCGAGGAACACGAGCCAGGGCAGCAGCGCCACAGCATCCACGATCTCCGGCGTGACGGTGACGAGCACGAGCAGGCCGAGGAACCATGGCGCCCACTTGCCTGCGCGGCGCGCGAGAGCGACGCCGGCGAGAGTGCCCAGCACGGTAGCGAGCACAGCCGAGATGACTCCGGCCTGGAGCGACACCCACACCGCGTCCCGCACAGCGGGCTTGGTCACGATCGCTGCAAACGGCTCGAAGCCGAATCCGTCCCACGACACGAGCAGCCGGCCCGTGTTGAACGAATAGATGAAGATCACGATGATGGGCGCGAACAGGAAGGCGAACACGATGCCCGCCCACACGCGCATCGAGAGGTCGAGTAGCGAGGTGCGCTTCATTGCTCTGCCCCCAACACCAGGCGCCGCCGGGCTCTCAGCGGCAAACTCGCGACCCACGCGACGAGAAACGCGATTGCGATCGTGACGATGATCGTGAGCATGAGCACGACCGCCATCGCCGAGCCGAGTGCCCAGTTCTGCGCGGTCTGGAATTGATTCGCGACCATCTGACCGGCCATGTTCCCCTTGGCGCCGCCGAGCACGGTGGCCGTGATGTAGTCGCCCATGAGGGGGATGTAGACGAGCAGGATCCCGACGATGATGCCGGGCTTCGCGAGCGGCAGGGTGATGTTGACGAACGTGCGCCAGCGGCCGGCACCCAAGTCCTTGCTCGCTTCGCGAAGCGGCAGGATCACCCGGTCGAACGCGACGAAGAGGGGCAGCACCATGAGCGGCAGGTAGTTGTACACGACGCCGACGCAGCACTGCCGTGCGCGAGAACATGATGTCAAGCGGCCCATCGAGCGACACCCGTGGCCTGCAGCAGCCCGGAGAACCATCCCTCCGGGGCGAGAATGATCTGCCACCCGATCGTGCGGAGCAGAAAGTTCGTCCAGAACGGGATCATGACCATGGCGAGCAGGATGCCGCGGCGGCGGTTTGGCTGCCTTCAACGCCAGCCAATAGGAAAACGGCACCGAGATGGCCAGGCAGACTGAGCGTGCCGGTCACACCCACCCACAGCGTGTTCTGGAAGGTCTGGAAGAAGGTTGGCGACAGGGCCTCGGCGTAGCGGTCGAAGGACAGCCTGTCATTCGCGTGGGTGCCGAAGATGCCCGGGCTTGTAGCCGAAGCTGAACCACAGCACCATGCCGACCGGTGCGACGAAGAACGCCGTGAGCCAGGCCCAGGCCGGCAAGGCAAGCGCTGCGCGCGGCCCCTTGCAGCCAGTCGGGTCTGCGGCGAGCCGGTGGCGTGTCGAGCAGCGTCACCGGCGCGTTCGTAGAGTGTGTCGTCATGGTGCTGTGGTCCGGCGGGCTACGCGCCGGCGGCGGCCTTCGTCTTGTCCCAGATCTCAACGATGCGCTGCTGCGCGTCAGTGACCTTCACCGGTGTGCATCGTCGCGACCTGCTCGGGCGTGAAGAAGACCAGTTCGAGCATTTCGAATCCGGCGTCGCGTCGCGGTGTCTTCGATCCCGGTCACGCCCGTGTGGTAGCCGTTGTAGTCGAGTTCAGCGAGCGAAATCTCGGGATCGAGCACGTAGTTGATGAACGCGTGCGCGGCCTCCGGGGTGCGGAGCGCCCTCGGCGATCGCCCAGTTGTCCGCCCACAGTTCTGTGGCGGGCGAACCGAGCACCCACTGCCAGCGATCGGGGTCGCCGCTCTCGAGGATGCCGATGCGAGCATCGCCATTCCACGCCTGCATGAGCGTGTGCTGGGCCTGTGGAATCGCGACCCCGCCGGGGTACGAGTCGAAGGCGGCGACGTGCTTGGCCATGGTGTTCACGAGGAAGTCCTCGGCGGCGTCGAGGTGTGCGGGATCGGTCGTGTTCCAGTCGATCCCGTTCGCCCAGTAATAGAGACCGCGTCAGTTCTGCCGGGATCGTCGAGGAGCGAGACACTGCCGCTCGCCTCATTCTGGGCGGCGTCGATGAAGTCGTTCCAGGTCTTCAGCTCCCGCGAGATCTTGGTCTTGTCGTAGACGAAGCCCGTCGTGCCCCACGCCTTGACCACCGAGTAGTCGTTGCCCGGGTCCCAATCCCGTGCGAGGAACGCAGGGTCGACGTGCTTGATGTTGGGAAGAAGATCCTGGTTGAACTTCATCAGCAGGCCATTGGCCACCATCTGCGGGATGAACGGACCGGTCGGGATGACGATGTCGTAGCCACTCGTTCCCTTCGCTGCGATGAGCTTGGAAATCATCTCCTCATTGGAATTGAAGGAGTCGAGCGTGATCTTGGGACCGAAGTCGGCCGTGAAGTCGGTCAGCACCTCCGGGTCGTCGTAGTCGCCCCACGTGTAGATGGTCAGCTTGTCCTCAAGTTCCGCACCGGTCGCCCCAGGGGCGGTCGAGCCTTGGGGGGAGCATGCGGCGAGCAGCCCGGCGGCCCCGGCGGCGGCGGCGAAGCTGAGGAAGCGACGCCGGTTGTACTGTGCCGCGATCATGCGGCTGGCCGCGCTCGAGGCGAGAATCCGAACAGGCTGCTCGTGGGACATCAGGGACGCTCCTTCACTGAGATCGAACTGGTTGGTGCTGCGGGGGTGGTCAGGGAACGCTCGATTTCGGCCTGAGCCTGAGCGGCCTGCTCGCCGGGGAAGTAGCTGACGTGAGTCCGCCTCCCAGGAGCACCAGACTGTGGCGCCGACAGGGATGCGCGGCGCAGTCGGGCGTGGTGCCCGGGCCTGGACGGTGCAATCCATCCCCGATCGAGACGAGGAATTGCAGGGTCTCGCCGAGATGCGAGATGCCGATGAGCTCGCCCGGCAGTGCGTTCAGGCGAGAGGCAGGCTCGGCCTCAGAGACGTTGACCTGTTCAGGACGGACCGCGGCCTGGGCATCCGTTCCCGGCGCCAAGTCGGCGGGGCGGCTGGTCTCGCAGCGTGCCGAACGCGGTCTCCAGCAGGTTGCTCTCGCGCCCGATGGTGCCGGGAATGAAGTTCTGCTGCCCGATGAACCCGGCGACGTAGGCGTTAGCCGGCGAGTCGTAGATGGTGTCGGCATCCGCCAGCTGCTCGATGCGCCCGTCGCGCATGATGGCGATCCGGTCGCTCATCGACAGTGCCTCGCCCTGGTCGTGGGTGACGAAGATGAAGGTGATGCCGAGGCGGGACTGCAGCAGCTTCAGCTCGACCTGCATCTCTTCGCGCAGCTGCCGGTCGAGTGCGCCAAGCGGTTCGTCGAGCAGCAGGACCGCCGGGCGGTTGATGAGTGCGCGCGCCAGGGCGATGCGCTGCTGCTGGCCCCCCGACAGCATGTTCGGGCGGCGGTCGGCGAAGGAGCGCATCTTCACCATCTCGAGAGCCTCGGTTACGCGCTGGCGCGCTTCGGCCTTGGGGACACGCTTTTGCAGCAGCCCGTAGGCGACGTTCTCCGCGACGCTCATGTGCGGGAACAGCGCGTAAGCCTGGAAGACCGTGTTGACGTTGCGCTTGTGCGGTGGGACCCCGAGCACGTCCTGGCCCGAGATGCGGATGCGACCGGCATCCGGCTGCTCGAAACCGGCGAGCATGCGCAGGGTGGTGGTCTTGCCGCATCCGGATGGCCCGAGAAGGGACAGGAATTCGCCGGGTTCGACGCGAAGGTCGATGCTGTCGACCGCAGTGCTGGCACCGAATGTCTTGGTTACCGACTCCAGAACGACCGTGCCGGGCGCTTCCGCGCGCCCGGCGTACTCGCTTGATCCAGGGGAAGCCTCGCTCGTGAGATTGGTCGAAACAGTCACTTGGGCTTCAGGCCTCCGGTTCACAACGATGGGACGGGGGTCGTGCTGTAGTCAAGCGGAGTTTGGGCAGAACCGCAACGAGATTGATTGTCAATGTCGCCACGGGCTACGGAATCCGAAGTGAATGGCGGGCGGATGCACTCAAATCCTCCGTTTACCACTCGCCCGCATACATTTCCGAATCGCAGAAAAACGGGCAAATTTCTAGTGGGTAGAGCGCGCAGAACCGCTTGCTCGTGCCCGGAGAGTGGTGTCACGGGCCCGAGTCGCGGGCCATGGACGATCTACCGGAGGCACCGATGAACACCACCCGCGCAGGAGACCAGACCCAGACCGCTGATCAGCTCGCAGACCGAGTGGAAGACGGATGCCCGCTGGGCGGGGGTCGACGCGCGACTACAGCGCCGAGGACGTCATCGCCCTGCGCGGCAGCGTCCGCGAGGACCGCACCCTGGCTCGCCGCGGCGCCGAGAACCTGTGGCGCTACATCCACGAGGAGCCGTTCGTGAACGCGCTCGGCGCGCTGACCGGCAACCAGGCGGTGCAGCAGGTGCGTGCGGGGCTCAAGGCCATCTACCTCTCCGGCTGGCAGGTCGCGGCCGACGCCAACCTGTCCGGCCAGACCTACCCGGACCAGAGCCTCTACCCGGCGAACTCGGTTCCCGCGGTTGTCCGCCGCATCAACAACGCGCTGCTGCGCGCCGACCAGATCGAGTTCGCGGAAGGCGCGGAGGCACGCGACTGGCTGCAGCCGATCGTCGCCGACGCCGAGGCCGGCTTCGGCGGACCGCTCAACGCATACGAGCTCATGACCTCGATGATCGAGGCGGGAGCGGCCGGCGTGCACTGGGAGGACCAGCTCGCGAGCGAGAAGAAGTGCGGCCACATGGGCGGCAAGGTGCTCATCCCCACCCAGCAGCACATCCGCACCCTGAACGCCGCGCGCCTCGCCGCCGATGTCGCCGGCGTGCCGTCCATCATCATCGCGCGCACCGATTCGCTCGCCGCCGACCCTCATCACGAGCGACATCGACGACCGCGACAAGCCGTTCCTCACCGGCGAGCGCACCGCGGAGGGCTTCTACCGCACGACCCCTGGCATCGACACGGTCATCGCTCGCGGCCTCGCCTACGCGCCGTACGCCGACCTGCTCTGGGTGGAGAGCGCCGAGCCCGACATCGAGCTCGCGCGCACCTTCGCGGAGGCGATCCACGCGCGGTTCCCGGGCAAGAAGCTGGCCTACAACTGCTCCCCGTCATTCAACTGGAAGCGGCACCTCGACGACGACCAGATCGCGCGCTTCCAGAAGGAGCTCGCGGCGATGGGGTACGCGTTCCAGTTCATCACCCTGGCCGGGTTCCACGCCCTCAACCACTCGATGTACACGCTCGCGGCCGACTACAAGGAGCGGCAGATGAGCGCCTACGTCGAGCTGCAGGAGGCCGAGTTCGCCTCCGAGGCGCACGGTTACACCGCAACCCGCCACCAGCGCGAGGTCGGCACCGGCTACTTCGACCGCATCGCGACGGCACTGAACCCGGACAGCGAGACCCTGGCGCTCGTCGGCTCCACCGAGACAGCGCAGTTCCACTGAATCGCAGCAGACCAGCAGAAGGAATGAAGCAATGAACACGAGCATCGAGATCACCGGAGAACTGCGCGAGCGGTACGACGAGATCCTCACTCCGGATGCGCTGCGGTTCCTCACCGAGCTGCACGACCGGTTCGCGGGTCGCCGACACGACCAGCTGGCCGCCCGGATGAGGGTGCGCTACGACCTGGGCAATGGCCGGAACCTCGGCTTCCTGCCGGAGACCGCGCACATCCGCGAAGACACCGAGTGGCGGGTCGCCGGCGCCGGGCCGGGCCTGGAGAACCGTCGCGTTGAGATCACCGGCCCCACCGACCGCAAGATGACGATCAACGCCCTCAACTCCGGCGCCAACGTTTGGCTCGCCGACCAAGAGGATGCGACCAGCCCGACCTGGGCGAACGTCATCGAGGGGCAGCTGTCGCTGTTCGACGCCATCCGTGGGCAGATCGACTACACGAGCCCGGACGGCAAGCGCTACGAGGTCAAGGGCGAGACGCCGACGATCGTGATGCGCCCGCGCGGCTGGCACCTGGTCGAGAAGCACCTGCAGCCACATCGACCGGGCGGGACGCCGGATGCCGGCATCCGGGTCGCTGGTCGACTTCGGCCTGTACTTCTTCCACAACGCACAGGCGCTCATCGACTCCGGTCGCGGCCCCTACTTCTACCTGCCGAAGCTCGAGAGCCATCACGAGGCCAAGCTGTGGGACGACGTGTTCAGCTACGCAGAGGACCGTCTTGGCATCCCGCACGGCACCATCCGTGCGACGGTGCTGATCGAGACGTTCCCGGCAGCGTTCGAGATGGAGGAGATCCTGTTCGAGCTGCGTGACCACATGGCGGGACTGAACGCCGGCCGCTGGGACTACATCTTCAGCATCATCAAGAACTACCGCGGCCGCGGGCAGCGTTTCGTGCTGCCGGATCGCAACCAGATCACGATGACCGTTCCGTTCATGCGCGCCTACACCGAGCTGCTGGTGAAGACGGCGCACAAGCGCGGCGCGCACGCGATCGGCGGGATGAGCGCGTTCATCCCGAACCGCCGCGACCCCGAGGTGACCGCGATGGCGATGGAGAAGGTCAGCGCGGACAAGCGCCGCGAGGCGGCCGACGGCTTCGACGGCACCTGGGTCGCGCATCCGGATCTCGTCGAGACGGCCCGTGCCGAATTCGACGCGGTCCTCGGCGACCGACCGAACCAGCTCGATCGCCAACGCGACGACGTGGAGGTCACTGCAGCGCAGCTGCTCGACATCCGCTCCACGAACGGATCGATCACGCTCGACGGCGTGCGCGACAACGTGTCGATCGCGATCCGCTACATCGACTCGTGGCTGCGCGGCGTCGGCGCGGCTGCGATCGACAACCTCATGGAGGACGCGGCCACCGCCGAGATCAGCCGATCGCAGGTGTGGCAGTGGATCCACCAGGATGTCGTCACCGAGGAGGGCGTGCAGATCACGCGCGAGCTCGTCGACGGTCTGCTGATCGGGCTGCTCGAGACGCTGCCGCGCACCGACGGCGACCGGCTGGATGATGCCGCCGAGGTATTCCGCACCGTCGCCCTGCAGGATGACTACCCGACGTTCCTGACGCTGTGCGCCTACTCGCGCTACCTCGTCGAGGAGCCGATGGCGGCAGCCGCCGCATAGATCAGCTTTCGAGCGCGGACCGCGACCCGAACGGTCCGCGCTCGTCGTTTGCGTGGCGCTCCGGATGCTCCATTCACGCCGCCCTTGTAGGTTTCCGCCAGCCGGGTGTCATCGCAGTTGCGTCCACCGCTAGATTTCGCTTCGTGAACCTGATCTGGCGTACCCTCTGGCACCTGCTGATCAAGCCGCGCGGCGCTCTGCAGGGACTGTTCGATGTCTCGTCGACCCAGTTCCGCGTGCTGCCGACCGATATCGACATGTACCGGCACCTCAACAACGGCCGCTACCTCTCTATCGCCGACCTCGGCCGATTCGACCTGCTGCGCCGCGCCGGCCTGTACAAAGAGCTGACGGCGCGCGGCTGGTATCCGGTCGTTGTCGCGACGACGATCTCCTACCGCAAGTCCCTCGACCTATGGCAGAAGTTCAGCGTCGAGAGCCGGTTCCTTGGCTACGACGACCGCGCGGTCTACGTCGAGCAGCGGTTCGTGGTTGACGGCGAGGTGTACGCGCGGATGTTCATCCGGGGCCGCTTCCTCAAGAAGAGCGGCGGCCTGGTGCCGATGGATGAGCTGATCGAGGTCGCCGGCGTCGCGCCGCACGAACTCGAGGTACCCGATTGGATCCTGCGTTGGGGCGAGAAGGTCGCTCTGCCGTCGACCAAGGTGCCTGCGCCGAGCGAGTGGGAGTAGCGCCACCGCATGAGCGGGGACTAGGCGCGCCGAGCCTCGATTGATTCCGCAACCTCGCACGCCGCCGGGTTGATCGCATCCAGCACCTTGGTTGATGTGGCCGAGACGAGTTCCTTCTCTTCATCGGTGAGCACGTCGAAGAAGAACCTGCGGAGCGCGTCATGGTGGTTGCGCATGGCGCGGAAGATGGTGCGCTTGCCTTCGTTGGTCATGCCGATCCAGGTGCCACGAAGGTCGGTTTCACACTCGGTGCGCTCGACGAGGCCACGGGTCTCCATGCGGCTGACCTGGTGCGAGATGCGGCTCTTCTCCCAGCCGATGATCTCCGCGAGCTCACGCGCGCGAAGCTTGCGGTCCGGGGCGTCGAAAAGGGCAACGAGGATCTCGTAGTCGGGGCCGGAGATGCCGGAGTCGCCCTGCAGCTGCTGTTCCAGGGCGCGGTCAAGCTGCCGTCGCATGGCGTAGAAACGACGCCAGACGGCCCACTCCTGCTCGGAGATCTGGGATGAAGCGGCCATAGAACACCATCATAGCTCATTGTTGACATGTCAACCAGTGGCGCGTATCGTTGACGCGTCACCAATTGTAGGTGACGTGTCACCAAGAACTTTAGGAAGGCAGCACCACGTGTCAGATCTCAAGATCGGAATCATCGTCGGAAGCACCCGCCCCGGACGCCTCGGCATCCAGGTCGGCAACTGGGTGAAGGACAACGCGAAGGCCGACGGCGTCGAGTTCGAGCTCGTCGACGTCGCCGACTACAACCTCCCGCTGCTCGACGAGGCCGTCCCCGGCCAGTACACGCACGAGCACACCAAGAAGTGGGCGGCGAAAATCGGTGAGTTCGACGGCTACATCTTCGTGACCGGTGAGTACAACCACACCATCCCTGGGGCGCTCAGCAACGCCATCGCGTTCGTCGGAGCCGAGTGGTACAACAAGGCCGCTGGCATCGTCAGCTACGGCAGCATGGGCGGCGTCCGCGCCAACGAGCACCTCCGCCAGGTCCTCGCAGAGCTCCAGATCGCCGACGTGCGCCAGAACGTGCTCCTGTCGCTGTTCACCGACGTGGAGAACTTCACCACCGTGAAGCCCGCCGAGCTGCACCTCCCCGAGCTGCAGACGCAGGTCGACCAGGTCGCAGCATGGGCCGGTGCCCTGCGCTCGCTGCGCGTCGACGACGCGCTCGCCGCGTAACTCGCAAGCTCCCGCCGCTTACCCGAAAGCGGCAGAGAGGCCCGGCATCCGTTCGCGGATGCCGGGCCTTTCGCATGTCCGCTCAGGCGGCCGGTTCCCGATGGGCGGTCAGGGTTCGTAGGGCCGGTGGATCAGCTTCGACAGCACGATCGCACTGCGGGTGTGATCAACATTGGGCGCGATCCTCACGCGTTCGAGGGCGACCTCGAGGCTCGGGATGTCGCGCGAGCGCATGTGCACGATGGCGTCGGCGCTGCCGGTGACGGTGCCGGCGTCGACCACCTCCGGCACCCCGGCGAGAAGCCGCCTGAGCTCCTCCGGCGCGACGGTGCCCCGGCAGAACAGTTCGACGTAGGCCTCGGTGCCCATCCCATCGACGGCCGGGTCGACCTGGATGGTGAAACCGCGGATCACTTTGTCCGCGACCAGCCTGTCCACGCGCCGCTTCACCGCTGACGCCGAGAGCCCGATCCGCTCCCCGATGTCGCCGTAGCCCGCTCGCGCGTTCTGGCGCAGCAGGTCGATGATGCCGTAGTCGAGACTGTCCATGACCCAAGAGTATGGCCGCGAGGGACGCGCCGGCCAGTCATCCGGATGCCGCAAATCGGGTGATTCTTGCACTGGGCAGGTCCACAACGCGTGAATCCTGCTCGACTCGACAGGAAACGTGGATAAAGAGCGTGGGAGACTGGTTAAGGCGTCCCGATCCGCGGGGCTCGAACGAGCGACCTAGTCCGCCCACAAACTGAGCCCGAGGATGAACAGATGACGACCCAGACCGCGAACCTTGCCAACCCGGCAGCCCGCAAGGCCACCGAGCGCACCATCCTGATGTGCCGCCCGGACTTCTTCACCGTGAACTACCGCATCAACCCGTGGATGCACCCCGAGCAGCCCACCGACACGTCTCTGGCGGTGCGGCAGTGGGAGGTGCTCTACAACACCTACCTCGAGCTCGGTTTCGATGTTCGCCTGATCGACCCGATCGACTCGCTTCCCGACATGGTCTACGCCGCGAACGGCGGCTTCGTGATCGACGGCATCGCCTACGGCGCCAAGTTCCGGTACGAGCAGCGCGGCCCGGAAGGTCCCGCCTACATGGACTGGTTCCGCGACAACGGGTTCGACGTGCGCGAGCCAGAGCACACCAACGAGGGCGAGGGCGACTTCCTGCTCGTCGGCGATGTGATCCTGGCAGGCACCGGCTTCCGCAGCGACACCGCCAGCCACCGCGAGGTGGAGCGGATCTTCGGGCGCGAGGTGGTCAGCCTCGAACTCGTGAACCCGAACTTCTACCACCTCGACACCGCGATCGCGGTGCTCGACCCCGAGCCGATCGAGGGCGGAGCCCAGAACATCGCCTACCTGCCGTCGGCGTTCAACGAGGCGGGGCTGGCGGTGCTGCGCGAGCGGTTCCCGGATGCAATCCTCGTGAACGAGGAGGACGCATCCGTTCTCGGACTCAACTCGTACTCGGACGGGTACAACATCGTGATCGCCTCGCGCGCGAAGGACTTCGAGCGGCAGCTGCGTGAGCGCGGGTACAACCCGATCGGCGTCGACCTGTCCGAGCTCCTGCTCGGAGGAGGCGGCGTCAAGTGCTGCACGCTGGAACTTCGGCGCTGACCGCGGCGGCGATCGCCGCCGAACAGGAGCACATCGCCCAGAACTACCATCCGCTTCCCGTGGTGGTCGCCTCCGGTGACGGTGCGTGGGTGACCGACATCGAGGGCAACCGCTACCTCGACTGCCTGGCCGCCTACTCGGCGGTGAACTTCGGGCATGGCAACCGGATGCTGTTGGATGCCGCCCGCGCGCAACTGGACCGGATCACGCTGACCAGCCGGGCGTTCCACAACGACCAGCTCGGGCCGTTCGTCGCCGAGCTTGCCGAGCTCGCCGGCAAGGACCTGGTGCTGCCGATGAACACCGGGTCGGAAGCGGTCGAGTCCGCGATCAAGGTGGCGCGCGCGTGGGGATACCGGGTGAAGGGCGTGCCGGAGGGCAACGCCAACATCGTCGTCGCGGACGGCAACTTCCACGGCCGCACGATCTCCATCGTCAGCTTCTCCAGCGACCCGATTGCGCGGAGAGACTTCGGACCGTTCACGCCCGGCTTCCGGGCGGTGCCGTTCGGTGACCTCGCGGCGCTCGAGGCGTCGATCGATGATGAGACCGTCGCGGTGCTGATCGAGCCGATCCAGGGCGAGGCCGGGGTCATCGTGCCGCCGGCCGGCTACCTCACAGCGGTGCGCGAGCTGACCGGCCGCAGGAACGTGCTGTTCATCGCGGACGAGATCCAGACCGGCCTCGGCCGCACCGGCGCGACCTTCCAGTGCGACAACGAGGGCGTCGTGCCCGACCTGTACCTGCTCGGCAAGGCGCTCGGTGGCGGAATCGTTCCACTATCTGCCGTGGTCGGGGACCGGGACGTGCTCGGAGTGCTGAACCCTGGGGAGCACGGTTCGACCTTCGGTGGCAACCCGTTCGCGGCTGCCGTCGGTCGAGCGGTGATCCGGATGCTGCGCACTGGCGAGTTCCAGGAGCGGTCTCGCACGCTCGGCGAACACCTGCACGCACGGCTCGCGGGCCTGATCGGCGGCGGCGTCACTGCGGTGCGCGGCGTAGGGCTCTGGGCGGGCGTCGACATCGACCCTGCGTACGGGTCGGGACGTGAGGTGTGCGCCCGGATGCTGGAGCGCGGAGTGCTCATGAAGGACACCCACCAGACCACGGTGCGCATCGCGCCGCCATTGGTGATCGCGCAGGGCGACCTCGACCTCGCGGTGGACCAGCTCGCGGCGGTGCTGGCCGAGTTGCGGCCGACCGCCTGACGCGCATCCGCCCGCCCCCGCCCTCCATCCCCTCCACGCCCTCAACCAATGGCGGGTTTGTTGACCGCGCGCCGCTTTAAACTGGCGCGCGGTCAACAAACGCGTTGATGGATGGCGGGGTTACGGTCGTTCCATGACGCATGAGACCTTCAACCAGCCGCCGCCGCGCGTCGACGTCGACGAGTTCGGGCTCAACGGTCCGCTCGTCGAGGGGGTCGCGCGCTACGACGCTGCCTGGGCGCAAGACGACCTTCACGAGGTGGGCCGATTGGTCGGCAGCGGGTCCTTCCAGGCGGATGCGGAGCGCGCGAACACCAACGTGCCGGTGCTGAGCACGCACGACCGGTGGGGCAATCGCATCGATGAGGTGGAGTACGACGAGTCGTACCACCGCGTGATCGCCGCCGCCGCGGCATCCGGCGCGCACACGAGCGCGTGGGCAGAGCCCCGTCCGGGCGCGAACGTCGCGCGCGCCGCCACCTTCATGCTGTTCGCCCAGGTCGAGCCTGGCCACGCGTGCCCGATCTCGATGACCCACTCGGCGGTGCCCGCGCTCGCCGCCTCCCCCGAACTCGAGGCGAAGTGGCTGCCCAGGCTGCTCAGCCGCGACTACGACGGCACGCTCGGCGAGCCCAAGGGATCCGCCCTGTTCGGGATGGCGATGACCGAGAAGCAGGGCGGCTCGGACGTGCGCGCCAACACCACCCGCGCGACCGACGCGGGCGACGGCACCTGGCGCCTGACCGGGCACAAGTGGTTCTGCAGTGCGCCGATGTCGGACGCGTTCCTGGTGCTCGCGCAGTCGCCGGCCGGACTGAGCTGCTTCCTGCTGCCCCGGATGCTCGATGACGGCATCCGGAACACGTTTCGGATTCAGCGGCTCAAGGACAAGGTCGGAAACCGTTCCAACGCCTCGAGTGAGGTCGAGTTCGACGGCACCGTCGCCCACCTGCTCGGCGAGGAGGGCCGTGGCGTCCGCACCATCATCGAGATGGTGGCGCGCACCCGGCTGGACTGCGTGTACGGCACCGCGGCTGGCATGCGGCAGTCGGTCGCCGAGGCGCTCTGGCACGCGCGGCACCGCAGCGCGTTCGGCGCGAAGCTGGTCGATCAGCCGGCGATGACCGCGGTGCTCGCCGACCTCGCCCTCGAATCCGAGGCCGCCACCGCGACTGCGCTGCGCCTGGCGCGAGCACACGACGACGACGCGGACGACGCAGAGCGCGCCTTCCGCAGGCTGGCGACCGCGGTGTCGAAGTACTGGATCTGCAAGCGCGGACCGGGGCACGCCTACGAGGCCATGGAGTGCCTCGGCGGCAACGGCTACACCGAGGGCTTCCCGCTCGGCCGCCGCTACCGCGAGCAGCCGGTCATGGCGATCTGGGAGGGCAGCGGCAACGTCATCGCGCTCGACGTGCTGCGCGCGATCGAACGCGAGCCGCAGAGCGTTGATGCATTCTTCGACGAGGTGGACCTCGCGCGCGGCGCACATCCGGTGTTCGATGCGCACGTCGAGGCGACCAAGCGGATGCTCCGGGCACCGGATGAAGCGCAGCGTCAGGCCCGCAGGCTGGTTGAGCAGCTGGCGCTCGCACTGCAGGCGTCGTTGCTGCTCCGGCACGCGCCCGCCGCAGTGTCAGACACGTTCGTCGCCGCGCGACTGGGTGGCGACCGCGGCAGCCTCTACGGGGTGCTGCCCGCGCGCTCCGACCTGGAAGGCATCATCGGGCGTCACTGATCCCCAGCCGTTGCAGTTGCCATTGATGCACCTCTGGCAGCCAATCCAACGGTGCAGACGGACCGACCCGCGCGTCGTCGGGAACAGCGCCGTCGAGCAGGGCCTGGGCGTACAGACGATCCTGTTCGATGCGCGCTCGCAGCTGCGCACCGTCCCCGACTGAACCGTGACCCGGGACGACCGCGACAACGTCGGGCGCGACGCTCCCGAACAGCCGCAGGGCACTGAGGTAATCCTCGATCGGGTTCGCGGCATCCAGATCCAGGAACGGCATCAGGATGTCGGAAAGCATGTCGCCTGCGACGAGGACCCCACGCTCCTCGACCAGCAGCGCCGCATGGCCGGGGGCATGGGCTCGATGCTCGATGATCCGGACGGGCGGACCGTCCCAAGGGATCTGCTCGGCGTCGGCGGGCAGACCGGTGATGAGCCCGAGCAGCTCCATCGGGATGTCGTCGGCATACTCCGGCGGCAGCCCCTCGGCTACCTGGGCCTCCCAATCCGCGTGCGCCAGAAGCTCGTGCATGGAGGCTGCGCAGCGGGCCGTGCCGTACCGCGGCGCGTCCCCGAACTCCGCGTGCCAGAGCACGTGGTCCCAATCCGGATGCGTCGAGAACCCCGCAACGACGTTCTGCCCCAACTCGCGAATGTCGTTCGCGAGTGCGGCCATTTCATCGCTGGTTATGCCGGGGTCGATAAGCAGTACACCGACCTGGCCCTGCACGATAACGGCATTGCTCTGGATGAACTCGCTCTCGTGAACGAGAACGCCCTCGGCGATCTGCTTCAGCATGAACTGCCTCCTGCGTGTTGTGTGCGCCCGCTTTGTCGCGACGCTATTTCGTGGCAGTTGCGGTCCGCAACCCGGTCTAGGCTTCTTCGGTGACTCCCGCCGGCCGCCGCAAGCACTTCATCGACTTGTCGCCGCTGCGCACCAGCCCGGCCTTCGCGAAGCTCTGGCTCGGCAGTTCGATCGCGGGCATCGGCAACCAGATGACCATCGTCGCGGTCGGGCTGCACGTCTACGAGCTCACCAAATCGACCACCGCGGTGGCCATGGTCGGTGGCGTCGCGCTGGTGCCGATGATCCTCGCCGGATTGTTCGGAGGCATGCTTGCCGACTCGTTCGATCGCCGGCTCGTCGCGCTCATCTCGGCGATCGTCGCGTGGGTGTCGATCGCCGGCATCGCGGCCATGGCCTGGCTCGGACGCGACCAACTGGTGCTGCTGTACCTGCTTACCGCGCTCAACGCCGTTGCCTCCACCGTGATCGGCACATCCCGCCAGGCGATCCTCCCGCGCCTGCTGCCGCCGAACCTCCTGCCGGCCGCATCCGCGCTCCAGGGCATGGGGTTCGGCTTCGCGGTCACCGTCGGGCCGGCGCTCGCCGGCGTGCTCGTCGCCGTGGCGGGCTTCGCCTGGACCTACACGATGGACGTTCTGCTGTTCACCGCCGCGTTCATGGGCATCGTCGCGCTGCCGCGCATCCTGCCAGAGGGCGACCG
Source organism: uncultured Actinomycetota bacterium (assembly GCA_963702165.1). Taxonomy (GTDB): domain Bacteria; phylum Actinomycetota; class Actinomycetes; order Actinomycetales; family Microbacteriaceae; genus Terrimesophilobacter. The sequence continues at coordinate 2,063,300 of OY969722.1, read as the reverse complement.
CGAACGACCGGGGCTGAAGTCGCTGCTCTCCGGACTCGCCTTCTTGCGTCGCGCCCCGAACATTCGCTCGTCGTTCGTCGCCGACATCATCGCGATGACGTTCGGGCGCCCGCACGCACTGTTTCCGGCGGTCGGCGCGCTGCTGCTCGGCGGCGGAGCGGTCACCGTCGGCGTGCTCACCGCCGCGGTCGCGGTCGGCACCCTGGTGAGCAGCCTGTTCTCCGGCCGGGTCGGCACCGTGCGTCGGCACGGCCTGGCGATCGGCTGGGGTGTGATCGCGTACGGCTTCAGCATCCTCGCGTTCGGTGTCGTGCTCGTCCTGGCCGGATTCGACCCGGCGACGGATGGCGCGCCGCACTGGGTGGCGATCATCGCGGCCGCGCTGACTCTGGTCTGCGCCGGGGCCGCGGACAACGTGTCGATGATCTTCCGCACGACGATGCTGCAGGTCGCGGTCCCGGATGCCATGCGCGGCCGACTGCAGGGAGTGTTCATGGTCGTGGTGGCCGGCGGTCCCCGCGTCGGCGACATCTACATCGGCATCGCGGCGGCCGCGGGAGCGCTGTGGTTCCCACCCGTGCTCGGCGGCATCCTGATCGTGTCCCTGGTCGCGCTGCTGCTGAGGTTCCAGCCGTCGTTCCGCAGCTACGACGCGCTGTCGCCGACACCCTGACCAATCCCTGCCGCCGACGCCCTGAGCCGGGCGTGTGAACCGACTGGGAACATCGTCCGGTCTCCGGTCGACATTGCGTGCCCGGGTCAGGCTGGAGGCGAAACACGGGAGGTTTCTCATGGCACACAAGCCGGAACCGCCGTACCAGGTCGGCTACTTCGTCGGCAGCCTGGCAACGGCATCCATCAACCGGACGCTCTCCAAGGTGCTCATCAAACTGTCGCCATCCGAGCTGCAGTTCACCGAGATCCCGATCAAGGATCTGCCACTGTACAGCTACGACTACGACGACAACTATCCGCAGGTCGCACTCGACCTCAAGAAAGCGATCGCCGAAGCCGACGCCGTGCTGTTCGTGACGCCCGAGTACAACCGCGCCATCCCGGGCGGCCTGAAGAATGCCATCGACTGGGCAAGCCGGCCCTGGGGACAGAACTCCTTCGCCCGCAAGCCGTCAGCGATGATCGGCACCTCTCCAGGCTCGATCGGCACCGCGGTGGCACAGCAGAACCTGCGAAGTGTCATGAGCTTCTGCAATTCGCCGCAGATGAACACCCCAGAGGGCTACATCCAGGCGAAGCCGGGACTGTTCACGGATAACGGCGAGGTCACCGACGATTCGACCGCCGACTTCCTACGCGGATTCATGACCGAGTTCCGGGACTTCATCGAACGCGTCTACACCGCGCTGCACGAGCACGGCTGAGCGCCGGCGCGCCGATCACCGGCGTCGCGTGAGCATCCCGATGGAGATGGCCACCGGCCAGAGGGCGAAGGCGAAGATTCCGGCGTAGAAGAGGGGCCCGACCGCCAGCGCTGCCCAAGTCAGGGCGCCGAAGGCGAGTCCCAGCCAGCCGGACCAGGTCGCAAGTGCTCGCGTCCGGAGAATCACCACTGACGCCGCGACCATCACGGCGCCCTTGACGATGAAGGCCGCTGTGCCGACCATGTCGCCGACCGCCCCGAGGCCCCAATAGGAGACGAGGAGTGTGTCGTCGAGTGAGGCGGCGTCACTGAACGCGAACGTGCCGGTGAAGCCGGCGGCGATGAGCAGCCAGGCTGCGCAGAGCAGCAAACCGCCGAAGACGAAGTCGGCGCCGTAGGCGGCGTTCTCGGATGCGCGGCGCAGCACCCCGCGAAGGTGTGCGCTGAACAGGACGACGGCTGTCGCCGCGGCAGCGAGCAGCAGTGAATAGAGCTGCAGCGCGCCACCGGATGCCTCGAGGTAGTCGCGCAGGCCATCCGGGCTGGTGTTCGTTGCCGGGTCAGGAGACCAGGCCGCGAACAGCAGGACGGTGACGAGCGCTCCGCTGAGCGCGCCGAAGGTGAGGCGTCGCTGCGTGACCTCGCGCGCCGTCGCTCCGGCTGAGGTGGTGTTGGTCGCGGACATTGATTTCTCCCGTTCCGCGCGGTGATGTCGGCCGCGCTATTCGAGGTTCCCGTTCGCGTCCACGGTGGCACGAGTGGCATCCGTCCTCAGCTGTCCCCATTTACCGCCGCAGCCGTCCCGGCTCACGGCGAGTAGTCGGGACGAACGTCCCCTGTGCGCGGCGAGTTGCGCTCATAGACTGGCCGCCAACCCAGAGGCCCACCACCGAGGACAAATGCGACACAGCGTCAGACTCGCGCCCGTGAGCGCGTTCGGGGTCACCGGCGCCCTCGTCACCTGTCTGGTCGTGGTGGGTCTCGGGCAGGGCGGCACTGCGCTCTCCGACCTGATCTGGCTCAGCAGCTTCGCCGTGCTGGCGATCATCGGCTCCGTCATCATCACCGCCAGGGCGCGCAACGCGATCGGCTGGGTCTTCTTCGGCTCGGGTGCCGCCACCCTGCTTGCTGCTCTCCTCGCCGAGCTTGGCAGCGTCGACTGGATGCTGCTGCTGTCCCTCTCGCTTTTCGGTGCTGCCTGGATCACGCTCACCACGCTCCCGCTGCTGTTGTTCCCCGACGGCCGCATTCTGGGCGTACTCGGCCGTGTGCTCACGGCAATCGTTGTCGTGCTTGTGGTCGTTCTCGTTGGTCTGGTCGCAGTGAACCCGGCGGGCCCCGCTGTCGACGCAGTTCTGCTCGCCAGCGCGCTCGTCACGCTGACCGCCGCGTGGGCGCTGGTGCTCCGCTGGCGAAACGCCGATGGTCGCCGGCGGCGACAGCTGGCTTGGCTGGGGCTTGCTGCCCTGCTCATCATCGTCCTCGTGGTGGTGAGCTGGTCGCTCACCTTGGCCGTTCCGTCGCTCGACCCCGCGGTTGGTGCCCTGCTCGAGGGGATGCAGGTCGTCGCTCTTCCGCTCGCCGTCTGTGCGGCCGTGCTCGACGCGCGATTGTTCGACATCGACGTCGTCTTCAAGCGCTCCGCGGTCTACGCGGTCGTCACCTCCGCGGTAGTTGCGGTGTATGCCGGTGTTCTCTGGGGCGCGACCAGCCTGGTCGGGTATGAGGCGTCGGCTGCGGCCACGCTGGTGGCGAGCGCCATTGTCGCTGTCGGCATCTCGCCGCTCAAGGATGCCGTGACCGGGTGGGTCGAGCGGCGGCTCTATCGAGACAGGCGCAACCCGGAGCGCGCGCTGCGGGCGGTGACGACGAACGTCCGTTACGCCAGGCAACCGGACGAGCTGGTTGCGACGGCGGCGGCGCAGATCGGAGAGAGCCTGCACCTGGGTTACGTCGGCATCGAGTTGGACGGGCGCAGTGGCGTGCACTGGGGGGACAGTGCGGCGGAACGGACCGACTTCGAATTGAGCGCTTTCGGCACCCGGCTCGGTCGACTGAGGGTCGCGACGCGAAATCGCGGAGACGTGCTGACGTCCGCGGACCTGGCCGTCGTTGCCGCACTCGCTCAACAGTTGGCTCTCATCGCTCACGCCGCCACGGTGAGTGAGTCCCTACAGGAATCGCGCTCGGAGCTGGTTGTTGCGCGTGAGCAGGAGCGGCTCGAGTTGCGTCGAAACCTGCACGACGGGCTCGGGCCGACGCTGGCCGGCATGACACTGCAGGTGGATGCCTTAGTCGACGCGCTTGGCAGCGACACCGTCACCGCCGCCGACCTGGCGCTGCGGGTCAGGCGGTCGCTGCAAGGCGTGATCGTCAGCCTGCGGCAAAGCCTGGATGGACTTCGTCCCGCGGAACTCGATCAGCTCGGTCTTGCCGAGGCCCTGGCGGAACGCGCCCGGTCTCTCTCCGTCGGCGGCCTGCAGGTCGAGCTTTCGTGCGGCTCGCTGCCGGGGCTCCCGCCCGCCGCCGAGGTGGCCGCCTTCCGAATCGCGACCGAGGCGCTCGCCAACGTGGTCAGGCACGCCGGTGCCGCCAGGTGCACCGTCGAGGCGCGCGTTGAGGGAGGCGTCCTGACCATCCGGGTCGAGGATGATGGTTGCGGGGTACCGTCCGACATGGGGTCTCGCGAGGGGGTAGGGGTGCCATCAATGAGAGCCCGGGCCGAGGAGATCGGTGGTCGGTTGCGCATCACCGAGCGCTTGGGCGGCGGCACCAGCGTGACGGCCGAGCTGCCATTGGCGACCGCGCCATGATCACGGTCCTCGTCGTCGATGATCATCCCGTCGTCCGCGACGGTGTGAGCGCGGCGCTCGCGCGCAGCAGCCTGCGCGTCGTCGCCGAGGCAGCAACGGCGGGCGAAGCTGTCCGGCTGGCCGTCCAACACCGTCCGACGGTGGTGCTGATGGACCTCTCCCTGCCCGACTTCTCCGGGATGGAGGCGACCCGGCAGATCCTCGAGAAGGTGCCGGAAACCGCCGTCGTGGCGTTCACGATGTCGGATGACGACGCATCCGTCTTCGCCGCACTCCGGGCGGGCGCGATGGGGTATCTGGTCAAGGGAGTCGGCAAGGACGAACTCGTGCGCGGGATCGAAGCGGTGGCAGGGGGTGAGGTGCTGCTGCTCGGTCAGGGTGTCGCAAAGCGCGTGCGCGCGCACTTCGCCGGGCTGCCCGGTGCTGGTGCCGGCAGCGGTGTTCCGGATGCGCCCGGACTCACGCCCAGAGAGCGCGACGTACTGGATCTGATGGCCCAGGGGTGGGGCAACCAGACCATCGCAAGCCGACTGTTCCTCTCCCCGAAGACAGTTCGAAATCACGTGTCGACGATCATCGGGAAGCTGCAGGCAGCCGATCGTGGCGAAGCGGTGGTGCGGGCTCGGGAGCTGGGCTTCGGGGCTAACCGCGCTTGATCGTGCCCTCGATGATCGCGAGCTCTTGGGTGGCGAGTTCGCGGTCGCGCTGGTCTCCGCGGTAGCGGACGGTGAACCGTCGCCGCGGGCGGGAGAAGCGCACTCGCAGTTCCTTGTACTTGACCATCCAGCTCACCGCGATGATCACCGCGAGGAACGTGCCAGCTGCGCCCACCGCGAGCGCCCAGCGCGGGCCGAACTCGTTCGCTACCCAGCCGATCAGCGGCGCACCGATCGGGGTGCCGCCCGTGAAGATCGCCATGTAGACGGCCATCACCCGGCCGCGCATCATCGGGGCGGTCGAGGTCTGCACGTACGCGTTCGCGGCCGTCATCATGGTGATCGAGCTGGCTCCGATGAGCACGAGCGCCCCCACGTAGGTCCAGTAGGTGGGCATGAACGCCGCCAGCAGGATGGCGGCACCGAACGCGGCGGATGCGCCGATCACGAGCCGGAGCCTGGGCCGGTCGCGCCGGGCGGCGAGCAGCGCGCCGGTGAGCGCGCCGATCGCCATGATCGAGGACATCAGGCCGTACTCGCTTGCGCCGACCCCGAACTCGACGGTGGCCATGGTCGAGTTGAACACGGCGAAGTTCATCGCGAACGTGCCCATCAGGAAGATCATCACGAGGATCAGCACGATATCGCTGCGCGAGGCGACATAGCGGAGTCCGGCGCGAATCTGACCCTTCGCCCTGGGCGGTCGCACGGCAGGGTGCAACTGGTCGGTGCGCATCATCCACAAGGCGATCAGCACCGCGGCGAAGGTCGCGCCGTTCAGCACGAACACCCAGCCGGGCCCGACGATGGCGACCAGCACTCCCGCGGCTGCGGGGCCGAACAGGCGCGCGGCGTGGAACGACGCCGAGTTCAGCGCGACCGCGTTCGGCAGGTTCTTCTCGCTCACGAGGTCGGAGACGAAGGCCTGCCGCGCCGGTGAGTCGATCGCTGCCGCAACACCGAGCGCCGTGGCGAACGCGAAGACGTGCCAGAGTTCGACAACCCCGAAGATCACGATCGCGCCGAGCGAGACGCCCAGCAGCGCCATGGTCACCTGGGTCCAGATGAGCACAGTGCGCCGGTCGAACCGGTCGGCCACCCAGCCGGCGACCGGCATGAGCAGCAACTGCGGACCGAACTGGAGCGCGATCGTCACGCCGACGGCTGCGGCATCGTGATCGGTCAGCTCGGTGAGCACCAGCCATTCCTGGGCGGTGCGCTGCATCCATGCGCCGATGTTGGAGACCAGCGCCCCGATGAACCACAGCCGGTAGTTGAAGATGCCGAGCGAGCGAAACATCGCCCTCATTGCTCCGCCAGCTTCTTCAGTATCGGTGTGGCGGCGCTGAGCACATCGCGTTCGTCCTGGGCGAGTCCGGCCAGCTGCTTGGTGAACCAGGCATCCCGCCGCTTGCGGGTTTCCTTGATGAAGTCGGCACCGGCATCCGAGATGCTCAGGATGACCCGGCGGCCGTCCTGCTCGTCAACCTCACGCTCGAGCAACCCGGCCGCGACGAGCGCGTTGACCGTGCGGTTCATGCTCGGCGGTGTCACGCCCTCGAGTTCGGCGAGCGAGCGCAGCGTCTGCGGACCATTGTTGTGAATGGTCGCAAGCACCGAGCGCTGACCCTCGGTGACGTCACCGTCGGCCTGCATGATCCGGATGCGACGGCTCAGTCTCTGGACGGCGAAGCGGAGCTCCTGAGCGGCAACGGGTTTCATAGATCGATTAGTCTATCAAATTAGTTTGGCTAATGAAACTAGCAGCGCGCGGTTGACTCTGCCGCGCAATACACTGGCCCTGAGCAAGGAGGCCCGGTGTCCGATAGAGAGACGGTCACGCGTGAGGATCGCACCTTCGTCGATGCGTACGGCGTGACGATCCACCACTACCGTTGGGTTGCTCCGGCCGCCAGCGCGGCGGTGCAGATCCTCCACGGCCTCGGCGAGCACGCCAAGCGCTACGAGTGGCTCGCCCAGAAACTCGTCGCCGCCGGGTACTCCGTCTACGCTGACGACCACCGCGGGCATGGCGAGACCGGCCGTGAGCAGTACGCGGGCGACCTGACGCGGCTCGGCCGGCTCGGCCCGGGCGGGCACCAGGCGACCGTTGAGGCTGTGCGACAGTTCACGCGCATCATCCGGGACGAGAACCCGACGCTGCCGCTCGTGCTGCTCGGCCACAGCTGGGGCTCGATCATCGCCCAACTGATCGTCAACAAGCATCCGGACGACTACGACGCGCTCATTCTCAGCGGCACCGCGTACCGGACGCTGCGGCACATGAACTCGGGTGACCTGGCCGCGGGGCACAGGCAGGTCGGCGGGAACGGCTACGAGTGGCTGAGCCGCGACGCCGCGGTCGGCGACGCGTTCAAGGCCGACCCGCTGACGTTCGACGCGAAGACCCTGAAGCTCTTCGGCATCCGGGACAGTCTCGGCCTGCTGGGCACGCCGGCGAAGCAGCTCGCCGCGGACATTCCGGTGCTGATCCAGATCGGCAGCGACGACTCGCTTGGCGGTCCGCGCAGCGCAGAACTCCTCGCGGCCGCCTACCTGAAGCGGTCCAGGCTCAGCGATGTCGAGTTGATCGTGTACACGGATGCCCGGCACGAGGTGTTCAACGAGACCAACCGCGACGAGGTGGTCGCCGACACCCTGCGCTGGCTGGAATCGCGCGTGAGATGACGACGATCTTCTCCAAGATCATCCGCGGTGAGGCGTCCGCCCGGTTCATCTGGAAGGACGAGTTGTGCGTCGCGTTCCTCACAATCGAGCCGCGGCAGCCCGGCCACACGCTGGTCGTCCCGCGTGAGGAGGTCGACCGCTGGCTCGATGTGCCGGACACGCTCATCGCCCACCTGATGGTGGTCGCCCACAAGATCGGGCTGGCGCAGCGCGATGAATGGAAGTCCGATCGCGCCGGCCTGATGATCGAGGGCTACATGGTGCCGCACCTGCACATCCATGTCTGGCCGAGCTGGTCGCCGTGGGAGTTCCATCCCGGTGGCATCGACCGGTCCGCGAAACCGGCCGACCTGGACGAGGCAGCCGTGCGGCTACGCGCCCGGCTGCGAACCCACGGCCACGAGGAGCACGTACCGGCCGAGGATTAGGCTGGATATCTGCTGAGTCGCGATGAACGGAGGATCATGCACGGCGAGTACAAGGTGCCAGGCGGCAAACTCGTCGTCGTCGACCTCGACGTCGAGGGCGGCAAGATCACCGGCTTCCGTCTCGCCGGCGACTTCTTCCTTGAACCGGACTCGGCGCTCGAGCAGATCAACGTCGCGGTCAACGGGCTGCCGGCCGACTCGGATGCCGCGACCATCGCATCCGTCGTCCGCCAGGCACTCCCGGATGGTGTGCAGATGCTCGGGTTCTCCCCGGAGGCCGTCGCGACAACCGTGCGCCGCGCGCTGTCGAAAGCCAGCACCTGGACCGACTACGACTGGCAGCTCGTTCACGGCGACGCCTACCCACCCGCACTGCAGCTCGCCCTCGACCAGGTGCTGACCGAGGAGGTCGGCGCCGGACGCCGCAAACCGACGCTGCGCATGTGGGAATGGAACGAGCCCGCCGTGGTGATCGGCAGCTTCCAGTCGGTGAAGAACGAGGTCGACCTTGAGAACGCCCAGAAGTACGGCTTCCAGGTAGTCCGCCGGATCAGCGGCGGCGGCGCCATGCTCATGGACGCCGGCACGATCATCACCTACTCGATCTACGCTCCCTCCGAGCTGGTGCACGGGATGTCGTTCGCTGACTCGTACGCGTTCCTTGACGAATGGGTCATTATCGGCTTGAAGAAGCTCGGCATCGACGCGTACTACCAGCCGCTCAACGACATCGCCAGCAGCAAGGGCAAGATCGGCGGCGCCGCGCAGAAGCGCATCGGCGCCGGCGCGGTGCTGCACCACGTCACCATGAGCTACGACATGGACGGCGACAAGATGGTGCAGATCCTGCGCATCGGCCGCGAGAAGATGAGCGACAAGGGCACCAAGAGTGCCGCGAAGCGCGTCGACCCGTTGCGCAGCCAGACCGGGCTGCCGCGCGATGAGATCATCGGCAGCCTCAAGCAGACCTTCCGTGAGCTGTACGGCGCCACGGAGGGTGAGATCACCCGGGACGAACTGGAGAAGGCGCAACGTCTGGTCGACGAGAAGTTCTCTACCGAGGAATGGCTGTACCGGGTTCCGTGAGGCGCACGGCACTCGTTGTCGGCCTCACCATCACGCTCATCCTCGGCGTGGTGCTGTCGGCGATGGTCGGACAGCTGGCGGTGGCGCCCAGCGAAGTCATCGGCTCGCTGCTGCGCGCGATCGGCATCCAGAACCAGTGGGCACCGGATGATCCGGTGACCGAGGCAGCGCTGCTGGTGGTTCGCTTCCCCCGCATCCTGATGGCCATCGCGGTTGGCGCGGCCCTCGCCGTGGCCGGCGCGGTCATGCAGGCCATCTTCGGCAACCCGCTCGCCGAGCCCGGAGTGGTCGGCGTGTCATCCGGTGCAGCGCTCGGCGCAGCCATCGGCATCGTGTTCGGGCTCACCGCGCTCGGCGGCTGGAGCGTCGCCGCACTCGCTTTCCTCGGCGGTCTCGTGGCGACCCTGCTCGTCTACTTCATGTCCAGGGCAAACGGCCGAACAGAGGTCGTCACCCTGCTGCTCACCGGCATCGCGGTCAATGCATTCGGCGGCGCCGGACTCGCGCTGCTGCTCTTCCTCGGCAACTCGGCGAGCCGCGAGCAGATCATCTTCTGGCAGCTCGGCTCCCTCAACGGGTCGCGTTGGCAGGAGGCCATCATCGTCTTCGTCGTTGCGGCGGTCGGCAGCGTGGTGGCGGTCAGCATTGCGCGCCGGCTGGATCTGCTCTCGCTCGGCGAGCGCAACGCCCGCCACCTCGGTCTCAACGTCGAGCGGCTGCGCATCTGGTCGATCGTGCTGGTCGCGCTGCTGACCGGCGCGGCCGTTGCATTCTGCGGCATCATCGCGTTCGTTGGCCTGGTCGTGCCGCACATCATCCGCATGATCATCGGCCCATCCCACCGCGGTGTCATCATCGGCAGCGCCTTCGGCGGCGGCGCGCTCATGCTGTTCGCCGACCTCGGCGCGCGCACCCTCATCCCCGGCGCCGACCTTCCGATCGGCATGCTCACCTCGCTCATCGGCGGACCGTTCTTCTTCTGGCTGCTGTTCCGCGCTCGCCAGCGCAGTGGAGGCTGGGCATGAGCGCGAACCACCAGACAGTTCCGGATGTCGCGATCCGGGCCGAGCAGGTCGGCCTGGTTCTCGATGAGAATCGCATCCTCGACTCGGTGAGCATCGACATCCGGCGCGGTGAGATTCTCGCCTTGGTCGGCCCGAACGGTGCGGGCAAGTCGTCGCTGCTCGGCGTGCTCTCCGGGGACATGCCGCCCACCGAGGGGCGAGTGCTGCTTGACGGCCGCGAGCTCGACTCCTATCGGCCGATCGAGCTTGCCCGGCGCCGTGCGGTGCTCACGCAGGAGAATGCGGTGACGTTCCCGTTCCGGGTGCGCGAGGTCGTCGAGATGGGCAGGAGCCCATGGGCGAGGACACCGCAGTTCGAGGACGACCAGGCCGCCATCGCGGCAGCTCTCGCCAAGACGGATGTCAGCCACCTGGCCGACCGCCGGTACACCCGGCTGTCCGGTGGCGAGAAGGCCCGGGTCTCGCTCGCGCGCGTGCTCGCGCAACGCGCCGGCATCCTGTTCCTCGACGAGCCGACCGCAGCCCTGGACCTGCGTCACCAGGAGGAGGTGCTGCGCACCGCGGGCGAGCTGGCGGCCGGGGGAGCTGCGGTGGTCGTTGTGCTGCACGAACTCTCCCTCGCCGGCGCGTACGCCGACCGCATCGCGCTCATCTCTGCCGGGCGGCTCGCCAAGCTGGGCGACCCCGCGACCGTGCTGACCGCCGACCTGATCAGTGAGGTGTACGGGCTCGACGTGGAGATCCTCACCCAGGAGTCGACGGGGCGGCCGATAGTGCTTCCGAAGCGCGCACCGCACTCGGGTTAGGATCATCCGCATGGCCGGCTTTATGGGTGCCCTCGATGAGGTGTTCTACCCGACCAAGCACGAGGCAGAGCAGGAGCTCTCGCGGCAAAGCGCGCTGCCGGCGCCCGCGCCTGTCCCCGGCGACGGCGACCTTGGCGTCTACGGCGGCAAGATCGTGATCGACCTCACGAAGGTGAACTACCCGAAGAAGCGCTGACTAGCGCCCGGCGAGTTCCAGATACTCCGGATGCCGGTCGACCCAGCGGACCGCGTGCGGGCAGACGGCGACGACGCGCGCCTGCGTAGTGTCATGCAGCGAGTCGAAAAGCTCCTGCAGCATCATGTCGTCGAGACCCTGGCCACGAAGTTGCGGCCTCACCTCGGTGTGCACCAGACGCAACTCGTTCGGTGCCCGTTGGAAGTCGACCAGGGCAACCTCTTCGCCATCACGCAGGTACAGAACGCGGTCCTGGCCGGGCAGCCACTTGAGTTCGGTCGACATGCGGTCAGGCTAGGGACGGATTCTGGGAGGTTGCTCGAACTGCCAGAATTGGCGCATGTCGATCGAGTGGAGTGCTTCAGGTGAGAACCTGGTCCTCCACGGCGACAACCTCACGGCCATCGCCCGGCTGCCGGATGCCGCGTTCACCGTCATCTACCTCGACCCGCCGTTCAACACCGGCCGCAGCCAGACCAGGCAGTCCACGACCAGCGTGCGCAGCGCATCCGGCACCGTGATCGGCTTCCAGGGGCAGCGCTACGAGCGCATCAAGGGCGACCTGGTGAGCTACGACGACAGGTTCGAGGACTATTGGATGTTCCTCGAGCCGCGGCTGACCGAAGCGTGGCGGCTGCTCGCCGACGACGGCACGCTCTACCTGCACCTCGATTACCGCGAGGCGCACTACGCGAAGGTGCTGCTGGACGCGCTGTTCGGGCGGGAGTGCTTTCTGAACGAGATCATCTGGGCGTATGACTACGGCGGCAAGTCGAAGCGGCGCTGGCCATCGAAGCACGACACGATCCTGGTCTACGTGAAGAACCCCGACCGCTACTACTTCGACTCCGAGGCGGTCGACCGGGAGCCGTACATGGCGCCTGGCTTGGTGACGCCGGAGAAGGCAGAGCGCGGAAAGCTGCCGACGGATGTCTGGTGGCACACCATCGTGTCGCCGACCGGCAAGGAGAAGACCGGCTACCCGACGCAGAAGCCGGAGGGGATTCTGCGGAGGATGATCCAGGCGTCGAGCCGGCCGGGGGACTGGGTGCTCGACTTCTTCGCCGGCAGCGGAACGACCGGTGCTGTGGCGGCGGCGCTGGGGCGCCGGTTCGTGCTCGTGGATGAGAACCCGGAGTCGATCAGTGTCATCGACCGCCGGCTCACGGCATCCGGCACCCCCTTCCTGCATCTTCCGCACGCGCACGGGCAATAGAGTTGAGGCATGCCGGAGCCCGTTTACAGCTATCTGGGGCCGCCTGGCACGTTCACAGAGATGGCGCTCGCGCAGGTCCCGGAGGCGGCGGGCCAGCTGTGGCGGCCCGTCAACAACGTCGGCGAAGCACTCACTGACGTGGTGACTGGCCGCAGCGTCGCCGCGATGATCGCGATCGAGAGTTCGGTCGAGGGTGGCGTCACGGCCGCGCAGGATGCGCTCGCCAACATCCCTGGACTTCGGATCACCGGCGAGTATCTGGTGCCGATCGACTTCGTGCTGGTGGCCCGCCCCGGCACGACGCTGGCCGACGTGCGCACCGTGAACGCGCATCCGGTCGCATACGCGCAGACGCACCAGTGGCTGGAGAAGACCATCCCCGGCCACCTGCACATTCCCGCGTCGTCGAATGTGGCGGCGGCCGCATCCCTGCTCGAGGGCAGCGAAGCGGACGCCGCGGTCGCACCCCCGGGGATCGACAGCCGGCATGACCTCGCGGTGCTCGCCGAGGAGATCGGCGACAGCCGCAACGCGGTCACCCGGTTCGTGCTGGTCGGCCGCCCGAAGGCGCTGCCGGAGCGCACCGGCGCGGACAAGACGAGCATCATCGCCGAACTGCCGACGGATGCGCCGGGTGCGCTGCTCGAGATGCTCGAACAGTTCGCGACCCGCGGGGTCAACCTGAGCCTGATCCAGTCCCGGCCGATCGGCGACACCCTCGGCCGCTACCGGTTCGTGATCGACATCGACGGGCACGCAGAGGATGAGCGGGTCGCCGACGCGCTGCTCGGGCTGAAGCGGTTCAGCCCGCGAGTGATCTTCCTCGGCTCCTACCCGCGAGCGGATCGGGTGAAGACCGAAGTGCACGATCGCTACGGTGATGAGGCTTTCGTCGACGCGCGCGACTGGCTGCGCGGGCTGGTCGCGGGCGAACCCTCCGACTGACCGTCCGATGACGTTTGTGCCATCCGAGGGCGAACGTTCGGCGCCGGATGGCACAAACGTCATCGGAAACGCGGGCTAGAGCGAGGCGACCATCACACCGAGCGCGCCGGGGTCGGCCGCGCAGACCACCGACGCCACCTTGCCGAACTCATCGCCGTCCAACTGGAACTCTTGCGCCGCGTCCAGCTCCAGTTCCAGCGTCCGGGCGCGGAAGTAGGCGACGTCCCGGACGTCTTTGGTCAGACCGATGATCTTGCGTCCCGCCGCGCTCCTGCGCAGCACGCCGTTCTCCCAGCCGATCTTCTGCCACACCCGCAGCCAACCGAACGGCCCGCGCGGGCGCAGTGCGGCGATGTCCAGGATGCCGTCATCCGGTTCCGCTTCCGGCATCAACAGGAGGCCGCCGGGCAGCGCGCCGCAGTTGCCGATGATCATGGTGTGTGCGGTCAGCGGCCGGGTCGGCCCGCCGTTGATGCGGTAGCGCAGCTTGAGCGGACGGACCTCCGGCAGCGCGCGCACTCCGCCGTCGATGTAGGCGAGCCATCCGACGCGCTTCTTCAGCTTCGAACTGGTCTTGGCGATCATCTTCGCGTCGAGGCCGATGCCGGCCATGACCAGGAAGGCGTGCTCTTCGGTGTCACCGTTGTCCCGCACGATCTCGGCGATGCCGAGATCGATGCGACGCTCGACGCCGGTGAATGCGATCCGGATCGACTCCTCAAGCTGCAGGCTCAGGTCGAGGTTGCGGGCGAGCAGGTTACCCGTCCCGGATGGCAGCACCGCCATCGGGATGCCGCTGCCGCGCAGGGTCTCCGCGACCGCACGCACCGTGCCGTCGCCGCCAGCGGCGAGCACGACCGCCGCGCCTGCGGCGATGGCAGCACGCGTCGCCTCGCGGCCGGAGTCTTCCTCCGCGGACGCGAACCAAGTCGTCGGCTGGAAGCCCGCGTCGTTCTCGGCTGCCCCAACCGCTTCGCGGAGCTTGTCGAGCTCAACCTTGATCGGGTTGTAGACGACGGCAGCCATTGCAGGGCGGGAGCTCGACGTGGCCACGATCCAACGGTACGACACCAACCGACGAATAGACTGGAGCGTGTGATCGATCCACAACTGCTGCGCGAGAGTCCGGATGCCGTCAGGCGCTCACAGCAGGCGCGGGGCGATTCGATCGAGCTGGTTGATGCCGCACTGCGTGCCGATTCCGAACGTCGCACCGCGATCACCGAGTTCGAGGCGCTGCGCGCCGAGCAGAACCAGTTCAGCAAAATCGTCGCGGCAGCGCCGAAAGATGAGAAACGCGAGCTGGTGGCCAAGGCTCAGGAGCTCGCCGCGCGTGTCAAGGAGGCCAACCAGCGCGCATCCGACGCCGAGGCAGAGTTCAATCGGGTCGTCGGTTCGATCGCGAACCCGATCATCGACGGCGTCCCGGCCGGCGGCGAGGACGACTTCGTCACGCTGAAGACGGTCGGCGAGCCGGCACGGTTCGACTTCGAGGCGCGTGACCACGTCGAGCTCGGCGAGCTGCTGAGGGCCATCGACATCACGCGGGGCACGAAAGTGTCCGGCAGCCGCTTCTACTTCCTGACCGGCATCGGCGCGCGGCTGGAGCTCGCGCTCATGAACATGGCGCTGAACACCGCGCTCGAAGAGGGCTTCACCCCGCTCATCACCCCGACCCTGGTGCGGCCGGAGGTCATGGCCGGCACTGGCTTCCTCGGCGAGCACTCGGACGAGGTGTACTACCTGCCGGCCGACGACCTCTACCTCACCGGCACGAGCGAGGTCGCGCTCGCCGGCTTCCACGCCGACGAGATCATCGACCCGGGCGACGGGACGCGTTACGCCGGCTGGTCCACTTGCTACCGCCGCGAGGCCGGCTCAGCAGGCAAGGACAACCGCGGCATCCTGCGCGTGCACCAGTTCAACAAGCTGGAGATGTTCAGCTACGTGCTCCCTGAGCACGCGGAGGCAGAACATGAGCGGCTGCTCGCGCTGCAGGAGCGGATGCTGCAGGCGTGCGAGCTCAGCTACCGCGTGATCGATGTCGCCGCTGGCGACCTCGGGACCAGCGCGGCGCGGAAGTTCGACATCGAGGCGTGGGTGCCGACGCAGGGTCGCTACCGCGAACTGACGAGCACGAGCAACTGCACGACCTTCCAGGCCCGGCGGCTGGACATCCGGTACCGCACCGAGACCGGCAAGACCGCGCCGGTGGCGACCCTGAACGGCACGCTCGCCACAACACGCTGGATAGTCGCCATCCTGGAGACGCACCAGCAGGCGGACGGTTCGGTGCGTGTGCCCGAGGCACTGCGCCCGTATCTCGGCGGGCTCGAAGTCATGGAGCCGGTGAGATAGCTCGTGTCCTTCCAGCAGTGGCTTGTCGCCCTCGACATCGATGGCACGATCATTCACGAGGATGAGACGCTGACGCCGGCGGTGCACGATGCCGTCGGCCGGGTGCGGGACGCCGGCCACTGGGTGACCTTGGCGACCGGTCGCTCGTGGGAGATGACGCTGCCGTTCCTGCGCAGGTTGGAGCTGAACCCGGAGTATGTCGTGTGCGCCAACGGTGCGATCACGATGATGCGCGACGCGCACGCACCGGATGGGTACCGGCGCGAGTTGGTGGAGACCTTTGACCCCGGGCCGGTGCTCGAGCAGATCCGGTTCGGGCTGCCGGAGGGCAGGTTCCTGGTGGAGGACCCGACCGGCTTCCGGCTCTACACCAAGGGCATGCAGGACTGGAACCTCGACAACGCCCGGCAGGTGGAGTTCGAGGAGCTGTCGCACACCCCGGTGACTCGTCTGGTCGTCGTCTCGCCCGATCACGAGCCGGATGCCTTCGTCGAGCTGATCGACTCGCTCGGGCTGCACCAGGTGAGCTACGCCATCGGCTGGACGGCGTGGCTCGACATCGCGCCGGAGGGCGTGAACAAGGGCACCGCGCTCGAGCGCGTGCGCGGGATCATCGACATCCCGCGCGATCGCGTGCTCGTCGCCGGCGATGGTCGCAACGACATCGAGATGTTCGAGTGGGCCGGCGTCGACGGCCGCGCTGCGGCGATGGGGCAGGCGCCGGATGAGGTGAAAGAGGTGGCCACGGAGGTCACCCTGGACGTCTGGTCGGACGGCCTGGTGCCGGTGCTCGACTCGCTGCTCGCTGCGCCTCGCTAATCGATCGTTCAGCCCCTTCGGTGCTCGAGCCCATCGGTGGTCGAGCCCATCGGTGGTCGAGCTTGTCGAGACCCCGGCCATTCCAGGGACGGGATCTCGACAGGCTCGATCACCGGGTACGGATCTCGACAGGCTCGATCACCGGGTACGGATCTCGACAGGCTCGATCACCGGGTACGGATCTCGGCAACATTACGAACCCATCGGCGGCAAGGGTGTGCATAACTCCTTCTGGAGATGATCCCGATGGGACTTGGGGCGACCTTTCGAAACCTCGACAACCCGGCGATCGGGCTCGATTCGGCTACAATCGCAGGCGGCGTGCACAATCCGGGAGGGCTGTCCGAGCGGCCGATGGAGCCAGTCTTGAAAACTGGTGGGCAGAAATGTCTCGTGGGTTCGAATCCCACGCCCTCCGCGTACTGACACTTTGGGGGCAGTGAATGAGTGACATCTCGCGGCGCACACTGCGCCAGAAGCATGGTTCGATCGCGCGACATGGGCGGTTGAAGCGGGGCAATGCGTGGCTCGTGGTGGCGAAGATCCTCGCGGCCACGCTGTCGGTTGTGCTGGTGAGCGGCGTTTCCGTTGCCGGAATCTGGGTGTGGCAGCTCGACCGGAGCATCAAGACGGTGACGCTCGTCGGCGAGACCGAGGGGCCGCCGCCCGCGCTGGGCTCGTTTGAGGGTGGCTTCAACATCCTGATCGTCGGCAGCGACGAGTGTGAGGACCCGAACGGCTGCAAGGACCGCTCGGGCGTGCTCAACGACGTGACGATCCTGCTGCACGTGGCGCAGGATCAGAGCAACGCAGTTGCCGTCAGCTTCCCGCGTGACTTGGTCGTCCCGATCCCTTCCTGCCCCGCTGAGAACGGCGGCAGCTACCACTCCATGTCGGCGCAGCCGATCAACGTGACGCTGTCGTATGGCGGCCTGCCGTGCACCGTGCTGACGGTTGAGAAGCTCACCGGGTTGGACATCCAGTTCGCCGGCATGGTGACATTCTCCGGTGTGGCACAGCTCGCAAGCGCGGTGGGCGGCGTGGACGTGTGCATCAACGCGCCGATCATCGACAAGTACAGTGGCCTGTACCTTCCCGAGGCTGGCGTGCACAAGCTTGACGGTTGGGATGCGCTCGCCTTCCTGCGCAGCCGCCACGGCGTCGGCGACGGCAGCGACCTGGGTCGCATCAGCAGCCAGCAGGTGTACATGTCGTCGCTCGTCCGCACGCTCAAGGCGGATGGCGTGCTGAACGACTTCGGCAAGCTGTTCAACATCGCCACGGTCGCGAGCCAGACGATGACGCTCTCCAACAGCCTGAAGAACGTCAACACGATGGTGTCGATGGCGCAGGTGCTGAAGAACCTGCCGCTCGAGCGGGTGATGTTCGTGCAGTATCCCGGCGTGACCGGGCAGGACGGCGTCTACAGCGGCAAGGTGGCGCCGGTGAAGTCCGCACGCGGACAACGCTGTTCGCGAAGATCCGCGCCGATGAGCCGTTCGCGCTGAAGGCGGACAACACCGGCCGTGGATCGGAGGTCAACCCAGATGCCGCCCCGATCACTCCGGTTGAGCCGGCGCCCGACGCATCCGCGGCTCCGTCCGCGTCAGCCGAGCCGGCACCGCAGGTCGAGGTGCTGCACGGTATCCAGGGCCAGAGTGCAGCTGACCAGACGTGCTCGAAGGCCTACGGAACCTGATCCGGTCGGAACGCTCACTCGCGTGCCGCTATGATGGCTGACGAGCAACTGGAGACGTCGCATAGTCAGGCCTAGTGCACCACCCTGCTAAGGTGGAGTCCCCTTATGGGGACCGAGGGTTCAAATCCCTCCGTCTCCGCAGAGAATCCCCCGGTAAAGCCGGGGGATTTCTTGTTGGTGCTGGTCGCCGCATTTCGCCGGACGGCCTCCTACCGATTCAGTCGCGCGAGCTGTACCTGAGTCGCGAGGGAGTACGCGGTGGGTTGGTCGGCGGCGCCGTCCACAAAAACCCGGCCGATGACCAGAGCAGACGAATTGGGCGCGGGCACTCTGGTCATGCCTCCCGGCACTGTTCCTTTCCATTGCGGGCCGGTGAGGAGGTAGTCGCCTGCCTTGGTGCCCGTGGCACGTTTGCCGATGTAGGCGAAGTCGGCGCCGCTCGACGGGTCGGTCAGCTGCACGCTGTAGTACCGGCCGGCCATGTCGGGTACGTGCAGGATCTGCGGCCCATTCTTCAAATCGACCCACCCGGCGATATAGATCAGGTCGTCGGTTCCGGTGCCCATGAGGCTCCCCGTCGGTGATGCGGAGGAGACGCCGGGCTCGGCATACCGCGTGTTCACCGGGATCGGGCCGCCGCCGAAGCCGCGCGCGACGATCGCCCTCTTGAAGCCGCCCTGGGTGATGCGTGGCCCGAGGTATAGGAACGTCGGCGTGCCGACGCCCCAGACAATCATCGCGGCGATGGCGAGGACGAGGATGCTCGCCCTGAGCGATCCGCGTCTAGATGACCCACGCGAAGACCACAAGGATGACGGCCCGGTGATCGCGATAGATGTATTTCACGATGAGGCGGTTCATCTCACGACGCCCTTACCACTGGCGGTACGCGGTATGTGCCATTGAGGACTGCCGCACTGGGCAGATACGCGCGGAGCGTCAGCTTGAACCTGCCGGCGGGCACCGGAACCAGTTCTGCTCACGTCCAATGGGAGCGTCGCGTTGGAGGAGAATGTCGATCGAGCCATCATCGTTCTCGGCGAGGTCCGAACGGTCGTTGAGACTCGATCGGCCGGTCGCACTACTGACGATGTATCCGACGACATCCGTCACCGTCAGTGACCAGAAGGCGTCATTCGGAGGGAGATGCCCGGCGGGAAAACGGAGCACTAGCGGTGCGCACCGGTCAGCGATTGCGCAGAGCCATCCCGGGTGGTCGTCCAGTAGGCCGCCTCTTCGAGACGTACGGCGGGCAGTGCTTTCGCAGCGGCGGCACGACGAGGCATGCCGTTTCCCGGCTGACCGCCTGGGGACGGAGTTCCAGCCGTCTGATCGTGGTCGATGAGACATGGCGGATGCCCGGTTTCGACCTCCTGCCTGACGTCGCGCGCATCGCCGCACCGATGCTCGTGCCTCGCGGGCGCGCGGGACCCGGCAATACTCGCCGCCGAGCAGATCGCTGCCGCCGCTCCGGGCGCGAGGCTCCGGATCATCTACGGGGTCGGCCACTTCCCCCTGCTGGAGGCCCGAGCCGTGAGAGCCCCGGCGAGATCGCCCACGTTCCTGGCATCCGGGATCGAGTGACGCCTTAGCGAACGAGCTCACTCCGGCTGGCGGATGCTCGGGCGAGCGAGTCGACCACGAATGCGGCATCTCGATCCATGCCCATGAGCGTCGACGAGGCAACTGAGTACTGGAACGGCATGCCCACGAACGCCAAGCCGGGGCACGCGTTCGCCAGACCTCGTGACTCGATCGGCCATCCGTCGGCGTCCACGACGCCGTCGATGTCGATCCAGTCCAGGCCGGGACGCGATCCGGTGCACCAGACGACGGTTGCGGCGTTGAGTGTCGTGCCGTCGCTGGTCAGGGGCATGCCCGATTCGATCCGGTCGATACGTCCGACTTGGACGACGCCGGCACGATCCAGGTCGCCCGGCGAGTTGCGCACGAGCATCACCCCGTGGAGCCCCTCGTATGCCTTCGCGGCCCGGCCCTTCGGGGTCTCGATGGTGAGCCTGCGCAGGCGGCTGATGAAGATGCCGCTCAGCACATTGCCGACAGGCTTGTCGATGTCCACGGGTACATGTCCCGGATGCCGCCCGGCGAGCGTCACGTGGTGCCCGCTCCGCGCTGCCTCAAGGGCGATGTCCGTTCCCGAGTTGGCGGCGCCGACGACCAGCACCGGTCCGTCAGCGAACTGCTCTGGCCCCTGGTATTCGAGCGAGTGGAATTGGCGTATCGACGGGTCGAGCTGCGACGCGAAAGCGGGCGTCACCGGAACCCGATGTGCGCCGGTCGTCACGATGACCTGCCTTGCGATCACCTCGTCGCCGCTCGCGAGGTCGAGTCGGAAGCGTCCGTCGTCGACCAGGTGCAAGGCTTCGACCCGCGACGACCTGCGCACCGGCAATTGGAAGTGCTGCGCATAGCGTTCGAGGTAGTCGGCCAGTTGTGTCGACGTCGGGAAAGCGAATCGGCCGATGTCGATGCGCAGGCCCGGCAGGCTCAGGAATGGGCGCGGTGTGAATAGTCGCAGCGAGCGGTAGCGTTCGCGCCAGGAGTCGCCCACACGCGGATGCTCGTCGAACAGTTCGAAGTGCACGCCGCGAGCGGCAAGATGATGACCGACCGTCAGCCCGGCGGCGCCTGCGCCGACGACCGCGGTATCGATAGTGGTGGTGGACATGATGGCCTCCTGAGGTGCCGGATGTTGTGGCACATCCGACGGTACGGAGGCCGCCGACCCGCCTCATCGGCAGAAATGACCAACTTGAGGGCGCCGGCGAATCAGGCGATCGCCACGAGACCGTGCTCGAAGGCGAAGTTCGTCGCCGCGGTGCGGTTGGCAAGGCGAAGTTTCGCAAGGATATTGCTGACGTGCCGTGCCACAGTGCGCTCGCTGAGGAACAGGTCGTGCGCGATCTGCCGGTTCGACCGACCGCGCGCGATGAGCTGGAGCACTTCGAGCTCCCGGCGACTCAGGCCGCTGGCCGCGCGTGCCCCATTCGGTTGGGCTGCGAGCCGCTCAAGCCGGTCCAGATCGACGACCGCCCCAAGCCCGGTGAGCACACTTCGTGCGGCGTCGTACTCGAGTTGCGCCGCATCCTCATCGCCGAGCGCCCGACACGCCCTGCCCAGGAGCATGCGCGTGACCGCGGCCTCGTACGGCGCATCCAGCCGACGCCACGTGGCCCAGGACGCACGCAACAGCGGGAGCGCCCGATCGGCAGCATCCGTCACGATGAGAACGAGCGCGTTGGTGCGATCGGCGAGAGCCCGAAGGTAGGCGGTGCCGAGCTGGTCACTCAGCTCGCGCAACTCCGTCGCCGCACGCTTCGCGATGTCGACATCGCCATGGTCGGTCTCGAGGTCGACCTGGGCGGCGAGGAGCTCCGCCCTGGTGCCAGGAGACGGCGATGACTCGAGCGCCCTTGCGACGCTCGCTCGGGCAACGCCGCGTTGTCCCGTGTCGCGGCGAAGGAGCGCCAATCCTGGTTGGACGTCACGGCCGAGTTCCGCCGCGCGATGGAAGGCGGCCTCAGCCTCGGCGCTGTGGCCCGCCAGTCGGCGGAGCTCGCCCAGCCAGTAGAACGCGTTCTCGAGCGTCTGTGCCCGTCGCTCCTGCCCGCACACCTCAATCAGGGTCGCCTCAGCCTCGGTCCACTCGCCGCCGAGTCGGAGCACCGCGGCACGATTCACCGAGCACTCGCCGCGGAACGGTTCCAGCCCGTGTTGGGCGTCACACCACTCACTGAGGTCACGGGTCCACACCCGTGCTCGCTCCAGATCCCAACGTTCCAGACAGCTCGCGATCACGGCACAGTACGCCGGACCCGCGACCCGATCGCTCACCACCCCCGATCCGATGGCAAGCATCACGCGGTCCATGCACTCGAAACCCTCGCTGAGGTGACCGCTCTGAACAAGGGATCGCCCCAGCCCCATGCTGGCGAGCACCTCGAGATCGTGTTCGCCCGCCTCTCGAGCGAGGGTGATCGCGCGCTCGTTGCGCTCAATCGCGTCATCGAGCTGGCCACTCATGTAGGCGAGGTAGGACTGGCAGATGGTTGCGATCAGGTCGCTGTGAGGACCCGGATGCGACGCGCAGAGTTCGAACAGCCGCGACATCCAGGCTGCCGCCTTCACCGCGTGCCCATGCTCGCCCAAGGTGAAGCCGAGCCAGAACACCGACAGCATCGCTGCATCCGGTTCATCCCGATCGAGGTGGGCGCGGTGCGCGGCGTCCCACGCCTGCTCCGAGTCTGCCTCCCGTCCGATGAACCAGGCGGCAAGCCCGAGCTCGTCGAGTTCGGTGGGGGACAGCGCGGTCTGGCGCACGGAGAGCTCCTCGAAGCGGGCGGTCCAGTCGTTCTGTGTCGCAGTGTGCGCGGCGCGCATGGTTTCAGTATCGGCCTGAGGGGGGATTGCCGCATCCGATCGGAAAGGAAGATCACCCTTAAGGAACGATGGACCCCCTCTCGTCCCGGGGGGATGCTGAGCATCGGATTGGTAGCTCAACGCCACAGGTAACGGTGCTGGAGAGGCGTTGGCGCGCTCTCCTGGGAGGTGGACACCATGGTCCAGATGTTGAGGTCGGAGCTCCATGGGATCGCAGGGGTATGGCCAGCGATGCCCGGACTGGGGTCGGTGCGATGAGCGCCGCGGATGCCTCGGCCGAGCGCTCCAGCGTGCCGGGCATGGCAGGGTCCGGTCCCTCGACGATGTCCTTCATCTCGTGGGTCGCACTCGCCCTGATGACCACGGCATCGGTGGCGAGCCTGCGTCCGGCGCCCACCATGGCGGTCTATGGGCTGGCAGCGGTGTTCCTATACCTCGTTCCAGCGGTCGTCTTCCTGCTGCCGACCTCACTCGTGTCGGCTGAGCTGGCATCCGGCTGGAAGGGCGGCGTCTACAACTGGGTGGCCACCGGCATCTCGAAGCCCATGGGCTTCCTCGCCGTCTGGTGCCAGTTCGCGATGACGATCTTCTACTATCCGAGCCTGCTCGGCTTCGTCGCGTCCACCCTTGCCTACGTGATCAACCCGAATCTGGCGAGCAACGGCGTCTGGACCGCACTGGTGATCATGGTCTGCTATTGGTCGGGCGTGTTCATCTCGTCCCGAGGCACCAAGGGAGTCGCTGGACTAGCGAGCGGTGGCTTGATCATCGGAACGCTGATCCCCGGCGCACTGCTCGTGACACTTGGTGCGGTGTACCTCGGCCAGGGGAACGAGTCGGCGGCGCCCATGACCGCGGCGAACTTCTTCCCGCAGTGGGCCGGGCTTGCCAGTCTCGTGCTCATCGTCAACAACTTCCTGTCCTACAGCGGCATGGAGATGAACGCCGTGCACGTGTCGTCGCTGCGAAACCCCGGCAAGGAATTCCCGAAGGCCATCTTCCTGTCGATGGGTCTCGTGCTGCTGATCTTCATCCTGCCGGCACTGGCCATCAGCTGGATCGTGCCCGCCGAGGAGCTCTCGCTCACGGCAGGTGTCATGCAGGCATTCGACGCCGTACTCGCGGTGTTCAACTGGCAATGGCTGACGCCTATTCTCGGCATCATGCTCGTGGCCGCGTCGCTCGGCGGCATGCTGACCTGGCTCGCCGGGCCGTCCAAGGGTCTGCTGCTCATCTCGCGCCAGGAGGGCTACCTTCCTCCGTTCCTGCAGCGGCTCAACAAGCACGGCGTGCAGCAGAACCTGCTCGTGGCTCAGGGGCTCGTCACCACGGTGATCGCCCTCGGCTACGCGCTGATTCCGGATGTCTCAAGCGCCTACTGGATCTTCTCGGTGATCACGACGCAGGTCTACCTGATCATGTACCTGCTGATGTTCGTCGCGGCAGTGCGACTGCGCCGGAACCACCCCGATCATCCGCGCGGCTTCCGTGCGCCGATACTGGTCACCCTGTGCGGTGTCGGATTCGCAGCGTCGCTCGCAGCGCTGCTTGTCGGGTTCGTCCCGCCGTCGCAGTTCGGCGGCGGCAACCCGTGGATCTACTTCCTGATCGTCGCCGGCGGCGCACTGGGACTCGGGCTACTCGTGCCGTGGCTGTTCTACCGGTTCCGGAAGCCGTCATGGAAGCTGCCTGAGGCGGCCGGCGAGTCGGAGGAGGTGGCGAAATGAGCACGGGAATGGAGCGCTCCAACCCGCGGACGCGCTCGTGGATCTACATCGTCGCGTGCATCCTGCTTGTGGTCATCGCGGTGTGGGCGGTGGTCTCGTTCAGTTCTGCACGCCAGGCCCAGCAGGCCTCCCAGAAGGCCGACGAGCTGGTCCAGGTTCTTCAGGATGCGGGGGTGACTGCGACACCCGATCCGGTGACCATCGCGCGAGTGCTCGGCGACGACGGAGGCGCGACCTGCGCCAACCCGAACCAGGCGCTCAATCGCGCGACCCTCTATGGGCTGCTGACCAACGGCGCCGCCGGCCCGGGCATCCGCCCGGTGATCGTCGACAACAAGGTCATGAAGGGCCAGCTGGCGATCATCAAGGTGTACTGCCCGGACGAACTGGACAAGTTCCAGCAGTTCGTCGACAGCCTCGAGACCACTGACTCGACGAACGGATGACCTGTGGACCTGCGCGCTCGCATCAGCGACCTGATGGCTGGTGTGCAGCCGGAACTCGCTGAGCTTGTCGCCATCAAATCGGTCGCCGACCCGCGGCAGTTCCCGCCCGAGGAGTGCACGAAGGCGGCGGAGTGGGTACGTGACCGGTTCGCCCGGCTCGGTTTCGCCGACGCTCGGCTCGAGCTCACCCCCGACGGCAGTCACGCCGTGGTTGGATCACGTCGTTCGTCCGATCCCGCTGCCGTGACGGTGCTGCTGTACGCCCACTACGACGTGCAGCCGCCGCTCGATGAGTCCGCGTGGCGTACGCCACCGTTCCAGCTCACCGAGGTCAACGGGCGTTGGTACGGGCGTGGGGCCGCGGACTGCAAGGGCAACATCGTGATGCACCTGCTCGCGCTGCGCGCGCTCGGCGACGACATCCCGGTGCACCTGAAGCTCGTCGTCGAGGGTTCGGAGGAGCAGGGCACGGGTGGTCTTGAGGCCTACGTCGCAGCCAACCCCGACGTGCTGCGAGCGGACACCATCCTCGTGTGCGACACCGGGAACGCCGCGGTCGGCCGGCCAGCCGCGACCGTCAGCCTGCGTGGCATGGCCAACGTGGTCGTCACCGTGGAGTCACTGGCGTCCGAGGTGCACTCCGGCATGTTCGGCGGGCCGGCACCGGATGCGCTCGCTGCCCTCATCGAGATGCTCGCCGGCCTGCGCGATGAACGCGGGAACACCACCATCCACGGTCTCGACGCGACACAGAAGTGGCATGGAGAGCCCTACCCGGCCGAGCAGTTCCGCGCTGACGCCGGCGTGATCGAGGGCGCGCAGCTGCTCGGCGATGGAGCCGTCTCAGACATGCTGTGGGCGCGTCCGGCAGTGACGGTGCTGGGCATCGACTGTCCGCCCGTGACGGGTTCGACTGCCGCGATCGTGCCCCATGCCGCCGCCCGGCTCAACCTGCGGATACCACCTGGCACCGATGCGAACGGGGCCCACGATGCTCTGGTGGCGCAGTTGCGCGATCATGCGCCGTGGGGGGTGCGCGTCGATGTGCGCACCGAAGCGATCGGCTCACCGTTCAAAGCCTCGATGGACGGGTCTGGGTTCCGGGCGATGGGCACGGCCATGCACGAGGCCTACGGCACGCCGATGGCCACGCTCGGGCAGGGCGGATCGATCCCGCTGTGCAACGTGTTCGCCGACACC
This sequence comes from uncultured Actinomycetota bacterium, assembly GCA_963702165.1. Classification (GTDB taxonomy): domain Bacteria; phylum Actinomycetota; class Actinomycetes; order Actinomycetales; family Microbacteriaceae; genus Terrimesophilobacter. Next base: position 2,037,413 of record OY969722.1, on the reverse strand, counting down.
TACCCGAATGCGGAGATCATCCTGCTCGGTGTGGAGGAGCCGCTCGCGCTGATCCACGCGCCGAACGAGAGCGTCGACCCATCCGAGATCGAGCGGCTCGCGTTGAGTCTGGCCCTGTTCCTGCGCGGCTACGGCGCCGAGCGCGGCTGACGCGCGCGCATCCGCTTCCAGACCAGGTCGATGGTGACGGCCAGGGCGATGATGACGAGGAGTGCAATCGCCGTCGCCGGTTCGTTGACCAGGGTCGTCGTGCAGAACACCACGAACGTGCCCAGCGTGGCGATGAGGGCGACAATCAGCACGAACAGGTTCGCGCCGGTCTCCCGGCGCACCCGGAAGTGCGCCACCGTCACCGTGGAGAACACGAGCAGCGCGACCGCGCTGCCGATGGAGGCGATGGCGTTGAGGTTGAACGTCGTCACCAGCACGGTGGCCATGCCTGCCATCACGAGCAGTCCGACCGGTGCTCGCAGGGCCGAGCGGCCGAAAACCGGCGGGAACTGGCCGACGGATGCGAGCTGACGGGTCATGCCCACAGACGGATAGAGCCCGGCATTGACCGCACCTGTCGTGGAGAACAGCGCCGTAATGACCATGAGCACGTAGCCCGCTTCTCCTAGCGTCGGCTTGGCGGCCTCGGCCAGCGCCGTGGTGCCGTACCCCACGACCTCGTCGGCCGTGAGCGTGCCGAAGACGCCGAGCGAGACGGCGACATAGACGGTCGTCGCGATGGCGAGGGCCAGGTAGATCGCTCGCGGCAGCTGGCGGTGCGGGTCAGGGAGGTCCTTGGCGGTGAAGGTGATCACACCGAAGCCGAGGAACGCGAAGAAGGTGAGTGCGACGCTGGCGACGATCTCCCGCACGCCCGGGTACCCAGACGGCGCGAGCAGCGCTGGGTTCCAGTTCGCGATAGTAACCACGGCGAACACCGTGAGGATGGCGAGCACCACGTTCACGATGACCGTCTGCACGCGAGCGACGGTGGTGGAGCCGATCGCGTTCAGCACGGTCATCACGAGGATGAGCAGAACCGAGAACACCTTCGACCAGAAGACGTCGTCACCCGCGAAGACCGAACTCGCGTAGCCGCCGAAGGACGCCGCGACCATGGCCGTGACGATCGCGCCCGCGCCATAGAACAGCCACGCTGTGATGCCGGCGATATGGCCCTCCCCGAACCCGCGCGCCACGTAGGTCAGGATGCCGCCGCCCGACGGGAAGGTCGCCCCGAATTTGGCGAACGAGTACCCCTGCAGGCCGGCGATCGCGCCCGCGATCAGAAAGGACAACCAGACCGCAGCTCCGGCAACCGCTCCAGCCGCGCCGAGGAGAGCGAAGATCCCGGCGCCGACCATGGAACCCACGCCGATGAACGTCGCTTGGATGACGGTCATCCGCCGGGCGGACTCCGTGGTCGACATGAGCTGCGCCGCGGTCGAGGGTGGTTACATCCCCTGCATCCCTTGCGCCGCCTTGAGCTCGCGGCCGTGAACGGTCAGCGCGAAGATCACGAAGACGTCGAGGGCCAGCAGGATCAGCGACCACCACGGCTGCACTGGCAGCAGGGTGATCTGGGTGAGCGCGTTCAGGGCGACGAGGATGATTGCGACGACACGTGCCCATGTTGCGCCCTGCATCAGCGCCAATGCGACGAGCAGCAGGGTGATGCCGGAGATCACATGCCACCATCCCCAGCCGGAGACGTCGAGAAGGAAGAGGCTCCCCTCCGTCGACAGGAAGTATGCGCTGTCCGGGCCGATAATCGCGAACAGGCCGAAGACTACGTCGAAGACGCCGGCGATGAGCATCATGATCGAGGCGAACACCGCCCATCCCGTCCAGCCGGTAACAGTCGTATCCCGCATTTCCGTCATGGCGACTCCTCGTTCTCTCGTTGATCTCGCTGGATCGCGTGTGCGAGGTTACGGAGCAGAATCGGGGTCGTCCTCACCCGGCAGGGGTGATTCTGGCTCAACCGCGACTCGCGGCCAGGTGACAGGTCAGAACAGGGAGTACGGATCCGAGGTTTCCAAGAGACCCAGTTCCGAAGCGCGGACAATCGCAGCACTCCGATCCGGGACCTCGAGTTTGCGGTAGATGTGCGCCATGTGGGTCTTGATGGTGTTGACCGACACGTAGCAGCGCGCGGCGATCTCCGCGTTCGTGAGCCGCGTCGGCAGGTAGTCCAGGATCTCCCGTTCCCGGGAGGTGAGTGGTTCGATCAGGTCAGCCGAGTCGCCATGGGCTTGGTCGTCGGACGCCTGCACGATTGTGCGCCGGAAGCGGTTCGGCAGCCCCGGGATCGAATCGATGACTTCCGAGATCTCGTGGCCGCCTCGAAGGAACGGATGCACCAACCACTCGGGTTCGGCCAGGTCAAGGGCGACCGCGAGGTCCTCCCGCGCTCGCACCGCGCGGCCCTCGACGGAATGAAGCCAGCCTTCGAGGATTTTGTGTTCGATCACGGACCGAGGAAAGCGTGCGTCGGGCTCGAATGGGATGGTCGCGAGGCGCTGCCGTGCGACCCCCGCCGCACCGCGAGCCAATAGGGCCGCCACTTCCTCGAACGCGAGTGCCGACCATTCGGCCTGAGGCTCGACCGGTCGCGGCTCACCAGAGGTGCGCGCCATCCGGTGGCTCAGCGCGAGAAGCCCCTGCCTGACGATCAGCGGCGCCGTGCCCGAGGGTTGAATTGCCGACGGGTCCGTGCCGAGCGGGTCGGTCAGCTTGGAGACCAAGTGCGCCACCCAGAGGAGCGGGTTGCGCTGGTCGGCCGCGGCTCGCAGGCTGCCCTCGTGGAGCGCGATCGCGCCGGACAGCGGCTCACCCTTCTGGATCGCCACGAAGGCGCGCGCCAAATACGCGTCGGCGGCTGCCGGTTGACTCAGGAGGGACGTCTCGCGCGCGAGATCAAGTGCCTCATCGGCGTGTTCCGTCGCGGCGCGAAGGCATCCGCTCCATGCCTCTGCGAGCGCGAGACTTCCAAGCCCGTGCACACGGTAGGGTCCGTAGCGCCCACCTTCCGCCGCGAGAGCACGCTCCAGCCAATCCCGCGACTGCTCGAGCTGATTGAGGAACAGATGGGCGCGGCCCGCTGAGAGGGCCGCCAGCGCCGCGAGTCGATCCCTGCCGGTCAGCTGAAGGAGGTCGGGGACTGCAATGTCGGTCTGCGCTTCGAGCAGCCGGGTGGTGCGCAGCGCGTCCTCGAGGTAGATCTCGGGATGCGGTCGGAACTGGACGATCGCCGCGACATATGCTGAGGCGACCACGCGGTACCCGTCATCAGTGCTTGGGTCTGACAGGAGCGCGCGGAAGATGTCTTCGGCCTCGGCGGCTCGACCGCTCATTCCGGCCATGATCCCGTACAGCACTTCGATACCGGGCCGCGCGAGGCGCACTTCACGCGGGACAAGCGATAGCCAGCGGCTGATCGTCGCTGTGCCTCCGCGTTCATAAATGACGCGCCCCCGTTGAAGGATGAGATCGAGGGCGGCTGCCCACATGCGGCCGCGAAGGAGGCAGTCGATCGCAGATGCTGGGTAATCCGCAGCCAGGTACCAGTCCGCGGCAATACGAAGCAGGTGCACTTCGGCCTCGGCGTCCGTCGCGCGCAGACGGTAGCGGAGCAGATCCCGGAAGAGGTGGTGGAACCTGTACCAGTCCCTGCGCCCAGCCAAGGGGGCGACGAACATGGACTCCTGCTCCAGTTCTCGCAACAGCCCGGCGCCATCCGTGACGTCGGTGAGAGCCTCGACGAGTCCCGCGCTCAGTTCGTCCAGTACAGACAACGCCAGCAGCGCCCGCCGGCGACTTCGCGTCTGGGCATCCAGCACCTCCTGGCTCAGGTAGTCGACGATGAGCCGATCGGTTTCATGCAGGGTGTCGACCAGAGCCTCCGGATCAGCGTGGAAGCGGAGGGTGAGCCCGGCCAGCTGAACGCCTGCCGCCCACCCTTCCGTGTGACGCATGACCGACACCACGGTGAGCTCGTCGATGGGCCGCCCCGTGATGTTCGTGAGAACCGCGGCGGTGTCGCGTTCGCCGAATGCCAGTTGAGCCTGTCGAAGCTCGACGAGACCGTGCTGAAGTCGGTGCCGGCTCCATGCGAGCCGCAAGTCGGCGCGCGAGGAGAAGATGAGATGCGCGTTAGGTGGCAGCCGATCGGCGAGTGCCCACAAGTCTTCGACGGTGGAACGGTTCGACAAGTTGTGCAGGTCGTCAAGAATGAGGACGACCTGACGACGGACCTGTCCGAGCGCGGCACCGAGCGCTTCGACCATGGCAGCGCCAAGACCACCGCCTGGCTCGCCCAGAGGCACCGCGAAATCGCTGAGTCCCGAATCAAGCGCGCCGAGCACGTGAATGATGCGCTGCGCGAAGTGCACGGAGTCGTCGTCGGCCGGTGAGACGTCCAGCCACGCGACGGCCAACTCGGGGCGAGTCGACACCCACTGCGAGAGCAGAACCGTCTTGCCCGCGCCTGCGGGTGCGACGAGCAGGGTGAGCGGGGCGGCCAGCCCGGTGTCGAGCTGATGTCGCAGTTCCGGTCTATCAACGGCGTGGGGCGGAATTCTCCGCGTCTGTGCCAAGGCGACTGCCTTCCGTGATTACCGCAATCATCCCACGCGGGTGACGGCGGCGAAAGGGTGGTGCCTCACGCTGTTGGGGAGGTGCGGCGCGGTGCCCCAGCGTCGGCCGGGGAGAAGGGCCTGACATGAGCCCTCACGTCGTGGAACTGGTCGTCCGTGGCCGTCTCGGACATGAGTTGATCGCCGCCTTGGACGGCTTCGAGGTCGCTACCGACGCGCACGGGCTCACACACATCGTCGGGCACGTGGCGGATCAGGCTCGTCTGTTCGGTCTCCTCGACATGTTCGACGATCTTCACATCGAGGTCGTGTCGATGAATCCGGTCGACCCGGAGGGCTTGTCACCCGACGCGGGTGACGCGCAAGGCACGTCCGACTCGTAGTTTCGGCTCAGTGGCGAGCGTGTGGCCCGCCCTCGACGATTGGGGTCGACATGGATCTGTGGAGCTGGATCTCCTGGTTCTTCTGGAGCTTTGTCTTCATCGCCTACCTGATGGTGCTTTTTTCCATCCTCGCCGACATCTTCCGCGATCACGAGCTGAACGGATGGATGAAGGCGCTGTGGATTCTGCTGTTGGTATTCGTTCCGTTCCTGACCGCTCTGGTTTACCTGATCGCGCGCGGAGACGGTATGTCTCGTCGTTCCATGTCCCAGGCCCGCTCGATGCAGATGGCACAGGATGACTACATCCGGCAGACCGCAGCCTCGACCAGTTCGGTGAGCGACATCGCCACGGCGAAGTCACTGCTGGATTCCGGGGCGATCACCCAGGCGGAGTACGAAGCGCTTAAGGCTGAAGCGCTGCGGTCACAGGGCTCCCGGCCCGCGTCAGCGATGAGCTAGCTGGCCCGCTGGCCAGAGGAGGTATCCCCATGACCACGTTCGACTACGGTCCCATCGAGTTCTACGCAATCGGCTTCGACGGTGATCGGCCCGGTCCCGGTGTTCTCAAGGCGCTGGATGACCTCGTCAAGTCGGGCACGGTGAACGTTCTCGACCTCGTCTTCGTCCGACGCTCTGAGGATGGCGACCTCACCACCATGGAACTGTCGGACACGGTCGATGACGCCAACGTGCCGAAACTCGATCTGGCAGGGCTCGCTGGCGAAGAAGACATCGCGGATCTCGCCGCGAATGTCCCGCCAGGGGCATCCGCGGCCATTCTCACGGTCGAGCTGCTCTGGGCCAAGGCGTTCTCCGCGGCGCTATTCGACGCTGGAGGCTTCGTGGTGGCCCGGCAGGGCGTACCCGCACCACTCGTCAACGCGTACCTGGCCGAACACGCCGGGTGAGGAGGAGAAGATCATGCGTAGAGGTGGACGCCCGGGACTCGTCGGCATGGCAGCGCGCACCGCTGTTGTCGCCGGAACCGCAACCGCGGTCTCCGGTCGGGTCTCCAGGCGGCAGCAGGGGAGGGCGGAGGACGCCGCCCAGGACCAGGCGTGGGAGGCGCAACAGCAGCAGGATGCGATGGACGCCGCGGCAGCGCAAGCCGTTGCCAATGCGCAGGCGGCAGCACCCGCACCGGCGGCCCCGGCTGCAGCCGGCGGAGGCAGCGACCTCATGGGCCAACTGAACCAACTGGGCGCATTGCACGCGCAGGGCGTCCTTTCGGACGCTGAGTTCGCTGCGGCTAAGGCGAAACTCCTCGGCTGATCACGGATGCCGCGGCCTCAGTGCAGCAGCACCTTGAGGGCGACCATGATGAGGCCGAATGCGGCGGTTCCGACGGACCCGAGGAGGCAGACGGCCAGCCGGGAGCCGCGGCGCCGGAAGGCGACGAAGCCGAGAATCGCCAGCACGCCGACACACACCCAGAGTGCAGCCCACTGGGCTGCGTCATCCGGGACGGCCTTGGTTACCCCCAGCAACAGGATCGCCGCGGGAATCAGCGCCGAGACCAGCAGCCCCCAGGAGGGTCGCAGTGCCGCGACGAAGGATTCGGTGAGGCTGATCATCCGACCGCCAACGTTCCGATGGTGGGCGACTGTTCCTGCGTACACGTGGGCCGCCCAGAACACGACGACCGTGGTGACGACAGTGACGAACGCCGTCAGGGCAGGCTCCGACCCGCTCACGACCACCAGGCCGGCGACGAGGATGACGCCGTACACGCCCTGCTCCGTGGCGAGATGGTCGCCGACGGCGGCCATTCCCGAGCGCTTGCCCGTCTCGTCGGGGCCGCCGTCCGTTTCCGGGTGGATTTCGGCGGGGGTCATCGGGGTGTCGCAGTCATGGTGGTTCCTTCGCGAGCAAGTCTGCGAAAGCACAGTCGCGACAGCACAGTAGTGACAGCCTGACGGGGGCACGTCATTCGGGCGGGGTGATCGGCTGTCGCTGAAGCAGTCGGGCTATAAAGGACGCCGGAAGGAGCGCGCGTGCAGCCCGGTATACCCCTTCGCGCATTGGATGAAGCCATCCGGCTGTGGGGGCCGAGTCCCGCTTGCTATCGGACGTCGTCGTGCGGGGTGACCCGATCCGCGGTCAGCGGGCGGAGCACGCCGAGGCCGAGCAGGACCAGTCCGAGTTCGGCGAGGCCGCAGACGAAGTAGACGGCCTGCAGCACGCTGAACGGGATGTAGACCATCTGGACGAAGATCCAGATGAGCGCCGCAGAGCCTGCTGCGGCTGCGGCGAAGTGTGCCCACCTGTGGCGTCGAACGAGCATCAGGAAAGCGACCAGGTGCACGCCGCCGAGGACCACAGCCAGCAACAGGCCAGGTATCACGAAAGAGCCAAACGGCGATCCCTCCAGGAACTCCTGCGGTGGGACGATCACGCCACCGACGTCCCGATTCAGGCTGCCGACGATCAGCGCTATTCCGCCTGCGAAGGCCGTGAGAGCAACGAATCCTTGGATGATCAGCAACGGCACGCGCACCATGCGTGATTGCATCGGTGCCTCCCTCTAAGCCCGCGATTCAGCAGGGGCGGGGGTCGCCCATGCTCACCATCATCTGGTTCCGTCTGGGCGAGCGCAAGCGTTCACCCAGACGGATGCCGGGGAGTCGGCAGTGCGGCTCAGCGCTCGTCGCTGGTGCCGAAGCCCTCGCGCTGACGGCGTTCCTCAGAGCCCTCGAGCTCCTCGAATACGGTGATCTGCTGGCCGGTGGGGCTCTCCAGACGGGAGTTGAGCGAGCGCCACGGGGTCTCTCGTGGTTCCCCGATGATCGTCGCGCCGGCCGCCTCTAGGCGCCGTGTCGTTCCGCGCCCATCCGTCACCTCAAACGCGAGACGGATGCCACGGCCCTGTCGCTCACCGGTCTCGATGGTGTCGATCAGGTCCTTCTGGGCGTGGTTGGCGAGTTCGAGAGTTGCCCGTCCGGCGTCGAGGATCGCGACCCGTGCGTCGCCCTCGCCCTCGAACGCGAGCTGCTCGTCCAGCCCGAGCGTGTCGCGGTAGAAGGCGAGCGCAGCCTCGAAGTCGTCGACCTCCATGACCACCCGCAACTGGAGGACGGGTGGTTGCTCAGCCATCAGCAGGCCGCCGAGCACGCGGCGGGCGCGGCGTCCATTGCGGCCGGACACGGAGTGGATGTCACCGAGCTCGTGCGGCGTCTGCGGGGCGTTCTTTCCATGAGCACTCCGCGCTCCACCGCGTGAAGTCGCAGGAACCCGTCTGGGTTCAGGCCTGCCAACATCTTCGTTCCCTTCATCGACAATGATCAATGAAGTAAGTTTCTATCTTTCATCGACGTCTGTCAATGCATTGGGTTAGGATTCTTTCCATGACCGATACGCGCACGCTCACCGTCGTGGATGCTTGCTCGAGCTGCGAGCCGCTGACGAGCGAGACGCTGAGCGCGGAGTCGGCCGTCGAGCTGGCGCGGGGACTCAAGGCCCTCGCCGACCCGGCCCGCCTGCGCCTCATCTCGATCGTGGCCGCATCCGAGAACCAGGAAGCGTGCGTGTGTGACCTGACCGAGCCGCTCGGTCTCAGTCAGCCAACCGTGTCGCACCACCTGAAGGTGCTGTCCGACGCCGGTTTTCTCGCGCGCTCGCAGCGCGGAACCTGGGCTTACTACTCGCTCGTGCCCGGCGCACTTGACTCAGTGTCGAAGTTCCTGCTCACCTGAGCTGCACCTACACGACCCGGGCGATAGCGAAGCCGTCCCAGCCCTTGATGCCGACGGTTTGGATGGCGGTGCCGTCGAGGCGGGGGTCGCTCGCGATGAGTTCGATCGCGGCGCGCGTGCCGACAACGGATGGGTCGCCGCCATCCTCGGACAGCACAGCGCCGCCTCGCACGACATTGTCGATCACGATGATCGAGCCCGAGCGGGTGAGCATGAGCGCCCACTCGACGTATTTCGCGTTGTTCGCCTTGTCGGCGTCGATGAACACCAGGTCGAAACGCTCGGCGCCCTCGTTGACCATCATCGCGAGCGTCTCGACCGCCGGCGCCAGGCGCACTTCGATGCGATCGGCGAATCCGGCCCGGCGGATGTTCGCGCGGGCGACCTCCGCATGCTTCGGTATCGCCTCGAGCGAGATGACCCGGCCTCCCGGCAGCAGCCCCTTGGCGAGCCAGATCGAGCTGTAGCCGCCGAGTGTGCCGATTTCGAGCACGCGGCGTGCGCGGCAGATCTGCGCGAGCAGCATCAGGAACTTTCCGTGCGCCGGTGACACGTCGATCATCGGCAGGTCGGCGGACTCATTTGCCTGGAGGACGCCGGCCAGCGCAGCATCCTGCTTCACGAGTTCGTGGTTGATGTAGCGGTCGACGTCGTGCCAAGTGGACATGGCCCCATTGTGTCCCGGATAGGCGAGAGCAGGGTGAGAGTTGCTTGCGGTTCCGGATGCGGGTGGTCGGCGACCGGGCGGCATTCCCCCAGCCGAGTCGCTGGTATAGTCATTGGGTTGGTTCAGCCGACACGCGCCCGTAGCTCAATGGATAGAGCATCTGACTACGGATCAGAAGGTTGGGGGTTCGAGTCCCTCCGGGCGCGCGTTTTGGAAGCCCCGGTAGTTCGCTGGTCGAACGCCGGGGCTTCCTCTTTGTGGCGTGTTGCCGCGTCGCAGGGGTTCTAGAAGAGCAGCGTTGCGACGACCACGGCAAGTTCGATCACGTGAACGACGAGGGTCGCGGCTCCGCGGCCGTTGTACGGGCGGACAGCGAGCCATCGGGCTGTGAGGTACACAAGCGGGCCACCGAGCATCCAGAAGGGCGACGCGGCTTCGGCGCAGCCACGCCGGCGAAGTTCGTCCCGGTCGTTGACGGCCAGCATGAACAGGGCGACTATGGCGACCAGCGGAAGCCAACTGAGCAGCATGCCCGCAAGTGCTGACGCAAGCGAGAACATGAAGAAGATCTGAGTGGCCAGCCAGACGATCAGGGGGGCGTTTGCGATCCACCAGGCGGCAGCGATCGAATCGCGAACGTGAAGGACGCGAGTCTGTGCGGCCGGATCCGAGCGAGCAAACGCGAACGGGACGCGCGTGAACTCTGTCCATCCGACACCGTCCCACCAGCGCTCCCTGTTGGGGGCCTGAGGGTCAGGCTGCCAGCCGACGTCCATGACCACCATTCATAGCAGTGTGCGGAGACGAAGGGGATCGCACTGCGGATGTCGATGAGCTACGCTCATCACCACATGCACGGGAGGGCACACGATGAGCGCCAGGTCACAACGGTCGACGGTTGTCCTGAGTCCTGACCGCCGCGCCGTTGAGTCGTGGGGCGTCCTTCTGCTCGGTTTTTTCGTCCCCATCGTCGGGCTGCCGGTTGCGGTCGCCATGAAGCGGGCAGACGCCAAGGAATTCCGTCCCGCGCGCCTTGAGTTGGATTGGGCCATCGCCGTCAGCGGCACACTCCTTGCCCTGCTGATCTTGATGTGTTCGATCGGCTTCGTCGGGTCGGTCGTGCTTCCCCTGCTCGCCGGCTGAGCCACCCGCCCCGCGAAACTGCAGAAAAGTGCCGTAAGGCGCGCGTAACTGCCGGTTTCTGCACTCTCGGCGACGTTCAGAGCGGCCGCAGGTCGGCCAGCACCTCGTTGAGCGCTTCGGTGCTGGACGGATGCGTCCAGATCCCGTCACGCAGCTCACTCGCGGTCACTCCCGCCCGCATCGCGAGCGCCAGCAGGTTGATCACTTCCTGTGCGTCGATCGAGAACACGGTCGCTCCGAGCACCAGCTCGGTTTCCGCGTCCACGATCACCTTGATCAGCCCGTGGGTCTCGCCAACAATCTTCGGCCGTGGCATCGCAGCGATATCCGCGATCGCCTTCTTCGCCACGAGCACCGAACGACCGCTTTCGCGCGCCTGCATCTCATTCCAGCCCGCCCTGGCCAGCGGCGGGCTGAGGAAGATCGTGCTCGGCACCGCGACCCGATCGGCGGTACTGCGCCTGCTCCCACCGTTCAGCTGGCCGAGCACAATGCGGTAGTCGTCCAGCGACACGTACGTGAACTGCGGCCCGCCATTGATGTCGCCCACCGCGAACACTCCGGGCACGGATGCGCGCAGGAACTCGTCGACGATGACGAAGCCACGGTCATTGACCGCGACGCCGGCCGCATCGAGCCCGAGGGCATCCGTCGTCGCACGGCGCCCGGTCGCGAGCAGCACCGCGTCGGCTTCGAGCGCGCTGGTCTCGTCGCCGATCCTCACGGTGACGGATGCCTCATCCGGGCCATCCTCGATGCGCGCGGTCTCTGCGCCGAAGAGGAACTCGACCCCTGACTCCTCGAGTAGCGCTTGGACCGCCGCCGCGACATCCGGATCCTCCCTGCGCATCAGGCGCTCGCCGTGGTCGACCAGCGTCACTCGCGACCCGAAGTTCGCGAACATGCCCGCGAATTCCAGGCCGACGTACCCGCCGCCGACGATGACGAGCCGCTCGGGCAGCGGCTGGACATGCTGAATCGTGGTGGAATCGTGCACTCGCGGGCCGTCTACCCCGGGGATGTCGGGGCGTGCAGGGACGGTGCCGGTGTTGATGACGATCGACTTTGCGGTGATGGCCAGGCGGTCGTCGCCTGCTGCCACCTCGATCTGGTTCGGCCCGGTGAAGCGTGCCTCGCCATCGATGAGCGTCACGGTGTCGACCTCGGCGAGCATCGCGTGGTTCCGGGCCCGAAGCTTGTCGATCAGCGCATCGCGCCCAGCGACCGCATCGGTGAACCAGGCCTGCGGATCGTCAGCGTCGCGCCGAGTCTCGGCGCTGTGCACGAGATCCTTCGTCGGGACGCAGTTGATGTTGATGCAGCTGCCGCCGTACATCTGGTTCGACCGCTCCACGACCGCGACGCGTGCGGCCCTGCCTGCCCAGCGCGCCGGCCAGGGTCTTGCCGCCCTTGCCCCAGCCGATCACGAGGGTGTCGACGTCGATTCGTTCCATGGGTGGACCGCCTTCCGTCCACCCCAGCATCACACGCGAACCTTTGCCGGTTCCATCGCGGGACTGCCCGCCGTGCCCGGTCCGGTCATCCGCTACCGGCGCACCCTAAGCGGCTGTCCGGAGCTACCGCGGGTGTCCGAAACGGGCGCGTGCCGGGGCCGAGGAACGCGGGACTGCCTACTCGCAGCCGACGCCGTCCTTGTCACGGTCGAACTTGTCTTCCCAACCGGGCTGCCCGGCGTAGATGGGAGCGGCACCCGCCGCGCGGACCTCAGTGCAATTCGCGTAAGAAACGGCGGGCGGAGCTGGTGCTGGCGCGGGTTCCGGCGCGGCCGCTGGGGGCGCGGGCTCGGGCGCCGGCTGGGCGACGACCGGAACGGGTGCCGGAGCGAACGGTGAGGTGTAGGCCTGCTGGTCGGGGCAGTCGGCGAGGATCGCCGCGATCTGCTCCTTCTCCGCCGCGGTGACCCACAACCCGTAGGTCGCCTTCACCGACACCTGGCGTGCAACGTACTCGCATCGGAACGACTTCTGCGGCGGCAGCCATGTCGCCGCATCGCCCGCGCCTTTGCTGGCGTTCGTGGGGCCATCGGTGGCGAGAGATTCATCGGGTCGTTCGCGAACGCGATCCGTTGCGCCTGCGTGAGCTGTTGCGCACCCTTCTGCCAGGCATCGAGCAGCGGGACCACGTGATCGATCTGCACGAGCGATGACGTGGCGTCGCCACGCACGAAGTTGATCGTCTGTGCCCGTGTACGGGTCGTTCAGGATGCCCGTGAGCACCTTGCAGGGACCGGACTTGGTCTCGTCGACCAGATCGCGATCCAGGATGTCGTTGCGCGTATCACACCCATTGCGGTCAACGTCCAGCCACGCGGTGCCGAACTGGCCGACACGGTCATACCCCGTCTTCGGTGCTCGGCCTTTCACCTCGAGGGTGCCGAGCAGCTCAATCGCGCTGGTCTGGGTTGCGGAACTGTCCTCAATGACGACCGTGGGGTCGGTGACCGGTTCCACCGCTATGTTCGCCGGCGCATCCGGTTCCTGCTGCACGCCGCTGACGCTGCAGCCGACCAGCATGGCAGTGACTGCAATGCCGGTGACGAACGCCGCGATCTTCGTGGTTGTGAAGGCGGGCTTGCGGACAGTGGGCGTTTCGCGGGTCTTGTGCATGGCACTTGCGAACCTAGCGGCGAACCCGGGTCGGTCGTCCGCCCCACACCGAGGGTCACGCGCCTGTTCCGGACACCCGCTACCGGTGCAACGGGCGCGGCCGTCCGGAAGACCCGCGGCTGACCGGAACCGGCGCGAATGTCCGAAACGCTCCCACCGGTCCGAACGCGCAGCCCCCGACTACCGCCCGTTCGCCGACCCGGCACGCGAGTGCGACCGCACGTGGTGCAGGTGCGTCTCCCGCGCCGCGGTGCGCAGCGTGCGGTAGTACCCGATCAGTTCGCGGTCCGCCGAGCGAGCCGCCCAAGTCACCGCGCGGTAACCGCGCTCGCCGCCGATCTCCAGCATCCGGATGACGCCGTAACACTCACCGAGTGGGCTCACCATCCGCCACACGCCCGGCTCGTCTTCGACCGCAGCCAGAATCGGATGCCACGGTCCGGCGTTGCCCCGGCGCGCGCGAGCGGCGGCGTCGATGCCGTCCTGAACGCGGTGTGACATGGCCATTCTTAGGTGCTCCAAGATCGAGCAGCCGGCCCTGCTGCCTAAGATTCTAGGCGGCGTAGCAGACAACCAACCCCGGTAGTCTGAGGGTCTTATGTCTCAGCCATTCCACGTCTCAGAACCCGTCGCTGCTGCTCTCCGCGAGGGCCGCCCGGTCGTCGCCCTCGAGTCCACGATCATCTCGCACGGACTGCCTCGGCCGCGCAACCTCGAGGCCGCCCAGGAGTTCGAGCAGCTGCTCCTCGACCGCGGTGTGACCCCCGCGACAATCGCCGTGCTCGACGGAGTCCCGCAGGTCGGCCTCGACGCGGAGGGCGTCCGCCGCATCGCCGACGAGGAGATGGCGAAGGCCAGTGTCCGCGACCTTCCGATCCTGGCCGCGGCCGGCGCATCCGGTGCCACCACGGTCGCCGCGACCGCACACATCGCGGCCCTCGCCGGTGTGCGCGTCTTCGCCACCGGCGGCCTCGGTGGCGTACACCGCGGCGCGAGCGACACCTTCGACGAGTCGGCGGACCTCACGACCCTCGCGGTCACCCCGATCACCGTTGTCAGCGCTGGCGTGAAGTCGGTGCTCGACATCGCCGCAACCCTCGAGCGGCTGGAGACCCTCAGCGTGCCGGTCGTCGGCTTCGGCACCCGGGTGTTCCCGAGCTTCTGGCTCACCGAGTCGGATTTCGACCTCGACTGGTCGGTCGAGTCCGCCGACGAGGTCGCGCGCATCATGAAGGCGCAGGACGAGGTCGGGCACGGCCAGGGCATCATCGTCGCGAACCCGATCCCGCGGGAGCAGCAGTGGGACCCCGCCGAACACGATCGGGTGCTCGCGCGAGCGTTCACCGCGGCGACCGAGGCTGGCGTGCACGGCAAGGCTGTCACTCCGTTCTTGCTGAGCTACATCGTCGAGGCATCGGATGGGCGCAGTCTCGAGGTGAACCTGGATCTCGCCCGCAACAACGTCAAGCTTGCGGCGGAGATCGCAACAGCCTGGTCATCACTGAGCACCCGGTAGCCACGGTGGCCAAACGGATCGTCGTCTTCGGCGACGTGATCGATGACATCGTCGCTGTGCCGTCCATCCCCGTGCGCCCCGACACCGACACGCCGAGTCAGATCAGGCATCGCGCTGGCGGCTCAGCGGCCAACGCGGCGGCCTGGCTCGGCCACCTCGGCGCGCAGGTCGACTTCGTAGGCCGGGTCGGTGCCGGCGACGAACACAAGCACGCCCAGCACCTCATCGACGCCAAGGTCACCCCGCGACTGACGGTCGACCCCGAGTTGCCGACCGGAACCATCGTGGTCATCGTCGATGGCGACCGCCGCACGATGTTCACCGACCGCGGCGCCAACGCCAACATGACCGCGGATGATGTGACCGACGAGTTGCTCGATGCCGCCGCGGTGGTGCACTTCACCGGCTACAGCGTGCTGCAGGCGTCGACTCAGGATGCCAACCGTCGGCTCATCGAGCGCGCGAACGAGCGCGGGGTCGCCATCTCGGTCGACCCGGCCTCGGCCGGCTTCATCGAAGACTTCGGTGCCGAGAAGTTCCTGTCGGTGATCGAGGGCGCGACGATCCTCTTCCCGAACCTTGATGAGGGCAGGGTGCTGACCGGCCGCGACGACCCCATGCAGATGGCCAGCGAGCTCGGCAAGCGATTCCCGATCGTCGCTCTCACCCAGGGGCACCAGGGCGTTGTGCTCGCCCTCGCCGGATCCGAACCCGTTGCCCTCGAGGCAGTCCCGGCCCGCCTGGTCGACCCGACTGGCGCGGGCGATGCGTTCTCCGCGGGCTTCCTCGCCGCCTGGGTCGAGGATGGCGACGCGCTCTCCGCTGCGCAAGCTGGGGTTCGCGCGGCCGCCCGAGCCGTCACCGGCGTCGGGGCGCGGCCGGTCTAGTCCGCGGCATCCGGGCTCGCATGCCCGGAAACGGATGCGCGCAGCTTGGTGGTCAACTCAGTCAGCTGGCGCAACTCGTCGGCACTCAGCGCCGAGGTGAGCCTCGACACGATGCCCTCCATGTGACGCACTGCAGCGCGCCGGAACACGTCGTAGCCGTGTGGGGTCAGTTCGACGATCACGCCGCGGCCGTCCTCGGGATCCGACAGCTTGTTGACCAGGCCGCGGGTGGCGAGTCGTTCGATCAGCCGGCTCACGCTGGGCTGGGTGAGGAGCATGTTCTCGGCGAGGGTCTTGATCCTCAGCCGCCGATTCTCCGCGCGCGACAGGGTGAACAGTGCATCGTAGTCGCCCATGGTGACCTCACCGGAGGGGAACTCGGCCGTCAGCTGGCGCATCACGACAACCTGGGTGCGGAACAGTGACTCCCAGGCGTCGACCGCCAAGGCCGCGTCGCTCATGTCGACCCCCTTCGTGCGATCCACCTTACAAACAAGAAGTGGGTGTTAACGGATTGAGGGCCCGTCGCAGAGGCTAGCGACGGGCCCTCTTCCCTTGCACCAAGAGTGTCCTGCAATCACATTCCGCAAGAACTGCCACAGCAAACAATTCCTGCTGACACCGACTATATAACGGACCGGTAACGAACGCTAGTTACCTTTTCGTTATTTTCATGCGAGTTTGCCGTGAGGGGTAAAAGCCCTGATCAGAGGCCCGGATCGCCCCAACGGTGGTCGAGCCTGCCGAGACCTCGGCGGGATCTCGACAGGCTCGGTCACCGTTTCAGAAGGCGTCGGGTGAGCGCGTCGTGGCGTGGCGCAGCGAGACATCCGCGTGCCGGTCGAACCGGTAGCCGACGCCGCGCACCGTGCGCACGATGTCCTCGTAGCCGCCGAGCTTGGCGCGCAGCCGACGCACGTGCACGTCGATCGTGCGCTCGTTCGGAGCGTCATCGTCGCCGGCCCGCCACAGTCCCGCGATCAGCTCGGAGCGTGCAACGGTCTTGCCGACGCGCAGCACCAGGAACTGCAGCAGCTCGTACTCCTTGAACGTGAGCGGCGCGACCTCGCCGTCGATCGTCACGCGCTTACGCGACAGGTCGACGATGACGCCCTCGTCGATCGGCTTCTCGTCCTCGTCGACAGCGTCCTGCTGGCGAAACTTCGCAAGCGCCGACGGGTCCTGCAGCGCGAGCCGCACGACATCGACGTCGCGGCCCCCTGCTCCGCGCGGTGCCAGTGCGACTGCCGCATGGGTCTGCGCGCGCGGGGCGAGCTCCGCGGTGAGGTTCTTGAGTGCGGCCACGAGCTGGCTCAGCTCGATGCCGGATGCTGCTGCGCCGGCTTCGTCGAGCCCGACGTAGAGCACGAAGCCGCGCGCCTCCGTGCCATCCGGCACCGGCCGGACGTGCGGTGTTGCCGGTCGAGCCGGAGCGGCTTCGACTGGGCGGACAGGGGAGATGGGTCGGTCAAGGGTTGCGAGAGACATTGAAGGAAGTCCTTGTGTAGCGAGTGCCCGAAGGGCCATGTGGTGAAGGCCTCTAATGAGGAGTTATGCCTTCGTGTTGCGCGTGTGACGGATGAACGACCGGGATGAGGGTCGACATCCGGGGAACTGCAAACTCACTGTTTCAGGAGTGCAGTTCGGCGAAGGAAGCCGTTAGGCACACATTCGACAACACATGACCACGCTGACCGGCATCATGGTGCCGGCAACCCAAGAAGCCTCGCGGGAGGTCAGGGCGTGCGCGTTCAGAGTCATACCGGAACTATACGCCGCGGGCCGCGACGGCTGTCAAATCAGCCGTTCCGATGAGGTTTGTGCCATTCGACGGCGAACGTTCGGCCTCGAATGGCACAAACGTCATCGGATGGTGCCGCGAAAGCGTCAGCCGACCGTACCGTACAGGCGGTCGCCCGCGTCGCCGAGGCCGGGCACGATGTAGGCGTGCTCGTTGAGGCGCTCGTCGAGCGCTCCCAGCACGATGCTGACCTCGCGACCCTCCGTGGCCTTCTCGACCGCCTCGAGTCCCTCGGGGGCGGCGATCAGGCAGATCGCGGTGACGTCCACAGCGCCACGCTCGAACAGGTACTCGATGGCGGCAAGCAGCGATCCGCCGGTGGCCAGCATGGGGTCGAGCACGAAGCACTGACGGTTGGAGAGGTCTTCCGGCAGGCGTTCAGCGTAGATCGCCGGCTGCAGTGTCTCCTCGTCGCGCACCATGCCCAGGAAGCCGACCTCGGCGGTCGGGACGAGCTTGACCATGCCCTCGAGCATCCCGAGTCCGGCGCGCAGGATCGGCACGACGAGCGGCCGCGGGTTGGCGATGGCGAGTCCGGTCATCTGGGAGACGGGCGTCTCGATCTGCACCGACTCGACCCGCACCTGACGTGTCGCCTCGTAGGCGAGCAGCGTGACCAGTTCCTCGGTGAGTGCCCGGAACGTCGGCGACGGCGTGTTCTTGTCCCTCAGCACCGTGAGCTTGTGGGTGATCAGCGGATGGTCGGCAACGTGGACTCGCATAGGCTCAATCTACTTGTGCACCGGCCAACCCGGCGAGCAGAGAGGAGGCGAGGCGTGACCAAACCGCCCACGCGCTTCTCCGACTGGATGCGCTCAGCGCTCACGCTCGCCGAACAGTGCCTCGCTCACGGCGATGTGCCGGTGGGCGCGATAGTGGTCGACGCGGATGGCCGAGTGATCGGCGAGGGACGCAACGAGCGTGAGCTGCGCCAAGACCCCACCGCGCACGCCGAGGTGCTCGCCCTGCGCGCGGCCGCCGAGTCGACCGGTGACTGGCAGCTGACGGATGCGACGCTCGTGGTCACTCTGGAGCCGTGCCCGATGTGCGCGGGCGCGATCCTCGCAGCTCGCGTGCCGACGCTCGTCTTCGGCGCGTGGGATGAGAAGGCCGGGGCGGCTGGCAGCGTTTATGACCTGCTGCGCGACCGCAGGCTCCCGCACCGGGTCGAGGTGTACGGCGGCGTCGATGCCGAGCCCAGCAGCGAACTGCTCAGGGAGTTCTTCGCAGGACGTCGCTGAGCCACGCGGTGAACATCATGCGGCTCGCCACCTGCATCGGCGCGTTGTTCTTCTCCCGCTCGGCGCGCCACCACTCGATGTCGACGCCCTCCCGCTCCAGCTGATCGCGCGAGTCGTCGATCCACGCCTCGTGCATCTCGTCGGTCACTTCCGGGTGGAACTGCACCGCGAGCGCGAAATCCCCGATCGAGAAGGCCTCGTTCGGGTACGCCTCGGAACTCGCCAGAAGGGTGGCCTCGGCTGGCAGCTCGAAGTGGTCTCCGTGCCATTCGAGCATCGGGACGCCGCGCGCGAGGCCGAGCGGAGACTCGAGTCCGGCATCCGTCAACTCCAGGTCGCGGTAGCTGATGTCGGGCTTGTCGCCGCGGTAGTTGCGCGCGCCGAGCGCGCCGGCCATGAGCTGCGCGCCGAGGCAGATGCCGAGCAGCGGCTTCTCGGCGTCGATGCGGGCCCGGATGAAGCGACGCTCGTCCTCCAGGTACGGCCACTTGTCGAGGCGGTAGGCCGCCTCATGACCGCCGAGCACGATGACCAGATCGGCGTCGTGGGGATCCAGCCCGTCGACCTGCCCCGCCGTCGGGTCGACAACACGCACGTCGTACCCGAACGTGTCGAGGACGGGAGCCAGGTTGCCGAGCGAGATGTTGGGGTGGTGCTGGAAGACGACCGCCTTCAGCTCCTGCCCGCTCAATCCGACCCCTTGATCACGATCTTGTCCGTCGGCGGGTTCTCGGCGCCGGGCCGCACGTAGACGTCCGGTTCGATGTAGATGATGCGCGCGACCGGTACCGCCTCGCGCACCCGGACCTCGAGCTCGTCGATCAGGGCGGCGACGTCGCCGAGCGTCCTGCGGCTGTTGAAGGCCACCTTCGCACCGACGAGCAGTTCCTCCGGCCCGACGTAGAGCGTCTTCATGTGGATGAGCGCCTCGACATCGGGGTCGGCGTTGATGGCGTCGCGGATGCGTTCTGTGTCGAGCGGGGAAGCGCCCTCGCCGACCAACAGGCTCTTGGTCTCGATGCCGAGCACGATCGCGACGACCATCAGCAGCGCGCCGATGAAGAGCGTGCCGATGCCGTCAAACACGGGGTTGCCGGTGATGATGGTGAGGCTCACGCCGAGGAACGCGAACACGAGGCCGAGCAGCGCGGCGATGTCCTCGAGCAGGATGACCGGCAGCTCAGGCGACTTCGCGCGGCGCACGAACTCGACCCAGGACTGGGTGCCGCGCACGTGGTTGGACTCGAGCACCGCGGTACGCAGCGAGAACGACTCCAGGACGATCGCGACCACCAGCACGAGAATCGGCAGCCACGCGTTCTCCAGCGGGTGCGGGTTGCGCAGCTTGTCGATGCCTTCGTAGATGGAGAACAGCCCGCCGACGCTGAACAGGATGATCGCCACGACGAACGCGTACACGTAGCGCTCGCGGCCGTAGCCGAACGGATGCTCTGCGTCGGCCTTCTTCTTGGCGACCTGGCCGCCGCGCAGCAGCAGGAGCTGGTTGCCGGCATCCGCCACCGAGTGGACCGCCTCCGCCAGCATCGAGCTGGAACCGGAGAACGCCCAGGCGATGAACTTCGTGATGGCGATGCCGGTGTTGGCGAGAAGTGCCGCCACCACCGCTTTGGTGCCGCCGCTTGCGCTCACAAGAATCTCCCTCTGGCTTCGGTGGCAACAATCCTAGGATGGTCGGATGATCACCCTTCCCGCCGTGGCGATTCTCGGAACCGGTTCGATGGGGGGAGCGATACTCGGCGGGCTGCTGAATCCGGATGTGACGGTGAGCGGCGGCATCCGCGTCACCAACCGCACCGAAGCGAAGGCGGCGGCGCTGCGTCGCGACTCGGTGACCAGCTATTCGACCGACACCGACCCGAACGCCAACCTGGCTGCTGTGACCGGAGCGCGCGTGGTGATCGTCGCGGTCAAGCCGCCGATGGTTCCTGACCTGCTGCGTGAGATAGGGCCGTCGCTCGAGCCGGGTTCGGTGCTGATCAGCGTCGCGGTCGGAGTGACCACTGCCGCGATGGAGGGGCTGGTGCCGGACGAGGTGGCGGTGATCAGAGCGATGCCGAACACCCCGTCGCTCGTCGGCCGTGGGGTGACCGGGCTGAGCGAGGGCTCGCGGGTCAGCGCGGAGCAGCTGGCGCTCGCCGAGCAGCTGTTCGGCACCGTGGGAACCGTGATCGTCGTGCCGGAGGAGAAGCTCGACGCGCTCAGCGCGATCTCCGGATCCGGTCCCGCCTACGTCTTCTATCTGGTCGAGCAGCTGACCGCGACGGCGATCGAGCTGGGCTTCACCCCGGATGAGGCCGCGCGGATGGTCGGGGGAACCTTCGCCGGTGCGGCAGAACTGCTGAGCGCATCCGGGACCGAGCCGGCCGAGCTGCGCCGCCAGGTGACCAGCCCCGGCGGCACCACCGAGCGGGCGATCGCCGAACTGGAGTCCGCCGACCTCAAGGGACTCTTCGATCGTGCCGCGGCGGCCGCGATGGCGCGCGCCGCCGAGCTGGCTGCCTCCACCCGCTGACAAAACCCATTGAGTCGGGAGTAGTTGCCCAATTGGGGTGCGCCATTTGGGCGAATACTCCCGACTCAATGAACGAACGGGAGGGGGTCAGGCCTGCAGGCTCGCGAACTCCTCGATCGCCTGCGACTTCCCGCTGACGATGATCAGGTCGCGGTTGGTGATCACCGTCTCGGCGGTCGCGTAGGTGAAGTCCTGCCCTGGCGACTTCACGCCGACGATCGTGATGCCGTACTTCTTCCGGATGTTCGACTCCGACAGCGGCATGCCGCGCACGGGCTTCGGCGGGTACATCTTGACCATCGCGAAGTCGTCGTCGAACTCGATGAAGTCGAGCATCCGGCCGGAGACCAGATGCGCGACGCGCTCGCCGGCTTCGGCTTCCGGGTAGATGACATGGTTGGCGCCGATGCGCGCGAGGATCTTCCCGTGGCTCTGGCTGATCGCCTTGGCCCAGATCTGCGGCACCCTCAGGTCAACCAGGTTCGCGGTGATGAGCACGCTCGCCTCGATCGACGACCCCACGGCGACGATCGCGACCGAGAAGTCCTGCGCGCCGATCTGGCGCAGCGAGTCGATCGAGCGCGCGTCGGCCTGAACCGTGTGGGTGACCCGGTCTGCCCACTTCTGCACCAGGGCGGCGCTCTCGTCCACGGCAAGCACTTCGCGCCCGAGACGGTCGAGCTGGCCAGCGGCGCCCGCACCGAACCGTCCGAGCCCGATCACGAGCACCGGGGCGTTGTGGGGGATTCTCTCAACCAACGATGGGCCTCTCTTCCGGGAGAGTGTAGAGCTGCCTGCGCTGGCTCGCTGCCAGCGCGGCGGCGAGAGTCACTGTACCAACGCGTCCAGCCCACATCGTCGCGGCGAGGACGTACTTTCCGGCATCCGGCACCTCGGCGGTCACCCCGGTGGACAGGCCGCAGGTCGCGAACGCGGAAATGACGTCGAACAACACCCGCGACAGTGGCTCATCGGTCACGATCAGCATCGCGATGGTGGCGGCCGCAACGATCGTCGCACCCCACAGCACGACGCTCACCGACAGGCGGAGCACATCCGACGGCAGGCGCCGCTTGAACGCCTGGATGTTCTCGTCACCGCGCGCCTCAGCAAGCGCGGCCAGGAACAGCACCGCGAGCGTGGTGACCTTGATGCCACCGGCCGTCGACGCCGACCCACCGCCGACGAACATGAGCATGTCCATCACCAGCAGCGTCGCGCCGTGCATCTCGTTGATGTCGACGTTTGAGAAGCCGCCGGAGCGGGTCATGATCGAGAGGAAGCCCGCCGTCATCGGTCGCGCTATCGGGTCCTGCGCGCCGATCGTTGCCGGATTCGACCATTCGAGTCCGTAGATCGCGATGGCGCCGAGCACGAACAGGATGCTGGTGGTCACCAGCGTGAGCTTGACGTGCACGCTGAGGCGTCCCTCGCCCCGGCTCAGCCGCGCGAGCGCGAAGATCACCGGGAACCCGAGGCTGCCCAGGATCACGGCGATGCTGATCGACCCGAGCATCCACGGGTCGGTGGCGAACGGCGCCAACCCCTCAGGGTTCGGCATGAAGCCCGTGTTCGTGAACGCGGATGACGCGTAGTAGAAGCCCTGCCAGGTAGCAGCCCACGGGTCGAAACCGGCGAGCATTAGCCGCGGTGCGATCAACAGGGTGACCGCGAACTCGATGGCCAGCACGCTGATCGCCACCGTCGAGAGCAGCCCGCCGATGTCGCCGAGCTTGACGGTCTGGCTTTCCGAGACCGGGCCGGCGTGAATGCGCTGCAGGTTGGTGTCGCTGGCCGCCATCAGCTTGGCGCGCAGCCCGAGCCGTCGCGACACGATGAGCCCGAGCATGCTCGCAAGCGTCAGCACGCCGATCCCACCGACCTGCAGCCCGATCAGGATGGCGACCGTCCCGAAGGTGGACCAGTGCGTCGCCATGTCGACGACCGACAGCCCGGTCACGCAGATCGTGGAGACCGCGGTGAAGAGGGCGTCGGCGAGCGGCGTCGCCGTGCGCTCGACAGAAGCGACCGGCAGGGCGAGCACGGCGGTGAGCACCAGCACCAGCGAGGTGAAGATGACGATCGCGAAGCGCGCCGGAGACGCGACCACCGCGGTGTTGACGTATGTCCGGATGCGACGGAGCACGGGACGGCTGGCTTCAGCCTGTGCGCGCATGCTGCTCCCTCGTGTCAGACCGGCGGCCCAAACAGCGACGAGTCGTCATGGTACTCCGTACCGGGGCCAAGTAGCCTGTTGCCATGGCAGACATCTTCGACGTAGTGGCCGACCCGACGCGAAGGGATCTGTTGCAGCTTCTACTCGACCGGTACGTCTCGTCGGCTTCCGAGTCGGGGGACGTGAGTGTCGGGGAGATCGTGAACACTCTCGGGCTCAGCCAGCCGACCGTGTCGAAGCAGCTCAAGGTGCTGCGGGATGCCGAGCTGGTGACCGTGCGTGAGGTCGGCCAGCACCGTTACTACCGGCTCAACGCGGCGCCGCTCGAGGAGCTAGAGGACTGGATCATCCCGTTCCTCAGTGCCGACTTCGAGGATGACGACGCGAGCCAGACGGTGTTCGCGGCCTGGTCCGGGTCCGAGCTGCCGGCGCCGATCCGCAAGGTCGCCGACTCGATCGAGCATTCGGCGGATGCCGGTGCCGCGGTGGGGCGCAGTGTCGCCGACGCATCACACCAGGTCCGCAGCGTGCTGGGCGGCGCATCCGCCACCGTGGAGAAGCGTGTGATCGAGCCGCTCCGCGAGCGCCTCGGGCGCAAAGACGCCTCCCCAGCGGAGTAGACAGATCGTCACACTTGGCTCTAAGGTGACTTCAACGCGGAGTATCACCAGTCACAGCTGTCACAAAGCGACACTCCCGTAACATTGGCTTCAGGCGTCGGGGGTGACGCCTCTTCCCGAGGAGTTCGCGATGGCGAAGGAACTGTCTGACGTGAGGTTCCTGACGGTGGCCGAGGTTGCCGACATGATGCGCGTCTCGAAGATGACCGTCTACCGGATGGTGCACGCGGGCGATCTGCCGGCGATCCGCTTCGGCCGCTCGTTCCGGGTGCCGGAGTCGGCGGTACAGGCAGCGATCGACACCACTGTCGCTGACCGCGGTACGCAGGCCGGCTAGCTCCGCGCGGACTCACGGACGGCGCACAGTGGCCGATCCGCTACACTTACCCGAGGCATTTTTTCCGCGGTTCTGAACGGACCCGGTGTCCGTAATCAGATCAGTGAGGTCCCTATGGGTTCTGTCATCAAGAAGCGCCGCAAGCGTATGGCGAAGAAGAAGCACCGCAAGCTGCTTCGTAAGACCCGTCACCAGCGCCGCAACAAGAAGTAGCGCGAACAACCTGAACGCCAGGCCGAAAGGTCTGGCGTTTTTGTTTGCGCTCGGGTCAGCGCCGCCGAGCGGCCCGGGCTTCGCGTCGCACGCGCCGTTGCGCTTCACGGATGCTCGCCGGTCGCAGCCGCAGGCTCGCCCAGCCGCGGGCATCGGCGTAGCGCTCGAGCGCGGCATCCGGATTCACCACCACGCGGTTGCCCACCAGGTTCAGCAGCGGGATGTCGTTGCGGGAATCGGAGTACGCCCAGCAGTCGGCGAGGTCGGCGCCGAGCCGCACCGCCAGGTCGCGAGCGGCGGATGCCTTGAGCTCGCCGTGCAGGACATGGCCGTTGAGGCGGCCGGTCAGCACCCCGTCGACGGCTTCGATCTCGGTGCCGAGCGCACCGGTCAGCCCCAGCCTGGCGGCGATCACGCGCGCGATGTGCACCGGGGTGGCCGTGACCAGCCAGACCTCGTGACCCTTGGCGAGGTGCTCGCGGGCGAGGTCCACGGTCTCCGGCCACAGCTTCGGCGCGATGTAGCGGTCGTAGACCTCCTCGGCGAGCTCGGTGAGCTCGGCCTCGGAGCGTCCGCCGGCCAGCTCGAGGGCTCGCTCGCGGGCGCTGGCCATGTGCTCGCGGTTCTCGCCGACCGCGATGAACCGCAGCTGCTGCCAGCCGAACCTGGCCAGATCGCGAAACCCCAGCATCCGGCGCCGGAACGCGCCCCGACCGAGGTGGTAGATGCTCGCGCCTCGAAGGAGCGTGTTGTCCACGTCGAAGTAGGCGACGATGGCACTTGCTGTTCGCGCTTCAGGCATCCGGTCCATGCTAGCCACCCGGCGCGCCCGTTAAGCTCGATGTGTGTCTGTTCGTCTCACCATCATCGGCAAGCCCGACTGCCACCTTTGCGACGTCGCCAAGGATGTGATCCAGGACGTGCTCGGCGAACTCGCGACCGAGCCTGCCGCGCCGGAGGTTACCGTCGAGCACAAGTCGATCCTCGACGATGAGGCGCTGTACGAGCAGTACTGGGAGCAGATCCCCGTCGTGCTCGTGAACGACACGAAGCACGCGCAGTGGAGGGTCAAGCCCGAGAAACTGCGCGCGGCGATTCTCGACGCCTGATTTTTCGGTGGTTGAGGGATCGCGAAGCGATCGTCTCGAAACCACCCTTGTGCACGCTGGTTTCGAGACGATTGCGCTTCGCGGAATCCCTCAACCAGCGGAAGGATTGGGCACGCCCTACGGCAGCAGCCGGTTCGGCCCGCGGAACAGGTAGGTCGTCTCCCGCAGCGTCGACAGCCCCAGCATGAGCATCAGCACGCGCGCGAGACCCATCCCGAATCCGCCGTGCGGCGGCACGCCGTAACGGAAGAAGTCGAGGTAGAAGTCCAGCTCTTCCGGCTCGAGGCCCTTCTCGCGCGCTTGCGCGATCAGAACATCGATGCGGTGCTCGCGCTGCGCGCCGGTGGAGATCTCGACACCGTTGTAGATCAGGTCGTAGCTGTTGGTCAGCGTCGGGTCGTCGGCGTGACGCATGTGGTAGAACGGCCGGATGCTCGACGCGTAGTCGGTGACGAACACGAAGTCGTGGCCGAACTCCTCCTTCACGTAGGCGGCGATGCGGCGCTCGCCCTCCGGGTCCATGTCCTCGTCGGTGCGCGGGATCTCATAGCCCCGCTCGGCCACGATGCGCTTCGCCTCGGCGAGCGGGATGCGTGGGAACGGCGTGGTCGGCACCTCCAGCTCGATGCCGAAGGCCTCCTTCAGCTGCTCGCCGTGCTTTTCCTTCACGGCGGTGATGCCGGCGACCATGAGCTGCTCGTGCATCGACATGACGTCCTCGTGGCTGTCGATCCAGCTGATCTCCGCGTCGATGCTCGTGAACTCTGTGGCGTGACGGCTGGTGAAGCTCGGGTCGGCACGGAACGCCGGGCCGATCTCGAACACTCGACCGAACCCGGCCGGCTGTGCCATCTGCTTGAAGAACTGCGGGCTCTGCGCGAGATAGGCCGTGCCCTCGAAGTACCCCACCTCGAACAGCTCTGCGCGCGATTCGGATGCGCTCGCCATGAGCTTCGGGGTGTGCAGTTCGATGAAGTCCCGCTCGACCCACCAGGTGCGCCACGCGTGCTCGAGCGTCGTCTGCACCCGGAAGATCAGCTGGTGCTCTGGCTGACGCAGGTCGAGGAAGCGCCAGTCCAGTCGCTTGTCGATGCTGCTGTCGTCGGCGATCGGCGTCTCCGCGATCGACTCGGTCACAACATCGAGGGTCTCGATGAGCACTTCGATGCCGCCCAGCTTCACCCGCTCGTCATGCTTGAGCTGCCCGGTCACCGTGACGAAGCTGCCGTGCGTGAGTGCCGAGATGGTGTCGGCCAGGGCATCCGCTTCTGCGCCGCGCGGATGCACCAGCTGCAACGCGCCTGACTCGTCGCGCAGCACCACGAACTGCACCTTCTTTTGATCGCGTACCGTGTCCACCCATCCGGAAACAGTCACGGGGCCGTCAGTCATTGCGGCGAGGGCGTTGATCAGGGTGCGTTCAGTCACCCTGCGAGTTTAGCGACGGGTAAACGGCTACGTAGACTGGATGCCGTGTCCGCCGCCCTGATTCACCTCGTGCGCCACGGAGAAGTCCACAATCCCGAAGGCATTCTCTATGGTCGCCTGCCGGGCTACCACCTGTCCGGATTGGGCCTCAAGATGGCGCAATCGGCGGCGGAATCCATGGATGGACGCACCATCGAGCGGGTCTTCGCGTCGCCGCTGCAGCGCGCACAGGAGTCGGCAGAGCCGTGGGCGGAGAAGTTCGGCCGCGAGATCATCACCGACGAGCGGCTCATCGAGCCGACGAACCGCTTCGAGGGTGGACGCTTCGAGTTCGGCCCGCAGGTGCTGCTCAAGCCGAAGAGCTGGCCGTGGGTCGTCAACCCATGGCTGCCCAGCTGGGGCGAGCCCTACCAGAGCGTCATCAACCGGATGATGGCCGCGATCGAGGCGGCCTGGCATTCGGCCGACGGCGGCGAAGTGGTCATGGTGAGCCACCAGATGCCCATCGTCATGGTGCAGCGTCACGTTGCCGGCATGAAGCCGTTCCATGACCCGCGCAAGCGCCGCTGCAGCCTGTCCAGCATCACGACTTTGAACTACGACGGCACCCGCTTCGTGCAGGTCGGCTACTCCGAGCCTGCCGCTGCGCTGCTTGCCGAATCGATCGACCAGGGAGCAGTGTGAAATTCCGGATGACGGCAGCGGTTCTCACCGCGGCCGCCCTCGTACTGACCGGCTGCGCGGCGAACGACCCCCTCGCCCAGCAGTACCGGGACGGCAGCGACAAGAACTATGTCGCCGGCGACGGCAGCGTCATGGAGGTCACCCCGGAGAACCGGGACGCCCCGATCACCTTCGAGGGCACGACAGAGCTCGGCGAGACGGTGTCGAGCGAGGACTACCTCGGTGAGGTCCTCGTCGTGAATTTCTGGGCCAGCTACTGCGGGCCGTGCCGGGTCGAAGCGCCGGATCTCGAGAAGGTGTCCCAGGAGTGGGCAGGGAAGGGCGCCTCCTTCCTCGGCATCAACACGTATGACGGCGCAGAGCAGGCGCTCGCGTTCTCTCGCAAGTACGGCGTGAGCTACCCGTCGGTGCTCGACGCGAAGTCCGGCGAAGCGCAGCTGGCGTTCGCAGGCAAGGTCCCGCCCAGTGCGTTGCCGACGACGCTCGTGCTCGACCGCGAAGGCCGTGTCGCAGCGCGCATCCTGGGTCAGGTGCAGGCGGCGTCGATTCTCGACGCGCTCATCGAGACCGTCGCCGCAGAGGAAACCTGATGAACCCGATCGGCGAGATCGTCTTCAACGGCAACCTGTTACTCGCCCTGCCGATCGCGTTGCTTGCCGGTCTGATCTCGTTCGCGTCGCCCTGCATCCTGCCGCTCCTTCCCGGCTACTTCGCCTACATCGGCGGATTCGCGGGCGAACCGGATCGGGGCCAGAGAGCGCCGACTGCTGCTCGGCGTTGTGCTGTTCATCCTCGGCTTCAGCCTGGTCTTCGTAACCCTCAACATCGTGTTCGCGACGCTTGGATTCGCGCTCAAGCCGTGGCTCGACCTGATCATCAGGATCGCCGGTGTCGTCGTGATCCTCATGGGCTTGGTCTTTATCGGGCAGTTCAGCTTCATGCAGCGCACGTTCAAGCCGCGCTGGCGCGTCGCAACCGGTCTCGGCGGCGCGCCGCTGCTCGGCGTCGTGTTCGGTCTCGGTTGGGCGCCATGCGTCGGCCCAACCTTGATTGCGGTGTTCGCGCTCAGCCTCGACAGCGGGTCTCCGTGGCGTGCAGCCATTCTCGGGCTCGCCTACTGCATCGGGCTCGGGGTGCCATTCTTGCTTGTCGCTCTGGGTCTCAACTGGGTGACCGGCTGCGTCGCCTGGCTCAAGCGTCACATCCGGGTCATCAACATCATCGGCGGGATGCTGCTCGTGCTCATCGGCGTGCTCATGGTCACCGGTGTCTGGCAGACGCTCATCTCGTCGTTCGGGGCGGTGATCGAGAGCTATGTCACGCCCCTCTGATTACGTCGACGCCTCAACTCCTGACACCGCTCGGCGACCGGAGATCACGCAGCCGAATCTGGGGCCGATCGGCTACCTGCGATTCTTCTGGCGGCAGCTCACGAGCATGCGCACCGCGCTCGTGCTCCTGCTGCTGCTCGCCATCGCCGCGGTGCCCGGCTCGATGTGGCCGCAGCGCTCGAGCGACCCGAACGGTGTCGTCCAGTTCTTCGCCGACAACCGCGACCTCGCGCCGGTGCTCGACTCGTTCCAACTGTTCGACGTCTACACATCGGCGTGGTTCTCGGCCGTCTACCTGCTGCTGTTCGTCTCGCTCATCGGCTGCGTCATCCCGCGCACAATGCACCACCTCAAGGCGCTGCGCGCCAGCCCGCCGAAGACTCCGGCACGCCTGGAGCGCTTGCCGGGCTTCACCAGCCGGATCGAGCCGGAGCTCGACGCCGTGACCGCCGTCGAGTCCGCGCGTGACCTGCTCAAGAGCAGCGGTTACCGCGTGCAGCTGTTCAACGGCAAGGACCTGTCCGTGTCCGCCGAACGCGGCTACCTGCGTGAGACCGGCAACCTGATCTTCCACTCGGCGCTCGTCGGCATCCTCGTCGCGGTCGGCATCGGCGGCGGGTTCTCGTTCAGCGGCCAGAAGGTCGTCATCGAGGGCGACTCGTTCGTGAACGTGCTCGCGGGCTACGACTCGTTCAACCCCGGCCGCTTCGCCGGAGAGCAGTCGCTACAGCCGTTCCGGATGACTCTGGACGACTTCAGCGTCGTCTACGAGGAGGAGAACCTGAGGGCGTACGGAACGCCGACCGACTTCACCGCAGCCGTCACCACCTACCTGCCTGGGGAGAAGGGGCAGCCTGGCGAGGTCAAGGTGAACCATCCGCTGGGGGTCGCCGGCACCAACGTGTACCTGCTCGGCAATGGCTACGCGCCCACCATCACGGTGCGTGACGGCGAGGGCAATATCGCGTTCAACTCGAGCGTCCCGTTCCTCCCGCAGGACCGAAACCTCACGTCGCTCGGCGTGATCAAGGTGCCGGATGCGCTCCCGGAGCAGTTGGGGATGATCGGCTTCTTCTACCCGGCCGCGGGCGAACTGCCCAGCGGTGCGCTGACATCCGTGCACCCCGACCTGGTCAACCCGGTGCTGACGCTGCGGGTGTACACCGGTGACCTCGGTCTGGATACCGGCGCGGCCAAGTCGGTGTACTCGCTCGAAACCGACACGCTCACGGAGGTGGTCGGCGGCGACAGCGGCGTCGACACGATCGAACTGCGGCCGGGGGAGAGCGCCGAACTGCCGAACGGCCTGGGCACTGTGACGTTCCAGTCGAAGGACCCGGATGCGGGACCGAACAACTGGGCCGACTCCGTTCCCCGCTTCGCATCGTTCGACATCCACCACGTGCCGAGTCAGGGGTGGGTGCTGGTATTCGCGATCCTGGTCCTCGGCGGATTGCTTGCATCGCTGTTCGTGCCGCGCCGCCGCATGTGGGTGAAGGCGGTCGAGCTGCCCGATGGCGGCATCCGGATCGAATATGCGGGCCTTGCCCGTGGTGAGGACCCGACCCTCGAAGACGCCGTCGCGGACATCGCCGAGCGGCACGCTCGCAAGTTGACGACGTAGGCTGGTGTGCCGTGACCGAAACGCTTGCGACCTATTCGCTCGTCGCCATCTACTCAGCGATGGCGGTGTACGCGCTCGCCTTCGTGTTCTTCACCGTCGACCTGGCGAAGCGCGCGTCGCTGGCGCCTGAACCGTTCGCCGCCACCGCCGCGTCGGGTCGGCTGGCCACTGCCAGCGGTGGCACGACGACCCTCGAGCGCACCGAGACGGTGACCACCCGGAAGCGCGGACGCTTCGAGCGCACGGGCTTCGCGTTGACCGTGATCGCCTGGCTGCTGCACCTCGGTGGTGCCGTGCTGCGTGGACTCGCGAACGGCTACGTGCCGTGGTCGAACATGTTCGAGTTCTCGCTCATGATGTCGCTCATCGTCGTGCTGGTGTTCCTGGTCATCCAGTTCTGGCTCGACCTCGGCTACCTGGGCGCGTACATCACCGGCGCCGCGCTGATCGTGCTCGGAATCGGCACCACCAACTTCTACGTCGACGTCACGCCACTCGCGGTGCCGCTGCAATCGGTGTGGCTGGTCATCCACGTGTTCGTCGCGATTCTCGGCACGTCGTTCTTCGCGCTCGGTGCCGGCCTGTCGCTGCTGCAGCTGCTGCAGTCCCGTCGTGAGGCGAGCGGGAAGGCCGGCGGCTTCCTGTCCACCATTCCAGACGCCGACAAGCTCGAGACGCTCGCGTACCGCGTCATCGTGATCGGGTTCGTGTTCTGGACATTCACCCTCATCGCCGGCGCGATCTGGGCAGAGCGCGCGTGGGGACGCTACTGGGGCTGGGACACCAAGGAAGTCTGGACCTTCATCATCTGGACCATCTACGCCGGCTACATCCACGCGCGTGCGACTCGCGGGTGGCGCGGGACCCGCTCTGCGGTGCTGTCGCTCATCGGCTTCGGCGCGGTGATCTTCAACTACACGGTTGTGAACCTGTTCATGAAGGGCCTGCACGCCTACTCGGGCCTGTAGCCCCCGGCCCGCTGGCCCCGGGATCGCGAAGCGATCGTCTCGAAACCACGTGATTGCCCTTACGCTCATCATCGTGATCCCCTTCGAGCTGACCGACCCGATCGAAACCGAGCGCCTGCGGCTGCGCCTCATGACCGAGGCCGACATCGACACCGTGCACTCGTACCAGTCGCGCGAGGATGTCTGCCAGTACCTCCTCTTCGACCCGCGCGATCGTGACGCGGTCGCCGCGAGGGTGACCGAACACATGCATCGCACCCGGCTTGAAGACAAGGGTGACTACCTGCAGCTCGCGGTCGAGCGCAAGGACGACGGCCGCATGCTCGGCGACCTGTTCTTCCTGGTGAAGAGCGTCGAGAACGACACGGCCGAACTCGGCTGGACCTTTCACCCCGACCACCAGGGCAAGGGCTACGCGACCGAGGGTGCGCGGGCGCTGCTTGCCTTGGCGTTCGACACGATGAGCTTTCACCGGGTGATCGCTGAGCTCGATCCGCGCAACGACGCGTCGGTGAACCTGTGCCTCCGGCTCGGCATGCGGCACGAGGCACACTTCGTCGAGGACCTGTGGTTCAAGGGCGAGTGGGCCGACACCGGGATCTACGCCCTGCTCGCTCGCGAGTACCGCGCATCCTGACCACCCGATGACGTTTGTGCCACCCGAGGCCGTTCAAACGCCATCGGATGGCACAAACGTCGTCGGAACGGGTGCCTAAGTGGAGGCGAGCAGCTCGTAGCAGCGGGTGAGGCGGTCGCGCCACCACTGGTAACGAGCGGGGTCTGCCGCGTGCCGCTGGAGCAGGGATCGACTGACCTCGACTCGCCGCACGGGAATCGCACCGTCCGTGGGAACGAGCGGTTCGTCCGTGACATCCGCTGAGAGCAACGCAGCGGTACCGAGCCCGCAGTCGTACTCGAGTTCTGGAATGGCTGCGGCGAGATGGGCGCCCATGCTGATGCCGACAGACGTGTCCAGCGCGCTGGAGACCACGACGGGCAGCCCGGCTTCGGCGACGATGCCCAGGGCAGAGCGGATGCCCCCGAGCGGCTGCGCCTTGATCACGAGCAGGTCGGCGGCGCCCGCGCGAGCGACGGCCAGCGGGTCCTCCGCCTTGCGCACGCTCTCATCGGCCGCGATCGGCACGCCCATGTACTTCACGCGCGAGCGGATCTCGGCGAGCTCCTCGACGCTCGCGCACGGCTGCTCGACGTACTCGAGGTCGAACTCGGCCAGCGCGTGAATCGCTCGCTCGGCCTCGTCCACGCTCCACGACCCGTTGGCGTCGATCCGGATGCGGCCCTCCGCGCCGAGGAACGCCCGGGCCGCCCGCACTCGCGAAACGTCCTCGGCCAGTTCCTGGCCGCGCTCGGCCACCTTGACCTTGACCGTCCGGCAGAGCCCGAAACGCTTCAGGACGCGCGCAACCTGGTCCGGTCCGACCGCGGGCAGGGTTGCGTTCACCGGGACGCTCTCACGCACGCGGGCCGGCGCTGCCGCCCAGCCGAACTCGATCGTGGCACGCAGCCACGCCGCCGCTTCGGCATCCGGATACTCCACGAACGGCGAGAACTCGGTCCAGCCGTGCGGACCGCGCAGCAGCATCGCCTCCCGCGAGTCGACGCCCCGGAAGCGCTGCGCCAGTGGCAGCGCGACGACGTGTGCGTCGGCGAGCAGTTCGTCGAGCGGCGGAGGAACTGTCATCCGACCAGTGTCGACGGTGGCCTATCCTTGGAGCAAATGTCGACCGGAGAAACCGCCCCACATGCGTGGGCCCAGCCGCCGGATGGCCCCTCCCCAGATGCCCAGTCAGCGGATGCCGAGTGGCCGGCGGCCGAGCCCAAGCAGCGCCGCCCGTTCCCATTCGGGCTCGTGGCCCTCGTGAGCGTGCTCGTGCTCATCGTGCTCGAGGTGGTCGGTGTGCTGCTCGCGGTCGGCGGCGCATACGCATCCGCGACCTTCATCGGCCAGGCGATCATCGTGCTGACCTTCGTTCCGTTCGTGCTCGGAATCGTCGCCGTCATCCTGAACCGCGGCCGCCTGACCGGTGCGATCGCGGTCGTGCTCGCGGTGCTGACCAACCCGCTGGTGCTGAATGCGGTCCTCGGCTTCTTCGGCAGCCACTGACATCCGACGCTGCTGCGGTTTGTTATCGATGCGGCCGCCACAGCGCCCGCATCGATAACAAGCGCGCGCAGCGTTCGCCGGGCGGGGGTTGTCGGCGACGATTAGGCTGAGCGCATGGCGGAAGTCTCGGAGCTTTTCGATGCGCGGGAGTGGTCCGGCGTCGCCGGATTCGACTCACTCACCGACATCACCTACCACCACGATCGCGACGGACGCGTCGCGCGGGTCGCGTTCAACCGGCCTGAGGTGCGCAACGCGTTCCGCCCGCACACCGTGGACGAGCTGTACGCAGTGCTTGACGACGCCAGGCAGAACCCGCGCATCGGCGTTGTGCTGCTCACCGGCAACGGGCCCAGCCCGAAGGACGGCGGCTGGGCGTTCTGCTCCGGCGGTGACCAGCGGATCCGGGGGCGGGCCGGGTACGAGTACGAAAGCGGAGGGGGCTCGACAGGCTCGACCACCGACGCCTCGAGCACCGAGAGCGGCGGGTCCGCCCGCCTTGGTCGCCTGCACATCCTCGAGGTGCAGCGCCTCATCCGGTTCATGCCCAAGGTCGTCATCGCCGTGGTGCCGGGTTGGGCTGCCGGCGGCGGCCACTCGCTGCACGTCGTCTGTGACCTGACCATCGCTTCGGCAGAGCACGGCAAGTTCAAGCAGACGGATGCCGACGTCGGCTCGTTCGACGCCGGCTACGGCAGCGCCTACTTCGCGCGCCAAGTCGGGCAGAAGTTCGCGCGCGAAGTATTCTTCCTCGCCGACGAGTACTCCGCACAGCGCGCCTACGACATGGGCGCAGTCAACGCGGTGGTCCCGCACGCCGAGCTCGAGTCGACCGCGCTCGAATGGGCGCGCACCATCCTCACCAAGTCGCCGACCGCCATCCGGATGCTGAAGTTCGCCTTCAACGCGGTCGACGACGGACTCGTCGGCCAGCAGGTGTTCGCCGGTGAGGCCACCCGCCTCGCCTACGGCACCGACGAAGCGGTCGAGGGCCGCGACGCCTTCCTCGGCAAGCGCGACCCCGACTGGTCGCCGTACCCCTGGCAGTACTGAGCGACACGATGCGCGACCTGCAGCCGATCGCGGGGGACGCCGCCACGGTGTTCCCCGCACTCAGGGCGGCGCTCAGCGGTGACGGCCCGGCAATCCTTCCGCTGGCTTCCGACGCGCACGCCGACGGGGTGCCCGCCCGGGTCCCGAAGCGCATTGCACTCGTGGTGCAGACCAGCGGCTCGACCGGTCGGCCCAAGCGCGTTGCGTTGAGCGCGGATGCCTTGCTTGCCGGCACCGCGGCGACCGAGTCGGCGCTCGGCGAGCCCGGCCAGTGGCTGCTCGCCCTCCCGGCCCACTACATCGCGGGCATCAACGTGCTCACCCGATCCATCGCCGCCGACACCGTCCCGGTCGTCCTCCCGCCCGGGTCGTTCGACCCCATCGCGTTCGGTGACGCGGCGGCGCGCATGGAGCATCCGGTGCGCTTCACCGCGCTCGTGCCCGTCCAGCTCGCCCGCCTGATGGACGAGCCGGAGGTGCTCACCGAGCTGCGCCGCTTCGACCGCATTCTGGTCGGCGGGCAGTCGACACCGGATGCCCTCCTTGCGCAGGCGCTCGAGCTGGGCCTGAACGTGACCCGCACGTACGGGTCGAGCGAGACGGCCGGCGGATGCGTCTATGACGGCATTCCGATCAGCGGCGCGCTCGCCCGGGTGACTGATGGGCAGATCGAACTCGGCGGGCCGATGCTCGCTGACGGCTACCTCGGCGACGCAGAACGCACCGCCGCCACCTTCTATGAGGACGCGGGGGAGCGCTGGTACCGCACCGGCGATCTGGGGGAAATGGTCGACGGCGTGCTGACGGTGACCGGGCGCCGCGACGACCAGATCGTCTCTGGCGGCGTCAACGTGTCACTCGGCGCGGTCGAGCGGGTCGTCCGAGGGCTGCCTGGGCTGGCGGATGCTGTGGTGCTGTCGGCGCGCAGCGCGCGCTGGGGGGACGTGCCGGTCGTGGTCAGCACGCGCAGGCCCGCCCTTGACGACGTGCGGCAGGCGGTCAGCGCGCAACTCGGGCAAGCAGCCGCGCCCGCCGCTGTTTATCACGTCGGCCGGATCCCGCTGCTGGCCAGCGGCAAGCCCGATAGGGCGGCGCTCGCGCGCCTCGTGCCGGAAACGGTCTAGATTCTTTTTCGTGGCGAAGAACACGAGACCCAAGCAGCAGCGCATCGACCCGAGGACCGTGCGTCGCTCCGGGCACCCCGGTCGGAAGGTCGGTTCGCCGGTACCCGTCGTCAAGAGGGCCGGCGCCGGTGACTGGATTGCCGGCGCGCGTATCCGTACCTTGCCGCTCGGCATCGCTCCGGTCGCGCTCGGTACCGCGACTGCCTACGCAGCGAATGGCTTCGAGACCTTCGACCTCACCCTCGCGCTGCTGTGCCTGGCCGTCGCCCTCTTCCTGCAAATCGGCGTGAACTACGCCAATGACTACTCGGACGGCGTCCGCGGCACCGACGCCTACCGGGTGGGGCCGTCTCGGCTCACCGGATCCGGAGCCGCGGGGCCCAGGACGGTGCTCGGGGTCGCGCTGGTCTTCTTCGCGCTTGCCGGGGCCGCCGGGCTGGCGATTGTCGTCCTCACCGGCTATTACTGGCTGATCGCGGTCGGCGTTGCGTGCATGATCGCGGGCTGGTTCTACACCGGCGGCAGGCGGCCGTACGGCTACTACGGCCTCGGCGAGGTGTTCGTCTTCGTCTTCTTCGGCCTGGTCGCCACCGCAGGCACGACGTTCGTGCAGGCCGGAACGGTCACCTTGGACAGCTGGCTCGCCGGCGTCGCAGCCGGTCTGTTCGCGTGTGCGGTGCTGGTGTCCAACAACCTGCGCGACCTCGAGCAGGATCGTGCGGCGGGCAAGCGCACACTCACCGTGCTGATCGGCGACCTGCCCTCACGCATCCTGTTCGCCGTGCTGGCGCTGGCGCCGTATGTCGTGCTGATCTACTTCGCGACCCTGTACGCCTGGGCGCCATACGTCTACTTCGTGCTATTCCTCACCGTGCCGGCCGTGGTGATCGTGCTGACGGCGAAGACCGCGAAGGAGTTCCTGCTCGCGCTGGGGCTCACCAGCCTGTCGGCGCTCGTCTTCGGTGTCGGACTCGCCGCCGCCATCGCGTTCTAGGGCGCCTTCAGTGCCCCGGCATCGGGGAGCTGTGCCGGTCGATGAGCATGCCGGCCATGTCGCGCGCCACCCTGGCGGCGTTCTTGTCGCCTTCGGCCGCGAGCACGATCGAGCCCTTCATCAGGATGTGCCACGCGCGCGTGAACTCCTCGACAGCGAATAGGCCTGCCTCGATCGCGAACTGCTTCACGATGGAGCGGATGCGCGCGAGATGCTCGACGGATGCCTGGCCGAGCGGGTGGGTCGGGCCCATCTCCAGGAGCACGTGCACGAACGAGCACGCTTCGTAGTCGTCTCGGTGAAACCAGTCGTCGTAGATGTCGAAGATCGCAAGCAGCCGCTCGCGAGGTGACTCGCCGCGCCGGCGGGCCTCCTGCTCAACCGTTCCCAGCGTGAAGAGCTGCTCGCGACGTTCGAGCACGGCGAGCACCAGTTCGTCCTTGGAGTGGAAGTGCCTGTAAAAGGTCGCATTGGCAACCCCGGCCGTTTGAATCAGCTCGTCGACTCCGACATCCCGAATAGCTCGATGGGTGAAGAGCTCATATGCGGTCGCCAGAATTCGCTCTCGGGCGCCCGCCGGTTGAGGAATCTGCTGATCTGTTTCAAACATGACCGTCAAACCATACGCCCTAAGCACTCGCAAAGGTAGAGTGAGCACTCTCTCCATCCGAGAGCTTATATCAGTAAGTGCGAATCTGATCAACCCCTTGTTGGTGGGTGCTGAAGTGTGCTTACATTCAATGAGAGTGATCGTTCTCCCTACGGAGAGTGATCGTTCTCCCCCACCGGGGGAATCTGACAACAGTTGAGGGAAAGGTAGGAACCATGTCTTCACTGCTGATAATCCTGGCGCTCGTCGCCATCGTGCTTCTCTTCGTGGGCGGCTTCGTCCAGGCGGTCCAGTGGTTGCTGTGGATCGGAGTCATTCTTCTGATCATCGCCGCCATCATGTGGCTCGTTCGCTACATCGGCGGCCGTAGCACGAAGGTCTAAAGGAACCGACTATGAGCGCGCATCGGGGGACGCCCAACAGGACGCACTCGATTGAACCGCTCTCTACTGATATTTGGAGAGTCAGCGACCTTCGCTTCAACGAGAACGATCCCCGCCGGCTGCTTGGCTTCGTCGAGCTGAAGGGCGAGGAGTTCGAGGCGATGCGTCTGGGTCGCCGATTCTCCTGGTCGAGCTTCGGGACGTTGGAGGAGGCGGCCGCCCATCTGGTCGCCGACTCCTCCGACGCACCGGCGCCAGAAGAGCACGTCCTGTCCTGGATGTTGACGAACGCATGAAATGAGGTTGGACATGTATGACACAGCAATACAGCCCAACGATGGCTTCGCCGAACACACACCGGAACCAGTTCCGGCCCTGAAAGCGCCCATCGAGGAGAGGCTGGCCGACGCGCAGTCGAGCGTCATCAAGGGATGGCTCAGCGGCTTCGGCGTGGGATCGCCGAACACGTCGTCACTGAAACAAGTGCCCTAGCGGTCGGATGAATC
Organism: uncultured Actinomycetota bacterium; assembly: GCA_963702165.1. Classification (GTDB taxonomy): domain Bacteria; phylum Actinomycetota; class Actinomycetes; order Actinomycetales; family Microbacteriaceae; genus Terrimesophilobacter. The sequence continues at coordinate 1,999,047 of OY969722.1, read as the reverse complement.
GGCCGCACTGTCTTCGACCGACTCGTCCGACGAGTCGGTCGAAGTCTTTGGGCGGGTGTTCCTGGCCTGAAGCTCGTGAGCGATCGCTTCGCGCTGCTTCGACAACACCAGGTAGGAGACGCAGACGCCTATGATCGCGGCGATGATGGCCGACAAGAGCCAGTCCAAGCCGATGAGCATCAGCAGCGCGAGGGCGACTAAGAAGATGCCGATCCGAAGGACCGAGTAGAGGACGAGCTGGCGGGTCACTCATCAAGTCTACGCGTCGTGGCGGTTGCCACGATTCGATATCGGGCAGTGCGCTCTCAGGGCTACGGCCTACAATTCATTCATGGCACGGCTCTTGATCATCCTCGCTGTTGCGGCGGTGTTCTTCACCATCTTCGCCGTTGTCGATTGTGCGATGACGGACTCCAATAGGGCGCGCGGGATCTCCAAATCGGTGTGGGTCATTGTGATCCTCCTGCTTCCGGTGATCGGCGGCATCCTGTGGCTCACCATCGGCAAGGACCGCAGTGAGGGCAGGGGCGGGAGTCGTTTGCAGACGCCTCCGGATGACGACCCGACCTTCTTGCGCAGGCTGGGAACCGACCAAGAGCGTGAGGAGCGGATCCGTCGGCTCGAGCAGGAGCTCGCCGACCTGGATGACGATTCCAAAGACACATGAGCCTGGCCAGCGGGGCCAGTGACTTCTCGGTTGCACTGCTCGGTGAGCTGATCCAGCTCGGGGTGAGTGATGTTGTGCTTGCCCCCGGGTCCCGGTCACAGGCACTCGCGCTCGCCGCGGCGGAGTATGAGCGAGTCGGCGCCATCCGGTTGAGCGTCCGGATCGATGAGCGGGATGCCGGCTTTCTCGCGCTCGGCCTGGCCATGGAGACCGGCAGGCCGGTCGCGATCATCACCACGTCGGGCACCGCGGTCGCCAACCTGCACCCGGCGGTTCTCGAGGCGCATCACGCGGGCGTGCCGCTGATCGTGCTCACCGCTGACCGCCCCGCCGAGCTGCGCGGGATCGGCACCAACCAGACCACCAACCAGCTCGGCATCTTCGCCGACGCGGTGCGCGTGCTGCGTGACGTGCAGGCGCCCGCCGTCGGCAAGTTCGACGCGGGGGAGGTGCGCGAGCTGGCGCGGGAGGCGTACTCCGCGGCCGCGGGCCACTCGTCCGCGCCCGGCCCCGCGCAGCTGAACGTCGGTTTTCGCGAACCGTTGTCCGGGGCGATCGGCGAGCTTCCGGTCATTGAGCCGCATCCGCTCCCCGCCGTCGGCGCGGCCGAGCCGTTCCTGGTCGAGCCGCGCTACGGCACCGTCGTCGTCGCCGGAGCGGGCGCGGGGGAGCAGGCAGAGGAGGTGGCTCGTGCGCTGGGCGCTCCACTCCTCGCCGAGGTCGCCAGCGGTGCCCGGTTCGGCCCCAACCTGGTCGTCGCCTACCGCGAACTGCTCGACGACGAGGCGTTCGGCGGGCAGGTGTCGCGTGTTGTCGTGTTCGGTCATCCCACGCTCAGCCGTCAGGTGCCCGCGCTCAGCGCCCGCGAGGAGGTCGAGACGATCGTCGTGCGCGGCGGCTCGGGTGAGGACTACAACCCTGCGCACCGTGCCCGGCACATCGTCGACGCCATCCGGGTGGGCGACGGAGCACCCCTGGATCGATCCTGGGCCGGCAGCTGGGTCGCCGCGAGTCGCGCCCTGCTCGATGGCGACGTCGCATCCGAATCGCTGAATGCACGCACCGACGACCCGGCGGCTGTGGCAGAGTTCGGCCGCGCGCAGCTGGCCGTGTTCCGTCAACCGGTGGACAGGCGGATGCTTGTCGACGCGGTCTGGAAGGCGACCTGGCCGCACGACCGGCTGGTGTTCGGGGCGTCCCGGCTTATCCGGGAGGCCGACCGGCGGGTGACAGGCAAGAAGATCCGGGTGCTGTCCAACCGCGGGCTGTCGGGCATCGATGGCACGATCTCGACGGCGGTCGGTGTGGCCATCGCGAGCCAGGGGGGCGCCGACGCCGGCGGTGTCACGCGCGTCGTGCTCGGCGATCTGGCGTTCCTGCATGATGTCGGCGGGCTGCTGTTCGGCTTCGGTGAGGACCGGCCGCGCATCCAGCTGATCGTCGGCAACGACGGTGGCGGCACTATCTTCGATGCGCTCGAGGTCGCGCAGACCGCGCCGGCGGCCGACATCGACCGGGTGCTGTACACGCCGCAGCGCGTGGACATCGAATCGCTCGCGCGCGCCTACGGCTGGGACTACGTACACGCACCCAACAGGGGCGAACTCGATGAGGCGCTCACTGCATCCGCCCACCCGCGCATCATCGAGGTTCCGCTGCCGCGCGCCTGACCCGCATCGAGTCGGGAGTTTTCGCCCAAATAGCGCAGGTCAATTGGGCAACAACTCCCGACTCAATGGTCTTCGCGCGGCGGCGCTCGCCGCAACCGGCAATTTCGGGACGTACCATTCGCTCATGACTGCGACGGCGTGGACCGACGACCCCGCCGACCTGTTGCGCGTCCGCGAGGGCTTCCGGCTCGCGGACGTCGACACCGGGTCGACCCCCGGATTCGCCGGAGACAAGTCCGAAGCGGAGGACGTGTTCACGAAGTCGGCCGACGAACTGTCCGAACTGCAGGAGCGGCTGTTCGCCGAGAGCAGCTCCGGCGGGACGAGGCGGATGCTGCTCGTACTGCAAGCGATGGACACCGCCGGTAAGGGCGGCATCATCCGCCACGTGGTCGGCGACGTCGACCCGCAGGGCGTCAAGGTGCACGGCTTCAAGGCGCCGACCGAGGAGGAACTGCAGCACGATTTCCTCTGGCGGGTGCGCCGGCAGCTTCCCGGCCCCGGCATGATCGGCGTCTTCGACCGGTCGCACTATGAGGACGTCCTCATCCAACGGGTGCGCCAGCTCGCGCCGGCGGAGGCGATCGAGGAGCGCTATGGCCAGATCCGCGCGTTCGAGGATGAGATCGTGGCCGACGACACCGTGCTGATCAAGGTCATGTTGCACATCAGCGCCGCCGAGCAGAAGAAGCGCCTCACGAGAAGGCTCGAGCGGCCCGACAAGCACTGGAAGTACAGCCCGGCCGATCTCGACGAGCGGCAACTGTGGCCGCAGTACCAGCACGCCTATCAGCTGGTGTTCGAGCGCACCGCCACCGACGATGCACCCTGGTTCGTGGTGCCGGCCGACCACAAGTGGTACGCCCGGCTCGCGGTGCAGCGGCTGCTGCTCGACGCGTTGCGGGGGCTGGATCCGCACTGGCCGAAAGCCGATTTCGACGTGCAGGCGGAGAAGGACCGGCTGGCCGCCGACACGATCAGCTGAAGGCGTCCACGATCGGCCGGAACTTCATGCTCGTCTCCGCGAGTTCGTGCCCTGGCACCGAGTCGGCGACGATGCCCGCGCCCGCCCACGCGGTGAGCCGGTCGCCGTCGAGCTGGGCGCAGCGCAACGCGATCGCCCACTCGCCGTCGCCATCCGCGCCCACCCAGCCGACCGGTCCGGCGTAACGCTGCCGGTCGAAGGGCTCAAGACGCTCCAGCTCGGCGATCGCGTCCGGCGTCGGGGTGCCTGCCACCGCCGCGGTCGGATGCAGTGCCCCGATCAGGTCGAGCGAGCTGGACGTGTCGTCGAGGGCGCCCTCGACGTCGCTCGCCAGGTGCCACAGGTTCGGCAGCTTGAGCGTGAACGGCACCTCGCTTGAGCGCACCGACGCGGAGTGCGGGCGCAGCGCGGCCATGACACTCTGCACAGCGAACTCGTGCTCGTCCTGGTCCTTCTGCGAGGTGGCGAGGGCGACGGATGCCGCGACATCCGACGCCGCATCGATGCCGCGCGCCGCGCTGCCGGCGAGCACGCGAGCCGAGACGGTGCCGCTGTGCACGCTCACGAGAGTCTCCGGGCTGGAGCCGATGAAGCCGTCGACCGCGAAGGTCCAGGTGTCCGGGTAGCCGTGGGCGAGCGAGGCGATCGCGACCCTCGGGTCGGCGCCCGGCTGCAGCGTGCCGACCAGATCGCGCGCCACCACCACCTTGCTCACCCCGTTGTTCCGGATGCCGTCGATCGCGGCCTCGACCGCCCGAAGGTAGCCGTCGGGCGTGAGGCTTCCGGGATGCAGCGTTGCCCGGCAGGCGCCGTCGAGCTCGTCGGGGGCGGGCAGCGGCGCATCCGAGTCGATCCGGGTCACCCAGGCGTGACCGTCGCGGCGCCCGATGATCATCGAGGGCACGATGAGCACGCTGGTCGCGCGCGACCGGTCGGAGAAGGCGAACGTCGCGAACGCGACCAGACCTGTCCCGGGGACGGCCAGCGGGTCGGATACCGCGGCCGCCGCGGCGAGCTGCCGCCAGGCGCTCGCGGCATCCGTGAACCGGGACGGACCGGTGAACTCGAGCCGCAACGCCTCGCCGATGCCGACCATGCCGTGCCCGCGACGCTGCCAGAGCAGTTGGCGCTCGCGATCGAGCAACCCGATGAGTGAACCGGGATCGTCGATCGGCTGAGTCACGACGTTCAGCGCCGGCACCGGTGAATTCACGGCTTAACCCTACCGACGCGGAACCACTGCCGGCCGGTCCCGATGCCCGGTGAGTGCCCATGTTTGTGGCGAATAGACTTGTCATCATGGTTCGAGCGGATAGCTCCAAGCAGCCTGCTGAGGTTGCCGCAATGTTCGATGAGGTCGCGAAGAAGTACGACCGCACGAACAGCGTGCTCTCCGTCGGCAACGCCTGGCTGTGGCGCTGGCACACCGTGCGCGCGATCGCACCCAAGGACGGTGAGCGCATCCTCGATGTCGCCGCGGGCACGGGTACCTCGGCGGCCGCGCTTTCAAAGTCCGGCGCCGAAGTGGTCGCCCTGGACTTCTCGGCCGGCATGATCGAGATCGGCCGCACCCGGCATCCGGATGTCCACTTCGTGCAGGGCGATGCCACAGCGCTGCCGTTCCCCGCCAACTCATTCGACGCGGTGACCATCTCGTTCGGACTGCGCAACGTCGACAAGCCCAAGAAGGCGCTGAAGGAGATGCTGCGGGTGCTGAAGCCCGGCGGCCGGCTCGTGATCTGCGAATTCTCGACGCCGCCGCGCGCCCTCATCCGTGCCGGCTACGGCGTGTACCTGAAATATGTGATGCCGACCGTCGTCGACGTCACGAGCTCGAACCCCGAGGCCTACACCTACCTCGCGGAGTCGATCAACGAGTGGCCGGATCAGGCGACTCTCAGTCAGTGGTTGCGCGGGGCGGGCTTCACCAGGGTCGCCCATCGCAACCTCACGTCGGGCGTCGTCGCCCTTCACCGCGGACGCAAGCCTGTTCGCCAGCCCACTCAGACTTCGAAGGCACCAGCCGGATCGGCCCAACCGTGACCATGGACCCGCGGGCGAACATCGCCCGTCGCAGAGCAACAATCACTTCCAGCCTCGGCCTCGCCGAGCGGCTCTTCGCGTCCGCCGATGAACGGCGCTTCGCCAACGCGCTCGAGGAGGGGCTCGTCGCGGTTGAGGAGGGGCTGCTGAAGGAGCTGCGCTTCGGCGACCCGATCGCGGATGCCGCTGGACGCTACCTGCTGGAAGCGGGCGGCAAGCGGGTCAGGCCAGCCCTCGCGCTGCTGACCGCGCAACTCGGCGAAGGCAACACCGACGAGGTGATCGTCGCGGCGCAAGCCATCGAGATCACCCACCTCGCCTCGCTCTACCACGACGACGTCATGGACGACGCCGAGCTGCGCCGTGGCGTGCCCAGCGTGCAGACGGTGTGGGGCAACTCGGTCGCGATTCTGACCGGCGACCTGCTGTTCGCGCGCGCGGCGAAGCTGATCGCGAGTCTCGGCCAGAAGGCGACCCGCCTGCAGGCCGTGACGTTCGAGCGGCTGTGCCTCGGCCAGCTGCACGAGACGCTCGGCCCGCAGCCCGGCGATGACCCGATCGATCACTACCTGCAGGTGCTCGCGGACAAGACCGGCTCGCTCATCGCGGCCGCGGCGCAGACTGGTGTCGTCTTCTCCGGGGCCCCTGAGGAGTACGAGCAGCCGATGGTCGTCTTCGGCGAGAAGATCGGCGTGGCCTTCCAGCTCATCGACGATGTCATCGACCTGGCCGCCGAAGCAGACGACACCGGCAAGGAGCCGGGCACGGACATCCGGGCGGGCGTTGCAACCTTGCCTTTGCTGTACCTGCGCCGTGTAGCGCAGACCGATCCGGATGCGGCGGCGCTGCTCGCCCGGATCGAGAACGGTGCGAAGCGGTCCGACGACGCCGAATTCGCGGAAGCGGTCGCAGAGCTGCGCGAGCACCCGGTGACCCAGCGGACCCTCGATGAGGCGCACGGGTGGGCGCAAGAGGCGATCGACGCGCTCGCGATTCTGCCGGAAGGGCCGGTGCGCACGGCGTTGACCCGGTTCGCGCAGAGTCTCGTCCAACGATCCAGCTGACCCCCCTCAGGAGGAGAAGAGCTAAGTGAGTGTGCTGCGAGTAGCCATCGTCGGAGCCGGACCGGCCGGCATCTATGCCGCGGACCTGCTGCTGAAAGCCGAGCGTAAGTTCGCCGTGTCGATCGACCTGTTCGAGCAGCTGCCGGCGCCGTATGGGCTGGTGCGGTACGGCGTCGCGCCCGATCACCCACGCATCAAGGGCATCGTCAACGCGTTGCGTGAGGTGCTCGACGGCGGCGACATCCGCCTGTTCGGCAACGTGCGGTTCGGTGAGGACATCACGCTCGAGGACCTCAAGCGCCACTACCACGCGGTGATCTTCGCGACCGGTGCCGTGCGCGACGCGGACCTGGTCATCCCCGGCGTCGAGCTGCCCGGCAGCTATGGCGCAGCCGACTTCGTGAGCTGGTACGACGGTCATCCGGATGTCCCCCGCGACTGGCCGCTCGAGCACCGCGAGGTGGCCGTGATCGGCAACGGGAACGTCGCCCTCGACATCGCCCGGATGCTCGCCAAGCATCCGGAGGACCTGCTGCCGACCGAGGTGCCCGACAACGTGTACCGGGTGCTTGAGGCCAGCCCGGTCACCGATGTGCACGTGTTCGGCCGGCGCGGCCCGGAGCGCGTCAAGTTCACCCCGCTGGAACTGCGGGAGCTCGGCGAGCTGCGCGATGTCGACATGATCCTCTACGACGAGGACTTCGGGGTCGACCCGGCGGCCGAGGAGCTGGCGCAGACCAACAAGCAGCTGCTGGTGATCAGCCGCATCCTGAACGGCTGGCGCGAGCGGGAGACCGGCGCGGCGACCCGGCGGCTGCACCTGCACTTCTACGCGAATCCGCTTGAGGTCGTCGGTGACGGCAAGGTCGAGGGCTTCCGGTACGAGCGCACCAAGCCGGATGGCGAGGGCGGCGTGGTCGGGACGGGTGAGGTCCGCGAGCTGCCGGTGCAGGCGCTCTACCGGGCGATCGGCTACTTCGGCTCACCGCTGCCGGGGGTTCCATTCGACGAGCGTCGTGGGGTCATCCCCAACCGCGGTGGGCGGGCGATCGACGACAACGACAACGAGGTCGCCGGCGTCTACGCGACCGGCTGGATCAAACGCGGGCCGGTCGGCTTGATCGGCGCGACCAAGAGCGACGCGATGGAGACCGTGCAGAACCTGCTCAACGGGCAGGCCGGATGGTGGACGCCGACCGAGCCGGAGCCGGATGCGATTCGCGAGTTGTTGGCGGAGCGCGAGGTGCAGTACACGGACATCCACGGCTGGCACCGGCTGGACGAGCACGAGCGCTCGCTCGGCACCGGCCGCGGTCGGGAGCGCATCAAGGTCGTGCCGCGCGACGAGATGGTGGACATCTCGGTGGGCGACGCCGCGTCCTGAGCGCCAGCCGCTCCCTAGTGGAGCCCCGGTGGTCGAGCCTGTCGAGACCGTGATCACTCCGTGGGGTCGCAAACTGCCTTCCTGGCGCGATAGAGGCCGCTTTCTGACCCCTCGAACCAACACACGCGAAGCCTGCACCCCGTTGTGCAGGACTTTCGGTCGCTTTCGGGCCCGGATGCCTGTAAGCGGGCCGCTGCCAGGTGGAATCTCCTGCAGAACGAGGAATCTCCTGCACAACAAGCGCACCGCTGGATCGAGCGTCCCGGTGGTCGAGCCCCTCGCGACCCGCCAGCCCTACTGCACCGTCGCGGTCAGCCGCGCGAAGTTGTCCAGCACCTGAGACCCGAACGACCGCGCCATCCACTCGTCGAGCTTCAGTTCCCGACTGTTCGCGCGGTACTCCTCCTCGACCTCGCGCAGGCCACGCACGAACGAGTGCCCGTGGACCATGACCGAGATCTCGAGGTTGAGGCTGAACGAGCGCATATCCATGTTGCTTGACCCGATAACCGCGACCTGGTCATCGATGGTGAAGTGTTTCGGGTGCAGCACGGTCGGCTCCCGGTACAGCCAGATCCTCACGCCGGCCTTGAGCAGTTCCTCGTAGTAGCTGCGCTGCGCGTGATAGACGACGGGCTGGTCGCCGATCTCGGAGACGAACAGCTGCACGTCCAGGCCCTTCTGCGAGGCGGTCGTGATCGCGTAGAGCATCGACTCATCCGGCACGAAGTAGGGGCTGCAGATGATGATCCGCTCCTGCGCGGCGTAGAGCAGCGAGTTGAACATCCGAAGGTTGTTCTCACCCTCGAACGCAGGCCCGCTGGGCACGACCTGCGCGTCGACCGGATGCTTGGTCTCGGCCGGCTCAGCACGGACGGTCTCGTCGAGCAGCAGCTGCTCATCCGTTTCGCTGTACCAGTCGGTCAGGAAGAGCGCGTTGATTCCGGCGACGACCGGACCCTCGAAGCGCACCATCAGGTCGCGCCAGTGCAGGCCGCGCGCCAGGTTCGACTTCTTGTTGTAGCTGGAGTCGATGATGTTCTGCGACCCGGTGAACGCGATCTCCCCGTCGAGGACGAGCAGCTTGCGGTGGTTGCGCAGATCGGGGCGGCGGATGCGTCCCTTCAGAGGCTGGAACGGCAGCATCAGGTGCCATTCGATTCCCATGGCATCGAGTCGGCGGAGCGTGCTGCGATAGCCCGGGTACCGCGTCGTCGCCAGGTGGTCTAGCAGCACCCGAACGGTCACGCCGCGCTTGTGCGCCGCCTCCAGCGCATCGAAGAACGCCGCGGTCGTGCCGTCGAGGATCATGATGTAGAACTCGCAGTGCACGAAGCGCTTCGCCTGGTTGATCGCCTCGGTCATGGCGGCCAGCGATTCCTCGTAGTGCGGCAGCAGTTCGGCGGCGTTCTCGCCGACAAGCGGCATCGCCCCGAGCCGGCGGTTGAGCGCGATGATCGGGTCCAGCCACTCCGGGCGATCCGGCTCGCGGACCTGCTCCTGGATGCCCGCCGTCATCCCCAGGATGAAGCGGTTGACCTCTTTCTGCTTCTCACGCCGCCGCCGCGGCAGGTAGCGGCTGCCGAGCATGAAGTAGAGGATCGTGCCGATGAACGGCAGGAACAGGATGGCGAGCAGCCAGGCCATCGCGGTCTGCGGCCGCCGGTTCTGCGGGATGTAGACGACCAGGACCAGCCGGACGACCAGGTCGACGACGAACAGCGCGCCAAACAACCACGGGAGGAAGGTCGAGAGGTCCACGTGCGCTCGTCGGCCGGCGAGCTATCGGAAGTTGACGAATTGGAGCGCGACATCGACGTCGGCGCTCTTCAGCATCGCAATGGTGGTCTGCAGGTCGTCCCGGCTCTTCGAGCTGACCCGCAGCTCGTCACCCTGAATCTGCGCCTTGACGCTCTTCGGCGCCTCGTCGCGGATCAGCTTGGAGATCTTCTTCGCGTCATCCTGATCGATGCCCTGCTTGATCTTGACGACCATCCGGTACTCCTTGCCGGATGCGAACGGGTCGCCGGCGTCGATGCTGCGCAGCGAGATTCCCCGCTTGATCAGCTTCGACTCGAAGACATCGAGCACCGCCTTGACCCGCTCCTCGGAATTGGCCTTCAGCAGCAGCGTCTCGCCGCTCCAGTCGATCTCGGCGCCGACATCCTTGAAGTCGTAGCGCTGCGCGATCTCCTTCTGAGCCTGGTGCAGGGCGTTGTCGAGCTCCATACGGTCGACCTTGCTGACGATGTCGAAGGTTGAGTCTGCCATGCCCATCATGGTAGTCGGAGCGCCCCCGTAGACCGGCTATCTGTGGTGGGATAACGCAGTGACCATGGACCGACGCACCCGCCTGTCCCTGATCGTCGTCACGACCGCCGTGCTCCTGATCGCCGCGCTCGGGACGGTGCTCATCCTGACCCCGCGCTCTCTGCCCGAGACGGTCGAGCCGCAGCGCGAACCGCCGGGCTATGCGCTCCCGGTCGCCCCGCCGGTGGCTGCCGCGGCTCCCGCTGGCGCCGGGACTCAGCATCTCGCCGACCCGGACTGGGTCGCATCCGTCGCCAGGGAGACGGGCATCCCGGAGCGCGCCGTCGCCGCATACGGCGGGATCGCGTTGTGGAAGGCCGACGAGATGCCGTCGTGCGGGCTGGGCTGGACCACTCTGGCCGGCATCGGCGCGGTCGAGAGCGATCACGGCAGGCACGGCGGTTCGTCGATCGGCGCCGACGGCACGGTCTCGCCGCCGATCTTCGGGGTTCCGCTGTCAGGCGACGCGACCGCGCACATCCCGGACACCGACGGCGGCGCTATCGACGGTGACGCAGAGTTCGACCGCGCGGTGGGCCCGATGCAGTTCATCCCGCAGGCCTGGAGCAACTGGCATGTGGACGCGGGCGCCGATGGCGTCGAGGATCCGCAGAACATCGACGACGCGGTCATGGCGGCAGCGAACTACCTGTGCAGGGCCAGCGGCGACATGGCGAGTCCGGATGGCTGGCGCGCCGGGGTGGGCGCGTACAACCACTCGCCGGCGTACGTGCAGTCGGTGGCGAACGCCGCCAACGCGTACGCCGAAGCGGCGCCCTAGCCGCGTCGCCGGGCGGTGCTGGCGCGCACGATCAGGTCGTAGGGCAGCGCGGTGTTGATCCCGCCGACCTCGGCGCTTTCCGGATGCAGCTGCTCCATCAGCAGCTCGACAGCCAACCGCCCCTGAAGGTCCGGGTACTGTGCGACCGTGCTGAGGCCGAAGAACTCGGCCAGGTCGTGGTCGTCGATGCCGATCACCGAGACGTCGCCAGGGACGTTCATACCCATGTCGCGGGCGGCGAGGATGGTGCCGATCGCCATCTCGTCCGAGGCGGCGAAGACGGCGGATGGCCGTTTCCGCGGGTTGCCGAAGAGCTGCTTGGCCGCGCGGTAGCCGCCGGGCAGGGTGAAGTCGGCCGGCTGGAACAGGTCGGGGTCGACCGGGATGCCGGCCGCCTCCATGGCAGCCTCGTACCCGACGCGGCGGTTGGTGGGTAGGTGGAAGTCGCGCTCGAAGTCTTCGGTGCCGCCGATGTGGGCGACCATGGTGTGGCCGAGCGCGATCAGGTGCTCGGTTGCCAGCCGCGCGACCTCGACATCGTCAATGCTGAGCGTGCGCACGCCGGGCAGCGGTCCGCCGACGCCCACCGTCGGTTTGTTCAGGGCAAGCAGCCGACTGGTCTCCTGCGGTGTGAGCTCGAGCGAGATGGCGATGACAGCATCCACCCGCTTGCGCAGCAGGAAGTGCTCGAACACGCTGTCGCGTTCCTCGCCGGTGCCGGCCAGGTTGTACAGCGTGAGGTCGTAGCCGTTGGCGAGCAGCGCGCTCTCGGCGCCCTGCAGCACGGAACTGTAGAACCAGTGGTTCAGCGACGGGATGACCACGCCGATGTTCCGGGTGCGGCCGGTGGCGAGGCTGGATGCGTTGGAGCTGACCACGTAGCCAAGTTCCGCGGCGGCGCGGACGACCTTGTCTTTGGTGGTCGCGGAGACGGCGCCGTTGCCGCTGAGCGCGCGTGACACCGTTGCGGTCGAGACGCCCGCGAGCTCTGCAACCTCGTTGATTCCCGGCATCTTCACCTCCCGCCAGCGATACTAGCCGCGGCAATGGCCGCGCTGATCGGGCGCGTTTCTCGACTGCTTCCGCGCACTGTATTGTTATCTCTTGACTCCGGCCAGATGAGTACATGTGGCCGGAGGATCTGGCAAGTTACCCAAGCGGCCAAAGGGATCTGACTGTAAATCAGACGGCTCAGCCTTCGGGGGTTCGAATCCCTCACTTGCCACGCGAGAAATGCAAGGCCCCGGCGCGATACCGCCGGGGCCTTCTGCATTCGCGGTCGCACAGTGGGTATTCCATACCGTACGGTACGCTTTCTGGCATGTCACCGTTTCCTGATCCCGTATGGCCGGTCATCGTGCTCGCCGTCATCCAGTTCGTCGATGGTGTGCTGTGCATCAAGCCGGTGTCGTTCATCGCCGAATGCTTCGAGAATGTGAACTGGCCGCGGCAACTGTGGTGGATCATGCCCCTCATCAAGTTCGCCGCGGTGGCCGGCCTGATCGGCGGACTATGGATCCCATACCTCGGCGCCCTCACCTGCGCCGCACTCGTCGCCTACTTCCTGGTCGGCATCGGAATGCACCTCGGCGCCCGGGACCTCAGCCGGAATCTTTACCTCAACGCGACCGGCATGCTGCTGATCTGCGTCGCTACGGGGCTGTTCTGCTTCGTGCTCTGAGCGGCCCTCCGGCTCCCCGAGACATACCCGCTGGTACGGTTGAGTCATGGGTGCTGCGCGTGACCGCTGGCTGGATGAGGGGCTCCGGGTGCTCGCCGAAGACGGCGCATCCGGAGTGCGCATCGACCGCATCGCAGCGCGCCTTGGGCTTTCCAAGGGGTCATTTCACCACCACTTCGACGGGGCCGACGGGTTCAAGAGGGACCTCCTCGCCCACTACGAACGGTTGACGATCCAGGTCCTCGAGGAGGCCATCGAGTCGGCGGGGCCGAATGCTTCGCCGCGCGCCGTCCTGGGCACCCTCACGAGCATGGTTCGCGACGAGGGGCTGGAACTGTACCGACCGGAACTGGATGTCGCAGTCCGTGCGTGGGCAACCTCGGATCCCGATGTTCGCGCGGTGCAAGGGCGTATCGATGCGGCGAGGGTGGACGCTCTCGAGAGTGTCTGGCGCCCCGCCGCCAAAGACGCAGAAGGCGCACACCGGTCGGCGCTGTTGCCGTACCTGCTCGCGGTTGGCGCCACGGTGGTGGTTCCACCCGTGACTGCAGACGAGCTGCGGGGACTCTACGAGCTTCTTCTCCCGCTCGTGCCTGACCACCGCGTGAATCGCGGGGGTCTTACTTCCTTAGATCACAAGGCGTGCCTCATCCCAGCGATCCGATGCGTGTTGTGATGAGTGTGCGGATCTCGGCGGCAGACGCCCCTACGCCCGCAGCTACCGTGGCGAGGTGCGGTCGTTCCCGTTCTTCAGTGACGACGGTGCAGCCACGCGCTGGGCCGTTGCCGCATTCCACGCTGACGGATGCCGCCATCGTCGGCACGAGCGTGGGATCGATGAGCGCTGCGATCGCCACTGCGTCGTGGACGACGAAGGTCGTACGTCCGAGAGCGCGATAGTAATCGTTGACGCGACGCGTCACGTCCGAGGCGACTCTGCCAACGTCGCCCACCGCGGCCAGTTCCTCGAGCCAGGTCTCGTCCACAGGCACCGCTCGTGTGGAGTCGAGGCCGACCATCGTCACCGGCACACCGCTCGTGAACACGCGATGGGCTGCCTCAGGGTCACACCAGATATTGAACTCGGCCACCGGCGAGGTGTTGCCACCGCGGATGGCACCGCCCATGACCACGATCTTCGAGATCCGCTTGGCAAGTTCTGGATGCGCCGCGAGCAATAGTGCGACGTTCGTGAAGGGGCCGATCGCGGCGATGGCCACCGGTTCCGTTGAGTCGCGGATCACTCGAGCCATGAGTTCAATGGCGGATTCTGAAGACTCGTGCGGTGCGGCCTCCGGCAGTTCATGGGCGAGGCCGCCCATGCCGTCGGCACCATGGACATCCGAAGCGGTGCCTGGCGCAATGTGCACGAGGGGCCGGGCGGCTCCAACGCCGACGGGGATATCAGTTCGGCCAGCCAGCGCGAGCACCTGGCGAGCGTTCCGAGTAGTGGTGCCCACCGCCACATTGCCGAAGGTCGTAGTGATCGCCCGCACGTCCAATTCGCTGCTGCCGAGGGCGAAGAGGATGGCAAGCATGTCGTCCACGCCTGGGTCGGTGTCGATGATCACGGGGATGGGCATTACTGGCTCCTCATTGTTGTGCTGGTGGGCTGGTCGCGCCTCGCTGCGACCTGCTCGATTGGGACCGGGGCGGAACTTCAGCTACCCGCCTGCAATGTTGCCCCACGCTGCCTTCGGGCCGCGCACGAAGGTGTACATCACCAGATCAGGGTGGTGGTGCTCGAGCGAGTGGAAGATGCGGCGCCCGCCGAGGGTCACGCCGATCACCTCCCAGGTCTTTGCCACCGTACCCGGCTGTAGGTGCATCAGCTGCCCATAGTGATCATCCAGCACGCCCACACCGGCCGTGATGATCTCCCATGCGACGCTCTCGCCCCACAGCGCCTGCGCCGACTCGAACACGGAATCGGTCGGCGTGATCTCCGGACGATCTCCCTCGGGCAGTGGCAGGGTGTACTCGGCCACCATGGCCGGCTCGCCGTCGGCATACCAGCGCAGCACGATGCGGATGGCGCTGTCCGAGGCATCCGAAGTCAACAGAGGCGCGATCTCCTCAGGCATCGGCACCACCTCCGCCGAGAGCACTTCGACCGACGGCGTGTAACCCATGCGCGCCAGCACCTCGCTGTACTCGACGCGGGCCTCGAACCGCGCGCTCAGCCTCAGTGCGACCGGGTCGACGGTGGTCGGTGCGCCCTGGCTGCGCTTGACGATTCCCTGCCGCTCCAGTTGGGCGAGGGCCTGCCGCACCTGCTGACGCGTGCATCCGAGCCACTCGGCAAGCTTCAGCTCGCCGGGCAGCGCGGTGTGCGACACCGTGGCCGACTCTCGCACGTGCCGCAGGACGCCGCTCAGGATGCGTTCGTCCTCGGTGAGGATGCTCATCATCACCGGTCCGGCCGGAACGTTGATCACCATGATCAGCCTCGTGCCTTGACGGCGTCCCGGGCGCTGACGAACGCCTCGATGCACTGCCGGATGTCATCGCTGCTATGTGCGGCCGAGAGCTGCACGCGAATGCGCGCCTTGCCCATCGGCACGACCGGGTAGGAGAACGCGATCACGTAGACGCCGCGCTCGAGCAGGGCGTCAGCCATGGCCACCGCCTCGTGCTCGTCGGCGAACATCACCGGGATGATCGGGTGGTTGCCAGGCAGCAGGGTGAAGCCGGCCTGGGCCATGCCGGACCGGAACTGCTCGGCGTTCGCCTTCAGCGTGGCGCGTCGGTCGGCCCCTTCCGCCACCATGTCGAGGGCCTCGATCGACCCGGCGACAACGGAGGGCGCGACCGCGTTCGAGAAGAGGTACGGCCGGGCGCGCTGCCGCAGCAGGTCGACGATCTCTTGGTGGGCGCTGATGTAGCCGCCGGATGCCCCGCCGAGCGCCTTGCCGAGGGTGCCCGAGATGATGTCCACCCGGTCTGTGACGCCGAAGTGCTCGGGCGTTCCGGCGCCGGTGTCGCCGACGAAGCCGACGGCGTGCGAGTCGTCCACCATCACCAGCGCGTCGTATTTCTCCGCCAGATCGCAGATTTCGTCGAGTGGGGCGAGGTAGCCGTCCATCGAGAAGACGCCGTCGGTGACGATGAGCCTCAGCCGGGCATCGGCCGACGCCTTCAGCTGCTCCTCGAGGTCGGCCATGTCGCGGTTCCGGTAGCGGAAGCGCTGTGCCTTCGACAGGCGCACCCCGTCGATGATGGACGCGTGGTTCAGCTCGTCGGAGATGACTGCGTCATCCTTGCCGAGCAGCACCTCGAACACGCCCCCGTTCGCGTCGAAGCAGCTCGGGAAGAGAATGGTGTCGTCCTTGCCGAGCAGTGCGGAGAGCCGGTTCTCCAGGTCGACGTGCTGCGTCTGCGTGCCGCAGATGAAGCGCACGCTCGCCATGCCGAACCCCCACTCGTCGAGGGCGGACTTCGCAGCCTCGATGAGTCGTGGGTGGTTCGCCAGCCCGAGGTAGTTGTTCGCACAGAAGTTGAGCACCGGCTTGCCGCCCGCCTCAACGTGGGACGACTGCGAGGTCTCCAGTTGACGCTCCACTTTGTAGAGCCCGGCTTTCCGAATCTCTGTGAGAGTCTGGGCGAACTGCTCACGCGCGGATCCGTACATCTTCTACTCCTTCAAGCTCTCGTCAGCTCCAGTCGATGACGACTTTGCCGCTGTTCCCGCGTCGGGCCACTTCGAAGGCGTCCGCCCACTGGTCGGCCGGGAACCGGTCGGTGATCACGGCCGAGACATCGAGTCCGGTGTGGACCATGGCGTTCATGGCGTACCAGGTCTCGAACATTTCTCGCCCATAGATGCCCTTGATGGTGATCATATGGCTGACCACCTTCGCCCAGTCGATTGTGATCGGCGCGCTGGGCAGGCCGAGCATCGCGATCCGCCCCCCGTGGGTCATATTGTCGATCATCTCGGGGAGCGCGCTCGAGTGCCCGCTCATCTCCAGGCCGATGTCGAAGCCCTCCTGCATCCCGAGCTGGCGTTGGGCGTCGGCGATGCGGGCGGCGGAGACGTTGACCGCGATGTCGACGCCCATCTGCCGGGCGAGAGCCAGTCGCTCCTCGTTGACGTCGGTGATGACCACGTACCGGGCACCGACATGCTTGGCCACCTTAGCCGCCATCAGGCCGATCGGCCCGGCCCCCGTGATGAGCACGTCTTCCCCGACCAGCGGAAACGAGAGGGCGGTGTGCACCGCATTGCCGAGCGGGTCGAAGATCGCGGCCAGGTCGGGATCGATTCCCGGCGGGTGCTGCCACACATTGCCCTGCGGGATCACGATGAACTCGGCGAAAGCTCCGTCACGGTTCACCCCGATGCTGGACGTGAACTTGCACAGGTGCCGACGACCGGCGCGGCAGTTGCGGCAGTGTCCGCACACAATGTGACCCTCACCGGACACGAACGCGCCGACCTTCACGGAGCTCACGCCCTCGCCCACCTCGACCACTTCGCCCGAGAACTCATGCCCGGGAATGAGCGGTGCGTTCACCGCGCCGGAGGCCCAGGCATCCCATGACTCGATGTGCAGGTCGGTTCCACAGATGCCGGTTCGCATCACCCGGATCTTGACGTCGCCGGGACCTGCTTCGGGTTCCGGTCGTTCGGCTAGTCGCAGGCCGGGTTCGGCCGCCGCCTTGTAGAGGGCTTTCACCGTCGATTCCTTCCTTATCGGCCGTCGGACGAAGATGAAGCCATCGTTACCCCGATTCAACTTGTAAACAAGTTCTCGACAGGGTAACTCAACTTGTTTACAAGTTGACTTGAAAACTGCTACCGTCTTTCGAGTCTCGGTCACGGCCACCCCGCAGCCCCGTCCGACCGGAGAAATCGTTACAGCTTTCACCGGGAGGTCCGTATGGCCTCATTCGAGAATTTACCCGGTGTCGCTCCAGTGGAGGTCGAGCATGCCCAAAAACCAAGCCATTGAGGGTATTGCGCTCTGGGACGGCGAATCCGCACACCTCGCGAGCACAATCAGCTGGACCGGCGATCGCATCGATAGTGTCGCCGACTCCGCCGACCGGCATCCCGGGTACACCGTCATCCCTGGTCTCATCGACACCCACGTCCACCTCGGCGCGTACTCGGGCAAGGGAAAGGCGGACTGGAGTTCCTGGCCGATCATCACGCCGTGGGAAGAACAGGTCTTCCACATCCTCAACAACGCTCAGTTGGCGGCTCGCGGAGGCGTGACCACCGTTCGCGACCTGTCGGGGGACGGCCGCCAACTGGCCGTCAAGCGGGCAGTGGATGAAGGCATCCAGCACGGTCCCCGCATACTGGTCCACGGCGCCGTCGGAATGACTGCGGGCCACGGCGACCTCTTCATTCCGCCGCATTACCCCCATCGAGGGCCGACCGCAGATAGCCCTGACGAGTGCCGGAAGCTGGTGCGCGAGTACGCTCGCGCCGGCGTCGACGGCATCAAGATCTTCACCAGCGGCGGTGTGCTGTCCATTGGTGACAAGGTTGCCTGGCGCAACCAAACGATGGATGAGATCAACGCCACCATCGACGAGGCGCACGCGCTCGGCATGCTGGTGGCCGCCCACAGCCATTCCGCCGAAGGCAATGAAATCGCGCTGGATGCCGGTGTCGACTCCATCGAACACGGTACGGGAATCACCGCCGAGCAGTTCGACCGACTGCTCGAACGCAACATCCCGGTGGCGCCCACCCTGATGATCAACGACGCCATCGCCGAGAACCGGGTACCTGTGACCCAGGAAGCACAGGAAAAGGCAAGCGAGATCGTGCGCATCCGGGATGCCGGGTTCACCGAGGCCGGGCGCGCCGGTGTGCGCTTCGTGCTCGGCACCGATGCCAACGGGGTGTTCGTCAAGTTCGGAGACCAGATGGAAGAGCTCCGGCTGATGGCCGAAAAGTTCGGCTGGACAGCACAACGCGCCCTGAAGTCGGCGACCTCGGATGCCGCGGACTCCATACGCATGGGCGACACAATCGGCCGTGTGCGTGAAGGGTATGGCGCCGACTTCGTCGTCATGAAGGGCGACCCGGCAGGCGACATCAATGACCTGCGCACCGAGAACATCGTCGCCGTCGTCTCCCGCGGAGTGGTCGTTTACGGCCGCCTCCCCGAGAACTGACGACGTAGCGCACAGACACTTTCGATGCACCAAGCGCGTGCATCGAGATCGCACTGAGTAATCCAGAGAGGACCACAATGAAAATCCGCAGCAACCGGGCACTTCGCCTGGGCCTCGCCCCACTCGGGGCGTTGGCCGCAATCAGCCTGCTGGCATCCTGTGCCGGTGGTGGCACAGCCGCCCCGTCAGGCAAGGCCGACATCGTCCTGGCCGTCAAGGACGACCCGGTATGCCTCGATCCGCAGCAGGTCACCCTCACCACGGCGCTCAACATCGGTCGCCAGGTGGTCGACTCGCTGGTCGATCAGGATGCCGAGACCGGCAAGATCGTTCCCTGGCTCGCCGAGAGCTGGGAGACCAACGATGACCTCACCGAGTTCACGTTCAACCTGCGTGACGACGTGACCTTCAGCGACGGCAGCGCCCTGACCGCCGAAACGGTCAAGCAGAACTTCGACGCACTGTTCGCGATGGGAGCGACCGCATCGCTCGCCTCGCAGTACCTCGCCGGCTACGTCGGCACTGAGGTCATAGACGAAGACACGGCGACCGTGACGTTCGAGGCATCCAACGCACAGTTCCTCCAGGGCGCCAGCACCATCACACTGGGAATGATCAGCGACGACTCCGCTGCGGCCACCCCGGAGGAGCGCTGCCAGGAGGTCGTCGGTTCCGGCCCGTTCACGGTGGACTCGTATGTGTCCAACGACTCGGTCGTGCTGGTCAAGCGCGCGGGCTACAACTGGGCCTCCGAGCTTCGTGGCCACCAGGGCGAGGCCCATCTCGACAGCATCACCTTCACGATCGCCCCCGAGAACGGTGTGCGCACGGGCGGCCTGCAAACAGGCGAGTTCGACATCGTCCAGGACCTGCCGGCCTCTGACGAGGCTCGGTTCAGCACTGACGACTACAGCATCTACGCGCGCTCCAACCCGGGCGTGCCACACGCCTTGGTGCCGAACACCGAGCGACCGATCGTCTCAAGCGATGCCGTGCGGAAGGCAATTCTGCTCGGCATCGATCGCGCTGAGATCACCGCGCTGACCGGTTCGTCCAAGTCCGACCCGGTATCTGGCGCCCTGAGTTCGGCCACCCCAGGCTTCGTCAGCCAGGCCGACGCCGTGGGGTACAACCAGGCGCAGGCGATCAAGCTGCTCGAGTCAGATGGATGGAAGTTGGGCGATGACGGCATCCGCGAGAAGGACGGCACCAAGCTGAGCGTCAGTGTCACCGCCTTCTATGGGCAGGATGTTCTCGAGGCCGCGCAGATCCAGCTCGCCAAGATCGGCGTCAACCTGCAACTGAACATGGTGACCGCCGGCGACTTCTTCGGGGCGATCGCCAGCCAGGACTACGACTTCCTCGGCGCAGGCCTCACCCGTACCGACCCCGACGTGCTGCGAGTGATGTTCTCGTCAGAAGCGGTGTCGAAGTGGGCCATCATCGACGACTCCGTGCTCGAGGCCCTGCTGCAGGAGCAGGCGGGAACCGCCGACGCAGACGAGCGTCAGGAGATCATCGCCGAGATCCAGAAGAGAGTGATCGAGAACGCCTACCTGATCCCGCTGCTGGAGGTCGCACAGGTGCACGCCTCGACGGCGAACGTGAGCGGTCTCGCGTTCGACTCGTCGTCGCGGCTCATCCTGTACGACGTGCAGGTAGCGGAGTAAGCGCACGGGGCGAGTGGTCAGCACGAGAAAGCGCGTGTCATGTCGAAACTGAAGTCGTGGGTCGGCTACCTATTGCCGAAGCTCGGTCAGTTCATCTTCGTCATCCTGGCGACGTACACGCTCGTCTTCGTGCTGATCCACTTCCTCCCCGGTGACCCGCTGGTCGCCGCCCTCGCGAGCAAGGGGGGCGGCGACACGGTTATCGACCCGGCCGAACTGGAAGCCTTGCGCGCCAAGTACGGCCTCGCCGGCTCAGGCTGGGAGCAGTATTTCGGGCACCTGATCGCCTTGATCCAGGGTGACCTCGGCATCTCGATCGCCACCGGAGTGCCGGTGATCGAGATGATCGGTCGGGCTTTCCCGCACAGTCTCGACATTGCGGCACTGGCGCTGCTGCTCGGCGTTGTGTCCGCCGTCATCATCACCTTCCTCGCCTACGCCGCACCGTGGCGATGGCTGCGCCAGGTGCTGCTGCAGATTCCGCCCTTCGGCATCGCCATGCCGGCGTTCCTCAGCGGCCTGCTACTGATCAGCGTCTTCGCATTCACGCTCGGCTGGCTGCCCTCGGCGGGTGTGCGCGCTCCGGGCAGCGCAATCCTTCCGGCCATCACGCTCGCCCTCCCGGTCGGCGCGATCTTCTTCCAGGTGTTCTCCGCCGCTGTGCTCGAGGCCATGAACAGCCCGTTCGTGTTCACGGCGGTCGCCAAGGGTGTCTCGCCGCGGTCGATCTTCATCAAGCACCTGCTGCGGAACGCCCTTCTGCCCTCGATCACCATCCTCGGTCTGCTGATCGGCTACCTGGCCGGGGGAACCGCCGTCGTCGAGACCGTGTTCTCGCGCGACGGCATCGGCCGGCTCACAGTCAACGCGGTTCTGGCCCGCGACATCAACGTCATCCAGGGCGTCGTGCTGCTAGTCGGCGCTACCTACGCCGCCGTCAACCTGCTGGTCGACATCGCCTACGGCTTCATCGATCCGCGAACCAGGATGGGCAAGTCGAAGAAGACCCCCGCCGCCGTGGTTACCGAGGCAGGAGCGGCTTCATGAGATTCCTCCGCCAGCCGGGTTTCGCGCTCAGCCTCGCCGTCATCGCGATCGTGATCGTCGCAGCCGTAGCCCCGTGGGTGCTCGCCACCCACGACCCCTACCTCTCCACAGCGTCGGACCGTCTGCTGCCCCCGAGCGCCCAGTACCTTTTCGGCACTGATCACCTCGGGCGCGATGTCTACTCCCGCGTGGTGCACGGAACCGCGCTCTCCCTCATCTCTGCCGTACTCGCCGTCGTCGTGGGTGTTGTCAGCGGCGCGCTCATTGGACTCTTCTCCGGCTTCGTCGGCGGCCGCACCGACTTCGTCATCATGCGCTTCGTCGACGTGCTGATCGCAGTGCCAGGCATCCTGCTCGCCCTCATCGTCGTTGCCAGCCTCGGGTTCGGCCCCTTCTCTCTTGCGCTGGGCGTGGGCCTGGGCGCTGCGGGCAGCTTTGCGCGGGTGATGCGTTCGCAGGTGCTGCGCATTCGCAACGAGGAGTATGTCGAGGCTGCGCGGACGCTCGGTGTGCGCGGGCCGGCGATCCTGATGAATCACGTTCTGCCGAACGCGGCACGCCCGGTCATCGCGATGGCCGCCCTCGAACTCGGCACCGCGATCCTGGCTGTCTCCGCCCTCACCTTCCTCGGGTTCGGCGCACCACCACCCGCTCCCGAGTGGGGTGCGCTCGTGGCCGCTGGCCGCGACTTCGTGGCGACGAACCCGACACTGAGCATCCTGCCCGGTGCGGTGATCCTCGTGGTGGTTCTGGCGGTCAATCGGGTGGCCAGGACGATCGGAGGCGAGAAGTGATCGATACGGCAGCAGACATCCTGGTCGTTCGCGACCTGAAGGTGTCCTACACCACCCGCTCGGGCACCGTTCCCGCCGTTCGGGGCGTGAGCTTCTCGGTGCCGAGGGGTTCCATCGTCGCGCTCGTGGGCGAGTCCGGTTCGGGCAAGAGCACGGTCTCGCAGGCGCTCATTCGCCGCCTCGCCGAGGGGGGACGCATCGATGGCGGCTCGATCGATTTTGCTGGGCGCAACCTGCTCGATCTGCCCGAGCGCCTGCTGCGAACCATCCGTGGTGCCCAGATCGGCTTCGTCCCGCAAGACCCCAGCAAGTCCCTGAACCCCCTTATGAAGGTGGGCGAGCAGATCGCCGAATCCCTGCGGCTGCACAAGAAGCTGAACCGCGCGGATGCCGCGACGGAGGCCATCCGCATCCTCGACGAGGTCGGCATTCAGGCCCCGGACGCCAGGGCCGGGCAATACCCGCACGAGCTCTCTGGCGGCATGCGGCAACGCGTGCTCATCGGGATCGCGTGGGCCTGCAGCCCCCAGCTGGTGATCGCCGATGAACCGACCAGCGCGCTCGACGTGACAGTGCAGCGGCATGTGCTCGACAGCATGGACGAGCTCGTGCGCAAGCACGGCACCGCGGTGCTGCTCGTGACACACGACCTTGCCGTGGCCGCGGACCGTGCCGATTACGTCCTGGTGATGAACCAGGGAGAGATCGTCGAGCATGGTCCCACCGGGCAGGTGTTGTCGGCTCCGACGCATCCGTACACCAAGAAGCTGGTCGAGTCGGCGCCCGGCCTGTCGAGCGGGCGCCTGTTGCCCTCGACGGGCGGAGCGGCGAACGGCACCAATACAGGGAGCCTGTTCGCCGGTTTCCAACAGCAGGTCGGTCGGTTGAGCGGCGAGCGCGCGGCGAATGTGCTCGAGGTGCGCAACCTCGTGAAGACCTTCACACTCCGGCGTTCCGGTGGCGGGTCACAGGCGCTGAAGGCCGTCGATGACGTGTCGTTCGCAGTTCCTCGCGGGTCGACCTTCTCGATCGTGGGTGAGTCGGGTTCGGGTAAGACCACCACCGCTCGCATCGCTGCGCGCATCGTCAGCCCCGACTCTGGAAGCGTGCTCTTCGACGGGGAGGACATCAGCTCCCTGAAGGGGGAGCAGCTGCGCCAACTGCGCCGCCGCATCCAGGTGGTCTACCAGAACCCGTTCGGTTCCCTCGACCCCAAGATGTCGATCGAGCGCATCATCGCCGAGCCGCTGCGGGCGTTCAGCATCGGCGACCGCAGTACCCAGCGCGTCGTCGCCCGCGAATTGCTGGAGCATGTGCAGTTGAACCCGGATCTGGCCACCAGGCGTCCGGCCGAACTGTCCGGTGGCCAGCGCCAGCGGGTCGCCATCGCCCGGGCCCTCGCGATCGGGCCGGAGATGATTGTTCTCGACGAACCCGTTTCCGCCCTCGATGTGTCGGTGCAGGAACAGATCCTGCAATTGTTGGTCGACCTGCAGGTGGAGTTCGGGCTGAGTTACCTGTTCATCTCGCACGACCTCGGTGTCATCCGCCAGATCTCCGACCACATAGCGGTGATGAGGCACGGCGAAGTACTGGAAGCGGGGTCGGCCGTTGACGTGCTGTCGAACCCGCGGCATTCCTACACACAGGAACTCCTGGAGGCAATCCCGGGCCAGGGGGCACGCAGCGAGAGTCAGGTTCGGCTCTAGGCGCAGGGGCTTTGAGCCAGTGGCCCCCTTTCCACCCTGACGCCTGAACACACCCGCTGGTACGGTCGAGCCATGGGTATCGCGCAGGTTGGCTGGCGGGACCCAGGAAGCCTCGTGATGCGGCTTGCGCAACTTGGAGGTGAAGCCGATGACCGGCAACGAAGAACTGCTTGACCTGGCAATCGCTATCGCAACGGATGCCGGACGCCTCGCTGCCGACCGACGCGCAGCCGGCGTGGAGGTCGCCGCAAGCAAGTCCTCGCTGGAGGACGTGGTCACCTTCGCCGACCGGGAGACCGAGGCTCTGATTCGATCCCGGCTGACGGATGCGCGGCCCGGCGACGGGTTCCTCGGAGAGGAGAGCGGCACCGGTGTCGGCGGGTCCGGACTCACCTGGGTGGTCGACCCGATCGACGGCACCGTCAACTACCTGTACGGCATCCCGCACTACGCCGTGAGCATCGCGGTGGTCGAGGGCGACCCCGACCCGGCGACGTGGACCGCGCTCGCCGGCGTCGTCTACAACCCGGCGTCGGGTGAGTTGTTCACTGCCACGCGTGGCGGCGGGGCCCACCTGGCCGGCCGCCGCCTGAGTGTCGCCCCGCCCGTCGACCTGTCGCAGGCGCTGGTCGGCACCGGCTTCGGCTACCAGGCGGCGAAGCGCGAGCGGCAGGCAGCGGTCGTGCAGCGGCTGATTGGGCGCATCCGGGATATTCGCCGCTTCGGCACCGCTTCCCTGGATCTCTGCTCGGTCGCATCCGGTCGCCTGAATGCCTACTACGAGAGCGGACTCGCGCCATGGGATCACGCGGCCGGTGGTCTGGTCGCAGCTGAAGCAGGTGCGCTCGTGACCGGCGGTGATGGCCGCCCGGCATCCAGCGATCTGATCATTTCTGCGCACCCCGAAGTGGCCAAAACACTGGAATCCGCACTTCGAGACTTCACGGACTGAGGATTCGGACTGGCG
This sequence comes from uncultured Actinomycetota bacterium, assembly GCA_963702165.1. Lineage (GTDB taxonomy): Bacteria > Actinomycetota > Actinomycetes > Actinomycetales > Microbacteriaceae > Terrimesophilobacter. The sequence goes on along the minus strand of OY969722.1, from coordinate 1,974,140 downwards.
CGGGTGGTGGGCCTGGGTTACTGTTTATAAATCCGTTACCTGAGAACCGGAAGTTCGATGGTGGCGAGAATCTGATCAGTCCGGCGCTTCGCGGGGCTGATCGACTTACGAGGAGCACCCGAATGGCGAACCCGAGCAGCCCTGAGTGCCGTGCGCAAGTCGATGCGATTCATTACGGAAATTCGGCGATTCAGGTGGGGTATTAGGCGCGTGACGGGTGTTGATTCAGAGTTCGAAGCAGGGGCGCCGCTCACACGGCGTGAGCTCCGGAACCGCGAAGAAGCGGCTCGCAAGCAGCCCTCCCGTCGTCTGACGGGAATCCCAAAAGCACCACCATCGGGGGATGCGTTCCGCGGCGCCAAGCTGAAGTCGAAGGAACACAAGGAGTCCCTCAAGGCGCAGGCCAAGGCGCGAACAGAGCGCCAGACCGCTGCCAGCCGCCCCCCGGCGGGACCGAAGAAGAGCCTCCAGCGACGCATCGCGTCGAAGGCGATGAGCCTGTCCGCAGCCGTCGCCGCCGGCCTGATGGTCGTCGCCACCACCATTCCCGCGAACGCGTTCTACCAGGAGCCGCTCAACACCGCGCCGACATCACAGGCCGTTGAGATCCAGGCGCTGACCGTCGGAACCGAAATCCCGACTGTCGCTGTCGAGCGCGACGCCTATACCGCAAGCTCGCTGGCCGACCAGATCCGTGCAAAGTACGGCACCGCTGCCCGCAACTACGCGTACGCAGTCAACCCGGCCGGCACAATCCAGTGGCCGTTCCCGTACGCAGCACCGATCACCAGTGGCTTCGGCCCGCGTGCCGGCTGCGGGTACTGCTCGACCTACCACAATGGCCTCGACTTCACCCCGGGCGCCGGCACGCCGATCCACTCCATCGCGGATGGCACGGTCGTCGACATCAGCAATGGCGGTTCGGCCTACGGTGTCATGGTGCAGGTTGAGCACCTGGTCAACGGCCAGAAGGTCGTCAGCATGTACGCACACATGTCGTACGGCTCGGTCGCGGTGGCCCTGGGGCAGCAGATCGGCGTCGGCACCATCCTCGGCACGGTGGGTAGCACCGGCGCGTCGACGGGTGCGCACCTGCACCTCGAGATTCACGTCGGCGGTGTGCCGGTCGACCCCTACGAGTGGCTGCAGGCGAACGCCAACTAGCCCGCTCGCGAGGTGCTAGTCTCGTACGGTGCCTCGGCGACCTAGGTCGCCACAGCGCCCCCTTAGCTCATTGGTAGAGCACTTCCTTGGTAAGGAAGAGGTAGTGGGTCCGATTCCCACAGGGGGCTCGATCATCCGGTCTTCCGGATGTCGTGGCTGGGTAGCTCAGTTGGTGAGAGCGCACGACTCATAATCGTGAGGTCGCGGGTTCGAATCCCGCCCCAGCTACCGAAAACCTGACCACCACGAAGACCCCGATCTTCCTCAGCGGCTTCGCCCGCGGCGGCCCGATCCGCGCCACTTCCGGACATCCGCGCCCCGTGCGCCGGGCGCGCTTGACCGGACCGGGCGCGGATGGCCGAGTGTCGAGCGATGAGCCAGCCGCTCGCCGCTCTGAAGTGGGCCCTTCCGATCAGACAGCGCCAGCTGTCATTGCGCCTTCGGCTTCCTCTTGGATAAACCCGGGGCTGTACTCCCACTTCACTAGGTCCAGGAAGGCGAAGGACTCCGTTGAGATCACTCCCTGCACTCCGCGGATCTGCGTAACGAGATCAAGCATGTGCTGGTCGTCACGGCACATGATCTCGATCAACAGGTCATACGAGCCAGCGCACACGACCACGTAGTAGGCCTCAGGAATCTGAGCGATGGCGCGCGCGACATCGCGCAGGTCGCCGCTGGTTCGCACGCCGATCATGGCCGACCGTTTGTAGCCGTGCGTGTCCGGATTGGTGATGGCGGCTATCTGCACTATCCGGCTCTCGATCAACCTCTGAACCCTTTGTCGCGTTGCAGGTTGGGAGAGCCCGATTTTCTTCGCAATTGATGTGACGGGAATGCGGCCATCAAGTTGGAGTGCTTCGACGATACGCCGATCGACTTCATCCAGTTCTGCAACGGTCAGTCCATTGAAACTCACAGGCGCCCCACTCTGCTCCGGAAGTAGATCGACGTTAGCACGGCACGGTCGCGGGACACATTTAGGGCTCTTTTCGATTGTCAAACTGGAGAATTACAAATAAAACAGTTGTGAAAACTCTCGAAGGCGAATATATTCCTTGCTCAACGCCTCGATGACGAGGCGTCATGGGTAGAAAGTGCAGCGACTTGAGCTATTTGGTCTTTGACAACGCGACCTTGATCGACGGTACCGGTGCAGATCCAATCGAAAATGGGCGTCTCGTCATCAGTGATGGAGTTATCGCTGACGTCGGCGCCCGAAATGATGTCGCCATTCCGGAGGGTGCACTAGTACGAGATTCAAGCGGTCTAACTCTCATGCCGGGCTTGGTCGATTGTCACACCCACCTTGGAGGTACCTTCTCTGCCGATTACGGCGATTGGGTCCTCGAGGACGATCGCCGGCAGGCAATCGTGTCAACCGTCCAGATGGGCGAGTTGATGCGACACGGAGTAACCACGGTTCGCGATATCTCCAGGAATGGGATTCAACTCAAGTGGGCCGTGGACAAGAAGATCATGCAGGGCCCGCGGATCATCGCATGTGGGCCAGGGCTCTCTCGCACTGGCGGACACGGGGACGCCTACCACCTGCCGATCCACATGGTGCAACAAAGTCACCCCTGGGGTTTCGTCGCGGACGGACCCGAGGAGCTGCGCAAGGCGGTTCGTCGAGCTCAACCGCATGGGATCCGACGCTGTGAAGGTGTGGGCCACGGGCGGTGGCATGTGGGAGAAGGAGCTCGAAACCGACCAGCACTACGACCTGGATGAACTCCGGATGATTGTTCGTGAGGCGGCGATGCTTGGAATGCCCGTTCTCGCGCATGCTGAAAGCCTTCACGCGGCCAAGGACGCGATAAAGGCGGGCGTGGCCACAATCGAACATGGAGAAGAGTTGGATGACGAGTGCCGCCAACTCATGGTGGAGCAAGGCATCATCCATGTACCGACACTGCAGCTGTTCTTAGGTCCATGGTTCGACGAGTACCCGCCGCCGCCCCGCGCAGGGCTGGACGAGTACCGCGGGGAAACCATGGTCCAGAAAGAAAAGAATCGGGTTACCGACAACTTCAACGCGTCTCGAGCGGCCGGCGTAACGATCGCCGTTGGTAGTGACTCGTTCTCCAGTGACACCGTCCCCTACGGGAAATCCACGCTGTCAGAAATACGCACGATGGTCAGCGTGGGAACCCCGCCGATGGAGGCAATCGTCGCAGCCACCCTGAACGGGGCAAGAGCCCTGAGGGTAAGCGACGCGACTGGGTCGCTGGAGAAGGGGAAGAGTGCCGATTTCTTGCTAGTCGAAGGAAACCCCCTTGAGGACATTGAGGTCCTCGCCCCCGAACGGATGAGTGTCATCCATCGGGGCCAAACAGTATGGAAGGACGTCCACGATGGCTGAGTCGACTGCAACATCCCAATCACGCGCAACTGAAAACCCGAAGAGCGGGCGACTAGCCAAGGGCTCGCTTGGAACTTGGGATCTGGTGTTCTTTGTTCTGGCAGCAGCCGCTCCACTCACCGTCGTCGCGGGCGTCGTCCCGCTTGCGATCATGACGGGGGAACTCTCAGCGACCTACGGCTATTTGGTCCCCGGTGCGATACTCGTGCTCTTTGCCCTGGGCTTCACGGCGATGAGTCGATATATCAAGAACGCCGGCGCCTTCTACGCGTACATCGCCAGGGGACTCGGAAAAGCGATGGGCGTGGGAAGCTCGCTGGTGGCCGTTCTGGCATACAACGCCATGGCAATCTGCCTCGTGGCCGGCTTCTCGTTCTACACCCAGAACGCCGTCGCCCACTTCACGGGAGCCGCGATCCCGTGGCAGGTCGTAGCTGTGTTCGCCATCGTTGCAATCGGCCTCCTCGGATACTTCCGAATCACCCTAAGCGCGCGGATCCTTGGAATTGCTCTGGGCCTTGAGGTGCTAATCCTGGTGATCTACGAAATCGCCGTGCTCGCAAACGGTGGTGGCCCGCAAGGCATCGGCGTCGAGGCGTTCAACCCGCTCGAGGTGATCAACCCCGGATTCGGGGCAATGCTAGTTCTCACAGCCGGCGGGTTCATCGGATTTGAAGCCACGGCAATCTACGCGGAAGAAACACGAGACCCCAAACGCAGTGTGCCCCGTGCGACCTACATCGCCATCGCCTTCTTGGCCCTGTTCTACACCTTCTCTGCCTGGATGGTGATCACCGCGTATGGACCTGCGGAGGCTGTCGCGGTTGCACAGAGCGATGACGTCGCGAACTTGGTGTTCAACTCCGCCGGGTTGTACTTGGGCGCCTGGGCGGTGGACTTCATGCAAGTTCTGCTGGTTACCAGCTCCTTCGCGGCGGCATTGGCGTTCCACAACGCCGCGTCTCGATACCACTACGCGCTCGGCCGTGAACGCGTCCTGCCGGCGATGCTGGGTCGTGTAAGCATCCGTCACGGATCTCCCGTCGCTGGTGTGATCGCTCAGTGCGTTATCACGGCAGTTGTGCTCTCAATCGCCATGGTTCTTGGTGCGGACCCCTACCTAGTTGTGTTCCTCTGGTCGGCCGCGCCCGGAGTCCTAGGCGTGTTGGTCCTAGAGGCGATCACCGCCGTGGCAGTGGTCGCCTATTTCTGGAAGCAGCGCCATGGATTCTCACTCTTCAGAGTGAGAATCGCCCCTGCGGTTGCCGCAGCTGGCCTTGCCACGCTCATCGCCATGGCTGTCGTGGAGATCGAGCTCTTGACGGCAGCGCCCCCGCTGGTGAACATTCTGCTGCTCGTGCCGATCCCATTGCTCGTCATAGTGGGAGCGCTTTACGCCCGATACGTACATCGGGTGGATCCGTCGAGATACGAGCACTTCACCGAAACCGATCCCGACGCCGAACCCATCGTCGCGACGGGGCGGTGATATGAGGAGAGGAGCACGCGGCATTCGGGCGCAGCGTGCTCCTCTACAGTTCGGGCTGGCCCGAGCGCTGCTCACTTCTGAGAAGTCATTCGTGCATGGGTCTCATCGAGTTTGGTAGCGCCGTGCCCCCGCCGGCCGGCCCGCAACCTTCCGCCTGTGGGGACGAGGCAGCGCGGTGGCCACATGCACCGCGCGTCTCTTGAGCTTCGGTGCTGGAGCGGCTACCTGTTCTTCCCCGAAGCTGCGCGGCACGCAAACCAACTCTCATCGTCAATCCGGAATGATGGCTGTGAACGCAGCCAAGGACAACGGCGATCTGACAGGAGAACAGCAATGGCAGCAACAGTCTCGTTCAAGGACGACAACGGTGAGAGAGTCACCGTCGAGGATTCCAGCCTCACGCTCGGAATCGTCGGGGCGGGCATCAGTATCGTGCTCACCGTGGCTGCGTTCATCAGCCTGCTCGTGACGCTCATCCTCGCGTTTCGTGGCGACGCGTCATGGGCTGGGGTCGGTCTCAGTTCGGTTGCCACGACATTGTTCATCGGAGTCACGAACCTTCTCCTGCGTTCAACGCTCCGCAAGGCCAAGCGCCTCCATGCGGACGGCGTGGCAGGCCAGGTCAAGTAGCACCTTCACGCCGTCTGGATGGACGTGCTCAACCGCTCCTGCATGTCGAGAACCCATGACCCTTCCCGATGGCCCGATCTGGCAAGTGAGAAGTCTCAGCAGGAACCCGTTTCGGGGCTTTCATTTCCACCCGAGCCAGAGATGCAACGGGCGCGTCACACGAGCTCTGTCACGCCGTTGTGGTCGGCCAGCGGAGCGCGGCCGCTCGCCCCTGGCTGATCGCAATCCTCACGCGAGGCCTCCCTCTGCCAGCTCGGCGAGTGCCTCGGTGACCGAATCCCAGCCGTCGAAGAACCCTAGACGCTCATGCTCCAGCCGGTCCGCGGGGTCGCCGTGACGCACGATCACCCGGTAATCGGTACCATCCGGGTGCTCGCCGAAGAGAATCTCTGCACTCATCGCCACCGGAGTTGGAGAGGCGGGCCGCCAAGCACTGGTCACCGCGTTGGTGAAGACGAGACGGCGCCCTTCCTCAACCAAAAGGAATACCGAGTCCGTATGAGGGACGAACACCTGCCCATCCTCGCTCATCTGAGTCACGAAGCCCCCGCTCGGGCGCACATCGAGCTGGTCAACGCGGGTCTGTGTGGGCACGGGAGTCCACCATCGTTCCAGCAATGCGGCCTCAGTCCAGGCGCGCCATACTGACTCTCGCGGCGCTCGGATCACCCGTTCGAGAGTCAGGTCGAGGTTTCGGTCAATCGCGGGGGCGCTCATCACTTTTCTCCTTAACAGTCGTGAGCCGTTCGAGGCGGTCGGTGCGGCCCTCCCACAACCGACGCTCATTGGCTAGCCAGCCGTCCACGAGCGCGAGCCGCTCGCGATTCAGCGTGCACGTGCGCACACGGCCGGATTTCGTGGTGCGGATCAGTCCGCACGCCTCCAACGTCCGCACGTGTTTCATGAAAGAGGGCAACGTCATCGGAAACCGGCCAGCAAGCTCACTGACGGGGTGCGGACCGCGCCCGAGGTGGCGGATGACTGCCCTGCGGGTCGGATCGGCGAGCGCAACGAACACCTCGTCCAGCTCATCGGAATACTTTTCCACGAGGCTTAGTATTGCAAGTCCGGATACTTAGCGCAAGAGCTAAGTGTCGCATCTCGACTAAGGGCAACTGAAGTTTGCCCTCGACGTGCCTTCCATAAGCGTCGACTTCCGGCGCTCGCTCGGGTCGCTGACCCTGGCCGAACTTGGCGAGATTGTCGCCGAGCGCCGGAGCGTCGACGTCGAAGCTCTGCGTTCTCGTAATCCCTGCGCGTAGCCTTCCTTCATGCATCTCGAGTCGACCTACGCACCCCGCGAGATGGTCGACCTCAGGGCCACACTCGCCCCGATCGGGCGCGGCACCTACGATCCGACCTTCCGCTGGGAGGGCCAGAACGCCTGGCTCACCCTACGCACCGCCGACGGGCCGGCAACCCTGTTCCTCCGCGCCGGCAGGGAGATCGCCGCGACAGCCTGGGGTCCGGGCGCCGAACGCGCGGTTGAGTCGGTGCCCGCGCTCTGCGGAGCGGGAGATGACTGGTCCGCGCTCGACGTGAGTGGCAACCCGCTGCTGGCCGAGACCTGGCGCCGGATGCCCGGCCTCAGGCTGCCCCGCACCGGCCGAGTCTTCGCCGCCCTGGTGCCGGCCATCCTCGAACAGAAGGTCACAGCGGTCGAGGCGTTGCGTGCATGGCGGCACCTGGTAACCCAGCACGGCGATGAACCGCCGGGACCAGCGCCGCTCGGCATGCGGGTGATCCCCACCGGAGCACAGTTCAAGAGCATCCCGTCGTGGGAGTGGCACAAGGCCGGCGTTGGGCCGCAGCGATCCGCGACAGTGATGCGCGCGGCCTCCGTTGCCGCGTCGATCGACCGGCTGGCGGACAAGGATGACGCGGGCGCGCGCCTGCGCAGCATCCCCGGCATCGGCATCTGGACCGCCGCCGAGGTGACCCAGCGCACGCACGCCGACCCCGACGCGGTCAGCGTCGGCGACTACCACCTGGCCGCGTTCGTCGGTTGGGCGATGGTCGGCGCACCGGTCGACGATGACGGCATGCTCGAGCTGCTCGAACCGTGGCGCGGGCAGCGGCAGCGGGTCGTGCGGTTACTGCTCGCCAGCGGCATCCGGAAGCCCTCGTTCGGACCGCGGATGACGATCCAGGACCACCGCCGGCACTAAAGCGGGTCGAGGCGCGTCTTCAGCAAACAGAAGGCGTTGCCTTCGGGGTCCATCAGGACATGCCAAGGCTCCTGCCCGGTCTGACCGATGTCGGCTGGGCGAGCGCCGAGCGCCAGAAGACGTTCCAGCTCGGCCTCCTGATCACGGTCCGTGGGGTTGACATCGATGTGCAGCCGAGACTTCCCCTTCTCCGGCTCATCCCTCCGACTGAGGAAGATCGTCGACTGGGGTCCGCCCCAGCCTTCGCGCGGCCCGATCTCCACTGAACCGTCGACCTCGCGATCAAGAACGACCCAGTCCAGGACCTCGCACCAGAACTGCGCCAGCAGCTCAGGGTCGCTACAACCGAGAACGAGTTCGCCGATACGACATGCCATGACCAGGAACCTCTTTCAGTCGTGCCGGGAGGCAACTGCACCTCCAGGCAGCGAACAATTCCGCGACGGTAGCAGACAAGTCTGATCGAAACAGTCAACCAATGGCGCCCTCTACAACTGGCCTTGCGACGGTAGCTAGCGAGCGCGAAGGCGGGAGGGACAACCGGGATTCCACGAGCAAGCCAGGAGTGCGGGTCGTGCGGTTACTGCTCGCCAGCGGCATCCGGAAGCCCTCGTTCGGACCGCGGATGACGATCCAGGACCACCGCCGGCACTGAGCGCCGTGGCTGGCGCCAAGTTTCCCTGTTGTGCAGGACTTTCTCGGTCGAACGGCCCCGGATGCCCGCATTCAGCCCCTGACCGGCAGTTTTCTCCTTCACAACGAGGGATCTCCTGCATAACAGGGGCTGGACGAGCGCCTCAGCTGACCTTGCGACGGTAGATGACGATCGCGAAGGCGTAGGCAACAACCAGAATCCCGACGAGCCACGCGAGCGAGATCCAGATCTCCCCTCCGACCGGTTCCTGCGCGAACAGCGCCCGCATGCTGTTCACGATCGAGGTCATCGGCTGGTTCTCGGCGAACCAGGCGACCGGGCCGGGCATCGAGGCGGTCGGCACGAACGCCGAACTGATGAACGGCAGGAAGATCAGCGGGTAGCTGAACGCGCTCGCCCCATCGATCGTCTTCGCGGACAGTCCCGCGATCACCGCGATCCAGGTCAGCGCGAGGGTGAACAGGATCAGGATGCCGACAACGGCAAGCCAGGCGAGCACGGAGGCTCCGGTGCGGAACCCGATGATCAATCCGATGCCGGTGACGATGGCAACAGAGGTCAGATTCGCGGCCAACGAGGTGAGCACGTGCGCCCAGAGCACGCTCGACCGCGCGATCGGCATCGATTGGAAGCGCTCGAAGATGCCTCCCTGCATGTCGAGGAACAGCCGGTACGCGGTGTACGCGACGCCGGACGCGATCGTAATGAGCAGGATCCCCGGCAGCATGTAGTCGATATACGCGTCAGCAGAACCGGTGTTGATCGCGCCGCCGAACACGTACACGAACAGCAGCATCAACGCGATCGGCGTGACCGCGGTGGTCACGATCGTGTCTGGGCTGCGCAGGATGTGACGCAGCGAGCGACCGGTCAGAGTGCCGGTGTCGCCAAGTGCGTGGGTGGTCATCAGGCTTCCTTTCGTGCCGGCACGGCGCCATCGGCGTGGTCGGCGGTGTCGATCTCGCCGTTGTCGCCGACGAGGGCGAGGAACACGTCCTCGAGGGAGGGCTGCTTCTCGACGTACTCCACGCTCGTCGGCGGGAGAAGCTGCTTGAGTTCGGCGAGGGTCCCGTTCTGGATGATGGTGCCGTTGTGAAGGATCGCGATGCGGTCGGCGAGCTGCTCGGCCTCATCGAGGTACTGCGTCGTCAGCAGCACCGTGGTGCCCTGCTCGGCGAGTTGCTTGACCGTGTGCCACACCTCCTGGCGTGCCTGCGGGTCGAGGCCGGTGGTCGGTTCGTCAAGGAAGATGACCGGCGGATTCCCGATCAGGCTCATCGCGATGTCGAGGCGGCGCCGCATCCCGCCCGAGTAGGTCGACGCCTTGCGGTGGCCGGCATCGGCGAGCGAGAAGCGCTCCAGCAGGTCGTCGGCCACGGCATCCGGATGCTTCACGTGGCGCAACCGGGCGACCAGCACCAGGTTCTCTCGGCCGGTAAGCACGTCATCGACAGCAGCGAATTGCCCGGTCAGGCTGATCGATTCACGCACGTCAGCCGGCGCGGCGGCGACGTCGAAGCCGTTCACCGTGGCGGTGCCCGCGTCGGCGCTCAAGAGGGTCGACAGGATCCGCACCAGCGTGGTCTTACCCGCACCGTTCGAGCCGAGCAGCGCGAAGATGCTTCCCGCCTGCACGTCGAACTCGACGCCCCGCAGCACGTGCAGGTCCTTGAACGACTTCTCCATTCCGCGGACCCGGATGGCGGGTTCGGTGTTCTGGGTGATGCTCATGGTCGGTTCTCCGTTCTCGCGAGATCACGCCTCGTCGTCGGTGGCCTGATCGATGGAGTCGGTCAGGCGCTTGCGCTCCTTGTTGATCCACTGGCCGTCCGAGTAGTTCTGGATGAAGGTCTCCGCGAACTCCACCGGGTTGTCGCCGACGATGTCGCGAATCGGGGTGCCGTCGGCCGCTGCCTGTTCGATCAGGTCTGCCAGGTCCTCGAGCATCTGCATCATCACGTCGCCCTTGACGATCGCGCCGGCGTACATGAAGTAGCGCTCGAGCCCGTCGATCGCGGTGCGGTAGCTCGCGGGGAGCTGTTCCTTGCGCGCCTTGTACTGGCGCCAGCGCTTCTTGTCCTCGAACGAACCAGTGACCCGTTCGACCCATCCTGCTGCCATGATTACGCTCCCTCTTCTTGTGCGCGTTCGATGTCGTCGCGGAGCTGCTCGATCCGTTCCGCGAGGAAGGTCCAGGTGGACCAGAACTCGTCGAGATACTCGTTCCCGGTTCGGTTCAGCGAGTAGACCTTGCGCGGCGGCCCCTTCTCTGACGGGACCTTGGCAACGTCGACGAGGCCGCGCTGCTCGATCCTGATCAGCAGCGCATAGATCGTTCCCTCGACGATGTCGGTGAAGCCGTGCTCGCGCAGTCGCGCGGTGATCTCATAGCCGTAGGCCGGCTGCATTGCCAGGATGGCGAGCACCATGCCCTCGAGCGTGCCCTTGAGCATCTCGGTCGTCTGCTTGCCCATCCCGCCTCCGATTGGCTACTCAGTGTTGCTGACTACTGGTAGATAGTAACACTGAATAGTGAGCGCGCAAGAGCAAGATTGAGTGGGTGGTTGCCCCCTCTCCCGGTTGTGCAGGACTTTCCCCGTCGAGCGGCCCCGGATGCCCGTACTTGGCCCGGGATCGGCCGTTATCTCCTGCACAACACGAGATCTCCTGCACAACGAGAGCGGGGTCCGCCGACGAGGAGCCCTCGGGTGGCGTTGAGGGTTCCCGGTTAACATGCGCCCATGAACGAGCCTCAAGTCGTGGTCATAACGGGCGCATCCTCTGGCATCGGGCGGGAAACCGCCATCGAATTCGGTCTCAAGAAAGCGCGAGTCGTCGTAGCCGCCCGCAACGAAGAGGCGCTCGGAACGCTCTCCACCCAGATTGGGCGACTCGGTGGAGAAGCAGAGCCCGTCGTCACCGATGTCAGTGACTACTCCCAGGTGGAAGCTCTGGCGTCCCGCGCGGTCGAGCGGTTCGGCCGGATCGATGTCTGGGTCAACAACGCGGCAGTCTCCACCTACGGCACGGTTGAGCAGATGGAGCCCGACGAACTGCATCGCGTCATCGAGGTCAACCTCATGGGTCAGATCTACGGCATGAAGGCCGCGCTGCCGCACCTGCGCGAGACCGGCGGCACCATCATCAACGTGTCCTCAGCGCTGGGCGAACGCTCGGTGCCGTTGCAGGCCGCCTACAGCGCTGCCAAGCACGGCATCGTCGCGTTCGGGGAGGCCCTGCGCCTGGAGTTGCAGGCGGAGAACTCGCCGATCCATGTTGTCGACGTGCTTCCCTCGTCGATCAACACCCCGCTGTTCTCCCACGCCCGCTCGAAGCTGGGCGTCATGCCCAAGCCGGTGGGGCGAGTCTACGAGCCGACGGTGGTCGCCGCAGCCATCGTGGAGGCCGCCCGCCGGCCGGTGCGGCGCGTCTTCGCCGGGTTCAGCGGCCGGATGCTCGACGCCGGGCAGCGCATCAGCCCTCGGCTCATGGACTGGTACCTGAGCAAGCCGGGTGACGCGATCGCCGGCCAGCGCACCGAGACTCCGGATGACCGTGCCGACAACCTGTTCACCGCGAGCACCGGTCCGGGCAGCACCACAGGAGACTTCGGCGAGGGATCGAAATCGACCAGCGTCTACACCCGGGTTCTTGCCCCGCATCCGGTCGCCGGCCGAGTCGCCGTCGCCACCGTTGTCGCCCTGACGGCGCTGATCGTTCGCAGGGTGGGCAGCCGGCGATGACCCGCGTGCGAGGCGTACGAGTCCGACCGGACGTGTTGTACGTCTCGAGCGGCTGGAACGTGCTGATCACTGACGTGCACGGCCGCATCGCGGGCGTCGGGCCGCAAGGCTTCTTCGCCCGGAACACCCGGGTGCTGAACCTCGAGCGGATCACCGTGGACGGGCAGGAGCCGCAGTGGTTCAGCACCGCCAAGGTGGGTGCGCACGCCCAGGTGTGCTTCGCCAAGCTGGTCGACGGTGAAACGCTGCCGCGCCGCGGCGCGTACCTGATGCTGGAACGATTCCTTGGCGAAGGGCTGCGCACTCGCCTGCAGGTGCAGAGCTACTCCGACACCGAACACCGGTTCCGGCTCGGCGTCGAGGTGGATGCGGACTTCGCCGACACGGAAGAGGCAGAACGCGGTCAGCGCCAGCAGGTCGCCGAGGTTACCCAGGCATGGGATGACGGTGCCCGCCGCCTGCGATTCGACTACGCGCATCCGGACCTCGACCTGGCCGTTGAGATAACCGTCGAGACCGAAGCCGAGGTGTCGCGCGACGGGCGGATGCTCATGGTCGACGTCGTCGTCCCTCCCGGGCAGACGGTAACGGTGGAGTTGGTCACCCGGCCGATCGCCGATGGCGTCACCAGGAGCGCGCCGCCCGCTGCCTTCGCCGAACCGGACGACTCGGCAGCCCAGGCCCGCGCGACGCTGCATGACGAGCTGGCGAGGCTCAGCTCCAGCAACCTGGATGTCGCCAGCGCCTGGCATGCCGCAGTGCGGGATCTGGCGGACCTCGCGCTCGGCGAACCGCCCGGGCCGACCGCTCCGGTGGCCGGGCTGCCGATCTACCAGCAGATCTTCGGCCGGGACACGCTCACCACCGGCTGGCAGGCCATGTTGGCGGGGCCCACCATGCTGCGCGACGCGCTGGTCCTGAACGCTGCCCACGTCGGACGGGAGGTCGACGACTGGCGTGACGAGGAGCCCGGGAAGATGGTCCACCAGGCGCGCCACGGGCCGTTGTCGAGGTTGGGGATCGACCCGTTCACCGCCTACTACGGCGACTGGTCGACGAGTCCGGACTTCCTGATCTTCCTCGGCCAGTACCTGGCATGGACGAACGATGTGACAACCGTCCGCACGTTGCTGCCGTCCGCGCGACAGGCCCTTCAGTGGCTTGAGCGCTATGCCGACCTGGACGGCGACGGCTTCATCGAATACGAGACCCGATCCCGCAAGGGCGTCAAGAACCAGGGCTGGAAAGACTCCGACACCGCGATCGTCGGTCACGACGGGGTGCAGGTGGAGAACCCGATTGCCTCGAGCGAGCTGCAGGGCTACCACTACGCCGCGCTGCGCTACGCCGCGCTGGTGTTCGCCGCACTCGGCGACCGGCTGCACGCCGCCGACCTGGTCTCGCGCGCGGCCCGATTGCGCCGGCGTTTCCATCGCGAGTTCTGGATGCCGGAGCACGGCTGCTACGCCCTCGCGCTCGGTCCGGACAAGCGTCAGGTGCAGTCGGTCAACTCGAACGACGGGCAACTGCTTGCCACAGGCATCGTGCCCAGCCGATACGCGCACGTCGTCGCGCGACGGATGCTCGCGCCCGACATGTTCAGTGGCTGGGGGATGCGCACCCTGTCTGCCGATCATCCGGCGTATGACCCGTTCAGCTATCACCGCGGCAGCGTGTGGCCGGTTGAGGCGGGCACCTTGGCGATCGGCCTGGCGCGCTACGGATGCTGGAGGGAGCTCCACCGACTGGCGGAAGCCACCTTCACAGCGGCCTCGATGTTCGAGGGTCATCGCCTGCCCGAAGTGCTGTCGGGTCTACCGCGCGACGACGCGCATCCGTTCCCGGGCATCTACCCGCAGTCCTGCTCACCGCAGGCGTGGTCGTCGAGTGCGATCATCGCGATGATCCAGTCGCTGCTGATCCTGCGGCCGGTCGCGCCGCTGCGCACCATCCTCGTGGATCCGCACCTGCCGCCGTGGCTGCCCGATCTCACCCTCGAGGGTGTGCGGCTGGGGGACGCCACGTTCGATCTGATCGTGCGACGCAATCGGCGCGGCGGTGCATCCGTGACCGCGCGCGGCGACCGCATCACCGTCGTCCAGCAGCCGACGGCACAGGCGCGCCGCGCGAACTGGGCCACGCACTGACGGTTGCATGCCGCGTAGCATTTTGGTCGTGACGAACCGTCGTGGCATGAACGCGATCAGCACGCACGCCGAGTTGCTCGAACTGACTGGCGAGGACCCCTTCGTGCGGTGGGGGATCCCGGACCCGCTTACCGGCGCGGTGATTGCCAACGACCGGGCGGTCGCGGTGGAACGGTTCGGGCGCCGCGGGCGTGGACTGTGGGTGTTTCCCTTTGCGGCCGGCGGCACCGAGGACATCCGGGACCTGCTCGATCGGCTTGCTGCCGGGCCGGTTCACGACCTCTCGATCACCGGGATCTCGGTCCCGCAGGGTTACGAGGTTCTGATCGACGATACGTTCGGCTCCGGTCCGAGCGGCGACTGGGACTGGATGTGGACCACGGATGCCCCGCCCCGAGTCGACTACGAGGACCGCCTGATCCGGCTGGACGACACTCACGACGCCGACGAACTCACCGCGCTCGCGAGCGCGCACAGCCCCACCGGCGAGGGCGACCCGGGCACCGGTCGCACCCACCTGTGGCTCGGTGTGCGCAACACCCGCGGCGAGCTAGCTGCGGCCGGGGCAATGCAGTTCTGGGAGTCCGGCGCGCCGCACCTGGCAGGCATCGTCACCCACGCCGACTACCGCGGTCAGGGGCTTGGTCGCGCGATCACCGCAGGACTGACTCGGCACGCGGTCGCCGAATACGGGGTGTGCACGCTCGGCATGTACTCCGATAACGCACCGGCCCGCGCCGTCTACACCGGGTTGGGCTACCGCACCGCGTACGCCTGGCACTCCCGCAGCCCTCGTCGGCTCCTGGTCCGAACTCGCAGCAACTGACCGCGTAGGCGGCTCTAGGGCTGATCGCCGTCGAATTCGCGGCGGAGGTACTTCGGCGCCTGGCTTCGCCACGCGTCGGTTACCACCTCGACCAAGAGCTGCGGGTCGATGAGGTTCAGCCGGAGCAGCACCTTCGGCTGGCCCCAGCGCACCTCCGACATCCTGAACACGTCCGGCCAGCCATAGAGCAGCGCCCGCTGCTCGTCCACGTCCATGACCTTGAGGCCCATCACCGGCTCGGATGCGATCAGCTCACGTAACGTCGGACTCTCGCTCGGCCACGGGTAGGACTCCCAGGCGTACAGTTTGTTGCGAACAAACCAGGCCACGCCGCCGGTCGTCACCCGCTCCTCGCTGCCGGGCAGCCGAGCGGCGACGCGGCTCACGTGATCCAGGGTCGGCATGCCGACCAGTCTGCCGGTCGCCACCGACGGCCATAAATCTTCAGGAGACCACGACCATGAGCACCTGGACATCCGACGAACTCGAGAGGGTCGGCGCGGCCGAGGTGCTGCGACTGTCATCGCTGCGACAGGACGGGTCGCTCCGGCCGTTCGTGACGATGTGGGTGGTACGCGCCGGCGACGACCTCTACGTACGGTCCGCCTACGGGCCGGACAACGGCTGGTACCGCAGGGCCAAGGCCAGCGGCAGCGGGCGCATCCGAGCCGGTGGTGTCGAGCGTGATGTCTCGTTCGGCGAAGCGGCACCCGGCGCGCATCCCGCGATCGACGCCGCGTACCACGCCAAATACGACCGCCACGGTACAAGGATCGTCGGCACCGTGGTCGGCGACCAGGTGGCGCCCCTGACTATCCGGCTGGTCCCGCGCGACTGAGTCCGCTCAGCCCTGGAAGTCCTCGGGATCGACGTCGTCGAGGAACTTCTTGAACTCCTCGAGCTTCTCGTCCTCATCCAGCAGGTGCTCGGTCTGGTCGACGATGCCGGCCTCCTCGAGCACCTCATCCTCCACCCAGATCGGCGCATCCATCCGCGAGGCGAGCGCGATCGCATCCGACGGCCGCGAATCCAGCACCAGTCGGCCCGCGCTGGTCAACAGCGTGATCTCCGCATAGAACGTGCCCTCTTCGATGCGCGTCACCTCGACGCGCTCCACCTGCGCGCCGACGGTCTCCAGCAGGGTCTTCATCAGGTCGTGGGACAGCGGCCGCGGTGCCTCTGCGCCCTCGATCGCGATGAAGATCGACGTCGCCTCCTGGCTGCCGATCCAGATCGGCAGGATCCTGCCCTCGCCAGGCTCCTCGAACAGCGGCTTCAGCAGGATGATCGGCTGCGCGCGCGAATCAAGGGCAATCCCTGCAATGCGGACCTGAACCATGGTGCGACTCCCGGATAGGCGACCGGATGTTCGCCACATGCTATGCCAGCCGGGTGAGTGCGTCACGGGTAGCGGGCGAACACGCGGCGCGGCATCGGCTTAGGCTGGGTTCCCAGCGGAAGGAGAGCGGATGCCGCAGCCGGTCAACGGTCGCTACGCCAAGGGCGTCGCCAAGCGTCAGGCGATCCTCGATGCCGCACTAGAGGTGTTCGGCGAGGTCGGCCTGCACGGCGCATCGCTGCGCGAGATCGCGAAGCGCGTGGGGGTGAGCCACCAGTCGCTCATGCACTATTTCCCGACGAAGAACGAGCTGCTGATGGCTGTGCTCCGCCGCCGTGATGAGCGACTGAGTCGCCACTTCGACGACCCGAGCGGCATGTCGCTGCGCGAACTGATCTCGCTCGCCGAGGACAACCGACGGATGCCCGGGGTCATCGAGTTGTACAACATGGCATCCGCCGAGGCGACGACGGAGGGGCATCCGGCGCACGCCTACTACCGCGAGTTCTATGAGCGCATCGTCGAGTCGACCGGCCGGTTCCTGCAACGTGCCGCCGACCGCGGCGTGCTCAAGGAGGGCTGGACGCCCGAACTCGCCGCGCGTGCTGTGCTCGGCGCGCAGGACGGTCTGCAGCTGCAGTGGCTGTACGACCGCGACGGCGTGAAGGTGGCCCAGACGATGCGGATGCTGGTTGCCGCGCTCATCACTGTGCCGCTCGAAGAGCTCGAAGAAATGGCCGATCAGCCTGGCGAAACCCCGGCCAAGGACGCGGTAGAAAACACCACGTCATAAACCTTGCCAACTGGCAAGGATTTGGGGTTATATTTGCTCCATGCCAACGACGACCTCCGCCCACCAGACCATCCCCGCGGACCTCGCCGACGCCGCAGTCGAGCAGGCCAGGGATTGGGCACAAGCCGGCGCACGAGCCGGCTCCAGCCGCTCAGCACACCTGCTCGCGCAGGTGCTCAAAGACAAGAACGGCCTCGACTTCACCATTGGGTTCGTGGACCGGGTGGTGCGACCGGAGGACCTGCGTGTTGCCGCGGTCAACCTCGCGCAGCTCGCGCACCGAGTGCCAGCGTTCCTGCCCTGGTACATGCGCTTCGCGATCCAGCTCGGCGGGTTCGCCGCGCCGATCCTGCCCTGGCCGGTCGTGCCGATCGCGCGCGCGGTGCTGCGGCAGATGGTCGCGCACCTGATCGTCGACGCGCGCGCGGAGAAGCTCGGCCCCGCGATCGCGAAGCTGAAGCGTCCGGGCATCCGGCTCAACATCAATCTGCTCGGCGAGATCGTGCTGGGCAAGGCTGAGGCCGACCGGCGGCTCGCCGGTACCCGGGCCTTGCTTGAGCGCCCCGATGTCGACTACGTGTCGATCAAGGTGTCCTCGATCGAGAGCCAGCTCAACATGTGGTCGTACGACGAGACGGTCGAGCGCGTCACGAAGCGGCTCACGCCGCTGTACGAGCTCGCGGCGACCTCGAGGACGCGCAAGTTCATCAACATGGACATGGAGGAGTACCGCGACCTCGACCTGACCATCTCGATCTTCATGGCGCTGCTCGACCAGCCGCAGCTGCAGAAGCTCGAGGCCGGGATCGTGCTGCAGGCCTACCTCCCGGATGCGCACGCCGCCTACCGCAGGCTGCTCGACTGGGCGAAGGAGCGGGTCGCGAACGGCGGTGCGCCGATCAAGGTGCGGCTCGTCAAGGGCGCGAACCTCGCGATGGAGTCCGTCGAGGCGACCATGCACGGCTGGGAGTTGGCCACCTGGCACAGCAAGCAGGCCACAGATACCCATTACAAGCGCATCCTGAACGAAGCGCTCACCCCGGAGAACATTGCAGCGGTCCGGCTCGGTGTCGCCGGCCACAACCTGTTCGACATCGCCTTCGCACACCTGCTCGCGACCCGCCGCGGCATCACCCGCGGCGTCGAATTCGAGATGCTGCTCGGCATGGCCGAGGGGCAGGCGGATGCCGTGCGCGAGTCGGTCGGCGGGTTGCTGCTCTACACGCCGGTCGTGCAGCCCAAGGAGTTCGACGTGGCGATCGGCTACCTGATCCGCCGGCTCGAGGAGAACGCGAGCCAGGAGAACTTCATGTCCGCGGTGTTCGAGCTGGTCGAGAACGAGCCGCTCTGGAACCGTGAGCGGGACCGGTTCCTCGCATCGCTGGCCGACGTCGACGACACGGTGCCCTCGCGCAATCGCCTGCAGTCGCGGCTCGAGTCACCCGCGCCCGCCGGTCCCGAGTTCGCGAACGAAGCGGACACCGACCCGGCGCTTCCAGCCAACCGGGAGTGGGGCGCTCGAGTGATCGCGGATGCCGCGGACGACAGCATTGGGCGGGACATCGTGGCCCAGGCCGCGGTCGCCGATGGCGCAACGCTTGACGCGATCATGCAGCGCGCCCTGGAGGCGGCAGACGGCTGGGCCGCTCTCGGCGGCGCCGGCCGGGCGCGGGTGCTCCGCCGCGCCGCCGAGGAACTGGCGGCAAGCCGCGGCCGGCTGCTGTCGGTGATGGCGGGCGAGACCGGCAAGACCATCGCCGAGGGCGACCCCGAGATCAGCGAGGCGATCGACTTCGCCCGCTACTACGCAACCCTCGCCGAGGAACTCGACCGGGTGGATGGCGCCGAGTTCGTCCCGTCGAAGCTGACGGTCGTAACCCCGCCGTGGAACTTCCCCCTCGCCATCCCGGCCGGGTCTGTGCTGGCTGCCCTCGCATCCGGGAGCAGCGTCGTCGTCAAGCCGGCGAAGCAGGCGCAGCGGGTCGGCGCGCTGATGGTCGATGCGCTCTGGCGTGCCGGAGTGCCGCGGGAGGTGCTGAACCTCGTCGACCTGAAGGACCGCGAGCTCGGCCGGCGGATGGTGTCGCATCCTGGCGTCGACCGGGTGATCCTGACCGGCTCGTACGAGACCGCCGAGATGTTCCGCGGCTGGCGCCCGGACCTGCGGTTGCTGGCAGAGACCAGCGGCAAGAACGCGATCATCGTCACGCCGTCGGCCGACCTCGACCTCGCGGTGTCAGATGTGGTCAAGAGCGCCTTCGGGCACGCCGGGCAGAAGTGCTCGGCCGCGAGCCTGGTGATCCTGGTCGGCTCGGTGGCGCGCTCGGAGCGGTTCGAGCGCCAGCTCGTCGACGCGACGACCACGCTGCGCGTCGGCTACCCGACCGACCCGACCACGCAGATGGGTCCGGTCATCGAGGACGTCGCTGGCAGCAAGCTCGAGCGCGGGTTGACCCAGCTCGGGGCCGGTGAGCGCTGGCTGCTCCAGCCGGAGCGGCTCGATGACTCCGGACGGCTGTGGTCGCCGGGCATCCGCACCGGGGTGACAGAGGGCAGCGACTTCCACCTGACCGAGTTCTTCGGGCCGGTGCTCGGGATCATGCGCGCCTCCAGCCTCGCCGAGGCGATCCGGCTGCAGAGCGCCGTCGACTACGGACTCACCGCCGGGCTCCACTCGCTCGAGCCGTCGGAGCTCGCGATCTGGCTCGACGAGGTGCAGGCAGGCAACCTGTACGTGAACCGCGGGATCACCGGCGCGATCGTGCGCCGCCAGCCGTTCGGCGGCTGGAAGCGCTCGTCTGTCGGCGCCGGGGCGAAAGCCGGCGGACCGAACTACCTGGTGCACCTGGGCAGCTGGAAGCGGGCCGAGGCTCGTGAAGGCAGCGAACCCCGCGGCGCGGTGGCCGGCCTCGTGAAGGCGGCGGGCGGCGATGAGTTCCTGCAGCGCTCCGCCGCGAGCGACCAGCTGGCCTGGGAACGCGAGTTCGGCCAAGCGAAGGACGTGTCAGCGCTCGGGGTCGAACGCGACGTGTTCCGCTACCGCCCGATCGATGTGACCGTGCGGCTGAACGAGGGCGGGGCCGTGGACGACCTGGTCCGCGTGCTTGCCGCCGGCATCCGGGCGGGCGCGAGCATGGCGGTGAGCAGCGCCGTGCCACTCTCCCGTGATCTGTTGGTCGAGCTGTACGGCTACAAGGCGTACCTGACCGTCGAGAGCGACGCCGCATGGCTGAAGCGGGTCGCCGGCGGTGGACTCGCCACGACCAGGGTTCGGCTCATCGGCGGCGGCCATAGCGAACTGGCGGCGGCGGTCGGCGGGACCCCGGACCTGGCGATCTACTCCGACGAGGTGACAGAGTCTGGGCGGATCGAGCTGCTGCCGTTCCTGCGCGAGCAGGCGATCGCGATCACCGCCCACCGCTTCGGAAACCCCGACCCCTGGTCCGAGAAGGTGCTGCGCACCGACGTGTGACTTGGACTACTCGAGGCCCTTTTCGGGTGAAATGTCAGTGGTCCGGAGTATTCTGGCGACACGCCGAAAACACAACATGTAGGGGAATGACAACCTTGTGATTCCCGTTATATAGTGGGTACCCACCAAGCCAGTACAAAAAAGAGAAGACCTGAGGAGGCACCATGGAGAACGACACCGACACCGTCGGCGGCTACGCCGTTCCCGTCGACCCGATGGATCTTCTGCAGTGCGATAGCTGCCAGTAAGGCGCACGCACCTTTAGATTCCTGGACCCCGGCCACCATGTAGGTGACCGGGGTTCGGTCGTTAACACCCACCGCCCACGCCTGTTGTGCAGGAGATCCGGTCGCCTTCGGGCCCGGATCCCAGTAAACGGCTTGCGCAAGCCATGAAAGTCCTGCAGAACGAGGAATGTCCTGCACAACAGGAGGCCGCGCGACCCTCAGACGGCTCTGGCTAGGATGACCGGGTGGCAGTGAATCCTGAACTCGTTGGCCGTCAGTTCCCGCCGATCCCGCCGTACCTTGTCGGCCGCGAGAAGATTCGCGAGTTCTCCCGCGCGGTGTTCTCCACCAGCCCGCTGAATTTCGATCCGGATGCCGCGCGCGAAGCCGGCTATGCCGACGTCGTCGCGCCGCCGACCTTCCCGATCGTCATCCAGGAGCACACGCTCGCGCAGCTCCTCGCCGAACCCGGTGCTGGCATCGACCTCACCCTGACGGTGCACGGCGACCAGCGCTTCAGCTACACCCGGCCGATCGTCGCCGGCGACGAGCTCACCGCTTCACTCACCGTCACGAGCGTCAAGAGCCTCGGCGGCAACTCGATGGTCACCGCAGAGACCGTCATCACCGACCTCGCGGGCGACCACGTCGTGACATCCACTTCCACCCTTGTCGTGAGGAGCGCCGAATGACCGACACCTCCGCCCTCGCTGTCGGCGATGTCGTCGCCGAACGCGAGTACCACTTCACGCGCGACTCCCTGGTGCGCTACGCCGGCGCATCCGGCGACTTCAACTCGATCCACTACCGCGATGATGTCGCCGCCGCGGTCGGCCTGCCCGGCGTCCTCGCCCACGGCATGCTGACCATGGGCGTTGCCGTGCAGCCGGTTGTCGACTGGGTCGGCGACTCGGCCCGCGTCACCGACTACCAGGTACGCTTCACCCGCCCGGTGGTCGTCGACCCGGCCGACGGCGCGACCATCACCGTCGTGGCGAAGGTCGGCGCTATCGAGGACGACTCGATGCGCATCGACCTGACCGTCAGCTTCGGCGGCAGCACCGTGCTCGGCAAGGCACAAGCCAAGGTCAGGACCGCCTGATGCGGCTGGCCGAACTCACCACCCTGCGGGTCGGCGGTGAAGCGCGCGAGCTGATCGATGCTGAGACGACGGATGCGCTGACCACCGCGGTTTTGGACGCTTGGGCCTCGGGCGAGCGGCTCCTCGTGCTCGGCGGCGGCTCCAACCTGGTGATCTCCGACGCGGGCTTCGATGGCCGCGTGGTGCGCGTGCTGACCCGCGGCATCGAGCGCGACGGCACCACCCTCAGGGTGCAGGCAGGCGAGCCGTGGGACGACGTCGTCGCCTTCGCCGTCGCAGGCGGGCTGGGCGGCATCGAGGCACTCTCCGGCATCCCCGGCTCGACTGGCGCAGCACCCGTGCAGAACATCGGCGCGTACGGCCAGGAGCTCTCCGACACCCTGGTCGCGATCGACTTCCTCGACTACGACGAGGGCAGCGTCATCCGCATTCCCGCGGCCGAGCTCGAGCTCGGCTACCGCACCTCCTCGCTCAAGCAGGGCCGCCGCGGCGTTGTGACGGCCATCGAACTCCAACTGACCGACGGCGCCGACGGCAGCCCGGTCGGCTACGCCCAGCTCGCGGCGGCGCTCGGCGTCGAAGTGGGCGACCGGATGCCGCTCGCGCCGGTGCGCGACGCGGTGCTCACGCTGCGGTCATCCAAGGGCATGGTGCTGTCGCCCGACGACCCGGACTCGGTGAGCGCCGGCTCGTTCTTCACCAACCCGATCGTCACCGAGAACTTCGCCCGTGGCCTGCCCGGCGAACCGCCGCGCTGGCTCATCGACCCGTTGCCGGAAGCGCGCGTGCTCCCGCTGCCGGACGCCGTGCCTGGCGACGCCGCGATTGTCGCGCCCCCGCCAATCGTGGCCGAGCATGAACCGCTTGCCAAGCTCAGCGCCGCCTGGCTGATCGAACAGTCCGGTGTCGCCCGCGGCTTCTCCCTCCCGGGCTCACACGCGGCGGTCAGCAGCAAGCACACGCTCGCGATCGTCAACACCGGCGGCGCCACCGCCGAGCAGATCGTCGAACTGGCCCGCTACATCCAGGTGCGCGTGGTCAACGAGTTCGGTGTGCACCTGCAGCCGGAGCCGACCCTGGTCGGCCTCGAGCTCTAAAGCAGCCCGAGCTCCATCGCCTTCGTCACCGCGCGGGTGCGGTCGCTCACGTCGAGCTTCTCGAACACGTGCAGCAGGTGGGTCTTCACGGTCGCCTCCGACAGGAACAGCTCCGCCGCGATCCGTGGGTTGCTCTGCCCTTGCGCCACCAGGCCCAGCACCTCGAGCTCGCGCGGGCTGAGCGTCGGCGTTGCGGGCCGCTGCACGCGCGCCACCAGCTTCGCCGCGATGGTCGGCGCCAATGCGACCTCGCCGCGCGCGACCGAGCGGACGCCGGCGAGCAGCTCCTCGGTCGGTGCCGCCTTCAGCAGGTACCCGCTCGCGCCAGCCTCGATCGCCCGCAGAATGGTGTCGTCCGATTCGTAGGTGGTCAGCACCAGCACCCGGATGCCCGGTTCGGCGGCGAGAATGCGCTCGGTCGCGACATCACCATCGATGCCGGGCATGCGCAGGTCCATGAGCGCGACATCCGGCTTCAGCTCAATCGCAAGCGCAACAGCATCCGGTCCTGTGGTCGCCTCGCCGACGATCTCGATGTCGTCCTCGGCCCCGAGCAGCGCGACGATGCCGCCGCGCACCACCGGGTGGTCGTCGGCGACCAGCACCCGGATCATTGGACGCCCACCGGGATGCGAGCCACGATGCGGGTGCCGTCGGAGCCGCTGCTGACGTCGAGCGAGCCGTTCACGAGCGAGAGCCTGTCGCGCATGCCGTCGATACCGAAACCGCTGGCGGCACGCTCGACGAATCCGTGCCCGTCATCGACGACGGTCAGCCAGACGTCGCCCGCCTTGTCTTCGACGAGCATCCGGACCGTGCGAGCCTCGGCATGCTTGCGCACGTTGGCCAGCGACTCTTGGGCGCAGCGCAACAGCACCACCTCCCGGTCCCGGCTGAGCGGGGGAAGCGCGTCTGCCTGCACCTGAACCCGGACGCCCGACTCGCGTTCGAACCGCTCGGCGAGCCGGCCAAGCGCCGGCACGATCCCGCCATGCACCTCGACTGGTGCTCCCGCCGCGACCAGGGTGCGGGTCTCCACCAGGGCGTGGCGCGCGCTGTCCTCGAGGATGTCGAGGCGTTCGAGCAGGCCGGCGGTGTCCCCGGATGCCGCGTCCACCTTCGCGCGCTGTGTCACCATGACGATCGCGGTCAGACTCTGCGCGATGGTGTCGTGCAATTCGCGGGCCATCCGCTCACGCTCGCTTGACACACCGGAATCGCGGTGCATCGCGGCGATCTCCTCTTGCGCCTCGGTGAGCTCGGCGAGCAGCCTGCTCACCTCATCGGCGCGGTCGGTGATGCTGCCGATCCAGAAGCCGATGGCCATGCTCATGCCGAACGACAGCACCGCGATCATCAGGATGACGAAGAACGAGTCGGGGTTCTGGTCGAATGCGAAATAGAAGCCCGTCGCGCTGGCCAGGGCCACGGCGACATTGGCCCAGATCGCGCGCGGCAACGACGGCGCCACGGTCCAGACGAACGGGAACAGCACCGTCTGCAGCGTCGCGGCGTTCGGCGAGTGGGCAACGGCGACCGTGAGCAGCGCCAGCAGCAGCAGCTGGAACGCGATCGCGACCCGGCGCGACGCGAACGACCGCCATCCGAATGCCAGCCAGCTGATGCTCACGAGCACGAGCGCCGCGCAGGAGATCAGCCAGTCGGTGACATCGGGCTGAGCCGACAGCCAGGTGGCCGGGATGAGCAGCAGTGGCACGCCGATGAACGCGACGTGCCACCACTTCAGAGACTGCATGACCCTACCTTCGCACGCCTCGCACGTTCAGCTGTCCTTGCGGATCCAGCGGAACGCGAACCGGCAGAGCACGAGCCCGGCGACCAGCCAGATGCCGAGCGCGATCGCCACGCCGGGCAGGTTCCACGCCTCACCGACCTCCATTGCCGCGAAGCTCTCCGGCAGGAACACCGAACGCATCCCCTCGGCCATCCACTTCAGCGGGAACAGGCTCGCGACGTTCTGCAGCCACTCCGGCAGCTGCGTGAACGGCAGGTACACGCCGGAGATGAACTGGAGCACGAGCGCGATCGGAATGACCACCCCTGTTGCACTCTTGCCGCTGCGCGGCACACCGCTGAGAGCGATGCCGAGCACCGCGGAGGTGATGATGCCGAGCACGAACACCCACGCGAAGGTGGCCCAGCTCTGTAGGTCGGTGGGCAGCGCAACGCCGAACGCGAACCGGGCGAGAGCCAGCAGCAGCGCGGCTTGCAGGGTGCCAGTGACCAGCACCTGGCCGATCTTGCCGATGAAGTAGCTGAACACCGGCAGCGGCGTGCCGGCCAGCCGCTTCAGGGTGCCGTCGCCGCGCTCGATCGCGATGTCCACCGCGAGGTTCTGCACCCCGCTGAGCAGCAGGCCGGCCGCGAGCATGCCCGGCAGGTAGTAGGCGGCCGCGGTGATCTCGGTGCCGTCAGCGGTGCCGAACGGCACGTCGGCGAACGCGACGGAGAAGATCGACAGCATCAGCACAGGGAACAGGAACGTGAAGAACACGGTGTCGCCGAGCCGGAAGTACGACTTCAGCTCGTAGCCGATCCGCGCGACGCCGAGCCGAATGGTGTGACCGGCCGGGAGGGTGGGGTTCAGGGTTGTCATGATGCGAGGGCCTCCTCGGCCACGGGCTCGGCACCGGCCGAGCGGACAAGTTGCAGGTAGACGTCCTCGAGGCTGGGTCGCACGATCTCGACCTCGTGGGGTTCGGCTCCGGATGCTGCGACAAGTCGCGCGACCAATGTCGCCGGGTGTTCGGTGCGCTGCTCGCGCAGTTCGCCGTCCTCGCGCCAGCGCACGACCGGCACCCGTGCATCCGCCCCGCCGATCTCGCCGATGGCGCCGATGTCGACCAGCCGACCGCCGACGATGATGCCGGCGCGGTCGCCGAGCTGGGCGGCCTCGTCCAGGTAGTGAGTGGTGAGCAGGATGGTGGTGCCTTCCGCCTTGAGGCCGCGGATCAGGTCCCAGAATTGCCGGCGCGCCTCAGGGTCGAAGCCGGTCGTCGGCTCGTCCAGGAACAGCAGTTCGGGGCGACCGATGATGCCGAGTGCGACATCCACGCGCCGGCGTTGGCCGCCGGAGAGCTTGCGGATCATCGTTGTCGCCTTCTCCTCGAGGCCCACCGCCGCGATGGTCTCCTCGACATCGCGCGGGTGCGGGTAGAAGCCGGCGAAGTGCCGAAGCTGCTCCCGGACCGTCACGTTGCCGCTCTCGCCGGTGCTCTGCAGCACGATGCCCAGGCGGGCCTTCCAGTCGAGGCCGCCGTGGCGGGGGTCAGTGCCGAGGACGGCGACCTGGCCGTCGGTGCGGTCGCGGTAGCCCTCGAGGATCTCGATGGTCGTGGACTTGCCCGCACCGTTCGGTCCGAGCAGCGCGAACGTTTCGCCGCGCTCGATGTCGAACGAGATGCCGTCTACAGCGATGAAGTCGCCGTAACGCTTGTTGAGGTCGCGCACGCTCACGACCGGGTCGGTTCTTGTCATGCCTTAAATGCTCGTCGGGGGCCGCCCAGAAGGGCAGCCCCCGATCGATGGGAATTTGCATCAACCGATCGGTTGATGCGGCTGATCTCAGCGTCGCCGGGTAGTGGCCGCGACGACCGCTCCGGTCAGCGCGATCGCGCCGATCACGATCACCGCCCAGGCGAGGATGACGCCGGGGCCGACATTGCTGAGGTCGAGTTGCGCTCCGCTGAAGTACAGCGCGGCGAAGGCGATGAGGATGAAGCCCCACACCACGGTTCCCACGCGCACTCGGCGCGGGGTGTTGTCGTTTTGCTGCACCGGGCTGGTCTGCTGCTCTGACATGGTCTGCGCTCCTAGTTCTTTGCCTGGTTGACGTCGACGTTGCCGGCGATGACCCACACGTCGATGACGAGCGTGCGGTCGGGGGTCGAGCCGTCACGCGGCTCGAACTCCTCGACGGTGCTGATGACGGCGCCGCCGCGGCTGCGCTCGCCCTGGAAGTTCACGTTGCCCGCGACGATGCGCGTGCGGACCTCGCTGTGCTCGTTGGCCGGCACCGTGACATCCGCGTTTCCGGCGATCACGGTGAGGGCGACGTACCCGTCGTCATCCCGGGCGTTGTCGAAGTAGTCGCTGAGGTCGATCGACGAGTCGCCGCTGATGACCGTGCGGCGCTGCGAGTCGCCCTCTGCATAGCTGGGCTGCCACTGGAGCGCGTTGTCGATGATGACCGGCCCGCCGATGAAACCGAACAGGGAAGTGAACACCAGGGCGATGGCGACGAATACGCCGAGGCCGCCCGCGCCGCCGCTGCGGCGGCCGCTGAAGCCGTTGATCACGACGGCGAGCCCGAGGATGCCGAGGGTGACGGCCATGCCGGTGATGGCCGCGCTGACCGACCAGGCGCCGTCGGCGAGGATCAGAGCGGTTGCGGCGCCGGCGATGAGGGCGACACCGATCGCGATCAGGGTGACGACCGGGTTGGCGGCGGTGCGCCGGTGCTCCTCGGTCCACTGGCGGCGCTGCTCTGCGGCCTGCGCCGCCCGGATGCGGCTCTCCTCGGCGAGGCGCTCACGCTGGTAGGCGTTCTGGCGTTCCTTCCAGGCGGCGTGCTCGCGCTTCCACTCGGCCTGCTGCTCCTTCCACGCGGCCAGCTCGTCGGGGTCGGTCGGCGGAGCGGTCGGCGGAGGCGTCGGGGCCTCCTCGCTGGGGATGGCGCCCGATGAGGCATCCGTTGCGGAGGTCATGACGTAGGTCCTTCCGGGGGTGGTGGGGGTGGTGGTACGGGTCGCCAGCCAGATGATGAGCCAGACGATCGAGCCGATGATGGCGAGGGTCCAGATGATCCGGCCTACGCTGAAGCCCCAGAACGGCTCACCCCATGCCCACGGCCCGGCGAACCAGAAGCCCTGCGAGAAGGGGAGCAGCGCGAGCAGGAACAGCACGCCGATTCCTGCGATGGCCCCGTCGAACTCGCCCTTGAACAGGCGCTCGAGGTGGATCCGGTCGTTGGTGTCCGGCAGCAGGAGCCAGGCCGCTGCGTACAGCAGCAGCGCCGGACCGCCCAGGATGGCGACGACGACGATGATCCCGCGGACGATGAGCGGGTCGATGCCGAGGCGCGCGGCGACACCGGCGGCGACGCCACCGATCCAGCCGGGCTCGCGGCGGACGTCGAGTCCGCGGATCCAGTCGAAGAACCGGTTTGCGCCGCCGGTCTCTGTGGTGTTGGGAGTTTCTGTTGGCATGCGTCAATCGTGGCGTTCGGTGAAGTCCGCTCGCTATCAGGGTCTGCCCTGATCGACCCCTGATTCCGGCCCCGAGCGGGTTCGCCGGGTGGGTGCGTCTGCTTGGATTGACCCGTGCAGACAACGACCCGACCCCCACTCATCCGGCCGCGCCGGATGCTGGTGGCCGGCGTTTCCGAAGCGCTCGCCGCGCATCTGGGCTGGTCGGTGACGCGCGTGCGCTGGGCGTTCGTGGGGCTGTCGCTGTTCGGTGGGGCGGGCGTGCTGCTGTACCTCTGGATGTGGGTTTTCATCCCACTGGATGCGACCGAGCGCACGCCTGTGACACGGTCCTTCGCGACCAGCGCGTGGCTGCTTGGCGCCGGGGCGGTGGCGGCCATGGTCGCCATTGCGACCGCGAACTCGGAGACCTCGCCGTACTTCCCGGTGTTGCTGACCATCCTGCTCACCGGTGCGGCTGTTGCCTGGAGCATCGGGCTCGACCGGGAGGATCCGAGCAAGAGCCCGCAGTACCGGCTGCTGGTCAGATCGTTCAGTGCTGGGCTGCTGGTGCTCACCGGCGTGCTGTTGCTGCTGTCGCGTGGGGCACGACCGGATGCGTTGACCGCGGTGCTCGCGGTATTCATGATCGTGCTCGGTGCTGCCGCGGTTGCCGCCCCGAGCGTGGTGCGGCTGTGGACCGACCTGATGGCCGAGCGCGCCGGGCGGGTGCGGGAAGAGCAGCGCGCGGAGATCGCGGCGCACCTGCACGACTCGGTGCTGCAGACCCTCGCGGTGATCCAGAACCGGGCCGGGACCGGCACCGAGGTGGCGCGTCTCGCCCGCGCCCAGGAGCGCGAACTGCGGGACTGGCTGTTCGGCGGGACCGCGCCGACCGGGGCGGACCTGGCCACCGACATCCGGGACCTGGCCGCGGCGATCGAGATCGACTTCCCGGTGCGGATCGAGGTGGTGGCGACCGGCGAGGAGAGCCAGGCTCCCGCGGCGGCTGTGGTCGCGGCGACGCGTGAGGCGATGCTGAATGCGGCACGGCACGCCGGCGGCGAGGTGTCGGTGTACATCGAGACGACACGGTCGGCGATCGACGTGTTCGTGCGGGACCGTGGACCGGGCGTCGACCTGACGAAGCTGCCTGCGGACCGGCTCGGCATCCGGGAATCGATCATCGGCCGGATGGCGCGCGCAGGCGGGCAGGCTACCGTGAGCGCGGGTGCCGGCGGTGTCGGGACGCAGGTTCACCTGCATGTGGAGGCCAGTGATGACTAGGGTGCTGATCGTCGACGACCACTCGATCTTCCGATCGGGGCTGCGCGCCGATCTGGACGAGCGAATAGAGGTGGTCGGCGAGGCGGAGGATGTCGACTCCGCGGTGCGGCTGATCGCCGAGCTGGAGCCCGAGGTGGTGCTGCTGGACGTACACCTGCCGGGTGGCGGCGGGGGTGGCGGTGCTGAGGTGCTGAAGCGCTCGGCGGACCTGTTCGAGCGGGTGAAGTTCTTGGCGCTGAGCGTGTCGGACTCGGCCGAGGATGTCGTCGGGGTGATTCGGGCCGGTGCGCGCGGGTACATCACCAAGGGCAGCTCGGGGGCCGAGGTGAGCGCCGCGGTGGCGACGGTGGCGAGCGGTGACGCGGTGTTCTCGCCGCGGCTGGCCGGATTCGTGCTGGACGCGTTCGGTGCTGTCAGCGGCGAGCAGGCGGTGCACGACGACGAGCTGGATCGGCTGTCGGCGCGGGAGCGCGAGGTGATGCGGCTGATTGCGCGCGGATACGCGTACAAGGAGGTCGCATCCGAGCTGTTCATCTCGATCAAGACGGTGGAGACGCACGTGTCGGCGGTGCTGCGGAAGCTGCAGCTGTCGTCGCGGCACGAGCTCACCGCGTGGGCGCTGGAGCGCAAGCTGCTCTAGCCCACGCGCGCCAGCAGCCCTGCCACTCATGCCGAGTTGCCCACTTCCGCCCCAAAAAACACCGAAAAGTGGGGCCAAAGTGGGCAACTCGGTGAATCTACGGGCGCCATCCGCGTTTCAGGAGGACGCCCCGGATGCGCGCGATCAACTCCTCAGGATTCTTCAGGTCGTCTGCATTCAGCTCCATCACGTACCAGCCGTCTGCTTCAAGACGGGAGCGGCGGGTCATGTCCTTTCGCCACTGCCCTTTGAGCGTGCGGTGATAATCGCCTTGGTACTCCAGCACGATCTTGAACAAGGGGAATGCGAGATCGGTTCGTACGCGAGTGCCTGCCTCAGTGAGCCGCAGTTCGTGGTTGATGACTGGTGTCGGCAGACCGGCAAGGTGAATGAGCACCCGCAGTATCGACTCCGGTCGCGATTCAGCCCGGTCGTTCATGAGCGGCAAGGCTGCCGCGCGGGTTCGGCTTCCACGGCCTCGAGACATGGCGCGCGCGACGCTGCCGAGCTCGCCGGCCGTGGTGAGTGGACGTTCCCAATGGATCAGGTAATCGCCGGCCGCCACCAAGTCGGTGAGCTTCAGCATGCTTCCGAGGTCGCACCAAGTGCGCGCGGCACTCGTGTGAACAAGCATGGAATCGTAGACGAGTTCCGCGTCGTTATTGATGGTCAGACTGTGACCCTTGAGACCGGATGCATGTGGTGCACGCTGCGGTCGTGGCACCGAGACGTGAATGGCGTTCTGCCCAGCGAGCATCGGCGGTAGCGGGATACCGAGCAGGAGGGCTGCGGTCGTGTGGCTGAAGAACGCGTCCGCGGGCATCCGGACTGCGAGCAGTTCGCACCTGGAGCGAATGGACTCCTCATCGATCCGGCCGCGGACCCCCCACACCGACCGATCCAAGTCCCGTCCGCGAAGCCGCTTCGGTGTCACGCCGTGGTACTCGCCATCCAAGACGCGGAAGGGCCCTTCGGCAAGCGGCTCTGGCAGTTGTGAAGGCATGCCACGAGGATGACGCGACCGGGTGCGCCGCGCTTTGGCTGTCCACAAGCCGTCGCTGTCTATAGGCCGAGTTGCCCACTTTGGCCCCAGAAATCACCCAGAACAGGGGCGAAAGTGGGCAACTCGA
Source organism: uncultured Actinomycetota bacterium (assembly GCA_963702165.1). GTDB lineage: Bacteria > Actinomycetota > Actinomycetes > Actinomycetales > Microbacteriaceae > Terrimesophilobacter. The sequence goes on along the minus strand of OY969722.1, from coordinate 1,942,659 downwards.
TGTCTTAGTTACTCAGACGGCGGTCGTAGGGTGGGCGCGTGGCTGAGACCAGCGCGGGCCTGCTTCTGTACCGCCGCACGCCCGCCATCGAGGTGTTTATCGCCCACATGGGCGGACCATTCTGGGCGAAGAAGGATGACGCCGCCTGGTCGGTGCCGAAGGGCCTGTACGACGACGGGGAGGCGCCGCTCGCCGCGGCCTTGCGCGAGTTCGAGGAGGAGATCGGCACAGCCGCCCCGGATGCCGATTACCAGCACTTGGGGCAGGTGAGGATGGCATCCGGAAAGATCATCACGGTCTTCACCGCGGAAGCCGACTTCGAGGTCGACCGGGTCGAGAGCAACACCTTTCCGCTCGAGTGGCCGCCGCACTCGGGACGGATGCAGGAGTTTCCGGAGATAGACGACGCCCGCTGGTTCACCCTCGATGGCGCCAGGGTCAAGTTGGTGAAGAGCCAGCGCCCGCTGCTCGACCAGCTCGAGCGTCGCCTGTCTTAACCCATCTCAAGGAAATTTCCACTGGAAGGGGCTCGGATGCCCGGCATCCGTCCCCGATCAGGGTGGATTTCCTTGAGACGGGTAAACAACCGCGCGGGTCAGCGCGCGCGGAACGCCACCGGCACCGCGAGCACCGCAATAGCCGCGGTGAGCGCGAGCGCGCTGGCGAACGGGTTCAGCCCCAGCCCCAACCCGACCGCGAACATCAGCCCGGCGAACGCGATCGACGTCGCACCGCCAACAGAATCGGCGATCGACAGCGCCGCACTGTTGAAGCCCTGATCCCGTTCGCTCGAGTGCCCAAGCACGAGCGTGCTGATGCGCGGGTAGATCAGCCCCATCCCGCCACCGGCCACAAACCACCCAGCTGCCGCGACCACCGGCGACAGCTCCAGCCACGCGGTCAGGAACTGCACCGCAACCCCGACCACGAGCACCACCGACCCGAGGCGCAGGATCGCCGCATGCTCCATCCGCTCGCCGATGCGGCTCTGCAGCGCCGAACCGAGGGCCCACGACACCGCTCCGACGGTCAGGATGAGCCCGGCCAGCCAGCTCGCCAGCCCGTACTGCGCGGTGAGCAGGTACGGCAGGTAAACCTCGGTCGCGAAGAACGTGGCCGCCGCCGCACCGCGCAGCACCACGGTCGCGGCCAGCCCGCGCCGCACCAGCAGTGCACCGCGCGGCAGCAACGGCCGCACCGACACCACCACGATCGCCAACGCCGCGGCCGCGATCACCCACGTGTACGACTCCTCGGCCTTCCCGGCCAGGCTGATCGCGAGCACCGCGGCGGCGACCACCAGCGACAGCACGATCGCTACCCAGCCGCCCCGGCCGGCATCCGGATGCCTCCCCGCACCGTTCGGCAGCGAGCGCAGCTGGAACAGGGTCGGCACCACGGCACCCCCGGCGAGCACCACGAGCGCGCCGACGCCGAGGAACACCCAGTGCCAGCTGAAGGTGTCGGCGATCAGCCCCGCGATCGGCGGGCCGATCATCGACGGCAGCACCCACGCCGCGGCGAACATGCCGAAGATCCGCGGATGCAGCACCGCCGGGTACAGCCGCGCCACGATCACGTACAGCGCGACGTTGATCGCACCGGCGCCGAAGCCCTGCAGCAACCGGCCGACCAGGAACACCTCCATGTCGACAGCCAGCCCGGACACCAACAATCCGGCGATGAACACGGCGGTCGCGGCGACCAGTGGCACCGCAGGGCCGCGCCGGTCCGACCACTGGCCGGATGCGACCATGCCGATCACCGAGGCGGCAAGCGCCCCCGAGAAGGCCACCGAGTACAGCGCCTCCCCTTCCAGCTCGCGACTGATGGTCGGCATCACGGTGGTGACCGCGAGCGCCTCGAACGCGCCGAGGAAGACCAGCGCGTTGGCGCCGATGGTGGTCCAGAAGTAGCGCGGCGAAAACAGGCTCGTGCGAGCCGTGACTTCCTGCTCCGCGGACATCTGCCTCACGCTTACGGCCCCACCCGGGGCAATGGGTTCGTTAGTGGTCCCGCCCGGGGCGGGTCAGGAGAACAGCTGCTGCAGGCGCTTGATGCCCGTAAGCAGCGGCTCGTCGCCGAGCGCGTAGGAGAACCGCAGGTAACCGCTCGGCCCGAACGCCTCGCCGGGCACCGCGGCGACCTCGGCCCGCTCGAGGATGAGATCGGCCAGCTCGAGCGACGTCGTCGGGGTCACCCCGCCCCAGTCGCGGCCGAGCAGCCCGCTGACGTCGGCGTACGCGTAGAAGGCGCCCTCCGGCATCGGCGCGTGCAGGCCGTCGATCAGGTTGAGTTCCCGGATGATGGTGTCGCGCCGGCGCTGGAACGCCAGCCGCATCTGCTCCACGGTGTCCTGCGGGCCGGTCAGCGCGGCGATGGCCGCGCGCTGCGAGATGTTGGAGACGTTGCTGGACAGGTGCGACTGCAGGTTGGCGGCCGCCTTGATGGCGTCATCCGGGCCGACCATCCAGCCCAGCCGCCATCCGGTCATCGCGTACGACTTGGCGACGCCGTTCACCAGGATGGTGCGGTCGGCGAGCTCGGGCACCGCGTCCACGATCGAGAGCGCGGTCGGCTTCGAGCCGTCGGACGGGTAGACCAGGTTCTGGTAGATCTCATCGCTGATCACCCACAGCCCGTTGGCGAGCGCCCACTCGCCGATGGCCTTGGTCTGCTCGGCGGAGTACACCGCGCCGGTCGGGTTCGACGGCGACACGAACAGCAGCACCTTGGACCGCGGCGTCCTGGCGGCTTCGAGCTGCTCGACGGTGACCAGGTAGTCCTGGTCGGCGCCTGCGAAGACCTCGACCGGCACACCGCCCGCGAGTTTGATCACCTCGGGGTAGGTGGTCCAGAACGGCGTCGGCATGATCACCTCGTCGCCCGGGTCGAGCAGCGTCGCGAACGACTGATAGACCGCCTGCTTGCCGCCGTTGGTCACGATCACCCGCGACGGCGAGACGGTCAGCCCGCTGTCCCGCGCGGTCTTCTCTGCGATCGCCTCGCGCAGCTCCGGCAGGCCGGCAGCGGGCGTGTAGCGGTAGTTGCGAGGGTCGAGCACCGCGGCGGATGCCGCCTCGACCACGTTCGCCGGAGTCGCGAAGTCTGGCTCGCCCGCCGCGTAGGAGATCACCGGCCGCCCCTGCGCCTGCAGGGCTTTGGCCTTCGCGTCGACCTTGAGGGTCGCCGATTCGGCGATGGAACCGATGCGCTGGGAGATTCGAGAGGTTTCTACGGCCACCGCACCAGCTTATCCGCTGGCCCAAGCGAAAAAGAGGGTGGAGCGGTGCCCCCGAGACACCACTCCACCCCTTCGAGACGCCCGGTTGCGGACCGCGAACTCACGCGCGTCTCGGGATGCGGGTGCGGCCCAATCCCCGAGATTCGGCCCGCACCCGCACGACTAGGCCATGGGCGCCCCCGACTGGCCGCGACCGCGGCGGACAAGCCACACACCGGCGGTGACGAGCGCTCCAAGCAGCAGCAGCAGCGCGCCGATACTCACGCCGGTCGCCGCGAGCGGGCCGAAGCGTCCGTCGAGCAGCCCTCCAGCGCCATCCGCCGCCAGCCCTGGGTCGCCAGCACTGCCCGGCCCACCCGGGGTGCCCGGCTCGCCCGGACCGCCGGGGGCTCCCGGGGTCACGCTCGGCGCGACGGATGCCGCGGCCAGGTTGAGCGTCGTCAGCCCGCCGGCGGTGACATCGCTGGCGACGCCCACCCGCATCGCGGTCTGCGTGAAGAGCGTGTTCGCGGGGACCGCGAGACCGCCACCGCCGACGCGCGTCTCCTGCAGGTTGATACGGATCGACAGCAGTTCGTTGAGCACCGTCCGCACGCCGAGCGTGCCCAGCATTGCCTCGTTCACTGGCGACACGATGTTGCTCTGCAGCAGCCCGTCAAGCAGTGCGAGTGTCCCATCCGCGTCGAACAGCGAGTCGTGGGTGGTCGCGATCAGTCGGTCGAGCAACGCGCCGGTGCTCACGCTGACCGGCACCCCGAGCACGAGAGCGCGCGCGGTGAGCGGCGCTTCCCCGGTCAGCAACTGGCCGAGCGTGCCGTGGAAGTCCACGGATGCCGCGGTCTCGAGCGACGGGAGCGCCCGGATGCCGTCCGAGCAGACCGGCTGGTCGGTCGCGGCGGCACCGTCGCCGAGCCCGAGACCGTTCAGGATGCCGCCGACAAGGTTCCCACCGTCGGGCGCGCCTGGCGCTTGCACCAGACGGCACACCTCACCGGAGACCGGTGCCTGCGGGGTGAGCACCGACACGTCGGCGTCGATGTCCAGGCGTGCGTGGTGCAGCGCCAGCTCGACGCGCTCCAGCAGCTGGTCGGCGAGCGTCTCGACGTTGCCCGTGATCGTGCCGACGATGCTGTTCACCGTTGCGGCCTGCAACACCTGGTAGCCGACCGGGCGGTTGTTGAGGTCACCGCCGGCGAGGGACTCGAGATCGATGGCGACCTCGCCCGTGCTGAGGTCGAAGCTCACGCCGTCGCCGCCGTAGCTGGCGCCGAGCAGGTCGGCAATGGCCGCGTCGAGGTCAACCGCGAGCGCGATCGACACGTTCGCGCCGGTCCCGAGCGTGCCGATGGCGGGATCGATCCCGAGCAGCGAGTTGCGCACGGCCGGGGCGAGCGAACCATCCGGACCCGCCAGCGCGTCCACCCGCAACTCGACCTGGTCAATCGCTTCGCCGACGGCGGTTGCAACGCCCGCGAGCGCAGGGCTCGTGAACCGCAGCGTCAGTCCGTCGAGGTAGTAGTCGCCGGACACGGCATCCGGAGCGCCGGAGGCCTGCGCCGCGATCGCCGCCAGCTCGAGCCGCAGCCCGAGCACGACATCCGCCACCTTCCGGTCCAGCAGGCTGTCGAAGGAGATGGAGAACGGCTCGTAACCGGGCGAGGCATCAGGGCCGATCGCGCCACCGTCGCTGATGGTCCCGCTGGCGCCGAGCGCCACTCCACTGCTCTCGGCGCGAGCGTACTGGCCGATCGCGCCGCCGTCGATAGAGGTGCCGAGCGCCTCATCCGGGACGGCGTCACCGACACCGGATACGTCGACCGGCTCGCCCCCGAGCACGCCGACCGCGAGCGGGTCGACCTTCTCCGAGGTCGGCGCCGAGCCGTCGTTGCGAGCCTCGGCGGGTTCCAGTTCAACGATGCCCGCGAGATCCATGCCGGCCAACGAGCCGGACAGGAACTGCCCGCTCGCGTAGGTCGAGTAGCCGTCGGCGCCGCTCGCGGCGCTGGGTCCAGCTAGCGCGCAGGCTCCGACGAGCGCCACCACCGCCACTATCGCAGCGGGTCGTCTGATCGGCTCCGCCGTTTCCTGTCGGTGCCGTTTCTGTTTGCGCAACACTTCTGGCCTCCCCATCGAGTTGTCGTACGCGGACCTTGGCCCGTTACAAGGGGAGAGCCGGTGCGCCGCGGAATATGACGCGGCGCACAGCGAACTCGGAGGAAAACCTTTGATCGGTGGAGCATGATGGTGCGTGCCCGCGGGCGGCGTCCGGCTTTACAGTGCGGCGCGGCGTCACCTAGACTGACTCGCGGTAGTTGTTATCTGCCATGATTTCGCGTGCCAATTTCTGGCCGACTCTCCTTGTGTGATGGTGCGAAACTATGGCGTTTTGCACTGCTTAGGGCGGTGGCTCAATTGGTAGAGCAGCGGTCTCCAAAACCGCAGGTTGCAGGTTCGAGTCCTGTCCGCCCTGCAATCCGTCCCGTGCATGCGCGGGTCGGGGAAATGAACGGATGCGCGGCATCCGGATAAAGCCCGGAAGGTAGTGACAGTGGCGAAGAAAGATGTCGACGTCCCCAGCGAGGACCTCGTCGCCAACGCCAAGAGCGAGCGCGCCAGGCGGCGCGGTCCGTTCGCGCGCATCGCGCTGTTCCTGCGCCAGGTGATGAACGAGCTCAGCAAGGTCGTAACGCCGACTCGCAAGGAGCTGTTCACCTACACGGGCGTTGTGCTCGTGTTTGTCGTGATCGTGATGGCGCTCGTCGCAGCTCTGGACTTCGTGTTCGGTCTCGGCGTCGCGTACGTGTTCGGCAATGGGCCGGTCAACTAGACCCACCGCCCAAGCAAGCTTGATCGGCCATGCGCCGGCTCTACAAATGGAATGAGAAGTAAGTGGCTGACAGAGAGTTCGAAGACGTCGACCTGACGCCTGCCGTGGAGCAGTCCTCCGATGTTCAGGAGGTGCAGGAGGGCGACTTCGACATCATCGAGGAGGTCGAGGAGTCCAGCGAGGCGGCCCTGACCGATGCGGTGCATGTTGTCGACGAGTCGACTGACCTGGAAGAGGCGCTCGACGCGGTCGAGACCGCAACCGACCCTGCCGCCGACGAGGTCGTCGACGACGCACTCGACATCGACAACGCGCCGGAGGCAGACGCTGCAGCCGAGGCCGTCGAGGACGAGGCCGAGGAGCAGGAGCCCGAGGAAGAGGACCCGTACGCGGCCTTCCGCGATGAGCTGAAGTCGAAGCCCGGCCGCTGGTACGTCATCCACAGCTACGCGGGCTTCGAGAAGCGCGTCAAGCAGAACATCGAGAACCGCCGCATCTCCATGGCCATGGAGGACTACGTCTACGAAGTCCAGGTCCCGATGGAGAACGTCGTCGAGATCAAGAACGGCCAGCGCAAGCTCGTGAACCGCGTGCGCATCCCGGGTTACGTGCTCGTCCGCATGGAGCTGAACGAGGACAGCTGGTCCGTCGTGCGGCACACGCCGGGCGTCACCGGCTTCGTCGGCAACTCGCACAACCCGACCCCGCTGCGCTTCGAGGAGGCCTTCTCGATGCTGCAGAGCCTCGTGCAGATCGCCGAGGCGCCGGTCAAGACCGGCGCGGGCAAGGGCACGAAGGTCGCCGCGAGGGCGATCGCGCAGGAAGTCGACTTCGAGATCGGCGAGACCATCACCATCAAGGAGGGCTCGTTCGCGGGTCTCCCCGGGTCGATCAGCGAGATCAAGCCGGAGAGCGGCAAGCTCACGGTTCTCGTCTCGCTGTTCGAGCGCGAGACCCCGGTCGAGCTCAGCTTCGACCAGGTCACCAAGCTCTAGTTCCTGTAAGATCTACAGGTTCCCCCAACGACCACTGCCAGGAATTGCCTGGTTCGTGGAAGCGCGTCCGTGACCGGATGCACGAAAGAAGGAAAAAGAAATGGCACCGAAGAAGAAGGTTACGGGTCTGATCAAGCTGCAGATCCAGGCCGGCGCCGCCAACCCCGCACCGCCGATCGGTCCGGCGCTGGGTCAGCACGGCGTCAACATCATGGAGTTCTGCAAGGCGTACAACGCCGCGACCGAGTCGCAGCGCGGCAACGTCATCCCGGTGGAGATCACCGTCTACGAGGACCGTTCGTTCACGTTCATCCTCAAGACCCCGCCGGCCGCTGAACTGATCAAGAAGGCCGCGGGCGTCGGCAAGGGCTCCCCGACCCCGCACACCGCCAAGGTGGGCAAGCTGTCGAAGGACGCGCTGCGCCAGATCGCCGAGACGAAGATGACCGACCTCAACGCCAACGACGTCGAGGCGGCGGAGAAGATCATCGCCGGCACCGCCCGCAGCATGGGCATCACTGTCGACGCCTGAGTTCCAGGCATCCTTCCCACACTCATCCGGTGACTAAAACGTCACCGAAGCGGGAGAGCCAGCCAGGCTCACGACACCGCGAACTCATCACAGGAGAATTGAAATGGCACAGAAGTCCAAGGCGTACCGCGCCGCGGTAGAGAAGATCGAGCCGGGCAAGTACTACACCCCCGCGGAGGCTGTCGCCCTCGCGAAGGAGACCGGCTCGGGCAAGTTCGACTCGACCGTCGAGGTCGCGCTGAAGCTCGGCGTGGACCCGCGCAAGGCGGACCAGATGGTGCGCGGCACCGTCATCCTGCCGCACGGCACCGGCAAGACCGCGCGCGTCATCGTGTTCGCGACCGGCCCGGCGGCGGAAGCTGCGCGCGAGGCGGGTGCTGACGAGGTCGGCGGCGCCGAGCTCATCGAGAAGGTTGCCGGCGGCTACACCGACTTCGACGCGGCCGTCTCCACCCCGGAACTCATGGGACAGGTCGGACGCCTCGGTAAGGTGCTCGGTCCCCGTGGCCTCATGCCGAACCCGAAGACCGGAACCGTGACCCCCGACGCGGCCAAGGCCGTTACGGACATCAAGGGCGGAAAGATCGAGTTCCGCGTCGACAAGCACGCCAACGTGCACTTCGTCGTGGGCAAGGCGTCCTTCGGCGCCGACCAGCTCGCCGAGAACGCGAAGGCTGCACTGGACGAGATCATGCGCGCGAAGCCGAGCTCGTCGAAGGGACGCTACGTGCTCAAGGGCACCGTGGCCACCACCTTCGGCCCCGGCATCCCGCTGGACACCGCGTCCATCTAAACGCCATCAGCATCGAAAGGCCCGTTCCCTTGTGGAGCGGGCCTTTCGCGTATCCGCCTGCCTTCTATCTGAAAATGCAGTCGCCCATATGCTTGAAAACACCATGAATCGGGCCCAATCTCCTTCACTTTCAGGGGTACGGGTGCGCCCGGCCACGAACGCCGACGCGCAGGTGCTGCACGAACTCGCCGCGGCGACGTTCGCTCTCGCCTGCCCTCCCGGCATGACCCAGACGAACATCGACACCTTCATCGCCGGACACCTCTCCGCCGCGCGGTTCCGTGAGTACCTCGCCGACCCGCAGCGCGACCTGCTCGTTGCAGAGGCAGACGGGCAACCGGTCGGCTACACCATGCTGGTGGCCGGGGAGCCGCAGGACCCGGATGTCGACGCGGCAGTCGCCGAGCGTCCGACGGTCGAACTCAGCAAGTGCTACACGCTGCCGTCTGCACACGGCACCGGGGCGGCAGCGACTCTCATGGCCGCATCCGTCGACGTCGCTCGCGCGCGCGGGGCACGCTCGGTCTGGCTGGGCGTGAACCAGCAGAACGCGCGCGCGAACCGGTTCTACGACAAGAGCGGCTTCGTGGTCGTCGGCACCAAGCGGTTCCGCGTCGGCGACGCGGTCGAGCACGACTTCGTGCGCGCCCTCACTCTCTGATCGCAGAGGTTTGTGCCACAAGCAAGCGAACGTTCCATTGCAATTGGCACAAAGCTCTGCGCCGTGCGTCAGGAGACGGTCAGCACGATCTTGCCGCGCGTGTGCCCCGCTTCGATCGCGCGGTGCGCGTCGGCGGCCTCCTCGAGCGGGAATTCGCGGTCGACGTGCACCCGCAGGTCGCCGGCGTCGATCATCGCGGCGATCGCCTCCAGCGTCGACCCGTCCGGGATGGCGCGCAGGTTCGAGGCGCGCATGCCGAGCGCTTCAGCCTCCTGCCGGTAGGTGGGCCAGCTCGCGGTTGGCACGTTGATGATCAGCCCGCCCGGCCGCAGTACCGACAGCGAGCGCGACCCGGTGTCGTCCCTCACATTGCCGATGAGATCGATCACCACGTCGATGCCGTGGGTGTCCTCCTCGAAGCGGGTGCTCGTGTAATCGATGACCTGGTCAGCCCCCAGCTCCATCAACCAGTCGGCATTGCGTTGCGACGCGGTGGTGATGACGTGTGCGCCGGCGTGATGCGCCAGCTGAACGGCCAGGTGCCCGACCCCTCCAGCGCCGGCGTGGATGAGCACCCTGTCGCCGCGCTTCACCTTGCCGACGTCGACGACGGCACCCCAGGCGGTCAGCGCCGCGCAGGGGAGGGCGGCCGCGTGCGTCAGGCTCAGAGTCTGCGGCTTCCGGGCGACCGCGGTCGATGGCACAGCGACATATTCGGCGTAGGACCCGCTGGCCCGAGGCACGGTGATGATTCCGAACACCTCGTCGCCTGGCTGCAGCGGATGCGTGTCGTACGCGGGCGTCTCCACCACCCCAGCGACGTCAACACCCAACACCACCGGCCACGACTCGACGAGCCCGGCTGCTCCGCGACCCGCTCTGGTCTTCGCGTCGATCGGATTCACCCCGGCGGCGGTCACCTTCACGATCAGCTCACCGATCGCCTGCTTCGGGCGCGGTATCGCTGCAACATGCAAGACCTCCGGCCCACCGGTCTCTTCGATCACCATCGCGCGCATCTCGGTCATTTCTCCACGGTACCCGCCGTCGTTACGATGGTGCGGTGCAGCCGACCCGACAGTTGATCGCGACCGTGCTCGTCGGCGTCGCCTGCATCGCGGTGCTCGCTTCCCTCGTGATCATCTGGGCCGCGCGTCTCACGGTCGACCGCGTGATCTACGTCAGCGGGCTCGGCGCGGAAGGCGAGCCCACCGCGGCCTGGTTCGAAGCCGCCCTCCTGCTGCTGGTCGCCGGCGGCACGGTGATCGCTATGGCGGCCCGCCGCATCCGCTCGTCGCCGCGGATCCTGCGCGCCTGGACGCCCACGATCTCCCTGCTGTTCGCGTGCGGCTTCTTCCTGGTCGCGTCGCAGGTGACCTGCACGAGCGGATGCCCGCTGCCGGTCGGTCCGACGTTCACGGTGCAGGACTTCACCCACACCCTTGCTGCAGTGCTCGCCTTCGCGGCGGCCTGCTGGGCGATGCTGCAGGCGAGCTTCGCGGTCGGCCGGAGGGCCATCGCGCGCTTCTCGCTCGTCAGCGGAATCGCGGTGGCTGTCATCGCCGGAACCGGCGGCATCCTGTCGCTGCTGCGCTTCGGCACCAATGTCGGCAGCATCCTCGAGCTGGTCGCCACCACGATCGCGATCCTCTGGCTGGCGAGCTTCGGCGCCATGGTCGCCCGCCCGACGTCAGCCGCGCATGAGCTCCAGCAAGCGGTCGGCGAGTCCGACGAGCACGTGGATCTCGTTGTCGTCCCGGTCGACCCACTGGCAGCGCGGCTCGGCGTCGATGGGCACGAAGTCCCGGTGCTGCTCCCAGACAACCAGCGTGCGCTCGGCACCTAGCACGTACTGCTGCCAGAAGACCTGCCGCAGATAGCTACGCGGGATGCTCCGCCAGGCTCGCGCGGTCGTCTTGATCTCGGACAGCTCCACACGTCCATCGCGCACGCGGATGCCGTCCGGCGTGGCCAGGTGCCGACGATTCCCGTCGGCGTGGAACAGGTTCGCACTCGGTTCGATGCCGTACACCGAGCGCACCCAGCGCGCGATCTCCGGCTCTCGCGCGCGGCCGTGGTCGGTGAACGCGTTGCCAGTGAACCGTGAGCCGTGCAGTTTGTCCCGGGCGACGGATGCGACGGCGCGCGTGCTCGACAGCTTGGCGACATCCGTTCCGGTCACTCCGACGCTGCGCGCCCGCAGCCAGGCGACCCGGTCGGTCGAGCTGGCGAGGATGCGGGACGTGTGGTCGGCCAGAGGCTCCTCGAAGAGGCTGAGGACGGGCTGGAGGCTCACCTAAGCCATTCTGCCGCCTTGCGACCGACGGTCAGCGCCGCGTGGTGTCAGGCCATGGCGTCGATGCTCGCGGGCGACAGCGCATGGTGAATCGCCAGCATGCTGGCGCCGAGCACGGCGGCATCCTCGCCCGCGCGGGATTGCACGATTCCGAGATGCTCGGTGGCCAGGGGCATTGAGCGCGCGTACACCACCTCGCGTACGCCGGCGATCAGATGCTCACCCGCCTGCGCCATGGCGCCGCCGATGGCGATGATCGACGGGTTGATCAGGCTGACGCACGCGGTCAATACTTCCCCGATGTCCCGTCCAGCCTGCCGGACCGCCTGGACCGCATCGATGTTGCCATGTTTCACCAGCTCGACGACGTCGCGACCGGTCTGCGCGTCGATACCCGCGTCGCGCAGTCCCCGTGCGATCGCCGGGCCGGATGCCATCGCCTCGAGGCAACCGCGGTTGCCGCAGTGACACGGCACCCCGGCGCCGCGCGCGATCTGAACGTGCCCGATGTCACCGGCGATGCCTTGCGCGCCGCGCTGCAGCCGCCCGCCGGAGACGACCCCGGCACCGATACCGGTGGCAACCTTGACGAACATCAGGTGCTCGACATCCGGCCACGCCGTCGCCAGTTCGCCGATTGCGGAAATGTTCACGTCGTTGTCGACGAGCACCGGCACCGGCCAGTGCTGCTGCACCCATCCGGGCACGTCGAAGCGATCCCAGCCGGGCATGATCGGTGGGTTTATCGGGCGTCCGGTCTTGAACTCGACGGGGCCTGGCAGGCCGATGCCGATGCTGATCAAGGCGGCGGTGTCCCGACCGAGCCCGGCAAGCAGGTCGCGTCCGGCATCCACCACCCAGCTCAGAACAGCTTCAGGGCCGTCAGCAACAGACAGGGGCTCACCACGCTGGGCGAGAATCGTGCCCGCGAGATCGGCGATGGCGAGCTTGGCGTGTGATGCTCCGACGTCGACGCCGAGGACTACGCGCGCCCCGGGGTTCAGCGCGAACCGAGACGAGGGCCTGCCGCCCGTCGAGATCGCTTCGCCGACCGGCCGGATCAATCCAAGCTGCATGAGCGAATCCACCCGCAGCGCGATGGTGGAGCGGGCCAGGCCGGTGAGTGTGGCAAGCTCCGCCCGAGTGCGTGGCTGACCGTCGCGGAGCAACTGGAAGAGGGCACTCGCACCGGATGTCCCCAACGCCGAGTCTCGGGCGATGTCGATCATGGGGAAAGTAAAGCACAGACCGTTCTGCAGGTTTGCGCTACAGAAGTTGTAACGGCTTCCTGTCAGTTTTGCCGACCAGTTGACAAAAGGTGCTAAGTCTCTGGCAGAATCGCGGGCATGACGACGACGTCCTGGCACCGGCCGCCCGAGCTTGGCATCGGCATGGTCGGAGGCGGCTTCATGGCCAGTGTGCACAGTCGCGCAGCGCGGCTCGCCGGGGCCAGGCTCGTCGGCCTCGCATCATCCGCGGCCGAGCGCGCCGCGGCGGCCGCGAACGAGCTCGGGTACGAGCGCGGCTACGGCAGCCTGGACGATTTGCTCGCCGATGACGCCATCGATGTGGTGCACGTCTGCACGCCGAACACGACGCACGCGCAAATCGTGCGGGCCGCGCTCGCTGCCGGAAAGCACGTCATCTGTGAGAAGCCGCTGGCCACGAGCGCTGCAGAGGCCGCGGAGCTGGTCCGCCTGGCCGACGACGCGGGCGTCACCGCAACCGTCCCGTTCGTGTATCGCTTTCATCCGATGGCGCGCGAGGCGCGTGCCCGCGTCAGCAGTGGTGCCACCGGTGCCCTCCTCAGCGTGCAGGGCACGTATCTGCAGGACTGGCTGATGCGCCCGGATGACGACGATTGGCGAGTGAACTCCCGTCTCGGCGGCCCGTCACGTGCATTCGCGGACATCGGGTCTCATCTCGTCGACCTCGTCGAGTTCGTCACCGGCGAGCGCATCGAAAGGCTCAACGCCGTGACTCGCACGGTCTTCGCGCAGCGGTCGACCAACCGCGACATCGCCACAGAGGATGCTGTCGCGGTCGTTTTCGAAACGGTGACCGGCGGGATTGGGACCCTCCTGATCTCCCAGGTGGCGCCGGGACGCAAGAACCACCTGGTGATCGAGTTTGCCGGCGCAGTCGAGTCGGTGCGGTTCGATCAGGAGCACCCCGATGAGCTGTGGCTCGGCCGCCGAGTCGGCTCGCAGCTGTTGGCTCGGGATGCGGTCGAGCTGTCGCCGGATGCCGCGCGGCTGAGTGTCCTCCCTGCGGGTCACCCGCTCGGCTACCAGGACGCGTTCAACGCCTTTGTCGCGGACAGCTACAACGCCATCATCGGCAACGTCGCAGACGGTCTCCCCACCTTCGCGGACGGCCTTCGCGCCGTCAGGATCACTGACGCCGTGCTCGCGTCCGCGGCATCCGGCCAGTGGGTGGAAGTGCCCTCCGTTGGAACGCCGGCAGAGGTGGTGAGCCGATGAATGGGAGCGAGCCCATCCTTACCGCGCAGGGCATCACCAAGAGTTTCTTCGGCGTGCGCGTGCTGCACGGCGTCGATCTCGAGCTCTACCCCGGTCGCATCCATGGGCTCGTGGGCGAGAACGGCGCGGGCAAGTCGACGCTCATGAAGATCATTGCCGGGGTGTACACGAAGGACGACGGCGAACTGCGCCTCGACGGCGCGCCGGTCGACTTCACCCACCCGCTGCAGGCGATGCACGCCGGCGTCGCGACGGTGTTCCAGGAGTTCAACCTTCTCGCCGAGCGAAGCGTCGCCGAGAACGTCTTCCTCGGCCGCGAGCCCCGGACTCGCGGCTTCGTGAACAACAAGGAGATGGCTGCGCGCACCTCTCAGCTGCTCGATGAGCTGGGTATCGACTTCATCCACCCCGGATCGCGCGTCGGCACTTTGACCGTCGCGGAGCAGCAGATCGTCGAGATCGTCAAGGCGCTGTCGTTCGACGCGCGTGTGATTTCGATGGATGAGCCGACCGCGGCGCTGTCCGAGAACGAGGTGGTGCTGCTCTACGGCATCATCCGGAAGCTCGCCGCTCGCGGCGTCGCCGTGCTGTACGTCTCCCACCGGCTCGCCGAGGTGTTCGAACTGTGCGAGACGATCACCGTGCTGAAGGATGGTGCACTCGTCTCGACCGGATCGGCCGCGGACCTCACGCCGGGCGAGTTGGTTCGCCGGATGGTTGGCCGCTCGATCGCGAATTACTTCCCGGACCCTGTGCAGGGCACCGTGGTCGGCGACGTGCGGGTTGCCGTGCGCGATGCGGGCAACGACTACCTCGACGGCATCTCGTTCGAGCTTCGCGCCGGCGAGATCGTCGGCCTCGCCGGTCTGCAGGGAAGCGGTCGCACCGAGTTGGCAGAGGCCCTGTTCGGCGCGGTTCCCTTCACGCGCGGATCGGTGCAGCTGGACGGCCGGCCGGTGACCATCTCGAGCCCGCGGGCCGGCGTCCGAGCTGGGCTCGCGCTTGTCACCGAAGACCGGAAGGCTCATGGTCTCGCCTTGAGCCAGTCCATGCTCGACAACGCACTGCTGGTCATCCGCGGTGTGTTCGCCGGCCGAACCGGTGACGCCCGGAAACGCATCCCGGGAGTGCTGTCGTCGCTCGAAGTCAGCGCACGAGGACTCGACCAGCAGGTGGAGTTCCTCTCCGGCGGCAACCAGCAGAAGGTCGTGCTGAGCAAATGGCTGGTCACGGAACCGCGCGTCGTGATTTTCGACGAGCCCACTCGCGGCATCGACGTCGGTGCCAAGGTGGCGGTCTACCAGCTCATGCGGGAATGCGCGGCGGCAGGCATGGCGATCTTGATGATCTCGTCCGAACTGCCGGAGATCATCGGCATGTCCGACCGCATCCTGGCCATGAACGACGGGCGCCTGGCCGCCGAGCTGCCTGCAGGCTCCACCGAGGAGGCCATTCTGCTGGCGGCCACCGGTCACGAGGTGTCGGCATGAGACTCCTGCGTGGGCGACGACTCGACAACACGGTGATCGTGCTGCTCGTCCTCGTCGTAGTGATGGTGGTCGGCTTCATCCTGGTCTCGATGGTCGGCCGCAACTTCTTCAGCCCAGGCAACATCCGGGACATCCTGACCGGGATGAGCGTGCTCGGGTTCGTCGCAATCGGGCAGACCCTCGTCATCCTGTGCGGCTCACTCGACTTGTCGGTGCCGTACGTGGTCAGCCTCTCGAGCCTTGTGGCCGCCGAGACCATGGCAGGCAACCCGGCCAACATCGTTCCCGGCGTGCTGCTTGCTCTCGCGGTCGCGGGTCTTGTCGGGCTGGCCAATGGCGCCATCGTCGCCGGACTCAAGGTGAACGGCTTCATCGCCACCCTCGGCGTCGGGCTGATCCTCTCCGGCTACCTCGCGACGACGTACAAGGGCACCGCCGGGAGCGTGCCGCCTGAGTTTCAGTACATCGGCGCAACTGGTCTTGGACCGGTGCCGATCTCGACCATCATCATGGTCGGGCTCGTTGCGCTGACCGCCGCCTTCCTGCGCAAGACGCGAACCGGTCACCACATCTACGCGGTCGGTGGCAGCCAGTCGGTGGCGCGACTTTCCGGCTTGAGGGTCTGGCAGCCGATTGTCGTCGCGCATGTGCTGTGCTCGATGTCTGCGGCGCTCGCCGGTTTGCTGCTGGCGAGCAGGCTCGGTGTCGGGAGCCCCACCGTCGGCACCCAGGGCGGCTACGACCTCCTGTCGATCGCCGCCGTCGTTCTCGGTGGCACCCTGTTGCTCGGCGGTCGCGGCTCCGTGTGGGGCACGCTCGGTGGTGTCGCGATCTTCGCCGTAGTCGACAGCGTGATGAGCGTGCTGCAGGTCAATCCATTCATGAAGGACGTCGTGCGCGGCATCGTCATCGTCGCCGCTGTCGCCCTCTACACGGGCAGGGCGACCGAGCGCCGCAAGGCGAGGTTCAGCCCCGGCCGGGCGGCGACCCAGGAAGCGCTCGCACACGACACCACGATGGAAGGGAGCGCACGATGAGCACGGAGGCGGCTGCACGGCCACCGCTCGGGCGTCGCTTGGCGCAGCTCGGGTTCACGCTCATCAGCCCCCGTGGCGCGGTCTTCCTGTTGCTCGTGCTGCTCATCATCGCAATCATCGTGCGCAATCCGAACTTCGCCGATCCCGGTCAGCTGATCCGCTTCGTCCAGAGAGTGGCACCGGTCGCGATCGTCGCAATGGGCCAGTACTTCGTGATCGTCTCTGGCGAATTCGACCTCTCGATGGGCTCAGTAGTGACCGCGCAGGTCGTCATCGCAGGCAACCTGATCGGCCAGGACGACGCCCGAAGCATCCCCGTGCTGCTGTTCATGCTTGCGTTCGGTGCCGCGGTCGGTCTCGTCAACGGGCTCGTCACCACGCTGCTGCGCGTGCCGTCGTTCATCGTCACGCTTGGGATGATGCTGGCCCTGCTCGGCGCGGTGTTCTACTGGACCGGGGGCGCGGCGACCGGAAACCCGGCCGACAGCTTCCGGCAGATCGGGCGCGGCGGCATCCGGGATGTGCCGGTCGTCGACATCGTCCCGTGGGCGGTGCTGATCCTGGTCGTGCTTATGCTCGTGGCCGCCTGGTTCGCGCGTCGGCCATTCGGACGCATGATGATCGCCGTCGGGGACAACGTGAACACCGCGCGCTACTCGGGCGTTCGTGTCTGGTGGGTGAAGACGAGCGCGTTCATCCTGTCCAGCCTGAGTGCGACTGTCGCTGGGGTGCTGCTCGTCGGCTACGCGGGAGTCCACCCATCCGTCGGAAACGGCTACGAATTCACCGCGATCACCGCGGTGGTGCTCGGCGGCGTCGCCCTCGGCGGCGGCCGCGGCTGGGTGATCGCCGCCGCGGCCGGTGCATTCGCGCTCGAAGCGCTGTTCACCCTGCTCAACTTCGCCGATGTGCCAGCCACCATGCGCGACGCCGTGCAGGGCGTGATCATCATCGCGGCTGTCGCCTACTCGGCAGTCACGTTCCGCGCGATCCGCCGGGGTCGCACACCAGAAACTTCCCCGGAACCGGGGGAGCCGTCCGATCTCGGTGACGACCGGACGGCACTTGCACCACAGACCCGAACGCCTCACGGCGCGAGGACAACCAATGGAGGTAGTGATGCGACGTAGGACATTGACGTTCGCCGCCGTGGGCGCTGGGGCGCTCATCGCCCTAGCCGGCTGCACAACCGACCCCAACGTCGGCCAGCCTGGCGAGACTCAATCGCCCGACCAGGTCGAGTGGTTCGATCAGGCGCTGTTCGACAAGCAGGACGCCGAACGCTCCGTCACGCCCGAGGGACCGAAGGATCAACCCTGGCTGCAGCACATCAATGCAGAGATGATCGACACCAGCCAGTACGCGAGCGAGGGCGCCAAGAAGGTGTGCTTCGCGAACGCATCGATCTCGAACCCGTGGCGCCAGACCGGCTGGATCACCATGAACGAACAGCTCAAGGTGCTGCAGCAAGAAGGAGCGATCAGCGAGATGGAGACTCGCGACGCGCAGGACAGCGATGACACGCAGATTGCCGACATCGACTACTTCATCGAGGAAGGCAATTGCGACGCGTTCGTCATCTCACCGAACAGCACTGCGGCAATGACCCCGGCGGTCGAGCGCGCGTGCGACACCGGCAAGCCTGTCGTGGTCTTCGACCGCGGCGTGCAGACCGACTGCGCCGTGACATTCATCCACCCGATCGGAGGCTTCGCGTGGGGCATCGACACGGCTGAGTTCCTTATCGACAACCTCGACAAGGGCGACAAGGTGATCGCGCTGCGCATCCTCCCGGGAGTCGACGTCCTTGAGCAGCGCTGGGCTGCCGCCGAGAAGCTGTTCGATGAGGCCGGAATCGAGGCCGTCGACTACTTCACTGGTGCTGACCCGGTCAAGATCAAGCAGATCGTCTCCGATGAACTCGCGCGCGGCGACGTTGCTGGCGTCTGGATGGACGCAGGTGACGGCGCTGTCGCAGCGATCGAGGCGTTCGAAGACGCCGGAGTCGACTACCCGGTGATGACCGGCGAAGACGAGCTGAGCTTCATGCGCAAGTGGGAAGAGACCGGATTGACCGGCCTCGCACCCGTCTACTCGAACTTCCAGTGGCGCACGCCGCTGCTTGCCGTCCAGATGATCTTCGCGGGTCAGGAAGTTCCAAAGGAGTGGGTGCTGCCGCAGAGCCCGATCACCGAGGACGAGCGAGCCGCGTTCCTCAAGGCGAACGAGGGAATGCCCGATGGGCACTACGCCAAGTTCGGGGGCGAGGACCTGCCCGGCTACCCGGAGGTCTGGCAGAAGCGAATCATCCCCTAACGAATCGACCGCACGCGGACCGGTGGCTGGTTCCACCGGTCCGCTTGCCTGAACGGAGGCGACATGCGCCGACTCCTCGGCGTCAACACGTGGGTGTGGCTATCGCCGCTCGACGACCAACGGCTGGAGCGTGTGGCGACGCTGGCTGCGTCGCTCGGATTCGATGCCATCGAGCTGCCGGTTGAAGGGGTCGGAGACTGGGATCCAGTCCGCGCTCGCGACCTGCTCGACAGGCTCGGCCTCGAACCCTTCGTGGTCGCAGCGATGGGCAGCGGGCGGGATCTTGTCGACGAGTCGCCGGGCGTGATCGAGAACACGCAGTCCTACCTGCGGGAGTGCATCGATATCGCGGTTGCGGTCGGCGCCGGCGTCGTCGCCGGTCCGATCTACGCGCATACCGGCCGCACCTGGAGGATGACCTCTTCAGATCGGGTGCACACGGTTGACCGATTGCGTGAGTCGCTCCGCCCGCTTGTCGACTACGCAGCGAGCCGTGAAGTTGTGCTTGCGGTCGAACCGCTCAACCGGTTCGAGACGAGTCTGATCAACACGGTCGAACAGGGCCTCGACGCTCTCGACCCGCTGCTTGGCGAACACCTCGGCCTCGCTCTCGACAGCTTCCACCTCAACATCGAGGAGAAGCGGGTCCCGGATGCCGTGAGAGCGGCATCCGGGCACATCGCGCACGTGCAGGTGTGTGGCAACGATCGGGGAGCCATCGGCGACGACCACATCGACTGGCCCTCCTTCCTCGACGCGCTCGACGACGCGGGTTACACCGGACCGCTCAACCTGGAGAGCTTCACCGGCGACAATGAGACCATCGCGACGGCCGCGTCGATCTGGCGGCCACTCGCGCCGAGCCAGGACGAACTTGCAACGCGTTCGCTGCGCTACCTGAGCGAACTGCAGGCTGAGAGGACCAGACAATGACGACCAACCCGGTCACCTTGTTCACCGGCCAGTGGGCGGACCTTCCGTTCGAGGAGGTGGCGCGACTCGCAGCGCAGTGGGGCTATGACGGACTGGAGATCGCGTGCTCAGGCGACCACCTGGACCTCAAGCTGGCGGACGAGGAAACCGGATACCTGGACGAGCGCGTGGAGATCCTCAAACGTCACGGCCTTCGGGTGTTCGCCATTTCCAACCATCTCACCGGCCAGGCGGTGTGCGATGACCCGATCGACTTCCGGCATCAGGCCATCGTGCGTGACTACACGTGGGGCGACGGTGACCCGGAAGGCGTCCGCCAGCGTGCGGCGGAAGACATGAAGCGCGCAGCCCGGGTCGCTCGCAGGCTGGGCGTCGACACAGTCGTCGGGTTCACCGGCTCCCGGATCTGGCCCTATGTTGCGATGTTCCCGCCGGTGCCGTCCTCGGTCATCGACGATGGGTTTCAAGACTTCGCCGACCGCTGGAACCCGATCCTCGATGTCTTCGACTCCGAGGGCGTGCGGTTCGCGCACGAAGTGCACCCCAGTGAGATCGCCTACGACTACTGGTCCAGCGTGAGGGCGCTCGAGGCGATCGGTCACCGCGAGGCGTTCGGCTTCAACTGGGACCCGAGCCACATGATGTGGCAGAACATCGACCCGGTTGGGTTCATCGTCGACTTCAACGACCGGATTTACCACGTCGACTGCAAGGACACCCGGATGCGTCCGGGCAACGGCCGCGCAGGCGTGCTCGGTTCTCACCTGCCGTGGGGCGACCCCCGACGGGGCTGGGACTTCGTTTCGACCGGCCACGGCGATGTGCCGTGGGAGGACGCGTTCCGCGCGCTCCGATCGATCGGCTACACCGGACCGATCTCGATCGAGTGGGAGGACGCGGGCATGGAACGACTGCACGGTGCCGCGCAAGCGGTCCAGTACATCCGCTCGCTCCTTTGGGAGCCGCCCGCTCAGTCTTTCGACGCGGCGTTCAGCAACCAGTAGGCGGTTTGCGCGGTCGCCGCCGCTCACGTAAGCTAATGCGAGCCAAAGACCGCTGGTCTTCGGCGTGTCCGCGCAAGCGGGCCGTCGAACGAAGGATTTGCGTAAGCAAACGTCCCGCGCAGGTGTGTGAAGTTATCCTCCCGAAAGGGAATCGACAGCTCCGTGCCCTTGCGCCGGAGCTTTTCTTATTCGCTCCTGCTGTTCGACATTCATCGAAAACATAAGGAGTGCCATGGCGAACAAGGAAGCAACGGTCGCCGAACTCACGGAGCAGTTCCGTGATTCGAACGCCGTACTGCTCACCGAGTATCGCGGTCTCACCGTTGCGCAGCTCAAGCAGCTGCGCCGCAACATCGGTGAGCACGCCACATACGCCGTGGTGAAGAACACCCTGACCAAGATCGCGGCGAACGCCGCCGGCATCAGCTCGTTTGACGACGAACTGACCGGCCCGTCCGCGATCGCCTTCGTGCACGGTGACCCGGTCACCGTTGCGAAGGGTCTGCGTGACTTCGCCAAGGCAAACCCTCTGCTCGTGATCAAGGGCGGTTACTTCGACGGTAACCCGCTCTCCGCAGCCGAGGTCAACCAGCTTGCCGAGCTCGAGACCCGGGAGGTGCTGCTGGCGAAGCTGGCCGGCGCCTTCAAGCAGTCGCTGTTCGGTGCGGCCTACCTCTTCAACGCACCGCTGTCCAAGGCCGTTCGCACGGTCGACGCGCTGCGTGAGAAGCAGGAAGCGCAGCAGTAACTCAAGCGTGAACAACTTCGTGGCAGCCCGCCGCGGAAAAACCTAAGGAGACAAAATGGCAAAGCTCACCACTGACGAGCTGCTCGACGCATTCAAGGAGCTCACCCTCATCGAGCTCAGCGACTTCGTGAAGAAGTTCGAGGAGACCTTCGAGGTCACCGCGGCCGCCCCGGTCGCCGCTGCCGCACCCGCCGCCGGTGGCGCGGGCGCCGCTGCTGAAGAGGTCGAGGAGAAGGACTCCTTCGACGTCGTCATCACCGCAGCCGGCGACAAGAAGATCCAGGTCATCAAGGAGGTGCGCGCACTCACCAGCCTCGGCCTCGGCGAGGCGAAGGCACTCGTTGACGGCGTCCCCGGAACCGTGCTCGAGGGCGCGAACAAGGAGACCGCCGAGAAGGCCAAGGCTCAGCTCGAAGAGGCTGGCGCAACGGTCGAGCTCAAGTAAGCAGCTCCACTTCACGCGAGGGCGTCGCACCGGTTTCGGTGCGGCGCCCTTTGCGTTTCCCGGTGCGCGCCCGCTGCGGACATCCGCGCCCGGCGCGCCTGGCGCGGATGTCCGGAGCCTTCGCGTGTCGGCGGGAGGGGCGCGGATGTCCGCACATGCGCGACGACCCGCAACGGCGCGGATGACCGGAAGTGCGCGCTGGGGCACGGAATGGCGCACTGGCGCAAAAGGGGGCGCGGGGCACATCCGAACCACTGGACATGCCCCGCGCTGAGCCGTCTCAGCCGGAAGACTCGGGATCAGGGACGAGTGTGCCGGGCTGTACCTCAGGGCGTCTCGACGGCGAATCCGCCCTGCGTTTGTGGAAAGCCTTGGGACGATAGTGCCATCAGGTGCGGGTGATCCGCGGGGTGACCGGGGATTAGTAGCGGGTGATTTCCCGGCTCAATCCGAGTTCCTGCACCCGCCGCACTGCCTCGCGCCTGCTCGTCGCGTTCAGCTTGCGGTAGATGCTGCGCAGGTGGGTCTTCAGGGTGTTCGTCGAGATGAACAGGTCGGAGGCGATCTGCCCCAGCGTCTTGTCGTCGGACAGGCGCTGCGCGATGTCGAGTTCGCGTTCGCTGAGCGGTTCGAGAGCGGCATGCAAAGGGCTCGAGAGCCCGGCCCGCATGGTGTCGAGGATGCGATGCACCGGCGCCGGCTGGGGGCGATCAGAGGCGCGGCTGAGCATGCGCTGCATGGTGTCGCCAGGAATGAGGGTGAACGGTGTCTTCATTCCCGTGCGGCTGGCGACGAGAAGCGCCTGGTCGAAGGCGATGTCGGCGATGTCGGCGTTGCCGAGCTCGTAATGCGCCGCCGCCTTGAGCAGCAGCACATCGATGATGGTGCGTGTCGAGTGGTCATCGCCCAGCTGTTCGCATTCCGCCAGCGCATCCAGGGTGCCCGCGAAGTCGTCGTGGAGGAATCGGATGCCCGCGATGAAGCGCGCGGGACAGTTCGCGTGATTCTCGGTCGGGGCGAGAACCTCGAAGATGGCGAGCGCCTCGTCCCGCTGCCCGAGGTGAAGGTGGAGCACGCCGCGCATGCCCTCGCACAATTCCCGCGCCACCGGGTCACCGGTCCAGTCGCGCATTGCCTGGCGGCCTCGACGCAGGTGGTCCAGGCCCTCGATGTGCCGTCCGCTGATGACCGAGATGGCCGAGCGCGCGAACAGACTGAGCGGCTCCCACTCCGAGCCGGCGGCGACAGCGCTGACGAGGCCCTCCGCACGGATCACATCGTCCGGCCGATTGCGTTCCACGGCGACAAGGAGGTCGACGGTGAGCGCGAGCACGCCGATCCGGCTGTTGAGCACCGCCGGATCGAGCGCCTCCGCTTTGCGCGCCAGTGCGAGCGCCTGATCGAAGTCCCCGTCCGCATAGCGGAGGTAGGCCAGCCCGGCGAGGCACTCCACATGCTCGGCGATGCCCAGTGTGCGGTCGGCGAGGCCCTCCGCCAGCTGGAGCAGCCCCTCCGCGCGCTCAAAGTCGCCCAGGTGGATGGCGACCAGGCCGCGATGCAAGGCGTTGATAACCTCAGCGCGCACGCGCTGTTTCGTTCCGCGAGATCTGGCCGAGCGCAGCAGGGTGCCCGCCTCGGCGGCCTTCGCCTCAGCCTCGGCGATCAGCCCGAGCGACCTCAGCGCCGCCGAATGGTGACTGAGCACGTCCGACGTGTGCCAGGGCGAGGCATCCGCAGTTGCAGCGATTGCTGCTTCAGCGGCCCGGAAGTAGGGCAGACCGGCAACCACGCCGGGGGAGTCGACGGAGCGGTAACTCGAGCCGATCGCTGCAAGCAGCCACGGGTCGTCCGACCACTGCTCGTGCGGGAGGGACTCGATGAGTTCCCGGATGCCGTGCCCGTGCCGGGTGACGAAGCGCGGCCACTTCTCGGACAGCAGCGCCGTGGCGGCCGACGGCTCACCGGAAGCCAGGCGACGAGCAACGCCATCGTGCAGGTCGTCGAATCTTGCGATAGTCTCCACGGGCTTCCCTGCGCCATGCGGTTGCGCGCACCAGTGCGCGAGCTTCGAGAGGTACGGGCGCGGCTGAGAGGGCACCTGCGGTTGATTCGGGTAAGTGCAGGCCAAGTCGGTCCGTGTCAGTGACCTTACTGGCCTCAGTGTTTCCGTGTCCAGACTCCGAGCGGATCTCACACGCTGTCGTCGGGCGGCGCCGTCGTGCTCGTGCGCACCACGAGATTGACCGGCATCACCATGCGGGCTTCATCCTCGGTGGGGCTGTTGCCGCGCAGGCGATCGAGCACGGCCTCCACCGCAGCCCTGCCCTGAGCGGCCGGATGCTGCTCGAGCGTCGTCAGCCCGAACATCCCGGCGAGCGTGTGGCCGTCGACACCAACCACGGACAACTGCGAAGGGATCAGGATGCCCAGCTGCCGAGCCGCGATCATCACCCCGATCGCGATCTCATCGCATCCGGCAATGATCGCCGTCGGCCTGGACGTCGGGTCGGCGAGCACCGTCAGCGCGCCGTCGAATCCGCCAGGAACCGAGTAGGGGACCTTGCGGAAGTCCCCATCGTGGCTGAGCCCGGCTGCGTCGAGCGCTTGCCGCACGCCGGCCAGTCGCCGGTCGTGAACGTGGAAGCCCTCCTGCTCGTCGGTGTCATCGCCCAGGTGCATGATGCGGGTATGGCCGAGGCTGATCAGGTGCTCGGTCATGAACCGCGCCGCGGCCAGGTCGTCGATGCTGAGCGTTGCGATGCCGTCGATCTCCCCGCCGATGCCGACCACCGGCTTGCCGAGCGAGTGGAGCAGTTCGACTTCCTGCTTGGTGAGCGAGATGCCGACGGCGATCACCGCGTCGACCCGCTTGCGCACGAGGAAGTAATCGAACACCCGTCGCCGTCTCGCCGGGTCGTCGCTCAGCCGGTACAGGGTCAGGTCGTAGTCGGCGTCGATCAGCGCGGCCTCAATGCCCTCGAGCACCTCGGCAAAGAACCAGCGGCTGATACTCGGCGTGACGATGCCGACGTTCCGGGTGCGTCCGGTGACCAGGCTCGCCGCGTTGGAGGATGCCACGTAGCCGATCTCCGCGGCTGCCCGCACCACCCGGTCGCGGGTCGCGGCCGAGACGTAGCCGCGCCCGCTGAGTGCGCGGGAGGCGGTCGATTTGGATACGCCGGCGCGGCGCGCGACGTCGTCGATGGCGCTCACGTTCACTCCGTCCTTGCTGTCCCGAGCGTCAGCATAGCCAACATGCACGCATTTTGTGGAACCGGTTCCACATGCGCCCGCGGCGATTGACAGCAACGATTCCCAAGCGATTGGGATATGTCCTTGTACAGCCGAACGGCCGTGACGTAGCGTGTCTATGGAACCGGTTCCTGAACGGGACCGGCTTTCAGCATGATGGACCCGCGGGGCGGCGACATTCCTCCCTTGACGGGCTACCTGATGAGGAGGAAGCACATGAGCAA
The DNA here is from genome assembly GCA_963702165.1 of uncultured Actinomycetota bacterium. Classification (GTDB taxonomy): domain Bacteria; phylum Actinomycetota; class Actinomycetes; order Actinomycetales; family Microbacteriaceae; genus Terrimesophilobacter. The sequence continues at coordinate 1,917,379 of OY969722.1, read as the reverse complement.
GTTCCTGCAGCACAGACTTCTCGCACCCATCGCCGCTCTCGGTGTTGTCGGCCTCGCTCTCACCGGTTGCACCGGCGGTGGCGGCGGCAGCAACACCAATGCCGCTAACAACCTTGGAGACTTCTCGGGCAAGACGCTTGAGGTTTCCGGCGCATGGTCGGGTGCCGAGCAGAAGAACTTCGAGGCGGTGCTGGCCAAGTTCGAGGATGAAACCGGAGCCAAGGTGAACTACACGAGCTTCGGAGACAAGGCCGCCACCACGCTCGGCACGCAGATCGAGGGCGGCAGCCCGCCCAACGTCGCGCTGCTGCCTCAGCCGGCGCTCCTCCAGAGCTTGGCCAAGGACGGCAACCTCATCCCGCTGTCCTCTGACGCTCAGAAGGCGGTCAAAGACAACTACTCGCAGAGTTGGATCGACCTCGGTTCTGTGGATGGCAAGCTCTACGGCGTCTGGTTCAAGGCATCCAACAAGTCGACGGTCTGGTACAACAAGGACCTCTACGACCAGGCGGGTGCCGACCGTGCCGAAGACATGGGACGACTTCCTGAAGCAGCTCCAGGTCATCAGCGACAGCGGCTACGCCGGGATCTCGATCGGCGCAGACGTCGGCTGGCCGCTCACCGACTGGTTCGAGAACGTCTACCTGCGCACTGCCGGTGGAGACATGTACGACAAGCTGACCAACCACGAGATCCCGTGGACCGATCCGTCGGTCGCCGAGGCCCTCGGAGTGCTCGCTGAACTGTGGGGCAACACGGCTCTGATCGAGCCCGGCTCAGCGCAGCGCACATTCCCCGAGTCAGTCACCGAGGTCTTCGGTGCTGACCCGAAGGCGGCAACGGTGTACGAGGGCGACTTCGTCGCAGGGAACATCGCTGATGACGGCAACTCCACCGTCGGCAAGAACGCTCTGTTCTACGACTTCCCGTCGGTGAACGACTCAAAGCCGGCCGTTGTCGGTGGCGGTGACGTCGCGGTTGCGCTGGTGGACGACGATGCCACGGACGCCCTCATGGAGTACCTGGCGTCCCCGGATGCGGCTGAGATGTGGGTGCCCAATGGCGGCCTGACCTCTCCGAACAACAACGTCGACACGACGATGTATCCGGATGACATCTCGCGGCAGATCGCCGAAGCGCTCACCGGCGCCGAGACGTTCCGCTTCGACATGTCCGACCTGACGCCGAGCGCCTTCGGTGGCACCGAGGGTCAGGGCTTCTGGCAGATCATGATCTCGTTCCTGCAGGACCCGACTGACATCCCGGGACCCAGCAGGCGCTGGAGCAGGCGGCGGCGGCGGCATACGATAGTCGATAACCCTCAGTGCGGAGCCAGGCGATGACACAGTCAGCGGTTGCTCCGGTGGAGACGCACCCCGGGAGGAACGGCCAAGGCCGTTCCTCCCGGGCATCGTCCCGCCGGCGCATGTTCTACATTGCGTTCGATCTTCCTGGCTCCCGCGCTGATCCTCCTCGGCGCGCTGGTCGTCTACCCGATCGTCTACACGGTCATACGGTCGTTCTTCGACGCGAGCGGGAATCAGTTCGTCGGGTTCGACAACTACGTCGACGATGTTCAGCGAACGACTCGACCTTCACCGCCATCAGGAACAACGTCATCTGGGTCATCGTCGCGCCGGTGACCTGCACGGTCCTCGGGCTGATCTTCGCGGTGCTGCTCGACAAGATCCGGTGGTCGACCGCGTTCAAGCTCATCATCTTCATGCCGATGGCGATCTCGATGCTCGCCGCCGGCGTCATCTTCCGCACGATGTTCCAAGAGAACCCGAACCTCGGCGTCGTCAACGCGACGCTCGTAGCGGATCAACGGCTGCGTTCACCGACGAGTCCGCCTATCCCGGGCGCCAACGTGCGACCGGATTCCGGGCTCGTCGTGCAGAACGGCACGATCGCCAGCGACGGCACCGTCGAACCTGGCGCACAGCAGAACTTCCCGCTTGTCGGCATCAGAGCCGACACGCTGCCCGGCCGAAGCCACTCAGGCCAAGGCAGCCCGCGTCGGCCGGTTCGGGTGAGATCACCGGCACGGTATGGCTCGACGTCATCCGCGGCGGCGGCGGCCAGAACGGCGAGATCGAGGACGGCAAGATCCGGGCTGCCTGGCATCAAGGTCGATGCCGTGGCCCAGGATGGAACGATCGCGGCGACCGCACAGACCGATGCGCAGGGCCGATACAAGCTCGCCGGCCTGGCCGCCGGCAGCTACACGGATCGCGCTGCCCGCGCACGAACTTCGACGCAGGGTTACCAGGGTGTCTCCTGGCTCGGCGATCGCCTTCATCACCGGCGGTCATCATCCTCAGCTACGTCTGGATCTGGGCCGGCTTCGCGATGGTGCATGATCGCATCCGGTCTCTCCGCGATCGATCGATCGCTGCAGGAGGCCGCCCGCATGGACGGCGCGAACGAGTGGCAGGTGTTCCGCCGGATCACCGGCACCGCTGCTGTCGCCGGTGCTCGTCGTCGTCTTCGTGACTCTCATCATCAACGTGCTCAAGATCTTCGACCTGGTCTACGTGATACCACCCGGCGCATCGAAACCCGCGGCCAACGTCATCGCCGTCGAGATGTGGACGGTGTCGTTCGGTGGCGGCAACAACCAGGGCCTCGGCAGCGCGCTCGCGATCCTGCTGCTGATCCTGGTGCTGCCCGTCGATGATCATCAATGTGCGGCGCTTCCGAGAGGAGCGAAGTCGCGGTGACCGGCGCAGATCTCGACCATCGTCGCGCGGCAAGAAGCACCGTCGGCCGAGCGCATCCTTGGCTTCTTCGGCAACGCGATCGTCAACGTGGTCCTCGCTCATCATCGCTGTCTTCTGGCTCGTCCCGTCGCTCGGCCTGTTGCTCGTCTCGCTGCGCACGGTCGGGCGACAGCGCGTCGTCCGGCTGGTGGACGGTCTTCACCGCGCCAGCGCAGCTGACGCTCGACAACTACGTCAACCTGCTCGTCGAACCCGACCATCACCGGCTCGTTCTTGAACACGATCCTGATCGCCGTGCCGACGACCTTCCTCGTCGTCGCTGATCGGCGCGCTCGCCGGCTACGCGTTCGCGTGGATGGAGTTCCCCGGCCGCGACTGGCTGCTCATCGCGGTGATCGTCCTGCTCGCGGTGCCGATCCAGGTCGGCGCTGATCCCGATCGCCCGGCTGTTCGGTGCCCTCGGCATCTTCGGGTCGATCTTCGGGGTGGTGCTGTTCCACGTGGCCTTCGGCCTGCCGTTCGCGATCTTCCTGCTGCGCAACTTCTTCATCGCAGATCCCGTCGGAGCTGCTGGAGGCCGCGCGACTCGACGGGGCGAGCGAGTGGCGCATCTTCCTCGACCGTGATCCTGCCGCTCGGCGATCCCGGCGATCGCCTCGCTCGCGATCTTCCAGTTCCTGTGGACCTGGAACGACATGCTCGTCGCGCTGATCTTCACGCAACTCGGAGTCGCAGCCGCTGACCGTCGCGATCCAGAGTCAGCTGCGGCAGTTCGGCGCGAACATCGACGTGCTGTCGAGCGGGTGCGTTCCTCTCGATGATCATCCCGCTGATCGTGTTCTTCGCCTTCCAGCGCTACTTCGTGCAGGCGCTGCTGGCCGGTTCGCAGCGCTGAGCCGCATCGAGTCGGGCTCGTCGCCCAAGTAGCGTGCCCCATTTGGGCGACAAGTCCGACTCGATGAGGGCGGGCGTGCGTAGGGTTGACGGATGAGTGGAATGCGTGGCGGCGGCGGTCATCGGGGCCGGCTCGACGAGGAAGCGCAGCGGGCGGTCAACGCTGACGCGCCGAGGATCCCCAACCTGCTCACGCGCACCGCAGCACTGTTCGCGCCGCACCGGGAGCACTGATCCTCACCGTCGGCGCTCGTCCTCATCGGCGCTGGCCTGTCTGTGCTCCCGCCGCTGCTCACCCAGCAGGCATTCGACCATGGCCTCTTCCCGCCAGCCGGAACGCCGAATCTGCCCGTGCTGCTGCAGATCGTCGGGCTGATGCTGCTGCATCTTCCTCGTCACCACCGCGCTCGGTGTGTGGCAGACCTGGCTGACCTCGACCGTCGGCAACAAGGTCATGGGCGCACTGCGGGTGCGCATGTTCGAGCACCTGCAGCGATGGAGCTCGCCTTCTTCACGCGCACGAAGACCGGCAACATCCAGTCCCGCCTGCAGAACGACGTCGGCGGGGTCGCCGGCGTGCTGAGCAACACCGTCTCGAGCGTGCTCGGCAACACCGTCACGGTGATCGCGGCGTTCATTGCGATGCTGCTGCTGTCACTGGCAGCTCACGGTGGTCGCGCTCATCCTGATGCCGTTCCTCGTGATCGCGCAGCGCCGGGTCGGTCAGGTGCGGGCGCGCATCGCCACCAAGACGCAGGAGTCGCTGAGCGAGCTGACCGCGATCACTCAGGAGACGCTGAGCGGTCTCCGGCATCCTGCTCGCCAAGAGCTTCACCCAGCAGCGCGCGGAGATCGCCCGCTACCGCGGCGAGAACGAGAACCAGATGCGGCTGCAGGTGCGGCAGATGATGAGCGGGCAGTGGTTCTTCGCGCTGGTGTCGCTGTTCTGGCGATCATCCCGGCGATCATCTACGTGGTCGCCGCGCTGGCTCATCCTCCGCGAGGTGCCGGTCAGCGCCGGCACCATCGTCGCGTTCACGACCGTGCAGGCGCGGCTGATGTTCCCGCTGATCGGGCTCATGCGTGTCGCGCTCGACCTGCAGACCTCGGCGCGCGCTGTTCGCTCGCATCTTCGAGTACCTCGACCTGACGCCCGCCATCACCGACCATGCGGATGCCCGGCCGACCTCGGCGGACCCGTCCCGCATCGGGCGGGTCGAGTTCGAGAACGTCAGCTTCTCCTACCCGGACGGCGATGGGCTGGCGGCGCCGACGCTGAAGGAGGTCTCGTTCCGCATCGAGCCGGGCGAGTTCGCGGCCTTTGTCGGCCCATCAGGAGCGGGCAAGACCACCATCTCGTACCTGATCCCGCGGTTCTACGAGGCCACCCAGGGCAGCGTGCTGTTCGCGGGCGACGACGTGCGCGAACTGCTGCAGGAGTCGCTGCACTCGCAGCATCGGCATCGTCAGTCAGGAGACCTACCTGTTCCACGCGACAATCGCCGAGAACCTCCGCTACGCCAAGCCCGAGGCGACCGACGCCGAACTGGAGGCGGCTGCGCGCGCGGCGAACATCCACGACACGATTGCGTCGTTCCCGGATGGCTACGAGACGGTGGTGGGGGAGCGCGGCTACCGGCTGAGCGGCGGCGAGAAGCAGCGCATCGCGATCGCGCGCGTGCTGCTGAAGGACCCGCCCGTGCTGATCCTGGACGAGGCGACCAGCGCGCTCGACTCGATCTCTGAGCGGGTGGTGCAGCGGGCCCTGGACGAAGCGTCGCGCGGGCGCACCACGATCGCGATCGCACACCGGCTGTCCACCGTCGCCGGCGCCGACATCATCTACGTCGTTGAGGCCGGCCGCATCGTGGAGCGGGGAACCCACGCCGACCTGGTGTCGGCATCCGGCACCTACTCGCGCCTGTACGCGCAGCAGCAGACCCGGTTCTGACTACCGGCGGGTTAGCCCGCCCCGGTGGTCGAGCTTGTCGAGACCGGGCAGAACCGCGATCTCGACAAGCTCGATCACCGCAAAGGGTTGGGTTAGGAGCGCTCCGCCAACAGGTCTTCCATGTAGGTGATCTCCTTCTCCTGCACGATGACCATGCCGTTCGCGAGCTGCCGCACCTCGGGATGCGTGCTGCGGTCGAGGACCGCTTCTGCCATCTCGACGCCGCCGATGTGGTGCGCGATCATCAGCTCCAGGAACATGCGCTCGGCTTCGACACCATGAAGCGACTCGAGCTCCGCGAGCTGCGCCTCCGTCGCCAGTCCGGGCATGGGCGCGCCCGGCTCGTGCGCCTGGTCGCCGCTGCCATGGTTGTGCGCGGAGCCGTCCAGGGTCGGCCGGTTCATCCAGGTCATAGACGGCTCGGGCGCGGCCTGCGGCAACCCCCACAGCTCCAGCCAGGCGAACATCTGCCCGGCCTGCTGGCTCTGCGTGGTTGCGATGTCGTAGGCGAGCAGGCGGATCTCTTCGTCATCCGTGTTGTCGCGGATGATCATCGACATACGCACCGCCTGAAGGTGGTGGGTCTGCATGTCGCGCGAGAAGCCTGCCTCGGCGCTGGTGTTCGACGGCATCGCGGGCACCGCGACGGTGAACCGTCCCGCGGCGAAGGCGAGCGCGAACAGGATCGCCGCGCCCAAGATGATGCCGACCAGTGCGCGCGTGCTCAGTCGATTGGTCGGGGTGGTCTGCTCAGTGATGTCAGGCAACCTTCCCTGGCCCATTGATGGCCCCGTCGCAGCGGGCGCCGGGCTCAGGCACGTTCTTGGCCTGCCAGTACTTGGTGATGAAGTCGCCGAGGCGCTCGTCGTCGACGCCGGTCGAGCTTCAGCTGCACGCCCCATCCGGATACGACGACGGGGGCGTCGAGACCCGGGTACGGGGAGACGATGATGTAGGTGTCGGGCAGCTGGCTCCGCGAGCTGGCTGCGACATCTTCATCGGTGAGCTCGTCCGGGTTGTAGGTGAACCAGAGCGCTCCGTGCTCGAGCGCGTGCACCGCGTTCTCGTTCTGCTGCGGCTCGGTGTACACGCCGCAGTTCAGCCAGGCCGGGTTGTGGCTGCCGCCGGCGGGCGGATTCATCCCGTACTGGCCCTTGTAATCGACGGGGCCGTTGGTGTGGCGTGTACGTCGATGTCGGCCCAGGTCTGCACATCCGAGATCTTGATCGCATCCGGGTTCGCGCTTCGGTCGATCGCGCTGGTCACGACGATCGTGACGATCAGGGCGACGACGGCGAGCGCCGCCACCGAGCTCAGCGACGATCGCGACGAGCCGGTTGCGCTTCTCCTTGGCCTGCTCGCTTCTTGAACGTCTCGACCTTCGCGAGACGGCGCGCCTCGCGCTCCTGCTTGACGGTGAGCTTCGAGCCGGGGCCAGGGAGCTGGCCGGATTGCCGGAGTTGCGAGGTGCGTGCCACAAGAGTCCTGTCGGGGTATCAGACGTAAAAGACAGGGGACAATGCACACGTTACCGAGTCATCACTGGAGAACGCGTGCGTGTGCATCGGTATTCCCCAACGCGCTCCCCATGCGCCACGAGTAATGCGGCAGGGCCCGCTGATAGATTGAGCCGATCATGAAGTACGCCAACTCGTCCTCGACCTGGTCGGCAACACCCCGCTCGTCAACTGAACAGCGTGACCGACGGAATCCCGGCGACCGTGCTCGTCAAGGTCGAGTACCTGAACCCCGGCGGCTCGTCCAAGGACCGCATCGCCGTGACGCATCATCGACGCTGCGGAGGAGGCCGGGCTGCTGAAGCCCGGCGGCACCATCGTCGAACCGACCAGCGGCAACACCGGCGTCGGCCTGGCCCTGGTCGCCCAGCAGCGCGGCTACCGCTGCGTCTTCGTCGCTGCCCGACAAGGTCGGCGAGGACAAGCGCAACGTGCTCAAGCCTACGGCGCCGAGATCGTGGTGACGCCCGACCGCGGTCGCACCGGACGAGCCCGCGAGTCGTACTACAGCGTCTCCGACCGGCTGGCCCGCGAGATCCCGGGCGCGTTCAAGCCGAACCAGTACGCCAACCAGAACGGCCCGCTCAGCCACTACGAGACCACCGGTCCGGAGATCTGGCGCGACACCGACGGCGACGATCACCCACTTCGTCGCCGGCGTCGGCACCGGCGGCACCATCAGCGGCACCGGCCGGTACCTCAAAGAGGTCTCGAACGGCGCGGTGCAGGTGATCGGCGCCGACCCCGAGGGCTCGGTCTACTCCGGCGGCACCGGTCGCCCGTACCTGGTCGAAGGCGTCGGCGAGGACTTCTGGCCCACCGCCTACGACCCGACCGTGGTCGACCAGATCGTCGCAGTCCAGCGACGCCGAGTCATTCGACCTGACCCGCCGGCTGGCCCGCGAAGAGGGCCTGCTCGTCGGCGGCTCGAGCGGCATGGCCGTCGCCTCCGCGCTCAAGGTCGCCCGCGACCTGCCCGAGGACGCCATCATGGTCATCCTGCTGCCGGACGGCGGGCGCGGCTACCTGGGCAAGGTCTTCAACGACAGTGGATGGCAGGCCACGGCTTCACCGCAGACGGCGAGGGCGGCACCGTCGCCGACGTGCTGGCCGAAGCGTCGCCGACCGCAGACCGCAGTTCGTGCACGTGCGGGTCGATGACACCGTGCGCGACGCCATCCGCGCCATGACCAGCAGCGGACGTGTCCCGGCTTCCGGTGCTCACGGCCGACCGCCCGGTCGTCATGGGCGAGGTGGTCGGCGCCATCGATGAGCGCGACGCTGCTCGACGCGGCTCGTCCTCGGGTGAGCTCAGCGCCGACCAGCCGGTCGGCCGCGGTGGTCGGTGCCGCCCTCGACCTGATCGGCGGCGGCGAGTCCGATCGACGCGGCGCGGGTGCGCTCGGCAGACGACCGACGCCCTCCTCGTGACGCGCGACGGCAAGCCGATCGGCGTGCTCACCCGCCACGACCTGCTCGCCTACCTCTCGAAATGACAGCACACCATGACGAATGACGAGACCACGACTTCTCCACCCGCGCCATCCACGACGGGCAGGCTTTCGACCCCACCACCGGCGCCGTGATCCCGCCGATCTACCTGACCTCCACGTTCGTGCAGGACGGCATCGGCGACCTGCGGAACGGCTACGAGTACACGCGCGGCACCAACCCGACCCGCGACTCGCTGCAGACCCAGCTCGCAGCCTCGAGGGCGGCAGCCACGGGCTACAGCTTCGCGTCCGGCCTCGCCGGCCGAGGACGCGCTGCTGCGTTCGCGTCCTGAAGCCCGGCGACCACGTGCTCATGGGCAACGACGTCTACGGCGGCACCCACCGCCTGGTCAACCGGGTCCACGTGCCGTGGGGCGTCGAACTCGAGCACCGTCGACGATGAGCGACCTCGACGCGGTGCGCGCCGCGATCCGGCCGAGCAGACCAGCGTGCTGTGGCTGGAGACGCCCAGCAACCCGCTGATGAAGATCACCGACATCGCCGCACTCGCCGAGATCGGCCACGCCGCCGGCGCGCTCGTCGTCGTCGACAACACCTTCGCCTCGCCGTACCTGCAGCAGCCGCTCGCGCTCGGCGCCGACGTGGTCGTGCACTCGACCACCAAGTACCTGGGCGGCCACTCCGACGTGCTCGGCGGCGCGGTCATCCTGAACGACGACGAGCTCGCCGAGAAGGTCGGCTTCCTGCAGTTCGCCGCGGGCGCGGTGTCCGGCCCGATGGACGCCTGGCTCACCACGCGCGGCATCAAGACCCTCGCGGTGCGGATGGACCGCCACACGCAGAACGCGCAGGCGATCGCCGAAGCGCTCGTCGGGCATCCGGCGCTCGAGCGCGTCTACTACCCCGGCCTTGCCGACCACCCCGGTCACGACATCGCCGCACGCCAGATGCGCGGCTTCGGCGGCATGCTGTCGGTCGCACTGGCGCGGCGGGGCGGATGCCGCGCACCGGTTCGCCGAGTCGACCGAGCTGTTCCAGCTCGCCGAGTCGCTCGGTGGGGTCGAGTCGCCTGATCAGCTACCCGTCGGAGATGACTCACGCATCCGTGTCGCGGAACCGAGCTCGAGGTGCCGGACAACGTCATCCGGCTGTCGGTCGGCATCGAGGACGCCGACGACCTGGTCGACGACGTCCTGACGGCGCTCGCCTAGCGCTCGGCGCGCGGCGCGGTCAGTTGCGGCCGGATGGCGAGGGTCAGCCCGACGAGCAGCTGCGTGACGACGACGGACGAGATGAGGGCGAACCAAGACGGGTTCTCCGCGCTGTCGGTGAGCATCATCACCGGGAGGACGACGAGCGGCCACGACTGCGAGGCGAGCGGCAGATAGCGCGCGGGACCACGCCAGCGACCAGCCGCGACGACGCCGACGCTCACCACGTAGATGCCGATCATCGCGATGAACCAGGTGAGTTCCGCGAGCTGCGCGGCCTCACCGGACACCGGGATGAATTGCGCCGCCATGGCTGCGATCACGATCGCAGTGGCCGCAGCCCCGATCGACCGCCAGGCGACGCTGTCGCCGACCGCGCCGGTGCGCCACATGATGAGCAGCAGCAGGAAGGTGCTGGCCTGGAAGCCGACCGATGCGATGTCGCCCGGCAGTGGTGTGCCGACACCGACCGGCCACGGCAGGTTGATCACCACGGCAAACGCCGCCACCAGCGCGACGATGATCGCGCCGCCCAGGCGGACCAGCGCGGGAGGCAGGGTGGGGGAAGGTGACCGGCGTGGGATCGACGGCCTGAGTCAGAGCGGGGGCCGGAAGTTTGACAGTGTTCATGGGGTCCTTGCGGTTCGTGGGTCGCGGCGACCATCGCCGGTGCCACCACTCTTGAGGCTCACCGTCCCGCGCAAACAGGGCCAGAACTCACCGGCTTCACCCGCGGAATGTCCCGAGTATCCGGGACAAGAGCCTCCTGACAGGCGGGTGCACCACCTGTCACCATGGTCGCTATGAAGGAGAAGTCGGCACGCGTCGTCGCGATGATCGGCTTCTCGCTTTCCTTGGCGCTGTGCGCGGTCGCGATAACCCTCGACATCATGGTCGCCGCGCTTGAGCAGACCGAGTCGGTCACGCCCGGCTGGGTGGGTGCGCTGCAGGGAATCGCACTGACCAGCACCGGAGCGGTGCTCATGTGGCGCCTGCCGTGGCATCCGATCGCGTCCGTGCTGCTCTTCGCTGGGCTCGGGAACGCAATGTTCGGGTTCTCGGCCGGCTGGGTCAATTACGCCACCGCCGGCTGGTGGACCGCGCCGTTCATGGAAGCCGCGTTGGTGGTCGTGCAGAACGTCTCGGGACTGGCGATACTGGCGATCCCGCTGGTGCTGGTCCTGTTCCCGGATGGCCGGCTCCCCGAGAAGCGTCCCTGGCGGTGGATCGCGCTCGGAGCGATCGTGGCGATGGCAGTTGGCGCGGCGACCGTCCTGGCGGCGCCGCCCCGGGCGACCTGGGAAGTTTTCGGCGCGGTGGATCCGCGCGTGCGCCGCTGGTCGACCGGCTGGGGCATAGAGCTCCCCGACGGTGTCTGGTCGGCGATCTTCCCATGGGTGCCCACCCTGCTGTTCGTCGCGATCCTGTTCGCGGCATTGTCTCTGGTTGGGCGCTACCTGATCGGTGATGCGCAAAGCCGCCAGCAGATGCGCTGGATCGCGTGGTCCGGTGTCATCTTCTGTGCCGCACAGGTGCTGTCGTACCTCGGGGTGTCGTACGAGTTCCTGTCGTACTACGTCGGCCAGGCGATCATCATTCTGGCCACGACGGTGGTGTGCGCCTCCATCGTCGCGGCCGTGACCCGCTACCGGCTGTACAGCATCGACAACCTGATCAGCTGGACACTCGTCTACGCGATCCTTGTCGTCAGTGTCGTCGCTGTCGACCTCGCGCTCATCGCCCTTGTCGGCGGCCTGGTGAGCAATCAGTTCATCGCGACCATGTCGGTGCTTGTCGTCTTCGTCGCCTACGCGCCGCTTCGCGAGCGGCTGCTGTGGGCGGTCGGGCGGCTGGTCAACGGTCGTCGCGGCGACCCGTACGGTGTGATCTCTTCGCTGTCGCGACGGCTGGAGGGCGCAGCGGATCCAGACGACCAGCTCATGCACATCGCCCGCACCGTGGCCGACACCTTCGCGTCACCCTATGTTTCCGTCTCGATCGCTGGCGGCGATGGCAGCCGGCTGGTCGCGGTCCACGGAGAGCCGACCGCGACCGCGCAGGCAATGCCGCTCACCTATCGGGGCAAGACGATCGGCCGGCTCGAGCTCGCACCGGGGCGGCGCCGGATGACGCAGCGCGACGAGCAGCTGCTCGCCGACCTGGTGCGCCAGGCCGCCGCTGCGGTGCGGGCGACCGCGCTGAGCGCCGAGCTGCAGGCGATCCGGGAACAGCTCGTGCTCACGCGCGAGGCGGAACGGCACCGGCTGCGCCGCGACCTGCACGACGGGCTGGGGCCGGCGCTCGCCGCCGCGAAGCTGCGCATCGAGACGGCGAAGAACGTGCTCGAGCGCAACCCCGGCGCCGCAGGCGTCCTGCTCGACGCCGCCGCCCAGGAGGTCTCCTCCGCCATCACCGACGTGCGCCGTGTGGCACACGACCTGCGACCGCCGGCGATCGACGATCTGGGGCTGATTCGGGCAACCGAGCAGCTGTGCGATCGGTTCGGTGCGAGCTTCGACGAGATCGAGGTGCCGGATGCGCTGCCTCCGGCAATCGAGGTCGCCGCCTACCGGGTCGTGGCCGAAGCGCTGACCAACGCGCACCGGCACTCCGGCGGAAACCGGCTCGCGGTGCGCCTGGAGCGGTTGCCGCGCTCGCTCGTCGTCGAGGTCAGCGACAACGGAATCGGAATCCCGGGCGACGCCACGGCGGGGGTCGGACTGCGATCGATGCGTGAACGCGCCGAGGAGATCGGCGGTTCGCTCACCGTCACCAACCGCGACGGCGGCGGAACCGTCGTCCGCGCGGAACTGCCGCTCGCAGCCGTAGAGGAGAAAGTGGATGCCTGACATCAGGATTGTGCTCGTCGATGACCACCCCGTCTATCGGGACGGCCTCGGCGCGCTGCTGGGCTCAATCGACGGCCTGACGGTCGTCGCCACCGCGAGCGACGGTGCGGAGGCGATCGAGACGGTGGCCTCAGAGAAGCCCGACGTCGTGGTGATGGATGTGCAGATGCCGGTGATGGACGGCATCGAGGCGACCCGTCGCATCCTGCAGCGCCAACCGGAGCTCGGGATCGTCGTGCTGACGATGTCGGAAGATGACGAGACGGTGTTCGAGGCGATGCGCGCGGGGGCACGAGGTTACCTGCTCAAGGGCGCCGGCCAGGACGACATCTCGCGCGCCATCCGCTCGGTCGCGGGCGGCGACGCGGTATTCGGGCCGGGCATCGCGGTGCGCATCGGAGAGTACTTCGCGCGGGTCGACAAGGGCGGGCTTGTGAACGAGGCGTTCCCGCAGCTCACCGCCCGGGAACGCGAGATCCTCGACCTGATCGCCGCGGGGCGCACCAACGGCCAGATCGCGCAGACACTGTTCCTGTCGCCGAAGACGATCCGGAACAACGTGTCGAATATCTTCGCGAAGCTGCAGGTCGCCGGCCGCGCGGAAGCGGTGATCGCCGCGCGGGAGGCGGGCCTCGGCCGCTAGGGGATGTCGCTCGCGGCCTCTTCCAGCGGCGACGACGGCTTGTCGCGCTGGGTCGTGATCGCCGTGCCCGCCGAGACGCATACGATGCCGACTGCGAGCAGCTGCAGTTGCGTGAGCGACTGTCCCAGCACGATCCAGCCGGCGAAGGTGGCGAGCACCGGCGCAAGCGCGGTGATGATCGAGTAGAGGCGCGGTGTGATCCTGCGCAGGATCAGATTGTCCAGGCTGTACGGGAGGGCCGAGCACAGCACGCCGACGACCACCAGCAGCCAGATGACTCCCCAGTCCAGCGCCCTGTAGTCGATAGTCAGCGCCCCGATCGGCAGGGTCAGCACGAGCGCAACGAGGCTCGCGATCGCGAGTCCCTCGAGGCCGCGGAATTGCTGCGCCACACGCCTTGTCAGCAGGATGTACGCGGCCCAGCCCACGCCCGCGGTCAGTCCCATGACGACGCCGAACGGATCGAAGTCGCCCTCGGGGCCGACCAGCAGGTAGACGCCGATGCCGGCGCCGATCGCGCACAGCACGTCCAGCAAGCGACGGGATGTCGCGAGCGCAATGGCGAGCGGGCCGAGGAACTCGATGGTGACGGCCGGGCCGACGCCGATCCGGCCGACTGCCTCGTAGAAGGCCAGGTTCATCCCGGCGAGCGCGACCCCCAGCGCGAGCGCCGGCCAGAGCTCGGTGAGTGAGCGTCCACGCATCCGGGGCCGGGTGACCGGCAGCAGCACGATCATGGTCACAAGCTGTCGCCCGGCGACCACCGCGGCGCTGCCGACGACGGGGATGATGAGCCCGGCGATGGAAGAGCCGAAGTTGACGCTCAGCTGCGAACCGAGCTGCATGCCGGCGCCTACGGCTCGGTCGCGTTGGGAAGTCACGACCACTCAGCGTACGTGGTGTTCGGACCCTCCCCGGTCCGGTGGTCGAGCACCGACCGCCCCGCACGGTCCTACGATGGAGCTTGCGCCGAGCTTGGCACCATCAGTCATCGGGATGGCAGAAATTCGCTCGTCCGCGCATTCCTGCCATCCGAGAATCGAATCATGACCCGCACCATGGACGCCGCGCCAACCCACTCCGCTACCGGCACCGTCGGCCTCTGGCAAGGCTCCGCGCTCTACATCGCCTCGGTGCTCGGCACCGGAATCCTCGTGCTGCCGGCGCTCGCCGCATCCGTTGCCGGGCCTGCGTCGATCATCTCGATCACCGCGGTGCTCCTGCTCTCCATCCCCCTCGCAGGCACCTTCGCCGCGCTTGCCGCCCGATACCCGGATGCCGGAGGCGTCGCCACCTTCGTGCGGCGCGCCCTCGGCAACACCGCCGCGCGCGCCGCCGGCTACTGGTTCTTCTTCGGCGTCGGGGTCGGGATGCCGGTCGTCGCCGTGCTCGGTGCCGCCTACATCGTCGGTGTCGTCGGCGGTCCGCGCTGGGCCGTCGTGCTCGTCGCGGTGGTGCTGCTGATCCCGCCGTTCCTGTCGAACCTGTTCGGGGTGCGGGTCTCCGGCCGCGTGCAGCTCGTGCTCTCCGGGCTGCTGGTCGTGATCGTGGTCGGCGTCATCGTGGTGACCGTTCCCGCTGCCGACGCCGACAACTTCCAGCCGTTCCTGCCGCACGGCTGGGCTGGTGTCGGCGCCGCCATCAACCTCTTCGTCTGGGCGACCGCCGGCTGGGAGGCGGTGACCCACATCGCTGGGGAGTTCCGCAACCCGCGCCGCACCATCCCGCTCGCCACTGCGATCGCGATCCTGGCGGTCGGCGCCGCCTACCTCGGCCTGCAGGTGGTCACGATCGCGGTGATGGGCGTGGATGCCGCGAAGAGTGACGTGCCGCTGCTCGACCTGGTCGCCACCACCGCACCGGGTATCGGACCGATCTTCGTCGCCTTCATCGCCGGGGTTGTCGCCGTCGGCGTGCTCAACCTGTATGTCGGAGCGTTCGCCAAGCTCGGCGCGTCATTGGGTCGCGATGGTGACCTGCCGCGTTGGATGGCGGCCGGCGCTGAGACCGGGGGAGTGCCGCGCCGCGCACTGTCGGTTGTCGCCGGGGTCGGCGTCGTGTACATGGTCGCGCTCGTGCTCGCCGACCTGAACCTGACCTCGTTCATCCTGATTCACACCAGCTGCATGGTGGCGATCTACGGCGTGGGCATGGCCGCGGCCATTCGGCTGCTGGACCGTTACTCGGTGGGCTGGTGGCTCGCGGTGATCTCCTGCGTGCTCGTGCTCGGCCTGCTCGCGCTCGCCGGATTCAACCTGGTGTGGCCGGTGGGGCTCGCGACCGCAGCCATCATCGTGACCGTCGTCAAGCGTCGCTCGCGGGCGCTGACGCCGCCCGATACTGCTGTCGGATGACGCTCCGGTAGTCGCTGTCCGGTGCCGCGGACAGCGTGGCCGGCCAGTCGGGCCGCTCCCCGGTGAGCGCCCACGCCGACTGCACGGCGGCTCCGGATGCGACGTACTCGCCGGGTGTAGGCACGGCCACGGGCAGGTCGAAGACCTGGCTTGCCACCAGCTGGACCGCCGGGTTCTGCGCGGCGCCGCCGACCAACAGGATCCGGTTCGCGCTCACTCCGGCATTCCGGATGGCGTCGACACCGTCGGCGAGGCCACACAGCATCCCCTCGATCGCCGCGCGGGCCAGGGCGGGCCGGGTCGTCGACGCGAGAGTCATCCCGGTCAGCCGCGCCGTCGCATCCGGCAGGTTGGGCGTGCGCTCGCCCTCGAAGTACGGGGTCAGCACCAGACCGGCCGACCCGGGTTCCGCCTCCAGCGCGAGCCGGGCGAGGCCGTCGTGGTCGACGTCGAGCACGCCGGCGATCGCATCCAGCACGCGTGCGGCGTTCAGGGTGACGACGATCGGGAGGAAGCCGCCCGCGGCATCCGCGAACCCGGCGATGGTGCCGGTCTCGTCGCGCACCGGATGCGCGGTGACCGCGAACACGGTGCCGCTCGTGCCGATCGAGACGACCAGATCCCCGGTGCGCGCCCCGAGGCCGAGCGCGGCGGCGGCGTTGTCACCGGCCCCGGCCGCGACCACCGCCGCGTCCGGCAGCCCGCCCGAGAATGCAGGAGATCCGGCCGCGACGCGCCGCGATCCGTGCTCGGAGAGCACGTCCGGCAGCAGAACTCCTGCATTTTCAGTACGGCGGAGGGCGAGGGTGAGCAGGTCGTGGTCGTAGCGGTCGGATGCGGCGTCGAAGTAGCCGGTGCCGCTCGCGTCGGAGCGGTCGGTGAAGAGCTCATCGAGGCGCGGCCCGAGCGGGCTCTCGCCCTCCGGCCCGAAGCCGCGCAGCCGCCAGCTCAGCCAGTCGTGCGGCAGGGCGACCGCGGCGATGCGGGCGGCGTTCTCTGGCTCGGCGTCGGCCAGCCAGCGCAGCTTGGTGATCGTGAACGACGCGACCGGCACCGACCCGGTCCGGCGCACGAGCTCCGAACCCCCGACCTCGGCGATCAGGTCCGCGGCCGCCTGGGCAGACCTGGTGTCGTTCCACAGCAGCGCCGGACGGATGACCCGGCCGGCGGCATCCAGCGCCACCAGACCGTGCTGCTGACCGGCGATCGAGGCGGCGGCGACATCGGCGAGCCCGCCGGCTTCGGTGGCAGCCGCCTGAAGGGCCGTCCACCAGGCATCCGGGTGCACCTCGGTGCCGCCCGGATGCGGCGCCCGACCGGTCCGCACGATCGCCCCGGTGGCGAGGTCGCGGATGACGACCTTGCAGCTCTGGGTGGATGAGTCGATTCCGGCGACCAGTGTTGAGGGCATGAATCCAGTGTGGCCGACCCGCCGGTTCTCGAGCCTGTCGAGACCCCCACGACCTGAGGCAATGTGCAGGTGCGCCTGACGTGTTACCCCGAACTTGCCGCAATTCGCGGCCGGCCGAGCCACCGGTTCTAGCCTGAAGGGATGCAGGGGCCGGAGTCGAGACGCAAGGCGAGCTGGATCACCCGCCACTGGCCGCTGGTCAGCGGCCTGGTCGCGGTCGTGCTGGCGGTGCTGCTCGGGGTGATCGTCTTCGTGCGCCATAACCAGCCGCTGCTGCTCGACACCGAGTGGATGAAGGAGATCCTCGAGGACCGGGTGCCGTATCTGGAGGTCCCCGCGCTGTTCCTCAACTTCATCGGCGGGGGCTGGTTCGCCAACACCCTCGTGCCGCTGGGCGTGATCGCCGTGCTCCTCGTGCTCCGGATGCCGTGGGCGGCGCTCTATTTCGCGATTGCGCTGCTCACCAGCGTCGCGGTCGTTCAGGGGTTGAAGGCCGTGTTCGGCAGGCCACGACCGGAGGAGATGCTCGTGGCGAGCGACTTCGGGTCGTTCCCGAGCGGGCACGTGGCCAACGCCGCGACGCTTGCGGTGGCGCTCGCGATCATCTTCGCCCGAACCTGGTTGTGGGTGGTCGGCTCCGTCTACGTCGTCGCTATGGCTTGGAGCCGCACCTACCTCGGCGTGCACTGGCTCAGCGACACCATCGGTGGCGCGCTGATCGGCGCGGGGATTGCGGTAATCGTGTGGGCGCCGTTTGCCATACGACTGAATCGTGAGCGCGAAGCCCGATTCGCAACTGATTCGGTGTCGTCAGCCGGGTGAGTTCTCGGCCGAAACGAGTAAGTTTCCGCCTATGAGGATTCTCTTGGTTGGCGCGGGCGGCGTCGGAAACGCGATCGCGAAGATCGCCGCACGGCGCGACTTCTTCGAAACGATGATCGTCTCCGACTACGACCTGGCCCGGGCACAGTCGACCGTCGCCTGGATCGAGGAACGGCACGGCCCGCAGAGCGGCCGGTTCGTGGCTGCTCGGATCGACGCCTCGAATCCGGACGACGTCGCATCCGTCGCCCGCGAGCACAACGCCACCCACGTGATGAACGCCGTCGAGCCGAAGTTCGTGCCGACCATCTTCGCGGGCGCGCTGGCCGCCGACGCAGACTACCTGGACATGGCGATGAGCCTGTCCGAGCCGCATCCGGGCAACCCGCACGAGGAGACCAATGTCAAGCTCGGCGACGACCAGTTCGCGCAGGCACCGGACTGGGAGCGGGCCGGACGGCTCGCGGTGGTCGGCATCGGCGTCGAGCCCGGGCTGAGCGACGTCTTCGCCCGGTACGCGGTCGACCATCTGTTCAGCGAGGTCGATGAGCTGGGCACCCGCGACGGTGCCAACCTGGTGGTGCGCGACGAATCCGGCGAGGAGATCTTCGCGCCGAGCTTCAGCATCTGGACCACCATCGAGGAGTGCCTGAACCCACCCGTGGTGTGGGAGAAGGACCGCGGCTGGTACACCACGGAGCCGTTCAGCGAGCCAGAGGTGTTCCATTTCCCGGATGGCATCGGCCCGGTCGAGTGCGTCAACGTCGAGCACGAAGAGGTGCTGCTCATGCCCCGCTGGCTCGATGCCAAGCGCGTCACCTTCAAGTACGGGCTCGGGGCCGAGTTCATCGGCATCCTGAAGACGCTGCACCAGCTGCACCTCGACTCGACCGTGCCGATCCGGGTGCGTTCGGCCGACGGTCCGGTGATGGTCGCCCCGCGCGACGTGGTCGCCGCCGCCCTGCCCGACCCTGCGACCATCGGCCCGCAGATGACCGGCAAGACCTGCGCGGGGGTGTGGGTCACCGGCAAGGGCAAGGACGGCAATCCGCGCGAGGTGTACCTGTATCACGTCGCCGACAACGAGTGGACGATGGCCGAGTACGAGTCCCAGTGCGTCGTCTGGCAGACGGCCATGAACCCGGTGATCGCGCTCGAGCTGCTGGCGCGCGGCACGTGGTCGGGGGTCGGGGTGCTCGGTCCAGAGGCGTTCGACGCGAAGCCGTTCCTCGACCTGATGGCGTTGTCGGAAGCGGAGGGCGGCTACGGCCAGGCCTGGGGGCTCGAGGAACGACTCTGACCCGAAGGACGCGGCGGCCGTTGCAAGTCATCCGTACCGGGTGACGATCGGGAGATGAGGCGGCGCGCATCCTGACCGGGTGAACAATTCGCAGGCGTCTCCGGTTACCTCCAACGATCCGGCCCGATTCTTCGAGGAACTCGGCGAGCGCGGAAACGAGCCGCTGCTCCGCAAGGTCGCCGGAAGCATCCGGTTCGAGATTGTCGACGGCGACGCCGCGGACTCCTGGATGGTGGTCGTCGATCACGGCCGGCTGACCGTCACCCATCAGTCCGGACCCGCCGACTGCACCATCCGCGGCGATCGGTCGACCTTCGAAGACCTGGTCGCCGGCCGCACGAACGCCAACGCGGCGGTGCTGCGGGGCGCGCTCGCCGCGCGCGGCAACGTCGAGCTGCTCGTGATCATTCAACGCATCTTCCCCAGCCCCCCTCCCGGCTGGGATCCCACCGCAGAGACGAGGGGCGCCTCATGAGCGAGCTGGTCAGCATCCTGAACGGCAACACCTTCGTGGTCAGCGATGAGGTGGGTGACGTTGAGGCGTCGCCCAGCGACCCGACCGGGCTGTTCTCGTTCGACACCCGGTTCCTGTCGAAGTGGGTACTCACGATCAATGACGAGCGACTCACGTCGCTGTCGACCGACAATCTGCAGTATTTCCAGGCGCGGTTCTTCCTCGTGCCTGGGGTCGGCAGCGTCTACGTGAACGCGACCATGTCGGTCATCCGGCAGCGATCGGTGGGGAACGGCTTCACCGAGGAGCTGTCGATCCTGAACCATGATGACCAGGCGGTCGAACTCACGGTGCGCATCGACGCGGATGCCGATTTTGCCGACCTGTTCGAGGTGAAAGACGCGCTGAAGAAGAAGGGGTCGTACTCCAAGCGGGTGGAGGGCGATGGGCTGCACCTGGAATACGAACGCGACACCTATCGCCGATCGACGGCCATTACGTCGTCCCAGGACTGCACGGTGGACGAGAACGGGTTGACGTTCGCGATCACGATCGGCGCACACGAGACCTGGAAGACCGAGCTCGATGTCGCCATCGGACTGAGCGCCCAGCAGGTCGAGGGGCAGGGCCGTTCGCTCGCGGAGCAGACCAGGCGGCCGATTCAGGACATGGCGCAAGGACTCAGCCGTTGGCTGGAGGAGACACCGCGACTCGGTTGTGACTGGGAGACCCTGAACAGGACCTACCAGCGCAGTCTCGTCGACCTGGCGGCACTGCGCTTCTCACCCCTGACTGCCGGGCGAAACAGCCTGCCGGCGGCCGGGCTGCCGTGGTTCATGACGATGTTCGGCCGAGACAGCATCTTCACGAGCCTGCAGGTGCTGCCGTTCAGTTCCGAGCTGGCGGCCACGACGCTGCGGCAACTCGGATTGCGGCAGGGAACCCGGGTCGACGACTTCCGGGACGAGGACCCCGGCCGCATCCTGCACGAGGTGCGTTTCGGTGAGATGACCGCGTTCGAGGAGCGCCCGCACTCTCCCTACTACGGCTCCGCCGATGCCACCCAGCTGTACGTGATCCTGCTCGACGAGTACGAGCGGTGGACCGGCGACGTCGAGCTCGTGAAGGAGTTCGAGTTCGAGGCGCGCGCAGCGCTGCACTGGATCGACACCTACGCGGACCTGCAAGGCAACGGCTACGTGTCGTACGAGCGTCGCAACGCCGACACCGGGCTGGAGAACCAGTGCTGGAAGGACTCGTGGGACTCGATCTCGTTCCACGACGGCAAGCTGCCCGGATTCCCCCGGGCAACCTGCGAGCTTCAGGGGTACGCCTACGACGCCAAGGTGCGCGCGGCACGACTCGCGCGCGAGGTGTGGGGCGACCCGGAGTTCGCCGCCGAGCTGGAGAAGCAGGCCGCGGACCTCAAGCGGCGCTTCAACCAGGACTTCTGGGTCGCCGACGGCGAGTACTTCGCGCTCGCCCTCGATCCGGACGGGCGGCAGGTGGATGCGCTCACCTCGAACATCGGCCACCTGCTGTGGAGCGGCATCGTCGACGACTCGAAGGCCCAGGCCGTCGTCGACCACCTCATGAGCGACCGGCTGTTCTCCGGCTGGGGCATCCGCACCCTCGCCGTCGGGGAGGCCAGGTACAACCCGATCGGCTACCACAACGGCACCATCTGGCCGTTCGACAGCTCGTTCGTCGCGTGGGGCCTGCGGCGCTACGGCTACAAGGATGAGGCGGCGCTGGTTGCGGCAGGCATCCTCGAGGCGTCTCGCTTCTTCGACGGCCGGTTGCCGGAAGCGTTCGGCGGCTACCCGAAGTCGATGACCCAGTTTCCGGTGCAGTACCCCACCGCGTGCAGTCCGCAGGCGTGGTCAACCGGCGCGCCGCTGCTGCTGCTGCGCACGATGCTCGGCCTCGAGCCGATGGACGGGCACCTGATCGTGGACCCCGCGCTTCCGGAGACCATTGGCCGGCTGGAGTTGCTCGACATCCCGGGGCGATGGGGGCGGATCGACGCCTTTGGCCGTGGTCGCGTTGACACGTCGCGCGTGACCGACGCCTAGCGCCCCCTGTTGTGCAGGACTTTCGACGCCAAGTGGGCCCGGATCCCAGTAGAAGTGTCGGACGTGGCCCGGATCTCCTGCATAACGAGGGATCTCCTGCACATCCAGGCGTCGGCGCTGACATGGCTCACAGGTGACGCTCCTAGCCTCGCTCTCAGGGTGGAGGTGAGCAGCATGTCGGGCGGTGAGTTCGACCCAACCAAGGTTGGCAACCAGCCCTCCCTGCGCACGTCATCCGGGGCAATCTGGCTTGTCATGGGCGGCATCCTGACGGCGATCTGCGCGGGCATGCTCGCCTGGCTGTCGGTGCTCAACCCGGCAGTCGCCTGGACCGGGTTCGCGATCGTCCTCGCGCTGTACCTGGCGATGATCGGCGTGAGGCTGCTGGTGTTCCGCCAGCGCGTGCGGCTCATCACCCTCGCCATCCTGTTCGGGCTGATCCTGCTGGCCTCGCTGGTGTGCGTCATCATCATCAACGGCGAGGAGTGGGCCGCGATCGCCTGACGCGCCCCGTCCGGACATCCGCGCCCCGCGCACCTGTCGCGGTTGTCCGGAACCGGCGCGGTCGGGCGGACGCGCGCGGCTGTCCGGAACTGCGCGGGTTGTCGGACGGCGCGCGGATGTCCGGAGCCGGCGCGCTGGCCGAACGGAGCGCGCTGGCCGAACGGAAGGCGGATGCCGGCCGCACCGTTGCGACCGGCATCCGTCGACGTACTAGATCGTCACGAAGTCGATCTGGGCGAACTCCTCAGGACCGATCACCGACTCGATCCACTCGAGCACCGCGGTCTGGTCGGTGCGGAAGGAGAAGTCCACGCCACGGCACCATTGGTTCAGGCCGAACGAGGTGACGGCGACAATCGTGTTCGACTCGAACCCGCCGTAGAACACCGGACCGCCGGAATCGCCGGAGCAGGTCCCACCCTTGCCGAGACCGTTGCCGTTGGTCTGCAGGTTGAACCCGTCGGTGAGAGCGCTGCGCAGGTTGGTGATCTTCGCCTGAGCCATCAGCCGCTCCCGGAACGACGTGAACTTGACCGGGTTCGACTCGGTGAGACCGTACCCGCTCGCGGTGACGGTGAGGTTCTTCTGACCGCGCGCTGTCGCAAACTGATCCAGCGAACCGGCCACAGCCAGCGAGCCGTATTCGGCGAGCATGATCGGCTGGTCGAGCACGACGATGCCAGCGTCCATCGTGTTGGGCAGTGTGAGGGAGAATCCGAAGTCGTAGAGCTCATCGGAGGTCGCGCACAGCACCCCGAGCGTTCCGGCCGCGCAGGTCTCCGGGTAGCCGGTTATCGGGTCGACGCCGGTGACGGGGTCCAAGTTGGCGCCCGCGTCCTGCTGGAAGTACACGCGCGCGGTCGACACGCCCTGCGTGCAGTGGCCGGCGGTCAGGAACACCGTTGGGGTCAGCAGGGAACCGGAACAGCGGTGACTGAACTGCCCGGCATCGTCGTAGAAGACGACAAGGCCGACGAACGGGTGCTCGTTGTCTTCGACGAAGTTTCCGGTGATGGCGGATGCTGGTGCCGCGTAGCCGAGGATCATGGCAAACGCAGCGACGAGCACGAGTAATAGTTTTCGCATCGCTTCCTCCTTGAAGCAGGCGTCTTGTGAACGCGTCTGATCTGACGGGACGTTGAGTCCTGGTCGTGTCACGTTAACCGCAAGGGACCCGGCCCGGCACACGGCTGACACTCAGGCTTCGCGACGCACGCCCGCGCCCGTTGCGGACATCCGCGCCCGGCGCACCTGCCGCGGATGACCGCACGAGGCGCGGATCGGCGCTTAAGGCGCGGCGTTTTGAAACGGCCGCCCGTCAGGAACGCGGCTGGTCGAGCTCCTCGGTCACGTACCGGTAGCCGGTGCGGATGAGCTCTTCCAGGACGTCGAGGTCCACGTCCGCGAGCTTGTTGACGTACAGACACGCGGCGCCGACGCGATGCTTCCCGAGTTTGGCCAGCAGCTCCGGAGCCTCCGGCTGCCAGGTCATGCCGTACAGCGACAGGCTCGCCTTCCGCGGGGAGAACCCAGCAGCGAAGGCGTCACCGCTGTGGCCAGAGTCGTACTCGTAGTGGTACTGGCCATAGCCCACCATGGTGGGACCCCACATCACCGGTTCCTGGCCGGTGATCCGCCTGAACATGTCGTCCAAGGTCTCGGCGTCAGCTCGCCGCACCGGATGTTCGACGTGCGCGATGAACTCCGAGGCCGTGACCTGCGTGGGCTTCGTCTTGTTCTCGTACTGCGCCATGGGTCCATCGTCGCAGTCGCGAGCGGACAACACGGAAGAGAAACGACGAATGCCGGCCCACCTGGGTGGACCGGCATTTCTTCTGCGGAGGATGGGGGATTCGAACCCCCGAGGGCTTGCACCCAACACGCTTTCCAAGCGTGCGCCATAGGCCACTAGGCGAATCCTCCTGGCATTCCGGCACTGCCGGATGACCTCCCACATCCTACGCGATCGTCCGGATGCCGCGCGCCGATCACGAGGCCCGCTCCCTGTGCGATCGATGCAAGTCAGCCACCACCACTCGAAGCGTGCCTACTGTGATGAGACAGGGTCATTCGAAGGAGTGAGGCCGGTATGGCGGAACCCAAGCGGCGCGAGAAGGCAAACCCGCAATCCGGAGCCAAACCACGCACTCGTGCCAAAGCGGCATCCGGCGCCAAACAGCCACCCGAAGACAGCCCCGACACCTTGCGCAGCTTCTACGAGCAGATGGTGCTCGTGCGCGAATTCGAGCTCAAGGCAGCCGAGATGTACGCGCGTGCCAAGATCGGCGGCTACTGCCACCTCAACCTCGGCGAGGAGGCCACCGTCGTCGGCCTGATGTCCGCGCTGCAACCGCAGGACTACCTCTTCACCTCCTATCGCGACCACGGCTACGCGATCGTCCGCGGCATGGAACCGCGCCGGGTGATGGCCGAGCTGTTCGGCCGAACCGACGGCGTTGTCGGTGGCCGCGGCGGCTCGATGCACATGTTCGACAGCAAGCTCCGGATGCTTGGCGGCTACGGCATCGTCGGCGGCCAGCTCCCGCCGGCGACAGGCGCAGCGCTCGCGATCGCCTATCGCAGCGACCCGGCGCCGGATGCCGAGGCGGTCATGTGCATCCTCGGCGACGGCACCACCAACATCGGGGCGTTCCACGAGTCCCTCAACCTCGCCGGCCTGTGGAAACTGCCGATCGTCTATGTGATCGTCAACAATCGACTCGGGATGGGCACGACCGTCGACCGGGCATCCGCAGAGCCCGACCTGTATAAGAGGGGCTCGGCGTACCGGATCCCGGGCGAACGCGTCGACGGCGATGACCCGCTCGTGGTGCGCGACGCCGCACTCGCGGCACTGGAACGCGCGCGCGTCGAACGGCAGCCGATGATCCTCGAGACGTTGAGCTACCGGCTGCGCGGGCACTCGGTGGTCGACCCAGCGAAGTACCGCCATCCCGACGACGTCGAGGTGGCGAAGCAGAACGACCCGGTCCCCGCCTTCCGCGCCCGGCTCGCCGACCAGGGAGTGCTCGACGACGCGGCAGAGGAACAGCTGCACAAGAAGGTGCAGCAGACCGTCGCCGAGGCGGTCGACTTCGCCGACGCCAGCCCGCTGCCCAGCGAGGAGGAGCTGTTCGAGTTCAGCTACGCCACCAAGGTCGCCAACATGCCGGGCGCCTACCCGGGAGAGCCGGTGATGGCCAGATGAGCGAGCCGAGGGTGATCACCTACCGACAGGCGCTGCAGGAGACCATCCGCGCCGAGCTCGAGCGTGACGAGAACGTCTTCGTCATGGGCGAGGAGATTGGCGTCTTCGAGGGGTCGTACAAGATCACCGCCGGCCTGCTGAAGGACTTCGGCCCGAAACGCATCGTCGACACCCCGATCTCGGAGGAGGGCTTCGTCGGCGCGGCGGTCGGCGCGGCGATGCTCGGGCTTCGGCCGATCGTCGAGATCATGACACTCAACTTCAGCCTGATCGCGATCGACCAGATCGTGAACCACGCGGCGAAGATCTACGGGATGTTCGGTGGGCAATCCAGCGTGCCCATGGTCATCCGGACCCCAGGCGGCGGCGGCCAGCAGCTCGCCGCGACACACTCGCAGAACCTCGAGGTGTGGTACGCGCACATCCCGGGCCTGAAGGTGGTGGCGCCGTCGACCCCGGCCGACGCCAAGGCGCTGCTCACCGCGGCCATCCGCGACGACGACCCGGTGCTGTTTCTCGAGAACTTGGCCCTGTACAACAGCAAGGGCGAGGTTCCGGATGGCGAGCAGGTCGCCGAGATCGGCCGCGCAGCGGTCGCCAAGAGGGGCACCGACCTCACCGTCGTCAGCTACTCGCGCGGCATGGTGACCGCGCTCGAGGTGGCCAACGCGCTCGAAGAGGAGGGCATCTCGATCGAGGTTGTCGACCTGCGCAGCCTGCGACCGCTCGACCGGGAGACCTTCTGCGACTCGGTGCGCAAGACGAGCCGCGCCGTGATCTTCGAGGACGACATGCTCAGCTACGGCGTCGGTGCCGAGATCGCGGCGACGATCGGCGAGGGCGCATTCGACTACCTTGATGCGCCGGTCCGACGGGTCGCCGCCGCCGAGGTGCCGCTGCCGTATGCGAAACCCCTCGAGCTGGCCGCGTTGCCGGATGCCGAGGACCTCACCCGGGTCATCCGGGAGACCCTCGACGCCAGCGGGTTCAGGAAGTAGGAGGAACTCGATGTCCGAAGTGACCATGCCCCGGCTGTCCGACACGATGGAGGAGGGTGAACTCGCCAAGTGGCTGAAAAACGTCGGAGACCGGGTCGCGAAAGGAGACGCGCTCGCCGAGATCGAGACCGACAAGGCAACCATGGAGCTCGAAGCGTTCGAGGACGGCGTTCTCGAGCAGCAGCTCGTGCCGGAGGGCACCATCGTGCCGATCGGCCAGGCGGTGGCCATCATCGGGGACGGCTCGGGCAAGAAGGCCCCGGATGCTGCGCCGCCCGCCGCTGAGCAGGAGGCGGAAGAGCCAGCGCAGCCAGCGGAGAAGGAGACGGCAGGCGGAACGGAAGCGGGGGAGCCCGCGAGGCCAGAGCCCGCACCCGAGCCGCAGCAGGCCGCCGCGCCGACCCAGATGAGCGACTCAGGGCGCCTCACCACCGGCGGTGTCTCACGCATGTCGCCTCTCGCGCGCAAGCTGGCTCGCGACCATGGAATCGACCCGGCGACGATCGCCGGTACCGGACCACAGGGCCGCATCATCCGCGCGGACGTCGAGGCGGCAATCGAGGCCGCGGGGTCCGGCGCTGCGCAGGAGCCGCGGCAGGCCGAACCGGCAGCGACACCGGCGCCGCAGGCGACGGCAGCTGCGCCGACGGGGGATGCCAGGGAATCCGAGCGGGTGCCCGCCAATCGCATCCGGATGGTTGCCGCGAAGCGCCTCACCGAGAGCCAGCAGGTGCCGCACTTCTTTCTCACTGCGGTCGCAGAACTCGATGCCTTCCTCGAATTCCGGGCGAGCATCAACGCGACGCTCGAGAGCCAAGGCGTCAAGGTGAGTGTCAACGACCTCATCGTGCGTGCCGCCGCGGTGACCCTGCGCAGGCATCCGGAGGCGAACGCATCCTGGGACGGCGACGCCGTGCTCAGCCACAACCGGGTCAACATCGGGGTGGCGGTCGCCACGGAGAACGGGCTGCTGGTCCCGGTCATCAAGGACGCTGACCGGATCTCGCTCAGCGAGGTGGCCCAGCGCACGCGCGCGCTGGCCGAGAAGGCGCGTGCAGGGAAGCTCGCACTGGACGAGATGAGCGGCGGCACCTTCAGTGTCAGCAACCTCGGCATGTTCGGCATCGACCAGTTCACGGCCATGCTCAACCCGCCAGAGGCCGGGATTCTCGCCGTCGGGGCGGCCACCAAGGATCCGGTCATGCGCGATGGGGCGCTCGCCGAAGTGTCGAAGCTGAAGCTCACGCTAACCGTCGACCACCGGGTGATGGACGGCGCGACTGGTGCGGCGTTCCTCGCCGACTTGGTTGCGGTGCTTGAGAAACCGCTCGGCATCCTGCTCTGAGTGGACCGGATGCGCCGAACCGGTAGACTGGCGGCGGCTCCTCGCGTGGCGCCATCCAGGCCAACTCCCCCAGGACGGAAACGTAGCAAGGGCAACCGGGCTCTGGCGGGTGCGCGAGGGGTCCTTTCTTTTCCCGCCCAGTCGGTGATCGAGCCTCCCGGTGATCGCGCCCGTCGAGATCCGTGTTCGGCGGTCTTGAGCGGCTCGACCACTCGACCACTAGCGTGCGCAACCCCTCCACAGGCGGCGCGCGGGATGACTTCTCCCCGGTTGACTCGAAATCAGGTTCGAATGTCGGGTGGTGGTGTCACCATCGAAATATGCAGAACCCGACCCGTTTCGACCCCCTCGCTCCCGGTGCTGTCGCCGGGATCCCCGACCTGGGCGATGACGCGTTGGTGGTTGATCACCATCGACTCCGACGGTGTAGAGCGCGAGGAAGAGGAGGCGCTGGCGCGGCGCGGCATCCGGCTCGGACGCGCCGGCCGCACCCACCGTGCTGGTCACCGCAACGTTGCTGAACGACGACTGAACGTCCGCTGATGACCTCTACCTAGGATGAGACGAGGCAACCGAGCGGAGAGAGCCCAATGACGGATAGCACTACCAGTCGGGCCGAGCCTGCCGCACGCGATGCCGACACTCTCGCCGCGATCGACGCCTACTGGCGGGCGGCCAACTACCTCAGCGTCGGGCAGATCTACCTCCTCGACAATCCGCTGCTGACCGATCCGCTCGCCGCCGAGCACATCAAGCCCCGATTGCTCGGACACTGGGGAACCACTCCTGGGCTCAACTTTCTCTACGCCCACCTGAACCGCATCATCCGGGAACGGAACCAGAAGACGCTGTACGTCACTGGTCCCGGCCACGGCGGTCCCGGCCTGGTCGCGGGCGCGTGGCTGGACGGCACCTACTCCGAGGTGTACCCGGCCATTTCCCAAACGACCGACGGGATGCGCGCCTTGTTCCGCCAGTTCTCGTTCCCCGGCGGCATCCCCAGTCATGTCGCCCCGGAGACGCCCGGGTCGATCCACGAGGGCGGTGAACTGGGGTACTCGCTGAGCCACGCGTACGGCGCCGCTTTCGACAACCCAGACCTGCTGGTCGCCGCCGTCATCGGCGACGGCGAGGCGGAGACCGGCCCGCTCGCCGGCAGCTGGCAGTCGAACAAGTTCATCGACCCTGTGCAGGACGGCGTGGTGCTGCCCATCCTGCACCTCAACGGCTACAAGATCGCCAACCCGGCCGTGCTCGCGCGCATCGACGAAGATGAACTGCTCGATCTGATGCGCGGGCACGGCCACCGGCCGTACGTCGTCGAGGGCGGCTTCGACGGTGAAGACCCGATGCTCGTGCACGATCGGATGGCGCGCACCCTCGACCAGGTGATGGACGAGATCACCGCGATTCGGCAGCGGGCCGCCGACGGCGACACGACCCGCCCACGCTGGCCGATGATCATCCTGCGCACCCCGAAGGGCTGGACCTGCCCGCCCATCATCGACGATGAGCCGGTCGAGAACACCTGGCGCTCCCACCAGGTACCACTCTCGAATGTGCGCGGCTCGGCGGAGCACTTGCGTCTCCTCGAAGAGTGGATGCGCTCCTACCGACCGGAGGAGCTTTTCGGGCCCGACGGCGCACCGACCCCGCTGGTGCAGGCATCCGTGCCCGACGGCGACCTGCGGATGAGCGCAACACCGCACGCGAACGGCGGGCTGCTGCGCCGCGAACTCAAGCTGCCGGACTTCCGCGACTACGGGGTCGACGTGCCAAGCCCGGGCGCGGTGGACGGCGAGGCGACCCGGGTGCTCGGCGGCTGGCTCGCCGACGTCATCCGCGACAACCCCGACAACTTCCGCATCTTCGGCCCCGACGAGACGGCATCCAACCGGCTCGCTCCCGCCGTCTACGCGCACACTGCCAAGCAGTGGGCGGCCGACATCCTGCCGGTCGACCAGAACCTGGCGCGTACCGGGCGCGTGATGGAGGTCCTCAGCGAGCACCTGTGTGAGGGCTGGCTCGAGGGCTACCTGCTGACCGGGCGGCACGGGCTCTTCAACTCGTACGAAGCGTTCATTCACATCGTCGACTCGATGTTCAACCAGCACGCCAAGTGGCTCAAGGTGGCGCGGGAACTGCCCTGGCGCCGGCCGATCTCGAGCCTCAACTACCTGCTCTCAAGCCACGTCTGGCGGCAGGACCACAACGGCTTCAGCCACCAGGACCCCGGCTTCATCGACCACGTGATCAACAAGAAGGCGGAGGTCGTCCGGGTCTACCTCCCGGTCGACGCCAACACCCTGTTGAGCACCTACGACCACGTCCTGCGCACCACGGACTACGTCAACGTCGTCGTCGCGGGCAAGCAGCCGCAGCCGCAGTGGCTGACCATGGACCAGGCCGTCGCGCATTGCACGCAGGGCGCCGGCATCTGGGACTGGGCCGGCACCGAAGTGGCGGGCCAGGAACCGGATGTCGTGCTCGGCTGCGCAGGCGACGTGCCAACCATGGAAACAATCGCTGCGGCATCCATGCTCCGGGAGCACCTGCCGCAGTTGAAGGTGCGGGTGGTGAACGTCATCGACCTGATGCGCCTGCAGGATCAACGCGAGCATCCGCACGGCATGTCCGACCCCGACTTCGACGCCCTCTTCACCGTCGACAAGCCGATCATCTTCGCCTACCACGGCTACCCGGCGCTCATCCACCGGCTCACCTACCGCAGGGCCGGCCACGACAACCTGCACGTGCGCGGCTTCAAGGAGAACGGCACGACCACCACGCCGTTCGACATGCTCATGCTCAACGACCTCGACCGGTACAGGCTGGTGATGGACGTGATCGACCGTGTGCCGCGCCTCGCCGAGACGCGAGGCCCACTGCGGCAACGGATGCAGGATGCCCGGGCTCGCGCGCGCCAGTACACGCGAGATCACGGCGAGGACATCCCCGAGGTCACCGACTGGGTGTTCCAGGGGCCGCACGCCGGCGGCCGCACCGGGGCCGACTGACCGCTTCGACGGCAGCGGAGGGTTCCGTAGGATTGTTGATGCCGCGCCACCGGCGGCGAAGGGAAGTTACCGAAACTGAACGCGACACGCAGCGTCTACATCACCTCGGCGGAAGGCCACACCGGCAAGTCGACCATCGCTCTCGGAGTGCTGGCGACGCTCTCCCGGTCGGTGAAGCGGGTGGGAGTCTTCCGCCCGATCGCGCGGTCCTCGACCGAGCGCGACTACGTGCTCGAGCTGCTGCTCGAGCACGACGGCGTCGACCTCGACTACGACGAGTGCATCGGCGTCAGCTACGAGGACGTGCACGACGATCCGGATGCCGCGCTCGCCCGCATCGTGGAACGGTACAAGGCAGTCGAGGCCAAGTGCGACGCCGTCGTCATGCTCGGCTCTGACTACACCGACGTCGGCGCGCCGACCGAGCTCGGCTACAACGCGCGCATCGCAGCGAACCTGGGCATGCCGGTGCTGTTGGTGCTCGGCGGGCGCAGCAAGACCACGGGGCTCGCCCGCACACCGGATGAGGTGGGCCAGGTGGCGGAGATCGCGATCGACGAGTTGGGCCACGAGCACGCGCACCTGGTCGCCGTCATCGTCAACCGCGGCGACCCGGAACGACTGGACGAGATCACCGCAGCCGTCGGCACCCAGACGAGCACGCCGGTGTGGGCGATGCCGGAGGACCCGGTGCTGGTCGCCCCGACCATGCGCTCGATCATGGAAGCGACGGACGGCACGCTGCTGCGCGGCGACGATGAGCTGCTGGACCGCGAAGCCATGGGTGTCGTGGTCGCCGGAATGACGCATGGACAACGTGCTGCCGCGGCTGATCGAAGGGTCGGTCGTCGTCGTCCCGGCCGACCGCACCGAGGTGCTGCTCGCCGTGCATCATGGCGCACGAGTCGGCGACCTTCCCGTCCCTTGCCGGAATCGTGCTCAACGGCGGGTTCGAAGCTGCCAGACCAGATCATCCAGCTCATCGACGGTGCTGCGGCCGACGCTGCCGATCATCGCCTCCGCGCTGGGAACCTACGACACCGCGGTGACGATCACCAACATCCGGCCGCGTCTCGCCGCCGACTCGCAGCGCAAGCTCGACACTGCGCTCGCGCTGTTCGAGCAGCACGTCGATTCGGCAGGGCTGCTCGAGCTGCTCGAGGTGGAGAGCACCGATGTCGTCACCCCGCTGATGTTCGAGTACGGGCTGGTCGAGCGCGCGCGGGCGAACCGCAAGCACATCGTGCTGCCGGAGGGTGACGACGACCGCATCCTGCGTGCCGCCGCGACCGTGCTGTCGCGCGGCATCGCCGATCTGACCATCCTCGGCGAGGAGATCGAGGTGCGGGCCCGTGCGATCGGGCTCGGCGTTGGACATCCGCGAGGCGCAGGTGATCAGCCCGTTCGACGACGTGCTGCGGGAGAAGTTCGCCGCCGAGTACACGCAGCTGCGCGCCCACAAGGGCGTCAGCCTGGCGAGCGGCGCGCGACACCGTCACCGACCTCAGCTACTTCGGCACGATGATGGTGCACCTCGGACTCGCCGACGGCATGGTCTCCGGCGCCGCACACACCACGGCGCACACCATCCGGCCGGCTTCGAGATCATCAAGACCAAACCGGATGTCTCGGTTGTCTCCAGCGTGTTCCTCATGGCGCTCGCCGACCGGGTGCTGGTCTACGGCGACTGCGCGGTCATCCCGACCCGACAGTCGAGCAGCTCGCCGACATCGCCGATCTCGGCCGCCGAGACGGCGGCGCAGTTCGGTATCGATCCGCGCATCGCGATGCTGTCCTACTCGACCGGCGCATCCGGCACCGGCGCCGACGTCGACAAGGTGCGCGCGGCGACCGCGCTCGTGCGCGAGCGGCGGCCCGACCTGCCGGTCGACGGGCCGATCCAGTACGACGCGGCGGCGGACGCCGCGGTCGGCCAAGGCGAAGCTGCCGGAGTCGGAGGTCGCCGGCCGGGCGACGGTGTTCATCTTCCCCGACCTGAACACCGGCAACAACACCTACAAGGCGGTGCAGCGCAGCGCGGGTGCGGTGGCCATCGGGCCGGTGCTGCAGGGGCTGCGCAAGCCGGTCAACGACCTGTCCCGCGGCGCGCGGTGCAGGACATCGTCAACACCATCGCGATCACCGCCATCCAGGCCCAGAGCGCAAAGCGATGAGCCAGGTCTTCGTCGTCAACTCGGGCTCCTCGTCGATCAAGTACCAGCTGATCGACCTCGACACCGAGCAAGCCCGTGGTCGATGGGATCATCGAGCGCATCGGCGAGCCGGGCGAGGTGCCCGACCACGAGGCAGGCATGAAGCGCGTGCTCGTCGAGACCATCGGCACCGACCGCGACATCGTCGGAGTGGGGCATCGGGTGGTGCACGGCGGCCCGCTACTTCTCCGAGGCGACCGTGATCACGGACGAGGTCGAGCGTCGCGATCGAGGAGCTGTCGGCGCTCGCGCCGCTGCACAATCCGGCGAACCTGCTCGGCATCCGTGCCGCGCGTGCCGCCCTCCCGGACGTGCCGCACGTCGCGGTGTTCGACACCGCCTTCCACCAGACGCTGCCGCCGGAGGCGTACACCTACGCCATCGATCGCGGAGATCGCGCGAGCGCTACCAGGTGCGCCGCTACGGGTTCCACGGCACCTCGCACCAGTACGTCTCGCGAGCGAGGCGGCGCGCTTCCTCGGGCGGCCGCTCGAGGAGCTGCGGATCATCGTGCTGCACCTCGGCAATGGAGCATCCGTCGACCGCGATCGCGGCGGCACAGTCGATCGACACGTCGATGGGGCTCACCCCGCTCGAGGGTCTCGTGATGGGCACCCGCGTCGGGCGACATCGATCCCGGCGTGCGTCGTTCCACCTGCGCCGGCAGGCTGGCATGGGCGTCGACGAGCTCGACGACCTGCTCAACAAGCGCAGCGGGCTGCTCGGGCTCACCGGCACCGGTGACATGCGCGACGTGCAGGAGGCCGGCTCTCGCGGTGATGAGGCGGCCGAGTCGGCGCTCGCCGTGTGGCGGCACCGCATCCGGCACTACATCGGCGCCTACATCGCCGCAGCTCGGCGGTCTGGATGCCCTGGTGTTCACCGCGGGCATCGGCGAGAACAA
Source organism: uncultured Actinomycetota bacterium (assembly GCA_963702165.1). GTDB lineage: Bacteria > Actinomycetota > Actinomycetes > Actinomycetales > Microbacteriaceae > Terrimesophilobacter. The sequence continues at coordinate 1,883,532 of OY969722.1, read as the reverse complement.
CGGCCTGCTGCGGCGGCGCGCGCTCGCCGGGCTCGAGTTCCTCGGCATCGAGGTCGATGCGGATCGCAACGAGCTGGCCTCGCAAGTCGGCGCGGTACATCTCGCCGGAGGATTCGCCGGTCGCGGTGCTCGTGATGCCGACCAACGAGGAGCTCGAGATCGCGCGGCAGACCGTCGCCGCCATCGCGGCCGCCGCTGCTGGTTGAGCGGATCGCGAAGCGATCGTCTCGAAACCAGCCATCCGCACACGGCCGCCCACGTCGGGGGTGGCCACTATCCTTGGTACGTGGTTACCGCCCTGTATCGCCGCTACCGGCCTGAGACCTTCGCCGAGCTGATCGGCCAGTCCCAGGTGACCGATCCGCTGCGACGGCGCTGCGCACCAACCGGGTCAACCACGCCTACCTGTTCAGCGGCCCGCGCGGATGCGGCAAGACCACGTCGGCGCGCATCCTGGCCCGCTGCCTGAACTGCGTCGAGGGTCCGACCGACACTCCCGTGCGGCAAGTGCCCGAGCTGCATCGAGCTGTCGCCGCGACGGCGGCGGTTCCCTCGACGTCGTCGAGATCGACGCGGCCAGCCACAACGGTGTCGACGACGCCCGCGACCTGCGCGAGCGCGCGGTGTTCGCCCCAGCCCGCGACCGCTACAAGATCTTCATCCTCGACGAGGCGCACATGGTCACGCCGCAGGGCTTCAACGCCCTGCTGAAGATCGTCGAGGAGCCGCCGGAGCACGTGAAGTTCATCTTCGCGACGACCGAGCCCGAGAAGGTGATCGGCACCATCCGGTCGCCGCACGCACCACTACCCGTTCCGGCTGGTGCCGCCCGCGCAGATGCTCGAGTACGTGCAGCAGCTCTGCGACGAGGAGAAGGTCACCGTCGAGCCCGGCGTGCTGCCGCTCGTCGTCCGTGCCGGCGGCGGCTCGGTGCGCGACACGCTCTCGCTGCTCGACCAACTCATCGCAGGCTCCGACGGAACCACCATCGATTACGAGCGCGCGGTCGCGCTGCTCGGCTACACGCACTCGCGCGCTGCTCGGCGAGGTCATCGATGCGATCGGCGCTCGGGATGCCGCTGCAGCTTTCGCCGCGGTCGACCGGGTCATCCAGACCGGCCAGGACCCGCGCCGGTTCGTCGAGGACCTGCTCGAGCGCCTCCGCGACCTCATCATCGTCGCGGCGACCGGCTCGAGGAGCCGCGGCCGTGCTGCGCGGGATCCCGGAGGACGAACTCGAGTCGCATGACCGCACAGGCGGCGCGTGTTCGGCGCGGCCGAGCTGAGCCGGGCAGCGGATGTCGTGAACGCCGCGCTCACCGAGATGACCGGGGCCACCTCGCCGCGGTTGCACCTGGAGCTCATGGTCGCGCGCAGTCCTCGTGCCCGCGGCCGACGAATCCGAGCGCGGAACGCTGGCCCGCGTGGAGCGCCTCGAACGCCGCATCGGAGTCGCAGGGGATGCCGCGCCCGCAGCTCCGCCGGCCCCGGGATCGGCGAAGCCGATCGTCTCGACACCAGCCCCCACAGAGGAATCGGCGAAGCCGATCGTCTCGACACCAGCCCCGGCAGAACCCGCCGCCCCGGCAGAAGCGCCGGCCCCCACGAAGGCGCCCGCCCCCGCAGCATCCCCCACCGACGTCACCTTCGACCAGCTCAAGGATGCCTGGTCGCAGATCGTCGAAGCGGTCGGTGAGCGCAAGCGCACAGCGTGGGCCGTGGTCTTCACCGCGAAGCCGATGGGCCTGAAAGACGACGTGCTCGCGCTCGCGTTCCCCAGTGAGAACGACGTTGCGGGCTTCCGTCAGCCGCAGGCTGCCGGTGAGAGCGTGAGCGAGATCCTGCGCCAGGCGATCGTCGACGTGCTCGGCATCCGGGTCAAGTTCATCGCTCGCGTCGACGCGAGTGCGAAGCCGCAGCGCACAGAGCCGCCGCACGACGACGTCCCGCCGCCCGACGAGGAGCCCGAGCCGGCACCGGAGGAACCCGGCGGCTGGGCGGTCGCGCAGATCCCGAACTCGGAGCCACCGGCCGAACGCCAGGCACCGGGACCGGCCGCTGCGCCGACGGTTGCCGCGCCGCCGAAGGCTGAAGCCGCCCCGCTGAAGGCTGCAGCCACGCCGGCACCGACCAAGCCGAGCCGACCCGCTGCGCCGCCGAGCGCATCCGGTGCCCGGCCGTCCAACGTCCCGCCGCCCCGGCAGCGTTACGGTGAGTCGGTCGTGCGTGAATTGCTGAACGCGAGCTTCATCGAGGAACAGCCGATCGAGCAGCGCGTCACGCCGATGGAGGGCTAGTTGTACGAGGGCATCGTCCAGGAACTGATCGACGAGCTCGGCCGTCTTCCCGGCATCGGGCCGAAATCGGCGCAGCGTATCGCGTTCCACATTCTGCAGACCGAGTCGTTCGATGTCTCGCGTCTGGCCGAGGTGCTCATCGAGGTGCGCGACAAGGTGCGGTTCTGCGAGATGTGCGGCAACGTCACCGAGCAGGAGCGGTGCACGATCTGCCGCGACCCGCGCAGGAATGCCAGCGTCATCTGCGTCGTCGAGGAGGCGAAGGATGTCGCCGCGATCGAGCGCACCCGCGAGTTCAAGGGTCTGTACCACGTGCTCGGCGGTGCCATCAGCCCGATCGACGGCGTCGGCCCCGACGACCTGCGCATCCGGCAGCTAATGCAGCGGCTCGCCGACGGCACGGTGACCGAGGTGATCATCGCCACCAACCCGAACCTGGAGGGTGAGGCCACCGCGAGCTACCTCAGCCGCCTGCTGATCCAGCCTGACCTGCGCGTGACGCGCCTCGCATCCGGTCTCCCGGTCGGCGGCGACCTCGAGTACGCCGACGAGGTCACGCTGGGTCGCGCGTTTGAGGGTCGGCGGAGCGTTCAGCACTAGTCGCCCTTCCGGACACCCGCGCAGTTCTGCCGAACCGCGCCCGGTCCGGACATCCGCACCAGGTGCGCCGGGCGCGAATGTCCGCAGCGGGCGCGTAACGGTAGCTACTGTGCTCACGCTCTCGCGACGGCACTGGGCGCGCGCCGCATCCGGAGTAACGGTAACGGGCACCGACCGCGCCCGGTCCGGACATCCGCACCCACTGCAGCAGGCGCGGATGCCCGGAGGTGGTGCGCTACATTCCTCGGTCGCGGCGCGTGTCGTCCACGTCGGACTCGATCTTCTCCTTGCGAACGGTCTCGTTCACCTGCTCCTGCTCGGTGACCTCGTCCTTCTCGAGCCTCACCCGCTCCACCGGCTTCGTGGTCTTCTCGACCACCGGCGTCTCGGCGTGCAGGGTCACGTCGTGCTCGCTCTCCGTGATGTCCGGTCCGCTGAACGCTTCATCGACGTTTTCGTCGGTGATCGGCTCGCGCACCACCCGCACCTCCTCGTGGCTGACCGGCACCGTGGTCTGCACGTTCTCGGTCACCACGTACTTGCGCAGGTGGGCGTGGCCAGTGGCGTGGCGTTCCTTGCCGACACGCAGCTCCTCCTCGGATCGGGTCATCGCGTCGTCAGTCTTGCCCCGCATGTCGGAGCGCATGTCCGTGCGGTCGCCCGTCATTCCTTCCAGGTGGTAATAGTTGTAGAGCTCGTCCTCCTGGCGTTCGTCGAGGTGCGCGTCGGCGTCGATGCGTGGCGCATCCTTCACCATGTCCTTGTCGTACGGCACCCGCACGTGGTCGCCCTCGAGAGTGGCGTCGCGGATGGGCACGAAGCTCTCCGACATGCCGAACAATCCCGTCATCACGGTGACCCATTCCGGGTCGCCGGTCTGGTCGTCAAGGTAGAGCTGGCCGACTTTGCCGATCTTGTTTCCGGTCGTGTCGACTACCTCTCGGTGGTCGCGCGCGATGTCTTGCAGCTTTTCGGTGGCGATCATTGTTCGCTCCATCTCACTTGTGGTTCTTCGATGAGCCTCCATTAACCTCCGGCTGAGGGGGGTCACCGAAAGGGGAACCAGCGGACTTGGAGCAAGTGTCTAGCGCGCGTTGCGGGCGCACCCATGTTGAGCGGCAGTCGCCGAGGAGACTGCGAGCCGGGCCGGATCAGTCGGATGCTCCGCCGCCGGCGCGTAACCTGCGTAGGGAGCGAAGGTCCAGCCGGTAGAATTCTTACCTTCGACCCCCTTGACCATTTCCGGAGAACGCGTGAGCCTCATCGTGCAGAAGTACGGCGGGTCATCCGTCGGCGACGCGGAGAGCATCAAGCGCGTTGCGAAGCGGATTGTCGAGACCCGCAAGGCAGGCAACGACGTCGTCGTGGTCGTCTCGGCGATGGGTGACACAACCGACGAGCTGGTCGATCTCGCCAGCGAGGTCGCGCCGATGCCATCCGGTCGCGAACTCGACATGCTGCTCACCGCGGGCGAGCGGATCTCGATGTCGCTGCTGGCGATGGCGATCAAGGCGATGGGCGTCGAGGCCCGTTCTTACACCGGCAGCCAGGCCGGTATGGCAACGGATGCCCGGCACGGCAGTGCTCGCATCGTCGAGGTCAACCCGAGCCGCATTCGCGCCGCCATCGACGCCGGCGCCGTTGCGATCGTTGCTGGATTCCAGGGATTCAACCGCGGCACCGGTGACATCACGACGCTCGGGCGAGGAGGGTCGGACACAACAGCTGTGGCCCTGGCCGCAGCGCTCGGCGCCGAGGTGTGCGAGATCTACACCGACGTCGACGGCATCTACACCGCCGACCCGCGGGTCGTGCCGAGTGCCCGCAAGATCGACCGGCTGACCAGCGAGGAGATGCTCGAACTCGCCGCGGCCGGCGCCAAAGTTCTATATATACGCGCAGTGGAATATGCGCGGAGGCACGGGGTAACGATTCACGTGCGCTCGTCGTTCAACAACAACGAGGGCACACTCGTGCTTCACCCCGAGAACGGAGAAACCGTGGAAGAGCCAATGATCGCCGGACTGGCCGTCGACCTGGGCGAAGCGAAGATCACGGTCGTCGGAGTTCCGGATGTCCCCGGCAAGGCCGCGCAGATCTTCAACCTGGTCGCCTCTACCGAGGCGAACATCGACATGATCGTGCAGAACGTGTCGGCCGCCGACACCGGCCTGACCGACATCTCTTTCACCCTGCCCATGTCGGAGGGGGTCAAGGTCATGCAGGCGCTGACCGCGGCGCAGGATGACATCAACTACGAGTCGCTGCAGTACGACGACCAGATCGGCAAGCTCGCGCTGGTCGGCGCCGGCATGCGCACCAACTCGGGCGTCTCAGCCAAGCTGTTCACCGCCCTGTTCGACGCCGGCATCAACATCGAGATGATCTCCACCAGCGAGATCCGGATCTCGGTCGTCACGCGCGCCGACACCATCAATGACGCGGTTCGTGCGGTGCACTCCGCGTTCGAACTCGACGGCGAAGAACCCGCCGTCGTCCACGCGGGAACGGGACGCTGAGATGACGGGCGTGAACATCGGCGTTGTCGGCGCGACCGGTCAGGTCGGCGCGGTGGTGCGCCGCCTGCTGGAGGAGCGCGACTTCCCCGTCGCAAGCATCCGGTTCTTCGCATCCGCTCGCTCCGCTGGCACGACGCTGCCGTTCAAGGGCGAGCAGATCGTGGTCGAGGACGCGGCAACCGCTGACCCAAGCGGGCTGGACATGGCGATCTTCTCGGCCGGTTCGACGACCTCGAAGGCGCAGGGTCCGCGGTTCGCCGCGGCGGGCGTGACGGTCATCGACAACTCGTCCGGGTTCCGGATGGACCCGGATGTCCCGCTGGTGGTGAGCGAGGTCAACCCGCACGCGATCGGCGAGGCGCGCAAGGGCATCATCGCGAACCCGAACTGCACGACCATGGCCGCGATGCCGGTGCTGAAGGTGCTGCACGAGGAGGCTGGCCTCGAGCGGCTCATCGTGAGCACCTACCAGGCGGTGTCCGGGGCCGGTCTCGCAGGCGGCGAGGAACTGCTCGAGCAGACTCGCGCCGCGGTGGACCAGGACCTGATCGGCCTCGTGCAGGACGGCAGCGCGGTTAAGTTCCCCACGCCGGACAAATTCCCGAAGCCGATCGCGTTCGACGTCATCCCGTTGGCCGGCTCGATCGTCGACGACGGCCTGGGCGAGACCGATGAGGAGAAGAAGCTCCGCAACGAGAGCCGCAAGATCCTCGAGCTGCCCGACCTGCTGGTCAGCGGCACGTGCGTGCGGGTGCCGGTGTTCACCGGGCACTCCCTGTCGATCAACGCCGAGTTCTCGAAGTCCATCACACCCGAGCGTGCGCGCGAGCTGCTCGCCGATGCGCCGGGCGTCGCGCTCACGGATGTCCCCACCCCGCTCGAAGCGGCAGGGAACGACCCGAGCTTCGTCGGTCGCATCCGTCAGGACGAGGGTGTGCCGAACGGTCGGGGCCTCGCACTGTTCATCAGCAACGACAACCTGCGCAAGGGTGCCGCGCTGAACGCGGTGCAGATCGCGGAACTGGTCGCATCCCAGCTGACCGCCCGCGCTTAACCCGTTTCAAGGAGAATCTGCCGTTCGGGACTCCCGCACGGGCGGGTACAGGCATCCGTCGTCGAATCTCCTTGAGATGGGTTAAGAGGAGCTGCCGAGGGCGCGGTACACGGCATCCTGGTGGGCGAGCCGACGCATTGCCGCGATCACCGGCTCGTACAGTGCGGTGCCGAGCACCGCGTACTTGACCGCATCCGCCGGGTCGGTGGTGCTCATGTTGCCGATGTCGAACTCGGACAGCTCCATGATCGCCTTGCCGTACGCGCGCAGGCGGTCATCAGTCATCGGCACGCCCGCGGCCTCTGCCGCGGCGAGCGCCCGCTCGAGCTGCGCCACGGCCGCGTAGTCCGGGTCGTACACCTGGCCCAGCGCCTCGATCGCCCGCTTGGCGCGCGGGTACTCCGCCGCATCCGACCCGCCGTACGGAGGCAATTCTTCGAGCGCGCGGCCGATGGTGCGGACCAGGTCCGATTCCGGATGCTCGATCACGTCGATCACGGCCTTGGCCCTCTTCACGCTCAAGCCGGCCACGTCGATGAGCGCCCGGATGAGCCCCAGCCGCTCCACATGCGCGTCGTCGTAGTCGGCCTGGGTCGCGCCGGTGGACCGCCCCGGCATGAGAAGACCCTCGCGCAGGTAGTACTTCACGGTCGCGAGCGGAATGCCGGTGCGGTCGACGAGCTCGGAAATGCGCACGATGCTCCTTGACAAGATAGTGACGCTATCCAATACTGGATACCATGACTATCCAACCACAATCGCTGCTGCTTGCGGGCATCCTGTTGCTCGCCCTGGTCACGGTCGAGTCCGGCGGTTACTTCCTCACACGCGTAATCGGCGGCAAGGTTGCGGCCAACGGGCTGCAGAAGTCGTTCTTCCGGGCCGGCCACGCGCATGCGGCGGTGCTGCTCGTGCTCAGCATCGCGATCCTCGCCATCATTGACCTGAGCGCCCTCGAAGGCGGCTGGCTGTGGGCGGGCCGGTCGCTGGTTCCGATCGCCGCGATCCTGATGCCTGCCGGCTTCTTCCTCTCGGTGCTCGGCCGCGACCCGCTGCGCCCCAACCGGCTGATCGCGCTGCTGTGGCTCGGAGTCGCCAGCCTCACCGCCGGCCTGATCATTGCGGGCGTCGGCATCATTGCGGGCGCCGTCGCCGCGCTCTAGGCCGGCACAATCCCCGTATTTTCAGAAAGCGAGAAGAAGCGCCATTCTGAGCGACCCTCGGCGAGGAGAACCGCCCGTCGGGGCGCGGCTAAACTGGAGGGCGTGAGTTCAGCATCCGCCCCCATCGACGTCGCGCTCATCGGTGGCGGCATCATGAGTGCCACCCTCGGCGCAATCATCCAGCAGCTCGAGCCCGACTGGACCATCCGCATCTTCGAGCGGCTCCCGGATGTCGCGCAGGAGAGCTCGAACGCGTGGAACAACGCGGGCACCGGCCACTCCGCCTTGTGCGAGCTGAACTACACCAAGGACCTGCCCGACGGCACCGTCGACATCTCGCAGGCAGTCAAGATCAACGAGCAGTTCCAGGTCTCCCGGCAGTTCTGGGCGCACCTGGTCGGCAAGGGGCTTCTCCCCGACCCAGAGGCGTTCATCAACCCGGTCCCGCACATGAGCTTCGTATGGGGGGAGGAGAACGTGAAGTTCCTCCGCCGCCGCTACGACGCGATGAAGAACCATCCCCTGTTCGACGGCATGGAGTACAGCGAGGACCCGGCCGTCATCTACCAGTGGGCGCCCGCGCTGCTGCCCGGCCGTAAGAAGGACCAGCCGATCGCGGCGACGCGTTCGATCGAGGGCACCGACATCGACTTCGGCGCCCTCACCCGTAACCTGATCGACAACCTGGTCGCCGGCGGCGCCGAGCTGCACACCGAACGCAAGGTCACCAGCCTGAAGCGGCAGAAGAACGGCATCTGGCGCCTGAACACCCGCCACACCATCGGCGGCACCCCGACCGCCGAGTACGCGCGCTTCGTCTTCGTCGGCGCGGGCGGCGGCGCACTGTCGCTGCTGCAGTCATCCGGAATCCCCGAGGCCCGAGGCTTCGGCGGCTTCCCGGTCAGCGGACAGTTCCTGCGCACCGACGACCCGGAGATCGTCGCGGGGCACCTCGCCAAGGTGTACGGCAAGGCCGCCGTTGGCGCCCCTCCGATGTCTGTGCCGCACCTCGACACGCGCGTCGTCGACGGCAAGCCGAGCCTGATGTTCGGCCCGTACGCGGGCTTCACGCCGAAGTTCCTGAAGAACGGCTCCTGGTTCGACCTGCCATTCTCGATCCGCCCGAGCAACATCATTCCGATGCTCGCGGTGTTCAAGGACAACCTCGACCTCACCTGGTACCTGATCACGCAGGTGCTCGCGAGCAAGCACACCAAGTTCATGGCGCTGCGCGAGTTCATGCCGGATGCGCGTCCGGGCAAGTGGCGGCAGATCACGGCGGGCCAGCGCGTGCAGGTGATCAAGAAGGACACCAAGAAGGGCGGCATCCTGCAGTTCGGCACCGAGGTCGTCACCGGTGCCGACGGCACGATCGCCGGCCTGCTCGGCGCCTCACCGGGCGCGTCGACGGCGGTGCCGATCATGATCGACCTGCTCTCGCGGTGCTTCCCGAACCAGCTGCCCAAGTGGGAAAGCACCATCCAGCAGATGGTGCCCAGCTACGGACTGACGCTCTCGGATGACCCGAAGCTCGCCGAGAAGACCCTTGAGTCGACCGCGAAGGCGCTCGAACTGGTCTGACCCCGGCCGTTGACGACCCTCGCCACGGTTGCTAGGGTCGTACCCGCTATGTGGCTGTAACTTCCCTTCGTCCCGCGTCCGAGGCTGTGCCCGGCGGGAGTCGTCTTCGTACGAAGGGGCGCACTCGATGCGCGCAACCAGCCAATCCGCAACCAGCCATGTCCGCGTCGACGGCATCTCGAAGAGCTACGCCGATAGCAGGGTGCTCACCGACCTCAGCCTCGTCATCGCGCCGAACGACCGTCTCGGCCTGATTGGTGAGAACGGGGTGGGCAAATCCACGCTGCTCCGCATCCTCGCCGGCGCCGATGAGCCCGATAGCGGGAACATCGTGACGCCGGCGCGCACCGGCCTGCTTCAGCAGGAAGTGCCGTTCGGGCCGGCCACCACGATTCGCGAGCTCATCGAAGCCGCGCTCGCGCCGGTCCGGGCGATCGGGGTGGCGTTGGAGGCGGCCGCCGCCGACCTCGCTTTCGGCGCTCCGGATGCCGCGGACCGGTACGACCGAGTCCTCGCCGAGGCTGAGCGGGTGGACCTCTGGTCGATCGACGCCCGCCGTGATGAGGTGCTCGCCGGCCTCGGTGTCGGCACGTTGCCACGCGAACGGACTCTCGGCGAGGTATCCGGCGGCCAACGGTCACGACTCGCCCTCGCCGTGCTCCTGCTGCATCGGCCGGACTTCGTGCTGCTGGACGAGCCGACCAACCACCTTGATGACGACGCGGCACAGTTCCTGCACCGCGAGCTCGCAGCCTGGCGCGGCCCTGTCGTGTTCGCCAGCCACGACCGCGCGTTTCTCGATGAGACCGCCACCGACCTGCTCGACCTCGACCCAAGCCGCGGCGGGACCACTCGGTACGGCGCGTCATCCGGCGGCGTGTACACCAGTTATCTGATTCAGAAGGCGGCCGAGCGCGCGCGCTGGGAGGACCAGTTCGATCGAGAGCAGGTCGAGCTGAAGCGCCTCGATCACTCCATCGCGGTGACGGCGCGTGCGGTCGCGCCGGACCGGGCAATCCGGGACAAGAACAAGATGGCGTTCAACCGACACGGTGCGCGTGTGCAGGCTCAGGTCAGTCGCCGGGTGCGCAACGTGCGTGCCCGGCTCGATTACCTGAGCGAACATGCGGTGCGCAAGCCGCCAGCGCCGCTGCAGTTCACCGGGCTTCCCGAGGCCGGGAGGCCGGTGCTCACACCGGAGAATCCCGAGACCGCAATCCTCGTGCGCGAGGCGACGGTCGAGGGTCGTCTCCGGATCCCGCAGCTGCAGCTCACCGTGACCGACAGGCTCCTGGTGACCGGGTCGAATGGCGCGGGCAAGTCCACCCTGCTTCGGATGCTGGCGGGCGTGATCGCACCGGAACGGGGCACGGTGGCGCGGGCACGCGGCCTTCGGGTCGCGCTGCTAGAGCAGGATGTGCGGTTCGACGACCCCTCTCGCACTGCTCGCTCGATCTACGAAGAGCGGCTCGGCGAGCCTCGCGCCGAGGCGACCCCGCTGGTGTCCCTGGGGCTGATCGCACCCCGGGACCTCGACCGTCCGGTCGGGGCGCTGTCTGTCGGTCAGCAGCGCCGGCTCGCGCTCGCCCTCATCATCGGCTGGCCACCGCACGTGTTCCTGCTGGACGAGCCGACCAACCACCTGTCGCTGCAGTTGGCGAGCGATCTGGAGGACGCACTGGGCAGTTACCCAGGAGCCGTGGTGGTCGCGAGCCACGACCGCTGGCTGCGCCGCCGCTGGTCGGGAGGAACACTGCACCTCGTCGCCGGCACCCCGGTCGGTTGACCAGCGTGGCACCATGATGGGGCACAAAAAGGCTCTGATCGGCCAATTTTCGCCCCCAGTTCGCGGGAACTGGGGTACAGCTCGGGCCTAATCGATGCGATACTCAGGTGCCCCACTACCCGAACTGATGAGGCCTGGCACCCGTGGCTATCGGACTTCCGGCGCACCGCGCAACACAGGTCCTCAGTCGCGCCTACACGCGGGGCCAGCACGCGCTCGCGTTCACGCTCCTGGGCGGCATGCTCCTCATCGCGCTGGCTCTCGGCACCCGGCTGGGCGCGGCCATGTGGCTGTCCGCACTGGCTTTCGCGGTGGCCATCGTGGTGCTCGCCATCCGGCGGCAGGCCGACAGCGACGCGATGGCCGTGCTCTACCTGCTGGTTGGCGCGGCGGCACTGTTCCTGTTCGCGCACGCGTTCCTGTCGAAACCGGATGCCGGACTCACCGACTACGGGTACTCCCTGGTCGCAGCGAAGACCGCGCTGGTCATGGCCGGCACCTCCAGGGTCGGCGCGTGGCCGAGCGTGGGCTGGACCATCGCCGGCTACCTCGTGGCCGAAGGCGCCGTCCTGGCGGCATCCGTTCTCGCCGGCCGGTTCCTCGCCTTCGACCTGCCGACGCTGGCGATTGCCGTCGCGAGCGTCGCCCTCCGGCCACTGGTCTCCGCGACCGGCGGGGGACTCAGGACCGCGCAACCACGGCTGCACCGCGCGGCGCGCGAGGAGGAGCTGTCAGCGCTGCGGCACCGCATCGAGGTGAAGGCGGCCGCGCTGATGCACGACACCGTGCTCGGGCACCTTGGTGCGATCGCCTCGGCGGCGGATGGCGGGCTCGACCCGCGCATGCGAACCCAGATCGAGCGTGACCTGCAGCTTCTCCTTGGTGAGGACTGGCTCTCCGACGAGACGCCGGGGGTCGCCGGCGAGCTGCGCGCCGACTGGCAGCACAGCGGCCTGTTCGCTGCGATCCAGGAGGGCCGGATGCTCGGACTCGAGGTGCAGACGACCGGCGACCTGGGTGCGGTCGGTCGACTCGATCGGCAGACCTCCATCGCGATGGGCCAGGCCGTCAAGCAGTGCCTGGTGAACGTGAGCAAGCACTCGGGGACGATGTTCGCCGAGGTCGCCGTCTACGCCGCCGGTGACGAGGTGTGCGTGATGGTGATCGACTCCGGGAAGGGGTTCGATGAGGCATCCGCCCCACGCGACCGGATGGGGCTGCGCACCTCGGTGCACCAGCGCATCGAAGCCGTGGGCGGGCAGGCTCAGGTGTGGTCGACGCCCGGCAGGGGGACCTCGATCATGCTCCGCGTCCCGACCAGCGGCCGGGACACCGCGGTCGGGGATGGAGGCACATCGTGAGCACGCAACCCGAACTCACCCGCCAGCAGCTCGACCCGGTCGGCACCCTGGACGGCCGCCCGCTGATCATCGGCTTCGCGGTCCTGGCGCTCGGGTACGCACTGTTCACCACCGTGCGCTCGCTCGAGCACATCGCCAACCCGCTGCTCGCCGCGCTGGCGATCTCTGCCCTCGCGTTCGCGTGCGCAATTGCGCTCGTCGAGACCAGCCCGCAACGCGCGCCATTCACGTCCGGGGCGCACCTGAGCGTGCACCTGCTCGTGCTGACCGCGGCGGGGCTGTCCCACGCGAGCCAGGCCGGGGCGAACGACTTCATTCAGGACGACTGGGCAGCTCTCGCGCTCGGCATCCTGCTCTTCGCGCTCGGCCCGTATCGACCGGTCGACGAACTCGCCGCGCTGGGCACGACATCCGCGATCCTCATCGGCTTCCTGACCGTGATCCGCTTGCCGGAGCTGGCGGGTGCGCTGCCCCCGATCACTTACCTGTTCGCCAGCACGCTCGGTCTGCTCGGCCTGACCTACGCATCCGCTGCCTACAACGGGTGGATGCTGCGTGCGCTCGAGCGGTGGCGGAACTGGAACGTGAACACCTCGGATCTGCGCATCGACGCGGTTGCCGACGGCATCTCGCGCGCGGTGCACCGAGACCGGGTCAGCATCCTGGAAGGCGACGTGCTGCCGTTCTTCCACGACCTGCTGGAACGAGCCGACGTCACGGAGGCGGACCGGGCTCGGGCAGCGGCGATCTCGACCGCAATCCGAACCGTCATGGTCGCCGAGGCGGACCGGAGCTGGCTCGATGAGCTGGTGGCAACGTTCGGCAAGACGCGTTCGATGACCGTCGACGACACGCACTCGCTCGCATCGGCGATGGGGGCGAACCAGCGCACCGCACTGCGCGCGCTGCTCGTCGCTTTGCACGACGAAGAGCACTTCGTCAACGGCGAACTCCGGATCGGCAGCGACGCCGATAGGCGCGTCAATTCGGTGGCCATGAGGGTGACGCTCACCGAGCCAGCGGCCAGGGCCGCGCTTCGGCCCTACTTCGCGGTGATGCGCATCGTCTTCCCCGACTTCCGGGTGAAACCGTCCCGCTCCGCGTTGATAATAAGGTTCTCTTATGGGCACCGATGATCCACAGCTTGACGCTCCCGAGGCAATCGGGGAGCGTGCGCCGGTTCGCCTGGCAGTTCTTGACGACCACGAGTTGCTGCTCGACAGCATGGCCAGCTGGATCGGCGTCAACGCGCTCGACTTCGAGCTCGTGCTCGCGGCGCAGACTTGGCTGGAGCTCGTGCACAGCGCGAACTTCCCGACCGAGCTGGTCTTCCTGGACTTCCAGCTGCAGGAGTCCATCTCCATCGAGGCGCGCGTGCGCACCTGCCGCGCGGCCGGCGCGAAGGTGATCGTGATCAGCAGTCTCGATACGCGGGACGCGAGGGAGCGCGCAATGGATGCCGGAGCATCCGCGTTCCTGTCCAAGTCGTTGCCGATGCACGAGGTGATGGATGTCGCTCGTCGGGTCATGGGAGTCGAGGTCGGCCCCAGCACCCGCAACTGGCGTCCGCTGCCGGTCGGTGCCACCGCGACGACCCGGCCCAAGCTCAGCGGCGGCGAAGAGGAAGCGCTTAGGCTTTACGTGTCGGGGCTCACCACTGTGGAGGTGGCGCGACGCATGAATGTGAAGTACGAAACGGCCAAGACGTACTTGCGCCGAGTGCGCGAGAAGTACGCGAAGGCCAACAGGCCGGCGGGCAAGAAGGCGGAGCTCATCCGCCGTGCCGCCGAGGACGGATACCTGCAGTAGTGGCAAAGCTCTATTTTCGCTATGGCGCGATGAACAGCGGCAAGAGCACGGCGTTGCTTCAGGCCGCCTACAACTACGAGGAGCGCGGTCAGCACGTGCTGCTCGCCAAGCCCCAGGTCGACACCAAGGGTGCAAGCCTCATCGTCTCCCGGCTGGGCGTCACGCGCGAGGTGGACTTCACGATCGCGGCGACGGATGACGTGCTCGAGCTGTTCGCGCAGGGACGGCAGTCGGTGAAGGATGCGACCGGCGGGGACGTGAGTTGCCTGCTGGTGGATGAGGCGCAGTTCCTGACCGAGGGCCAGATTGATGACCTGCTGCGCATCGCGATCCTAGAGGACGTGCCGGTGCTCGCCTACGGCCTCCGCACCGACTTCCAGACTGTGGCGTTCCCGGGCAGCAGGCGGCTGCTGGAGATCTCGCACTCGCTCGAGGAGCTGAAGACCATCTGCCGTTGCGGACGCAAGGCGGTGTTCAACGCACGCAAGATCGGCGACCGGTTCATCTTCGACGGTGACCAGGTTGCGATCGAGGTCGGTGAGGTCGTCTACGAGTCGCTGTGCGGGTCGTGCTACCTGGACGAGAGCGGTGGGCGCCTGAACCGAGGAAACCGGGTGCTGTCGCCGATGGACACCGCGTACAACTCGGCGCCCGACCCCGACTTCGCCTGACCCCCGCTCAACCCGTTTCAAGGAGATTTTGCGCCGGAGCCACCCGGTTCCCACCGAAAACCCATCAGGGTTCCCGGATTTCCTTGAAATGGGTTAATCGTCATTGGGCAAACGAAAAGGGCCACCTCTCGGTGGCCCTTCTCATTTGTGTCGGGGTAGCGGGATTTGAACCCACGACCTCTTCGTCCCGAACGAAGCGCGCTACCAAACTGCGCCACACCCCGTCGACTAATCAAGAATAGCCGAAATCATCGGCAGTGAGTGTCACGAGTACGGCTTCAGGAGGGCAGGCGAAGCGAACCGGCGCATAAATCGACGTGCCGAGCCCCGCCGACACGTTCAGATGAGCCATCCGCCCGGCGTGCTGCCAGGTGCTCAGGCCGCTGGCCTGGTCCAACGGGATGTCGCAATTGGCGACCAGTGCACCGTAACCGGGAACGCACACCTGACCGCCGTGCGTGTGCCCGGCGAAGATCATGTCGGCGCCGTGGTTCACGAGCGAGTTGAGCACACGCCGGTACGGGGCGTGGGTCACTCCGATCGTCACCGGGGCGGGCCCGACGCTGTCGTCCTCCCAGCCCACGTTCTCGCGCAGGTCGTCGACGATGCCCGGCAGCAGGTCTAGGCGGTCCCACCCGCGGTGGGCGTCACCGGTTCCGACGAACTCGAGCCGGGAGCCCCGGAACTCGATCGCGCGTGCTGCATTGTTCAGGTCGTACCAACCGAGGTCCCGGAAGATTTCCTCCAGCCCGGCTGTGTCGAGACGGTTTCCCCCATCCCGGCCGGGGCGACTCTCGCCGGCCAGGTAAGCGAACGGGTTCTTTGCCTCGGGGCCGATGTAGTCGTTGGAGCCGTGCACGAAGACGCCGGGGATGCCGCGGAACGGCTCCAGGGCATACGCGACCGCGTCCAGAGCATCCGCGTGTCCGAGGGTGTCACCGGTGTTCACGATGAAATCGGGCTCGAGAACGGCCAGCTCACGCACCCAATCGATCTTGGTCCGCTGCCACGGCGCGAGGTGCAGGTCCGCGAGGTGCAGCACCGTGATGGGCCGAGCGCTCGGGTCGAGCAGCGGCACGACCTCCCGCCGCACCGTGAAGCGATTCCGCTCCACCACGGTGCCCCAGGCGAGCGCCCCGAGCGCGGCGGCGCCGACCGTCGCGAGGGCGCCGCCGACTAGCCGGCTAGTGGCCCCCATCAGTTGTTGTCAGGAGGGCCGGGGTCGACGGGACCTCGTGGCGTCCTACCAACCGTGATGGTGATGGTGTCCGACTTGGATACTCCAGTACCGGCACCCGGGTTGCGTCGAGATGACCCTGTCCACCTGCGATGGGTCCGTCGTGTCAACCTTCTCGACCTTCACCTTGGTGAGACCTTCGGCCGCGAGCGCAGCCCTGGCCTCGCCTTCGGTCATCCCGACGACGTTCGGAACGGTTCCGGCGAGCGACCCGTCGCTTACGTACACGGTGACGGTGGCGCCACGCGATAGCCGGGTGCCAGCGGGCGGGTCGGTTGAGGCGACTGTGCCGGCGGGGAGAGCGGATGCCTGCGTGCCGCCATCCATGTACTCGAATCCGAGCCCCTCAAGCGTCGACTTGACCGTAGCGACCGACTGGCCGGAGAAGTCCTGCAGCACGGTCGTGCTGCCCGTGATCAGGTTGCCGGGAGCATCCGGGAAGGCGTTGCCGCCGTACAGGCCGAGCAGGTTCGCCATGACCGGCTTGAAGATGCGGTGACGTGCGCTGGCGCCGTTGCCGCCGCCGAAGGCGATCCGGCTCAGGTCGGCGTGGTCGCTGATGTTACCCACCCAGACCGTCAGCGCGATGTTCGTGCTCGCCGCCACCATCCAGGTCTGCTCGGCGTTGTCGCTGGTGCCGGTCTTGCCGATCAGCGGGATTCCGACGAACGGGTTGGAGACAGCACCCGTACCGCGGGACATCACCTGCTGGAGCCCGTGCGCGGCTGCCGCGGCGACCTCCGGCGAGAGGGCCTGCCGGCACTTCGGTGCCTGGCCGGCCAGCTCGACGCCGTCACGGTCGACGATCTTCTCGACGGCGATCGGGTCGCAGGACTTACCGCCGGCGGCGATCGTAGCGATCATGGTCGCGATGCTGATCGGTGCGATCTCGTTGGTGCCGATGACCGCGGAGGGGTTCGCCTGCAGCTTCCCCTCGTCGGCACGGTGGACCCCCATATCGAGCCCGGTGTCCCGGATGTCGCACAGGTTGAGCTGCTGAGCCATTGAGAGGTAGGCGGTGTTGACCGACGAGTTGGTCGCCTGCTGCACCGAGATCCGGCCGAAGCTCTGGTTCGCGAAGTTGTGGAACTTCTGGTTGCCGACCCAGTCGCCTTCGCAGGACGGGAACCGCTTGAACACCTTGCCGTTCGTGCCGTCAACGACCTCCTGCAGGCCGTGTCCTGCCTTCAACCATGCGGCCAGCGTGACGATCTTGTAGGTCGACCCCACCTGGAACCCGGACGAACCGCCGTACGGCCGGTCGGTGTTGAAGTTGACCGCGGTGGTCTCAGGTCCGCCGCCATCCTGCGAGTTGTCGAATTGCTTGTTCTGCGTCATCACCCGGATCTTGCCGGTGCCCGGCTCGACGGCGCTCACCGCTGCGCCGAGCTGCATCCGCGATTCAGAAGGGGGGGCCTGCTCGTCGGTGATTGCCTTCGCCGCGACCTGCTGGTCCAGGTTGATGGTCGTGTACACGTCGTATCCGCCGCGGTCCCAGTTCGCCTGCCGCTCCTTGGGGTCCGCGCCGAGGCTCTCCAGCTCGGGGACCACGAACGAGACGTAGTCGCAGAAGTTCTGTGCGGAATAGGACGCGTACATGCAGCCGCTCGCTGGCGCGCTGATCTTGACGTAGTCCTCGATGGGCGTTGCCACCGCTTCGTCGTATTGCGCCTTGGTGACCATCTTGAGCTCATGCATGATCTTCAGAATGGTGTCACGACGGTTCTTGTTGGCCTGATACTTCTCGGGGCTGTCGAGGTTGCGCGCGTTCGGATACTGGACGATCGCGATCAGGCTGGCCGCCTCGGCGAGCGTGACATCCGCCGCCGACTTGCTGAAGTACTGCTTCGACGCGGCCTCGATGCCGTAGGTGTTGTTGCCGAAGCCCGCGATGTTCAGGTACGCGAGCATGATGTCTTCCTTGGAGTAGGTCTTCTCCAAGCCGATCGCGAGCTTCGCTTCCCGGAGCTTGCGCTCGAGGCTCTGCGCCTGTGCCGCGGCGAGCGCCGCGTCGCGTTCCTTTTTGTCGGTGATGCGCACCGCTTCCTGCATGTTGATGTTCTTGACCAACTGCATGGTCAGCGTCGATGCGCCGCTGTCGATGTCGCCGGACACCGCGTTGCCGACTGCCGCTCGGGCGATCGACTGCATGTCGACACCGCCGTGCTCCCAGAACCGGCGGTCCTCACCGGCGACGACCGCCTGCTTGATGAACTCGGAAACCTGGTCCCAGCCCACCTCTTCACGGTTCTGCTTGTACATCGTCGCGAATGGGACGTATTCGCCGCCCGACACCCCGTAGAGGGTGTTCTTCACCGACTGGTCGCCGATCTCGATGTAATCGGGCAGCGCCTCGAAGATGCCGATCGAGGAGTTCGCGGTCATGCTGGTGACGGCGAGCGCAGGTGTCACGAGGGCTGTGATCAGAATTCCCGCGAGACCACTGAGACCGACCATGCCGAGGAAGCCCTTCAGGGCGCCCGGAAGCTTCGAGTTTTCAGAAGGCATAGGATACAGCGTACGGGATGGTCTACTCGCGCAAGCTGAACGGAAGCCGAAATGCAACGTTGGGAGTACCTCACTACCCCGCTCATCATTCACAACACTCAGGCGATCCTCAACAATTGGGGCGAGCAGGGCTGGGAACTGGTGCAGGTCGTGCAGGGCCCGGAGGGCGGGCTCGTCGCTTACTTCAAGAGGGAGAAAGAATCCGTATGAGCATCGACGCTCGTCTCGCCGAACTGGGTATCGCTCTTCCGGAATTGGCCGCGCCTGCCGGGTCGTACGTGCCTGCGGTCGTCAGCGGAAACCATGTCTTCACGGCCGGTCAACTGCCGTTTGTCGGCGGGAAGCTTCCGGCCACCGGCAAGGTGGGCGAGGGTGAGGGGCTGGTGTCGCCGGCGGATGCGAAGGCTTACGCTCGCGAGTCGGCTTTGAACGGTCTCGCGGCCATCAAGTCGGTGATCGGCTCGCTGGATCGCGTGACGCGAGTCGTCAAGGTCGTCGGTTTCGTCGCATCCGATCCCGCATTCACCGGCCAGCCCGGTGTCATCAACGGCGCGTCGGACCTCCTCGTCGAGGTGTTCGGCGACGCTGGTTTGCACGCCCGCAGCGCGGTTGGCGTGGCGGTGCTTCCGCTGGACACGCCCGTCGAGGTCGAGTTCATCGTCGAGTTTGCGTAAGGCGAAAACGCAGGAGATCCGGCTCGCATCCGCTCCGTACTAAGGCGAAGCGGCTGATAGCGGCCGGATCTCCTTCGTTCTTGCCTACTGCAGCTTCTCTGTGATCACCTGCATCACCGAGGTGTCGGCGAGCGTGGTGGTGTCGCCGATCTGGCGCCCCTCCGCGACATCCTGAAGCAGTCGACGCATGATCTTGCCCGAGCGGGTCTTCGGCAGCTCGGTGACGATGAACACCTGACGCGGCCGGGCGATCGCGCCGATCTGCTCCGCGACGTGGACCCGCAGGATCGCGCTCGCCTCCTCGGCTGTCTGCGCTTCGGCCTGCTTGGCCCGCAGGATCACGAACGCGACAACCGCCTGCCCGGTGGTGTCATCGGATGCCCCGACGACGGCCGCTTCGGCGACGATCGGATGCGACACCAGCGCTGACTCGATCTCCATCGTCGACAGACGGTGGCCGGACACGTTCATCACGTCGTCGACCCGGCCCAGCAGCCAGATGTCGCCGTCTTCGTCCAGTCGCGCGCCGTCGCCCGCGAAGTACATGCGGCGCTTGTTCGTGCCGGGGAAGTCGAACTTCTCCCAGTAGGTCTCGATGAAGCGCTCCGGGTCGCCCCAGATGCCGCGCAGCATCGAGGGCCACGGGTCGGTGACCACCAGGTAGCCGCCGTTGCCGTTGCCGACGCGATTGCCCTGCTCGTCGAGCACATCCACCGAGATTCCGGGGATCGGCACCTGCGCCGAACCCGGCTTGGCGGTGGTGACGCCGGGCAGTGCGGAGATCATGATCGCGCCGGTCTCGGTCTGCCACCAGGTGTCGACGACCGGGGTGGTGCTGCCGCCGATGATCTCGCGGTACCAGACCCAGGCCTCCGGGTTGATCGGTTCGCCGACCGAGCCGAGCACGCGCAGCGAGCTGAGGTCGAAGCGCTGCGGGTGCTCCCTGCCGACCTTCATGAACGACCGGATGGCGGTGGGCGCCGTGTACAGGATGGTCACCTTGTACTTCTCGACGATCTCCCACCAGCGACCCGGATGCGGAGTATCAGGGGTGCCTTCGTACATCACCACCGAGGTGCCGTTGGCGAGCGGCCCGTAGACGACGTAGCTGTGCCCGGTGACCCAGCCGACGTCGGCGGTGCACCAGTAGACATCCGTCTCCGGCTTCAGATCGAAGACGATGCGCTGCGTGAATGCGTTCTGCATCAGGTAGCCGGCGGAGGTGTGCAGGATGCCCTTGGGCTTCCCGGTGGTACCCGAGGTGTACAGGATGAACAGCGGGTTCTCGGCTTCGAACGCCTTCGCCTCGTGCTCGGCGTCGACCTTCTCGAGCTCCTCGTGCCACCACAGGTCGCGGCCTTCGGTCCAGTCGACATCGTTGCCGCCGCGCTTGACGACGAGCACGTTCTCGACGCTGGTCTCGCCCGCGAGCGCGGTGTCGACGGTCGGCTTGAGTGGGAAGACCTTGCCCTTGCGGTAGCCCCCGTCGGCGGTGATGACCAGCTTGGCGGTCGCATCCTCGATCCGCGACCTGAGGCTGTCGGCGCTGAAGCCGCCGAAGACCAGCGAATGCACCGCGCCGATGCGGGCGACCGCGAGCATCGCGACAACAGCCTCCGGAATCATCGGCAGGTAGATGGCGACCCGGTCGCCCTGACGGATGCCCAGCTCGGTGAGCAGGTTGGCGGCCTTCTTCACCTCGGCCGTGAGCTCGGCGTAAGTGATGGCGCGGCTGTCGCCGGGCTCGCCCTCCCAGTAGATCGCGACCCGGTCGCCGTTGCCGGCCTCCACGTGCCGGTCGAGGCAGTTGTAGGCGACGTTCAGGCGTCCGTCGGCGAACCAGCGGGCGAACGGTGGGTTGTTCCAGTCGAGGGTCTGCGTGAACGGGGTCTCCCAGTGCAGCAACTCGCGGGCCTGATCTGCCCAGAATCCGACCGGGTCGGCGGCGGCGCGCTCGTAGAGGTCGCTCGTCGCAACCGCCTGGGCGGCGAACTCGGGAGTCGGCGGGAAGCGCCGTTCCTCGTGCAGCAGGCTGTCGATCTGTTCGCTCATTACACTCCACGCTTCTTTGCGGTCTCGGTGCGGCTGTTCGGGCGCACCAGAATTGAGACTACCCGCCTCACAGTGTTTCCCCATTGAAAAGGTCTCGCCCTGCACTAGACTGATGTGGTCAATCCGTCATGGATGACTGGCAGTCCGCAGCGATTCCCCCCAATCAGCTGACTGCCGTGGCGGCGCCGGTTCCCCCCAACAGGCGCCGCCCCTCTTCGTTAACGCGGCCCTTGCGGCATGGCTTAACCCGTTTCAAGGAGATTTGGCCAGGACGGCCCCCGGCATGCCCGACATCCCGTTCCTATGCCGGCGCTTTTCCTTGAAACGGGTTAACGCGAACACCGGTGGCGGGCGACTCCTCCAGAGTTGGGCGCGCCGGCCGGAGCGCACGGCTGGCGGCAGGCCGGGGCTAGCTTGCGCCGGACGCCGTTAGCGTCGCGGCATGCTCGAGCCGCGTTTCGTCGCCCGCCCACCCGGTGCGAGCGTCGACGGGCCGACCCGCCGCAACCTGCCCGAGTTCGGCGAGCTGGCGGCGCTCGTCGCCGACCCGGATGTGACGGATGTCTTCGTCAACGGGGTGGATGGGCTGTGGGTCGACCGCGGTGCGGGCCTGCTGCGTCAGCCCTCCCTCGAGCTCGACGACGAGCGGCTGCGCGAACTCGCGGTGCGCCTCATCGCGCTCGGCGGCCGTCACATCGACGAGGCGACGCCGTGCGTCGACGTGCGTCTGCACGACGGCATCCGGGTGCATGCGGTGCTGCCGCCGATCTCGACCGGCGGCACGCTCATCTCGATCCGGCTGCCGCGCGCCAAACGGCTCTCTCTCGACGACCTCGAGAAGGCGGGGTTCTTCGCGGACGTGCCTGTGGCATCCGTCGTCGCGTCTGGTCGAGCGACGCGCGAACGTGCTCATCACGGGAGCGGCTGGCAGCGGCAAGACCACCCTGCTGTCGGCGATGCTCGCGGGCGCCGACCCGAGCGACCGGATCGTCGCGATCGAGGATGTCGCCGAACTCCACGTCGAGCATCCGCACTTCGTGTCGCTCGAGGCGAGGCAGGCGAACCTGGAGGGCGCGGGCGGGGTCGGGGTGGAACGGCTCGTGCGTGAGGCGCTTCGGATGCGCCCAGACCGGCTGGTCGTGGGGGAGTGCCGCGGCGCGGAGGTGCGCGAACTGCTCGCCGCGCTCAACACCGGCCACGACGGCGGCGCCGGTACCTTGCACGCCAACTCGCTGGCCGACGTCCCGGCGCGGATGGAAGCGCTCGGCGCGCTCGCGGGCCTCGGCCCGACGGCGATCGCCCGGCAGACGGTGAGTGCGATCGGCGCCGTGCTTCACCTCGAGCGGCGCGGCGGCGTGCGCCGGCTCGCACAGTTCGGGTCCTTCGCGCTCGACGACAGGGACCGGCTCACCACCCTCGCCTCATCGAGTCGGGAGTAGTTGCCGTTATGAGACCCGCCAATTGGGCAAAAAGTCCCGACTCGATGAAACGCCGGGTCGCCGAGGGCGCGCGGGGCCGACCCGGTTGGCCCGGTCGCCCAGACGGTGCAGCGGCTCGCCGTGCTGCTGGCCGCCGGCGTCGCGCCCGGCTCCGCCTGGGGCTACCTCGCCGAGCAGAGCCCCGATGAGCGCGTGCGGCAGATCGCGACGACGGATGCGCCGATCGCCGAGGCCATTCTGGCCAACAGCCGTGGCGATCCGGTGTGGCGAAGCCTCGCCGCCGCGTGGCGGGTCGCGACCGACGCGGGCGCACCGCTCGCGCCGACGCTCCGGTCGCTCGCGCAAACCCTCCGCGATCTCGCCCAGACCCAGCGCGACGTCTCGGTCGCCCTCGCCGCGCCAGCGGCGACCGCGCGGATGGTGCTGGCGCTGCCGCTGGTCGGCCTGCTGTTCGGCGCGGCACTCGGCTTCGATACCCTGGGCATCCTGTTCGGCACACCGGCCGGCTTCACCTGCCTGGTGCTCGGGACCGGGCTCATGCTCGCCGCCCGGATATGGAATCGCCGCCTGCTGCGCGCCGCAACCCCGACCGATCCGACGCCCGGACTGCAGCTTGAACTGCTGGCGATCGCGCTGTCCGGCGGCGCATCCGTCGACCGGGCGCGCGAGGCGGTTGCCGAGGCGAGCCGCAGCTGTGATCTGCCGAGCGACGCGACCGAGGTCGACGCGGTGCTCGCGCTGTCGGTGCGCGCCGGGGTGCCGGCTGCGGCACTGCTGCGCAGCGAAGCCGAACAGGCGCGCCTCGACGCCCGCAGCGACGGGCAGCGCAGGGCGGCGAGGCTCGCGGTGACGCTGATGATCCCGCTCGGCGTGTGCGTGCTGCCCGCGTTCATGCTGCTGGGGGTTGCGCCGCTGATGATCGCGGTCGTCTCCTCAACGGTGTCCGGGCTGTGAGGTTCACACACCGCGGCGTGCCCGGATGCCCGGGACTGCCAGTGGTCCGCTCGACACTGGCCTCCAATAGAAGGAGGAACAGATGAGATTCAGACTCAGGCGTCGCCTCGCAGACGAGACCGGCGCGGCCACCGCCGAGTACGCCATCGCGACGATGGCCGCGGTCGGCTTCGCAGGGCTGCTGGTGGTGATCATGCGCTCCGATGAGGTGCGCGGCATGCTCACCGACCTGGTGCAGCGTGCGCTCACGTTCGCCGGCTGACGCCGAAGCGGGCACGGTGGCCGCGGAGTTCGCGGTTGCCGTGCCCGCCGTGATGCTCGTGCTCGCCTGCTGCCTCGGCTCGGTGCAGCTCGCCAGCCAGCAGGTGCGATTGCAGGATGCCGCGGCGGTCGCCGCCCGCGCCGCGGCCAGGGGCGACCCGGTGGAGGTCGGCTGGCTCGTGCCCGGCGCATCCGGGGCGATCGAGCGAGGCGGGGAGTTGGTGTGCGTCACGGCGACGGTGCACGGGCCGGGACTGTTCGGCGCGATCGCCCTGACGGCACGCAGCTGTGCGCTCGCCGGAGGAGGCTGATGCGCGCCGCCGAACGCGGCTCCGGTTCGCTCCTGGCGGTGGCGCTCATCGCCGGCACTCTCGCGCTCACGATGCTGCTCGTACCTCTCTATATAGTGCTGGTCGCGAAGCAGCGCGTAGCGGGCGCAGCGGATGCCGCAGCACTCGCCGCAGCGGACGTTGCGATCGGCATTGTCCCCGGCGTGCCCTGCGAACAGGCATCCGTCGTCGCCGACGCGAACGGGGCGGCGCTCAGCGGATGCCGTCAGGATGGCGCTATCGTGACCGTCAGGGCCAGCATCATCGTGCTTGGACTGCCCGTGGCGGCTCTCGCCACCGCCGGACCCGCACCGCCGCGCCAATAGAGCGCACGGTGTTTTCGTGTGTATGGTGTCCCCTGTTCTATTCAGACATTCAAGGAGTTCCGTGCCCGGCACGAAGAAACTGGTCATCGTCGAGTCACCTGCAAAGGCGAAGACCATCGCGCAGTACCTCGGTGACGATTACGAAGTGCAGGCCTCTGTCGGCCACATTCGTGACCTCATCGAGCCGAAAAACCTGCCGCCGGAGCTGAAGAAGGGCTCGCTCGGCAAGTTCTCCGTGGATGTCGAGAACGGCTTCGAGCCGTACTACGTGGTGTCCGACCAGAAGCGCAAGACGGTCTCCGAGCTGAAGAAGGCCCTCAAAGACGCCGACGAGCTCTACCTCGCAACTGATGAGGACCGCGAAGGCGAGGCCATCGCGTGGCACCTGCTGCAGGTGCTGAACCCCAAGGTGCCCGTGCGCCGCATGGTGTTCCACGAGATCACCAAGGACGCCATCGAGCACGCCCGCGACAACACCCGCGACATCGACACCGCACTCGTCGACGCGCAGGAGACCCGCCGCATCCTGGACCGCCTGTACGGCTACGAGGTGTCGCCGGTGCTGTGGCGCAAGGTCGGCCCCGGGCTGTCGGCCGGCCGCGTGCAGTCCGCCGCGACCCGCCTGGTGGTCGAGCGTGAGCGCGAACGACTGGCTTTCATCGCGGCAACCTACTGGGACCTGGCAGCGAGCCTCACGCCGGCCGAGCAGAAGGACCTCTTCGACGCGCGTCTCGCCCGCCTGAACGGCTCCCGGGTCGCCACCGGCCGCGACTTCGATGACCGCGGAGCGTTGAAGTCGGATGCCGTCGCCCTCGACGAGGCGGCAGCCGAGGCGCTCGCGACAGCACTGCGTGAGGCGTCGACCTCTGTCACGGTGACCTCGGTCGAGTCCAAGCCGTACACCCGCCGCCCGGCCGCGCCGTTCACCACCTCGACGATGCAGCAGGAGGCCGCCCGCAAGCTGCGGTTCTCCGCCCGGCAGACCATGAGCGTCGCGCAGGGGCTGTACGAGAACGGCTTCATCACCTATATGCGAACCGACTCCCCGTCGTTGTCGCAGCAGGCCACCAACGCGGCCCGCACGCAGGCGAAGGCGCTGTACGGTGCCGACAGCGTGCCGGAGAAGCCGCGCGTCTACAGCGGCAAGTCGAAGAACGCGCAGGAGGCGCACGAGGCGATCCGGCCATCCGGCGACACCTTCCGCACCCCGTCAGAGCTGCAGGGCACCCTGCGCGGCAACGAGTGGAAGCTGTACGACCTGATCTGGAAGCGCACCGTCGCCAGCCAGATGGCCGACGCCAAGGGCTCGACCGCGACCGTCACGATCACCGCCGCCGACGGCATCCGGCGACCGCGCCGAGTTCGTCGCCAGCGGCACCGTCATCACCTTCCGCGGCTTCCTGGCCGCCTATGAAGAGGGACGCGACGAGGAGCAGAACGAGACCGCCGAGCCGACGGAGGCGAAGCTTCCGGCGCTGACGGAGGGGCAGAGCCTGAAGCTCGCATCGGTCGAGGCCAAGGGCCACGAGACGAGCCCGCCACCGCGCTACACGGAGGCCAGCCTGATCAAGACGCTCGAAGAGCTCGGGATCGGCCGTCCGTCCACGTTCACCTCGATCATCTCGACGATCATCGACCGCGGCTACGTGACCCCGCGCGGCACCGCGCTGGTGCCGAACTGGGTGGCGTTCTCGGTGGTGCGCCTGCTGGAGGACTACTTCGGCGAGCTGGTGCAGTACGACTTCACCGCCGACATGGAGAACGACCTCGACCGCATCGCCGGTGGCGAAGAGGACCGGGTCGACTGGCTCAACAGCTTCTACTTCGGCGGTCAGCGGCACCGCGGCCTGCGCAATGTCATCGACAACCTGGGCGAGATCGACGCGCGCAGCGTCAACTCGACCCGCATCGATGACGACATCACGCTGCGCATCGGCAAATACGGCCCGTACCTGGAGGTGCCGAGGATCCGGATGCCGCGGACGGCACGCCCCGCCGGGTGAACATCCCGCAGGACCTCGCCCCGGACGAGCTCACGGTCGCGAAGGCGCGCGAGCTCATCGAGGCGCCCGTGGTGACCGACCGGGTCATCGGCATCAACCCGGAGAACGGCAAGCAGATCGTCGCGAAAGACGGCCGGTTCGGCCCGTACGTGACCGAGCTGGAGCCGGAGGAGCCGGCAGCTGACTCGGTGGTCGAGCCTGTCGAGACCGTGGACGCGGCGACCGGCGAGGTGACGTCGACTGAGGTCGAGCCCGTCGAGACCAAGCCCAAGCGCAAGCCGGCCGCCAAGAAGGCCGCTGCGCCGAAGCCGCGCACCGCGTCGCTGTTCAAGTCGATGGACCTCGCGACCATCGACCTCGACACCGCGCTGACTCTGCTCAACCTGCCGCGCGTCGTCGGCGTCGATCCGGAGTCCGAGGCGGAGATCACCGCGCAGAACGGCCGGTACGGCCCGTACCTGAAGAAGGGCACCGACACCAGGTCGCTGACGAGCGAGGACCAGATCCTCGAAATCGACCTCGCCGGCGCGCTCGAGCTGTTCGCGCAGCCGAAGTACGGTGCCAAGCGTGCCTCCAGTGCCCTGAAGGAGTTCGAGAACCCGGACCCCGAGAGCGGCAAGGCGATCAAGATCAAGGACGGCCGGTTCGGCCCGTACGTGACCGACGGCGTGACCAACGCGACGGTCCCGCGCGGCGAGGACCCCGAGGAGATCGACTTCGAGCGCGCGGTGCAGCTGCTCGCCGACAAGCGGGCGAAGGGTCCGGCCAAGCCGAAGGCTAAGGCGAAGGCGAAGACCACCACCCGCAAGGCTCCCGCGAAGAAGAAGTGACGTGACCGGGCTGTTCATCACGTTCGAGGGCGGCGACGGCTCGGGCAAGTCGACCCAGGCGGAGCTGCTCACGAGTTGGCTGACGGATGCCGGACACACCGTCGTGCGCACGCGCGAGCCGGGAGGCACCGACCTGGGTGACGAGCTGCGGGAGATCGTGCTGCATCGGCGCGGCGACATCGCGCCGCGCGCCGAGGCGCTGATCTACGCGGCCGACCGTGCCCATCACATCGCGACCAAGGTGCGCCCGGCGATCGAGCGCGGCGAGGTGGTCATCCAGGACCGGTACTTCGACTCGTCGGTGGCCTATCAGGGCGTCGGCCGCGGTCTCGGGGCGGACGACGTTCGGCGGATCTCGCTCTGGGCGGTCGAGGACCTGCTCCCCGACCTGACGATCCTGCTCGACCTGGACGAGTCCGTCGGCGCGCGGTCGCCTCGACGAGGCACGCACCCGCTACGACCGGCTCGAGGCGGAGGAGCAGACCTTCCACGCGACGGTCCGCTCCGCGTATCTCGACCTGGCGGCGGCCGAGCCGGCGCGGTTCCTGGTGCTCGACGCATCCGGGGACGTCGACTCGCTCGCCGCGGCGATCCGCGAGCGCGTCGAAGCCCTGCTCGCGCGCCGCTGACCCGCTGACCGCGTAACAAACTGCGCGTTTGTTGACCGCGCGCGCGTTTAAAGGGGCGCGCGGTCGACAAACGGCGGCCCGGATGGCGGAATGCGCCGGGCTGGAGGCGCCGGGGCGACGGATGCGCCGGGCCGGGGGAAACTGGGAACGACCGACAGCGGTGCACCCTAGGCTTTACGCATGCAGGTGTGGGACGAGCTGACCGGCCAGTCCGAGGCGATCGACGTGTTCCGATCGGCCGCGGAGGCCGCTGCCGCGGGGCGTGACGGGATGACCCACTCCTGGCTCATCACCGGTCCGCCCGGGTCGGGGCGCTCCAACCTCGCCTACGCGTTCGCGACCGCGCTGCTCAGCCCAGGCAACCCGGACGGCGACGAGGCGACCCGCCGTCAGGTGGCCGCGCGCACGCATCCGGATCTCGGCGTGCTCAGCACCGAACGCGTCATCATCTCGATCGAAGAGGTGCGGTCGCTGGTGGCGAGCTCGCAGTTCTCACCGTCGGTCAGCCGCTACCGGGTGATGATCATCGAGGACGCCGACCGGATGACTGAGCGCACCTCCAATGTGCTGCTGAAGGCGCTCGAGGAGCCGCCGCCGCGCACGGTGTGGATCCTGTGCGCGCCGAGCGAGGCCGACCTGATCCCCACCATCCGCTCCCGGGTGCGCAGCGTGCGGTTGCGGGTCCCATCGGTTGAGGATGTCGCCGAGCTGATCACGCGCCGCGACGGCGTGGACGCCGAGCTCGCGATCCGCGCCGCCCGCGAGGCGCAAAGCCACATCGGCATGGCGCACCGGCTCGCCACCAACGCCGACGCCCGCGCCCGACGCGAGCAGACTCTGCAGGCGGCTCTCGGCATCCGGAGCGTCTCCGGGGCGGTTTCAGCTGCCGCTACCCTGCTCGAGGTCGCCACCGCTGACGCGAAGGCCATCACCGAGGAACGCGACGCCGAGGAGCGTGAGAGCGCACTGCGTTCCCTCGGCATCGAGCCCGGCGGCACCATTCCGCCCGCGCTGCGCTCCCAGCTCAAGTCGCTTGAGGAGGACCAGAAGCGGCGCGCCACCCGCAGCCTGCGCGACGGACTGGACCGCATCATGGTCGACCTGATGTCGCTCTACCGTGACGTGCTGCTGCTGCAGCTGGGGGTCGCAACCGAACCCATCAACCTCGAGATCAGCGACCAGCTGCGGAGTGCCGCGGAGGAGTCGACCCCCGCGCAGACCCTCGAGACCCTCGACGCCATCACCACCGCGCGGCAGCGCATCGATGCCAACGTCGCGCCCGCCCTCGCGCTTGAAGCCATGTTGATCACCGCCAGGAGGCAGCCCAGATGAGACAGCGACACACCCGACGGACCCTTGGCGTGGTCGCGGTCGCCGCGGCGGCGGCGATCGGGCTGAGCGGATGTGTGTCGTTCTTCGTCCCGGAGGAGCCGAGCAAGACATCCGTTCCCACCGACGAGTCGGTGTCGCCCGAACTGAAGGCGTTCTACAAGCAAGTGCTGCAGTGGGAGAACTGCGGGGACGGCTTCCAGTGCGCGACCGCGACCGCACCGCTCGACTGGAGCGATCCGGGGCGGGAATCGATCAAGCTGGCGCTCATCCGGTCGGTGGCCAAGAGCAGCGACCGGATCGGGTCGCTGCTGGTGAACCCCGGCGGTCCGGGCGGTTCCGGCTACGACTTCATCCACGACAGCCTGCACTACGCGGTGTCCGGCAACCTTATTGACCGGTTCGACATCGTCGGCTTCGACCCCCGCGGCGTCGGCCGGTCGTCGGCGGTCTCGTGCTACGACGACCCGACCCAGATGGACCACTGGCTATACGACCTGCCCAAAAACGAGTTCGCGTCTGATGCCTGGATCGCCGAGAACAAGGCGACCTCGGCCGAGTTCGGCCAGGCCTGTCTCGATCACACCGGTGACCTGCTCGGCTTCGTCGACACGAACAGCGCCGCGCGCGACCTGGACCTGCTGCGCGCGATCCTCGGCGACAAGAAGCTGAACTACCTCGGCTACTCCTACGGCACGCTGCTCGGGGCCACCTACGCCGAGCTGTTCCCGGAGAAGACCGGACGCCTCGTGCTCGACGGCGCGATCGACCCGGCCACGAGCGAGTTCGATGTCACCGCGACCCAGGCGGTCGGGTTCGAGAGCGCCATGATGGCCTACCTCGCGGACTGTGTGACCGGCTCCGACTGCCCGTTCCGCGGCAGCCCCGAGCAGGGCATGCAGACCGTGAACGCGCTGCTGCAGAGCCTGCAGGCCAGCCCGTTGCGCGCATCCGACGGCCGGATGCTGGGTGCCTCGACCATGTTCACGGCCATCATCCTGCCCCTGTACAGCCAGGAGAACTGGCCGTATCTGAATGAGCTGTTCGCCCAGGTGATGAAGGGGGAGGCGGACTTCGCATTCCAGCTGGCCGACAGCTACAACGGTCGGAACCCGGATGGCACCTACCGTGACAATTCGACCGAGGCGTTCACCGCGATCAACTGCCTGGACTACCCGATCGACTCGTCGGTGGAGACGCTGCGCGCGCAGGCCGCCGAGCTGGCGAAGGTGGCGCCGGTCTTCGGGCCGCTGATGTCGTATGGCACGTCGTGCGACGGATGGCCGTTCCCCGCCGAGCGGGACCGGCAGGAGATCCACGCATCCGGTTCGGCGCCGATTCTCGTGGTGGGGACGACGAACGACCCGGCGACCCCGTACCAGTGGGCGGTTAACCTGGCAGACCAGCTGGACGAGGGTCACCTGGTCACCTATCAGGGCGAGGGGCACACCGCGTACAACAAGTCGAACGCGTGTGTGAACCGTGCGGTCGACGACTTCCTGATCAATGGGACGGTGCCGGCGGCCGACCCGATGTGCTGAGGCTTGCCTTGCTAGCGCGGGAGCGTCAGAGGGAGTAGCAAGGAGTCATGGACCGCTTCCGGGCTGCCGCGCGACGCTATCCGCTCGTCGTGGCGACCTTCGCTGTCGGCGCGGTGGCGCTCGTCCTGACACTGCTCGGGTTTGATACGGCGACTGCCTGGTTCGTGTCGCTGTTCGCGCTCGCGGTCGCGGCGCGCGAGGCGTGGAGCATGATCCGCAGCTTCATCCGCGGCCACGTCGGGCTCGACGTGCTGGCCGTCACGGCGATTGTCGCCACCGTCGCGGTGGGTGAGTATTGGGCGAGCCTGGTGATCGTGCTCATGCTCTCCGGTGGCGAGGCGCTCGAGGACCTCGCCTCGGTGCGGGCGCAGCGCGAGCTCAACGCGTTGCTCACCCGGGTGCCGCAGCTCGCGCACCGGATCGCGGC
Source organism: uncultured Actinomycetota bacterium (assembly GCA_963702165.1). Classification (GTDB taxonomy): domain Bacteria; phylum Actinomycetota; class Actinomycetes; order Actinomycetales; family Microbacteriaceae; genus Terrimesophilobacter. The sequence continues at coordinate 1,852,152 of OY969722.1, read as the reverse complement.
CGACGGGGAGATCGAGGACATCGGCGCCGACGCCGTCGTTGTCGGCGACCGTCTGCTGCTGCGCCCCGCCGAACTCGTTCCCGTCGATGCGGAACTACTCAGTCCGGTCGGCGATTTCGATGAGTCGTCGCTGACCGGGGAGAGCATGCCGGTCGAGAAGTCGACCGGGGAGCCCGTGTTCAGCGGATCGATCAACGGCGCGACCGCGGTCGAGGTGCGGGCGACTGCTGTCGCATCCGAGAGCCAATATCAGCGGATTGTCGAGTTGGTGCGGGAGGCCTCGCAGAGCAAGGCACCACTGGTGCGCCTCGCCGACCGCTACGCACTGCCGTTCACGATCGTCTCGCTCGTCATCGCCGGAGCGGCGTGGTGGATGAGCGGGGATCCGGTCCGGTTCGCCGAGGTGCTTGTGGTTGCTACGCCCTGTCCGCTGCTGATCGCGGCCCCGGTCGCGTTCATGGCTGGCATGTCCAGCGCGGCGAAGCTGGGGATCGTGATCAAGGATGCCGGGACGCTCGAGAAGATGTCCCGAGCGCGCACCGTCGCATTCGATAAGACCGGAACGCTGACGCACGGCCGGCCGGAGGTCATCGGTGTGCAGCCCATCGACTCGCTGAGTCCGGATCGGCTGCTGCAACTGGTCGGCTCGGCTGAGCGGTACTCGTCGCATGTGCTTGCCCAGTCGCTCATCACCGCCACCAGTGATCGTGGCCTCGAACTGCTCGATTCGGACGACGCACGGGAGGTGGCGACCAACGGCGTGCGCGCGGAACTCGATGGGCACGTTGTCATGGCAGGCAAGCCGGGCTGGGTGGCGGAGCATGCATCCGGTGTCGAGCGGCTCACCCTCGCATCGGGGGAGGCTGCCGTCTATGTGGCCGTGGACGGCAAGTTCGCCGGGACGATCACACTGCGCGACCGGATGCGCAAGGAAGCGCCCGAGACCCTCGACCACCTCGCAGGTCTGGGTGTGCACAAGACGATCATGCTGACCGGGGATGTCGAACAGACGGCCAGGGCGATCGCGGATGAACTCGGGATCGAGGAGGTCCACGCCGAGTGCCTGCCTGCCGACAAGGTCGAGATCGTGCGGGCGGCGACGCCGCGTCCGGTGGTGATGGTCGGTGACGGTGTCAACGATGCGCCGGTGCTCGCGGCCGCTGATGTCGGCGTCGCCATGGGCGCGCGCGGCTCCACAGCGGCGAGCGAATCGGCGGATGTCGTGATCCTGCTGGATGACCTGTCGCGTGTCGCGCGTGCGGTGTCCATCGGCCACCGCACCGTGGCGATCGCGTTGCAGAGCATCTGGCTCGGCATCATCATCAGCGTCGGGCTGATGTTCGTGGCAGCGTTCGGGTACTTGCCCGCGATCGTCGGGGCGACCCTGCAGGAGGTTGTGGACCTCATCGCGATCCTCGGTGCGCTCCGCGCGGTGCGGGCGGGCGCCGCGCAGCTGCCGCGTGGACCGAAACGGCATGGGCTGCCTGCACCGCAGACGGTGGACAGCGTCGCGTGACAGAAGTCTCGGGTACGAGAGTGGAACTGAGCCGCCTGTGGGAATCGAACCCACGACCTTCTCATTACGAGTGAGACGCTCTGCCGACTGAGCTAAGGCGGCGCACCGCGCGACGAAGCCGCTGGCACGAAAAGCAATCTTAGCCGATCAGCGGCACCCCCGATCAACAGGCAACGCCTGCCCTCTCCCTGTTGTGCAGGACATTCCTTGTTGTGCAGGACATTGCGGCTCGAACGGGCCCGGATGCCAATAAACAGGCCGGAAATCGGGCGAAAGTCCTGCATAACGGGGGTTGGTCGAGCGGGCACTCGAGTCGACCGGTAAGCGGCCAGGTCGGCTCGATCGACCCGCGGCCAATAGGCTGACCGCAATGGAGGAGCAGCAGCGTGGGCGCTGCTGAAGAGGTCCGGCCTCAGACGCGTCACGTTCTACGCGCTGGTCTTCTTCCTCCTCGCCGGATTCTGGGCTGCGTTCACCGGGATACCCATCTAGCAGCATCCATTGACACGCAAGTGAACGCTTGCCTATTGTGGGTGGCGTGGGAGATGTCTTCCGGGCGCTGGCCGACCCGACACGACGGCTCATCCTCGATGAGCTCACGCTGCGGGACGGGCAGACCCTGTTCGAGATCTGTTCGCGGCTGATCGCCCACGGCAACACCTCGACCCGGCAGGCGATCTCGCAGCACCTCGCCGTTCTCGAAGATGCCGGCCTGGTCGTTTCGCACCGGGCCGGTCGCACCAAAATCCATCACCTGAACACCGAGCCGCTTCGCGCGATCACCGAGCGCTGGCCGGTAACCGATTAGGAGTGCACCATGCAGGCACGCATCAACGTGACAAGCGTCTTCGTCGACGACCAGGCGAAGGCGCTCGCGTTCTACACGGAGAAGCTCGGGTTCCTCCCGAAAACGGATGTCCCGGTCGGGCAGCACCGCTGGCTCACCGTCGTCGGCGCGGATGCTCCGGAGGGGGTCGAGCTGCTGCTCGAACCTGACGAGCACCCGGCCGCGAAGGCTTACATGCAGGCGCTGGTCGAGGACGGCATCCCGGCCACATCGTTCGCGGTGGATGACGTGGTCGCGGCGCACCGAGAGCTCGAGGCGCAAGGGGTCAGGTTCACCCAGCCGCCGACACCGATGGGACCGGTGGTCACCGCGGTGCTCGACGACACCTGCGGGAACCTGATCATGATCGCGAGCCCGGCGTAGGCACCGGCTACGCGGGCACGCGCGCGTATCGTTCCGCCGCTCGGGCGCGCGCCTTGGCCGCCTCGACCTCGCGGTTCTTCGGCGGGGCGGTCGTCACCAGGTCTTGCAGCAGGTGCCCGGTGATGTGCGCGATCTCCGCGACCGCGCGGTTGAAGGCATCCTCGTTCGCCTTGGACGGCTTCGTCGAACCGCTCACCTTGCGCACGTACTGCAGCGCCGCCGCGTGAACCTCTTCGTTCGTCGCCTCGGGCTCGAAATTGTGGAGAGTGTGAATATTCCGGCACATGGTTCGAGGCTACTCGCGGGCACCGTCACGGCAACCCCCGCTCGGCGCGGCACAGGCTACGTTCAGCGCGCCAGTACTATAGGCGAGTGACTGACCAGGGGGAGCCGCAGAGTCGCCGCGCCGCGCGCGAAGCGACGGGCAAGCCGATAAAGCCGAAGAAGCAGGCACCGGATGCGCCGGCCTCCTCGAGCGGGACCGCCGGTACCGGCATCCGGGCGCTCATCGCCAAGCATCCGACCGCGTGGCTGGCCGGTGCGCTTGGTGCCGCCTTCCTGATGCTCGGCACTGGCGCGGTGTTCGCCGGGGCGGCGGTCGCCGCGAACTCGGCAACGCCGGTGGTGCTCCCGACCGAGACGGCGCGTGGGCCGAGGGATGTCCCGCCGCAGCTGGCCGGGGCGCAGGCCGTTCGCACCTGCATGGTCTCCGCGGTCGATCCGGCGCTCGGCGCGTTCGCCGGCGCGGTGGTGAACGCCGCGACGGGCGAATTGCTGTTCGACCGGGGCGCATCCGAAACCGCCCCTCCCGCTAGTGCCGTGAAGGCACTGACCGCGGCCGCCGCACTGTCGGTGCTCGGCGCGGACCACCAACTCAGCACCCGGGTGTATCAGGGAACCGAGCCAGGCAGCATCGTGCTCGTCGGCGGCGGCGACCCGACACTGAGCGCGGTCGCGGACAGCTACTACCCAAGTGCGCCCAAGCTGGCCGACCTCGCCCAGCAGGTGAACGACCAGTGGAAGAGCATCAACCCGCCGGTTGTCGTCGTTCCCGACCCGCCGCGCGAGGAGGAGGAAGAGGGCGAGGAAGGCACCGAGCCGGACCCCGCGCCCACCCAACGCCCGACTACCACGCAGCAGCAGATCACCAAGGTGATCGTCGACGTGGGCCTGTGGAGCAGTGCCGACCGCTGGAACCAGAACTGGGCCCGCGGTGACCAGACCACCGGCACCATGGCAGAGGTCGTCCCGCTCATGGTCGACGGCGATCGCGCCGACCCGAAGAAGGCAGTCAGCCCGCGCAGCACCGATCCGACCGGGCGGGCGGTGACCGCCTTCATCCGGGCGCTGGGCCTCGACCCGGCGAAGGTGCAGGTGAGCACCGGATCCGCGCTGACCAGCCGGCCGCTGCTCGGAGAGGTCAAGTCGCAGCCGGTCAAGCAGCTGGTGGCGCACATGCTCCGCACCGGTGACAACACTTTGGCCGAGCAGCTCGCGCGCGTGGTTTCGGTCGAGGTCGACCGGGGTGGTGCCGCGGCGTCCCTCACCGACGTGATCGGCGGTGCCTTGGCGCAGCACGGCATCGACGTGAGCGGGCTCGTGCTCAGCGACGCGAGCGGTGTCAGCGCCGCGAACGCGGTCCCGCCGCAGGTGATCGCCGGGCTGATGGCGAAGGTCGCAAGCGGCGACCAGACCCTCGCGATCATGAACGACACCCTGCCGGTCGCCGGCGCCAAGGGTGGGCTGGAGGGCCGGTTCGGCGGCGACAGTGCGGTGGTGCACGGCAACGTCCGCGCCATGCCCGGTGCGATCGACGGTGCGCAGACGCTGGCCGGGCTGATCATCGCCGCGGATGGCACCGCGCTCGGGTTCTCGTTCCACGCCGTCGGCGCCGGCGGGGAGGCAACGGATGCCGCGCTCGATACTCTCACCGCGGCAGTGTTCAATTGTGGGAACAACCTTTCCAACGTTTGAGCAAGGGGAAGACCATGAGCCGGGCTTTGTTCGTCATCGATGTGCAGAACGACTTCACCGAGGGTGGGGCGCTCGGCGTCCAGGGTGGCGCGGCGGTGGCCGCCGGGGTCACGGAGCTGTTGGAAAAGCATCCGGATCGGTATGAGCACGTCTTCGCGTCCCGCGACTGGCACGACGCCGACAATGACAACGGCGGGCACTTCGCCGTCGGCGCCGAGCCGAACTTCGTCGACACCTGGCCGGCGCACTGCGTCGCCGGGACGCCGGGTGCCGAGTATCACCCGGACCTGAACACGGATGCGGTCACGATCCACGTGCGCAAGGGGCAGGGTGCGCCGGCTTATTCGATCTTCGAGGGGAAGACGGATGACGGTGCGACCGTGTCCGAGAAGCTGGACGAGTTGGGTGTGCTTGAGATCGATGTCGTCGGCATCGCCACAGACCACTGCGTGCGTGCGTCGGTGCTGGATGCGCTTGAGCACGGGCGGCGCGTGCGGGTGCTGACCGGGCTGGTCGCCGGGGTTGCTCCGGATGCGACTGCGGCGGCGCTCGCCGAGATGGGGCACGCCGGGGCGCAGTTCGTGAGCCCCGAGGAGGAGTCGGCGTCCGCTGTCTGACCCTTCGCTCGCTACGACTCTCCTAACCAGCTTGCGCGGGTCGAATTGCCAGGCGCGGGTCGAATTTGACCCGCGCGTGGGTGGAACACCCGCGCGTGCGGGTTGGCTCGGCGGTGGTTTCGAGACGATCGGCCTGCGGCTGATCCCTCAACCGGCGACCGGCAGCGCCGCCGGGCTCTCCACCAAGCGGATGAACGCCGCCAGTTCCGTCACACCATCGGGGGTGTGCGGCAGGTACTCGGTCAGCTCCGGCGAGTAGACCAGGTACGCCGCCCACTGCGCGCGCGAGATCGCCACGTTCAGGCGGTTCTTCATGATGCAGGAACTCCATGCCGCGCGGCACGTCCGACGGCCGACGACGCCGCGAGCGACACGATCGCGACCACCGCCTCCTGGCCCTGGAACTTGTCGACCGTGCCGACCCGCACGTCGGTCGAACCCGGCCGCATCGAGCGTGCGCCCGCACCAGGGCGAGCTGCGCGTTGTACGGCGTGACCACGATGAGGTCGGTCTGCGCGAGCGGCCTGGCCGCGGCATCCGGCTCCGCAACCCACGAGCGACCGAGGAGCCGCGCGCACCAGCTCGACGACGACCGTCCGCCTCCTCCGGCGACTCGGTCGAGTTGCCCGCGTGCACGACCGGCACCGGGTGCAGCCCGGGCGCGATCCCGTCGAGCGAGCGCAGCGACGCGCACTCGGTGCGAGTGCAGCGCCCCTCGTAGGACAGCCGCGAGACCGGGGCGGCGACCGCCGGATGCATCCGCCGGCTCTCGGCGAGGAAGTAGCCGAACTCGGGCGGCAGCACGTCGTGCCCGTCGGCGACCCAGCCGAGCGCGGACTTGTCGACGGGCTCCGGATGCGTGCCCTGGCTCACCTGCGGCAGCTGCTGCGGGTCGCCGAGCAGCAGCAGGTTGCGTCGCGGCGACGCTGGCGGCGATCGTCGAGGCGAGCGAGAACTGTCCGGCCTCGTCGACGACGAGCAGGTCGAGTGAGCGGCGCGGGACGCGTGCCGGCGTTGGCGAAGTCCCACGCGGTGCCGCCGACGACGAAGCCGGTGTCGGCGTGCTCGAGCGCGAAGCGGAGCGCGTCGTCCTTCGTCGCCAGCACCGGTGTAGTCGTGCTGGCCGGGGTCGCGCCGGTCCTTGGGCGCCTTGCCGACCAGCGCGGGGTCGAGCCCGGCGTCGCCGACGAGCCGTCGAGCAGGTTCTCGACCACGGCGTGCGACTGCGCGACGACGCCGATCTTCCAGTGGTGCTCGCGCACGAGCTCGGCGATCACGTGCGAGGCCGAGGTAGGTCTTGCCGGTGCCGGGCGGGCCCTGCACGGCGAGGTAGGAGTCGTCGAGGTCGAGCAGGCTCGCCACGACCGCGGTGCGATACGACTCGTCGGCGACCGGCGTCAGGCTCCCGCTCCGGGTGCGCGGCGGGGTGCGGCGCAGGATGTCGACCGTCGGGTCCTGCGGCCAGCCGCCGGATGCGCCGTCGGGCGGCGTGTCGATGATCCGCTGCGCCCACTCCTCGATCGCGGGCTGCTGCGCGCCGGCGGCCGGGCGGTGCCGCCGGGCGTCAGCGCGACGGGCAGGTGCGCGTAGGGCTCGATGCCCTCCGGCAGCGTCTCCTCGCACCAGGAGCACCGTCGTCGTGCGACCTCGAGCAGCCGTCACGCTGCGGGCCGGCGCGGGCGCCGGCGTCCGCGTTCGGGATCGATGAACGGCGCCGGGCGAGTCGTAGAGCAGGAACGGCCCGGCCTGCTCGGCCGGCTTGATGCGTGCTGCCCGGCGCCCACTCGCCGCGCAGCCGCAGGGTGCGCCGGTCGACCCGGTGGTTGTCGCTCGCGGTGCCAGTCGCGCTCGACCCGGACCGCCTGCGTCGACGACGAGCACGTCGCGGGTGTCTTCCCACTCCTCGATCGGCTGCGACCAGCCGGGCGAAGTGCTCCCACCAGAAGCTCTTGTGCTCGCGCCGGTGGTAGTCGATGGCGGCGGCGGCGAGCGCCGGCGCGGTCTGGTCGGCGCGTGCGGCTCGGCGCAGCGGGTCGCCGGCACGGTGCGAGCAGCGCCTCCGCGAGCGGCGACGCGGGGACATCCGGACCGCTCGCGGCTCCGTCGATCGGACGCGAGCCGGGCCGGATGCCGTGCTCCGCGGCCCAGCCGCCAGCAGCCAGTCGCGCAGGCGCAGCGTCGACACGGCAGTCGTACCGTTGTAGTCGGCGATCGTCGTCGAGCATCTGCTGGCCGGCCAGCAGGTCGCCGGAGGCGATCAGCTCGCGCGCGCTCACGTACTCGGTGATCGAGTCGGCGGCGTTGGTGACCGCCTGCCCGTCGCGGGTCGTCGCCCATGTAGAGCGGCTCGAGCTTCTTGATCGAGTAGGAGCGGCTGCCGACGCGCACGCCCTTGCGCACGATCGGGTACAGGTCGACGAGCACGTGGTCGCGCAGCAGGTCGTCGACGGCGTCCTCGCCGACGCCGTGCCGGGCGGCGATGGACAGCAGGTGGGTGCGCTCGTAGGCGGCGTAGTGGTAGATGTGCATGCCCGGGTAGCGCTTGCGCCGGCGCTCGGCGACGTAGTCGAGGAAGTCGCTCGAGCGCGGCCGTCTCCTCGGCGAAGTCGTGCGCCCAGAAGGCGCGTGAAGGTGCCGTCGGCCTCGACCAGCCCGAACAGGTAGTCGATGCCCCAGCTGCTCGCCGGCGCCCTCGGTGTAGAGCGGGTCGCCCTCGAAGTCGAAGAAGATGTCGCCCGGATTCGGTTCGGGGATGAACCGCGATGGTGCGACGCGTCGGCCAGCTCGAACGGCGGCGGCGCGTCGGTCCGTCGCCTTCAGCTGCAGCCGGGCCTGCGCGCGCAGCGACTCGAAGGTGCTGCGCGGCGATGGTCTTCGGGTGCGGTGTCGGCGGCCGCGAGCTCGTCGATGGTGGTGATGCCGGCGTTCGCGAGGCGCTCGCGCTGCAGTACGCGCATGCCGGCGACCAGCAGCACGTCGCGGTTCGCGTCGACCTCGGCGTCGCAGGTGGCGCAGCGCCCGCACGACGGTGTAGCGCGGGTCGCCCCAGGCGACGGGGTCGGATGCGCGCATGCCGGTCGGCGACGAGCTGCACGCAGCCGGGCGCGGCGTCGCCGGTAGACCGGCATGATGTCGCGCGACCTGGTGCACGCTGACGGTGCCGTCGCCGAGCAGCAGTTCGACGGTCGGCGCCGCCCGGATGCCGGTCTGCTCGAGCTGCTCGGCGTAGGCGGCGAGCTGCAGCAGCGCGGTGACCCGCGCGCGGCGGGCGAGCTTGGTGTCTTGCACCAGGTAGCGAGCCGTCGGGCTGGCGCACGATGAAGTCGGCGAAGCCGATGAAGCGTCGCCGTCGAAGAAGGTGGCCTGGAAGACCACATCGGCGCCGTTTTCGAACGCCTGCATGGGTTGCGGCGGTGGCGGCGGCGAGGGTCTCGGCGGTCAGCTCGTCGGGGCGTTCGATCTCGACCACGCCGGAGCCGAACCACTCCCGGTAGCGCTCGAGCATGCGGGCCTCGTGCTGGTCGCCGAGCCTGGCCGGCGCGCTCGAGCATCGCGTCTTCCGGATCCTCGACCGGCTCGACCCTGCCGAGCTTCGCGTCGAGCTTGCGCAGGAACGCGAACTCGCACTTCGACGCGACGGTGAGGTCGCTCGGGCTGGTGACGACACGGTCATCGAGTACGAACACGCGGGCTCCTTTCGCCTGTCTCGACAGTACCGGCGACCCGCGACATCCGTTCTGGGGGCGGGTGTGCGCTGGCTGGGGCCGGGCGGCGGAGCTCGGTGTCTGGCCTAAGCGGCGGCCTCCGCGCGGGCAGGTGCCTTCGACGGCAGCGACACCAGAACCAGGGCGAGGGCGGAGACCAGGGCGAGGATGGCATCCGGAATCCAGGTCCCGAGAAGCGCGACGTGCGACACGAAGAACAGAGGCAGCACCCACAGGGCGAGGCGGATGGCGGGCTTGTCGAGCGCGGTGAGCGTCAGCACCACGCCCAGCACCGCGAGGGTCGCCCCGAAGCTCGCGATCAGCACGATCGCCTCGAAGGGGAACGGGTCGTCGGCGAAGGCTGTGCTGATCGAGATGACGCCGCACAGCGCGAACAGGAGCACCAGGATGATCTGGCCGATGCGGGTACGGATGTTCATGGGACCTCTTTTCCGGTGGTCGAGCTAGTCGGGACCCACTGCGGGATCTCGACAAGGTCGATCACCGACAGAGTTGTGCACAGTGTCCGCCCGCGCGCGGTGCGCGGGACCCGATCCGCGGCGCGTCGCTGCAGATCTAGGGCACCCCAGACTTACATGCCGGTAGGGGCCAGCCGACGCTCGAACATCAGCCGGTACGTCACGCCGGCAATCAGCGCGCCCAGCAGTGGAGCCACGATGAACACCCAGACCTGGGCGAGCGCAGCCGGTCCGGCGTAGATCGCGGCGGCGATCGAGCGCGCCGGGTTCACCGAGGTGTTGCTGATCGGGATGCTGACCAGGTGGATCAACGTCAGTGAGAGGCCGATGGTGAGACCGGCGAATCCCAGATTCGACCGTTCGGATGTGGCGCCGAGGATCACGTACAGGAACACGGCGGTGAGCACGACCTCGGCGATGATCACCGACAGCAGGTTGAACCCGCCGGGGGAACGGTCATCGTAACCATTAGACGCGAAGCCGGTGTCGAAGGCGTTGGGCAGGAAGCCCTCGATCCCGCCGGCGGCGATGGCCAGGACGACCGTCGACCCGAGGATGCCACCCACAAGCTGGGCTGCCCAGTACGGGGCGACGTCACGCCATGGCAGCCGCCCAGCGAAGGCGGCGCCGAATGAGACGGCCGGGTTGAAGTGGCCGCCCGAGATGTGCCCGACCGTGTAGACGCCGACCAGAACGGTCAGCCCGAACGCCAGGGCCACGCCCAGGTAACCGACGCCGAGTGAGTTGGCTTCTGCGTCAGGAAAGTTGGCCGAGAAGACGGCGGTGCCGACACCGCCGAGGACCAGGAGGAAGGTCCCGAAGGTCTCCGCGGCGAGCCGAGCGGCGAGAGTGGAGTCGTTGGTTGCCATGAGTGCCTCCCATTGAGGTCAAATGCTGCTGGCGGTACGTGTGTTGAGGGTAAACCTCAATGCCGCTGCACGGCAGGGTTTCACTCAGTTCTCACGGGTTGAGCGGTGAGGTCGCGAGTGGTCAGAAAGAGGCCCTCCTGGCGCCGGGAAGGGCGGTTTGCGACCCTCGGGAGCTCCCGCGGTGCAGCGGTCGCCTGCGGGTCGTGCTCAGCCCGCGGCCAGCTCCGCGAGCTTCGCGACGGTGTTCAGGTTCCGCGCAGTGCCGTTCGCCGCGGCGTCGATGCTGAGCTTCGAGCGGCCCTGACCGTCGGGGTAGAACACGTACAGCTCGCGTGTGCCCAGCGCGACCTCCTCGTTGGTACGGTTCCTGACCTGCTCGGCGGCGGCATCCGGTGGCGGCTTGTCGAGGAAGATCGCGACAGTCTTGTTGGCCGGGCGGTCCGGGAACGGGTTGTCGGCGACCACACCGGCCAGCTCGGCGGCCGTGCGAACCATGACGCCGATCGGGCGGCCCAGGTGGCTGGCGATCGCTTTCTCCAGCTTCCCCTTGACGGCGGACTCGGATGCGTGCGTCTCGAACAGCACGTTGCCGCTGGCGATGTAGGTGCGCACGTCGTCGAAACCGAGGCTCTCGCACAGGTCGCGCAGCTCGCCCATCGGCAGCTTCACGCCGCCGACGTTCACGCCGCGCAGCAGCGCCACGTAGCCGGTCATGTGCCGAGTATGCCGCTCGCAGCCGACATCCGGTAGAAATAGTGCATGCAGGGGCGATCGGACGACGGCAACTGGGTCTACGGCTCACCGGAGACGCGCGTCGAGATGGGGCCGACCTACGGCTGGATCGGTGCGATCCTCACCGTCGGCGCCGCCCTGGTGACGCTGTGGCTGCTGCAATTCCAAGGTCAAACGAACGCCGCCGGCGCGCGCACCTACTCGCTGTCCTGGGTCGGCATGATCGCAATCATCATCGGCCTGTTCGCGCTCGCCGGGCTGCGCGGCTCCCGCGCCGGTCGCATCGTGGTGTGGGTCGGGATGGCGCTCGCCGGAGTTGTGACGCTCGTCATGGCGGTGCAAGTGCTCGTCTTCTATATAGAGGTGGGCGGCAACGTGATCGTGCACCTGAACCCGGGTGGGCTGGCGCTCACCGAGAGGGCCGTCCTATTCATGCCGGCGAACGTCTGAGCTGGTTCGAGGGCACGCGCTCGCCGGAGGTGACGAACTCCAGCACCACGTCGAGAGTCTCGTCCGCAGCGACGATCCGGTTGTGGCCGAACCCATCGGTGACGACGAGTCGCGCCGTCGGATGCGCGCCGGCGAGCCGCTCTGACTGCTCGAGCGGCATCATCAGGTCGCGGCGATCGTGGATGAGCAGCAGCGGGATGTCGACCGGCAACGGCGTGCGCACGCTCGAGAAGCGCTCCAGTCCGGAGTCGTCGCGCAGCACCCGGCGCCGGAACTCATCGGGGAGCGCCGCCGTGATCTCCGGACGCAGCCGCAGTACTCGCGCGAATCCGTCGTAAAGGCTGTCCACCTCCGCAGCCCCGGCGATCCCGACCAGTCGGCCGACCGCGAGACCGCGGTGAATGGAGACGAGCGCGGCGAGCGTGCCCAGCGAGTGGCCGACCACGGTGTGGAACGCGCCGTGCTTGCGCTGCAACTGCTCGATCGCGTCCAGGTAGTCGAGGATGCTGGTGCGGCGCCCACCCGACGAGCCGTTCGCGGGAGCGTCGAAACTGACCACGGTGAATCCGGATGCGCGCAGCTCGCGCACCAGCGCGGCGAACTGCGCGGCGCGCCCGCGCCAGCCGTGCACCAGCAGCACGGTCTCGGTGCCGTGGCCCCACTGGTAGGTGGTCACGCGTTTGCCGTTGACCGTGATGGTGTCGCGGACGGCTGCGTCATGCGTTGCGGCGGCATCCGCGCGAACCGGGAGCCGAGGGCCCACCCGCATGAACAGCGGGAAGGCGATCTTCGCGGCGGCGCGCGGGGACAAGCGTCCGATGGCATTGATCGATGTGCCAATGGCGTTCATGAGGGGCTCCTGAAAAGAATACGAACGGTCGTACAGGCTAACTATACGAACGATCGTGCGTTTACACTAGGGGTATGGAGGCAATCGACGGACGCCGACTGCGAGGGGACGAGTCCCGCCGCACGGTGCTGGAGCGCGCGATGGATGTCGCATCCGTTGACGGGCTTGGCGGACTGTCGCTCGGAAACCTCGCGGCGGATGTCGGCGCGAGCAAGAGCGGGGTGGCCGCGCTCTTCGGTTCGAAGGAGCGGTTGCAGATCGCGGTTGTGCAGGCGGCGCGCGAGGTGTTCCTGGAAACGGTGATCGAGCCGGCACGGTCGCAGCCGCGCGGGTTGCCGAGGCTTGCGGCGCTCGTGATCCGATGGCTGGCGTATTCGCAGAACCGGGTGTTCACCGGCGGGTGCTTCTTCCTGGCGGCAGCGACCGAGTTCGACTCCAAGTCTGGTCCGGTTCGGGAGGCGATCGCCGAGCAGCTCGACGAGTGGAACGCTTACCTGGTTGCCACCATTGGCTTCGCCATGCGGCAGGGTGAGCTGCCGTTGCTCGATGAGGCTGAGCAGCTCGCGTTCGAGTTGCGCGCGCTCGAGGAGCAGGCGAACTCCCGTTCGCTTCTGGGCGGTGGAGGAGACGAGCCGTACCGGCGCGCGCGCCGCGCGACGGTGGACCGGCTGCTCTCCCTCGGGGCCGACCCGGCGGTGCTCGAAGCGAGCGGCTTGACCGCTGCTGGTTGAGGGATTCCGCGGGTGCCCCGCTGGTTGAGGGATTCCGCGAAGCGCAATCGTCTCGAAACCAGCTTGCGCATGGTGGGTTCGAGACGATCGCTTCGCGATCCCTCAACCACCGGACCGGTGTCGGCACATCCGCGTAGCCTCAACCCATGAATGCTGACTCGTTGCGCGAGCTGTGCCTCTCGCTCCCGCAGGGCATCGAGACGTTCCCGTTCGGCCTGGAAATAAGCGTGTTCAAGACCAGCGGCAACAACAAGATCTTCGCGCTCGGTGACCTCGCCGCGCATCCGTTGAAGATCTCACTCAAAGTCGACCCGGAGGAGTCGATCGCGCTCCGGCAGGAGTTCCCGCAGATCACTCCCGGCTACCACCTGAACAAGAAGCACTGGATCACCATCGAGCTCGAAGGTGAGGTGCCGGATGCGCTCATCGAGCAGCTGATCCGCGGCAGTCACGCGCTGGTGAAGCCCAAGACCCCGCGGGCTAAACCCGCTGGTTGAGGATCGACTCTGCTGGTTGAGGGATCGCGCAGCGATCGCCTCGAAACCGGCCCACACGCCCCGCCCCCAAAGGTGGAGTTCCGAACAACCACCTTTGTGGCTAACATCCGGCACATGAGGATTCTTGGGGGAGTTGTCATAGTGGCCGTTGGCCTGATGCTTGGGGGCTGCGCGGCCATTCCGGGGGCCGTCACCATTCCGGAGACGTGGCACGTCGATCGACTGGTGACCAGCGATGTGGATCCGAGGTCCATCCCGGGCTTTGTCAACGATCCGCAAACCGAGATCGACATGATCGCTGACCTGCCGTTCACCGACATCGACCCCGCGTCCATTCGCTATCAGGGCGAATGGGAGGGTACGAATATCTATCTCGGGGTGACGGGTACCGCGACGGCCAGGTTCATCACGCTCCTCCCGGACGTCTCTGAGGGATGGGGCGCAAGCGGCTCCTTCGGCAACGTCGTGCACGGCTTAGGCACTGGTCTCGACGGCGAGATGAACGTGCAGTACTTGCCGCACGGGACTGCAGAGCCGCCCGAGGGCTGGATTGCTCTCTCCGACTGGATCATCGTCCGCCCCTGACTCGGTGATCGAGCCTGTCGAGATCATGGTCTCGACAAGCTGGACCAACCCCCGCATATCAGCCGGTGTCTTTGAGGGCGCGTTTGAGCTGGTTCAATACCTTGGGTTTGGATTTGCTGACGGGGATCCATTCCCGTTTGGGGTCCATCCAGGCAGGTGGTCGGAATTCGGGGACTCCGCCCGAGATGCGGATCTCCCAGCCGGAGGTGCCGAGGGTGCGGTGGTGGTGCCAGCACAGCAGCACGCCGTTGTCGACTTCGGTGGGTCCGCCCTCGGCATCCGGTATTACATGGTGAACTTCGCACCAGTCGCCGGGGGTGCCGCAGCCGGGTGCTGCGCAGTAGTGGCCGTCGCGGGCGGCGATCGCTTTGCGCTGTTGGGGAGTGAACACGCGGCGCGGGCTGCCGAGCGCGATGACCGCCCCGTTCTGGTCGAGGATGACCGTTTGGGTGTCGCCGGTGCAGGCCAGCTGCCGCACGGTCTTGATGGATAGTGGGGCGTCGATGCCGTCGATCCAGCCGGCACCGGTGCCGTTCTGCAGGTCGTCGGCGGTGACGGTGACCAGCACCGTGGGTGCCGCCCCGTTCAGCTTGGGGGTCTCCGGGTCGCGGGCCGCTGCGGCCAGGATGCCGCCGAGCACGTCGTGGCGTTTCTGGTCCGGTGTGCGGTCGTCGCGGATCACCAATTCCTCCGAGTCCGGCGCATCGGCTTCACTGTCGAGGAAGGCTGGGGAGCGGCGCGGGGTGAGGTAGGCGCTGAACAATCGCTCCAACTGCCCGGCCACCAACGGCGTCAGGTTGCCGGAGATCGGCACCAGGCCGCCGTTGACCCGTCCGAGGCGGATGCCGCGCTTGGCGAGGGCCTCCTCCTCGTCCGGGGCGACCCCGTCGGGGTCGAGGTACGCCCGCCACACCACCGCCTGGATCCGCAGCTCCTCGGCGGTCATGGTCGGCGTGGCGGCGGATTCCACCAGCTCGGCCTCCGCAATACGCAGGTGCTCGGGGTTCGCCCGGTGAGCGGCCGGCGCCAGTTCGTGGACGATCGCCGCAGCGAAGTCCTGGGACAGTTTCCCTTCCGCCATGGCGGCGGCGACCACCGAAAACTCGGCAGGCCACACCTCGCCGACCAGGTTGCTGCGGTCCCGAAGCTTCTCCCCCAGTCTGATCCGCTTGCGGATGGTGTTCACCGCGGCGCCGGTGGTGCGCTCCAGCAGTTCGGTGCCGCTGCGGCACCCGCGCTTGGCAGCCAGCGAATCGCTACCCAACATCCGCAGGGAACGATGCTCCACCTCCGCGGCAATCGCCAGCCGGGCGGCGTCGAGCTGCCGCCCGTATTCCTCTTCAATGGTTCGGGCGGCGTCGACCAATTCGTTGTCACCCAGCTGCCGGATACTGGCTATCGCGCCGGCTGTGAACGGGTCGAAGTTGGTCATATATCGATGGTGACACCACCGCCCGACATTCGAATCTACATTCGAGCCAGTCGGGGACAACTCGGCTGGGACGTCGGTTGTGGAGGGGTCTTGACAGGCTCGATCACCGAAGGGGGGCGGGTGGTCGACACCCTCTTTCGGCGGTCGAGCTCGTCGAGACCCACCCGATCACTAGATTGAAACCGCAACGCACCCAACCGAAAGGCGTCCGAGATGCTCCCCGAGCCGGAAACGTTCGGCCCGACCTTCACCGGTCTGTTCGCGATCGTCGGCATCCTGATCCTCGCCGGTACGGCGGCGGTGATCGTCCTCATCGTCATGAACCTCCGCAAGGTCCGCCAGGCGGGTCACGACCCGCTCACGATGAATGCGGACCTCTCGGTGCGCGCACTCGACAGTGCACTGTTGGCGCCGGAGAAGACCACCGAGGCGCGACTGGCTGAACTGGATGACCTGCTGCAGCGTGGTGTGATCACCTCCGAGGAACACGGCGAGGCCCGGATGCGAGTGCTATCCGGCAACTGACCCTCTCTCGCTGGTTGAGGGGTCGCGAAGCGACCGTCTCGTTCCCTTTGCCTCGGTGGCGTTGGCCCGTCGAGACACTTCCCTGGCTGACCGAAGCTGCTGAAGGATTCGGGATCCCTGCATTGCTGCAGACCCAGCAGCGTAGGCTCCAGCGTCAGCTTCCATAGCGACCGTCGGTTAAAGGTGGCCGACTACTTCTCTGCCTTTGAGAACCGAATGTTCGTAGTCGGCTTCGGCGTCACTTAGACCAGCAATGTAGTCAAGCAGTCCTCGATGGACTCGCTGCGCCTTGGTCGAACCTCCTGCCGCCAACTTCCTGCTGCATGGCCACCTGCACCGCGCTTCGAAGCCCGTGCGGTAGGCGTCGCAAGCTTCGGTCGTCAGGACGGCCGGGCTGACCGACCTTGAATGCTTCTTCTGCCGGTCCACGTAACGCTTCAAATATCTCCCGCAAGACTCGACGCTGTCCCGCCTGAATGTTCGTTTAGTCGGGGAGTCGTCGATAACGTGGTACCAGATTAGTTGTTTGATCACGGAATTGAGTCGCTTTTGTACTGGATCGATTCTCAATTGCGTGCCATCGGTCGTCGCGGCGTTGACAAATCGAGTTAGGAGCGTGCCGCGAGCACGATCTAGTTCGGCGAAGTCAGTTGACCTTCCGGCGAAACGCCGAGTGGGGAAAAAAGCGAGCAGATTGTTCAGAACATTCTTGACGTCCTCCTCAACCGCTCCTAGAACCTCGCTCGACTCCACATAAGCCAGAAATTCCTTGAGCTCTTGCGAGTCCTCTTTTAGCTGCTGCAGTGGGATGTCATGAGTTCGGTAAAAGTCTTCGGTGTCGTGAACTGCGTCGAGACGTCATCCGCCCAGTCCATGATCTGCGCGTCGAGGGAGAGATCTTGGCTGCCGCCGGTTAGCGCAGAAAGGACGTCTGCATCGCAGTCGTACGCTCCCCATTTCTTTGGCTTCTCGCGGCGGTCCCCTCGCAACCATGGGTATTTGGTTGCGGCGCGCAATGTTGCAGCGGTCAGGTCGAGTCCGTGGCGGGCGACTCGACCGAAGTGTCGGCTGTCTTTGTGCACGGCTAGCACCGCCAGTATCCGGAGCGACTGAGCATTGCCTTCAAACCCATCCTCAAGCAGACATTCGCTGCACGGATCCTGCGCACGCTCCTCGCTTGTTCGTGGTGTTGTCCTGTGTCGGTACAGACGACGATGCTGTGGAGTTCTGCTTCACCCGCGTGACCGAAGGGTGGGTGGCCGAGGTCGTGCGCCAAGCAGGCAGCCGCTACAGCGTATTGGTCAGCGGCATCCTGAATTGAATTGGCGACCGAAAGATTGGTGTAAAGAGAAATGCCAACCTGTTCGACTTTCAGGCTATGGGTAAGCCTGTTGTGCAGCATCATGTTCGGTGCCCCAAGGGCCACCTGGGTTACTCCACCCAAACGGCGGAACGCTTCCGAGTACAGAACGCGATCGCGATCTCTATGTGTGTCCGTTCTGCCCGAGGATTGAGCCGATACCCGGCCGGAGCGCCGTTCAAAGCGCTCCAGTTTCTCCGTCGTCACTCTGCGAGGACCAGGGTATATCTCTCAGTCAAGACAAGACGTCCCACGTCAATCAACTTGTACAACATGTCCCGCGCATATTCGAACGTGTACCCAAAACTCTTGCTCAGGTAATGAATGAATGCGTTGGCGGGGATTCCCTTCGACGCGTCGAAACCCAGCTCCTCTGCCACCTTTTTGACATCGAGGCTCTGTATTGCGTCTGGCATTGGAATATCCCCCCGAGATATCGCGAGCGTGGTCATAGCTGCTACCTCAATGTATTGGGCTAAAGGACCAAACGGTTATTTCTAACGCACCCATTAGAGGGGGCGTTAACGATAGCGGTGAGTGTAATGCTTGCTGTCGATATTGCACCATGCGACTGACATGTCATGGGGAGCTCCGGTTTGCTGCAGCTAGTTGGAGCGTTCAGCGTCATTCTTACATGCCCGCGCGCGATGCCTCCAAGCAACACCCAAAGGATTCATTGGCGAAGCCATTGTGAGCAGGACGTTGGAGGGTGAACGTGCTCGCGCAGGGATGGAACACCCGCGTGAGGCTGGTTTCGAGACGATCGCTGCGCGATCCCTCAACCAGCGGTGAAGGCTCAGCGGCCGACCGCGTAGCCCTGGTTCCCGCGGGCGTTGGCCGCCGCATACAACAGCCCGGTCGCAGGGTCGACACCCGCCGCCGAGATCCGCCCCAGCGACCAGTCGCCGGCCCGTGTCACCACATGCCCGCGCGCCACGAGCGAGTCGATCAGCGCATCCCCGAGCCGGTCCTCCACGACAGCCCCACCGGGCACCCAGGTGCGCGGCCAGAACGAATCCGGGAACGAGGTCGAGTGCAGCGCCGGCGCATCGATCGCCTGCTGCGGCTCGTACCCGCCGACGATGGTGCGCAGCAGGTAGAGCAGCTGCCACTGGTCCTGCTGGTCGCCGCCGGGCGAGCCGAGCGCCCCGACCGGCCGGCCATCCTGCAGCAGCAGCGTCGGGGTGAGCGTGGTCCGCGGTCGGCGTCCCGGCTCCAGCGACGACGGTGTCCCCGGCGTCAGCCAGGTCATCTGCAGCCGCGAACCGAGGCAGAAGCCGAGCTCCGGGATCGTCGGGCTCGACTGCAGCCAGCCCCCGGACGGCGTCACCGCCACAATGTTGCCCCACCGGTCGATCACGTCGATGTGGCAGGTGTCGCCCTTGGTCTCGCCGCTGCGGGCGACGGTCGGCTCCCCGGTGCCCGCGACCTTCACCCCGCCGAGCTGCAGCGGCGGCAGGAACGGCTCATGCCCCGGCACCCGGCCCGGACGGAACTCGTGCGACGCCGCATCCGTCACCAACGCCCGCCGCTGCGCCAGGTACTCGGGCGACAGCAGCACGTCGAGCGGCACGTCGCCGTCGCCGAAGTAGGCGTCGCGGTCGGCCAGGGCGAGCTTCTCGACCTCGAGGATGGTGTGCGCGCCGAGCGGGTTGGACGGGTCCAGCCGCGAATCCTCGAAGCCGTCCAGGATGCCCAGCATCTGCAGCAGCGCCGGCCCCTGCCCCCACGCGCCGGACTTGGCGACGGTCACCCCGCGGAAGTCCATCGTGACGGCCGGCTCGTAGCTGGCCTGCCAGCCGGCGAGGTCGGATGCGCGGATCACCCCGGCATGGTCCCCGCCGGTGGAGTGCCGGTGCGGGGTGCGCACGAACGCGTCGATCGCCTCGGCCACGAACCCCTCGCGCCACTGGGTGCGGGCGGCGTCGATGCGCTCCTTGCGGGTGGCGCCGCCGCTGTTGGCGAGCCGTTCGAGGGTGTCCGCCCACGCCGGGTTGGTGATCAGGCTGCCGGGCGCGGGGGCGGCGCCATCCGGCATCCACAGCGCGGCCGAGGTCGGCCAGTGCCTGGTGAACAGCTCGGCGATCCGCTCGATGGTGGCGCTGACTCGCTCCAGCACCGGATGCCCGTAGCGCGCGTAGTCGATCGCGAACGCGAGCACGTCGGTCAGCTCCCAGGTGCCGTGGTCACGCAGCAGCAGCAGCCAGGCGTCGAACGCGCCGGGGATGGCGGCCGCCAGCGCGCCGGATCCGGGCACCAGGCCGAGCCCCTCCGAGAGGTGGTGCTCGATGGTGGCCCCGGCCGGTGCCGGGCCCTGCCCCATCAGCACGGTCGGGGTGGGGTCGTCGGCGGTGGCGAAGATGCCGACCAGGTCGCCGCCGGGCCCGTTCAGGTGCGGCTCGACCAGGTGCAGCACGAACGCGCCGGCGGTGGCGGCGTCGAACGCGTTGCCGCCGCGCTCGAGCACGGCCTGGGCGGATGCGCTGGCGATCCAGTGCGTGGACGCCGCCATCCCGAACCGTCCGGTCAGGGTGGGGCGGGTGGTGAACGCGCTCGGCGGGGTGTAGGTCACGGGATCGACGCTACCGCTTCACTCAAAACCATTGAGTCGGGACTTTTCGCCCTTATCCGCGCGTCATATGGGCGAAAAGTCCCGACTCAACGCAACAGAGGGCGACTCTCGCACCCGGTGGTCGAGTCTGTCGAGACCCCTGTCAGTCCACCGGCGGGGTCTCGACAAGCTCGACCACAGGGTCCGTCGACGGCGCCCCGCGCTCCGCCGCGACCAGCTCGCGCGCCGCCGGCGCGACCTCCGCCGCGAACAGCTCGATCGTCGCGGCGTCGTCGCTGGCCAGGATGAACCCGGAGGTCCCGTAGTCGAGCGCGATCTCCGCCGCCTGCTCTGCCCACTCGGCCGGCGGCCCCGAGAACAGCCCCGCCCCGCCGGTCGTGCTGAACCGCCCGCCGATGTTCAGCAGTCGCCGCACCGCCCTCGGGTCGCGCCCGGCGCCAGCGGCACCCTCGTCAATCAGCTCGTTCATCCCGGCGAGGGCGGCGGGCCCGCCCTCCAGGTACCCGAGCGAGGGCAGCCATCCGTCGCCGGCGCGGCCGGTGAGCCGCAGCATCCGGGGCTTGTATGCGCCCACCCAGATGCCCATGTCGTGTGCCGGCGCCGGGCCGCGCTTGGCGCCGCTGACCGGGTAGTAGGTGCCGTCCAGGCGCACCCCGCCGCGCTCATCCGTGTTCCACACCTCGCGGATGACCGCGATCGCCTCCTCGAGCGCGTCGACGCCCTGGCCGGGGGTGAGGCGCCGCCCGCCCATCGCTTCGATGGCGTCCCAGAAGCCGCCGGAGCCGATGCCGAGCTCGATCCGCCCGCCGCTGAGCAGGTCGAGGGAGGCGGCGGTGCGGGCGATCATCACCGGGTTGCGCAGCGGCAGGTTGGTGACGTTGGCGCTGATCCGGATGCGTTCGGTGCGGGCCGCGATGTACGCCATCAGCGTCCAGGTGTCGTGGAAGCGCGGTTGGTACGGGTGGTCCTGGAAGGTCGCCAGGTCGAGGCCGGCCCGGTCGGCGACCACGGCGAGGTCGACGGCGTGCTGGGCGGGGTCGTTCATCGGGGTGATGAACACCCCGAACTGCAGGTCGTGTCCGTAGTCGGTCATGATGCTGCCTCCTCGAGCGGCGCGGCCGGGGTGATGGGGAAGTTGTCGCTGAACAGGTTGTCCGGATCGTACTCGGCCTTCAGGTCGCGCAGGCGCGCGAGGGTCTTCGGCGGGAACGCGTGCTCGACCCGGTCGAGTTCGGTTTCGAAGCTGAGATAGAGGCCGTGCATGAACGGCTCCAGCGCCCGCCAGCCGGCGTTCAGCCGGTCGCGGCCCGAGCCCATCGCGCTGAACGCGAAGTTGGCGTCGCGGTGGGCGTAGGCGGTGGCGTCCGGGTCGATGTCGGATGCCGCCCCGCCGGTGGTGCGGATCTGGAAGAACGGGGAGACACCGGATGCGACGAACCGGGCGGTCGCGGCGGCGAGCTCCGGGGTGATGTGCCGGGTCAGACCGGAGCGGCTGATCGGCTCGCCGCGGCCCTGCTGGCCGCCCTGCGCCTTCACCAGCGCGGCCGAGTACGGCACCAGCTGCACCGAGTGCTCGTACAGCGGCGCGATCGGGGCGAACGGCTGCAGCTGCTCGAGGATGGTGTCGGGGTCGTCGGAGTCGACCATGGCGAACACCTGCGCGACCGTGGGCTGGCCGATGCGCGGGGCTCCCATCAGCAGGAAGCTGGTGGTCTGCCGCGGTGCCGCCTCCTGCACGGCGCCCCACCGCTCGAGGAAGTCGGCCACATCGTCCGGCACGTAGACCAGCTGCGCCCATCCGACCGCCGGGACCGGGGCGGCCTCGAACTCGAACGCGGTGACCACGCCGAAGTTGGCGCCGGCGCCGCGCACCGCCCAGAACAGGTCGGGGTTCTCGGTGTCGCTGGCGGTGACGGTCGAGCCGTCGGCGAGCACCAGCTCGACGGCGCGCAGGTGGTCGATGGTGAGGCCGTGGCTGCGGCCGAGGAAGCCGATGCCGCCGGTGGTGGCGAGCCCGCCGACGCCGACCCCGCCGAAGTCGCCGGAGCTGATCGCCCAGCCGTGCGGTTCGAGCACGGCGGCGACGTCCTGCCAGCGGGCGCCGGGGCCGACCCGCACCCGGCGGGTGTTCTGGTCGAGCACCTCGATGGTGTTGAGCGCGGACAGGTCGAGGATGAGGCCGCCGTCGTTGGTGGAGCGTCCGCTGATGCCGTGCCCGCCGCTGCGCCGGGAGAACGGCAGCTCCGGATGCTCGCGCGCGTAGGCGACGGCCGCGATCACGTCGGCGGTGTCCCGGGCGCGCAGCACCAGGCCGGGGGAGCCGCCGCGCAGGTAGGTCGAGCGCACCCGGCTGTAGGCGGTGTCGCCGGGTTCGACGGCGATGTCGGCGAGTGGGGCGGGCAGCCGGTCGTAGTCGATGCCGGGGTGGCGCTTGGCGCGGACGTCGGCGCGGCGCGGTGCCGGATGCGCTTCGGGTGCGGCGGCGCGCAGCGCCGGAATGACGTCGCGCGCGAAGGCGGCGATCGCCATCCGGGTCGTCGGTTTGCAGGATGAACCCGGAGACGCCTTCGGCGAGCAGCGGGGCCAGGTCGGCGGATGCGTCGGTGACGGTGACGCTGCGGCGGATCTCGCGCGGGTCGCGGCCGGCGTCGCGTGCGGCGGCGTCGATGGCGGCGTTCGCGGCGCGCAGTTGTGCCGGGTCGGTGCTGGTGGTGTGCCAGCCGTCGGCGGCGCGGCCGGCCAGCTGGAGGATGCGCGGGTCGTCGCCGGCGAGGTGGAGGAGCAGGTCGTGGGCCGGGGCGGGTCCGCGGCTGGCGCCGTCGACGCGGTAGTGGTCGCCGCTGTAGCGCAGGGTGCGTTCGTCGTCGACGCTCCAGACGGCGCGGAGGATGTCGAGCGCCTCGGCGAGGGCATCCGGTTCGTCGCCGCTCGAGGGTGAGGTCGAGGCGGCCGCCGGAGAGCAGGTCGAGGCTGGCGGCCTGGCGTGCGAGCACCGCCGGGAACTGCGGCGCGTCAAGAGCAGCGGAGAGACGGATGTGCGTGGTGCGGGCGGCGATCCAGGTGAGCAGCGGCCACGGCTCGAGTGGGCTGTCCGGTCGGATGCTGACGCGGTCGTAACCGAGCCGCTCGCTGAGTTCGGCGAGCTCGGCGGTGCTGACGGAGGTGCCGAACTGCAGGGCGTGGCGGTAGGTCATGGGGTCCAACTCTGGCGGACGCGGGTGGCTGTCCGCCTCGCGGTGGCGCCCGCTGGCTGGTGGCCGGCGGGCGGTGGTGATGAACGCGGTGTTCATAGGAGACAACCGCGACGACCGCCGGGTATTCCGCGCACCGATGGAAGGGGCGCGCGCGTGTAGAAGATCGGGCAGCGCGCACCCATCCGTTGACCTAATTCCTGTCGGTCCCTCCGGCCCGGCTGCGCTCGGCGCTGGAAAAGCCCAGCTTGTCTTTCTTCCGCACGCTTGACATGTACCGGTGCAGGCTCTCGGAGGCTCCGGCCACACCATCCGCATCGGCCGCGTAGGTGAGCGAACTGTCTGCGTCGATGCCCAGGCTTGCGCCGGTGAGCACGGCGTCCTGGTTGGCGCCGAGGAAGACGAAGTCCCAGCTGTACTTCTCCTTCTGCTCGGTGATCAGGGCGCGCACGGCGTCGAGCTGTACTCCTGGCTGGAGTTCTCTTCGCCGTCGGTGACCACGACGACCTGCACGGTTCCCGGACGCGCGTGCTCCGGCAGCGCCGCCAGTTCGCGTCCGAACTCGCCGATCGCGATGCCGAGCGCGTCGTACAGCGCGGTGCCGCCGCGCGGCTCGAGCCGGATGACGACATCCGTCGGATCGGCGAAGTGCTCCTGCCGCTCGATCACGTTGTCGAAGGTGACCACGTCGACGGTGAGCATGCCCTCCTCGGCCGCCTGCTTCTCGAGCAGGGTGGTGAGCGCGCCGACCATCTCGTCGCGGATGGTGGTCATGGATCCGCTGCGGTCGATCACCAGCAGTGTCGCGGTGTAGTTGTCGTCGGCCATGTGGTCTCCTTCGAGTCGGGCAGTTCGGGTCGGGTCGAGCGGATGTTGCTGCCTGGGTAAGCGGGCGAGATCAGTGTGAGGGTGGCCACTGACATTCGACCTCGTGATGCTCGCATTCCCCTCCCCGTACCGCTTTGCCCAGGCGGGCACCCCGCAGTGGGGATGACGTGGCGCACTTCGGGTCCATTAGCCTCGGGCGGGAACGAGAGGAGTCCCATGCCAGGACCTGGCTTTGCGGTGATCGACTTTGAGACGACTGGTCTTTTCCCTGGTGGCCACGATCGAGCGATCGAAGTCGCCGTCGTGCACACCAACGAGAACGGCGTCATCGAGGGTCAGTGGGAGACGCTTATCAATCCCGGCCGTGACCTCGGCAGGCAGGACATCCACCGCATCCGGGCTGCAGACATCGTGAGTGCACCCGCATTCGCGCAGATCGCTCCGGACCTCGTCGAACTCTTGGACGGACGCGTGATCGTCGCACACAATGCGAGCTTCGACACCCGATTTCTAGTGGCAGAGCTCGAACGGACCGAGGCGTGGGTGAACCCCGGACTTCCCTCCCTGTGCACAATGCAGCTGGCTAGGGACTTCCTCCCCGGCGCCGGCTGCGCTCTTTCGGACTGCTGCGCGGCATTCGACATCGAATTGGTCGGCGCACACCGTGCCTTGGTTGATGCCCTTGCGACCGCACAATTGCTAGGCGCGTACATCGAGCAGTCCGGCGATCGAGAGTTCTGGCACGCGCACTTCGATGCAGCACTGGGCTATCAGTGGCCGAAGATCCCTGGTGGTGCCAGAGCTGCGTGGTTCCCGCGCCCGGATGTCGAGCGGGTCCCCGGACATCACGGCAGCCACGTTTCTGCAGCGCATCACCGAGAAGATGCCCGAGTACGCTGGGCCGGCCGAGCATGTCGACTATCTCGCCCTGCTCGATCGCTGCCTCCTGGATAGGCACCTGTCCGTCCACGAGTCGCAAGCGCTAGTGAGTCTTGCGGAAGAGGTCGGGCTCTCGCGCAACACGTGCCAGCAGCTTCACCTGGAGTACTTCAATCAGCTGGCTGACGTGGCATGGTCGGATGGCGTCCTTACCGGAGCCGAGATGGCGGACTTGGTGGCGGTGGGCAACCTTCTGGACATTCCCACGGAGGCAATCGCCGCATCGTTGGAGGCTCGCGAGACGAAGACCAACGCGGGCCCCACGAATACGTCTCTGGCGGTGGGCGCGTTCGCGCTGACGCCCGGCGACCTCATCGTGCTCACCGGCGAGATGACGCGTCCCCGATCGGAGTGGGAGGGACACCTGCGTAGGCGCGGTCTCACGGCCGGCTCCGGCGTGACCAAGAAGGTCAAGCTGGTCGCGGCCGCCGATCCAGACAGTCTGTCGGGCAAGGCCAAGAAGGCGACGGGACTACGGCATCCCGATCGTCGAGGACGAGGCGACCCTGATGCGGCTGGTGGAGGCCTGATGTCGAGTTGCGCCTTGTCGGCCGCCCGCCCGGCTACGCGGTCATGGGCGAGTGCTGCGGGGGCAAGAAACTGTGCCGCCCCGCTCAGCCCCGGCCCGACTGTTCGGCATCAGCCCGCTGCATCCGGACGCCGTGACCTGGTACTAGGGCGCCCTCGGTGAAATCGAGGTCGGACGCGAATTGCGGCGGCTCGGTCCCGGGTGGATGGTGCTGCACGCCGTCCCGGTCGGGAGCGGGAACCGACATCGACCATGTCGTGATCGGCCCGCCGGCGTCTTCACGATCAACACCAAGCATCACCAGCGGGGACGGGTTTGGCTGGGATCCCGGATGCTCATGGTGAACGGTCAGAAGACCGATCACCTCAGGAACTCGCGGCACGAGGCCAAGCGTGCTGCGAACCTGCTGTCTCAGGCCGTCGGCTTCTCGGTGGAAGCGAAGGCCGTTCTGGCGATCGTTGGTACGTCCCAGATCACGGTGAAGCAGCGACCCGCCAACGTGGTTGTGCTCACGGACCCGAGAACTAAGTCCCGGTGGCTGAAGCGTCAGAAGCAGCGTCTCTCGGCTGCAGAACTAAGCGCAGTCTTCGATGTCGCCGACCGTCGCGGTACCTGGCATCGTTTGCCGGACACTGACACTCACACGGTTGACGAGTTCAAACTTCTGGATGCCGAGGTCGCTCAGGCGTTCCGAAGGCGGCGGATGTGGGTCGGGCTTCCCTGATTGCGGGTATCGCCCTCGCTCTATCGATGGTTGGACCCGTACTCAACGCCATTGCGTGAGTCCTGTCAACGGCCCGCTTGATGCGGGAAGCTTTCGTTGCCAGTGCGCCGGTTTCTCTTATGCACGTGTAGCGGCGAGACACAGGAATTGACTATCGATAGGCTCCAGAGAGCGTTGGCGAAAGGTAGGCATGGCAAAGCAGATCAACGTGGTGGGGGCGGTGATCCTGAGAGAAGATCGCATTCCTGCACCAACGAATCCTTCCAGAGCACTGCCCGGCATTGGGAGTTTCCCGTGGAAAAATTGAGCCTACTGTGCCCCCGCGACAGTCGCTGCCGCGAGATCGGGAGGAACTCGAGACGAATTTCACCTCGCGACGAAGTTGCAACGACTACGTACGAGTACTCGTTCGGTCAAGTCACCCTGACAACTTTCTACTGCGAACTGGCTTCGGGCAATCTGACGTTGACCGAACATGAAAGCGTGAAGTGGGTACCCGCAACCGAGTTGAGTGCTCTAGATTGGGCGCCCGCTGACGTGCCTGCCGTTCGGTCCATCATTGAGCGTTTCGCCGCGTAATGGGTGCCGAGCAGTTCCAGCAGTACGGCACGCTTGGGCGTGATGTTGGTTTCGGGTATCTCGATCAGAAGCTGCGCGCTCCCAAGCGACTACACCCCGCAACTTGTCCTCAACGGTGAAGACAGCACGGTCTTGCAAGCGCTTCGTTTCGAATTGCGACGCGCTACTTCGTTCAGCTTTTCTGTAGCCTTCGTCTCCGCGGGCGGCATCGCCCTCCTGAAGCAAGCTCTCATTGACTTCGTTGGTACGGGGCAAATCATCACATCGGACTACTTCGGCTTCAACTCTCCCAGTGCATTCAATGAGTTGTTGGCATTGCGTGACCTCGTATCGAGGTTCGCAGGCATAACCACGGTGCGTACCACCCGAAGGGCTATATCTTCCGGGGCGATGATGGTTTCACCGCCATCCTCGGCAGCTCGAACCTCACTGAGGCCGCGCTGGTTGCCAATCATGAGTGGAATATCCGAGTGAGCGCCGCGACCGAGAGTGATCTCGCGGAGCAGCTCATGAACTTGCTTGACTCTGGGCACGA
This sequence comes from uncultured Actinomycetota bacterium, assembly GCA_963702165.1. Lineage (GTDB taxonomy): Bacteria > Actinomycetota > Actinomycetes > Actinomycetales > Microbacteriaceae > Terrimesophilobacter. Next base: position 1,824,724 of record OY969722.1, on the reverse strand, counting down.
TCAATCCACGCCTCTTACATCGCGGTGGATTGACGAGTACGCGCTCGGCTGGACACCGCCACGTGTGTCGCCAGGCCGGCCCGCCGTTCGAGAAATCGGTGAGGAAAGGCCCGATCACCAGGTAATACCGAATGCTATGCAGGCTCAGGCACTGCAGTCCATCGCGTCCTCTTCGCGAGACCGGAGCTCGGCGGGGTCTAGTCATCTCCGCGACGGGCACCGGCAAGACGATACTGTCGGCTCTCGATGTGCGAGCGGCCGACCCCGCTCGGGTGCTGTTCGTTGCGCACCGCGAACAAATTCTCGACCGGGCTATTGACGAGTTTTGCCGAGTTCTTGGCAAGCGTCGCGAGGAGTTTGGGAAGGTCGTCGGGCAAAGCAGGGAACTCGAACGTCGATTTGTCTTCTCGACCATTCAGACCCTGTCTCGCCCCGAAATGTTGGAACAAATTGATCCCACAACGTTTGACTACGTTCTCATCGACGAAGTGCATCGAGCAGCCGCGCCCTCCTATAAACGGCTCATCGAGCACCTGCAGCCCTCGTTTCCTTCTTGGGCTCACGGCAACGCCAGAGCGCTCCGATGGTACGAGCATCTTCGAGCTCTTCGACTACAACGTGCCGTACGAGATTCGGCTTGGCGCAGCGCGCTCGAGCAGGACATGTTGGCCCCCTTCCACTACTACGGGGTGGCGGACATCACGTTCAAGGATGGCGTCACCACCACTGACACGACTCCGCTCTTCCGGCTGATCTCCCAAGAACGCGTTGACCACGTACTCCAGGCAATCTCAGCTTACGGACAAGCTGGGGTCCAACCGAGGGGTCTCATCTTTGCAGTCGTAAGGAAGAAGCCCGCGAGCTAGCACGCGAGCTCAACCAGCGAACCTTGCGTGGTCGCCCTTTGCGCACGGTCGCCCTAACTGGCGATGACGACGTGACCGAACGTGAACGACAAGTCCAACGGCTTGAAGACGGAGAGCTCGACTACATCCTGACCGTAGACGTTTTCAACGAGGGCGTCGACATTCCGACAGTCAACCAAGTGATTATGCTCCGCCAGACCCAATCCAGCATCGTCTTCGTTCAACAGCTGGGGCGTGGCTTGCGAAAAGCACCGGGCAAAGAATACGTCGTCGTGATCGACTTCATCGGAAATTACGCAAACAACTACCTCATCCCGATCGCGCTATTCGGCGACGATTCGCCTCAACAAAGAATCGATTCGACGAACCTTGATCGCTGCTGAGGAGCGTGGCGCGGTCGCCGGGCTGTCAAGCGTCCAGTTCGACCGAATCGCGCAACAGCGCGTTCTCCAGTCACTTGCTACAACCCGGCTCGATAGTCTGCCGAACCTCAAATCGGTCGTCGAGACGATGCGTAACCGTCTGGGACGGATGCCGCGACTCGAAGACTTCTTGAAATTTCAGTCCGTTGATCCAGTCATCCTCGCAACCAGGCTGGGTAACTTCCCGAATCTCCTAGCCAAGCTGTTCAAGGTTGAGCACGGGCTAAGCGACCATGAGCTCGACCTGCTCTCGGCAATCTCTGGAGAGGTCCTGGACTCACGTCGCCTCCACGAGGCCGTCGTGCTAAAGGCACTTCTAACTGAGGGGCCCATCTCGCGTGAACGGATGGCTACCGTGCTGGGTGAATCAGGACTTCCGTCCGACTTGGATCACGTCAACAGTGTCGTTGGGTCGTTGACGCTCGACTTTCACAAGAAGCCGGTTACGAGCTATAGGGGAGCGCGTCTCGCGGAGCGGATGGACGACGGTCTCATCCGCGCGTCCCCTACTTTGCTCTCGAGTTATCTGGGATGCGATGATTTCAAGGCTGAAGTTGACGATCTGCTTCGCACTACGGTTCGCCTCGTCATCGATCGATATGACATCTCAGAGCCGTTTACGGCTGCCCGCCAGTACTCGCGGAAGGATGCCAGCCGCTTGCTTTGCTGGCCAACTAACGAATCGTCGACAATTTACGGCTACCGAGTAAGGCGAGATGCGGGAACTTGTCCCATCTTCGTGACGCTTAGCAAGTCCGAAGAGGTGTCCGCGAGTACTGCCTATGAGGACGCAATTCTCGATCATTCGACGATGCTTTGGTTTACCCGGAGTAAGCGCACTCTTGCGAGTGATGAAGTTAGGGCCATCGTTGACAATGATGTTGAGCTTCACGTCTTCGTCAAGAAGAGTGATGCTGAAGACGAGACGAACCACTACTACCTCGGGAGAGCTCGGGCAGAGGGTGCTGAACAGACCACAATGCGCAGCGGTGAGAGTGTGGTTCGAATGCATCTCCACTTCGAGAATCCGATCGATCCAAGCGTGTACAACTATTTCCATCCAACAGTGACCTCCTAACGAGGTGTGGCGCCTGAGGCGCCAGCACTTCATTGGGTCCCGTCGTACGGTGGCTCTTAGATTCGCGCAGCGCGCGGACATCCCATTACTTGACCTCGCCCAGCCACAGCAGATCGCGCGCACGGGTCGCCGCCACGTACCGCTCGCGGAGTTCACGTGCCGCGCGCTCATCATCCGATGCGCGCGCGCCAACCGTTGACCAAGGGAGGAGCACCGCCTTGAATTCGAGACCCTTGGCGCGCTTGATCGTGCCGACCTTGACCGCATCCGTGGAGATGCCCTCGTAGTCGAGCAGGTCGAGACACTGGATCTTCGCCGCAGCTAGAAGCTTGCTCGCCTCCTTCGCCTGCCAGGTCGTATCGCACAACACCGCGATGTCGCCCAGGCTCAGCCCGGCAGCTCGCCGCCGCAGAACGAACTCGGGACACCAGCGCCTGGTCGTGGGCCGCACGGGTCGGGAACGACTCGAGCAGCGGAGTCGGGCCGTGCCGGGTCGGGCGGACAACGGCATCCGGGGCATCCGACGGCACAGTCAGCGCAGTACCGCCATCGTCGATGTCGGTGTACTCCGACGCGGCGATCAGCCGGTTCGCGAACTCCTGGATCTCCACCGTGTTGCGGTAGTTGATGTCCAGCACCACGCCGCGACCGGCGAGCGAGATGCCAGCCTCCGACAGCACGTAGCCGCCCGGGTAGATGCTCTGCTGGCCGTCGCCGATCAGGGTGAACGCATCCGGGCCGTCGCCGACCAGCGAGTGCAGCATCCGCACCATCGACAGGGACAGGTCCTGCGCCTCGTCGACGATCACCGCCGCGTAGCCCTCCCACGGCCTGCGGTGCAACGCCCCTTCCGCGAGCAGCACCATGTCGTGGAAGTCGTGCACACCGTCGCGCGCGAAGCATCCCCTCGTAGCTTTGGTACAGCGCCCACACCGCGCGCCGATCGTCCATGTTCAGTCGGACCATCCGGCCCGGCCGGGCGCAGTCCGCGTACGCCTCGAAGGTGGTCAGGCCGCGACCCTTGATGACGTCCTGGACTTCCTCTTGCCAGTAGTCGGCCGAGCTCGAACCGGCCCGCGCGATGAGCCGCGACTTCAGCTCCTCCGGCAACGTGGCCCACGCCTTCCGCCAGAATCCCTGCGCCTCGCGGCCTTGCAGATTGATCCGGATGCCGCGCTCCCGCAGCACCTTGGATGCGAAGCCGTGCACGTGCACGAAGTCCACACGCTCGGCCGCATCCGGGGCCATCCGCGCCAGCAGGTTGCTCATCACCGCGGGCAGGGTCTTCACGAAGGTGGTGAACAGCACCCGCTGGTTCGGGTACATGCGCGCCAGGTAGGCGGCCCGGTGCAGACCGACCACCGTCTTTCCGGTGCCGGCGGAGCCGCGGATGCGCGCCGGACCGTTGAAGCTGCGCCGCACCAGCTTCGCCTGCGACGGGTGGAGGAAGGTCATCCAGTCCTCGACCGGAGCGGCGAGCTCGGCCTCGCTCATCGCCTCGAGCACTTCGTCCTCGCTGAGAAGGGCGCCATCGTCGAGGAGGTCATCGGGCAGTTCGTCCAGGGCAGGCTCGGGCACGATCGCCTGCGGTGCCTCGACCTGCGCGCCGACGTAGGCCGGGAAGTAACGCATAGCGACTGCGAGCACCTGCTCGACTTGCGTTGTCGTTAGCCGGCGGCCGCGGGCGGCCAGGTGCTTGTGGACATCCTCGGCGCCGACCACCTCGACCGAACCGACCTCGCCGAGCCGACCCTTGCGGCCCTCCATCACCAGCAGCGGACGCACCTCACCCGGGGCAAGGCCGACCTCGGTGAAAGCATCCTCAGCGTCGTAGGCAACGTCGGCGAGGCGGAGCACGTCGTCGGTGACGTCCGCCTGGTCGCGGTACATGTGACCGGCAGCGACGCTGAAGTCGTTCCAGTGCTTCGAGTCGACGATCCAGACGCCGGATGGCCCGACAACGATCAGATCGAGCTGGGCGTTGCGGGAGCCCGGCCACTTGCGGTCGGGCAGGATGTGGAAGCCGTGGGCGCCGAGTGGGGTGAGGCGCTTCGCGAGCCTGCGCTCGGCGATGGCGGCGGCGGCGAACTTGCCGGCGTCAGCGCGAGCCTCCTCGGCGGCCTTTAGGTGGCTCTGGGCAAGCGCGCTCAAGCGTTGCGCTTGTTGCGCAGCAGACGCACCAGCCGACACCATTGCCCCCCATTGCTGTTGGAGTCATTGTGGCAGGCGGCAGGTGCCATCCGGCGTAGCGTGACCCGGATTGGGGCGGTGTCGGCGACCCCCGGACTGGGCATCGAAGAGGTTCAGCAATCCAGCCACACTTGCGGGACCCTGGTCGAAATGCTTACGGAGGTTCCATGCTCGATTCGCTCACATTGAGCCTGCAGGGCTCCGCAGGAATGATGCTGCTCGTGTTCATCCTTCCCCTGGTCATCGCACTCGGGCTTGGACTGTTGATCGTGGGGCTGATGCGGCGACGGTACGGTGTCGCGGCATCCGGCGTGCTCATGCCGCTTGCGGTATTCGGCGTCGGCATCTTCATGCGGAATGCTGCGCTCGGCGCTGCCGATGCTCCAGAAGGACTCGAAGCGTCCCTGGATGTCATGGCCACATTCCTGCCGATTTCGCTGATGATCGCCGGGGCGTTCGCGCTCATCGGTGTCCTCCCGGTCATCATCAAGGCAGCGCGCGCCTAGAGCGTCAACAGTTTCCCCGCATGACCCAGCACTCCGCAGCATCGGGATACCGGCTCATACCCCGCAAACACGGGATGGCAGGCATCCGGTACGTGTGTGATTCTCGCTTGTCATGGGGAACGGTGTCCAAATCACCGAGCTGCGATTCTGCGCGCACTCGCTTCAAGTCGAAACCTGCATCACGTGCGTCTTCGGCGACCCCGAGCAGCCGGATGTGTGGCTCTCCAGCTACAGCGGAGCCTCGGTCTACCACGCCACCGATGACTGCTCCCTTCTTATGGGTGGCAAGCAGAAACAGGGCACGCTGCACAACCCTGAAGTGCTGGTGTCGCGGGAGTACGCCTTGTTCCGCAACCTGCCGAAGTGCTCCGAGTGCTACGCGCCAACGGGCCCGCGCACCTGGACCACGACCGAGATTGCGCAGCAGAACCGCCGTGTCGATTACAAACTGCAGCTCGCACTGCACATGACACCTATTGCCAACCTTGCGCAGATCGCGAGTGATAAGGCGCTTCATCCGTGGCGCAGCGAGGAGCGTTCCGCGCTTCCCTCGGTTGACATCTCATCGCCACAGCAGCGAGCGGCTCGTGCTCGCATAGTGGACGGCACCTCCTCAACAGTCGATGAGTATGTGCCATTCGCGTTGACTCCGCGCTCCGAGTTCTGGCGAGGCATCATCGACCCTCCGGATGCTTCCGAATCGGCGACTCCCGCGGCGACCGACTTCGCGATCCTGGTCAGCAACTATGCGACCCTGCGCCGCAACGCCGACATCGTCATCAGCTCCGGTGATGCGGGAAGCGCCGACGCACTATTCGAGACAAGCGACGATGCGCTCCCTCAACTCTTGTCAGACCGTGCCGACGGGAATCGAGACTGGCGCCTCGAGCAGGCCGAGCTGCTGGTGCGAGGATCCGTGCCCACCTCGCGAATTTCCCACATCGTCGTGAGCGATCAAGCGAAACTGCAGCAGGTTGAAGAGCTGTTCAGCCAGAGGGACAAGCCGCCGGTGGTGAGCGTTCGCCCCGAGTGGTTCGGAGCTCTGACGGCGGCCGACTACGGTCGCTGCGACCCCTCCAGCACCTGCCGCACCTCGACCGCCGACTCCACCGCCTCGGCGACGCGACCCGCCAGCGCGGTCGCGCGCGTCTCATCCGGAACCGTCACCACCCAGAACCTGGCGAGCGGCTTGGTCGTGCCGCTGAACGTCCCCGGGTGCAAGCCGCCGTGCCGATCGACCAGCGTCGCATTCGAGCCGAACTCGAGCACCTCGGAGTAGACCAGCTCCCCGGTCTGCGCGATCTCGTCATCGAACTGCGCCATGAACGCGGTCACCCGCTCGATCCAGCCGGGTGACTTCTCGCGCAGGTCCGCCTCATCGCCGAACACCATGATCATGAACTTCATCGTCACTCCTCGCGCGGATGCCGGGGCTCAGGTCGTTCAACTGTGACAGGTCGGACGGGCGAAGGGTAGGGCCTACCGCGCACGCGGGCGGCTCGGCTCCTGCCAGACTGATAGCACCATGTCGACCATCCTCAACATCATCTGGCTGATCTTCTCCGGCTTCTGGCTCTGGCTCGGCTACATGTTCGCGGCGCTGCTGATGTTCATCCTCATCGTCACTATCCCGTGGGGCATCGCCTCCGCTCGCGTCGGCATGTACGCGCTGTGGCCGTTCGGACGCCGGGTCGTGCAACGGTCGGACGCCGGCGCCTGGTCATTCCTCGGCAACGTCATCTGGGTGCTGCTGGCCGGCATCTGGCTCGCCATCGGGCACATCGTCAGCGGCTTCCTGCTGTGTGTCACCATCATCGGGATCCCGCTCGGCATCGCGAACTTCAAGATGGTGCCGGTGTCGCTCGCCCCGCTCGGCAAGGAGATCGTGCCGGCCTGAGCGCCGCTGGCTACGATCGCAGCATGCCGTATCTGTCCGACGAGACGCGCGCTGCGCTCGAGCGGGTTATAGCGGGGGATGCAGGGGAGGTTCCGGATGCGTTGGCGCGGCTCCGCGACATCCGCTCGGCTCTCGCTGCGCTCGAGGAGGACCCGGCGACCCTGACCGCGGTGCGCGACGCGGTCGCATCCGGAAGCTCGTGGGACGACATCGCCCACGCCGCCGGCCTCAAGCCCGCCGCCGCCAAGTGGCGCTGGCAGGGGAGTGACGAGGAGATCGCCGCCCGCCACGAGGCGGGACGGAAGCGTGCCGCGCGGCCGAGCAGCGTGCCGACCGACCTGCCGGGACTGTCGGTGGCCGAGGCGGCGAAGAAGCTGGGCGTGACCCCGCAGGCGATCTACCTCAAGGTCAGCCGCGGCACGCTGCGCGCCGAGACGGTCGAGCTGGACGATGGGCGCAAGTACAAGCGGGTGTTCCCGGACGGCTGACGGGGTCTCGACAGGCTCGACCACCGGGCACACGAGCGCGTTCCCTGACGACTGATCGCAAACGCCAAGGGCGCTCACGGGTCGCGCGCGTAGCGTCCGCGCATGCGAACCACGTACCCCGTCATCGTCGTCGGCGCAGGATTCGCCGGCGTTGAAACCGCCACCCGACTGTCCCGCCGCGGCGTGCGGGTGCTGCTGATCGACCGCAACAGCTACCACCAGTTCCAGCCGCTGCTGTACCAGGTCGCCACCGCGCAGCTCGGGGTCTCGGATGTCGCCCGTCCGCTGCGCTCGATCACCCGGAAACGGCGCTGGGTCACCGTGCTGCACGCCGATGTCACAGCGATCGACGCGAAGGCCCGCACCGTCACCACCGCCGACGGTGACACCTTCACCGCGCGGGTGCTGGTGGTCGCATCCGGCGCCGAGCCGAACTTCTTCAACACCCCCGGCGCCGAGGAGAACGCCTACCCGCTGTACTCGGTGAAGGACGCCATCAACTTCGGCGCCCGAATGGTGGAACTGCTCGAGGACGCGCACCGCGAACCGCAAAGCGGCGACCTGCACGCCGTGATCGTCGGCGGCGGACCGACCGGCGTGGAGACCGCCGGCGCGCTCGCCGAGACCTTCAAGTACGTGGTGCCCGAGTACTTCTCGCCTGAGCTGGCGGCGCGCTGCCACGTGCACCTCGTCGACATGGTGCCCAACCTGCTCAGCGCGTTCGCCGAGCCGAACCAGAAGTACGCGGAGAAACGCCTGCGCAAGGTCGACGTGGACATGCGGCTCGGCATCGGCGTGACCGACGTCAGCCCGGTCGGGGTCACCCTCGCCGACGAGACCACCATCCCGAGCGGGCTGGTCGTCTGGGCGGGTGGGCTGAAGGCGGGGCCGATCATCCAGGCATCCGGATTGCCGCAGGGTCGAGGTGGCCGGGTCGACGTCGGCATGGACCTGACCGTGCCGGGCTTCCCTGGCGTCTACGTGCTCGGCGACTCGGCCAACATCATCGACGCGCACGGCAACGCGCTGCCGCAACTGGGTTCGGTGGCGAAGCAATCGGGGATCTGGGCTGCGCAGAACATCGTCGCCGACCTAAAGGGGCAGCCGCGGCAGCCGTTCCGCTACCTCGACAAGGGCTTCATGGCGATGGTCGGGCGCGGTGCCGCGGTCGCCGAGATCGGCAGGCGCCGGTTCCGGATGCAGGGCTTCCCGGCGTTCATCGCCTGGCTCGCGGTGCACGTGGCGTTGCTGTCCGGATGGTGGCAGAAGGTGCGCGCCATTCTCACCTGGGTGCAGGACTACCTCTCCAACGAGCGCTCGCAGGTGTTCATCGGCACCGACCGGCGGTAGGTAGTGAGTACTGCCCCCGCGAACTGCGGCAAATGCTGGGTCCAACCCGGCCACACACCGGATTTGCCTCAGTTCGCGGGGGCCGCAGCCGATTAGGCGGCCGCAGGCTCCGTCTGGCGCGACGCATCCGACAGCCTGCCCTGCGCATCCGCCGGCCACGCGATGGCCAAGCACAGCAGCGCCACACCGAAGTTGATCGCCGTCTCGAGGTAGGCCGGGTGCGCCCAGCTCGAGAACGACGAGAGCAACAATGTCAGCGGCAGCAGCACGACCGGTGAGATCAGCAAGACCACCGGGACGCGCAGCTCACGGCGGCGGATGAGTGCGAAGCCGAGGATGACCGGCAGGATGAACGTCGCGAAGAACGCGATATTGAAGATCATCTCCATCACGCCCTCCGAAACGGCGCCGGTGATGACGCCCCAGACGGATGCGATCCCGAAGAACCCGAAACCGGCGACGAGCGCCCAGCGCACGATGGACACGAACATCCGTCCGGCGTCGATGCGAGGACCGGCCTGGATGAGCACAGCGGCGAGGAGCAGGTAGGGGATCGCGTGGCCGAGGTCGACCAGGCGCAAGACGAAGTCGGGGCCACTTGTCAACGGCGATTGCGTGCCGGGCAGGTTCCCGACCCAGATGGCGTCGGACAGGGCGATGGTCGACATGACAGTCGCGCCGACGAGCGCGGCGATGGGCAGAGCTTTCATGTGCGTTCCTCTCTATATGGCGCGATGTGCGCCGGATGCTGGAAAGCCTCCTCCGCGGGGCGGCCCCACGGCATCCGGCGCGGCGCACACCCCTCCTCCACCAAGGGTCGACTGCTTGATCGCCCAACTGGTGACTCCGCATCCGACTTGAGGTGGACGTGCGCCGTCGCCGCGCGTCGCTAGCCTGACCCCATGGCCTTCCGACTGCGTATGAGCGACTGGGTTGTCGCGCTCGGGTGCGGGTTGTGGGTCGGCGCGCTGTTGTGGCAGGTCACCGGATGGGCACCGGCGTTTGCGGCAGCCACGGCCGGCGTCTTGCTGTTCGCGCGCCTTACGCCGGTGCTGAGTGCGCTGCTGATCGCCGCGGTGCAGGTCGTCGCTTCGGTTGTCGTGGGGGTGCCAAGCGAGAACCCGGCCGGGCTTGCGGCCGCGCTCGTGGCCACCTACTCACTCGGTCGGCATGCCCGCCCGGTGCTCGCCCTTGTCACCGTCGCTGTTTTCACCGCCGCGTTCGTGGCGACCGTGTTCAGTGTGGCGACCCTGATCTTCGCGGCACTCGTCCTCGGCGGCACCGTCGCGTTCGGGTGGTTGGTGCGGCGTCGTAGCGAATCGGCGCATGCCGCGCTCGCCCGGGCATCCGAGCTTGAGCGAGCCGACGCAGCCCGACTCGCGGCGCGCGTCGTTGCCGACGAGCGGGCGCGCATCGGAGGGGAGGCGCTCGCCGTCATCCGCAGTTCAGTGGAGGCGATGGGTGCCGGCGCCGTGGCGGCGCGTGTGTCGCTCGAGGAATCCGCTATTGCGGCCATCGCGGATCGCGGTCGCGCCGCTGTGTCCGAGTTGCGTTGGCTGCTCGGGTTGTTGAGGGCGGAGCCGGAAGGGGTGGCTTCTGGGCCTCCACGGCGTGGTCGCGCCCTGGTTGTCGACGGGTGCGTGGCGGCGGCGGCCGTCCTCATCGCGATCCTGGATGGGCAGTTGGCAGCTCCTGAATTGAGCCCGCTCGGCTGGACCCTGCTCCTCGCCCTGCCGCTCGTTCTGGTCGGGCGCCGGGAACGTCCGGTTGTCTCAGTGGTTGCGGCCGCGGTCGTGGTCGGACTCATTGCTGTGGCCGGAACGCCGCTCATGGTCGGGGTTGGCGGCGCTGTGCTGATCACCTTCGGTCTCCTCGCCTGGACCTCGGGCGCGAGCGGTCGGTGGCCCCAGCTCGCCGGGCTGCTTGCGCTGGTCGGTGTGACCCTCGCCTGGTTCACCGCCCATGACACCGTCGAGAACGTGCCGATGATGCTTGCCGTGTTCGGGATGCCCGCCTTCGCAGGATACGAGTGGACGCTGCGCGATCGCACGGCGCGGCACGCGGAGGCCCGCGCGGCGGCGGCCCAGGCGGACATCGACTCACGGGTCGACAACGCTGTGCGCACGGAGCGGCTTCGCATCGCGCGCGAGCTGCACGATGTCACCAGCCACGCGGTCGGGGTGATGGTGCTGCAGGCGTCCGCAGCGCTGGCGCTTCGGGCGACGGATCCGGATGCCGCGCGCCGCGCCCTGCAGACCGTCGAGTCGACCGCGGCGCAGGCCCGCGGCGAGCTGGCGGTGCTGTTCGACGTGCTCGAGGCCGGTGCGATCGGCTCACCGGGGTTGGCGCGGTCGGGGAGCGAGTCCGTCGATGCGCTGGTGAAGCGGATGGCGGCGGCCGGGGTCGCGGTGTCGGCCGAGTTAGCGCCGGTGCCGACGGCGCTCGAGCCGACCGTGTACCGGGTGGTGCAGGAGGCATTGACGAACGCGGTGCGGCACGCGCCGGGTGCGGCGGTGGAGGTGCGCGTGAGCGCGGGCGCTGGCGAGGTCGAGGTGGTGGTGGTGAACGCCGGTGTGGGGCAGGAGGTCGATGGCGTGGGCGGAGGATTCGGCTTGACCGGTCTCGCGGAGCGGGTTCAGGCGCGGGGCGGGGCCTTCTCGTTCGGTTCGCCGCCCGGTGGTGGGTTCCGAGTGCGGGCGTCGTTGCCCGTGTTCGCACTCGATGCGATGAAAGAGGTGCAGGCGTGATCCGGGTGGTGATCGCCGACGATCAGGATCTGATTCGCGGCGGACTCCGTGCAATTCTCGAGCTCGAGCCGGACATTGTGGTGGTCGGCGAGGCGGCCGACGGGGCAAGCGCGGCGCGGGAGGCAGCGGCATCCGGGGCCGACCTTGTGCTGATGGACGTGCAGATGCCCGGCACCGACGGCATCGAGGGCGTCCGGCTGGTGCGTGAGGCGCGGCCCGCGGCCAGGGTGCTGATGCTCACCATGTTCGACCTGGACGAGTACGTGTTCGGTGCGCTGAAGGCGGGGGCCAGCGGGTTCCTGCTCAAGACCACGCCGCCGCGGGAACTCGCCGAGGCGATCCGCGCCTGCCACGGCGGGGAGTTGCTGTTCGCGCCATCCGTCACCCGGCGGCTGGTGGAGGCGTATGTGAAGGAAGCGCCCGCCGCCGGACGGTGTGCCGCCCGTGCTCGAGGGTCTCACCGCACGGGAGCTGGAGGTGTTCGCGGAGCTTGCGCGTGGGCTGTCCAATGCCGAGATCGGCGCGGAGCTGTACATGGGCGAGGCGACCGTGAAGACCCACGTGACGCGCATTCTGGCGAAGCTCGGACTGCGCGATCGGGTGCAAGCCGTCGTGCTCGCCTACGAGTGCGGGCTGGTGCGCTCGCGCGGCGGTTCACTTCCAACCACAAGTGGTAAGTTTCGGCAATGAGTGGGACGTCGGCAATGCGTGTGGGAGATCGTGGCCGGCTGGTGCTTCCGGCTGGTCTCCGCCAACGCCGCAACTGGACGGAAGGCACCACCTTGGTCGCCATTGAGACCGAACACGGTGTCGTCCTGACTGAGCAGGACGAACTGGAGAAGCTGGTTCGGGACCAGCTCGCAGGCAAGGACGTCGTCAAGGAACTCATCGAGGAACGACGTCGTGCGGCAGCAGCCGAAGACGAGTCGTGAACGTATTCGATGCATCCGCGCTCCTCGCCTACCTCCGCGGCGAACCGGGGCACGACGTTGTCCGCGTCGCTCTTGAGGCCGGCGGCAGTTGCGGTGCCGCCAACTGGTCTGAAGTCGCCCAGAAGGTGATCGCAGCCGGCGCGGACTGGCAGCTCGCTCGTGCATTGCTCACCAGCTTTGAGTTACGCGTTGAACCGGTGTCCGTGGAGGACGCTGAGCGGGCGGCCGCCGACTGGCGGCGTGGCGCGGGGCTGTCGCTGGCCGATCGCCTGTGCCTGGCCCTCGCCGAAAGGTTGGATGGCACCGCACTGACGGCCGACGGTCAGTGGGAGCGGCATCCGCGCGTGCGGTTGATCCGCTGATTACCGCTAGCCTCAACGCATGAAGACCGCCGCAGGTCAGACCGTGCTCATCACCGGCGCAGGTATGGGCATGGGGCGGCTGTATGCGCAGCGGGCGGCGAGCGAAGGTGCCGCGACCGTCATCCTCTGGGACATCAACCCGGATGCCCTCGCCGAGACCCGTGCGTTACTCGCCGCATCCGGCATCACCGTCATCGAGCAGGTCATCGACGTCTCGAAGCTCGACCAGATCGAGCAGGCCGCTGTCGAGTTAGCGGCCCGTGACGCGCATCCAGACATCATCGTCAACAACGCAGGCGTCGTGCGTTCCGGCTGGTTCTGGGAGCAGGATCCGCAACGCGACACCGAGTTCACCATGTCGATCAACGCGCTCGCGCCGATGCAGGTGACGCGCGCATTTCTGCCGGGGATGATCGAGCGTGGGCGCGAGGCGCGCATCCTGAACGTGGCGTCGGCGGCGGGGACGCTGTCGAATCCGCGGATGGCGGTCTACGCCGGATCCAAGTGGGCGATCATCGGCTGGAGCGACTCGGTGAGGCTCGAGCTGGTGAAGGCCGGGCATCGCCACGTGAAGGTGACGACCTTCGCGCCGAGCTACATCGACACGGGCATGTTCGCCGGCGCGCGCGGCCCGGTGCTGACGCCGATCATGAAGCCGGAATTTGCGGTCGATCGGGCCTGGCGGGCGATGCTCGCCGGCAGGCCGCTGCTGTACCTGCCGTGGTCGGTGAACCTGTCCAAGTTGCTGCGCGGCATCCTGCCGACCCGAGCCTGGGACACCATCGGCGGCAAGTGGTTCGGGGTGTACCGCTCAATGGACGAGTTCCGCGGCCGCGGCTGACGCGAGCTACTTGGCCTCAGTGTCGGGTTGGTGCAGCCCGAAGACGTTCCCCTCTGTGTCGAGGAAGTACCCCTGCCAGGCCATGCCGGGGATCGCCTGCTTGGGCAGCGCGACCTGGCCGCCGGCTGCGAGGATCTTCTCGCTGACCGAGTCGTAGTCCTCACACTCCATCGTGATCACCGCGCCGTTCACCGGCGCGCCCGGGCCGAGGCCGCCGCCCTGCCTCCGCATGATCGCGCCGTTGATGCCCGGGGTGCCGTCCTCGCCGGTGATCGCACCGAAGTACGCGACACCGGCGGTCCCGCTCCAGTCCTCGAACGACCAGCCGAGGGTGTCCCGGTAGAAGTTGACGGCGCGCTCGACATCGTCGGCGTGGATTTCGAAGTGGACGGGTCGGTTCATTTTTGTCTCGCGATCGCTCGGGTCGGATGACTGCTGAGTTCAAGCGTGTCACTCGGACCGAGCCGATGCCAGAGGCTGCCGGTGTCTCCCTCACAGCGAAGTGCCGCTGGGAAGGGTCCACAGGCCAAGTCGCCGGAGACCGGGAATGTCGGATGCCCGGCGGACAGTCGCCGCATGGAAATCGAATCGCCACCGGCCCTGGACATACTCACCCCGTTCTTCGCGGAGCGCCTCGACGGAGAGTCAGACGCAGTGAGGAAGCGAATGCTCGCCGTGCACGAACGCTTCGGTTCGTGCCTGCTCGCGGACATCTACGACCACGGCACGGAAGACCTCTATGCGGTGCTGATGCTCGAGCGGATTCTCGATCCCCGCTACTCGGTGCTCCGCATCGTCGGTGCTGCCAGTGTGCTGTGGGGACTCGTTGCCTTCCTGCTCGACGACTGGAAGCTCAGCGACACCCTCACAAGAATCGAGCAGCTGCGGTTCGCTGGCCAGCTGCGTGACCGCATCGTCTACGGGGGAATGGTGTGCGTTGAGTGTGAAGGTCACCAACTTGCTCACATCCAAGAGCTCCTCGTTGCGGGCAGGCGAGAGTTGAAGGATCTTGAGCGCGAGCGTCGTGAGCGACGGCGTGCCGCGAGATGATCAGCGGTTCTGGAAACCGTCCGCCCGTTGAGTGCTCTCATCCGCCACCCGCACGCCGTAGTGGTAGGCGAGCATGCCGCCGAGCCAGCCGGACACCGACAGCGCCAGCAGCGCAACAATCGTCAGCACGAACCCGACGATGCTCAGCGCCTCGTAGTTGTCGTCGAGCCGAATAAACCAGTTGATGATGAACAGCACCAGCACGATGACGTTGATCGTCATGTGGGTCAGCGCCGTCTGATACGCCCTCGTGCCTCGCTGAAGTGTGAGGAAGTCCATGAACCCGAAAAGCGCGGCGATGATCGCCCCGATGATGCCGATGCCGATCAGCCAAACTGCGCCGCGCACGAACGTATGTGGTTCGGCGCTGGTCAGTGCGGCGATGTCGAAGATGAAGCTGGCCACCCAGGTTCCGATCGGGATGGTCACCAGCAGCGGGTGAAACGGGTGCCCGTATGGTCCGGCAATCGGCGACTTGGGGCGCTTCGACCGGGCGTGCGGCGACGAGTCGGTGTTGTGGGTCACAGCGGGCTCCTTACTCGGGTGGGAGCATCCGAGCGCGGGTGCTCGTGGAATCGTCACAATAGAGTCGAGTGCTTGTCACTGCCTGAGAGTTGGCGGAGCGAAGACGGATAGCGTGAGCGCCATGGCGACCGTGTTCACGATCGGGCACTCCACGCATCCGTTCGACGAATTCGTGCGGATGCTGCACGCGAACGGCATCGAACGGCTGATCGACGTACGCACCGTGCCCGGCTCGCGGCACAATCCGCAGTTCGGGCAGGAGGCGCTCCAGACCGCCCTTCCGGATGCCGGCATCGACTACCAGTGGATGAAAGAGCTCGGCGGACTGCGCAAGCCGACCCCGGACAGCATCAACACCGGATGGCGCAACCAGTCGTTTCGCGGCTACGCCGACTACATGCAGACGCCCGGGTTCGCGGAAGCGGTCGACCGGTTGGTTGGGCTCGCCGAGAATCAGACAGTGGCGATCATGTGCGCTGAGGCGGTGCCCTGGCGCTGCCACCGATCGCTGGTGGGAGACGCGCTGTTGGTGCGGGGAGTTGAGGTGCTCGACATCATGAGCGAGACAGCGCTCAAGCCCAACACGCTGACGTCGTTCGCACGGGTCGATGGCACGAGGGTCTGGTACCCGGGGGAGTGACTCGGAGCGCGGCTCGCGCGGGTCGAACTTCCTCGCGCGGGTCAAATTGGACCAGCGCATGGAAGATGCACCCGCGCAACGAGCCGGGAAGGGTGTAACCGGCGGCCGGGCGTCCCGTCGCGAAGGATCGAGGTTTCGGGTGAGCCTCGATACGCGGGCGGGAGCCCGACCGCCGGAGTCAGATGCCCTCTAGCGGCTCGTTCCCACGGGCGCCGAGGTCCTCGTCGTCGTCCACCTCGTCGCCGACCGCAGCATCCTCGTCGGTGTTCGCCGCGCCGCTGCGCTCATCCGTGACCAGCGTGTCGTCGAAGTTCTCGTCCTCCTCTTCCCGTGGACCGGGTGAGGTGTTCGGGTCGGACATCAGTCCTCGTCCTCCTCTTCGTCGACGCCGGAGTCTCCCATGTCGTCCATGCCGCCCGGGCTGCCGGCGCCCATCGCGTCTCCCATGGCATCGCCCATCGCGGCGCCGGCGCCCTCATCCATCTCGGATGAGGTGTCCATGCCGCCTTCATCCATCCCAGTGTCCTGCTTCGGGTCTTGCTCAGACATGCCGGAGGGGTTTGTTTCTGACATCACTGGCTCCCTAACTCTCGAAGCGAGATCGACCGATGCTCGCAAACGGAAGTTAAGGCCCGCCGCTGTTACCTGACTGTGAAGTGGCTCGAAGGCAGCCTCCGGGGAAGGCTGGTTTCGAGACGATCGCTTCGCGATCCCGTGGGCCAGCGGGGGTGGACGCTTCGCGATCCCGTGGGCCAGCGGGTCTCAGAGCTGATTGCCGAGCTTGTACTCGGGCATCCCCTCACCCTTGCGCGTGTACGAGAAGCCGTCGGCGCCGATCGTGACATCCGCCTCGCGCTCTTCCGCGCGCTCGACCAGCGGCCTTCGGGTTGCCGTCGAGGTCGAGGACCGCGGATGCCTCGGCGTACCAGCTGGGGACCACCGGGTTGCCCCACCAGTCGCGGCGCTGGTTGTCGTGCACGTCCCAGGTGAGCACCGGGTTGTCGGGGTCGCCGGTGTAGTAGTCGTGCGTGTAGATCTCGATGCGGTGACCATCCGGATCGCGCAGATAGAGGTAGAACGCGTTCGAGACGCCGTGGCGTCCGGGACCGCGCTCGATGTGATCGGAGCGCCGCAGTGCACCGAGCTTGTCGCAGATGTGCAGGATCTGGTCCCGCTCGTGGGTCGCGAAGGCGATGTGGTGCAGCCGAGGTCCGTCACCGCCGGTGAGGGCGATGTCGTGCACCGTCGGCTTGCGGAACAGCCAGGAGGCGTAGACGGTGCCGTCCTCGTCCTGGATATCCTCGGACACCCGGAAGCCGAGGTCCTGGTAGTAGCGCACCGCGGTCGGAAGGTCCGGTGTAACCACGTTGAAGTGGTCCAGCCGGCTGATCGCGCCCGCGCCGTGCACGTCGTACCGGCGGGTGTACCGCTCGACATGCTCGGCGTCGTAGAAGAACTCGAGCGGGAAGCCGAGCGGGTCCTCGACCCGTACCGCGGCGCCGACGCCGAGCAGCTCGCCGGCCGGGCGACGTTCGACGCGGCATCCGAGCTCCTCGTAGTAGCGCGCGGCGACCTCGACCTCGTCCTGCGAGCGCACCCGGTAGCCGAGCACCGCGAGCGCGGGGGTCGGCCCGACGCGCAGCACGAGCGAGTGGTGCAGGTACTCCTCGAAGGCGCGCAGGTGGATCGAGTGCTCGTCCTCGTGGCTGACCACCAGCCCGAGCACGTCGACGTAGAAGCGACGGGATGCCGCCAGGTCGCTGACGATCAGCTCGGCGTAGGCGGCGCGGATGATGTCGGGTGCTGCGGTCATGCGGATGCTCCGAATCTGGGTGTGTGCACAGGGCCGAGCGAGATGTGCACCGCCTGCTGCTCCGAGTAGAAGTCGAGCGAGCGGTAGCCGCCCTCCTGCCCGAGTCCGGATGCCTTCACCCCGCCGAACGGAGTGCGCAGGTCGCGGACGTTGTGCGAGTTCAGCCACACCATGCCCGCCTCGATGCCGTGCGCAAACTCGTGCGCGCGCTCCAGGTCGGTCGTCCACAGGTACGCGGCGAGCCCGTACTTGACCGCGTTCGCGAGCTCGAGCGCTTCGGCATCGCTGTCGAACGGGGTGATGCAGACGACCGGGCCGAAGATCTCCTCCTGGAAGATCCGCGCATCCGGTGCCACATCGACGAACACGGTCGGCGCGACGTAGTTGCCTGGGCCCACGCCGTCCGGACGTCCACCGCCAGCGACCAGGCGACCCTCGTCCTTGCCGAGCTCGACGTACGACATGACCTTGGCGTAGTGCTCCGGGTGCACGAGTGGGCCGACCTCGGTCCTCTTGTCATGCGGGTCGCCGACCACGATGTTGCGCGCTCGGGCCGCGTACCGTTCGACGAACTCGTCGTACACCGAGCGCTCGACCAGGATGCGGCTGCCCGCGGTGCAGCGCTCGCCGTTCAGCGAGAACACGCCGAACAGGGTGGAGTCGATCGCGGCATCGAGGTCGGCGTCGGCGAAGACGATGGCCGGCGACTTGCCGCCCAGCTCCATCGAGAGCCCCTTCAGGTGGGGCGCGGCGTTGGCAAAGATGGTCTGCCCGGTGGTGGTCTCGCCTGTGAAGGAGATGAGGCGCACATCCGGATGCTTGACGAGCGCGTCTCCGGCCGTCTCGCCGAATCCGTTGACCAGGTTGAACACGCCATTAGGAACCCCGGCCTCGCGGAAGATCTCCGCCCAGAGGCTTGCGGAAAGCGGCGTGAACTCGGCCGGTTTCAGCACGACCGTGCACCCGGCGGCGAGCGCTGGCGCGAGCTTCCAGCTCTCCAGCATGAACGGGGTGTTCCACGGCGTGATCAGCCCGGCCACGCCGACCGGTTTGCGGTGCACGTAGTTGAGCTGCTTGCCGGGGACCCGGAAAGTGTCGTCGGTCTGCGCGACGATCAGGTCAGCGAAGAACCGGAAGTTCTCCGCCGCCCTCCGCGCCTGGCCGAGGGCCTGGGAAATGGGAAGGCCGGTGTCGAATGTCTCCAGCTCGGCGAGCCGGGCATCCTGCGCCTCCACCGCGTCAGCGATCTTGTTCAGGATGCGCCAGCGATCGCGCGCCACCATCTTCGGCCACGGCCCGTCATCGAAGGCGCGCTTCGCCGCCGCGACCGCGCGGTCGATGTCGGCCGCGGATCCGGATGCCGCCTGGGTGTAGGTCTCGTTGCTCAGCGGGGTGAGCACGTCGAAGGTGGCGCCGTCGACGCTGTCGACGAACTCGCCGTCGATGAAATGGCGGATGCGCTCGGGCAGGCCGTCTGGGGTGTGGTGCGTCATCGGATCGCTCCAATCTGGAAGTCGTCGACCGGGCTGAGCAGGCTGCCGCCCGTCTCGAGCAGGGTCCGGATCTTCTGGATGCCGGCATCCGTCGGCGTGATCAGCGGCGGGCGGACGAAACCGGACCGGATCAGTCCGCGCTGCTCGAGTACCCACTTGCCGGGTGCCGGGTTGGTCTCCACGAACAGCAGGTCGACGAGCGGGTGCAGCCCGTAGTGCAGCTCGCGGGCGCGCGCGAGGTCGCCCGCGGCCCATGCTTCATATAGCTGCGCGTGGGCGACGGGCGCGATGTTCGAGGTGGCGCTGATGAAACCGACCCCACCGAGCGCGAGCAGTGGCAGGCACAGCAGTTCGATGCCGGACCAGACCAGCAGGTCCGGCCCGCACAGGTGCATGACCCGGGAGAAGTGCTCGAAGTCCCTGGTGGTCTCCTTGATGCCGACAAAGTTGTCGACGTCGCGGAATAGGCGGGCCACGGTTTCCGGCGCGATGTCCACCGACGTGCGGCTGGGCACGTTGTAGGCGACGATCGGCAGGTCGGGGAACTCGTCGGCGACCGTCTTGTACCAGCGGTACAGCGCCTCCTGCGTGGGCCGGGCGTAGTACGGGGTGATGATGAGGACCGCGTCGGCGCCCGCGTCGCTCGCGCCGCTGGGTGAGTTCGAGGGTCTCGTCGAGCTTGGCCGATCCGGTACCGGGGATGAACGGCACGCGGTCGTCGATGACGCGGGCCGCGAGTTCGATGGCCACGGCGCGTTCCTCGATGGTCTGCGCGCTCGGCTCACCGGTGGAGCCGCCGATCGAAATGCCGTGGGTGCCGGATGCGAGCTGCCAGCGGATCAGGTTCTCGAGGCTCTCGAGGTCGGGCGAGCCGTCGGGCAGGAACGGCGACATGACCGGCGCGATGGATCCGCGGATCTGGCTCGGGTCAGTGCGAAACTTCATCGTTCTCCCTTCTGGTGGTCGAGTCTGATTCGCGTGGTCGAGCTTGTCGAGACCGCATGCGGCGCGCATTCGCCGCCGTACTGCGCAAGGAACGCGTCCAGCGTCCGCAGCCGGTGGTTCCGCGCCGCGAGCTCCAGCTCGAGCGAATCCGCGCCGGCTTCAATCAGGTCGAGCAGCTCGGCGTGCTCCACCACCGACTCCCGCGCCCGCCCGGGAACGAAACTGAACGTCGACTCCCGCAGCGCGCGCATCCGTGCCCACCCGCGGTGCACCAGGTCGAGCACGTGCGGGTTGGGGCAGTGCTCGAACAGCACCGCGTGGAAGTCCAGGTTCAGCCGGGTGAACGTCGCCGGGTCGAAGTGCTCGAGCAGTCCGCGCCATCGCGTCGTTGATCGCGCGGGCGCGGGCGACGTCATCCGGTGTCATGTGCGGAGCAGACACCGCGGTCGCGAACCCCTCCACCAGGGCCAGGGTCTGCATGGTGACCTGGTACTCGGTGGGGTCGAGCATCGCCACCTGGGCGCCGACGTTGCGCTCGAACTGCACCAGCCCCTCGGCCTCCAGCATCCGGATGGCCTCCCGCACCGGCACCGCGCTGACGCCGAGTTCCTCGGCGATGCGCCCCAGTACCAGGCGGTAGCCGGGACTGTAGGAGCCGTCGCTGATGCGCTCCTTGATGGTGCGGTAGGCGAGCTGCGACTTGCTGACGGTGGCGGTCATGGCGTCCACTCGCGGTACTTCGAGAGCCAATCCTCGTTCATCGGGTACAGCCCGTCGACGGATGCGCCCGCCTCGATCTGCTCGCCGATGAACCGCTCCTGGCGCTCCTGCTCGATGGCGTCGTCGACGACCTCTTCGACCATCGACGGCGGGATCACGATGACACCGTCGGCGTCGCCGACGATCACGTCGCCGGGTTGCACGGCCGTTCCTCCACAGGCGACGGTGACGTCGGTTTCCCATGGGACGTGGCGGCGGCCGAGGACCGCCGGGTGCGCGCCGGCGTGGAAGACGGGGATGTCCAGTTCGCTCACGACGGCGAAGTCGCGCACACCGCCGTCGGTGACGATGCCGGATGCGCCGCGCACCTGAGCGCGAAGCGCGAGCAGGTCGCCGACGGTGCCGGTGCCGCGCTCGCCGCGCGCTTCGATGACGAGCACCTCGCCGGCGTTGAGCGAGTCGAACGCGCGCTTCTGGGCGTTGTGGCCGCCGCCGTGCTGCTTGAACAGGTCCTCGCGGCCGGGGATGAAGCGCAGGGTGCGCGCGAGCCCGATCATGTGCTGGCCCGGTTTGGTCGGCGTGACGCCGTCGATGCTGACGGTGTTGAGACCGCGCTTGCGCAGCTGCGCGCTGAGGGTGGCGGTGCCGACGGATGCGAGCTTGTCGCGGACGGTCGGGGGAGAGGGTGCCGGTGGTCGCGCCCTCGGTGGTCGAGCTTGTCGAGACCCCTGCGCCCTTCGCGCTGGTTTCGAGACGATCGCTTCGCGATCCCTCAACCAGCGGGCTACCCCACGCCTCCGCGCGCTGCGCGTCGTCGACCAGCGGCCCCGCGCCGTACGACGCGAACGGCACCGCGCCGGCGACGACGGGGGTGATCAGCCGCCCGGTCGACCAGCCCTCGGCGTCGACCTCCACCTCGACGACATCCGCGGGCTGCACCACGGTCGACCCGGCCGGCGTGCCGGTCAGGATCACATCGCCCGGCTCGAGGGTCATCAGCTGGGACAGGTCCGCGATGATCTGCTCGAACGGGAACAGCAGGTCGGCGGTCGTGTCCTCCTGCACAAGCTCGTCGTTGACCCAGGTGCGCACACGCAGTGCGCGCGGGTCGACCTCGTCCGCTGGAATCAGGGCGGGGCCGATCGGGGTGAAGCCGTCGCCGCCCTTCGACCGCACGTTGGAGCCCTTGTCGGCCCAGCGCAGGTCGTACACGCCGAAGTCGTTACCGGCCGTCACGGATGCAACCGCCGCCCACGCCGCATCCGGATGCACGCGTCGCGCGCGCGCGCCGATGATCAGGGCGATCTCGCCCTCGAAGGCGAGCAGCTCGCATCCGTAGGGCCGCTCGATCGACTCGCCGCTCGGACTGAGCGACGTCGACGGCTTCAGGAAGTAGCTGGGCGCCTCCGGTGTGCGACCGCGCTGGGCGGCGCGGCTCGGATAGTTGAGGTGCACGGCGATGACCTTGCCGGGGCGGTACCCCAGGAGCGCTTCGACGCGGGCCAGCGGTTCCATGCCACCTCCGTTGGTGTACGAAATAATATACGATCCCACCACGCTCCTCCCGGTGCAGTCAAGACCCACGTTGAGTCGGGAGTATTTGCCCTTATCCGGTGCCTCATTTGGGCAACTACTCCCGACTCAATGAAGAGGTGCCGGTCTATTGCAGCTCGGCGGCGATCGTGCGGGCAGCGGCGCTGAGGCGCGCGGCGAGGGCGGCCTGGTCCTCACCGGCCGCGACGTACACCACAGCGACGGCCGCTGGCGGCTGCCCGGCGATAGCCAGCGGCACCGCGACCGACGACAGCCCGGCTATCACCTCGTCGTGACTGGTCGCATAGCCGCGGGCGGCGGCGAGCTCGGCCTCCGGGCGCTCGTGCTCCGACTCGAGCGCGCGCCACTGGGCCGCGGTCAGCATCGACTGGATCGCCAGTCCGGGCGCACCCCGAGAGATCGGATGCCGCGTGCCCGGCCGCCGCACCACCGTCGCCTGCGCGTGCCGCGGCTCGACGCTGACCAGCGTCACGACGTCGTGCTGATCCAGCACCGACACGAACGCGGTCATTCGCAGTTCGTTCGCTACCAGGGTCAACTCCGGCAGCGCCGCCGCCTGCAGGTCCCGCGACACGCTCCGCGCGAGCGCCGCCAGCCGCGGCCCGAGCTCGATCGCACCGGCGCCGTCGCGCACAACGAGTCCGTGGTCTTCGAGCGTCCGCAGGATCCGGTACGCGATCGACCGGTGCACCCCGAGCGCCGCCGCGACATCGGCAATCGTCATCGGCGAGGTCGACTCGGCCAGGATCTCCAGCATCCGGATGCCCCGCGACAGGGTCTGCGAGTGCGGTGTGGTCGTGCTCATCCCTGCCCTTGTGGTGCGCTAGACCAAACGAGATACTGTTCTGGAATAGAACGAGGTGTTCGATTATAGAACACGCTCGCGACCCGGGACAAGGAAGCGAACGATGCAGTTCCACCACCACGGCTATGTATCCGGTGACCCCCGCGTGCTCCCGGCGGCCGGCACCGGCCTCGACCGCCCGGACGAACTCCCCGACGAGATGGACGTGCTGATCGTCGGCTCCGGCCCGGCCGGCATGGTCGTCGCCGCCCAGCTCTCGCAGTACCCCTCGATCCACGCGCGACTCATCGAGCGGCGAGCCGGACGCCTCGAGATCGGCCAGGCGGACGGCATCCAGGCGCGCAGCAACGAGACCTTCCAGGCCTTCGGCTTCGCCGAGCGGCTCATCTCGGAAGCGTTCCAGCTGACCGCCATGAACTTCTGGGCGCCGGACCCGGCCAACCCGAGCGCGATCATCCGCACGCAGCGGACCGAAGACGACCCGCACGGCATCAGCGAGTTCCCGCACATGCTCGTCAACCAGGCCCGCGTGCTGGACTACTTCGCCGAGTTCGCGGCCAACGGCCCGGCCCGTATCAAGCCCGACTACGGCTGGGACTTCGTCACGCTGGAGATCACCGAGGGCGCCGAGTATCCGGTGGCCGTGACGGTGCGGGCCACCGCGGGCGAGCGCATCGGTGAGCAGCGCGTCGTGCGCGCGAAGTACGTCGTCGGCTGCGACGGCGCGAAGAGCGCGGTGCGGGAGTCGATCGGCCGCAAGCACCTGGGCACTGGGTCGTTCCACGCCTGGGGTGTGATGGACGTGCTCGCGGTCACCGACTTCCCCGACATCCGCACCAAGTGCGCGATCCAGTCGCACGACAACGGGAGCATCCTGCTCATCCCGCGCGAGGGCGGCTTCCTCTTCCGGATGTACGTCGACCTCGGCGCGGTCGGCGCGGATGACCAGCATGCGGTCCGGCAGACCACGATCGAGCAGATCATCGCCAAGGCCAACGCCATCCTGAACCCGTACACGCTCGACGTTCGCAACGTCGCCTGGTCCAGCGTCTACGAGGTCGGTCACCGGGTCACCGACAAGTTCGACGACGTGCCGGTCGAGCTCACCGGGCAGCGCGCCCCGCGCGTCTTCATCGCCGGGGATGCCTGCCACACGCACAGCGCGAAGGCCGGCCAGGGCATGAACGTGTCAATCCAGGATGGCTTCAACCTGGGCTGGAAGCTCGGGCAGGTCCTCGACGGCCGCGCCCCCGAGTCGCTCCTGGAGACCTACTCGGCCGAGCGGCAGGTGGTCGCGCAGAACCTCATCGACTTCGACCGTGAGTGGGCGTCGATGATGGCGAAGAAGCCCGAGGAGTTCGAGAGCCCGGCCGAGCTAGCCGAGTTCTATGTCACCACCGCGGAGTTCCCGGCCGGGTTCATGACCCAGTACGAGCCGTCGATCATCACGGGTGAGGCGACGCACCAGCAGCTCGCGATCCGGCTTCCCGATCGGCAAGCGCTTCAAGTCGGCCCGGGCGCTGCGGGTCGCGGATGCGAACCCCGTGCACCTCGGGCATCATCACCGGGCGGATGGCCGGTGGCGTGTGTACGCGTTCGCGGATGCCCCGACGGCCGGTGAAGCGTCGGCGCTGACCGACTGGGCGGAGTGGCTGGCGACATCCGCAGACTCGCCGGTGGCGCGGTTCACCCCGGAGGGCAGCGATCGTGGACAGCGTGTTCGACGTCAAGGTGGTCTTCCAGCAGCGCTACGAGGACGTTGAGCTCGGCCGGGTGCCGCCGATCTTCCTGCCGCGCGTCGGGCCGTTCGGGCTGATCGACTACGAGAAGGTCTACGCGGTGGACCCGGAGCGAGGCGACATCTTCGACGAGCGCGGCATCGACCGGGCCGGATGCTTGGTGATCGTCCGCCCGGACCAGTACGTCGCGCACGTGCTGCCGCTCACGGCGCGGGAGGAGCTCACCGAGTTCTTCGCCGGCTGCATGCGCGCGGCTGCTGGTTGAGGGATCGCGCCGCCCGGCTGGTTGAGCGATTTCGCTGCCGCGAAATCGTCTCGAAACCGGCTTCGCCCGGCGGGTGGTTTCGAGACGGTCGCTGCGCGACCCCTCAACCAGCGGATGCGCGCGACCCCTCAACCAGCGGGGCGTCAGCACGTGCTTCAGCGCGATCCACAGGTCGGCGCGCGCTTGCGGGTCGTGCAGCGAGCGGCCGAGCAGATCCTCGGCCAGCGCCAGCCGGTTGCGCATCGTGTTGCGGTGCACGCCCAGTTCGGATGCCGCCGGCCCGATCTGCCCGTTGTGCTTCAGGAACGAGCGCAGCGCGGCCAGCAGTTCCGCGGCATCCGGACGCGACAGCACGGATGCGAGCAGCATCGCGGCGTACGACGCCAGCGAATCCGGCGCCAGCAGGGCGTCGACGCCCTCGCCCGCGAGTTCCTCCCAGCGCACCACGGGCCGGCCCGGCGACGTGGCCGCAAGCGCATCCCGCGCTGCATTGTCGCTAACGCCCAGCGCCGCGAGCGACTGCACCGGCCCGACCCCGACCAGCAGGCCGGGCAGGTCCGGTTCATCAGCGGCGATCACAATGAGCTCGTCATCGGGCGTCACGGTGGCGATCGCCCCCAGGTGCTCGAGCGTCGCCAGCGCCTCCGCGACGTCCGCGCCGCGTGCCCGCACCACCCGTGCCGATGCCCACGGCAACTCGCCGAGCACTGCCTCGGCCGCGACCGCATCGCCCTGCAGCAGCAGCGACACCGCGCCCGCCCGGATGCGCCGCGCAGCGTCCCGCTCCACCCGCGCCCGGTCGCGCTCGAGCGTCAGCAGCGCGAGCGCCGTCGACACCGCGGTGCGCTGAGCCGGGTTCAACGCGTCCGCCGACTCGATCACCAGGTACGCGTCGGTGCGCCCGTGCAACTCGACCGGTTGCACCAGCATCCGCCCCGCCGCACCGATCTCGGCGAACGCGCTGCGTCGGTCGCCGTCGCGCTGCATCCGCTCGATGAGCGGTCGCGCCCGCGTCGGCCAACGGCGGCCCAGCAGGGGACGCCTCGAACAGCACCTCGCCCTGCTGCCCGAGCACCGCAGCCGAGCCGCCGACGATCCGCGCGAGCGCCCGGGCGAGCTCCGCCGAGCCTGCGACCGCGGCCCGCGTCAGGTCCTGCTGGTGCGCGAGCGAGCGGCGGTCCTCATCCCGCTCGGCGTCGGCGAGCGAATCGGCCACCGCCTTGCTCACCGCGATGAACGGCGTCGGCCGCGGGACCGTGAACAGGTTCAGGCCGGCCCGCTCGGCCGCGGACGACAGGCCAGCAGGCAACTCCGGATGCCGAACCCCCACCCCAAATCCGACCGCCACCACTCCGGCGGCGAGCACGACAGACACGAACTCGCCCCACCCGTCGGCATCCCGGTCCACCAGCCCGGTGGTGAGGAGCAGTTCGCCGCCCTCGAGGTACGGGCTCGGGTCGGGGAGCTCGCTCGTCGCCACCCAGCGCACCGCGGCATCCGGATGCGGCAGCGTCACCGGCGTTAGGGCAAGAGACGGCAGCGACACGATCTCGGACACCGAAGGCACCGTGTCAGTCTCGCACAATCAACTGGACGTGACTGTGCACAGACGCCACTGCGCAGGCCGCGCGGACTACGTAGCCTCGAACCAGATCCAAGGAGGAACAATGACGATTCTGGGCGGCCCAGCCATCGACCAGCAGCGCACGACCGGTGAGATCACCGCAGGCCCCAACTCGCAGGAGTGGGCGGCGCGCAAGGCCAAGGCGGTCTCATCCGCCATCGGCACCACCATGCCGGTGTACACCGAGTCCGCGGGCGGCGGTGTGCTGCGCGACGTCGACGGCAACACTTTCATCGACCTCGGCTCCGGCATCGCCGTGACCACCATCGGCAACGCGGCACCCGCGGTCGTCGAGGCGGTCAAGGCGCAGGTCGAGGCATTCACCCACACCTGCTTCATGATCACCCCGTACGGCCCCTACGTCGAGGTCGCCGAGCTGCTCAACCGCATCACCCCGGGTGACTTCGAGAAGCGCTCCGCCCTGTTCAACAGCGGCGCCGAGGCGGTCGAGAACGCCATCAAGGTGGCTCGCGCCTACACCAAGAAGCAGGCCGTCGTCGTCTTCGACCACGCCTACCACGGCCGCACCAACCTGACCATGGCGCTGACCGCGAAGAGCATGCCGTACAAGAGCGGCTTCGGCCCGTTCGCCCCCGAGGTGTACCGCGCGCCGCTGTCCTACCCGTACCACGATGGACTCACCGGTGCCGAGGCGGCGGCGAAGGCCATCAGCGTGATCGAGAAGCAGGTCGGCGCCGAGAACCTCGCCGCGATCCTGATCGAGCCGATCCAGGGTGAGGGCGGCTTCATCGTCCCGGCCGAGGGCTTCCTGCCCGCGATCGTCGAATGGGCCAACGCCAACAACGTCGTGTTCATCGCCGACGAGGTGCAGACCGGCTTCGCCCGCACCGGCGCGCTGTTCGCAAGCGAGCACGAGGGCATCGTCCCGGATGTGCTGGTCACCGCCAAGGGCATCGCCGGCGGCCTGCCGCTGGCGGCGATCACCGGCCGCGCCGAGATCCTCGACGCGCCGCAGGTGAGCGGCCTCGGCGGCACCTACGGCGGCAACCCGCTCGCGTGCGCTGCAGCGCTCGCCAGCTACGAGACCATCGTGGGCGAGAACCTGGTCGAGCGTGCGGTCGAGGTCGGCGACATCCTGATCTCGCGCCTCACCGACATGCAGGCCGGCGACGACCGCATCGGTGACGTGCGCGGCCGCGGCGCGATGATCGCGATCGAGCTGGTCAAGCCGGGTACCACCGAGCCGGATGCCGAGCTCACCAAGGCGCTCGCCGCCTACGCGCACCGTCACGGAGTGATCATGCTCACCGCCGGAACCTACGGCAACGTCATCCGGTTCCTGCCGCCGCTGTCGATCAGCGACGAGCTGCTGAACGAGGGCCTTGACGTGCTGGCCGAGGCGCTCGCAGCCACGAAGTGAACCCCCAGCGGGCCGACCTAGCGTGACTTACAAGGAGTAATGATGACTGACACTATGACCACCAGCACGCGCGAGAGCGAGCTGCTCGCATCCGTTCCGCACCAGCTGTACATCGGCGGGCAGTGGGTGGATGCGACCGGCGGCGCCACCTTCGACGTCAAGGACCCGGCCACCGGCAACGTGATCAAGACGATCGCGAGCGCCACCGCCGAGGACGCGCAGAAGGCGATGGATGCCGCCGCGAACGCGCAGGAGCAGTGGGCGGCCACCGCGCCGCGCGTGCGGGGCGAGCTGTTGCGCCGCGCGTTCGATCTGATGATGGAGCGCCGCGACGACTTCGCGCTGCTGATGACGATCGAGATGGGCAAGCCGCTCGCCGAGGCGCAGGGCGAGGTCACCTACGGTGGCGAGTTCCTGCGCTGGTTCAGCGAGGAGGCCGTGCGCATTCACGGCCGCTACGCGACCAGCCCTGAGGGCACCGGCCGGATGATCGTGTCGCAGCGGCCGGTCGGCCCCAGCTACCTGATCACCCCGTGGAACTTCCCGCTCGCGATGGCGACCCGCAAGATCGGCCCAGCACTGGCCGCCGGCTGCACCGTGATCGTCAAGCCCGCGCAGGTGACGCCGCTCACCACGCTGTACTTCGTGAAGCTGCTCGAAGAGGTCGGCGTGCCCGCCGGCGTCGTGAACGTGGTGACGTCGTCCAGCTCGAGCGCGGTGTCGAAGCCGATCCTCGAGGATGACCGGCTGCGCAAGCTCAGCTTCACCGGGTCGACCCCGGTCGGCGTCGCGCTGCTGAAGCAGGCGGCCGACAAGGTGCTGCGTACGTCGATGGAGCTCGGCGGCAATGCGCCGTTCATCGTCTTCGACGACGCCGACCTGGACAAGGCGGTCGAGGGTGCCCTGGCGGCGAAGTTCCGCAACATCGGGCAGGCCTGCACCGCCGCGAACCGGTTCATCGTGCACGAGTCGGTCGCCGACGAGTTCTCCCGCCGGGTGGCGGAGCGGGTCAAGGCGATGCGCGTCGGGCGCGGCACCGAGGAGGGCGTCACCATCGGCCCGCTCATCGACGAGGACGCCATCAAGAAGGTGTCAGAGCTGGTCGCGGATGCCGTGGGCCGGGGTGCCCAGGTCGTCACCGGCGGGTCGGCGATCGACGGTCCAGGGACCTTCTTCGAGCCCACCGTGGTCACCGGCGTGCAGCCGGGCAGCAGCATCCTGAGCGAGGAGATCTTCGGCCCGGTGCTGTCGATCGTGACGTTCAAGGACGAGGCGGAGGCGGTGCGGATGGCCAACTCGACCGAGTACGGCCTGGTCGGCTACGTGTTCACCCAGGACCTCGCCCGTGGGCAGCGGATGATCGACGCCGTCGACACCGGAATGATGGGCCTGAACATCGGCGTGGTCTCGAACGCCGCGGCGCCGTTCGGCGGTGTGAAGCAGTCTGGGCTCGGCCGTGAGGGCGGGTTCGAGGGCATCCACGAGTACCTGTCGACCAAGTACACGCTGACGCCGGACCCGTTCGCGTAGTTCGTTGCCTTAACCCGTCTCAAGGAGTTCTTCGCCCGAAGGGGCCGGATTCCAATAGAACCGGCCCCATAGGGTCGAATCTCCTTGAGACGGGTTAAGTCGTCGGGGGAGCCGGTGCTCGCCGCGCTCCCGCTGAGGGGTCGCAAACCGTCCGGGCGGTACTGCGAAGGCCGGTTACTGATCCCTCACGGAAGCTTTGCGACCCTCACGGATAGGCTGGGGGCCATGCACGATGCTGTGATAGTCGACGTAATCCGTACGCCCTCCGGACGCGGCAAGCCAGGCGGGCAACTGTCCGAAATCCATCCGGTCGACCTGCTGGCCGAGACCCTTGAGGCGCTGGTCGCGCGCAACGGCGTCGATCCGGCGGCCATCGACGACGTGATCGCCGGATGCGTGTCGCAAGCGGGTGAGCAGACGTTCAACGTCGCGCGCAACGCGGTGCTCGCCGCGGGCTTCCCCGACACCGTGCCGGGCACCACCATCGACCGGCAATGCGGCTCCAGCCAGCAGGCGGCGATGTTCGCCGCGCAGGGCGTGATGACCGGCCAGTACGACGTCGTGATCGCGGCCGGCGTCGAGTCGATGAGCCGGATCCCGCTCGGCTCGTCCACCGGCGGGATGAACCCGTACGGCACCCGAATGAAGGAGCGCTACCCGGAGGGGCTGGTCAACCAGGGTGTCTCCGCCGAGCTGATCGCCCAGCAGTGGGGCTTCAGCCGGGAGCAGCTCGACGAGTTCTCGGCGCGCTCGCACCGTCTCGCGGTCGAGGCGCGAGACGCGTTCGCCGATGAGATCATCCCGATCGCCGGGATGCTGGTCGACGAGACGGTGCGCGAGTCGACGACCGCCGAGGGGCTGGCCGGGCTGAACCCCGCGTTCCGCACCGACGAGCTCGCCGCGCGCTTCCCCGAACTCGACTGGAAGATCACCCCGGGCAACTCCAGCCCGCTGACCGACGGGGCATCCGCCGCGCTCATCATGAGCGCCGAGAAGGCGAAGAGCCTCGGCCTCGCGCCCCGCGCGCGCTTCCACTCGTTCGCGGTGACCGGGAGCGACCCGCTGCTGATGCTCACCGGCATCATCCCGGCGACCCGCAAGGTGCTGGAGCGCGCCGGACTCGACATCGACGACATGGATGCCTACGAGGTCAACGAGGCATTCGCATCCGTTCCCCTCGCCTGGCTGCAGGACCTCGACGCCGACCCGGACAAGCTCAACCCGCGCGGCGGGGCGATCGCGCTCGGGCACGCGCTCGGGTCGTCGGGCACTCGTCTCCTCACCACGCTGGTGAACCAGCTCGAGTCCACCGGCGGCCGCTGGGGACTGCAGACCATGTGCGAAGGCGGCGGCATGGCCAACGCCACGATCATCGAGAGGCTCTAAGAATGCGGATTTCCGGATGCTCGGCGCTCGTCACCGGCGGCGCCTCCGGCCTCGGGCTGGCAACGGCCCGCGAACTCGCGGCGGCGGGGGCGCAGGTGATCGCGCTGGACCGTGCCGCGCCGCGCGAGCCGGTGGACGGCATCGACTTCGTGCAGGGTGATGTCACCGATGAGGCGCAGGTGCGCGCGGCGATCGGCGCCGCCCGGTCGCCGTTGCGCATCGCGGTGAACTGCGCCGGGGTCGCGACCGCCGAGCGCACCCTGGGACGCGAGGGGCCGCAGCCGCTCGAGAACTTCGAGCGCGTCATCCGGGTCAACCTGATCGGTACCTTCAATGTGACTCGCCTGGTCGCCGAGGCGATCGCGGCGACCGAGCCGGAGGAGGGGGAGCGCGGTGTGATCGTGAACACCGCATCCGTCGCCGCCTTCGATGGGCAGGTCGGGCAGGCCGCGTACTCGGCGTCGAAGGGTGCGGTGGCCGCGATGACGCTGCCGCTCGCGCGGGAGTTCGCGCCGCGGCTCGTCCGGGTGATGACGATCGCGCCGGGCATCTTCGACACCCCGATGATGGCTGGACTGCCGGAGGCGGCGCG
The DNA here is from genome assembly GCA_963702165.1 of uncultured Actinomycetota bacterium. Classification (GTDB taxonomy): domain Bacteria; phylum Actinomycetota; class Actinomycetes; order Actinomycetales; family Microbacteriaceae; genus Terrimesophilobacter. The sequence continues at coordinate 1,792,983 of OY969722.1, read as the reverse complement.
CGAGTCGCTGGGGCAGCAGGTGCCGCACCCGTCGCGGCTGGGCCGGCCCGAGGAGTACGCGCTGCTCGTGCGGCAGATCATCGAGAACCCGATGCTGAACGGGGAGACGATCCGCCTCGACGGCGCGATCCGGATGGCCCCCAAGTAGTCATCGAGTCGGGAGTTGTTGCCCTTTTGGCGCGCTCAAAACGGCCACTACTCCCGACTCAATGGGGGGTCTTAGCCGGCCAGGAACGACAACCGGACCGAGCGCACCGGGTTATCCACGTTCAGGTCGACCAGGCAGATGCTCTGCCAGGTTCCGAACGCGAGCGCGCCGCCCAGCACCGGAACGCTCGCGTACGGCGGGATGAGCGCCGGCGCCACGTGCGAGCGCCCGTGGCCGCGGCTGCCGTGCCGGTGCACCCACCGGTCGTCCGCGGGCAGCAGGTCGTCGAGCGCGCGCAGCAGATCGGTGTCGCTGCCGGCGCCGGTCTCGATGATCGCGATGCCCGCGGTGGCGTGCGGCACGAACACGTGCAGCAGCCCGTCGCCTTCGCCGGCGACGAAATCGGCGCACTCGCGCGTGATGTCGAGCACCACCTCGCGGTCGCCGGTGGTGAATTGGATGGTCTCCGAGCGCATGCCTCCATGCTGACAGAGCCTCCTGTCTGCCAACGCCGCAACGATGCGCCCGCTTGTTATCCGCGCGCGGGTTTAAACGGGCGCGCGGATAACAAACCCGAGCTTTGATGGGGCAGGTGTGCGAAAGGATGGTCGGATGCCGGTCATCGACATCACGGACCTCACCGACCCGAGGCTCGCCGACTTCACGCGCGCAAACGATGTCGCGCTGAAGAAGGCATACGGCACCGAGCACGGGCTGTACATTGCCGAGTCGGCGCTCGTCCTGGAGCGCGGGCTGCGGGCCGGCCACCGCCCGCGCGTCGTCCTCGCCCTCGGCGGCACCGCCCGCGAGGCGGTCGCCCTCGTCGGCGACGACGTGCCGGTGTTCTCCGGCCCGGGCGAGCTGCTTGCCGAACTGACCGGCTATCGCCTGCACCGCGGGGTGATCGCCTCGATGCACCGTCCGCCGCTGCCGTCGCCCGAGCAGTTGCTCTCCGGCGCGCGTCGCGTCGTGATCCTCGAGGACGTTGTCGCCCCCACCAACGTCGGCGCAATCTTCCGTTCCGTCGCGGGCATCGGGGCGGATGCGGTGCTGATCACCCCCGGCTGCTCGGACCCGTTCTACCGCCGCGCCATCCGCGTCAGCATGGGCACAGTGCTGCAGGTGCCGTGGACCAGGGTCGGCGATTGGGCGTCCACGCGCGAGCAGCTCACGGCATCCGGATTCCACCTCGCGGCGCTCGCGCTCACCGACGACGCGGTGAGCCTGCGCGACTTCCAGCCGCCCGAACGGCTGGCGCTCGTGCTCGGCACCGAGGGGGAGGGGCTGACCCCGGATGCGATCGCCGCGGCCGACACTGTCGTGCAGATTCCGATGCGACACGGCATCGACTCGCTGAACGTCGCCGCGGCAGCCGCCGTCGCCATGTGGGCGGTCGGCGAGTAGCCCTCGCTGCCCACGAGGGGCCAGCGGCCTTCCGGTGTCTGGGAAGGGCTCTTTGCGACCCCCGCGGAACAGCTAAGGGCCGTTCGCGACCCTTGGGGACGAGCGGCGGGTCAGGCCAGCAGCTGGTGCTCCGCGAGCGCGCGGTACAGCGGCGTCGAGTCGACCAGCTCATCGTGCGTGCCGACCCCGACCACCTGACCGGCCTCGACCACCACGATCTGATCCGAATCGACCACCGTCGACAACCGGTGCGCGATCACGATCAGCGTGCGATTCTGCGCCACGGCGTCGATCGCATCCCGCAGCAGCCGCTCGTTGAGGCCGTCGAGCGACGAGGTCGACTCGTCCAGCAGCAGCACCGGAGGCGCGGCCAGCAGGGTGCGCGCGATCGCGAGTCGCTGACGCTCACCGCCGGAGAGCATCACACCGTCCTCGCCGACCGGAGCATCCAGCCCGCGCTCGTCGCGCTCCAGCACGCCGGTCAGGTTCACCGAACGCAGCACCTCGACGCAATCGGCATCCGACGCATCCGGAGCGGCGAGCAGCAGGTTGTCGCGCAGCGAGCCCGCGAGCACCGGCGCATCCTGCTCGACATAGCCGATCTGCGACCGCAGCTCGGTGCGGTCGAGGCCGCGGATGTCCACCCCGCCGAACCGGATCACGCCAGCGGTCGGATCATAGAAGCGCTCGATGAGCGCCAGGATGGTGGACTTCCCGGCACCGGATGGCCCCACCAGTGCGGTGCGCTTGCCGCGCGCGGCGGTGAAGGAGATGTTGTGGAGGACGGGGCGGGGGGTGGTGTCTGGGCTGGTTTCGAGACGATCGCTTCGCGACCCGGACGGGGTCTCGACAGGCTCGACCACCGAATCTGAGCTGCGCGATCCCTCAACCAGCGGGTCCGCCGGGTACGCGAACGACACGTCCTCGAACCGGATCACGTCGTCGGTCTCGATCGCCGCGGCCGGCACGATCCCGGCATCCGCCTCGGTCTCGCTCGGCAGCTCGATGATCTCCTGGATGCGACCGAGCGCGCCGAGCGCCTGACTCACCGACGTGATGGCGCCGAACGCCTGCCCGAGCGGGCCGATCATCAGGAACAGGAACAAGATGAACGACACCAGCGTGGCCAGGGTGATGTCCCCGGTGGCGACCCGGTAGCCGCCGACACCGATGATGGTCAGGAAGGTCACCTGCAACGCGATGCCGGCCACCGGCACCACCATGGCCGACACCTTGGCGAGCTGGATGCCCATCCGGTAGGCGCCGCGCGCCTCCTCTTCGATCGCATCCGCTTCCCGCTCGGTCGCGTTGGCGGCGCGCACCGTGCGGATCGCGCTCACCGCCCGCTCGACGCTGGCCGCCAGGTCGCCGACCTTGCGCTGCTGCTTCTGGCTGACGACCCGGATGCGCCGGCTCAGGCCGATCACGAGCGCCAACGCGATCGCGACGACGAGCAGGGTGATGCCCAGCAGCACCGCGTCGAGGATGAGCATGGCGATCAGCGCGCCGACGAAGATCAGCGCGCCGCCGACCGCGTCGACGAGGCCCTGCGTCATCACCGCGTAGAGCATGGTGGTGTCGCTGCCGACCCGGGACACCAGATCGCCGGTGCGGCGGGTGTCGAATTGGCTGATCGGCAGGTGAAGCATCCGGCGCACGAGGGAGCGCCGGGCGTCCAGCACGATGCCGGTTCCGGTGCGCTGCAGCAGGTAGTGCTGGAATCCGCTGATGACCGCCGCTGCGACCACGAGCGCGGCCAGCCACCAGATCAGCGAGCCGAGGTCCTTGCCCTTCTCGACCAGCGCGATCACCTGGGCCACGAGCAGCGGCTGGGCGAGGGATGCCGCAGCCCCGACGATGCTCAGCCCGATCACCGCGGCCACGACGCCCTTGTGGGCGAGGATGTACGGCAGCAGCTGGGAGAACTTGGCGCGCGGGCCCTCCGGCACGTCCTTGTTACTGCGTCGTCCGCGTCGGGCGTCGGTGGTGCTCATCGTCTCTCTTCCATCGGTTCAGCGGCGTCCGTACTTCTTGTGCACCGCTTGCTTGCTGACCCCGAGCGCGCTCGCGATCATCTGCCAGCCGTACCCGCCGTTGCGCGCCTTGCGCACCAGCGCCGCCTGCTCGCGATCGAGTTCGGCCTGCTGCTCGGCGAGCCGCAGGCGCCGCTGGGCGAGGTCGCGCAATTCGCCCAGCGGGTTCGGCTCACGCTCGGCGCTCGCGGTATGAAGTGGCTCGGACACGCTGTCAACCTTAGTTGACAAACTGCCTCCGTCCAACTCCGGATGCTGACATCGGCGGGTGCCGCTCGCCAGGGAAAAGTTCCGCGCCCGAGTCCTAGTCAGCGTTCGGGTGCCCGGCGTAGACTCCCGCACTCAACGATCGGGTGGACGGCGGGAGCCTCGGATGTCCAAGTCAGAACTGCCAGAACAACAAGAGAATGAGTCGACCGGATTCGACGAAGTCGACGACGACGATATCTGCTCGATGCCGACGCATCGCTCGAGGATGCCGATGCATCCGCCGATGGACTGGCACTATCACCCGCACGCGCATCCGCACGGCGCGATGGACTGGCACTATCACCCGCACGCGCATCCGCAGGGCGCGATGGACTGGCACTATCACCCGCACGCGCACTCGCACAGGCGAGGCAAGCGCGTGCCGCGGATGCTCATCGCGTTCCTTCTCGGACTGCTCATCGGCCGCATGGTCAGCTGACGTCGTCCGCCACCACCTCAACCGGGAGATCCACCATGGACCACCGCGTGCGCGTGCGCGTCGGCGCGTGCGTGATGTTCTTCAGCCAGAGGGGCAGCGCGTGTCTGCGTCACGCGGATGTCGGTGCCGCAGTCTATGCTTGGCTCCCGTGCCAGAAGCAGTCATCAGCGCGAAGAATCTCGTCAAAAAGTACAAGGATTTCCCTGCGGTCGATGGGATTTCCTTCGACATCGCGCCCGGTGAGGCCTTCGGCTTCCTCGGACCGAACGGCGCAGGCAAGTCCACCACCATGCGCATGGTCGGTGCGGTGTCTACGCGCACCGCGGGCGACCTGTCGATCATCGGGCTCGACCCGAACCAGAACGGTCCGGAGATCCGGTCGCAGCTCGGCGTCGTGCCGCAGGCCGACAACCTTGACGGCGACCTGAAGGTGCGCGAGAACCTGGTCATCTACGGCCGCTACTTCGGCCTGCCGCGCACCTACCTCGGCCCGAAGGCCGACGAACTGCTCGAGTTCGCGCAGCTCACCGACAAGGCCAAGTCCCGCGTCGACGACCTGTCCGGCGGCATGAAGCGTCGCCTCACCATCGCGCGCGCGCTGATCAACAACCCGCGCATCCTGCTACTCGACGAGCCGACGACCGGCCTCGACCCGCAGGCGCGCCACGTGCTGTGGGACCGGCTGTTCCGGCTCAAGGAGCAGGGCACGACGCTCGTGCTCACCACCCACTACATGGATGAGGCCGAGCAGCTCTGCGACCGGCTGGTCGTCATCGACAAGGGCTCGATCATGGCCGAGGGCACGCCGTTGTCGCTCATCCGCCAGTACTCGACTCGGGAGGTGCTCGAGCTGCGCTTCGGCTCCGACCGCAACGCGGCCGTCGCCGAGCAGATCGCCGGGATCGGTGACCGCATCGAGGTGCTGCCCGACCGCATCCTGATCTACAGCGACAACGGCGAGGCGGAGCTGCAGAGGGTCACGGAGGCCGGTCTCAACCCGATCACCTCGCTCGTGCGCCGCTCCAGCCTCGAGGACGTGTTCCTCCGGCTGACCGGAAGGTCGCTGATCGAATGACCACCGAGATCTCACTCGAGACGGCTCGCGACCGCGCCCTCAGTGGCGGCGTGAAGCCGCGCCGGTTCGGTGGCTGGTACGTCGCCGAGCACCGCCTTCTGGTCATGCGCGCATACCTGCAGACCATGATCGCGACCGGTATCGGCTCGCCGCTGCTGTACCTGTACGCGCTCGGCGTCGGCCTTGCCACCTTGGTCGACGCCAACGTCGGCCCGGGGCAGGCGGCCGTCAGCTACCTCGTGTTCGTCGCGCCGGCGCTGCTCTGCAACGCGGCGATGACGACCGCGATGGAGGAGTTCAGCTACCCGATCATGCTCGGGTTCAAGTGGAACCCCGTGTTCTTCGGCATGAACGCCGCGCCCCTGACCGGCGGTCAGATCATCAACGGCATTACCTACGCGGTCATCATCCGGATGCTTGGACAGAGCATCGTCTACTACGCGTTCATGCTGCTCTTCGGCGCGGTGCCGAGCCCGGTCGGCTGGCTCACGATCCCGGTGGCGATCCTCACGGGCATGGCGGTCGGCACGCTCATCATGTCGTACGCCACCCACCTCGACGAGGACCGCGGCCAGTTCAACTACGTGATGCGCTTCGGGGTCATCCCGATGACCCTGTTCTCCGGCACGTTCTTCCCGCTCGAGACGCTGCCGGTGTTCCTGCAGTGGATCGGCTGGATCTCGCCACTGTGGCACGGCGTCGAACTGTCGCGCGTGTTCGCGTACGGCTACGACGAGCCCGGATGGCTCACCGCCGTGCACGTCATCTACCTGATCGCCCTGACCGTCATCGGCTGGTTCATCGCCCGTCGCCTGGCGACGAGGAGGCTGAACAAGTGACCACCATCGAGGCGCCACCGGTCGCGCACGTCAACCGTCCCTTCCTGCTGCCGTCGCTGTACGCGGGCAACGCCCGTTCGGTGATGGAGCGCGCCGTGAAGGCGACGGCGAGCTCCAACTGGCTGATCGTCCTGTCCGGATTCTTCGAGCCGGTGTTCTACCTGCTCGCCATGGGCATCGGGCTGGGCACCTACATCGGCACGATCCAGACGGCCGGCGGGCAGGAGATCCCGTACGCCGCGTACATCGCCCCGGCGCTGCTCGCGGTGGCCGCGATGAACGGCGCGATCTTCGACTCGACGTGGAACGTCTTCTTCAAGATGAACTTCGGCAAGCTGTACGACGGGATGCTTGCCACCTCGCTCGGCCCCTTCGACGTCGCCCTCGGCGAGATCATGATGGCGCTCGCCCGCGGCCTGGCCTACGCGTGCGGGTTCATGCTCGTGATGCAGGTGCTCGGCTTGAACCTGTCCTGGACCGCGATTCTGGCGCTGCCCGCGGTGCTCTTGATCGCGTTCGGCTTCGCGAGCTTCGGCATGGGCATCACCAGCTACATGAAGACGTTCCAGCAGATGGACTGGATCAACTTCATCCTGCTGCCGATGTTCCTGTTCTCGGCGACCTTCTACCCGCTGAGCGTCTACCCGGAATGGATCCAGTGGATCATCCAGGCGATGCCGCTGTGGCACGGCGTCGAGCTCATCCGCGGATTCACCACCGGCATCATGACCGGCGGGATGATCTGGCACGTGCTCTATTACGTCGTGATGGTGGTCGTGGGGCTGACCCTGACGACCCGCAGGCTGAAGGCGCTCTTCCTGGACTGACGCCCGGGCATCCGGGGGTCGAGCAGCCGCTCTCGCGAGACTGCAGGAAAGCGCGGTTGGGGCGCCCTATCCGCACATTTCCGCAGTCTCGCGGACTACGGGGCAGCGACTAGACCAGGACCGCGATCGCGACGTTCGCGAGAGTCAGCGCACCGATCAGCCAGACCACCCAGGATGCGACGTTCTGCCGGCGCCGGTAGATGAACACGAGCACCGCGATCACGATCAGCACCGCGAGCTTGATGCCGATCTTCATGTGGTTGACGTCGCCGTCGCCCATCTCCGCGATCCCGACCATCAGCAGGCCGGTGACCAGCTGAGTAAGCACACCGTGGAACATCGCCGGGTTCACAACACCCTTGCCCGCCGCAAGCGGCCGGAACTGCACCATCACTCCTCCGAGCAGCGAAGCAAGACCGACGAAGTGCAGGATGAGCAGGATGTTGTAAGCGATTTCCATGCCTCAATCCTCCCAGACATGCAGAAGGCGCAAGGACCGTGCTGGTCCTTGCGCCTTCAGGCGCTGCTAGAGGATCGGGTTGTCCAACGGGAACACTTGCAGTGCCCACAGCACGGCGAGTGCGAGCGCCGCGAGAGTGCAGAGGGCGAGCAGGATGCGAGGGCCGTTGAACTTCATGACTCCAACATTATCGGTCGATGTCGATGTCGCGGGTCTCCTTGCTGATCAGCAGCGAGACGAGCGTCAGGACAGCGGATGCGGCGAGGTAGACCCCGACCAGCACCGGGCTTCCGTCGGCGAGGCCCCACAGCCAGACCGCGATGAACGGCGCGACCGCAGCCCCGAGGATGGAGCTCACGTTGTAGGAGATGCCGGACCCGGTGTAGCGCACGTTGGTCGGGAACAGCTCGGGCAGCAGCGCGCCCATCGGCCCGAAGGTCATGCCCATGAGCGTGAACCCGATGATCAGCCAGGCCATGACGCCGGCGAATCCGGCGCCGAGCAGCGGCACCCAGAGCAGACCGAAGGCGATGATGCCGAGCGTCACCCAGATGAGCGTCTTACGGCGGCCGTACCGGTCGGCCAGCGGACCGGAGACGAGGGTGAAGATACCGAAGAACACCACGCCGACGATCATCATCAGCACGAAGGTCGTGTAGCTGTAGCCGAGCCCCGGGAGCTGGGTCGCATCCGCTGGTTCGATCGGTGCTCGCCCATAGCTGAGCGAGAACGTGGTCATCAGGTAGAACAGCACGTAGGTGGCGAGCATGAAGAAGGTGCCGAGGATCAGTTCCTTCCAGTGCTTGCGGAACACCTCGGCCAGCGGCAGCTTGACGACCTTGCCGGACTCGACCGTCTTGGTGAACGCGGTCGACTCGACCAGGCGCAGTCGCACCCACAGGCCGACGATGACCATCACGGCGGAGAACAGGAACGGGATGCGCCAGCCCCACTCGAGGAACGCGGCCGACGGCATCGACGGGTCGGCTGACGGCATCAGCGCGGCGATGATCAGGAACAGCCCGTTGGCGATGATGAAGCCGAGCGGGGCGCCGAGCTGCGGGAACGTGCCGTACCAGGCGCGCTTTCCTTCCGGCGCGTTCTCCGTTGCGACGAGCGCGGCCCCGCTCCACTCGCCGCCGAGGGCGAAGCCCTGCGCCAGGCGCAGCAGCACGAGCAGCAGCGGCGCGAACCAGCCGATCAGCGCGTAGGTCGGCAGCAGGCCGATCAGGAAGGTGGCGATGCCCATGGTGAGCAGCGCGGCCACCAGCGTGGTCTTGCGGCCGACCTTGTCGCCGAGGTGTCCGAAGAAGATCGCGCCGAGGGGCCGGGCGACCATCGCGGCACCGAAGACGGCGAAGCTCGAGAGCAGCGCTGTGGTGGCGTCACCGGCCGGGAAGAACAGGTGCGGGAAGACCAGAACCGCGGCCGTCGCGTAGACGTAGAAGTCGTAGAACTCGATCGTGGTGCCGATGAGGCTCGCGAGAATGACGCGTGATCGGGAGTTGGCTGGTGCGGATGCTTGTGTGGCGGTCGTGGATGACAAAAGTAAGGGATCTCCGGGGAGCGAGGAACTGGCCCACCCAAGCCCGTCGCAGTTGCGCGAATAAGAAGACTCGGGCAACGGCGCTCGGCTTAAGGCCCGCTTGTGGCGGGCAACCGGGTTAGTGTACCCGCTCGAAATGGGAGCCGAGCCCGGGCCACCAGGGCAGCGCGCGAGCTCACCGCGCGATGCCGAGTCGCCCACTCTCGCCCCTGAACCGGGCATCCGGAGGGCCGAAGTGGGCGACTCGCATGCTGGGCGGTCTAGGCGCGCAACTCGCGCAGCGCGACCGCCGTGGCCAGCGCCGCTGAAGCAGCCTCTGCTCCCTTGTCCTCCTTCGAGCCGGGCAGGCCAGCGCGGTCGATGCCCTGCTGCTCGTCATCCAGGGTGAGCACCCCGAAGCCGACCGGCTTGCCGGTGTCGAGCGCGACACGAGTGAGCCCATCCGTCGCCGCCGCTGACACGTACTCGAAGTGCGGCGTGCCGCCCCGGATGATCACACCCAGCGCAACCACGGCATCCGCGCCGCCCTCGAGCGCGGCCTTGCAGACCACCGGCAGCTCGAAGCTGCCGGGGACGCGCACCTCGGTGACCTCCGCCCCGGATGCGTCGAGCACCCGGTGCGCACCGGCGAGCAGCCCGCCCGTGATCTCCTCGTGCCAATGCCCGGCGACGATGGTGACCTTCAGCCCGGTGCCGTCGACCTCGATGTCGGGGGTGCCTGCTCCACTCATGACGGGTGTCCTTCCAGTTCGATAAGGGCAGAAACATCCTCGGGAAGGAGGTGTCCCATGCGATCCCGCTTGGTGCCCAAGTAGGCCTCGTTGTGCTCGCCGATGCCGACGACCAGCGGAACGCTCTCGGAGACCTTCATGCCGCGGTCGCGCAGCTGGCGCGCCTTCTCCGGGTTGTTGGTGAGCAGCCGCACCGAGTCGACGCCGATGTGGTCCAGCATCGCGACGGCCGCGCCGTAGTCGCGTGAGTCGGCAGGCAGGCCGAGGTGCAGGTTGGCGTCGAGAGTGTCGAGGCCCTGCTCCTGCAGCTTGTAAGCCTTGAGCTTGTTGACCAGCCCGATGCCGCGTCCCTCGTGGCCGCGGAGGTAGATGACGATGCCGCCCTCGCGCTGAATGTGCTCGAGCGCGGTGTCGAGCTGCGGCCCGCATTCGCACTTCAAGGAGCCGAAGGCCTCACCGGTCAGGCACTCCGAGTGCACCCGGACGTACGGGTTCGCGCCCGGCTCACCGGCGATGATGGCGACATGGTCGGCGCCGGTCACCCGGTCACGGTAGGCGCGCATCCGGAACATGCCGTGGATGGTAGGCACGTTGGTCTCCACCTCGAAGATGACGCGACCGGACTCCGGGATGCTGGTGGCTTCGTCGACGATGCCCTCGCCGTGGGCGTTGAGGTACTCGATCAGTTCGGCGATGGTGACGACCACGAGCCCCTCGCGCTCGCCGAACCTCAGCAGTCCGGGCAGGCGCATCATCTCGCCGTCGTCCTGCACGATCTCCGCGATCGCGGCCACCGGATGCAGGCCGGCGAGCTTCATCAGGTCGACGGATGCCTCGGTGTGGCCGTCGCGTTCGCGCACGCCACCGTCAACGGCACGCAGCGGGATGACGTGGCCGGGGCGGCGCAGGCTGCCCGGGGTCGAGCCCGGGTCGGCGAGCACCCGCAGGGTGTGCGCGCGATCCGAGGCGGCGATGCCGGTGGTGTTGCGGTCGGAGGCGTCCACCGTGATCGTGTAGTTGGTGCTGCGCGGATCCTCGTTGGTGGGGACCATGACCGGGAGGTCGAGGCGGTCGGCGATCTCGTTGGTCATCGGCGCGCACACGAAGCCGGAGGTGTGGCGGACTATGAAGGCCATCCACTCCTGGCTGGCCAGTTCGGCCGAGATGATGAGGTCACCCTCGTTCTCACGGCCCTCGTCGTCGATCACGATGATCGGCTTTCCGGCGCGGAGCTCCCGGAGGGCGGTGGGGATGTCGGTGAGGCTCATGGCTGAGTCCTTTCGGTGAACTGGAGCATCCGCTGCACTTGACGCGCGACGATGTCCGTTTCCAGATTGACCTTGTCGCCGGGCTTCTTGGCACCGAGCGAGGTGGCGGTGAGGGTCTCGGGGATCAGGGAGACTTCGAACCAGTCGTCGCCGACGTCGCTCACGGTGAGTGAGATGCCGTCGAGGGCGATGGAGCCCTTACGGGCGACCAGCGGTGCGAGTTCCGAATCGAGGCTGAAGCGCAGGACGCGCCAGGCGCTGCCGTCGGTGATGGTGAGCAGTTCGGCGGTGCCGTCGATGTGGCCCTGCACGATGTGCCCGCCGAGGCGGTCGCCGAGCGCGGCCGCGCGCTCGATGTTGACGCGGTCGCCGGGCTGCGGCTGCTTGAGGGTGCTCATCCGGATGGTCTCAGCCATGACGTCGGCGGTGAACCAGTCGGCGCCCTGGTCGATCACGGTCAGGCAGACGCCGGAGACCGAGATCGAGTCGCCGTGACCGGCATCCGACACCGCCAGCGGTGCGCGCACCGTGATGCGGGCGGCGTCGCCCGAGGGATCCCAGGCGAGGATCTCGCCCTGCTCTTCGATAATTCCGGTGAACACTCAGTTGCCTTCCTTCATGGCTTCGTCTTGCTGCTCGGCCCCATTCCGGTGGTCGGGTCCCTCCCGGTGGTCGAGCTTGTCGAGACCCGGCCGCGCCACCATCAGCACGTCCTCGCCCAGCTGCTCGATCTGCATCAGCTGCAGCCGTCGGGCCTCGCCGAGGGTGGAGGCGCCGATGTCGCCGATCGCGACCCGTGGGCCGCCGATCAACACCGGCGCGATGTACACCGCGTACTCGTCGACCAGCCCGGCCGCAACGAATGCGCTGGCGAGTGTCGGCCCGCCCTCGACGTACGCCGAGCGGATGCCCGCGGCGAACAGCTCGCGCAGCATCACCTCGAGGTCATGGCCGGGGAAGTGCAGTACGTCGCGCGGGTGCTGCAACACGCGCGCGTCATCCGGGATCGTCCGCTTGCCGACCACGACCGGGATCGGCTGCTCGGCCAGGAACTCGCCCGCATCGCCGCGCGCGGTGAGCGAGGGGTTGTCGGCGAGCACGGTGCCGATGCCGACGACGATCGCGTCGTGGGCGGCGCGCTGCTCGTGCACGCGCTGGCGGGCGGCGGCGCCGGTGATCCACTGGCTGGTGCCGTCGGCGGCTGCGGTGCGGCCATCCAGGCTCGCCGCCCACTTGAGGGTGACGAACGGCCGGCCGGTGCGCACGGCGATCAGCCAGCGGTGCATGAACTCGCCGACCTCATCCGCGAGCAGCCCGCCCTCGACCTCGACGCCGGCCGCGCGCAGGCGGTCGCTGCCGCCGCTGGCGAGCGGGTTCGGGTCGGACACAGAGTAGATGACGCGGGCGACGCCGGCGTCAGCGAGCGCCTCGCTGCACGGACCGGTCAGGCCGGTGTGGTTGCACGGTTCGAGGGTGACGATGGCGGTCGCGCCGCGGGCCTGTCCGGGGGACAGCTTCGCGAGGGCATCCGCTTCGGCGTGCGGGGTGCCGGCGCCGCGGTGCCAGCCCTCGGCCAGAATGTCGCCGGTGGGGGAGAGGATGACGCAGCCGACCTGCGGGTTCACGCCGGGGCGCGGGCCGCGCGCGGCGAGGGTCAATGCGTGACGCATCGCTCGCTCGGTCGTGTGGTCGAACATCCGGTTCCTCTAGTCCCTGTAAGTCAAGAGACGAGCCCCGGGAATGGTCGGCGAATGCCGACGGCGCGACCGCTTTTGGGGCGTTCGCGCGTGCACCTCCCATCCGGACTGAGGAATGTCGCCATCCCATTACCGTCGGTGCTGGAATTTCACCAGCTCAACCGCTGCTTGGCTTGCGCCAGGCCGCGGGTCGCGGACTATAACCGCCGGTTCGGACTTTCACCGACCCCGGAGCACGTGCTTCGAGTATACAAACGCACCCAGTGCGGAACTATTCCCGCCCACCCGAACCTGAATTAACCCGTCTCAAGGAGATTTGCTGCAGCGCAGCCAGATGACAGTGAACTACGGCCATCCGGCCCCGAATCTCCTTGAGATGGGTTAAGCGGGCCAGCCTGGTTTGGGGGAGCGGGAGTCGGTGGGACGGAGTACTGCCTGCCAGGAATCCGGATGCGAGCCGTCGCGACCGGTCACCTTGGCCGGTTCGACGCCGGTGTACGTGAACCCCGCCTTGCGGGCGACCGTCAGCGATGCCCGGTTTCCGACGATGGCCTCCCAGCGCACCTCGGGCACCCAGCCGGACTCGAACGCCCAGTCGGCGACTGCCGCAACCGCGAGCGGCATGTAGCCGAAACCACGGTGCGGGGCACCGAGCCAGAACCCGATCGTCGTGCTCTTGCGCAGGCCCACAACACCGAGAAACTCTCCATCACGGCGGAGCGCCCAGGTCACTTCCGTGCCGCTCGACCAGCCGTGCGGGACGAACTCGTCGACGAAGGACTCGGCGTGCTTGCGCTCGTACGGCCACGGGATCGCCATGAACGCCTCGAAGGTCGGATCCTGGCAGTACTCGGTGATCAACGGCACGTCGGCGCTCGTCGGCTGGTTCAGCACCAGCGGCCCCGCGGTCAGTTCGAACGGCTCCATGTCCCCCTCTTACTGTCGTCCACCCGCCGTTGCGGTCGGGGCAACCCCTGTTATGCAGGACATCCGACCACAAACGGCCCCGGATCGCACTGTCTCAGGCGCGAGCCGCCCGAATGTCCTGCACAACAAGGGATGTCCTGCACAACAAGGGATGTCCTGCACAACGGGGCGGTCAGGCCCTCGGCAGCAGCCCGATGCGGTCGTACACCCGCGCGAGGGTCGCATTCGCGATCTCGGCGGCCCGGTCGGCGTTGCCCGCGAGCACCCGGTCGAGTTCGGCCGGGTCGTCCAGCAGCTCGAGCGTGCGCTGCCGGATCGGCGAGAACGCCTCGACGACGACTTCGGCGAGTTCCTTCTTCAGGTCGCCGTAGCCGCGGCCGGAGTAGTCCTGCTCGAGCTCACCGATCGACCGGCCGTCGATCGCCGAGTAGATGGTCAGCAGGTTCGCGATGCCCGGCTTCAACTCCCGGTCGAAGCGGATGTCGCGCTCGGCATCCGTCACCGCCGATTTGATCTTCTTCGCGGTCACCGACGGCTCATCCAGCATCCACACCACGCCGGCCTCGCTCGAGGCGGACTTGCTCATCTTGGCTGCAGGGTCCTGCAGGTCGTAGATGCGCGCGGTCTCCTTCATGATCTGCGCCTCCGGCACCACGAAGGTGTCGCCGAAGCGCGAGTTGAACCGCCCCGCGACATCGCGCGTGAGCTCGACGTGCTGACGCTGGTCGTCACCGACCGGCACCACCGCGGCGTCGTAGAGCAGGATGTCGGCCGCCATCAGCACCGGGTAGGCGAACAGGCCGACCGTCGTCGACTCGGCGCCGAACCGGGTCGACTTGTCCTTGAACTGGGTCATCCGGCTCGCCTCGCCGAAGCCGGTGATGGTGTTCAGCACCCAAGCGAGTTCCGGATGCGCGGCCACGTGCGACTGCACGAACAGCGTCGACTCGGCCGGGTCGATGCCCGCGGCGATGTACTGGGCCGCGGTGCGGCGGGTGTTCGCGCGCAGCTCGGCCGGGTCCTGCGCGACGGTGATCGCGTGCAGGTCGACGATCGAGAAGATTGCGTCGTACTCGGCCTGCATCCGCTTCCACTGCTCCAGCGCGCCGATGTAGTTGCCGATGTGGAGGCTGTTGGCGGATGGCTGCATGCCCGAGAACAGGCGGGTCTTGGTCATGGGTTCAGTCTTTCAGGTGTTGGGAGGGTGTTTCGTGCAGGGCGGAGGCGGCGAGCGGATGCGCGATAGGTCGCAAGCCGGCCTTCATTGGCGGGGCGAGGGGTCATTTGCGACCCCTCGGGGGTCGTGATGGTTTCGAGACGGTCGCTTCGCGACCCCGGGGCCACCGGGGTTTCGAGACGATCACTTCGCGATCCCGGGGCCGGCGGGAAGTGGCTCAGACGGCGTAGTCGGCCACGACCGGAGCGTGGTCGGACCATCGCTCGTCCCACGCGGCTGCGCGGTCGATCGAGTAGCCGACGGTCTTCTCCGCGAGCGGCAGTGTGGCCAGGTGGTAGTCGATGCGCCAGCCGGCGTCGTTGTCGAACGCCTTACCGCGCCAGCTCCACCAGGAGTACGGGCCCTCGACCTCGCCCGCCCACTTGCGGCCGACGTCCACCCAGCCGAGTCCGGCGCCCGCGTTGTACTGCGGGTGGTCCTCGGCGCCGAGGATGCGGTCGAAGTAGGCACGCTCCTCCGGCAGGAACCCGGCGTTCTTCTGGTTCCCCTTCCAGTTCCGGATGTCCAGGGTGCGGTGCCCGACGTTCAGGTCACCGAGCACGACCGCATGCTCCGAGTGCTTGGCCAACTCCGGCATCCGCGCGGTCATGGCGTCGAGGAACTGGTACTTGTCGTCCTGCTTCGGCGTGCCAACGGCGCCGGAGTGCACGTAGGTGCTGACGACCGTGATGACGGTGCCGTCGACCTCGTAGTCGGCCTCCAGCCAGCGGCCGGCGGTGTCGAAATCCGGATGCCCCAGGTCGACGCGGTGGATGCTCGCCCGGTGCCGGCTGGCCAGCGCGACACCCGCGCGCCCCTTCGCCGTCGCCGGGTCGTGCAGGATGTCCCACTCGCTGCCGAGCAGGTTCTCGAGGTCGTCGGTGGAGGCGCGAACCTCCTGCAGCGCGAGGATGTCGACCCCGCGGTTCTCGAGCCAGTCGCCCATGCCCTTGCGGAATGCCGCTCGAACCCCGTTGACGTTGACGCTTGCGATTCGAAGGGGCTGAGGCATGCGCTCCAGCCTACCGACGGCGCCGGACACTCCTTTTCGCGGGCGCTGGGGCCCTCGTCTCCACAGGCGGCGCCTCAGTGACCGGCGGTGCGGAATTCCGATCTCGATGGAAGAGCCGCCACAGCCGTCCCCGGCTGTTCCGTGCTTCGGCGTCGAGTTGCAGCGCGATCCGTTCCTGTTCGCGGCGCGCTGCCTCTTTGCGCTCGGCCGCGACCCGCGGGTCGGCGATGAGCCCGGCATCCGACATCCCGACCGAGATCCACGACGCCGCCAGCAGGATGACCGAGCACACCAGGTTGAACCAGATGAGCAGACCGATGATGACCGCGAACGAGGCGAGCAGCGGATTCCGGGTGGCGCCGCCGAGCAGCGCGGTGCCGAGTACCTTCAATACCCCCAACCCGACCGCGCCGAGGAGGGCGCCGGCGAACAGCCGCCGGGCGGGGATGAGCAGCCCCGACATCACCCGGAATAGCCCCGCGAGCACCACTGTGTCGAGGGTGAGCATCACCAGCAGGCCCACCGTGCCTACCGCGATGGATGCGACTCTCGAGTCGGAGTCGATGCCCAGCCAGTCGAGCAGTACGTCCACGGCTGCGGTGCTGAACACCGAGATTGCCGCCGAGACCAGCAGTGCGACGCCGAAGGCGAGGGCGAGGCCCAGATCCTTGAGCTTGAGCAGGAAGTAGTTGCGCTCCAGCTTGGGCAGGTCGAACAGTGCGCGCACCGCGAGCCTCGCGGATGCGAGCCAGGCCAGTGCGGTGACCACGAGCACGATGGCCGCGATCACACCGGTCACGCCGAGGATCTGCGCCTGGAGCAGCACCTCCGGGTCGATCGCGCCCGGACCACCATCCCACTGGAGCAGGCCGGGCACCGACTTGTCGATGATTTCGAACAGGGCATTGCGCAACACCGGGTTCGCGTCGACGAACAAGCTCGCACCGGCGAAAGCCACCCAGATTGCGGCGAACGACGCGAAGATCGAGTGGTAGGACAGCCCGGCGGCCATCAGCGGCCCACGGAACTCGATGAAGAGGACGACGGTTCGGACCGGCCGGAGCATCTTTGCCCATTCGACGGCCCGCTTCGCCTGGTCAACCAGCCCGCTCGCCACGGCACCAGTCTAGGAGTCAGGCGGTCCCCCGTTGGGGGGTCGAATTGGGGGTATGGACTCTCGAGCCGATCCAGCGGACGATTGAGGTCAGTCCGACGACTCGCTTACCCGTGAATTGCCGGAGGCTACGTGGGGATCAGGGGAAGAAAAGAGGGGGAGGCGTCGGACGAGGCTCTCGTCCTTCGCTCCCGCAGCGGTAATGCGCGCGCCTTCGCTGAGCTCTGGCGTCGCCACGCCACCGCCGCACGCCGGGTCGCTGGTGAGTTCACCGCCAGCCTCGACGCGGACGATCTGGTTTCCGAGGCGTACCTGCGCATCTACGAGCAGGTCCGCGCCGGCGGTGGCCCGACCGGCGCCTTCCGCCCCTACTTGTACACCGTCGTCCGGAATCTCGCCGCCCGCTGGGGAAGCGCAGACCGGGCGGTTCAGGTTCCCGACCTTGACGCGGTGGCCGAACCGGTTCTGCCCGATGACCCGTCACTGGAGCTCGACAGGTCGCTGACCGCGCGGGCGTTCGGCGCGCTGCCTGCGCGCTGGCAGGCGGTGCTCTGGTACACCGAGGTCGAAGGTCTCGACCCGCACCAGGTCGCGCCCTACCTGGGCATGAACGCGAACAGTGTCGCCGCTCTCGCCTACCGCGCCCGCGAGGGGCTGCGCCGCGCATGGCTGCAAGCGCACGTCAGCCACGCAGGCGCCACCGCGGAGTGCAGGTGGGTGTCGGGCCGCATCGGCGACCGGTCGCGGGACGGGCTCGGCGCACGCGACAGCAAACGCTTCGACGACCACATCGCGTCGTGCGCGCGATGCGGGATCGTCGCCGAGGAGGTCGAGGACATCAGCGCACGCCTCGCAAGCGTGCTGTTGCCGCTCACGCTCGGGGGAGTGGTCGGCGGGAGCATGCTCGCCGCGTTCGGCGCGGCCCGGTCGGCGCACATCCCTGATTCGGCCGCCGAGTTGTTCATTCCGGATGCCGCGGCATCCGCCGCCGTCGCCGCTCCCGCCGCTGCGTCGTCGTTCATCACGACGGTGATGGCGCCGATTGCCGGCGGAGTGGCGATGTTCGCCGGTGTCGCGGCCGGTGTCACAGCGGAGCCGCCCACCGAGGAGCCACCGCCCCCGGTCAGCGCGGAGTCGCCCCGCACCGAGCTGGTCGAGGTGCCGGAGATCGTGCGCGACCAGGCGCCCGCCCAGCCCGACATTCTCGGGGTAGATCCGAGCGCCATTCCGGAGCTGGAACGGTTGGTCGGGGGAGTGATCGACACCCTGGCCGGATCCGATGCGCCGCCGGCCGGGCACAGCGCGCCCGGCGGCGTGGTCGGCGCCGACATCTCGCTCAGCGGCACCGGAACTCCGGGCGCGAGCGTGTCGTTGCAGACTGTCGGTCAGGTGTACGCGACGACGACCGTCGCGGCGGACGGGAGCTTCTCGCTCGTTGCGACCGCGGTGCCGAGCGGCGCCGGCTCGCTTGAACTGGTGCAGGCCATCGACCAGAGCTCTCCGGTCGCCGGTTCCGACGGCCGCGCCCCGCTGAACAAGTTCGCGAAAGGGGTTGACCCCCTGGTGACTGACCTCATCCGACCGCTGAGAGTGCCGAACCTGCCGGCGAACGTGACCGTCGCCCCCTGACGCTCCAGGTCGGTCTCGGTGGTCGAGCCTGCCGAGACCCCTCTGTTATGCAGGAGATTCTGCCTGCCCGGAGGGTGTTTTCAGGCATCCGGTGCCGTTGGAAGCAGAAAGTCCTGCACAACAGGGAATCTCCTGCAAAACAGGGAAGGGCTAGAGGCTAGGGCTTGCCCCGCATGATCGCCTGCTTTACCTCGGCGATCGCCTGCGTCACCTGGATGCCGCGCGGGCACGCCTCGGTGCAGTTGAAGGTGGTGCGGCAGCGCCACACGCCTTCTTTGTCGTTCAGGATGTCCAGGCGCACGTCGGCAGCGTCATCGCGCGAGTCGAAGATGAACCGGTGGGCGTTGACGATCGCGGCCGGGCCGAAGTACTGCCCGTCGGTCCAGAACACCGGGCAGCTCGACGTGCACGCGGCACACAGGATGCACTTGGTGGTGTCGTCGAAGATCGCGCGCTGCTCAACCGACTGCAGACGCTCCTTGCCATCCTTCGGCTTGCTCGACGCCTGCAGGAACGGCTGCACCTCACGGTAGCTCTCGAAGAACGGCTCCATGTCGACGATGAGGTCCTTCTCCAGCGGAAGGCCCTTGATCGCTTCGACGTAGATGGGCTGCGAGATGTCGAGATCCTTGATCAGCGTCTTGCAGGCCAGGCGGTTGCGGCCGTTGATGCGCATCGCATCCGACCCGCAGATGCCGTGCGCACAGCTGCGACGGAACGACAGCGAGCCGTCCTGCTCCCACTTGATCTTGTGCAGTGCGTCCAGGATGCGGTCGGTCGGGTACATCTCGACGTCGAAGTCCTGCCAGCGCGGTTCCTCGTCGACTTCAGGGTCGAATCGCCGGATGATCAGGGTCACCGTGAAGGACTGCAACGGGGAATCGCTTGCCACAACCCCTGCCGTTGCCGGCGCCTTATCGACGGTGGTTGCCGTAGCCATCAGTACTTCCTTTCCATGGGCTGGTAGTTGGTGATGCGCACCGGTTTCCAGTCCAGTCGAATGTGGTCCTCTGCGTTGGCGGAGTGCGGGTCACCCGTCAGGTACGCCATGGTGTGCTTCAGGTAGTTCTCGTCGTCGCGGTCAGGGTAGTCGTCGCGCATGTGCCCGCCGCGGCTCTCCTTGCGGTTGCGTGCGGAGAACACGACGACCTCGGCCAGGTCGAGCAGGAAGCCCAGCTCGATCGCCTCAAGCAGGTCGGTGTTGAAGCGCTTGCCCTTGTCCTGCACCGACACGTTGCGGTAGCGCTCGCGCAGGTTGTGGATCGTCTGGGTGACGGATTTCAGTGACTCGTCGGTGCGGAACACCTGGGCGTTCCGATCCATCTCGTCCTGCAATTCCTTGCGGATGGCGGCCACCCGCTCGGTGCCGGTCGACTCGCGCATCCGAGTGATCGCATCCCGAACCGCCGCGGCCGGGTCCTCCGGAAGCGGCACGAAGTCGACGGTCTTCACGAATTCCGCGGCGTTGTTGCCCGCGCGCTTGCCGAACACGTTGATGTCCAGCAGCGAGTTGGTGCCGAGGCGGTTGGAGCCGTGCACCGAGACGCACGCGCACTCGCCGGCGGCGTACAGGCCGGGCACGACGGTGTCGTTGTCGGAGAGCACCTCTGCGTCATTGTTGGTCGGGATGCCGCCCATCGCGTAGTGCGCGGTGGGCATGACCGGAACGGGTTCCGTCACAGGGTCGACACCGAGGTAGGTGCGTGCGAACTCGGTGATGTCCGGCAGCTTGGTCTCGAGCACCTCAGCCCCGAGGTGGGTGCAGTCGAGGTAGACGTAGTCCTTGTTCGGGCCGGCGCCGCGTCCCTCAGCGACCTCCTGAACCATGCAGCGGGCGACGATGTCGCGCGGCGCGAGGTCCTTGATGGTGGGCGCGTACCGCTCCATGAACCGCTCGCCGTCGGCGTTGCGCAGGATCGCGCCCTCGCCTCTGGCGCCCTCTGTAAGGAGGATGCCCAGCCCGGCCAGTCCGGTCGGGTGGAACTGGAAGAACTCCATGTCCTCCAGCGGCAGGCCCTTGCGCCAGATGATGCCGACGCCGTCACCTGTGAGGGTGTGCGCGTTGGAGGTCGTCTTGTAGATCTTGCCGAAACCGCCGGTCGCGAAGATCACGGCCTTTGACTGGAACACGTGCAGTTCGCCGGTGGCAAGTTCGTACGCGACGACACCGGCCGGCTTGCCCTCGTTCATTACAAGGTCGAGCACGTAGAACTCGTTGAAGAAGTTGATGCCGTGCTTGACGCAGTTCTGGTACAGCGTCTGCAGGATCATGTGACCGGTGCGGTCGGCGGCGTAGCACGCGCGGCGCACCGGGCTCTTGCCGTGGTCGCGGGTGTGCCCGCCGAAGCGACGCTGGTCGATCTTGCCCTCTGGCGTGCGGTTGAACGGCAGACCCATGTTCTCCAGGTCAAGCACCGCGTCGATGGCTTCCTTCGCGAGGATCTCGGCGGCATCCTGATCGACCAGGTAGTCGCCGCCCTTGACGGTGTCGAAGGTGTGCCACTCCCAGTTGTCCTCCTCGACATTGGCGAGCGCCGCGGCCATGCCGCCCTGCGCCGCGCCGGTGTGCGAGCGAGTCGGGTAGAGCTTGGAGATGACCGCGGTCTTGGCCTTCGGGCCGACCTCGATCGCCGCGCGCATTCCGGCGCCGCCGGCGCCCACGATCACTACCTCGAACTGGTGGTAGTGGACTCCGTCGACGATCGATCCGTCAGCGTATTCAGGCATTTACAAGTCTCC
Organism: uncultured Actinomycetota bacterium; assembly: GCA_963702165.1. GTDB lineage: Bacteria > Actinomycetota > Actinomycetes > Actinomycetales > Microbacteriaceae > Terrimesophilobacter. The sequence continues at coordinate 1,771,630 of OY969722.1, read as the reverse complement.
ACAGATGCTAGGAAGAAGGTCGGCGGGTGCGCCGACGGGGCACGGGTCGAAGGTGAAGATGACCAGCGTGCCGAGAACGAGCAGCACCACGGTCGAGAGACCGAGCGCGCCCTTCAGGGTGAGGTTCACCATCCGGTTGTGCGTGTAGTCGTTGATGATGGTGCGCATGCCGTTCGAGCCGTGGATCAGGGCGAGCCACAGCAGCGCGGTGTCCCACCACTGCCAGAACGGGTCGGAGAGCTTGCCGCCGACGAAGGCGAAGTCCAGTGCCTTGACGCCGTCGCCGATCATGAGGTTGACGAAGAGGTGGCCGAAGATCAGCACGACGAGAACGACGCCGCTGACCCGCATGTAGATCCAGCCCCACTTCTCCCAGTTGATGCCGCGGCGGCGGATGCGTTGCGAGCGGGGACTCTCGATTGTGGTTGCCATCGCGCTCACTCCCCAAACACGTTCATCAGGTGGCGGGGGGTGAAGCCGATCATCAGGATCAGCCAGAGGATGACCACGGCCCAGAACAGCACGCGCTGGTGCTTGGTTCCCCACGACCAGAAGTCGATCAGGATGATGCGCAGCCCGTTGAGCGCGTGCAACCCGATCGCGGCGACGAGGGCGACCTCGCCGATTCCCATGATCGGGTTCTTGTAGGTGCCGATGACCGCGTTGTAGGCCTCCGGACTCACCCTGACCAGCGCGGTGTCCAGGATGTGCACGAGGAGGAAGAAGAAGATGGCGACGCCGGTGATCCGGTGCACCACCCACGACCACATACCCTCGCGACCCCGGTACAGGGTGCCGGCCGGCGCTTTCAGCTTCGTTTGCGGTTCGAGCGCTTGCGCCCTGTTTCCCGCTGTTTTCTCTGGCACGACCAACCCTCCTGCGGATCTCGAGCCCCGTGCCGGGGCAGCCCGGCCTGAGGCGCGGACGTGATCCATCCTATTCCGCGTTTTCGCCGTGCCGTTCCACGCCGGTGCGCGGCCGCCGGGTGGACCCGGCGGTCTACAGTTGGGGGCATGGCGCAACGGAGAGACCCCCTGGACCGCTTCTACAGTGTCATCCCGGCGGGCGGAATCGGCTCGCGCCTGTGGCCGCTGTCACGCGCGGATGCGCCGAAGTTCCTGCACGACCTCACCGGTTCCGGCAGCACGCTGCTGCGCGCGACGTGGGATCGGCTGACCCCGCTGTCCGGAGCGCACCGGATCATGGTGGTGACCGGCCGAGCGCATCGTGCCGCCGTCGAGGATCAGCTGCCTGAGCTGGACGACCACAACGTGGTCCTAGAGAGCGAGCCGAAGGAGTCATCGGCGGCGATCGGGCTGGCTGCGGCGATCCTCAAGAATCGTGAACCGGACGTGATCATCGGGTCGTTCGCCGCCGACCATGTGATCACGGATGTCCGCGGCTTCAGGCGCGCGGTCGGCGAGGCGGTAGCCGCGGCGGATGCCGGCTTCATCGCGACCATCGGCATCACCCCGACCGAGCCGGCGATCGGCTTCGGCTACATCCGCTGCAACGGCAGCCTCGGGATCGAGGGCGCTCCGAGCGCGACCAAAGCCGACACCTTTAAAGAGAAGCCCGAGCTCGCGGTTGCGAAGAAGTACGTCGCCGACGGTAATTACCTCTGGAACGCGGGCATGTTCATCTCGCGAGCCGACCTCCTGCTCGAGCAGTTGGGCAAGTCGCAGCCGGAGCTGCTGGCTGGTCTCGAGGAGCTCGCGGCGGCCTGGGACACCCCGCGTCGCGGCGCTGTCGTCGACGCGGTCTGGCCGCGACTGCCGAAGATCGCCATCGACTACACGGTCGCGGAGCCCGCGGCGGCCGAGGGCCGGATGGCCGTCGTGCCCGGCGACTTCGACTGGGACGACGTGGGCGACTTCGCCGCGATCGGCAAACTGCACGCGCGCGGACGGGCATCCGATCTTGCCATTCTCGGCGAAGGAGCCCGCGTGCTCGCGGACGCGTCGAGCGGCGTCGTGGTGAGCCAGACGGGGCGGCTGATCTCGCTTGTCGGGGTCAAAGACATCGTCGTCGTCGACACTCCGGATGCGCTTCTGGTGACCACCAGCGCGAACGCGCAGCGGGTCAAGTCGGTCGTCGATGCGCTCAAGTTGTCGGGTCGCAGCGACATCCTGTGACCTGCGCCCCCCGAGGGGGCTATTTCAGGTTGGTAACCTTTGCGCTTTATCATCCCAAATGCCTAACAGGGGGAACCGTCATATTGGGTACTCTGTACTCCAATGGCCGCGGCAACGGACGCCGGGGCAGCACCTTGGAGGACACCTTGAGAACCAGCTCTCGTGGGACCGCGCTCAGCGGCCTTGCGGTCGTCGCCAGCAGCGCCCTGCTGCTCGCCGGCTGCGCATCAGCACCAGACAACACCACGGCACCCACCAACAACGCCAACTCCGACTTCCTCTCCTGCATGGTGTCTGACACCGGCGGGTTCGACGACAAGTCGTTCAACCAGCTCGGCAAGCAGGGCCTCGACGAGGCCGCCGCCGAGATCGGTGGCAAGGTCAACGCGGTCGAGTCGCAGGCGGAGACCGACTACGCGCAGAACATCAACAACCTGGTCGAACAGGGCTGCGGCATCATCGTCACCGTCGGCTTCCTTCTCGCGGACGCGACGAAGACCGCCGCCGCGGCGAACACCGACGCACACTTCGCGATCATCGACGACTCGTCGATCGACCTGCCGAACGTCAAGCCGATCGTCTTCGACACCGTGCAGGCGGCGTTCCTCGCCGGCTACGCGGCGGCCAGCTACTCGAAGTCCGGCATCGTCGGCACCTTCGGTGGCATCCCGATCCCGCCGGTCACCATCTTCATGGATGGCTTCGTGCAGGGTGTCGACTACTACAACCAGAAGAAGGGCACCAGCGTCAAGGCCCTCGGTTGGGACGTTGCCGCTCAGGATGGCGCGTTCACCGGTGGCTTCGACGCCAACGACACCGCCAAGAGCACCGCGCAGAACCTGATCGACCAGGGTGCGGACGTGATCCTTCCGGTTGGTGGCCCGATCTACCAGAGCGCCGCGCAGGCCATCCGTGACGCGGGCACCGATATCGCCCTCATCGGCGTCGACGCCGACGTGTTCGAGACCGACCCGTCCATCCAGGACCTGCTCCTGACCTCGATCATGAAGGGCATGGCAGTCGGTGTGAAGGATGTCGTGGTGGCGGCCTCGAAGGGTAATTTCGACAACAAGCCGTTCGTCGGAACGCTCGAGAACGGTGGTGTCGGCATCGCTCCGTTCCACGAGTTCGAGTCGAAGGTTGACCCCGCACTCAAGGGTGAGCTCGATGACATCAAGAAGGGCATCATCAGCGGCGACATCAAGGTCACGTCGCCTTCGTCGCCCAGCTAGCAAGAAATAGCGATAAACGGCTCGGGGAGGCCAGCACCGCTGGTCTCCCCGATTCCGTTGTAATCTTGCCCGATCGCATCGGAGATCCGCGTCAATGGCGTCGCGGCGCGACCTCCCGCTCTTTCACAAAGGAACAACCGGCAATGAAGCTCGAACTTCGCGGCATCACCAAGCGATTCGGCACTCTGGTAGCGAACGACCACATCGACCTGACCGTCAGGGAAGGCGAAATCCACTGCCTCCTCGGCGAGAACGGTGCAGGCAAGTCGACGCTCATGAATGTCTTGTACGGCCTCTACCACGCCGACGAGGGCGAGATCCTGCTCGACGATGAGGTGCAGCACTTCGCCGGCCCCGGCGATGCGATGGCCGCCGGCATCGGCATGGTCCACCAGCACTTCATGCTCATCCCCGTCTTCACCGTGGCCGAGAACGTGATGCTCGGCAACGAGCCCACCAGCGGCGCCGGCCGGCTCGACTTCAACGCGGCGCGCGCCAAGGTCAAGGAGATCTCCGACCGCTTCGGGTTCGATGTCGACCCGGATGCGATGGTCGGCGACCTTCCGGTCGGTGTGCAGCAGCGCGTCGAGATCATCAAGGCACTGTCGCGGGACGCGAAGGTGCTCGTGTTCGACGAGCCGACCGCGGTGCTGACCCCGCAGGAGACCGACGAGCTCATGGGCATCATGCGCCAGCTCAAGGAAGCCGGGACTTCCATCGTCTTCATCACCCACAAACTGCGCGAGGTGCGCGAAGTCGCCGACCGGATCACCGTCATCCGTCTCGGCAAGGTCGTCGGAGAAGCCAGCCCGACCGCGACCAACGCCGAGCTCGCCTCCCTCATGGTCGGCCGAGCTGTTGAACTCATGGTCGACAAGTCGCCCGCGAAGCCGGGCGAGTCGGCCTTCATCGTCGACGACCTGTCTGTCATCGACCCGATCGGCCAGCTCGTGGTCAACCGCATCAGCTTCGACATCAAGGCGGGCGAGATCGTCGTCGTCGCCGGTGTGCAGGGCAACGGCCAGACCGAGCTTGTCGAGGCCATCATGGGCCTTCAGCATCATGTGACCGGCGACATCCGGCTCGACGGCACCTCGCTGCGGCACAGTTCTGTGCGCGAGATCCTCGACGCCGGGGTCGGATTCATCCCCGAAGACCGCGGGCAAGACGGCCTAGTCGCGGGCTTCACCATCGCCGAGAACCTCATGCTCGACCGTTCGGTCGGCGGGCCGTTCGTGAGGATGGGCAGCCTGCAGCTTGAGACGCTCGCCGAGTTCGCCGAGCAGAAGGTCGAGGAATACGACATCCGGGCTCAGGGCATCGGCACCAACGCCGGCAACCTGTCCGGAGGAAACCAGCAGAAGGTCGTGCTCGCCCGCGAGATGAGCCGCGAGTTGCGCCTGCTCGTTGCGGCGCAGCCGACCCGCGGACTCGACGTCGGATCGGTCGAGTTCGTGCACACCAGGATCGTGGAGACCCGTGACGCCGGCGTGCCGGTGCTCGTCGTATCAACAGAACTCGACGAAGTGGTCGGGCTCGCCGACCGCATCATCGTCATGTACCGGGGAGGCATCGTGGGCATCGTCCCAGCGGACACGCCGAGAGAAGTTCTCGGCCTCATGATGGCGGGCGAGGCTCCAGCAGGAACGGGAGTGGCAGCGTGAGCGGCGAGAAATCGACCGACGTCCAGCCCGAAGAGGCGCCGGAGCCCGGCCAGCCGGGCACCGAGGTGATCCAGGAAGAGCGCGAGGAGTCGCGGTTCAGCGTCGCCCTCCGCGAGATCATGAGCGGCAGCGCGGTGCTGTCGGTGCTGTCGGTGCTGATGGCACTCGTCGTCGGCGGCATCCTGATCGCTCTCACCGATCCGCGCGTGCAGGAGGCATCCGGCTACTTCTTCTCCCGGCCCGCTGACACGTTCGGCGCCATTTGGGACGCCGTTGCCGGTGCGTACACCGCACTGTTCAACGGTTCCATCTACAACTTGAGGCGACCGGCCTTCGACACGGGCATCCGTGCCCTGCTCGAGACACTCACCCAGGCGACCCCCCTCATTGCAGCGGGTCTCGGCGTGGCGGTCGGCTTCCGCGCCGGAATGTTCAACATCGGTGGCCGCGGTCAGATGCTGATGGCAGCCGCCGCAGCCGGCTGGGTGGCCTTCGCGCTCGACATGCCGTTCGGCATCCACCTGGTCGTCGCTCTCCTGGCCGGCATGGCCGCCGGAGCGGTGTGGGCGGGCATCGCCGGATTCCTGAAGGCGAAAACCGGCGCCAATGAGGTGATCACGACGATCATGCTCAACTACGTCGCGTTCTACTTCCTCTACTGGATGCTCAGCACCCCCGGGTGGCTGCAGGCGCCGGGTTCGAACAACCCGAAGACCCCGGCTATGAAAGAGACCGCGGTCCTGCCGAAGCTGTTCGGTGACCGCTACACCCTGCACCTCGGCTTCCTGCTCGTCATCGTCGCGACGATCTTCGTCTGGTGGCTGCTCAACCGCTCCAGCCTGGGCTTCAAGTTCCGCGCCGTCGGCTTGAACCCGAGCGCTGCGCGCGTCGCAGGCATCAACGTCGACCGGATGGCGATCTACGTCATGCTCATCGCGGGCGCCCTCGTCGGCATGGCCGGCGTGTTCCAGGTGCTCGGCCCGGTGACCACCGGATTCAGCGCGGGCATCGACGCCGGCATCGGCTTTGACGCGATCACCGTCGCACTGCTCGGCCGGTCGCGCCCGTGGGGCGTCTTCGCGGCCGGACTGCTATTCGGCGCCTTCAAGGCCGGCGGCTTCACCATGCAGGCGTCCCAGGGCATCCCGATCGACATCGTGCTGGTCGTGCAGTCGATGATCGTGCTGTTCATCGCGGCGCCGCCGCTCGTGCGGGCGATCTTCCGTCTGCCCAAACCGGACCCGACCACGCGAAGAACCAAGAACAAGCAGGGCAAGAAAGCGGTGGTGACCAAGTGAGCGTCCAAGCGACAACTCCGTCATCGGCACCGATCACCCTCGAGCGGACGGTCGTCAAGAGCTGGAAGGCGCCGATCTTCTTTGGCATCTTCGCGCTGGTCGCCCTGCTCGCCTTCGGCGTGTTCGGCCGTGAGGGCTACAGCACCTTCCGGCTCTCCACGAACTACGACCTCATCCAGATCCCGGATGTCTCACTGCCGACCCGCGCGACCGGTTGGGTCATCGGCATCCTGCTCCTGGCGCTCACCGCGCTGTCGGCGTGGATCGTCAACCAGGGCCGGAAGACCCCGCTCTGGCTGACCATCCTGTTCGGCGTGCTGTTCATGGTCGGCTTCCTGACCTGGACCTCGGCGGGCTCGCTGCTGCCGGTTCCCGGGCTGCTCATCGGAGCCGTCAGCCTGAGCGTCCCGCTGATCTTCGGCGCGATGTCCGGCGTCATCTCCGAGCGGACCGGCGTCATCAACATTGCCATCGAGGGTCAGTTGCTCGCCGGCGCCTTCACCTCGGCGATGGTCGCATCCATCACGCGCCAGCCGCTGCTCGGCCTGGTCGCCGCGATGATTGCGGGCGTGCTCGTGTCGTTCATCCTCGCCGCGTTCGCGATCAAGTACGTCGTCGACCAGATCATCGTCGGTGTCGTGCTGAACGTGCTGGTCACCGGTCTCACCGGGTTCCTGTACTCGCAGGTGCTGCAGGAGAACGCCGCGCTGCTGAATTCCCCGCCGCGCTTCGAGCGGATCCCGATCCCCGGACTGGTCTCGATACCCATCATCGGCCCGGTGCTGTTCAACCAGACGATCATTGTCTACGTCATGTACATCACGGTTGCCGTGGTCGCGTACGCGCTGTTCCGCACCCGCTGGGGCCTGCGCACGCGCTCGGTGGGCGAGCACCCGACCGCCGCCGACACCGTCGGCATCAAGGTCAACATGACGCGGTTCATCAACGTCTCGATCGGTGGCGCGATCGCCGGCTTCGGCGGTGCCTACTTCACGCTCGGCTCTGTCGGGTCGTTCACCAAGGAGATGACAGCCGGAGCGGGCTTCATCGCCCTTGCCGCGGTCATCTTCGGTCGATGGGATCCGATCCGCGCCATGCTCGCCGGCCTGCTGTTCGGCTTCGCGACCAACCTGCAGAGCGTGCTCGGCATCATCGGTTCGCCGCTGCCCAGCGAGTTCCTGCTGATGCTGCCGTACATCGTGACGATCTTCGCCGTCGCCGGATTCGTCGGTCAGTCGCGACCTCCAGCGGCCGACGGCAAACCGTACATAAAGGCGTGACCGCTGCCGCCCCGGCTTCCTCGACACGCGCGCCGTCGAGGGGGCTATGGGCGGCGATCGCCGTCGTGCTGCTGGCACTCAACCTGCGGCCGGCGATCGTCGCCGTCTCCCCGCTGCTCGACGAGATCTCGGCTGCTGTCCAGCTGACCGCGTTCAGCGCCGGCTTGCTGGTTACCCTGCCGGTGCTGTGCTTCGCCGCGCTCGGTCCCCTCGCCCCGGTGCTGGCTCGCCATGTCGGTATCGAGCGCGCGCTCGGACTGGTGCTCGTGCTCATCATCGCGGGTTGTGCGCTGCGGCTCGTGCCATCCCTGTTCGGACTGTTGGGCGGCACGGTGCTGGTCGGGACCGGCATCGCGTTCGGCAACATCCTGCTTCCCGGTCTCATTAAGCGTGACTTCGCACACCGGGTCGGGCTGATGTCCGGGCTGTTCTCGATGTCGCTGGCCGGTGGTGCGACGCTCGCGGCTGGCATCACCGTCCCGGTCGCGCGCGCAGCCGGTCTGGACTGGAATGTCGGTCTCGGCGCCTGGGGCCTCTTTGCGATCATCGCGCTTGCGGCCTGGCTTCCGATGCTGCGCTCCACCGGCGGGACGATGGCGTCCCGGCCGGTGGCGATCAGCCTCCATCGCGATCGCGTCGCCTGGTATGTGACCGCCTTCTTCGGGCTGCAGTCGTTCAACTTCTATGCCACCACAGCGTGGCTGCCGACCATCCTCATCGACCGCGGGCACGACGCCGCCTCCGCCGGCGGGATGCTTGCCTTGATCAACGTCGTCAGCATCGTCCCTGCCCTGGTCGTGCCCATGCTGCTCGACCGGATGCGCAGCCAAGCCGGCTTCGCGGTCGGGCTCGGCGTGCTCTTCCTGGTGGCGGTCGGGGGCTTCCTGGCGGTGCCGGGCGCGTCCGTGTTGTGGGTGACGCTCCTCGGCATCGCGCAGGGCGCCAGCCTTGGGCTGGGGCTGACGCTGCTCGTGCTGCGCGCGCCGGATGCTGACCACACGACGAGCCTGTCGCGGATGGCGCAAAGCTGGGGTTACCTGCTTGCCGCGCCGGCGCCGCTGCTGCTTGGCCTGCTCAACGACCTGACCGGGGCGTGGACCGCGTCACTCATGCTGCTGCTGGTCATGCTTGTGCCGCAGTTCATCGCGGGCTACCTTGCCGGCCGCCCCCGGCTCGTGCACGGGCGACGACTACATTGATCACGGAAGGGAATTGACGTTATGAGCGACATCGATTGGGACTCGCTGCGCACCGCGGCGACCGAGGCGATGGGTCGGGCCTACGTGCCGTACTCGAACTTCCCGGTGGGGGTGGCTGCGCTGGTCGACGATGGGCGGGTGATCGCAGGCTGCAACGTCGAGAACGCGTCGTATGGGCTCACCCTGTGCGCCGAGTGCGCACTGGTCTCCAGCCTGCACATGACCGGGGGCGGCAAGCTGGTGGCCTTCACCTGCGTCGACGGCCACGGCAACACCCTCATGCCCTGCGGCCGCTGCCGGCAGCTGCTGTTCGAGCACTCCGCCGACGGGATGCTGCTGGAGACGGTGTCGGGCATCAAGACCATTGACGAGGTGATCCCGGATGCCTTCGGTCCGCGAACCCTCGAGGATTACCGCAGCTAGGAGCCAATCGTGACCACAATCGAGCCGTTCGACACCGTCGACCTCATCCGCGCCAAGCGGGACAAGCATCCGCTGTCCACCGAGCAGATCAACTGGCTCGTCGACGCGTTCACCCGCGGGTACGTCGGCGACGAGCAGATGGCCGCGATGGCGATGGCGATCTTCCTGAACGGGATGGAGCGGCGCGAGATCAAGGACCTGACCCTCGCGATGATCGAGAGCGGCGAGCGGATGGACTTCGCGACGCTGTCGAAGCCCACCGCCGACAAGCATTCGACCGGTGGGGTCGGCGACAAGATCACGCTGCCGCTCGCGCCGCTGGTCGCGAGCTTCGGGGTCGCTGTGCCGCAGCTCTCCGGGCGCGGGCTCGGCCACACCGGCGGCACGCTCGACAAGCTCGAGTCGATCCCCGGGTGGCGCGCCTCGCTGTCGAACGAGGAGCTGCGCGAGCAGCTGGAAAGCATCGGCGCGGTGATCTGCGCCGCCGGCTCCGGGCTCGCGCCGGCCGACGGCAAGCTGTACTCGCTGCGCGACATCACCGGCACGGTTGAGGCGATCCCGCTGATCGCGAGCTCCATCATGAGCAAGAAGATCGCGGAGGGCACCTCGGCGCTCGTGCTGGACGTGAAGTTCGGCTCCGGCGCGTTCCTGAAGGACATCGAGCAGAGCCGCCAGCTGGCCGAGACCATGGTCGCGCTGGGCACGGATGCCGGGGTGACTACCACCGCGCTGCTCACCAACATGAACGTGCCGCTTGGCCTTGCGATCGGCAACGCCAATGAGGTGCGCGAATCGGTCGAGGTGCTCGCCGGCGGCGGGCCGGCGGATGTCGTCGAGCTGACCGTCGCGCTCGCTCGGGAGATGCTCGAGTCGGCCGGCCAGATGGAGGCCGACGTCGAGGACGCGCTCAAGGACGGCCGCGCGATGGACACCTGGCGGGCCATGATCAGCGCGCAGGGCGGCGACCCGGATGCCCCACTGCCGGTGGCTCGTGAGCAGCACGTCGTCACCGCCGACCGCGACGGCATGCTCGTCGAGCAGCAGGCGCTGCCGTTCGGCATCGCGGCCTGGCGGCTCGGCGCAGGACGCGCGCGCAAGCAGGACCCGGTGCAGCACTCTGCCGGCATCGACCTGCACGCAAAGCCCGGCGATGTCGTGAAGAAGGGACAGCCGCTGTTCACTCTGAGCGCCGACGAGCCGGCTCGGTTCGAGCGAGCCCTCGAGGCACTCGAGGGTGCCTACCGCATCGGTGACGCGGGGGACCAGGTGCACGACGGCGGCCCGCTCATCGTCGACCGCATCACCGCGTAACGCAAGCCGCGCAGGCAGTGTCGCCTGCACGCATCCGTAAGGAGAGCTGTGCCCGTAACCCGTGTAATGCCCACCGAAGAAGGCGACGACCTCATCGAGCTTGTGCGCGACATCGCCGAGAAGGAGCTGACGCCGCGGGCTGCAGCAGCGGAACGGGATGCGAGTTTCCCGCGGGACGTCTTCCTCACCTTGGGCCGTGCCGGGTTGCTGAGCCTGCCGTACCCGGAGGAGTTCGGTGGCGGCGCGCAGAGCGCCGAGGCGTACCTGCAGGTGTTCGAGGAGATCGCCTCGGCGTGGGCCAGCGTCGGGGTCGGCGCGAGTGTGCACGCGCTGTCGTGCTTCCCGCTTGCCACCTATGGAACTGACGAGCAGAAGCAGCGCTGGCTGCCGGAGATGCTCTCCGGTGAGCTGCTCGGCGCGTACTGCCTGTCGGAGCCGCACGCCGGATCCGACCCTGCGGCGATGCGCACGCGTGCGGCCCGCTCGGATGGCGGCTACGTCATCAACGGTGCGAAGGCGTGGACCAGCCACGGTGGGCACGCCGACTTCTACACCGTGATGGCGCGCACCTCCGACGACGGGGGCCGGGGGATCTCCTGCTTCCTGGTGCCGGCCGAGACCGAGGGTCTCAGTCCGGCGTCGCCGGAGAACAAGATGGGGCTGACCGGCCTCACCACCGCGACCATGAACTTCGACGACGTGTACGTGCCCGAGGAACGCCGGATCGGCGCGGAGGGGCAGGGCCTCGCGATCGCGCTCGCGGCGCTCGACGCCGGGCGGCTGGGGATCGCGGCGGTCGCGACCGGGCTGGCCCAGGCTGCCCTGGATGTCGCGGTCGAGTACGCGAAAGTGCGCGAGTCGTTCGGGCAGCGCATCATCGACCACCAGGGGCTCGGCTTCGTGCTGGCCGACATGGCCGCCGCGGTCGAGTCGGGGCGGGCGACCTACCTGGCTGCCGCGCGCATCCGGGATCGGGGCAAGCCGTCGACGCGGGAGTCGTCGATCGCGAAGCTGGTGGCGACCGACAACGCGATGAAGGTCGCGACGGATGCGGTGCAGGTGCTCGGTGGTGCCGGGTACACGCGCGACTTCCCCGCCGAGCGGTACATGCGTGAGGCGAAGGTGATGCAGATCTTTGAAGGCACCAACCAGATCCAGCGGCTGGTGATCTCGCGGCACCTGGCCCGCTGACCCCAGACTTTCGGCCGGTCGACCCCGCCGCCTCCCTGTTGTGCAGGACCTCCCCTGTTGTGCAGGACCTCCCCTGTTGTGCAGGACATTCTCGACCGAACGCGCCCGGATGCCCATGAACCGGTCACGTAGTGGCCGAAAGTCCTGCACAACAGGGGTTTGGGTGGGCTGAACCGCCTGCGGGCTGAGCCGCCTGGGGCCTCTGTGCGGGCGCGGCCGGCGGGCCGAGCACCGCGAACTGCGGCAAGTTGGGGGTGCGGAGGCGCTGGACCCAGAATTTGCCGCAGTTCGCGGGAGTTGTGGTCCGGGCATCCGGGTTCCAGCCGCGAGTGTGCGCGAAATGTGCGAGTGCACGCGCAATATGCCGTGCGCTCGCACATTTGGGCGGCGCTCGGGGGCTGCGCTGGGTGCGTGGTTTCGAGACGGTCGCTTCGCGACCCCTCAACCAGCGGAGGGCGAGCGGGTCTCGGCAGGCTCGACCACCGGGAGGGCGGGCGGGTCTCGGCAGGCTCGACCACCGGGAGGGCGGGCGGCGCGGCGGGAGGGTCAGCCGATGCGGCGCAGCGCGTCCACGATCAGCGCCCAGAACTTCTCGCGGTCGAGGTCGGTCGCGGCGTGCGTTGTGCAGTTATCCGGGGCCGGTCCGCGGAAGTCCGCGACCGTCATTCCCAACGTGAGCGACCCGGTCAGCTCGACGTCCAGCGGCACCCGCACCACCGACATCACGCTCGGGTCGATCACCAGCGCCACCGCACACGGGTCGTGCACGGGCGGATGCTCGAAGCCCTGCGCTTCCCGGTAGGTCTTGCTGAAGAACTCCAGCAGCTCGAGCACGAACTGCGCGGGCTTGGTGCCGACCTCGGCGATCGCCTGCACCACATCCGGGGTCGCGAGCGCCTGGTGCGTGAGGTCCAGCCCGACCATGGTCAGCTTCCACGACTCGTTGAACACGATGTGCGCGGCTTCGGGGTCGATGACGATGTTGAACTCCGCCGCCGCACTCCAGTTGCCGCCGTGGTAGCCGCCGCCCATCAGCACCACCTCGGCGACGCGCTCCGCGATGCGCGGTTCCTTGCGCACCGCCAGCGCGATGTTGGTGAGCGCACCGGTCGGAATGAGCGTCACGGTACCCGGCTCGTGCGACATGATCGTGTCGATGATGAGGTCGACAGCGTGACGCTCGTCCAGTTCGAGGCTCGGCTCCGGCAGCACCGGGCCGTCCATGCCAGAGTCACCGTGAATCGACTCGGCCACCTCGACCTCGCGCACCAGCGGGCGGTGCGCACCGCGCGCGAACGGCACGCCAGTGATCCCGGCGATCTCGGCGACCGCGAGAGCGTTCCTGGTGGTCTTCTCGATCGTCTGATTGCCGTGAACCGTCGTCACCGCCAGCAGGTCGATCTCCGGATTACCGTGGGCTAGAAGCAGGGCGATCGCGTCGTCGTGACCGGGATCGCAATCGAGAATGACCTTTCGTGGCACCGTCTCAGAATACCGTCCGCCGGAACCCAGTAGATTTGGTGCCGTGAACTCGGTGCATCAGGACTACCTTCTCCCCGGCGGCGACGCCAGTATCAGTGCCCTCCCGAAGGTGTCGTTGCACGACCACCTCGACGGCGGCCTCCGCCCGCAGACCATCATCGAACTCGCCGACGAGGTCGGACTCGACCTGCCTGCGACGGATGCCGGGCAGTTGGGCGAGTGGTTCGCCGACCAGTCGGACTCGGGTTCGCTGGTCGAATACCTGAAGACCTTCGACGTCACCACCAGCGTCATGCAGACCCGGGAGGGTCTTGAGCGGGTCGCGCGCGAGTTCGTGCAGGACCTGCACGCAGATGGGGTCATCTACGGCGAGGTGCGCTGGGCTCCGGAGCAGCACCTGAACCGCGGCCTGAGCCTGGATGAGACCGTCGAGGCGGTGCAGGCGGGGATCGAAGCGGGCATCGAGGACGTCACAAACGCCGGCGGACGCATCCGGATCGGCCAACTCGTCAGCAGCATGCGCCACACCGATCGTGGCCTCGAGATCGCGCAGCTCGCGGTGCGGCACCGCGACCGCGGCGTCGTCGGCTTTGACATCGCCGGCCCCGAGGCAGGCTTCCCGCCGAGTCGACTGCGTGACGCCTTCGACTACCTGGCCAGCGAGTTCTTCCCCGCGACCGTGCACGCGGGCGAGGCCGACGGCCTGCAGAGCATCGCGAGCGCCCTCATCGACGGCCGCGCCCTCCGCCTCGGCCACGGTGTGCGCCTCGCCGAGGACGTCCGCGTCGAGCGTGAGGACGGCGACAGCCGCTATGTCACCATCGGCGACCTCGCCCAGTGGGTGCGCGACCGGGAGATCGCGCTCGAGCTCAGCCCGTCGTCGAACCTGCAGACCGGCGCGATCGAGGCCTGGGGCGACGAACTCGAAGACCACCCGTTCGACCTGCTCTACCAGCTGGGCTTCCGCGTCACCGTGAACACCGATAACCGGCTGATGAGCAACACGAGCCTCAGCAAGGAGCTCGCGCTGCTCAGCGACGCGTTCGACTACGACCTCGGCGACCTCGAGGTGTTCCAGCTCAACGCGGCGGCAGCGACCTTCCTGCCGCTCGAGGACCGGGAAGAACTGGCCGCGGCCATCAGCTACGGATTCGATCAGGTCTGACGGATGCCACTTCCGCCACTTCCCGATGACGCGATCTGGCTTTCACGAACTGCCGCCGATTGGCGCGAGGCAGTCCAGCTCGCGGGTGACGCGCTCGCCGCATCCGGTGCCGCAACCGCCGACTACGCCGGTGACATGATCCGCATGATCGACGAGCACGGACCGTACGTCGTCATCGCGCCGGGCCTCGCGCTCGCCCACACCCGACCGAGCGCCGACGTGTTGACCGGCGGGATGTCGGTGGTGACGCTGGCCGAACCGGTGGCCTTCGGGCATCCGCACCACGACCCGGTGTCTGTCATCGTCGGCCTCGCCTCAACCACCGCCGAAAGCCATCTCGCCGCTGTCGCGCAGCTCGCGAACCGCTTCAATGATGCCCGCGCGATCGAACGGCTCGCCCGTGCCGGCACCGTTTCGGACGTCCGGGCGGTCATCGCCTAAGGATGCTCGTGGCTGAGCGTCAGCCGACCATCCGCACGTAGACCGGGCTGCCCCACACCGCGCGGTACTGCACCGTCATGCCCGGCTTCGGGGAGTCGACCATCATGCCGCCGCCGGCGTAGATGCCGTCGTGCTGTCCCGGGTACCAGACCAGGTCGCCCGGGCTGAGCCTGCGAGGCGCTGATCTGCACGCCCATCGCCGCTTGCGCGTTCGCGGTGCGCGGCAGCGAGATGCCGAACGCGCCGAACACGTATTGCACCAGACCGTCGCAGCTGAAGCTGTCACTCGGGTGGTTGCCCGAACCATAGGGGACAACGCCGACGAACTGCATCGCGAAGTCGACCAGGGCCTGCCCGCTGTAGGACTGTGCCGGCGCGGCGAAGCTGGAGCCCGACCACCCGGAACCGGAGGAACCGGACGGGGCGGACGCGACAACGGGAACCGGCTCCGGCTCGGGGGCCGGTGTCGCGGTGTACGTCGCGCGGACCACGGACTGCGGCACCACGTCGGCCGGTCCGATCAGCCGCTGCACCGGCTTGGTTGCGGCCGCGATCGTCGAGGGGGGCGCCTCCGCCGGGTCCAGTGCGTACGCGGGGAGAGCCAGTGTGACGATCAGGCCACCGGAAACGGCGGCGACGGCAAGCTTTGACATATGGACATGGAGTGAGGATCGGGAAATGAAACTCAAGACGGGTAAGTGCCTTCCTAAAGCAAACCGCTACCCCCTAGCGGAACGCTTCTTGTTCGGGTTCTCACTTTTCAGACTACGCACGGGGTGCCGAGAGTCGAATCGACAGACGAATTAACAGGCTTCTCGCACCAACTGCCAGCCGTTTCCCAGCCGCTGTCAGGAGCTGCGCAAAGCCTCAATTAGCTTCTGTTTGGTGAGTTTCGAGTACCCGCTGAGGCCGATTTCCTTGGCCTTCTCCCTCAGCTCCGGCACGGTCCAGTCATCGTAGGAACCGGACTCTCCGCCCTTCCTGCCGACCGCTGATCGCCCTCGCGCCGCGGCCGCGTTGGAGATGCGGGCCGCTTTCTGTTTGGATGCGCCGTCGTCCCGCAGTTCCTCATAGAGCTCGGGATCCTTGAGCGACGAACTCGCTCTGCCTTTGGGTGCCATGTGCAGTCACTTTCTAATCAGAGACCCTTGCCGCCGGTGACCGGAAGCACGGCGCCGGATACGTAAGAGGCCTCCGGCGAGGCCAGGAAGACGTACGCCGGCGCCAGCTCGGCCGGTTGCCCGGCGCGCCCGAGCGGGGTGTCCTGCCCGAACGCCTGCAGCTTCTCCGGCCACGACGTCGCCGGAATGAGCGGCGTCCAGATCGGTCCCGGCGCGACCGCGTTGACCCGGATGCCTCTCTCGCCGACCTGCTGGGCGAGCGCCTTGGTGAACGCCACCAAGGCGGCCTTGGTCATCGCGTAGTCGATGAGCTGCGGGCTGGGGTTGAAGGCCTGGATAGAAGAGGTGCTGATGATCGAGGCACCTGGCTTCAGGTGGGGCAGCGCGGCGCGCGCGATCCACAGCGTCGAGTACAGGTTTGTCTCGAACACGCGCTGGAATTCCTCGGTCGGCAGCTCCTCGAGGCTGTCGCGGTTCTCCTGATAGGCGGCGTTCAGGATGACTATGTCGAGGCCGCCCAGTTCGCTCACCGTCTTCTCGACCAGGCTCGTGCAGTACACCTCGTCCCTGGCCTCTCCCGGCAGGAGCAGCGCCTGCCGGTTCTCCTTGCGGACCCATTGGGCCGTGTCATCCGCGTCCTCCTGCTCCTCGGGCAGATAGGAGATGGCCACATCGGCTCCCTCACGCGCGAACGCGATCGCGACCGCCCGCCCGATGCCTGAATCCCCGCCGGTGATGAGCGCGCGCTTGCCCTGCAGCTTGCCGCTGCCGACATAGGTCTCCTCACCGTGATCCGGACGGGGTTCGGTCTTCGAGGTGAGGCCGGGCTGCTCTTGTTCCTGCTGGGGAAAATCAGCGCTCGAGTAGCGGCTGACCGGGTTCTCGTCGAGGTCCTTGGTCATGTCAGGTTCCCTCCCGTTCCGCGGCTTCGAGCTGTTCGTCGCTGAGGATGCGCTCATCCGGATCGGCGGCTTCGCCCTCAGCAGGGAAGTGCAGCTTCTGCATGTACGGCGTCGGCAGCCCGCGACGGTAGTCAAGGAACTCCTTGGCGTAGTACTCCCGTGCCTCCTCCGCGGTCTTCTCACCGCTCACGATGTCGACCATCAGGTTCAGCGCGAGGAAGTTGGCCTGCTCGTCGTGACAGGTCGCGGAGACCTCACCCGCGGTGCGCGCCACCGTGATGCTGCCGTCGAACTGGGCGAGCTCAGCGATGAACGGGGTCGGCACCGCGTAGTCGACCGTCGTCGTCACCGAGTCGGTGTGTGGCGCCGGGAAGTCGTGCCGGGCGAAGTCGCGCCACGCGGTCAACCGCTTAGTCAGGCCGACGTTGTGCCAGAGCAGCATCGATGGGGCTGTCTCGTGCGGCTCGCCGTGCTCCTCGATGACAAGTTGGGCCGCTTCCCTGGATTCGTAGGGCCAGTCGGCGATGATGTCCTGGGCGCGCATCGGAAGCCTCCTCGTGTTCGTTTCCTCTCATCGTTGCCCGGCGCGACGCCGTAGTGAGAAAACTTGCGAGAACTGCCAGAGAGCGCCCAGCGCCAGGTCAGGCGCGGTGCATCAGGTCGTAGCGTGCGAGCGCGTCGGCGTCCCTGGAGTGCGTGAGTGAGTTGCGGGCGAGGTCCAGCGCGGCAACAGGGTCGGCCTCGTTCTCGGCGAGCATGAGCTTGCGCTCCGCCTCGGCCAGCCGGGTGCGGGCGGCGGCGCCGACCCCGCCGCGACGGGTTGCAATGAAGTCGCGGGTCGACGACAGCTGGCTGTGCGCCTGCACGAGCGCGCCGGCGAGCGCGGTGCGCGCACCGTCCAGGCGGCGCTGCTGGTTGCGCGCGCCGGCCATGCTGGCATCGAGCGACGCGTTGGCCTGGCGGAGGCGTTCCAGTTGGCGCATCGGATCGGCCGGCCCGGTCGGGGTAGACAGCGCCGCCTCCACCTCACTGATCGCAGACGCGACGGCGCTGCTCGAGTCGGGGTCCGGCGGTGCGTCGCGCAGCCCACGGGCCTCGGCGAGGTTCTGCTGCGTGGACTCGGTGAGCCGCGTCACGGCGGCGGTGGCCCGCTCCAACTCTGTACGGAGGGTCCCGACCGCGTCGATCAGCTCGTCGGCGCGCCCGGAGTGCTCCTCGGCGCTGCGCAGCGAGTCGGCGGCCGTTCCGGAGTTCTCGTCGACGGCCGACTGGGCGGCGTCGGCTGCCGAGCGCGCTGCTGCCAGCTCGGTCAGCGACCGGTCCAGGTTGTCGGTGACGGATGCGATGGCGCTCGCCGCGTAGTCCCGGCGGAGGGTGCCGAGCACCACGACCGCTTCTGCATGGCGTCGAGCCGTCGCGTCGATACTGCTCCGGATGTCGGAGAGCCGCCGCGGCGCATCCTGCTCGAGCGCGCGCTTGCGGTCGAACTCGTGGGTGTGCTGCTCGAGCTCCTGCTGTGCGGCGATGCACAGCGACAGGATCCGGGAGCTCCAGTCGCGGCGTTGGCTCACGGTGTCGGCGTAAGCGTCGTCGAGCCGGTGCTGCAGCGCGAACGCCTCCCGCAGCTTGCCGCGAGCCGAGTCGAGGGCGGCCGCGAACTGCCGGGTGCGGTCCTCCCCGAACTGGGCGATCGCGTAACCCAGCTCGGCCTCGGCATCCTGCACCGCGTCGTCGACTCGGACAAGGAGGATGCTCGCCTCCTGCTGGATCCGGTCGACATCCGCATCCGGACTCTGCACTCGTCGGCGGCGGGAGATCAGGGCGAAGCCGACCGCGGTGGCGCCGACAAAGACCGCGGCGAGCGTGATGCCGGCGGTGGAGAGAGCACTGACCAGGATTTCCATTGTCCGCTCAATCCTATTTCGGTCCCGCCGGGGCGAACGTGGCCGCTGCTTCCTTTGTTATGCAGGACATTCCTCGTTATGCAGGACATTCTCTCCTCCACCCACCCGGCCATGGGTATCCGGGGCCATCCGGGGCGAAATCGCCTGCATAACAAGGAATCTCCTGCATAACAGGGGGTGAGAGAGCGAAACTCCACTGGCCTGCCGGGAAATGAGGCAACCGGCATTTAAGGTGGCAACGTGTGGCGTGCCGATCGACAAGACGATTTTCTCCTCGAGATTGAGGAGACCGAGAGTGATTCCGTGCCCGCGCACCAACAGGTGACGTCGCCGCACGCGCTCAGTCTCGGTGACCCGCGTTACAAGGCGGTGAACGTGGCGGAACCAACCTGGGCCGGATGGCGCGAGCAGCTATCCACGGTCGGCGGCAGCAATCCCGCTGCTGCATTTCATCGACGAGCCGCGCACCCGCATCGAACTCGGCGCGACGCATCCGGGCGGCCTCGCGCAGTTCATCACCGGCAAGACCACCCTGCTCTCCAACCTGATCCGCGACGACCTCGCGCTGCGCGGCCGCGAAGCTCGCCGCCGACGAGATCGCCGCCAAGGGCCTCGAGCTGGCGACCGCGCGCGGCATCGACTCCATCCACCTGGGCATCGGCATCGCCGAGTGGCAGCACGACGGCGACGACTTCTGCGCGCCCATCCTGCTGCGCCCGCTCGCCATCCGCCGCTACGGCACGCGACTTCGAGCTGCGGCTGCGCGGCGCAGCCGTTCCTCAACCCGGCGCTCGCGCGCGCGCTCGCCGAGCAGTTCCAGCATCACCCTCGACGCCGCAGGCGCTTCGTCGCCCTCGCGCGACGACGACGGCATCGTTCAAGCCGAACCCGGTCATCGACCGTCTCCGCGGACTCACCTCGCACCTCGAATGGTTCAACGTGCAGCCGCGCCTGGTCGTCTCGTCGTTCGCGGATGTCGCGACCGGCATGGTGACGGATGTCGCCCAGCTCGAGCATCCGGTGCTCGATGCGCTCGCCGGCAACCCGAGCGCCAAGTGGTCGGTCGAGGAGAGCTTCACGCCGGTCGAACTGCAGGGACCCGACCACCGCACCCCGCAGACCGACACGCTGCTGCTCGACGCGGACGCCGAGCAGGAGAACGTGATCGCGCAGATCGCGGCGGGCAACTCTGTCGTCGTCAAGACGCTGCCGGGCACCGGCGGAACGCAGACCATCGTCAACGCGATCGGCGCCCTCGTCGCGCAGAACAAGCGCGTGCTCGTGGTCAGCGCGCGCCGGGCGACGCCTGCAGGGCATCGCGGCGCGGCTCGGCGACATCGGCCTGGCCGGTGTCGCCGTCGCCCCCGGCACGCTGCGCCGGGACCTCATCCGCTCCATCGGTCGCAACGAGAAGGCCAAGCAGCCGGACGATCGCCGAGGTCGATGAAGCGCTCGTGCGGCTCCGCAAGGTGCTGATCGACTACCGCGGCGCGATCTCCAAGCGCGACGACGCACTGGGCGTATCGGTGCTCGACTGCCTCACCGAGCTGTCGCGGCTCGCCTTGCTGCCGGAGCCGCCGCCACCACCGCCCGGCTGTCGCGCACTGTCGGTTGAGCAGCTCGCCGGCAACCGGGCGCAGCGCGGCCGAGACGATGGTGCAGGCCGCGCGCCTCGGCGAGTTCAAGTACGGCCCGGACGACTCGCCCTGGTACGGCGCGCAGTTCTCCACCAGCGAGGACGCCGAGCCGCGCCCACTCGGTCGCCAGGCAGCTGCACGAGACCGGGCGTGCCCCGGCTGCTTGAGCGCGCGGACGAACTCATCGGCGAGACGCACATGCGCCCATTCGAGTCCATCTCGCGAACTCGGCGTCTACCTGCGACTGCTCACCGACATCCGCGACACCCTCGACAAGTTCCTTCCCGTCGTCTTCGACCGGTCGCTGAGCGAGCTCATCGCCGCGACCGCATCGCGCAGCGGACATCGCCGCAGATGTCGGCGCCAACCGGCGCCGGCTCAAGAAGCTCGCCAAGGAGTACCTGCGACCCGGCGTGCACGTGACCGACCTGAACGAGTCGCTGCGGCGCATCCAGCAGCAGCGTTTCCTGTGGCAGCGCTTCGTCGCCGAGGGGATCACCCCGCAGGTGCCGGTCGGCATCGCCGACGTGCAGGTCGCGCACCAGCAGGTCATGCAGGACCTGACACCCTCGACGAGCCGCTCGGCCGGGCCGACCAGCGAGGCGCAGCTGGCCAACCTCCCGATCCACGAACTGCTCGAACTGCTCGCACGGGCTCGCCGCCGAATCGGATGTGCTGCACAACCTGCAGGAGCGCACCGCGCTGCTCAGCACGCTGCGTGAGCTCGAACTCGACCCGCTGCTCGCCGACCTCGCGCAGCGGCACGTCCCCGAGGAGCAGGTCGCGGCCGAACTCGAGCTGGCCTGGTGGCGCTCGGCACTCGAGTCACTGCTCGAAAGCGAACGCGCCCTGCTCGGCGCGAACACCTCGGTGCTCGACCGGCTCGAAGCCGACTTCCGGCTCGTCGACGAGGCGCACGCCGCGCGGCAGCGCGCAGGGTCTCGCGTGGCAGCTCGCCGAGAACTGGAAGCATCGGCCTGGTCGACTGGCCGGATGAGGCGACCGCGCTCAAGCGCGCGCTGCGCCGGGACAGCATCGACTCGCGGCAGCTGCAGGACGGCCGCACCGCACCTGTCGCGCGTCGTCGCGCCGGTGTGGCTCGCGTCGCCGTACGAGGTGCACGAGATCACCGACACGCTGCGCTTCGACACCGTGCATCCTCGTGGATGCCGGCGCGACCACCCTCGCCGAGACGGTCGGCGCCATCCGCCGCGCCCGGCAGGTGGTGGCCTTCGGAGACCCGGTGACGCAGACCCCGTCCGCGTTCACCATCGGTGTCGGGCGAGATCCGGACGACCGAGGAGACGCCGGAGGAGGAGCTCGACGAGCTGCACGCCGACTCGGCGCTGGCCCGCCTCGGCACCCTGCTGCCGACCCTCACCCTCACCCGCAGCTATCGTGCGGGCGGCGAGGACCTCGCCGAACTCGTCAACCGCCGGTTCTACGCCGGCCGCATCGAGTCGCTGCCCTGGGCGGGCAGCTTCCTCGGGCACGGCAGCATCCGGCTCGACTACGTCGCCGACGGGTCTGGGCTGCCCGACGAGGACAGCGGCGCTGTCGAAAGCGTCGACGCCGAGGTGAACCGGGTCGTCGAGCTGGTGCTCGACCATGCGCGCACCCGGCCGCGCGAGTCGCTCATGGTCATCACCGCGAGCCGGAAGCACGCTGTCCGGGTGCAGCAGGCGGTGCTCACCGCTCTGGCGCGGCTCGCCCGGAGCTGCACGAGTTCATCCTCGGCGACCGCGCAGAGCCGTTCACCGTCGCGACCATCGAGCAGGCGGTCGCGGAGAGCCGCGACCGGGTCATCTTCTCGATCGGCTACGGACGTACCCCGCACGGGCGGGTGCTGTCCGACTTCGGCGCGCTCGGCGCATCCGGGCGGAGAGCGGCTGCTGGCGATCGCGATGACCCGCGCCCGCCGCGCGATGACGATCGTCACCTGCTTCGAGCCGAGCGACATCGACGAGGACCGGATGCAGTACGGCGCGGTCGCGCTGGCCGAGATGCTGGCCGACGTCGGCGCGCGTATCGCGGCGGAGCCGATCCCGGATGACAGCGACCCGCATGCTGGTCGACCTCGCCCGCCGCCTCGAGGTGCGCGGACTGCGTGTTGCGCTCGGTCACCGCGGCAAGCTCGGCCTGGTCGCGTCGCACGGCGGCATGTGCCTGTGCATCGAGACCGACACCGTGCTGCACTCCACGAGCCTGCGCGAATCGCTGCGGCTGCGGCCGGAGCTGCTGCGGCGCCTCGGCTGGCACTACCTGCGGGTGCACGCGTTCGAGCTGTTCAGCGACCCGGATGCCGTTGCGGACAACATTGCGCGGATGCTCGGCCTCAGCGAAGCGCCCATCACCCAGCCGGTAACGGTGGTACCGTCTCAGGCGTGATCGAGGAACCCGGCGAGCTGCAGCCTGAGCAGCCGGGAGTGTCCGCGCCCGCGCCGCGTCCGCGCCGGCACCGCAGGGTGCGCACCGAACCGGTGCCCGGCAGCGACCCGACGCCCATGCCGGAGCCGCCGCGCCACGCATCCGACGAGAACGACGCCCGGCTCAACGCCGACAAGCCGCCGCACTACTGACCTTTCGCCACCCGCCCGCTGCCGCTGATTGGAGGCCTTCTGTTCCTCGAGGGGTCAGAAAAGAGGCCTTCCTGGCGCGATGAAGGGCGCGCGAATCCCTCGATCAGCGGTTGGGGATTGCGCGAATCCCTCAGTCAGCCGGAGGCGGGTCAGCGGCTCTCGCGCTCGGCCAGCAGGTCGCGGATCTCCTGCAGCACGTCCAGCTCGGTCGGCGGCTCCTCGGCCTCTGGGGCGCCGGCCTTGCGCCTGGCCTCCGACCGCTCCCGCAGTTTGTTCATCGGCAGGACGAGCGCGAAGTAGACGGCCGCGGCCACCAGCAGGAACTGGATGAGCGCACCGATCAGGGCGCCGAACAAGAGCTTCGCAGGCTCGTCCTCCGCGAGCGAAGGGATCTCGACGATAAGGGTCTTGCTCAGGCTCTCGGCGCTGAACAGTGCGCCGAGCGCCGGGTTCAGGACCCCTTCGACCAGTGCGTTCACCAGTGCGGTGAAGGCGGTGCCGATGACGACAGCGACGGCAAGGTCGATGACGTTACCGCGCATGATGAACTCTCTGAAGCCCTTCAACATGCGTGAGTTCCCTCTCGTTCGCGGTGCACTTGTCGGTGACGAGCTTGTCGAGATCCCGGTCAGGGTCTCGGCAAGCTCGACCACCGGTTGGCTGAAGGCAGGCCTAGCTTGCTGCTTTGCTCGCAGCCGGACTGCTGCTGGTGCTGCTGCTGGAAGTTGTGCCCGAGCCCGAGCCCGAGCCCGAAGCCGCCGCCGGGGCGCTCGACCCCTCCGAGCTGCCGGACTTCGCGGCATCCGACTTCCCAGACTCAGCCCCCTTGCGCGAGTCGGTGCGGTAGAACCCGGACCCGTTGAAGGTCACGCCGACCGCGCTGAACACCTTCCGCAGCAGGCCGCCGCACTGCGGGCAGACGCTCAGGGAGTCGTCCGTGAACGCCTGCTGGATGTCGAATGCGTTCTCGCACTCGGTGCAACGGTAGGAATAAGTGGGCATTGCGGCTTCTATCGTGGTGTTGTCTGCTTGAACGTCGTGGTGGCGCTGGGGGTGACTACCCCGTCAACTGCCTTGTCGTGAAGCTCGGTGGGAACCGAGTCGACCAGTTCGTTGTCGAAGACCACAGCATAAACCGGCGGGCACTTTTCCATCGAACCGAGCATGCGGTCGAAGTAGCCGCGGCCCCAGCCGAGCCGCATCCCGGTGCGGTCGATGGCTGCCGCGGGAACGATGATCAGGTCGACGTCATTGATCGCGATCGGGCCGAGCAGCTCACCGACCGGCTCCGGCATCCCGAACAGTCCCTCGACCTCCTCGTCGCCGTAGTCGGTCCAGTCCAGCAGCCCGTCATCGCGGGACAGCGGAATGAGAACCCGGATGCCGGCCTCGCGTGCCCAATCCAGCCAGGGGCGGATGTTTGGCTCGTCCTGCGTGGGCAGGTATCCGGAGACCGAGGTCGCGCCGACAGACTCGGTCAGCGCGATCAGGTGCTCGTTGATTCCGGATGTCGCATGATCAAGTTCGGAGGAGGTGAGCGCCCGTCGCCTGGCTCGCAGGTCCGCCCGCAGTGCGCGCTTGCGGTGGCTCTCGTCACCCGTCATACAGCTAGTTTAGGCAGGCTCAACGGTAACCTGTCCCACATGGCATCTCAGATCACGAAGGCCGTCATCCCGGCCGCCGGACTCGGCACCAGATTCCTCCCCGCGACCAAGGCAATGCCGAAAGAGATGCTCCCCGTGGTGGACAAGCCCGCGATCCAGTACGTGGTCGAGGAGGCTGTCGCCGCCGGAATTCACGATGTGCTCATGATCACCGGCCGCAACAAGGGCGCCCTCGAGAACCACTTCGACCGCGTTGGCGAACTGGAGGCGGCACTCGAGCGCAAGGGCGACATGGTGCGCCTGCAGAAGGTCAACTACTCCAGCGAACTCGCCGATGTGCACTACGTGCGCCAGGGCGACCCGCTCGGTCTCGGGCACGCGGTGCTGCGGGCGCGGATGCACGTCGGCAACGAGCCGTTCGCGGTGCTGCTCGGTGACGACCTGATCGACGAGCGCGACGCGATCCTGCCCCGGATGCTCGAGGTCGAGCAGCAGCGGGGCGCGACCATCGTCGCGCTGCTCGAGGTCGAGCCCGAGCTCGCGTCGCTATACGGCATCGCGACCGTGGAGCCGACCGACGATGAGGACGTGGTGTGCGTCACCGGCATGGTCGAGAAGCCCGCACCGGGCGAGCAGCTCTCGAATTACGCCATCATCGGCCGTTACGTTCTGCAGCCCGAGATTTTCGACATCCTGGACCGTCTCGAGCCGGGCAAGGGCGGCGAGATCCAGCTGACGGATGCGCTCGAGAAGCTCGCCGAGGACCGGTCGATCGCGGGCGGCGTCTACGGGGTGGTTTTCCGAGGCCGCCGTTATGACACCGGCGATAGGCTCTCCTACATCAAGGCCATCGTGCAGCTCGCCGCCGACAGGGACGACCTCGGCAGCGAGTTGCGGCCGTGGTTGAAGGAATTCGCGGCGACGTTGGATTAATGCGGTGAGCATCCCGACTCTCTCTGAGGGGCCGATCACGATTCGGCCGATTCGGCTGCGCGACACGCGCCGGATGGAGCGGGAGTTGCTCGACAACCGCGGCTGGCTGCGCAAGTGGGAGGCGACCAGCCCGCACGGCATCGGCAGCTTCGACGTGCGCGGAAGCATCCGTAACCTGCTCGCCCACGCGCGGGCCGGCCTTGGCCTGCCGTTCGTGATGGAGTACGACGGGCACTTCGCTGGGCAGCTGAACGTGTCCTCGATCCAGTGGGGGTCGGTGTCGTCGGCGACGATCGGCTACTGGGTGTCGGAGAAGTTCGCAGGCAAGGCGGTGACGCCCACCTCGGTGGCCCTCGCGACCGATTACTGCTTCTTCCAGCTCGGCCTGCACCGCATCGAGATCTGCATCCGGCCGGAGAACGAGCCCAGCTTGCGGGTCGTGCAGAAGCTCGGCTTCCGCTATGAGGGGCTGCGCCGGCGCTACATCCACATCGACGGCGATTGGCGCGACCACTTCTGCTTCGCGCTGGTGGCGGAGGAGGTGCCGACGGGCGTGCTCAGCCGCTGGCTGAACGGCAAGGTGCCGGCGGATGCCGCCCGGGTGCCGGATGCCGACCTGCGGGCAGCCGCCGCCCAGCACGTCGCGGACTAGAGCTCCGGGGTGCGTGGCGGCGGCACGCGGGTGACGCCGAGCGCCGACCCGGGCCGGTTCGCCGCTCGCTCGAACGCAAAGCCGAGGCCGAGCAGCCGGCTGTCGTCGTAGGCGCGGCCGGCGAAGGTCAGGCCGATCGGCATCCGGATGTCGGCCATCAGCCCCATCGGGACCTGCACGGTGGGGATGCCCAGGTGCCGCGGCACCAGGTTGCCGTTGGCGACCCAGGTGCCGTTGCGCCACGCCAGCTCTGCCGAGGCCGGGTTGGTGTCGGCATCCGCCGGTCCGACGTCGGCGACCGCCGGGAACACGACCGCGTCGAGTCCCCACTCGTCCAGCCAGTCTTCGAAGTCGAGTCCGCCGGGTCTGCTCGAGGCCGCGCAGCCCCGCGGCGATGTCCGGGATGTCGGCCAGCGCCGGGATGCCGTCGCGGCGGGCGCGGTGCACGTACTCGGCGAGGTCGACGTCGTCCGGGGCGAATCGGCTGAGGTGGTCATCGTACCGGCCGGGCAGCGCGCCCGGCGGGACCGGTTCGATGAGCTCGGGCACGACGTCGACCAGCCGGTTCAGGTGCGGGTCGCCGTTGGCCTGCAGGAACTCGTCCCAGCCCCACATCGACAGCTCCCACAGCTCATGCTCGGCGAAGCTCGGCGGGACGAGGCCGCGCGCGACCATGCTGCGATCGTCGGCCCGCCCGCGGGACTCGTAGTTCGTGACCACCGGGAAGTCGACCTCGATCACCGTGGCGCCCGCGGCTTCCAGGTCACGGCGTGCCTTCTCCCACTGGGCGATCACGCTCGGGCGGGTGGCGATCGGGTCGTCGCTGTCGGGCTCGCCGCCGATGTACATGCGCGGGATGCCCAGCCGCGCGCCGCGCAAGGCCTCCGGGTCGGCGAGGTCAGGGTAGGCGGCGGGCCGCACCTCCGATGCCTGCGGGATCGGCACCCACGGCTGGACGCGCCAGAAGTCGCCGCGGGTCTGCGAGTCGTCGGCGACGACCGTATCGAGCACCAGCAGCAGCTCGTCCATGGTGCGGGTGTACGGCACGACGACGTCCATGGTGGGCACAAGCGGCCAGTTGCCGCGCACCGAGATCACGCCGCGCGATGGGGTGTAGGCGCACAGCCCGTTGTTCGAGGCGGGGCCGCGACCGCTGGACCAGGTCTCCTCGCCGAGCGCGAATGCCGCGAATGCGGCGGCCGTGGCGGTGCCCGACCCGTTGGATGAGCCGGAGCCGAACGGCGCGGTCAGCCAGGCGGCGCTGTACGGGCTCTCGGCCCTGCCATACAGTCCGCGCTGCATGCCGCCGTTGGCCATCGGCGGCATGTTGGTGAGGCCGAGGCAGATCGCCCCGGCCGCGCGCAGCCGTTCAATGGTGAAGGCGTCGTGCTGGGCGATGAGGTCGGCGAACGCGGGGGAGCCGGATGCGACGGTCAGGCCGCGCACCATGAACGAGTCCTTCGCGACATACGGGATGCCATCGAGCGGGCCGAGCGACTCGCCCTCGGCTCGACGTTCATCCGACGCGGACGCCTCGGCGATCGCATCCGGATTCGCCACGACGACCGAGTTCAGTCGCGGCCCGGCGGCATCGAAAGCGGCGATGCGGTCGAGGTAGCCCTGCACGAGAGAGACCGCGGTCAGCTCGCCCGACGAGAGGGCGCGGGCCAGCGTGCCGATCGGCGTTTCGACGAGCGGGATGCGGGCCATGTCGCCGGAGCCTACCGTTCTTCTTCCTCCGCACGGGTGAGCCGCTGCGACACGTAGACCGGGATGAAGGAGAGCAGGATGAGCACCGTCGCGATGACGTTCACGACGCTCGCCTCGTTCGGGCGGCCCATCTGGTTCATGATCCACAGCGGGAGCGTGTCGACGCCGGGTGGGGCGGTGAAGATGGTGACCACGACCTCGTCGAAGCTCAGCGCAAAGGCCAGCAGCGCGCCCGCGACGAATGAGGTGCGGAACTGCGGGAAGGTCACCATGCGCAGCGTCTGCCAGAGGCTCGCGCCGAGGTCCGCCGACGCTTCCTCCATGCTCGGGTTCATCCGGCGCAGCCTGGCGAACACGTTGTTGAACACCATGACGATGCAGAAGGTCGCGTGCGCGACGATCAGCCCGAAATAGCCGATGTGGATGCCGGCCGGCTCGAGCACGTTGTTGTAGGTGTTGCTGAAGGCGACACCGGTGACGACGCCCGGCAGTGCGATGGGCAGCACGATGAGCAGGTTGGCGGTCTGCTTGCCGAAGAAGCTGAAGCGCTGCAGTGCGAACGCGGCGAGCGTGCCGAGGACCAGTGCGATCGTGGTCGCGCCGAGGCCGACGACGACCGAGTTGCGCACAGCGGTCCACAGTGCCTCGTTGGTGAACGCGTTGCCCCACCACTGCAGCGAGAAGTCGGTGACCGGCCAGGTTGACACCCGCCGCGCGTTGAACGAGTTCAGCATGACCAGCAGCAGTGGCACGTACATGAAGGCGAGCACGATCGCGACGACAACCCCAAGGCTGATGCGTGCTCCGCGGGTGAGTCTGAGCATGGCGGGCTCCTACATCCGTTCCAGGGCGCCGGTGCGGCGCGTGACGAGCAGGTAGATGACGACGAACGCGATCGGCACGACCGAGAAGGCGGCCGCGATCGGCGGATTCAGGTTGATGTTGGAAGCGATGATGCTGCCGATCATCTGCGTCGACCCGCCCACGAAGCGCGCGGCGATGTAGTCGCCGAGGCTGAGCGAGAAGGTGAAGATCGAACCGGCGATCAGGGCGGGGGCGAGCAGCGGCAGCACCACGGTGCGTACGGTGGTCCAGCCCTTGGCGCCCAGGTCGGCGGATGCGTCGAACAGGTTGACGGGGATCTGCCGGATGGCGGTGTACACCGGCAGCGCCATGTATGGGAACCACAGGTAGGTGAGGGTGAGCACCACCGTGGTGATGCTGAAACCCGGCCCGCTGATGCCGAGCGGGTCGAGCAGCCAGTTGAACAGGCCGTTCTCGGTGAAGGTGACCCGCATCGCGAGCACCTTCACCAGGTAGCCCGCCCAGAGCGGGAGGGTGATCGCGATAGCGAGGAAGCCGCGCAGCCACGGGCTGGCGATCTTCGCCATGAAGATGCCCAGCGGCACCGCGAACGCCGCACTGATCAGGGTGACCGCGAGCGCGATGCCCAGGGTGCGCAGCGAAGTGGAGATGTAGGCAGGCTCGCTGAACACGAGCAGGAAGTTGTCGAAGGTGAAGCCGGGCTTGACCTTCGAGGTGAACGGGTCGATGAACCAGAACGCCGTCACCAGAAGCAACGCCAGGGAGGTGATGTAGAGGCCGATCAGCCACGCCATCGGCAGCGCCAGCAGACCGGCGAGTCGCAGCTTCGGGCGTCGATACAGCAGCGTCGAGATCGGCTTGCTGTCACGGGTCGTGGTCACGATGCGTCCTTCGTCATCGGGTCGGTGGGGGTGGTGGGGCGGGACCCGTGTGCGAGTCCCGCCCCGAATGTCAGGGCGCTATCAGCCCTTGACGGTCAACCAGGCGTTGGTCCACTCCTGGAAGTTGGTGCACTTCACGTCCTTGCGGCCGTCGATGCACTGCTCGATCGGGGTGGTCCAGAACCACACCTTGTCGAAGTAGTCCTCGTCCAGCGCGTGGAACTCCTCGCAGTGCGAGGCTGCTTCGGAACTGGTCTCGCAGAACGCGCCGTTGGCGGGGGCCATGCCGAAGTTCATCGCGATGGCACCGTTCACCTCGGGCTGGCTGGTGTAGTCCATCCAGAGGTAGGCGCAGTTCGGCGACTCGGACTTGGCGGAGATCATCCACGCGTCCGACCATCCGGTCGAGCCCTCTTCGGGCAGCGTGCCCTGCAGGCGGTCGTCGGCGCTGAGCTTGCGCAGGATCTCCCACGAGGTGCCGACGACGGTGGTGCCGCCCGCGAACGACGTGATCTGGGCGACCGGGTCGGCCCAGTACTCGGAGAGGATCGAGTTCTGCTTCTTCAGCAGGTCGACCGCTGCGGCGAGTTGCTTGTCGTCGAGCGCGTACGGGTTGGTGATGCCGAGATCCGGCTGGTGCGCCATCAGATAGACAGCGGCGTCGGCGATGTAGATCGGTGCGTCGTAGGCGATGATCTGGCCGGCGTACGGGCTGTCCTTCTCCCAGACGACATCCCAGCTGGTCGGGGTCTCGGTGACGACATCCGTGTTGTACTGCAGGATGTTCGCGCCGCGACCGATCGGCACACCGTAGGACTTGCCGTTGATCGTGTCGTAGATCTGGCCCTTCATTCCGGGGACGATGTCGTCGCCGAAGTTCGGGATCAGCTTGCTGTTGATCGGGGCAACATCGCCACCCGCGATCAGGCGCAGGCTCGCGTCGCCGGATGCGGAGACCAGGTCGTAGTCGCCGGTGCGCATCAGCGTGACCATCTCGTCGCTGGTGCCTGCGACGCGCCGGTTGACGACGCATCCGGTGTCCTCGGTGAACTGGTCGGTCCAGGCCGGCTCGACAAAGCCGCTCCACGCGACGATGTCGACGTGGTCTTCCGGTTCGCCCAGCTCCTGCAGCATCGGCACATCGGGCACGTCGATGACGAGTGCACCGTCGGCGGATGTGCCGGGGCCGGTGGGCGACGTACAGGCGGCAAGCAGCAGCGACGCCGCTGCTGCCACTGCCAGAAGCGCTGGCTTCTGTTTCTTCATGTGGTGATTCCCTCCTTGGTGGGGTGGTGCATGGTGATGAAAAAGATTGATCAGGGCACGATCGCGGCGTGGTCGCTCACCCAGACGGCGCGCACGGTGTCGCCGCGGTGGAAGGGTGCCTCGTCGGAGGGGGCGTGGTCGTTGTGCCGCTCGGCGATCATGCGCAGGCCGCTTTCGGTCTCGACGATGAAGCGCGTGGTCGGGCCGGTGTAGACCGTCTCGAGGATGGTGCCGGTGACGGATGTCTCGCCCGGGGCATCCGGGACGCTGGGAGCGGTGAGCCGCACACGTTCCGGTCGCAGGCTGAGCGGCCGCCCTCCGGCGCCGAGCCCGACGGCGTGGTCGGCGGAGATCAGGTTGGAGATGCCGAGGAAGCCGGCGACGAACGCGGTCTCTGGGTACTCGTAGACCTGGCGCGGGGTGCCGATCTGCTCGATGCGGCCGTTGTTGAACACGGCGATGCGGTCGCTGAGGGTGAGCGCTTCCTCCTGGTCGTGGGTGACGAACACGAAGGTGATGCCGACCTCGCGCTGGATCTGCTTGAGCTCGATCTGCATCTCCTCGCGCAACTGCTTGTCGAGCGCGCCGAGCGGTTCGTCGAGCAGCAGGACGCGCGGCTGCAGGATGAGGGCGCGCGCGAGGGCGATGCGCTGGCGCTGGCCGCCGGAGAGCTGGTGGGGGAGACGGTCCGCGGTGTGCGACAGCCGCACCTGGGCGAGCGCCCGCGCGACCCGGTCGCTGGTCTCGCTCTTGCTGACCCGGCGCACGCGCAGCCCGTAGGCGACGTTCTGCGCGATCGTCATGTGCGGGAACAGCGCGTAGTCCTGGAACACCGTGTTGACGTTGCGGTCGAACGGCGCTGCCGTGGTGACGTCGACGCCGTCCAACAGGATGGTGCCGTTCGTGGCGTCCTCGAAGCCGGCGATCATCCGGAGCACGGTGGTCTTGCCGGAGCCGGACGGGCCGAGCATGGAGAAGAACTCGCCGGACTCCACGGTGAGGGAGAGGTCGGCGACCGCAACGGTCTCGCCGAAGGACTTCGTGACGGAACGCAGTTCGACACTGCCCGTGCCGGAGGACTGGGCCTCGACGGGATTCTGGGTGGGTGCTGCAGCGGTCTCGGTCATACCGTCGGACTCCTCCGAACATCATTGGGCGGTGATTGCGATAAAGCTATAGTTTTATATCTTTGATTGCAAGGCGGCCGCAACTTGTCCGGCCGCGGCAGGCGAAACTGCGGAGAAACGATGGCGCCAGCAAGCGCAAGGGCACCTGAGCGCGCCGGTATGCAGGACAATGGGTCTGTGCCGCCACGCCCCGTTGAACATCCGCGCTCCGGGCGTCCGACACGCCTGCACAAGGCGGTGTTCCGGCCGATCGGGGATGACGGGCGAGCCACTCTGGTTGAACGTCGCATCGCCGACGCGATCATGGGCGGGGTGCTCCCGGCGGGAGAGCGGCTGCCGGCAGAGACCGAGCTGGCACAGCTGTTCGGCGTCGCGCCGGCAACCGCGCGGGAGGCGCTGTTCGCGTTGCGTGAGCGTGGCCTCATCGTCACCCGACGCGGCCGCAACGGGGGAAGCTTCGTCACCGAGTCGGCCGACCCGACGGTGTTCGCGAAGGACCGCTTGCGCGAGACGTCGCTGGTCGGGCTGCGCGACGCGGCCGCGCACTACCAAGCAATCACGGTTGCCAGCGTCGCCCTCGCCGCCCGCCGTGCCGACGCCAGCGAGGTGCAGTTCATCCGTGCCCGACTGGAGCGCGTGGACGACAGCGACCTCGCCGCCTGGCGCCGCGCATCCGACGACGCCCAGGTGGAGCTGGCCGCGCTCAGCCAGTCGGCGCGGCTCACCCAGGAGCAGATGCGGCTGCAGGCAGAGCTTTCGCCCTATCTCGCGCTCGTCGACACGGATCCGGATGCCCGGGCCACGAGCCGCCGGCGGAACCTGGAGATCCTGGACGCGGTCGCGGCCGGCGATGAGGGCGCCGCCGCTCGGGGCCTGCGAACCGAGCTGCGCTTCGTCTTAGACTGGCTGATCGACTACCGTGCGACGCTCGGGGCGGATGCGTCCGGGGGCGCCGACGGCGTCGGCATTTCGTCAAGTTCCCTGTCAGAGAGGACAGGCCGTTGAGTTCGACTGCCCCCACTTCGGTCACCGCAGCGCCGGTTGATGTCGTCTCCGAGTACTTCGGTCGCGCACTCGACGCCCTTGCGTCGTGGAAAGACCTGCTCGCCGCGGACCTCGCGGCAGCGCACCGCCGCGGCCCGGTCACGAGCGATGCCCTGGATGCGCTGGTCGCGCCGTACGCGTGGCGCACGTTCGACTCGATTGAGCTGCCGATCTACGGCACCGGGTTCGTCGCCGCCCTCGACTCACTCGCCGATGCCCGCAGCCACCTCGCCTGGTGGCAGGGTGCCGCGCGCACCAAGCTGGTGCTCGCGAGCCAGTCGGTGAACAAGGAGCACATCGACTACAGCGAGCTTGAGTGGTACCGGGTGCCGCTCGCGACCGGCGAGACGCATGTCGCCGGGCCGTACGTCGACTACCTGTGCAGCGACGAGTACACCATCACCGTTGCCGCCCCGGTGATGATCGACGGGGAGTTCGCCGGCGTCGCCGCGCTGGACCTGCTGATCGACCGGGTCGAGCGGGATCTGACGCCGCAGCTGGCCGCTCTCGGCGGGGACTTCTCGATCATCAATGGCGTCGGCCGGGTTGTCATCTCGACCAACCCGCGGCACGAGACCGGGGACCGGATCACCGGCGACGACCTCGCCGCGTTCGAGCGGTTCCACTGCCCGAACATCGCGCTGGATGTGCTCGTGGGCTGACGCCGCTCGGCTTGCTGGACATCCGCACCGCGCCTGATTGACCTTGCGGCCGTGTTGAGGACTAGTGCTGTAGACCACCTGAGCGGTCCTGCGCGCGGTTTCCGGACATCGGCACCCGGCGCACCGGTCGCGGATGTCCGAAACGGGCGCGTTTCTCACCAGACACACGGCGTGGCGCGCATTGCACCGGCGCGCCGAACCTTCGACCGAGGCCCCGCACTCGTACGGTTAACGCCATGAACTTTGATGGACTCGGCTCGAGTGTCGCGATTGCGGTCGCCGCCGTGCTCTGGTTCGTCTACCTGGTGCCGACCTGGCTACGTCGCCGCGAGTACCTCTCGACCGAGCGCAACGCGGTGCGACTGCAGCAGACGCTGCGGATCCTCGCCGAGACGGCGGAGGTTCCGGATGCGGTGCGCGCCGAGTCCACCGCCCGCACCGTCGCGCACCATCAGAAGGTGTTGCGTGCCGCCGAGGCGGCTGCGGAAGCGCGGCGCGCTGCCGAGTCCGAGCGGTTGGCGGCCGAGCTGCGGGCCAGCGCGGCGGCATCCGGTGCGGACCAGGCGGCGCGTGACCGGGCATCCGCTCGTCGCCTGCGTCGCAATCGTGGACTGACCACGCTCGTGCTATTCGTGTCGCTGATCACGGCGCTATTCGGTGTTGGGCCGGCGCTCGCCGGGAATTGGCTCGTGCTCGGTTCGGCGGTCGCCGTGGGGGTTGGCTCGGTGGCGATGCTGAACCAGATGGCGGCGGTGGCGCGGGCCAGGGCGCAGCGCGTGCGCGGGGCGCGCCAGGTCAGCCAGCTGAAGCGCACGGTGACGGCGCCGCCGGTGGCGCAGCCGCAGCAGGATCGCAGCTGGACCCCGATTCCGCTGCCCAAGCCGCTGTACCTGACGCACCAGCCGGAGCCGATGCGGATGCCGCTCGAGCCGGCCGAGTCGCTCAAGGATGCGATCGTCGCGTCAGAGCGCGCACTGCGTGAGGCGCAGGCGTCGCCGAAGGTCACCCGCATCGACCGGCCCGCAGCATCCGCGCCGAAGAGCCGGTTCGCGAGCATGGGCATCGTCGAGACGGCTGAGGCGCCGGTGGCGGACCTCGATGCGATCCTCAGCAGGCGTCGCGCCGTCGGGTAGTCGTGCGCGTTGGTGACGGCGCCGCGCGAGGTGGTAACGTAGCTACGCAGTATTTGGGGCTATGGCGCAGTTGGTAGCGCGTCTCGTTCGCAATGAGAAGGTCAGGGGTTCGAATCCCCTTAGCTCCACCAAATTCTTCGCTCACCCGGCTGGCAGACGCTAACGATGCTGCCGTTTGTTATCGATGCGTGCGTTAGAGCATGCGCATCGATAACAAGACCGCGCTTGTTGCCCCCCGCGATCGCCGTGACGGGTCGGCGGGGATCCCTCAATTAGGATCGCCAATCCGCTAGATTCTGCACGTGACTCTGACCCCGGCCCAGTGGCGACGGCGCCAAGAACTGTGGCGATCGATCGGATTGTGGACCATCATCGTCGGCGCGCTGGGCGTGTGCGTTTCGGTGTTCGCGGCAACGCTCGAGCTTGAGGTCATCGGCGGGATCGAAAGCTACCTCGCCAGGTGCGGCACGATGTTCACCCCCGTGCAGCAGGTCGGCGTCGCAATCGAGGACTGCCGCAGCGCCTTGGCTGGCCATGCGATGCAGGTGTGGGTGATCGGCGGCGCCTCGGCGCTGGTGGCCGCCCTCGGCGTCGTGGTGCGGTCGCGCGCGTGAATCGTCTCGAGGCGGCAAGGCGTGGAGCAGTGATGGGCGCGCCCCTAGCGGGGACTGCGTCCGGTACGGAGCCGATCTGCCGGTGGGGTGAGTTCGTCTTCGTGAACGCCCTCCGCTGAACGCGAGAAAAGCTGACACCGCGGCTCGCGCCGGTGTATTCTGATCCGCTTCCCCTTTTACTTCCGCACCAGGAGACCTCTATGTCTGACGCCGACTCCGGCACCACGCCAGCAGCCGAGCCGACCGTCGTCGGAGACCCGGCGCCCACTGGCTGGAAGCGCAATGTCGCCGTCTTCCTGACCGGTCAGACCGTCTCGCTGTTCGGCTCCATGCTGGTGCAGTACGCCATCATGTGGCACCTCACCCTGCAGACCCGGTCTGGCCTGGTGCTGGCGCTCGCGGCGGTCTTCGGGTTCCTGCCGCAGGCGATCGTCTCGGTCTTCGGCGGCGTGTGGGCCGACCGGATGAACCGCAAGGTCCTCATCGTCGTCGCCGACTCCGCGATCGCCGTCTCGACGCTCGCGCTCGCCATCTTCCTGCTGGTCGGCTACGACGGGCTGTGGCTCATCTACCTGACCCTCGCCATCCGCTCGGCCGGCGCCGGCATCCAGATGCCCGCCGTATCCGCGCTCATCCCGCAGATCACCCCGACCGAACACCTGATGCGAGTCAACGGCATCAACGGGTCGATCCAGTCGGCGATGATGCTCATCGCGCCCGCCATCGCCGCGCTGGTCTATGCCAACCTGTCGATCATTGGCATCTTCTTCATCGACGTCGTCACGGCCGTGATCGGCATCGGGCTGCTGCTCCTGGTGCCGGTGGCGACCATCCGTCGCGCCAGCGACGAGCACGTGCCGTACTTCACCGACCTCGTCGAGGGCGTGCGCTACATCGCCAGCCACACCTTCATCCGGTGGCTGCTGGTGCTGTTCGCGATCGTGTTCGTGCTGGCCGCCGCGCCGTCGTCGCTCACGCCTCTCATGGTGGCGCGCAG
The DNA here is from genome assembly GCA_963702165.1 of uncultured Actinomycetota bacterium. GTDB lineage: Bacteria > Actinomycetota > Actinomycetes > Actinomycetales > Microbacteriaceae > Terrimesophilobacter. The sequence goes on along the minus strand of OY969722.1, from coordinate 1,735,218 downwards.
CTTCGGCGACGAGGTCTGGATGCTCGCGGTCGTCGAACTCGCCTTCAGCATCGGGATGCTGATCGCCGGCGTGCTCATCGCCATCTGGGCCGGCGCGAAGAACCGGGTCGCGATGATCGTGGTCACCTCGCTCCTGTTCGCCGTGGTGACCCTCGCGCTGGGTCTCAGCACCAACTTCTGGGTGTTCTCGGCGTTCATGTTCGTGTTCGGGCTCGCGGTTCCGTACTTCTCCACGCCGTCGATGACGCTCATCCAGGAGAAGGTGGAGCCGGAGAAGCAGGGTCGCGTGTTCGGGTTCGTCGGCATCGTCATGGCGGTCGCGATGCCGCTCGGGATGAGCGTGCTCGGCCCGCTGGCCGACGTGTTCAGCGTCGAGTCCCTGCTCGTCGCCGCCGGGCTGATCATGCTCGTCGTCGTGGTGATCGCGATCACGGTTCCCGCCGGCCGCCGCGCCATGGCGGCAGGATCGGCAGCCGCCACCGCGCCGGAGACGGTCGCCGAGGCATCCGCCGACTGACTCATCGCCTCACGCGACTCGCCTCGAAGAATCATTGAGTCGGGAGTAGTTGCCCTTATCGACCGAGTCATTTGGGCATCTACTCCCGACTCAATGGGGGATGGCGGGCGCTGGGTCGGGTTCCTGCAAGTCCTCTGGGAGGGGGACGCGGATGTCGGCAGTCCGGGTAAATAATCGTCAGACGACGACCCTCCACCCGACTAGGAGACGATGATGGCTGTCACCCTCAACCCCTATTTGAACTTCCGCGACAACGCGCGTCAGGCGATGGAGTTCTACCACGACGTGTTCGGCGGCTCGCTCGACATGAGCACTTTTGAGGAGTACCACGCGAGCGAGGACATCACCGAGAAGGACAAGATCATGCACGCCCAGCTCAGGTCGACGGACCTGGTGCTGATGGCAGCCGACAGCCCCAACGCCATGGAGTACACCCCCGGCAACAACTACTCGGTCTCGTTGAGCGGCGCCAACCAGGACGACTCGACGCTGCGCGGCTACTGGGACAAGCTCGCGGATGGCGGTCGCGTCACTATGCCGCTCGAGGTCGCGCCGTGGGGCGACGCGTTCGGGATGCTGCAGGACAAGTACGGGGTGAGCTGGATGATCAACATCGCCGGCCCGGAGCAGCAACAGCAGTAGCCCATGTATCTCCGGGCGCTCGCCATCACCGGCACGGCAACCGCCGCGGCTGCCCTGCTCGGCGGTGTTGCCAGCAACGGGGTGCGCAGTCGCTGGTACCGGCGGCTGCGCAAGCCGAGCTTCCAGCCGCCGCCCGAGGTGTTCCCTGTCGTCTGGACGTCGCTTTACGCCGACATCGCCTTCACCTCGGCCGCGGCCCTGGATGATGACGACCAGACCGACGACCAGCGCCAGGCATTCCTCAGCGCGTTGGTGGTGAATCTCGCGCTGAATGCCGGGTGGTCGTGGGCGTTCTTCCGCTTCCACAACCTGCCGCTGTCGGTCGCGACGGCGGCGGCATTGGCGGCCAGCAGCACCGACCTTGCCCGACGCGCCGGCGCAGCCAAGACGTCCCTCGGCTGGGCGCTCGCGCCGTACGCGGTCTGGTGCGGGTTCGCGACGGTGCTGACCGCGCGCATCCGGGCACTTAACAGCTGAGAGATACTTTAGGTCAGACCTATCGGTGGTCGAGCGTGTCGATACCAGGATCTCGACAAGCTCGATCACCGGGATACAATTCCCGATCACCGGGGTAGCAATTGCCAGGAGGAAACCATGCTGGTCGCGTTCTCGGTAGCGCCGAGCGGAACCGGGCGCACGGATGGCTCGGTGCACGACGCGGTCGCCGCCGCGGTGCGCATCGTGCGCTCCTCGGGGCTGCCCAACCAGACCGACTCGATGTTCACGACCATCGAGGGCGAATGGGACGAGGTCTTCGACGTCATCAAGCGGGCGACCGAGGCGGTCGCACCGTTCGGCTCCCGGATCTCGCTCGTGCTGAAGGCCGACATTCGCACCGAGCCACGCGAGGGAGAGCTGACCGCGAAGGTCGAGCGGCTCGAGAAGGCGCTCGCAGAGCAGGAATAGCGATGTCGGCGGTCGATGCAACTGTAGAACCCCACCGAGAGGCCAGCCCCATGTCAGACACCACAGAACTGATCGAACAACTGCGCGCCGCCCTCGGCGACGCGGTCGTCACCCCGGAGGACGAGCGGTACGAGGCGGCTCTCGTCGTGTTCTACGGCGGCGAGCCGATCCGCCCCGCTGCCGTCGTGCTGGCGCAGACACCGGATGACGTGGCGGCCACCGTGCGGCTCGTCGCCCCCACCGGGGTCGAGCTCGCGATCCGCAGCGGCGGGCACAGCCCCGACCGGTTCGCGCTGTGCGACGGCGGGATCATGCTCGACCTGTCCGGCATGAAGGCGCTCAGCATCGACGCCGAGGAGCGCACCGCCTGGGCTGAGACAGGCATGACGGTGCGCGAATACACCCAGGCGGTCGGGGAGCTCGGTCTCGCCACCGGCTTTGGCGACATCGGTGACGTCGGCATCGGCGGCATCACCCTGGGCGGAGGGCTCGGCTACCTCAGCCGGGTACACGGTCTCACCATCGACAACCTGCTCGCGGCCGAAGTGGTCACCGCCGACGGCGAACTCGTGGTGGCCGACGAGCACAGCCACCCCGACCTGTTCTGGGCCATCCGTGGCGGCGGCGGCAATTTCGGCGTCGTCACCCGGTTCAAGTTCCGGCTCTGGGACCTGCCAACCGTGACCGGCGGCATGATCGTGCTGCCCGGCAGCGCCGAAACGCTCACAGCCGTCGTCGAGTATGCCGCGACCGCACCAGAAGAGCTCACCCTGATGGTGAACTCGATGGTCGCGCCACCGATGCCATTTCTCCCGGAGGCGCTGCACGGCAAGCTCGTCATCATGCTCAACGTCGCCTATGTCGGTGATTCCGATGCGGCCGAAGCGGCACTCGCGCCGGTGCGCGCCGTCGCGGAACCGCTCATGGAGCAGGTCGCCGAGTTGCCGTACGCGGCCCTGATCCCCCCAGAGGGCATGGACATCCACCCGGTCGGCTCTGCGCGCACCATGTTCCTCGAGGTGTTGACGCTCGAGCAGGCGCAGTTCATCGTCGACCGTCTGCGAGTGGCCACCGCCCCGATGGCGAGCGCCGGCATCCGGGTACTCGGGGGAGCCATCGACCGGATACCGATGGATGCGACGGCGTACGCCCACCGCGGGCGTCGCCTGCTGGTCAACTTCGCCGCGTACGCCTTCGACGGCGGCGAGGTGGAGGAGCTCGACGACTGGGTTGACGAGCTCTGGCACGAGCTGAAGCAAGACGATGCCGCCTACCTCAACTTCTTCGGCCACGAGCCTCCGAGACGGGTGCGCGATGTTTATCCCGGTGCCACCTGGGAGCGGCTGCAGCGCGTGAAGGCACAGTACGACCCCGACAATGTGTTCCGGCGCAACCACAACATCGCGCCCGTGAGCGCCGGCTGATTGCGAGTCGTCACTCTTCTGGGCATTCGCTGATTTTGACCCCGATCCGAGGGCGCGTAAGTAGTTTGGGGAATCCAGACGAACTCCCGTCACGGACAATATCCGGAGGTTGACATGGGTGCAGACGACAAGATGAAGAACGCGGCCGAAGAGGCCGCAGGCAAGGCCAAAGAGGCAGCGGGCAAGATGACCGACGACGAACGCCTCGAGGCCGAAGGCAAGGGTGACCAGACGAAGGCCAACCTGAAACAAGCGGGCGAGAACGTGAAGGACGCGTTCAAGGGTTAAACCCGCTGCAACACCCCGCCGCTTCGGGTCGGCGGGGTGTCGTCGTGTCCGGAGCATCCGGCGCGAGCGGATAATCGAATGGTGGCTGAGACAACCCCCGAACCGGATGACGCACTGGCGAACCTCGGTCGTGAGATCGAGTTGCTCGCGTCAAACGCCGTGGCAAGGGCTGGAGACTCCGGTGACCTGTTCGATCGGGCCGCGGTGCTCCGCGACAACGCGATGGGCATCATCTACGACGGGGATGGCAGCACCGATGCCGAGCGAGTCGGGCGGTTGCTTGCCCTGATCCCGGCGCTGCTCACCGTCGTCGACGAAGCGCGCGACACCATCGGGCGGCTGCGCGAACTCAGCGGCGAACAGGACCCGGCCAAGGCGATCAGCCCGTATGACGTCGCGGGGCGCTCCGAGCCGGCGCCTCCGCGCTGGGGGCAGGCCGACTAGGACACGTCGGTGCTCGCCGGCGTCGTCGGCGGTGGGGTCGGGCCGGACGTCTTCCGGATGTTGCGGCGCACCACCCAGAGGACGATCGCGGCGACCAGCCCCAGGAAGATCAGCCACGGTGCTGCGACACCGACGAACACCAGCATCGTCGCCCAGAAGCCGACGAACGCATTCCAGCCGGCGATCAGTCCGCTGAGGAACGTCTCCGGCTGCTCCACCGGCGCATCCTTCTGCGAGATGAAGTAGATCGTGATCGTCGACAGCGCCACCTGATCGTCGAGCGAGCGCTTCTGCGCCTGCAGGCTCTCCAGGTTCGCCTGACGCTCCGAGAGCGCCTGCTCGATGGCGATGAGATCCGCCGTGGTGTCGGCGCCCGCCATCAGCACGATCAGCCGGTCCACCGACGCCTGAAGTGCGGCGATGCGCGCGTCGAGGTCCTTCAGCTGGCTCGACACGTTCGTCTCGTCGAGGTTCGTCTCGTTCGGGTCACCAAGTGCCTTGATGTCATCGAGAGTGGGGGTGAGCTCGGCGGTGGGGATGCGCACCACGAGTCGTGCGCTTCCCGGCGTGTTGTCATCCGGTGCCCGCTCGGTGCGGCTCGCGATGTGGCCGCCGGCCTGGTCCACGATTCGCGCGGTCTCGTCGGCGGCGCCGATCGGCGACTCGACAGTGATCGACACGTTGCCGGTGACGACGACCTGCTCGCCGCCGCTCTGCAGGTCGCCGCCCGACTCCGAGTCGGTGACCGGGCCCCCCATGGGCGGGGCGGCCGGGGAGGCGACCCCCTCGTCGAAGCTGCCGGACATCGAGCCGGTGCAGCCGGCCAGACCGAGCCCAGTCAAGAGCAGCACGGATGTGAACAGGATGCGCCTCATGGCGTTCACGCTATTGGTGGCGGCATCCGCGCACCACCCAACGTTTGACACGTATTGCTCGTCAGCGGCGGCGGCATTCGTCGGCGCTCGCGTCAAGCGACGCGACCGACCTCCGCAATACTTAGGGCATGGGGTTGCTGGAGTGGGTGCGCGGCACTCGCGCGCCATTGCTCCACATCGCCGGCGACGTTGGGAGCGGCCCGCCCGTCATCCTGATCCACGGGATCGCGTCGTCGTCGGTCACCTTCGAGTTTCTGGTGCCGCTCATCGCCGACCGCCACCGCGTCATCTCGATCGACCTGATGGGCTTCGGCGGCTCGCCGGCACCCGCCGACGCGACCTACACGGTCGAAGAACACGTCGCCGCGCTCGAGCGGACCATCCGGAAACTGCGCCTGCGCGAGAAGTTCGTCCTGGTCGGCCACTCGATGGGCAGCCTCATCGGTGCGCGGTACGCGGCCGTGCATGGCAAGCGGCTCACCAAGCTTGTTCTTGTCGCTCCCCCCATCTACGTGCATCCGGAGTCGGTGGCCGACCCGGTCGACCGCGCCGCGCTCGGGCTGTTCCTGAAGATCTACGACTACCTGCGGAACAACAAGGAGTTCACGATCCGGAACGCCGGCTGGATCGGCAAGCTCGCCCCGATCAAGAACGTGCTCGAGGTGACAGAACAGAACTGGGACGCTTTCGTGCTGTCGCTGGAGAACTCGATCGAATCGCAGACCACGATCAGCGACCTCGCATCCGTCGCCATGCCGGTCGAGGTCATTTACGGCACGCTCGATCCGTTCCTGGCCCCCGCAGGGCTCAGGATCGTGGAGCAGCTGCGCAACGTGAACGTGCACAAGGTCGAGGGAAACGATCATGTGGTGCGGAAGCGGATGGCGCGAGTGGTCGCCACCGCGGTCGGCTGAGCATCTTGCGGCCCGGCGGTAAGACGATTTAGCGTGACCTAGCCGACTCCTGAAAGGGCGCTCTTGCAGACCGAAACGAAGAAGGGCCTTGGGGCTGCCTTCACGAATGTCTTCACCGCGAATCTGTCCAGCAGTCTCGGTGACGGAATCGCGCGCACTGCGGTCCCGCTGCTCGCGGTGCAGGTGACCAGCGATCCGCTGCTGGTGTCCGGGGTCGCGGCGCTCGTGCTGCTGCCGTGGCTGTTCTTCGCGATTCCCGCGGGGATCCTCATCGACCGGATTGACCGCCGGGTGGCGCTCGCCGTCGCGAACACCGTGCGCACGCTGCTGGCGGCCGCGCTGTTCGTGCTCACGATGAACGGCGCCCTGACCATCTGGTGGATCTACCTCATCGTGTTCCTGTACGGCACCTTCGAGACGGTCTACGACGGCGCCATCCGCGCGGTCGTGCCGAGCATCGTCGGCAAGGCGAACCTGCCGCGCGCGAACTCCCGCATCGAGGGTGCGGAGCTGGTGGTGCAGAACTTCCTCGCCGGGCCGATCACCGCAATGTTCTTCGGCATCTCGGTGCTGATCCCGCTCGGCGCGAACGTCGCGGTGTTCGCGATCGCCGTCGGCCTGGCCTTCGCGCTGCCGAAGGCGGCATCCGGACGCCAATACGCCAAGGCGGCGGGGGAGCCGCAGGTGGCCTGGTATCGCCAGTATGTCGACGGGTACCGGTTCATCCGGTCGGATCCGATGCTCGTGAAGCTGCTGCTGCTCAGCACCTTCCTCGGGTTATGCGGGTCGGCTGCGACCGCGAGTTTCGTGCTGTACCTCGTGGACTACCTCGCGTTGCCGGAGGAGTGGTTCGGGGTGTTCATGCTGAGCGGCGCGGTCGGCGGAATCGTCGCGTCCATGCTGACGTCGCGGCTGAAGGCCCGCTTCAACTCGGGGCCGGTGATGGCGGTGAGCGCGGTGGTCTCCGGGCTGGCGCTGGCGCTCATCGGATTCGTGCCCACGCTGTGGGCGGCTGGGCTCGGGTTCCTGATCTCGAGCGGCGCGATCACGTCGTGGAACATCCTGGTGATGTCACTGCGGCAAAGCGTGATCCCCGGGCGACTGCTCGGCAGGGTGCACGGCACCTGGCGGACCCTGCTGTGGGGCAGCATGCCGATCGGGGCGGTCATCGGCGGGTTCATCGGACGCATCGAACTGACGCTGCCGTTCATCGTCGGCGGGCTCGGCACGGCGATCGCATGCGTGGTGTTCTTCCGCTTCCTGGCCGGGCTGCCGAACCCCGAGGACATCGACAACGGGGATGAGGCGGCGTTGGCGGGCCCGACCGACCCGATGGTGCAGGACTGAACGGACTCGCTTCGACTCGGGCATGACCGACCGGTGACCGGTCGCCAAACCCAGCTCGTTCGCCCCTCCAATCCGAGCCGACCGAGCTTGCAGTAGGCCCGATTGGCTATCACGCCGCCCCGATGGGCGTCGTATCGCGCGCATCGGGGTCGTTCGCCATGCTGTTGGCGATCTCCAGGGCCTGACGGTGGATGTGCTCTCGAGTTAGGTTGGCCGCCGCCTGCGGATCACGAGCCAGAATGGCATCCGTCAGCTTCCGGTGATCGTCGACTAGCGTCTGGGTGAACTCCGGCCGTGGTGCTGGCAGCTGGTGAGTGTAGAGCTTCGCCAGGTCGCGCAGTTGCTGGGTCGACGTCCATAGGCGACGGTTCACGAGGTCGCTGAAGATGATGGTGTGGAAATCGGCGTGCGCCGTCACCCAGGCCGGACTGTAGTGCCCGGTCTCTTCATCGATCAGTGGTGTGTTCTCGAGCCGGTAATTCGCGGCAACTACTTCCGACTCCCATTCCAGGGCTCCGTCCTCGACCGCGCGGCGCACCGCGTAGGACTCCACCTCGCCTCTGACTTCCGCGATATCCAGGACGTCCTGGGGGGAGGTGTGCACGACGAAGAACCCCTGCTGGGGCCGACTCTCAACGAGTCCTTGTTCCACGAGGCGGACGAGCGCTTCCCGGATTACCCCGACGCTCACCCGGTACTCGTTGCACAGTTCCGCGAACGGCAAACGCTCCCCAGAGTGCCATCGTCCCGAAACGATGTCGGCGCGCAGCGCCGCGTGGGCGGTTTCGTTTCGCGTCCTGGCGCCCTCTGCCATGTGTCTGCCGTCCTGTCTTTCGAATCTGGCCGGCTTCCATCTTCCGACCCGTCTAGTAGAGCGTAGCGAACCAAACTCAACTGGAAAAGGTTATTCGAACCTTTCAGAATCGACCTGTCCGTTGTGGCAGAATTCGAATATAATGGAAACGTTTCGAACGTAGGGCAAGGAGGCCACGTGGAGCAATCGAAGTACGACCTGATCGTCGTAGGAGGCGGAGTCGGGGGTTGCGCGGCGGCCACGGAAGCGGCGAAGCTCGGCGGTCGGGTCCTACTGCTCGAGGTGACGGACGCGATCGGAGGAAACGCCGTCCGCTCGACAGGCTACTTGGCCTTTGCTGACACGCCGATGCAGCGGGACGCGGGCATCGAGGATAGCCCGGAGACCTTGTTGGCCGACATCGAAGCAGAGATCGACCGTCAGAAGGAGCAGTTCCCAATCCAGTTCAATCGGGAGCTCGCGGCACGGTTCGCTGAGGAGTCGGCCTCCGCCTACGAATACCTGCACCAGCTCGGCGTCCGATGGAGCCGCTTCGTGCGGCGTCCGACCCTGCACACGGTCGACCGGATGGCCGCAACGGTGGACACATCCGCGTTCCGGACCGGCTTCGAGAAGCACATCGCCGATACCGGGGTTGAGGTTGTCACCAACGCGCGGGCCGTCGAGCTGATCCGGGAGAGCCGCCGCGTCGTCGGTGTCCGTGCTGTCGCGGACCCAGAAGGTGAGAAGCGAGAGGTGGAGTACCGCTCCACCCGAGGCGTAGTCATCGCAACGGGCAGCTACAGCGCCAACGGCGCGCTTCGCGAGCGCTACCAGCTTGAAAGGTATGCGCGCACGCCGTATCTCGGGCTGGACACAGTGCGTGGGGACGGTCACCTCATGGCGGCCGCGTTGGGCGCGGATCTGGTCACGATGCCGATGATTCCATTGTTCGTGGTAGTTCCGGGCGCCGTCCTCGAGGACTGCATTGCCGTCAACCTCGAGGGTCGTCGGTTCCATGACGAGAACGGACCGTACGACGATCGGGTCGTGGCGGTCGAGGCGCAGCCCGACGGCGCGGGCTACTACATCTTTGACAACGCCACCGCCCAGCTCAAGCAGAAGTACATCCACGAGTTCCCCGAGGTAGTGCATCGCGCCGACACGCTGGAGGAGGTGGCGGCGATCATCGGTTGCCCAGCCGACGAGCTCCAACGCACCGTCGCCCGTTGGAACGAGGCGTGCCGGTTGGGTCAGGACGATGAGTTCGGCCGTGTCGTATTCTCCGCCGGCAATAGGGAGCTGATTGAGCCTCCCTTCCATGTCTCGAAGCTCGTCATCGGGATCACCTTCCCTTCCGGCGGGATCCGAGTGACGCGCGATCTCGAGGCGATCGATATCCTCGGGCGCACCATTCCCGGGCTCTATGCCGTGGGGGATGCCGCCGGTGGGCTGAGCTCCGCCATCGGCCTCGGCGGTCTGCGTATCGCCCCCGCTGTCACGCTGGGCCGCGTCGCAGGTCGCGAGGCGATGGCGAGGAATGGAGATGAGCTGCCCCGACTCGTCGACGACGCACTGATGAACGGCCCCCGCGTAACCCGGGAGGACCGGGGCACCGTGATGATGCTGCACTACTGACCCAGCTTGTTCCCAATTAAGGAGAGACTCGATGATCGATACCCATACCCACCTCGGCGGGTTCCCGTCCGTGGACGCCATCAAGGACGACCTCGGCACGCGCACCGGCGTTGCGGGATGGCGCAGCAAGCACCCCGACGTATACGCCGCGGTCGCCTCGGAGAAGCCCGTCGACAACTCGGCCGACCTGCTCGCGGCGATGGACCGCAACGGCGTGGAAGTGTCAATCGTGCAGCCCACGGTTGGCGTACCCAACGAGGACGTCGCCGCTTGGGCGGCGCCGCACGACCGCCTCGTCCCCCTCGCTTGGGTCGCACAGATGTCCTGGGATGGCCGTTACAACGAGGACCCGTCTGACGAGGTTGCCCGCCAGATCAGCGAGAATGCGGCTCTTGTTGCACAGCGCGCGATCACCGAGCAGGGATTCGCAGGCATAGGGGAAACCTGTGCTCGAGACCTGACCCGGCACGTGGATCCCGTGAAGATCGCCAAGGACTTCGCCCCGTTGCTCGACGTGCTCGAGGAGAAGGGACGCATGATCCAGTTCCCGACCGGATGGACCCAATTCCCCGGGAACCAGTACTACCTCGACCCTCTCTGGGTCGACGAGATCGCGGGGCGGCACCCGGGTGCCACCATCATCCTCACCAAGATGGGGCGCGGCATCCAGCGATTCTTCGACTCTGCGCTGACGGTTGCCCTGCGGAATCGCAACGTCTGCTTCGACATGCTCGCGACCACTCCGGAACACCTCCGGGTGGCGCTCGACGTTATCGGACCCGACCGGATCATGTTCGCAACGGACTGGTCATACACTTGGCGGTACCTGAGCTCGCCGCATGATGTGTACAGCTCTTCGATGGCGATCCTGGACGCCGCTACCAACGACCCGGGCGTCAAGCGCGCGGTTCTCGAGACAACCGCACAGCGGGTGTTTGCGCACGGACTGTCCTGAATGAGTGGATGGCGGGTTCGGCTCGGGCAGCGAACTCGCCATCCACGCCTTGGGGCAATTCACTCAGACTGGGACGATCCGGCCAGCCCCCTCGGGCGGAGGCGCACGGCAAGCTGCAGCGCGAGCAATTTCGAATAGAAACGGCACTGCTGGATGTTGCCGAGCATGAACCACAGCCCTTCCACAGCGGTTGGGCGCCAGACATTGCGGGGATGTCCCACCTCGTCGAGCCCCCAGACCGCACCCACCCGCTCCGCGACGTCTTCACCGAGAGTCCGCTTCAGAACGTCGGTCGGCGGCTCGAACCCGGTCGCTGCGATGATTGTGTCGAACCGTGCGACTTGGCCGTCAATGAGTCGGATTCCCGCGGGTATGACCTCCCCAACCTGGCCGGCAGACATCACGGTCACCTCTCCCGCCGCAATGAGGTCTGAACAGCCGACGTTGAGATAGAAGCCACCGGCGCGACGCAGATACTTCAGGGCTGGTCCTGTTTCGTCCTCGCCGAAGTCCACTTGGAACCCGGCCGCGGCAAGCCCAGCGAGGAGCTCGGCATCGGCTGCGCGAAGCTGACGGGTAACCTCCTGCTGCAGGCTGAGATAGGACGGCAGCGGGAATGACGCCGCGATCAGGTCCGCGTCAGACTGGGGAAGCTCCTCAAATTTCCGGTCGAGAATCCGCCGGATCGACTGCACCCCGGCCACCGTCACCGGCCCGCGCTGCAACATCGTGACGGTCGCACCGTGCGCGTGGAGATCCTGTGCGATGTCGTGACCGCTGCTTCCCGTCCCGATCACGAGGACATGCTGCCCGCCGAACTGACTGCCATCTCTGTACTGGGTCGAGTGAAGGAGCGGTCCGTGGAAAGCCGAGAGACCACGCAGTGCAGGAAGACGAGGCCTCCCCGATGCCCCCGTCGCCAAGACCAGGTGACGTGTTCGTAAGACACGCCGGGAGCCGTCTGCCGTTCGCACCGTGGCGTGCCAGACCGAACCGTTGCGTGTCGCGCTCTCCAACTCCGTCGAGGTCCAGCAGGCGATGTCCAAGGCGTCGGCGTAATACTCCAGCCAGTCCGCGACGCGATCCTTTGAGAGATACGTCTCCCACGACGGTGGACAGGGGAAGTATGGCAGGCCGATCACCGGTGTGGCGTTGTGCAGGCGCAGACTGCGGTAGCGGTGCCTCCAGTTGTCTCCGATGCGCGCGTTGCGCTCAACAACGAGCGTGTCCACTCCCAGGCGCCCGAGTCGGGCCGCCAAAGCCAGGCCAGCTTGCCCGGCGCCGATGACAAGCACTTCCGGATCCCGATCCTCGAATCTCGCCCGCTCCGCACGGCGTTCGTACCAGGTGGGCGCGGCGAAGTCGTGTGGGCGGTCGTCGTCGTACCCAGGCCGAGTGGGGCCGACTGTCTCGGGGGCACCGTCCCACGTCGAGAGCGAGGTCATCAGTTCGAGGGCGCGCACCGTCCCGGAACGCCGAACGAGCCGACAACGCCCTCTCCTCCCCCGCCTGGCAGATCGAATTCAACGAACGCCTCGATCAGCGCGGTTCCGGCCTGATCGACGAGGCGCGGCGCCGTGCGGGTTGCGCTGACCCGCCAATTGCGGAGGAGGCGGGCGGCGGGTAGGGGCGCCTCCCGCAGCGCCGACCGTCAGCAGCAGCGGCTGGCTGTCGAGCGCGAACAGGTCCTTCCACAATCCACTCGGTTCGAAGAGTCGCTGCAAGTCGGCGCTGCCGCTGTGAAGGTGCTCCTCGAGATCGCGCAGCCACCGCTCGACTGTGCCTTCCGGCGCTTCCGGTTCGCTATCCAGGTCGGCCGTTCGCCGTGGTCCGTCCCACACAGCCGCTCCTCAGCGGGTGACCTGGCCGAACAGCGCCGCCCAGGTCCGCACCACGAGCGGCCGCGCCGCGCCAAAGACGGCGCCAGCGGTTCCCAGGATGGCCACGGCGAAGACCGCAATACCTACCCACGATTCCTGATCGGTTCCCGCAAACATGTGGTTGAGGTTCGCGGTGGCGCCGGTGAGCATAACCAGCGCCACGTGTCCGATCACGAACAGAACGAACCCGAGCATGAGCAGGAAATGCAGCGGACGGGCCCGATCAAGCGGAAAGAAGTCCGGCCAAGCCTTTGGCCACACCGGCGACAGCCGGAGTCCGGTCAGGATCGACGCCGGCGCGAGCAGGAACACTACACCGAAGTAGGCAAGCTGCTGCAGCGCGTTGTAGTGAATCCAGCCGTCCTCGGTCGGCCAATTGAGGCTTGCGTACTGCAGGGCAACCGAGACGGCGTGCGGCACCACATCCCAATCTGTGGGCACCAGCCGCAGCCAGCGTCCTGTCGCGAACAGCAGCAGAACGTAGATGACCCCGTTCAGCATCCAGAGCAGATCGAGGCTCAGGTGGGCGAAAACGGTGAGCCGCACGCGTGCCGCTGAGCCGGACCGACGGCGGGACGACCAATAGCCCAAGGGCCGCGTCTCCCGGCGGGAGGCGATGCCCGTGCGAATGATCAGGGCCAGAAAGAAGTAGTTCAGGAAGTGCTGCCAGGTCACCCAAGCCGGGAAGCCCGTCGGCGACTCAGCGACGGTCGTGGCCACGCCGGGGTAGTGCTCAATGAAGTCGGCGACCACCGGAACGGTCCGAAGAAGCATGGCGGTCCCAACTAGCGCGGCCGTCCCGATGACCGCTGCCCCGGCCAGGGCGGGGGTCGGGATGCGTCGGCGCTGCGCGGACGGCGTGCGGGACTGGGTGGAGCTCATCGGCGTCGGTCGATCTCGTCAATCAGCGCCGGCACCACCTCAAACGCGTCCCCGACGATCGCGTAGTCGCTGACGTCGAAGATGGGCGCGGCATGGTCGGAGTTGATTGACACGATCGTGGAAGACGTCTGCATGCCGGCGAGGTGCTGAGTCGCTCCCGAGATCCCTACCGCGATGTACAGTGCGGGCGCGACGGTTACTCCGGTCTGTCCCACCTGCGCGTCGGCCGAGACATACTGCGCGTCGACGGCGGCTCGGGACGCCCCGATCGCCGCATTGATCCGGTCGGCGAGCTCTCCCAGCAGGGCGAATCCCTCTGGCCCGCCAAGACCGCGTCCACCCGCAACCACCGCGTCAGCCGATGCCAACGACGGCCGAGACCCATTCGATTCGGTGGGAGTGACAGATACCGACTCGAGCGTTCCGGCAGGGCGATCCGGTGCCGGGTGCTCAGTCAGGTGGGCGGGATCCGCGCTCGCCGAACCTCCCGGGATCGCACCCGGACGCACGGTGATCACCGCGGCTGGTGTGGTGATGCGGGATTCCGTGGTGAAGCTGCCGCCGAACACCGAGTGGGTGGTGACGATGCCCTCGGAAGTTGTGCGTGCTCCGACTACGTCGGAGCACACGCCTGCACGGAGACGGACCGCGAGCCTGCCGGCGATCTCACGACCGTCGGGAGTGTGGGCCAGTACGACGGTGACTTCTTCGTCACCTGCGATTTCTGCCATCGTTGCGGACACCACGTCGATGGCGAGCGGACGCTGACCGGTGCGGTAGATCACCGCTTCGTCCACGCCGATCCGGGCAAGGTCCGCAGCCACGGTCGCCGTCGTCCGATCACTGACCACCAGCGCGCGGGCGTCACCAAGTGAGCGGGCGAGCGCCCATGCGGATGCGGCTCCGGCGACCGGGGAGCCGTCGAGGCTCAGTTCGAGAACTGCGAGAGTGCGGGTCATGGCTTTTCCGTTTCGACGAGGCGGCGGGTTACGAGCATGTCCACGACATCGCGGACGGCGTCCTGGCTGAAATTCACCCGGGGACCGGCCACACGCGGGGGCCGTTCGGCGACCGTGAGCACGCGCGATCGGGGCTCGATCGTGGCTTCGGCGATGTCGTCGAGTGAGCGCCGGACTGGTTTGCGCTTGCGCGCGCGAAGCACGTCGCGAAGTCCCGGCACGCGCGGTTCGGCCGCTCTTTCCGTGGCGGTCAGAACCGCAGGGAGTTCGGCGCGCAACTCTTGGGTCCCGCCGGGAATCACCCGCCGGCCACGGACGGATCCGTCCGCAACGTGCACCTCGTCCAGCCCGCTCAACAACGGAAGGTCGAGTGACTCGGCGATCATCGCGGGCAACAGGCCCGCTCGACCATCGGTGGACGCCGTGCCGGCGACGATCACATCGGCAGTGCCTGCAAGCACACGCGCTAGGACATCGGAGGTGACGGCCAGGTCTGCGCCGACCAGCCGGTCGTCGGAGATCAGGATCGCTTCGTCGGCACCCATCTCCAGGCATCGCCGAAGTGCATCGGAGGCTTTCTCGGGCCCCATGCTGATCGCCACGACCGTGCCGCCGTGCTGCTCCCGGATCCGCAAGCCGACCTCCATGGCGTGCTCGCAGATTTCATCAATGACCGGAGGCGACGCGCTGCGGTCCACATATCCCGTCGAAACGTCCATCCGGCGCTCGGCCCAGGTGTCCGGCACTTGCTTGACCAGTACAGCAATCTTCATTGATGCCCCTCTCTTGTTTCGATTCTAAACGAAGATTTCGAAAGTGCAAGATGTTGGAAAAGTATTCGAAATCCTTGCGGCGCATCGGCGTTGCCCCGTATCCTCCGAACATGCCGATGTCTGCAAAAACACGAAACGAAGCGGTGCACGACGTGCTGCGCGACGACATCCTCACTGGTTCCTGGCGGCCTGGTCAGAAGCTGGCATTCGCTGAGCTGTGCTCGCGATACGTGGTTAGTGTCGGCGTGATCCGCGAGGCACTGGCCCGGCTTGTCGAGCAGGGGCTTGTGGAGAGCCGACCGCAACAGGGGTTTACTGTCGCGGCGATGACCGCTGAGGATCTGGTCAACCTCACCGAGCTCCGGTGCGGCGTGGAGGACGCGGCGATCCGCGCGGCAATCATCCAGGGAGACCTGGCGTGGGAATCCCAGGTGCTTGCTGCGCACCACCGACTCGAGAACACGCCGATGTCCAGTCCGAACGACCCACAGCACCTGGCTCACGACTGGGTCTTGGCGCACATGCGGTTCCACACCGTGCTGGTCTCGGGAACGACAAACGTCCGACTGACCGCAGTTGCGGAGCAACTGCGTCGGTCCGCGCAATTGTATTGTTGCTGGCTCACACACGTACCCGAGCCGGGAACGAGAGACATTGCCGCTGAGCATCGCGGAATCGTCGAGGCGACGCTGGCTCGCGATGCGGATCTCGCAGCGCGTTTGCTCGTCGATCACATCCGCCGGACAGCTGATCTGATGCTGGACGACCGCGGGTCACTGCGTCCGCTTGAATCCAACATCGACGCCTCAGGCCTCCTGGTCGGAGACTGAGCCGGTTGGTCGTCAATCCGACGCCCGGCCACCACTGATGTCGTAAACCGCGCCGGTCGAGAAGCTCAACCGGTCGGACGAGAGCCAGGCGATCAATTCCGCCACTTCTTCAGGCCTTCCCGCACGACCCATCGGGATCCAGCTGAGCGCCTGCTCATTCGCCGGGCGCCCTTCGACCAAAGGCGTCTCGATCAGCGCCGGCGCTACGCTGTTCACCAGCACTCCGTCGCGAGCGAGTTCCTTGCCGAGAGAGCGGGTCAATGTGATCACCGCGGCCTTGCTGGCCGAGTAGTGCGCCGAGTTCGCGTTTCCAGCACGTGCTGCCATGCTGGCAAGGTTTACGATTCTTCCCCAGCCGCGTCGTCGCATGCCAGGCACGAAGGCGCGGCACATCAGGAAGGTTCCAGTGACGTTGACCCTGAATACGCGTTCCCACTCCGCCTCGCTGGTCTCCCACAACGGCTGAGTCCCGCCTAGGATCCCGGCGCAGTTCACCAATATGTCGACCTCCCCGACGGCGTCGGCGAGCGCAGCCACCGAAGACGGGTCCGAGACGTCGACCTGGTGATCCTGGCCGGGGACCATGTCGACGGCGATCACCTCCACACCGTCTGCCTCCAGTCGCCGTGCGGTTGCCAAGCCGATGCCGCTCGCGGCACCAGTCACCAGCGCGGTCCGAATGCCTGTCACTCCATTGCTCGAATTCATCACACCCTCCTCACGCTCGCCGCGCACGCTCGTACTGCGGCGGCCAGTAATCCAGATCGATTCCGAGCTGCCGCGCCGCGCGAAGCGCGAAGTGCGGGTCTCGAAGAAACTCGCGGCCGGCCATCACTGCGTCCGCAGCGCCGTTCCGAACGATCTCGTCGGCCTGCCGCGCGTCCGTGATGAGACCGACAGCGGCCACGGGAACTCCGGCTGACTCACGCACGGCCTGTGCGAGCGGAACTTGGTAGCCGGGGGCAACAGTGAGCGTCTGGGAGCGGGAGGATCCGCCACTCGAAATGTCGAAGAAGTCCACCCCGAGGTCACGGCACCACCCTGCGACTATCCCGGTCTCCTCGACGGTCCACCCCCCGTCGACCCAGTCGGTACCCGAGAACCGGACGAAGAGCGGTCGCTGGCCGATCACTGGCCGGACTGCGCGGACGATGTCAAGAAGGAAGCGGGCGCGGTTCTCGAGGCTACCGCCGTACTCGTCGGTACGGCGGTTGCTGAGTGGAGATAGGAACTCGTGAATAAGGTAGCCGTGCGCCGCGTGCAACTCGATGACATCAAATCCGGCGTCGGCAGCACGCGCCGCCGAAAGTGCGAACGCCTCGACGACCTCCGCGATCTCGTCCGGCTTGAGCTCGCGCGGCTCGGCAAGCCCTTCGAACGCGATCGCGGACGGTGCGACGGTGCGCCAACCACCAGCCGAGAGCGGTGCAGAGCCGCGGGCGATCGACGGTTGACCCTTAGCGATGACGGCACCTTCGACGCGTTCCCACTCCGGATAGACCCCCGCCTTTCGGCCGGCGTGCACGAGCTGGACACCGATGGCTGCACCCTGGTCATGCACGAAGTCCACGACGGGCCGCCAGGCGTCCCGCTGCTCGTCCGTCCACAATCCGGTGTCCTTCCACGACAGGCGCCCTTCCGGCACCACCGCGGTCGCCTCGGCCATCACCAGTCCCGCGCCACCCCGCGCGAATGACCCAAGATGGACCAGGTGCCACGATGTCGGAACCCCGTCACGCTTCTCGACTGCGTATTGACACATGGGAGAGACCCAGAGACGGTTGCGGACCGCCAAACCGCGGATCTCGATCGGGTCGAAAAGACCGGCGTTCATGAAACTCCATCGTTCTCGCCCACCTTGCAGCAGGCGCAGCCAACATATCTTCGAATATTCTACTTAGATTCGAGAACGCCGCAAGGCACGTGGCGGTTGCACCGCCGTGAAAGGACGACAGGTATGGAGGGAGCGACCGACATGGACATGCGACTATCTGATCGCGCTGAGATCATGCAATTGCTTGCGAGGTACTGCGAGGCACTCGATGAGTACGACATCGATGGCGTCGCCGAGGTGTTCACTGTGGACTATGTCTTCGACCCCGGCCCTGGCAACGGTGGGCCCAGGCGCGGGCGGGATGAGATCGTGGCCGCACAGAAGATCCGAATGGCGCGCTGGCGGCGTACGTCGCACCAGCTGGGCCAGACGCGCATTGATTTTCTCGGGGACGACGCTGCCCGTGGAGTCACTTATGTGACAGCGTGGCACCAGAGCTGGGAGAACGTGACCGGGACTGCGCGCCTGCGCTACGTCGACGAGTTCATCCGGCGTGCCGGCGCTTGGAGGATCAGGCGGCGCGAGCTCGTCGAATTGGGCGTGGACGGGTTCCCAGAGGGAACGTGGAACCCGCTCGCGCGGCGGACTCCGGATGGGAGGCCAGGGCAAATCGAGAAGACGCCTTGATTTCGCACATCGACGCTATTTCGAAATACCTTGCACAGTTCGAGAATAGATGCCACCATGAGAGGCGGCGCACCAAGCGCCGTTCTGCCACTTCAATGAGGAAGGTCCACGAATGAAGCGTTTCCCCGGTAAACCCGCGATGGCGACTCTGGGCGCGGCGGCGCTCGCTCTCAGCCTCGTCGCCTGTTCGGGAGGCGGCAACGCCGCCCCCGGTGGCGATGGCCCGGACGAGCTCACCAAAATCTCCATGCACGTCTATCCCGGCACCCTCCTTTCCGTTCCTACGTTCGTCGGCATAGAGGAGGGGATCTTCAAGAAGCATGGGATCGAACTCGAACCGGTCAGCTTCCCGTCCGGTCCCGAAGCGGTTCAGGCGCTCGTGAGCGGAGGAGTGGACCTCGTCGACACTTCGCCATCCGTGATCAACATCACCAACGAGCAGCGCGGCTCTGCCGTTATCAAGGCCGTCGTGGGCGGCATCGCCGGGGGTCTGCACTACAGCATTGTGGGCGGCCCGGGCGTCGACTGGCCGGACCCGTCTGACCAGCAGGCTGTGCTCGAGGCGCTCGAAGACAAGACGATCGGTGTCACGGTCGTTGGAGCCGACACGCAGAACGTGTTCGCGGGGCTTATGGAGCTCGCCGGACTCGATCCGACCAAGGCCGACTTCGTCGGTGTCGGCATCGGCGCCAGCGCGGTCGCTGCCGTGACGACCGGCCAGGTGGACGCGGTCGTGGCGGCCCCGCCTTCGGGTGAGCGCATCGTCGATGAGGGAGGCATAACGCTGATCGACTTCCGCACCGGCGGTGTCCACGAAGCGTTCGAGCCCTTCATGCAGACGAACTACTTTGCGACCGAGAAGTGGCTCCAGGAGAACGAGGACGCTGCGCATCGACTGCAGAAGGCGTTCGCCGAGTCAATGGAGTTCATCAAGGATCCGGCCAACATCGACCGGGTGACCGAGATCTTCGTGGGCGAGGGTGAGGGCGTGGATGCGACCGCTGCCAAGGATTGGGTCGAGCGCTACATCCCGCTCTACACACCGATGATGTCTTGCGCAGCACTCCAGAACGTCAACGACTTCTACGTCAACTACACCGACACCTACAAGAAGTCTGTCGCTTGCGACGACTACTTCTGGTCCGGTGCGTCCGACTACCTGGCCGACTGAGCGGAGTCGTAGCTCGACCGGGACATCACCCATGGATCCGCACCGCCGGGCAGACGACCCAGGTCGCTCTCCCGGCGGTGCGGCATGTCCGGACCCGTTGAACAGTGCGTCGGGATTGCTGCCGTGACGGCCGACAGTCTGCCGCTCATGATCATCGGCGCCGCTTCGGTGTTCACGGGCGCCGTATCCCAGCGATCGACCGGCGTGGGGCTGGCACTGGTGGCGGCGCCCGGGATCATGCTGCTGTTCGGCGCGATCGACGGAGTGCTGGTCATCACGATCTGCGGCGGGGTCGGTGCCGGAGTCGCCGCCGCGCTCTTGGTGCGCTCGATCGACTGGCGGATGTTCCTGAAGATCACGGCGCCGGCATTGCTGCTCAGCCCTCTCGGCGCGTGGGCGGTATCCACCGTTCCGGATGCGCTCGTGCAGCTCGTCGTCGCACTGCTCATCTTGGCGGCGTTCCTGGTCCCTGCGGTCCTTCGCCGGGTTCGAATCGTGGAGCCGCACCCTGGCACGGTGTGGGCCGTCGGGGGTTTGATGGGGGTGCTGAACAGCGCCGCCGGCGTGGGCGGGCCGGCCTTAGTGGCATATGCAGTCGCAGCCCGGTGGGACTTCGCCACCTTCCGAGCGACAGCACAACCCGTATTCTTCGCCATCGGCTTCGGTGCCGCGGGGTCAAGACTTGCGCTTGGCACCAATGAACTAGCCGCAATCGACTGGTCGATGACGGCGTTGCTCGTCGGGTTCACGGTCGCCGGCGTCTTTACCGGCGATGTCGTGGCGCGCAAGGTCCCTGCAACCTGGATTCAACCCGTGAGTGTGGCGATCGCAGTAGCAGGCGCACTCGCCGTCGGCGTCGATGGAGCGATGCGTATCGTTTCGTAGGACGGGGCAGCCGTCAGGCTGCTGTCCATCCGCCGTCCACAGTCCACACTGAGCCGGTAACGAAGCTGGCGCGGTCGGACGCCAGGAATGTGGCGACCTCCGCGATCTCGTCGGGGCTGCTGATCCGCCGCAGAGGAGTGTTCTCGATACGGTGCTGCTGCAAATCGTTCGGGTGACGGCCATTCACGCGGACGTGATCCGCGAGGCCCGTGCGCGTCGCTCCCGGGGCGATCGCGTTCACCCTGATCCCGGCTGGCCCGTACTCATACGCCATCGCCCGGGTCAGGCCGATGACCCCTGCCTTGGAGGCCGAATACGCCGCGCTGCCGCCGCCGGCGATGAGCCCCGCGATGGATGACGTATTGACGATGACGCCGCGGCCCTCCGCCAGCATGGTCGGAAGCACGGCGCGACTCATTAGGTAGGCGCCGGTGAGGTTGACGGCGAGCACCTGGTTCCAGTCCTCCGGCGTGAACTCATGAAGCGTCGCGGGACGACCGAGCATGCCGGCGTTGTTGAATAGCGCGTCGATTCGCCCGTGGCGTTCCCGAACCGAACCCACCGCGGCCTCCACCGCGGCGGAATCGGAGACGTCGACAGCGAACGCTTCCGGATCGTCCATGCCCGCGG
The DNA here is from genome assembly GCA_963702165.1 of uncultured Actinomycetota bacterium. Taxonomy (GTDB): domain Bacteria; phylum Actinomycetota; class Actinomycetes; order Actinomycetales; family Microbacteriaceae; genus Terrimesophilobacter. The sequence goes on along the minus strand of OY969722.1, from coordinate 1,714,004 downwards.
CCTTGTCGAAGGAGTAGCAGCGGTAGCCGTCCCGTCTCAGTGCCGCGACTATGGCCGAACCAATTCCTGCACTTCCGCCTGTGACGATCGCGACGGGCTTCTGCATAACAACATCCTCCTTAGCCTGACAAATCAGAAGAGACCGCGGACGGTCAGGATCGCCGCGAGTGACAGGGCTGCCGCAAGGACGGTTGACGCGGCTCCGAGCGCGGCGGGCCTAGCGCCGGTGCGCACAACCTTCCGGATGTCGACCCCGGTGCCGAGGCCGAACATCGAGATCGCCAGGAGGAGCGTGGTCAACGGCGTCGTGACGCTGAGCACCTCGGCCGGGATGGGCAGGAAAGTGCGCAGCGCCACGCAGCCGAGGAATCCCAGGACGAACAGGGGAACGATCGGCGGCCGCGCTGCGGATGCGGCGGAGCGAGCGCTCTCCGCGCGGCGACGCAAGAGCGACTCTCGCAGGCCGGTCGCGGCAACCAGCGGTGCAAGCAGCACGACCCTACCGAGCTTTGCGACCGTGGCGATGGCAAGGGCAGAGGCCGAGATCGCGCTGCCAGCTGCGACCACCTGGGCGACCTCGTGGATGCTCGCGCCGACCCAAAGGCCGGCTTCGAGTTCCGAAAGGCCGATGACGTGAGCGAGTGCAGGGATGGCAAACAGCGCCATGGTGCCGTAGAGGGTCACGAGCGCGACCGCCTGCGCAACCTCCTCTTCAGACTCATTGTCGGGGTCCACAACACTCGACATGGCAACGACCGCCGACGCGCCACAGATCGCGAAGCCTGTCGCGATCAGGTACCGGGTGACCCGCTCGACGCGCATGAGCCGTCCGATCGCCAGTGTGCCGAGGAAGGTCCCCGCGACAGTGACGAGGAGGACCGCGAGGCCGCCGAAACCGAGCTCGCCGAGCGAGGTCAGCGAGAGCTGAAGGCCGAGGAGGACGATGCCGATTCTCAGCAGGCGTCTCGAAGACCAGCTGATGCCCGCCTTGGCCCACTCGGGAGTCACCCGCAGGGAGCCGACGACGATGCCGAGGGTGATCGCGATGAGCAGCGCGGAGACCACTGGCACGAATTGCACGATGGCGACGCAGGCGATCCCGACTGCGGCGGCGAGCGCGACTCCCGGGGCGCGTTTTGTCAGTGTGTTGTTGGTCATGGCGGTTGGCATCGACCCACAATCACCCTTTTGGCGCGAGTTCGGAAGCCAAACTTCTCGACCCGGGCATAGACTGCACCTATGACCGATCGCGTTTCGATCGCGCAGATGCGGCTGCTGGGGGCGTTTGAGCATCACCATTCGATTGGCGCGGTCGCTCGCTCGCTTGGACTCAGCCAGCCGACGGTTTCACAGAACCTCTCCGCGCTCGAGAGCCGCCTGGGCGTGACGCTCGTAAATCGTGGCCCTGACGGCTCACGGCTGACCGAACAGGGCAAGACCATCGTGACGTGGGCACAACGGTTGCTGCAGGAGGCGGACGAGCTTGACGCGCTGCTCACAGGCATCGGGCATTCCGAGCGGGCACGGCTCCGCGTCGCCGCCAGCATGACGATTGCGGAGTACCTCGTGCCGCATTGGCTGCATCGCACCGCCAGCGGCCACCCCCGTCTCGCGCACGCCGATGTCGAGCTCGCCGTCGCGAATTCTGAGCACGTCATGGAATTGGTGGAGCGACGGTCGGTGGATCTGGGTTTCATCGAGGGACTCACCCTGCGGCCCGGGCTCCGCAGCGCCCTGATCGGACAGGACCGACTTTCGGTAGTCGTCGACACGCGCCACCCCTGGGCACTGCGAGAGCAGCCGATGCCGGTTTCTGAACTGCTCGACGGTCACTTGGTGGTCCGGGAACCCGGGTCGGGTACACGCCAGGTGTTTGAGCGTGCAGTCCGCGGCCTCGGGTACGACCTTCCGTCGTCCATTACGACCATGGGATCGACTTCCTCGATCAAGACCGCGGTGCGCGGGGAGGACTCGCGGGTGTTGTGTCTCGCTTGGCGGTCGATGACGAACTCCGTGCGGGGTCGCTCGCCGAGGTGTCCGTCGCCCAGTTGGACACGACGCCGCCCGTTGCGGGTCGTATGGGTCGGCCGTGCGAGCCGCGACCCGCGCATAAGCGCCCTCGTGGCGGCCGCGCGCTCGGGCTCGGCCGACGACGCGCGCTGACTCCCCGCGCGACTCTCGGCGACGGAGCCGAACAAATAGCGCAATTGCACCAATAATTCGAAATGCAGTTGACGATTCGAAGCAACTCGGCTAAACAGTTCATGTATTCGCTTCGTGGAACTGACCATCAAGGAGGATGGATGAGCGTCTCACCAGCCGGCACGCACCCTGACCGATGCAACAGCGTAGAGCGACGGCTGCTGCGCCCCTCTGTCCATCCTGCGCATCCGCGCGTCGTCTCACCTACCCCCACGCGCGCCCGTCGGGTCGCATGACGCGTCCCGCACGCCCCACCAGCTCAACGAACGAGAGGAAGCACACCATGTCGCAGGCCCAGAGCGATGTCGCCGAGCCGATGACGGCGACGGCGACACGCGAAGTCGTCCAGGTCACGAACGTATCGCAGCAGTTCGTCGACCGAGACGGGAATCGCGTCACCGCGCTGAACGACATCTCCCTGTCGATCCGATCCGGCGAATTCATTGCGTTGGTCGGGCCCAGTGGTTGTGGGAAGACAACGCTGCTCAACATGATCGGGTCACTGCTGACGCCCACCGCCGGCACGATCGACGTATTGGGCGAGCGAGCAGGCAAGATCGATCGCCGAGTCGGATACATGTTCGCCCGGGATGGACTGCTGCCATGGCGGAGCGCGCTCGGCAACGTCATGCTGGGCCCTGAGATCCGCAATGCACCGCGCGTGGAGCGGCGCGACCATGCTCGCGAGCTTCTGAACAACGTGGGCCTGGCCGGATTTGAGAACGCGTACCCGTCGCGCTTGTCCCAAGGAATGCGGCAGAGGGTGGCGATCGCCCGGACCCTCGCAGTCCGGCCCGAGCTCATCCTCTTGGATGAGCCGTTCGCGGCACTCGACGCACACACCCGGACGATGGTCCAGGCGCAGTTCACGCGGCTCTGGGAGGAGACCGCAAGCACGGTCGTCATGGTCACTCACGACATTCAACGAAGCGGTCGCCCTGGCCGACCGCATCGTGGTGATGTCGGGCCGACCCGGTCGCATCATCGAGGACATCGTGGTCGACTTTCCGCGCCCGCGCGATACCGAGGAAATTCGCTTCACCCACCAATTCGCAGATCTATGCGAACGCATCTGGGGACCTTGCTGAAGCACAAATAGGCCGCCGACAGCCACCAAGAGAACCGAGGAAGTCATGACCAATCTCATGTCCGAAAGCGTGCAGGCGGAGGTCGCGGTCCAGGATCAGGGCCTCAGCGATGACCCGCGGGTCGTGAGCGACGCATCCGCAAGGGCCCAGGTCCGCGCCGACCGTATCGAAACACCTGCGGGGTGGCCTGTCTGTGGTGGGCCGCCCGGGTCGCCCTGTTCGGCGGGTTGCTCGCCCTCTGGGAGATCGCCGCCAACCAGAGGTGGATCGACGAATTCTTCTTCAGCAAGCCAAGTGCGATCGGCGCCTTCCTGCAGCAGTTCCTTGTCACGGGTGCGTGGATGGAGCCTGTGTGGGCCACTGTCCAGGAGGCGCTGTTCGCGTTCCTGCTCGGTTCGGCAGCCGGGATCGTCTCCGGCATCGTCCTCGCTCGCTTTCCCAGGTTCCGGCGGCTCATCTCCCCGTTCCTCACCGCGCTCAACGCGCTTCCGCGCGTCGCGCTGGCGCCGCTGTTCATCCTGTGGTTCGGGATCGGCATGGAATCCAAGGTGTTCCTCGGGGCGAGCCTGGTTTACTTCGTCGTCCTCATCAGCACCGAGGGAGCGATCAACGCGGTGGATCCGGAGTACCTGAAGGTCGTCGACTCGCTGGGCGCGAAGCATTCGCACCGCTTGACGCGGGTAATCCTGCCTTCGATCGTTCCGCCGCTTTTCAGCGGCTTGCGGGTCGGCGTCATCTACGCGTTGCTCGGCGTGGTCACTGCGGAGATGGTCGCGTCTCGGGTCGGTCTCGGTCAACAAGTCGTCTACTACTCGTCGACGTTCCGCACCGATGGAGTGATGGCGATCCTTTTCGTGCTCGCAATTGTCGCCCTCATCATCAACAGCGTGCTCGAGATTATCGAACGCCGGCTCAACGCCTGGCGCGCATAGCAATCCCGCACTATCGCGAGCCGCAAGTGCGGTGCGCCCCACGAAGGAGAATTCGTTGTCTGAAACTGAAGTCGACCTCGAAGTCGACGTCGTCGTCCTCGGAAGCGGAATCGCGGGCATGTCTGTCGCCGGCACCGCGGCCGAGAAAGGCTTGTCCGTACTCGTCGCGGAGCGCGCGCCGACGCTCGGCGGATCGTCCGTCTGGTCGGGCGGCTTCGTATGGACGGCGCTGAACGAAGAGGACTTCCTCCGCTTCGACCCCGACGGCGACCTGCGGAAGTTCCACCTCCTGCGCGAGGGCTTCGAGTCGGCCATCGAGTGGGTGCGACAGCAGGGGGTCCTGGTTGGCCCTGTACTGCACGAAATCCTCGGCTTCGGGTCCGGTCACGTCATCGATGTGCCGCACCTCGTTCGGCATGCGAAGACCGTCGTGGAGAGCAACGAGGGGTGGGTGATGACCTCCACGGAGGGGGTCGAGCTCATTCGTGAGGGTGACACGGTGACAGGCGTGGTGCTGCGCGATGGGGACAGTGGCGAGATGACGCGAGTCGGCGCCCAGGCTGTCGTGCTCGCCACCGGAGGCATCCACGCCAACGCAGAATTGCGCGAGGAGTTCGGAATCGTCGGTGCCGAGAACATCATGGTGCGCGGGAACCCGTTCAGCGAGGGTGGCGGCATGCAGATGGCCCGCGCCATCGGGGCGCGCGCCACTCTCGATCGGGGCTACGGATTCTATGGTCACCCGATGCCGTACCCGCTGGACCAGATCGAGGCGTCGGATCGCACGTCATTGGCGATGTACCACAGTGAGTACAGCCTCGTGCTCGACCATGATGGCAAGCGGTTCTTCGACGAATCGGCAGGGTATTGGACCGCCGCCATGGAGATCGCGCCCCGCACGAGCGCGATACTCGTCACCGACGAAAAGATCCGGCAGGAGCAGATACTGCACCCGTCCCGTGCAGGGTACGACCACGACCTCGGAGCCGACAAGATGTCGCTCGCGGGATCACGCGGCGGCAATTACGCAAAGGCGGAGACGCTGGAGCAGCTCGCTTCCGCCGTCGCCGGCTGGGGCTACGACGGCGACGCCGTGGTCGCCACGATCCGTGAGTTCAACGAACAAGTTAAGAGGGATCCGGATTCGCTGACTCCGTCGCGGCTCGGGAATCGTGATCCGCTCGCCACGCCGCCGTACGAGGTGATCGAGGTGCAGAGCACCATCACGTTCGCCATGGCGGGCCTTGCGACCGACGACGATGGGCGAGTGCTCAACGAGTCGGGCGACGTCATCCACGGGCTCGTACGCATCAGGCATCGACGCGGCACTGAACGCCTACTGCTCTACCGGCGGACTCGTGCGCGGCCTGGTGCTCGGGCGCCGCGTCGGCTCGGCGCTCCTTGCGGAGGCCGGTATCTCGCAGGCATCGGCGTGAGGGTGTTCGCGCGCTGTCCGGCGGTCCAAGTTCCTGTGGCCGGCAGTCGCATCACTGGGAGGTAGCAGCATGTCCATCTCACGAATCGCCGTGCTGGGCACGGGCGCGAATGGGGCGGCGTTCGCCGCGGACCTTACACGGGCGGGACACGACGTCACGTTGATCGACCAGTGGCCAGAGAACGTCGAGGCGATGCGAAGCAACGGCGTGAAGGTGGACGACGGAGATTCACAGCGCACGACGCGTGTCTCTGCGCGCCACCTGAGTGATATCGCCACGATGCGGGAGCCGTTCGACCTTGTTGTTCTCGGAGTGGAAGGCTACGACACCCGGTGGAGTTGCGAGCTGATCAGGCCGCTCCTCGCCGCGGACGGGCTCGTGGTGGGCATGCAGAACGGAATGACCATGGAGACCATCGCGGACGTGGTGGGCAACCATAGGACTGTCGGCTGCGTCATCGAGGTCGCCGCCAACATGTTCGTTCCGGGTCACGTGCAGCAGCAGGCCCCGATGTGGTTCGCGCTTGGGGTGAACGAGGAAGGCCCGGCCCAGCGCATCCCCGAGGTCGTGAGCGTCTTCGGCATCCGCCGGCACGGCGACGTCAACCGACGACATCTTCTCGTCCAAGTGGATGAAACTGATTGCGAACTCCTGCGAACTGGTGACGTCCGCGATCCTCAATCTGCCCCTTGCCGAAGCGATCAAGGTTCCGGGCATGTATGACTTCATGCTCGCGACCGGAGTGGAGGCAGCCAGAACCGGGGCCCGCGCTGGAGCTCGAATCGTCTCGGTGTTCGGAATGAACGACGTCGAGGGATTGAAACCTGACGACTATGCCGGCCGCCTGCTCGATGCAGTTCTGGAGGTCTACACCCTCCCGGACACCAAAACGACAGTCCTGCAGGACTGGGTTAAGGGCCGTCGCGCCGAAGCCGACGACATCAACGGGCATGTGGTGCGAACCGCCACGAGGCTCGGGCAATCGGCACCGCTGAATCGGCGTGTGCTGGAACTGGCACAACGCATCGAGTCGGGATCGCTGATGCCAGATCCTGCCAATGCGCCGCTGATGACAGAACGTGGCCTCGCGGGGGCCGAGTAGGAGCGGATGCATGGGCGCCGTCCCGTCGCAGCGGCTAGGCGCGGATGGTCGACACCGGCTCGGTGTCCGGCAGCGGCGACGGGTCGCGGTCGCGGAGGTCCGGGTGCGCGCCGCGGAAGATCACCGGCACGAGGAACGCCGAGGAAGCCGAACGCGATCGCCACCCAGAAGGCGCCGTGCGCGTCGAACGCGTCGATCATGAACCCTGCGGCTGCCGACCCGATGGCCGCGCCGATCAGCTGACCGGTGCCGACCCATCCGTACGCCTCGGCGGTCTCCGAGAACTTCACGCTCGCCGACACGATCGCGAACATCACCGCGAGAGCTGGGGCGATGCCGATGCCCGCGATCAGGAGCGTGACCGACAGCCACCAGAAGTCGAGCACGAACGCGGCGAGGGCCATGCCGAGGAAGACGATGAACATCCGGCGCGCGAGCGCCCACGGGCCGATCGGCAGGTGACCGAAGGCGAGACCGCCGAACAGCGACCCGACCGCGAAGATCGCCAGCACGACCCCGGATTCCCAGCCGCCTTCGCCGAACGTCGCAACCACGCCGGCCTCCGCCGCCGCGCACGCACCGATCAGCAGGAAGCCGGTCGCGGTCGCGAGCAGCACCGGCGGACGCGACAGCACAACGCCGAGCCTGCGCCGGCTGCGCGGAATGCGGACCCGCCCGACCTCCGGCGATGAAAGGAACCAGGCTCCGCCGCCGACCATGAACACGATCGCGACGGTGATGGCGATCTCGGTGCTGATCTGGGTGGCGATGAGGGTGGTGATCACCGGCCCGATGACCCAGATGATCTCCTGCGCGGATGCGTCGAGCGAGAACAGCGGGGTGAGTTGCCGCGAGTTGACCATCTTCGGGTAGATGGTGCGCACCGCCGGCTGGATCGGCGGCGTGCTGAGTCCGGCGGTGAAGCCCACGACCATGTAGAGCCACACCGGCAGGATCGGCGCGTAGGCGATGACGGCAACGGATGCCGCAGAGATCACGAGCGCGATGGTGATGACCGGGCGCATGCCCCAGCGGCCCATCCACCGGCTGGTGAGCGGTCCGGCGATCGCCTGGCCGATGCTCGTCGCGGCCAGCACGAGGCCCGCGTAGCCGTACGAGTCGGTGAGCTTCTCGATGTGGATCAGGAACGCGAGCGCAAGCATCCCCGACGGAAAACGTGCGACCAGCTGCGCGCTCATGATCCGCGCGACGCCCTTCGTCCTCAACAGACTCAGGTAGCCGCTCACGATCCACAATCCTAGTTCGCGCCCGCCGCGACGCCGGTCGCGGCGCCCTGACCCTGGCGTTCTGCAGCCTCGATCCTGCGAGGGGTCGCCAACTGCCCTTCGTGGCTGCGGAAGGGCGCTTTCTGGCCCCTCCGCGAGCCAGAGAAGGCGCCTGAAATCCATGCACAGGGTGTGGGAAACCCGGGTCAACTTATACACACCTGTGGATGACACGCCCACTACATCTAGGGTTTCAGAGTTGTCAGACCCCCGCTATATAGTGATCACACTGCAAAGCAGCGACACTGCTCTGGGAGGCCGAAATGGCCCGTGGACGTGCACTCGCGCAGCAACAATCGGCTCCCGAGAGAGAGCCACATGGGGACAGGAATAACTGCCGGTCGGAGCGGTATTCCAGGAGTTGGGAGCAACATAAATTGGGCATCACGGTAGTCAAGCGAAACGGCGAGCGCGAGCCGTACGACGCCAACAAGATCAACCTCGCGATCGAGCGAGCCAGCCACGACCTCGACGAGAACATCACCTGGGTGACGCAGATCGCGAGCGAGCTTGAGCTCACCCTGTTCGACGGCATCACCACCCAGCAGCTCGACGAGGCGGTCATCCAGGTCGCGCTCCAGAACGTCAAGGATGACCCGGAGTTCGACACCGTCGCAGCCCGCCTGCTGCTGAAGACCATCTACAAGCGCGTGCTCGGCGACTACGAGACCGACGAAGACCTCGCCCGGCTGCACACCGAGCACTTCATCATGAACCTGACCCGCGGTGTCAACGAGGGACTGCTCGACACCCGGCTGACCGAGATGTTCGACCTCGAGCGTCTCGCGGCCGCCCTCGACCACACCCGCGACGACCTGCTCAAGTACATCGGCGTCGTCACCCTCAACAACCGCTACGGCATCAAGGGCCGCAACGGTGACTCGCTCGAGGTGCCGCAGTACTTCTGGATGCGCGTCGCCATGGGCCTCTCCCTCAACGAGGCAGACCCGACCAGCCACGCGCTGAAGTTCTACGAGAAGATGTCGAAGCTCGAGTACCTGGCCGCGGGCTCGACGCTCGTCAACGCGGGCACCAGCTACCCGCAGCTCGCCAACTGCTTCGTCATGGAGATGCAGGATGACATCGAGCACATCGCGAAGACGATGCGCGATGTCATGTGGCTGACCAAGGGCACCGGCGGCATCGGGCTCTCGGTCACCAAGCTCCGCTCGCAGGGCTCGCCCATCCGGTCGAACAACACCACCTCGACCGGTCCGATCCCGTTCATGCACACCATCGACTCGGTGCTGCGCGCGGTCAGCCGCGGCGGCAAGAAGTTCGGCGCGCTGTGCTTCTACATGGAGAACTGGCACCTCGACTTCCCCGAGTTCCTCGACCTGCGCCAGAACTCCGGCGACCCGTACCGCCGCACCCGCACTGCCAACACGGCGGTCTGGATCAGCGACGAGTTCATGAAGCGCGTGCAGAACGACGACGACTGGTACCTGTTCGACCCGCTCGAGGTCTCCGATCTGAACGAGCTGTACGGCGCAGCCTTCTCCAAGCGGTACGCCGAGTACGTCGAGATGGCGAACACCGGGCAGCTGCGCATGCACAAGAAGTTGAAGGCGCGCGAGCAGTTCAAGGCGATCCTGATCTCCCTGCAGGCCTCCAGCCACCCGTGGCTGACCTGGAAGGACACGATCAACAACCGTGCCCTCAACAACAACACCGGCACGATCCACCTGTCGAACCTGTGCACCGAGATCACGCTGCCGCAGGACGAGGACAACGTCTCGGTCTGCAACCTCGCATCGATCAACCTGTCCCAGCACCTGATCGAGGCGGAGGGCGGACGCCCAAGCGTCGACTTCGCCAAGATCGAGGAGAGCGCGCGCACCGCTGTCCGCCAGCTCGACAACCTCATCGACATCACGCGTTCCTCGGTGCCTGAGGCCGACTTCTCCAACGAGCAGAACCGCGCGGTCGGTCTCGGCGTGATGGGCTTCACCGACATCGTCGAGCGCCTCGGCTTCAGCTACGAGAGCGAAGAGGCGTACGACCTGATCGACGAGATCATGGAGCACGTCTCCTACGCCGCGATCGACGAATCGGCCGAGCCTCGCCAAGGAGCGCGGCGCGTACCCGAACTTCGACGGCTCCGGCTGGTCGAAGGGCATGGTCCCGATCGACTCCATCGCGCTCACCGAGCAGGACCGCCAGATCCCGATCCAGGTGAACCGCACGACGCGCCTCGACTGGGACGCCCTGCGCACCAAGGTCGCCGGCGGGATGCGCAACGCGACGCTCATGGCGATCGCGCCGACGGCATCCATCGGCCTCGTCGCCGGCACCACCCCCGGCCTTGACCCGCAGTTCACGCAGATCTTCAGCCGGTCGACCTCCTCTGGCAAGTTCCTCGAGGTCAACCGCAACCTCGTGCGCGACCTGCAGAAGCTGGGCATCTGGGGCCAGGTGCGCGAGTCGATCCTGCGCAGCCAGGGCGACATCCAGGGCATCGAGGAGATCCCGGATGAGCTCAAGGCGGTCTACAAGACAAGCTTCCAGCTCTCGCCGTTCGCCTTCCTCGAGGTTGCGGCGCGCGCGCAGAAGTGGATCGACCAGGCCATCAGCCGCAACATGTACCTCGAGTCGCGGGACATCGACGACATGATGGCCGTCTACATGGGCGCGTGGGAGCGCGGCGTGAAGACGACCTACTACCTGCACATGAAGCCGCGCCACCAGGCGGAGCAGTCGACCGTCAAGGTCAACAAGGCAGAAGAGATCAAGACCGATGCCGGCCGCGGCTTCGCCGCGGCGTCCGCGGGCGCCGCACAGGCATCCGCCCCCGCCGCACCTGCCCGGCGCGGGTTCGGTGGACTCACGCCGAAGGCAGGTGAATGATGAACGAGGAGTACTACGTACCGGTCGACCCGATGGACGAGCTTCAGTGCGACAGCTGCCAGTAGGTCTCGACAGGCTCGACCACCGGGTCTCGACAAGCTCGACCACCGGATGGGTCTCGACCACCAACGGATTGAAAGAAGGAAGATAGGCATGTCAATTCTCGGAACCGGCGTACAGGAAGGCCTCCTGCTGAAGCCGGTCAAGTACCAGTGGGCGATGGACCTGTATGACCAGGCTGTTGCGAACACCTGGTTCCCGAACGAGATCCAGCTCGACCAGGACATCGCCGACTTCAAGCGCATGACGGATGAAGAGCGTCACGCGATCACCTTCCTCATGAGCTACTTCAACCCGAACGAGCTGCTCGTCAACAAGGCGCTCGCGTTCGGGGTGTACCCCTACATCAACGCGGCCGAAGCGCACCTCTACCTCGCCAAGCAGATGTGGGAGGAGGCCAACCACTGCATGAGCTTCGAGTACGTGCTGGAGACCTTCCCGATCGACCGCGAAGAGGCCTACAACTCGCACGTCGAGGTGCCGTCGATGGCGCGCAAGGAAGAGTTCCAGGTCAAGTACATCAAGCGGATGACCGAGGAGACGCTCGACATCTCGACGACAGAGGGAAAGCAGGACTTCGTCCGCAACCTCGTCGCGTACAACATCATCCTCGAGGGCATCTGGTTCTACTCGGGCTTCATGGTCGCACTGAGCTTCCGCCAGCGGAACCTGCTGCGCAACTTCGGCTCGCTCATGGACTGGATCATCCGCGACGAGTCACTGCACCTGAAGTTCGGCATCAACCTCATCCTCACCGTGCTGGAGGAGAACCCAGATCTGCAGACGCCGGAGTTCGCGCAGGAGATCAAGCAGATGATCCTCGACGCGGTCGAGATGGAGGAGGAGTACAACAAGGATCTGCTGCCCAGCGGCATCCTCGGCCTGAACGCCAACTACATCAACCAGTACGTCAAGTACCTGGCCGACCGTCGTCTCGAGGAGCTCGGATTCGACCCCGAGTACAAGGTCTCCAACCCGGCCAAGTGGATGGCAACCGCCAACGACACCTACGAACTGGTCAACTTCTTCGAGTCGACCAACACGTCGTACGAGACCAACACCAAGTCGGTCTCCAAGCCGTCGGCGAGCTGACGCACAACCTCACAAGCCGTTCCGACTGGCCGTGCACGATTTCGTGCGCGGCCGGTCGCTTTAACGCGAGAAATCACCCGATCCACCTGCGATAAGGTACGGATACCGCTGTGACGACGGGGTCAAGGCAGGATTGTTATCTTCTCTCCCGTCAGGACCGGTCAAGATACGGGCGGGTCGGCTTAGTCTGCCCTATGGGTCCCGAAGTCAATGAGGAGAAGAGGAAACCATGCGCACCAAACTCACCGTGACGGCGATCGCTGCCATCTCGGCATTCCTGCTTACCGGATGCGTCGACAACAGCGCGCCGCCGGCCAACAACAGCTCCAACAACCCGGGATCGTCAATCAAGGTCGACGAGGCCGCTGTGGCGCTGCTGCCCGACAACATCCGCAAGGCCGGCAAGCTGAACATCGGCATGGACATCGGCTACGCCCCGAACGAGTTCAAGAAGGAAGACGGCAGCGCAGACGGCTGGTCGGTCGAGCTCGGCAACGCGATGGCCGCGAAGCTGGGCCTCACCACCGAGTACCATCAGTCCGCCTTCGACCGCATCCTCCCGGCGGTCAACGGCGGCACCTTCGACATCGGCTACTCGTCGTTCACCGACACCGCCGAGCGTGAGCAGTCGGTCGACTTCGTCAACTACTACAACGCCGGCGTTCAGTGGGCGCAGCAGATCGGCAAGGCAGTCAACCCGGACAACGCCTGCGGGCTGACGGTGTCGGTGCAGGCCACCACCTACGAGGAGACTGAGGAGCTGCCGGCCAAGTCCGCCGCGTGTGAGGCGGCTGGCAAAGCGCCGATCAACATCCTCAAGTTCGAGAGTCAGGATGAGGCCACCAACGCACTCGCGCTCGGCCGCGCCGACGCGATGAGCGCCGACTCGCCGATCACGCAGTACGCGGTGTCGAAGGTCAAGGACAAGATCGAGCTCGCGGGTGACGCGTTCGAGGTCGCACCGTACGGCATCGCCGTCGCCAAGGGCTCGAAGCTCGCTGAAGCGCTGCAGGCAGCACTGCAGTCCCTCGTCGACGACGGCACCTACATGGACATCCTCACCAAGTGGGGCGTTCAGAACGGCGCCATCGACAAGATCACGATCAACGCAGCTACCAAGGGGTAGTTCTATGAGTGCGCCTCAGGCGGACCGACCGGCGGCACGGGAAACCGTGCCGCCGGCACCGGCGCAACCCGAACCTATCAAGGCGATCAAGCTCCGCCACCCGTGGCGGATCGTCTTCGCCGTCATTCTGATCCTGGGCCTTGCGCTCTTCATCTACGACGCGTCGCGGCGTGACGCGTACAGCTGGGACCAGTTCGCGAAGTACATCTTCGACCGCCGCATCTCGCAGGCAGCGTTGAATACCCTGCTGATGACGATCTACTCGATGGTCATCGCCATCGTGCTCGGCATCATCCTCGCCATAATGCGACTCTCGGACAATCCGGTGGTCAAGGGCGTCGCCTGGCTCTACCTGTGGGTGTTCCGCGGCACGCCGGTGTACGTGCAGCTCGTGTTCTGGGGCCTGTTCACGACGATCTACGCGACCATCGACATCGGCATCCCGTTCACGGCGCCGTGGACGTCGATCGACACCAAGGCGACCATCGACGTGTTCTGGCTCGCCGTCATCGGCCTCTCCCTGAACGAGGCTGCGTACATGGCGGAGATCGTGCGGGCCGGCATCCTCTCGGTCGACCCCGGCCAGACCGAGGCGTCGAAGGCGCTCGGCATGGGCTGGGGACAGTCGATGCGCCGGATTGTAATCCCGCAGGCGATGCGCATCATCATTCCGCCGACCGGCAACGAGGTCATCTCGATGCTGAAGACCACGTCCCTGGTCGCGGCGGTGCCGTACAGCTTCGACCTGTACGGGCGTTCTCGCGACATCTCCGCGGTGATCTTCGACCCGATCCCGCTGCTGCTGGTCGCCTCGGCCTGGTACCTGCTGTTCACCTCGCTCCTGATGGTGGGACAGTACTTCCTGGAGAAGCGGTTCTCGCGCGGCATCGGGCAGGCCATCGAGAAGCGGCCCACCACTGAGACCGGTGCCATCCAGACGACGGGTCCGGATGGCGGTCCCGACAGCCTCGAAACGCACGGACGGGAGCACCGATGACGTCCACTCCACCAGCGCAACCTCCCATGGTCAAGGCCGAACAGGTCTCGAAGAACTTCGGGAGCAACCAGGTCCTGAGGGGCATAACGCTCACGGTCAACCGCGGCGAGGTCATGTGCCTCATCGGGCCGAGCGGTTCGGGCAAGTCCACGTTCCTGCGCTGCATCAACCACCTCGAACGTGTCGACGCCGGGCGCCTCTCGGTCGACGGCGTGCTCGTCGGCTACGAGGAGCGCGACGACAAGCTGTACGAGCTGAAGCCGAAGGTGGCGGCGCGTCAGCGGCGCGATATCGGCATGGTGTTCCAGCGCTTCAACCTCTTCCCGCACATGACCGCGCTGGAGAACATCATCGAGGCGCCCATGAAGGTCAAGGGCACCGACAAGGCGGCGGCTGTCACCCGCGCGAAGGAACTGCTGGAGCGGGTCGGGCTCGCAGAGAAGGCGGATGCCTATCCTGCACACCTGTCCGGCGGCCAACAGCAGCGGGTGGCGATCGCCCGTGCACTCGCGATGGAGCCCAAGCTCATGCTGTTCGACGAGCCGACGTCCGCCCTCGACCCTGAACTCGTCGGGGACGTGCTGGACGTCATGAAGGGGCTCGCCGCATCCGGGATGACAATGATCGTCGTCACCCATGAGATGGGTTTCGCGCGTGAGGTCGCGGACTCGCTCGTCTTCATGGACGGCGGCGTGGTCGTCGAGTCGGGCGACCCGGCCGAGGTGCTCGCCAACCCGCAGCACCAGCGGACCAAGGCGTTCCTGTCGAAGGTGCTCTGAGTTCAGAAAGTACGAGGTTCAGTCGACCAGTTCGGTGAGCAGTCGCCGCCAGCGTTCCATCACGGCGGCGACGCTCATCCGCTCGGCTGAGAGCCGCGCACCGTCGATGAGACCCGCGAGCACCGGAGGGTTGCTGAGCACATCGGCGATCGTGTCGGCGAACCGGTCGATGTCGCCGACCGGAACGAGGTGGCCGCTCACGCCCTCGTCGATGAGCTCGGATGGTCCGTAGTTGACGTCGAAGGCGACCGCCGGGGTGCCGCGGTTGAACCCCTCGAGGATCACGAGGCTCTGCCCCTCGTACTCGCTGGTCAGCAGCAGCAGCGACGCCTCGCCGATACGTTCGGTCACCGCCGGGTCGTAGCCGAGCAGCCGGACCGCGTTGCGCAACTGCAGCTCGTCGATGAGTGCTTCCAGTTCGCCGCGCAATGGACCGTCGCCGTAGACGTCCAGCCGCGCCAGGATGCCGCGCTGCCGCACCGCGGCGATCGCCCGGATGGCGCGGTCGACGCGCTTCTGCGGCGCCAGCCTGGCGACAACGACGGTGAGGAGCGGATCACGTTGTGGCGAGGGTGCTTCGGCACGGGGCGCAGGCACCGCGCTGGGGATGACCTCGAACCGGGTGGGCCCGCCGAACCGGCGGATGACGTCGTCGCGCTGCCTGGCGGTGGGAAAGGTCACCGCGTCGTAGCCGGCCAGCGTGTCGATCCATCCGCTCCACAGCGCATCCATCGGCGAGTCCCACTCGTGCGGTGGCATGGTGTGGGCGTTGTGCACTGTGTGGACGAGTTTCGTGCGGGCGTCGCGCAGTGGGATGAGCAGTTCGCCGACCTGCCGTGATTCGGCGATGATCACCGTCGGCAGGTCGGGGTCCAGTCCGGCGATGACGTGGTTCACCCAGGCCCGGTACAGCGCCCCGAATCCGGCGAGAGTGCCGACCGGTTCGCCGTCGTCGTAGACCGTGATGGTGTCGGTGGCGCGGTGCCAATCCGCACGCGGGACCAGCGGCGTGCGCAGCAGCGGGCGGCCGGCGGCATCCGGATGCTCGGTGTGCGGCCCCTCGGTGATCGAGCTCTCGGTGATCGAGCCCGTCGAGATCCGACCGTCCAGTCCCGGATCTGCCGCGGCGATCAGCCAGCTCGGGTCGGCGCGCGCCTCCTCGTATAGGTTGCGCAGCACCGTGCCCTCATCGGCGAGGCCGATGCGGCGGAACCCGTCGCGGTGCTCGTCGTAGTCAGCGGCGAAGTCGACGGTGAGGAGGATCGGGTCGGCGCCGGCGTCGCGAAGCTGCCGAGCGCGGTTCATGGCCGCGATCGTGTAACCGCCATCGGAGGCCGGATGCAGCCGGCTGGTGGCGATGAGCAGATTGGCGCGCGGGAACTCCACGCTCGTCACTGTAGCGCCCGGGTGATGCGCTGCAGGCTCACCGGTTCCGCGGTGCCGAGGTGCTGGGCGAACAGGCTCAACCGCAGTTCCTCGAGCAGCCAGCGGGCCCGGGCGACCTTCGCCGGCGCATCCGGTTGCAGCGGCAATTGCCCGCCGGCCGCCCGGTACTTCTCGGTGGCCGTCTGCACCTCGCCCATCCAGACCCGGTCCCGGCCGAGGTTCTCGGCGAGCTTGCCGACTCGGTGGGTGACGCCGGCCAGGTAGATCGGCAGCCGGCGAAGCTGACGGATGCCGGTGCGGCTGACAAAGCCGGGGTAAACCAGCGCCTGCAGCTGTTCGCGCGCATCGGCGAGCGGTGCCAGCAGCGCGAGTCCTGAGTTCGCAGCGATCGCCTTCTCCGCGTCGCGCGCCGCGCCGAGCACACGGCTGACCAGCGCGACGGTGTCGAACAGCGAGTCGACAAGCGCCGCCGAGAGCCGCTCGCGCACCGCGTCGAATTCTGCGCGCGTGAACACCTCGGTCTCACCGAGCACGTCGTCGGCGACGGCCAACGCCGCGTCAGTGAACAGTTCGCCGGTGTTCTGGTACGGACTGCGGGCCAGCGTGAGCTTCTCAGCGCTGGTGAGGTGCTCCTGCACGTACCCGACCGGTGACGGCACGGTGAGCAGCAGCATCCGGAGCACGCCCCGGCGGTGCACGCGCGCACGCTCGTCCTCGGTGCCCAGGAGCCGGATGCTGACCGTCGCTCCCTGGTCGACGAGCGCCGGGTAGGCGCGAACGGTGTTGCCGCTGACCGTGGTGTCAAGCACGCGGGGCAGGGCGTCGAGGTCCCAGCCGGTGAGCCCGTCCCGCTCGAGCGCGTTCGGGGTGCGTACGTGCGCGTGAGCCACCGATTCGCGGGCGCGGCTCTTGAGCTTGTGCTGGAGGCTCTCCAGCTCCTTGGACGCCGCCACCCGGCGGCCGCGCTCGTCGATGACCGCGAAGGTCATCCGCAGGTGGTCGGGGACCCGGTCGAGCTCGAAGTCGTCGGGGTCAACCGGCGTGTAGGTGAGCCGCTGGATCTGCTGGGCGAGATACTGGCGCAGCGACACGTCTTCCGAGCCGTCCGCCGGCGCGCCGTCGAGCAGCCGGTGCGCCCAGTCGTTCGCCGGCACCACGTTGCGGCGGATCGCCTTGGGCAGCGCCTTGATCAGCGCGGTGGTCAGTTCGTGACGCAGCCCCGGCACCTGCCAGTCGAACCCGTCCGGCCGCAGCCGGGGGAGCAGCGCGAGCGGCACCTGCACCGTGACCCCGTCATCGTCGGCGCCGGGCTCGAACCGGTAGCTCAGGCGCAACGTCTGGTCGCCCTGATGCCACTCGCCCGGGAACCCGCCGGCGACCGCCTGCGGTTGCTGGGCATCCGGGAGCAGGTCCTCCTTGCGCATGGTGAGCAGCTCTGGGCTCTCGGCGCGCGCGCTGCGCCACCACTTCTCGAACGAGCGCTGGCCCGCGACCTCGGCGGGGACGCGCTTGTCGTAGAACTCGAATACCGCCTCGTCGTCGACGAGGATGTCGCGGCGGCGGGTGCGCTCCTCGACCTCGGCGAGTTCGGCGCGCAGCCGGCGGTTGGCGCGGTCGAAGGCGTAGCCGCGGTCCTTCGCGTCGAAGGTGAGTTCGCCGTCGACGAGGGCGTGCCGGATGAACAGCTCGCGCGCCTGCGGCAGGTCGATGCGCTCGAGCTGGATGCGCCGGCGGGCGACGATCGGCACCCCGTACAGCGTCACGCGCTCGTAGGCGACCGCGGAACCCTGCCGCTTCTCCCAGTGCGGCTCGCCGTAGGAGCGCTTGACCAGGTGCCCGGCGATGGGCTCGGCCCAGGACAGGTCGATCGACGCGTTCATCCGGGCGAACAGCCGGCTGGTCTCGACCAGCTCGGCGCTCATCAGCTCTGCCGGCTGCTTCTTGGCCAGCGCCGAGCCGGGGAAGATCGAGAACCGCACTTGTCTTGCGCCGATGTAGTCGCCGCGGCCGCGCTTGTCATTGCCGGTCTGGTCCCGGATGCCCAACTGGCTGAGCAGCCCGGCGAGGAGCGAGCGGTGGATGCCCGTGCCATCCGGTTCGTGGCTGCCCTCGTCGAGTGTCAAGCCGAGCGGCTTGGACATGCGCTTCAGCTGCCGGTAGACATCCTCCCACTCTCGAAAGCGCAGGAAATTGACGTATTCGGCGCGGCACAGCCGGCGGAAAGCGCTGCCGGAGAGCTCCTTCTCCTTGCCCTTTGAGGTAGTTCCAGAGGTTCAGCAGGGTGAGGAAGTCGCTCGTCTTGTCGGTGAACCGGGCATGCGACTGGTCGGCCTGCGGTCGCTTGTCGAGCGGGCGCTCGCGAGGGTCCTGCACGCTCAGCCCGGCGACGATGACCATGACGTCGCGCGTGACGTTCCACCGTTTCGACTCGACGACCATCCGGGCCAGTCGCGGGTCGATCGGCAGCTGCGCGAGCTGCCGACCGACCTTGGTGATCGCCGGGCCCTCCCGGAAGCTCTCGATCGCGCCGAGCTCTGACAGCAGGTCGACGCCGTCCTTCACGCCGCGCGAATCCGGTGGCTGCAGGAACGGGAACTCCCGGATATCGCCGAGCCCGAGCGAGATCATCTGCAGGATGACCGCGGCGAGGTTGGTGCGCAGGATCTCCGGGTCGGTGAACTCCGACCGCCGGTCGTAGTCCTCCTCGGAGTAGAGGCGGATCGCGATGCCGTCGCTCGTGCGGCCGGCGCGCCCCGAGCGCTGGTTCGCGGATGCCTGCGAGATCGGCTCGATCGGCAGCCGCTGGATCTTCGCACGTGTGCTGTACCGGCTGATGCGCGCGGTGCCGGCGTCGATGACGTATTTGATGCCGGGGACGGTCAGGCTGGTCTCCGCGACGTTGGTGGCGAGCACCACCCGGCGGCGGGTGCCCGGCGTCGTGCTCGGCCGGAACACGCGGTGCTGTTCGGCCGAGCTCAGCCGCCCGAACAGCGGGAGCACCTCGGTGCCAGGCAGGTTGCGCGCGGTGATCGCATCCTGAGCATCCCGGATCTCGTTCTCGCCGCTCAGGAAGACGAGCACGTCGCCCGGCGCCTCCCTGGCGAGTTCGTCGAGCGCGTCGTTGATGGCCTGGAAGAGGTCCCTGCCCTCGGCCTCCTCGTCTTCCCTGTTGTGCAGGACTTTCTCGGATGAACGGCCCTGCTTGCCAATGGCTTGGCGGCGAGAGGGGGAAATGTCCTGCATAACAGGGGTGGGGTCGTCCGGGTCGTCCGATGCCGACTCCGGCGCGAGCGGCCGGTAGCGGATCTCGACCGGGTAGCTGCGGCCAGACACCTCGACGATCGGGGCGGGCGTGCCGTCTGGCGCGGCGAAGTGGGCGGCGAAGCTCTCCGGGTCGATGGTCGCCGAGGTGATGATCACCTTCAGGTCCGGGCGCTTCGGCAGCAGCTGCTTCAGGTAGCCGAGCAGGAAGTCGACGTTCAACGAGCGCTCGTGCGCCTCGTCGATGATGATCGTGTCGTACTTGCGCAGCATCCGGTCGCGCTGCAATTCGTTCAGCAGGATGCCGTCGGTCATCAGCTTGATGCGCGTGTTCTTGCCGACCCGGTCGGTGAAGCGCACCTGGTAGCCGACGAGGTCGCCGAGTTCGCTGCCGAGCTCCTCGGCGATGCGCTCGGCGATGGTGCGCGCGGCGATGCGCCGCGGCTGGGTGTGGCCGATCGATTCGCGCCCGAGTTCGAGGCAGATCTTCGGCAGCTGGGTGGTCTTGCCCGAGCCGGTCGCGCCGGCGACGATCACGACCTGGTGGTCCCGGATGGCGCGCGCGATGTCGTCACGTCGCTGACTGACCGGGAGGTCAGGCGGGTAGGTGATGGCGGCGATCGCGGGAATCATGAGCCCTCCATCCTATAAAGGACGCGCCGCGCTCGCCCGGCGGGGGAGCCGTCGCGCGGGTCGAACACCCGCGCGCGGGTCGAATTGGACCCGCGCGCGGAGTGTTCGACCCGCGCGTGCGCGGACGGTGCGAGTGCAAAGATGTTGTGGAGGCAGAGTACTTTGTGTTACAAAGTAGGTGTGCAGCACACCACCTCGAACGCGGACACCGAATCGCGGGCCCCTCAACTCGCCGACCGCGAGTCCCGGATGCCCGGACTCGCCTGGCCCGCTCTGCTGCCGTTCGCGCGGGTCGGCTTGGTCGCGCTCTCCTGGCTGGCCACCATGGGGCTGCTCGCCCTCCTGGGACAGCCATCCGGAATCGCGGCCGCTGCTGCCCTGTCGCCGCTTGCGCTGCTGCCGGTCAACATCCTGAGCCTGCTGCTCGTAGCGCCGGCTGGTCCGCCGGGAGGGGAGCACGCTGCGTGAGCTGGCCGGCTTCGACCGCGACCGCCTCGGCCGCGACGTGCTGTGGGGACTGCTCTGGTTGATGGTGCTCTATGTGCCGTTCGCGCTGGCGATCATCGGCACGATGTTCGCGCTGGAGGGCGGCGACGCGTTCACGAGCTTCGGCACCGTTTTCGCGCCCGACCCGTCCGCGCTTCCGGCCATCGCCCCTGCCGCCGCCTTGGTGTTCGGCATCGTCGTCGTCCTGACCTTCGCGCCCCTGAACGCGCCGGCCGAGGAGTTCGTGTTCCGCGGATATAGCCAGGGCAGGCTGCAGCGAGGCCGCCCCATTCTGGCCGTGCTGCTGCCGTCGGTGGCGTTCGGGCTCCAGCACATCTTCTTCGCGAGCACGCTCCAGGGGATGCTGGTGTTCGCGGTCGCATTCTTCGTCTGGGGCGTCGGCTCCGCACTCATCTTCCGTTGGCAGCGGCGGCTCATGCCGCTGATCGTCGCGCACCTGCTCGTGAACCTTGCCACCAGCGCTCCGGCGCTCATCCTCCCCTTCATCCTGTGACCTCCAATCGAAAGCAGCCCATGGCCAGCAACCTGCCAGACGACGACCATCCGCTCGACCCCGCGGAGATGCTCGCGCTGCTTGAGCAGCAGAAGCGCGCTGTCGACCTCGCCTACATGCGCCCGGTCGCAGCGCTCTACACGGTGTGGGGCGTCGCGTGGCTCGTCGGCTTCCTCCTGATCTGGTCGGCGTGGCCGGGTGGAAATCCTTGGTTCCAGGTGCCGATGGCTATCGCGGCCGGCGTCTTCGGCCTGCTCATCGTCGCGTCGATCGTGACGTCGGCGATCGTCGGCATCCGCATGGGCAGGGGCGTGCGCGGCGCATCCGATTTCCAGGGGGCCGTCTACGGCATGTCGTGGACGATCCTTGGCATTGCGCTCGCGGCGGTCGGTGTCGCCCTGCTCCAGAACGGCATGTCCACCCAGCTCGCGTCGCTCTACTTCCCCTCCGCCTACGCGGTCATGGCCGGCATCATGTACCTGTTCGGCGCGGCGTTGTGGAACGAGAAGAGTCAGCTCGAGCTGGGGCTCGTGCTGCTTTTCCTCGGTGCACTCTCTCCCTTCTTCAGTGCGCCAGCGAACAACCTGGTGATGGCGCTCGGGGGAGTCGCCTTCCTCGTCGCGGCGCTCGTGCACTGGCTGCGCATCCGAGAGGCTCGCTGAGATGGACGAACTCGACCCCGTCATCCACGCGGCCGCGAGATTGCGGATCACCGCCACCCTCGCGACCTTGCCGGTCGGCGACCGGATGTCGTTTCCGCGCGTGCAGGAGCTGCTCGACATGACACCGGGGAACCTTTCCACCCACCTTCGAAAGCTTGAGGACGCGGGCTACGTCGAGGTCACCAAGACCCACCAAGGCCGCACGCCTGTCACCTACCTCGCCCTCACCAAACGCGGTCGCCGCGCGTTCGAGGACTACACCGAAACCCTTCGATCAGTACTGGGAGCCACTGAATGACAACACTTGCCCGACTCGATCACGTGACCCGCCGGTTCGGCGACGTCACGGCGCTCGACGATATCTCGCTCGAAATCGACTCCGGAAGGATCGTCGGCCTGCTCGGCCCGAACGGCGCCGGGAAGACCACGATGCTGTCCCTGGTGCAAGGGTTGCGCCGCCCCACAGCAGGCACCGTCGAGCTGTTCGGCGGCAACCCCTCCGATCACCGCACGCGGGTGGGTCTCGGCAGCACACCGCAGGAGACGGCGCTGCCGGCGACTCTCCGTGTCGGCGAGGTCATCGACTTTGTGTCGACGCACTTCCCGAATCCCGTGCCACGCGCCGAGATCGCCGAGGAGTTCGGCCTCACCGAGCTGCTGAAGCGGCAGACCGGTGCGCTCTCCGGCGGACAGAAGCGTCGCGTCAGCGTCGCGCTCGCGTTCGTCGGCCGCCCGAAGCTCGTGCTGCTGGATGAGCCGACCACCGGCCTGGACGTCGACGCGCGGCGCACCCTGTGGGAGGCGGTCCGGCGCCAGAACGCCGCCGGCGCGACCGTCGTGGTGACCAGCCACTACCTCGAGGAGATCGAGGCGCTCGCCGAACGCGTGATCGTGGTAGGCAGCGGCCGCATCCTCGCCGACGACACCCTCGCCGCGGTCCGTGGCCAGGTAGGCATGCACATGGTGCGTCTCGAGACACCGGACCCGGATGCCGTTGCCGCGCTATCCGCTGTCCTCAACGTGCGCGCGGAAGACGACGGCGCACACACCGTCTTCACCCGCGACGCCGACGAGACGGTGCGCGAGCTGGTGCGCTCCGGCATCCGGTTCTCCGGGATCTCGGTGCGCGGCGCCACCCTTGAGGAAGCGTTCCTCGCCCTCACTGCAACCCCAGACCTTCAGGAGCTGAACCGATGACCGCGCTGAGACTCGCGACCGTACACGCCAGGTATTCGCTGATCGAGACGGCGCGCGTGCCGATCGCCGTGATCGGCTCGCTCGTCTTCCCGGCTCTCGCCCTGCTGTTCTTCATCGTGCCGCAGCGCACGGTCGCGGAGAACCCGTTGTTCGCCACCCAGGCGGTGATCTCGCTGGCGGTGTTCGCGGTGATGTCGAACGCGCTGTTCAGCTTCGGGCTGTCCATTTCGGAGGACAGGGAGAAGCCGTGGGACCCGTACGTGCGCACCCTTCCGGTACCTGGGATCTCGCGGGTGCTCGCCTACGTGTTCTCGATCGGTCTGATGGGGCTGGCCGCGATCATCCCGGTGATCGTGATCGGTGCGCTGTT
Organism: uncultured Actinomycetota bacterium; assembly: GCA_963702165.1. Classification (GTDB taxonomy): domain Bacteria; phylum Actinomycetota; class Actinomycetes; order Actinomycetales; family Microbacteriaceae; genus Terrimesophilobacter. Next base: position 1,690,548 of record OY969722.1, on the reverse strand, counting down.
CACGGAGGCGGAGGCGTCGATTGGGCGTATCCTCTTCGGCTTCCTGATGCTGGCAGTCTCGGCGCTGCCGTTCATGCTGATCGGCATCGCGATCGGCTACTCGATGCCGGCGAAGGCGGCCATCGCGGTCGTGCAGGTTGTGATGTTCGGCTTCGCGTTCGCGGGCGGGCTGTTCCTGCCGCCGATCATGTTCGCCGACTGGCTGGACACTCTGTCGAAGTTCTTCCCGTCCCGGCAGGCACGTGAGCTGGTGATCTGGGCTGTGCAGGGCGGCGAGCTCGAGGTGTGGATGTGGGGTGGGATCCTCGCCTGGATCGTCGTGATGCTCACTCTGTCGCTGCTGCTGTTCCGCCGTGATGAGGGGCGGCGTTTCCGCTAGGCCCATCCCCCTGCCGGGTCCTGAAAATGCAGGAGATCCGCGCCGGAATCGCCGTTCTGTCACCGGAACGGCTCCGGATGCCGCGGATCTCCTGCATTTTCGGTCGTGGCTAGTGCCTGCGGACCAGCGCCCGGAGTGTGATCGCAATTCCCGCAAGGCACCACAAGCCGAGCACCAGGAGGTCGCGACCGTTCGCCTCGAAGGTGTCCGCTGCAAGGCCGGCGCGCAGGAGGTCCGCGCCCGGGCGCAGCGGGAGGAAGTCGTGCACCGTCTGGAACCAGTCGGGCAGCTGGCTCGGGGCGAAAGTGATGGGAGAGAACAGCATCACGAAGAACACCAGAACTTGGGTGATCAGCTGCGCCAACAGGGGCTGCACGCTCACCGCGATCGCGTAGCCGACCGCGGTGGCCATGAGAGTGATTAGCAGTGACGCGGCGACGACCAGGGGCCAGTTGAAGCTGTAAGCCAGGTCGTAGCGGAGCCATCCGGTGAACACCGCGACGGCCACGCTCGGCAGGGCGATGACCGCCCACACGGTGAGATCGGCCGCGAAGACCAACGGGCGGGCGACGGGCAGCGTGCGCATGTAGTTGAAGGTGCCGTCGATCCTCGCGCGTGCGACCCCCTGCGGGACGATCACGAGGCCGATCGTGAGCAGGAGAACGGTGGGCGCCCCGGTCGAGAGGAACATCGCGGTCGCCGAGTCGATTCCCGGGATCAGGAATCCGAACCCGACGATGATGCCGGCGGCCAGGATGGCTTGGATGACGATGATGAGCGGCAGCATGCTGCCGATCTGGGCGAACTGCCAGCGCAGCAGGGTGCCGTAGCCGGACCACGCTCCAACCTGCGCGGCGCGTGACGGGCGCGGATGCTCACGGCCGGCGGGCCGCGGGGCGGTGGACAGCTCAGACATTGGTTGCCTCCTGGTGGGATGGTTCGGCAGTGGTGGAATCAACACCGTCGCTTTCGCGAGCGGTGAGGGAGAGGTAGGCGTCCTCGAGAGTCGTCGGCCCGACTGTGTAGCCGTCGATGCGTCCCTCATCGCGCAAGGAAGTGGCCCAGCCGACCGCTCCAGAGGCTTCGCTCGCCGGTATGGTCAACAGCACTCGCCTGCCCGTGCGCACCGTGCGCAGCACGCTCACCGGGAGTCCGCCGGCGCTTCCGGCCGGGTCGTCGCCCCCGGGCGGGAGCTGCAATTCGAGGCGGAGGTCGTTGTCGGCCGTGCCGCGCAGGAGTGCGGGCGACCCGGATGCGACTACCTTCCCACGGTCGAGGATGACGAGCTCGTCGACGATCCGTTCCGCCTCAGCGACGTTGTGGGTGACGAGCAGCACGCCGGCGCCCTCGTCGCCTCTGCGTCGAACAGCCGCCCACAGCAGCCGCCGCCGCGAGGCGTCGATGTCGTTCGTCGGTTCGTCCAGCACGAGCAGGGGAGTGGACGCCGCGACGGTCATTGCGAAAGCAGTGAGCCGCCGGATGCCTCCGGAGAGACCACGGCCCTCCGGCAGTGCCCGCTGATCGAGCCACTGGGTGATATCCAGCTCCTCAGCGAGCTGGACGGCTCGGCTGCGCGCATCCCGACTGGAGAGTCCGCGAATCCGGCCGGCGATTTCGATCGCCAGCCGAGGAGTCAAGCCGTCGATGGGAGCCTGGGCCTGCGGCTGCACGGCCACTCGCCGCCGCGCCGCGGCGGGGTCCGCGATTGCGTCGATCCCGTCGACGCGGATCGTGCCTCGCTCGGGCCGCAGCAGGCCGACGATCTGGGAGACCAAGGTGGTCTTGCCCGCACCGTTGTGCCCGAGTAGCCCCACCACTTCCCCCGGCCGAACCCGCAACGAGACGTCGTCGTTCGCGACTGTCGCCCCGAAGCGACGCGTGAGGCCTGCGATGTGCAGGACATCGTGATCCATCCATCCTCCTGAATACTGTTGGTATTTGAGTTCCGACAGTATTCCAGTACTGATGGTATGTCAATCGCTCCCGCCGTATGATCGGCTTTATGGCTGAAGCCTCTTCCCCTCTCTCTCGGCAGGAGAGCCAGCGGCGGACCCGGGACGCGCTCGTCGCGGCGGCGCGCGCAGCCTTCGCTAGCGACGGTTACCACGGCGCGAACCTTGAGGCCATCGCCCGCGACGCCGGGTTCTCGAAGGGTGCTGTCTACTCCAATTTCGACGGGAAAGCGGCACTCTTCCTCGCCGTGATGGATCAGAATCTTCAGGCGGCGCTCGCCGACGGTGGTTGGGACGTCAGCCGGAGCGCCAACGATCCGACCGGGGAACGATACGGTGGCGCGGAAGTCGCCGAGGCCATTCGCGGCTTTGCTCTCGCCACGCTGGAATTCATTGCGACCGCTGCCCGTGATGAGGCCCTGGCTGTCGAGCTGGGCAAGCGAATGCAGGCGCTCACCGATGGGTACACGGCTGTTGCTGCGCAGTCGAGGTCAGTGGATGAGGAGCTTGACGGCACTGAGCTGGGTGCGCTGCTCACGGCGCTTGATCAGGGCGCGTCGCTTCTCGCCTTGAGCGGCAGCGTCGCCATGGACCAGCGCCTACTCCGCGTCGGCATGCAGCGACTGCTGGAGCCGAACCCGACCGGGACGCCAGCCAGTGGCGGCACCCCTGGCGAGCCGGCGTTGCATGACGAGGTGATGCGACGCAGGATTGAGGCGGCGTTGAAGGACAACCACACTCGACCGCCATCGGACGGCTGACGGCTCAAGCCTTCCCACCCCACGCGCGCGCGGGTCGAACACCCGCGCGCGGGTCGAATTCGACCCGCGCTGGGGTGTTCGACCCGCGCGAGAGTTAAGCGGCTGCGCGGGCCGGCAGGTGGAACGTCTCGGCGAAGCGGCCGAGCAGGGCCGGGTCGCCGGAGAGCACGTGCACGACCTCGCGCTCGATGGCATCCGCGGGCGACACCTCGCCGGAGATCACGCCGCGCAATAGCGGACCGGACGCGAACGCGAGGTGCGGCGTGCTGCGCGGCACAGCGCCGAGGCGCAGCACGTGCAGGTCCTCGCCTGCGACGTGCAGCCGCAGCGCGAACTCGGCGATGTGCGCGTCGTACACGGTCGTCGGCAGCGCGCTGGCTGCATCCGGTCGGAACGCGGTGCGGAACGCCATCGTCATGGAATCCGGGGTGACGATGTCGCCGGGCTGTGGTTCGCCCATCGCCTGGAACCCCCAACGGCCGAGGGAGAGGACGACATCCTCAAGCCCGCGCCCGAAGTCGGTGAGGTCGTACACCAGGCCGTGCGCGAGCGGCACTCGCCGCACGACGCCCGCCTGCTGCAGTTCCTTGAGCCGGGTGCTGAGGATGTTGGTCGGGATGCGCGGCAACCCATTCTTGAGGTCGCTGTAGCGGCGCGCGCCGACGAGCAGGTCACGAACGATGAGCAGTGCCCACCGTTCGCCGACCGCCTCGAGCGCGCTTGTGACGCCGCAGTACTGGCCGTAGTTGCGCGCCGCCATGCCTAGGAGGACGCTCCCTGGGTTGCCGCCCACTCCTCTGGTCCCATTTCGGCGGCCTTCGGGTCCATCCAGAGGATGCTGAACTCGTTGCCGTCCGGGTCCTCGAAGTCGCGCGAGTACATGAATCCGTAGTCCTGCGCATCCTTCGGCTCGACGCCGCCCGCGGCGATGACCTTCTCGAGGAAGGCGTCGACCGCTTCGCGACTGTCGGCGCTGAGCGCGGCCTGCATCTGGGCGGAGGTGTGCAGGTCGGGGATGGTCTTGCTGGTGAAGGTGCTGAAGTACTCACGCGTCAGCACCATCAGGAAGATGTGCTCGTCGATGACGACGCAGGCGGCGTTGTCGTCCGTGAACAATTCGTTGATGGTCCAACCGAGTCCCTGATAGAACTTCTTGGCCCTGGGCAGGTCGGTGGTGGTGAGGTTGAGGAAGATGTCGGTGGCCATGATGACTCCTTTGTCGATTGATCGGTGACCAGCGTAATGCTTGCAAAAAGCAAGTGTGCTTGTCAATAGCAAGTACGGCGTCGGATGACTCTGCCGAGACTGCGCAAACCCGCACTCTCGCGTGTCAAAGCGCAGTTTGCTGCAGTCTCGGCGTGCAGGGCTTTGCCGATGCGGCCGCGAGGCGCGTTGCAGTACACATGGATCGTCAGGTGCATGGTCGCCGTGTATACAGAAGGATGGCGGAAACCATGCGAAGTCGACTAGATTGGCTGAGTCGGGTCAGTTCTGTATACATAAGGGGGTGCTGCAATGCGAGCGAGTGATCGCGCGTACGTGGCGCTCCGGCGTGAAATCATCGACTGGGAACTGCCCCCTGGCACCGTGCTCGGCGAGGTCGAACAGGCGACCCGGCTGGGAGTGTCGCGCACCCCGCTGCGGGAAGCCCTCGCCCGGCTGACGGCCGACGGGCTCGTGGCAACCCAAGCCGGCCGCGGACTCGTCGTCACGGATGTCTCGACCGACAACATCCGGGAGCTGTTCGAGGTCCGCCGCGCGCTCGAAGAGCAGGCCGCACGCCTCGCCGCCGAGCGCGGCGACCCCGCCGTGTTCAACGCGCTCGAGCAGGAGTTCGTCGCGGTGCCCGTCCTGCTCGAAGCCGAGGATCCGGCGCGCCACGACTACTACGACCTCGTCGCGCGGCTCGACGACGCGATCGACGACGCCGTCGCCAACCCCTACCTCGTCACAGCGCTCCGCAGCCTGCGCACCCATCTCGTGCGCATCCGGCGCCTCGCTCGCGACGACACCGACCGCCTGCGCGAGGCCGCGCGCGAGCACCTCACAATCGTGCGGGCCATCGCCGCCGGCGACTCCGAACTGGCCGCCCACGCCACCCACATCCACCTGCACCGCGCGCTCGAGCACCTGCTTGCAGCGCACACCACGCCCACCGCCATGACTACCGGCCCCACCGAAAGGACCGCCAGTTGAAGCTCCACTCCGTCCGCGTCCACCCCAGCTCCGACAACCTTGCCCGTGAGGACCAGCTCGCGTGGAAGATCGCAGAGGTCGCAACCGACCCCGTCGAGGTGACGCCCGAGGCGACCGACATGGTCATCAACCGGATCATCGACAACGCGTCCGTGGCGACCGCTTCGCTGACGCGCGCGCCCGTCGTCGCGGCGCGCAGCCAGGCCGAAGCGCACCCGTACCAGCCCGGCGCAACCGTCTTCGGTCTCGCATCTGACAGGCGCATGAGCCCGGAGTGGGCAGCCTGGGCCAACGGCGTTGCCGTGCGCGAACTCGACTACCACGACACCTTCCTCGCCGCCGACTACTCGCACCCAGGCGACAACATCCCGCCGATCCTCGCCGTCGCCCAGCACACCGGCCGTAACGGCGCCGACCTCGTGCGCGGCCTGGTCACCGGCTACGAGATCCAGGTTGACCTGGTGAAGGCGATCAGCCTGCACAAGCACAAGATCGACCACGTCGCCCACCTCGGCCCGTCCGCCGCCGCCGGCATCGGCACGCTGCTCGGCCTCGACACCGAGACCATCTACCAGGCCATCGGCCAGGCGCTGCACACCACCACCGCGACCCGCCAGTCGCGCAAGGGCGAGATCTCCACCTGGAAGGCGCACGCACCGGCGTTCGCGGGCAAGATGGCCGTCGAAGCGGTCGACCGGGCGATGCGCGGCCAGACCAGTCCGACCCCGATCTACGAGGGCGAGGACGGTGTCATCGCCTGGCTCCTCGACGGTCCGGATGCGCACTACGAGGTGCCGTTGCCCGAGCGTGGTGAGGCGCGACGCGCCATCCTCGACAGCTACACCAAGGAGCACTCGGCCGAGTACCAGGCGCAGGCGCTCATCGACCTCGCTCGCAAGCTTCACCGCGAGCACCCCGAGATCACCGCGGAGTCGGTCGCCTCGATCGTCATCCACACCTCACACCACACCCACTACGTCATCGGCTCCGGCGCGAACGACCCTCAGAAGTACGACCCGACGGCGAGCCGTGAGACGCTCGACCACTCGATCCCGTACATCTTCGCTGTCGCGTTGCAGGATGGCGGCTGGCACCATGTGGACTCGTATGCGCCGGAGCGCGCCGCCCGGCCCGACACGGTCGCCCTGTGGAATAAGGTCACCACGCTCGAAGACGCCGAGTGGACGCGTCGCTACCACTCCAACGACCCCGCCGAGAAGGCGTTCGGCGGACGCGTCGAGATCACCCTCACCGACGGAACGCGCATCGCCGACGAGATCGCGGTCGCCGACGCACATCCGCTCGGCGCCAGGCCGTTCGCGCGCGACCAGTACGTGGCGAAGTTCCGCACCCTCGCCGACGGCGTGCTCGAGTCGGCCGAGATCGAGCGCTTCCTCGACGTCGCGCAGCGCCTGCCCGAGCTGTCCGCGGCCGAGCTGGCCGGCCTGACCGTGACCGCGCGGCCCGGCCTGCTCGACACCGTCCCCACCCCGAAGGGCCTGTTCTGATGCTGTACTCCACCGTCACCAGCGCCGCCAAGCGCCAGCTGCTGCGCGAGCGGCTCGCCACCGGCGAACTGCTGCGCTTCCCCGGCGCGTTCAACCCGCTGTCGGCCAGGCTCATCCAGGACAAGGGCTTCGAGGGCGTCTACATCTCCGGCGCGGTCATCGCCGCCGACCTCGGGCTGCCCGACATCGGCCTGACCACGCTGACCGAGGTGGCGACGCGCGCCGGCCAGATCGCCCGGATGACCGACCTCCCGGCGATCGTCGATGCCGACACCGGTTTCGGCGAGCCGATGAACGTCGCCCGAACCGTGCAGACCCTCGAGGATGCCGGGGTCGCCGGCCTGCACATCGAGGACCAGGTCAACCCGAAGCGCTGTGGCCACCTCGACGGCAAGGCGGTTGTCGACTCGCAGACCGCGATCAAGCGCATCCGGGCAGCGGCGGATGCGCGTCGCGACCCGAACCTGCTGATCATGGCGCGCACCGACATCCGCGCGGTCGAGGGTATCGATGCGACCATCGAGCGGGTCAGGGAACTGGTCGACGCCGGGGCGGATGCGATCTTCCCCGAGGCGATGGCGAACCTCGACGAGTTCGCCGCCGTGCGCGCCGCGGTCGATGTGCCGGTGCTCGCCAACATGACCGAGTTCGGCAAGAGCGAGCTGTTCAGCCACGAGCAGCTCGCCTCGGTCGGCATCAACATCGTCATTCACCCGGTCAGCCTGCTTCGCATCGCGATGGGCGCTGCCGAACGCGGCCTCGACGTGCTCGCCGAGCAGGGCAGCCTGAACCCGGTCGTACCCGACATGCAGACGCGCGCCCGGCTGTACGAGCTGCTCGACTACGCCGAGTACAACACGTTCGACACATCCGTCTACAACTTCACACTCGATGTTGAATAAGCGCAGTGTTGATTGAGACCACCAGCGCTGATTGAGTAAGACCAGCACCAACGAAGGAGCACGCGTGACCGAGATCATGAAGGGACTCGCCGGAGTCGTCGCCGACTACACGGCGATCTCGAAGGTGAACCCCGAGACCAATTCCCTGCTGTACCGCGGCTACCCGGTGCAGGAACTCGCGGCGAACTGCATCTTCGAGGAGGTCGCCTATCTGCTCTGGTTCGGTGAACTGCCGACACCGCAGCAACTCGACGACTTCACCAAGCAGGAGCGCTCACTGCGGCACCTGGATGAGCGCACCAAGCGAATCATCGACGAGCTGCCGCTCACCGCGCATCCGATGGATGTCGTGCGCACCGCCGTCAGCGTGATCGGTGCGACCGACCCGACCCTCGCGGAACCGGGTGGGCTGACCGATCGCCGGCTCAACGAGGGACGAGCGACCTACCTGTTCGCCCAGCTGCCGGCGATCGTCGCCTACGACCAGCGCCGCCGCCGCGGCCTCGAGCTGGTCGAGCCGCGCGATGACCTGGCCTACTCGGCGAACTTCCTGCACATGGTCTTCGGGGAGGTCCCCGGGCTCGCGGTTGTCGACGCGTTCGACGTGTCGATGATCCTGTACGCGGAGCACTCCTTCAACGCCTCCACCTTCACCAGCCGGGTCATCACGAGCACGCTCTCCGACCTGTACTCGGCCGTCGTCGGTGCGATCGGCGCGCTGAAGGGCCCGCTGCACGGCGGCGCCAACGAGGCCGTCATGCACATCTTCGACGAGATCGGCAGCGCCGACCGGGCGGCCGACTGGCTGGATGCCGCACTCGCCGAGAAGCGCAAGATCATGGGCTTCGGTCACCGCGTCTACAAGCACGGCGACTCCCGGGTGCCGACCATGAAGGCCGCGCTCGACACCCTCATCGTCGAGTTCGACCGCCCCGACCTGCTCGAGCTGTATGACGCGCTGGAGAGCGCGATGACCGAGCGCAAGGGCATCCTGCCGAACCTGGACTACCCGTCCGGTCCCGCCTACCACCTGATGGGGTTCGACACCGAGCAGTTCACGCCGCTCTTTGTCGCCAGTCGCATCACCGGGTGGACAGCGCACATCATGGAACAGTTGGAGTCGAATGCGCTGATCCGCCCGCTGAGCGCCTACAACGGTGTCGACGAGCGGCACCTGCAGGTCGTCGACACGACGCCGGCTCAGCCCTAGACTGTGGCGCGCGGCACCACGCCGCGCCAGTAGAGGAGTACTTCAGGAAGGGGGTACGTGATGAATGTCTTTGTCGTGCATTTCGCCGACCCCTTCACGCAAGAGGTCACCCGCAGCTGAGCCGCCGGTGGGTCTTGCAGATCTGGAGTACCCACCGTGTCATTCGACAACCTCAGTTTCACCTTCTCCGACTTCGAACCCGGAGAGAACCAACGCTGGTCGACCTGGCCGGCCACCACACCGAGCGAGCGCGGGCCGCATCCGCTGCCCGACTGGGTCGTCACCTCCGCGGCGGCGGTCGACACCGAACTCGGCGTGCTGAAGTCGGGCAAGGAAGCGGACGTCTTCCTACTCGAGCGCGCCGTGCCGGATGATCCGAGCCAGTCGGTGCTGCTCGCCGCCAAGCGCTACCGGTCGGCCGAGCGGCGCGACTTCCACCGTTCCGCGATGTATCAGGAGGGCAGGCGCACGAGGCGCAGCCGCGACGCGCGCGCCACCGCGAAAGGCACCGCGTACGGGCGAACCATCGCGGCCGGGCACTGGGCGTTCGCCGAGTTCGAGGCGCTGCGGCGGCTGTACGAGCTGGGCGCGCCGGTGCCGTACCCGGTGCAGGTGCAGGGCACCGAACTGCTGATGGAGTTCATCGGACGCGACGGTGTCGCGGCGCCCCGCCTCGCGCAGAGCCGCGCCGAACCGGGCGAGCTCGCCCGGTTGCTGGAACAGACCGAGCTGCTCATGCGCCTCCTGGCTCGCGCCGGCTTCGCCCACGGCGACCTGTCTGCCTACAACCTGCTGGTGCACGACGGCCGGGTCATCGTGATCGACCTGCCGCAGATCGTCGACGTCGCCAGCAACCCCAACGGGCTGGACCTGCTGCACCGTGATTGCGTCAACATCTGTGCCTGGTTCGCCCGGCGTGGGGTCGACCGCGACGCCGAGGCGCTGTTCGCCGAGCTGATCGCCGAGCTGTGGTGATGGGGGGCGGTGGCGAGGCTCGATGAGCGGCGCGCAGTAGGCTCGTTCGAGTGAGTCGATCGGGTCGGATGCTGCGCCTCGCCATCATCGGCGTCATCGGCGGCTTCTTCTCCGGACTGTTCGGCGTCGGCGGCGGCATCATCATCGTGCCGCTACTCATCCTGCTGTTGCACTACGAGCAGCGCCTCGCCGCTGGCACCTCCCTCACCGCGATCCTGCCCACCGCCGTGGCCGGGACGATCGCCTACGGTTTGCAGGGCTCCGTCGACTGGATCGCCGGACTCTGCCTCGGTGCCGGCGCGATCGTCGGGTCGCTCATCGGCACCTGGATCCTGCACCGCACCAGGCAGATCGTGCTCCGCTGGCTGTTCATCGCGTTCCTGCTCATCGTCGCGGTGCGCATGTTCTTTTTCATCCCCGAGCGCGGCGCGGAACTCGACCTCAACCCCGGGCTGATCGCAGCGCTCGTCGGTGTCGGCCTGATCACCGGCATCCTCTCCGGCCTGCTCGGCGTCGGCGGCGGGGTGGTCGTGGTGCCCGTGCTCATGCTCGGTTTCGGCGCGAGCGACCTGATCGCCAAGGGCACCAGCCTGCTCATGATGATCCCGACCTCGATCACCGGAACCATCTCGAACATGCGACGGCGGAATTCGGATGTCCGTGGCGCGCTGGTCATCGGATGCCTGGCCATCCCGGCGTCGTTCGGCGGTGCAGCGCTCGCCGCGCTGCTCCCGCCGCTGCTGGGCAGCATCCTCTTCGCGCTGCTGCTGCTCTACAGTGCAGGGCAGCTCGCCTGGAACGCGCTGCGGCAGGGGCGCTGAGTTCGCCGCCCTAGGCTGGGAGTCATGCAGACGATCACCCTCAATGACGGCAGGACCATCCCGCAACTCGGCCTCGGAGTCTTCAAGACGCCGCCGGAGGAGACCGAACGGGTGGTCAGCGAAGCCCTCGAACTGGGCTACCGGCACATCGACACCGCCGCCATCTACCGCAACGAGGAGGGCGTCGGTCGGGCGATCGCCGCATCCGGGATCCCGCGCGACGAGCTGTGGATCACCACCAAGCTGTGGCAGGACCACCAGGGCGGCGACAAGCCGTTCACGGCGATCGAGGAGAGCCTCGGCAAGCTCGGGCTCGACTCCGTCGACCTGTACCTGATCCACTGGCCCGCCCCGAAGACGAACAAGTTCGTCGAGTCATGGAAGTCGCTTGCCGAGATCCGCGACCGTGGGTTGGCGGGGAGCATCGGCGTCTCGAACTTCCAGGTGCCGCACCTGCAGCGCCTGCTCGACGAGACCGACGTGGTGCCCGCGGTCAACCAGGTGGAGCTGCACCCGTACTTCCAGGAGCGCGAGATCGTGGCCTTCGCGCGGCAGCACGGCATCCACATCGAGTCGTGGGGCCCGCTCGGTCAGGGCAAGTACCCGCTGCTCGAGCTGCCGGAGATCACCGCGGCCGCCGAGGCGCACGGCAAGTCGCCCGCTCAGGTCGTGATCCGCTGGCACCTGCAGCGCGACTTCATCGTGTTCCCGAAGTCGACGCGTCGTGAGCGGCTGAAGGAGAACTTCGAGGTGTTCGACTTCGAGCTGACCGCTGACCAGATGGCGTCGATCGATGCGCTCGAGCGTGGACACCGGGTCAGCAGCGACCCCAACGAGGTCGACTAGCCCATCGAGTCGGGAGTTGTCGCCCAAATGAGCACGGCCAATTGGGCAACAACTCCCGACTCAACGCTGGTGGGGGCGGCGGTCAGGGCTGCAGGCGCTCGTGGGTCCAGCCGTCCGCGGTGCGCAGGTAGCGCAACCGGCGGTGCATGCGGTCGACGCTGCCGTGCCAGAACTCCAGCTCGTCCGGAACCAGGCGGTAGCCGACCCAGGTCGCCGGCCGCGGCAGCGCCGCCCCAGCCAGGGCCAGCTCGGCTGCCGCGCTGCGGAACGCGGTCTCGTCGTCGAGCGGCGCGCTCTGGTGTGACGCGGTCGCTGAGGCTTGGGATGCGACCGGCCGGTCGTCCCAGATCGCGTCGCTTTCAGCATCCGGCAGCTGCTGGATCGGCCCGGACAACCGCAGCTGCTGCCGCGTCTCCCGCCAGAAGATGGTTGCGGCCGCATACGGCCGCACGGCGAGTTCGTGCCCCTTCCGGCTGAGGCTGCTGCTCGCGAAGGTCATCCCGTCCAGGTCGAACGACTTGGCGAGCACCATCCGGTTCGATGGCAGACCGGCCTCATCGCTGGTCGCCAGCGCGACGTTGTACGGCTCCACAATGCCCAGCTGCTCGGCCGTCTCGACCCACGCGACGAGCAGCGGCATGGGGTCAGCCGGCGGCGCGTCGAACTCCGGCAGCGCCAGCTCGATCGTGCCGGTCAGGGTCGGCCGTGAGATCACATTCCCAGCATAGGCCGACGCGTCCCCGCTAATTTGAGCGCATGGCCAACAGCCTCGCGAACGCGATCAGCCCGTACCTGCGCAGTCATGCCGAGAATCCGGTCGCCTGGAAACAGTGGGGCGAGGATGCTTTCGCCGAGGCATCGGAGCGGGACGTGCCCGTGCTGATCTCCATCGGCTACGCGACCTGCCACTGGTGCCACGTGATGGCGCGCGAGAGCTTCAGCGATCCCGACCTCGCCGCGTACCTCAATGACAACTTCGTCGCGATCAAGGTCGACCGCGAGGAGCATCCGGATGTCGACAGCACGATGCTCGCGGCGGCGAGCGCGTTCACCCCGAACCTGGGCTGGCCGCTGAACGTGTTCGTGACCCCGCAGGGTCACGCGTTCTACGCCGGCACGTACTGGCCGCCGGGTCCGGTGCAGGGCAGCCCGGCCTTCCGGCAGGTCCTCGAGGCCGTGCGCGAGGCGTGGGCGAACGAGCGCGAGCAGGTCGAGCACAGCGCCCAGGCCGTCGTGGACGCGATCGCCGCCCTCGGGTCGCCCGAGGCAGCGGATCTGCCGACCATGCGCGAACTCGAGGAGCTCGCGGAGCGCTTCGCCGACGCCGAGGATGTCGAATTCGGCGGGTTCGGCCCGGCGCCGAAGTTCCCGATGGCACCCGCGTTGACCTTCTTGCTCGAGGGCACCACCGCCGGCCGCGAGTTGGCGATCCGCACGCTCGACACCATGGCGGCATCCGGGTTGCGAGACAGGGTCGAGGGCGGCTTCTTCCGCTACGCGACGAAACAGGACTGGACCGACCCGCACTACGAGCGGATGCTGTACGACAACGCCCAGTTGCTGCGCCTCTACGCCCAGGTGCCGGGCGGCGGCGAAGCCGCGGAGGGGATCGCCTCCTTCCTGCTCGCGGTGCTGCGGCTGCCCGACGGGGTATTCGCCTCCGCGCAGGACAGCGAGAGCGAGGTCGACGGCACCCGCACCGAGGGCGGCTACTACCGGCTGTCCGCCGAGGAGCGCGCTGGCCAGCCGGCGCCCGCGCTGGACGAGAAGGTGCTCACCGGTTGGAACGGAATGGCCATCGAGGCGCTCGCGTTTGCGGGCTTCCACCTCGATCGCCCGGACTGGGTGGATGCCGCACGCACCGCCGCCGACTGGCTGCGTGAGCACCACGTCCGAGCCGACCACTCGCTCGTGCGCGCCTCGGTCGACGGTCGGCTCTCGGATGCCGTCGCCACCCTCGAGGACTATGGCTTGTTCGCCGGCGGACTGCTGCAGCTTTCGCTCGCCACCGGCGAGGCCGACCACGCGATCGCGGCGCGGGAACTGATTGACCGGTGCTTGCACGATGGCTCATTCCGGGCATCCGCCGACCCTGTGCTCGAAGCGCGAGGCCTGACGCTGAGCGCCGACCCGTCTGAGGGCGCCTATCCGTCCGGGGTCAGCGCGATCGCCCGGGCGGCGTTGCTGCTGTACCAGCTCACCGGTGACCGCCGGTACCGCGACGCGAGCGAGGCGGCAGTCCGCCAGGTCGCGTCCCTGGCGCTGCGCCAGCCGACCGCCTTCGGCGCATCGCTGACGGTGATGGCGGCGCTCGCCGAACCGGGCGCGCAGGTGGTCGTCGTCTCCGACGGCAGGTCAGAGCTGGGCGACCTGGTGCGCTCGCTGCCGATGCCGCGCGGAGTGGTCACGGTGCTGACCGGCGAGCAGGCGTTCCGCTTCGCCGAGAGCGGGTTCACCCTGTTCGAGGCGAAGACCGCCCCGGATGGCGCCACAGGCTACCTCTGCCGCGAATTCGTCTGCCAGCTGCCGGTCACCGACCCGGCGCTCATGGCCACCCAGCTGGGCGCGTAACCCTCCGCTCCCTTAACCCCTCCGCTACCGCCAGGTCGGCAGCCAGTAGTGCAGCTGCACGAACTCGGCCGGGACCTGCATCGCGGTCCACAGCGGGTAGAAGAACGCGCTCACGCACACCACCAGGATGAGGAACACCGCGACCAGCCGGATGCCTCCGACCCGCCTCCAGGTCGGGTCGCTCGGTTTCCCGAGGATCACCCCGAGCGCGAAGGTCAGCGCGAGGATCAGGTACGGCTGGAACGCGATCGTATAGAACTGGAACACCGTGCGGTTCAGGTACATCAGCCACGGCAGATACCCGGCCGCGAAGCCGAGCACGATGATACCGACCCGCCACTCGCGGTACCGGATCAGCCGGTACACGAGGTACAACAGCGCGACCACCGACGCCCACCAGATGATCGGGTTGGCGAGGTCGTGGATGACCTCGGCGCAGCGCGTGGACCCGCATCCGTCGACGCCCAAATCGGTACCGCGGTAGAACATCATCGTCGGCCGCACCAGCAGCAGCCAGGTGAGCGGATTCGCCTGCCAGCCGTGCGGGTTGTTCTCGCTGACGTGGTAGTTGTACACGCTGACCTCGAACTGCCACAGGCTCTGCAACGGCAGCGGCACCCACGCCAGCGGGCCGGTCCATGCGTTGCCCGGCTGCTCGGCCCAGTCCCGGTTGTAGCCGCCGTCGGTGACGAACCAGCCGGTCCAGGTGACCAGGTAGGCGATGACCGCGACCGGCACGGTGAGCAGGAAGCTCACCGGCGCCTGCTTCAGCGCGGTTCCGGATGCCCAGAAGCCGATGCCGGCGCGCCGCCTGGCGAGTGCGTCGACGACGAGGGTGTACACCGCGAAAGCGGCCAGGTAGTAGAGCGCGTTCCACTTCACCGAGGTCGCCAGCCCGAACGCGATCCCGGCGGCGATGAGCCACGGCCGCCACCACAGCGCCGGCCCCCAGTCGGTGCTGCGGCCGGCGCCCTCCCGCCGCGAGAGCCAGAGCGCGAGCCTTGTGCGACTGTGCTCTCGGTCGAGCAGCACCGCGCCGAAGCCGAGCAGCAGGAACAGCGCCAGGATGCCGTCGAGGATCGCCACGCGCGACATCACGATCGCGTTGCCGTCGATCGCGATCAGGCCGCCCGCGATGACCGCGAGCAGCGTCGAGCGGAACAACCGCTTCGCGACCAGCATCACAAGCAGCACCAGCAGGATGCCCACCACCGCGGTGCCGATGCGCCAGCCCACCGAACTTTCCGCACCGAACACGGCCAGGCCGAGCGCGATCACCCACTTGCCGAGCGGCGGATGCACAACGTACGCCGGCCTGTCGGTGTAGCCATCCACCTGACCGGCCTCGAACGCGGCGTCAGGATCCGTGGGCCACTGCGCCTCGTAGCCGAGGTGCAGGAGCGTCCAGGCATCCTTCACATAGAAGGTCTCATCGAACACCAGTTCGTGCGGATGCCCCAGGTTCCACAGCCGGAGGCCAGCGGCGAGCGCGGTGACCGCGGCCGGACCACCCCACTCCCAGGCTCTGCGCCGGGCCGGGGTGCGGAGCATCCGGGACCACCAGTCATCCAGACGCGAGCCGGTGGATTCGACGATGACCGGCTCGATGACCGCGGCCTCGCCGTCCGCGAGCGCGACCGGGCCGGACATGACCTCGTCGAACTCGTCGTCACCTCTGCTCGTCACCTTGGTCATGCTACTGACGCACCTCGCGCGGCGGTGGAAGGATGGGGGCGTGATCATCCTCGCCGCAACGCCGATCGGCAACCTGGGGGACGCCAGTCGGCGGCTCATCGAGGCGCTCGAGAACGCCGAGGTCATCGCGGCCGAGGACACCCGCACCGCCATCCATCTGATGCGCGCGCTCGGCATCGACAACCGGCCGCGGCTGATCCCGCTGCACGAGCACAACGAGGCACAGGTCGCAGGCGAGCTGGTCGAACTGGCCCGCGACATCGATGTGCTGGTGCTTACGGACGCCGGGATGCCGGCGATCAGCGACCCCGGCTTCCCGCTGGTTGCTGCGGCGGCGGAGGCCGACGTGACGGTCACCGCGCTGCCGGGCCCGAGTGCGGTGCTGACCGCGCTCGCCGTGTCGGGGCTGCCGACCGACCGGTTCGCGTTCGAGGGCTTCGTCCCGCGCAAGGGACGGCTCGAGCACCTCAGGCGCCTCGCCAGGGAGGAACGCACGCTGGTCTTCTTCGAGTCCCCGAACCGGCTGGCCGCGACGCTGACGGATGCCGCGGACGCATTCGGCGCCGACCGCAGGCTGGTGGTCGCCCGCGAACTGACCAAGCTGCACGAAGAGGTGGCGCGCGGAACAGCGGCCGAACTGGCCGAGCGCTTCGCCGACGGCACCCGCGGCGAAGTGGTCATCGTCGTCGAGGGCGCTGCACCGGCATCCGCTTCCCTCGAGGATGGCATTGGGCAGGTGCTCGCGCTCGTCGCTGACGGGTCCCGGCTGAAGGAGGCCGCCACCGAGGTGTCGGAGGCGAGCGGGCTCAGCCGGCGCGACCTGTACGAGGGCGCACTCGCCGCCCGCACGACCGGTGGTTGAAACCCCGCCCGGTAACAGATCCGGGGCCACCTTTAGGATGTACATCATGGCCGCCGACCGCTCGTTCTACATCACGACGCCCATCTTCTACGTGAACGATGTGCCGCACATCGGTCACGCCTACACGGAGGTGGCGACCGACGTTCTCGCGCGCTGGCATCGCCAGGCGGGCGACGACACCTGGCTGCTCACCGGCACCGACGAGCACGGGCAGAAGATCCTGCGCACCGCGGTCGCGAACGACACCGACCCCAAGTCCTGGGCGGACAAGCTCGTCGCCGAGGCCTGGCTGCCGCTGCTGGACACCATCGACATCGCCAACGACGACTTCATCCGCACCACCGATGAGCGGCACGAGAGCGCCGTGCAGGTCTTCCTGCAGAAGCTGTACGACGACGGCTTCATCTACTCCGGCGAGTACGAGGGCTACTACTGCGTCGGATGCGAGGAGTACAAGCAGAAGGACGAGCTGCTCGAGGTCGACGGCGACCTGGTGTGCCCCATCCACGGTCGCCCGGTCGAGGTGCTCAAGGAGCGCAACTACTTCTTCCGGATGAGCGAGTTCCAGGACCGGCTGATCGAGCTGTACGAGAGTCGCCCCGACTTCATCCAGCCCGCCAGCGTCCGCAACGAGATCATGCACTTCGTCAAGCAGGGTCTCGCCGACCTGTCGATCTCCCGGTCGAGTTTCGACTGGGGGATCAAGATCCCGTGGGACGAGTCCCACGTCGTCTACGTCTGGTTCGAGGCGCTGCTCAACTACATCACCGCGATCGGCTACGGCACCGACGACGCGAACTTCGCGCGACGCTGGCCGGGAACGCACATCGTCGGCAAGGACATCGCACGCTTCCACACCGTGATCTGGCCGGCGACGCTCATGGCGGCCGGGCTCGAGGTGCCCAAGCGGGTCTTCGGCCACGGATGGCTGCTGGTCGGCGGCGAGAAGATGTCCAAGTCGAAGCTGACCGGTATCGCACCGAGCGACATCACCGACACCTTCGGCAGCGACGCGTTCCGGTTCTACTTCATGAGCGCCATCCACTTCGGGCAGGACGGCTCGTTCAGCTGGGAGGACCTGTCCGCTCGCTACAACGCCGAGCTCGCCAACGGTTTCGGAAACCTCGCCTCGCGGGTGATCGCGATGGTGAACAAGTACTTCGACGGGCTCATCCCCGCGCCCTCCGGCTACCTTGAGGCCGATCTGGCCATCCAGCACACGGTCGCGAAGGCCGCGGCGGACGCCGACGCGGCAATCGAGCGACTGCTGATCAACGAGGCGATCGAGGCGATCTGGACCATCGTGGATGAGCTGAACGGCTACATCACGGTGCAGGAGCCGTGGGTGCTGGCCAAGTCGGACGACACCCGGGAACGGCTGGCGACCGTGATCTACACGGTGTCAGAGGGGTTGCGCGCGCTGGCTGTGCTGCTGGCCCCCGTGATGCCGAAGGCGACCGCGAAGCTGTGGGACGCGATCGGCGCCGACGGACTGGGACCGCTGACCGAGCAGCCCATCCGGGAGGCCGGCACGTGGGGTGTCCTGCAGCCCGGCACCGCCGTACGCGCGCTGGAGGCGCTGTTCCCGCGGGTCGAGCAGGATGTCGCGGCCGCGGACGAGCGCCGATGACCGGGTCGAACTACATCCGCAAGCGCGAGTCGCGCGCCGAGCACGGGGCGAGCCGCGACCTCAGCTACCCGCCGCTGCCGACACCGCTGGTCGTTGGGGTGTACGACAACCACGCGCACCTGGAGATCATGGACGGCGACGAGCCCCTCGACTACCGGGAGCAGCTGGACCGGGCGAGCGCAGTCGGCATCCGGGGCGTCGTGCAGGTCGGCGGCGACCTGGAGACCAGCCGCTGGTCGGTTGAGGCGGCGCAACGCGAACCGCGACTGCTCGCGGCGGTCGCCATCCACCCGAACGAAGCGCCCGTGTACGAGCGCGCCGGCACCCTCGACGACGCGATCGCCGAGATCGACGAGCTGGCGTCCAGGCCGCGGGTGGCCGCGGTCGGGGAGACCGGGCTGGATTTCTTCCGCACAGACGAGAGCGGCCGGGACGCCCAGTACAAGTCATTCGAGGCGCACATCGCGATCGCCAAGAAGCACAACTTGGCGATGCAGATCCACGACCGTGACGCGCACGCCGAGGTGCTCGCAACGCTCGAGCGGGTCGGCGCGCCGGAGCGCACCGTGTTCCACTGCTTCAGCGGTGACGCCGAGATGGCCAGATATTGCGCCGAGCGCGGCTGGTACCTGTCGTTCGCCGGCAACATCACGTTCAAGAACGCGGCTAACCTGCGGGAGGCGCTGGCCGCCATCCCGCGCGATCGCATCCTGGTCGAGACGGATGCGCCGTTCTTGACCCCGATGCCGTTCCGCGGGCGGCCCAACTCGCCGTACCTGATCCCGCACACGCTGCGGTTCATGGCCGACGAGCTGGGCACGGATGTCGCAATGCTCGCCGCGCAGATCAGCTCCAACACCGAGCTGGCCTACGGCAGCTGGGAGGCGGAACCGGTGACCCTCGAGCACGGGCACGGATGACCCGGCTGCTCGGGCCGGCCGAGATCCGCGACCTCGCCCAAACGCTCGACCTGCGGCCGACGAAGAAGCTCGGCCAGAATTTCGTCATCGACGGCAACACTGTGCGACGCATCGTCGACACCGCCGGGGTGCGCGCCGGTGACTCCGTGCTCGAGGTCGGCCCGGGGCTCGGCTCGCTCACCCTCGGGCTGCTCGCGGCCGGCGCATCCGTCACCGCGGTCGAAATCGATGGCAGGCTCGCAGAGCAGCTGCCGAAGACGGTGCAGCTGATGGCTCCGGATGCGTCGCTGACCGTGGTGACCGCCGACGCCCTGACCGTCACCGAGTTGCCGGGGGAGCCGACCACGCTGGTCGCGAACCTGCCGTACAACGTGTCGGTGCCGGTGCTGCTGCACCTGATCGAGACCTTCCCGAACCTGACGAGCGGGCTCGTGATGGTGCAGGCGGAGGTCGGGCAGCGGATCGCGGCCGGGCCGGGATCGAAGGTGTACGGCGGGCCAAGCGCGAAGGCCGCCTGGTACGGGCGGTGGCGCGCGGCCGGGCAGATCAGCAGGCAGGTGTTCTGGCCGGTGCCGAACGTCGACTCCATCCTGGTCTCGTTCGAGCGAGGCACGCCGCCGGGAACGGAAGCGGAACGCAAGTCGACCTTCGCGCTCATCGATGGCGCGTTCCAGCAGCGACGGAAGATGCTGCGGCAGGCGCTGGCGGCCGAACTCGGGGGCAGCGCCGCGGCATCCGCTGTGCTCGAGCGGGCCGGGATCGCACCCACCGCTCGCGGCGAGGAGCTGTCGGTGCACGACTTCCTGGCCATCGCTCGCGCGAGGTAGCGTTTTCGCATGTCAGCGGTCGATTCTCAGAACTACAGCGCCGAGAAGGTCATCGCATCGACTGGGCGCACGATGGACCAGTGGCATCAGCTGCTCGACGGGGCAGGGGCGACCGGGTGGAAGCATCCGCAGATCGCGCGCTGGCTGGTCGATGAGCACGGGGTCGACGGCTGGTGGGCGCAGGGCATCACGGTGGGCTTCGAGCAGGCGCGCGGGCTGCGGCGGCCCGGCCAGCAGGCCGACGGCACGTTCGCTGTCTCGGTGAGCCGCACGCTCGGTGGCGCCGGGTACGACACGGTCGTCGAGTGGCTGGCGGACAGCTTCGGGGACACGGCGTCGCGGAGCCCCGGCGCGAAGCATCCGACCGCGCGGTGGAGGGACGGCGACGAGAGCGTGCTGATGACGATCTCGCCGGTTACGGGCGGTGCGACCCGGGTGACGCTCACGCGATCGCGGATCGCCGGCGATGGTGGCCTGGCCGCGGCGAAGGCGGATCTCGCGGCGGCGCTCGAGCGTGCGCTGAAGTGACCGCTTCGGTCTACTAGGTTTATAGCCATGACGACCGAGGCCCCCGAACGGGTGGTGCACGCCAGAGCGCCGGGAAAGCTGAACGTCTACCTCGGCGTCGGCACCCTCCAGGAGGACGGGTATCACGAGGTTGCGACCGCCTATCAGGCGGTCTCGCTGTACGAGGAGGTGCGGGCCAGCCCCGCGCCGGACTTCTCGGTCAGCTTCACCGGCAGTGTCGACCTGGCGGGATTGAGCACCGACGGCTCGAACCTGGCGATCCGCGCGGCGACGCTGCTGGCGCGGCGCGCCGGGTGGCGCGAGGGTGTGCGGCTGGAGATCGACAAGAACGTCCCGGTCGCCGGTGGCATGGGCGGCGGGTCGGCGGATGCCGCGGCGACGCTGCTCGCCTGCGATGCGCTGTGGGGGACCGGGCTTTCCCGCGACGACCTGCTGGCTCTCGCCGCGGAGCTCGGAGCGGACGTGCCGTTCGCGCTGCTCGGCGGGACCGCGGTGGGCACCGGGCGGGGTGACCAGCTGAGCCCGGCGCTCGCGCAGGGGCATTACCAGTGGGTGCTGGCGCTCGCCGACTTCGGCATGAGCACCCCGGAGGTGTACCGGGAGCTGGATCGGCACCGGGAGCGTCACGTCGGGGAGCTGTCGCCGGTGCTGGATCTGCCGCACGTGGAGACGACGGTGCTGCAGGCGCTGCGGGCGGGCGATCCGCAGATGCTCGCGGCGTGCATGCACAACGACCTGCAGGCGGCGGCGCTGCACCTCGAGCCCCGGCTGGCCGAGGTGCTCGAGCTCGGTGAGGAGAACGGGGCGCTCGCCGGCATCGTGTCCGGGTCGGGGCCGACCGTGGCGTTCCTGGCCGTCGACAACGACGCCGCGCTCGCGCTGCAGGTGGCGCTGTCGGCATCCGGCAAGCGCGTGGTGCGGGCGACCGGGCCCGTGCACGGCGCCCGCGTGTCCCCAGAGCCCTGACCCCTCCATTGAGTCGGGAGTATTTGCCCAAATAGCACGCGTCAATTGGGCAACTACTCCCGACTCAACGGGTGGATGTGAACAGATTGGCGGGCGGTGGGCCCGGATGCCGCATCATCGGCTGGATGAGGAACGCGAACCCATTGCCACCCGAGTTCGAGGGCACCACGTTCACAACCCGCTCCGCACGGAATCAGGGCGTGCCCGAGAAGCGACTTCGCGCCAAAGACTTGCGCGCACCGTACCGGGGTGTCAGGACGGCGGCGTCGAGCTTGCCCTTGCCCGGCGACCCGTATAGCGAGACCCCACTCGCAGACCTCGTGCACCAGGCTGTCGCCTACGCGACTCGTGCAGGCGACGACGAGGTGTTCAGCCATGCAACAGCGGCGCGGCTGTGGGGGATCTCGCTTCCGTGGTGGCTTGAGGTACGACCCGGGATGGACGTGGCCGTCTATGAGCCGGCGCATCCGCCCCAAGTCGAAGGGATAATCGGCCATCGAATAGCTCGTGACGTCGGCTTCGAGCTCGTGCACGGCGTCAGGGTGACGCCTCCGGTGGAGACGTGGATCCAACTTGCGTCGCTGCTCGGTGTGCATGACCTGGTGGTGGCAGGTGATGCATTGGTGCGCCGCAAGATGCCCATGTCCACCACCGCCGAACTTACTGAAGCGGCAGTTAACGCACGGCGCCGCCCGGGCGTCCGGCGCCTGCGGGCTGCCGCACTTGTGGTGCGCCCCGGAACGGACTCGCCGATGGAGTCCCGGCTGAGGATGCTGATCGTGCAAGCGGGGCTGCCAGAGCCGCTCGTCGGCCATACAGTCTTCGATGACTCGGGCAACTGGGTGGGCACACCAGACCTGGCATATCCGGAGCATCGAGTCGCGCTGGAGTACGAGGGCGACATTCACCGCATCGATCAATTGACGTTCCGTTCCGATATCGAGCGGCGCGAGCGGTTCTACGACGCGAGGTGGCGCGTCATCCGCGTAGTGAAGGACCATCTCGATCGACCGGCACCACTGCTCGCGCGCATCCGCTCCGCACTCTCATCGGGTCGGGAGTTCTCGCCCAAATAGACCACCTCATTTGGGCAAAAAGTCCCGACTCGATGACAACCCGCGGGTCGCGGGTGCAGTCTCGGCGGGGTCGGGGCGCGGAGTGGCCGCCCGCGGGCCGCAGGTAGCCTTGGACGAATGGCCCACCTGCTCGGCGCGGAAGCGCTGCACCTCGAATACCCGACCCGCGTGATCTTCGACTCGGTCACCGTCGGCCTGAACGAGGGCGACCGAGTCGGCGTCGTCGGTCGCAACGGCGACGGCAAGTCGACCCTGCTGCGTCTGCTCTCCGGCCGCCTCGACCCGGATGCCGGCCGCGTCACCCGCCGCGGCGGCGTCACCCTCGGCATGCTCGACCAGGCGGACGAGCTCCCCGACGACCTCACCGTCGGCGCCGCCATCGTCGGCGACCGCGCCGAACACGAATGGGCCGGCGACCCGCGCGTGCGCGACGTCATCGCCGGACTGGTCCGCGACATCCCGTGGGAGTCCCGGATGGCCGCCCTCAGCGGCGGGCAACGTCGCCGGGTGGCGCTCGCCGCGCTGCTCACGCGCGACTGGGACGTCATCTTCCTCGACGAGCCCACCAACCACCTCGATGTGGAGGGCATCGCCTGGCTAGCTGAACACCTGAAACGCCGCTGGCCGGCGGGCCAGGGCGGCCTGGTCGTCGTCACCCACGACCGCTGGTTCCTCGACGAGGTCTCCACCGCCACTTGGGAGGTCCACGACCGCATCATCGAGCCGTTCGAGGGCGGCTACGCGGCGTACATCCTGCAGCGCGTCGAACGGGACCGGATGGCGGCAGCATCCGAGGCGAAGCGGCAGAACCTCGCCCGCAAGGAGCTCGCCTGGCTGCGCCGCGGCGCCCCGGCGCGCACGAGCAAGCCGAAGTTCCGCATGGACGCCGCTCTCGAACTCATCAGCAACGAACCACCGCCGCGGGACACCGTGCAGCTCCAGCAGCTCGCCGTCGCGCGGCTCGGCAAGGACGTCGTCGACGTGCTCGACGCATCCGTCAGCTTCGACGGCCGCGAAATCCTGCGCGACGTGACCTGGCGCATCGCCCCGGGCGAGCGCACCGGCATCCTCGGCGCCAACGGCGCGGGCAAGTCGACCCTGCTCGGCCTGGTCGGCGGCACCATCGAGCCGACCGCCGGCAGGGTGAAACGCGGCAAGACCGTGCGCATCGCGATGCTCGACCAGCGGCTCGGCGAGCTCGCCGACATCCTCGATGACCGGGTGACGGATGTCGTCTCCCGCCAGAAGCGCTCCTTCGTCGCCGGCGGCAAGGAGCTCACCCCCGGCCAGCTGCTCGAGCGGCTCGGGTTCTCCAGCGCACAGCTCTCGACCCCGGTGCGCGACCTCAGCGGTGGCCAGAAGCGCCGGCTGCAGCTGCTGCTGATCCTGCTGAACGAACCGAACGTGCTCATCCTCGACGAGCCCACTAACGACCTCGACACCGACATGCTCGCCGCGATCGAGGATCTCCTCGACGACTGGCCGGGCACCCTGATCGTGGTCAGCCACGACCGCTACCTCATCGAGCGCGTCACCGACCAGCAGTACGCGGTGCTGCACGGGCACTTCCGGCACCTGCCGGGCGGCGTCGACGAGTACCTGAAGCTGCGCGCGGCCGCCCACGCCGTGACGACCCCGAAACCGGATGCGACGAAACCGGATGCCGCGGGCCAGGCATCCGCCGGCGCGCTCGGTGGCGCCGAGCGCCGCGCCGCCGAGAAGGAGGTCGCGGCGATCGACCGCAAGCTCGACAAGCTCTCCGACCAGATCGCGAAGAAGCATGAGCAGCTGGCCGCGCACGACCAGAGCGACTACGAGGGGCTCGGCAGCATCACCGCCGAACTCACCGGACTGGAAGCGGAGACCGCCGACCTCGAGAACCGCTGGATCGAGCTCTCCGAGCAGCTCGAGTAACGCCTTCGCAACTGTTACGTCATCCGCTGTCACACGAGTCAACAAAGCGTCCTCCCCGCCCGGTACCCCTGAAAGTGGTTCTACGGCCCACGCCGCCGCGCCACCCACCATCAGGAGGAACCAATGTCCCAGAACACCCCGCTTGTCGAGGCGCCGAAGCGTCGCGGCAAGCTCTACGCCCTGATCGGCATCGCGGTCGTCGTTGTCGCCGCGATCATCGCCATTGCCGTGGCGGTGTCGGGCAACCGGTCAGCCGCCGATGGCCCCGCAGCCAACCCCGGAGCCATCACCGAAGGAAAGGGGTCGGCATCCGACCCGGTGAAAATCGGCGTTGTCGGCGCGAGCGACCCGTACTGGGCCGACTACGTCGCGGCCGCGGCGGAAGAGGGCATCACGGTGGAACTCGTCGACTTCACCGAGTACCCGCTGCCGAACCCCGCGCTCACCGAGGGCGAGCTCGACCTCAACCAGTTCCAGCACATCATCTACCTGGCTCAGTACAACGAGTCCGCAGGTGAGGACCTCGTCCCGATCGGCTCCACCGCCATTTACCCGCTGGCCCTCTACTCCACCCAGTTCGATAGCGTCGCCGACATCCCGCAGGGATCGACGGTCGCGGTTCCGAACGACCCGAGCAACCTCGCTCGCGCGCTGCTCGTGCTGCAGTCGGCCGGCCTGATCGAGCTGGAGGATGGCGGCAGCATCTTCTCGACGCCGGATGACATCATCGCCGACAGCTCCAGGGTCAGCGTCACCGCCCTTGAGGCGGCGCTGACGCCGGCCTCGCTTCCGGATGTCGCGGCGGCGATCATCAACAACGACTTCGTCGGGGATGCCGGACTCTCCTTCGATGACGCGATCGCCACGGATGACCCCACGGACCCGAACGCACTGCCGTACGTGAACATCTTCGCGGCGAAGAAGGCTGACGCGGACAACGAGCTGTACACCCGGCTGGTCGAGATCTTCCAGAGCACGAAGGCCGTTCAGGACGGTCTGCTCGAAGTCTCCGGCAACACCGCGGTGACTCTCGCCACCCCGGTCGGCGACCTCGTGGACTCGCTGCGCAAGGTGCAGGCCGACATCCGCGCGAACGGCTGACGCGCGGCAACTCCGGCGCGCCGGCGGGCTTCGGCTCGCCGGCGCCCGGGCATCCGCATCCGCCATCCCGCCGAGCCAGCCGCTAAGGACTCCATGTCACTCATCGAACTCAGGCAGGTCGCCAAGACCTTCCCGCCGCGAAACCGCGGTGACGCCCCGCAGATCGCGCTCGACGGTGTCGACCTGACCATCGAGGAGGGGGAGATCTTCGGCATCATCGGCTACTCCGGGGCGGGCAAGAGCACCCTCGTGCGACTCATCAACGCGCTGGAGAAGCCGACCACCGGCAGCGTGGTCGTCGAAGGGGAGGAGCTGAACCGGATGCCTGAGCGCAGGCTCCGGAAGCTGCGACTGGGCATCGGCATGGTGTTCCAGCAGTTCAACCTGTTCAACTCGCGGACCGTGTGGGGCAACCTCGCCTACCCGCTGACGGTCGCCGGGGTGCCCAGGACGCAGCACCAGGCGCGCATCTCGGAGCTGCTGCATTTCGTCGGCCTCGCCGACAAGGCGCACGCCTACCCGAACGAGCTGTCGGGCGGCCAGAAGCAGCGCGTGGGGATCGCACGCGCACTGGCCACCAACCCGCGCATCCTGCTCGCCGACGAGGCGACCAGCGCACTGGACCCGGAGACCACGCGCGAAGTGCTTGAGCTGCTCAAGCGGGTCAATCGCGAACTCGGCGTCACCATCGTCGTCATCACGCACGAAATGGAGGTCATCCGTTCGATCGCACACAGAGTTGCGGTCATGGACTCCGGCCGGATCGTCGAGCAGGGCGACGTGTTCGACGTGTTCTTCAACCCGCAGTCGCAGGCGGCGGCGCGGTTCGTGTCCACGGTCGTCCGCGCGGTGCCGGAACCGGCCGAGTTCGCGACGCTCCGGGAACGGCATCCGGGGCGGATCGTCACGCTGACCTTCGCCGACGGCGACGTCAGCCAGTCGCGGGTGTTCCTCGAGCTGGGCCGCGCGGGCGTCGGCTTCGAACTGGTCTACGGGGGCATCAACGACATCCAGGGCCGCACCTTCGGCCACCTGACCCTCGCGCTCACCGGTGCGGATGCCGCGATCGACGACGCCCTCACCCGGGTCGCCGACCTTGTCGCAGTGACCGAGGCCGCCTGATGGACGAGCTCGTCAACCTGCTGCCCCGGTTGTGGCAGTCCACCTTCGAGACGCTGTACATCGTCGGTCTCGCGCTCTTCTTCGGCGGGTTCGCCGGGCTGGTGCTCGGCCTCGGCCTGTACACGACCCGACGCGGCAGCATCCTCGAGAACCGCGCCGTGTTCGGGGTGCTGGGCGTGCTCGTCAACACGTTCCGGCCGATCCCGTTCATCATCTTCCTCGCGGCCGCGCAGCCACTCGCACGCGCGGTGGTCGGCACCGGAATCGGCAACAGCGCCATCATCTTCACGCTGTCGCTCGCGACGATGTTCGGGGTGAGCCGCATCGTCGAGCAGAACCTGCTGACGGTCGACCCCGGGGTGATCGAGGCCGCCCGCTCGGTGGGTGCCAGCCCTGCACGGATCATCTTCACGCTGCTCATCCCCGAGGCCCTCGGCCCACTCATCCTCGGCTACACCTTCATCTTCGTTGCGCTCGTCGACATGTCTGCGGTTGCCGGATATGTGGGCGGCGGAGGCCTGGGCAACTTCGCGATCCAGTACGGCTACCGGCTCTTCAACCCGACGGTGACCTGGGCCGCGGTCATCATCATCATCCTGATCGTGCAGCTCGTGCAGTGGCTCGGCAACAGGCTGGCGAGAGCCGCTTTGCGCCGATGAGAGCGCCATTTCGTCGTGGGTCTGTCACACTGTCATGCATGGTTCGAGCGAGGATGCTTCGATGAGCCGGCTGGATGTCGACCACTACCGAGACCTGCTGCTGAAGGAGCGGGACGAGACGGTAACGCTGCTCGGCGAGCTCGGGGCCGACATCAGCGCGATCGTCGACGCCCGGCAGGGGTCGAACAACGACGACGAACACGATCCGGAAGGCGTCACGCTCGCCTTCGAACGGTCGCAGACGGATGCGCTGCTGCGCCAGTCGCAACGCCGCCTGCACGAGATCACGGATGCCTTGAAACGCATCGACGATGGCACCTACGGCCTGTGCCAGGTGTGCGGCAAGCCGATCGGCTACGAGCGCCTGGCCGCCAGGCCGTACGCGCGCGCGTGCGTCGAGCACGCCGACCTGATGTAGTCGGGCGCTACTGCTCGAAGTCCAGGCTCAGCTTGCGCAACAGGGCCGCCAGCCGGTCCTGCTCCGCGGGCGACAGCGCACCAAGCAGCTCGCGTTCGTACTGCAGCAGCTCGCTGATCGCGCTGTCCACGCTCTCCCGCCCGCGCGTGGTCATCGTCACGATGATGCCCCGGCCATCGTTCGGGTCGGTGCGGCGCTGCACCAGGCCACGCCCGACCAGCCGGTCGATGCGGTTGGTCATGGTGCCGGATGACACCAGCGTCTGCTGCAGCAACTGCTTCGGGCTCAGCTGGTACGGCGTGCCCGCCCGGCGCAGCGCGGAGAGCACGTCGAACTCCCACGATTCCAGGTCGGATGCGCCGAATGCCTCCCGTCGCGCCCGATCCAGGTGCTTCGACAGCCGGCCCACGCGGGACAGGATCTGCAGCGGCGCGAAGTCGAGGTCGGACCGTTCCCGGGACCACGCATCAACGATCCGGTCGACCTCGTCGTGTGAGCGCATCCACTCATTATCGTTTCTGCACAGCGGATGAGCGGCACTAGCTGCGTCTGGCAGACTTGTCGGGTCGCATTCCGCCTTGGTGTAACGGCAGCACGACAGCCTTTGGAGCTGTTAGGTCCAGGTTCGAATCCTGGGGGCGGAGCCACAACTCGCTCGCGCGGAGACCCTTCCTTCAGCGAGTGAAACCCCGTCCTTCATTGAGTCGGGAGTTTTGGCCCTTTTGGCTGCACTCATAAGGGCAACTACTCCCGACTCGATGCGCAGGGGGCGATCGGTAAAGTTGTGCGCATGACCGACCAGAATCTCGCCGTCATCGTCCTCGCCGCCGGGCAGGGCACCCGCATGAAGTCCGTCGACGCCGAAGGTGCTGCACCCGCTCGCCGGCATCCCGCTGATCGGCCACGTGCTCGCCACCGCGCGAGCACTCGAGCCGCGCACATCGTCACCGTCGTCCGGCACGAGCGCGACGCGGTCGCCGGCGGCCAGTCGCGAGCTGATGCCGGAGGCCGTCGATCGTCGACCAGGACGACATCCCCGGCACCGGCCGCGCGGTCGAGGTCGCGCTCGCCGCGCTGCCGGGCGACTTCGACGGCGACGTCGTCGTGGTCAGCGGCGACGTGCCGCTGCTCGACGCCGACACCCTCGCGAGCTCATCGCCGCGCACCGCGGCGGCCGCACGCCGCCGCGACCGTGCTCTCAGCGCCCTCCTCGACGACGCCACCGGCTACGGCCGCATCGTGCGCGACGCCGACGGCAGCCTCGACCGCATCGTCGAGCAGAAGGACGCCGACGCCGACGAGCTGGCCATCACCGAGATCAACTCCGGCACCTACGTGTTCTCCGCCGCGCGCGCTGCGCGAGCAGCTGCCGCGCGTCGGCACCGACAACGCGCAGGGCGAGAAGTACCTGACCGATGTCGTCGGCCTGCTGCGCGCAGCCGGATCCATCGTCGCGGCGATGCCCGGTCGCCGAGAGCTGGATGGTCGCCGGCGTCAACGACCGGGTGCAGCTGGGCGAGCGCGGCCGCGCGGCTGAACGCGATGATCGTGCGCGGCTGGCAGCTGGCGGGCGTCACCGTGCAGGACCCCGCCACCACCTGGATCGACCGCGACGTGACCCTCGCCGAAGACGTCGAGCTGCTGCCCGGCACCCAGCTCGACGGGCGCCACCACGGTCGAACGCGGCGCGACCATCGGCCCGCGACACCACCCTCGTCGACTGCGAGGTCGGCGAGGATGCGACCGTGAAGCGCACCGACGCGCACGCTCGCGGTGATCGGCGCCGGCGCATCCGTCGGCCCGTTCGCCTACCTGCGCCCGGGCACCGACCTCGGCGCGGACGGCAAGATCGGCACCTTCGTCGAGACCAAGAACGCGAAGATCGGCGCGGGCAGCAAGGTGCCGCACCTCAGCTACATCGGCGACACGACGGTCGGCGAGCGGCTCGAACATCGGCGCCGGCACCATCACCGCCAACTACGACGGCGTCAACAAGCACCGCACCGTCGTCGGCTCGCACGTGCGCACCGGCTCGCACAACGTGTTCGTCGCCCCGGTTAGAATCGGCGACGGAGCCTACACGGGCGCCGGCACGGTGGTCCGCAAGGACGTCCCAGCGGGTGCGCTGGCGATCAACGTTGCTCCGCAGCGCAACATCGACGGGCTGGGTCGGCAGAACCGTCGCGGGCACCGCGGCGGCCGACGCCGCCGCGGCGGCTGACGGCGAGCACGGACTAGACAAAGCGTCGGCTTCACCGGCAGAGAGCGAGAGAACGTGTCCGACATCAAGATCAGCGGTCAGAAGAGGCTTGTGCTCGTCTCCGGGCGGGCGCACCCGCAGCTCGCCGAGCGAGATCGCCGCCGAGCTCGGGCTCCGAACTCGTGCCACACCGATGCGCGCACCTTCGCGAACGGCGAGATCTACGCGCGCTACGACGAGAGCGTGCGCGGATGCGACGCGTTCGTCATCCAGTCGCACACCACCCCGATCAACGAGTGGCTCATGGAGCAGCTGATCATGGTGGACGCGCTCAAGCGCGCATCCGCCAAGCGCATCACCGTCGTCGCGCCGTTCTACCCGTACGCCCGCCAGGACAAGAAGGGCCGCGGCCGCGAGCCGATCTCGGCGCGACTGGTCGCCGACCTGTTCAAGGCCGCCGGCGCCGACCGCATCATGAGCGTCGACCTGCACGCCGCCCAGATCCAGGGCTTCTTCGACGGTCCGGTCGACCACCTGTTCGCGATGCCGGTGCTGCTCGAGCACTTCAAGGCGAAGCTCGACCCGAAGGACCTGCTCACCGTCGTCTCGCCCGACATGGGTCGCGTGCGCGTCGCCGACATCTGGAGCGACAAGCTCGGTGCGCCGCTGGCGATCATCCACAAGCGTCGCGACCCGCTGGTGCCGAACCAGGTGTCGGTGCACGAGATCGTCGGCGAGGTCGAGGGTCGCGTCTGCCTGATCGTCGACGACATGATCGACACCGGACGCACGATCGTGCAAGGCGGCGGAGGCGCTCAAGAAGGCCGGCGCCATCGGCGTCGTCGTCGCGGCGACCCACGCGGTCTTCTCCGACCCGGCCGTCGAGCTGCTGCAGAGCGAATTCATCGACTCGGTGGTCGTCACCGACACCCTGCCGGTGCCGGAGGAGAAGCGCTTCGACGCCTCACGGTGCTGCCGATCGCGCCGCTGCTGGCGCGCGCGATCCACGAGGTGTTCGACGACGGGTCGGTCACCTCGATGTTCGACGGCGCGGCCTGATGGACGACCCGAGGCCCTGGCTCTCCAGCTACGCCGATGGGGTACCGGAAGAGCTGGAGCTTCCGACCGGGTCGCTCTACGACCTGGTCGAGGAGTCGGTTCGGACCTACCCCGACAACGTCGCCCTCCAGTTCTTCGGGCGCACCACCAGCTACGCAGAGCTCGGTGAGCAGATCGAGCGCGCAGCCGAGGGCCTGCGCCGACTCGGCGTGCAGAAGGGCGACACCGTCGCGCTGGTGCTGCCGAACAGCCCCCAGCACGTCGTCGCGTTCTACGCGGTGCTGCGGCTCGGCGCGATTGTCGTCGAGCACAACCCGCTGTACACGCCGCGTGAGCTGCGCCACCAGTTCGAGGATCACGGCGCGCACACCGTCATCGCCTGGAACAACGTCATCGCCACCATCCAGGACTTCCCGAAGGACCTCGGCGTCACGCGCATCATCTCGGTGGACATCGCGGAAGAGCTGCCGATGGCGATGCGCGCCATGCTCCGCCTGCCGGTCGCCAAGGCCCGCGAGTCCCGCGCGGCCCTCACCACCAAGGTGAGCGGCACCATCCTGTGGAAGGACCTGCTGAAGACCGACCGGATCGAGGCGCGGATAGTGCGCCCGACCGCCGACGATGTCGCGATCCTTCAGTACACGAGCGGCACCACCGGCTACCCGAAGGGGGCGACGCTCACCCACCTGAACCTCACCTCCAACGCCGCGCAGGCGCGCGCGTGGGTGCCGACCGTGCCCCGCGGCACCGCAGTGGTGTACGCGGTGCTGCCGATGTTCCACGCCTACGGGCTCACCCTGTGCCTGACCTTCGCGATGAGCATGGGTGCCCGGTTGGTGCTGTTCCCCAAGTTCGACCCGGACCTGGTGCTGGATGTGGTGAAGAAGCATCCGGCGACCTTCCTGCCCGCCGTCCCGCCGATCTACGAGCGGCTGATGAGCCGGGCCAGGGAGAAGGGCGTCTCGCTGAAGGGCATCCAGATCGCCATCTCCGGCGCGATGCCGCTGCAGGCATCCGTCGTCGAACCGTGGGAGGCGCTCACCGGCGGCTACCTCGTCGAGGGCTACGGCCTGTCCGAGGCGAGCCCGGTGCTGATGGCGAACCCGGTCGGCCCGACCCGTCGTGCAGGCACGGTTGGCCTGCCGCTGCCGGACACCGAGGCGCGCGTCGTCGACCCGGACAACCCGACCGTCGACCGACCGGCGGGCGAGGAGGGCGAGCTGATCGTCCGTGGCCCGCAGGTGTTCAGCGGCTACTGGAAGAATCCGGATGCCACCGCCGCGGTGTTCGTGGAGTCCGGCGACGGCGGCGCGCCGTGGTTCAGAACCGGCGACATCGTGCGCATCGACGAGGACGGCTTCGTGCGGATCGTCGACCGGATCAAGGAGCTCATCATCACCGGCGGCTTCAACGTGTCGCCGAGCGAGGTCGAGGAGGCTGTGCGCGCCTACCCGGGTGTCGCGGATGTCGCCGTCGTCGGGCTGCCCAGCTCGCACTCCGGTGAAGAGGTCGTCGCCGCGGTCGTGATGGCACCCGGCGGGAAGTTCGACGAAGCCGCGATCCGGGAGCAGGCACGGTCGTCGCTTGCCGCCTACAAGGTGCCGAAGCAGGTCATCCAGGTGGACGAGCTGCCGAAGTCGCTCATCGGCAAGGTGCTCCGCCGCCAGGTGCGCGAGACGCTCATCAAGCGCTGAGCGAGCTGCTGGCCGGTTCGGCCGGTGTCGTGTGTGGTTGACTCTTGACTCCCCAGCCCCGCCGGCTTCCTCACCTTGGAAGAGCTCCCGCCCCGGGCCTAGTCCGGGCCCGGGCCCGAAGCCGATCAAGTCCGACGGTGAGGAGAATCAGCGGAACGGCAAGGTAGGCCGCGGCACCCGCGGCGTGCTTCGCTACGGTGAAGACCCCTCCAAGGTTCGCGGGCAGGTCCCCGACGGCAGGCCAGGTTGCCAGAAGATTCCAGACGGTCACGTTCTCGCCGTAGTCCAGCACAATCATCGCGACTGCGGGAATCAGCAGGAGATTCCACTTCCGACCCGGTAGGCGCCGGATCAACAGGGCTGACAGGAGCAGCAGGGCGAGGCCGGAGAGCAGCGGGTACGCGAGGTCGAGCAGTTCCAGTCGAAGATACGCGGCCCGTCCCTCCGGCCCGCAGGCCGCCACAAGGTCGCGCGCGTCCGCAGCGGTCCAATGACTGCGGACATCCAGGGCGCTCCGTCCTTGGCAGGCCCGGGAGACCGCGCCGATCAAACCGGGCCAGCCGAACATCGCCAGTGCGCTGATCCCGTAGAGGACCCAGATGGCAATGACGACCCGGCCACGACTCATCGTGCCCCATGCCTTAGCCATGACTGCCACTGCCGTCACCACGCCTCCTCAATGCTACGATTTCGCAATACTTATCCCTGGAGAAGATAGTGCGAGATCGCAGCAGTTTTGTCAAGGGCGATGATCAGTCAAACGTGCTCTTCGACACGTGGCTCACGGCCCGCGCCGCCATCGCACTGCTGGACGGCGCACTGGCCGGCACCGGTCTGGACGCCGAGGACTTCGCCGTCTATTCCGTATTGCACCAGGCCGGCGAGATCAGCCCCGGCGAACTGGCCCGATGGATGTCCGCCCCGGCCACCACGGTTTCGAGCCACATCAAGCGACTCGTCGCACGGGGGCACGTCCGGCAGGTTCCGCACCCAGAGGATCGTCGGTCGTACCGCATCACGCTCACCGACGCTGGTCGGCAGGCACACGCCACAGCGGGCCGGGACTTCCAACCCGCGCTGACCGCCGTCGAGGCGGCCCTCCACACGCCCGCCAGTGACGTGCAACAGGCGCTGCGGGATCTGCGCGCCGCGATCCTCGCGGCCGACCAGCCGGAAGTGATCACTCAACAACGATGAGTCCGGGACTCGCGTCCGTCGTCTCGGATCGAGATCTCGACAAGCTCGACCCGTGCCGGGTTCCCGGTGACCTCTGAGGTGACGGTCGTTGACACCCGAGAGTCGTCTTGTTGGACTGGCCGGGGGAGATTCTCGAAGGAGCGATCATGGCCGACGACGGCTACGCCCACGGTGATGACCGGGAGATCCTGACCAACCGCCAGGGGCATCCGGTCTACGACAACCAGAACCAGCGCACGGTCGGTCCGCGCGGACCCGCCACCCTCGAGAACTACCAGTTCCTCGAGAAGATCAGCCACTTCGACCGGGAACGGATCCCGGAGCGGGTCGTGCACGCCCGCGGGTTCGTTGCCTTCGGCGAGTTCGAGGCGACCGGCAAGTGGGGCGACGAGCCGGTGGCGACCTACACGCGCGCGAAGCTGTTCCAGGAGCCGGGCAAGAAAACGGACGTGGCGATCCGGTTCTCGACCGTCATCGGTGGGCGCGACTCGGCTGAGACTGCCCGTGATCCGCGCGGCTTCGCGGTGAAGTTCTACACGGAAGACGGCAACTGGGATCTGGTCGGCAACGACCTCGCGGTGTTCTTCATCCGGGACGCCATCAAGTTCCCCGACGTGATCCACTCGCTGAAGCCCGACCCGGTGACCTTCCGGCAGGACCCCGCCCGCATCTTCGATTTCATGTCGCAGTCGCCGGAGTCGCTCCACATGCTGGTGAACCTGTTCAGCCCGCGCGGCATCCCGGTCGACTACCGGCACATGCAGGGCTTCGGGGTGAACACCTACAAGTGGTGCAATAAGGCCGGCGACACCGTGCTGGTGAAGTACCACTGGCAACCCCAGCAGGGGGTCAAGAGCATGACCGAGGAGGATGCCGCGCGCATCCAGGCGACCGACACCGGGCATGCCTCGAAAGATCTGTACGAGGCGATCGAGCGCGGCGACTACCCGAAGTGGGATCTCTACGTGCAGATGATGAGCGATGACGAGCATCCGGAGCTCGACTGGGACCCGCTGGATGACACGAAGACCTGGCCGGAGCAGGACTTCCCGCCGAAACTGGTCGGCACCATGACGTTGAACCGCAACGTCAGCGACCACCACCTCGAGAACGAGCAGATCGCGTTCGGCACCGGCGTGCTGGTCGACGGGCTCGACTTCTCCGACGACAAGATGCTGGTCGGCCGCACCTTCAGCTACAGCGACACGCAGCGGTATCGGGTCGGGTCGAACTACCTGCAGCTGCCGGTGAACTCGCCGAAGGCGCAGGTGGCGACCAACCAGCGCGGCGGCCAGATGGCCTACCAGGTGGACTTGGGCGAGCGGCAGAACCCGCACGTCAACTACGAGCCGTCGATCACCGGCGGCCTGCGCGAGGACCAGTACCAGACCGAGGACATCGAGGGCCCGGAACTCAGCGGCAGGCTCACCCGCGCGCGCATCCCGCGCACCAACGACTACCTGCAGGCCGGGCAGCGCTTCCAGCTGATGGAGCAGTGGGAGAAGGACGACCTGGTCGGCAACTTCGTGACGCTCATCGGCCAGGCGGCACGCGCGGTGCAGGAACGGATGCTGTGGCACTTCTACCTGGTCGATGACGAACTCGGGCAGCGCGTGGGCGACGGGCTCGGCATCGGCGTCGACGAGGTGAAGGGGATGGACCCGCTGCCGGGGCAGACCCTCACCGACGAGGACCAGCGGCGCCGGCAGAACCTGGGCCAGAACGGCCCGCGCGACGTGGAGGGGCTCACCATGACCCACTGCGTGCCCAACGAACGGGCAATGCACGCGGCCTGAGCCCACCCGAACCTGCGTTGAGTCGGGAGTTGTGGCCGTTGTGGCGGAATTTCAGGGGCCACAACTCCCGACTCGATTTCGGCACCGTCTCACATCGCGTTCACCGCGCGTTGGGTGACCCGTGGGCGCTCGTTCACCCGGTTTCGATTGGATAACGGTACTCAGGGGGTGATCGGTCGATGGGGACAGCGCGAATCGTGTTCACGCGTTTCCCGTCGCCGCGCCATCCGCGGCTCGCGGTGTGGTCCGGCCACCTGAACCGGGTTGCGGGCGTCGATGAGACCCTGCGCGCCGGAGCCGACAGCGCGGTGGTGTGGCAGCTGGTGTCGGGCAACTTCCGGCCGCTTGGGCGGCGCACCGCGGTGTTCGCTTCCGTCGATGAGGCGCGTGACGACGCACTGCGGATGGTCGAGGAGGAGAACCGGATGCTGCCGCAGGCGCGCAGCGAGCAGCGCTACGGCGGCTTCGGCTGGTATCTCACCCTCGATGGGCTCCCGGTGCTCGCGTGCGCGCGCTGGTACTTCAACGATCGCGACCGCGCCCACGCGATCGAGTTGGCGCGGGATGCCCTCGCTCACGCCGTGTTGAAGGACGCGGTCAACGACATCCGCCCCACCTTCGCCGCCGAATAGGCTGGTGGAAATGAACACGCTGCAACGCAGCCTCGGCACCCGTCAGGCGGTCGTCATCGGGCTGGCCTCGATGGTCGGCGCCGGGGTGTTCTTCGTCTGGTCGCCCGCGGCGCAGGTCGCCGGCGGTGGGCTGCTCATCGGTCTCGCCATCGCGGCAGTGATCGCGACCCTCAACGCGCTCAGCTCCGCGCAGCTGGCGATGGTGCATCCGGTGTCCGGGGGAACCTACGCGTACGCGCGCGCCGAGATCAGCCCGCTGGCGGGCTTCACCGCGGGCTGGCTGTTCCTCGCGGGCAAGACCGCGTCGGCCGGGGCGATCGCGCTCATCGCGGGCAGCTACCTGTGGCCGGAACAGGCCCGCGCGGTCTCGGTGATCGTGATCGTCGTGCTCGCGGTGGTGAACATGACCGGCATCCGCAGCACCGCCGCGATCAGCGCCGGCATCGTCACTGTCGTGCTCAGCGGGATCGTGGCGGTCGTCATCGCCGCGCTCGTCTCGCCGCCCGCGGATGCTCCCGGGCTCGGCGCGCTCACGCCCGGCAGTCCGTACGGCATCCTGCAGTCGGCCGGACTGCTGTTCTTCGCGTTCGCCGGCTACGCGCGGATGGCGACGCTCGGCGAGGAGGTGCGCAACCCGAAGCGCACGCTCCCACGGGCCATCATCACCGCGTTGGCCATCACCCTGCTCGTCTACGGCACCCTCGGCGTGCTGTGCGTAGCACTGCTCGGCACGGATGCGTTGGCCGCGACGGTCACGCCGGTCGCCGACCTGGTCGGCAACGCTCCACCCTGGGACAGCATCATCCGCGTGGTCGCCGGGATCGCCTGCCTCGGTTCGCTCGCCGGCATCCTCGCCGGGCTGTCGCGCACCTCGCTGGCGATGGCACGCGACCGCGAACTGCCCGCCGGCCTGGCCTGGATCTCGCCGCGCACGCACACGCCGGCGCTCGCCGAGGCGGTCATCGCGTGCCTCGCGATCGCGGGGGTGCTGTTCCTGCAGCCGGATCGGCTCGTGGGCTTCAGCTCGTGCGCGGTGCTCTGCTACTACGCGCTCGCGCACGCGTCCGCGCTGCGGCAGCAGGCATCCGATCGCTGGCTGCCGCGCGTCGTGCAGATCGTGGGCCTGGTCGGATGCCTGGTGCTCGCGTTCACGCTGCCCTGGCAGGCGCTCGTCGTGACCGCGGGTGTGCTCGCGCTCGGCCTGACGCTTCGGATGCTGACCCGCATGCTGACAAAAAGGCGGATTCGCACCTAGTCTGACGGACATGGGCGATCCTGTGGTCGACGGCTTCTGGTCCGCGCTCGGCGGGGGCCCCGACCTGGTCGAGCGCCTGCAGCCGACCACCGGGCGCGGCTCGCTGCGGTCGGCGTTCCCGGTCACCGAGCTGGCTGTGGCATCCATCGGCGCGGCCGGGCTTGCGGCATCCGAACTCATCAGCGCCACCACCGGGGGAGCGCCCACCGTGACCGTGAACCGGGCGCTCGCCTCCGGCTGGTTCGGGATGACCCTGGCGCCGGTCGGCTGGCAGGTGCCGTCGCCGTGGGACCCGATCGCCGGCGACTATCGCGCATCCGACGGCTGGATCCGGCTGCACACCAACGCGCCGCACCACAAGGCGGTGGCGCTCGAGGTGCTCGGCGTCGCGGACGATCGCGACGCGGTGGCGCGGGCGGTCGCCCAGTGGCCGGCGCAGGAACTCGAGGACGAGGTCGTCGAGGCGGGCGGATGCGCGGCAATCATGCGGTCGGCCATCGAGTGGCGGCGACACCCGCAGGGCATGGCGTTGGCCGAGGAGCCGCTGGTGGCGTGGCGGGACGGACTGGCCGGGCGGTCAGGCGGCGACTGGCAACCGACGGCCGAGCGACCGCTGGCCGGTCTTCGCGTGCTCGACCTCACCCGGGTGATCGCCGGCCCCGTGGCGACGAGGCTGCTTGCCGGGCTCGGAGCGAGCGTGCTGCGCATCGACCCGCCCGACTGGGACGAACCGGCGATCGTGCCGGAGCTGACCGTCGGCAAGCGCACCGCGCGGCTCGACGCGCACGAGTTTGCCGGGCTGGAGCGGTTGCGCGCGCTGGTCGCCGAGGCTGATGTCGTCGTGCAGGGGTACCGCCCGGGCGCTCTCGACGGGTTCGAGCTCGGAACACGCGCACGCTCCGAGCTGCGGCCCGGGCTCGTCGACGTGTCGCTCGACGCCTACGGCTGGACCGGGCCGTGGAGTCACCGGCGCGGCTTCGACTCCCTGGTGCAGATGTCGGTGGGCATCGCCGAGCGTGGGATGCGCTGGGCGGGTGCGGACAAGCCAGTGCCGTTGCCGGTGCAGGCGCTCGACCACGCCACCGGGTACCTCGTGGCCGCCGCGGTGCTGCGGGGACTCACCATGCTGGTGACGGAGGGCCGCGGATCGATCGCCCAGCTGTCGCTGGCGCGCACGGCCCTGGCGTTGACGGCGGCGGGCGAGGGCGACGAGGACGCAGAGGTGACGCCGGATGCGCTGCCGACGCGGGATGAGGCGACGGGGTGGGGCCCGGCGAAGCGACTGCTGCCGCCGCTCACGATCCAGGGCGCCCCGCTGGAGTGGGAACTGCACGCGCGCGACCTCGGCTCCGACGCCCCCACCTGGTGAAGCTGGGCCAGCGGTCGCGCTACCCCTCGAGCTGCTCCTCGGTGCGGTCGCCGCTCCACAGCGTGTGGAACGTCCCCGGCATGTCGACGCGCTTGTAGGTGTGCGCTCCGAAGAAGTCCCGCTGCCCCTGCACCAGCGCGGCAGGCAGCCGCTGGGACGCGAGCGAGTCGAAGTACGCCAGCGCCGACCCGAAGCCGGGCACCGGCACCCCCGACAGCGCAGCGGTCGACACCACGCGCCGCCAGGCGACCTCGCCATCCTTGATCGCCTGCATGAAGTAGTCGTCGGCGAGGAGGGTCGGCGCATCCGGGTTCGCGGCGTACGCGTCGACGATGCGGTTCAGGAACTGCGCCCGGATGATGCACCCGCCACGCCAGATCGTCGCGATCGCGCCGGGGTCGATCTCCCAGCCGTACTTCTGGGCCCCCGCGAGGATCGCGTCGAAGCCCTGCGCGTACGCGACGATCTTGGACGCATAGAGCGCGGCCTGCACATCCTCCTCGAAGGTGTGCCCGACGACGGCGGTCTCCGGGCGGGCATCGATCTTCGCCTGCACCGCCTTGCGCTGCCCCGGATGGCTGGACACCGCGCGCGCGAACACCGCCTCCGCGATCCCGCCGACCGGAACCCCCAGGTCAAGCGCATTCTGCACCGTCCACACGCCGGTGCCCTTGGACCCGGCCTCGTCGAGCACGACGTCGATGAACGGCTTGCCGGTGCGGGCATCCATCTGGCGCAGCACCTCGGCGGTGATCTCGATCAGGTACGACTCGAGCGGACCCTTGTTCCACTCGGCGAAGATGTCGGCGATCGCCGCGGGGGAGTGCCCAGCGACGTGGCGCAGCAGGTCGTAGGCCTCGGCGATGAGCTGCATGTCGGCGTACTCGATGCCGTTGTGGATCATCTTCACGAAGTGGCCGGCGCCATCGGTGCCGACGTGCGTCACGCACGGCACGCCGTCGACGCGTGCCGCGATCGACTCGAGGATCGGACCGAGCGTGCGGTACGACTCGGCTGATCCGCCCGGCATGATGCTTGGGCCCCTCAGCGCGCCCTCCTCGCCGCCCGAGATCCCGGCGCCCACGAAGTGCAGGCCGGTCTCGGTGATGGCCTTCTCGCGCCGGATGGTGTCGGTGAACAGCGCGTTGCCGCCGTCGACGATGATGTCGCCCGGCTCGAACACCGCGGCCAGCTGGTCGATCACGGCATCCGTCGGCTCGCCGGCCTTGACCATGATGATCGCGGTCCGCGGGCGGCTCAGCGACGCCGCGAACTCCTCGATGGTCTCGCTGGGCACGAACCCGGCTTCCGGATGCTGGGACGCCAGTTCGCGGGTCTTCTGCGGCGAGCGGTTGTAGATCGCGACCGTGTTGCCCTCGCGACTGGCGAGGTTGCGGGCAAGATTCGAGCCCATCACCGCCAAGCCGACGACGCCGATGTTTGCCTTGCCCGTGTTGTTCATGCTTGC
This sequence comes from uncultured Actinomycetota bacterium, assembly GCA_963702165.1. Lineage (GTDB taxonomy): Bacteria > Actinomycetota > Actinomycetes > Actinomycetales > Microbacteriaceae > Terrimesophilobacter. The sequence continues at coordinate 1,650,039 of OY969722.1, read as the reverse complement.
TCCCTGATCGGTCTCTTCTCAAGGCTAGTCGGGAGTGCGTGGTGCTTACGCGCCCGTCGTGTCCCTCCCGCCGGCAGTCGTCCGCGGCAGCTCGCCGGGGTGGTCAACCGCTACCACGCGGTGTTGATGCGCACCGCTGTGGTGGGGGCTCCGAATGCGCGGGTTCGCGAAGTCGCCGAAATCCAGAAGGCGTCGCACCTTGCGGCAATCGAGAAGACCGCAGCGGGCATCGCCGTGCATGAACCGGAGAACGCCGCACGAGCGATCTTGGAGTCAGCCGACCTGCAGAAGAACCGTTGCCACCGCATCGGGTACAGCCTCGGCGTCGCCTACCCGCCCGGCTGGCTGGAGCCGATGACCATGGTGGAGGGCGACACCCATGTCTTCGCACCGGGCATGTCGTTCACCGTCGAACCCAATCTGCACCTGCCAGAGGAGGGCTTCGGGCTCAAGCTGGGTGAGACCGTGGAGTGCACGGTGGACGGCCCGCGGAGTCTCTCGGCACTCGGTCACGATCTCATCGAGGTGTGATGACCGAGAACGGCAAGGTCTCGTACTGGTTCAGCGAAATCGGGGTTCCGCAACCCACAGGGATGCTCGATGGCGGCGTCGAGGCGGACGTCGCCATTGTCGGGGCCGGGTACACCGGGCTGTGGACGGCCTACTACCTCGCGAAGGCGCGCCCCGAGCTCACTATCCGCGTCATCGAAGAGCATTTCGCCGGCTACGGCGCCTCGGGACGCAATGGCGGCTGGCTGACGAACACCATCACCGGCGGGCAGGACGGCTATGCGAAGCGGGTTGGGCGTGACCCGGTCGCGCGATTCCAGCACATCCTCAACGACACTGTCGACGAGGTCATCCGGGTCGCAGAAGCTGAAGGCATCGACGCCGAGATCCACAAGGGCGGAAGCCTGCTGGTTGCGCGAAACCGGGCCCAGCTGGGCAGGCTCGCGCAACTGGCGAAGCACGCCGAGCGGTGGCCGGAGGAGGGATTCCGCATCCTCTCTGCCGGCGAGGCGAACGACCGGATCTCGGTAGCAGGCTCGCTCGGAGGCGCCTGGCAACCGCACTGTGCGCGCATCCATCCGGCCAAGCTCGCTGCTGGACTGGCGCGGGTGGTGCGCTCGCTCGGGGTGGAGATTCACGAGGGAACGCGGGTTCTAGAGATTCGGCCGGGCGCGGCGGTCACGGACCGGGGCATCGTGACGGCGCGCCACGTGCTGCGCGCCACGGAGGGGTTCACCGCAAAGCTCCGAGGGGAGAAGCGGACCTGGGTGCCGTTGAACTCGTCGATGGTGATCACCGAGCCCCTCCCCAGCGAAGCTTGGGACGAGATCGGCTGGGACAACTTTGACACCTTGGAAGACCTGTCGCACGTGTACTCCTACTCTCAGCGCACCCCGGACGGACGGATCGCGATCGGCGGTCGGGGCAACCCGTACCGCTGGGGCTCAGGTACCGACAACGATGGCAGCATCGATGAGCGCACGGTCGCCAGCCTCACGGCGATCGTCAGGGAGTGGTTCCCCACGGCTCGGCAGACGCCGATCGCTCACGCATGGAGTGGAGTGCTCGGTGTGCCGCGCAACTGGCAGGCGACTGTCGGCTACGACCGGGCGACCGGTCTGGGCTGGGGCGGCGGGTACGTCGGAACGGGAGTGACGGCGTCCAACCTCGCAGGTAGGACCCTCGCCAACTTGATATCCGGCGAATCCACCGAGCTCACACGGCTGCCCTGGGTGAACCAGACCGCCCGGAAATGGGAGATGGAGCCCCTGCGATGGATTGCCACACAGGGTATCTATGCGGCCTACGGGGTAGCCGACCGTTTTGAAGCCGGCGGTGGACCCCGCACATCCGCGATCGCGAAGATAGCCGACCTGATCAGTGGTCGGTAATAGCAAAGGAAATGAAATGACAGAGACGACTACACCGCACGCCGTATTGGTCAAAGGTGCCTCCAGCGTAGCCCTGGGCCAGTCGCGTCCCAAGCCCACCAGCAGCACAGCCGGACAGCTGGAGTCCGACGTGACCAGCTGGACGGCCGACGGGCTGGAGGCGGGCATCTGGGAAGCGGGCCCCGGCGAGTTCACGGCCACCCGGGACGGCTATCACGAGGTTTGTCAGATCCTCAGCGGCAGAGCCACCATCACGGAGGAGAACGGGCAGACGCTCGAACTCGAAGCAGGAGACCTCTTCGTGACTCCCGCCGGATGGCGGGGGACCTGGGCGGTGCACGAGGCCATGCGCAAGGTGTTCGTAATCCACACCCTGCCGCAGTGATTGGTCATACGTCGTTAGCCTGACTGGCCGAAGCGGAGCGCGAACTCGAGGAACTCACTGCAGAGCGGGAGACTGAGTCCGCGATCAGGTGCGGCCGCCGCGCCGCAGAGCTGGGTGCGGAGGCGGCACCTATCTCCCGCGCCGACCTCGAGCGATCGCACGCGGCTCATTTAGAGCGGGAGGGCTCTGGGTATGGTTATTGCTCTAGCGGTTCCCAGGTGATCGACGGCCTGCTCGGTGGACTCACTATTGATGGGCCGGGCGGCCGGGCGCCTACTTCGGCTGAGATCGCCTGGCGCTCCGCGCAGACGCGATTCGAGGAGTAATCGTCCTAACGCTCGCCGCCGATCCTTGAAAACGCGTCGCCGGAGGCGTGTGTCCTCGAATCCGGGCGGGCCCTACGGGTAGACGATCGGCGCCGCGTGCACGCGGGCGCAGGCCTCGGTGAGCACGCCGAGCAGGTCGCCGCTCGCCGCACTGAACGATTCGCCGTCGATAGCCAGCGGCGCGCCGAACACGACGATGGGCGCCCCGATCTCCGGGCAGCTGACGGCCTGATCGATGCTCAAGCCCCCGACCGCCTGCACCGGCACCGTGGTGGCTGCCACAATCGCCGGCAGGTCGGTGAGCGGAGTCAGGCCGAGCTCTGGGTGCATTCCCCGGTGGTCGTAGCCGATGTGGTGGATGACCATCCCGACACCGAGCTGCTCGAGGCGCGCGCACTCGGCGACCCGATCCGGTGCGCCCAGGTCGTCGCCCATCACGAGCATCCCGAACTTCTCGCCAGCCTCGATCACGCGCGCGATGGTCGCATCGTGCGCGCGGCCCATGACGATGACCGCGTCGGCTCCGGCGTCGCCCATCATCTCGGCTTCCAGATAGCCGCCGTCCATGGTCTTCAGGTCGACGATGATCGGGTGGTTCGGGAACTCCTTGCGCAGCGCCCGCACCGAGTGCAGCCCCTCCGCGAGCACCAGCGGCGTTCCCACCTCGATCCAGTCGGCGCCGGCCTCGACGGCGATCGCGGCGGTGCGCAGCGCCTCATCGTTGTTGGTGAGGTCAAGTGAGATCTGCACGAGCGGACGCTCGAGGTTCTCGCGGGTGATGTCGCGGATCGACGTGGACACGGTTCTCCTTAGTTTTTCGCGAAGAGAAGATTGACTGGACGGATGCGCTGGGCTCAGCGCGCGACGAGGTTGCGCGGCGCGTTCCCGGCCGAGATCGCCGCGATGTTCTCGCCGATCAGGGCGCTGGCGCCTAACGGCCGTCCGCCCGCGGCGTGCGGCGTGATGATCGCGTTGGGCAGGTCCCAGAGCCTCGAGCTCGGCGGCAGCGGCTCGACGCTCGTGACGTCGAGGGCGGCACCGCCGATGCGGCGCGCGGCCAGTGCGTCGATCAGGGCATCCTCGTCGACGGTCGAGCCGCGGCCGACGTTGACGAGCCAGGCGTGCTTCGGCAGCAGGGCGATCCGCTCCGCGCTCAGCGCGTGCCGGGTGGAGGCGACCGACGGCAGGATCATCAGCAGCACGTCCGCCGTCGGCAGCTCCGCCTCGATGTCATCCACCGCGATCACCCGGTAGCCAGAGTCCTCCCGCGCGGTCGTCGCGACGCCCGTGACGTTCGCGCCGAGCGCGGTGAGCAGCGGCGCGAGCGTGCGCGCGATGCCGCCGAAGCCCCAGATCAGCACGTTGGCATCACGCAGTGTCGTGAACACCTCCGGATTCTTCTCCGGCTGCATCCCGCCGAGCTCGGAGGCCCAGCGGTGGCCGAGCTGCGCCCGCACCATGGTGTGCAGCTGGCGAGCAGCGGCCAGCACGAGCGCGAGCGCGTGCTCTGTGACCGGCCGGTCGTGCAGCGAGCGACCGGATGCGATGTGCGCGGTGTCGACGAATCCGGCGGCGACCACGGCATCCGGACCGGCGGCGAGGGTCTGGACGAGCCGCACCGAGCGCAGTCGGGCTGCGGAATCACGCAGTTGGTCGTCGGGGTTGCCCCACACGACCAGCACCTCGGCGTCTTCGTGCTCCGCGGGCACCGGCAGGCTGGGGTCGTAGAGCACCGGTTCGACGCCGTCGGCGTCCAACGTCAGCTCGAGCGAGGTGGGCAGGAGGACCTTCATGCTGCGGCTCCGGGGAAGTCGGTGTTGTAGCTGCGGCCGAGCTCGGTCAGCTCGGTCACGGTCTCATCGGCAAGTGGGATACCGCCGCTCAGCCTCGCGTGGCGAGTGCGCTCTTCCGGCTCACCAGGGACCAGCACCTCGCTGTGGCCCTGGGCCGCAGCGGTGCCGTGCGCGGCGTCGATGAGCTCGCGCATCCGCTCGGTGAACACGTCGAGCGGCATGATGCGCTGGATGTCGATGGCGAACATGAAGTGCCCCACATCCTGCGGCTTGCTGAAGTCCTGGTACATGTTGCCGATGCCGTGTGCGATCGCGGCGCCGCTCAGCACGCCGGCGAGGATCTCGATGAGGAAGCCGAGCCCGTACCCCTTCGGCCCGCCGGCCGGCAACAGCGCCTTGATGGCGTTCGGGTCGGTGGTCGGGGTGCCGGTCGCGTCGACGCCCCAGGTGTCAGGGATCGGGTTTCCGGTGGCCTGGGCGATCAGCACCTTGCCCATCGCGCTCGTGCTGGTCGCCATGTCGAGGCTGATCGGGTCGCCGGTGGTGGGCGCCGCGAAGGCGAACGGGTTCGTGCCGAGCAGCGCGTCCCGACCGCCGAATGGCACAACCGCCGGCTCCGAGTTGGACACGACGAGCGCAACTCGACCGTGCGCCGCTAGCGAGCGGGCGTAGTAGCCGGCGGTGCCGAAGTGGGCGCTGCCATGCACGACGGCGGTGCCGACTCCGGATGTCTCGGTCAGTTCGAGCAGCGCGTCCACTGCGGAGCGCGCGGCGAGCTGTCCCGCGGTGCCGTTGGCGTTGACCACCGCGATGGCGCCGTTGACGGTGACCTCGGGGGTCGCGGTCGGGTCGACGAGTTTCGCGGTGATCCGGCGCTCGTAGGCCGGCAGCCGCACGACCCCGTGCGAGTCCACGCCGCGCGTGTTGGCGTCAACGAGGGAGCCGGCGAGGTAGGCGGCATCCGCCGGTGCATAGCCCCACTGCTCGAGCAGCCGGGTCGCCCATTGTTCGAGTTCACTCGCGTCGATCACCATTGGCCGCTCAGCCCTTCTCGTCTGCGCCGATGCGCATCGCCGTCGTTCGCGTGATGCACCGCATTAATCCTATACGTCATACTTATGTCGTACAGCGCGCGAGCGCGGCATGTGAAACGGGGTATTTCAATGAGGATCAGTGTCTTCCCGAAGGGTGACCTTGACGCCATCGCAGTCAAGCGCACCATGACCGTATTCGAGTGGATCGAGAAGGCGCGCGTGCTGCCCGCCGACGGTCTCGAACTCTACTCGGGCATGTTCTGGGAGACCGGCGACGACTTCGTCGACCGCGTCGGCGAGGATCTGGCGGCGGCAGGCTTCGAGATGCCGATGCTCTGCGCTCGCCCGACTTCACCAACCCCGACCCCGAGGTGCGCAAGGCCGAGCTGGACCGCGAGGCCGAGATGATCCGCATCACCTCGCGCCTCGGCGGGCCCGGCGCGAGCACTCGCGTCCTCTCCGGTCAGCGCCATCCGGAGGTCTCCCTCGAGCAGGGGCTGGACTGGGTGGTCGAGGCGATCGAGTCGCTGCTGCCGCTGGCGCGCGAACTCGACATCATCCTCGCGCTCGAGAACCACTACAAGGACGGCTTCTGGAAGTACCCCGAGTTCGCCCAGAAGAAGGACGTCTTCCTCGAGCTGGTGAACCGCATCGACGACCGCGTGCACTTCGGCGTGCAGTACGACCCGTCCAACGCGATCGTCGCCGGCGACGACTCGGTCGACTTCCTCGACCTGGTCATCGACCGGGTCGTGAGCATGCAGGCATGCGACCGCTACCTCGCGCCCGGCGGCTCGCTCGACGACCTGCGTCAGAGCGACGGCACCATCGGCTACTCGCCGCTGCTGCAGCACGGCGTGACCGGCAAGGGCCTCAACGACTACGAGCGCATCTTCCGATCTTGGCGGGCGCCGGCTACGACGGCTGGATCAGCATCGAGGACGGCGTGAACGGCATGGGCGAGATGCTCGAATCGGTCGAGTACCTGCGCGAGGCGCGCGAGCGCTACTTCGGCGGCTCCACCGCGGTGCGCGTCGAGAACCACGAGCGCGCACGCGCCGCGGCCGGGCTGCCCAGCCTGGCCCAGCCGGCGCTCACCAAGCAGCGGGAGGCGGGAGCGTGAAGGCGCTGGTCAAGTTCGGCGAAGCGGATGGCGACGTCGAGGTAAGGGAAGTCCCCGAGCCGCAGCTCGCGCCAGGCACGGTGCTGATCGCGGCGCGCGCGGTGGGCGTGTGCGGTTCCGACATCCACATGTGGCGGAACAAGCAGAGCTGGGAGACCCGGCTGCCCGTCGTGCTCGGGCACGAGACCGCCGGGGTGATCGCGGCCGTCGCCGACGACGTCGAGGGCTGGTCGGTCGGCGATCGAGTGGTGTGCGAGACCGCGGCGTCCATCTGCGGCACGTGCGCGCTGTGTCGCACCGGCCGCTACAACCTGTGCCCGCAGCGGCAGGGCTACGGCGCGATCCGCGACGGCGCATTCGGCCAGCTGCTGCAGGCCGAGCCGCGCGTGCTGCACCGCATCCCCGACAACGTAACGTTCGAGCAGGCCGCGATGACCGAGCCGTTCGCGGTCGCCTACAACGCGCTCGTCGAGCGCGCGCCGGTCAACCCGGGCGATGTTGTCGTCATCCAGGGCATCGGCGCGATCGGCGCGCTGTCGCTGCAGATGGCCAAGCTCAGGGGAGCGGGCACCACGATCGTGCTCGGCACCCCAGTCGACATTCAGCGGCTGGCGAAGGCGAAGCTGCTCGGCGCCGACATCACCGTCGACATCACCGCCGAGGACCCGGCCGACGTCATCCGGAGAGTCGGCGACGGCCTCGGGGCCGACCTGGTCGTCGACGCGACCGGCGTCAGCGCCGCCCTCAAGCAGAGCCTCGAGCTGGTGCGCCCGCTCGGGTCGATCGTGAAGATCGGATGGGGGCCGCAGCCGCTCGGCTTCAGCCTCGACCCGCTCGTCGCTAAGGCGGTCACCCTCTACGGCTCGTTCTCGCACACCTGGACCACCTGGGAGCGCGTGCTCGAACTGTTCTCCACCGGCCGGCTCGACACCGCGACGGTGCTCGGCGGTGTGTACGAGCTCGACGACTGGGAGCAGGCGTTCGAGCACATGGAGTCGGGACGGAACATCAAGTCCGTCATGGTGATGCCCGGCTGATCAGGCCGGTGTCCGGGCCCGATCGACTGATCGGGCCCGGACCGCCTTCACGCCTGGTCGCCGCCGAACTCCAGCAGCGTGCCCTCGACCAGTTCGAGGGCGGATGCCTGCGCCTGGTCGGTGTCGCCGTCGATCAGCGCCTGGGCGAGCGCGATGTGCCGCTCGACCGCCTCGATGGTCAGGTCGTGCATGCCCGGCCGGGTGTCAGCGCCGCGCACGTGCAGCACCGCGCCGATCGTGTCGGCGAGCTGGGCGATGACCGAGTTGTCGGTGCCCTCGAGCAGCAGCCGGTGGAACACCGCATCCGCCTCGAAGAACCGTCGGGTGTCGTGCGCGTCGAACGCGACCTTCATCGCTTGCGCGGCGGCCATCACCGCGCGCGCGTTCTCCGGCGAGATGCGCTTGGACGCGAGCCGCGCCGCGGTGCGCTCGAGGCCCAGCCGCAGCTCGAGCATCTCGCGCATCTGGCGCACGTAGTCGGGTCCCTGGCCGCGCCATTTGACCACGTGCGGGTTCAGCAGGTCCCAGCTCGATTCCGGCAGCACGCGGGTGCCCACCTGCGGCCGTGCCTCGATGAGCCCCATCGAGCTCAGCGTGCGCAGGCTCTCCCGCACCACCGACCGGGAGACGCCGAGGCGCTCGCACAGCTGGTCGGCGAAGACGATCGCGCCCTCCGGCAGGTCGCCGTTGATGATCTCCTGGCCGAGCACTTCCACGACGTGGGCATACAGGCCGGTGCCGATGCGCGAACGCGAACGCAGCGCTTGAATTTCGAGGGAGGTCAGCTCAGACATCCGCACTCCTAGAACGTGTACTCGCCGGCCGCTGCGGCGTTATCGTAGGCGACGCGCGGTATCTGAGTGGCGAGTTTACCTCCGCTGATGTCGATCAGCGTGCCGGTGATGTAGCGCGCCTGGTCGGAGGCGAGGAAGCAGATGAGGTTCGCGATGTCCTCCTTGCTGCCCCACTCGCGCAGGCTGAGCGTGTCGAGCAAGCGGTCCTGTTCCTCCTGCGGCAGCTCGGCGAAGTGGTTGAGCGTGGTCGGGATCATCCCCGGCGCGTAGGCGTTGACCGTGATGTTCCATGGCCCGAGCTCTCCGGCCAGACCGCGGGTGAAGTGCGCGACCGCCGCCTTGGAGGTCGCGTAGGCAACGCTGCCGATGCTCGGGACGATGGCGGCGAACGAGGCCGCGTTGATGATGCGCCCGCGCTTCTGCTCCTTCATCGTCGGGATCACGGCCTTGCACATCAGGAAGGTGCCCTTGAGGTTCACGTCGTGGCTGAAGTCCCAGACCTCCTCGCTCAGCGATTCGATCGGGCCGTTGCCGCCGACGCCGGCGTTGTTGACCAGCACGTCGATGCGGCCGAACTCGTCGCGCACCGCCTGGATGACCTCGTCGATCCGGGCGGAGTCTCGGATGTCCACCTGGTACTGGCGGTGGACGCCGAGTCCGGAAAGTTCTTCGCCGACCTCGGCGAGGTCGCTCGCGCTGACATCCAGGGCGACCGTGGTCATGCCCTCTTCCGCGAGCGTCTTGACGATCGCTCGCCCGATGCCCTTTCCGACTCCGGTTATGATTGCCAGCTTGCCGCTGAGGTCGATCTGCATTTCGGTGGTGCCCTTCTGGTCCGGCTGCTTTGCCGGGATCACTTTCCGGTCTCGGATGACCATTCGTATGATTTATTAGAGTAGTCTTACTTCTCGGCATCTGGGTGATGCCACCCCCGGGTAATGCGTGACACAGCACGCGCAAGACAGAAGAGGAGATGCAGTGAAGCATCAGTCAATGTTCAAGGCAGTCGGGGTAACCGCGGCCGCCGTTCTCGCCATGGGTGCCCTCGCATCCTGCACTTCCGTTTCAGCGGGGGAGGGCTCGGAAACCGTCCGCGTCACCCTCGCCAACCACGTGTGGACCGACATCATCAAGGACCGGATCTCCGAGTTCGAGAAGGACACCGGCCTCAAGGTCGAGCTCACCCAGCTCGGCGAGGACCAGCTGTCCGACCAGTACAACGTGAAGCTCAACGCGGGTACCGACGAGATCGACGTCATGATGTACCGCCCGCTGCAGGAGGGCAAGCTCTTCGCGCAGAACGGCTACCTTGCTGACATCAGCGACCGCGTCACCGGGAACTCCGACTGGAACTGGGACGACTTCCAGTCCGGCCCGGTCGGTGCCACGAGCTGGGAAGGCTCCGTCGTCGGCGTTCCGACCATCACCGAGCAGGAAGTCCTCTACTACCGCACCGACCTCCTCGAGGCGGCCGGGCTCGACGTGCCCGCAACCCTCGATGAGCTCGAGAACGCCGCCAAGGTGATCTCCGGGGACAACCCCGGTGTCGCCGGCTTCGTGGCGCGCACCGCGCGCTCGGCCGCGGTGACCCAGTTCTCCAGCTTCCTCTACAGCTTCGGTGGTGACTTCATCAAGGACGGCAAGTCGGTCATCGACTCGCCCGAGGCCAAGGCGGCGTACGAGTACTACGGCGGCCTGCTGAACAACTACGGACCCGAGAACGTCAGCACCGACATGAGCTGGCCCGAGGCCGCAGCGATCTTCGCGCAGGGCAACGCCGCGTTCTACACCGACGCGAGCAGCCTGTACAAGAACCTGACCGAGGCCGAGAACTCGACCGTCTCCGACAGTGTCGGATTCGCGCCGTTCCCGAAGGGTCCGGCCGGTTCCAAGCCGTACAACGTCCCGTCGTGGGCCCTCGGCATCAACGAGGCGTCGCCGAACCAGGACAACGCGTGGAAGTTCATCGAGTGGGCCACCAGCCCCGAGATGACGCTCGACATCCAGGAAGCCGGCGTGCCCGGTGCGCGTGACTCGGTCTGGGCCGACCCGGCTGGCACCGCATCCTTCCCGCCCGCGCTCGCAGAAGCCGTCGCGATCGGTTCGGAGACCGGCATCGGTTACGACCGTCCGCTCGTGATCTCGGTCGCCGAGGCTCGCGAGATCGTTGGCGCGCCGATCGTCGAGGCGATCACCGGCGGTGACGTCGACTCGGTCATCGCCGACGCGCACAAGAAGTTCCAGGCGTTCCTGGACGGCGAGAACAAGTAATACCCTCGGGGGTCGGGCAAGCAGGCCACCTGCCTTGCCCGACCCCCAGCAATTCCCCCTACCGCATTACCCCAGTGCTCCACGCCCTGCTTAGAAGAGAGGTGAAACGTGAGCGCAACCGCCACCACCCGGAAACCCGGTATCGGGCACTCGCTTTCCAGCTGGAGCAACCGGCACCGTAAGTGGGTCCTCGCCGCCCCTGCCATGGCGTTCGTCGCCCTGATGATCGTCTTCCCGGTCGGCTGGACGCTGTACCTGAGCGTCACCGACGCATCCGGTTCAGTGCGCGCCGCGTCGGACTTCGTCGGCCTCCAGAACTACCTCACCGTGCTCAGCGACACCGAGCGGTTCTGGCCCGCGGTCGGACGCACCGTCTTCTTCACCGTCGGCGCGCTGAGCATCGAGATGGTGCTCGGCATGGCCATCGCGCTGCTGCTGTGGCGCCCGTTCCGTGGCGAGAAGTGGGTGCGCGTCGCCATCCTGCTGCCGCTGGTCGCCACCCCGGTCGCGGTCGGCATGATGTGGCGCCTCATCTTCGAGCCGAACATCGGCTTCGCCAACCAGCTGCTGAAGTGGCTGGGCATCCCGGCTCAGCCGTGGCTATCCGGACAGGACACCGCGCTGCCGACCCTGATGTTCATCGACATCTGGCAGTGGACCCCGATGGTCGTGCTGATCCTGCTCGCCGGCCTGACCTCGCTCTCCGACGAGCCGGAGGAAGCCGCACACGTCGACGGCGCGAACGCCTGGCAGCGGTTCTGGTACATCACCTTCCCGCTCGTGATGCCCACCTTCATCACCGCGATCCTGCTGCGCGGCATCGACGCCATCAAGACCTTTGACATCTTGTACGCGACGAAGGGCAAGGGCGGCGGATCGTTCCACGAGGTCGAGACGCTCAACGTCTACGCGTACGGCCTCAGCTTCGACTACAACCGCTACGGGCTGTCGTCCACCGTGCTCATCCTGTTCTTCCTGATGATCATCGGCTGCATCTGGATACTGACCCTGCGCAAGAAGAGGAGCTCGCTATGACCACCACGACAGCTCCCGCCGTGGCCGCTGAGGTCACCGCTCCCACGCCGGTCAAGCGTCGTAAGCGCGGCGGCGGCTACAAGCTGTTCCGGGTGTCGATGCTCGTGCTCGTCGTGATCACGTTCGTTGCGCCGATCATCTGGATGCTGCTGGCGTCGTTCAAGACGAACGTCGACATCTACAACCCGGCGGCGGCGTTCAACTTCTCGCCGACGCTCGGCAACTACGAGACGGTGTTCGGCCAGGCCAACTACCTGCAATACATCTTCAACAGCTTCTGGATCGGCCTGTGCTCGACCGTGCTGTCCCTGATCCTGGGGCTGCCGGCCGCGTACTCGATGAGCCGGTTCGTGATGAAGAAGTCCGCCGGACTCGTGCTGCTGGCGCGCGTCATCCCTGGTGTCAGCCTGCTGGTGCCGTGGTACTTCATCTTCTCCAACATGCGCATGGTCGGCGGCTACGAGGTGCTGATCCTGTCGCACATGTTCGTGTCGCTGCCGCTCATCGTGTACATCATGATGTCGTTCTTCGACTCGCTCCCGATCGAACTGGAGGAGCAGGCGCAGGTCGACGGGCTCACCCCGATCGGCGCCTTCATGCGCATCGTGCTGCCGCTGTCGGTGCCCGGGGTGGCAACCGCGAGCATCCTGTCGTTCATCTTCTCGTGGAACAACTTCATGTTCGCGCTCGTGCTGTCCGGCTCCCGCACCAAGACGCTGCCCGTGGCGATCTTCGACTTCGTCGCCTACGCGAGCATCGACTGGGGTGGCCTGATGGCTGCCGCCGTGGTTGTGACCGTGCCGATCATGGTCATCGCCCTGTTCACGCAGAAGTACATCGTGTCCGGCCTCACCGCCGGCGCGACCAAGGGGTAGACGCGTGAAGGCACCACTTCCGCCCATCGTCGTGATGGGCGTGCAGGGCTCAGGCAAGTCGACCATCGGAACGCTCCTCGCCCAGCGGCTGGGCGTCCGGTTCATCGACGGCGACCGACTTCATCCGGATGAGAACATCGTCCGGATGGCGGCCGGCGTGCCGCTGACCGACGAGCAGCGCCGCCCGTGGCTGCAGGAGGTCGGACGGGTGCTCGCCGAGGGCTCTTCGTCGGGCATCGTCGCCGCGTGCTCCGCGCTCAAGCGCGAGTACCGCGACCTGCTGCGGGAGAGCGCACCCGACCTGTTCGTGGTCGACGCCGAGGGGCCGATAGAGCTGGTCGAGTCGCGGATCATGCTGCGCGAGCACGAGTTCATGCCGCACGAGCTGCTGAGCTCGCAGTACGCGATCCTCGAGCCGCTCGCCGCCGATGAGACCGGCGTCGTGGTGGACATCAGCCGCGCACCGGCCCAGATCGTCGACGACGTGGTGGCGAAACTGACTGCCGCGCCCGCCGTGTGACGGGCTCGGCGGCGTCGGCTACACTGACTGATTGAACTTCGGCGAGGGATGCTCTCACGGCATCCGTTATCGACGCGGTGAGCGGGCACTCCAGTCTTTCGCCTAGACCAGGGTTTTTCCTCACGCGGCAAGCGTTCGAGTTGACAAGCAATCCACTTCAACCAAGCGGGCTGGCCCGCGAAGGAGACAGACATGGCTGAGAAGAAGGCCGACACCACCGACAACCACCTCGTCGCCGAACTGCGCGAGAACTTCGGCAAGGGCTACGCCCGGCGCCTGCGTGCCGCCGGCCGCATCCCCGCCGTCATCTACGGACACGGCACCGACCCGCAGCACGTGAGCCTGCCCGGCCACGAGACCATGCTGCTGCTGCGCAAGGCCAACGCGATCCTCGAGCTCGACATCGCGGGCAAGAACGAGCTCGTCCTGGTCAAGGACGTGCAGAAGGACCCGGTCCGTCAGCTCATCGAGCACCTCGACCTGATCATCGTCAAGCGCGGCGAGAAGGTGCAGGTCGAGGTCCCGATCCACCTCGAGGGCGAGTCGTTCAGCGGCACCATCGCGATGCAGGACCTGAACACCCTGCGTCTCGAGGCCGAGGCGACACACATCCCGGAGCGCATCACCGTCGACATCGAGGGCGCGCGAGGAGGGCACGCAGATCCACGCCAAGGACCTCGTGCTGCCCGTCCGGCTCGACCCTGCTCGACGACCCTGACGCACTCGTCGTCAACATCATCGTGCCCGCCGCCGCCATCGCCGAAGAGGCTGAGGGCGAGGCCGCCGAGGGTGAGGCCGCGGAGGCCGCCGAGGGCGAGGAAGCCGCCGAAGAGGCTGCAGAGTAACCTGCGCCGATGAGCGCGGATGCGTGGCTTGTGGTCGGGCTCGGGAACCCCGGGCCCGGCTACGCCACGCATCGGCACAACGTCGGCCAGATGGTCGTCGAGGAGCTCGGCAAGCGCACCTCGGCGAACTTCAAGCGGCACCGCGCCAACGCGATGGTCGCCGAGGTGCGGTCGCCGGCCGGCCGGATGATCCTGGCCGGCACCGAACACCTACATGAACCTGTCCGGCGGCCCGGTCGCCGGGCTGCTGAAGTTCTACAAGCTGGGCCCGGAGCGTCTCGTCGTCGTACACGACGAGCTCGACATCCCGTTCGACACGGTGCGGCTGAAGCTCGGCGGCGGTCACGGCGGCCACAACGGCATCCGCGACATCATCGCCGCGGTCGGCACCGGGGACTTCATCCGGGTGCGCGTCGGCATCGGCCGCCCGCCCGGGCGGCAGGACGCCGCGGACTTCGTGCTGAGCAACTTCTCGTCGACCGAGAAGCAGTCGCTGCCCAATCTGCTGACGGATGCCGCGGACGCGGTAGAGGCGATCGTCGCCGACGGGCTCACCTCCGCGCAGCAGCGCTTCCACTCGCCCGCCTGACTCTCGCCCCGCGAACTGCGGCAGGTTCGAGGTCTGGCCACGCACAACCCCTGAATTGCCGCATTTCGTGGAGCCTGTCACCGCGTCAGGGAGGGGTCAGCGGGCTCCGCGTACAATTGTCCGGTGATACTCGAGGGCTTAAGTGCCAGGCTGTACGCGCGCCCGCACGTTCGAGGACGCCCTCGCGTATGCGACCCGCAGCGCCGACTTCTCGCTCGTCGACGGGCTGCGCGCGCCGCTGCTGGCGCGGCCTGCTCGCAGCGCCGGCAGGCCCCGGGCGTGCTGCTCGCGATCACCGCGACCGGCCGTGAGTCCGAGGCGCTGCGTGATGCCCTCGGCAGCTACGCTGCCGGATGCCGAGGTGCTCGAGTTCCCGGCCTGGGAGACCCTGCCGCACGAGCGGCTGAGCCCGAGTGCCGAGACCGTCGGCAAGCGCCTGCGCACCCTGCGCCGGCTGCGCGCGTGGCGAGCAGGACCCGCAGCATCCGCTCATCGTCGTCGCCAGCGTGCGCGCCGCGCTGCAGCCGCTCGCCGACGACCTCGCTCAGCTCGAGCCGGTCGTGCTCACCGACGGGCGGCCGCGGCTACGACCTCGCCCAGCTCGCCGAGCCAGCTCGTCGACCTCGCCTACACGCGCGTCGACATGGTCACCCGGCGCGGCGAGTTCGCGGTGCGCGGCGGCATCCTCGACGTGTTCCCGCCCGACCGCCGAGCACCCGGTGCGCGTCGACTTCTTCGGCGACGAGCTCGAGCAGCTGCGCTGCGTTCTCGGTCGCCGACCAGCGCTCGCTCGCCGAGCCGCTCGAGCGAGCGTCGAGCTGCCGCCGAGCCGCGAGCTGCTGCTCACCGACGCCGGTGCGGCAGCGCGCGCGCGAGATGCAGCACGAGTTCCCGAGCCTCGCGGCGATGCTCGCGAAGATCGCCGAGGGCATCCCGGTCGAGGGCATGGAGTCGCTCGCGCCGGCGCTCGTCGACCGGCTGGTGCCGCTCACCCACTACCTGCCGGAGGATGCCGCGATCGCCGTGCTCTCGCCCGGAGCGGGTCGCCGACCGCGCGCGCTCAGCCTCGCTCGAGACCAACCGCGAGTTCCTCGCCGCGGCCTGGAATGCCGCGACCGCGGGCGCCGAGGCGCCGATCGACCTCGACGCCGGCGACTTCCTCACCGTGGCGCGAGAGCTGCGGCGACGCGCGGCGGACGCTCAGCCCGTCGGTGGACGCTGCGAGCCGGCTTCCGACAGCGGCAGCCGACGAAGACGACGACTACGTCCGCATCGAGGCCGGCGCCGGTGCCGAGCTTCGCCGGACAGGCCGAGGGTGCGCATCGAGCACGTCGCCGAGCCTGCTGCGCGACGGCTGGACCGTCGGTCATCGCCGCGGCAGGGCGCCGGCCTCGTCGAGCGCGCCGCCGACGTGCTCGCCGAGGCGGGGCTGGCCGCGCGCATCGTCGACGAGCTGCCGCCGGATGCCGGAGGCCGGCGTCGCCTACCTGCTGCAGGCATCCGTCGAGGCGGGCTTCGAGATCGCCGAAGCTCAAGCTCGCGGTGCTCAGCGAGGCCGAGTTCTACGGCCGCTCGGTCGGCTACGACTCCCGCCAGGTGAAGAAGCTCGCGAGCCGCCGCAAGAACGTCGTCGACCCGCTGCAGCTCAAGGCCGGCGACTTCGTCGTGCACGAGACGCACGGCATCGGCAAGTTCGTCGAACTGGTGCAGCGCGAGGTGTCAGCACCGGCGGACGCAACCCGGTGAAGAACAACCGCGAGTACCTGGTGCTCGAGTACGCGCCGACCAAGCGCGGCTACCCCGGCGACAAGCTGTACGTGCCGACCGACCAGCTCGACCTGCTCACCCGCTACGTCGGCGGCGAGGCGCCGGCTCTGAGCAAGATGGGCGGCAGCGACTGGTCGGCCGCGAAGGGCAAGGCGCGCAAGGCGGTGCGCGACATCGCCGTCGAACTGGTCAAGCTCTACTCCGCGCGGATGGCGAGCCGCGGGCCACGCCTTCGCGCCGGACACCCCGTGGCAGCGCGAGCTGGAGGAGGCGTTCCCGTTCGCCGAGACGCCCGACCAGCTGACCACCATCGACGAGGTCAAGGCCGACATGGAGCGGCCGATCCCGATGGACCGCCTGCTCTCCGGTGACGTCGGCTACGGCAAGACCGAGGTCGCGGTGCGCGCCGCGTTCAAGGCCGTTCAGGACGGCAAGCAGGTCGCGATGCTCGTGCCGACGACGCTGCTCGTGAAGCAGCACATGGAGACCTTCGCCGAGCGGTTCGCCGGATTCCCGGTGCACCTGCGCGCGCTCAGCCGGTTCCAGACCGACAAGGAGTCGCAAGGAGACCATCGACGGGCTCGCCGACGGCACCGTCGACGTCGTCATCGGCACGCACCGGCTGCTCGGCGCCAGCATCCAGTTCAAGGACCTCGGCCTCGTCATCATCGACGAGGAGCAGCGCTTCGGCGTCGAGCACAAGGACGCGCTCAAGAAGCTCAAGACCAACGTCGACATCCTGGCGATGAGCGCGACGCCGATCCCGCGCACGCTCGAGATGGCGGTCACCGGCATCCGCGAGATGTCGACGCTCGCGACCCCGCCGGAGGACCGGCATCCGATCCTCACCTTCGTCGGCCCGTACAGCGACAAGCAGGTGGCCGCCGCGATCCGGCGCGAGCTGCTGCGCGAGGGCCAGGTGTTCTTCGTGCACAACCGGGTGTCGTCGATCAACCGGGTCGCCGCGCAGATCGCCGAGCTGGTGCCCGAGGCGCGCATCGCGGTCGCGCACGGCCAGCTGACCGAGAGCGTGCTCGAGCAGGTGATGGTCGACTTCTGGGAGCGCAAGTTCGACGTGCTCGTCTCCACGACGATCATCGAGACCGGCATCGACATCGCCAACGCGAACACGCTGATCATCGACCGCGCCGACAAGTACGGGCTGTCGCCAGCTGCACCAGATGCGCGGACGGGTCGGTCGTGGTCGCGAGCGCGCCTACGCCTACTTCCTCTACGACGACGAGAAGCCGCTGAGCGAGACCGCGCACGACCGGCTGGCGACGATCGCGGCGAACAACGAGCTCGGCGGCGGCATGCAGATCGCGCTGAAGGACCTCGAGATCCGCGGTGCCGGCAACCTGCTCGGCGGCGAGCAGTCCGGTCACATCGCCGGCGTCGGCTTCGACCTGTACCTGCGGATGATCGGCGAGGCGGTCGGCGCCTTCCGCGGCGATGTCGCCGAGGGGCAGACCGAGCTGCGGCTCGAGCTGCCGGTCGACGCGCACATCCCCGAGGAGTACGTCGAGAGCGAGCGGCTGCGGCTCGAGGCGTACCAGAAGCTGTCGACGGCGAGCGGTCCGTCGGCGGCTCCGGATGCCCTCGACCTGGTCCTCGAGGAGCTCACCGACCGCTACGGCGAGCCGCCTCAGGCCGGTGCACAACCTGATCGCGGTGTCGCGACTGCGGCGGCAGGCGCAGAAGGCCGGGCTCAGCGAGGTCGTCGCGCCGCGGGCAACCTGCGGATCGTCGCGGCGGAGCTGGCCGACTCGATCCAGGTGCGGCTGCAGCGCATGTACCCGGGCGCGCGCTACCTCGCGCAGACACGCACGGTGATGCTGCCGTTGCCGGAACTGGAGTCGGATGCCGCCCTCATCGAGTGGGTGACGACCCTGCTCGGGGCGATCTACCCGGCCCCGGAGCCGGCACCGGCCGAGTCCGCCGCCGAACCCGCATCCTGAGCCCGTTGCGTCGCCGGGTGGGCACACCGGTGTAGCGTGGATCCGCCGGACTCGTGCTGCTGGCAGTCGACTCACTGAGGAGGGGACCTGTCCATCGGCTTGCGGTCCGAGCGCGGACCGACACTGCTCGCCGTCCTGGTGACGATCGGCTTGGTTGCGATCGATTCGACCGTCCTGGCGACCGCGATCCCGACCATCGTGGATGAGCTCGGCGACTTCTCGCTGTTCCCCTGGCTGTTCTCGATCTACCTGCTCACGCAAGCGGTCACGGTGCCGATCTACTCGAAGCTCTCGGACATGGTCGGGCGCAAGCCCATCATCCTGCTCGGCATCGGCATCTTCCTGGTGGGCTCGGTGCTGTGCGGCCTGGCGTGGAGCATGCCCGCGCTCATCGTGGCCCGCGCCATCCAGGGCATCGGCGCCGGCGCGGTCCAGCCGACCGCGGTCACCATCGTCGGTGATATCTACACGGTGGCAGAGCGCGCCAGGGTGCAGGGCTACATCTCGGCCGTGTGGGGGATCGCGGCGGTGGTCGGCCCAACGCTCGGCGGCTTGTTCGCGCAGCTCAACTTCTGGCGCGGCATCTTCTTCATCAACGTGCCACTGGGCCTGTTCGCCGCCTGGCTGCTCGTGCGCCACCTGCGCGAGAGGGTGCCGCGCAGAGAGCACAAGGTCGATATCGCCGGTGCGATGCTCCTGATGGGCACAATGTCGCTGCTGATCCTCGGTCTGCTGGAGGGCGGTCACGCCTGGGCGTGGACGTCGTGGCAGAGCGTCGGATGCTTCGGCGGCGGCGTCGTCCTGCTGGTCAGTTTCGTGGCGGTGGAGCGTCGCGCCGCGGAACCGGTGTTCCCGCTGTGGGTGTTCTCGCGCCGCTTGCTGCGGCAGACCGTCCTGATCAGCCTCGGCATGGGGGCGATCCTGATGGGTCTCACCAGCTACGTGCCGACTTACCTGGAGGGCTCCCTCGGGGTGGCGCCGATCGTTGCCGGTCTCGCCCTCGCCGCTCTGACGTTGGGCTGGCCGATCTCGGCGGCTGTGGCGGGTCGCGTGTACCTCCGCTTTGGTTTTCGCTTCACGATTCTGATCGGCCTGGCCGTCGCGATTGTCGGCGCCGCCGTGCTGGTCGCTTTTGCCTCGACGCCGTCGGTGTGGATCACCGGCGGCGCCTGCTTCATCATCGGGCTCGGCATGGGGTTCATGGGCGCCTCGACCATCGTCTCCGCGCAGTCGAGCGTCGGATGGAGCGAGCGGGGAGTGGCCACCGGTGCCAACATGTTCGCCCGGTCGGTGGGCAGTGCCGTCGGCGTGGCGGTCTTCGGCGCGATAGCGAACTCGATCTTCGGCAGCACCGCCACCCAGCCCGGACCCGAGGCCATCGTGGCCGGATCGACCGCGGTGTTCGCCGGTGTTCTCGTCGTGGTGATTGCGACGGCGACCGCTGGGCTAGGAATGCCGAAGACCTCCGTGCCCGGTTCAGAGCCGGTCGAGGACCTGCGTCCCTGAACCTGAGTTGCCCACTTCGGCCGCACTTTCCGGCCCGAATTGGGCGGACGTGCGCAACCAGGCGGAACGGCTCAGCCGCGCAGCCCGATCGCGAACGGCAGTACGGCGGTGGCTCCTGCCAGCCGCAGTTCCCGCGCCGCCACGGTGAGGGTCCACCGGCTGTCGGCCAGGTCGTCGACGAGCAGGATCGGCCCGGTGGGCAGCGTGCTCGCAGGTGGCAGCCCGAACGCGCCCCAGACGCTCGAGAGCCGGTAGGCGCTGTTGCCGCCCGGTTCGCCCGACGGCCCCGACCCGGTCAGGGCGAGCGCACCGAGGTACGGCAGTCGACCGGCGCCGGCCAGGCCCTGCGCGACCGACTCGATCAACAGCGGCCTGCTGCGCGAAGGGACCGACACGACCGCGACCGGCCGCTCCTCCCAACCCCAGTCGGCCAGTACCCGGATGCACGCGGCAATCAGCGCCTGGCTGGCCGGGGCATCCGGGGTGCCCGGCGCGAACAGCTCGCGAAGAGTGTTGCCCCAGCCGAGGTCGGTGAGTCTCGCGAGCGCGCGACCCTCCAGCATCCGCTCTGCCGGCGCGATGTTCCCGCGCACCGGAACCGCGAGCCGGTCGGCGCCGGCCGGCCACTGCGCACGAGGCTCGAGCGCCACCCCAACGCGATCGAGCGACGAGGAGGCGCGACTGGCGGCATCCGTCTCCACCGCGCTCGGGAACCACACCCCAGCGCAGTTGTCGCACCGACCGCACGGCGCGGCCGTCTCGTCATCGAGCGAGCGCTGCAGGTACTCCATGCGGCAGGCATCGGTGCGCTCGTAGTCGAGCATGTGCTGCTGCTCGGCGACCCGCTCGGCGGCGATGCGGTCGTACCGATCGGCGTCGTACACCCACGGCTGCCCGGTCGACACCCAGCCTCCGCGAACCCGTCGCACGGCACCGTCCACGTCGAGCACCTTGAGCAGCAACTCCAGCCGGGTGCGCCGGATGTTCACCCTCGCCTCGAGCGCGGGCGTCGACAGCGGTGCGCCCGCCTCGAGCGCCAACTCCTCGAGTACGCGTTCGGCGCGCTCCTGCGTCGGCATCGATGAGGTCGCGAAATACTCCCAGATCGCCTCGTCCTCGCTGCCGGGCAGCAGCAGCACGTCGGCGTTCTCGGTGGCGCGGCCCGCGCGACCAACCTGCTGGTAGTACGCGACGGGCGAGCTCGGCGCGCCGAGGTGCAGCACGAAGCCGAGGTCGGGCTTGTCGAAGCCCATCCCGAGCGCGCTGGTGGCGATCAGCGCCTTCACCTCGTTGTTCTTCAGCGCCCGCTCGGATTCCTCCCGCTCGGCCGTATCGGTCTGCCCGGTGTAGGCGCGCACGCTGTGCCCCGCTTCGCGCAGCAGCCGCGCGGTGTCCTCAGCGGCCGAGACCGTCAGCGTGTAGATGATCCCGCTGCCGGGCAGGTCGCTCAGGTGGCTGAGCAGCCAGCCGAGCCGGGTCGCGGCATCCGGCAGTCGCAGCACCCCGAGGCGGAGCGACGCACGTGCGAGCGGGCCGCGGATGGTGACGACGGATGCGCCGCCGAGCTGCTCCGCGACATCCGTCACCACTCGGCTGTTGGCGGTCGCGGTCGTGGCGAGCACCGGCACGCCGTCGGGTATGACGGCGATCAGGTCGCGCAGGCGACGGTAATCGGGTCGGAAGTCGTGTCCCCAATCCGAGATGCAGTGGGCCTCGTCGACGACGAGCATGCCGATGCGCTCGATGAGCGAGGGCAGCTGCTCGTCGCGGAACGTCGGATTGTTGAGGCGCTCGGGGGAGACCAGCAGCACGTCGACCTCGTCGTCGCGCAGCAGGGTCTGGATCTCGGCCCACTCGTGCGGGTTGGTGGAGTTGATCGCCACCGCCCGGACACCGGCGCGGCGCGCGGCCGCGATCTGGTCGCGCATGAGCGCCAGCAGCGGGGAGACCAGAATCGTCGGACCCGCGCCCCGCCGGCGCAGCAGCAGCGTCGCGACGAAGTACACCGCCGACTTGCCCCAGCCGGTGCGCTGCACCACGAGCGTGCGACGGCGATCGTCGACGAGGGTGCTGATCGCCTCGAACTGGCCATCGTGGAAATCGGCGTCGTCGCGGCCGACCAGGGTGCGCAGGATGTCGAGAGCCTGCTCGCGGGTGTCGGTCATCCAACGAGCTTGGCAGGTGCCGCCGACACGCCGGCTGGGTGGCTACTTCTCATGCACCCGGTACACCACGACCGGGATCAGCACGAGCGAGCGCAGGTCGAACAGCGCGTGCACGATGATCGGCCACAGGATGCTGCCGGTGAGCAGGAAGATCGCCATCAGGATCGCACCGACCACCAGGCTGGCGATCAGCCCCGGGGCGCCCTGGTAGGCGTGCAGCAACCCGAACACCAGGACGCTGGCGACCACCGCGGCGAACGCGTTGCCGACCACCGCGAAGATGAGCAACGGCAGTGCGAGCCGGAACAGCAGCTCCTCCACCACGCCGGCGTTGATCGACAGCAGTGCACCGAACCGCAGCTCGGCGCGGTTGCGGGGCAGCAGCGCATGGATGTCGCCGATCGTGGGCACCTGCTCGGTCGCGTTCCTGGCCAGGAACACCGACAGGATGATCACCGCAAGCAGCGCCAGCGAGCCGCCGACGATCAGCAACTGGGCCAGAGCGCCGCCATCCTCGAGCAGGTCGTGGAAGGCGCGCACCGGCGGCCAGCGGTCGACCTCCTCGAGCATCAGGGGCAGGTAGGGCCACACCAGCACCAGCACGACGAGCGCGGAGCCGCCGAACCAGGCGAACGACTCGATGAGCCACTTGCGGTACAGCGCCTGCCTGCGCCGGGTGGTCCGGTATCGCTTGAAGCGTTGGTACTCGCGCCGGTCCTTCCGGATGGCGCGGGTCACGAGCACCGCGATCAGGCCGACCAGCAGCACTCCGTAGGTCGCCGGGGCGAGCGGGTGGTCGACGGGCAGCACCGCCCCATTGTCGCAGTCACTCGGCGGCCAGCGCGGCGGTGGCAGGATTGACGCATGACTGGCGCCCCGCATCCCAAGCTCGATGAACTGATCGCCGTGCTCGAGCGGCTTCGCGCGCCCGGCGGATGCGCGTGGGACGGCGAGCAGACCCACGAGTCGCTCGTGCGCTACCTGATCGAGGAGTGCTTCGAGCTGGTCGACGCGATCGAGTCCGGCAGCCGCGAGGACCTGATCGAGGAACTCGGGGACGTGCTCTACCAGGTCATCTTCCACTCCGACATCGCCGCGCACACGCCGGGCGAGGAGTTCACCATCGAGGATGTCGCGGAGCAGATGACCCGCAAGATGGTCGGCAGGCATCCGCACGTCTTCGGCGACCTGGTCGCCGACACGCCCGACGCGGTGATGGCCAACTGGGAGCACCTGAAGGCGGCTGAAAAGCCGCACCGCACGAGCGTGCTCGACGGCATCCCGCACGGCATGCCGTCGCTGCTGCTCGCCGACAAGCTCGTCGGGAAGGCCCACGGCGTGGAGGTGGAGCTGCCTGATGTGCCGGTGCCATCCAGCGAGGACGAGCTCGGCGACGTGCTGCTCGCGGTGGTGACCTCGGCGAAGGCCCGCGGGCTGGACGCCGAGCGGGCGCTGCGTGCGCGGCTGCGCCTTCTGCAGGACGAGATCCGGGAGGCTGAGGATGCGGCCGAGGCGCAGACTTCACGCGGGATCAGCCGGTAGCGTCGAGTCATGACATCCTTCGACCAGTTGTTGCAGACGCAGATCGGCAACGAGTTCTCGGCCTCGCAGCAGTACATCGCGATCGCGGTCTGGTACGACAACCGCGACCTGCCCCAGCTCGCGAAGCACTTCTACCGGCAGGCGCTCGAGGAGCGCAACCACGCGATGATGCTCGTGCAGTACCGGCTCGACCGGAACCTGGGGATCGAGATCCCCGGGGTGCCGCCGGTGCGCAACGACTTCGCGAACGAGCGTGAGCCGATCGCGCTCGCGCTGGATCAGGAGAAGCGCGTGACCCAGCAGATCGAGGCGCTGTTCGCGGCCGCGCGGGCGGAGAACGACGCGCTCGGCGAGCAGTTCATGCTGTGGTTCCTGAAGGAGCAGGTCGAGGAGGTCGCGTCGATGTCGACGCTGCTGACCATCATCGAACGGGCCGAGAACCTGTTCGACGTCGAGAACTACCTGGTGCGCGAGGCGCTCGGCGAGGGCGACGACCCGAGCGCTCCTGCCGCGGCCGGCGGCGGCCTCTAGCCACCGTTACGCGCCGTACACCAGATCGGCGGCGGAGCGCGGGTCGAAGCGTGCGGCGAAGTCACGGTCGTTGGGCATCCACACTTCGTCCCAAAGCCGGTCGTGGTCGTTGCCGTTGTCGCGATCCCGTGCCTTGCCCCGCTCGGTTGCGACGGCGAGGTCGCAGTCGACCCAGATTGAGAGGTCAAAGGCGCCGTTCAGGTCCGGATGGAACAACCCCACCGAGTCGATGATCAGCACGTCCGCCTCCGGCACCGGATGCGGGTCGCCGAGCCCGCCGTTCACCCAGTCGGTCGGCCGGTAGACGGACGCGCGCCCGGC
Organism: uncultured Actinomycetota bacterium; assembly: GCA_963702165.1. Taxonomy (GTDB): domain Bacteria; phylum Actinomycetota; class Actinomycetes; order Actinomycetales; family Microbacteriaceae; genus Terrimesophilobacter. The sequence goes on along the minus strand of OY969722.1, from coordinate 1,625,721 downwards.
ACGAAACGGCACGATGACCTCCTCGAGCAGCCGCCAACGGTCAACCCCGTCCCAGTCCACCGACCGGTGCTTCGAGCGCTCCGGGTCGAGGAAGTCATCGCCCCGGATGCGCGCGCTGCCGCCGACCGCTGGCAGCAAGGCGCGCACGAGCGTCGTCTTGCCGGAGCCGCCGAAGCCGGACACGCCGACCATGACCCGTCCGCGAGCGGCGCGGAGCCCCTCAACGGCGCGCATCAGTTCGTCGAGCGAGGACATGGGTCGATCGTAGGCAGCTCCGGCGACCTGCCAGAATCGACGCATGGCGAACCCGGTGAACCCCCCGCGCGGGATGCGCGACTTCCTGCCCGCCGAGAAGGCGCGCCGCGAGCGCGTGCTCGCGCGTCATCCGGGAGCAGCTACCGGGCGCACGGCTTCGACGAGATCGAGACGCCGGTCATGGAGGACAGCGCGCGCCTGCACGCCGGCCTCGGCGGCGACAACGAGAAGCTCGCCTTCGGCGTGCTGAAGCGCGGCCTCACCGCCGACGACCTCGCAGGCCGCGACCGAGCCCCTCGACCTCGCCGACCTCGGCCTGCGCTTCGACCTGACCGTGCCGCTCGCCCGGTTCTACGCGACCCACCGGGCCGAGCTGCCGGCGGTGTTCCGCGCCATCCAGATCGCGCCGGTCTGGCGCGCCGAGCGCCCGCAGAAGGGCCGCTACCGCCAGTTCGTGCAGTGCGACATCGACATCATCGGCGAGGCCGGGCCGCTCGCCGAGGCTCGAGCTGCTCGCCGCGACCGCGGCGACCCTGACGCGCCCTCGGCCTCGCCGGCTGCGACCATCCGCGATCAACGACCGCCGCATGCTGATCGCGCATGCTCGAGCCACTTCGGCTTCGCCCGCCGAGACCGCACGAGCGCGCGCTCATCACCATCGACAAGCTCGACAAGATCGGCGCCGACGGTGTGGTCGCCGAGCTGCGCGAGCGCGGCGTCGCCGACGCCCGGCGGTCGCGCCCGACGGCCTCCAGGCCGCGATGACCCTCGACCGACGTTCGGCGAGGCGCGGTCCGAAGGCGCCGCCCGAGGGGCTCGACGTCGAGCGCTTACCGCACGCTGCTCGAGCTCGGCGAGGCGGTCCCGGACGCGACCGGCTCGTGTTCGACCCGTTCCTGGTGCGCGGCATGGGCTACTACACCGGCGCCGATCTTCGAGGTCGCGCACCCCGAGCTCGGCTACTCGCTCGGCGGCGGCGGCCGCTACGACGGCATGATCGGCCGCTTCCTCGGCACGCGACGTGCCGGCCACCGGCTTCTCGCTCGGCTTCGAGCGCCTCGTCGACCTGGTCGAGCTGCCCGACGAGGCGGCGGGCGAGACCGTCGCGCTGCTCTACGACGCGGACGTCGACGCCGGCGAGGCTGGTCGCCCTCAAGACGCGAGCTGGTCGCGGGCGGCGGCCGCGTGCGCCTGGAGCGCGCGCCGAAGAACGTCGAAGACCGCTGCTCGACGCAGCTCGCGGCATCCGGGTTCACCCGCTTCGCGTTCGTCGCCCGAACTGACGTCGACGCTCGGCCGCCGACGGCTCGAGCTGCGCGACCGTCGGCTGACTCGGAGCGACTTCACGCGAAGCCGGCGCACGTAGGATTGCGCCGGCATGCAACCCACCACCAACGAAGGAGACCCCCGTGGCATTGATCGAGGCAGTCGGCGCCCGCGAAATCCTCGACTCCCGGGGCAACCCGACCGTCGAGGTCGAGGTGCTGCTCGAAGACGGCACGGTCTCCCGCGCCGCCGTGCCGTCCGGTGCCTCCACCGGTGCGTTCGAGGCCTACGAGCTGCGCGACGGCGACAAGAGCCGCTACCTCGGCAAGGGCGTGCTGAAGGCCGTCGACGCCGTGCTCGACGTGCTCGGCCCGGCCATCGAGGGCTTCGACGCCACCGACCAGCGCCTCATCGACGCCGAGCTGATCGAGCTCGACGGCACCGACAACAAGAAGAAGCTCGGCGCCAACGCGATCCTCGGCGTGCTCGCTCGCCGTCGCGAAGGCCGCCGCCGACTCGGCCGACCTGCCGCTGTTCCGCTACCTCGGCGGACCGAACGCGCACATGCTGCCGGTGCCGATGATGAACATCATCAACGGTGGCGCGCACGCCGACAGCGACGTCGACATCCAGGAGTTCATGATCCTGCCGATCGGCGCCGAGACCTTCAGCGAGGCCTGCGCTGGGGCGTCGAGACCTACCACGCGCTCAAGGCGATCCTGCACGGCAAGGGCCTCAGCACCGGCCTCGGCGACGAGGGCGGCTTCGCCCCCGACCTCGCCAGCAACCGCGCCGCGCTCGACCTGCTCGTCGAGGCGATCGCGAAGGCCGGCTTCACGCCCGGCAAGGACATCGCGCTCGGCCTCGATGTCGCGGCCACCGAGTTCTTCGAGAACGGCGTGTACACCTTCGAGGGCAAGCAGATCGACGGCCGCCGAGCTGACCGCGTACTACGCCGAACTCGTCGCCGACTACCCGCTCGTCACCATCGAGGACCCGCTGGCCGAGGACGACTGGGACGGCTGGGCGCACCTCACCGCGCGAGCTCGGCGCCAAGGTGCAGATCGTCGGCGACGACCTCTTCGTCACCAACCCGGAGCGCCTCGCGACAGGGCATCGAGCTGCGGCGGCGCCAACTCGATCCTCGTCAAGGTCAACCAGATCGGCACGCTCACCGAGACGCTCGACGCCGTGTCGCCTCGCGCAGCGCAGCGGCTACACCGCCGTCCTCTCGCACCGCTCCGGCGAGACCGAGGACACCACGATCGCCGACCTCGCCGTCGCGATCGACGCCGGCCAGATCAAGACCGGTGCCCCGGCGCGCTCCGAGCGCGTCGCCAAGTACAACCAGCTGCTGCGCATCGAGGAGGAGCTCGGCGACGCCGCGGTCTACGCGGGCCGCAGCGCCTTCCCGCGCTTCAGCGCCTGATCGCGCCGCGAGCTCCTCGGGTCGCTAACGCCTGCGCGAGCGAAGCCGATTCGGCCTCGAGGTAGCCGGCGGTCGCGCTGCGCCACGAGTCACACCGCGCCACGCACGACCAGCGACGGCCTAGGCCGATGCATGCCCAGGCGTGACGAACTCAGCGCGTCCCGTGCGCTTGCCGCAGGAGAGCGCGCCGCGGCGCTGGCTGCGCAGCATCCGGCTGTCCGGCTTCACCCTCGTCGACTGCTGGTCGTGCTCGTGCTCGCCGTCGTCGTGCTCGCGCCGTCGCCTGAAGATGCTCGTCGAGCAGCGGCAGCAGATCGCCGCAGCTCGAGGCAGCAGGTCAGGCGAGCAGGAGGCCGGCGTCGACGACCTCGACGACGAGGTCGCCCGCTGGGACGACCCGGCCTACATCGAGGCGCAGGCGCGCGAGCGGCTCGTACTACGTCTACCCGGGCGAGTTCAGCTACCTCGTGATCGACGACGGCAGACACCTGACGCACGCAGGACGGCGCAGCCGATCAGCGACGAGATCCAGACCACGCAGGTCGACTGGGTGGCGACGCTGCTGTCGTCGGTCCTCACCGCCGGGCTCGCCGGAGGCTGCACCCGACGAGCTGGACGCCCCGGTCATCCAGGGTTCGCACGGGCGGCACCGTGACCCGCCCGCCCTTCGACCCGCCGACCGCACGGCGACATCGCCGATCGTCTCGCGCGCAGCTCGGCCGACCCGGCGCGCGACGTCATCGGCATCGCCGCGCGCTGCGTCTGCGGCAAGCCGACGGTCGTCGCGACGCAGCCGCGCCTGGACGACGGCACGCCGTTCCCGACGCTCTACTACCTGAGCCACCCGGCGGCGACCGCCGCCATCTCGACCCTCGAGGCCGACGGGCGTGATGGCCGAGCTCGCCGAGCTGCTCGCAGGATGCGACGTCGCGCGACGCGTACCGCGCGGCGCACGAGGCGTACCTCGCCGACCGCGAGCAGCATCGAGGCACGTCGACGAGATCGCCGGCATCTCGGCCGGCGGCATGCCGACCGCGTCAAGTGCCTGCACGCGCTCGCCGGCGCACGCGCTCGCCGCCGGGCCCGGGGTGAACCCGATCGGCGACCTGCGCGCTCGAGCGCGTGCAGCCTGGACGCCCGCAGGTGTGCGAGTGCGCCGACTACGGCATCGACGACGGTGGCCGAGTGAGCGCGCGGCGAATCGCGCGGCAGCGCTGGCGCTGGGCGCCCTGGCATCCGTGCTGCTCGTCGCGACCCACCGCGTCGGCCGACGCCGGTGCGCGACCGCCGAGTACTGGCTCGACCGACTACGGCATCAGCGAGGCCTGGAACACCACGCGGGGCGCGGGGGTCACCGATCGCGATCATCGACACCGGCGTCGACGGCAGCGCACCCCGACCTCGCCGGCGCGGTCGTCGGCGGCGCCGACTTCTCGGGCGTCGGCGCCGCCGAACGGCCAGACGCCGGTCGGCGACGACAGCGAGCACGGCACCATGGTCGCCTCGCTCGCGGCCGGTCGCGGCACGGCGGCGGCGACGGCGTCATCGGCGTCGCGCCGGAGGCGATCCTGCTGGCGATCTCGATCGGCTTCGGCGCCGGCAGCGACGAGCTCCGACGAGCAGATCGCGACGCCGTGCGCTGGGCGGTCGACCACGGCGCCGACGTCATCAACATGTCGCTGACCCGCAACACCCTCGACTGGCCGGAGAGCTGGGACGACGCCTTCCTCTACGCCGATGGAGCACGACGTGGTCGTCGTCGCCGCCGCCGGCAACCGCGGCAGCGGCACCGACCGAGGTCGGCGCCCCGGCGACGATGCCGGGCGTGCTCACCGTCGGCGGGCGTCGACCGGAACGGCAACGCGAGCTGCGACGCGTCGTCGCAGGGCATCACGATCGGCGTCGCGGCGCCCAGCGAGGACCTCGTCGGCGCGATCCCCGGCGGCGGCTACGTGCTCTGGGACGGCACGAGCGGCGCGACCCCGATCGTCGCCGGCGTCGTCGCGCTCGTGCGGGCCGCGCATCCGGAGCTCGACGCCGCCGAACGTCATCAACCGCATCGTCGCGACCGCCACGCCCGGTCGGCGAGCCGAGGCGTCGAGCCCGATCTACGGCTACGGACTGGTGGATGCCGCGGCCGCCGTGACCGCGCGACGTTCCGCACGGTCGACGACGAACCCGATGGGCGACCTCGCCGAGTGGATCCGGCTGAACCGGCGAGCGGACGTCGACGCCCGAGCTCCCGCGGCGCCGGTGCCTGCCGCACCCGAGCCCGCGCCGGCCGCCGATCGCGGGCGCGCCGCAACCCGATCGGCAGCGCTGCTGCCGACGCGTGCACGCAGCTGCGCGATGTCGGCATCCCGCTGCTGGTCTTCGCCGGTGTTCGGCGGTGCTCGTCGTGTGGTGCGGCCGTCGGCGTTCAGTGCGGCGTCGTCGAGGCGGTAGATTGGAGACTGACTTTCCGCGGTAGGAGACCATCACTCGTGCCCAAGATCCTGATCGTCGGCGGCGGCTACGCCGGTTTCTACACCGCGCTGAAGCTCGAGAAGTGGCTGCGCCGCGGCGAGGCCGAGGTCACCATGGTCGACCCGCTGCCCTACATGACCTACCAGCCGTTCCTCCCCGAGGTCGCGGCCGGCTCGATCGAGCCGCGTCACGCGGTCGTCGCGCACCGCCGTCACCTGAAGACGACCGAGGTCATCACCGCGAAGGTCACCGGCATCGACCACGCGGCGAAGACGGCGACGATCACGCCCGAGGTGGGCGAGCCGTGCGAGCTCGACTACGACATCGTCGTCGTGACCGCCGGTGCCGTCTCGCGCACCTTCCCGATCCCGGGCGTCGCCGACGAGGCCATCGGCCTGAAGAACATCGAAGAGGCGATCGCCGTCCGCGACCGCATCATCGCCAACTTCGACAAGGCATCCAACCTGCCCGCCGGCCCCGAGCGCGACCGCCTGCTGACCTTCGTCGTCGTCGGTGGCGGCTTCGCCGGCATCGAGATGTTCGCCGAGCTGCGCAGCTTCGCGAGCTCGCTCGTGCGCCAGCTACCCGACGCTCGCCTTCGACGACACCCACTTCCACCTCATCGAGGCGATGGGCCGCATCATGCCCGAGGTGTCGCTCGAAGACCAGCCACTGGGTGCTCAAGAACCTCGCCCAGCGCGGCGCCCAGGTGCACCTCGACACCCAGCTCGCCATCGGCGGTCGGCGGCAAGATCGAGCTCTCGACCGGCGAGATCTTCGAGTCGGACCTCATCGTCTGGACCGCCGGCGTCATGGCCAACCCGGTCCTGCGCAACACCGACCTCCCGCTCGAAGAGCGCGGCCGCCTGCGCGTGCAGGCCGACCTGCGCGTCATCAACGACGACGGCGTCGTTGCCGGATGCCTGGGGCGCCGGCGACGTCAGCGCCGTTCCCGACCTCACCGGCGGCGGCGTCGGCGGCTTCTGCGTGCCGAACGCCCAGCACGCCGTGCGCCAGGGCAAGCTGCTGGCGAAGAACATCGTCGCCGAGCTGCGCGGCGAGGCGCCCGTGGACTACTTCCACAAGAACCTGGGTGCCGTCGCCGGTCTCGGCCTGTACGACGGCGTCTTCCAGACCGGCCGGATCGCGATCAAGGGCCTCATCGCCTGGTTCATGCACCGCGGCTACCACGGCCTCGCGATCCCGATGTGGGAGCGCAAGATCCGCGTCTTCGGCAACTGGATCCTCAACTTCCTCCTCCGTCGCGACACCGTGTCCCTCGAGGACCGCGTCACCCCGCGTGCGGCGTTCGAGGAGTTCGCGTCCCGCCCGAAGGCCTGAGCGTCCGGCAGTTGACTCGGTAGGCTCGGGGTTGCATTCGTGCGCCCCCATAGCCCAACCGGCAGAGGCAGACGACTTAAAATCGTCCAAGTCAGGGTTCGAATCCCTGTGGGGGCACCACCCCTCTCCCGGTGATCGAGCCTGTCGAGATCCCACTCGCGCGGGTCGAACTTCCTCGCGCGGGTCCAATTCGACCCGCTCGCGGAGGGTGCACCCGCGCATGGCCCAACCCTGGTCGCGCGGGTGTTTCATTCTCGCGCGGGTGTTGCAGCACCCGCGCGTGAACAACCCACCCGCGCAAGCGGAGCCAGCACTCAGCCGCGCCCGCTACTCTTGCCGACGGCGCCGCACCCATCCGCGGACCGCCACCCCCAACTATGACAAGTTTCCTTACTTCGACCGCGCCCGAAAACGCCCTCACCGGCATCGCCGGCTGGGCCGTCAACCTCATGGAGACCCTCGGCGGCCTCGGCGCCGGTATCGCCATCGCGGCGGAGAACCTGTTTCCGCCGCTGCCGAGCGAGGTCATCCTGCCGCTCGCGGGCTTCACCGCGAGCCAGGGCAGCCTCGGCCTTCTCGAGGTCATCGTCTGGACCACTCTCGGCTCCGTCGTCGGCGCGCTCGCCCTCTACGCGATCGGCGCGATGCTGGGGCGCTCCCGGATGCGCTGGCTCGCCGAACGCATCCCGCTCATCCGCGTGGAGGATGTCGACAAGGCCGAAGGCTGGTTCGACCGGCACGGAGCGAAGACCGTGTTCTTCGGCCGGATGATCCCGATCTTCCGCAGCCTGATCTCCATCCCGGCCGGTGTGAAACGGATGAACCTGCCGCTGTTCATCGCACTCACCACGGCGGGCAGCCTGATCTGGAACACCATCTTCGTGCTCGCGGGCTTCCTGCTGGGGGAGAACTGGCACCTCGTCGAGGCCTACGCCGACGTGCTCCAGTATGCGGTGATAGGCGCCGTGGTGATCGCGATCGGCCTGTTCCTGGTTGTGCGCATCCGGTCCATCCGTGCCGAGAAGCGCACCCCGGAACCGGTCGACGACCGCGCCCACCGCGGCTAGTTCGCGGGGCGCACGAACCGGGTCCAGCCCCACGCGGCGACAGCGAACGCGGCGAAGACCACGGCGACCGACGACAGCACGATCGCGTTGACCGGATGCAGCGCCTCGCCCACGAGAACGGCGGCGCCGAGCGTCACCAACGCCAAGGCCGTGACGAGCCAGCCGAGTTTCGACCATTCGAGCAGAACTCGCCCGGGCAGAGCGCCGACGGGCAGCAGCAGCATGATCACGGAGCCGAACCCGGCAATGGTGATCGTCGCGAGCACTTCGCTCGGTATCGAGCCCCAGAATCCCTCGACCGGTCCGATCGCGGAGTGCAGCAGCCAGGCGAGCGTGGCCAGCAGCGCGAGCGACACCAGCACGGCGAGCGACACGATCGCGCGCTTCACCACCGGCAGCGCGACTGCGTAGATCGCAGAGATGATGACGCCGACGATGAACGGCGGGTTCAACTCGAACCAGCGGGAGATGACCGCCGTCACTCCGGCGCCGATGAGCAGAGCAGGCACGAACACGAGCCTGCCGCTGATCCGCACCGCGCGGGACGCCAGCCGACTGGCCACCGCAACGCCGACAACGTTGAGGATGGTCAGGCCGACCGCGACGGAGAATGCCAACCGCAGGTACCGCACCTCTCCGGACAGCCCGCCGGAGAACACCACAAGCGCCGCCGTCACCGCGAGCGGAACGATCCCCGCAAGCCACGGGTGGATCCCGGTCCCGGCGGTGTCAGCGGGCAGCGCGCCCCGATTCCGGCCGGTCAGCCGCAGGCCGCGCAGATGCGGGCGCACGGTGGTCGCGAAGAGTCGCATCGGCACGGCTATGAGCGCGATGAAGCCGGCGGCGATGCCGAGCGCGAGCAGCCAGTTGCCGCCCGCGAGTGTGCCCGCCGGGGTCATCAGCCGAGTGCCGAACCCGGTCGGCGTGCCCCAGTTGGTGAGCGCCTCCTCGAGGGTTGGCGGCGCAGCATCCGACGGCGGCCAGTCGGGCAGTGTGGGTTCGCCAGGCGTCGGCACTGGAGTGGGTGTCGCCTCGGGTTGCTCGGTCTCGGGCTCAGGCTCGACGGTGGGCGGTTCGCCCGGCTTGGGCGCCGCGTCGCGCGAACCGATCCACACGGTGATCTGGGCGCTCGGCGAACTGAAGTTGCCGGCCATGTCGCGCTGCAGCGCCTGCAGCGTGTGCGAGCCGTTCGGCACGTTCGCAAACTGGCAGGACCAGCGGATGCCCTCGACGGTGGCCCGGCAGACGATCAGGCCGTCGAGGTAGACGTCGACCCGCGCGCCCGCCTCGCCGGTTCCCGTCACCGTCGCAGGCAGCCGCTCCAGTCGCGACTCGGAGCGGGGCGAAGTGATGATCGGCGCATCCGGGATCTCCTTGTCCACCATCACCTGAACGGTGCCCGATTGATTCGAGCGTGCTCCGCCGCCGATCGCGGGATGTGACTGCGAGGCGGACACCCCGTGCTGGCCGGAGGTGGCAATCGAGCACGACCAGAACCCGTCACCGCGCACCACGCCGGGGCACGCCTGATCCGACCCGCTGATCCGAAGCACGATCGTCGACCCCGGATGCGCGGCGCCGGAGATGATTCCGGTGGTCAGGATCGACCCACCGCCGGCGATGCTGGGCGGCGCGAGAACGTTGATCGCCACTGGATCCAGTGCGGTCTCCTCGCCGTCCGCCGCGATGTGAGTGGCCTGCAGCAGGTATCCGGCGCCGTTCGGCAGGCCGGTCGCGGTGCAGCTCCAGGTCAGCTCCGCGCTCGCCGCTATCGTGCAGCCAGCGGGCCCAGCCGCGAAACGGATGCCGGCGCCCGCCTCTTTGGTGCCGCTGACGGTCACCGAATCGGTGCCGATGAACGCTCCATCGACTGGGCTGGTGATCCGCGCTGCCTGAACGGCCGCCGCCTCTCCGCGCCGCTCGTCATCGCTCACCCCGAATCCGGTGGCGCCGGTCAGCGTCAGGACAGCACCGACAGCGATGAAGGCGGCCACGATCGTGGTGCCTCGGCGCGAGGTTACTCGCCGCATCGCTGAGGTGTGCACACTGGTCCAAGGGCTGTGGTGGGATGGTGTCGCCTCAAGGGTACCCAACACCCCTGAGACTCCCTCGACCGACTGCCGGTCACTCGCGACAAACCATGAATAGTGTTGAGCCGACAGACACTCGAGATCTAGGCGGTGAAGCGATGGAGCTCACTCGACCGGCGACGGCGGCGTGGAGGGACGACCCTGTCACCTTCTGGGCGACGCTCGAGTCCGCGACGGCGCACCTCGATCCGCCGTTCGCGGTCCTCTCCCTGCCGGCGCTGAGCCACAACGCGTTCGACATGCTCGGCCGCGCGAACGGGACGACCATAAGAGTGGCGTCGAAGTCGGTGCGGGCGCGCGGCGTCATCGAGGCGGTGCTGCGCGTGCCCGGCTACCGCGGCGTGTTGGCCTACACCCTCGCCGAGGGGCTCTGGCTCGCCAACGAGGCGCTCGCCGTCGGGTCGACGCCGGATGTCGTGGTCGGCTACCCGAGCGCCGATCGGTCGGCCATCGGTGAACTCGCAAACGACCCGCGGCTGGCGTCCACGGTGACACTCATGGTCGATTCGCTGGACCAGCTGGACCTCATCGACTCTGTGGCTCCTCCCGCGGGCCGGCCGGCAGTGCGGCTGTGCCTGGAATTGGACGCGTCCTGGGACTCGCGACTGCTCGGCCACGTCGGCACCTGGCGGTCACCCGTCCACGGCCCCGCACAGGCGAGAGCATTGGCCGAGGCGATTGCGAGGCGGCCAGGATTTCGGCTGGTCGGAATGATGGCGTATGAGGGGCAGCTCGCGGGCGTCGCCGACTCGCCAGCAGGCAAGCCGGCACGAGCGGCCATGCTGCGCTGGATGAAACGCCGATCTGCCGCCGAGCTGGCCGAACGCCGCGCGGAGGCGGTCGCGGCAGTCCGCCAGGTTGCTGACCTCGAGTTCGTCAACGGGGGCGGGACTGGCTCACTCGAGACGACCAGCGCCGAGAAGGCGGTCACCGAGATCGCGGCGGGAAGCGGGCTGTTCGGTCCGCACCTGTTCGACGGGTACCGCTCGTTCCGCCCGGCACCGGCGGCAGCCTTCGCGCTGTCGGTGGTTCGCAAGCCCCGACCGCGCATCGCGACGCTGCACGGCGGCGGTTGGATCGCATCCGGACCGCCCGGAGCCGACCGGCTGCCGAGCGTGGCCTGGCCGGGGGAGCTGCGGATGCTTCCACGCGAGCAGGCCGGCGAGGTGCAGACCCCGGTCACGGGCAGTGCAGCGGCGGACCTGCGCATCGGCGACCGGGTCTGGCTGCGCCACACCAAGGCCGGCGAGCTCAGTGAGCACGTCAACACCCTGCACGTGATCGACGGCGACCGGGTGGTGGAGAGCATCCCCACCTACCGGGGCGAGGGGAAGGCGTTCCTGTGAGCGCGCCACGCGCCGGGGTGGCGCCCGCATGGAGCAACTGGGGCCGATCCGCCGTGGCGCACCCGGCCGAGCGGGTGTCGCCGACGACCACCGAGCAGGTCGCAGCGATCGTGCACCGCGCGGCCGAGCAGCGTCGACGCGTCAAGCCGGTGGGCGCCGGTCACAGCTTCACCGGCATCGCGGTGGCCACCGACATCCTGATCGAGCCGGATGGGCTCGCCGGGATCCTCGCGGTCGACGGCAACCTCGTCACCCTCGGCGCTGGCACCCGCCTCTGGCAGCTGCCCGACCTGCTCGCGCCCCTCGGTTTGGCGATGCAGAACCTCGGCGACATCGACCGGCAGACCATCGCAGGGGCGATCTCCACCGGCACGCACGGTACCGGCGCCCGCTTCGGTGGGCTCTCGACCCAAGTGCGCGGGCTGGTGCTCGTCACCGGCGACGGCAGTGTGCTGCGCGTCAACGCGAGCGAGAACGCCGACCTGCTGCCCGCGGTCGCGCTCGGGCTGGGCGCCCTGGGCGTCATCACCGAGGTCACCATCGAGTGCGTTCCCACGTTCGTGCTGGCCGCCCTCGAGCGGCCGGAACCGTTCGACGCCGTCGTCGACGCGTTCGCGCAGCGCGCGGCATCCGTCGACCACTTCGAGTTCCTGTGGTTCCCGCACACGGCAACCGCGCTGACGAAGAACAACACCCGGCTGCCGGCCGACTCACCCCTGGGCCCACTGGGACGGGCGCGGCGGTGGTTCGACGACCGGGTGATGTCCAACGGCGTGTTCGGGCTGACCTGCGCGGTCGGCGCCGCCGCGCCGCCCCTGGTGCCCGGCATCAATCGCCTCGCCACCCGGCTCACCGGGAACCGCGAGTTCACCGACGTGTCGACCGCGGTCTTCACCACGCAGCGCAGCGTCAGGTTCCGTGAGCTCGAGTACAGCATCCCGCTGGAGCGGGTCCCGGATGCCCTGCGCGCGCTTCGGGCGCTCATCGACTCCCGCGGCTGGCGCATCTCTTTCCCGGTCGAGGTGCGGGCGGCGGCACCCGACGACCTCTGGCTGTCGACGGCGACCGGCCGCGCATCCGGCTACATTGCCGTGCACCGGTACTTCCGCGAAGACCCGACCGAGTACTTCCATGCGGCCGACGCCCTGTTCCGCGAGTTCGAGGGCCGCCCGCATTGGGGAAAGATTCACTTTCAGGATGCAGAATCCCTGTCTATGGTCTATCCGCGGTTCGGTGAGTTCGTCCAGCTTCGCGATCGGCTCGACCCGGAGCGGTTGTTCGCGAACGCGTACCTGGACACAGTTCTCGGCCGATGACTGGGGATTACGCACACGATCCGGAAGCGCTGGGCGCCCGGATACCGCCCGGCTTCACGATCGGGGTGTCGACCGCGGCCTTCCAGGTCGAGGGTGCCGTGCGGAGCGAGGGTCGCGGCCCGTCCACCTGGGACTCGTTCATGACCCAGGCCGGCCGCATCGAGGACGGGAGCACTGCCGAGGTCGCGACCGGCCACTATGAGCGCTACCGCGACGACATCGAGCTGATGAAGCAGCTGGGCATCGACTCGTACCGTTTCTCCCTCGGCTGGCCGCGCATCCAGCCGGATGGCATCGGCGCGGGCAACAAGGACGGCATTGCGTTCTACGACCGGCTGATCGACGCGCTGCTCGATGCAGGCATCCGGCCGATGGCGACGCTCTACCACTGGGACACGCCCCTGCTGCTGCAGCAACGCGGCGGCTGGATGAACCGCGACACCGCGTATCGCCTCGGCGACTACGCGCTGCTCGCCGGTGAGGCCTTCGGTGACCGGATCGATTCGTGGGTGACCATCAACGAACCGACGACCGTGACCTTGAACGGCTACGCGCTCGGCCTGCACGCGCCCGGATCGACGCTCCTGTTCGATGCGCTGCCGGCGGCGCACCACCAACTGCTGGGCCACGGTTTCGCCGTCCAGGCGCTCCGCGCGGCCGGTGTCGCCGGCGGGATCGGCATCAGCAACGTGCACGCGCCCGTGGTCCCGACCCGCGGGATCAGGGCACGATACTTTGCGAAGCTGCTCGACCTTCTCCACAACCGGATCTTCGCCGACCCGGTGCTGCTCGGGCAGTACCCGAAGCCACCGCTCGGCGCGGGAAAGCTGTTCCGTGCGCTCGGCGAAGTCGACGCGTTCGACCTGGACACCATCCACCAGCCGCTCGACTTCTATGGCGTGAACTATTACATGCCGATCCGGGTGCGCTCCGGTGCTCCAGCCGATGAGGACACTCCGGATGGCACGACCCCCGACGTCAAGAAGATCCCGTTCTCGCTCGCGCCATGGCCTGAGTACGACGAGACCGGATTCGGCTGGCCGATCGCACCGGACTACCTGACCGTGACCCTGAATCAGCTATCGGAGCGGTATGGGGCGGTGCTGCCGCCGGTGTACATCACAGAGGGCGGGGCGAGTTTCCCAGACGAACCGGATGACGATGGCGCAGTCAGGGATGGCAGGCGCATCCGGTATCTCGCCGACCACCTCGCCGAGGCGATCGAACCGGTGCCCGGCATCGATCTGCGCGGCTATTACGTGTGGACGCTGCTCGACAACTGGGAGTGGGCAGCCGGCTATTCGCAGCGGTTCGGGCTCGTCCACGTGGACTTCGACACCCTCGACCGCACCCCGAAGTCGTCATTCCAGTGGTTGCAGCGCGTGCTCGCGGCGCGCTGACGAGCTCAGGCTGTGCGGCGGCGCAGGGTGATGGCGCCGAGAATCACCGCGCCGAGCGCGAACGCGCCGATGATCAGCAGCTGGCCGCCGACGTAGGCGGCATCCTCGGTGTTGCCCGCTACGGCGTTGAGGGCGTCGATCGAGTGCGACAGAGGCAGCCAGTCGGAGATGGCGTACAGCACGTCCGGCATGTCCTCACGGGGCAGGAAGATGCCGCCGAGCAGCACCTGCGGGAACACGATCAACGGCATGAACTGCACGACCTGGAACTCGGTGCGCGCGAACGCACTCGCGAACAGGCCCAGTGTGGTGCCGAGCACGGCATCCGCCAGGGCGACGCAGAGCAGCAGCCACAGCGGCCCGTCGATCTCGAGCCCGCACACCCACACCGCGAATCCGACGGCGATCGAGGCCTGCAGGATGGCCAGCAGTCCGAACGCGAAGGTGTAGCCGAGGATGAACTCGAGCTTGGCGAGCGGCATCGACAGCAGCCGCTCGAGGGTGCCGCTGCGCCGTTCGCGCAGGGTGGCGATGCTCGTGACCAGGAACATGATGATGAACGGAAAGAGCGCCAACATGGCCGGCCCCACCTGCGTGAACACGTCGGTGTCGGAGAACAGCCACGCGACGAGGCCGATGAGCAGGCTCGGCACCACGAGCAGCAGCACAACGGTTCGCGGGTCGTGGGAGATCTGCCGCAGCACCCGCCCGGTCGTCGAGAAGGTGCGCCGGATGCTCATGACCGCTCCTCCGTCTGCTCGCCGGGCTGTCGTTCGATCAGCACAAGGAAGGCCTCCTCTGCGTCGGTGGTGCCGGTGTCGGCGAGGAGTCGCCTCGGTGTGGTGTCGGCCAGGATCCCTCCGTCCCGCATGAGCAGCAGGCGGTCACAGCGGGTCGCCTCATCCATCACGTGGCTGGACACGAGCAGCGTGACGCCACCGCTGGCGAGCTGGCGGAACAGTGCCCACAGCTCCGACCGCAGGACCGGATCGAGGCCGACCGTCGGCTCGTCGAGCACCAGCAATTCCGGGTTGCCCAGCAGTGCCGCGGCGAGCGAGACCCGGCTGACCTGTCCGCCGGACAGCGATCCGGCGAGCTGCTTCAGTTGCCCGCCGAGGTCTGTGGCGGCCACGACGCGGTCGACCTCGGCACTGCCGGTGCCGAGGACGGAGGCGAAGTAGCTCAGGTTCTCCCGCACCGTGAGATCGGAGTAGACGCTGACATCCTGGGTGACGTAGCCAACGCGATGGCGGAGCGGCGGCGATCCGGCGCTCTGCCCGAGCACGGTGACGGTTCCCGACTCGATGCGCTGCACGCCGACGATCGAGCGCATGAGGGTGGTCTTGCCGCTCCCGCTCGGTCCGAGCAGACCGACGAGCTCGCCCCGGGTTATTTCGAGGTCGAGGTCGCGAACCGCGACGATCTTGCCGCGCCGGACTGTGAGCCCATCGATGCTCAGCGCCGTTGCCGAGAGTTCCATGACAGAACAGTAACCCCGGATGTTCCCCCAGTGTTGGCTTGATAGAGGCGGGATTCGGCGGCCGCACAGCGCACGCTAGATATAGTTGAGTAGCCCGCGAGGGGTGTTCGCTGCGGCACCCGCAGCCAAGAGGAGACTTCAAGACCATGGAAATACTCATCGTCGTCGGCATCGTCGTTGCCCTCGTCGTGATCGTCGGCATCTACCTGTGGGCCACCTACAACGGCCTAGTGAAGCTGAACGTCCGCGTCGACGAGGCGTGGAGCGACATCACCGTTCAGCTGAAGCGGCGTGCCGACCTCATCCCGAACCTGATCGAAACGGTCAAGGGCTACGCAGCGCACGAGAAGTCGGTCTTCGAGAACGTCACGAAGGCGCGCGCCGAGACCCTGACGGCACGGACGCCGGGCGAGGCATCCGCCGCCGAGAACCACATGCAGCAGGCGCTGAAGAGCATCTTCGCGGTCGCCGAGGCGTACCCGCAGCTGCAAGCCAGCCAGAACTACCTGCAGCTGCAGGGCGAGCTGGTCGACACCGAGGACAAGATCCAGGCCAGCCGCCGGTTCTACAACGGTGGCGTGCGCGAGCTGAACACCAAGATCAAGGTCTTCCCGAACACGCTGTTCGTGCGTGGCCTCGGCTTCCACGAGCGCGAGTTCTTCGAGGTCTCGGAGCCGGCCGCGATTGCCGAGCCGCCTCGCGTGCAGTTCTGATCTTGCAGGCTCAACACGCGACAGGTTCCAGGTGACATGTACAGCGCTATAGCGAGCAACAAGCGCAACACGGTGCTGATCATCCTGGTGTTCCTGGTCATCATCGCTGGGCTCGGCTTCGCCGCGAGCTACTTGTACTTCGGCGGCGACTGGTCGATCACTATCGGCACGATCGTCGGTGCGCTGATCTACGTGGTGATCCAGTACTTCGCGGCGAGCGGGCAGGCCCTGGCGATCAGCCGGCGGCAGGCAGATCCAGAAGAGCGACGACCCGCGGCTGTACCGCACGGTCGAGAACCTGGCGATCACCAACGGCATGCCGATGCCGAAGGTGTACATCGTCAACGACCCGGCACCCAACGCCTTCGCGACCGGTCGCGATCCGGAGCACGCTTCGGTCGCGGCGACCACCGGGCTGCTCGAACTGCATCAGCGACTCCGAGCTCGAAGGCGTGATGGCTCACGAGATGGGCCACGTCAAGAACTACGACATCCGGGTCACCATGATCGTGTTCGGGCTGGTCGTCGTCATCGGTTTCATCGCGACATCCTGCTGCGGATGACCTGGTTCTCCGGCGGCAACCGCAATAACAACAACAGCGGCGGAAACCCGATCCTGCTCATCATCGGTATCGCCGCGATGGTCATCGCGCCGCTCGTGGCCGGGCTGGTGCAGGCCGGCGTCTCCCGCCAGCGCGAGTACCTCGCCGACGCCACCGGTGCACTCACGACCCGGCACCCTGAGGCCCTGGCCAGCGCGCTGCACAAGATCAGCCAGGCTTCGTCGCCCGATGAAGCGGCAGAACCCGACCATGGCGCACATGTGGTTCAACGACCCGATGAAGCCCGGCGTCATCGACCGGATGTTCTCCACTCACCCGCCGGTGCAGGATCGCATCCGTCGACTGCTCGACAACGCGACGAAGTTCTAGAGCGCGCGGGCCATCGCGGCCAGCGCCTGCGGCAGCGTCGGCACACCCTCGGCCCGGAACACCTCCGCGCCGTCGTCGGTGCTGATGATCACGGTCGGCGTGCTCCGGATGTCCGCCGCCTCGGCATCCTTGGGTGCTTGCGCTACGTTCAACTCCTGGATTTCGGCGGACGGCACCCACGTGCGGGCCTGCGTCAGCACCTCACGGGTCGCGGTGCAGGCACCGCAGAATGACGACGTGAAGAGCTGGACTCGCATGGTGGTCTTAACGCGCGGCGAGCCTCACGGATTCCGAAGCGGGAAGACCTGGCCGAGTGCGGGGGAGAGGTTCCCGGCGCCCGCGAGTTCGACGCGCTCCAATCCCTGCCACGCCGCGGTCGTCGTGAGCAGGGGAGCCAGGCGGTCGGCCACGGCGCCGGGATCGGCATCCGGCTCATGCCACGCCGACTGCACCCGCAGCACGCCTGCCTGCCGGTCGCTCTTCAGGTCGATGCGCCCGACGAGCTGCTCATCGATCAGGATCGGCAGACTGTAGTAGCCGAAGATGCGCTTCGGCGCCGGTGTGTAGATCTCGATCCGGTAGTGGAAGTCGAACAGCCGCTCGGTGCGTGCGCGCTCCCACACCACCGGGTCGAACGGCGACAGCAGTGCTGTCGCCTCGATACGGCGAGGGATGCGCGCGTCACGGTGCAGCCAGGCCGGTGCCTTCCAGCCGTCGACGCGGACCTGGCTGATGACGCCGTCGTCCTCGAGCGCGCGCAGCGCCGCGAGCGTGTCCTCGTTCCGCATACGGTAGTAGTCCGCGACGTCGCGGGTGGTCGCGATGCCGTGGGCACGCGTCGCGTGCTCCACGAGCACCCGCTGCGCTTCCTCCCGCGGCACGGCACGCTCCAGCGCATCGCCCGACAACACCTGCTCGGGCAGCGCATAGGTGCGCTCGAACCTCGTGCGCCCCGCGGTGACGACATCGCCGTGGAGAAACATCAGCTCCAGCAGTTGCTTCACATCGGACCAGCCCCACCACGGGCCGCTGCGCTTGTTCGAGTCGTGTTCGATGTCGCTCGCGCGCATCGGCCCGTTGTCGCGCAGCTCAGCAAGCAGCCAGTCCCGCAATCCGGTGTGCCCCGCGATCCACTTCACACCCTCGCGCTCGCGCATCCGGTCCATCCGCCACCGCCACAACGGCCTGGTGTCGACCGGGATGATGGCGGCCTGGTGCGCCCAATACTCGGTGTGCGACGACCGGCGGGCGAAGGTGAGCCGGTCGAGGGCCGCCCGGTCGTACGGGCCGAGCCGAGCATAGAGCGGCAGGTAGTGGCTGCGCTCGAACACGTTCACCGAATCGATCTGCAGCAGCCCGAGCTTGCGGATGCCGGCTGCCAACTGCCGCGTTCCGGCGCCGCCCGCCGGTTGCTTTCCGAAGCCCTGCGCAGCCAGCGCGACACGGCGCGCTTGCGCGAGCGAGAGGGAGTCCACCACGGAATTGACCCTAGTCCCAGCCTCCGACGCTGCCACAGCAGAACCTGGCTGCGCACAGAGGCGAGCCTGCATGCCGGTACCGGAATATAGCGTCGACGGCGGATGGGCCGCACATAGAATGAGACGGTGATTTTCGGCAAACGATCCCGTCCGGCGCGGCCGCAGCCGGCCGAATCCAGGCGCCGGACCGTCGAAGACGCCGTTCCGGTCGGCGTGCAGATTGCCGGCGCATGGTCGTGGCGGATCCTCGTGATGGCGGGAGTGGCCGCGCTATTGGTTTTCCTCGTCATCCAGTTGCGCGTGATCGTCATGCCGCTGATGATCGCGGTGCTCGTCTCCTCACTGCTCGTGCCGTTCGCCAGCTGGCTCCAGCGGCAGGGATGGCCGAAGTGGCTTGCGGTGATGACAGCCGCACTCACCGCAGCCGGTGCGATTACCGCGCTCGTTTACCTCATCGTCACCCAGATCCGAGCCGGCTGGCCGGACTTGCAGGCGCAGTCACTGGTGGCGTGGGAGCGACTCAAGCAGTTCCTGCTCGAGTCGCCCTTGCACATCACCGAAGAGCAGCTCACGCAGTTCGGCGAGAGCTTCGCCAACACCATCCAGGAGAATACGAGCACCTGGATCGGCGGAGTGCTGTCGGTAGGTTCCACCGCGGGACAGCTGGTGGCCGGGCTGCTGATCACCTTGTTCGCCTCGCTGTTCATCCTGATCGACGGCCGCAACATCTGGGACTGGGTCGTCCGCCTGTTCCCGCGCCGGGCGCGCCTGGCCGTCGACGGTGCCGGCGCGGCCGGCTGGGTCACGCTCAGCAACTTCGTCGAGTGCAGATCTTCGTCGCGGCGATCGACGCGATCGGCATCGGGCTCGGGGCATTCTTCCTCGGGACTTCCCGCTCGTGATTCCCGATCGCGATCGCGGTGTTCCTCGGCTCGTTCATCCCGATCGTCGGTGCGCGTCGTCACCGGTGCGCTCGCGGTGTTCATCGCGCTCGTCTACAAGGACCGTTGCGATCGCGCTCATCATGCTCGGCGATCGTGCTGCTCGTGCAGCAGCTCGAGAGCCACGTGCTGCAGCCGCTCGTCATGGGCAGCGCGGTCAAGGTGCATCCGCTCGCGGTCGTGCTTCGCCGTCGCGGCCGGCAGCTACGTCGCGGGCATCCCGGGCGCACTGTTCGCGGTGCCGATCGTCGCGACCGCTCAACGTGATGGTCATCTACGTCGCGAGTGGGAAGTGGCGAACCGACACAGCAACCCAGAACGTACAGAGGAGTCGTGCCCGCAGCTGATCAGATGACAACGCACCCGTCTGGCCCGACCCTCGACGACTTCGAGGAGGCGCGCGAGCGGTGTCGCGCGGCGTCGCGCAGATCACGCCGATGGAGAGCTCGCGCTACCTCGCCGAGGTGCTCGGCTCGCCCGTGTACCTCAAGTGCGAGAACCTGCAGCGCACCGGCTCGTACAAGATCCGCGGCGCCTACAACCGGCTGTCCCAGCTCACCGCCGAGGAGCGCGCGCGCGGCGTCGTCGCCGCCTCGGCCGGCAACCACGCGCAGGGCGTCGCCTTCGCCGCGCGCGAGCTCGGCATCCGCGCGACGATCTTCATGCCGGTCGGTGTCGCGCTGCCGAAGCTTCAGGCGACGCGCGGACTACGGCGCCGACGTCGTGCTGCGCGGCCACACCGTCGACGAGCCGCTGCGCGCCGCGGCCGAGTTCGCCGCAGAGCACGGGCGCGGTGCTCATCCCGCCCTTCGACCACGTCGACGTCATCGCCGGGCAGGGCACGCTCGGCCTCGAGATCCTCGACCAGGTTCCGGACGCTCGACACGGTCGTCGTTCCGATCGGCGGCGGCGGGCTCATCTCCGGCGTCGCGGCGCGATGAAGCAGCGGGCGCCGCGCTCAGGGCGCACGATCCGGATCATCGGCGTGCAGGCCGCGAATGCCGCCGCCTACCCGGCGTCGCTGGCAGAGGGCGAGCCGACCGAGATCCCGATCGCGCCGACCATCGCCGACGGCATCGCCGTGTCGCAAGCCCGGCGTGCTGAACTTCGAGATCGTGCGCAGACCTGGTCGACGAGGTCGTCACCGTCAGCGACGATGACATCGCGCGCGCGCTGCTCGTGCTGCTCGAGCGCGCCAAGCTCGTGGTCGAGCCGGCCGGCGCGGTCGGCGTCGCCGCCATCCTCGCCGGAGCAGGTGCAAGAACACCGGCACGACCGTGGCGCATCCTGTCGCGGCGGCAACATCGACCCGCTCGTGATGGAGCGCGTCATCAGCCACGGGCTCGCGGCATCCGAGCGCTACCTGAAGCTGCGCATCCCGCTGCCCGACCGCCCCGGCCAGCTCGCGCGCGTCGCCGAGCTGATCGTCGGAGGCAGAACGCCAACGTCGTCGAGGTGCTGCACACGCGGCACGGCAAGCGGCATGCAGATCAGCGACGTCGAGCTCGAGCTGCACATCGAGACCCGCGGCCCGGAGCACGCCGAGCAGGTGCTCGACAAGCTGCGCGACGGCCGGGTACGACCCGCGCGTCGACTTCTGACGCCGATTACCCATCGAGTCGGAGCAGTTGCCTATGGGTCACTCCAGGGCAACTGCTCCCGACTCAACGCGGATCGGCCGACGTCAGAGGAGTAGGTCTCCACCTTGAGGATCTCGACCGTGATCTCGCTGCCGTTCGGCGCGGTGTAGGTGCGGTCTTGTCGCCGACCTTGAGGCCGATGATGGCGGCGCCGAGCGGGCTGCCCTCGCTGTAGACGTCGAGGTCGCTGTCGCCGGCGATCTCGCGGCTGCCGATCAGGAAGGTCGACTCGTCGCCCTGCGATCGTCGCGGTGACGACGGTGCCGGGCTCGACGACGCCGTGGCTCTCGGGGGCGTCGCCGACGGTGGCGGTGCGCAGCAGCTCGGTGAGCACGCGGATGCGGGCCTCGATCTTGCCCTGCTCCTCCTTGGCGGCGTGGTAGCCGCCGTTCTCCTTGAGGTCGCCCTCTTCGCGGGCGGCCTCGATCTTCTTCGCGATCTCGGTCGCGGCCCTCGCCGCTCGAGGTGCTCGAGTTCGGCGGTGCAGACGGTCGAACGCCTCCTGGGTCAGCCAGGTGACGGAAGTGTCGTCAGACATGTGCTCTCCTCGTGCTATCGTCGCTGTCACAAGAAATGAGACCGGCCACGACGACCGGTCTCTCTAGTGAATTCGACAGCCTATGTCGAGCCAGCAGCGGTAGATCAAGCCGGTGACAGCCAGCTCGCGTGGTGCGCACCGTCTCGGTGAAGCGCGCGTGTGTAGCGCGTCGGAGGCCGGCAACGTCGACGATCTTCCAGCCGACGATGGCGAAGCTTGTCGTTCAGCGCCTGGACGGCGCAGCTGGCGTCGGTGCCCGGCGGCACGGTCACCTCGAACTGCACGCTCACGCTGAGCTCGTCGATCGACCTTGTGGCCGATGATCGCGGGTCGTCGATGTGCCGCCGGAGCGCTGTCGAGCAGCCCGCCCAGACGACCCACGCGCCGAACACGACGAGCGAACGCGACGCCGGCGACGATGAGCGATGAGCCGCTCGCGGCGAGCGCGCGCCGGCGTGCGCCCGTAGCGCTCGTCGAGCGCGGTGTCGGTCACGTGTCTCTCATGCCGATTAGGGTTGAACTGTCACGGATGCTCGTGCGGATCCGGTACTCTTGAAGTCAAGGCTATTTCGAGGAGCGCTATCCGAAGGGAGTCTGGTGACGCGTGCGCCTGCTTGCCGTGCACGCCCACCCCGACGACGAGTCGAGCAAGGGCGCGGCCACCTACGCGCGTACTACCGATCGACGGCGCGCGAGGTGCTGGTCGTCAGCTGCACCGGCGGCGAGCGCGGCGACGTGCTGAACGACGGCCGGCTCCATCGAGCCGATGTCCGGATGGCCGAGCGCGACATGGCCGGCCTGCGCCGGCATCGAGATGGCAGCGCGCCGCGGGACGTCGTGGGCATCGAGCACCGCTGGCTCGGCTACGCCGACTCCGGGCTGCCGGAGGACGGCGAGCCGCTGCCGCCCGGATCGTTTCGCGCCGATCCCGCTCGAGATCTCCGCCGAGCCGCTCGTGCGGATCATCCGCGAGTTCCGGCCGCAGGTGCTGGTCACCTACGACGAGAACGGCGGCTACCCGCACCCCGACCACATCCGCACCCACGAGGTCGCGCGTCTACGCGCGCGACGCGGCCGCCGACCCGGCGCGGTACCCGGAGCCGGCGACGCCGTGGCAGGTCTCGAAGCTCTACTACGACCGCATCTTCAACGCGCCCGCGGTGCAGCGCGATGCTACGACGCGATGCTCGAGCGCGCGACCCCGGATCGCCCGCTGGTCGCCGAGCTCGACGAGCTACGCTCGAGCTGGATCGGCGACCGACCGGACCTCGCGACGACCCACGTCCCCGTGCGGCGACTTCTTCGAGCTCCGCGACGCGGCCCTGCGCGCGCACGCGAGCCAGGTGGCGCCGGACAGCATCGTTCTTCTTCTGGCCGAACGACGTGCAGCGCGAGGCCTGGCCGTACGAGGACTTCCAGCTCGTCGCAGCTCGCTGCGTCGAGCCGACCTGCCCGAAGACCGACCTGTTCGCCGGCATCGCCGACTGAACGCAGGAGCACCGCATGACCTGCTCATCCCGCTAGCCTCGGCGCTCGTCCTCGCGTGCCAGGCGACATTCGACCCGAACGATCGTGACGCCCGGCGTTGGATCGGCTTCGTCGTCGACCTTCCTCGTCGCGGTCGGCGACCGTGCTGCTGCTCATCGACATGACGCGCCGGGTGCGCCGGACGCGCTACCGCGCCGAGGTCAGCGAACGAGCTCGAGGCCGAGCGGCTGTGCGCGCCGAGGCGAGGCGCGCACCCGAACGGACGGCCCGCAACCGGCGAAGCGCGACCGATCGAGCCGCAGCGACGGCCCGACGTCAGCGCCAGAACGGGCGGGTTGGTCGCCACGAGGAAGATCGCCGGTCCAGTGGCACAGGAACGCCAGCAGCGTGCAGCGTGTGGAAGATCTCGTGGAAGCCGAACTTGCCCGGGAACGGGTTGGGCTTCTTGAGGCCGTAGACGACGGCGCCGACCGGTGTAGAACAGGCCGCCGATGATGATGAGCGTCATCATGATCCAGTTGGCCGGAAGAAGTCGACGATGAACAGCACCGCGGCCCAGCCGAGCAGGAGGTACAGCGGCACGTAGAGCCAGCGCGGTGCGCCGATCCAGAAGATGCGGAAGCCGATGCCGAGCAGCGCGCCCGCCCCAGATCGAGGCCAGAGCAGCATCGTCGCCTTCTCGGGCGGCAGGCACAGCACGGTGATCGGCGTGTACGAGCCGGCGATGAGCAGGAAGATGTTGGCGTGGTCGATGCGCTTGAAGCATGCGCCTTGCCCGTTCGCGGCTCCAGTTGAAGCGGTGGTACAGCGCACGAGATGCCGAACAGCAGCAGCGACGAGGCACACGAAGACCGCCGAGCTCACCTTGGCCGCGGCGCCGTCGGCCATGCACGATCAGGATGATGCCGAGCACGATGGTGAGCGGGAAGGTGCCCGCGTGGATCCAGCCGCGCCAGGTCGGCTTGATCTCGAGCTCGGATGTTCACGAGCGTCCTCGAGCAGCGGAACGTTGGGCAGGTCCTTCGCCCGGATCGTTCTGGACGCCCTTGTGGCGTGAATTCGCTGCGGTCATTGCGCACGACCATACGCGCGAGCAGATAATCGTCAAGCTGAGAGTCACTGGCGGCAATTGGGCTAGCGTAGGCACTGTGACGACAAGCAGGATGCGCTCGGGCGCGGCTTCCTCTACGGCCTCTACCAGCGCCGGACTCCGGCGCTGGCTCGCTGGCCAGCAGCCTGCCGAAACACGTCGCGATGATCCTCGACGGCAACCGTCGCTGGGCGCAGCAGCGCGGCCTTCGAGACCGCCGCGCACGGTCACCGGCCGGTGCGGCCAAGTATCCACGAGTTCCTCGTCTGGTGCGACGACCTCGGCATCTCGGTCGTCACCCTCTACCTGCTGTCGACCGACAACCTCACGGGCCGCACGCAGCGACGAGCTCGACGACCTGTTCGAGATCATCGCCGACCTCGCCGACGACCTCTCGCACTTCCGCGACTGGCGAGTGCAGCACGTCGGCTCGCACCGAGGGCCTGCCGCCGCAGCTGGTCGCCGCGCTCGAAGGGCGCCGAGGAGCGCACCGCGAGCAACACCGGGCTGCACATCAACCTCGCCGTCGGCTACGGCGGCCGCGCGCGAGATCGCGGATGCCATGCGCAGCATCGTGCGCAGCACCACGACGAGAGCGGCGGCACGCTCGACGCGCTCGCCGAGATCCTCACCCCGGAGCTCATCGCCGAGCACCTCTACACCGGCGGCCAGCCCGATCCCGACCTCGTCATCCGCACCTCGGGCGAGCAGCGGCTCAGCGACTTCATGCTCTGGCAGAGCGCGCACAGCGAGTTCTACTTCGTCGAGGCGCTCGGTCCCGACCTGCGCGAGGTCGACTTCCTGCGCGCCCTGCGCGACTTCGCCACGCGCGAACGGAGGTTCGGCCAGATGACGGAGATGCCATGACCACGATCGACGAGTACGTCGACCGGTTCGACGGAGGAGCCCGGCTACCTCGACTTCGCCCGCGTCGGCGCCGCATCGGACGACACGGTCGCCGCCGAGGAGCACGCGCCATGACCGAGCTGCTCCGCACGGGCGCGGTTCGGCAGCCTCGACGCTCTCGTCGAGCAGGACGCCCGCGTGCGCGAGCGGTCGTCCGCAGCTCACCGGGTTCCGCCGCCGACCAGGTCGTCGTTCCAGCCGAACACCAGCACGGGCTGCATGCACGCGATGTTCGGGCTCACCGGCGAGGTCGCCCTGTCGCCCGTCGGAGTTTCCGAGCCTGACCGTTCGCCGCGGTGCGCGCCAGCCGAGGCGCTCGGCGTCGTCGACGCCGCGTCTGGCTCGAGACCGACGCACGGCCGGGTCACCCCGGGCAACCTGCGCGAGCAGCTCACCCCGACGATCGCCGCGGTCGGCGGTGAGCCTCGTCGACTTCCGCACCGGCTACCTCGCCGACCTCGAGGGCATCCGCCAGGTCATCGGCGACCGCCTGCTCATCGTCGACGCCATGCAGGGCTTCGGCGTCGTCGACGCGCCGTACGAGGTCGCCGATGTCGTCGTCTCCGGCGGTCAGAAGTGGGTGCGCGCCGGTTGGGGCACCGGCTTCCTGGCGCTGAGCGATCGCGCGGCTGAGCGGCTCACCCCGGTCTTCTCCGGCTTCAGTGCGCCGAGCGAGGAGATGCCCGCTGGACGAGGTCCCGGCGCCGCCGTGCGCGGAGCTCGCCGCCTTCCAGCGTCAGCAACCCCGACCCGGTCGCCCAGGCGCGCTTCGCCGTCGGCGCTCGAGGAGATCGCGGCGGTCGGCGTCGCCGCGATCAACGAGCGCCATCGCCGAGCGAGTCGGACCGCATGATCGACCTCGCCGACGAGTTCGGCATCCCGGTCGTCTCGCCGCGCGACAGGCGCGAGCGCGCCGGCATCGTGGTGCTCGAGCCGGCTGCCGACCAGCTGCACCGTGCTGGCCGCGTCGCTGCTACAACCACGGCGTCACGCGCGACCCCGCGCGGCGGTCACCGTGCGCCTCAGCGCTCACGTCAGCACCGAGCGATGAGACGCTTCGACATGCTCCGCGCGAGCTTCGTCAGCTCGCCTCCGCGCATCACCGTCTGAGCCGACCATCGAGTGAACCGAACGGTGCTCGCTCGGCGTGTCGCTGCGCGCCGTCGGAACGTCGGCACCGTAGCGTCAGTGCACATCAGGTAAGGCGCCTGGTCGAGACGGCCACATAAGTTCGTTTCGACGATGCTTAGTGGCCGTCTCGCGATGAGGATCCGAGTGTGCAGCGCTCGGGGATGGAGTCGCACGTGGCCCGAGCTAGACAACCCAGAAGCAGACCGGTACGCCAAGGCGACGGCGGGTCGAGCAACGACCGCAGGCCGAACGCACCTACGTGCTCGACACCTCGGTTCTGCTCTCCGATCCGCAGGCGATCTTCCGCTTCGCCGAGCACGCGGTCGTGCTGCCGGTCGTCGTCATCTCGGAACTCGAGGCGCAAGCGCAACGATCCGGAGATCGGCTACTTCGCGCGCCAGGCGCTGCGCAACCTCGACGACCTGCGGGTCAGCACGAACGACTCGACTTTCCCGATCGCCGTCGGGCGAGCGGCGGTTCACTGCGCGTCGAACTGAACCACTCCAACATGTCCGTGCTGCCCGTCCGGGCTGCAGCTCGGCGACAACGACTCGCGCATCCTCGCCGTCGCGCTCAACCTGGCGAACGACGGGCTCGATGTCACGGTCGTCTCCAAGGACCTGCCGCTGCGCGTCAAGGCCGCATCGATCGGCCTCGCCGCCGAGGAGTACCGGGCCGAACTGGCGGTGGACTCCGGCTGGACCGGGCATGGCCGAGATCGACCTCGGCTCCGAGCAGATGGCCGAGCTCTACGACAACGAGACGCTGTCGACCGCCGCAGGTGGAGCGACCTGCCGGTCAACACCGGGCTCGTCATCCACTCCGACCGCGGCTCGGCGCTCGGTCGCGTGCACCGGCAGGGGCGACGCTGCGGCTCGTGCGCGGCGACCGCGACATCTTCGGGCTGCACGGCCGGTCGCGCCGAGCAGCGGCTCGCCATCGACATGCTGCTCGACCCCGAGATCGGCATCGTCTCGCTCGGCGGGCGCGCCGGAACCGGCAAGTCGGCGCTCGCGCTGTGCGCCGGCCTCGAGGCCGTGCTCGAGAAGCAGCAGCACCGCAAGATCATGGTGTTCCGCCCGCTCTACGCGGTCGGCGGGCAGGAGCTCGGCTTCCTGCCGGGCGACGCCGCCGAGAAGATGAACCCGTGGGCCCAGGCGGTCTTCGACACCCTCGGCTCCGTCGTCTCGCAGAACGTGCTCGACGAGGTGCATCGACCGCGGGCTGCTCGAGGTGCTGCCGCTCACGCACATCCGCGGACGCTCGCTGCACGACGCGTTCGTGATCGTCGACGAGGCGCAGTCGCTCGAGCGCAACGTGCTGCTCACCGTGCTCAGCCGCATCGGGCAGAACTCGCGGGTCGTGCTCACCCACGACGTCGCACAGCGCGACAACCTGCGCGTCGGCCGGCACGACGGTGTCGCATCCGTCATCGAGACGCTCAAGGGCCACTCGCTGTTCGGGCACATCACGCTGACCCGCTCGGAGCGTTCGGCGATCGCCGCCCTGGTGACGGAGATGCTGGAGTCGAACGAATTGGCCTGAGTCACGAACTAATCGGCCCGAGTCAGCGGGCTGGTGCGCGAAGCTAATACAGTCGAGTGGTGATCGCCCTGCCACTCATCCTGCTCGTCAGCCTCGCGGTGCTGTTCGTGTGGGGACTGTTCTGGCCGCGCGGCCAGTGGCGGGTGCTTGTCGCATGGAGCTATCGCGACCCGCACGGCAACGAGCCCAGCGGGGCGGCGTTCGCCGTCTACCGTGCGATCGCGGGTGTGGGCGTTGTCGTGCTCGCGGTCAGCGGAATCGTGGCGTGGCAGTCGTATCAGGCCGCCCTGCCGGTGGAGGAGCCGCCGCCATCCGCCATGCAGCGCATGTGGGGCGAGGAGCCGCTGGTCGTCAACCGGGTCGTCACCTCGGTTGGCGCCGCGTCGAATGAGCTGGTCTACGTCGCGCCGATCGCGTACCAGAGCGTCAACGGCGAACGACGGCAACCGCCGTATCTCTATTCGCTCGCAACGCTCGAGCTCCCCGACGGAGACACCGCCGGCGGCATCATCGGCCGCGCACCGTCGCCGGGCTACGCAGCCCTCGACTTCGCGAACCTGGTGGTCCTCGTGGAGGGTGACCCGAATTGCATCCCGCGCCAGGCGGTGGTGGTCGAGACCGCAGAGTCCGTCGAGGTGGCCGTCTACTTCGGCCGCCCGGACAACCCGGACGGCACCCCGAGTGCGGACGGCGTCGGTGCGTGCGAGGCGAACCCGCGCGATCGGGTGCCGCTGCTGCTGCCGATCCAGCTCTCGGACGAACTCGGCGGTCGCCTCGTCACCACGATCGACGGTGAAGTGCTCCGCAAGGCGCCCGTCGTCACCAACTGACCGCCCCCTGCACCCATCGCGTCAACCCGGTGGTCGAGCTTGTCGAGACCCCGCCCACCCATCGAGTCGGGAGTTGTGGCCCTTTTGAGCGCCGGATAAGGGCAAATACTCCCGACTCAATGCAGGCGCCGGTCGTCTGACCAGCCGGTGGTCTGGCCAGCCGGTGGTCGAGCTTGTCGAATTTCCGCCTGTTGTGCAGGACATCCCTTGTTGTGCAGGACATCTGGCTATCCGGGGCGTGTTCTCAGGCATCCGGGCCCGGACGCGCCCGAATGTCCTGCACAACAGGGCGGAGCTGCAAGTGGTCGGCTAGTTGGGGTGGGTCATGCTGAGCACATCGAGCAGCGAGTCGAGCTGTTCGACGCTGATCTCCCCGCGCTCGACGAAGCCGAGCTCGATGACCGATTCGCGCACCGTGATGCCCTTGGCGACGGCGTTCTTGGCGACCTTGGCGGCGGACTCGTAGCCGATCACACGGTTGAGCGGGGTGACGATCGACGGGCTCGACTCGGCGAGGGCCCGCGACCGTTCGAGGTTCGCCTCGAGGCCCGCGATGGTCTTGTCGGCGAGCACGACCGACGAGTTCGCGAGCAGCCGGATCGACTCGAGCAGCGCGGTTCCCATGACCGGGATCGCGACGTTCAGCTCGAATGAGCCGCTCGCACCCGCCCAGGCAACCGTCGCGTCGTTGCCGATGACGCGCGCGCACACCATGAGCACCGCCTCCGGAACAACCGGGTTGACCTTGCCGGGCATGATCGACGAACCGGGCTGCAGATCGGGGATGTGCAGCTCGGCGAGACCCGTGTTGGGTCCCGAGCCCATCCAGCGCAGGTCGTTGTTGATCTTGGTGAGCGAGACGGCGAGAACGCGGAGCGCACCGGATGCCTCGACCAGCCCGTCGCGGGCGCCCTGCGCCTCGAAGTGGTCGACTGCCTCGGTGATCGGCAGGCCGCTGTCGTCGGCGAGCAGCGGCGATGACCTTCTGCGGGAAGCCCTTCGGGGTGTTGATGCCGGTGCCGACCGCGGTGCCGCCGAGCGGCACCTCCGCGACCCGGCCGATGGTGGACTGGACCCGCTCGATGCCGAGGCGAATCTGGCGCGCGTAGCCCGCGAACTCCTGGCCGAGGGTGACCGGGGTGGCGTCCATCAGGTGGGTGCGGCCCGCCTTCACGGCGTCGGCCCACAGCACGGCCTTCTCATCCAGCGCGCCGGCGAGGTGCTCCAGCGCCGGGATGAGGTCCCCAAGCAGCGCGCCGGTGACGGCGACGTGCACCGACGTGGGGAACACGTCGTTGGAGGACTGCGATGCGTTCACGTGATCGTTCGGGTGCACCGTGCTGCCGAGCGAGGCGGATGCGAGGTTGGCGAGCACCTCGTTCATGTTCATGTTGGAGGACGTGCCGCTGCCGGTCTGGTAGACGTCGATCGGGAACTGGTCGCGGTGCTCGCCCGCGATGATGCGGTCGGCCGCCGCGACGATGGCGTCGGCGATCGACGAGTCGATGATGCCCAACTGCCCATTGACGATCGCGGCGGCGCGCTTCACGCGCGCGAGCGCGACGACCTGGGCGGGCTCGAGACCCTTGCCCGAGATCGGGAAGTTCTCGACAGCGCGTTGCGTCTGCGCGGCGTAAAGGGCGCTCTTCGGGACACGCACCTCACCCATCGTGTCGTGCTCGATCCGGAACTCTGTGTCACTCACGGACTTCAACATCCTTTGCTGCTAGCGATGATCGGCTGCCGGTTCGCCGATGTCGCCGATGACGACATCCGGAACTGCCATGCCTTCGAGTAGGCGGTAATTCGCGCCCACGATAGCCAGCGTACCCGCGGCGATCGCGTCGCTCAGAAGCTCTGAGCCCCGCACAAGGTCGGCCACCGTGTCGCGGAGGTGCTCGCGGCCCACTTCGGTGGCATCCGGGCGGCCATCACCGTTGTTCTTGACCCGGTTGACGGCGGGCAGGATCGGCTCGATCAGGTTCCGGATGTGCGGGGGCAGGTCGCGCGCATCCGGCTCCAGGCAGTCGATGGCCGCCCGCACCGCACCGCATTCGTCGTGGCCGAGCACGACGATGAGGCGGACACCGAGCACCTCGACTGCGTACTCGAGCGAGCCGAGCACCGAATCGGAGATGATCTGCCCGGCATTGCGCACGACGAAGATGTCGCCGAGGCCGAGGTCGAAGATGATCTCGGCAGCCAACCGGGAGTCGCTGCAGCCGAAGAACGCGGCGTACGGTTCCTGTCGCCCGACGAGTTCGCCACGGCGTTCGACGTTCTGCCGCGGATGGCGGGGCGTGCCGCTGATGAAGCGCTGGTTGCCCTCTTCGAGTTCCCGCCAGGCCCTCGTTGGCGACGTCTCGGGCATCAGCCGTTCCAGCCCAGCTGCTCTGCGATGGCGGTTGCGAGCACGTCGAACTCCTCGTCGTCAGCGGTTCCGTGCAGGGCGAAGCTGTCGCCATGGGTCGTGGTCATCGAGTACGCGAAGTTGCCCGTGGGGTCGACTGTCGCGGCGGTCGTACACGTTCCAGGTGGTGCCGGCGATGGTGCGTTCGCCGGTGGCGCGCGAGTCCTGGACGGCTTGCGCGAGCCAGGTGGCGTTGGCGTCGACGCCCTGACGCACCGCGATGAACTGGTTGCTCGGGGGTGATGAAGCCGATGTACCAGCTGGCGATGTCGTCGGAGCCGGTCTCTATGCGGGCGGAGTTCGCGGTCCACCCTTCGGGCAGTGCTGGGGCTGCGAGGTCGGCGTCGAGGCTCGCCTGAGCCTCGGCGGCAAGGCTCTGGTAGTCGATGGGCTCGCGTGGCTCCGGGTCGGGACGGACCACGACCAGCACGATCAGGATCACGATCGCGAGCGAGGCGAGCAGTGCGCCGATCGAGGTTGTACAGGGTCTGGTTCTCCCGGTGCGCACGCGAGGTCTCGGCCTTGCGAGCCGCGGTCTCCTCCGGCGTCTCCGGGCGGCCGAGCTCGGCGACGATCGCGGCCGGTTGCCTTCGGTCGGCTCATGTGCCTGGTTCCGCCGCGGCACGCGGCAGCGTCGAGTCGTGCCTTGGCTCCGATGAGCCACTCCTCGCAGCGGCGCGCGAGCGCTTCGCCGCGCTCCCAGAGGGCGAGGGACTCCTCGAGGGTCGACGAGCCCTGCTCGAGCTCGGCGACGACTCGGACCAGTTCGTCGCGTGCCTGCTCATAGCTGAGGTTCGCGATGTCGTCGTTTGCGTGTGTCGCCACGAGATCAAGACTACCGAGCGTCGCCGTCACCGGCGTCACTGGTCGGATGCGCCCCGTCGACAGTTGTGTCCAGCTTGCCGTCGGCGAGGGTGAGGAGGAGGGCGGTGCCGGCCGGAGCGTCGGTTCGCCGCAGTGAGCACGGAACCGTCGGGCAGTTGGGCGATCGCGTAGCCGCGATCCAGGGTGCGCTGCGGGGAGAGCGCGCGCAAGCTGGACGACGAGTTCGGCGACCTGCAGCCGGAGCGTTCGATCAGACGATCGATCAGTTCCGCACCGCGCGCCACGTAGCGGGTGAGCTCATCCGCGCGGGTGTCGACGAGCCAGTTGGTGGAGGCAAGCACCGGGCGCGAACGCAGCTGCGCGAGACGGTCGATCTCGTGGTTGACGAGTGTGGTGACGCGCATGCGCACCCGGGCGCGGGCCTGCTGCACCCGGTTGAGCTCTTCGGCGACATCCGGCACCACTCGCTTGGCCGCATCCGTCGGCGTGGATGCGCGCAGGTCGGCGACCTCGTCGAGCAGCGGGCGGTCGGCCTCGTGCCCGATGGCGCTCACGATCGGGGTGCTCGCAGGCGGCCGCGGTGCGCACGAGCGTCTCGTCGCTGAAGACCAGCAGGTTCTGGAAGTCGCCGCCACCGCGCGCGACGATGATGACCTCCACCTCGGGGTCGGCGTCGAGCCTCCGGATGGCGGCCGTGACCTCGGCCGCGGCCCGGTCGCCCTGGACGGCGGCGTGCACGACGCGGAAGTCGACCGCCGGCCAGCGCAGCTGCGCGTTGCGGAGCACGTCCTTCTCGGCGTCGGAGTCCTTGCCGGTGACGAGCCCGATGCACGCCGGGCAGGAACGGCAGCGGCTTCTTGCGGTCCGCCTCGAACAGCCCCTCCGCCTTGAGCGTCTGCCGCAGCCGCTCGAGCCGCTCGAGCAGGTCGCCGAGCCCGACGTGGCGCATCTCGAAGACCTGCATGGTGAGCGTGCCGCCCTTGACCCAGTAGTTCGGCTTGACCAGGGCGATCGACGCGGTCGCCCTGCTTGAGGTCGGCGGGAAGCTTCGCCTGCACCGACGACCAGATGGTGAAGCTGACCGTCGCGTCGGCGTCGAGGTCCTTGAGCTTGCCGTAGACGTTGCCGCCGGACACGCCCCACTGGGTGATCTCACCCTCGACCCAGACGGTGCCGAGGCGGTCGATCCAGCCCTTGATCTTGCTCGACAGCAGCGCGACGGGCCACGGTGCATCGACCGTCGGCCGGGGCATCCGTGTTCGTCATCAGCCGGCTACCTTGACCTGTCGAAGTTCGTGCCCAGCGCCCAGTCAGCCCGGTCAGCCTAGAATCAAGCATGTGAGCAACATCACCAACGGCGCTCCGCGTCACCTCGAGACGCCGCGGATTCCGGCCGTGCGCAACAGGCTAACGCGATACCCCCGTCGCCGGGCCCAAGCGCGTGCTCCTCGCCGCCCCGCGCGGCTACTGCGCCGGAGTGGACCGTGCCGTCATCGCCGTCGAGAAGGCGCTTGAGCACTACGGCGCTCCCGTCTACGTGCGCAAGCAGATCGTGCACAACATCCACGTCGTCTCCACCCTCGAGAAGCAGGGGCGCGATCTTCGTCGACGAGGTCGACGAGGTGCCCCGAGGGCTCGCACGTGGTGTTCTCCGCGCACGGGGTCTCGCCGGCCGTCGTGCAGGGCGCAGCCGAACGCAACCTGCAGGCGATCGACGCGACCTGCCCGCTCGTCACCAAGGTGCACCGCGAGGCGGTGCGCTTCGCGCGCGACGACTACGAGATCCTGCTCATCGGACACGCCGGCCACGAAGAGGTCGAGGGCACCATGGGCCACGCGCCCGAGCGCACCATCCTCGTGAACGGCCCGGAAGATGTCGACACCATCGAAGTCGACGAACCCCGACCACCTCGTCTGGCTCTCGCAGACCACCCTGAGCGTCGACGAGACGATGGAGACCGTGCGCCTGCTGCGCGAGCGCTTCCCCAACCTGCAGGACCCGCCGAGCGACGACATCTGCTACGCGACCCAGAACCGCCAGGTCGCCATCAAGAAGGTCGCGGCGGAGGCCGAACTGCGTGATCGTCGTCGGTTCCGCCAACAGCTCCAACACCGTGCGGCTCGTCGAAGTCGCGCTCGAGTACGGCGCCAAGGCCGCCTACCGCGTCGACTACGCGAGCGAGATCCAGCAGGACTGGCTGGACGGCGTCGCGCACGATCGGGGTCAGCTCGGGCGCATCCGTTCCCGAAGTCCTCGTGCGGGAGGTGCTCGACGACCTGGCCGACGCCGGCTACACCGACGTCGCCGAGGTCGTCACCGCGGAGGAGGACCTGATGTTCTCGCTGCCCAAGGAACTGCGCAAGGACCTGAACGGCAACCAGGACGAGCGCGCCCTGGGTGGGCGCAATCGCCGTCTCGACTGGCAGAAATGACCGACGACAGGCAGCGTCCCGAGTTCGGGGAGTACGCCACCCCGGCTGAGCAGCAGGCCGCCATTCGCGCATCCGGCGGGCGGATGCCGGAGCAGGCCGCTCAAGAGGTGCACGAGGCGCAGTTGCCGATGACCCGCCCGGCGCTGCCGAAGGCTGCCACTGGTGCAGGGCTGGCCAACCGCTTCTTCACCGTCATGCTGCTCGCGATCGGCGTGATCAGTGTGTTCCAGTCGGCACCCGGCTATCTCGCGCTCGGCCACACCGTGCAGACGCTGTACACGCAGCAGGGGATCGGCGACTACAAGGCGACAGAGCTGACCGCGGTGCTCGGCGTGGTGGCGCTGGTGCTGCACGGCCTCATCTGGGCGGCGACCGTCTACTTCGCGCTGAGGCTGCTCATGCGGGGCAAGCAGTCCTGGTGGGTGCCGCTTGTCGGCGCGGCGATCGGGATCGTGGCGGTCTCCATCGTCATCTCCGTGCTGCTCCTTCGCGATCCCGCGTTCATCGCCTACATCACGTTAAGCCGCCGCACCCGGCTAGCCGTCCCGCCCGCTAGTAGCATGTGCTCGTGCAAGCCGGGCGCGTGCGGGTAGCGGTACCACCACGTGATTTCGCTGCCACCGTCAGCGCACGCTCCATTGTGCGCGCGGGTTGGGCCATTGCCGCGGTCTTCCTACTGGTGGCGGCACTCATCGCCGTCGACCTCGCGTTCGCCGGATCCGATCCGACCGTCGCGATCGTGCCGCTGCTGACCCTCGCCGCGACCGGCGCAACCCTGTTCCTGCTCGCACTGCGGCCGGGTCGGGCCGCCGGTTCGCTGTTCCTCGGCATCGGCACCGTTGCGAACTTCGTCTACCAGGTGTCCCTGCTGACCGCAGAGCCCGGGCTGGCGACCGATGGCGCCTATCTGCTGAACCGGTTGTCGTGCGCGCTGGTGCTGGTCGGCCCGATCGGGCCCCGGCTGATCTCCGGCATCAGGTGGTGCACGGCCGGCTTCGCGCTCGGCGCCCTGTCAACCATCGCGGCCGCGTTCACGGCCGGTGCGCCGATCGCATTCGGCAACGGCCCACTGCTCACCTTGGTTGTGTACCTCCTCGTCATCGTGGTGCTGGACCGCATCCGGGAATCGCAACCGGGCCGGGTGCCGGATCTCGAAGAACTGGAGGCGGAGACCGTTCGGCTCGCCGGGCAGCGGCAGCTCGAGGAGAAGGTCGCCGCGCTCGTTCACGACACGGTGCTGAACGACCTGAACGCGATCGCCGCATCGCACGGGAGGCTTGACCCGCGCGCTGCCGATCGCATCCGGAGCGACCTGGCGGCGCTCGCGGGGGCCAACATCGCCAGCGAACCGATCGACGAGCACCCGACCGAAGGGCTGCGCGACGAACTGCTCGCGGTCATCCGGGAGCTGCAGTGGCGCGGGCTGACCGTGGACGTGACCGGCGGCGACGCGGTGCATGTGCCGCTGACCAACGACGCCCTCGAGGCCACTGTCGGGGCGCTCACCGCGTGCCTTGACAACGTGCTCAGGCATGCCGGGGTGGCCGAAGCACAGGTCTACCTCGAGGCCGACGACGGCCAGTTGACCGTGATGGTGACAGATGACGGGGCGGGCTTCGATCCGCACGCGATTCCTGCCGACCGGCTCGGCATCCGCGGTTCGATCATCGGCCGAATCGAGGCTGTCGGCGGGCAGGTGCGGCTCTGGTCCAGCCCGGGAAGCGGCACGTCGGTCATGATCGCGGTCCCGCTGGCGGGGGAGCGGGTGACGGATGCGTGAGGAATGGCACCGGTCGCCGCACGAGGTGGACCCGCTGAGCTGGTTCACCGGACCGGTGGTCCCGCTGGTGTTCGCCGCCCTCGCCTGCGGGTACGGGCTGGTGACGATTCTCACCGAGCTGGAGACGACGCCGCGCGCGTGGCTGCAGCTTGTCGCGCTCGGGAGCTGCGTGGCGGCCTGCTCGCTCGTGTTCGTGATGACCCGGCCGCAGCGCGGACCGTTCACGCCGCGCCGCACCCTCGTGCCGCTCGCGTTCGGCTGGGCGGGGCTGTTCCTCTCCGCGCTTGGCTACGTCGACGCCGAGATCCGCATCGAGCACTGGTGGACCAGCCTGATCGCCGCCTTCGCTCTCGCGTCGCTGACTCCCTACACGTCGGCCTACCGGATGCTGTGGATCGGCGGTTCCACGACCCTCGTGACCGCTGCGGCCGGCGCGCTCGTGTTCTCCGACCAGGACGCAGTCTGGCCGCCCGCGTCCCGACTGGTTATCGCGGCGGCGCCGCCGCTGATCGCCACCGTCGGCGCGGTGGTCTTCCAGCAGCAGTGCGTGTTGCGGGTGCTGCGCTGGGCGGCGCGGCGCTCGCGCTCGCCGATCTCGAGTCAGCTGCTCGGCGAGTCCGTGCGGTTGCGCCTGCTGCGCTCGGAGCTGACCGGCATCCGGACGCGCGTTGCGCCGGTGCTTGAGCGCGTCGCGGCGAGCGGGCAGGTGACGGAGGCGGACCGGTCCGAGGCGGCCGTGCTGGCGCGGGCGCTGCGAGAGGAGCTCGTTGAGCGGTCCAACCGCAGCTGGCTGGACTCGATCGCGCGCGGAAGGCGGATGACCGTCGTCGACCCGGAACACCTGGCCGACCTGATGACGCCGTACCAGCGTGCCGTGCTGCACGGGTTGGTGCGCGCGGTGCTGGACGATCCCAGCCTCGACCGGCCGCAACTCATGATCGAGCTGCGGGATGAGGGCGACGGCAGCGTCGCCGTCGCGATGAGCATCGACGTGCACCTGCCGGAGGGGCGACGCGTGACGCTGCTCGCACCGCACTACCTGACCCTGAAGACCGCGGTGCACGACCTCAGCTGGCAGGGCGGCGAACGCATCCGGTTGCGGTTCCGGGTATCCCCGGACGACTGACGCCTGGGTGCAACCCCGCGCCGGTTTGTTGACCGCGCGCCGGTTTAAACCCGCGCGCGGTCAACAAACGGCGGCGCGGTTAGCCCTGACCGCGCGTCCGGCCGGCCGTGCCGGGCGCAAGCCACCGGCTCAGCCGATCGACTGGCCCGCTGACCCGAGGTGCTGCGTCGACTCCACCACGCGCCGCGCCATCGCCGACTCGGCGACCTTCCCCCACGCGCGCGGGTCATAGATCTTCTTGCTGCCCACCTCGCCGTCGATCTTGAACACGCTGTCGTAGTTCTTCAGCATGTAGTCGGCGATTGAACTGGTGAAGGCGTACTGGGTGTCGGTGTCGATGTTCATCTTGATGACGCCGTTGCGGACCGCGGTCGCGATCTCCTCGTCGCTCGAGCCGGAACCGCCGTGGAACACCAGATCCAGCGGGTTGCTGCCATTGCCGTACTTCTTGGCGATGCCCGCCTGAATCTCGCCAAGGATCTCCGGGCGCAGCTTGACGTTCCCCGGCTTGTACACGCCGTGCACGTTGCCGAAGGTCAGCGCGGCCATGTACCGGCCGTTCTCGCCCAGACCGAGTGCGTCGACCATGATCTCGGCATCCTCGAGCGTCGTGTAGAGCTTCTCGTTGATCTCGTGGCTGACGCCGTCCTCCTCGCCGCCGACCACACCGATCTCGACCTCGAGGATCGAGTTGATGTTCTTCATCCTGGGCAGCAGGTCCCGCGCGATCTGCACGTTCTCCTCGAGCGGCACCGCGGAGCCGTCCCACATGTGCGACTGGAAGATCGGGTTGCCGCCGGCGCGTACCTGCTCCTCGGATGCCTGGATCAGCGGCATCACGAACCCGTCGAGGGCGTCCTTCGGGCAGTGGTCGGTGTGCAGGGCGATCTTTACGGGATAGTTCTTGGCGGCCTCGGTGGCGAACGCGGCGAACGCGAGGGCACCGGATGCGCGGGCCTTGACGCTCTGGCCGGCGAAGTAGTCGGCGCCACCGGTCGAGACCTGGATGATGCCGTCGGAACCGGCCTCGGCGAGGCCCTGGAGCACCGCGTTGACGGTCTGGGATGACGAGACGTTGAATGCCGGGTAGGCGAATCCGTTGGACTTGGCCTTGTCAAGCATTTCGGCGTACTGATCCGGTGTGGCGACGGGCATTGCATCTCCTTCTACGCAGACGGTCGTGCCCCGAGTCTATTGAGTGGTCATGGTGAGAGCACTGGGCGCGTGCTGTAAAGCGCGCTCAACTTGCCGCTTGGCGAAAGTTACGGAGTTCTTTCGGGCGCTCTGCCCGTGAGGAACCCGCAATCTGTCAATAGGGTTGCCATGTGAGCGCAGATACAGCCGACAAGATCAAGCAGCCCGACCGCAACCTCGCCATGGAGTTGGTGCGCGCGACAGAAGCGGCGTCGATTCGCGCCTGGCCGTACATCGGCAAGGGCGACAAGCTCGCCGCGGACGGCGCCGCGGTGGACGCGATGCGCAAGTTCCTCGGCACCGTCGAGTTCGACGGTCTGATCGTGATCGGCGAGGGCGAGAAGGACAAGGCGCCGATGCTGTTCAACGGCGAGCAGGTCGGCAACGGCGAGGGTCCGGCATGCGACATCGCGGTCGACCCGATCGATGGGACGTCGCTGACCGCGGCGGGGCGGCAGAACGCGCTGTCGGTGCTTGCGGTCTCGGAGCGCGGGACGATGCTGGATGCGTCATCCGTCTTCTACATGGACAAGATCGTCACCGGGCCGGAAGGGCACGGTGTCATCGACATCGACCAGTCGATCGGAGACAACATCCGGGAGCTGGCGAAAGCCAAGGGCAAGCAGCCGAGCGACATCATCGTCGCGGTGCTGGATCGGCCCCGTCACATTGGGCTGATCGATGAGATTCGCGCGGCCGGCGCCGGGACCCGGCTCATGCTGGACGGCGACGTGGCCGGTGGCATCAACGCGGCGCGGTACGGGTCGCGCATCGACCTGTGCGTCGGCATCGGCGGCAGCCCGGAGGGCATCACGACCGCGTGCGCGATCAAGGCGCTCGGCGGTTTCATGCAGGGACGGCTCGCGCCGGGCGACGACGCTGAGCGTCAGCGCGCGATCGCGGCCGGGCTGGATGTCGATGCGAAGCTCGGCCTGGACGACATGGTCAAGGGCAACAACACGTTCTTCGTCGCGACGGGCGTCACCAACGGTGAGCTGGTCGCGGGCGTGCAGCGCAAGGGGCCGATCATCCACACCGAGAGCATCATCCTGCGCTCGCGGTCGGGCACGATCCGTCGGGTTTCGGCGGATCACCTGGTCTCGAAGTGGCTGGACGAGTAAACCGCTAGCGCGGCGTGGCGCCAATCTCGAGGCCCTCGCGCGGGTGCACCTTCCACGCGCTGGTCGAATTCGACCCGCGGTTGGAAGGTCGACCCGCGCGACTCAGGCGTGGTCGGTCGCGGCGGTCCGCGCGTAGGACGTTCCGGATGGCGTGCGCTCGAGCAGCCCCGCGTCGACGAGGTAGCGCCTCAGAGCTGCGAAGTCGTCCGTCAGCTCGGCGAGCCGCTCGTTGACCTCGGACTCGGTAAGCACCTCATCCGGTGTCAATGCCGTTCCAGCCGCCCAGCGGAGTACCTCCAGGCGCTCCGTGGGACGTGCCGGATACTGCGCGATCCGCCCGTCGACGACGAACCGGTCGACACCTTCCTTACGCGGTTCGGCCGCTTCGGCAAGCAGGTCGGCGAACACGGTCGGGTTGGTCCGTGGTGTCCCGGATGCGTCGAGCTCGATCAGGCCGGATGCCGCTAGGGTTCGGATGGCCTTGTCGCGCTTGGCGGCGGCTGGGTCTGCCGTTTCCGAGGCGACCAGTCCCGCGTAGACGCGCCTGGCATCCGGATTCGCGAGGGCGGCAGCAACGCGCCTCCACTGATTCGACATGCCTCGATCGTAGGTGCGCGCGGATCCGCCCAAGCGCGCCCCGTGCGGACATCCGCGCCCCGCGCACCGGGCGCGGATGTCCGGAGCGGGCGCGGGATGGCGGCAGGACCGCGGATGTCCGGAGTCGGCGCGGGTCAATCAGTCGCGTCGGACGCGCCCACCGCGGTCAGCTCGAACGCGGTCAGCTCGCGCGGCGCCTCCTCGATGCCGGTGAGGGTGCCGAGCACGCGCGACTCGTCCAGCGCGCTGAGCTTGCGAGCGCTCGGCAACACCTGACGCTCCATCGAGCCGACGAACGCGTTGTAGTCCTTGACGCTGCGCTCGATTGAACGCCGCAGCTTGTCGATGTGGTCGGACAGCCGCGACAGTCGCCCGTACAGTTCGCGGCTGAGGTCGAACAGCAGCTTGGCCTCCTCGGTCAGCACGTCCTGCTGCCAACTGAACGCCACCGTCTTCAGCACCGACCAGAGCGTCACCGGCGACGCGAGGGCGACCCGCTTGCCGAACGCGTAGTCCATGATCGCCGGGTCGGCCTCCATCGCGCTGGACACCAGCGACTCGCTCGGGATGAAGGCGATCACCAGCTCGGGCGAGGCATCCAGTCCCGCCCAGTAGGCCTTGCTGGCCAGCGCGTCGATGTGCGCCGCGCATGGCCTTGACGTGCTGGCCGAGCAGCGCCTCCCGCTTGGCGCCCTCGTCGCCGGTCGCGGTCACCGGGATCTGGCTCGCCTCGAGGTACGCGTTGAACGGCACCTTCGCGTCGACCGCGATGTTCTTGCCGCCGGGCAGGTGCACGACCATGTCGGGGCGGCCGCCCCGGCATCCGAGCTGACCTGGGACTGCACGTCGAAGTCCACACGCTCGATCAGCCCGGCCGCCTGCACGACGTTGCGCAGCTGGGTCTCGCCCCACACACCGCGCGTGCTGTTGCTCTGAGCGCGGATGCGAGCGCCTCGGCGGTGCTGCGCAGGCGCTCCTCCGACTCGGTCGCCGCACTTCAGCTGCTGCTGACAGCTCGCCGTGCTGGCAGGCTCGCGCTGCGTCTCGAGCTCGGTGACCTTGTGCTGCATGGTGCGCAGGGTCTCCTGCACCGGGGTCAGCGCCTGCAGCACCTTGCTCTCGGCGCGCTCGCGCTCGGCCTGCGCCTGCTGCTCGGCGCGCTGCCGCTCGACCAGCTCGCGGTACTGGGTCTGGAGCGGACACGACCTGCTCGCGCAACGCATCCGCGGTCGCCTGCACCGACGCCAGCTCGCTGCCGAGCGCGGCCTGAGCGGCAAGCTCCTGCGCGCGAAGCTCGGCCAGCGCCGCCTGGTGCTGCGCCTCGAGCACCGCCGGGTCGGCACCGGCGGCCGTCGCGGTCGAGCGCGAGCGCACGATCAGTGCGCCGACGACCGTGCCGATAGCGAGTCCGACGACGAGTCCGAGGAGAAGAGCGATGATCGGGTCCATGAAGACAGTGTCTCAGCGGCCTCGGACATCGGCGGTCACATCCGTCGGCGTGCGGCGTCCTAAAGTTGGCTCATGACCCGTGGGACACCCAGCGAGGTGACGTCGACGACCTCCGGTTCCTGCTCGCCGTCGCGCGCGCCGGCCGGCTGGTGTCGGCCGGCTCGCTGCTCGGCGTCGACCACACCACGGTGCGGCGCCGCATCGACCGCCTCGAGCAGTCCCTCGGCGCCCGCCTGCTCGACCGTGGCGCGGACGGATGGGAGCTCACCGCGATCGGCCGCGAGGTCGCGTCCCGCGCGGCAGGCACTCGAGCAGATCGTCGAGCAGGTGCTGGCCGCCGCGTCCGGCGGCGCGGGCCGGTGCGCTCGGCACCGTGCGCGTGGTCGCTCCGGATGGCGTTCGGTGCGGCGATTCGTCGTGCCCGCCCTGACGCGCGTGCGAGAGCGAGCATCCGGGCATCACGATCGAGCTCGTCACCTCGACCCGACCCGCTGAGCCTGCGCGGCTCCGGCTTCGACCTGGCGGTCACCATCGGCGGCGCCGCCAGTGCGCGCCTGCCCGCTCGAGCCGCTCGCCGAGTACGCGCTGCGCCTGTACGCGTCGCAGTCGTACCTGGCCGCGCATCCGCCGATCCGCTCGCTCGCCGACCTGCACGCGCATCCGCTCGTCTTCTACGTCGACGCGCTGCTGACGGTGCGCGAACTCGACCTGGTGCCGGTGCTCGGCGGCATGCACGTCGGGTTCGGCTCGACGAACGTGTTCGCGCAGCTCGAGGCGACCCGTCGCGGTGCCGGTGATCGGGCTGCTGCACGCGTTCATGGCCGAACCCGGATCCGGCGCTCGTGCCGGTGCTGCCGCGCGAGGTCGACATCCGGCTGCAGTTCTCGCTGGCCGGCCGCCGCGACAACCTCATGCTCGAGCGCGGTCGCGATCGTGCGCGAGGCGCTGCACCGCGAGGTGCGCGAGCGCGCGCACGAATTGGTGCCGCCGGTGCACTGAGTCTGCACAAACGCACACGCACAGTGCGCCTTCTCGCCTTGAATCGCAGATCGCCGCCGAGCAGACTGGGAGAAGCACTTCAATGACGAGA
Organism: uncultured Actinomycetota bacterium; assembly: GCA_963702165.1. GTDB lineage: Bacteria > Actinomycetota > Actinomycetes > Actinomycetales > Microbacteriaceae > Terrimesophilobacter. The sequence continues at coordinate 1,583,008 of OY969722.1, read as the reverse complement.
AAGCACGGTTAGCGATGACCATCCTCGACCACTGGGTTTCCGGCGCCGCGTTCGCGGGCGAATCCACCCGCACCGCGCCCGTCTACAACCCCGCGGTCGGCACCGTCCAGCGCGAGGTGCGGCTCGCCACCGCCGCCGATGTCGACGACTGCCGTCGCCGCCGCCAAGGCCGCCTTCCCCGAGTGGGCAGACGACCTCGCTCGCCAAGCGCCAGGCGGTCCTGTTCACCTTCCGCGAGCTGCTCAACGCCCGCAAGCGACGAGCTCGCCGCGATCCTCACCTACGAGCACGGCAAGGTGATCGCGGACGCGCTCGGCGAGATCGCCCGCGGCCTCGAGGTCGTCGAGTTCGCGATCGGCATCCCGCACCTCCTCAAGGGCGAGTACAGCGAGAACGTCTCGACCGGTGTCGACGTCTACTCGACGCGCCAGCCGCTCGGCGTCGTCGGCATCATCAGCCCGTTCAACTTCCCGGCGATGGTGCCGCTGTGGTTCTTCCCGATCGCGATCGCGGCGGGCAACACCGTGGTGCTGAAGCCGAGCGAGAAGGACCCGTCCGCCGCGATCTGGATGGCCAGTCTGCTTCAAGGAGGCCGGCCTGCCGGACGGCGTGCTTCAACGTCGTGCACGGCGACAAGGAGTCGCGGTGGACGCGCTGCTCGAGCACCCGGACGTCCAGGCGATCTCCTTCGTCGGCTCAACTCCGATCGCGAAGTACATCTACGAGAACGCGGCCAAGCACGGCAAGCGCGTGCAGGCGCTCGGCGGTGCGAAGAACCACATGCTGGTGCTGCCGACGCCGACCTCGACCTGGTCGCCGACTCCGCCGTCAACGCGGGCTTCGGCTCGGCGGGCGAGCGCTGCATGGCGATCTCGGTCGTTGTCGCCGTCGAGCCGTCGCCGACGAGCTGATCGCGAAGATCGGCGAGCGGATGCGCGGGCTCAAGGTCGGTGACGGCACGCGCGGCTGCGACATGGGCCCGCTCATCACGCGCGAGCACCGCGACAAGGTCGCGGGCTACATCGACATCGCGACGGGACGGCGCCGACCGTCGTCGTCGACGGCCGCGGCATCCGAGGTCGACGGCGAGCACGGACGGCTTCTGGCTCGGCCCGACCCTGATCGACAAGGTGCCCACCACCTCGAAGTCTACCAGCACGAGATCTTCGGACCGGTGCTCTCGGTCGTGCGCGTCGGCAGACCTACGAGGAGGGCGTCGCAGCTCATCAACTCGAGCCCGTACGGCAACGGCACCGCGATCTTCACCAACGACGGTGGCGCCGCGCGGCGCTTCCAGCGCGAGGTGACCGTGGGCATGGTCGGCATCAACGTGCCGATCCCGGTGCCGGTCGGCGTACTACTCGTTCGGCGGCTGGAAGGACTCGCTGCTTCGGCGACACGAAGGCGTACGGCCCGGATGCGGTGCACTTCTTCACGCGCGAGAAGGCCGTCACGCCGCGCTGGCTCGACCCGTCGCACGGCGGCATCAACCTGGGGTTCCCCCAGCACAACTAGCCGGATGGCCCCGCCGGTTCGGCGGGGCCCTTCCGTTTGCGGGGCCCTCGAGTTTCGAGGGCCCCGCTCCCGTTGTGCAGGACATCCCCTGTTGTGCAGGACATTCGTGCTCGAATGGCCCCGGATGCCTATGAAACGGTCGCCGCGACCCAGAAAGTCCTGCATAACAGGGTGCCCGGGGGTGACGCTTAACCCGTCTCAAGGAGATTTCGGGCACCGGCGCATCCGGATGCGGCTAAACGGCGAGCTGGAGCAAAAACTCCTTGAGATGGGTTAAGAGCGGGCTCAGCTGAGCGCCATGCTCCCGGTCCGCTCGGCGGCTGCCGTCAGGGCGCCGGCGCCGATAGCGCCCATCCGCACTCCGGCGATCTGCGCCAGGTGCGCGACGTCGAGCGCGTCGTGCCGCTTGGCCGCGTGCACCACGATCGCCGCGCACGCCTCCGCGTCGGCGAGCGCGTTGTGGTGGTCGAAGTCCTCGAACCCGGCAGCCATGGCGGCGACCGGCAGCCGGTACGAGTCGAGGTTGTAGGTGCGCCGGGCCAGCTGCAGGCTGCACAGGTATTCGAAGTCCGGGCAGGCGATCAGGCTCGCCGCGCACGCCGACTTGATGACGCCCATGTCGAAGCCGGCGTTGTGGGCGACCAGCGGATCCCCGTCGGCGAAGGCGATCAGGTCGGGAAGCTGCAGCTCCCACAGCAGCGCGTCCGCGACATCCGTCGGCGTGATGCCGTGGATGCGCACGTTCCACTCATTGAAGTGGTCGACGCCCAGCGGGGGCTTGATGAACCAGCCGGTCTTGTCGACCACCTTGCCGTCGCGCACCTTCACCAAGCCGACCGAACACGCGGATGCCGGGCTCCCGTTAGCGGTTTCGAAGTCGATTGCGGTGAAGTTCAGAGCCATGGGCGCATCGTCTCACGGGCCTCGGACGGCGCGTGAAACGACGCCCCGCTCACCTGCGGATCGGCGGCGGCACCTGATGCGCAACGATGGGTGTCGTGACGAATCAACCGCTGTCCCAATCCTTTGGCCGGGCATCCGGAAGCTACGAGCGCGCCCGCCCTGGCTACCCGGACGAGGCGGTCGCCTGGTTGCTCGACGATTCGCCCAAGCGGGTTGCCGACATCGGCGCCGGCACCGGCAAGCTCACCCGGCAGTTGGTGGCCGACGGCCGTGAGGTGGTCGCGGTGGACCCGGATGCCGCGATGCTGCGCGGCCTGCACGACGCGGTGCCCGGGGTGCCCACCTTCGTCGGCTCGGCCGAGCGCCTGCCGCTGCCGGAGGCGAGCGTCGACACGGCCGTGTTCGCGCAGGCGTGGCACTGGGTGGAGCCGGTGGCGGCCTCGGCGGAAGCGGGCAGGGTGGTGCGACCGGGCGGTCGGCTCGGCCTCATCTGGAACGTGCGCGACGAGCGCGTCGACTGGGTGCGCCGGTTCGGCGAGATCGTCCACGTCAGCGTGGCGGAGCGCATGATCACCAGCGGCGAGATCATCGTGCACGAGCCGTTCGGTGAGCTGGAGAAGCGGGTGTTCCGTTGGGCCAAGCCGTTCACGGCCGACGGCATTCTGGATCTCGCGCACTCCCGCAGCTTCTATATCGGGGCGGATGCCGCGAACCGGGAGCGCATCGACCGTGAGCTGCGCGAACTGACCGGCTCGCTGCCCGAGCTGGCCGACGGCGGCACCATCGACCTGCCGTACGTAACGCACGCCTATCGGGCGGTTCGCCTGTAGCGTCGGTGACGAGGGGGTCCGGATGCGCGCTCGCAGGCTGCTGGCAACGGTCGCCGTTGCGGTCGGCGCGCTGCTGATGGCCGGGTGCGCGGCGCCAGTCGAGCGGCCGCCGGTGTTCGATCTGTTGCGCGGCCAGCAGCAACCGATGGACCGCCTGCCTGATGAGACAGCCGGCTGGACGGGCGTGATTCATGGCACATCCCGACTGTTGGGCTCGGTGGAGGGGTACCGCTACTATCTGGCGCTTTCGGCCATGTCATTCGACCGGCCGTACTGCGTCGCGGTTGCTGACGTGGTCGGACGGCTCCAGATGTTCACCTGCGGGCGCGACACCATCTCGGCCGACATCTATCAGGGCCCAAGTGTGGTGTTCACCGAGGAGCCGCAGGAAGGACTGCTCGGACCGAACTGGGTGATGGTGAACCGGCACCTCCAGGTGAGCGCACCGCCGTACTACGCCGAGATGCCGTACATCCCGATCCTCGACACCGAACAGGGCGCTGACGATCTCCTGGGGGAGGACGCCTGGGCGCTGGATGTGGTTGTGCCAGAGTCGACGCGATTCTTAGGGGAGTATGCCGGCACCCGGTTCTTCCTCGGCCGCTCGTCGCAGCCGGATGTCCACTTGTGCGTGATGATGGCGTTCCCGGAGAATCGCCAACCCATGTGGGCGTGCGGTGGACCCGCTTTCGGGCTGACTGGACCCGACGGCGAGCCGACCGTCGAGTTCTTGGCCGTCGGCTACCCGCCCGACCACAACCGTCCGGGTTGGACTCAGGTGAGCGACCACCTGCTAGTGCAGGATGCTCCGGATAAGCCCTGACCCGCCGCACCGGTACGATTGACCCCCGTGGCTCTCACTATCGCGATCGTCGGTCTCCCGAACGTCGGCAAGTCAACCCTGTTCAATGCACTGACGAAGAACACGGTGCTCGCCGCGAACTACCCGTTCGCGACGATCGAGCCGAACATCGGCGTGGTGAACCTGCCCGACCCGCGCCTGGACACGCTCGCCGGCATCTTCGGCTCCGAGCGCATCCTGCCCGCCCCGGTCTCCTTCGTCGACATCGCCGGCATCGTGAAGGGTGCCAGCGAGGGGGAGGGGCTCGGCAACAAGTTCCTCGCGAACATCCGGGAGGCGGATGCGATCGCCCAGGTCATCCGCGGCTTCAGCGACTCGGATGTCGTCCACGTCGACGGTGAGGTCGACCCGGCCAGCGACATGGAGACGATCAACACCGAGCTGATCCTCGCCGACCTGCAGACGCTCGAGAAGGCGATCGCGCGGTACGAGAAGGATCTGCGCGGCAAGAAGGTCGAGCCGATCGTGCTGGAGACCGCGCAGAAGGCGGCCGAGGTGCTCAACGCGGGCACCTTGCTGTCGGCATCCGGACTCGACATCGAGCCGATCCGCGAACTCGGGCTGCTCACCGCGAAGCCGTTCATTTTCGTCTTCAACGTCGATGAGGACGTGCTGATGGACGAGGTCAAGAAGCAGGAGCTCGCCGACCTGGTCGCGCCGGTGAAGGCGGTGTTCCTGGACGCGAAGCTCGAGAGCGAGCTCATCGACCTGGACGCGGATGACGCCAAGGAACTGCTCGAGAGCACCGGCCAGAGCGAGAGCGGCCTGGACCAGCTCGCGCGCATCGGCTTCGACACCCTCGGGCTGCAGACCTACCTGACCGCGGGGCCGAAGGAAGCGCGCGCCTGGACGATCGGCAAGGGATGGAAGGCGCCGCAGGCGGCCGGCGTCATCCACACCGACTTCGAGAAGGGCTTCATCAAGGCCGAGGTGATCTCGTTCGACGACCTGGTGGCGACCGGCTCGGTGGCGGAGGCGCGTGCGAAGGGCAAGGCCCGCATGGAGGGCAAGGACTACGTCATGCAAGACGGTGACGTAGTGGAGTTCCGCTTCAATGTCTGACGCGTTGCCTGCTTGCCCCGAGTGCCACGAAGCGTTCACCTACGAACAGGGCGCGCTGCTGGTGTGCCCGATGTGTGGCCACGAGTGGACGGCGGACGCGGACGCGGAGGACGGCGGGACTGAAGCGGCGGCCGCGGTCACGGATGCCGTCGGCAACGTGCTCGCGGACGGTGACACCGTCACGATCGTCAAGGACCTCAAGGTCAAGGGCGCTGGCGGCGGTGTCGTGAAGGTTGGCACGCGTGTGCGCGGCATCCGGCTCATCGAGGACGGTGTGGGCGATCACGACATCGACGCCACCGTTCCCGGCTTCGGGCGGATGCAGCTGAAGTCCAGCGTGGTGAAGAAGGTCCTCTGACCCGTGGCCCATCCCACTGGCATGCGCGGAACCCGACCGGGCGTCGTGGTCCTCGGCATCCCGATCGCGCTTCTGGGCAAGCCGCGAATTGTCTGAATGACTGGCGGGCCACTCGACGCCCTCGCAGCTCGCGGTCACTTGCTCGCGCGCGACCACAGCATCACGCCGTCGGCGTCCCGCCCCGGGACGTCGACGAATCCTTCGTCAAGGTAGAGCTTTTTCGCGAAGTTGTCCGCTTCGACAGAGAGGCTCACTGCGGGAAGCTTTCGCTTCCGCGCCTCACGAAGTGCTTCTCTAATCAAAGTGCGGCCAAGTCCCTTGCCTCGCCAGGTGCTGCACACCCAGATGCTGAGTTCTGGAATTCCTTCGTTCACAAAGCCGTAACCAGCATCGTCGCAAGGGTGGAACTGCAGCCATACCACCCCGTTCGCTTCAGCGTTGCGCTCTGCGACGTAGCCGAAATCGCCTCGCGCAGGAAGCAGCCGTGTGTATCGAGCGAACTCGGAGCGACTCGTGATGTCATCGCGTGAAAAGCGCTCGTCGCACCAGTTCAGATTGCCGAGCGTTGCCACGACCAAAATGTCGCGTTCATGGGCTCCTAGGTGGCGCATCCTGAGGGCTTCCATACCAAAACCATAGCCACGGCGACCACCCACGACGGCCACTCACATTGCTTCGTGACGAGAAGGGGTCGAGTTCCGCTTCTCACGTGCATGACGGTTTACTAGCGGTCGCGACCAACTCAAGGTCGGCACCCTCTACGCTGCGCTCGATCGGCTCCAGAGGGTCCAAACCCGCGGCTACCGAATAGCGATCTGCTTGAGTTCCGATTCAACGTACAACCAGCTTCGTCTGCGAGCGGAAGCTCCGCGTTATCCCGCCGGGGTAAGGACGCAGAACTCGTTGCCTTCTATGTCGGTGAGAACCGTCCATGGCACATCGCCCTGACCGATATCGGCGTCGGCGGCACCCAGAGCGCGCAGCCGGGCAACCTCTGCCGCTTGATCGTCACCGGAGTACGGCCGCAGGTCGAGATGCAACCGGGTTGGCACCGTCGTTAGGTCGGGTCTGCGAACGAACTCCAGGTACGGCCCGACGCCCTTGGATGAGCGCAGCCTTGCACGATCGGGGGTCACCTCGTGGAGGGTCCAATCCATCGCTTCGTTCCAGAACCGCGCCATCGCCCGCGGATCCGCGCAGTTGACCACCACTGCCGCGATCGGACCGGTGTCCTGGTAGATCGATCTAGGCTCAAGCACACAGAATACGTTGCCCTCCGGGTCGGCCAGGACCGTCCATGGCACGTCACCCTGGCCCACATCGGCGGATGTCGCGCCGAGCTCTTTCAGGCGCGCGACCAATTCCGCCTGATGCGCCGCAGAGGTTGTGGCGAGATCGAGGTGCGCGCGGTACTTCACCGTTTCGGGGTCCGGGACGGACACGACATCAACGCAGACGTCGGAAGAGTGCGGCCAGACAAACCCTCTGGGTTCAACATTGGTCACACCGGGTTCCTCGCTGGAAACACCCCAGTCGAGTGCCTCGGCCCAAAACCGGCCGAGCGCTGAGTCATCCCGAGCCTTGAAATTCACCTGAACAAGTCGCAGCGCCATGGGGTCCAAGCTTATTCGCCCAGCTGCGACGAGTGGGTGGAGTCTGAGAACGCGCTCGAGTGGCGCACGTGTCTCGCTGTATGTGCGACCCCATGTCGCTTCTGTACAAGACCGAGGGCCTGGAGACTTCCTAGCATCGTCCTAGCGCGTTGACGGACACCGCGAGAACCAACAAGCAAGGTCCCAGAGTTGTCCAACGGCACAATCAAATCCGCAGACGGCACCACCATCGCCTAGACGGCGTGGGGCGCTGGCGACCCGACAATCATCATCAACGGCGCGACGGCCTACCGCGCCACCACTCCGGAAAACGCCGCTGCGGCGGAACGACTCGTTGACGAGGTTCTAGTGATCAACTACGACCACCGGGTCGAGTTCCGTTCTCAAGCACATCCGCGCGTAGAGGCAGAAGTGGTGAGGCGATAGGTTGGCCTCATGTTGCGGAGGTGCTGGCGGGCGGCCGCCTGGGGACTCGCGGTCGGCCTCGCGTAGACGGGAGTTATCAGATGAGCGAGAGCATCCCAGAGCCGGCCAAGAGGCGTGGCTTGCCGTGGTGGGGGTGGGCGCTCATCGCGCTCGTGGGTGTGATTGCCGTCTTGCTTCCCGTTCTGGGCATGTTCGCCTACGTCGGACATAGCTTGCGAGAGACGAGCCCGGACCAGCCCTTCATCGATGGACCGGCGCAGCAGCCGGATGCGAAGGTGCCACTCGTGTGCCCTCAACGATGCTTCGAACTGGAAGCCGCCGTGCTGATGGCCGTCTCCGTCGAGGACGTCTCCCAGTTGTCAATCAAGGATGAGCGCCACGGCGTGGAGGCGTTCGAGCAGAGCACTGTGAGCGCGGTTACAACGGGCGCAGGCGAGCAGTGGCTAGCGCTAGGCGGAGACGCGGAATGCTCGTTCCTGCCTTCCAATGCGCCGTATTTCGCTGCCGGGCCTGGTAGTGACTCGGAGGACCCGATCAGCTGGGTGCAAACGTGGCAGACGGGCGACGAAGTAATGGACATCTCAGCGCGCGCTTTTCCCACCACTGAGGAAGCAGGCGCATTCATGCGCGACCTCCACAAGCGAGTGGCCGACTGCCCCTGGCAAGACATGAACACGCCAGCAGCGGGCGGGCTCGATACGACCCTCGTGCAGATCAGTTCGCAAGCGGCGATAGTCGTGCCGCACGAAGTTGCCGCAGTGGGGTGGGTGCGCGAGGGGAGCCCTGGACCGCGCTGGCGGTCGTACGTGTGGGACCTCCAGCGCGGCAATCTCGTTGTTCAGGTGCGTGTCCTCACAGACGGTCGCATCCTCGAGCAACAGGTAGCGACGTTCGCTGAACTCCTAGGCGAGCGGCTGGGCAGCCTTGAAACGACAACGCCCTGACCGCAGGGCCCTCGCTCAGCGGGACATGGCGTTTGTCGGCAACGGGTTCGAAAGTCAGGCTCTGACGCGCGGCGAGGACGGTTCAGACCGCAGGTTCGAATCCGGATCACATCGGGCCCGGATTGTCGGGCGCGGACTGCGCGGTGAACGGCAGGCTTGATCAATGAAGGAGGACCTCGTGATTGCAGCACTGAATCGACTCGTTGACGTGGTCGAAGCGAACCTCGGTTCGGAGGTCGACGTGGCGGTGGTCGCCAGTCAAGCTGGCACCACCGAGTATCACCTGCGACGGATGTTCTCATCGCTGGCAAGGATGCCGTTGTCGGAATACATCCGCCGGAGGCGAATGACGCACGCCGCAGCTGACGTGATCGCCGGTGACGACTTCTTGGCTGTTGCCGTCCGTTACGGCTACGGCTCAGCGGAGGCGCTGAACAGAGCCTTCCGTTCTGTGCACGGCATTGACCTCACACGTGCTCAAAGTCACGGTGGCCCCCTTCGTACACAATCGCAGCTCAGGTTTCGCCTGACCGTAGAAGGGAACAACCCAATGGACACCCGCATCATCGACCGACCCGCCTTTCGCCTCGTCGGACACGCAGCTCGCGTGCCGCTCATCCACGAGGGCGTCAATCCACACATCCAGGAGCACATCGCGTCGCTGTCTCGCGAGGAGCATGCGCGACTCAAGAAGATGAGCAGAACGGAGCCGGCTGGCCTGCTCCAGGTCAGCGCGGATGTCGACCCCGACTACACCGAGGGCAGCGAGCTCACCTACCTCCACGGAGTCGCGACCACACAGGAGGCGCCCGTGGCGGACGGACTCGATTCCATAGACGTGCCCGCCGGAACCTGGGCGGTATTCCGGACATCCGGGGCATATCCGTCGAGCCTGCAGGAGGCGTGGGCGGCCACGGCCACCGAATGGTTCCCGTCTAACCCGTGGAGACTTCGCCCCGGACCCTCGATCGTCGCGGTGCTCGAGCGCGCACCTGACTTCAGCACGGCGACGTGCGAGCTCTGGTTGCCGGTCGAACGCGCCTAGCGCTCCGCGTCGGAAACTGGACAGCTGTGTTTATTTGCGGCGCATCGATAGATGCATCCGCTTCCAGTCAGACTGCGACGTGGTGAAGTTCCGCTTTAACGTGTAGCGTTATTGACGCGTCGCGTTATACGCTTATAGCGTGATCAGATCGTTCGGAGGCAAGGACGCCGAGCGTATCTGGCATGAGCAGTACGTCAAGCGCGTTGATCGAACGGTGCAGCGAGCGACTCTGCGGAAGCTCGAATTGATCCATGCAGCCAAGGACGTGGAGGATCTCCGGATTCCGCCGGGAAACAGGCTGGAGCAGCTGGTGGGTGACCGCCGTGGGCAGTACAGCATCCGGGTCAACGCGCAGTGGCGAATTTGCTTCGTCTGGAGAGATGGAGGTGCGGAAGATGTCGAACTCGTCGACTATCACTGACGTGAACCTGATCGAGCCGATCCACCCGGGGGAGATCCTCATGGAGGATTTCATCGAGGGCTTCGGGATTACACAGAACCGGCTCGCCGTGTCGATTGGCGTGCCGCCGCGCCGGATCAACGAGATTGTGCATGGCAAGCGGGGGATCTCCGCTGACACCGCGATTCGCCTGGCGCGGTACTTCGGCACCTCCGAGGAGTTCTGGATGAACCTGCAATCGAACTACGAGTTGCGGCTCGAGCGGCGGGAGCTGCGCGACCAGATCGCGGCGATCACGCCCCTGCAGATCGCGTAACGGAACAATCGATCGTTCCTGTCGAGCGCGTAGTGCGAGCGACAGGAGCTGAGAGCCTCTTCTGGGCGGGCTGATTTCTTAAGCAACTGCAAGTTCTCCTCTGCGCGCTGCCGCTTATCGTGCTGTGGGTTTCACACCGGCGCGATCGCGTCGGTGGTCTGCGGCACCGTGTCGGTATGAATACGAAAACAGTTGCTGAGCTAGCCGAGCAGATTGTTCGCGAAGCCGGAGAGATTATTTCTGCTCCATGTGCGGGCGAATGCCTCGCATGCTTCGTCAGCCGTCAAATCGATGAGTTTGGTTGCGACAACAGTCACCGCTTCGTCCTGTGGTATCGCGAACGCTGCGCCCCGCGGGCTACTGCGCTACTCACACGGTTGTCTGAAATGGGCGCCTGCTGTTGCGACTGCGAGCTCCTGCTCAACGCCTACGATCTCCTATTGCCCGGGCCTTCAGGCCAAGCAGACTTTGACGGCGACGGTGAGTGGGATGATCGTGAATCGCCCCAGCAGATGCCTGCCTGCCGGGGTGTGCGCCGCGGGTCAGTTCAACCGTGCGCGAACTGGGTACGACGGCGTCGCTGGTGACGAAGACACAGCGTGACATCGACCGGTTCGTGTCCGCCGTGTGAGCGGCGGTGTCACGGCGAGCCAGACCGTTTCCGGGTCAGTCGCCATCGCAACTGCATCCAAGCGGTACGGACTGAATCTCGGTACTTCGTTCAGTGGCACGTTGAGTTCAAGCGGTACGTGGACCGTGCCTTCCGATTGGGCGATTGGCAAGCCGACGATCGGCGCGCTGAAGTACTCGGGAACGACCAGCAAGTAAATCGAAAATACCGCGTGCACGCGATGCGAAAGGACTCATTTCTCGCAGGTGGTGCGGCGGGTCACACTGCGGGAGCAGTCAGCCTTGGCGGTTCGTGTCGACGACCGTGATGTCCAAGGGCATGCGGTTGGCGCGGCGGAGGCGTCCGGCTAGGACGTTGCGCAATCCGCGGGTGACCAAGGTCGCCTTGGTCAGGTCCCGGAATTCGGGGGTATCCGAGGCGACGAGGTCGAGGAGGGGGCGTGCGGCGGCCTCAGGGCTCTGCCCCCACAGGCCAACGACGACCTGCAGGGCCTTCAGCCGCTGCTCGTACCCGGCCTGGGCTGTGACACGTTTCAGAAGTTGTGTCATCACCAACCCCGGGTTCATGCCATGCACCCGGATCCCGGTACCTTTGGTTTCCATCCGCAACGTCTCGGTGAACTGGCGGACCCAGCGCTTGCTTGACGCATAAGCGTTCTGCAGCGCCACCGGTCCTTGGTCGCCCTGGCCGTAAACGTTGACGAGGTCGCCATGGCCTTGGGCGAGAAATACCGGCAACGCGACCCGCGAGCCGTGGAACGTTCCCAGAATGTTCGTGCGCACCACGCGCGTGAAGTCATCGACTGGCGTAGACGCCGTGGGGCCGAAGATACCGGAAGTTCCAGCGTTGTTGACCCAGATATCGAGCATCCCGCGGCTGAGAGCCTCGTCGCGGAGGGCTTCGACGTCGGCCATTTCGCCGGTGTCGCAGCGACTTCCCGTGACCGAGATCCCTTCCGCCATCAGCCGGTCCACGGCATCCATGACGTCGGCGGACGACCTGGATGCCAGCACCACGGTCGCGCCCTGATGTCCCAGTAGTCGGGCCATGGAGAACCCAAGACCACGCGTAGAACCCGTAACGACTGCAACGCGTCCGCGGAGGGTGCCTCCGTGCGTATTCATCCTTCTCTAGTACACGCTGCGTCCGGGGAGAGCAAGCCCCCTGGGTGCTTGGGGAGGTTCCGGGTACACCAAGATCGGGCAGAGGGCGTGGTGGACCGTGTGGGCAGACAGGGAGCGAAGCATTATGCCGGTGAATTCGCTGCGTCTCGTTGAGGGCCGCTTCCAGGCGAAGTCGCTCCGATAAGATCCCTCTACTTCGTGCTGACAGGGCAGCCGCAGAGATCGGAGCACTCGTGAAGTACCTCCTGACGTCGGGCGGGATCCGCAATCCGAGCATCGAGCAAACGCTTGTCGACATGCTCGGCAAACCCATCGCCGAGTCCCGCGCGCTAATCATCGCGACAGGCGTGTATCCCTTTCCCGGCGGAGCCGTCATGGCCCGCGCTGCGATCACCGGCGCGGCGTCGAGCCCATTGGCAGGGCTCGGGTGGAAGACCCTGGGCGTCCTCGAACTCACGGCGCTTCCGACACTGCGCGAGGAGGCGTGGGTGCCCGAAGTGCAGAAGACTGACGCCCTTCTCGTGTGGGGCGGGGACGTGCTCTACCTGGTTCATTGGATGCGTGAATCAGGTCTCGCCGACCTCATGTTGACCCTTAAGGACTCCGTGTACGTCGGGGTGAGTGCGGGGAGCATCGCCGTCACTCCCTATAACTGCGATGCCGAGTTCGATCGGGAGTTCGTCCCCGAGGGCAGCGATATGGGACGGGATGCCGAACGCGCGCTCGGTCATGTCGACGTCACGCTGTACCCGCACCTCGGGAACCCGGACATGCCCGATACGACCCTCGAGAACATCCGACGCTGGGCGGATCGGATCCCGGTGCCCGTCTACGCAATCGATGACGACACCGCGCTCCGTGTCGAGGACGGCACAGTCGACGTCATCTCCGAGGGGACCTGGAAGCTCTTTACTTCATGATCCTTGCGCGGTCCGGGATGGCACCAAATTGCCAACCGGGTCGTCAACATTCGCGGCGCCCGGGGAGGAGGTCGGCATGTACAGCGGCACCGACGCTGGCATTGACACGGTGACAGGTACCGGGGAAGCTGTGGCACAACGTTTGGGGGCAGGCCGCCATGGCAGTCGCGACGGGCAGACCCGGCCGCAAGGCCACAGCGACCGGCGGCGTGCTCCTGGCTTTCCTCCTCGCGACCACCTGGCCTCGTGCACCGGTGAGCCGCCCGATGCTAGGTCCTTGGTCGTTGAGACGAGTGGCGGAATCATCTATGTCAGCGACAAGGGCGGAGCCGTCAGCGACGACGTTCGCTACGAAGGTTTCCTGACTGTTGGTGACGACGGATGCTTGTACCTCGAGGTGGTCGAGGGGCCGAGCGGTCTGTATCGAGCCGTCGTGCCGCCGAACCTGGAAGTGACGGCAGACTCGGTGCGGGACAACGACGGCCAGAAGTTCCGGTTCGAAGAGCCGATTCACTTTGCGCGTGAGTACGCGCCCTACTTCGACGAGGGCGTATCCGGTGACGACGACGCCTGCGATGAATCGCTGGCGCTCTTTGGCGTGTCGGGGCCATTCAGAGCGGCCCCGTAGCCATCGCCGTGATCACCCGAGCGCCTGGAGATTTCGCCTGCCATGGGTCTTCTGCCGGCGACTGCTAGCCTCGAACTGTGACCCGGCTGAACCGTATCCTCCCTCTCTACGGGGACGACGCGAGCCGTCGCGACTTCAGATAGGTGAGGGCGCTCGCGTCCACCATCCACCGTTCTGAAGCCAGGGGTCAACTTGTCCGAAGCGCTTGATGTAATCACGACATCGTGGGGTCTGGTCATGGCCCTCGCGCCGATTCTCCAGATCCGCGTCATCGTCCGGAAACGGGATGCCGGCGGCACCTCGCCCGCCTGGGTATGCATCCTGCTGATCGGGTTCCTGCTCTGGCTGGCGTACGGCATCGTCAACGGAGCGCTCCCGCTGATCATCGCCAACGTCTGCGCGGTGATAACGGCCATTGCGTTGCTCATCACGATGTACATCTACCGCCGCCGAGAGCCCGCGGCTCAGGTGGAAGCCGAAGAACCGGCGTAGCCACCCCGCCGAGTCGCGAGATGTCACAGACCGGCGCCGCTTGGTGTCTCCATGTTGAAGGACACGATCCATCGACACATTGGAGAAAGAGATGACCGGCGACACCCGCATCCCCCTGACCGAGATCAACGGCGTGTTCGGAGCGCTCGTGAAGTTCGCGGCCCGCAAGAAGCTGGGCTTCGTGCCCCAGTCCGTCGGCGTGCTGTGGCACCACAAGTCCGTCATGAAGGACGCCATGGGTCTCGGCGGCAAGGTCGAAAAGTGGGGCGAGCTCGATCCAAACCTTGCGTCGTATGCCGCCATGGCCGCGGCCGCGACGATCGGCTGCAGTTTCTGCCTCGACTTCAACTACTTCATGGCGCACGATCGTGGCCTCGACGAGGCGAAGGCACGTGAGGTGCCGCGCTGGCGGGAGACCTCCGTCTTCACCTCGACCGAGCGCAGGGTGATGGAGTACGCGGAGGCGGCCAGCCAGACGCCCCCGGCGGTGACCGATGAGTTGTCGGATGCCCTCCTCGCCGATCTCGGCGCAGCCGCGCTGGTCGAACTTGCGGCGCGCGTTGCCTTCATGAACATGTCGGCGCGCATGAACGTCGCGCTCGGCATCCACTCCGAGGAGTTCGCGGATGCGTGCGGTCTCCCGCCGCTTGCCGTTCCGTCAACCGCCGCGGACGCCGCGTAGGCTCCGGGCATGGGCAGCATCGCGCACGCCGGCGACGATCCGTTCGTCGTCCACCGGAGGCTCCTGTTCACCGTCGCGTACGAGCTGTTGGGCTCGGCTGCGGATGCCGAGGATGTGCTGCAGGAATCCTGGATCCGGTGGGCGGCGGTCGACGCATCCGAGATCCGTGAGCCGCGCGCCTACCTGGTGCGCATCGTGACGCGCCAAGCGCTCAACCACCTGCGCACGGTGACGCGGCGTCGCGAGGAGTACGTGGGCGAGTGGCTGCCGGAGCCGCTGCTGACGAGTCCGGATGTCGCGGACGATGTCGAACTCGCCGAGAACCTCTCCATCGCGATGCTCACCGTGCTCGAGACGCTCGGTCCGGCCGAGCGCGCGGTCTTCGTACTGCGCGAGGTCTTCGACATGCCGTACGACGAGATCGCGGATGCCGTCGACAAGTCACCGGCTGCGGTCCGGCAGATTGCGCACCGAGCCAAGAGCCACGTCACGGCGCGGCGACCCAGGGTGCGCGTCGTTCGGTCCGAATTCGAGGAAGTGGTTGGCCGGCTGGTCGCCGCACTCAACACCGGCGATCTGCAGGGTCTCATGGATGTGCTCGCCCCGGACGTGGTTTCCGTGGCCGACGGCGGCGGAAAGGCGCAGGGCGCGGCACGCCGGCCGATCGTCGGTGCCGACCGGGTCGCGCGGTACGTCATTGGCGGGTTGGCGAAGGCCGGCGGCGGGATCGCCGCGGTCGCGACGTGGGTGAATGGCGAGCCCGGCATCCGGATGGAGATGGACGGGCAACTGCTGGGCGTCGTGACCCTCGTCATCGAAGGCGGTCGGGTGAAGCGGATCTTCGCCATCGCGAACCCGGAGAAGCTCGGGCGTCTCGAGGAGGAAGCCGCCGTCAGTCGCTGACGATGTCGCGACGGTGCCACCTCCAAGAGGTCGGAGCGGCCGTGGGGGTCCCCGCTTCAAGGCGACAAACGTAGGCTGGGCGCCCGACGATCTCGACGTGGAGAACGGAGAAGGCAATGGCCGAGAACAAGACCCAGGTCCTGGTGGATTTCATCATCTCGCTGGACGGGTACGCATCCGCCGAGGGCTGGCCCGGATGGTGGGGGCTGGAGGGTCCGGAGTATCTGCGCTGGCTCGCCGAGCAGCCCGAGAGGGACTGGACCCTGCTGATGGGGGCGAAGACCTACCGTCAGATGGCGGGGTTCGCCGCGCAGCGGGACAATCCGGAAGCAGGCTTCTCGGAGGACGAAGAGGCATCCATTGAGGAGGTCGCCCAGGCTCGCAAGGTGGTCTTCTCTTCGACCCTCAAGCAACCGACGGCTCTGCCAAACACCGAAGTGATCAACGGGGATGCAGTCGAGGCGGTGGCCGAGATGAAGCGAAGCGGCGCCTCACCGATGCGCACGATCGGCAGCCTGAGCGTATGCCGGGCACTACTGGCGGCGGGCCTGGTGGACCGATTCCGGGTGGTCCTGTTCCCGGTCATCACGGGCAAGACCGGGAGTGAGCGCATCTACGACGGCTATCCGGATGTCGCCCTCGAGCTCGTGGAGAGCCGGACCTTCGACGGCCGGCTGCAACTGCTCGAGTACGTGCCGACTGTGCTGGCCGGTCCACCGGGAGCACGCACGGTCTGAGCGGAAGAAGGCGACAGATCGGGTGGTCGGGTTCCCATGATCAGGTCATCCGTGAGGGGTGACGCCGAGCCCAACACGGCATGCGAGGTTTCTCCATAGCGGCTCATTGAAGCGCGGGCGACGAGGGAACGACGGTGACAGTCGAAGCGGCACACACGACACAGCCGGCTGAGTTCCGGCGGCGCCGCGATGCGGGACGGGCGGCCCGCGGTCGAACACCACGATCCGCGCAACGCGATTGGGGAGACGCTGCAACACGGGCCGATCCGGTGGCGCTGCTCGAGCTGCAGGAGACCACGCGCGTCCCGGAGCTTCTTCCCGTGCGGCACGCGCGAATGATGGTCTCCCCGTTCACGTTCTATCGGGGCGCGGCACTGCTGATGGCCGCCGATCTGGCCACCGCATCCCACAGCGGCCTCACCGTGCAGCTGTGCGGCGACGCGCATCTGTCGAACTTCGGCCTGTTCGCCTCCCCGGAACGCCAGTTGGTCTTCGACATCAACGACTTCGACGAGACCCTGCCCGGACCATTCGAATGGGACGTCAAGAGGCTCGCCGCCAGTTTTGAGATCGCCGGGCGGCACCGTGCTTTCTCATATGTCGAACGCCGGATGCTTGTGCTCGCATCCGTTCGCGCCTACCGCGAGCACATGCTGCGCGCTGCCGATGCCTCGGTGCTCGACGCCTGGTACGACAGGCTCGATGCCCAGCAAATCCAGTCATGGCTACTCAGCGAACGTGACGCCAAGCGCGCCGGCAGCCGGCAGCTCAAGGGCTGGGGCGACATCGTCACGAACGCTCGGACCAAGGACCGCCTGCGCGCGTTCTCCAAGCTCGTGTCGGTCGAGGATGGGCGACTGCGAATCAAGGCCGACCCGCCGCTCATCGTGCCGGTGGAGGACCTTGTGGCTCAGCACGAGGCAGCCGACGACATCGAGGACCGGATGCACGAGATGCTGACCTCCTACCGCCAGACGCTGCTGACGGGGCGCCATCCGCTGGCCGAATACAGGTACGTGCACATGGCCAGGAAGGTCGTCGGCGTGGGCAGCGTCGGCACGCGCTCGTGGATTATCCTGCTGACCGGCAAAGACAATTCCGACCCGTTGTTCCTCCAGGCGAAGGAGGCGGCCGCTTCGGTGCTCGAGAGCTATCTGGGGCCGAGCGAGTTCTCCCACCATGGTGAGCGCGTGGTCAGGGGACAGCGTGGCATGCAAGCCGCGAGCGACATCTTTCTGGGCTGGCAGAGGGTGCGGGGCGAGGGCGGCATCGAGCGTGACTTCTACGTGCGCCAGCTGCACGACTGGAAGGGCTCGCTCGATCCCGAGCAGATGATGCACCGAGGCGCGATGCTGTACGCGCGCGTGTGCGGCGAGACCTTGGCGCGTGCCCACTCGCGCACCGGGGATCGCGTCGAGATCGCGGCGTACCTCGGGAAGTCCGACACCTTCGACGAGGCGATTGCGGACTTCGCCGAGTCGTACGCCGACCAGAATGAAAGCGACTACCGGGCCTTCATCGCGGCGATCAATTCTGGACGGCTCGCCGCCACCGTTCAGTGACGCGCTGCGTCAGCGGTCGATGCGCACCACCGAGTATTCGGTGTCGGGGGTCGGTGGAGTGTCGAAGCGCGCGTTCGGCAGGTACAGCCCGTTGCCGAACCGAGCGACAGTCGTCGGTACCTGGAAGTCGGGGTCGGTGAGCTGGTCAACGAGTTTGCCGCTGGTACCGTCCGCGTCAATGCGGATGACGGCAACCGTGTTCGACAGGTTCTGCACCACGTACAGCGTGCGTCCGACGAGCAGCAGCCCATCGCCGTTGGTCAGGGTCACGCCGCCCAGGTCGACGGCGGTGGCGACACCGGTGTTCGGATCAACCCGGAACAGGATGCCGGTGGCCGACTGGATCACGAGGAGTGCCTGGTGGTTCGGGGTCTCCTCGATGCCGTTGGCGTTGAAGCCGGGCTGCTGCACCCAGTCGCCGGTCAACGGAAGCGTCTGAACGGCATCCGGATCCGGAAGCGTGCCCCCGGGACCGAGTGGAAGCTTGTACAGCTGCGCCTGCTGGCTGTCGGTGAACCAGGCGGCGTCGCGCGTGAGGACGACGTCGTTGATGAAGGACGGCTCGGTGGTGAGCTGGTAGCTCTGGATCAGCTCGCCGGTGGCGGCATCCACGACCCGGGCTTCCCCGGTGGGGCCGCCGGCGATGAACAGCCGGCCGTGGTTGTCGATCTTCAGGCCGACCGACGGTGTGCCGGGACCCTGAAGGGTCGTGATCTCTTGGCCGGTGCGCACGTTGAAGACGTAGATGTCGCCGTCGACCAGTGAGCCGACGTACCCGGTGCCGCCGGGGCCGATTGCGATTCCCTCGGGCTGGAAGCCGTTGGGCAGGGCGATCACCTCCGGGAAATGGCCGGGCGGCGACTGCTGCGTAGCCAAGGCCATCTGCGCTCCCGAAACGACGAGAAGGGCGCTCAGTGTGGCGGCGAACAATGTACGTGCGGCGATGCGTCCGGACATGCGGGCCATGCTACGTCCCGGTCCGCGTGCACGGTTTGGGTTCGCACCTGGCTCTCAGGCACGACAGCCGCGGGATCGTGCCATCCGCGCGCCGGCTTGTTGACCGCGCTGCGGTTCAAACTGGCGCGCGGTCAACAAACTGGCGCGCGGATGCGCTGCACAGCCTGTACCTTGAACGGAACTGAGCGGAGAGCAGGAACTGTCCCGATGAAGCGGATGCGAGTGCGACGAGTTCTGAACACCGTGGCGATCGTCGCCGTGATCGCCGGGATCGGCGTCTTGGCGTGGTCGAACCTGGTCTGGCCGCCCATCCGACGAACCAGGACCCCTGACATTCGCCGTGTGGGGCTTGTGGGCAGCGATCGCGGTCGGCTACGTCGTTCGTGTGGTGCTCATCCTGACCAAGAAAAGGCAGGCGACGAAGGAGCCGGTTGTCAGCGCCGGCGACGTGATGCAGGACCTGTACCTCGGGCGCACGAGCACTCCGGCGCCGCAACGTCAGCCCGATGAGTACTCCGCGCACGGCGCCGCGCCAGCCTGGTCCCCCGAGCACACCGAACGCCCGGAGTAAGCACCAGTACTTCATGGCACGCGCGTGACTTCAATCCGCGCGCCCGTTTGTTGACCGCGCTGCGCTTCAAGGTGGCGCGCGGTCAACAAGGGGCGGCGCGGATGCGACGAGGCCGGTGCGTCGTGGCTGCGGCGCACCGGCAGACCGTGTCAGGCGCCGTCGTACATCGCGATGAAGCGTCCAACCACGCCACCTGCGCGCAACTTGTCGATCGCATCCGGGATGTCGGCGTGCGTGATGAGATTCATTGGCGGGTTCAGCTCGCCCGACCTCATCAACGCGTAGAGGTTCTCGAGGTCCTCTTTCGTGCCGGACTTGGAGCCCTTCAGTGTCAGCTGGTTGATGATCAGCGGGTAGGTGTTGATGGTCGCCTCGAGGCGCCCCATGCCCACCTGCACGAAGGTGCCGAATTCGGCGAGCGTCTCGACCGCGGCTGCCGTGGTGGTGCCGAAACCGGCGTAGTCGACGATGAGTTGGAGACCCTTGTCCTTGAACGCGTCGATCGAGTCGGCGACATCGGCCAACCCGATCTCGTCCTTGAGCTTGCGCGTCTCCGGGTTGACCTCGGCACCGTAGACCTCCGCACCGGACAGCGCCGCCACGCGAGCGCCGATGTAGCCGAGACCGCCGAGGCCGATCACGCCGACCTTCATGCCCGCCTTCGCGCCGCCGACCGCCATGATGGCGTGGTAGGCGGTGAGTCCGGCATCCGTCGCCATCGCACCGAGATCGAATGGTACCTCGTCGGGGAGTTTCACCAGGTTGTCAGCGGTTGCGACCATCTTGGGGCCGAAGCCGCCGTCCCACTTGCCGTAACCGAGGGCGTCGCCGTCGCTCATCACCGGTGCGAGGCCGACCCTGTCGCCGACCTTCCACTGATCCATGCCTGCACCGACCTCGGTGATGACGCCCGCGTTCTCGTGACCCATCGTGCGGGGGAGGGTCGAGAACAGGGCCATCCAGCCCGGGTCGTCAAGCGTCGAAACGTCCGAGTGGCACACCCCCGCTGCTTTGACCTCGACCACAACCTGGCCGGGACCAGCGCTGGGCTCAGGGACCTCGTTCAGTTCGAGTGGCTTGTCGGTGCCTGTGAATTGCCATGCCTTCATGGGAGTGCCTTTCCTGCTTGCGGGGTGATGCCGTTGGTCTAGCAACCTCTCCCGTGGGTCTGCTGACGGTCCACCCTGTGGCTCCCGGATGCGGGGGCGAATGTGTCTCAACAAGCACCTGTAGGCTGTGGCATCCGAGCGCACCGCAAGTGGGGGATCAAGTGACCGAGACCACGGAGCATCAACCTGCGCTTCCGACCGCGGCCGGCGCGGCAGGAAGGCAAGTCACTTTCCCGTGGTCTCTGGCGATCGGGGCGGCGGCTGCGATCGTCGGACTGCTGCCATGGATCATCACCGGGATGCGACTGCCGCTCCAGAACCTCTGGGCGACCGTCGTGGCCTCTCATTCGATGCCCATCGCGCTTCTGCCGCTCAACCAATACGCGATCACACTCATCGCAGGGATGATCGTCACCGGTGCAGCCCTCGCTGGTCTCCTCGCGCGCACGTTGCAGGGTCGGCTCTCGCGACGCGGCCCACTCGGAATCGCGCTAGGCGTCTTCTTGGTGCAGGTCTCAGCTGCGGTTCAGGCCACCCTGATCGTCGCTGCCGGACTCCGGGACGGTACCGAATCGGCGATCTACCTCACCGCGATGACCGCGGTGGTCGTGCTGTCGATCGGCTTCGGTGCGCTCAGTCTCATTCTGATCGGCCGCGCCCCGCGCGCGGGCGCACTGCTGGGAATCGCGATGTCCGCCATCGCGGTCGGCGTCTGGCTGAACGGGCTCATCGTTCCGTTTGGGGCGCTGCCGAACGACATGTCGCGGTGGTTCCTCGGCGTCGCCCGTTGGGTTCCGGCGATCCTGATCGGAGTTGCGGTGGCTTGGTGCGGGGTCCGCACCGTTTGGCGTGCCGTTGCCGCCGTTGCGAGCCTGCTCATATTGTGGCTGATGCCCGCGACGATCACTGCGGTGAGCGCCGCAGTTGGAAGCCGGGTGCTCGCACGCCGCCCCGATCAGATGCTCGAGTTCGGTGTGCAGGTATTCCAGAGTGCGCTGTTGCTGCCAGAGGTTTCGCTGGTGTATCTGCTCGTCGCGATCGTGACCGCGGCGGCAGGTCTTGTGCTTCGCCGCCTCATGCAGGCGCGAGAGGCCGGGCCGACCGACCTTCCATCTGACCGTTAGTCGCCCTGTACCTGGCAGTTCGACTTCGACCCGTGGAACGGCGCGGCAGTTCACGCTTGATGGTGGCCTAGCCGCCCTGCTGCCTGCTCTCGCCTGACCGCCGTCCGAACCCTTTCCGGATGCGCGACCCAGGCGTATGGTCAGGGCATGGCCAAGTTCGGAGAAAGCGTCAGGAAAGCTGCATGGACGCTGCGCCGAGCCTGGCCGAACAGCGAGCAAGCCAAGGCGGACAAGCGTCAGCTTGACCGGTGGGAGGGTGAAGGCGGGGCGATCCGTGATGACCCGGACGACTCGGACGACTCGGACGACATTCGGGGACGGGAATAGCATGACGAGAGACGGCGGGGAGGCGGATCCGGACACCATCGCGGCGATCGAGCGTGCGCTTCAGGCCGCACAGCTTCGCGCCGTCGACTCGCCAGTGGCATCCGTCGCATCCACCACCGCCGACTGGGAGCCTTCCGCCGTAGAGTTCGGTGAGATCGGCGAGGGATTCGATGGTGACTGAGCAGCGGTCGAACTTGAACCTGACCATCGACCGGTCTCGCTCATGGGCCGCCACCTGCGTTACCGTCATGCCATGACGCAGAACGCTGATTTCCACGACGACTACCTGGGTGCTTGGAATCGCGCGACGGCCACAGGCAACAAGGCCGAGCTCGACCCGTTTATTGCCGACGACTACCACGGTTGGGTGGGGCACGATGCGGTGCGCGTCGACCCCTTCACGAATGCGGAGGCTCACGAGGGCTTCACTCAGGCGATAGCCGCCTTGAGTGGAACCACGGTCCACGCTGAGCATCGCACAATCGGCCGACGCGGTGACGACGAAGCCATCGTCTTCTACGAATTGAGCTACCGTTCCGGCGACCAGGTGCTGGCACGCGCTGCGCTGCTCGAGTCGTGGCGTCGGTCGGACGACGGACGTTGGAAGCTCTACCGCGATCTCACCGAACATTCGGTCGAACTGTGAGTCCCGGCGAGGTGCGGTAGGTGGTCGACGAATCGGATCGCGCCCACCTGCGCCGTTGCATAGAGCTCGCCCGGATGGCGCTGGATACGGGAGACAAGCCGTTTGGCTCGGTGCTCGTCGGCGCGGACAACCAAGTGCTCTTCGAAGACCACAACCACGAGTCGACTGGCGACCGCACCCAGCATCCCGAGTTCGCGATTGCCCGCTGGGCGGCGGCGAATCTCACCCCGGAGCAGCGGGCGGCCGCGACGGTCTACACCTCCGGCGAGCATTGCCCCATGTGCGCCGCAGCGCATGCTTGGGTTGGGCTCGGCCGGATCGTGTACGCGAGCTCGTCGGCCCAGCTGAGCGACTGGCTGCAAGCGATGAATGTCCCGCGCTCTCCGGTGAAGTCGATGCCGATAACCGAGGTGGCTCCGGATGTCGTTGTCGACGGCCCTGTCGAGGACCTGGCCAACGAGGTCCACGACCTCCATCGGCGCTACCACCAGCGCTGACGCTGACTAACGCCCCGGATACAGCACATCGATCGGGGCGGTCTGCACGACGCCTTCCACCGCCTTGGCCAGCCTGGGATCGAGCGTGATCAGGGCATCCGCCTGCAGTTGGGTGAGCGCTACGTACTCGGCGGCGTAGGTCTCCGACCAGCCGAGCCGGTCGGCGACCTTCCACGCGACGTCGCGCAACACCCGGTCGCCGAGCAGCCGCAAGCGCATCCCGGTGACATAGTCGAGCCGTTCCTTCGCCTCGGCGGATGTCAGCTCTCCCTCGCCGACAGCCGCGTGCAGGATAGACAGCACTTGCGAACGCAGAAGCGTCGGCGCAAGCAACTCGTGCTCGCCGGGCACCGTGTGCCTGTCGGCAGCAAGCTTGATCGCGGCACCGGCGTCGATCACATATTTCGTCATTGGTTTCCTATCCCTGGTCGTCGATCGACAGTCCGACCTCGACGATGTCGTCCACGTCGATGTCTTCGGCGCGACGCACGTCGGCCTTGAGCGGCACGACGTAGCCGCCATCCTTCGGCCATAGCGCGGTGTACCAGCTGGTGCGGCCGATCGTGACAATCGCCGGGATCATGCCCCAGCCGTAGGTGACCAGGCCCGCGACCTCGTGGATGTCCTCGGCGGCATCGTCCGGGACCGTCACGAAGTAGAACGGTGCCGGCCCGCGCCAGTACCAGATCTCCCCGGTGAACCTCAGCTCCACAGTTTCGTCTCCGCGTCACGCGGCCACCACAACGCGCCGTCCATGCTCGCGTGCCATTCGACGGGCGGTCCCGCTTCCCCGAGTGCGTCGGTGAGCCAGTAGGTCTCATCCGGGCTCCAGCCCGCGAGCACTGTATGCCCGCCATCAACCGTCAGCGCACGGCCGGCAGTCGCCAGGTATCCGATGGCCGAGAGGTGCACCGCGTCGAAGTCCGCCGCGACCGCCTCCCAATCGGGAATGAACCACTCCGACTCGATCCCCGTTACACGCCACCAGTCGTGGCGGCGCGAGTTGGTGACGCGCAGCGGATACCGCCCCACCAGCTGAGTCCACCCGTCCGGCGTCGCCAATTCGTAGACGCTAACGCCATCGCGCGCTCGAACCGGAATCACCTGCGCCTCAGTCCAGCCGAGCGTGTCCTCAAGGAGCTGCAAGCGAACAGGCCCGGTCTCCGGAAGCCCGCGCGTGGTGATAGGCAGCCCAGCTATGGCGGGTGTCGACCACCACGCACCGGTCCACGGCGCCGCCGGACTCTTCGGCCGCTCAGCATCCGCTCGACTCTCGTCGGCAACGGTTCCGGTCTTCCATGCCCGGAGCTTCGCATCCGCCCCCGACATTTCGAGCTCAGGTACCGCGTGACGACCAAGCCACTGAACGAAGAACTGGGCCGTCGGGTCGAGCGGCTCTGCAAGCCAGGACTCGCCCAGCGCCGGCTCGAGCGCACGCGCGAAACCAGTCAAGGCGTCAGTCAAATCTGGCCGCGCGAGAACCTGGTCCTCGCCATCTGGTTCCTGCCAATACATAGCGGTCCGAGTCGCTTCAGCCAGTGCCGCCAACCAGTCGGCATTCGCGAGATGCCCTGTGTGGTCGCGGATGCGTTCCGTCAATGACACCGGTGAGTTGTCGGGCTCCGCATGCGCAGCGTCGTCCACCCGGGAAGAGGCGACGTACGCCGAGCCGGCGCCGATGTCCAGGGCCATCGCCTCGCGTCTCACATCCATCGCGAGTTGCTCGTCCCGCTCGGCGAGCACCGCCATGAGGAACCGCCGACCGCGGGGGCCGTCCGCGATGTGCGCGAGAGGCTGCATGCGACGAGCATAGGGACTTCGCGTGCCCCGCGGTCCAGTTAGCCGGTAGACAGCACGCAGGTCACGGGCACAGAGTGGAGCCATGTCGATCGCAACAGACGTGCTGACGGATGCCTTCGGCCGGGTCCGCGATTCCGTCCATCACGCGGTGTCCGGGCTCGGTGCTGACCAGCTCGCGCACCGTCTCGACCCGGACGCCAACTCGATCGGGTGGCTGATCTGGCACCTCACCCGCATCCAGGACGACCACGTCGCGGGCGTCGCCGGGACCGAGCAGCTGTGGACCTCCGCGGGTTGGGCCGATCGGTTCGGCCTGCCCTTCAACGTCGCCTCAACCGGCTACGGGCACCGGTCGGCCGACGTCGCGGCGCTCGCCGGGGTCACCGCTGAGCAGCTCCTTGGCTACCACGACGCCGTGCACGCGCGCACCGTCGAGTACGTCGGCACGCTCGACGACGACGAATTCGACCGGATTGTCGACACCTCGTGGGACCCGCCCGTCACCCTCGCCGTGCGACTCGTCAGCGTGATCGCCGACGACCTGCAGCACGCCGGGCAGGCCGCGTTCGTGCGCGGCATCATCGAACGCAGGCGCTGAAGCTCAGGCGAGCGCTTCGCCGCGCCGCTTGTGCCCGTGCAGGAAGTGATACAGCGCCATCGCCACGACCACGACGCCGGCGAGCAGCCCGTACATGCCGTGATAGCCGGTGTGCGGAATGAGCAGACCGAGCACCATCGGGCCGAATCCGCTGCCCGCATCCAGCATTAAGTAATAGGTAGCGGTCGCGGTGCCGACACGATGATCCGGGGCGAGACTGACCGCGATCACCTGTCCGGATGGCAGCAGGCCGCCGAATCCGAGCCCGAGCAGCGCGCCCCCGAGGATCAAGACAAAGCCGTTCGGCGCCATCCCGATCACGACCAGTCCGGCGGCGAACAGCCCGAGGGTCGGATAGATCACGACGTTGTCGCCGTACCGGTCCTGCATCCGGCCGACAATCAGCCGCGACACGACGACTCCGCCGGCGTAGATCAGGAAGAAGTAGCTCGCCGCCTCCACCATGTCCTCCGCGTTCGCATAGGAGTTCAGGAAGGCCAGCACTCCCGAGATCGCGATTCCGCCGAGCAGCATCACCAGCGAGATAGGCAGCGCCCACGGGTCGAGCATGTCGCTGACGCGAAGCCGCCAGCGATTGGCGCGCTCGTCTCCGGTCGGGATGCGCTCCGGCAGGCGCAGGAACAGCCCGAGCAGCAGCGCAGCGACCGCGCAGCCGGTGGTGAAGGCGAAGAGCCAGTCGTAGCCAAACCCGTTGACGAGCACCACCGCGACGAATGGGCCGATCGCTGTGCCCAGGGTCGCCGACAAGCCGAAGTAGCCGACGCCTTCTCCGCGGCGTGTGAACGGGATCAGGCTGATCACGGATGCCGCGAGCACAGTCGCCGCGGCGCCAAACGCGATGCCGTGGACGACGCGAATGACGATCAGCACCGAGAGATCGTCGGTGGGCGCGTAGAACAGCGCCACCACCGAGTACGCGAGGAGTGCCGTCAGCAGCATCCGGCGACGCCCGACTAGATCGAGCAGTTTCCCCGCGAAGATTCGCGCGATGACGGCGCCGATGATGAACGCGCTTGAGGCCAGACCGGCCAGGCTGTCGGATGCGTGGAAACGCTCGACCGCGTACAGCGCCATGGTCGTCATCGGCAGGTAAAAGACCATCGCGACGAAGAAGTTGGTTGCGATCGCGAGCAGGAAACGGCCGGTCCAGAGTCTCTGGTTGCCGCTTTCCACGCTGTGCCCCTCTCGCCGCCTCGCCGCTGAGGAACACCGTCGTTCTAGCTGACCTCGCAACTATACGGGAGCCGTTTCGCCGGGTGAGCGGAGCATTGCTCGTACGGTTTGAAGGCCATCCGTCGCATGATGGACACATGGACCCGGTTGCCGCGCTCGACGAGATCGCCTTCTGGCTGGAGCGCGACCTCGCGCCGTCTTTCAAGATTCAGGCGTTCCGTCGCGCGGCGAAGGCCATTGGCGAGTTCGACACCGAGGAGCTGACCGCGCGGCTGCGCGATGGCCGGCTGAAGCGGATGAAGGGGATCGGCGACCGCACGTTTGAGGTGATCAGCCAGGCCCTCGACGGGCAGGTGCCGGTCTATCTGGAGGACTTGCGCCAGCGGGCTCGACCACTCACCGAGGGCGGCGGCGAGCTCCGCGCAGCGCTTCGCGGCGACCTGCACACGCACAGCGAGTGGTCAGACGGGTACGCCGCGATCGAGCTCATGGTTGCTGCGGCGAAGGCGCTCGGACGGGAGTACATCGCGCTCACCGACCACTCGCCGAACCTCACCATCGCGAACGGGCTCAGCGTGGAGCGGCTCACCGAACAACTCGGCATCGTCGACGGTATCAACGCCGGTGAGGACGGGTTCACGCTGCTGAAGGGCATCGAGGTCGACATCTTGGAGTCCGGCCAACTCGACCAGACCACGGAGATGCTCGACCGGCTCGACATCGTCGTGGCGAGCGTGCACTCCAAGCTGCGCTCCGACAAGGCGACGATGACGAAACGGATGCTCGGCGGCATCCGCGATCCGCACACCAACGTGCTCGGGCATTGCACCGGACGCCTGGTGATGGGGTCGAGGGGCACCCGGCCGCAGTCGGAGTTCGATGCCGAGGCCGTGTTCGCGGCGTGCGCCGAGAACAATGTCGCGGTGGAGATCAACAGCCGACCGGAGCGGCAGGACCCGCCGGACGAGCTGATCGATCTGGCGCTGGAGGCCGGATGCCTGTTCAGCATCGACAGCGACGCGCACGCCCCAGGGCAGCTGGCGTTCCTCGACTACGGGGCGGAACGGGCGGCGGCGCGCGGCATCCCGGCCGAGCGCATCATCACGACCTGGCCGCGCGAGCAGCTGCTGGAGTGGGCGAAGGCGTAATCCGGCACCTTGATCAGCCGATCACGGCGACCGCATCGAGCTCGATTAGGGCCTCTGGCCGCCCGAGGCCGGCCACCTGCAGCATGCTCAGTGTCGTCGGATGGGAGCCCCACACCTCGATCGCAGCGGTGTATGCCGCCTGGAGATCCGCCCCGGTCACCAGGTAGATGGTCAGCTTGATGATGTTCTCGACGGTCCCGCCCGCAGCGCTCACCACTTCGAGCACATTCCGGGTCGCTTGAGCCGACTGCTGCGCGACGTCCCCGGTGATCGCGCCAGAGGCATCCGTTCCATTCTGGCCGCCGACGAAGAGCAGGTTGCCGCCCCCGCTGACCAGGATCCCGTTCGAGAAGACCGGGTTGGCGTGCAGCGTCGCAGGGTTGATGTGCGTGATGGTCATGGTGTTGTCCTTCCCTCGGATGGCCGTATTCTCGGGCATCTGGCGGGCAACCGGCCGTGAGCGCACGCTGAGAGGTGCGGGGGAGCTTTACGAGATTCCGACCGTGCGCGCGGGCGCCGTGTGACGCTGGCCGGGATCGGCCAACCCGGAGGCTCTCGTGGCTGATGGCCGGCGGGCTCGTATTCGCGCTCGGGAGGGCGGTCATCCGGGCGAGCCAATGACAGCCCGTGGGCAGTCAGCTAGCGTGCGCTTGCCGTCGTCAATTCGCGCTCGCGGGACGCGACCCTGCGACGCTCCACTGCCCGCGAGACGATCGGCTGCCCGATGAGGATCCCGGCGAGCACGACGGCGATCCCCGCGCCCTGCAGAAGGCTCAGCGACTCGGATGCGACCAGCACGCCGAGCAGGACGCCGGCCACCGGGTTGAGCAATCCGACCAAGCCCACCGCGCCAGCGCTGAGGTGCTTCAGTCCGGTGAACCACGCGACATAGGCCAGCCCGGTCGCGATGAACGACAGGAAGCCGAACGCGAGCAGTTCGGTGCCGCCGAGGGCAGGCGGGGCGCCCTCGAGCGCGAACGCGAAGGGAATCACGAAGAGCCCACCCGCGATCAACTGCCATGAGGACTGGGAGTACACGTCGACATCCGTTCCCCACTTCTTGGTGAGGATGTAGCCGACAGACGACATCATCATCGCGGTCAGTGCGGCGGCCGCGCCCAGAAGGTTCACCTGCTCTGTGCCGGTGAGCAGGGTGGCGCAGACGCCGACGAAGCCGAGGGCGGCGCCGATAAGGGGGAGCAGCTTGGGACGTTCGGCGAGCAGCGGCCAGGCGAGGAACATCATCACCGCGGGGGACGTCGCCATCAGGGTGGTGGCGATGCTGGACGGCAGCAGCTGCGCCGCGACGTAGACGAGCACGAAGAACGCGCCGACGTTGAGGATGCCGAGCACCGCCGACTTCCACCACCAGGAGCCGGTCGGCAGCTTCCGCGAGAGCAGCCAGACGACGATTCCGCCGGGGAGCGCCCGGATGACTGCGGCCCAGAGCGGGTAGTCCGGCGGGAGGAACGCCGCCGTCACCCAGTAGCTTGCGCCCCACGCGATGGGTGCGATCGCGGTGATGAGGAGCCAGCGCCAAGTACCTTCCATGGAAGATATAATAACTTCCTTGGAAGATATAATCCAGTCATGACCGAAATGACCGATCACGTCG
Organism: uncultured Actinomycetota bacterium; assembly: GCA_963702165.1. GTDB lineage: Bacteria > Actinomycetota > Actinomycetes > Actinomycetales > Microbacteriaceae > Terrimesophilobacter. Next base: position 1,553,469 of record OY969722.1, on the reverse strand, counting down.
CGCGTATCCAGCAGGCATGGGCGGTGGAGCGGCCCGATCTGGATGTGAGTCCGCAAGGCGTCATCGGCCGGTTGCATCGGCTCGGCAACTTCCTCACCGAGGAGCTGGTTGCGGTGTATCGGGATTTCGGGCTCGGGGAGGGCGATTTCGATGTGCTGGCGACGCTGCGGCGCTCGGGACCGCCGTTCGAGCTCGCACCGGGGGAGCTCGCTGACCACACCATGGTGACGACCGGCGCGATGACGAAGCGCATTGACCGATTGGTCAAGGCCGGGCTCGTCAATCGGCGCCGCAGTGAGGCCGACGGGCGTGCGCGCGTTGTGGCGTTGACGGATGCCGGGCGCGAGCTGATCGATCGCGCCTTCACCGCACACGCTGCGAACGAGAAGAGGCTGGTGTCGGCGCTGACCGCGTCGGAGCGGGCACAACTCGAGACCCTCCTCACGAAGTGGTTGAGCCACTACGAGAGCTGACCCCGGTGTCGGGCGGGGGCCGAGACCTGATCCGGTGACGCGGGTCGAACTCCCACGCGCGGGTCGAATTCGACCCGCGCGTGAACAATCCACCCGCGCGTGAGGTCTCGACAAGCTCGACCACCAACTGGCGCCGATCACCGCGGCGCTCACTCGCGCGGGTGAATTGTCCTGGCGCGGGTGTTGCAACACCCGCGCGGGCACGAAAGTCCCGCGCGAGCGTGCGGGCGCGGTCGCGCGGGTCGAACCTCCGTGCGCGGGTCGAATTGGACCCGCGCGTGGGTGGTGCACCCGCGCGTGAGGTCTCGACAGGGTCGACCAGCAATGGGCGCTCGACCACCGGTTGGGGGCGAGCGGGGCCCCAGCAGCCCTAGTTCTTCGTCACCTTTCCGGTGAGCTGAGCGATCGGCCGCAGGATGATGGGCCGCGCGGCGAGCCACGCGCCGATCATCACCACGACGCTCGCGGCGAAGATCCACAGGCCCCACCACGACTCGTCGTCGCGCATGGCGTACATGTGGTTCAGGTTCCGCAGGATGCCGGTCGCGAACACCAGCGCAACGTGCACGATGATGAACAGCACGAAATACAGCATCACGGGGAAGTGGATGGCTCGTGCCCACTCGATTGGGTACGCCTTGTTCAGGCGCCCGGCGTCACGCGGCCACAGCGGCGACATCCGCACACCGGTGATGATTGCCAGCGGTGTGGCGATGAACACGGTCACGAAGTAGGCGAGCACCTGCAGGCTGTTGTAGTTCACCCATCCGTTGTCGGTCGGCCAGGAGAGCGAAGCGTACTGAATCGCGGTCGACAACGCGTTCGGGAACACTTCCCAGCTGGTGGGGACGATGCGCATCCACTGGCCGGTGAGGAACAGCAGCACGAAGAACACCACGCCGTTGATCACCCACAGCACGTCGATCGAGATGTGGAACCACAGGTCGAGGCTGATCTTCTTCGGCGAGTTCCTGGTGCGGAACGGGATCGCCGGATTGCGAGTCCAGTAGGCCTCCGGTCGCTGCACGGTGCGCACCATCCACCCGGAACGGATGATCAGCAGCAGCATCAGCCCGTTCAGGAAGTGTGTCCAGCCCAGCCACGCCGGGAACCCGACCGGCGCCGACTCTGGCAGCTCGGTCTGCCCCGGGTAGGTGGTCATGAAGTCCTGCACCAGCGGCGTCTCGCGGATGGTGATCGCGATCAGCACCGCGGATGCGACCATGATGATGCCGAACGGCGCCAGCCAGATCAGCGGCCAGTACTGGCGAAGTGCGTCCTTGACCTTCGGCGACATGCAGTCAGACCCTTTCCGCGCCTACTTGGCGCGCGCCTCAATGGCTTCGACGAGTTGCGGGACGATGGTGAAGATGTCACCGACGATCCCGAAGTCGGCGATCTCGAAGATGGGCGCGTCAGCGTCCTTGTTGATCGCGACGATGGTCTTCGCGGTCTGCATGCCCGCGCGGTGCTGGATCGCGCCGGAGATGCCCAGCGCGATGTACAGCTGCGGCGACACCGAGACGCCGGTCTGCCCGACCTGGTAGCTCTGCGGCACGTAGCCCGCGTCGACTGCCGCGCGGGATGCGCCGACTGCAGCGCCGAGCGAGTCGGCCAGCTTCTCCACCAGGTCGAAGGCTTCCTTCGAGCCGAGCCCGCGACCTCCGGAGACCACCTTGGCGGCGCCGAGCAGTTCGGGCCGCGTGGTCTCGGCCTTGACGTTGTTGAACGAGTCGATGGCCGCGTACCTGCTCGCGTCCACGTTCACGTCGGCGTTCACGATCTCAGGGGTGGCGGCATCCGCCGTCCCTTCGACCGACCCGTGCCGCACCGTGACGATCGCGAGCCCGCCCTCGACCGTGGACTCGACCGTGTATGCCCCGCCGAACACCGAGTGGGTGGCAACCACCTTGTCGCCGTCGGCGCGCAGGTCGACTGCGTCGTGCACCAGTCCGCCGTTGGTGCGCACGGCCAGCCGGGCGGCCGCCTCGCGACCGTCGATCGAGCCGGCCAGCAGCACAGCGGATGGCTGCAGCGCCTCGACCGCGGAGGTCAGGGCGTCGGCGGCGGCGCCGGAGAGCACCGACCCGGCGGCATCCGTCTCGGCGAGGTAGACCTTCTGCGCTCCCAGCGAGCCGAGCTGCTCGGTCAGCGCGCCGCCGACACCGGGCGCGGTGGCGACGACTGCGACCGGGGTTCCGAGCTTCGCCGCAGCGGCGAGCAGGGAGGGAACGGTGGCGCTGAGCTCGCCCGTCGGGGTGACCTCGGCGAGTACAAGTACGTTCGACATTCTTCGCATCCCTCTCTAGATCAGTCGCTCGGCCGCGAGGAAGTCAGCCAGCTGTGCCGCGGCGCTTCCGTCATCGACGATCTTCTTGCCGGCGGTGCGGGCCGGTCGCTCCTGGGTGGAGAGAACCATCGAGCGGCCACCGGATGCCTCGGCGACGCCCAATTCGGACAGCGACAGCACACTGATCGGCTTCTTCTTAGCGGTCATGATGCCCTTGAAGTTGGGGAAACGCGGCTCGGCCGCCCGCTCGGTCACCGAGATCACCGCGGGAAGCGGCGAGCTGACCGTCATCGAACCGGATTCGGTCGCACGTTCACCGCGCACCGACCCTTCCGACAGCTCCACAGAGTCCAGGGAGCCGAGAGCCGGCAGCCCGAGGCGCTCGGCGATCATGATCGGCACGACTCCGCCGCGCCCGTCGGTCGACTCGTTGCCGGCGACCACCAGGTCGAACTGCTCGCGCTTCAGCGCGGCGGCCAGAACCTCGCCGCTCCACACCGAGTCCGAGCCGACCAGCGACCCATCGGCGATGTGGATGCCAGAGTCGGCGCCCATCGAGAGAGCCTTGCGGATGGTGCCGGTTGCATCCTCTGGGCCCATCGTCATGACGACGACCTCGGCGCCCTTGTTCGCGTCCTTGTAGGCGAGTGCGACCTCGAGCGCGCGCTCGTTGATCTCGTCGATGATCTTGTCGCTAGCATCTCTGTCCAGCAGACCGGTCGTCAGGTCGAGACGTCGCTCACCGCCCGTATCCGGTACCTGCTTGATCAGCGCGATAATCCTCACTCGCTTGCTCCTTTGCGTTGTCGCCGGTGGCCGCTCAAGTGCGGCCACCCGAAGGGGTGAGCCGAACTTGCGCCGAGCGTCAGTGTACCGACGACTTCGTGTGCCATGCCCTTTCGTTCCGGTGAGTGAGATGTCGTGTGTGGTTGCTAGGCTGTGCAATGACAATCGAATATCGGGCCAACAACCGATGCGGGAGAGTTCGTCGCAAGCGATGAACACCGAAGGAGCAAGCCTCCCCGCCAATCTCTCAGGTCTCATGTACCGCGTCGGCACGGCCACTCTGGAAAGTGGATTCGCTTTGCGCATCCCGCCCACGGTGAAAACTGGCTACAGCCGGTGAAACTCTCAGGCCCATGACAGAGGGGGAGTTCTTGTAGCCGCACAGGCTTCGCCAATTAGTGCCAGGAGAACTCGTGTCCGATACCTCGTCCGTAGACAGCAAGCAGTCACCGCTCCACGAACTGCACGTCGCCGCCGGCGCCAGCTTCACCGACTTCGGCGGCTGGCAGATGCCGGTCAGCTACGGCTCAGACCTCAACGAACACCACGCCGTCCGCAACGCCGCGGGCATCTTCGATGTCTCCCACATGGGCAACATCAGCGTGACGGGCGAGGACGCCGCGGCCTTCCTCGACTACGCGCTCGCCGGCAAGCTCTCCGCCACCAGGCTCATGCAAGCCAAGTACAGCCTGCTGCTCGACCCCAGCGGCGGCATCATCGACGACCTCATCGTCTACCACAATGCCGACAACGAATACGCGGTGGTCGTGAACGCCGGCAACCGTGACGCCGCGTTCGCCGCCTTCCGCGAACGTGCTGCGGGTTTCGAAAACCTCACCGTCCGCGACATCAGCGATGACGTCGCGATCCTTGCCGTTCAGGGTCCGCGCGCGCTCGAGGTGCTCGAGACCACGGAGGGCCTGCGCATCATGGACGGGCAGCCGGCCCTTCGCGACGTCAAGAACTACTGGTCCACCGCCGGATGGTTCGGTGACGGGTCGGTGCTCATCGCCCGCACCGGGTACACCGGCGAGGACGGCTTCGAGCTGTACGTCGACGTGGCGGATGCCGCGAAGCTGTGGCAAGCGCTGCTCGCCGCGGGCGAGCCGTTCGGCCTGGCCCCCGCCGGCCTTGCCAGCCGCGACACGCTGCGGCTGGAAGCAGGCATGCCGCTCTACGGGCACGAGCTCGGCCGTGACATCCTGCCCGCGCAGGCGGGTCTCGGTCGTGTCGTGGCACTCGCCAAGGAGGGCGACTTCGTGGGCCGGGAGGCGATCGAGTCGGGACTTCCGGATGGCGCCCGTGTGCTCGTCGGGCTCGTCACCGAGGGCCGCCGCGCCGGTCGAGCGGGCTATGCCGTGTTCGACGGCGATACCGAGGTGGGCGTGATCACGAGCGGTGCCCTATCTCCGACGCTGGGCCATCCGATTGCCATGGCAATGGTCGACCCAGCACTCACCGAAATCGGAACCGAACTGACCATCGACGTGCGCGGAACCAAGATTCCCGCGACCGTCACCGCACTGCCGTTCTATAAGAGAGAGAAGAACTGATGGCCAACACCGCCGACCTCAAGTACACGCGTGATCACGAGTGGATCGCGCTTGACGGCGACACCGCCACTATCGGCATCACCGATTACGCCGCCGACCAGCTCGGCGACGTCGTCTACGTTGACCTGCCCGCCGCGGGCAGCTCCATTCAGGGCGGCAAGGTCGTCGGCGAGATCGAGTCGACCAAGTCGGTGGGTGAACTGTTTGCGCCGGTCGACGGCACGGTCGTGGAGTCCAATCAGGCTGTCATCGACAATCCGCAGCTCGTCAACGACGACCCGTTCGGCGAGGGTTGGATGATCAAGGTCACCATCGACCCGAGCACGCTCAGCGGCACACTCTCCGAGGACGAGTACCGCGCGCTGGTCGCAGAGTAATGACAGTGCGCACAGACTTCGACGCCTTCGCGTCACGCGCACATCGGCACGGGCGAGGTCGCCCAGGCCACCATGCTCGAGGCAATCGGCTACGGCTCGGTTGAGCAGCTCGTCGACGCGGCGGTGCCCGGCTCGATCCGCACCGACCACACCGACACGGCGCTGCCCGCCCCCGCCACGGAGCGTGAGGCGCTCGCCGAACTGCGTGCGCTGGCTGCCCGCAACCGGGTCAACCGCTCGTTCCTCGGGCTGGGCTACTACGGCACCATCACCCCAGCGGTGATCAAGCGCAACGTGCTCGAGAACCCCAGCTGGTACACCGCCTACACGCCGTACCAGCCGGAGATCTCGCAGGGCCGGCTTGAGGCGCTCATCAACTTCCAGACGATGGCCTCAGAGCTCACCGGCATGGCCACCGCCAACGCCTCGATGCTCGACGAGGGCACCGCGGTGGTCGAGGGGATGCTCCTCGCACGCCGCGGCTCGAAGTCCACCTCCAATGTTTTCCTGGTCGACGCCGACACGTTCCCGCAGACCAAGTCACTGCTCGCCGGGCGTGCGGACGCGGTCGGCATCGAACTCGTCGAGGTCGCCTTCGCCGACGGTGCGGCCGAGCTGCCCGACGACTACTTCGGCATCTTCGTCCAGTACCCCGGCGCATCCGGCCGGATCTGGGACCCGTCGGCGGTCATCGCCGCCGCGAAGGATGCCGGTGCACTCACCGTCGTCGCCGCCGACCTGCTCGCCATGACGCTCATCGCGAGCCCCGGCGACCTGGGCGCGGACGTCGCGGTCGGCACCACCCAGCGCTTCGGCGTGCCGATGGGCTTCGGCGGCCCGCACGCCGGCTACCTCGCGGTGCGCGCCGGGCTGGAGCGCCAGCTGCCCGGCCGGCTCGTCGGGGTGTCCAAGGACGCCGACGGACGGCCCGCCTACCGCCTCACCCTGCAGGCGCGTGAGCAGCACATCCGTCGTGAGAAGGCCACCAGCAACATCTGCACCGCGCAGGTGCTCCTCGCCGTCATGGCGTCGATGTATGCGGTCTACCACGGCCCGGGCGGGCTCAAGACGATCGCCCAGCAGGTCACCCTGAAGACCCGGATGCTCGCCGACGCGGCAACCGACGGCGGCCACACCGTCGTGCACGGCAACTACTTCGACACGATCACCCTGACGACTGCGCGCGGCGCGGACGCGCTGGTGCGCGACGCCCACGAAGCGGGCTTCCTGCTGCACAAGGTTGACGAGACCCGAGTGAGCATCTCGGTCGACGAGACCACGACGATCGAGGACCTCACCGGGCTGGCCGCGGTGCTCGGCGGCGGCCTGGCCGACGCGCCGACCCGCAACGACATCGACGGCTGGATCCCACGCGAGCTGTGGCGGACGAGCGAATACCTCACCCACGCGGTCTTCAACACCCACCGCTCCGAGACGAGCATGATGCGGTACCTCAAGTACCTCGCTGACAAGGACTATGCGCTCGACCGCGGCATGATCCCGCTCGGCTCGTGCACCATGAAGCTCAACGCGGCGACCGAGATGGAGGCCATCAGCTGGCCCGAGTTCGGCGACCTGCACCCGTTCGCTCCGGAATCGGATGTCACGGGCTCGCTCACGCTGATCGACCAGCTCGAGCGCTGGCTCGCCGCCGTCACCGGGTACGACACCGTCTCGCTGCAGCCGAACGCGGGCAGCCAGGGCGAACTGGCCGGACTGCTCGCCATCCGCGGCTACCATCGCTCGCGCGGTGATAACGATCGCACCATCTGCCTCATCCCGGAGAGCGCGCACGGCACCAACGCCGCCAGCGCGGTTCTCGCGGGCATGAGCGTCGTGGTTGTCGCCTGCGACGAACTCGGCAACGTCGACCTGGGCGACCTGCGGGCGAAGATCGCCGAGCACGGCGAGCACCTCGGCGCCCTGATGATCACCTACCCGTCGACGCACGGCGTGTACGAGCACGATGTGCGCGAGATCTGCGACGCGGTGCACGACGCTGGCGGCCAGGTCTACATCGACGGCGCGAACCTCAACGCGCTGCTCGGGTACGCGCGGTTCGGTGAGTTCGGCGGCGACGTCTCGCACCTGAACCTGCACAAGACGTTCTGCATCCCGCACGGTGGGGGCGGTCCGGGCGTCGGCCCGGTCGCCGCGAAGGCGCACCTCGCGCCGTTCCTTCCGTCGCATCCGTTCGCGCAGCGCACCGAGCACTTCTCGCGCGCCGGCGGCACCGTGGAGCACGCCGGGGCCCAGGTCTCGGCCGCACCGTACGGCAGCCCGCTCATCCTGCCCATCTCCTGGGCGTACATCCGGATGATGGGTGCTGACGGTCTGCGCGACGCGACCGGAGCCGCGGTGCTCGCCGCCAACTACATCGCGGTGCGGCTGCGCGAGCACTTCCCGGTGCTCTACTCGGGCGAGAACGGACTCGTCGCGCACGAGTGCATCCTGGACCTCCGTCCGCTCACCGATCGCACCGGCGTGACCGTCGACGACGTGGCGAAGCGACTGGTCGACTACGGATTCCACTCGCCGACCATGTCGTTCCCGGTGCCGGGCACCCTCATGGTCGAGCCGACCGAGAGCGAAGACCTCGGCGAGATCGACCGCTTCATCGAGGCGATGGTCGCGATCAAGGCGGAAGCGGATGCGGTCGCCGCGGGCGAGTGGCCCGCCGACGACAACCCGCTGAAGCACGCGCCGCACACCGCGCGCGCTCTCATCGAGGGGGAGTGGGATCACGCGTACTCGCGTGAGACCGCCGCCTACCCGGTGCGCTCGCTGCTGCGGAACAAGTACTGGCCTCCGGTGCGTCGCGTCGACCAGGCCTACGGTGACCGCAACCTGTTCTGCGCGTGCCCGCCGCCCGAGGCCTTCGCCGAGCTGTAGACCCGTTTCAAGGAGATCCGGGCGTTCGGATGCTGTTGACCAGCATCCGACGCCCGGATCTTTCGTTTCTCCTTGAGACGGGTTAACCGCGCGGGGTAGGCGCGCAGGTCAGAGCCAGGCGAAGGTTGCGGCCGCCCACGGGTAGCCGACGAAGATGGCTGCGTCGATCACGAAGTGCGCGATCACGAGCGGCAGCACCCGCCCGAATCGGGTAAACAGCCAGCCGAACAGGATGCCCATGGCGATGTTCCCGACGAACGCGCCGAAGCCCTGATACACGTGGTAGGTGCCGCGCAGCAGAGCGCTGCCCATGATGATCGACCAGGTGCTCCAGCCGAGGTCACGCAGCCGCGCGAACAGGTAGCCGACACCGATCACCTCCTCGGTGATGCCGGCGCGCGCCGCCGACAGCAGCAGCACCGGCACCGTCCACCAGTACTGGTCGAGCGCGGTCGGGACGACCTGCACCGTGACGCCCAACTCGCGGCCCGCGAGGTAGAGCAGGAGCCCCGGGATGCCGATCACCAGGGCGAGGCCAAGGCCGCCGAGCGAGTCCCGCCCCGGGCGGGTGAAGTCGATGCCAAGCCTGCCGAGGTGCGGCCGGGTGGTGCGCCACAGCAGGAAGGCGACCAGCGCAACGGGCACGAGGTCGAAGAAGATCCCGAGCAGCTGGTAGATGAGGTCGAACACCTCACGCTGACTGAGCGGCGCATTCAGCGTTGCCGTCTGGTCGCGCAACGCCTCCTCGCGTGTCAGGCGGTTCGCGATCGCAACCACCGAGTAGACGGCGGATGCGCCGAGCGACAACCCGAGGACGATGAGCACTTCCGCGCGCAGCCTGGCACGGTTTGTTTGGCCATACTCGCCGGTTGAGGGCTGAGCAGATGAGACGGACATTCCCCGATGCTACGCGGCCCTCACGGCGCGTCGTTTCTCATCAAGTTTTTGCACAATTGCATCGAGATGCTGCGACAGAGGCAGTTTTCGCGCAACGCACTGGGCGTTGGCGCAGGTATCCCGCGCAACCGTTACCAGTGGGTAACGTTTGCCCATAGGGTTTTGCCAGCAGAGTCGACCGGACCTAGGGTTCTCTATAACAAGCGTGGGTTGGTGCTAGGAAACGCCTGCCCGCGATCCATCTTGCACAGGAGGAAAAGTGAAAATCAGTCGCATAGGAGCGCCGATTGCGGTCGCTGCCGTTGCCGCTCTTGCGGTAGCAGGCTGCACCCCGCAGGCGGACTCCGGGCTCGACAAGGGCACGTCTATTACGATCGCTTGGAACCAGGCGTTCTACTCGTACAACGGCAACACCTCGTTCGGTAACGCCACAGCCAACAACAACATCACCTACATGGCGTTGAGTGGGTTCAACTACTACAACAACAAGCCTGAGCTGGTGAAGGACGAGTCGTTCGGAACCTACAAGATGGAGTCCGAGGACCCGCTGGTCGTCAAGTACACGCTCAACGATGGCGTGAAGTGGTCTGACGGCACGCCGATCGACGCTTCCGACCTGCTGCTCCAGTGGGCCGCACTGTCGCGTTCACTCGACACGCCGGACTTCGACCCGTCCCAGTTCACCGACCCTGACACCGGCGAGTTCACCGACGCGTTCCCGACCGACGTTGTCTACTTCGACTCGGGCGCAACTGCGGACTCCGGCCTCGGCCTGGTCCACGAGACGCCCGTGGTCGGCGACGATGGTCGCTCGATCACCATGACCTACTCGGCACCGTACGTCGACTGGGAGCTTTCGTTCGCGGCGCCGCTGCCGGCTCACGTTATGGCCAAGAACGCTCTCGGCATCACGGACAACAAGGAAGCCAAGAAGGCCGTCCTCGACGCGATCCAGAACAAGGACCAGAAGGCACTCGCCAAACTGTCCTCATTCTGGAACTCGGGCTTCAACTTCACGTCGCTGCCCGACGACCCGGAGCGTTACCTCTCCAGTGGCCCGTACGTCATCACTGACTTCAAGGCGGACCAGTTCATCACGCTGAAGGCGAACAAGGAATATGTCGGCGACAACAAGCCGACCATCGAAGAGGTCACGGTCCGCTTCATTCCTGACCCGCTGGCAGCAGTGCAGGCGCTTGAGAACGGTGAGGTCGACGTGATCTCCCCGCAAGCAACCGCTGACATCAAGACCGCGCTCGACGCGATCGACGGCGTCACGGTCCTGACCGGTCTGGAGGGCACCTACGAGCACGTCGACCTGACCTTCAGCAACTCGAAGAGCGGCACGTTCGACAACCCGAAGGCCCGTGAGGCCTTCATGAAGGTGATCCCGCGTGCGGAGATCGTCGACAAGCTGATCAAGCCGATCATCGGAAACGACGCAATCGTGCGTAACTCGCAGATCTTCGTTCCTGGAGCTAAGGGCTACGACGACTCGGTCAAGAACAACGGATCGGCCGCCTACAAGGATGTCGACATCGAGGGCGCGAAGGCGCTGCTCGCTGAGGCCGGCATGACCAACCCCGAGGTGTGCATCCTCTACGCATCGAACAACCCCCGTCGTGTGAACGAGTTCCAGCTGATCCAGGCCTCCGCGGCCCAGGCCGGCTTCAACGTGACCGACTGCGGCAGCGAGAAGTGGGGCGGCCTCCTCGGCACGCCCGGCGCGTACGACGCATCACTCTTCGGGTGGCAGTCGACGAGCCTCGGCGTGACGAGCTCGGGCCCGACGTTCCAGACCGGTGGCATCAACAACCTCAACTTCTACAGCAACCCTGAGGTTGACAAGCTGGTCGCCCAGCTCAACACCGAGTTCGACGCGGACAAGCAGATCACGATCCAGCAGGACATCGACAAGCTGCTCTGGCAGGACAGCTACGGTGTCACCATCTTCCAGTTCCCGAGTGTCACGGCCTACAGTGACAACATCGACGGGGTTGACCCCTCGATCCTCGCACCGACCATCTTCTGGAACGTGTGGGACTGGAAGGTCTCCAAGTAACAATCGAGTCGGAGTGCCCTTATAAGGGCATCTGACCCGGAGGCGGGACACAGGCCACACAGCCTGTGTCCCGCCTAAAACTCGCCGCCTGCCGCGCGACATGTGTGTGTGTTTCCCAGCGCACGCGTCTATCGTTAGGCGGCTGGATTGAACAGGTAGGCAGCCTCACAATGGCTTCATTCATCATCAGGCGATTAATCGCATCAGTCTTCGTGCTCTTCGCCGCCACGTTCCTCATGTACCTCCTGACATCGTGGTCCGGAGATCCCCTTGACGAACTGCGGCAGAGCAATGCCCCCAACAAGCTCGAGCTCATCCAGGCTCGCACCAAGCTTCTGAACCTCGACGTTCCGCCGGTGTTCCGCTACTTCCTCTGGCTCGGCGGCATCTTCCGCGGCGACTTCGGAATCAGCGTGCAGAACCAATCCGTCAACGCGATGCTCGGCAACGCGATCGGCGCAACGCTGCAGCTGGTCACCGTCGCCACGGTCGTCGCAATCGTGCTCGGCATCATCGTCGGCATCGCATCCGCGCTGCGCCAGTACAGCGGATTCGACTACAGCGTGACGTTCATCTCGTTCCTGTTCTTCTCGCTGCCGATCTTCTGGGTTGCAGTGCTGCTCAAGCAGTACATGGCAATCCAGATCAACAACTGGCTTCGAGATCCCGTGATAGCGACAACGACAACCATTGTCATTGCGGTCATCACAGGCTTGCTCTGGATGTCGATCATCGGCGGGAGCAGACTCAGGAAGCTCATCACCTTCGGAGGGGCAACCCTGGCCACCGCCGGGCTGCTGTTCTACTTCAGCGTCACCGGCTGGTTCAACACCCCGAGCATTGGCATTGTGGGCGTCGCGATCACCGGTGTTGCGATCGCATTCGCCATTACGGCGATCTCCACGGGCCTCCGCAACAAGAAGGCTCTGTACTCATCGCTCATCGTTGTGGGTATCGGCGTCGCGCTGTACTACCCGATGATGAACGGGGTCTTCAATGTCATGACCCTGCCGCTCTTCATCGTGCTCATCGTCGCCACGATCCTCCTGAGCGGTGCGGTCGGCTGGATCATGGCCGGACCGGATCGTTGGCAGTCGGTGCGTACCGCGGCCATCGTCGGCTTCATGGTGGCCAGCATCGTGGCGCTCGACAAGTACATGTCGTACTGGGAGGCGTACTCGAACTCGTCCCGCATCAAGGGGCGACCGATCGCAACCGTCGGCGCGGCCACACCGAACTTGGGCGGCAACTTCTGGATCCAGGGCATCGACACGTTCACCCACCTCCTGCTTCCGACGATCGCGATCGTGCTGATCTCCTTCGCCGGATACACGAGGTACTCGCGTGCGAGCCTGCTTGAGGTCATGAACCAGGACTACATCCGCACGGCCCGTTCCAAGGGGCTCACCGAGCGCACCGTCGTGGTGCGCCACGCGTTCCGCAACGCGCTGATCCCGATCACGACGATCATCGCGTTCGACGTCGGCGCCGTCATCGGTGGAGCGGTGATCACGGAGACCGTGTTCGGCTGGACCGGCATGGGCCGATTGTTTGTGGATGGTCTGAGAAACGTCGACCCGAACCCGGTCATGGCGTTCTTCCTCATCACCGGAACGTTCGCGGTCGTCTTCAACCTGATCGCGGACCTCCTCTACGCTGCCCTCGACCCGAGGATCAAGGTTTCATAATGAGCAACATCACTATGCAAGAGCCGAGCCAGCCAGAGCCCGGCGTCGTCGAAAGCGAAGCCTCGATCGAGCAGAAGGAGACCGAGGGTCTCAGCCAGGGGCAGATCGTCCGCAGGCGGTTCTTCCGCCACCGGGCTGCCCTGATCGCCATGTTCGTACTCGCGTTTATCGTGCTGCTGGCCTTCACATCGGTCGGCATCAGCCTGTGGGGCGTTCGGATCCCCGGATGGTGGCCGTACAGCTGGACCGAGCTACCCCCCACGGAGAACGGCGGAGTCCCGACGCTGAGCATCCTCCCGGAATTCCTCGGCGGCAGCGGCTTCCAGCTGGGCAACCACCCGTTTGGCCAGGATGAGGTCGGCCGCGACATCTTCGCGGTCGTCATGCGCGGTGCGCAGCAGTCGTTGGTGATCATGGTGATCGCCGGCCTCGTCGCCACCATCATCGGCGTGGTGGTCGGGGCGATCTCCGGGTACTACCGCAAGTTGGTCGACTCGGTGCTCATGCGTTTCACTGACGTCATCATCACGATCCCGCTGATCGTGATCGGTGCTGTGCTGGGTCGCACCTTCGGCAGCCTCGGTGTCGGCGTGCTCGGCGTTGTAATCGGCGCTTTCGCGTGGACCGGTCTGGCTCGTCTTGTGCGCGGTGAGTTCCTCACGCTTCGCGAGCGCGAGTTCGTCGACGCTGCACGGGTCTCGGGCGCGAGGGACAGCCGGATCATCTTCCGACACATCCTTCCGAACGCTGTTGGCGTGATCATCGTCAACGCGACGCTGCTCATGGCAGGTGCGATCCTGCTCGAAACGAGCCTGAGCTTCCTCGGCTTCGGTGTGCAGAACCCTGATACATCACTCGGCAAGATCGTGTCCGACAACCAGGCGGCCTTCGCGACGCGCCCGTGGCTGTTCTGGTGGCCGGGTATCTTCATTATCGCGATCGCGCTGTGTGTCAACTTCATCGGCGACGGTCTGCGCGATGCGTTCGACCCGCGCCAGAAGAAGATGCCGAGCGAACGCGCGATGCGTCGTGCCCAGCGCGCCAACGGTCCGAAGCCGGCGGGCCCGGCTGCGGGAGGCGACCTCGACGGAGCATCCGCCATGGTCACCACGCGCGGTCAGCACATGCAGGACGGCGGTAGCACCGCACGCGGGTACCACGCGGACAAGCCCCGCGATCCGAAGGGCTGACCCAGATGGTGCTACAGCAGCAGGCCGGCAAGCGACGCGACGAGCAACGCGATCATCGCGGCGATTGTCGCGGTGTGCCACGTCACGCGCACGCTGCCGGGCTCCACGCCGTGCTCGAACATGCCGGCGTCCCGCAGCTTCTCCCAGCGCTGGCGAAGAACGTGCGCGGCCGCGCCCGACTCGGTGTTCAATGCATCGCCAGGGCGCAGGCTGCCGGCCTGCCCGTAGGCGGAGCCGCTGACACCCGTGAAGTCGCTGCGAGTCAGCCTGGTGGCTCCGTGGCGGCCGGGCGCCGGCGACGCCCACACGGTCACCTTGCCGTCGGACGTCTGCAGAGTCACGGCGAAGCGCGTCTCGATGTGCTGGATGGCCGGCCAGGGCACGAAGTAGGTGCGGAAGACGTTCACGACCGTGACGCCGTGTTCTTCGATCACCAGCTCTGGACGCAGGTACAGCGCCCAGGCCAGCACTCCGACCAACAGGATGGGCCAGGCGTAGCGCGCTGCGCCACTCACATCGCCTGTGATGAAGAACCCGGCGATGCCGAGAACCGCCATCACACAGACGATCACCGCGAGCACGCGTCCGAACATGGGGCGGAATCGCACGGTCTCCATGACTCAAGCTTTGCAGATAGGAACGGAACCCATGACTGAACAGGCCACACTCCGGCCCCACGAGGGCGAAGCGGCCAGCGGGCTGCCAGAGACCATCCTCGACGTGAAGGATCTCGACGTCGATTTCTGGGTCGATGGGGAGTTCTACCCCGCAGTCATCGGCATGGACTTCGAGGTCCGTCGCGGCGAGGTTCTCGCCATCGTGGGCGAGTCCGGCTCCGGCAAGAGCACGAGCGCAATGTCGCTGCTCGGACTCCTGCCCGAGAACGCCAAGGTGAGAGGCTCGATCAAGCTCCTCGGCAAGGAACTGCGTGGCGTCGACCGTGCGACCGCCAGGCGCATTCGCGGAAACGACATCGCGGTCATTTTCCAGGAGCCGATGACGGCTCTCAACCCGGTCTACACGATCGGTTTCCAGATCGTCGAGGCGCTGCGCTCGCACGATCGGATGCTTGGCCCGCGTGAGGCGAAGACGCGCGCCGTCGAGCTCCTGACGATGGTCGAGATGCCGAACCCGGAGCAGTCGTTCCACAAGTACCCGCACCAGCTCTCCGGCGGCCAGCGGCAGCGTGCGATGATCGCCCAGTCGATCTCGTGCGACCCGGTGCTGCTCCTCGCCGACGAGCCGACGACCGCGCTGGATGTCACCGTTCAGGCCGAGATTCTCGACCTGCTGCGCAACCTGCACAAGCGACTCGACAGCGCGATCGTGCTGATCACCCACGACATGGGCGTCGTTGCCGACCTCGCCGACCGGATCATGGTCATGAAGAACGGTGTGGTAGTCGAGACCGGCGACGTGCTCGACGTGTTCCACCGCCCGCAGCACCCGTACACGCAGCAGCTGCTCGCATCCGTGCCCCACCTCGGCCTCGGCATCGAGAACGCGCCCGCCATCGATCCGCTCGCCGCCGAGCAGCACGAGGCGATCGAGTCGCCCGTCGAGGTCATCGTCAAGCCGCGCGAGCCGCAGAAGGCAACGCCGACCGGCACCCCGATCCTCAGCTTCGAGCACGTGGCGATCGAGTACCCGAAGCGCGGACGAATCCCGGCATTCCGCGCCGCGGACGACATCAACCTGCAGATCTTCCCCGGCGAGATCATGGGTCTCGTCGGTGAGTCCGGCTCCGGCAAGACCACCATCGGTCGCGCCGCCGTCGGGCTGCTGCCGATCGCCGAGGGCACCCTCACGGTCGTCGGCACCGACATCTCGCGGGCAAAGCCCAAGGACCTGCGCCCCATCCGACGCCGCACCGGCATCGTGTTCCAGGACCCGGCGTCGTCACTGAACCCGCGTCTGCCGATCGGCCAGTCGATTGGCGAGCCGATCTACCTCGCAGGCGAAGCGAAGGGAGCAGACCTCGACAAGCGCGTCGAGACGCTGCTGGACCAGGTCGAGCTGCCCACCAGCTATCGGAACCGGTTCCCGCATGAGCTCTCCGGTGGTCAGCGTCAGCGCGTCGGCATCGCCCGTGCCCTCGCGCTCGCGCCTGAGCTGCTCGTCGCCGATGAGCCGACGTCGGCGCTCGACGTTTCGGTTCAGGCCCGCTTCCTCGACCTGCTGCAGGAGCTGCAGGGCAGGTTGCAGTTCGCCTGCCTGTTCATCAGCCACGACCTCGCGGTCGTCGATGTGCTCGCCCACCGCATCACTGTGATGCACAACGGCAAGCTCGTCGAGCAGGGCTCGCGCGACGACATCCTGCGCAACCCGCAGGACCCGTACACTCAGCGACTGATCGCGGCCGTCCCTGTGCCCGACCCGGTTGTGCAGCGTGAACGGCGCGAGTACCGCGCGTCGCAGCGTTAGAGGGCACTCGGCGAAGTGGGGTAACTTGAACCCCGCCGAGTGAGGGGAGTCACAGCATCAACAGGGTCAGTACGGCGCTCGTCGCCGCCAGTGTCCTCGTGCTGCTTTCAGGATGCACCGGTCAGAGTGTCCTCGAGGACAGTCGCGTCACGGTCGCCACGAGCGGTTCGTTCCTCTCCCTCAACGATCACTCGGGCTACGGCAACACGCCCGCGAACCGCGCCATCGTCCAGGCGGTCAACTCGTCCTTCGCCTACTACAACGACGAGTCCGAGCTCGTGCTTGACGAGTCTTTCGGTCGCATGGAGGTCATCTCCAACGACCCGTTCCGGGTGCACTACGAGCTGGGACAAGACGTGGTCTTCTCCGATGGCGTGGCGGTGGACGCATCCGACCTGTTGCTGGCCTGGGTCGCGAACTCTGGTGCGCTCAACACTCCGGACTTCGATGACGATGCCTATGTCGATCCGTCGACGGGGGAGTACACGAAGGAGCTTCCGGATGGCGTGGTGCACTTCGATGGCGCGATCACCTCGGGTCTGCAGTACGCGCACGAGGTGCCGGAGCTCGGCGATGACGGACGCTCGCTGACGCTGACCTACGACCACTACTTCATCGACTGGCAGCTCGTGCTGGACGTCGGACTGCCCGCTCACGTCGTGGCAGGGCGGGCGCTAGGCATCGATGAGCCGGAGGCGGCGAAGCAAGCGCTCATCGACGCGGTCATGTCCGCCGACGAGGAGGACCTGGCCGCCATCGCGGGAGTGTGGAACAGCGCCTACAACTTCGCCGAAGCCCCGGCCGAGGGCTCCGACCTGCTGGTTACGAACGGGCCGTACGTCATCAGCGAACTCGTGCCTGGGGACGAGGTGACCCTCACCGCCAATCCGCGCTACCGGGGCGACCGGCAGCCCACCTACGAGACGGTCGTCGTGCGCACCATCGCCGACCCGCTCGCGCAGGTGCAGGCGCTGGATGCGGGCGACGTCGACGTGATCAGTCCGCAGCTGAGCGCCGATGTCGCGGCGGCACTCGACCGGCTCGATGGTGTCACCATCGCCAACACCGTCAACGGCAGTTACGAGCACCTCGACCTCACGTTCGGCGCTAGCCCGGGCGGCGTGTTCACCGACCCGCGCATCCGGTCCGCCTTCCTGATGACCGTGCCCAGGGACCAACTGGTCAAGCAGACGATCGGCGAGCTGACATCGGAGACGGTGCGGCGCGACTCCCAGCTCTTCCTGCCCGGTGCGCCCGGCTACTCGGATGCGGTCAAGCAGAACGGTTCCAAGGAGTATGACCGGCCCGACATCGATGGGGCGAAGGAGCTGCTGGCCGAGGCCGGCGTGTCGGCCCCGACGGTATGCATGCTCTACGACCCGGGCAATCCGCGCCGCCTGCTCGAATTCCAGCTGATCCGGGACAGCGCCGCTGAGGCTGGGTTCCGGGTCGCCGACTGCTCGAGTCCGGACTGGCTGGGGCTGCTGGGCACGGCCAGTTACGATGCGGCGCTGTTCGCGTGGGACTACTCGAACCTGTCGGTGACGGCGGTGCGCTCGATCTTCGGCACCGGAGAGAAGGGCAACCTGAACGGCTACTCGAACGAGACGGTCGACGAGCTCATCCTGCAGCTGTCGGTGACGCCGGACGAGAGCGAGCAGCTCGAGTTGCGCATCCGGTTGGATGAGATGCTATTCGCCGACGCGTACGGAGTGCCGCTCTACCAGTACCCGGCGACCGTGGCGTTCGACGATGCCGTGACGGGTATCGCTCCCGCGCCGCTCGCGGCCGGTGTGCTCTGGAACGTGTGGGACTGGGCACCGGCCGACGCCGCCGACTGACCCCGCTCCTGTTATGCAGGACCTCCCCCGTTGTGCAGGACTTTCTGTCGTCGGGGCATCCGTTTACAGGCGAATCGGCCTATTCGGCAGAGGAAGTCCTGCATAACGAGGGATGTCCTGCATAACGGGGGAGGTCCTGCATAACGGGGGAGGTCCTGCACAACCGGGGATGCCTGCACACCCCGCGCAGAGCGCCAAGCGGGTTGCAAGTAGTATTGACTGCCCCCCAAACAAATTTAGGACGCACCTCTATGGCCATTGCCACTCGTGACGACGTGAGAAACGTAGCGATCGTCGCCCACGTCGACCACGGCAAGACGACACTCGTCGACGCCATGCTGCGCCAGACGAACTCCTTCGACTCGCACGCGCACGTCGAGGAGCGGGCCATGGACTCCGGCGACCTGGAGCGGGAGAAGGGCATCACGATCCTGGCCAAGAACACGGCCATCTCCTACAGCGGCGTCCACGCCACCACGCCGATCACCATCAACGTGATCGACACCCCCGGCCACGCCGACTTCGGCGGCGAGGTCGAACGCGGCCTCAGCATGGTCGACGGCGTCGTGCTGCTGGTCGACGCGAGCGAGGGCCCGCTGCCGCAGACCCGCTTCGTGCTGCGCAAGGCGCTCGAGGCGAAGCTGCCGGTGATCCTCCTGGTCAACAAGACGGACCGTCCGGATGCGCGCATCGACGAGGTGGTGAGCGAAGCCAGCGACCTGCTGCTCGGCCTCGCAAGCGACCTGGCAGAGGATGTCCCGGACCTCGATCTCGACTCTGTGCTCGACGTCCCAGTCGTCTACGCATCCGGCCGCAACGGCATGGCCAGCGTGACCAAGCCGGCCAACGGCAGCCTGCCTGACAGCCCTGACCTGGAGCCGCTGTTCGAGGCGATCCTGAAGCACATCCCCGCACCCACCTACGACGACGCACATCCGCTGCAGGCCCACGTCACCAACCTCGACGCGAGCCCGTTCCTCGGCCGCCTTGCGCTGCTGCGCATCTTCAACGGCACGCTGAAGAAGGGGCAGACCGTCGCCTGGGTCCGCCAGGACGGCGAGATCCACAACGTGCGGGTCACCGAGCTGATGATGACCAAGGCCCTCGACCGCTACCCGGCCGAGAGCGCGGGCCCGGGCGACATCGTCGCCGTCGCCGGCTTCGCCGACATCACCATCGGCGACACCCTCACCGACCCTGAGGACGTGCGCGCCCTGCCGGCGATCCACATCGACGACCCGGCCATCTCGATGACTATCGGCACCAACACCAGCCCGCTGGTCGGCAAGGTCAAGGGGCACAAGCTCACCGCGCGCATGGTCAAGGACCGCCTCGACCGCGAACTGGTCGGCAACGTCTCCCTCCGCGTGCTCGACATCGGGCGCCCGGATGCCTGGGAGGTGCAGGGCCGCGGTGAACTGGCTCTCGCCATCCTGGTCGAGCAGATGCGCCGCGAAGGCTTCGAGCTCACCGTGGGCAAGCCCCAGGTGGTCACCCGGATGGTCGACGGCAAGGTGCACGAGCCGTTCGAAGAGCTCACCATCGACGTGCCCGAGGAGTACCTCGGCGCTATCACCCAACTCCTCGCCGCCCGCAAGGGCCGCATGGAGAACATGGCAAACCACGGCACCGGCTGGGTCCGGATGGACTTCATCATTCCGTCGCGCGGGCTCATCGGCTTCCGCACCGAGTTCATGACCCTCACTCGCGGCACGGGGATCGCCAACGCCATCTCCCACGGCTACGGCGAGTGGGCCGGCTCGATCGTCACCCGCAACACCGGTTCGATCGTGGCCGACCGCATGGGCGTCGTCACCCCGTTCGCGATCATTGCGCTCCAGGAGCGGATGTCGTTCTTCGTCAACCCCGGCGAGGAGGTGTACGAGGGCATGGTCATCGGCGAGAACTCGCGCGCCGACGACATGGACGTGAACATCACCAAGGAGAAGAAGCTCAACAACATCCGCTCGTCGACCGCAGAGTCGTTCGAGTCGATGACTCCATCGCGTCAGTTGAGCCTCGAGGAAAGCCTCGAGTTCGCGCGCGAAGACGAGTGCGTAGAGGTGACGCCCGATTTCGTGCGCATCCGCAAGGTCGAGCTGGATTCCAACGCGCGTGCGCGTTCCGCCGCGGCGGTCAAGCGGGCGAACAACGCGTAACCCGAGACTTCGAGGTCTGGGGTGCCGCGAAGCGACAACGGATGCCCCGTTCTGGAATCATTGCTCCGTTCCCGACACTCCACCTTTAAGGACGACATGTTCAAGCCTGCCCGCAAGTTCACCACCGTCAGCGCCGCACTCCTTGTGAGCGGTGGGCTGGTCTTCAGCCTCAGTGGCTGCTTCAGCAACCCGCTTGAGAGCGTCATCGAGAACGGACTGGGCGTCAACGTCGAGGACAGCGGCACGAGCGTGCCGGCTGACTTTCCGAAGGATGTCCCGTTGCACGACGGGCCGGTCAAGGAGGGCTCGTCGCTGAAGATGGGCGACGTGAAGACCTGGACGGTGACGATCGGGGTGAGCGGCATCGAAGCCGCCGCGAAGATCCGGGAGCAACTTGAGGGTGCTGGGCTTGAGGGCGTGCTGGTCGAGGACGAGAAGAGCGCGAGCGGCTTCTACAACAGCGACGATTATGGTGTGATCGTCGGCGTTGAGCAGGTCGACGGTGGCTGGGAGGCGTCCTACCTCGTCACTCAGGGTGGCAAGGAGTAGCCTCGACACTCGCTTATCCTGAGCACTGTGAATGCAGTCGATGGGCAGCCGGGCGAGCGTGTCCTTTTCGTGCACGCGCATCCGGATGACGAATCGATCACGACCGGCGGCACCATCGCGACGCTCGTCGCGAGCGGTGCCGCCGTCGCCGTTCTCACCTGCACGCGCGGGGAACTCGGCGAGGTCATCGCGCCAGACCTGGCGGGCCTGACTGGGGATGCGCTTACCCAGCAGCGCGAATCCGAGCTTCGGGCCGCGCTCACCACGCTCGGCGTCGGCGATCACTGGTTCCTCGGCGATCCGGGCGCCAGGCTGGCCGGTCGTACGCCGCGTCGGTACACCGACTCCGGCATGGTGTGGGGCGAGGACGGCAGTCCGCTTCCCCTCCCGGATGTGGCGGGTGACAGCCTGTGCGCGGCCGAGTTCGGTGATGTGGTCGCCGACATCGCAACCGCGATCGCTACGGTTCAGCCCACCGCCGTCATCAGCTACGACGAGGACGGCGGATACGGGCATCCGGACCACATCCGCGTCCACGAGGCGACCGAGCAGGCCACCGCGGTGCTCGGTGTGCCGTTCTGGGCGATCGTGCCGGATGCCGGCGCATCCGACACCGCTCGCCGCGTCGACGTGCGGCCGGTGCTTGAGACGAAGCGGGCGGCCCTCCGCGCCTACCGATCGCAGCTGAGCCTGGACGGCGACACCATCACGCACCCGGGCGGTCAGACCGAGATCGTCACGACCCTCGAGTCGTTCGAACGCCGGGGAAGGCACGTGCAGCCGACGCCGGGTTGGGCTGGTCTCACGCGCAGCGGGAAGGTCACGACCGGGGTCGTCGCCGCCGTTCTGGGCGCCGCGATCGGCGCGATCGGCACCGTGAACCACCAGCTCGCGGTCACCCTGCCGAGCGGGCCGCTGTGGATCGGCGTCGCCGCGTCGCTGCTGGTGGTCAGCGCGCTGCTGGTCGGCATGCGCCTGTACTTCGGCAGCCGCATCCCGGTCGCCATCAGTGCGACCGCGCTGCTGCTGACCATCGGGCTGTTCGCGATGGTCGGGCCGGGCGGGTCGGTGCTGATTCCCGCGAACTTCGCCGGTTGGCTGTGGGCGTACGGGCCGATCGTGATCGTCGCGCTCGTGCTCGGCTGGCCCCGCCTGTCGTTTGCGGCGAGGGGTAGCATGGGTGGCAGCCCCAAGTCGAAGGAGAGCAACCCACAGTGACGTACGTGATCGCGTTGCCCTGCGTCGATGTGAAGGATCGAGCGTGCGTCGACGAGTGCCCGGTGGACTGCATTTACGAGGGCGACCGGATGCTCTACATCCACCCCGACGAATGCGTCGACTGTGGTGCGTGTGAGCCGGTCTGCCCGGTCGAAGCGATCTACTACGAAGACGACGTGCCCAGCGAATGGGCCGACTACTACCGCGTGAACGTGGAGTTCTTCGACGATGTCGGGTCGCCAGGTGGAGCCGCCAAGGTGGGTGTCATCCACAAGGATCACGCGGTCGTCGCCGCGCTTCCGCCGCAGGGCGTCGGCGCGTAGCACTGTGGCGCTCGATCTACCCGATTTCCCGTGGGATGCGCTCGCGCCGTTCGCTGAGAAGGCCCGATCGCATCCGTCCGGCATCGTCGACTTGTCGGTCGGCTCACCGGTGGACCCGACCCCCGAGGTCGCTCGTGCAGCCCTCGCCGCCGCGGCAGACGCGCCGGGGTACCCGTCGACCGCCGGAACCGCCGAGCTGCGGCGCGCCATCGTCGACTGGCATGCTCGCCGCCGCAACGTCTTCGGGCTGCAGGACACGGGCGTGCTGCCCCTTCTCGGCTCCAAGGAGTTCATCGCGGGCCTGGCGCTGTGGCTCGGACTCGGCCCGGACGACACCGTGGTGCAGCCCGCCATTGCCTACCCGACCTATGCGGTCGGCGCGCGCCTGGCCGGCGCGAAGCTGTTCACGGGCGACGACCCGCAGAGCTGGCCCGACGACACCAAGCTGATCTGGCTGAACAGCCCGGGGAATCCGGATGGCCGGGTGCTCGGCATCGCCGACCTGCGCGAGGCGGTGAGGCGCGCGCGCGAACTGGGCGCGGTCATCGTGAACGACGAGTGCTACGCGGAACTCGGCTGGGGTTCAGAGTGGTCTACGCCGTGCATCCTCGACGACCGGGTCATCGATGGCGGCATGACCAACATCCTCGCGGTGTACTCGCTGAGCAAGCAATCGAACCTCGCCGGGTACCGTGCCGCGTTCGCCGCCGGAGACGGGGACCTGCTCCAGCGGCTGCTGACCGTCCGCAAGCACCTGGGGCTGAACCCGCCGGCCCCGATCCAGGCGGCGATGGCGGCGGTGCTGGACGACGACGCCCACGTTGCCGAGCAGCGTGAGCGGTACCGGAAGCGCCGCGAGGTGCTGATCGGCGCACTGACCGGTGCCGGGCTGCGCATCGACCACAGCGTCGCCGGCCTGTACCTGTGGGCTGGCGACGGATCCGACGCGTGGGAGCTGGTCCAGCGGTTCGCCGACCTCGGCATTCTGGTCACCCCGGGGACCTTCTACGGCGACGATCGGCACGTTCGCATCGCGGTCACGGCCACCGATGACGCCGTCGCGGATGCGGCGCGGCGGTTGGCGGCATCCGTTCGCTGAGTCGTTTGGTGAGAACCGCCAACCGAAAGGGTGAACTATTGGTGGAGTCCATGATGGCCTGTTCGTCCAATTAGGCTGTACGCGTGACAGAAGCCAACGACGCCACAGCGACTCTCCAGTTCCCCGGAGGAACCGCCGAGTTCCCGATCCTCGCTTCCAATGACGGCAAGGGATCGATCGACATCTCGACCTTCACGAAGCAGACCGGCTACACCGCGTTCGATCCCGGTTTCGTGAACACGGCGTCGACCAAGAGCGGCATCACCTACATCGACGGCGACCAGGGCATCCTGCGCTACCGCGGCTACGACATCGCCGACCTCGCGAAGCACTCCACCTACCTTGAGGTGGCCTGGCTGCTCATCTATGGCGAGCTGCCCACCGCGGTGGAACTGGACCGGTTCGAGGACCGCATCCGCCGCCACACGCTGCTGCACGAGGACCTGCGTCGGTTCTTCGACGCGCTGCCGCACAACGCGCACCCGATGTCAGTGCTCTCCAGTGCCGTCGGCGCGCTGTCGACCTACTACGAGGACTCCCTGGACGTGCACGACCCGGAGCAGGTGGAGATCTCCACCATCCGGCTGCTCGCGAAGCTCCCGGTGATCGCCGCCTACGCGCACAAGAAGAGCCTCGGCCAGGCGTTCCTCTACCCGGACAACAGCCTCAACTTCGTCGACAACTTCCTCAAGCTGAACTTCGGCAACATGGCCGAGCCGTACGAGGTCAACCCCGTGCTGTCGAAGGCGCTCGACCGGCTGCTGATCCTGCACGAAGACCACGAGCAGAACGCCTCCACCTCGACAGTGAGGCTGGTCGGCTCGACCGAGGCGAACATCTTCGCATCCGTCTCCGCGGGCATCAACGCGCTCTACGGCCCGCTGCATGGCGGCGCCAACGAGGCGGTGCTGAAGATGCTGCGTGAGATCAAGGAGTCCGGCGAGAGCGTCGAGCGCTTCGTCGAGCGGGTCAAGAACAAGGAAGAGGGCATCCGGCTCATGGGCTTCGGCCACCGGGTGTACAAGAACTTCGACCCGCGCGCCAAGCTCGTCAAGGAGAGCGCCGACGAGGTGCTCGCGTCGCTCGGTGTGCAGGATGACCTGCTCGACATCGCCAAGCAGCTCGAAGAGGTCGCGCTCGCCGACGACTACTTCATCGAGCGCAAGCTGTACCCGAACGTCGACTTCTACACCGGCGTGATCTACAAGGCGATGGGTTTCCCGGCCCGGATGTTCACGGTGTTGTTCGCGATCGGGCGCCTGCCAGGGTGGATCTCCCAGTGGCGTGAGATGAACGACGACCCGACCACGCGCATCGGCCGGCCGCAGCAGCTGTACACGGGCAAGGGCTCGCGCCCGTTCCCGCGCTCGAGCTAGCGCGCCCGGCCTCGCGCGGGTGCATCTTCCACGCGCGGGTCAAATTCGACCGGCGCGTGGAAGATCGACCCGCGCGCGGAAGAAGGGCTGTTTGTGCCATCGCGGGGTCTGAAAATGGCCCTTCGAGCGCTGGAGGAAGGGCTGTTTGGGCCCCGCGGGCGAGCGGGTTAGGCGTGCAGGGCCTCGTTCAGCTGCACGCCCGCGCCCGAACGCTCCAGCACCTCGACCGCTCCGGTGAGCGAGTTGCGGCGGAACAGCAGGCCGGGCCTGCCGGAGAGCTCCTTCGCCTTCACAGAGGCCGGCGTGCCATCCGGACGCGGTGCGGCACCCACCAGCTGCACCTTGGTGCCCGCGGTGACGTACAGGCCGGCCTCGACGACGCAGTCGTCGCCCAGCGAGATCCCGATGCCGGAGTTGGCGCCGAGCAGTGCGCGTTCGCCGATGCTGATGCGCTCGGTGCCGCCGCCGCTGAGCGTGCCCATGATCGAGGCGCCGCCGCCGATGTCGGAGCCGTCACCGACCACAACGCCCTGCGAGATGCGGCCCTCGATCATCGAGGTGCCGAGCGTCCCGGCGTTGAAGTTCACGAAACCCTCGTGCATGACGGTGGTGCCGGGGGAGAGGTGCGCGCCCAGCCGCACCCGGTTGGCGTCGGCGATCCGCACCCCGGCCGGCACAACGTAGTCGATGAGGCGCGGGAACTTGTCGAGGCTCGTCGCGGTGATGCCCGCGCGTGAGAGCAACGGACGCAGCCGCGAGTAGGCATCCGGATGCACAGGGCCGGCGTTCGTCCAGACGACGCTCGGCAGCTGGCCGAAGATGCCGTCGAGGTTGATGCTGTTCGGCCTGCACCAGCAGGTGGCTGAGCAGGTGCAGGCGGAGGTACGCGTCCGGCGTCGAGGAGGCCGGAGCATCCAGCTCGATCCGCACGGTCATGAACTCGAGCCGCACGTCGCGCCGCTCATCCGGGCCGGTCAGCGCCTCCAGCTCGGCGGGCGCCAGATGCGGGTCGCGGTCGGCCGGGAAGGTGCCCAGAGCAGGCTCGGGAAACCAGGTGTCGAGCACCGTCCCGTCGCCAGCGATTGTCGCAATCCCGTATCCCCACGCATTTCGTTCGGCCATACCTCAAGGCTACCGACCATTAAACTGGCCGCATGACCCGCCTTGACCTGTCCGCAACCTCCACCGAGATCACCAGGGCGGTGTGCGACATCGAGTCGGTGTCCGGCAACGAGCGAGCGCTGGCGGATGCGATCGAGCAGGCGCTCGGCGGCCTCGCGCATCTCGAGGTCATCCGGGACGGCGACGCGGTGGTCGCCCGCACACGGCTGGGTCGCGAGCGCCGGGTGGTCATTGCCGGCCACATCGACACCGTGCCGGTGAACGACAATCTGCCGACTCGGCTGGAGGGCGACGTGCTCTGGGGCAGGGGCACCGTCGACATGAAGGGCGGGGTCGCGGTGCAGCTGAAGCTTGCCGCGGAGCTCACCGACCCGATCGTCGACGTGACCTGGATCTGGTACGACAACGAGGAGGTCGCTGCCGACCTCAACGGCCTCGGGCGACTGGCCCGCAACCGGCCGGACCTGCTCGCCGGCGACTTCGCCATCCTCGGCGAACCCACCAGCGGACTCATCGAGGGCGGCTGCAACGGAACCATGCGTATCGACATCCGCACCACCGGGGTGCGCGCCCACTCGGCGCGCGCGTGGGTGGGACGAAACGCGATCCACGCTGCCGCGCCCATCCTGGCGGCGCTCGCGGCGTACGAACCGCAGGAGATCGAGGTCGACGGGCTCGTCTACCGGGAGGGACTCAACGCCGTCGGCATCAGCGGCGGGGTTGCGGGCAACGTGATCCCGGACGAGTGCGTCGTCTCGGTCAACTACCGTTTCGCGCCGAGCCGACAGCATCGACGACGCGTTCGCGCACGTGCGCGAGGTGTTCGACGGGTTCGAGCTGACCCTGACGGACGCGGCCGACGGTGCACGCCCCGGGCTCACCGACGCGCTCGCACAAGAGTTCCTCGCCGCGGTCGGCGGAGAGCCGAAACCGAAGTACGGCTGGACGGATGTCGCACGCTTCGCCGCCCTGGGCATCCCGGCCGTGAATTATGGTCCCGGCGACCCGCTCCTCGCCCACACCGACGATGAGCGTGTCGAACTGGCGCAAGTGACAGAGGTGCGAGCGGGGACTGCGAGCGTGGCTGACCGGCGCCTGACGACCGCCGTCCGGGTCCGCTACCGGCTGACCCCGGCCTGGGTCAGGGTGGTCGTGATCTGGGCGCTGTCCCGAGTCGTCAGCACGAGCCTGCTGCTCTGGTTCGCCGCCAGGCAGCCGGCGAACGCGTGGACGGATGCGCATCCGGACTACTTCTCGTTCGCCCAACTGTGGGATGCCACCTGGTACCACTACGTCGCCGTCGCCGGCTACCCGAGCGAGCTGCCGCTCACCGACACGGGGCAGGTCAGCGAGAACTCGTGGGCCTTCATGCCGGTCTACCCGTTCCTGGTGCGCGCTCTCATGCTGCTGACCGGGCTGCCCTGGTCGTTCTGGTCGGTTGTGGTGTCGGTGGCGTTCTCGCTCGCGGCCGCGCTCGCCTTCCACCGGCTCATGCGGGTCGTCGGCCTGCCGGCCGGCACCGCGCTGTTCTCGGTTGCGCTGTTCTGCTTCGCGCCGTTGTCGCCGCTGCTGCAGGTCGGCTACGCCGAGGCGGTGCACCTCTTCCTGCTCATCGTCGCCCTGAGCTTCGTGGTGCAGCGGCGCTACATCGCGCTGCTGCCGATCATCGCCGTGATGGCGCTCACCCGGCCGAGCGGGTTGGCGTTCGCGCTGTTCCTGGGGCTGCATGTGATCCACCGCTGGTGGATCCGGTACCGCGACCCGTTCCCGGGCCACGAGCGGATCGCATCCGTCGTCGCCATGGTGTTCAGCGCGGTGATGGGATTCATGTGGCTGATCATCGCCTGGTCGGTCACGGGCTCGTTCACCGCGTACACCGACACCGAGCTGGCGTGGCGCGCGCCCTACATCGGCTACAGCGAGCTGGTGCCGTTCACCCCGTGGATCCAGGGCGCCGGATGGTGGATGACCGCACCGATCGGGTTCATGGTGCTCGCACTGGCGGTCGTGGCGTTCTTCGCCTTCCTGTTCACGCCGTGGGCGAAGCGCATCGGCGTCGACCTGCGGCTGT
This sequence comes from uncultured Actinomycetota bacterium, assembly GCA_963702165.1. Classification (GTDB taxonomy): domain Bacteria; phylum Actinomycetota; class Actinomycetes; order Actinomycetales; family Microbacteriaceae; genus Terrimesophilobacter. Next base: position 1,525,079 of record OY969722.1, on the reverse strand, counting down.
GGGTCGCCAGCTACGGCATCTACCTGCTCGCAGTCTTCTTCCCGCAGTCGAGCACCTTCCGCCTGCTGATGCCGATGTTCCCGCTGGTCGGGGCGCTCGCCCAGCCGCGGTCGCGCGTCTACCGGGTCGCCATCCTGATCGTCTTCATCGTCGGTCAGTGGGTGTGGTTGTACTACTGCTGGTGGATCGACGGACTCGACTGGACACCACCGTGATCGGCAGTTTTTGAGGGTCCGTTTCATGACCCGCCCAGAATGCGAGATAATGGAGACTACAAATCCACGAAAGGGGACCATTCATGGCAGCCATGAAGCCGAGGACCGGTGACGGACCGATGGAGGCTGTTCGCGAGGGTCGGCTCATCATCGTCCGAGTGCCGCTCGAGGGCGGTGGCCGCTTGGTGGTTTCAGTCAACGACGCAGAGGCCAAGGAGCTTCACGACGCGCTCGCGGGCGTTGTCACCGCAAGCTGACCTCGACCAGTCGATACCTCTTCGGCGCGCCGGTCCACTGGACTGGCGCGCCGCAGTCATTTCCGGGCGACGTTTCTATTCGACTCGCACGAGCTGGAGCAGCCCGTCGCCGACCGGCGTGAGCGCGCTGATCACGGCATCCGATGCCGACGTCTCGCGGAGCAGGGTGCGGAACGCGGCCACCGTGTCGTCGCGGCGCACCGGGTCCGCGACGTGTCCGCGCCACAGCGCGTGCGCGACCAGCACCGTGCCGCCCATCCGCACCAGGCGGAGGCCGTGCTCGACGTATTCGATGACCGAGGCCGGGTCGGCGTCCACCAGGACGATGTCGTAGGCCTGCTCGTTCATGCGCGGCAGCACCTCGCGTGCGCGACCGGTGATGAGCCTCAGCCGGTTCGCCGGGATGCCAGCGTCGAGGAAGTTCTTGCGGGCCGTCTGCTGGTGCTCGGCCTCGATGTCGATGGAGGTCAGGACCGCGTTCGGGGCGCCGGTCAGCATCCACAGTCCGCTCACGCCGACGCCGGTGCCGATTTCGATGATGTTCTCGGCGTTCGTGGCCGCGGCGATCACCGCGAGCTGCGCGCCGGTGGCGGGGGAGACCGCTTCGACTCCGAGCTCGATCGACTGCGCACGCGCCTGCATGATGTCTTCGTGCTCGCGCACGAGATCCTCAGCGAACTTCCAATCGGACACTTTGTCGGTCACATGCGCTCCTTGTCGCCCACCACTCTACGGCCGCCGGAGGCCAGCAACGGTTAGTCTGGTGGAGTGTTCGGGTTGACCTTCGAGAAGCTGCTGCTCATCGGCGTGCTTGCGGTCTTCCTGCTCGGCCCTGACCGCCTCCCGCACTACGCTGCGCAGCTCGCCCGGCTGGTGAAATCGCTCAAGCGAATGGCGGATGGCGCCAAGGACCGGATGCGCGACGAGCTCGGCCCCGACTTCGACGACGTCGACTGGAAGAAGCTCGATCCGCGCCAGTACGACCCGCGCCGCATCATCCGGGAAGCCCTCATCGACGAGCCGGAGCCGGTCGAGGCCGAGCCCCGGATGGAATCGGCTTACGTCAAGCGCAAGCGTCGCCTCGAGGAGCAGGGCAAGCAGGCTCCGTTCGACATGGAGGCCACCTAGCCCCTCCCTGTTGTGCAGGACTTTTCCTGTTCTGCAGGAGATTTGACCGTGCTGAACCCGTTTCACTGGGATGTAGGGGCGTTGCGAACCAAAAGTCCTGCATAACCGGTGTGGCGATGTAGGCGCGGGGCCGGCTGCTACCAGGCCGCCGGGCGGTCAGCGAGCGCGCAGGAACTTCAGCGCCCTGAGCGCCGTGAGTGTGAGCCCGCCGAGGCGCGCGGCTTCCGCACCGGTCCGCGGCAGGGTGAACAGTCCGGTCGACTCGGACACCGTGCGCGCGTCGACGTAGCGCAGCAGCCCCTCAGGGCCGTTGCGGCGGCCCAGCCCCGACCGCTTCACTCCACCCATCGGCGCGTCCACAGAGGAGAAGGTCGCCCGGAAGCCCTCGTTGATGTTGATGGTCCCCGCCTGCAGCCCATCGGCAAGGCGGCGGGCGCGCGCCCGCGATCCGCTGAAGATCGACGCGTTCAGCCCGAACTCCGAGTCGTTGGCCGCGACAATCGCCTCCTCCTCGGAGTCGACGACGCTGATCGCCACCACCGGGCCGAAGGTCTCGGCGGCGAAGCAGTCCATCTGCTCGGTGACGTCGGTCAGCACGGTCGGCTCGTAGAACAGCGGACCCAACTCGGGGCGACGCTTGCCGCCGGTCAGCACGGTCGCTCCCTTCGCGATCGCATCCTGAACGTGCGCCTCGACGTGGTCGAGCTGGCTGGGCAGCGTGAGGCAGCCGAGATCGACCGAGTTGTCGTACGCCGCTCCCAGCTTGAGGCTCTCGGTGCGCGCAACGAACTCGGCGATGAACTCGGCAGCGACGGGCCGCTGCACGTAGATCCGCTCGATCGACACGCACAACTGGCCCATCGACGAGAAGCACGCGTTCACGGCATCCTTCGCCGCCGAAGTCACGTTGACGTCGTCGAGCACGATCATCGGGTTCTTCCCGCCCAGTTCGAGCGACGCGCCCTTGAGCGCTGCCGCCGCCTGGGTGCCGACCCGGATGCCGGTGGCGGTGGACCCGGTGAACGCGACGTAGTCGGCGGCGTCGATCACTGCACCGCCGATCTCGCTTCCCGGGCCGGCGACAACGCCCCACAAGTCGGATGGGAGCCCGGCGTCGATGAACGCCTGCCGCACCGCGAGGGTGGTCAGCGCACCCTGGTTGTCCGCCTTCTGCAGCACGCCGTTGCCGGATGCGAGTGCGGGCACGACATCCATCAGCGCCAGTGCGATGGGGTAGTTCCAGGGCGTGATGACGCCGATCAGCCCCTTGGCGCGGTAGCCGACCCTGGTGCGGTAGGCGAGCGGGACGAGACCGCGGCGGGCACGGCTGCGCAGGGTGTCGCGCGCGATGATGGCGTAGTAGCGGGTCGCTGTGACGCCCATGCCGAGATCCTCGAACGCGTGCAGGCGGGCCTTGCCGGTCTCCGCCTGCAGGATGTCCAGCAGCTCCTCGCGACGCTCGAGCAGCAGGTCGTGGGCTCGCAACAGCACAGCACGGCGGTGCGCGAAGCCGGCGTGGCTCCAAGACAGCTGGGCGAGACGGGCTCGCGCCGCGGCATCCGCGACGTCATCAAGGGAACTGAGCGGAAGCTCGTGCAGCAGCTCGCCGGTGAACGGCTGGTTGACCGCGGCGGTGTGGCCGCTGGTTGCGGTGAGGCCGCGGTGACCCTCGATCGCGGCACGGGTAACGGGCAAGGCCGACATGAGGGTAACGCTACACTTTCTTCGCATGGCCGCACCGTCGCGCTCCGCCCAATCGACCCTGCCGAAGAAGACCATCGCGAGGTATGCGATCGGGTCGCTCGGCACCGGCGGCTTCGGCACCCTGCCAGGGCTGGTGCTCGTTTATTACCTGACAGACACCCTCGGGGTCGCGGCGCTGCTCGCCGGTGTGCTGGTGACCGCCGCGAAGATCTGGGACGTCATCATCGACCCGGTCCTCGGCGCGCAAAGCGACCGCAGCCTCGCCCACACCGGGTCCAGGCGCCGCTTCATGGTGATCGGCGCGCTGACCCTGCCGGTGTTCTTTGTGCTCACCTTCGCGGTGCCGGCCGGGTTGGACCCGGTGGTCTCCGGCGTGTGGGTGCTGTTGGCGTTCATCCTGACCGCCACCTCGTTCAGCCTGTTCCAGGTGCCCTACATCGCACTTCCCGCCGAGTTGACCAGCAGCTACGACGACCGCACCCGCCTGCTGACCTGGCGGGTCGTTGTGCTCACGTTCGCGATCCTGCTGTTCGGTGCCGGTGGCCCAGAACTGCGCGCGCTCGGCGGCGGCGAGCACTTCGGCTACCTGCTGATGGCGGTCGTGGCCGGTCTGGTCATCGGTGCGGGCATGTACGTGTCCAGCTCGGTCGCGCCGCGCGGCGTCGACCTTGCGGGCCCCGCGCCGAAGATGTCAATCGCCGAGAACTATCGCAGCGGCATCCGGGCGCTGCAGCGAAGTCAGCCGTTCCGGGCGCTGCTGCTCACCTTCGTGCTGCAGGGCTTGGCAACCGGGCTCATGCTCGCCGGCGCGCAGTACGTCGCGACCTGGGTGCTCGACAGTGAGCGCGCGGTGACGCTGCTGTTCGTGGCGCTGATCGCCCCGGCGCTGTTCGCCGCCCCGGTGTGGGGGCTCATCGCGCGCGGCATCGGCAAGGAGCGCGCGTTCATGTTCGCGAGCATCCTGTTCGGGCTGGCCGCGCTCAGCCTGACCGGGATGCTGTGGGAGCCCGGCGCCTGGGTGTACGTGCCCGTCGCGGTCGCCGGCGCCGCCTACGCGGGCATGCAGTCGCTGCCGATGGCGATGCTCCCGGATGTCATCTCGCACGACGCGCGCAGCGCCGGCGAGGGCAAGGCGGGCGCCTTCAGCGGCGTGTGGACGGCGGGGGAGACCGCGGGTATGGCGCTCGGCGCGACAGTGCTGACCATCGTGCTCGCAATGACCGGGTACGCGGAGTCGGTCGCCGGTGTCGACATCGAACAGACGCCGCGCGCGGTCGCGGGCATCGTGCTGAGCTTCAGCGTCGTGCCGGCCGCCATCATCGCCCTCAGCCTGGTCTCGCTGTCTCGGTACGGGCTGCGCCGCGCGTTCATCGAGCGGCCGGCGGCGGAGGAGACGCAGGATGCTTGAGCGGCAGCCATCCGACCTGCTGGCACGGCTCGCCGAGTTGCGCGCGCTTGACGCGCCGACCCATGGCGGACGCGTGCTCTCCTACGTCTACGACTCCGGCCTGGCCGAGCTGGACGAGCTCGCGGCCGAGGCGATGCGGATGGTGCAGCCGGTCAACGGGCTCGATCCGACCACCTTCACCTCGGTTGCGACCATGGAGCGCGAGGTCATCGCCTTCGCGCGCACGATGCTGCACGGTGACGACGACGTTGTCGGCAACGTCACCAGCGGCGGCACCGAGAGCTGCCTGCTCGCGGTGAAGACAGCGCGCGACCTGTGGCAGCGGGAGCATCCGGATGCCCGCGGTCGCCTGGTTGCGCCGGTGACAGCCCATGCGGCCTTCCAGAAGGCGGCGCACTACTTCGGGCTGAAGCTGGACCTGGTTCCGGTCGACGCCGACGGTGTGGTGTCCGCCGACGACCTGATCGGGCGGCTCGGCCCGGATGTCGCGCTCGTGGTGGTGTCGGCGCCGAACTATCCGTTCGCCGGGCTTGACCCGGTCGGCCGGGTGGCGGCGGCCGCGGCCGAACGGGGCATCTCCTGCCACGTCGACGCCTGCATCGGCGGCTGGGTGCTGCCCTGGCTGGACACACCGGAGCCGTGGGACTTCCTCGTGCCGGGCGTCACGAGCATCAGCGCCGACCTGCACAAGTATGGGTACGCGCCGAAGGGCGCGTCGGTGCTGCTGCACCGTGGTCGCGACCGGCACCGGGCCCAGTACTTCGCGACCACGCTGTGGCCGGGGTATCCGGTCGTCAACCCGACGATGCTCGGGTCGAAGTCGGCTGGCGCGCTCGCAGCGGCGTGGGCGATCATCGGCGCGCTCGGGCGGTCGGGCTTCTCAGAGCTGGCCGCGTCGACGGCGGCGTCGACCGCTGCGCTGGTCTCGGTGGTCGAGGGGACAGAGGGTTTGCGGGTGGTCGGCGAGCCGGTCGGGCCCCTGTTCGCCGTCGCGACCGACGAGTCGGTGGATGCCGACCGGCGGGTCGACCCGCACCACTGGGCCGACCGGGTGCGCCAGCACGGGTTCCTGCTGCAGCTGCAGCCGGGCTTCACGCAGCCGGATGGCAGCAGGCTGCCGCGCACCACGCACCTGACCATCACCCCGGTGACCGCCGAGGTGCTGCCTGAGCTGAGCGCCGCGCTGATCGCGGCCGCGGCCGAGGTGCGGGGTGTGCCGCCTGCGACGGCGGAGCAGGTGCTGACCTCGCTGCCGGCCGGGCTGGTCGGGGTCGCCGGTCTCAGCGCCGCCGATCCGTTGCCGCTGGATTCTGATGCTGCGGGCGCGATCCTTCAGGCGATCGGCCTGGGCGTTGACGGTGGGACGCTGCCCGACCGGATGGCGCCGTTCATGGCGCTCATCGAGGCGTTGCCCGCCGCGCTCACCGAGCGGCTGCTGACTGAGCTGCTGGCCCGGCTGGTCGAACCCGCCGCCTGAGCCGGGTTCGGCACCCAACCCCTGTTGTGCAGGACATCCGGGCGGTTGCCGGCTCCTCTACTGGGCAACGGGGCCGTCTGGTCGAGAAAGTCCTGCACAACAGGGAATGTCCTGCATAACGAGGGCCGGATGTGTGCGGGTCACACCGGGTCGCCCGGGCGAACCAGCCCGGACTCGTAGCCGAGCACCACCGCCTGTGCCCGGTCGCGCAGATTCAGCTTCGCAAAGATGCGCGTCACATGGGTCTTCACTGTTGCCGCGCTGATCGAGAGCCGGGCGGCGCACTGGGCGTTCGAGAGCCCGCGCGCGACGAGGGTGAAGACCTCGAGTTCCCGCTCGGTCAGACCGCGCAGCGCGGGGTCCAGTGCCCCTGGCGCGGGGCCGCGGGTGAACCGTTCAACGAGCCGGCGCGTCACCCCAGGCGCCAGGAGCGCGCCGCCCCTGGCGACGGTGCGCACGGCGTGCACCAGGTCGGCCGGATCGACATCCTTCAGCAGGAACCCGCTCGCTCCGGCGCGCAGCGCCTCGTGCACGTACTCGTCGGCGTCGAAGGTTGTGAGCACCAGCACCCTGCCCGCAATGCCCTGCGCCGCGAGGGCGCGGATCGCCGCCAGACCGTCGACCTGCGGCATCCGGATGTCCATGAGCACGACGTCGACGCTGTGGCTGCGCAGGTAGTCGATCACCTCGCCGCCGTGCGCCGCCTCGGCGACGACCTCGAGGTCCGGTTCCGACTCGAGGATCATGCGGAATCCGCTGCGGACGAGCGGGTGGTCGTCGGCCACCAGGACGCGGATCACGACATCGCCCCGGTCGGCAGCAGCGCGTGCACGGTGAATCCGCCGGCAGGGTCCGGCGCAGCCGTCAGCTCGCCGCCGCAGAGGCGCGCTCGCGCTCGCATGCCGTCGATGCCGTGACCGCCCCCGTTTGCCGCCGGTAGGCGCGGTTGCCCGCCGGAGTCGGAGACGAGCACGTCGAGTCGATCGCCGGTGATGCCGATCGTCACCGTTGCGCTGGCGCCCGGGGCATGCCGAAGCGTGTTGGTGAGCGCCTCCTGCACGATCCGGTACGCCGCGAGGTCGATCGGCTGTGGCAGCCGCTCGACACCGCCGTCCCGGATGTCGAGGCGGATGTCGGTGGGAAGACCGGAGCGGCGCATCGCCTCCGCGAGCTCTTCGATCTGCGCCAGGCCAGGATTCGGCGCACTCCCCGGCCCGGAGCCTGGCGATTGCAGTCCGAGCAGGAAGCGCAGTTCGGCCAGCGCATCCTTGCCGGTAGAACGTACCGACTCGATGGTCGACCGCGCCGCGACCGGATCGCGTTCGAGGACCCGGGTGACGGCACCCAGTTGCACGACCATCACGCTCAGCGTGTGCGTGAGCACGTCGTGCATCTCCCGCCCCATCCGCTCGCGCTCGGCGATCGTCGCCTCACGCACGCGTTCCTCGCGTTCGCGCTCGAGCGCGGCCGATAGCGAGCGCAATTCGTCGATGTGCTGCTGGCGATCCCGGATGATGCGGCCGGCGCCCCAGGGAGCGATCACGATGAGGGTGGTGAATGCGAAGCTGGCGACGGATGGTTCGTCGGCGAGTGCGACCGCGAGCCAGTCGCAGAGCAGTGCGACAGCGACTGCGGCGAGGGCGCGCCGTCGGTCGGTGTGCGCGGCGGCCGTGTAGAGCGTGAGGGTGAGAGCGATCACCGCGCCGTAGCCCTGGCTGGTGATGTCCCCGCCGAAGCCCTCCTCCAGGAGCAGGACGCCCCAGCCGACGGTGACGGCGGTGAACGGGGCGATGTGCCGCCAGGCCACCGGAAGCGTCATCCCCAGCATCCCGAGCACGGCGAACGGTGTCAGCCCGCCGTCGCTGACGAGTTGGACGAACCCGGCCGCCACAAGCAGGCCTGCCAGCACGATGTCGACAATCCACTGACGGACGCGGGGCATCGAACGCACACGCGGAAGCCGGCTGAATCCTCGACCCGGCTGCGACATTCGATCACCGTACCAACGGATGCGCCACCCGGCCATCGACCGTGGGGTTAGAGGGCGTACGACCAGGGTCGTATCCGGTTCGCCGCGCCAGCCGACGACAGGGTTCTGGGCTGTCCGTACCGTGATGTGTTCCGATCCACCTCGACAAAGGAGTTTCAATGTCGCACCGCGCGGGCGCCGTCGCCCTCATAGCTGCACCGATCGTCGGCCTTGCCGCCACGCTGACCCTTCCTGAGTTGCCAGCCGACGGCGCTGCTCGCCTCGCGGTGATCGAGGCGGAGTCGACGCGCTTCCTCGCGGCCAACCTGCTCCTTCTGCTCTCGTTCACGTTGTTCGTGCTTGCGGTGCTCGCGTTGCGGGGGCGTCTCGCCGAGCGTGGATCCCGGTGGGGTGCGGCGGCGGCGCTCGCGACCGCCGTCGGCTGGGTCATGCACAATGCCATCGTCGGCATGGTGATGTCGCAGCTTCCGATGGCGGCGGCCGAGGATCGTGCCGGGGCGGGGGCGCTCTCGCAGGCGCTGTTCGAGGGTGTCGGGTTCACGGCGGTCCTGCTGCCGATGCTGGTGCTCACCGAGATCGGCACGATTCTGCTGGTGATCGCGCTCTGGCGCGCCGGGTTGGCGCCGCTGTGGGCGAGCATCGTGGTGATCCTGGGACTGGTTTCCGAGTTCGTTGCGCCCACGCCGTTCGATGGCATCGCGCTGTACGCGCTCCTCACGGTCGGTTTCGGGTCGATCGCACTGGGGCTGTTGCGGCAACCGGAGGCAGCGGTGGACGCCGACCTGTCCGCCGAGACCGCGGCCGCTTAGGCGGGCGCGTGGGGGGATCCCTGTTGTGCAGGACATCCGGTGGCTTCACTGCCCGGTCATGGGGCGGGAGGGCCATTCGGGCCGGAAAGTCCTGCACAACAGGGAGTGTCCTGCATAACAGGGCCGTGCGGGGCGGGTCGGTGGGGGCCGCCGCGGTCAGGTGACGCGAAGGCCGAGCTTCCGGCCGGCGAGGCCGCGCGGGCGCACCGCGAGCGATGCGGCCAGGTCGGTGATCGCTCGAGCGGCCGGGTCATCCGGATGCGTCAGCACGACGGGAGCACCAGCGTCGCCTCCCGCGCGCAGCGGCACGCTGAGCGGCACCGACGTGAGCAGCGGCACCCCGAGCCGCTCGGCGGTCGCCTGCCCGCCGCCGGTTCCGAACAGGTCGAGCACCGTGCCATCCGGTTGCGCCAGCCCGGCCATGTTCTCCACCACGCCGATGACCTGCTGCCCGGTCTTCCGGGCCACGACGCCGCTGCGTTCTGCCACGTCGGCCGCGGCAGCCTGCGGGGTGGTCACCACGACCACCTCGGCCTGCGGCAGCAGCTGCCCGATTGAGATCGCCACGTCGCCGGTGCCGGGTGGCAGGTCGAGCAGCAGCACGTCCAGGTCGCCGAAGTACACGTCGGTGAGGAACTGGTTGATCGTGCGGTGCAGCATCGGCCCGCGCCAGGCGACGGCGGTGCCGGAGCCGTCGACGAACATCCCGATCGAGATGACCTTCACGTCGTGGGCGATCGGCGGCAGGATCATGTCGCCGACCTTGGTCGGCTTGGCATCGCCGAGTCCCAGGATGCCGGGGATCGAGAATCCGAACACGTCGGCGTCGACGATGCCGACCCGAAGCCCGCGAGCCGCGAGCGCGACGCCGAGGTTCGCGGTGATGGTCGACTTGCCGACCCCGCCCTTGCCGCTGGTGATCGCGTAGATGCGGGTCAGCGAGTCGGGCGGGAACTGGCTGCCGCGGCGGGCGCCGTGCAGCCGCTCGGTGAGCGCGGTGCGCTCCTCCGGGGACATGATCGACACGTTCACCGTGACATCCGTGATCCCCCCGACCGAGCCGGCCGCCTCGCGGACATCGCGTTCGATCGTGTCGGCCGCTGGGCATCCGACGATCGTCAGTTTGATGTCGACCGTCGCATGCGAATCACTGACCGCGACGTCGCCGATCATCCCGAGCTCGGCAATCGGCTTGCGAATCTCGGGATCGATGACCCGGTTCAGGGCGGTGCGAACGGATGCGACCAGATCAGTCAACCGTCGGTGCCTTCTCGGAGTCTTTGTCGCGCTCCAACTCTTCAAGCAGGGCACGCAGTTCGGCGCGAATGAAGTCCTTGCTCGCAAGATCTCGCACCATCAGCCGGAGCGCGACGACCTCACGCGCCAGGTACTCGGTGTCGGCGAGGTTGCGTTCAGCGCGCTGCCGGTCCTGCTCGATCTGCACCCGGTCGCGGTCGTCCTGCCGGTTCTGGGCGAGCAGGATGAGCGGTGCAGCGTAGGACGCCTGCAGCGACAGGATCAGGGTGAGTGCGGTGAACCCGAGCGCGGCGGAGTCGAAACGCCACGGTACGGGGGCGATCACGTTGTAGATGAGCCATGCGCCGCAGAACAGGGTGAGCGCGAGCAGGAACCACGGCGTGCCCATGGCACGCGCGACGGACTCGGTGAAGCGTCCGAACCGGTCGCTGGGCTGGCCTAGCCGGTGCACGAAGGGACCGCGCAGACCCTTCGGCGAGGAGAGGTCGTCGCGGTCGTCACGTGCCATCGGTCGTCCTCCTCTTCGGCCTGTTCACCACACTGATCGGGCTGGTATCCGCGCGGATGAGCTTCGCGGGCTCATCCTCGTCGTGACTTCGCCAGTCCTCCGGCAGCAGGTAATCGAGCACGTCGTCGATGGTGACGACGCCGACCAGGTGGTGCTGATCGTCGACGACCGGCACCGAGACCAGGTCGTAGCTGGCGAGGATGCGGCTGACCTCCGCCGCCGAGGTATCGGCGCGCACCGGGTCGAGCTTCTGGTCCAGGATGGTGCCCAGCCGTTCCATGGGCGGGTAGCGCAGCATCCGCTGGAAGTGCACGACACCGAGGAAGCGCCCGGTCGGCGGTTCGTACGGCGGCAGGGTCACACAGATGGCGGCGCCCAGGGTGGGGGCCAGGTCGGCGCGCCGGATGAGGGCGAGACCCTCCGCGACGGTCGTGTCGGCTGAGACGATCACGGGCTCTGTGGTCATGAGCCCGCCTGCGGTGTCCGGGGCGTACGCGAGGAGCATCCGGACGTCCTCTGCCTCCTTGGGCTCCATGAGCTCGAGGAGGGTCTCGCCGCGCTCATCGCTCAGCTGCGCGATCAGGTCTGCGGCGTCATCCGGCTGCATCTGGTCGAGGACGTCGGCAGCACGGGCATCCGGAAGGTTGTTGAGGATCTCGACCTGCTCAGTCTCGGGCATCTCCTCGAGCACGTCGGCGAGTCGGTCGTCGCTGAGCTCCTCGGCCACCTCGAGCATCCGCTGCTCTGGCAGGTCGAGGAGCGCATTGGCGAGGTCGGCCGGAAGCAGGTCCTCGTAGGTGGCGAGCAGCTGGCTGGACGACTGGGCCTCGCCGGGGCGTGTGCGCTCGCGGACCTCATCCCAGCGCGCGAACACCGTCGAGCCCTTGGCGAACGGCGACGGGCTGGTCTTCGGCCGGCGCAGGAACAGCTCGCCGATCGCCCACTCGCCTGGCGCAGCCTCCTCGATCGCGATGTCCTCGATGGTCGCGGTGCCTGACCCGTCTGCGAGGGTCACGTTGCGGCCGAGCATCTCGGCGATCACGCGCACCTCGCCGCCACGCTGCTCGAAGCGGCGCAGGTTGATCAGCCCGGTGGTGATGATCTGCCCGCTGCCGATGCTCGTCACACGGCCGATGGAGAGGAAGATGCGGCGACGTCCGGGGACCTCGACGACGAAACCGACCACGCGCGGAGCCAGCTTTCGGCGGTACACGACGAGCACGTCGAGCACACGACCGACCTTGTCGCCGGCCGGGTCGAAGACCGCGCTGCCGGCGAGCCTGGCGACGAAGACTCTGGTGGCGTTCACGCTACAACCGTACCCGGCGCATGGAAGAATGACTTAGGTGACCAGTCAGAGTGGTGTGCCGCGTCGTGGGCGGCTATTGCCCACGGTTCCCAAGGGAGACGTGCTCGGCGGTTTCGACAGCTATGAAGAGGCGCAGTCGGTCGTCGATCGTCTGGTCAAGGCCGAATTCCCGGTGAAGCATATTTCCATCGTCGGCAGCGACCTGAGGTCGGTGGAGCGGGTGACCGGTTCGATGTCGTACGGCAGGGCCGCGCTGGCGGGCGCCGCGAGCGGCGCGTGGCTCGGGCTGTTCTTCGGCTTGCTGCTGTTCATCTTCACGCCGACCCCGAACGCGGTGCTCTACATCGGCGCGGCGGTGCTCATCGGAGCCGGCTTCGGCATGATGTTCGGCCTGGTCAGCTACTCGCTGAATCGCCGTCGGCGCGACTTCACCTCCACGAACCAGGTGGTCGCCAGCCGTTATGAGGTCATCGTGGACCCGGCGTTCACCATCCGGGCGCAGGAGCTTCTCACCCGCACCTCGCCCTAGTCTCGTCTCCTTAACCCATTTCAAGGAGAACCACCCCTTCCAGGTCGGAGGGACAGGCATCCGGGCCCCTCGCCCTCGGAATCTCCTTGAAACGGGTTAAGATCGCGGGGTCAGCGCAGCCAGGCCTCGACGTCGTCGACGGTGCGCGGGATGCCGATGGACAGGTTCTCGGCGCCGTCGGCGGTCACCAGGATGTTGTCCTCGATCCGCACCCCGATGCCGCGGAACTCCTCCGGCACCGTCAGGTCGTCCGGCTGGAAGTACAGACCCGGCTCGATCGTGAACACCATGCCCGGCTCGAGCACGCCGTCCAGGTACATGTCGCGGCGCGCCTGCGCGCAGTCGTGCACGTCCATCCCCAGGTGGTGGCTGGTGCCATGCACCATGTACCGGCGGTGGTACTGCGCATCCGGCTCGATCGACTCCTCAGCCGACACCGGCAGCAGCCCCCACTCGGCGGTCTTGCGCGCGATGACCGCCATCGCGGTCTGGTGGATCTCCCGGAACCGGATGCCGGGACGCACGATCGCGAACGCAGCATCCGCCGCTTCCAGCACCGCCTCGTACACCTTGCGCTGAACGTCGGTGAAGGTGCCGTTGACCGGCAGCGTGCGCGTGATGTCCGCGGTGTAGTAACTGTCGAGCTCGATGCCCGCGTCCAGCAGGATCAGGTCGCCCTCCCGCACCCGGCCGTCGTTGCGGGTCCAGTGCAGGATGCACGCGTGCGCGCCGGATGCCGCAATCGTGTCGTAACCGACCGTGTTGCCCTCGGCGCGGGCGCGTCGGTTGAAGGTGCCCTCGACCAGCCGCTCGCCGCGCGGGTGCGCGATGATCTCGGGACGGTCGGCGATGACATCGTCGAAGCCCTTCTTCGTCGCGGCGACGGCGAGGCGCATCTGCTCGATCTCGAATTCGTCCTTGACCAGCCGCAACTCGGAGAGGTCACGCGCGAGCTGCGCGTCCCCGTCGCTGTCGACCGACTCGGCGTCAGCCGCCAGCAGCCGCCGCCCGTCGATCTGGTCGGTGAGGTCGCGATCGGCCTCACGCACGATGAGCGTGTCCGCGTCGACGCTGTCGATGACGCTCTCCAACTCGGCGATGCCGCGGGACTGGATGCCGAGGTCACCGGCGACCTGCGCGAGCGACGGGCGCGCGCCGATCCAGAACTCGCCGATGTCCGGATTGGCGTAGAACTCGTCGGAGTCGCGGCCGGCCCGCTCCCGGAAGTAGAGGGTCGCCTCGTGGCCGTAGCCGGTCGGCTCGAGCACGAGCACAGAGCCGGGCTCGGAATCGGAGCCCCAGCCGGTCAGGTGGGCGAACGCGGAGTGCGCACGGTAGGCGTAGTCGGTGTCATTGGAGCGCACCTTGGCGGCCCCGGCCGGGATGACCAGCCGCTTGCCAGGGTACAGCTCGGAGAGGCGCGCTCGCCGCTTCGCCGCGAACAGCGCGTGCTCGCGCGGGGACCCGACGGTGTCCTCCCGGTCGGCCCAGTGCTGCGAGATGTAGCTCTTGAAGACATCGCTGCCGGGCGTCGTGGAGCGGTTGCTGGTCGCGCGCGGGGCGGGGTTCTTGGATTCGGCCATGCCTTATTCTCCCTCAGCGCGACTGAGCTGCACCACGATGGGCCGGTGGTCGCTGCCCGAGTGGTCCACGGACTGGATAACGCGGCCGCCGGTCGCCCGCCAGTTCGCGGTGGCCATCACGTGGTCGATCGGGGCGCCGACCAGCGCGGGAAGCATGGTCGGCCAGGTGCCGACGGCGGCGTTGCCGGTCGCGTCAGCGCCGTTGTAGCAGGCGCCGAGGTCGCCGCCATCCGGATGCCCGTAGTTGCTGAAGTGGTCCAGGGTCGCGTTGAAGTCGCCCGCCATGATCACATCGCCGCCGCTGCAGAGGTCGGCGATGATCTGCAGGTCGTCGCGCCAGTTCTGCAGCTGCGGAGTGGTGGGGGAGACGGCGTGCACCGCGACGATGGTCGGTCCGTCGCCGTTCAACGGGGTCGCGACCAGGGTCGGCAGCACGCTTGTCGTGCGCGCGAGAGGATCGGAGGTGTACTGGCCCAGCTCGACGCTGGTCAGCAGCGACGTCGACCGGGCCTTCGAGATCAGGTCGTAGGCGAGCGAGTGCACCCACATCGGGCTGCCCCCGTCGCGCATGATCTCGGCAACTGCGACCGCGGTCTGCACCGTCGTCTCCGGCAGCGAGACGACGTCGGCGCCGGTTTCCAGGGCGACGCGGGCGATCTCCTCTGCGCCTGGGGCGTCCCCGAGGGTGTTCCAGGCGAGCACGGTGATGTCGCCGGGCTGCTTCTCCTCGAAGGCGGTGTCGCCGAAGCCGCGGGTGCCGAGCACCGCAGCCGAGATGCCGATAAAGAGGGCGAGCAGTGCAGACATGGCCATGCAGAAGCGGCGCGCCCTCGGCACGATGAGCGCGACCAGCAGAAGCACCGCGAGACCGAGAATGGCGCACAGCCCGGCCAGCGCGCGGAGCGATACGACCTGGGCGAAGAACGGCGCATCCTGCAGGCCGAACAGCTGCGGCCAGGCAAAACCGAGCAACACCAGGCCGACCACTGCGAGCACAACGGCGGCGATAACACGGCGAATCATGGCCCCATGAGCGTACCGGTAGGGCGACGTAGAGTTGCTGAATGCGGCAACCGATCGATCTGCATACTCACAGCAACGTCTCAGACGGCACGGAGACTCCCGCGGAGCTGGTGCGAGCTGCGATCGACGCCGGGCTCGGGGTGGTCGCCATCACCGACCACGATTCGACTGCCGGGTGGGAGGAAGCGGCCGCTGCGGCATCCGGCACCGGCCTGACCGTGATCCCGGGGATGGAGTTCAGCACCCGGCGGGAGTGGATGAGCATCCACCTGCTGGGCTACCTGATCGATCCGGAGGATGTCGACCTGCGCGAGGAGACGCTGCGCATCCGGGAGTCGCGGCTGAAGCGAGCCGAGACGATCGTCTCCCGGCTGGCCGCCGACTTCGAGATCGAGTGGGCGGATGTCGTCGCCCAGACCACCGATGGGGCGACGGTCGGACGCCCGCACATCGCCGATGCGCTGGTGGCGCGCGGGCACGCGCTGGATCGCAGTGCCGCATTCGAGGGCATCCTGCATCCGCGGCACGGCTACTCGGTGCCGCACTACGCGCCGGACCCGCTCGAGGCGGTACGAATGGTGCGCGCGGCAGGCGGGGTGCCGGTGCTCGCGCATCCGGGCACGCGGGGTGCGCTGTCTGTGCTCGACGAACGCAGCCTCGCTGAGCTGGTCGACGCCGGGCTGTTCGGGCTCGAGCTGCACCACCGGGAGAACACCGAGTCGGGCAAGCGGAAGCTCGCTCGGTTCGCGGAGAAATTCGGGCTCGCGGTAACCGGGTCAAGCGACTACCACGGCGACGGCAAGCCGAACCGGCTCGCCGAGAACACCACCGAACCGGAGGTGCTCGAGCGGATCATCGCCGAAGGCACCGGGGCGGCGCCGTTCGGTGGCTAAGGATGCCGGTGCCGTCGTGCGCCTCCGCGCCCGTAGCGGACATCCGCGCCCGGCGCACCGGGTGCGAACGTCCGGAACTGCAGCGCCGAGGCGGAACTGCGCGGCCGTCCGGAACTAGCGCGCAGGTCCGGAACTGACGCGGGATGCCGCTGCCGCCTACGCGGCAGGCGGCGTGGACTTGTCGCCGGACGGGCGACGGCGGCGCTGACGGCGACGCGCGGGCGTCGTGCCGTCGTGGGTGCCGGCACCCGGCTCCTTGGTGGCGGGCTGCTGCTCGGCCGGGCGTCCACCGCGGGTGCGGTTGCGCTGACGTGACCGTGCCGGGCGCTCGCCGCCCTCCGCGTGCTCGCGAGGCTTGGGCTCGCCCTCCTCGCGCCGCGGCGGCGGCGTGTGCTTGAGGCGGCCCTTCGAGCCGGCCGGGATGCCCAGGTCCTCGAACAGGTGCGGTGACGACGAGTAGGTCTCGACCGGCTCCGGCACGCCCATGTCCAGGCCGCGGTTGATGAGCGACCACTTGTGCAGGTCGTCCCAGTCGACGAAGGTGACCGCGATACCGGTCTTGCCCGCGCGTCCGGTGCGGCCGGCACGGTGCAGGTAGGTGTCCGGGTCATCCGGAACCGTGTGGTTGATCACGTGCGTGACGTCGTCGACGTCGATGCCGCGCGCCGCGACATCCGTTGCGATCAGGATGTCCTTCTTGCCTGCCTTGAACGCGGCCATCGCCCGCTCGCGCTGCTCCTGGTTGAGGTCGCCGTGCACCGCCGCGGCGTTGAAGCCGCGGTCGTTGAGCTCCTCGACGAGCTTCGCGGCGGCGCGCTTGGTGCGCGTGAAGACCACGGTTTTGCCGCGTCCCTCGGCCTGCAGGATGCGGCCGATCACCTCGTCCTTGTCGAGCGAGTGCGCGCGGTAGACGATGTGGCGGATGTTCGCCTGGGTGAGTCCCTCGTCCGGATCGGTGTGACGGATATGAATCGGCCGGTTCATGAAGCGACGCGCCAGCGCGACGATCGGGCCGGGCATGGTTGCCGAGAACAGCATCGTGTGGCGGGTCGGGTCGGTCTGCGCGAAGAGCTTCTCGATATCCCCAAGGAAGCCGAGGTCGAGCATCTTGTCGGCCTCGTCGAGCACCATCACCTTGACGTTCTTCAGGCTCAGCATGCGCTGGCTTGCGAGGTCGAGCAGGCGACCGGGGGTGCCGACGACGACCTGTGCGCCATCCTTGAGCTGCTCGATCTGGCCCTCATAGGCCTTGCCGCCGTAGATCGCGACGACCTTGGTGGGCCGGTTCGAGGCGGCGGTGACCAGGTCTTCGGCGACCTGCACGCACAGTTCGCGCGTCGGCACCACGACAAGCGCCTGCACGCCTGGCTCGGGGTCGGGGCCGAGCTCCTGCAGGAGCGGCAGGCCGAACCCGAGGGTCTTGCCGGTGCCGGTCTTGGCCTGCCCGATGATGTCCTGACCGCCGAGACCCATTGGAATGGTCTGCGTCTGGATGGGGAAGGGTTCGGTGATGCCGCGTGCGGCAAGGGCGTCAACCATGTCCTGATCAACGCCGAGTGCTGAGAATGTCAAGTTATATGCCCCGTCTGGGTCGAAAGTTGCGCCCGTTTTCTCCTGGGGCACAGTGACCCCGTCCTAATTGGGGCCGGAGGACAGTCTACTCTGCACACTGCCGGTAGGCTGTGGCGAGTGGCGAAACGATTCCCGTGGCTTGTCAGGCGCAAACCGACCTCGCGGCTTCGGCCCCGTCGCCACAGCGATCTTCCGGTCAACCGGGTGGACATCAGCGAGCTGACGCCACCGCTCGAGCGCTACCTCGCTCACGCGGCATATATCCAGCTCTCGGTATTCCAGACTCTCGGCAAAGCGGTCGCGTCCGCGCCGACGACTCAGGCCAAAGAGGCGGTCAGTCGGGCCACGTCGCTGATCCTGCAGCGTCAGCAGGCGATCGTCGCCGAACTGGAGCGACTCGGCGTCGATCCGGGCGAAGCGATGGAGCCGTACGCGGCATCCGTCGACCACTTCCACAACCGCACCCTGGGCAGCGACTGGTACGAGATGCTCATGACCGCATATGTCTCGGCGGGCATACTCGACGACTGCTTCGTGCGGCTCGCCGAGGGACTGAACGGCGACTACCCGCAACGGATGCGCACGATCCTGGGCGGGCAGGAGGACCAGGAACTGCTCGCCACCGAGCTTTCGGCCGCCATCGACACCGACCCGAAGCTCGCATCGCGGCTGGCGCTGTGGGGCCGCAGGCTCGTCGGTGACACGCTGCTCATCGCGCGTTCCGCGCTCGCGCTGCCGGAGGACACGCTCACGACCGACGAGCGCCTCGAGCCGGTGTTCACCGAACTGATCGCCGATCACACGCGCCGGATGGATGACCTCGGCCTGACGGCCTGACCGCCTCGCGGGTGCCGCGTCCGCGGCATCCGGCTGTCCACGCGCGGGTCGAACACCCACGCGCGGGTCGAATTTGACGCGCGCGTGGTGGTTTGACCCGCGTGAGCGGGAGCGCCGCCGCGAAACGGGCTGAGCCGCGCGCAGAACGGAGTGCGCGCGCTGAGCTCGCAGAACAGAGGGCTACGGGCGGCTGAGGCGCTCGTACAGAGCTGCGTCGCCGCGCTCGCGCGCCTTCGGAAGCAAGAGGGCGACCAGTGCGGACGCGATCGCGCCGGCGGCGAGGCTCGCCACCCAGATCCAGCCGCCGTCGAAGGTCAGCCCCACCCAGGTGAGCGCCGCCCAGACCGCGCCGGAGACGGCGGAGCCGATCGCCGGAAGCAGCAGGATGCCGTACGCGTCGCGTCCGGGCAACAGGTAACGCAGGATGCCGCCGATCGACGCCCCGATCACCATGACGAACAGGAGTTCCATGTCAGGCGACGAATCCGACGCGACGTGAAGCCTCCGAACCGACCTCTACGTAGGCCAGTCCGGCCACCGGGACCAGGAACTCGCGCCCCTTGTCATCGGCCAGCTTGAAGTACTTGGCGTCGGTGTCGAGCGCGGTCCGTACGATCGATTCGATCTCGGCCGCGGGCTGGTTCGACTCGAAGTTCAACTCTCGGGCGCTGTTGATGATGCCAATGCGAATCTCCACTCGCCCAGAGTACGACAGATTCGCATTGGCCCGGCTCGCCGTTCGTTGTCGGCTGAACCGGTGGTGTCGCCGGTGTCCATTACCGTTGCCTGCATGACGGTCACCGGCTTCGCACACTCGGCTTCCCGCCCCGTCGTGCCGGAGTTGGATGACAGCCAGCGGGCAGTGGTCGGGCTGCCGGATGCCGCCTCCGCGGCGGTCCTCGGAGCCCCGGGCAGTGGCAAGACCACGACGCTCGTTGAAGTGGTGGCCGACCGGGTGCTGGGCCGCGGCTGGGATCCGTCGCAGGTGCTCGCGCTCGCCTCGAACCGCACGGCCGCGACGGCCCTGCGCGACCGCCTCGGAGTGCGACTCGCGGTGCCGACCCGCGGTCCGCTCGCCCGCACCGTCAACTCGCTGGCCTACGACATCGTGGCGAGCTCCCGCCGAGCCGCCGGGCTGGAGCCGCCCCGGCTGCTCACCGGCGGCGACCAGGACAGCGACATCGCCACGCTGCTCGACGGCCACCTTGAGGACGGCACCGGCCCAGACTGGCCCGAGCTCCTCGGCCCGCCCGTGCGCCGCTTGAGGGCGTTCCGCACCGAGCTGCGCGAGTTCATGATGCGCGCGACCGAGTACACGGTGACGCCGAGCCGGCTGCGCGCGATGGCGGCTGCGCTCGAGCGGCCGGAGTGGGCCGCGGTCGCCGAGTTCATGCACGAGTACGCGCAGGTGATGGGCGGCGCGCGCCCCGATCAGCTGGACTCCGCCGAACTCGCGGGCGCCGCGAGCGCGATCCTGGCGGAAGGCGACCCGGGCGAGCTCGCATCCGGGCTGCGGCTGGTGCTGGTCGACGACCTGCAGGAGGCGAGCCGCTCGACGATCAACCTGCTGGCCGCGCTCGCCGCACGCAACATCGCCATCATCGCGTTCGGAGACCCGGATGTCGCGACCAGCGCGTTCCGCGGAAGCGACCCGACCGTTCTCGCCCGACTGCAGCCGCTGCTCGGTGTGGACGAGTTCAGCACGCTCACCCTGTCAACGGTGCACCGCCAGGGCGCCGCACTCCGCTCGTTCACGCGCACGATCAGCGAGCGCATCGGCAGCGCAGGCAGCTTCGCGCAGCGCAAGGCCCAAGCGGCAGGGTCGGACTCGCCCCAGCCGGTGGTGAAGCTCGAGGCACCGACCTCAGGGCGCGAACAAGCGACCATCGCCCGCATCCTGCGCGAGCAGCACCTCCTGCACGGCACACCGTGGAGCGACGATGGCCGTCATCACCCGATCCGGAGCCGCCGTCCCCGGCCTGGCTCGCGCCCTCGCGCTGGCGAGCGTGCCCACCCGCACCGCGGTCGGCGGCACCCCGCTGCGCGACGACCCGACCGCTCGCAGCCTGATCGCGGTCGTCGACATCGGCATTGGCAGGTCGCCGCTCGACGCCCAGGCGGCATCCGACCTCCTGCTCGGCCCGTTCGGCGGCCTCGATCGGATCACCCTGCGCCGGCTTCGCCTGGCGCTGCGCGCCGAGGAGCTCGCCGGTGACGGTCGCCGCTCGAGCGACGAGCTGCTCATCGAAGCGCTGTCGGCCCCCGGGCGATTCGCGACCATCGACCACCGCATCGCGCGCCGAGCGGAGCGGATGGCGAAGATCCTCGACGACGTGCGCACCCAGGCCGCGGAGGGTGCGTCAATCGAAGAGCTGCTGTGGCATGTCTGGGAGCGCAGCGGCCTCGCCGACGGCTGGCGCGCCCAGGCGCTCGGGGCCGGGGTGATCGCAGCCGAGGCGAACAGGAACCTCGACGGGCTGCTCGCGTTGTTCACCGCCGCGCGCCGGTTCGTCGAGCGGCATCCGGAGCTCGGTCCGGCCACCTTCCTCGACGGGGTGCTCGACGCCGAGGTGCCGGAAGACACCCTGTCGCCGCAGGCCGCAGCGGATTCGGTGCTGGTGACGACCCCGTCCGGCGCCGTCGGGCTCGAGTTCGACATCGTGGTGGTCACCGGGCTGCAGGATGGCGGATGGCCGAACCTGCGCATCCGGGGCTCGCTGCTGCACCAGCAGGAATTCCTCCGCGCCCTCACCGGGCTCGATGGTGTCACCATTGACGAGCGTCGGGAGGTGCTCGACGACGAGCTGCGGATGTTCGCGCTCGCCGTCTCGCGCGCCCGCAGCACCGTGGTGCTCTCGGCGGTGGCGAACGAGGACGAATCGGCGAGCGTGTTCCTCTCCCTCGCGCCGAGCGACGCGGCGCTCGCGGACATCCGGGCCATGCCGCCGCTCACGCTGCGAGGCATGACCGGCAGGCTCCGCCGCGAGCTGACTTCGAGGCTCGACCCGCGGGTCCAGGCCGAGGCGGCATCTGCGCTCGCCCGCCTCGCGGAGGAGGGCGTTGCCGGCGCGCATCCGGATCAGTGGCAGGGTCTGCTCGAGCCGTCCACGACCGAGGCGCTGTTCGCCGACGACGAGTATGTCCGGGTGTCGCCGTCTCGTCTGGAGGCGTTCGAGCAGTCGCCGCTGGACTGGTTCATCGACTCCATCTCCGGCTCGGAGCCGAGCACCGCGATGGCGATGGGAACTATCGTGCATTGGGCGATGGAGACCACAGCCGACTCGACCACCGAGTCGGTGTGGTCGGCGATCGAGAGCCGCTGGAACGAACTGCTGTTCGAAGCGCCCTGGCTCGCCCAGCGGCAGAAGCGTCTGGCGCGTGACCTGGCCGCTGCCGTCGCCGAATACCTCGGCGACTTCGACCGGGACGGCAAGCGGCTCGTCGGCGCCGAGAAGAACTTCACCCTGCACATCGACCGGGCGCTGGTCAGCGGGAGCATCGACCGGGTGGAGCGGGCGTCGGACGGGAGTGTTGTGATCGTCGACCTCAAGACCGGCAGCCCGGAGACCTCTCAGCCCAAGATCGACGCGCATCCGCAGCTCGGCGCCTACCAGCTGGCCTACCTGTCCGGGCAATTGGACGACGCGCTGGCCGAGTTCGGTGCGCACTCCAGCGGCGGCGCGAAGCTGCTGTACGTGAAGGAGGGCAAGGGCGGCAAGTCCTATCGGGAGGGCGCGCAGGCGCCGCTCACCGAGGAGCAGCTGGAGGGCTTCCGGGAGCGGATCCGGCTCGCCGCGATCGGCATGACGGCAGCGGAGTTCGAGGGGCTGGTGGAGCTGGACGAGTACCGCAGCTCTCCAGCGCAGAGGCTGCACCGGGTCAGGGCGGTGACCAGTGACTGACACCGACCTGACCATCGTCACCGACCGACAGCATCCGGTGGCCCTCTCCGCCGACCAGATCGCCGACGCGCTCGGCCAGCCGCGCCCGACCGCCCAGCAGCGCGCCATCATCGAGTCACCTCTCGAGCCCGCGCTGGTGATCGCGGGGGCCGGCAGCGGCAAGACCGAGACGATGTCCAACCGCGTGCTCTGGCTGCTCGCCAACGGCAAGGTGCAGGCGGGGGAGGTGCTCGGCCTCACGTTCACGCGCAAGGCGGCGGGAGAACTGGCGGCGCGCATCCGCACCCGCATCGGGCAACTCGCCGAGAAGGGTCTCGTCCCGCACAGCTTCGACCCGCTCGACCCGCCGGTGGTCGCGACCTACAACTCGTTCGCGAACTCGATCTACAGCGATCACGCGGTGCTGATCGGCAGGGAAGCGGACAGCGCGGTGCTCGGAGAGGCGTCGGCGTGGCAGCTCGCCAGGTCGGTCGTGCTGAACAGCGACGACGAGCGCCTGCCCGATCTCGAGCGCAACGTCGACCCGGTCACCAAGGCAGTGCTCGCCCTCAGCAGCGCGCTGAGCGAGAACATCGCCGACCCCGACGAGGTTCGCGTGTTCGCCGAGCGGTTCGCCGCCCTCGAGGAACTGCCCAACGGGACACGTTTCGACTACAAGGATGCGGTGAAGTTCATCCGCAACGTCGGCGCGTTGCCCGTCCTGCTCGACCTGGCGAAACGGTTCGCCGAGGTGAAGCTCGAGCGCGGCTTCGTGCAGTACTCCGACCAGGTGGCGCTCGCGCTGGAGATCGTCCGCCGGGTGCCCAAGGTGCGGGACGAGCTGCGCGGGCGCTTCAAGGTCGTGCTGCTCGACGAGTACCAGGACACCAGCACCGTGCAGACCTGGCTGCTGTCCGAGCTGTTCGCCGGGCACGCCGTGATGGCGGTCGGCGACCCCAACCAGTCGATCTACGGATGGCGCGGTGCGAGCGCCGCGAACCTCGAGTCGTTCGGTGAGCAGTTCACCGGCGACGCCAGCTTCGGCCAGTTCGCGCTGAGCACGAGCTGGCGCAACGGGCACCGCATCCTCTCCGCGGCGAACACGTTGGTCGAACCGCTCGTGGCGGCCACCCGGGTGCAGGTCGAGCCGCTGACGCCAAGCCCGGTGGCGACGGAATTTCCGATCGAGTCGCTGTTCGTCGAGGACGTCCGGCAGGAGGCCGACGCGGCGGCCCTGTGGCTGAAGGACAAGCTCGCGGCATCGGGCGGCGCGAAGCCGCCCACGGCGGCGATGCTGTTCCGTGCGCGGGCGACCCAGCGGTTCTTCATCGACGCCCTGCGCAGACGCGGTGTCCCGTTCCACGTGCTGGGCATCGGCGGACTCGTGGCAGAGCCGGAGATCGCCGACCTGGTGTGCGCGCTGACGGTCGTCAGCGACCCGAGCGCAGGCTCCGAGCTTGTCCGCCTGCTGGCCGGCCCACGTTGGCGAATCGGCGTGAAAGACCTGCACGCGCTCAGCCGGGTGGCGTCCTGGTTGCGTGCGCGAGACCTCGCCCAGCAGCCCTACGACGACGAAACCAACCAGAAGCTGCGCGCATCCGTCGCAGAGGGGGAGGGCGGGTCGATCGTCGACGCGCTCGACTTCGTGGCGACCGCCACCGAGGGGCACAGCCAGCTCGCCGCCTTCAGTGCGGTCGGGGTGGAGCGGCTGCGTGACGCTGGCCGCACGCTGGCCGCGCTGCGCTCGCGGTCGACCCTCGACCTGGTCGACTTCGTCACGCTCGTCGAGCAGGAACTCATGCTCGACATCGAGACGACAGCCAACGAGACCCGCCCGCTCGGCAGCGCCAACATGGAGGCGTTCCTGGGTGCGCTGCACGACTATCTCTCGGTGAGCGAGGTCGCCGGGCTCACCGGTTTCCTGGCTTGGCTTCGCGAGGCGGAGTGGCGCGACGGGCTGTCGCCGCGGCCGGAGGAACCAGAGCCGGGAACGGTGCAGCTGCTCACCATCCACGGTGCGAAGGGACTCGAGTGGGACCACGTGGTCGTGCCTCGACTGGTCGAGGGTGACCTGCCCTCCCGGTCGAAGGATGGCTACAACGGCTGGCTCGCGTTCGGCAACCTTCCGTATGAGTTTCGGGGCGACGCGGCGGAGCTGCCGACGCTCGACTGGCGCACCGCCACGACGCGCAAGGAGATCAGCGACGCGTGCAAGGCGTTCAACGCCGATGTTCGGGAGCACAGCGGTCTCGAGGAGCGTCGGCTCGCGTACGTCGCGGTTACCCGCGCGCGGCACACCCTGCTGCTGACCGGTTCGTTCTGGTCGACCGGGTCAAAGAAGTGCGAGCCGAGCCGGTTCCTGCGCGAACTCGCCGAGCGCGCGACGATCGGGCCGTTGCCTGAAGCGCCGGAGAACGACGAGAACCCGCTCGGCGACGAGATCAACCTGATGGTCTGGCCGCTCGACCCGCTCGGCGGCCGCCGGCCGACCCTCGAGCGTGCCGCCGACCTGGTGCGCGCGGCACGGCCGGGTGCGGCCGGGCAGTGGGAGTCATACCTGGACCTGCTGCTCGAGGAGCGGCGCCGGCTGGAGCAGGCGGGCGGGCTCACCGAGCTGCCGGTCCGGATCTCCGCGTCGCGGTTCAAGGATTATGTGACGGACCCGGCATCCGTCGCCGAGGAACTGCGCCGACCGATGCCCTCCCGGCCGTACCGGGCGACCAGGCTGGGCACCCTCTTCCACTCGTGGGTGGAGGAACGCTCCGGCCTGGGGGCATCCAGCGAACTCATCGACTCGCTCGACTTCGGACTGGATCCGGATGATGTCGGCGTCGAGCAGGAGCAACTGGCGCGGCTGCAGGAGATCTTCGAACGGTCGCCGTTCGCGAACCTGAAGCCCGTGGAGGTCGAGCGCGAGCTGCACCTTCCGTTCGAGGACCGGATCGTCATCTGCAAGATCGACGCCGTCTATGAGCAGGACGGGCGGTTCCGGGTGGTCGACTGGAAGACCGGGAAGGCTCCGAAGTCGGCCGAGGACCTGGAGCTGCGGCAATTGCAGCTCGCGCTGTACCGGCTGGCGTTCGCCCGCTGGAAGGGCATCGACCCGTCGCTGGTGGATGCGGTGTTCTACTACGTGGCCGATGACCTGATCCTTGAACCGGAGCGCATCTTCGACGAAGAGGAGCTGCGTGCCCTCTGGCGGCGCATCGCCCAGCCCTTTGCTGGTTGAGGGATCGCGCAGCGATCGTCTCGAAACACCCGGTGATCGAGGCTGTCGAGATCTCTTCCCACTCGCAAACTGCCCTTTGTTGTGCGGCGGAGGGCTGTTTCTGGCCCCTCGGCGCCTTCCCTACGCGCCAGCGCGCATGATCGCCGCCGTCAGCGCCTCCACCGCATCCGTTGCCGCCTTCGGTCCCGCCACCAGCGCGAAGTCGACATCACCCAGCTGCGGCAGGTCCGCGCCGCTCGGCACCTGGACCAGGTCCGACGGGATGAGCGACTGCGGGAACACCGCGATACCGATGCCGGCCCTGGCCGCAGCCAGCGCACCGTTGACTTCCTTGACGTTGCAGGTGATGCGCCAGGTGCGGCCGTTCTCCTCAAGCGCCTGAATAGACAGCTGCCGGCTGAGACTCGGCGACTGGTACACGATGAGCGGCAGCGGTGCATCCGGGTCGATGGTCACGCTCGGATGCATGACCCACACCATCCGGTCCCGCCTCACCAGCCGCCCGATTGGGCTGCCCGGTTCCTGCTTGACGAAGACCAGGTCCAGTTGGCCGGCTTGCAGCCGACGCATGAGCGCCGAGCTCTGGCTCACCGTGAGCTCCAGGTTGATGTGCGGGTACAGCTGACGGAACTCCCGCAGCACCTGGGGGAGTTGGGTGAGCGCGAGATCGTCGGCCGAGCCGAACCGGAGCCGCCCGCGCATCGCCGAGCCGGTGAAGTAGCTCGCGGCGTCATCGTGCGCGGCGAGGATGGTGCGCGCGAACCCGAGTAGCGCGTCGCCGTTGTCGGTGAGCCGGACGTCGCGGGTATCGCGCGTGATCAGGTGTCGGCCTGCGGCCCTCTCCAGCTTCCGGATGTGCTGGCTCACGGTGGGCTGACTCAGGCCGAGCTGTGCGCCGGCGTTAGTGAAGCTGAGCGTCTCGGCGACGGAGATGAACGTCTTGAGCAGCACCGGATCGAACATGCGCTCTCCCCTCATTACGAAACACAATGCGACTTATAACCACGATAACGATGATCAATGATCGCGGCCAGCATACGGTGGAGTGATGGCACCGGATCACGACCTCGACGAGGCCGCGACCGCGCCCATCCCGGTGCTGACCCAGCGCCCGCAATGGCGGGACACCTTCAGTTCGCTGCGCATCCACAACTACCGGCTCTACGTGACGGCACACGCCATTTCGACGACATCCGGCTGGGCGATGCGAATCGCGATCGACTGGCTCGTTTTCGAGCTCACCGGCAGCGTGCTCCTCGTCGGGCTCATCGTCGCACTGCAGTTCGGGCCGACCCTGCTCTTCGGCCCGCTGGGCGGCCTCATCGCCGACCGCTTCCCGAAGCGGCGGCTGCTCGTCATAACCCAGTCCAGCACGGCCGTCGCGAGCGGCGTCCTGGCGGCGCTGACCCTCCTCGAGATCGTCACGGTCGTGCACGTGTTCGCGATCACCCTGGTGCTCGGACTGCTCGCGGTGGTCGAGGGGCCGGCGAGGGCCGTCTTCGTCACCGAGATGGTCGGCAACCAGCGGCTCGGCAACGCGATCAGCGTCAACGCCTCGATCTTCCACCTGGGCGGGATGCTCGGCCCGGCGATCAGCGGTGTGCTGATCGCCCTGGTCGGCGCCGGCTGGTCGATCGGCGTCAACGTGATTGCCGCGACCGTGGTCGTGATCACGCTGCTGAGCATGCGCGGCTCCGAACTGCTGCCGACGGTGGTTGCGAAGAAGGCCAAAGGTCAGATTCGTGAAGCCATCCGCTACGCCAAGCGCAAGCCGACCATCATCTGGCCGATTCTGATGCTCGCGTTCGTGGCCACCTTCGGCATGAACCTGCCGGTGCTGCTCGTCGCGTTCGCGGACGACGTGTTCGAGTCCGGCGCGACCGGGTACGGGCTGTTCAGCTCGGCAGCGGCGCTCGGCGCATTCGTCGGGGCGTTGCTCTCCACCCGACGCATCGGTTACCGGCTCCGGATGATCATGCTCGCCGCGGGCGTGTTCGGAACCATGCTCGTCGGCGCGGCGATCTCTCCGACGCAGCTCTTCTTCGTGTTCTTCCTCGTCGGCATCGGCGTCTTCAGGCTCTTGTTCGCCACCACCGCGGAATCGGTGGTCCAGTTATCGTCGAACCGCGCCATCCGGGGCCGTGTCACGTCTCTCTACGCGATGGTGCTGCTCGGCGGACAGGCCATCGGCGGTCCGGTCACCGGGTGGATCGCGAGCGAATGGGGCGTGCGCGCGGCGACGCTCGTGGGCGGACTTGTCCCCACCATCGCCGCGATCGTCATCGCCGCTGTGCTGGCCCGGTCGGGTCGGCTGGCGCTGCGCTTCAGCGCCGCCGGGCTGACGATCCGGCCCCGCTGACCGCAGCGGCAGCAAGCGCCCTGTTCTGCAGGACTTTCTGCCGGGGTCGCCCTTGAATCCCAGTCAACGAGCCGAAAACCCGGCGGATCCCCTGCACAACAAGGAATCTCCTGCACAACAGGAAGGCGGGGGCTAGGCCTGCCGGCTGTCCAGCAGTCGCTCCACCTCGTCGACCGCAAGCACCGGCATGGTCTCGTGCGTGAGCTTCTGGCTCATGTCACCCTGCACCCGGTCGAGCAGGTTGTGCAGCATCCCAACGGCGTCGTCGACGATTTCGGTGCTGCGCACCTGGGTGCCGTGCAGCAGCCACTTCGCCAGCTCGAGCTCGGCGTAGAGCATCGCGCGCATCCCGAGTTGGCGGTCGCGAGTGCCGCGCGCCAGCTGGTACGCGTCGATCGCGCTGTCGGCGACTCCCGGATGCGGTGAGCCGAGCAGCCAGAACAGGTCGCGAGCCGGATCGCCGACGCTGAGCGCCTGCCAACCGAGGAGCCCGGTAACGGTCGACCCCTCCACCAGGAAGGAATCGGCGGTGAGTGCCCCGTTGATCACCGCGGGAGCGTACTGCCAGAGCGCGCTGTCCTCGGTTGCGGTCTCCCACCGGGCCAGGAGCGCCGCGGGCACCAGCCCGGTTGCCGAGGCGCGGTCCATGATCGTCGTCACGGTGCGCAGCGCGTCGGCCGGGGTCAGCACGGGAAGTCCAGCATCCGCCACAAAGCTTGTCGGGAGGGCGTGGATGGCCGCGACCGCTCGTCCGATCGATTCGGCGAGGCCCTCACCGGCGGGAATGTCGCCGAGGCCGATCTTCTGGCCCCGCACGAACTCGTAGACCACTGCCCGGGTGCCGCTGATCGGCGTCTGGCCGGCGTACGTCGTCACATCGAAAGGCAGCCGCCCCCGAACTCCGGCGCTGAGCGCGCGCAACGCGACGAGGTCGGCGGATTGCTCGGCTTCGGCCCGTTCCGACGTGGGCAGCCGGATCATCCAGTACCTGCCGTCGGCGCCCGAGATGAGCGCCGACTCGTAGTCACCGTGCACTCCAGAACCGACCGCGCGGGCACCAGAGACCTCAAGGCCGGGCACCGCTGCTGTCGCCAGCGCGGCTAGAGTGAGATGTGATCTGGCCATACTCAAAGAGGGTAGGTCGTAGCCCGCTGGCCGCGGCCCAACGCCACGCAGTTACCAGCTTTCACACGATGGGTCACACACCGAATTGCTCCCGCCGACGCCCCGTCTGACGAACCTCCCGCTCGCGCGCGGCGACATCGATCGTGACAACCCGTCCCGGAGCAACCCGGAGCTGCTCGACCAGCTCATGGCGGATGAGCGCACCCGGGTGCTCCCCATTTCGCGCGCACGCGGCCTGATCGCCGAGGACGGGCCGAGGCTGCAACTCGTGCCTCCCGTCGAGATCCCGGATGCCGCGGTGCTGGTCTACCTGGGCCGGTCGATCGCCGAGAGGGATGGCGACCCATCCGGGACCCCGCTCGTGGCGGCGGTCCTGGCCGACGACATAGCCGCCGACTTCGCCCCGGACGAGCGTTGGGGCAGCTTGCGCGCGGTCGGCGCGGAGCTCGACCACCGCGACGCCGGGCTGCTGGTCGAGGCTGTCGCGATGGCGCACTGGCACGACAGCCACCGCTACTCGCCGCTGACCGGACAGCCGCTCACCCCGGAGCAGGCCGGCTGGGTGCTGCGCAGCGTCGACGACACAATCGAGATCTTCCCGCGCACCGACCCGGCGGTGATCGTCGCGGTCACGGATGCCGACGACCGCCTGCTGCTCGGCTCGAACGCGCTCTGGGAGGTGAACCGCTACTCGCTGCTCGCCGGGTACGTCGAACCGGGGGAGTCGCTCGAGGCGGCGGTCGCTCGCGAGGTGTTCGAGGAGTCGGGGGTGCGCGTCATCGACCCGGTGTACCTGGGATCCCAGCCGTGGCCGTTCCCGCAGTCGCTCATGATCGGCTTCCAGGCGCTCGCCGACCCGCAGCAGCACTGGGAGACAACCGCGGACGGCATCGAGATCCTCGACCTGCGCTGGTTCACGCGGGACCAGCTGCGGGACGCCCGCGACATCATCCTGCCCGGCCGCACCTCGATCGCCCGCGCGATCATCGAGCACTGGCTCGGCGAGCCGCTCGGGGACGACCGGTGAGCGCCGCGCTCACCGGTCTCGACGACGATCAGCGCGCCGCGGCTGAGGCCCTGCTCGGGCCGGTTGTGCTGCTGGCCGGTGCAGGCACCGGTAAGACCCGCGCGATCACCCACCGCATCGCGCACGGTGTCGCGACCGGCGTGTACTCGCCCAAGCGGGTGATGGCGCTGACCTTCACCAGCCGCGCCGCGGCCGAGTTGCGTGGCAGGCTCCGGCACCTGGGGGCGGGCGAAGTGTCGACGCGCACCTTCCACTCGGCGGCACTGGCCCAGCTCAACTTCTTCTGGCCGGATGTCGTGGGCGGCAGCATGCCGCGCATCCTGGAAGGCAAGGCTCGCTTGCTCGGTCAGGCGGCTGAAACGCTGAAGCTGAAGGTCGACACCGCGGCCCTGCGCGACCTCGCCGCCGAGATCGAGTGGCGCAAGGTCAGCGGTCTGACCCTCGACCAGTACGCGGAGGCCGCGCGCAGCAGGGCGCTGCCGCCATCCGTCGGCCCGGACGGCGCGGTGGAGCTCCAACGCACGTACGAGCGAATCAAGGACGACCGCCGTCAGCTCGACTTCGAGGACGTACTGCTGGCCTGCGCCGGGCATGATCGATTCTGAGCCGCGTGTGGCGCAGCAGGTGCGCGAGCAGTACCGGTTCTTCGTGGTCGACGAGTACCAGGACGTCTCCCCGCTGCAGCAGAAGCTGCTCGACCTCTGGCTCGGTGACCGCCGCGACCTGTGCGTCGTCGGCGATGCGAGCCAGACCATCTATTCGTTCGCGGGCGCGAGCCCGTCGTTCCTGCTCGGCTTCCAGCGCAAGCATCCGGATGCCACCGTGGTGCGTCTCGAGCGCAACTACCGGTCGAGCACCGCGATCGTCGCCACCGCCAACCGGCTGATGCATGGCCGGCCCGGCTCGCTTGAACTGCACAGCGTCGCCGACCCGGCCGGCGCGGTCGAGCCGACCGTCGAGTCGTTCCAGTCGGATGCCGCGGAAGCGCGGGCGATCGCGGCGAGCATCCGGCAGCAGTTGGACGCGGGGGAGCGGGCGCAGGACATCGCGGTGCTGTACCGCATCAACGTGCAGGCGTCCATGATCGGAACGGCCCTCGACGACGCCGGCATCAGCTACCACCTGCGCGGCGGCGCGCGCTTCTTCGACCTGCCCGAGATCAAGCAGGCGCTCATGATGCTGCGCGCCTCCGCCGTGGCGGGCAGCCCAGAGCCGCTGTTCAAGACGGTCAGCGATGTGCTGCGCTCGCTCGGCTGGACGCAGGTGCCGCCGGAGGCGCGCGCGGTGCGCGACCGCTGGGAGGCACTGAACGCGCTCATGACCCTCGCCGATGGCAAGCCGAAGGGCACCAGCCTGCGCGCGTTCGCGGACGAGCTGTTCGAGCGGGCAGCCGGGCAGCACGAGCCGACCCGGGAGGCGGTGACCCTCGCGACGCTGCACTCGGCCAAGGGCCTCGAGTGGGACACCGTCTATATCGCCGGGCTCACGGAGGGGCTCGTGCCGATCAGCTACGCGTCCACCGAGGAGGCGATCGACGAGGAGCGCCGGCTGCTCTACGTCGGCATCACGCGGGCACGGAGGCGGCTGCACCTCTCTTCGGCGCGCGGGGAAGGGCGCCGCGAACGGCAGCCGTCCCGGTTCCTCGCCGAGTTGCGCTGATCCGATCGATACCGGCGCATCCGCAGTCCGGATGCCTGGACCAGGCCCGGTAGTGGCGCTCGCCGGTGTCGGCGTCGATGGTCACCGAGGTTGCGGTGCCGGGTCGGCCAGCGGCGAAACGGTTCAGCAGCATCCGGGCGGCGGCGCTCGCGGCTTCGGCGGCGAGGATCGGCGTCTCGGCGAGTCCGCGTTGGCCGAGCAGCTGGGAGGCGATCGCCGGCCAGGCGGGGTCGGCATCCGTGCGGTGGCGTTCGAGGCAGTGCAGGCAGGGACCGGTGCCGGGTTCGACCAGCGGACCGACGCGCACGCTTGTGTCGCCGAAGACGACCGGCAGGTGCGGGATGTCCCGCCGAAGCCAGAGCCCGTGGAGCTCCGGCTCGAGCACGAAGTGGCCGAGCGCGATGGCGGCGTCGGCGCTGCGGGCGGCGAGGCCCAGGTCGGTGCCGGCGAGCCGAGGCCGGTGCCCGGACCCGGCTATCAGCGTCGCGATGGCATCCGCGGCAGGCCCGGTTCCGAGCACCGTGATCGACCGCGTGACTGACGGTTTCGGCGCGGGCAGCAGCGCCGGTTGGACGGCGCTGAGGAACCGCTCGATCCGCAGCTCGGTGTACCCGGCTTCAGCGGCGACGACGCTGATGCCGCCGCGGGTTGCGCCGAGCGTGAGCGAGTAGAGCATGCGTTCCTCGGCGAGCGGGAGATGCTCGAAGGTGACCACGGGCCGGTCGATGCCGAGTTGGGCGCTGTTGGGGCTGCGCCAGACGAGGGGGTAGCGGGGATCCAGTCGTAATGTCATGCGGCAATGATCCCCGCGCGCTGCCCGGCGCATCCGGATCCATCCACACGTGCATCGAGTCGGGAGTTCTTGCCCGTATGGCTGGACCTATTTGGGCATCTACTCCCGACTCGGGGCATTACTCCTTGGGGCGGTCCGGGTTGTCGTCGCCGAGCAGGTCGGCGATCGCCTGGTCGACGTCGTCGGGCTCCGGCGCCGGTCCCGTGATCCGAGCGATCAGCGCGGCAGGGTCGTCGATGTCCTCCGCGGTGGGGAACATATCCGGATGCGACCACAGGTCGTCGCGCTTCTCCTCGCCGACCGCGTCGGTGAGCTGCTGCCACATCGCGGCCGCTTCGCGCA
The DNA here is from genome assembly GCA_963702165.1 of uncultured Actinomycetota bacterium. Classification (GTDB taxonomy): domain Bacteria; phylum Actinomycetota; class Actinomycetes; order Actinomycetales; family Microbacteriaceae; genus Terrimesophilobacter. Next base: position 1,492,165 of record OY969722.1, on the reverse strand, counting down.
GCCGCCGCGGCCGCAGTTCCAGCCCGATGAGGGTCGAGAACGCTGACTCGGCCGGGCCACCGGATGCGCGCCGACGGCGCACCATCTCCGCGATTGCGCCGGACTTCGGCAGGCGGCTGGTCGCGGTCGCGGTGACGACGTCGACCCAGCCCTCGACGAGGGCGAGCGTGGTCTCCAGCCGTGCCGCCGCTGACAGCTGCGACTCGCTGCGCGGCTCCAGCAGTTCACCGCTGCGCACCGCATCCTGAAGCGCCTCCGGGCTGGTCGGGTCGAAGTTCTCGGCGATGCGCTCCATCGTGTCCTGGTTGATCCGGTTGCCACGCACGATCTCGGTGATCGACGTCAGCACCTGAAGGCGCAGCCAGCGTGCGTGCCGGAACAGCCTCGCGTGGGCGAGCTCGCGCACCGCAAGGTAGATGGCCACTTCCTCCGGCTCGACATCGAGGCCCTCGCCGAACGCCTTCACGTTCTGCGGGAGGATCGCCGCTTGCTCCGAGGCGTCGGTTCCGCCGAGCAGCGGGATGCCGATGTCGCCACCGGACACCGCCTCGGTCGACAGCTGCCCGACGACCTGGCCGAGCTGCATCGCGAACAGGGTGCCGCCGACGTTGCGGAACATCTTGCTGGCGCCGGCGATCATCTCGCCCATGTCCTCTGGCGCCTGCTCCTCGAGCACTTCCGTGAGCGCATCCGCGATGCTGTTCGCGACCGGTTCGGCGAGCTGGGTCCATACCGGCATGGTCGCCACGACCCATTCGGTGCGGCTGAGCAGCTTCGGAGTGACGGAGAGCTCTGAGATCGAGGTCGCCTCGTCGAGCCAGAGTGCCGCGATGTGGAAGGCCTGCAGCAGGCGGTCCCGCTCATCCGGCAGCGATGGCTGGCGGCCGCGTTCGGCGACGGCCTTGCCCTGCTCGAGCGACAGCGACCAGTTGATGCCGTCGGCACTCAAATCGAGCGCACTCTGGAATTGGCTCAGCAGCTGCTGCACCACCGCGGGGTCGTCGCCCAATCCGGCGGCGCGCGCCAACTCGCGCGGGTCGATCTCCGAACCCCCGCTCAGGAACTGGCGGAGGAGGTCACGGAACTCATCTTCCGGATTCTGATCCGGTATCTCAGGCATGAAAACTACGCTAGTCCCCGGTCCGCGGACGCGTCTGAGATTTGACCTAGGCTTGACGTCCAGTTGTGCGCCCGTGGCGAACATCCGCGTGAAAGGAAACCTGTGGCCCTCTTCGCCGACGACGGTTACATCCCCGGGCGCGGCCGACGAAGCGGTCGGATCGGCGCGTGGCTGATCGGAGCCGCGGTTTTCGGCACGTTCCTGCTCGGCCTGGTGCCGGCCCCATATGTGATCGAGCAGCCGGGGCCGGTCTACGACACGCTCGGCGACGTCAGCATCGGCGGCGACGAAGTGCCCATGATCGAGATTCCGGATCAGACGACGTATCCGACCGACGGCTCGCTGAGTCTGTTGACGGTGCGTACCCAGGGGAGCCCGGATGCGCTGCCCAACTGGTTCGAGGTGGTCACCTCCTGGTTCGACCCCAGCCGCGCGGTTAAGCCGGTCAATGAGGTCTACCCGCCCGGATTCTCGGTGGAGGACTCCAACGAGAGCGGCCGCATCCAGATGGAGAACTCGCAGAAGAACGCGGTCGCCGCCGCACTCACCTACCTGGGGCACGATTTGCCGTCGCGCGTTGTGGTGGCCGGACTCTCCGACAATTCGCCGTCCGACGGCATCCTGAAGAACGGCGACCAGATCACCATGGTCGAGGGCAAACCCGTAACGGATGTCGACGCGCTCCGCGACGTCATCGCCGATGTCGGCAGCGGCAACCCGCTGGAGTTGACCATCGTGCGCGACTCGGAGACGAAGGAGGTCACCGTCACACCCGAGCCGAGCCCGGACGACAAGAAGACACCGGTCATCGGGGTCTTCCTCTCCATCGATTACGACTTCCCATTCAATGTCGACATCCAACTCGAGAACGTCGGCGGTCCGAGCGGCGGACAGATGTTCGCCCTCGGGATCATCGACAAGCTCACCCCGGGCGAGCTGAACGGCGGCAAGGAGATCGCAGGCACCGGCACGATCGACGCGGACGGCGACGTCGGCCAGATCGGCGGCATCCGCCAGAAGATGTACGGTGCCGAGCACGCAGGGGCGAACTGGTTCCTCGCGCCGGTGGAGAACTGCGACGAGGTCGTCGGGCACATTCCGGACGGGCTCACCGTCGTCGCTGTGGACACCCTCAAGGATTCCATCGCCGCGGTGAAGGCGATCGCATCCGGCGACACCGCCGCACTTCCCAGCTGTTCGTAGCCAACGAGGCTGAATCGCGCTCGCTCCCGGCGGGTACGATAGCTGTACCCCCTTCACCCAGGAGATGCATTGACAGCAACGCAAGCCAGGCGCCCGTCTGCCCGCCGGTCGAGAACACCTTTGGTGGTGTCCATCGTCATCATCGCAGCGCTGGTGATCGCGTTCTTCATCTTCGCGGGCATCTACGCCGACTGGCTGTGGTTCCAACAGCTGGGCTTCCTCAACGTGCTGACCACGCAGTGGATCTCCGCGGGTGTCATGTTCGTGGTCGGCTTCCTCGCCATGGCCGTGCCCGTCTGGGCGAGCATCGAGATCGCCTACCGCTGGCGTCCCATCTACGCGAAGCTGAACTCCCAGCTCGACCGCTACCAGCAGGTGATCGAGCCGCTGCGCCGGCTGGCGATGTACGGCATCCCGATCGTGCTCGGTATCTTCGCCGGCGTTTCCACGTCGTCGCGCTGGGAGCTGGCGCTGCTGTGGTTGAACCGCACGCCCAGCGGCACCACCGACCCGCAGTTCGGGCTCGACGTTTCGTTCTACCTGTTCGAGCTGCCGTTCTACAGCGCGGTGCTCGCGTTCGCCTCGGCCGTGGTGCTGATCAGCGTCATCGCGGCACTCGCCACCAGCTACCTGTACGGCGCGATCAGCTTCAACGGTCGCGAGGTGCGCATCTCCCGCACCGCGCGCATCCAGCTCGCAGTGATGGGCGCGATCTACCTCGCGCTGCAGGCGCTCAGCATCTGGCTTAACCAGTACCAGACGCTTGTCACCAGCACTTCCACCGACCTGATGACCGGTGCGTCCTACGCCGACGTCAACGCGGTCATCCCGGGTCGTGCAATCCTCGCCGGCATTGCCGCGCTGGTGGCCGTGCTCTTCATCGTCACCGCGGTCATCGGGCGCTGGCGCCTGCCGATCGTCGGCACGGCGCTGCTGATCGTCAGCGGCATCCTGATCGGCACCGCCTATCCGACAATCATCCAGCGCTTCCAGGTGGAGCCGAGCGCGCGTTCGCTCGAGGCCCCGTACCTGCAGCGCAACATCGATGCGACCCGCGCCGCCTACGGCGTCGACAAGGTGGAGGAGATCCACTACCCAGCGACGACGAATGCCACGCCGGGCGCCCTGCGCGCGGATGCGGCGACGACAGCCAACATTCGCATCATCGACCCTGCGCTGATCTCGGACACGTTCCGCCAGTTCGAGCAGGTGCGGCAGTTCTACCAGTTCTCCGAGCACCTCGACGTTGACCGCTACTCGATCAACGGGCAGACCCAGGACACGGTCATCGCCCTCCGCGAGCTGGATCAGAGCGGCCAGAGCTCTCGCGGTTGGTACAACGACACGATCGTCTACACCCACGGCTTCGGGGTGGTCGCCGCCTACGGCAACCAGCGCGCGAGCAACGGACTGCCGGTGTTCCTCGAGTCAGGCATCCCGAGCGTCGGCGAGCTTGGCGCCTTCGAGCCGCGTATCTACTTCGGTGAGCATTCGCCCAACTACTCCATCGTTGGTGCGCCCAAGGGCGCGAAACCGCTCGAGCTCGACTTCCCGTCGGGCGGCGAGAACGGCACGCAGAACGCCACCAACACGTTCGAGGGTGACGGCGGACCGAAGCTCGCCGGCATCCTGAACAAGCTGGTCTACGCCATCAAGTTCCAGTCGGAGCAGGTGTTCTTGTCGTCCGCGGTGAACGAGGACTCGCAGATCCTCTATGACCGCGACCCGAAGGTACGCGTGCAGAAGGTTGCCCCGTATCTGGAGCTCGACAACGACCCGTACCCGGCGGTCGTCGACGGCAGGATCGTCTGGATCGTCGACGGCTACACGACCAGCGACCAGTACCCGTACTCGGACATCCGGTCGCTCAGCGAGTCGATCGCCGACACCTACACACCGCAGCCGGTGTTCCCTGTTGACGACGTGAACTACATCCGGAACTCGGTGAAGGCCACGGTCGACGCTTACGACGGCTCGGTGACGCTCTACGCGTGGGACACCAAGGACCCGATCCTGCAGACCTGGCAGAAGATCTTCCCGAACACGCTTCAGCCGATGGAGAAGATGAGCGACCAGCTTCTCCAGCACGTGCGCTACCCGGCGGACCTGTTCAAGATGCAGCGCGCGGTCCTCGGCACGTACCACGTGACCAACAGCTCCACCTTCTACTCGGGTGACGACGCGTGGATCACGCCGAACGACCCCATTTCGGACCCGCAGTCGCCGACGCTGCAGCCGCCGTACTACCTCACCATGCAGGTGCCAGGCAGTGATGCGCCGGCGTTCACGATCTACTCCACCTACATACCGGATGCGGGGGAGCAGGCCAGAAACGTTCTCACCGGCTATCTGACCGCGAACGCGGATCCGGGGCCGGACTACGGCAAACTCACGCTGCTCACCCTGCCGAGCCAGGACACCGTGCCTGGACCAGGTCAGGTGCAGGCGCAGTTCGACTCCAACGATGTGGTGGGTCAGCAGCTGAACCTGCTGCGGCAGGGCCAGACCGACGTCATCAGCGGAAACCTGCTGACACTGCCAGTCGGTGGCGGGCTGCTGTACGTGCAGCCGGTGTACGTCAAGTCGACCGGTGACACGAGTTACCCGCTGCTGCGGAAGATCCTCGTCGCCTTCGGTTCGGAGATCGCGTTCGAGGACACCCTCGACCAGGCGCTCGACGCGCTGTTCGGTGGCGACTCGGGTGCGCAGGCCGGTGACCAGAACGTCGACCAGAATGCGCCTCCGCCGACCAATCCGAACGCGCCGGAGCAGCCGACCCCGCAGCCGCCGGCCGCTAACAACCCGGAGTTGCAGAAGGCGCTGCAGGATGCCGCTCAGGCGCTCCTCGACCGTGAGGCCGCCTACGCCGCCAACGACCTGGTCAAGGCGGCGCAAGCCGACCAGCGTCTGCAGGAGGCTCTCGGCCGGGCGCTTGCCGCATCGAACGCCGGTAGCAAGTAGGCACGAACGCCGCTGAAATGTGCGAGAGCGCGCGCAATATTCTGTGCGCTCGCACATTTCGGCGGCGCTCGCGCGCCCGGTTGTCGAGCCCGTCGAGACCCCAACGATCGACCGGTTTGTTATCAATGCGCCCCTTTGAACGGGCGCATTGATAACAAACCGGCGCGCGGATGCCCCGGTAGTGGCCGCGGCACAGCCCCGCCGCGCGGTGTGCTAAAGTTGACTCTTGTGCCGCGGGGTGGAGCAGTTCGGTAGCTCGCCGGGCTCATAACCCGGAGGTCAGAGGTTCAAATCCTCTCCCCGCAACCACGAAGGCCCGGAATCGCAAGGTTCCGGGCCTTTTTCTTACCCTTGCAGACGCCGATTCACCGAGGCGCTGCCGAGCGGTCGTGCGCGCGCTGACGGCTGGCGGCTTCTGCTCGTAGGCTGGCCTGCATGACGGATGTTCCCGGCACCGCGGTTGCGGTCGCCCAGTTCGCCCCAACCGATGATCGTGACGCCAACCTGGCGGAAGTGAGCCGGATGGCGTCGCTCGCGGTCGATCGCGGCGCTCGGCTGGTCGTGTTCCCGGAGTACACGTCGTTCTTCCTGCCGGAGCTCGGACGCGAACTGGTCGCCGCCGCCGAGCCGATCGACGGCGGCGCCTTCGTCACCGCGCTTTCCGAGCTCGCCGATTCGCTGGACGTCCACCTGGTGGCCGGCATGGTCGAAAAGGCGGGCGGCGGCCGTGCCCACAACACGGTTGTCGCGGTCGACCCGGCTGGCGCGCTGGTGGCGACCTACCGGAAGCAGCACCTGTACGACGCGTTCGGCCAAAAGGAGAGCGACTGGATAGCCCCCGGCGAACTGGGGGAGCCCCAGACCTTCGCCGTCGCCGACCTGACCGTCGGCTTGCAGACCTGCTACGACATCCGGTTTCCCGAAGTTTCGCGCCGGCTGGTCGACGCCGGTGCAGACCTGCTGGCGGTGCCCGCAGAGTGGGTGCGCGGGCCGCTCAAGGAGCACCACTGGCGCACTCTCGTGACCGCGCGCGCGTTGGAGAACACCGTCTACGTCGCGGCCGCCGACCAGGCGCCGCCGATCGCGGCGGGCAACAGCATGATCGTCGATCCGATGGGGGTCGAGCTGGCCACGATCGGTGAGACGACGGATGTCGCGCTCGCGTGGGTCTCGAAGGAGCGCGTCGACGAGGTGCGGCGCATCAACCCGGCGCTCGCCGTGCGCCGGTATGCGGTGAGCGAGCGCGCGTAGCTGCCGTCACGGGCGGATGTGCGCGCGCCGGAACTCCTCGACCACCTTGTCGCTGCCCGTGATCGTGAGCGCAGCTGAAGCGGGCGTATAGCGGTTCCACGCGAACAGCAGCAGGGCTCCAGCAGGTCCGGACACCACCGTCGAGCGGGACAAGGTCTCGAAGTCGCAACTGAAGTCCCGGTGTACGGTCCAGAAGCGGTCGGTGTCGGTCGCGCGCAGCGTCAACGGTGACGGCAGTGACGCCTTATTCTGTTCGGCTGCTTTCGGCACGAACACATCGAACAGCTCGTCGATGCCATCGGCGTGCGTTTCGGCGTCGACCTCAGCCGGAGGAGCCGCATCCGGGTCGACGGTGCTGCGGAGGTCCCAGAGGTGCACGATCGTCTCGTGCAGTTGGCGGCGATGCCAGAAGCCGGCTGTGCGATCAGAGCGCTTGAGTGTCCACACGGGGTCGCTGGCCGGTCGCGACTCGAGCGTGTCCAACAGCATCCGTCGACCACCGGCATACCAGTCAGCTGCGGGCTCTGTAAGCTCCGGGACGTTCGTTCGCGTCTGACGAGTGCCGGTTGTGACGATCGCGGCGACCCAGCGGTGGATCTCGCCGAGATGCGCCACCAGATCCTGTCCCCTCCAGCGCAACGCGGCGGTGGGCTTGCTGAGGTCGAGGGCGCGGGTATCCGCTTCGAACGCTCCGGTCACGACGCGCAACTGCTGGAGGCGATCCATGGGCTGAGCTTACGTCAGCGCCGCAGCTCGGCGAGTTGCGCGGCGGCGCGTTCGAGCACGTCAGCGCGCTTGCAGAACGCGAAGCGAAGTTTGGATGCGTATGGCGCCCGATTCTCCGGCCGCACGAACGCGGTGAGCGGGATCGCGACCACCCCGGCGAGGTGCGGCAACTCGCGGGCAGCGGCATCGGCATCCGTGAACCCGAGCGGCGCGGCATCCGCGATGACGAAGTACCCTCCCTGCGGTCGGCTCACGGTGAACCCGGCCTGCTCGAGACCGGCGGACAGCAGCTCGCTCTTTGCCTGGAGCGCCGCGGCGGCACGGGTGAAGTAGGAGTCCGGCAGCCCCAGCCCGACGGCGATCGCGGGCTGGAATGGCGCCCCATTGACGAAGGTCAGGTACTGCTTCACCGCGAGAATCGCCTCGACGTACTTGCTCGGGCCGGTGACCCAGCCGATCTTCCAGCCGGTCGTGTTGAACGTCTTCCCGCCGGACGAGATCGTCACGGTCCGCTCCCACGCACCAGGCAGCGTCGCGATCGGCACATGGGGCTCGTCGAAGGTCAGGTGCTCGTACACCTCGTCGGTGACGATGATGGCGTCGTGCAGGTGCGCAAGCTCGACGATCAGCTCGAGGGTCTCGCGTTTCAGGATGCTGCCGGTCGGGTTGTGCGGGTCGTTGATCAGGATGATGCGGGTTCGGTCGGTGACGGCAGCGCGGAGTTCGTCGTGGTCCGGCTGGAAGTGCTCGCCGCGGAGCGGCACTGTGACGTGCTTGAGTCGGTTGAGACCGGCGATCGCGGCGTAGGAGTCGTAGAACGGCTCGAGCGTGACGATTTCGTCGCCGTCGTCGGTGAGCGCGAGGATGGTCGCGGTGAGCGCCTCGGTTGCGCCGGCGGTGACGAGCACCTCACGGTCGGCGTCGACGGTCAGGCCGTAGAAGCGCTTCTGGTGGGCGGCGATCGCGGTGCGCAGCACGGGCAGGCCGATTCCCGGCGGGTACTGGTTGATCCCGTCGCTGATCGCCTGCCGAGCTGCTTCGAGCACCTCGGGCGGACCGTCCTCATCCGGGAAGCCCTGACCCAGGTTGATCGCGCCCGTCGAGGCCGCAAGAGCGGACATCTCGGCGAAGATCGTCGGACGCAACTCCCCATCCGCGCCAAGGAGCATCGCCCCTCTGGCAGTGCGCTCCCACGCGCCGTGCACCGTCATGCTGACCAAACTAGCCGCAGAGCCGCCCGCCGGGTCGCAAACTGCCCTTCCTGGGGCAAGGAGGGCCTCTTTCTGGCGCCGCGCTGGTTTCGTAGTTTCGTGTCGCGTGGGGCTGTGGACAATTCCCGCGCCAGGGGCGAGCGGTCACCTACCGTGGCTCCATGGGGTTCCGGATGCGTGCCGTCGCGCTTACCGCGTTGGTGCTGCTGCTGGCGGGCTGCGTTCAGAATGAGCCGACGGTCACTGCCCGGCCGCCGGCCGCGGACCCGGTCTTCGCCTCAGATGAAGAGGCGCTCGCCGCAGCCGTCGAGGCGTACGAGCGGTACCTGGAGCTTGCCGATCGTGATCGCAGAACGACGGCGGGAGGGATCCCGAACGGCATCGCTCCCGTGGTTACGGATTCCAACTTCAGCCGAGCTTCTCGATGCATTCAACCGCCAACGCGACAAGAGGTCTTCGCACGTCGGGTCGCACAACGTTCGACAGTCGCGCAATTCCAGTCGGCGGAATCGATCCGGGCAGGAACGGCAGTGACGATATATGTCTGCCACGACGTTGGTGACATCGAAATTGTCGATTCGCAACGTGCTCAGACGAAGCGTGACCCGTCTCGGCAGCTGTTTGAAGCTCTCGATGTTGAGTCGTCGACCGGTGATCCGGCGCGATTGCTACTCGTCGAGGAGTGAGCCATGGGCCGACTCACCAATCCTGCTAGCGGTCGTCGCTCGTTGTGCGCAGCCTGTGCTGGCGCTTTCTATGCGACTGCGGTCGGCTGCACGCAGCGTTGACTGGCTCGTTTGGCGACATGTCCCGGACATCTCCGCCGGCATCGAGGGTGATGGGGTGGTGGTCCGCGGGGAGCAGAACAGTCCGGGCAACTCGAACGGCGGCTCCGGAACCGGCACACCCGGCACGAGCTCCGGAAACGGCGAAGGCACGGGCTCCGGCATTGGCACAACGACCTGCGGCTTCGCAGTCTGCCGCGACAACTACACCGCAACCGCGCCGGTCACACTTGCAGATCTGGTGAACTTCCGCCCGATGCCGGGCACCGACAGCATGCAGCCCAACGGCTGGATGGTCGTCGGGCTTCACACGAACTTCTACGCGCAAGCATCCGTCCAGGTGCAATCCGGTCAACTCCTCGGCCAAGCAGCCACAGTGCGCTTCACGCCGGTGCGCTACCACTGGACCTACGGCGACGGCAGCGCCAGATCGACAGCGACGCCGGGTGCGACCTGGCAGGCCCAAGGTCTCGGCGAATTCGAGCCGACAGCGACCAGCCACAGCTATCGGTCGCCGGGGACCTACGTCATCGATCTCACCATCGACTTCGCCGCCGAGTACCACTACGGAGCGAGCACTCAGTGGATTCCGATCGCTGGCGTCCTCCCCGTGCCGGCGAACCGGCTGGTCGCGGTGGCCGGTCACGCCAAGACCGTGCTGGTCGAGCACCATTGCGCGGCCAACCCATCAGGACCGGGCTGTTGAGACAGCGTTCAGCAGACCCTCAAGCCAGCAAAAGCGCGCTCACAGAGTCCTCCCAATAAAATTAGGACTCATTGCGGACACCACGTCCGCTGAAGGAGCCTCCTCATGACCGACACCCCTGTGCCCGGCACGCCCGACGAGCCGCGGCAGCCATCCGACACCACGCCGGAGAACGGGGCTCCCCAAGGTCCCCACGAACCGATCGAGAACGCGCCTGAACCACAGCGCGATCCTGTGTCTCAGCCTGAGCCGATCTCTCAGCCCGAGCCGACGGCTCGGTACGGCTCGACCGCCCAACCAAGCTCCGCTCAGCCGCAGCCCACTGGACCGCAGCGCACCGAGCCGATCCCTCCCGGACCGCCGTACGGCGCCGACGGGCTGAACCCGCCGGTTGCCACCGCCGCGCCCGAGAAGAGGCGCAGCAACATCGGCACCGTCGCCGCCCTCGTGATCGGCGCCCTCATCGGCGGCGTGTCCGGCGCCGGCGTCGCCACTTGGGCGATCACCTCAGGCAATGAAGGCCAAACCGGCGGACCGGGCGCTTCACCCGCGACCATCACGGTCAATAACGGCGCGGATGCGACGCTGGTAACCGCGATTGCTGCGGAAGCGGGACCGTCGGTGGTCACGATCTCCGTCGCTGGAGGATCCGCTGCAGGCACCGGATCCGGCGTCATTCTCGACACCGAGGGACATATCGTCACCAACACGCACGTCGTCACGCTCGACGGCGAATCGGCGGACAACCAGATCCAGGTGCAGACCTACGATGGTCACCTCTACGCCGGAAAGCTCGTCGGCACCGATCCGTTGACCGACCTCGCTGTGATCAAGATCGAGGCGAGCGACCTCCGGCCGATCAAGTTCGGCGACTCGAGCAAGCTCAACGTTGGTGACACCACGGTTGCCATCGGCGCGCCGCTCGGACTGTCCAACACCGTCACCAACGGCATCGTGAGCGCGCTCAACCGCAGCATCACGGTCGCGTCCTCGGCACCGCCCAAGGGCGACACGCCGGAGAGCCCGCAGAGCCCGTTCGACTTCTGGGAGTTCGGACAGGGCCAGCCCCAGCAGTCCCAGCAGTCGTCGCAGATTTACCTGCCCGTCATCCAGACGGATGCCGCGATCAACCCCGGAAACTCGGGCGGCGCGCTGCTCGACGCGAAGGGCGACCTGATCGGCGTCAACGTGGCGATCGCGAGCACGGGTGGCACCGCAGCCGGCAACATCGGTGTGGGCTTCGCTGTCCCGGCAAACGTCGTCAAGCGCATCGCGGGCGAGCTCATCAAGAACGGTGCGGCGACCCACGGACTGATCGGCGCATCCGTCATCAACGTCACACTCGACCAGGACATCAGCGACAAGAGCATCGTGGGTGCGAGCGTCAAGGAGATCTCGAGCGGCGGCGCGGCCGAGAAGGCTGGTTTGCGTCCCGGCGACATCGTCACGAGCTTCAACGACGTGCCGATCACGGGCAGCATCGACCTGACCGCGCAGGTCCGCGCTCTCGCTCCCGGCACCACGGTGCCGATGACGTTCGTGCGTGACGGTCAGGTTCAGAAGGTCGACATCACGGTCGGCTCGCTCGAGTAACACCGGTCGGCAAGGGTCGCTCCGATAGGCTGGGGCGACCCTGAACGACCGACCGAGTGGACCCTATGGCCGACGCCCCGACACCGGGAATCTCCTATGTGATCCCCGTTCTCAACGAGGTCGGGTACATCGAAGCGGCAATCGACTCGGTGCTGCACCAGGACTATCCGGGACCGCTCGAACTCATCCTCGCCCTTGCCCCATCGAGCGACGGCACCACAGAACTGGTAGAGCGGCTCGCGAGAGACGAGCCGCGCATCCGAATCGTGGAGAATCCGGATGCCGACATCCCGATCGGCCTGAATCTCGCTATCAAGGCGAGCACGATGCCGATCATCGTGCGCGTCGACGCGCATTCGGCACTGCCGACCGATTACGCCAGTACGGCCATCGCGACGCTGCAGCGCACGGGCGCGGCGAACGTCGGCGGGGTCATGCTCGCCAAAGGCAAGAACGCGTTCCAGTCGGCTGTCGCGCGTGCCTACAACAGCCGGTTCGGGCTCGGTGGTGCGAGCTACCATGGCGGCGCCGAGGAGGGGGAGTCGGAGTCGGCCTACCTGGGCGTGTTCCGGCGCGAAGCGGTCGAGAAGGCAGGCTACTTCGACGAGACGATCCGCCGTGGTGAGGACTGGGAGCTCAACCTGCGCATCCGCGCCGGCGGCGGACTGGTCTGGTTCGACCCCGCACTCGAGGTCAGCTACTGGCCGCGGGAGAACTGGCCGAAACTGGTGCGGCAGTTCTTCGCCACCGGTGTCTGGCGCGGCGAGCTCGTGCGCCGGTACCGCGGGCGCAACCCGTGGCGATTCTTCGCACCGCCTGTGCTGGTGCTGTCGGTGGTGGCAAGCATCCTGGTCGGGATCCTGCAGCTGACCGGTGTGCTCACCGGCTGGCCGAGCGCCATCGCCAGTGTCGTGTACCTTGGGCCGATCCTGTACGTGCTGCTGGTCATCGCGGTCAGCCTGCTTACGGATGCGGTCAAACCGTGGTGGCATCGGCTGCTGTTCCTGATTGTGCTGCCCACCATGCACCTCGCCTGGGGCGCCGGCTTCATCGTCGGCCTGCTGCGCGGGGCAAGCGGCATCAACGACACCTCGCGCACCGAGATCTGACCGAGTCGGTCCTTCAGGTTCCGCTCAGTCGAGCAGGCCATCCCGCAGGATCCGGTCCACCACCCGCTGCGCGGCCCGGCCGTCGTCACGCGGGTTGAACCGCTCGCGCCACGCCTGGTACCGCTCCCGATACTCCTCGGCCACAGCATCCGGATTCCGCACCAGCTCCAGCAGTTCGGTCGGGTCCCGCACGACCGGTCCCGGCGCGACCGCCAGCAGGTCGAAGTAGAACCCGCGCAACACTTCCCGGTACCGGTCAAGGTCGGGCGTGAAGAAGTAGATCGGTTTGCGGGTCACGCTGAAGTCGAACATAACGCTCGAATAGTCGGTGATCAGCGCATCGGCGACCAGGAACAGCTCGGCGATGTCGGGGTAGCTGGTGACGTCCACGACCCCGCCGCCGTGCACATCCTCGCCCGGGCGGAGGGTGCGCGAGTGTCCCCGGATCAGCGTCACATACCCGTCGCCAAGCTGCTCGGCGAAGCTGGCGACATCCAGGTGGTCAACGTGGTCCGGCCGGTCGTCGCGCCAGGTCGGTGCGTACAGCAGCACCCGCGCGTCATCCGCAATCCCGAGCTTGGCGCGCACCGCCGCGGCATCACCGTTGACCAGGATGTCGTCGCGCGGGTAGCCCTCCTCCCACACCGGGCCCAGCCAGGCGTAGGAGCGACGGAAGACGTTCGCCGCGTACGAGTTCTGCGCGAGCAGGATGCTCCATCGGGCGCGCTCCTTGAGCGTCGCCAGGGCGGGCCGGAGCCCGAGCCGGCGCCGACTGAGCGCGAGCCGCTTGAGCATGGTGCCGTGCCAGGTCTGCAGCACCTTCTGGTGCGCGCGCTTTCGGTAGCGTCCGCGCAGCCAGTCGTTGATCACGATGAGCCGCGCCGCCGCCCGGATGCGCCACCACTCTCGGCTGCCCTCGATGACGGCGATCCCGCCGAGCGGCACGTCGACGGATGCGTCGGCGACGCCCCAGTAGCGGGCGATGTCCGGCCGGGTTTCAGCCAGGGCGCGTGCGATCGCGCGTGGGTTGCAGGAAGCGTTCTGCCCGTAGAAGCTCTCAAAGAAAACCGCGTTCTGGGGCTCCGGGGACGCGGCGTGGTACTCGCGCTCGAGCCTGGCCTGATTCTCCGGCCCCACCTCGTCGTCGGCGAGCGGCGCAGAGAACTCCGCGACCACTCCGCTGTCGTCGGCTTCGAAGACGACTCGGAACAGTCCGCGCAGGAATGCCGCCTCCGGCAGCACGATCCCGCGTGCGTCGACGCGGATCCGGTATCGTCCGCTCGGCGGTGGCAGAGCTGGACCGCCCCAGCGCGAACTGAGCAGCGGAATCGTCGCGGTCCACCGCTCACCGTCGACCGCGATCAGCGCAGGCAACCGCAGCCGCGCGCCGACCAGTTCCAACTCGACCGGTGCGGCACCCACTCCGCTGACGACGAGTTGCGGCGGTTCACCTGCGACCAGGTCGATCGTCGAAGCGGTGACGTGCTGCGTTGCGGTCATTCCTGCCCTCTCAGCCGAGCGGCGATCTCGGTGTACACCCTCTCGGTGTTGCGGCCGTCGCGGTAGGCATGATGCCGCTGTGCGAGCCTACTGCTGTGCTCCCGGAGGCCGCCGAGCGCCGCCGCGTCGTCGAGTTGTCGGATGACGCCTTCCCAGTTGCTGACAGTGTGCCCGCCGCTGAACTCCTCATACGGCTCGTACAGCCCGCGTGCCGCGACGTACTCGGCGACGTCCGGTGCGAAGAACACGATCGGACGCGCCGTGAGGGCGAAATCGTAGGCCACGGAGGAGTAGTCGGTGATGACTACGTCGACCCCGGGCAGCACCCGGTTGAGGTCTCCGACCACCGTTGACGGCAGCATCCGGATGCGCGGGCTCACCGTCGTGCCGCGCTCGTAGTCGCCGATGCCGTGGGGGTGTGGGCGCAGCGCCAGCAGGCTGTTGGAGCGCTCCAGGTAGTCGGCGATCGCCGTCCACTCGGATGCGCTGGGCACGCCAGGGTCGGATGCGCCATCCCGCCAGGTCGGCGCGTACAGCAGCACCTGGCTGTCCGCGAGCGGGCCGAGCGCGCTCTCGAGCAGATCCCGAGCGCCATCCGGTCGCAGCACGGTGTCGTCGCGCGGGTCGCCGGTCACCACAACCGTTCCCGCTGGCAGCCCGAACGCGGTCCGCAGCCTCGTGGCGGAGGTCTCGGATGCCGCAGGCAGCAGGTCGATCGCCGCGGCACTGCGCCGGTACAGCGTCCGCAGCAAGGCGGCCGGCGCCAGCGAGCTGGTGAAGGTGACGGGGGAGTCGAGCTGGATCTTCTTGAGCGGAATCCCGTGCCACAGCTGCACCACGAAGGCGCCGCGCGTGCCGAACCGGTTCACGTCACCGAAGCCGTGAGTGATCACGATGACCCCGGCGCGCAGCGTCGCCCGGAACCCGCGCCAGGTTGAACGCAGCGCGCTGGGCAGCCCGAGAGCCAGCGCGGCCTGGCGCTCCCGCTCGTCTGCGGCCAGCCACAGCACACGGGCGCCGGGGTCGGTGGCGCGCACGTGCAGGGCCAGGGGGAGAGCACCCTCGCCGAGTCCGGAGCCGCTGCCGAACACCCACCGGTCGCCGCGGCGTGGCACAACGAGACTCGCGAGAGTGCCCAGCGCATACAACGGCGCCGAGAGGAGCTTCGCCGCGTTCCCCCGTGCGAAGGTGAAGCGTGCGGATGCACCGGCTCGAGTCTCGCGTTCCACAGTGAGTTCAGCGTAGCGTCGGCCACCGCCCGGCCTTGGTGAGGCGTGCCCGATCGCACTGGTTTAATCGTTGGATGCCGTTAGTCAACGATCTCAAGACCGCGCGTCGCATCGTCCGGAACCTCATCCGGTCCCGGCGCAACCGTCGCCAACTCGACGAACGGCTGAAGTCTTCGGACGAGCCGGAGCTCGGCAGCATCGAGATCGCCGTCTACTTCGCCGACTCCAAAGTCAATCTCTACCAGATCCGCCAGTGGTACGCGCCGCTTGGCGAAGCTGGCGGAGACCTGGCCGGTCGCGATCATCGCGCGCGCACCCGGCACCGCTCTCGCCCTGCTCGACGAGTCGCCGGTACCTGTGGTGTACAAGCGGAAGGTCGTCGATCTGGAGCACTTCGTCGGCACGCACGAGCTGAAGCTCGTGTTCTACGTGAACCAGAACACCAAGAACTTCCAGATGTTCCGGTACGGCCGCATGTGGCACGTGTTCATCAACCACGGCGAGTCCGACAAGATGTACATGACGACCAACCAGTTCAAGGCCTACGACTACAGCCTGGTCGCCGGGGACGCCGCCCGCGATCGCCTGCGCCGCAAGCTGTGGGCGTTCGACATCGACAACCGCACGATCACGATCGGCCGCCCGCAGGCCGACCATTTCGCGGGCGAGCTTCCCTATACGCCGGATGATCGCACCGTCGTGCTCTATTCGCCCACCTGGGAGGGAGACCGCGATGCCGCGGCGTACGGTTCGATCGCCTCGCACGGTGTCGCGCCTGGTCGATGCGCTGCTCGCGACCGGTCAGCACCGGCTGATCTACCGGCCGCATCCGCGCACGGGAGTGCTCGATGCCGACTACCGCCGCGGCCAACCAGCAGATCATCGAGGCGATCGATCGCGCCAACGGCGAAGACTCCGACGCTCAGCACATGTACGACGACGGACCGGCGCTGGGCTGGCAGCTGGCTGCAGCCGATGTTGCGATCACCGATATCTCCGCGATGGTCTACGACCGGCTTGCCACCGGAAAGCCGGTCATCATCACGCGTCCCGTCTCGCCCAACGCCGAAGTCGACATGACCGGGTACCTCGGCGCAGCCGAGTGGCTGGATTCGTTCGATGCCCCGAATATCGTCGAGATCATCGACCGGGTGCAGCATGACGAGGATGCCCAGCGCCGCCTCGAGTACTGGGTGACTCGCCACTTCGGCGACACGTCTCCCGGCGCCGCGACAGCCCGGTTCCACCGGGCGGTGGAGCGACTCGTCGATGAATGGCACACGCACGCCGCGCTGCATGCATCTGACCCTCGGGTGCGCGATGCCGACCCGTTCGAACTCGACGACGACGAAGAGGACGATCCGGCGCCGACGGCCGACTGATCGCACGGGGAGGTGCTCGTCACCGCCTTGCTTGCGGACAGCCGCTTTCGTATCGTCTACCGGCCGCACCCGAGAAGCGGCGTGCAAGATGCCGAGTACGCTGCGGCGAACAAGCGGATCATGGAGGCAATCCGCGCCGCAAACTCGCTTGACCCGACCCCGGCTGACCGTCGCCGAGTCGACGGATGTGACGGCGCGCGTTCTCCACGTTCGCGACGACCCGAACGCACGAGACCGATTGCAGTTCTGGTCCGCCCGCTACTTCGGAGACACGACCCCCGGTGCGGCGACCCAGCGATTCCACGCGGTGGTCGAGCGGTTGCTCGAGCGCTGGGTCCTGTTCAACGGGGAGGCTCTGTCGGCGACCCAGGAGTCGGCGCCGACTCGGGAGTCGTCTGCGGTTCAGGCGTCGCAGCAGTAGCCGCGGACGGCTCCTCCGGCAGCATGGTGGGTCCCAGCCGGGACTTCCCACCCGACACCACCTTCAGTCGGATGGTCCGCTGCTTGCGCGGCCGCGGATCCAGGTTCGCTGGGAACTCGACCGGGGGCGGGCCGAAGGCGATGCGTGAGCTTTCGATGATCTTCCGCCCCAGCACGTTGCTGCCCACGCCACCGACGACCGCGCCGATCCCGAACGGGATGATGCGCCCAATGGCACTGGTTGCCGTGTTGCGCGTGAACCGCCTCATGAACGACCGCCGCACCCTGGTGGCGATCGGGCCGACGACCGCCTGAGGCAGGTTGCGGCCGATCAGGTCACCCCAGAACGTATTGCGGGAGACGCCGGTTCCGGATGCCTGTGCCGCAAGATTGCGGACCAGGTCGCCACCCGACTTGCCGAGCACCATCGCCATGACGATGGTGCGGGCGCGGTCCGGGTCGGTGACGGCGATTCCGTGTATCTCGCTGACAGCCTGAGCCAACAGCGCGCACGATTCGAGGAAGATCGCCGTCTCAACGCCCGTGATGGCGAGGCTGATGGTGGTCCCCACCCCGGGAACGATCGCGGCAGCACCGGCGGTTGCGCCGCCCGCGGTGACCGTGGCGTGGAAATGCTGCTCCAGAATGCGGATGACCTCACCGGGCGTCGCATCCGGGTGCCGACGACGGATGTTCCGGATGTGCGCGAGCACAGCCGGGCGTTGTGCGGTCAGCAGCCGGTCGAACCCTTGTACCGGCATCAGGCCGGCAGCCATCTTCTCGCTGTAGCTCACGGTCATCCTCCCATTTGGGGTTCCGATGATAGGTGACCGAGTCTGGGAGTCAGTGCGTGACGAGCCCGTAGTCGGAGTTGTAGCGATCGAGCACATCCTCGATGCTCGAATCGAGCACGAGCTCGCCCTTGTCGAGGTACAGCCCGCGACGGCAGAAGCGCTTCAGGTCGCGCTCGTTGTGGGAGACGAAGAACAGAGTCCGCCCGCCCTCGAGCAGCTCCTCGATGCGCCCGTAGCACTTCTCGCGGAACGCCTTGTCGCCGACCGCGAGCACCTCGTCGACGAGCAGAATCGGCTCCTCCAGGCGCGAGATTACCGAGAACGCGAGTCGCACCTTCATGCCGCTGGACAGGTGCTTGTACGGCGTGTCCTGAAAATCCTCGATCTCGGCGAACGCGATGATCTCGGCGTAGCGTTCGTCGATCTCGCGCTTCGGCATGCCGTGAAGGCCTGCGGTCAGGTAGACGTTGTCGCGCACAGTCAGGTCCTCGACGAAGCCACCGGTGATCTCGATGAGGGGCGCTACGCCGGCGTGCACCTCGACGCCGCCCTCATCCGGAAGCAGCACGCCGGTCACGAGCTTCAGCAGGGTGGACTTTCCCTGTCCGTTGCGTCCGACGACGCCGATCGCCTCACCTTGCTTCACTGTGAATGACACGTTGCGCAGCGCCCAGAATTCGCTCGGACGCGCACGCCGGTTCTTGCCCGCGAACAGATCCTTGAAATTGCGGCGGGACCGACGGTTGCGGCGGAACCGGATGCCGACATCCGACACCTCGATGACCGGGGCGCCCTTCAGTTCGGCGGGAACGACCTCGACCATCAGATCTCCTTCAGCACCGAGCGTTGGGTGCGGGAGAACACGAGGAGACCGAGAACCAGGATGACGACGCTCACCAGTGCACCTGCGCCCACCGCGAACCAGTCGAGCTGGCTGGGGAAGAAGGCGGAGCGGTAGAGCGAGAAGATGCCGGCGAGCGGGTTGAACGCTGCCCACGGCTGGAACGCCGGCGGCATGTCGGAGAGACCGTAGATGATCGGCGAGGCGTAGAACAGGAACCGCAGGATGAGCTTCACCGCCCTCTCGAAGTCCCGGAAGAAGACGACGAGCGGAGCGACGATCAGGCCGATACCGACAAGCAGTACGGTTTGCAGCAGAACCGCCAGCGGGAAGAAGACCACCTGCCACTGCAACTCTGTTTTGTCCGTGAACACCGCGAACAGCGCGAGCACCGGGATGCTCAGCAGGAACTCGATGCCCTTCGACAGCACGATCCGGTTCACCCAGATGGTGCGCGGCATCCGGGTCGAACGGATGAGCTTGGCGTCACGGATGAACGCGCGCGTGCTGTCGCTCACGGTGCCGTTGAACCACATCCACGGCAGCAGTGCCGAGAGCAGGAAGATGATGTACGGTTCCTCGCCCACCGTGCGCGTGAAAACCCGCGTGAAGACGAACCAGTAGATCCCCGCCATCAGCAGCGGATCGAGGATCGACCACACGTAGCCGAGGACGGATGTCGAGTACCGCACCCGCAGGTCACGCTTCGTCAGCAGCCACAGCGACTGTCGGTAGCGTCGGGTCGCAGACGGCTGCGGACGCGACGATACGGTGGCTGACACGACTCTTATCGTAGTGATCGCTGTCTGCTGGTTGAGGGATCGCGCCAGCGATCGTCTCGAAACCTGCCTCGGTCGACCGTCGGAGCTACACGAAGAGGTTCGCGCGCTCCAGGTCCTCGGCGAAGTCGATCTCGACCGCGTACAGGTCCGAGATGTCGAGCGGCTCGAGACGCAGGCCATCCTGCTCGACCGCGAGCTCGAGCCCGCGCTCGAAGTAGTCCTGGTCGTCCACGCGGTTCAGGTGGCGAACCAGGGCCGCCTTGGCGTCACGCGAGATGTAGTTGATGCCGACAGCCTCGCCGAGGCCGCCCTTGACGGTCTTGGAGAGCTCGCGGATGTAGCCGCTCGCGTCGGTCGTGTACTTGACTTCTTCATCCGAGACCTTGGAGGTGTTGACCGTGACGAAGGACTGGTCGCGCGCAACGAGCATCGCCGCGCGCTCAAGCGCCTCGGGATCGAAGACCACGTCGCCGTTCATCCACAGCACGCCACCCGGCGCGGACGCGCGCAGCGCACGAAGCAGGCTCTTCGAGGTGTTGGTCTGGTCGTACTGCTCGTTGTAGACGAAGTTCGACTCGGGGAAGGCTTCAATGATGTGCTCGAGCTTGTAGCCGACGACGATCGTGACCTGCGCCTCGTTTCCGAAGGCGTGACGGATGTTGTCGAACTGCTGCTGCATGATCGTGCGGCCGTCGTTCAGTTCGGTCAGCGGCTTCGGGAGGGAACGACCGAGTCTGCTGCCCATCCCGGCTGCCAGGATGACGATCTGCGTGGTCATTGAATGCTCCTTTGGTGTCTTTGAATTGCCGCGAATTCATGGCGAATTCATGTTGCGGTTTTCGTTCGGACACCCCGTTGTGCTCGCTAGAGTTTACCGATGGGTCTACGTCCGCGCCTGTGAGCTTGGTGCAACGTAGTCATTTCGTGATAGAACGCCGAGTTTTGCCCGTGAGAGTTGTGATTGCCTTGTACGGTGGGGTCTGTGGAGCCGGAGTCGACGATCGCTGAGGTACGAGAGTCAATCGACTCTCGTGAAGTCTCGCCGGTCGAATCGGATTCTGGCCGCAACATTGAAGCGCCCGTCGAGTCTCCTGAGAGTCCTCTGTCAGTCGATCACTTCCTCGATCGCTTCGACGCACTCATCGAACGGCTGAAGGCCGAGTCCGAGGCGTCCGTCGAATCGCATCCGAGCGCGGACATCGTTGCGCCTGTGGTGCGCGCCGACGAACTCGTCGTCGTGGAGAAGCCCAAGCCATCCGTCCCCGACGCCGTATCCAAGCCGGTTCGGGCGATCCCGGCCGCCGCAGAGACTCGTGCGCCCGCCAAGCCGAAGACGCCGGCTCGCTCCAAGACGCAGCCTCCGCTTCGTCCCGCTCCCGCCCGCTCACCCCGGGTCAAGTCGGAGCCGCCACCCGCACCACCGGTGGCACCGCCCATGCCCAAGCGAGCACCCCGTCCGCGTCCCACCGGCAAGACCCTCGTGAGCCTGCAGGGCCTGAGCAAGGACTTCGGCGGCGCGGTGGCCGTCGACCACATCGACCTGGATGTGCCGGCGGGCTCGATCTTCGGCATTGTCGGACCCAACGGCGCTGGCAAGACCACGACGCTCGGCATGATCAGCGGCATGCTCCGCCCGAGCGCAGGCCACATCACGATTGCCGAGGCGGATGTCTGGAAGGACACCGCGATCGCGAAGCAGCACATGGGCATCCTGCCCGACCGGATGCGCGTGTTCGACCGCCTGACCGGACGCCAACTGCTGCACTACTCCGGCGTTCTTCGCGGACTGCAGCCATCCGTCGTCCGCCAGCGCACCGCAGACCTCGCCGCTGCCTTCGGCATAGAGGAGGCGCTCACCCGCCTGGTCGCCGACTACTCGGCGGGGATGGCCAAGAAGGTCGCTCTCGCCGCGGCGATGATCCACTCTCCGAAGCTGCTGGTGCTCGACGAACCGTTCGAAGCGGTCGACCCGGTTTCGGCGGAGCGCATCAGCCACGTGCTGCGCCGGTTCGTCTCCTCTGGTGGAACCGTCATCCTCTCCAGCCACAGCATGGAACTGATCGAGAACCTGTGCGACTCCGTTGCGGTCATCGTCGAGGGCAGGGTCATCGAGTCCGGCTCGATCGAGGAGGTAAGAGGCTCGGTCACGCTTGAAGAGCGCTTCGTCGAACTCGCGATCGGTGCGGATGCGGCGGAAGGACTGGAGTGGTTGCACACTTTGTCCGACTGAAGTTCGACCTTCTCCGCAACGCCGCTCGCCGCGAACCACGCCAGCTGATCGGCGTCCTGCTCATGCTGGTCTACGGGCTCGGTGCGGCCTGGTTCGTCACCATCGGCCTGGCCCAGCTGAAGGACGCCGACCCTGTTTTCGCCGGTGACGTGACCGTCGCAGCCGGCACGGCGATCCTCGCGCTGTTCATCATCGTGCCTCTGGTCTTCGGCGTCGATGACCCGCTGGATCCGCGCCAGTTCTCGGTATTCGGGCTGAGGCCCGGCCAGCTCGCGGTCGGCCTGGGGGTCGCATCGCTTGTCGGCATTCCGGCGATCGTGATGACCGTGGTCGGGTTGGCGCAGGTCGTCGCATGGAGCGCGCACCCTGGCGCATCCGCCGTCGCCGTGCTGTGCGTGCCGCTGATTGTCTCCACCTGCGTGCTGAGTGCCCGCATCGCAGGGTCGCTTGCGTCCCTGTTCCTGGCGACCCGGCGGGAGCGCGAGACCAGCGGCCTGATCGTGTTGCTCGGCTTCGTGGTCGCGTCGCCGATCGCGATGGTGATGCTCTCCGCTCAGTGGCGGCCGTCGGCCGTCGCCGCCCTCGGGAAGGTCGCGGATGTCACCGCCTGGACGCCACTCGGCGCCGCCTGGGCGGCGCCCGGCGATGCCGCGCTCGGCAATTCCGGCGCGGCCGTCGGCAAGCTGCTCATCGCGGTGGCGTTCTTGGCCGGCCTGTGGCTGGTCTGGCGGTTGCTCGTGCAGCGGATGCTGAACTCGCCGGTGCGCCGGCAGCGCGTGCGGCCGTACCTCGGGATGGGCTGGTTCCGCGCCCTGCCGGGTACCGCATCCGGGGTCATTGCGGCGCGCAGCCTGAGCTACTGGGGCCGCGACGTCCGATACCGGGCCTCGTTCTTCATCCTCCCGTTCGTGCCGGTCGTGTTGATCGGCGTGCTGGCGATCGCCGGGGTGCCGCTGTCGGACCTGGTGCTGCTGCCCGTCACGATCCTGTGCTTCTTCCTCGGTTGGGCGACCGTGCACAACGACGTCGCCTACGACAATTCGGCCCTGTGGCTGCACGTGTCGGCCAACGTGTCTGGCACTGCCGATCGCTTCGGCCGGACGGTGCCGGCGCTCGCGCTCGGCTCGCTGGTCATCGGGTTCGGCTCGCCGCTCACCGCGTGGCTCTTCGGCGCACCGGATGCGCTGTGGACGATCGTCGCGGTGGGCGCCTGCATGCTGCTCGTCTCACTGGGCGTCTCGAGTGTCGTCTCGGCATGGACGCCGTACCCGGCACCGCACCCGGGGGACAGCGCCTTCGCGCAGCCGCAATCCGGCGGGAGCCGCGCCTCGACGGTCCAGGTCATGTCGATCCTGGCGATCGCCGCGCTCGCGGCGCCGACGGTGTACTTCGCAATTCAGTCGCTTCGCAACGGCGGGGATGGGCAGTTCCTGCTGGTGCTGCTCGGCTTCGGCAGCGGGCTGGCAGTGCTGACCGCCGGCGTACTCATCGGTGGTGCGATCTTCCAACGGCGGGCACCCGAGCTGCTCGCATACACCATGCGGTTCTAGTCGATTAAGCTGGAGCCATGAGCAGCATCGAACCGGACAAGACGGGCGGCGGCGTCGACACGCTGGATCGCGAACTCGAGGAGCTGCTGAATCGGGAGCAGATCGAGGAGGGCGACCACGAGCGCTTCTCCCACTATGTGCCGAAGAACAAGGTGCTCGAGTCGGCTCTCACCGGCAAGCCGGTCCGCGCGTTGTGCGGCAAGCTGTGGACGCCCGGTCGTGACCCGGAGAAGTTCCCGGTCTGCCCGACCTGCAAGGAGATCTACGAGAAGATGAAGCCGTAGGGCTTCCTCCTCTTCCCACCTTCCTGCCGCGAGTTGCGGCAAGTTCGAGGTGCGGTCGCGCTTAACCCCGTAATTGGCGCAGGTCGTGAGTGCTTCCGGGTGGGAATCCGGTCCCTCACCTGCCCGCGGACGTGTCGGATGCCCCGGTTGACCCCGGCAGCGTCTGTTCGTTCCCGGCGCGCTCCCCAGGGTTGACGCATGACTCGGCGCCGCGAACTACCGCCCCAGTTGCTCACAGCGCCGTTCAATCGCGCCGCCGCCGCTCAGTTGGGCATTCCCGACGACCGGCTCTCGGCATCCGACCTGACCAAGCCCTTCCACGGCGTGCGCTCGACGCGAACGGCGCCGAACCTTTGGTGGTTGTGTCGTGCGTACCGCGAGCGTATGAACCCAGGCAACTGCTTCAGTCACGTCACCGCGGCGGCGCTGTTCGGCGTGCCGCTTCCGCTTCGCATCGCCCACAACCGTGTGCATGTCGCCACGCGAGCGCCTTCCCGCGCCCCGGAGGGTGCGGGGGTAGTCGGTCACCAAGTGAACAACGCACTTTGGCGGCCGGTGGAGCTCAGAGCAACTGATCCGGAGACGGGAAACGAATTCCGCTTCCCGGTCCTTTCACCGGCACTGGTGTGGGCGCAACTCGCGACGGAGCTTGACATCGACGACCTGATCGCGGCGGGTGATTTCCTGGTCGGCGGTGACCGGCCGCACTCGACGATTGCTGAGCTTGCCGAGCAAGTCAGCATCCATCATGGACGCCGGGGCGCGAAGACCATGGCCCGAGCGCTTCCAGAAGTACGCGCTGGTTCCCTTTCCCGGGCGGAGAGCCTGTTGAGGCTGCAACTCGTGCGCGCCGGACTTCCCGAGCCCGCTCTCAACCTTCCCGTTCGGGACTCGTCCGGTCGCTTCGTCGCGATGCCCGACTTCAGTTGGCCTGAGTTCCGCGTCGCGGTCGAGTACGAGGGCGACATTCATCGGACCGATCAGGCGAAGTTTCGAAGTGACATCACGCGGGGTGAGAAGTACGCGGACGTTGGCTGGTTCCAGCTTCGTGCGCACGCCGGCGACGTCTATCGGGATCCGAATCCGCTGATCGCGCGAATCGCGCGCCGGCTGGTGGCATCCGGATGGCGGCAGCCCCGCCACCTGCGGCAAGTTCGGGGTGCACGGCCCTGACACCCCGAAAATGCCGCAGTTCGAGGGAGGCGTTGGCGGGGGAGCGGGCTACTCGTACACGGTTGGGATGGCGGGCTCCCCGCGGGTGAGGCGGAACGCGTCGGCCGGCAGCTCGTGGAGCACCATTTCCCGGTGTTCGCGTGCGAGCCTGGTTCCCGCCGCACCCAGGTACTGCGGGTCGGCCTCACCGTCGGTCATGAGCGGCACGAGCAGCTCGCGCCCGACATCCTCCGCCGGCGGGTCGATGCTCACCTGCAGAAGCTCCTGTGTCGCCTTACCGTCGCGACCATAGGTTCGTGTCGCCCACTTCCGCCCCGCGATGGAGACCTTCCCGGTCGACTTCTTGGCGACGGGCACCCAGCCGCCCTCGCCATCCTCGTGCGCCACGAGCTTGTAGACCATCCCGGCGGCAGGCGCGCCGGACCCCGTCACGACCGACGTGCCGACACCGTACGAATCCACCGGCGCAGCAGCCAGCGCAGCGATCGCATACTCGTCGAGGTCGTTGGTGACCGTGATCTTCGTGTTGAGTGCGCCCAGGTCGTCGAGCTGTCGGCGCACCTCGCTGACCAAAGAGGGAAGGTCGCCGCTGTCGATGCGGACGGCTCCGAGCTCGGTACCCGCGATGGCGACGGCGCGCTCCACCGCCGCGGCGATGTCGTAGGTGTCGACGAGCAGGGTGGTGCCGGGGCCCATAGCGGCGACCTGGGCGCGGAACGCGTCCTCCTCAGTGTCGTGCAGCAGCGTGAACGAATGCGCAGCGGTGCCCATCGTCGGGATGCCCCAGGTGCGTCCAGCCTCGAGGTTGCTGGTCGAGGTGAAACCGGCGATGTAGGCGGCGCGAGCAGCGGCAACAGCCGAATGCTCCCCGGTGCGGCGTGAGCCCATCTCGGCTAGCGGACGTCCGGATGCCGCGGTAACCATCCGGGATGCGGCGCTCGCAACCGCGCTGTCGTAGTTGAGCACGCTGAGCGCGAGGGTTTCGAGCAGCACGGCCTCGGCGAAGGTGCCTTCGATGACGAGCACCGGCGAGCTCGGGAAGTACGCCTCGCCCTCGCGGTAACCCCAAATGTTGCCGCGAAAGCGGTAGTCGGCGAGCCAGTCGAGGGTGGGCGCGTCGACGACCTCGTTCTCGCGCAGCCAGTCGAGCTCCGGCTCGGTGAAATGGAACCGCGACACCATGTCGAGCAGCCGTCCGGTGCCCGCGACGATGCCGTATCGGCGCGCACCGGGCAGTCGGCGTCCGTAAGCCTCGAAGATGCACCGGCGGGAGCCGGTTCCGGAGCGGAGGGCCGCCTCCACCATGGTCAGTTCGTAGCGATCGGTGTGCAGTGCGGTCGACGTCACACCCCCGAGCCTAGATCAGCACTCAGATGGTCGCCGCTAGAATCGTCTATCGTGACCGACGCACCGATAGGGATCTTCGACTCTGGCGTCGGCGGGCTCACCGTGGCGCGGTCGATCATCGACCAGCTGCCGAACGAGTCGATCGTCTACGTCGGCGACACAGCACACTCGCCGTACGGGCCGAAGCCGATCGCCGAGGTGCGCGAGTACGCGCTCGCGGTGACCGACGACCTGGTCGCGAAGGGCGTGAAGCTGCTGGTGATCGCCTGCAACACCGCCTCGGCCGCCATGCTCCGCGACGCGCGAGAGCGCTACACCGAGGGCATGGGCATCCCCGTCGTCGAGGTGATCCAGCCTGCAGTCCGCGCCGCGGTGCGGCAGACCGCCAACAAGCGAGTCGGCGTGATCGGAACGGTCGGCACGATCAAGTCGAAGGCGTATGAGGATGCCTTCGCCGCGGCATCCGACATCGAACTCTTCACCCAGGCCTGCCCGCGCTTCGTCGAATTCGTCGAGTCGGGTGTCACGTCCGGCCCGGAGCTGTTCCGCGTCGCCGACCACTACCTGTCGCCGCTCAAGGAAGCGGGCGTCGACACCCTGGTGCTCGGCTGCACCCACTACCCGCTGCTGCGCGCGCCCATCCAGTTCGTCATGGGCCGCGATGTGCGCCTGGTATCCAGCGACGACGAGACCGCCTACGACGTGTTCCGCACGCTCGTCAAGCACGACCTGCTGCGCCAGGCATCCGATAAGCCGACCTACCATTTTGAAGCGACCGGTAGCAGCACGACCGAGTTCATGCGGCTCGCGCGGCGCTTCCTCGGCCCCGAGGTCTCAGAGGTCGAGCTGGTCGAGACCGGAACCATCAGCCCACACGAAGGACAAAGCGAATGACCCAGCGCCACGACGGCCGAGCAGCCAATGAGCTGCGCCACATCACCATCGAGCGCGGATGGAGCGAGCAGGCCGAAGGGTCGGCGCTCATCTCCTTCGGCAAGACGAAGGTGCTGTGCACTGCGTCCTTCACCAATGGGGTTCCGCGCTGGATGACCGGCAAGGGTCGCGGCTGGGTCACCGCCGAGTACTCGATGCTGCCGCGCTCAACCAACGAGCGCATGGACCGCGAGTCGGTCAAGGGCCGCATCGGCGGTCGCACCCACGAGATCTCCCGGCTCATCGGGCGCAGCCTGCGCGCTGTGGTCGACATGAAGGCGCTCGGCGAGAACACCATCGTGATCGACTGCGACGTGCTTCAGGCTGACGGCGGCACGCGCACCGCGGCGATCACCGGCGCCTACGTCGCGCTCGCGGATGCGCTGGAGTGGGGCCGCTCGCAGGGCTTCATCGGCAAGAACTCGCGGCCGCTGCACGACAGCGTTGCCGCGGTCAGCGTCGGAATCATCGACGGCACGCCGATGCTGGACCTGGCCTACGTCGAGGACGTTCGCGCCGAGACCGACATGAACGTCGTGGTCACCGGGCGCGGCCTGTTCGTCGAGGTGCAGGGCACCGCAGAGGGCGCACCGTTCGATCGCGGTGAGCTCGACTCACTGCTCGACCTCGCGGTCGCCGGGGGAGCCGAGCTTACGGCGCTTCAGTCGGCGGCACTCGCCGGCTGACTTTGGCTGCCCACTGAATCGGGAAAATTTCCTTCACTGAGCGGTGGGGGCAGCGATTTCCTGCCTGCGATTCCCCGAGACCGGGCTTCGCCATTGGTCCTCGGAAAGGACCACGATCCGGTCGCCCGGCGCGAACTCGATGAGGTCAGACTTAATCGGATTCAGCTTCACTCCGTAGCTCTCGGAAGCGTCATGGGCGTGTGCGATCCTTCGATAGCCGATCGCTGTCTCGCCGCGTCGTCGTGCCGCCTCGAGCACCGAATAGAAGGTGACGGGCACACCGAGTTGCACGTAGCGGTCGGCCGGTTTGAGGTAGACCTCCGACCCGGCGCTTGAGAAGAGTGCATCGAAAACCTTCGTGAGAAGGCGGTTCTCCGACAGCTGCGACAGCGTGAGACTGATGAGCTTGTCGCTCACGATGAAGTCGTCGGCCTTCGTGACCTCCGCGATCTCACGGTTTCGGTCGTCGAGCATTTCGCTGACGATGTTGAGAGGAGCGCCCGCCTGATCGCCGATCTCGCGGAGATGCAGGAGGGTGACGAGCGTCTTCGCGTCGGCCCGCTGGGTGTCAACCGTCTCCTGGTACGCGAGCACGATGATGTGGTCGAACGACGGCACGTCAAGACTCTCGAGCATCGCCCTACTCGTCGTATCCCCGTTGAGATACTCAATCGTCAGGCTGTCCAGCTTCGGCAGTGTCGGTGGTTCCTCTGTCGCGACGATGGTCACCTGCGAGCCGTCAGTCACATACTCGTCGAGCCCATGCAGAATCGCATTGAGTTTGGAGTTGTATCCGAGCACGAGCGTTCGCTCTGGCTGTGGCTCGCCGTCGGCCGTCGCGACGATGACCGCGCTGTCGATAGTTCCAGGTGCGCTGAGTCGCACCGTGCTGTCATCTGCGGAGATGACGATGAGCTGGTCGTCGGGTTCGAGAACCAGGTTGGCATCCGGATTGAGCATGACCTCGTCGTCGCGAGCGATGCCGAAAACGCTCGAGGTCGGAAAGGCTAGTTGGGCGTCGAAGTACGTTTGACCGGCGAGGGTGGGACAGGTGGTGAAGTAGATCTCATCGCCGGAAAAGTCGAGAAGCTCCGTGTACACCTCGCTCAGTCCACTCTGGCGGCAGGTCTGTACCGTGATCCGGCCGATGAGGTCGCGCGCGAGTACCCAGCGCACCTCGTCACGGCCGACGAGTTCCGCCGCCTCGAGGTTGTTGGCGTCCTGGAGTTCGCCCACGATGTTGAGCTGCTCGTTCCCGCGGCGCGGATTGTTGGTGAGCGCGAGCGCCATCTTGATGACGACGGAGTCGGGGTCGGTGTTCTCCTCCGGTGCGATGAGGATGATGCTGCGCGCCGAGTGCGGACTGCCCAGCTCAAGGTCCGTCAGGTCCATCGGATCGCCGCTGCGGACGATGATGCGGGTGGAGTTCCCGCGCGGGACCACCGCCCTGAGCTCGTCCTCGAGCTCCACCTTGTCGCGGTCAGCGAGCACCACGATGGCTGGCCGCTTGCGGGACTCGTTGGCAATGCACAGCTCGGCCACGATCGGCACGACTTTCTGGCTCCAGCCCAGGATGAGCGTGTGGTCGGACTCGAGCACGCGCGAGCGGCCCTTGCGAAGATCCTCGACCTTGCGGTCGAATGCCCCCGAGATGATGCCGATGAGGCTCGCCACCATGATGAGCCCGCCGATCGTGACGACCAGCATGGCGGCGCGGAAGCCCCAACCCTGGTCGGCGCCCATGGTTCCGGGGTCGAGGGTGCGCATGAGGTTGCCCCACAGGACCTCGAAAAAGTTCGGCTCGTCATCGGCGTCGGTCTGTGGTGGGAAGAATTCGAAGAGCACGACCATGAGCGCTATGAAGGCGATGAAGACGAGGGTGGCGACTGAAAGCAGCCCCATGACGGCAATCGTGCCTCGCGCCATGACGTTGTCGAACCAGTATTGAAATCGGTCGCGCAGGGTGGCTGGAGGCGATATACGGGTCGACATGGCCGTCATCCTAGTGTGAGCGTCAATCATTGTGCGGCGCGCAGTTAGGCTGAACCGCGTGAAGCTCGTTCTCGCCACACACAATGCGCACAAAGTCGAAGAGCTGCGCCGGATTCTCCACAGGCAGCTGGAAGGCATTGAGCTCGTCGGCTACGACGGCCCGGAGCCGATTGAAGACGGAGCAACCTTCCAGGAGAACGCGCTGATCAAGGCCCGCGCCGCGAACCTGCACACCGGGTTGCCAGCGATAGCCGATGACTCCGGGATCAGCATTCCGGCGCTGCGTGGCGAGCCGGGCATCAATTCGGCCCGATACGCCGGCACCAGGAACGACCGGGACAACTACGAGCTGCTCTTGGAGCGGATGCGCGGTGTTTCCGATCGCACGGCGAACTTCATGTGCGCCGCGGCGTTCGTGAATGGCGACACCGAACACGTGGAACTCGGGGTGTGGCCGGGCACCGTGCTCGAGGAGCCAGCCGGCGCCAACGGCTTCGGCTATGACCCGGTGTTCCGTCCGGAGGGCTATGACGTCGCATCCGCGGAGCTCACCGCGGATGAGAAGAACACGATCAGTCACCGCTCGCGCGCGTTCGCAGCTCTGATGCCGGTCGTGCGGGAGCGGCTCGGGCTCTAGTCGCAGCTTCGTCGCGAGCGGGATTCGCGCCCCGGCGCACCATGGGCTAACCGCAGGTATCCGGCGCCGGTGCCTACGCTGGGTGGTGTGAGCCACTCGCACGATCACTCGAGCACCAACCGGACACGGCTGGCGATCGCGCTCGGCATCACCGCGATCGTGATGATCGCCGAGTTCATCGGCGCGCTGCTCACCGGGTCACTTGCGCTGCTGGCGGACGCCGGGCACATGGTGTCCGACTCGATCGCGCTCATCGTCGCGCTGACCGCCAACGTCATCGCGGCGCGCCCGGCGACCGACCGGGCCACATTCGGGTTCCAACGGGCCGAGGTCTTCGGGGCGCTCATCAACGCCATCGTGCTGATCGTGATCGCGATCGTGGTGTGTGTGCAGGCGGTGGAGCGGTTGGTGGCTCCCGAGCCGGCGGATGTGCTCGGGTTGCCCATGCTGATCGTTGCGAGCATCGGATTGGCGGCGAACATCGCATCCGCGCTGGTGCTGCGGCCCCAGGCATCCACGTCCATCAACATGCGCGGCGCGTACCTCGAGGTGCTGGGCGACATGCTCGGCTCGCTCGCGGCGATCATCGCGGCGATCGTGTTGCTCACCACCGGGTTCGTCCAGGCGGATGCGATCGCCTCCATCGCCATCGCTCTGATGATTGCGCCGCGCGCGCTGCTGCTGCTGCGGGATGCGGTGCGAGTGCTCAGCGAGTCGGTGCCGGTCGACACGAGCGTCGCCGAGATCCGCGAGCACCTGCTCGAGACCGAGGGCGTCGTCGACGTGCACGACGTGCACGTGTGGGCGATCACCTCCGGCCAGCCGGTGTTCTCGGCGCACGTCGTGGTCGAGCCGACGGTGTTCGCAGAGCAGGGGGCGGGGCGGATGCTCGACAGCCTCTCGGCCTGCCTCGCTGACCACTTCGATGTCGCGCACTCGACGTTCCAGCTGGAGCCGGCCGAGCATGCGGGGCACGAGGAGCACTTCCACCCCTGACCCCTCGCGCGCCCATCGAGTCGGGAGTAGTTGCCCAATTGGCGTAGGTCATTTGGGCAACTACTCCCGACTCGATGAAGGCGGGGTGCAAGGGCGTATTATTTCGGCATGCCGAAATTTGGGACGCGGATGGGCCGAATTCTGGCGAGCGTGGCGGCCGTCGCCATGGCCGCCGGCTGCAGCACGGCCAACGGCGCCCCGAGCGACCGTGCGGACGACGGCACCCCACTGGTGCTCACCACCTTCACCGTCATCGCCGACATGGTGCGCGCGGTGGGTGGCGACGACGTCCGGGTGGAGTCCATTACCAAGGTCGGCGCCGAGATCCACGGCTACGAGCCGACGCCATCGGACCTGCGGAACGCGGCATCCGCCGACCTGATCTTCGACAACGGGTTCGGCCTGGAGCGCTGGTTCGAGGACTTCGTCGCGACTCTCGACGTGCCCCACGTCGTGCTCAGCGAGGGGATCGAGCCGATCGCCATCTCCACCGGCGACTACGAGGGCCTCCCGAACCCGCACGCCTGGATGTCGCCCATCGCCGGCCAGACCTACATCGACAACATCGTCGCGGGGCTGAGCGAGCTGGTCCCGGATGCCGCGGCGCGGTTCGAGGAGCGCGGAGCCGCCTACCGCAACGAACTGCAGGGCGTCGCCGAGCAGTTGACCGTGTTCCTCGCTTCCCTCGACCCCGACCACCGGCTGCTGGTCACCTGCGAGGGAGCGTTCAGCTACCTGGCGCGCGACCTCGGCCTCGACGAGGCATACCTATGGCCGGTGAACAGCGACACGCAGGGCACGCCGCAGCAGATCCGCAAGGTCATCGAACTCGTGCAGGACCGCAACGTTCCCGCCGTGTTCTGCGAGACCACGGTCAACTCCGCCTCCCAGGAGCAGGTGGCGAGCGAATCCGGAGCCGAGTTCGCCGGCAAGCTGTTCGTCGACTCGCTGAGCGCGCCGGATGGACCGGTGCCGACCTACCTCGACCTGCTCCGCTATGACGTGAACCTCATCGCTGACGGGCTGATGCCATGAGCGAACCGGTCATCGAG
Organism: uncultured Actinomycetota bacterium; assembly: GCA_963702165.1. Taxonomy (GTDB): domain Bacteria; phylum Actinomycetota; class Actinomycetes; order Actinomycetales; family Microbacteriaceae; genus Terrimesophilobacter. The sequence goes on along the minus strand of OY969722.1, from coordinate 1,459,672 downwards.
GTGCGCGACCTGTCGGTGCGCTACGGCCAGGTGCGCGCCCTCAGCGAGGTGGATGTCGTGCTCGAGCCGGGGCGCATCACCGGGCTGCTCGGCATGAACGGCTCCGGCAAGAGCACGCTCTACAAGGCGATCATGGGCACCGTCCGACCCGCGGCCGGCAGCGTCAGCCTGTTCGGCGGCACGCCCGCCGCGGCGCGCGGGAACGGACTCGTCGCCTACATGCCGCAATCGGAATCCATCGACTGGGACTTCCCGCTGTCGGTGCACGAGGTGGTCATGACCGGCCGCTACGGCAAGCTCGGTCCGGCCCGCCGCCCGCGCGCAATCGACAAGGCGGCGGTCATGGATGCCCTCGCCCGGGTCGGTCTAACGGAGCTCGCCGGCCGTCAGATCGGCGAACTCAGCGGCGGCCAGCGCAAGCGCGTGTTCGTCGCGCGCGCCATCGCGCAGGAGGCACGACTGCTGCTGCTCGACGAGCCGTTCGCCGGGGTGGACAAGGCCTCCGAGCGCCGCATCATCACCCTGCTGCGGGAACTGCGCGACGCCGGCTGCGGCATCCTGATCTCCACGCACGACCTCGCCGGTGTGCCTGAGCTGTGCGACGACGTGATTCTGCTGAAGAACCGGGTGCTGTTCCACGGGCATCCGGATGTCGCGCTGAACCCCGAGAATCTGGCCCGCGTCTTCGGGTTGGAGGCCGCGTGATCGACTGGATCCTCGAGCCCCTGCAGTTCGCGTTCATGACCCGCGCGGCGCTGGTCACCCTGATCGCGGCGGTGACCTGCGCCATCCTGAGCTGCTGGCTGGTGCAGATCGGCTGGTCGCTGATGGGCGACGCGGTGTCGCACGCGGTGCTGCCCGGGGTGGCGATCAGCTACATCCTCGGCTGGCCGTTCGCAGTCGGCGCGTTCATCTTCGGCGCCGGAGCTGTCGCCCTGATCGGCGGTGTGCGCGCCACGACGAAGATCAAATCGGATGCCGCGATCGGCGTCGTGTTCACCGGCCTGTTCGCGCTCGGCCTGGTCATCATCTCGAAGACGCCGAGCCAGACCGACCTGGGGCACATCCTGTTCGGCAATGTGCTGGGCGTGAGCGACGCCGACATCTGGCAGGTCGTCATCAGCGGTGCGCTCGCAACCGCGGTGCTGCTGTTCAAGCGCCGCGACCTGACCCTGTACGCGTTCGACCGCGGGCACGCCGACGCGATCGGCATCAACACGCGCTGGCTCAGCGTGCTGCTGCTCGGGCTGCTCGCGCTCACCGTGGTCGTGGCCCTGCAAGCGGTCGGCATCATCCTGGTGGTGGCGATGCTGATCACCCCGGGGGTGACCGCATACCTGCTGACCAAGCGGTTCGACCGGATGATGTGGCTCGCGGTGCTCATCACGGTGATCGCCGCGCTCGCCGGGCTGTACGCGAGCTACTACTTCGACGCGTCCACCGGCGGCTGCGTCGTGCTCGCCCAGTCGGTTGCGTTCGTGCTCGCCTACTTGTTCGGCCCGCGCGGGGGAGTGGTCGTGAACTGGGTGCGCTCGCGGAGAGCGGTGGTGGCGGCGTGAACGGGTCGACGACGGTCGAGGACTACGTCAAGACGATCTACGGGCACACCGAGTGGCAGCCGGAGCCGATCACCCCGTCGGCGCTCGCCGCGCGGATGGGGCTCGCCGCGTCATCCGTCACCGAGATGGTGAAGAAGCTGGCGGCATCCGGTCTGGTGACGCACGTGCCCTACGGCGCGATCACCCTCACCGACGAGGGGCGCGCCCTCGCTCTGCGGATGGTGCGCAGGCACCGGCTGATCGAGACCTGGCTGGTGGAGTCGTTCGGCTACGGCTGGGACGAGGTGCACGACGAGGCCGAGGTGCTCGAGCACGCCCTGAGCGACCGGATGCTGGAGGCGATCAGCCGGCAGCTCGGGCAGCCCACGCGCGACCCGCACGGCGATCCGATCCCGGCTGCGGACGGCACGGTTCGGCTGCCGGATGCGGTCCTGCTGTTGCAAGCGCCCGATGGGCACCGCGGACGCGGTGGTGCGCATCAGCGACCGCGACCCAGAGTTGCTGCGTTGGCTGGACGAGCACGAGATCCGGCTGGATTCGCAGCTCGAGGTCGTTGAGCGCCGCCCGTTCGGTGGCGCGCTCGCGGTGCTGGTGGCCGGGCATCCGCTCGACCTCGGCTCGGGCGCTGCCGCCGCCATCTGGCTGGCCGCCTGACCACTCCGGCGGCTCACTCAGCCATCCGCGCGCGGGTTTGTTATCCGCGCGCGTGCTTAAACAGGCGCGCGGATAACAAACTCGCGCGGTGTTGAGGAGGCGTGATCTCGCGGAGCGCGCTCAGTGCTTGGGGTTGTTGGTGGGGTCCTGGTCGAAGAGGCTCGGGTCGAGCACGGCTTCTTCGGCCGTGAGTGGCTGGACGCCCTCAAGCCGGGCCTTCTTCGCCTTGCGGCTCGACTGCCAGTAGTGGAACACCGTCGGGATGAGGGTGAGCAGCACTGCACCGAGCAGGATCACGTCAATGTAGGAGCGCACGAAGTCGGCGACCGGCGGGATGTAGCCGAGCAGGAAGCCGAAGTAGGTGAGCCCGGCGCCCCAGATCATGGCGCCGATGAAGTTGTACAGCGAGTACTTCTTGTAGTTCATGTGCCCGACGCCCGCGGCGACCGGCACGAAGGTGCGCAGGATCGGGATGAACCGGGCGAGGATCACCGACAGGCCGCCAAAGCGCTCGAAGAACGCGTTGGTGCGCTCGACGTTCTTGCGGCTGAACAGGCCGCTCTCCTTGCGTTCGAACACTTTGGGCCCGAACTTGTGGCCTATCAGGTAGCCGACTTCACCGCCGAGGAAGGCTGCAACGCCGATCGCGAGGCAGACCCACCAGATATCGATCTCGATGACACCTGCGAAGGTGAGCAGGCCAGTGATGACCAGCAGGGTGTCGCCCGGCAGCAGGAAGCCGATCAGCAGGCCGGTCTCGGCGAACACGATCGCGCACACGCCGATGAGCGCGAAGGCTCCGAAGCCGTTGATCAGGGTCTCCGGGTCGAGCCATGGGATTAGTGCTGAGGGGACCAGGGGAGTGCTCCAGACGATCGGCGACGGAACCCGTGAAAGGCTCTCGGTTAGCGTACTGCGTGTGGCTTCCGGATGCGCGCGTACGACGGCTCTCGACCCGGATCGGCTACCCTCCTGACCATGCCCATCGAACCGGCCCTGGCGGACTGGCTGCTCGACTCGGATCCGGCGCTGCGCTGGCAGGTCGAGCGCGATCTCGGTCGGCGAGCCTGACTGGGCTGCGACTCGGGCCCGCGTGGCGACCGAGGGGTTCGGCGCGCGGCTGCTCGCGCTGCAGGATCCGGACGGGCAGTGGGCGGGTGGTGCTTACTTCCCGAAGGACCACGACGGTTCCGGTGAGGGGCAGCCGTGGACCGCGACGACCTGGACCCTGAACTCGCTACGCGAGTGGGGCGTCGATGCCGCCGTGCTGGCGGGTACCGCCGAACTGCTTGCGCAGAACAGCCGCTGGGAGTACAACGATCTTCCGTATTGGGGTGGGGAGGTCGACTGCTGCATCAACGCCTACACGCTCGCCAACGGTGCCTGGCTGGGGGCGGATGTCACCGGCCTCGCGCAGTGGTTCCTCGACCACCGGATGGCAGACGGCGGCTGGAACTGCGATTGGATCGAGGGCTCCACTCGATCCTCGTTCCATTCGACGATCAACTCCTTAAAGGGACTGCTGTACTACGAGGCGGCGGTCGGAGCCAGTGACGAGTTGCGTGAGGCGCGCAGGGCCGGCGAGGAGTACTTGCTGCAACGTCGGCTGCTGTACCGGCTGTCCACCGGGGAGTTCGTCGAGCACTGGGTGGCCCGGTTCGCTTACCCGTTCCGGTGGTTCTACAGCGTGCTGAAAGCGGTCGACTACTTCCGGGAGGCCTCGCTGCACGACGGCACCGCGCCGGATCCGCGGCTCGCCGACGCGATCGAGGTGATCCGCGCCGCGCGCGAACCCGACGGCACCTGGCTGCAGGAGCGCCGCCATCCCGGCGACGCGTGGTTCGAGGTGGATGTCCCGGCAGGCGAGCCATCCAAGTGGCTCACGTTCTACGGCATCCGCGCCCTCGACTGGTGGGATGCCGCCACGGCGTAGCGGATATCCGAAACGGCATCCGGCAGCTGGAACAACCCGCACGAACTGTTCTGGTCACACGTGCGAGCGCAATACGTTCCGTAAGCGGATCCCGCAGCGGGCGGCCGAACGCAGGCCATTGCTTACGCCTCAAGGTTGCCGATGCGTTCCATCCAGGTGTTTGGATCGATAAGGGAGGGGGCTGAGGCTACGCACAGCGTGCTCCGTCGGCCACGGTCGGTCAAGGACATAGTTGCTTCACTTGCTGGCACCAGCACCGGCGCCGCGATGGCGATCTCTCCACGCGAGAAGCCTGCGATCGGGCTGCCTTTGCATTTCCCTCTCGTTGCTGGTAGCCCTGTCCTATGCCGGACGGATCCCTGCGGCGGTTCGCGATCGTGATGCTTGTCGGCTATGCCGCGCAATTCGTCGCGGGAATGCTGCTCAACCTTTTTGTGAAGATTCCGGACGTTCACCCCGGCACTTCCGGTGACGAGTACTTCAGCCGGTCGTTCACCAGTCTTGTCTGGGCACTCTCCGGAGAAGGCGGCACAGCCCTGTTCATTCATGCGCTGCTCGGATCAGCGCTCTTCGCGGGTGCAGTCACGATCTTTGTGGCCAGCCTTGTCCGCCGAGCACGTGGCTGGCGATGGCTCACCGGGATTGCTGCCTTTTTCACCTTCGGTGCGCTGTTCAACGGAATGAGCTTCCTCGACTACGGCGAGGACTTCAGTTCAGCGATCATGGCCGGGTGCTGGCTGATCTCGACAGGCGCTATCGTCGTTGCGCTCATCCGATATCGGCCGCGCTCGGTGGATCGGGCAGTCGGGTCCGCCGGCTGATGCTAGGCGAACGGCTACCAGTTGGCCGACTGCTGTTCAACGTGCTCGGGATGGTCCCAAACCAACTACGCTCGACTGACGGCCGAGTGGTGCGTTGACCGGGTTGAGACCGCCATGGTTTACGGCGCGGTGACACGTCAAAGTCGGCACGGCTGCCATAAACGCTTGTCACAAGCGCTGGGTGGTCGATAGGTCTCGGTTGGCCCAGCCAGTCGGCCGCATAGGGCATCATGAGGCCATGAATCACGCCGGATTCAGGGACGCAGCTGACTACACCTGCGTGTTCTGCGAGATTGTCGCGGGGCAGATGCCGAGTGACAAAGTTGCTGAAGATGCGAACACGCTGGCTTTCATGGACGTCGATCCCGGCGCGGATGGACACCTGCTCGTCATACCCAAGCATCACAGCGCCGACCTTCTCAGCGTCCCGACCGAGGACCTCGTGGCAACCACGTTGGTCGCCCAGCGAATCGCGAAGGCAATGTGCACCCAACTAGGAGCTGAGGGCGTGAACCTGATCAACTGTTGCGGCACCGCCGGCTGGCAGACCGTCTTTCACTTCCACCTTCACGTGATCCCCCGATACCGCGACAAGAGCAAGGACCGCATGGAGCTGCCCTTCGAGCCCGGCCGACCGTCTGACGCCAATGCCAGGGCGAGATACGCACAACTCCTCGCATCAGCTCTTTAGATGCTTTGTCTCAGCCGATAACGATCCATCGTGACCGACGTCCTGACCGCTAACGCTCGGGTGTAAGTTCGCGGATTTCTTCGGCGGCCCGTGTTTCCGGCTATTCGGAAGGGTGAAACTGTGCGGAAGGCGGGACTTGAACCCGCACGCTCGAAAGCACAGGAACCTAAATCCTGCGTGTCTGCCAATTTCACCACTTCCGCGAGGCGAATCAAGTGTACTGGCGACCACGGCGACCGCCGGCCTGTGGATAACCCGGGCCAGGCGCATCCGGAATCACGCATCATGCTCGGGTGAGCAAAGCCGCCCAGATCATCGCCGAGCGGGTCAGGGAACGTGTGCGTCGCGAAGGCGTCGATTTGGGCGGCAACCCGATGCTCGCCGACGGGCTCGTTCGCGATGAGGTGCAGCGTTACAGCGAACGGGCCCTTGGCGGCTCGCAGCCGCTGCTCTCCGACGAAGCGCAGGTCGCCCGCGAGGTCATGGCGACCATCATCGGCTACGGCCCGCTGCAAAGGTTCTTCGACGACGACACTGTGGAGGAGATCTGGCTGAATTCGCCGTCCGAGATCTTCATCGCCCGCAACGGCGTCGCCGAACCTTCGGGCGTCGAGCTTACTGACTCGCAGGTGCGCGACCTGGTCGAGCGGATGCTGCAGTCGACCGGTCGCCGGGTCGACCTGTCCAGCCCGTTCGTGGACGCCTCGCTGCCCGACGGATCGCGCCTCCACGTGGTGATCCCGGATGTCACGCACCGCCACTGGGCGGTCAATATCCGCAAGTTCACCCACCGCATCCGCAACCTGCAGCAACTCGTCGAACTCGGGTCGCTCAGCCAACGCGCGGCGGAATTCCTGCGGATGTGCGTGCTGTCCGGCCAGAACATCCTCGTCTCCGGCGCCACCCAGAGCGGCAAGACCACCCTGCTCGGCGCGCTCCTGTCGCTGTCCCGGCCGGGCGAGCGCATCGTGACGGTCGAGGAGACCTTCGAGCTGAGCGTCACGGCGCGCGACGCGGTGGCAATGCAGTGCCGCCAGCCCAGCCTCGAAGGCACAGGCGAAATCTCGCTGCGACGCCTCATCAAGGAGGCGCTCCGGATGCGCCCGGACCGGCTGGTGGTCGGGGAGGTGCGCGAGGCCGAGTCGCTCGACCTGCTGATCGCGCTGAACAGCGGGCTGCCCGGGATGTGCTCGATTCACGCGAACAGCGCACGGGATGCGCTGCGCAAGCTGTCCACCCTGCCACTGCTCGCCGGGCGGAACATCGACGCGGCCTTCGTGGTGCCGACCGTCGCAAGCAGCATCGACGTGGTCGTGCACTGCGCGCTGGAGCGCAGCGGGCGGCGCCGGATCGCCCACATCGCGACCCCCACCGGCGAGCTCACCGATGGCGGCATCGAGGTCGACACCGTGTTCTCCTGGCGTGACGGCACGCTCGCCCCGACCGGGGCCCTGCCAGCGCGCGCGGAGAAGTTCCTCGACGCCGGCTTCGACCCGGCGATCCTGCTGCGCGGTGCGGCATGATCCTGATCCTTGGCCTCGCGCTCGGGCTCGGGCTGCTGCTCACGGTCTCGCCGTTCCTCTGGCCGGCGCGGGACAGCATCCGGAGCGCACCACCACGGCTCGGCGTGTTCCGCGACCGGCTCGCGCAGGCCGGTCTCGGCTCGGTCAGCCTGCCGCTGTTCGGGGTGGTCTCGGCGATTGTCGGGCTGGCGATCGGTGCGGTGGTGTTCGCGTTCGTGCCGGTGATCGCCCTGGCGGCGGCCTCTGCGGTGGCGGCGACGGCGCTCCCGACCCTGATCGTCAACTCGCGCGCTCGCAAGCGTCGCAAGCTGAGCCGGATGCTGTGGCCGGATGTCGTCGACCACCTGGTCTCGGGCGTGCGCTCCGGTCTGTCCCTGCCAGACAGTGTGTCGTCTCTCGCCGCCACCGGTCCTGCCATCACTCGCGCAGAGTTCGCAAGTTTCGAGCAGGACTATGCGGCCACCGGCAACTTCCAGCTGTGCCTCGACCGGCTGAAGGCGCGGCTGGCAGACCCGACCGCCGACCGGCTGCTGGAGACGCTCCGGATGGCGCGCGAGGTGGGCGGCAGCGAACTGCCCGCCGTGCTGCGCTCGCTTGCCGCTTATCTGCGGCAGGAGTCCGCTATCCGAGGTGAGGTCGAAGCGCGTCAGTCCTGGGTGATGAACGCCGCGAAGCTGGGTGCGGCGGCTCCGTGGGTGGTGCTCGTCCTCCTCTCCACTCGTCCGGAGGCCGCGTCGGCGTACAACACTCCGAGCGGGGTTGCTCTCATCGTCGGCGGGTTGCTCGTAACGGTCATCGCCTACCGGCTCATGGTCGCTCTCGCCCGGTTGCCCGAAGAGCGCCGGTGGTTCGCATGAGCGGGCTGGCCGGATGGGCGGTGTTGTGCGGCATCGCACTCGGTCTCGGCCTGTGGTCGCTAGTGAGTCTGGTGCCGCGTATCGGGCGTCCGCGGCTGATCCACCGGGTCGCGCCGTACTTGATAGACGTGTCGGACGGCGCGCGCGAGCTGGTCGCGCGTCGTCCGGCCAACCCGCTGCCGGTGCTCGGCGCGCTGCTTGAGCCGGTGAGCGCGCGCATCCGTTCTGGCACGTCGTCAACGCAATCGGAGCTCCGGCTGCGGCAGGCAGGCTCCGACCTGAGCGTCGAGTCGTTCCGCGCCAAGAAGCTGGTGTGGGCGATCGGTGGAGCCGCTGCGGGCGTGGTGATCGCCGTCGCGCTGTCCCGGACGCAAACTCTCCCGGTCGTCGTGAGCATCATCGTCGTCGTGTTGGCCGCGGTGGCAGGCTACCTCGTGAGCGACTGGTTGCTGCAGCGCGCCGCGAAGCGCCGGATGTCGCGGATCGCGAGCGAACTGCCGACCGTGTTGGAGTTCCTCACGTTGAGTCTCGCGGCGGGCGAGGGCATCCTCGACTCGCTGCGCCGAGTGGCGCGCGCGGGCAGCGGCGACCTGTCCACCGAACTCGGACGGGTGGTGTCGGAGGTCAACAGCGGCATGGCGCTGTCGGTCGCGCTCAACGGGCTGGCTTCAGGCGTCCGGCTGCCCGCGTTGAGCCGCGCCGTCGATCAGCTGGTCGGCGCGCTCGAGCGCGGCAGTCCGCTCGCCGACGTGCTGCGGGCGCAGGCGCAGGACACGCGCGAGCAGGCCAAGCGCGAACTGATCGAGGTCGCGGGCAAGAAGGAAATCGCGATGATGGTGCCGCTGGTGTTCCTGATCATGCCGATCACCGTCGCGTTCGCGATCTTCCCGGGCGTCTTCGTGCTGCAGTTGGGGCTGTGAGAGGGCCTTCAGGCACCCACATCCTCACCTGCGGCGCAGCGCCTGTGGATAACAATCTACGAGCACAAACCGAAATCGTCATGCTGGCGGGATGTGGAAGCGACTCAAGCTAGCGGTCGGTTCGGTCCTCGCCGATGAGCGCGGCGACGTGCCCGGCTGGGTGCTGATCACGCTCATGACCGCCGGGCTGGTGATCCTGATCTGGGCGCTCGCCGGCCCGGCGCTCAGCGACGTGTTCCAGCAGGCGATCAGCCGCGTCACCGGGTTCTGATCGATGCGGTCCCGGATGCTCGCCCGCCTCGAGCGCGACGAGTCCGGGTCCGCGGTGGTCGAGTTCGTGCTGGTCGGCGCCCTGCTGACCGTGCTGACGCTCTCCGTGCTGCAGCTTGGCCTCGCTCTGCTGATCCGGAACACGGTGCACGACGCGGCCGCCGAGGGTGCCCGCTTCGCCGCGCTAGCGGACAACACGCTCGGTGACGGTGTCGCGCGCACGACCTCTCTGCTCGAAACAGCGCTTGGGCCGACCTATGCGGGCGACGTGAGCGCCGCCTACGGGACATACCTCGGGCACCCATCCGCGGTCGTGACCGTGCGGGCGCCGCTTCCGCTGATCGGGCTCGTCGGCATCGAGGGAGGGCTGGAGGTGGACGGCCATGCCGCGGTGGAGACGCTGGAGTGACCGCCTGGCCGCACTCGCCTCCGAGCAGCGAGGCACGGCGTCGCTTGAGTTCATCACGGTCGGCATGATCCTGCTGGTGCCGCTTGTCTACCTGGTGCTAGCGGTGGCGGCGATCCAGGGCGGTGCGCTCGCCGTCGAGGGAGCCGCACGGCAGGCTGCGCGGGTCTTCGTACAAGCGGAGACGCGGGAAGAGGCAAGCGCCAGAGCTGAACGCGCCGTCGCCTTCGCGCTCGCCGACGCCGATATCGCCGACCCGCAGGCGAACATCTCGATCGTCTGCTCACCAGACCCAGCCGACTGCCTCACCCGCCACGGCATCGTGACGGTGACGGTCAGCATCCGGGTGCCGCTGCCGCTCGTGCCCGCCGTGCTCGACTTCGCTTCGCCGCTCGCAGTGCCGCTCGAGGCGTCCGCGACCCAGCAGGTCTCACGCTTCTGGGGTGCCGGATGACCCGGCATCTGCTCCGCGACGACGACGGCACGACCCTGCTGCTGACGATCTTCTACGGCGTGCTCTCGCTCGTGCTGATCCTCCTTGTCGTCGCCGCGACCTCGCTCTACCTCGAGCGCAAGCGCCTGTTCACCCTCGCCGACGGTGCCGCGCTGGTCGGCGCGGAGGCGTTCGAACTCGATGATGTGATCGTCACCGCCGGCGGTCCCAGGGTCGAACTGCGCTCGCCGGATGTTGCAGCGGCGGTGGCCGACTACCTGGCCAGCGCTCCGGATGCCGCCGACTTCGAACAACTCGCCCTCCAGCGCGCCGAATCGGTCGACGGGCGCAGCGCCACCGTCACCCTGTCGGCGTTCTGGCGCCCGCCGATCGTGTCGCTGCTGCTGCCAGAGGGCTTCCCGCTCGAGGTCACCGCGAACGCCCGCAGCGTGTTCAGCGGTTGACGCGCACGTGGGGCATCATGGTGCTCACTGAGGCAACGAGGCACGAGGAGGCAGCGTGCAGTGGAGGATGCCGGCCGAGACCGCGCGCCAGGACCGCATCTGGATGGAGTTCCCGCGCGACAGCTACGTCCTCGGCGCCGACGAAGAGTCGGCTGAAGAGGCCCGCCGCACCTGGTCAGCCGTCGCGCACGCCGCCGCCGAGTTCGAGCCGGTCACCATGCTCGTCGACCCCAGCGCGCGCGACCACGCCGCACGGCTCCTGTCCAGCGACATCGAGGTCGTCGAGACGCCGCTCGAAGAGTTCTGGATGCGCGACACCGGCCCGACCTTCGTCCTCGCTGAGGACGGCACGCTCGGCGCCGTCGACTGGACCTTCAACGGCTGGGGCGTGACCGACTGGTCGGCCGGCGCGATCGACGGGCCCATCGCCGCGTTCGTCGGCAGAGCTGCCGGCGCCGAGATCATCCCGTCCCTGCTCGTGAACGAGGGCGGCGCCATCCACGTCGACGGCGAGGGCACCGTGCTCGTCACCGAGACCGTGCAACTCGACCCCGCCCGCAATCCGTACGCCGACAAGGCGCGGATCGAGGCGGAACTCGCGCGCACCATCGGCGCCACCCACGTCATCTGGCTGCCGCGCGGACTCACCCGCGACTACGAGGAGCTCGGCACCCGCGGCCACGTCGACATGGTCGCCGCGATCCCGTCGCCGGGCACGATCCTGCTGCACCAGCAGACCAACCCCGAGCATCCGGACTTCGCGGTGTGCCGCGACCTCCGGGAGTTCCTACAGGGCACACGCGACGCCGCCGGACGCGAGTGGACCATCATCGACCTCCCTGCGCCCGCAACGCTGCGCGACGACAGGGGCTTCGTCGACTGGAGCTACGTCAACCACCTCGTCGTCAACGACGGCGTCATCGCGTGCGGTTACGGCGAGGAGCGAGCGGATGCGCGTTCGCGCGAAATCCTGGAAGCCGCCTACCCCGGGCGGCGGGTCGTGACCGTCGACGCGCGGCCGATCCTGGCTCGCGGCGGCGGGATCCACTGCATCACGCAGCAGCAACCGGCCACTGTGGTCTGAGCGGAGGTCTCGACAGGCTCGACCCCGAAGGCTGCGCTCGCGCGGGTGGAACACCCGCGCGCGGGTCGAATTCGACCAGCGCGCGGGTGTTTGACCCGCGCGTGCAGGTGGGAGACTCGACCCCCGAGGGTCGGCCGGCCCGCCTAGGCTGATTGGGTGAAACGCGCACCAGCTCTGGACGAACGCGGCATCCCAGTGCACCGCGAATCCGGGTTCAAGCGCGCCCTCAGCTGGATGCCCGCGGCGATTCTCGTGCTGATCATCGGCGGCATCGTCTTCGCGGTCTTCGCGTTCCAGAACTCCTGGTGGACCGCCGACCGGCCGGTCGCATCCGCCGACCAGCAGGCTTCCGACGGCATGTCCACCTTCACCCAGGCGGGCCTCGACTTCCTGACCGTGCAGGGGTACGCGAAGATCAAGCTGCGCGAGAACGCCCTCCCAGCGACCGACCTCGGTCTCGAGGCGGACGGGGCAAAGGAAGTCGAGCTGCTGCGTCCGGTGCAGGTGCGGCTGCTCGGCGAGGACCACGCCGTTGTGGTCGACCTCATCGACCGGCTCACCATCACGACCGAGAACGACAGGGTCACCTCGGTGTCGTTGTACCCGTCCGGCACGAACCGGTACCCGGATGCGATCGCGCTGGTCCGCGGGCTCGCTCCGAGCGTCGGCTGGACCGAATCCGACATCCTCCGTCTGCAGTCACAGCTCACCGACGATGCTCGCGCATCCGAAAGCGGGCAGATCACGGCGAAACTGCCGGTTGTCACCGACAGCGGATTGGCGGTCTCCGCGAGCTTCTTCGTCGATGTGAAGGCCGGCTACACCATCTTCAGCATCGACGTCGCGCGCCCCAGCTAGTGCTGCGGCCGGTTCGGCACGAACCGCGCCATGATGCCCGCCCCAGCTAGCCCTAGGACGCCCATCAGCGCGGCGGCGACCGACACCGATGCGACCGCGGTGACCCCCGCGACCACGAGCGGCGCGGCGGCCGCCCCGGACTGGGTGGTGAACCGCCACGCGCCCAGGAACGGCGCCGGATCGCGTTTGTCGGCGAGGTCGGCGCCGAGCGTCATCATGATGCCGCTGCCAAGCCCGTTCGCCACGCCGAGCACCATGGCGATGGCGATGAACCAGGCCACGTTCGCGGGCAGGTCGTGCGTGACCGAGAGCACCAGGTGGCCAAGACCCAGACCGACCATCGACGGCAGCACGCTCCACAACCGACCCCAGCGGTCCATGATCTGGCCGCTCGCGTAGAACAGGGCGAAGTCGAGCGCGCCGCCGAGGCCGATGATGAGCGCCGCATTCGCATCCGTCAGCCCGATGCTCACCGCCCACAGCGGCAGGATCACCTGACGACTGGTTCGGATCGCGCTGAACAGGGCACCGCCGATTCCGATGGTGAGCAGCGTGGCGCGCCGGTTCCGGATGGTGCGGAACAGCCCGGCCGACTCTCGGGCGACGAACTCCTCACCCTGACGGAGACCGGATGCCGCAGCCCGGGCGGCGAACAGCGCGGTCGGATCCGGCATCACCAGGAGGGCGACCGCCGCGAGCAGACACGCAACCGCGTGCACCCAGAACACGGCCTGGGCTGAGCCGGTCAGCTGGATCACCGCGGCGGCGACGAACGGGCCGATGAACATCCCGAGCCTCAGCGTGCCGCCGAGGACCGACAAGGCCCGCGCACGGTAGGCGAGCGGCACGAAGCTGGTCATGAAGGCGTGCCGTGCGAGGGCGAACGCGGCGGTCGAGAGTCCGATCAGGAACACGCCGACCGCGAGCATCGCGATGCCCTGCGCCAGCAGCGCGACACCCACCCCGACGAGTGACAGCAGAGCCGCACCGATCATCGACGGGCGCTCACCGAGTCGCGCCACGATCCAGCCGCTCGGAATGTTGCCGATCAGCCCGCCGATGACGAACAGTCCCGCGATCAGGCCGGCCACGGCCAGGTCCGCACCGGCGTTGCTCGCCACAATCGGGATGATCGGAATGATCGCGCCCTCACCGATCGCGAACGCCAGGGTGGGCAGAAGCACCGGTGCGGCGAGCGAACCGAAGCGGAAGGGCTGACCTGAACTCACTCGCACAACTCTATTGAGGCCCGCGACGGTAGGCTTTTGCGCGACATGATTGATCTGGACATCTCGCAGGAGCTCGCCGAACTGCGCAAGACCTTTGCGGACATCCGATCCGTTGTGGGCGTCGAGCGCCTGCAACAGCAGATCGCCGAGCTGAGCGAGCAGGCGGGTGCTCCGGATCTCTGGGATGACCCGGATGCCGCCCAGAAGGTCACGAGCGCCCTCAGCCACCGTCAGTCGGAGCTCGCGCGGGTGGTCGAGCTCGAGCGTCGCATCGACGACCTCGAGGTCATGGCCGAGCTGGCGAACGAGGAGTCCGACGAGAGCGTGGCCATCGAGGTGCGCACCGAACTGGAGTCAATCGAGAAGGTCCTCGGCGACCTCGAGGTGCAGACCCTGCTGAACGGCGATTGGGACGAGCGCCCGGCCGTCATGACCATCCGTGCGGGCGCGGGCGGCGTCGACGCCGCCGACTTCGCCGAGATGCTGCAGCGAATGTACCTGCGCTGGGCGGAGCAGCACGATCTGCCCGCCCGTGTGCTGGACACCAGCTACGCAGAAGAGGCCGGCATCAAGTCGACCACGATCGAGTTCGATGCCGCGTACGCGTTCGGCAAGCTGAGCGTGGAGGCCGGCACGCACCGGCTGGTGCGGATGAGCCCGTTCAACTCTGCGGGCAAGCGACAGACGAGCTTCGCCGCCGTCGAAGTCATCCCGCTGATGGAGGAGACCGACCACATCGACGTGCCGGAGTCCGACATTCGCATCGACGTGTTCCGGTCATCCGGTCCCGGCGGGCAGTCGGTCAACACCACCGACTCCGCGGTGCGCATCACGCACGTGCCGACTGGCATCGTCGTCTCGATGCAGAACGAGAAGAGCCAGATCCAGAACCGGGCTGCCGGAATGCGAGTGCTCCAGTCCCGCCTGCTGCTGCTCAAGCACGAGCAGGACGCGGCGCAGAAGAAGGAGCTCGCCGGGGTGATCACGGCGAGCTGGGGCGACCAGATGCGCAGCTACGTGCTCGCGCCGTACCAGATGGTCAAGGATCTGCGCACCGAGTTCGAGGTGAACAACCCGTCATCCGTGTTCGACGGTGACCTGGACGGGTTCATCAGCGCCGGCATCCGCTGGCGCAAGCGCGACATTGAAGAGTAGGCGTCAAGCGGGCCCGCCGCGCCGGTGAGGTGAGTCGCTACGGGCATCCGGAATGCCCGTCCGTAGGCTCGAAGGCAAATGATTCGCTTCGACCAGGTCACCAAGCTGTACCCCGGCAACACGCGGCCAGCCCTCAATTCGGTGTCACTCGAGATCCTGCCCGGCGAGTTCGTGTTCCTCGTCGGCGCGTCCGGGAGCGGCAAGTCCAGCTTCCTTCGGCTCGTGCTGCGGGAGGAGCATCCGACTCGCGGCCAGATCCACGTGCTGGGCCAGCACCTCGGCAAGCTGTCGAGCCGCAAGGTGCCGTACTTCCGGCGCAACCTCGGGGTGGTGTTCCAAGATTTCCGTCTGCTGCCGCAGAAGACCGTGTTCGACAACGTCGCGTTCTCGCTGCAGGTAATCGGCAAGAGCAAGGGGTTCATCCAGGAGGCGGTCCCGGATGTGCTCAAGATGGTCGGTCTGGCCGGCAAGGCGAGCAGGTTGCCTCACGAACTCTCCGGCGGCGAGCAGCAGCGTGTCGCCATCGCCCGTGCGATCGTGAACAAGCCGTCGATCCTGCTGGCCGATGAGCCGACCGGAAACCTCGACCCTTCGACGAGCGCCGGCATCATGACCCTGCTCGAGCGCATCAGCGCCGGCGGCACCACCGTGATCATGGCCACGCACGACGCGGGCATCGTCGACCAGATGAAGCGCCGCGTGATCGAGTTGATCAGCGGACAGGTCGTGCGTGACGAGCGGCAGGGCGGCTACCTCACCCAGGCGGTGCCGGTGCAGCGCGAAGGCGACCTGTACGACGCGGGAACCGACATCGAGGCGGAGGTCAAGAGGTGAGGTTCGGGTTGATCCTCTCCGAGGTGGGGCAAGGCCTCCGGCGCAACCTGTCGATGGTGATCGCCGTGGTCCTGGTGACCTTCATCTCGCTGACGCTTCGTGGGTGCCGCCATCCTGCTGCAGATGCAGATCGGGCAGATGAAGGGGTACTGGTACGACCGGGCGCAGGTCGCCGTCTACCTGTGCACCGAGTACGTCGAGTCGGCGAACTGCGCGCAGGCCGAGGCCACCGAGGAGCAGAAGGCGTTCATCGAGCAGCAGCTTGAGACCCAGCCGCTTGCGTCGCTGATCAGCAAGTACGAGTTCGAGGACCACGAGCAGGCGTACGAGAAGTACCTGGAGCAGTTCGGCGACGACCGGCGAGTCGAGCTTCGTGACCGCCGGACTTCCTGCCCGAGACGTTCTGGGTGAACCTGAACAACCCCGAGCAGTCGGATGCCCTCGTCGAGCGGCTGTCCGGATTGCCCGGGGTGGAGGAGGTCCTCGACCAGCGGGAGTACCTCGCAGCCGATCTTCGATGCGCTGAACGTCGCGAGCTACACGGCGATCGGTGTCGCCGTTCTCATGCTCATCGCGGCGGTGCTGCTCATCGCGACCACCATCCGGTTGAGCGCGTTCAGCCGGCGCCGCGAGCTCGGAATCATGCGCCTGGTGGGTGCCTCGAACCGGTTCATTCAGACCCCGTTCGTGCTCGAGGGCGTTGTCGCCTCGCTGATCGGGTCGATTCTGGCTGGGGCGGCGATCGTGTCGCTCGTGCACTTCTTCGTGCAGGGCTACCTGAACGCGGTCCCCGGGACCACACCGTACGTCGGGCTGACCGATGCGCTCATCGTGGTCCCCATCCTGCTGGTGGTCGGCGTCGGGCTGGCGGCCATGTCGGCGGCGATCGCCATCCGGCGCTACCTGCGCGTGTAGCCGCGCGCTGGCCATTCCGGATACACTGGTGGGCTTTGTCAAACAAGAACCATTGGAGTGAGCCGTGCCCAGGGAACGTGGCCAGAACGTGGTGGCCACCAATCGTAAAGCCCGCCACGACTACACCATCGAAGACACCGTCGAGGCCGGACTGGTCCTGACCGGGACCGAGGTGAAGTCGCTGCGGGCCGGTCGTGCATCCCTCGTCGACGGCTACGCGTTCATCGACGGCGGAGAGGCGTGGCTGGATGCCGTGCACATCCCCGAGTACAACCAGGGCACCTGGACCAACCATCCGCCGCGCCGCAAGCGCAAGCTGCTGCTGCACAAGGCGCAGATCCTGAAGATCGCACAGCAAGGTCAAGGAGGGCGGCTACACGCTCATCCCGCTGTCGCTGTACTTCAGCGATGGGCGCGCGAAGGTCGAGCTGGCGGTGGCCAAGGGCAAGCGCGAGTACGACAAGCGGCAGACGCTGCGCGAGCGGCAGGACAAGCATGGAGGCGCGTCGCGCGATTGCCTCCAAGAGTCGCCTCGGCGAGTAGTTCCCGACACCCGGTGGTCAGCTCGCCACGAACCTCGCATCCACGACGGATGCCACCTCGATCTCCTCTGGCTTGAGCGACAGTTCGCTGACTCCCGCTCCTGCAGCCATCAGTTCCGCCTTCGACATCCGCGCCCGGGCCAGTTCGCTGGCGCCGGATGCTTCGCTGCCAAGCATCCCCGGGTCCGCGATCGCGATCGCCTTCACCTGCCCGAGCCCGATGCTCTGCGCGTAGACGCTGGCCTTGGCGACGGCATCCTTCACGGCGCGTGAGCGCACCTCGGCGGTGAGGGTGGTCTTGCGCGATTCGGTGAGTTCCCACGCGATGTGGGTGATCGCGACGCCGTCGATCGCCGCCGTCTCCTCGACCCAGCGTGCGAGCGCCTCGAAGTCGCTGAACTTGGCCGAGAAGTTGATGCGTGCGTGGTAGATGAGCGGCAGCTGCTCGCCGGTGCTGCTCCATGGCTTTTCGCTCCACACCTGAACCATGTCGCTTGACCACCAGGTGATCGGGCCTGACTGCGCGTCATGAATGGCGACGATTGACTCGCGCACACTCGCGGCTGACGAGGTTGCTGATTCGAAGGCGGCGTCTCGGGTGCCCGACTCGAAGTGCACGCTGAGGGTCACGGTTGCCCGCTCGGCGGGGTAATAGGCCGCGTACGAACCTTGAACGGTGATGATGGTGTCGGTCACGGCGGCTCCCTTGCCTCGTCTGGCCGATGCTAGCAACGTCCAGGGTGCGTGAAATGCGGCAAGTTCGGGGTGCGGCGCGTCGTGACCCCGAAATTGCCGCATTTCGGAGAGCGGAGCGCGCGAGGAGTAGCCAGCCCGGGGCATCCGTTGTAGAATTCAAGGCTGCATCAAATAGGTATGCAGGTTTGGCAATTCAACAGCGCGCGATAGTGACTTGGCTCTTCGTGAGCTCGAGCATGGGGATGATCGGTTTCGACATTGCCTGAGCGAGTACGAGAAGCGGGTCGAGGATGCAGGGTTATCTCGTTAACGATCTCTGCAAAAAACAAGTGCCAATAAATCACGCACTGACTTCACCCTCGCTGCCTAAGCAAGGGAACTAAAAGTCCGTCAGCCCGGGGATGCCCTCTACCCGGATGCTGGCGTCATCTAGAGGGATTGCTTCCGCGTTGTGCCTAAGGGCGCGGAGGGACTTGCACTTGGGCTGGGCTCGTCGGTTTAGCTGCCAGTGGCAAATTCCGGGGCCGAGTAGAACGCTTCACTGGATACGCCCGTAGAAGACGTACGACCACAGCAGTGGACGGGGGTTCAATTCCCCCCATCTCCACCACATTGTCCTATCGCGCGCTGTGCCCATTTTGCTGCGGCGTACCCCGGATGCGGGATCCTTCGTTGCGGTTGGTTGACTCGAACCGCCATCATTGTGCTGGCGAAATTAATCCCTCTACGGGTGCCCGCGGGTCTGGGTTTATATAGCTGCAGACTCGGACGTTGGTCGTCATATAAGGCGGAGCACGTCGTTCCTTTTCACTCAGCGAAAGGGGCCGGCGATGCCTGCCTGCACCAAGTATCCATACCCAACTGCCATTGCGGCAGCAATCGCGTTGCGCGCCATTCGACACAGTTCGGAGCGTCGTCGAGAAGTTGGCATTCACCCTTGTTCCGTGTGCTCCGCCTTCCATCTGACATCGCACCCGGCAAGCGCCAACAACCGCTGGACAACGAAGGCACTTGCCGCGATCGCGCAGTAGTGGCTTGTCGCCAAGGCGCGCGCCGCAGGAACGATAGCTTCGCGCTATTGGCCGATCTTCGCGTAGTCGTGGCTGTGAGCTTCTGTTCGGTTGTCCGGCCGTGCACTAGCTTCGAGGGATGACCGGTCTAGTTCCATACCTTCACTTCGACGGCACCGCCCGCGAGGCCATGACCTTCTACCGCGACACGTTCGGTGGCGAGCTTGCCCTCCACACCTTTGCCGACTTCGACCGCACCGACGGCCCAGCCGACGCGATCGCCCACGGCGAGCTGAACGGCAGTGTTCAGCTGTTCGGCGCCGACGCAGGTAAGGGCGATGTGCCCCTGAAGGTGCAGGGAGTCATGTTCTCGCTGCTGGGCACGGCCGACCCGGCGACCCTCGAATCCTGGTTCGCTTCCCTCGCGGAGGGCGGCGTGGTCAAGGATCAGCTTCAAGAGCGACCATGGGGTGCCCACGACGGCCAGGTGGTGGACCGTTTCGGAGTGCCGTGGCTCATCGGCTACGAGGTCTGAACCGTCTATCGCGCTGACCGGCGGAAGAACTAGGATTTCGGGAATGGTTGACCGATACTCGCTTAGTGACCGGCAGGTCTATGGTGCCGAAGATGACTTCGAGATGGACTCGATCCTCACCGCCCTCGATCGCGCGCTTGCTGCCGAATCGCCCCGGCTCCCTCAGGCGAAAGAGCCTTGCAACAAGACGCCATTCCGAACCCAGGCAGAAGCGAGAACAGCCCTCAGCCGATGGCGAGAAGCTAAGCCGGGTGACACGGCGGTGCCAGATCGGGTCTACCCGTGTGACA
Organism: uncultured Actinomycetota bacterium; assembly: GCA_963702165.1. GTDB lineage: Bacteria > Actinomycetota > Actinomycetes > Actinomycetales > Microbacteriaceae > Terrimesophilobacter. The sequence goes on along the minus strand of OY969722.1, from coordinate 1,439,993 downwards.
GATGCGACGCCTGGCACTTAACTCGCAAGCGAAGCGGCCGTAAAGTCCTTCCTTGGGACAAAGATCCGAACTGGGAGCGTTCAGCTGCCCAACTGGCCAAGCTGGAGCAGCGATTCGGCGACTCGGATTCAAACCCAGGCCGCTGAGTACGGTTGTGGCTCAGCCCTCGTAGGTGTCGGTCCAGGCCGCGATGTCGACTCCGTGGTTGTCGGGTGAGGCGAGCGTCCACCACATCGGAGCGCGGGAGTCGTCGGCGAGGCGGCCGCCCGCGGCGAGAGCAGCGGCGACCCGAGCTTCAGCCTGATCAGCAGGAACGGAAACGTCTATGTGAGTGCGTCCGCGAGCGCGCGCATCCCGCTTGTTCGGTTGGAAAGACAACTGTGGGCCGCGGCGCAGGGGATCGATCGAGTCGTACTCGCCCGAGATCTCGTATCCCAGTGCTGCCGTCCAGAACGGCCGAGTGTCGACCTCCGAGTGCTGGGCGACAGCGATGTCGACGCATTGGATGAGCGTCAGATCGGCGCGCAACGACAACTCCTTGGCGGCTACCGACACCGCCGCCGCGAACTCGGCAGCACGCGCCGGGATGCTGTCGGCGCCACGGTATGGGACGCGGACGATGATCGCCTCCGGCCGCAGATCGACATCCGGCTGGATCGAGAGCCGCTCGGACTCTGCGACGATTGCCGGCACAAGACGCGAGGCATGAGCGAATGATTCTGACACGAACACCGCCTGCGGTCCCCAAGCAGTCACACGCCATTCCGACACTCCGGCTTGGCGATGGAACTCTGCCGCCGACAAACCCGGAGAACTGCCTTCAGTTGTGCTCATTTGGTTACCCCTCTGCGCTGGATGACCTAGACCGTACGTGTCAACGGCAGACACAGTAGCTGAGGCAGGCGAGATCAGCCCCCACGGTCTGCGGGCGAAGCCGTCAGCTAGAGTCTGAGGTCGATGTCAAAGGGGGCTGTGCATGGCAACCGAGCCAATACCATTCGAAGTCCACGAGTCGGGAGCCTTCTTCCACGGCACCAAGGCTGACCTGAAGGTCGGCGATCTGCTCGAGCCGGGGCGCCAATCCAACTTCGAGGCCGGACGAACGGCCAATCACATCTACTTCACCGCGACGCTGGATGCCGCAACCTGGGGCGCAGAGCTCGCTGCGGGGGATGGCCGCGGCCGGATCTACATCGTTGAACCGACGGGCGACTTCGAAGACGACCCGAATCTCACGGACAAAAGGTTCCCCGGAAACCCGACGAAGTCGTACCGAACCCGCCAGCCGGTTCGGGTCGTCGGGGAGCTAGTGGACTGGGTCGGCCACTCTCCCGAGAAGCTGCGCACCATGCGCGAGAACCTCGATCGCCTCGAACGCGAGGGTCGTGCGGAGATCGACGACTGACTGCCCGCCGCGGCGCGCACGAGGCCCGCGAGTTCCGCATGACCCGCTGGCCTGACCGCACACGTTACGGCACGATCACCGTCATCCCGGGATGACCGCCGGCGTCCATCGTCGCGAGCGCATCCGGCGCATCCTCGAGCGTGATGGTGCGCCCGACCAGCACTGTCGGGTCGATCAACCCGGACGCGAATCGCGGCTCGAGCATCGCCGGGTACTCGTGCGCCGCCATCCCGTGGCTGCCGAGCAGCTCCAGTTCGTTCGCGATCACCAGGTCCATCGGCATCGGCGCGAGTCGCGTGCTCCGCGAGCATCAGCCCGACCTGCACGTGCCGTCCGCGCTTGCGCAGGCTGCGCACCGAGTTGAGGCTCGTCGCGCTGCTCCCGTAGGCGTCCAGCGACAGGTGCGCACCGCCATCCGTCGCTCCCGCGAACCGCGGATGCGACGTCACCGTCCCCGCGGACCGCGACGGCGCCCAGACCTTCGCGCCAGCGCCAGCGCCGCCGGCGACACATCGACGCCGACCACGCGCGCCCCGGCCGCGACCGCGATCATGATCGCCGACAGCCCGACCCCGCCGCAGCCGTGCACCGCCACCCACTCCGCCGGCCTGCACGCGGCCCTGCGTCATGACCGCGCGATAGGCGGTCGCGAACCGGCATCCGAGTGCCGCCGCGGACACGAAGTCGAGCTCGTCCGGCAGCGCGATCAGGTTGATGTCGGCCTCGGCGATCGCCACGAACTCGGCGAACGAGCCCCAATGCGTGAACCCGGGCTGCTCCTGGTGGTCGCACACCTGCTGGTTGCCGGCAAGGCACTGCTCGCACCGGCCGCACGCGCAGATGAACGGCACCGTCACGCGGTCGCCGACCTGCCACGGCGTGACCTCGGCGCCGACCTTCTCGACCATCCCGGCCAGCTCGTGGCCGGGAACGTGCGGGAGCCGGATGTCGGCGTCGTGTCCCATCCAGCCGTGCCAGTCGCTGCGGCACAGGCCGGTCGCCTCGACCCGGATCACCGCACCGGTCGGCGCGCACACCGGCGCCGGCACATCCGTCACCGCAGGCAACTGACCGAACTCACTGAACAGCACCGCGCGCATCCGCACCCCCGATTTCTCCCCCCACAGTAGCGAGGAGGCCGACGGTCAGTCGTTGTGGGAGGTGATCTGCAGGTTCCCCTCCGCTACGGACTCGGGCATGATGTCGCGCTCGATCGTCGTCGCCAGCGGAACTTCCTTCACGAAGAACAGCAAGATGACAGCGACCACCGCGAGCGGCACCATCAACAGGTACAGCGGCATGAGCGCGTCGTTGAAGCTCAGCACGACGACGTCATAGATCGGAGTCGGCAACGCGGCCAGCGAGTCCGGGGTGAGCGAGTTGACGCCGCCGGTCGCCGCTTCTGCGTTCGGCAGGCGCTCGCCCAGCAGCTGAACCAGCCGCGACGTGAACACGCTGCCGACCACCGCGCTTCCGAGCGTCGCACCGATCTGCCGGAAGAAGTTGTTCGCCGCGGTCGCGGTGCCGACCTGCGAGTTCGGGAAGGAGTTCTGCACGATCAGCACCAGGATCTGCATGCCCAGCCCGAGGCCGATGCCGAACACCGCAAGGTAGCCGCAGAACAGCCACACCGAAGTCTGCGGGGTAAGGGTGCTGAGCAGCACGAGGGCGACCGCGACGAGCATTGTGCCGACGATCGGCATCCACTTGTAGCGCCCGTACTTGCTGACCAGCACGCCGGAGCCGACGGATGCGATGAGCAGCGCCCCCATCATCGGGATCATGAGCAGCCCGGCTTCGGTCGCATTCGCGCCGACCGTCATCTGCAGGTAGGTGGGCAGGTACCCGATCGCGCCGAACATCGCCACGCTGGTGAGCAGGCCGGCGATCGTGGTGAGGTTGAAGTTGCGGTCACGGAACAGTGACATCGGGATGATCGGTTCCGCGGTGCGGCGCTCGACGAGCACGAATGCGATCGCGGTGACCACCGTCGCGATGATCAGCCCGATGATCACGGGGGAGTCCCACGCGAAGTCCTTGCCGCCCCACGATGCGACGAGGATCAGCGACGTGGTGGACGCGGCGATCAGCGCCATGCCCCAGCCGTCGATCTTCGGCCGGCCGGTCTGCGGCCGGTGCAGGTGCAGCAGGAAGACCGCGGCCGAGAGCGCCAGCACCCCGAGCGGCAGGTTGATCCAGAACGCCCAGCGCCAACCTGGGCCCTCGGTGATCCAGCCGCCGAGCAGCGGGCCGGCAACCGATGACACCGCGAACACCGCTCCCATGGCGCCCATGTACTTGCCGCGCTCCCGTGCGGGGACAACGTCGGCGATGATCGCCTGCGACAGAATCATCAGCCCGCCACCACCGAGCCCCTGGACCACGCGGGCCACGATCAGCCAATTCATATCGCCGGCGAGACCGCCGATGACCGAGCCAACCATGAACAGCGAGATCGCCGCGATCAGCAGCGACTTGCGCCCGATCAGGTCGCCGAGCTTGCCGTAGATCGGCATCACGATGGTCGACGCCAGAATGTACGCCGTCATCACCCAGAGCATGTGCTCGACGCCGTTCAGCTCGCCGACGATGGTCGGCATGGCCGAGCTGAGCACGGTCTGACTGAGGGAGGCGAGGAGCATCGACAGCATCAGGCCGATGAAGAGGAGGATGATGCCGCGGCGGGAATCGCTCGACTGCTTGCGTGTCGTGGTGCCAGTTGTCATGGGAGTGAGCGGGTTACCTCTCGAAGAGTGTTGAGCATGTCGGCGATTGCCGAGTCGGTATCGGGGGCGGCCGACGGGTCGGCCAAGAGCTTGCGCACGGCGAGGCGGACGACTCCGCTGGCGAGCATCACGAGCATGGCTGCCGCGTCGCCCGGGTCGGAGGCGTCAGCGTATTCTCCAGACACGCGCATCCGCTGTGCGACGGCCGACGCGATGCGGAGCTCGATCGCCAACATCCTTGCGAACCGATCTCGGAACAGCTCCGGATGCTCGGAGAGCAGCCTCCGACGCTGCTGCAGCACCTCGTTGTCGGAGGAGACGAGCACATGGCGCGCCAGTTCGACGAGGTCAGCCAACAGCTCGCCGGTCCCAGCCACGAACGTGGCCAGCTGCTCATCCGTCGGCTGTTCCTCGTGGAAGCCGAGGATGGCGTCGTCCTTGGTCGCGAAGTAGTTGAAGAACGTGCGCGCCGACACTCCGGCCTCGGCGCTGATCGCCGCGACGGTCGCCGCATCCGGGCCGAGCTCCGCGGCTTGCCGCAGCGCAGCCCGGTGGATTGCCTCGCGGGTCTCACGCAGCTTTCGCTGCCGAAGCCCCTCGTTCGTCGTCACTCCATAAATTATTGCACAGGGTGCAAACTTGCATCACCTGCAAAATTCGCACTCGGTGATCGAGCTTGTCGACCCGCGCTCGGTGATCGAGCTTGTCGAGATTGGGTGTCCCGACGGCGTGGTCTCGACAAGCTCGACCGCCGTCGGTCGGCTAGGCCTGCGGTCCCGCGTTTTTCACGCTGCCCTTGCGCTCGCCTTCGAAGTCGACCACGAGGCACAGGATCTCGCGGTCGTCAGCGTTGTTCCAGGTCTCAGCGGTGGGCACGAAGTAGCTGTAGTCGAGGCTGCCGCTCTGCTCCCACGAGGCACCGATGTAGTCCTCGAACGCGACGAAGCACTCGTCCTCCGCCTGCCCGACGACCTCATCCTCACCGGGGTAGTCGCCCTCTTCGAGGATCACGCTCTTGGTCACCTCGTAGAGGTGCGGCTCGCTGCACTCGACGATGGGAACATCCGCGACCTCGTCCTCCACCAGCGTGCCTTCGTTGAAGCAATCGCCGACCTCGAGCGTGAACACATTGTTGCCGCCGCCGAGGAGCCCGCCGATCACACTGCAGCCGCTCAGAGTGACGGATACTGCCAGAACAGCGGCGATTCCGAGGACGCGACGGCTGGTGGAAAGCATGAGAAAAGACTCCTAATCGACTGTGAATGTGGCGAGAACCGCCTCGTGGAGTCTACCGTTCGTCGCGAGCGCCGAGCCGCCCCACGGTCCCTCCTCACCGTCGATCGAAGTCATCGTTCCGCCCGCCTCCTGGACGATCGGGAACAGCGCCGCCATGTCGTACGGCTGCAGACCGAACTCGCCTGCGACGTCGACGAGACCCTCCGCGACCATCATGTACGGCCACGCGTCGCCGTAGTCGCGCGTGCGCCACACCCGACGCGTCAGCCCGAGGTAGTTCTCGAGACGACCGGCCTGCTCGAACCGGTCGATCCCGCTCATCGCCAGCGAAGCATCCGCCAGCTCCGACACGGCGGAGACCCGGATGCCGCGCTGCGCACCGTCACGGTCGGTCGTGTAGGCGCCGTGGCCGATTGCGGCCCACCAGCGTCGTCCGAACGCGGGCATGCTGACGACGCCGACCACCGGATGGCCGTCCACCGCAAGCGCGATGAGCGTCGACCACACCGGCACGCCGCGCAGGTAGTTGGCGGTGCCATCGATGGGGTCGATGATCCACTGCCTGCGCGCCTCGCCGACGGTGCCGTACTCCTCGCCGAGGATCGAGTCCTCCGGCCGGGCCTGGCGCGAGTTCGAGCCGGATGGCCTCTTCGACCGCCTGGTCCGCATCCGTCACCGGGGTGCGGTCCGGCTTCGTGTCGACTGCGGAGATCGGTGGCACGGAACCGCACGAGCGAAATCGTGTCGGCGAGGTCCGCGAGCCTGAGGGCGAGTTCTAAATCGTCTTCGGAATGACCGTTCACGACTCTCAGGTTAGCGTCGCGAGCAACCGCTGCAGGGAGTCGAGTCGTTTCGCCCCGAATTCACCGAGCCGACCCTCCTCGACACGCTCGATGATCGCGCAGTCCGGCGCATCCGGAAGGTGGGTGCAGCCGCGTGGGCATTCTTTGGCGACCTCCGCCAGGTCGGTGAACGATTTCAGGATGTTGCCCGGGTCGACGTGGCCGAGACCGAAGGAGCGGATGCCGGGGGTGTCGATGATCCAGCCTGTGCCGACTCGGTAGGACACGCTCGACGACGAGGTGTGCCGGCCGCGTCCGGTCACCGCGTTGACGTCGCCGGTGGCGCGGTTCGCCTCCGGCACCAGGGCGTTCACCAGGGTCGATTTGCCGACGCCGGAGTGGCCGACCGCGACCGCGGTGTTTCCGGCGAGGAGGGAGCGCAGTTCGGCCAGCGGGAAGGCGTCCTGGGAGCTCCTGACCACCGTCAGGTCGAGGCCGGCGAAGTTGGCGAGGAACGGCCCGGGGTCGGTGATGTCGGTCTTGGTGATGATGAGGATCGGCCGGATGCCGGCGTCGTAGGCGGCGACGAGGTAGCGGTCGACCAGCCGGGGGCGTGGCTCCGGGTCCGCCGCGGCGACGACGATGAGCATCAGGTGCGCGTTGGCGACGATCACCCGCTCCACGTCGTCGGTGTCGTCGGCGCTGCGGCGCAGAACGGTGTCGCGCGGCTGGATGCGCACGATGCGGCCGAGGGTGCCCTCGTCGCCGGTAGTGTCGCCGACCACGTCGACGCGATCGCCGGTGACGATGGCCTCCTTGCGCAGCTCACGCGCGCGGGTGGCGGTGAGGTCGCGTTCGTCCTCGGTGCCCTCCGCGATGAGCACCCGGTAGCGCCCACGGTCCACCGCGAGCACGCGCGCGGTCAGCGCATCGCTGTGCTCGGGCCGGATCTTGGTGCGAGCCCTGCTGCCCTTCGGGTTGGGGCGCACTCGAGCCTCGTAGTCGGCGTACTTGTCGTCGTCATCGTCGTCGACGTCGGTCAGCCAACTCATCGGCGGCTCACATCAGCCCGAGATTCAGCGGATCGACCGGCTTCGCGCTCGGATGGATCATCTGCTGCCACAGTTCCGGGAACTCAGGGAGAGTCTTCGCTGTGGTGCCGACGTCGTCGATCGCGACCCCGTCGACCGCGAGCCCGATGATCGCGCCGGTTGTCGCCATCCGGTGATCCTCGTAGCTGTGCCAGAGTCCGCCGTGCAGCGGCTGCGGTTCGATTTCGAGCCCATCCTCGAGCACAGTGACCTTGCCGCCGAGCGCGTTGACCTCGGTCGCGAGCGCGTCGAGGCGGTCGGTCTCGTGGCCGCGGAGGTGGCCGATGCCCGTGAACCGGCTCGGGCCGTCAGCGAGTGCCGCGAGCGCGACCAGAGCGGGCACCAGTTCGCCGCCGAAGCTCAGGTCCAGCTCGACACCGTGGATGGTGCCCGAACCCTCGACGGTGAGGTTGCCCTCGGACCGGGTGACGACGCCACCGAAGAGCGGCAGCAGCCGCTCCAGTTCGGCGCCGACCTGGCTCGTCGCATCCGGCCAGTTCTCAACGGTGACGGAACCGCTCGCGACCAGCGCGGCGGCCAGGAACGGGGCGGCATTGGACAGGTCCGGTTCGAGGGTCACGCCGAGGCCGGCGATGGGGCTGGGCGGAACGATCCACACGCCGGGGCTGGGGTTCTCGACGCTGACGCCGCGACCGGCGAGGGTGGCGATCGTCATGTCGATGTGCGGCAGGCTGGGCAGTTTGTCGCCCGTGTGGCGCAGTTCAAGCCCGTTGTCAAAGCGTGCGCCGACGAGGAGCAGCGCGGAGACGAATTGGCTGGATGCTGACGCGTCGACCTCGATCGTGCCGCCTGCGACGCGTCCCGTGCCGTACAGGCTGAAGGGGAGCGTGCCGCGTCCGTCGTCGGAGACCGAGACGCCGAGGCGACGCAGCGAGTCGATGGTCGTGCGCATCGGCCGCTTGCGCGCAGCCGGGTCGCCGTCGAACGCGACCGGACCCAGTGCGAGCGCCGCCAACGGCGGGACGAACCGCATCACGGTGCCTGCGAGGCCGCAGTCGATGGATGCGCCGCCGCTGAGCTCGCCGGGGGTGATCACGAGATCGGGCCCGTACTCGCCGCTGCCCGGTGTCTCTTCGATGCCGACGCCGAGCGCCTTCAGCGCCTGCACCATGAGCGCGGTGTCGCGCGAGTGGAGCGGGGCGCGGAGTCGCGACGGCCCGGATGCGACCGCCGAGAGCACGAGCTCACGGTTGGTGAGCGACTTGGAGCCGGGAAGCGACACGTGCGCGCTCAGCGGCCCGGCGGAACGGGGCGCATCCCACGGTCCGTTCGCGGTCGCGTCGTCTGGGTCGTCGTTCCCGTACGGATTGAACTCGGGCTTGGAATATCTAGAAGTCAACATCGGTTATCAGGGTAGTATCCCCCCGCTAAGAAAGGCCCAGTGTGACTGCGATCCTCGCACCCGATGCGCCACCATCCACGGTGGATGTCCATGCTCTGGAACTAAGCTTGGCGACGATGACAAGCACGGATAACGCGGAGCCTACCCCCGTCGACGATGACCGACTGCGGGCGCTCTTCGAGGAGCAGGCGATTCCGTTCATGGATCAGCTCTACGGCGCCGCGATGCGCATGACGCGCAACCCCGCCGATGCGGCCGACCTGGTGCAGGAGACGTTCGTGAAGGCGTTCGCGGCCTTCCGCCAGTTCAAGCAGGGCACGAACCTGAAGGCGTGGCTGTACCGCATCCTCACCAACACCTACATCAACAGCTACCGCAAGAACCAGCGCAACCCGTACCAGGGCACCATCGACGAGCTTGAGGACTGGCAGTTGGGTGGCGCGGAGTCCGCCACCTCGATGTCGTCGCGTTCGGCCGAGGCCGAAGCGATCGACCGCATGCCGGACTCAGCCGTGAAGGAAGCGCTGCAGTCGATCTCGGAGGACTTCCGGCTCGCGGTCTACTTGGCCGACGTTGAGGGCTTCTCCTATCAGGAGATCGCCGACATCATGAAGACCCCGGTTGGCACCGTGATGAGTCGCCTGCATCGTGGCAGGCGGATGCTTCGCGAGCTGCTTGCCGGCTACGCGCGGGGTCGTGGGCTCGCGACCGCTGCACAGGTTTCGGGAGAGAAGAAATGACCGACTGCGGATGCGAGAAGGCTAAAGCCGAACTCGAGGAATACCTTCACAACGAACTGTGCCGTGAGGATGTCGCCGACATCACCGAGCACATGAGGTCATGCGATGACTGCTCCGCCGAGGCGGAAGTGGGTCGCGTGCTCATGCAGGCGATCCAGCGCGCCTGCCAGGAGAAGGCACCCGCGGACCTGCGCTCGCACGTGCTGGAGCGCATCCGAGAGGTTCAGTCCTCGCACTGAGCGCCACGCGCCCATTCCGGACGGTCGCGCCCGGTGCGCCGGGCGCGGATGTCCGGAGCAGGAGCATTCGCCCGCAGCGGGACCGATCAGTCCAGAATGACGATCGCCGACTGGAAGTTCGTTCCGCGCGTGAACTGCAGCTGCATGTGCAGCCAGGCGATTGCTTCCATGACCGAGGCCTGAGCCAGCGCACCGATGTCGATCACCCGGAACCCGGTCTTGTCGCCGAACTCAGCGACCGCAGCCTTGGCATCGGCATCATCGGCTGCGACGAACAGGTCGAGCTGGTGACCGTTCTTGGAGCCCGCGATCACATTCGGGGCGAAGACCGTATTGAACGCCTTCACGACCCTCGCGTTTGGGGCGAGCTTCTGAATCTCTTCGGCACCGGATGTTCCCGGCGCAGTAGCAAGGCCCGTGAAGTCATCATTGATCGGGTTCGACGAATCGACGACCACCTTGCCGGTGAAGCCATCGAAGGCCCTGACCAGCTCGGACGCGGCGGAGTAGGGGACCGCGAGGAAGACCAGTTCACCGTGCACCGGTCCGCCGATCATCGCGGTGGTGACATTGCCGCCGAGCTCTCCAGCTAGCGCGTTGCCCTGTTCCTGATTGCGCACAAGAAGTTGGACGTCGTCACCGGCGGCGACGGCACGAGTGGCGATACCGCGGGCGACGTTACCCGCTCCGACGATGCTGATTGTGGTCATGCAATGCTCCCACTTCGTTGATCGACCGTCGCCGAGAGGCCCGACCGCAACCCCGTTTGTTTGAACATTCAAGTAAAAAGCTAGAATGGAAGCGTGACCGACGAGCAGAAGCCCTTCCGCTGGCTGAACGACCGCGAGCAGCGCGCGTGGCGTGCGTACCTGGTGGCGTCCGGCCAGTTGCAGCAACTGCTCGATCGAGACCTGCAACGCAAATCCGGCATGCCGCATGCCTACTACATGATCCTCGCGATGCTCTCCGAGGCACCGGACCGCGCTCTGACCATCAGCGATCTCGCCGACGTGCTTCTGTCATCCGTCAGCAGGTTGTCGCACGCCGTCCGCAAGCTCGAGGAGCTGGGCTGGATCCGCAAGGATGCCGACCCAGTGGATAAGCGGGTCACCTACGCGTGCCTGACGGACGAGGGAATGCGCGTGTTGGTCGACGCGGCTCCCGGCCACGTCACCACCGTCGTCGACCACGTATTCGATCGACTCACCGACGAGCAGGTGGAGCAACTCTACGAGCTCTCCGCTGCCATCCTCGCCGGCGTCGCGCCCGACGAGGAACCGGAGAAAGCTCTCCGGCCCCTCGCCGACTAGCTACAGCGCGAGCGCCCGGTCCAGAATGTCCGTCTGCTCCTGCGCACTCCGCTTCGACGAGCCGGTTGCGGGAGAAGCGGATGCCGGACGGCAGACGACGCTCAGGTCGCGTTTGCCGACGCGCAGCAGCTCGATGCAGATGAACGGCCAGGCGCCCTGGTTCTCCGGCTCTTCCTGGACCCAGACCAGCTCGGCGTTCGGGTACTGGCCGAGCACCGAGACCAGTTCGCGCAGCGGCAGCGGGTAGTACTGCTCGACGCGCACAAGCGCGATCTCGTTCTGCACTCCGCGCTTCTCGCGCTCTGCGAGCAGGTCGTAGTGCACCTTGCCCGAGTGCAGCAGCACCTTCTTGACTGCCGCCTTGTCGGCGATCGTCTGGTCGTCGATCACCGGCTCGAAGCGACCCGAGGTGAAGTCCGCGACCTCGCTCGTGGCGCCGCGCAGGCGGAGCATCGACTTCGGCGTGAACACCACCAGCGGGCGACGCGGACGCGCGTACGCCTGCCTGCGCAGCAGGTGGAAGTACGACGCGGGCGTCGACGGACGCGCAACGGTCATGTTGTTCTCGGCACACAGCTGGAGGAAGCGCTCGATACGCGCGGACGAGTGGTCAGGGCCCTGACCCTCATAGCCGTGGGGGAGAAGCAGCACAACGCTCGAGCGCTGGCCCCACTTCTGCTCCGCACTCGAGACGAACTCGTCCACGATGATCTGCGCACCGTTGGCGAAGTCGCCGAACTGTGCCTCCCAGAGCACGAGCGCGTCGGCACGTTCGACCGAGTAGCCGTACTCGTATCCCATCGCCGCGTACTCGCTGAGCAGCGAGTCGTAGATCCAGAAGCGCGCCTGGTTCTCGCTGAGGTTGGCAAGCGGCAGCCACTCCTGGCCGTTCTGACGGTCGTGGATGACCGCGTGACGCTGAACGAAGGTACCGCGACGGGAGTCCTGACCGGCGAAGCGCACCGGGGTGCCCTCGACGACCAGCGATCCGAGCGCGAGGAGCTCGCCGAACGCCCAGTCGATGCCGCCGTTGCGACTCATCTCGACCCGCTTGGTGAGCAGGTTCTGGATCTTGGGATGCACGGTGAACCCGGCGGGCGGGTTGGCGTGTGCGTCACCGATCGACGTGATCACGCTCGCGTCGACACCGGTGGTCTCCGGCTCTCCCGCGGCGTCATCCTGCTGTGAGTCCGGACGCTCCAGGTCGGACATGGCGTTCTCGTCCTGCGAGATCACCGGGATGGAGCCGGTCTGCGCCGCGTGAGTCTCGGCGAACGCGCGCTCGAGACGGTCCTGGAAGTCGGCCTGCGCCGCCTCGTACTCCTCCTGGGTGATGTCACCACGACCGACCAGGGCCTCGGCGTAGAGGGTACGCACGGAGCGCTTGGCCTCGATCAGGTTGTACATCAGCGGCTGGGTCATCGACGGGTCGTCGCCCTCGTTGTGGCCGCGGCGGCGGTAGCAGACGAGGTCGATGACGACGTCCTTGTGGAACTCCTGACGGAACGCGAACGCCAACTGCGCGACACGCACGACCGCCTCCGGGTCGTCCCCGTTCACGTGGAAGATCGGCGCCTGCACGGTCTTGGCGACATCCGTCGAGTACACCGAGGTGCGTCCCTCGCCCGGCGGCGTTGTGAAGCCGACCTGGTTGTTGACGACGACGTGCACGGTGCCACCGACGCGGTAGCCGCGCAGCTGCGACATCTGCAGCAACTCGACCACGATTCCCTGTCCGGCCATCGCCGCGTCACCGTGAATGACGAGCGGGAGCACGCGGAAGCTGCCGATCGGCTTGCGGTCCTGCTTCGCCCGGACGATGCCGGATACGACGGGGTCCACCGCCTCGAGGTGCGAGGGGTTGGCCGCGAGGTAGACCGGGATCTTCTCGCCGGTCCCCGAGGTGAAGGTACCCTCGGTGCCGAGGTGGTACTTCACGTCGCCTGAGCCCTGAACCGTGCGCGGGTCCTGGGTGCCCTCGAACTCGCGGAAGATCTGACCGTAGGTCTTGCCTGCGATGTTGGTGAGCACGTTGAGGCGGCCGCGGTGGGCCATACCAATGGCGACCTCTTCGAGGTTCGCCTTGGCGGCCTCGTGCAGCGTCGAGTCGAGGAGCGCGATGAGCGACTCCGCTCCCTCCAGGCTGAACCGCTTCTGCCCGACGTACTTGGTCTGCAGGAAGGTTTCGAACGCCTCTGCCTCGTTGAGCTTCGCGAGGATGCGCATCTGCTCGTCGTGGTTCGGCTTCTTGTACGGCGTCTCGACGTGGTCCTGGATCCACTTGCGCTCTGTCGGGTCCTGGATGTGCATGTACTCGATGCCCACCGTGCGGCAGTACGCATCACGAAGCATCCCGAGCACATCGCGCAGCAGGGCCGCGCGCTTGCCGCCGAAGCCGCCGACCACGAACTCGCGGTCGAGGTCCCAGAACGACAGTCCGTGGCTCGAGATGTCGAGATCCGGATGCGTGCGCTGACGGTACTCGAGCGGGTCGACGTCGGCCATCAGGTGGCCGCGCACGCGGAATGAGTTGATGAGCTCCTGCACGCGCGCGGTCTTGTCGACCATGTTGGCCGGGTCGATGTGGATGTCCGGCGCCCAGTGGATCGGGTCGTACGGGATCCGCAAGGCGGAGAAGATGCCCTCGTAGAAGCCGCGTTCGCCGGTGAGCAGCTCGTGCACCTTCTTGAGGAACTCGCCGGAGCCTGCGCCCTGGATGACGCGGTGGTCGTAGGTCGAGGTAAGCGTCACGGTCTTGCCGATCGCCAGATCGGCGAGCGTGGTCGGCGACATGCCCTGGAACTCCGCCGGGTAGTCGAGCGCACCGGCGCCGATGATGCTGCCCTGACCGCGCATAAGGCGGGGGACCGAGTGCTCGGTGCCGATGCCGCCCGGGTTGGTGAGCGAGATCGTCGTTCCGGCGAAGTCGTCGGCGGTGAGCTTGTTGCCGCGAGCCTTGCCGACCAGCGCCTCATACTCGGCGAGGAACTCGCCGAACCCCATGGTGTCCGCACGCTTGATGTTGGGGACGAGCAAAGCGCGGCTGCCGTCGGGCTTCGGGATGTCGATCGCGAGGCCGAGGTTCACGTGAGCCGCCTGCACGAGTGACGGCTTGCCGTCGACCTCGTCGTAGTAGACGTTCTGGCTCGGGAACTCCTTGGCGGCCTGCACGATCGCCCACCCGATGAGGTGGGTGAACGACACCTTGCCGCCGCGGGCGCGCTTCAAGTGGTTGTTGATGACGATGCGGTTGTCGATCATCAGCTTCGCCGGAACCGTGCGCACGCTGGTCGCGGTCGGCACAGTGAGGCTCTGGTCCATGTTGGTCGCGAGCGACTTGGCCATGCCGCGCAGTGGGCTGACCTTGTCCTGGGGTTCCTCTGCGGGCTCCTCAGGGGTCTTGTCGATCGGCCCGGTCGGCGGCACCTCGGCCGGGATCGGTTGCGGCTTCGGCTCGATCGAGGTGGTCTTCGCGATGGGCTGGCTGCCGGTCGGAGCCGGCGCAACCGCCGCCTGGACGTCAGCCGGCGCGGCCTCCGTGACCTCTTCGGGGATCGCGGGCTCGCCGGTGATCTGCTGCTCCGGATGGCCTGGCTCCGTGGCCTGCTCCGGCGCAGGGGCCGGAGCCGGTGCTGCCTGCGCGGCAGGAGCCGGCGCGGCGGTGCTCGGCGCCGAGGTCACCGCAGCGGCATCGGGCTGGGCGGCTGCGGGCTGCGCGGCATCCTGCTGGTCGACGGGCTTGTAGTTCTCGAGGATCGGCCACCACGACCGGTCGACCGAGTTCTTGTCCACGAGGTACCGTTCGTACATCTCGTCGACGAGCCACTCGTTGGCTCCGAACTCGCCCGAGGATGCATCCTCCGGGGCCAACCCTGTTTCCTGGCTTGACACAGCCGACCGCCCACTTTCATTGTCACTGCTGGGTGCTCTCGCGCGTGGCCTGGAAGCGGCCACATAGTGGTCAAGCGTAATCGGTTTGACTGCTCTCTGCCGACGGGCAGGGCGAGAGGCTAGCCTTAAGAACATGAGGTTTTACGAAGCGGCTCCGACCCACGATCTGACCTACTCGGACGTGTTTCTCGTGCCGAGCCGGTCGGACGTGACCAGCCGCCTCGATGTCTCCCTCGCGACCGATGACGGCACGGGTGCGACTATCCCTCTCGTCTCGGCGAATATGAACTCGGTTACCGGTGCTCGGCTCGCGGCGACGCTCGCTCGCCGAGGCGGTCTTGGCGTGCTTCCGCAGGACATGCACCTGCAGGAACTTGACGCCGCGATCCGCTGGGTCAAGGACCAGCCGGTCGCCTACGACACCCCGATCGAACTGCACACGGGCGACACCGTGGCGAAGGCGTTGGGGCTCGTGCCTGCCGCTGCAGGACACGGCATCGTGCTCATCGACGGTGGCGGCCAGTACGCGGGCTGCATCGACGCATCCGAATTGCGGAAGGCGATGCCGGATGCCCGGCTCGGCGACCTGGTGCGCGACAACCTCCCGGCGATCGACGTCGAAGACGTCGCTGACCCGCGCGAGGCATTCGACCTGATGATCGCTGCGGACCTCACGTTCGGCCCGGTCATGCGTCACGGCGCGGTCGTCGGCACACTCAGCCGCACGAGCGCCCTGCGTTCGACGCTGTACCAGCCGAACGTCGACGCCGACGGCAAGCTGAAGGTCGCCGCAGCGCTGGGCATGAATGGCGATGTCGCGGCGAAGGCGCGCGCGCTCGCCGGCGCTGGCGTCGACGTGCTCGTGATCGACACAGCGCACGGCGCGCAAGACGGCATGGTCAAGGCTGTCCAGACCGTGACGGCACTCGGGCTCGGGTTGCCCATCGTCGCAGGCAACGTGGTCACCCCGGATGCGGTGCGCGACCTCGCCGACGCCGGTGCGACCATCATCAAGGTCGGTGTCGGACCCGGCGCGATGTGCACGACCCGCATGATGACGGCGGTCGGCCGTCCGCAGTTCTCTGCCGTGCTGGAGACCGCAGCCGCGGCGCGTGAGGTCGGTGCCTCTGTGTGGGCGGACGGGGGAGTGCGCTACCCCCGCGATGTGGCGCTTGCGCTGGCCGCGGGTGCGGCATCCGTCATGATCGGCTCCTGGTTCGCCGGCACGATCGAGGCGCCGGGCGTTCTGCAGCGCGATGACGACGGCAAGCTCTACAAGGAGAGCTGGGGCATGGCCTCGACCAAGGCGGTGCACGAGCGGTTCGACCGGCTCGACGCTTACGAGCTCGCGCGGAAGACGCTCTTCGCCGAGGGCATCTCGTCGTCGCGCATCTACCTGGACCCGCAGCGACCCTCGGTCGAGGACCTGATCGACATGATCACCTCCGGCGTGCGCTCGTCGATGAGTTACGCGGGTGCGCGCAGCATCCCGGAGTTCCGCGACCGCGCGGTTGTGGGCCTGCAGTCCGCCGCCGGCTACGAAGAGGGGAAGGCCTTGCCGGTCGGCTGGTAGGAAGTCCCTAGCTATACTCGATCGAATAATGGACGACCCCCCTTATAGTTGCCGGGCCGGTGGCACCCATGTATGAGCTGATCATGCTTGGGATCGGGCTCCTGCTGACCATCGGTACCGGATTCTTCGTCGCCTCCGAGTTCTCCCTCGTCAACCTCGACCGCTCAGAGCTTGAAGCTCGTGCCGCTCGCGGTGAAAAGGGTCTGAACATCACCATCGGTGCGCTCAAGATCACCTCGACGCACCTCTCCAGCGCACAACTCGGCATCACGCTGACCACTCTGCTCACCGGCTACACCATGGAGCCGGCGATCAGCTCGCTCCTGCGCGGGCCGCTGGAATCGCTCGGGCTGAGCGAGGGAGCCGTCCGCGCCGTCGGCAGCATCATCGCTGTTCTGATCGCGACACTCCTGTCGATGATCGTCGGCGAGCTGGTGCCCAAGAACTTCGCGCTCGCGCTGCCGCTGCCCACCGCGAAACTCGTCATGCCGTTCCAGGCCGGGTTCACCTGGCTGTTCCGACCGGCGGTGGTGCTGCTCAACAACACTGCGAACGTCATCCTGCGGGCCTTCGGCATCGAGCCGAAGGAGGAGCTGTCCTCGGCGCGCACCGCGGAAGAACTGCGGTCGCTGGTGCGGCGAAGCGCCACCCAGGGCAGCCTCGATGCCGACACCGCCACGCTGCTCTCGCGCACTCTGGTCTTCAGCCGCCGCAACGCCGGCGACGTCATGACGCCGAGGCCGCGGGTCTCGAGCGTCGACCGCTCCGACTCCGCCGACAGCGTCATCGAGCTCGCCCGCAAGACCGGGCTCTCGCGCTTCCCGGTGATCGACGACAGCGTCGACGACGTCGTCGGTCTGGTGCACGTCAAGCAGGCGGTCGCGGTGCCGCGCGAGCGGAGACCGGATGTGCCGGCGTCGGCGCTCAAGTCGGATGCGCTCCGCGTGCCGGAGACCATGAAGCTCGACACGCTGCTCGGTGAGTTGCGCGGTCGCGGCTACCAGATGGCCGTCGTCGTCGACGAGTACGGCGGCACCGCCGGCGTCGTCACCCTCGAGGACCTCGTCGAGGAGCTCGTGGGCGAGGTCGCCGACGAGCACGACCGCACCCACGCGGGCGTTGTGCGCTCGCGCGACGGGGTGACTTTCCCCGGCATCCTGCGACCGGACGAGCTGCTGGAGCGCGCCGGCGTGCGGGTTCCGGATGACGGGCCCTACGAAACCGTCGCGGGCTTCGTGATGAGCGAACTCGGCCGGCTGGCCGTGGTCGGCGACACCGTTGCGACCGGCGCGGGCGAGTTCCGGGTCGAGCGGATGGACGGCCGCCGCATCGATCGGCTGCGCTTCACGCCGAACCCGCCAGAAGGCGGTGAGGAAGAATGACCGACTGGTGGGGAATCGCCTGGCTGGGCATCCTGCTGCTGATCAACGCGTTCTTCGTCGGTGCCGAGTTCGCCGTCATCTCCGCGCGGCGCTCCCAGATCGAGCCGAGGGCGGAGGCAGGCAACCGCGCGGCCAAGACGACACTGTTCGCAATGGAGCACGCGACCCTCATGCTGGCGACCAGCCAACTGGGCATCACGGTGTGTTCGCTGCTCATCCTGAACGTCTCCGAGCCTGCCATCCACCACCTCCTCGAGATTCCGCTCCAGCTCACCGGCTGGTCGGAGGAGGTCATCGGCACGATCGCGTTCGTCATCGCGCTGCTTGTCGTGTCCTACCTGCACGTCGTGCTCGGTGAGATGGTGCCGAAGAACCTGTCGTTCTCCATGCCCGACCGGATGGCACTCCTGCTCGCCCCGCCGCTGGTCGTCGTGTCGAAGATCTTCGCCCCCGTGATCGTCGCGCTGAACGCGACCGCCAACGGTGTGCTCAGGCTGTTCGGGGTGACCCCGAAGAGCGAGGCGACGAGTTCCTTCACGATCGACGAGGTGGCGAACATCGTCGCGCAATCGACCCGCGAGGGCGTGCTCAAGGACGACTCGGGTGCGTTGAACGCGGCGTTCGAGTTCACCGAGAAGAAGGCGCGCGACATCGCCATCGGCATGGAGCAGCTGGTGACGCTCCCCGAGTCGGCTACGCCGAGCGAGGTCGAGCGTGCCGTCACCCAGCATGGCTTCTCGCGCTACGTGCTCGTCGACGGTGAGGGGGAGCCGACCGGCTACCTGCACCTCAAGGACGTCATCGACCTCGAGGATGACGACGAGATCGACGAGCCGGTGCCGGCCAAGCGCATCCGTCGTCTGATCTCGGTGTTCCAGGATGCCGATCTGGAGAACGCGCTCGCCGCGATGCGACGCTCCGGTGTGCACATCTCGCGCGTCTTCGACGAGCAGGGCAGGACGCACGGCGTGCTGTTCCTCGAGGACATCATCGAGGAACTCGTCGGCGAGGTGCAGGACGCGACCAGGCGGAAGCTCGCCTGACGGTTCAACGCACTTCCGCTGGTTCTGCTGGCCCCGGGATCGACGTAGTCGATCGTCTCGAAACCAGCCTGCACGGGGCCTTGTGGATAACTTCCGGGCTCCGGCGTCGGAATGTCGGTGGCCGGGTGTGCACTGAATTCATGGAGAACTTCAGCGACAGCAGCCTCGAGGTCGAGGCCTCGATTCGGCGTAGTTCGCTGGCAGAACAGGGGTGGGAATCGTTGTCGGCCGCGGAGGTCGAGGCGAGGTTCCTGGTCCTGGTGGCCGGGCTGGTTGAGGAGCACCCGATCGATGCCGGGATTCAGCGGGTGGCTCGGCTGCAGGCCAGGAGGGCGGCGCTGGAGGCCGAGGAGGCCCGTGAGTTGGCGGCGTTGGCCCGGTTGTATGTGGCCGAGGAGGGGCCGGATGCGCGGGTGGATCTGGTCTACCGGTCGTTGGCGGCCGAGTTGGCGCTGGCCTGCCGGTTGTCGGATCGCACCATGGAGAGCCGGATCATCTACGCCGAGGAGCTGGTCGACGACTACCCGGCAACGCTGCGGGCGCTGGAGGCCGGAAGCATCGGCATCGGCCATGCCCGGGTCATCGTCGAATGCGGCGACCCGATCGGCGACCCGGCGCTGCGCGGCAAGTACGAGGTTGCTGTCGTCGAACGGGCGGCGAAGGTCACCCCCGGCCGGTTACGCCGGCTGGCTCGGCAGGCGGCCGAGAAGGTGGCCGCGGTGACCTTCGAACAGCGGCACGAGAAGGCTCGGGAGGGCCGCTCGGTGCGCATGTTCGAGGGCGTGGACGGGATGTCCGAGCTGGTGCATACCGTGCCGACCGTGTTCGCGGTGGCGATGTTCGATCGGCTCACCGCCCAGGCGAAGGCGGTCAAGGCCGCCAACCCGGGTGATGCCCGCAGCCTGGATCAGGTGCGCGCCGACCTGGCCTGCGAGTTGGTGCTCACCGGTCAGCCTTCGGGGGATCCGGATGCCCCGCACGCAGCCGGGGTGGGGATCCGCCCCGAGGTGTCGATCCTGATCCCGGCGCTGACCCTGCTGGGCGACAGTGACGAGCCGGCGATGATCGCCGGCCGTGGTCCGATCGGGCTGGACGATGCCACCCGGCTGGCCGGGAGCGCCAGCGTGCTGGTGAGAGTGCTCACCCACCCGGTCTCCGAGCAGGTGCTGGCGGTGGACAGCTACCGGCCGTCGAAGAAGCTGCGCCGCTACCTGCACCGCCGCGACGGGCGCTGCCGATGTCCGTCCTGCGCGAAGCCGCCCGAGGGCTGCGACCTGGACCACTCCATCGCTTGGGAACACGGCGGCAAGACCCGGGACGACAACCTCGCCGACCTGTGCCAGAACCACCACACCATCAAGCACCTCCCCGGATGGAAGGTCAAACAGGTCAGCCCCGGTGTGCTGGAATGGACCACCCCACACGGCGTCACGGCCATCGACACCCCGGACACACCGGTCACCTTCCAATAGGCGAGGCGCGTTGCTGAGGCCGGCCAGTGGGGGCGTGGCTGTCTCGCCCGGCCTGCCCGCTCATGCGGCGCTCAGTCGATGTCGAGCTCGTAGGTCACCCACGGCGTCGCCCGGGCGATGCGGTCGTAGAGGCGGCGGGCGGCTGCGTTGTCGTCGGCAGTGACCCAGCGGACGACGCTGCAGCCGCGTTCGCGTGCGATCGACTCCAGTTCCCGAATGATGCGCTCACCGACGCCATGCCCGCGCGCTCCGGGTTCGACGAAGAGGTCATCGAGATGCAGCGCTGGGGTGGTCTCGAGCGGTTGCGTGTGCTCCCGGAACACGGCGAGACCCACCAGCTTGTCGCCGAGCACGGCGACAAGGCCCTTGCACTCGTTGTGCGGGTCGAGGAGGTACCACCAGGTCGTAGCGACCTTGGCGTCATCATCCGGCTCGTTGTAGAACGTCCGGTATGCGCGGTAGAGGCGCGACCAAGCCGGGAAGTCCTTAGCCCGGACCTCCCGAATCGCGACGTCGCGCTCGGTCATCCTCTCAGCGTACGGCGCGCCACTTCGCTCGCAGGTACTGGTTTGGCCAGTAGTCGATCTCGACGCCGAGCTCGTGTGCCGCGCGGAGCGGGAAATGCGGGTCGCGCAGCAGCTCGCGCGCCAGCATCACGGCATCCGCTTGTCCGGATGCGACGATCTCGGCCGCCTGCGCGGGCTCGGTGATCATCCCAACGGCGCTCACCGGCACTCCGGCTGTCTCGCGAACCGAGGCAGAGAACGGCACCTGATAGCCGGGACCGACCGTGATCTGCTGATCGGCGTGCAGGCCGCCGCTTGAGATGTCGAAGAAGTCGGCACCGGCGTCGGCCGCCCACCGGGCGACGGTCGCCGTCTGCTCGGCATCCCAGCCGCCCGGGACCCAGTCGCTCGCGGAAAACCGCACCAAGAGGGGTGCGTCGCCGATCTCGTCGCGCACGGCACGCGTGATCTCGAGCAGCAGGCGGGCCCGGTTCTCGAGGGTGCCGCCGTACTCGTCGGTGCGCTGGTTCGAGAGCGGGGACAGGAACTGATGCAGCAGGTACCCGTGGGCCGCGTGCACCTCGACAAGGTCGAAGCCCGCACGCATTGCCCTACCGGCGCCGGCGCGGAATGCGGCCACGATGCTCTGGATGCCGTCGCGGTCGAGCTCGGTCGGGTTCGCGTACCCGTCGAAGGCAATGGCTGACGGCGCGACCGTCTGCCAGCCGCCTTCCTCCGGCGGCACCGTTCCGTGCTCGCCGTCCCACGGCCGGTAGGTGGACGCCTTCCGCCCGGCGTGGGCGAGTTGGAGGCCGACGACAGCGCCCTGCGCCTTGACGAACGCGGCAATCGGTGCCCAGGCATCCGCCTGCTCGTCGGTCCAGATGCCGGTGTCGTGAGGGGAGATGCGTCCGTCTGCTGTGACGGCCGTGGCCTCGGTCATGATGAGCCCGGAACCGCCGACAGCAAGCGAGCCGAGGTGCACGAGGTGCCACTGGCCGGGCACACCGTCCGGGGTCGAGTACTGGCACATCGGGGAGACCCAGACGCGGTTGCGGAAGGTGACGTTCCGGATCGTGTACGGGCTGAAGAGCGCGCGCGCGGCGGACGTAGGCTCACCACCACCGGCGGCTGTCTCAACGTTCGATGATGCGGTGTCCGTCGCTTCGGTTCCTGACAATTCTGCTCACCCTTCTTTGTTCCAAACTATCGTGAGTCCATGACCGAGTTCGCTGGCTGGAGCGCCGCGGAAGCCCGCGACTGGGTCGCAGTGCCGTTGCCGCGGGACGACAAGTATTCGCGTGGCGTGCTTGGAGTGCTCACCGGGTCGCATCGCTTTCCCGGGGCAGCGGTGATCGGGGTGGATGCCGCGCTGCACACGGGCGTCGGCATGGTGCGCTATCTGGGGCCAGAACGCGCCGCGGACTTGGTGCTCGCGCGCCGGCCGGAGGTGGTGATCACCGAGGGCCGGGTTCAGGCGTGGCTGATTGGATCCGGAATGGACGCAGAGGCCGTGGATACCGCGAGTGAAAGCCTGGTCGACGCGCTCGGTTCCGGTGTGCCGCTCGTAATCGACGCTGGCGCCATCGACCTGTTGCGGAGAGTGTCGTCGCCGGCGATCATCACCCCGCACGCGGGGGAGCTTGCTCGTCAGCTCGGCGCCGAGCGGGCTGTCGTCGAGGCCGATGGGGCGCGCGCCGCATCGGTCGCCGCCCGTCGCTTTGGACTCACCGTGCTGCTGAAGGGGAACACCACGCACGTCGCTGCTCCGAACGGCGTTCACCTCGCGGTGAAGTCAGGCTCGACCTGGCTCGCGACTGCGGGGACCGGGGATGCGCTCGCCGGTATCCTCGGGGCGCTCGTCGCAACCCACGCCGACGAGGTGGCAACGAACCCGTCGGCGCTTGCGCGGCTGGGGGCCACCGCCGCCCTCGTGCACTCCACGGCCGCCGGGCGCTTCGGCGGACCGTTCACCGTGCTCGACCTGAACCGGGCGGTGGCTGACGTCATCGCCGAGCTGCTCGCCTAGAGCCCGGTGATCGAGCCGCACCCGGTGATCGAGCTTGTCGAGGCCCCCTGCACGGTCGAACGCGGGTCGAACCTCCGCGCGCCCCACGAATTCGACCCGCGCGTGGAAAATGCACCCGCGCGAAGCCGGTGATCGAGCCTGTCGAGATCCGGTCAGGTCGCACCTGCTCGATTCAGACAAGTTTTCGCGACACGCGCTAAATAAGGGTTGCCCTCAACTACCGTTCCCCGATACGGTGTTCTCCGCGCCAACCACAAGAAAGGAGCCGAGCGTGATTACAAACACAACGGGAAAGACCCGTACAGCTGCCGCCGGCTTCGTCGGCGTCCTCACCGCATAACGGCTGACAGATTCCGCTGCCGGCTCAGACGGTGGTGACGCTCTCGAAGCCCAGTCGGCCGGGCAGCCTCCTGCTCGGCTGAGCACCCCTCTCCACGACGCGTCTGATCAGATGTCGTCGCTCCCCATTTCGCCGCTACGAGCGGCATCGTCGGACTGCCTCCGCGCGCACGCAAGCGCGCCCGCGGTTCGCAATCAGTGAGGTTAAACACAATGAACTCGACCATGACGACCATCCGGTCTCGCCATGAAACCCCGCCCGAACAGGCGCGGGTGCACGAACCTCACCCGGCTCGCCGGGTGAGCACCCTCGACCGTCTTGCCCTGCACGTCGGTCTCGCCCTCATCACCTACGGTCGCCGCACACTCCACCGGGAGTCGCGCGAGCGCCGCGCCAACCGGGTCGAACTGCGCCTCGCTCACCTCGAGCGCGAGCGCGATTCGGAACGGATGCTGCGGCTCACCATGCCCGTTCGCTGATGTGCGGCATGTCGACCGCCGCCGGAGGTTCGCTCCGGCGGCGGTCTTCGCAGGTTCCAGCCGCGAGGAAGTCCCACGGCTACGCTTGAGCCGATGAAATTCACCAGCAGCATCGCGCGCCGCGCTTGCAACCCGATCGTGCTGTGGGTGGCGTTCATCCTCGTGCACCTCTGGCTCGGCGCTTTGAACCTCACCGCCGACGGGTTACCGCTGGGCGATGTCACGCTCGTCTACCGGTACTGGACCGACCAGATCCGTGCCGCCGACTTCTGGGTGGGCATCGACGCCGAATGGGTCTACCCGATACTCGCGATCTTCCCGATGCTTAGCGTCACGATCTTCGGCCCCGAGAACAACGAGGGCGCCTGGCTGACGCTCGTCATGCTCCTGGACGCGATAGCCTTCGCCGCGATCATCGGATGGCGTGGCCCGGCACGCAGGCCGCTCGCCGCCTGGTGGTGGCTCCTATTCCTGATGCTGCTCGGTCCCATATCGATGGGCCGCATCGACGCCATCACCATCCCGCTCGCGATCATCGGCCTGCTGATCGCGCTGAAGCATCCGCTGGCCGCGACGCTGCTCTTCACCGTCGGCGCATGGATGAAGGTCTGGCCCGCAGCACTCGTCGGCGCGCTCGTCGTGAGTCTCAGGGACCGCTGGCGCATCCTTGCCACCGCCATCGGAGTCAGCGCCGCCATCATCGGGGTCGCGCTCCTTTACGGCAGCGGCGCGAACGTGCTGAGCTTCCTCTGGCAGCACACCGGCCGGGGACTGCAGGTGGAAGCGGTCGTCGCCACACCCTGGCTGTGGCAGGCATTCGCGGGCCAACCGGGCACCGAGGTCTACTACAGCCACGACATCCTGACCTACCAGGTGAGCGGGGCCGGGGTCGAGGAGCTGAGCGCGCTCATGACCCCGCTGCTGATCCTCGCGGTGCTCGCCATCACGCTCACCGCGGTGCTCGCGGTCAGCCGCGGAGTGCAGCCGATCGACCTGCTCGCGCCACTGTCGCTTGCCCTCGTGACCTCGCTCATCGTGTTCAACAAGGTCGGCTCGCCGCAGATCATGAGTTGGCTCGCGCCACCCGTGATCCTCGGTCTTGCGCTGGCTGCGCGCGGTGCGGGCCGCTCGTTCGGCATCCCCGCGATCCTCAGCCTCGCGATCGCGGCGCTGACCCAGGTGATCTACCCGTACCTGTACGGCTGGTTGCTCGCACTCGACCCCGCGATGCTCGCCGCCATCACCGTGCGCAACGCGATGCTGATCGTGCTGCTCGGCTGGTCGGTCGCGCTGCTCGTGCGGCTCGCGGCCGGTCCGCCGCGCCCGTTCCGGTCATCCGCGACCGGTGCACCCGCAGCGGATGACCGCAGCGGGCGCGGAAGCCTCGACGCGACCCGCGGCTAGAACCCGCCAGTCGGCTCCGGCGTCTGCAGCAGGATGCCATCCTGGATGGCGCGCTTCCGCAGCGCCACCTTGGTGCCGACGTCGATGCCCGCGACGCGGTACTTCTCGCGGATGCGCTTGAGGTACGACTTCGCGGTCTCCTCCGAGATGCCCAGCTGGAACGCCACCGCCTTGACCGGCTCGCCGCCGCCGTAGAGCGCCATCACCCGGCGTTCCTGCGCGCTGAGCTTCGGCGCCCCACCGACATCGTTGGCGTTGAGGGCGAGGTCGAGTTCGGCCGAGATGTACGACTCTCCGGCGTGTGCAGCGCGGATCGCCTCGACGATCATCGATGCGTCCTCGCTCTTCACCAGGTAGCCCAGGGCGCCGGCGCCCAGTGCTTCGCGCACCACGTTTGGTTCGGAGTAGGTGCTCATCAGCACGGTCTTCACGCCCGTGGTCTTCAGGGTGGAGATCTTCAGCGACACCGGCAGGTCGTCCTTCAGGTCGAGGTCGAGGAGGACGACATCGACGGGAAACTGCGGATGAGTGAGCAATTCGGGCCAGGTCGTCACTGCCGCGACCATCGAGATGTCATCCGCAGCGTTGCGGATCCACTCGGTGAGCGCCGAGAGCAGCATCCGGTGGTCGTCGACAAGGGCGAGTCGAATGGGTGCTTCTGCTGTTGCCACGGTGGTTCCTTATCTCTGGACTGCTTGTTCAGCATGGTATTGGTCTGACGGGGCAACCACCGAGCAATTGATCTCGACCCGCAGGCTCGAGTTCTCGATGGTGGTGGTGAAACGTCCGACCCGCTCCATCGCGCTCCACGTCGCGGGCTCTACCCGGTTGCGCGACACGCCGGTGGTCGAGATGACGATCGGGATCGTGATGGTGCGGGTCTGGGCATCCGGATCCGGTGCTGCAAGGGGACCCAACTGCAGGTGCACGGTGGGCTTCTTCTTGCCCTTGTCGGAGACGAGCAGCCACACCGCCGCGAGCAGCCCATCGCGTTCGCCCGCGTCGAGCAGCCCGGCGAGGCTGTTCGGGTCGGTCAGCGTCACAGAACGGCCGAGCTGTTCCGACTCGGTGATCGCGTGGTACAGCCAGGTCTCACGGCGCCCCTCGATGAGGTGCAGACGCAGTTCGGTGGCGAGGGATGCCGCGCGCGACGCGGTCGCTGGATCGAGGGGCAGCTTGGTGCGGCCGCTTGCCACCGAGTCGAAGAGCTCTTCCGCGGCGAGGTCCAACCGGGCAAGCTCCTCCGAGGCGAGCATGCCCACCGCCAGCCGCGGCGCCGACACCGTCGACTGCACGAGCACGCGGTCGAGTTCGATCTGCACCATCCGGCGGAACTGCGAGACCAGCCAGCTCCCGAGGAAGGGCGGCAGCAGCACAAGCAGCAGCACACCGAGCTGCGCGGGGATGGTCTCGACGGTGAGCTGAGTGGTTGACAGGATCGCCACGACGAACGCGACCCCGATGGCGCTGCCCGCAAGAATCAGCTCGAGCGCTGGGCGCAGCGTGACGGCCAACAGCAGCCCGAAACTCGCGGACACGGATGCTGTGGCTGTCGCTCCGATGTTCAGCAACGGCCCGATGGCCGCGAAGTCGAGGACGATGACGCCGCCCATTGCGGCCAGCAGCACCGCGAACAGCCAGCCGGGCATCCGCTCGCCTGCCAGCGCGATGACCATGCCGACCGCGATCGTGGTGACGAAGAACAGCACCCAGGCGAGTGAGATGGGAATGAGGTTCGGGTAGGTGTCGATGCGTGTCAGGAAGAAGCCCAACGCGAAGATCGCCTGCAGCCCGGCGATGATGCCGGCGCCGATCCCGAGGTACCCGGTGCCGAGACTCGCGCCGCCGGTCGCCGCCTTGCGCAGCGCCCGTGCGGCAGGGGAGTTCGAGATGTTGCGGGGTCGGCCGCGTTTGCCGACGACAGTTCCGAGGGTGTTGACCTCGACGGGACCGGTCACTTAGGGACCTCCAGCACGACCGTCGTCCCGGCTCCGGGCGCGGAAAAGAGGCGGGCGTTGCCGCCCACTTCCCCCAACCTGCCGACCACGGATTCTTTGAGTCCCATCCTCGCCGAGTCGATGTCCTTGACATCGAACCCTACGCCCGAGTCGGTCACCATTGCACGCACCGTTGTCTCATCATCGGTGATTGTGACGTGCGCGACCTTGACCCCGGCGTGCCTGCGCACGTTCTCTAGGCACTCCGCGAGCGCGAGCAGGAACGCGTCGAGCACGTGATGCGGAAGCAGCACCTGGCTCGTTCCGTGCCAGCTGACCTCGAGGCCGATGCGGTGGAACCTGCTCTTCACCGACTCCAGAGTGGTGCCAGCGGACGGGTCGATCTCGACCACCGCGACGGGCGAGGTCTCTGTGGCCTGGTGCGCACCGGGGACCGGAGTCGCGCCGAGGCGCAGTTGGCGCAGCAGCTGCGCGTCCTCGCGGGCCTGCTGCTTCAAGGCATCCGGTGACACCCCGACGCCCGAGTGGGCGAAGAGCGTCAGCGTTGCAAGCACCGTGTCGTGCAGCAGACGGGCCGATTGGCGTCGCTGGGCCTCGATCTCGCTCGCCTGACGCTCCGCTCGGTGCGCACGGCCGATGCTGTAGATCCGCCGGGCGGTGCGGGGGACGCTCGAGCTCAGCCAGAAGCCGAGCAGGATGATGAGCAGCCAACCGACGATGACGAGGATGGTCTTCTCCGACAGGATTCCGCTGCTCGGGCTGACAAGCTCGGTGAGCACAGTCGCGGTGCCGAACGACAGGCCGAGGATGACCAGGCGCGGGACGCTCGTGGTGAGCACCAGCGAGAAGGATGCCAGGGTTCCGCCCGTGAGCGGGGCGAGCGCAAACGGCAGGCTCGCGGCATGGTCCGCGGCGAACGGCAGGTTGGCGATGATCAGGATCACGATTCCTGCGAATATGCCCAGAACGGCCCATGGCAACCGGGGATCGCGCCCGAGGGCATACAGGCTGAGGAACAAGACAACAAACGGCCCGAGCATCGCGAGCCATGCGTCCGCCGGCATCATCCCGGGAATGCTGAGGGCGATCAGGCTCGTGGTGGCTGTTGCCATACCCAGAGCGCGCGTCGTCCGGTACAAGAGACGGTCGCGCTCTTTAGCGATGGGTTCCACACCGGCAATCGTGGCACGTCTGTGACCTCAAATGGGGGTACGACACCGTTCTACTCCCCACATCGGCACATTAAGCTCGATAACGAGCACAGAGGGGCATCCAGCCACACGCTCACCTTCGGAAACCCGTCCTAGCGGCGATCCGGAACACTTGCCGGAAAGCACACCGGCTTTATTGGGGAGTGCAAGCGGGTCGCGTAATAGCGGCCCGCTTGGCCGTTAACCGCATCGTCGCTCAGCAGTCGCATCAAGTGCCGCAGAATGCTTCGATGTAGCCGAAAAGTTCGGTGCGCATCCGCTCGCTCGTCGGCACGTACACCGTGCCGTCCAGCCGATCGGTGCGGACATGCAGCGGGAACCAGGTGCCGCGCTTGTCGTCGGCCAAGGCGTGCAGGTCGCATCGGGTCGGCACGATGCCGACCGTGAGCGTCGCCCGTCCACTCTGCGCGTGCACGGGCCTGGCGAGCGCCAACCCGTCGGTCGCCGCACCGTTCTCGTCGGTCAGCAGGAACAGCGGTGTGCCGTGAAGTGTTTCGAGGCTGACCTCGCCGGCCGCGCCCGTCGGCTCAAGGACCAGGTCGAGCAGTGCGACCTTCCGCCCGCCGCGGTCGACGACACGAAGCTCATCGGACCACTCCACGCTGACGAGCTCGGCGAGTGCCTCAGCCAGGCAGTCTTCCGCGGTAATGCCCGGCAACTGGCCCAGCCGGTCGAGCGGTTCGACGGATGCGCTGCCCGGCATCCCGTCATGCTCGAATGCGATTCGCACGACTGGTTTCGGGTCGGAGGCGGAGCAGTCGGCCGCAGGCAGGCTCACTCGGAAGTCCGTCGTCCGCCCGGGACCGACGGTCGACGGGGCACGTGCGTACGCGGTCTCGGACACGAATGCCGGTGAGTCGAAGATGAGCTCGAAGATCTGGAGCTCCGCGTCCGTTGCGTTGGTGACGGACACCTCGAGCTCACGGGCGCCGTAGTCCATCCGGGTTTGGTAGACGTCGATGCTCACACCGTCGGGCAGCGCGGTGTGCGCGAT
Source organism: uncultured Actinomycetota bacterium (assembly GCA_963702165.1). Taxonomy (GTDB): domain Bacteria; phylum Actinomycetota; class Actinomycetes; order Actinomycetales; family Microbacteriaceae; genus Terrimesophilobacter. The sequence continues at coordinate 1,410,819 of OY969722.1, read as the reverse complement.
CGGCGAGCACGCGCCCAACAGGCCGATCGCCACGATCGCGCAGCTGACGGCTACTGGTCGCATGCAGTCATGCTAATCACGGCGCTCCGGTGCAGGGGCCTATTCGCGGTCGAGCCAGCCCTCACGCAACGCGTGCTGCCGCAGCAGCAGCTTGGAGCCCAGCTCGACCCCCGCAGCGCGGTACTTCGCTCGAGCGCGCTTGATGTAGGACTTCACCGTCTCCACCGTCGATCCCATGTCCTCGGCCACTTCCCGGATCGAGTGCCCAGACGCGTACAGTTCGAGCGCGCGGAATTCGCGCGGCCCGAGCTTCGGATGCTGGAGCGCCTCCAGCGTCGTCGGTGCGAACTCCTCGGGCAGGTAGCGTTCGCCGTTCGCCGCGGCACGCACGGCCTTAGCCAGCTCGGTCGCCGGCGCGGACTTCGGCACGAAGCTCAGCGCTCCGGCATGCAGCGCGCGCGCGATCGAGGTCGAGTCCGCGTGCCGGCTGATGAGCACCACCTGGCTGCCTGCAGCCAGCAGCGCGTGCACCTTGGTGTCGATCCGGATGCCGTCGCCGAGGTTCAGGTCGAGCACCGTCACTTCGGCCGGGTACTCAGGGTGGGAGAGCAGGTCCGCCCAGGTTGTCACGTGGAGGACCACACGGAGCCGCAGCCTGCGGTCGCGGAGGTTCGCTACGAGGCCGTCCACGACCATCCGGAAGTCATCCACGATCGCAACTCGAACCTCGGGCCGAGCGCTTCGTTGCGGCGTGCCTGCCAATTCTGCCCCCACGAGCCCGTCGGTCGGATCGGGACTCTTTCCCCCGGGCTTAACTGAACAGCATAGTCAACTGCCGCCCACTCGCGCGTCGCTCAGCAGTCGTTCCAGCGCAGCGCCGACGAGTTCGTTCTCGATCAGGAACGCGTCGTGACCGTACTCGGAACTGATGACCATCGGCTCGTTCCCGGTGACGCCGTTCGGCAGGTGTCGTGCCAGGAACTGCTGCTCCTCGAGGGGGAACAGGCGATCGCTGTCGATGCCGAGCACCAGGCTGCGTGCGGTGGAGCGGGAGAGCGCCAGCTCTGCCCCGCCGCGGTCGCGCCCAACGTCGTGTGAGCTCATGGCGGTGACCAGGGTGATGTAGCTGTTGGCGTCGAAGCGGCGAGAGAACTTGTTGCCGTGGAAGTCGAGGTAGCTCTCGACCGCGAAGCGACCGGTCGACCCCATCGGGCTGATGCCGCTCTGCCAGCTGCGGCGGAACCGGTCGTTGAGCTCGTCGGGGGAGCGGTAGTTGAGAAGCGCCATGCGCCGTGCCAGGGCGAGCCCGCGGTGCGGGCCCTCGCCGTCGTTGGCGTCGTAGTAGTCGCCATCCGCCCAGCCGGGGTCGATCCGGATCGCCTCCAGCTGCACCGAGTTCAACGCGATCTGATCGGCTGTGCTGGTCGCGGGGGCGGCGAGCACGGCGACCGCGTCGAGCCGGTCGGGGTGGCTGACCGCCCACTCGAGGGCGTGCATCCCGCCCATCGATCCGCCGACGACCGCTGCCCAACGTTCGATGCCGAGCCGGTCGGAGAAGGCGGCCTGCGCCGTGACCTGGTCACGGATGCTCAGGTAGGGGAATCTCGCGCCCCACTCGGCGCCATCCGGTGCGGTCGACGCCGGCCCGGTCGATCCCTGGCAACCACCCAGCATGTTGGGTGCGACGACGAACCAGCGGTCGGTGTCGATGTAGCCGCCGGGACCGACGATGCCGCTCCACCACCCGTCGGTCGGATGCCCTGGGCCCGCGTCCCCGAGAACGTGGCTGTCGCCGGTGAGCGCATGCACGATGAGCACCGCATTGCTGCGGTCGTCGTTCAGCGTGCCCCAGGTCTCGTAGGCGATGCGCACGCTCGGAAGCGACCCGCCGAATTCCAGCGGCAGCGCGCCGAGCGAGACGAAGCGCCGGTCTCCTACCGGGTCACCTTCCCGCCACGCGCCGGTCGCGGGAGGCTTGCCCAGCACAGAGCGAAGGTTGGCTTCGGTGATGAACGCCGAAGGTGCCGAATCCTCTGCCGTCTGCCAGTCCATGTGAAGCCATTCTGCCCCCCGGCGACTGAACGAAGCGCGAGTGTTACGCGGCCCCTTCGCCCCGGTGGTCGAGCTTGTCGAGACCCGATCAATGGTCACGACACGCTCGACCGCCGGAAGCACGGCACCGCCGTGCGGCTACAGGTCAGGCGGCGCTGACCGCCTCGCCGCGCGCCGCGGCGAGGCCCTTTTCGAGGTCGGCGAGGATGTCGTCGATGTTCTCCAGGCCCACCGAGAGTCGCACAAGGCCCGGCGTGACGCCGGCGCTCAGCTGCTGCTCTGGGGTGAGCTGTGAGTGGGTCGTCGATGCGGGGTGGATGACGAGGCTGCGCACGTCACCGATGTTCGCGACATGGCTGAACAGGTCGAGGTTGTCGACGAACGCGCGGCCGGCGTCGACGCCACCCTTGAGCTCGAACGACAGCACAGCCCCCGGTCCATTCGGGGCGTACTTGCGCCCGGCCTCGTACCAGGGGCTGGACGGCAGCCCGGCGTAGTAGACGATGTCGACGTCGTCGCGCGCGTCCAGCCAGTCGGCTACCTTCTGCGCGTTGGCGACGTGGCGCTCGACCCTCAGGCTCAGCGTCTCGATGCCCTGAATGAGCTGCCATGCGCTCTGCGGCGAGATCGCCGAACCGAGGTCGCGCAGCAGTTGCACGCGGGCCTTGATGATGTACGCGATCGGGTCGCCCAGCACGCCGGTGTAGCTGACGCCGTGGTACGACTCGTCCGGCTCGGTGAGGCCCGGGAACTTGTCGACGTGCTTTGACCACTCAAACTTTCCGCCGTCGACGATGGCGCCGGCGATGACCGTGCCGTGGCCGCCGAGGAACTTGGTGGCCGAGTGCACGACGATGTCGGCGCCGTGCTCGAACGGGCGGATGAGGAACGGCGTCGCGATCGTGTTGTCGACGATCAGGGGCACGCCGGCCTCGTGTGCGACGTCGGCGACAGCCGAGATGTCCAGGATGTTGATCTTCGGGTTGCCGATCGTCTCGCCGAAGAACAGCTTCGTGTTCGGACGCACAGCCCGACGCCACTGCTCCGGGTCATCCTGGTCCTCGACGAAGGTCGTCTCGATGCCGAGCTTCGCGAGCGTGTACTTGAACAGGTTGTAGGTGCCGCCATAGATCGTCGACGACGAGACGATGTGGTCGCCCGCCTGCGCGATGTTCAGCACCGCATAGGTCGTCGCTGACTGTCCGGAGGACAGCAGCAGCGCAGCGGTGCCGCCCTCGAGGGCCGCAAGGCGCTGCTCGGCCACATCCTGGGTCGGGTTCTGGATGCGGGTGTAGATGTTGCCGAACTCGGCGAGCGCGAACAGGTTCTGCGCGTGCTCGGAGCTGTTGAAGACGTACGCGGTCGTCTGGTAGATCGGGGTTGCCCGCGCGTTGGTTACCGGGTCCGGTGCGGCACCGGAGTGGATCTGCTTGGTCTCGAACTTCCAGTTCGCGGTGTCAGTCATGGGGAACTCCTTGGTGGTTCACGGGGCGATTCGTGCGGTTGGTTGAGCCTAAGAACCACACCTGAAGCCGACAAGGGAACCCGCAACATGCCGTAACTTTTGGCGGCGCCGCATGAATCAGCGGCGCGGGGCTGGGCGATCTCGTCGTGACCCGGTCGGGTCGGTTCGTGAATGCCCGGTCGGCACATCGTCGAAGGCCCTGAAGAGCCACTTCGGCTTGGGCTCGATGACCGGACGGAACAGCCTTCGCACCGGCGGGCTCGCAAGCACGATCGAGATCGCGATCCCGGCCAGCACCATGAGCACCAGCAGGCTGCCCGAGGGGTAGCCGATGGTCAGCAGTCCGGATTGGCGCAAGGGGTAGAGCAGGAAGCTATGCAGCAGGTAGACGTACATGGTGCCCTGACCGAGGGGGGTCAGCCAGCTGGCTCGTCGGGGGATCAGGGTGAGGAAGGCGGCGCACAGCACCACCGCCAGCAGGATGACCGCCAGCCGGATGAGGCCGGCCCACCACTCGTCCTCGCCCAGCTTCTGGTAGCCGTCGTTGTAGAAGAACCACCGGCGGAGTTCGAACTGCCGCCATACGTCGATGTAGACCGTGAGCACGGTCGCCCAGGCAGCGAGCACCGCGACCGCGGCGACTCGCATCCAGAACATCCGCTCCGCCCGCAGCCAGCGGTCGGCGATTCCCCACTCGCGCGCCCGCCAGCCGAGCACGAAGAACGGCAGGAGGCCGATCGCGCGGGACAGCGAGAACGTGCTGTCGACATTGGCGAAGTAGCCGACGCCGACGGATGCGATGACCGAGATGATGAGCGGCCAGCGCAGCAGCGCAAGGTAGGGCAGGATCACGCGGAAGATGCCGAGCGCGAGCAGGAACCACAGCGTCCAGGACGGCGTCGACGGGTTGAAGTCGCTCCTGCCCTCGACCACGAACTGCACGAGCGACCAGACCGACTCCATGATCAGGTAGGGGATCAGGATGTCGGTGATGATGCGCAGCATCGCGCGCCTGTTGGGCGGGTCCGCCTTGGAGAAGTACCCGCTGATGATCGCGAACGCGGGCATGTGGAACGAGTAGATGAACAGGTAGGCGACGTTCGCCGGATCTGAATCGACCGTGAGCCGCTGGATGGCGTGGCCTATCACGACGAGCGTCACGCAGATGAAGCGGGCGTTGTCCCAGAACGGCACGCGGCGCTTGCGGACAGGCGCTGCCCCAGTGTCGGTCACACCTCATGCCTAACATGCCCGGTTTCGCGATAACTGGCAGACTGGGGCCCCACATCGGTGGTTCGAAGGGCGGCAGTATGGCACGGCGAGTGGTGGTCACGGGAGCAAGTTCTGGCATTGGCGCCGCCACGGTCAGGCTGTTCCGCGCCCGAGGCTGGGATGTCGTCGGCGTCGCTCGGCGCTCGGATCGGCTCGAGGCGCTCGCTGCCGAGACCGGCGCTGACATCTTCGTCGCCGACCTCACCGACCAGTCGCAAGTGGAGGCACTGCGCGACTACCTGGCCTCCAGCGGCCCTGTGCACTCGCTCGTCAACAACGCGGGGGGCGCGTTCGGCGCCGATGCGATCGAGGGCGCCGATCCGGACGACTGGGCCCGAATGTTCGAGGTCAACGTGATCGCGGTGCAACGCGTGGTGAGCGCGCTGCTCCCGCTGCTCCGAAGCGCGGCGGCCGAATCCGGCCACGCCGACATCCTGACGGTGACCTCGGTTGCCGGACACGAACCGTACCCGGGCGGCGGCGGGTACAACGGCGCGAAGCACGCGGAGCACGCCCTGTCCGCGGTGCTTCGTCTGGAGCTGGCTGGCGAGCCGATCCGTGTCGTTGAGATCGCGCCGGGCATGGTCAAGACCGACGAGTTCGCCCTCAACCGCGTCGGGGGAGACCAGGCGAAGGCGGAGGCCGTCTACGCGGGCGTTGAGAACCCGCTCGTCGCCGACGATATCGCCGAGCTGATCGTGCACGCGCTCGAGCTGCCAGGCCACGTGAACCTCGACCTGATCATGGTGCGACCGGTCGCGCAGGCCGCCGCGCACAACGTGACCCGCCGACCGCTTACCCCCAAAATCTGACGATCTCTAGTCGCACCGCAGGGGCGGAGCGTATGGTGTTGCGCGAAACGGCGAAATGAGGTCTCTCATGAGTGGTTCGTCGACGGTCGCAAAGGCGATCGCAGTCGTAGCCGTCCCCGTCATCGCAGTGGTCGCTTACGCGCGATTACTACGCCCGAAGCAGTTGCGCTGGGGCAGTGACGACTCGGAGGTGTTCGCGGACCTTCCCGGGGACGACTTCGTCCAGCATCCGAAGATGCACTCGACCCGCGCGGTCACGATCCACGCGACACCGGATGAGGTGTGGCCCTGGCTAGTGCAGATGGGATACGGTCGGGCCGGTTTCTACTCGTTCGATCAGAGCGAGAAGGCCGCCCACGACCACGACCCGGAGCGGTCACGCCGGATCCTGCCGGAGTTCCAGCAGTTGAGCGTCGGTGACGTGATCCCGTGGGGCGAGAACAACGACGGGATCCCGGTGCGGATGCTCGAAGCGGGCTCCGTGCTGTCCCTCGGCGGCACCATGGACGCGTCCACCGGCAAGTTCGTCGGCGCGACGGGCATGCGGCCGGATGACCCAATCGACGTGTCGTGGACGTTCGTGCTGAGGCCGGTCGGGGAGACCTCCACCCGGCTGATCACTCGCACGCGCGTCGCGTACTCCTCGCCGATGATCGCCGCGGCAGTGCGCGGGTTCGTCGAACCGGGTCAGTACCTGATGGAGCGCAAGCTGCTGCTGGGCATCAAGGAACGCGCTGAGGCGAAGTCGCGAGCTGAGGCCGGGTCGCCTAGTCCGATGATCTGACGACGGTGCCGTAGGCGACCTCGTCAAGCCGCGCGAAAGCGAGCGCGGCGAGATAGGCCGATGCGTCCGGCAGCACGCTGTCGTCGAAGAGCGCCAGGTCGGAGTGGTTGTAGGGCGCAGTGGCCGGGTCGAGTTCCGGCGGGCAGGCACCCACGAAGACGAACGCCCCGGGGACGGCCTGCAGGATCGCGGCGAAATCCTCCGCACCGGCGATCGGTGTCGGCATGGTCACGAAGCGGTTCTCGCCGAACATCTCCCGCGCAACCCGGGCGGCGAGGTCGGCGTGCTGTTCGCTGTTGATCAGCGGGTCGGTCACGGTCGCGAAGTCGACGTCGGCCACCAGGCCGTGCGCGGTTGCGATGCCGGTGACGAGGTTCGTCAGGCGCTGCTCGATGACGCCGGCCGTCTCGGCCGAGAACGTGCGGACCGTCGCGCCGAACTCCGCCGATTCCGGGATCACGTTGGATGCGCCCGGCTCGCCCCCGGACAGCCAGCCGACGGTGACCACCACCGGGTCGAAAATGTCGAAGCGGCGGGTGACCAGGGTCTGCAGGCCGACGACGATCTCGGCCACCACCTGGTTGGGGTCAAGCGCTCGGTGCGGTGCAGAACCGTGGCCGCCGCGGCCGTGCACCGTGACCTTCAGGGTTGCCGCCCCCGCCATCCCGGTTCCGGGACGCGTGGTGAAGTACCCGAGCGGGTACGCGGTCGTGACGTGCAGGGCATACGCGCCGACCAGGTCGCCGCTCGCCAACTCCAGCGCGCCCTCCTCGAGCATCCGATTCGCCCCGCGATAGCCCTCCTCGCCCGGTTGCAGCAGGAACAGCACTTCGCCCGCGAGCTGGTCGCGGTGGGTGGCGAGCAGGTGGATCGCACCGACCGCGATGGCGGCGTGCAGGTCGTGGCCGCAGGCGTGCATCAGACCGGGGATCTCGGATGCGTAGTCGAGACCCGTGTTCTCGGTGAGCGGGAGCGCGTCGAGGTCGGCACGCAGCACGACCGAGGGTCCTGGATGTGCCCCGCGGATGCGGACCACCGCAGCGGTCATCGTCTCCGATCGCGTGATCTCGATCGGCAGCCCCTCGATCGACGCGAACACACGCTCGAGCGTCCGGGGTGTCTGCAGCCCGAGCTCGGGCCGGCGGTGGATGTCGCGGCGCACCGATTGCAGCTCCGGCAGGTAGCCTGCGGCCTCGGTCGCCAACTCGTGATACTGCATGCTCATGCGCCTTCCGTTGCTGGTTCGATCGCGGCGTCCGCTGTGTCGTCCGCGGTGTCGGCGAACGCCTGCTTCGGCACCACGAAGAGCAGGATCGCCGCCAGGACCGCGCCCGCACCGCAGATGATCCACACCAGGTGGTAGCCGAACAGGCTGCCCGCGGTGTGCCCGGCGACCTGCACCGCCCCGATCGCGAGCACGATCGCGAACACGCTGGATGCGAAAGAGCCGCCGATGGTCTTGGTCGTATTGGTGAGGGCGGATGCGATGCCGGTCTGTCCGCGTGGTGCGGCCGCCGCGGCTGCGGCCGGCATCGCCCCCATCAGCACGCCGGAGCCGGTTCCCGCGATGAACATATTCATGAACACCTGCCAGGTCTCAGCGTGGAACGGGATGAAGAGCAGGTAGCCGGTTCCGACCAGGAAGGCGGCGATGATGAGCGCGGTGCGAGGTGACAGCATCCGGGACACGATGGGGAACGCGAGCGCACCGATGATCATCGAGATGAGATAGACGCCGATGAGGATCGAGATCGAGCCCGCCGCAAGCCCAAGCCCGTAACCGTGGACCTCCGGATCGGTGCCGGCGAACGTCGCCAGCGGCGCTTGCGCCCCGAGCAGGCTGATGCCGATGAGGAACGCGGTGAGCTGCACCGGCCACATGTTCGGCTGCCTGAGCACCCGGATGTCGATCGCCGGGTCGCTCTGTCGCAGCTCGAAGCGCACGAACGGGATGAAGCTGAGCAGCCCGAGCAGGATGATGCCCCACGCCCAGAGTGCCTCGGGGCCGTTGAACTTGACGAAGGTGAGGCCGGAGGTGATGAGCAGCAGGCCGATCGAGAGCATCGAGAAGCCGACCCAGTCGAGGGTGCGGCCGGGCAGCGGCTCCGACTCGGGAACCCCGAACAGGATGACGAAGAACGCGATGGTCACCGCGACGGCCGGCACCATGAGCGTCGGCACCATCGCCTGCGCGAGCAGTTCCTCGCCGCCGAACGCGCCGAACACCGCTGAGCCGCCGAGCGCGCCGGCGATCGCCCCCGCCTCGAGGCCGACGATCAGCAGAGCAGCCGCCTTCCGCGTCGCGGACGCTGCGTGTCCCGATCGGCGGCCCTTGTCGAAGATGAGCGCGATCTCGAGCGGCAGCCAGACCACGTAGAAGCCCTGCAGCGTGAACGCGATGAGGAAGCTGGTGAAGTCACCGGCGAACGCGAGCCACCAGGTCGCTCCCGCGGTCAGCGCGGTCGAGATCAGCAGGATGCGCTTGTGCCCGTACATGTCGCCGAGCTTGGCGAGCACCGGGACGACGAGCGCGGACAGCAGCAGCTGCGCGCCCTCGAAGATGTTGAAGTCCGCATCGGCGATGTCGAGGTAGCGCACCAGGTCGGGGATGAGCGGTACGTAGAAGCCCTGCAGGAAGCCGCTGACGAACTCGACCAGGAACAGGAAGCCGATGAGGCCAGCGGTGACGGCGGCAGCGCTGCCGCGGAGTGCACTCGTCATGTACGGATGCTAGCGCCGCGGGTGGTATCGCAAGCGGCTAATAGGCTTTCGAGCATGGCATCGCGGGTACCGCTGCACGAGCTGGTGGATCCCGGCTGGGCTGCCGCGCTGGAACCGGCGGGCGATCGCATCCGGGACCTGCAGGAGTTCCTGCGCGCCGAGGTGGCGGCCGGTCGAGGCTACCTGCCCGCGGAAGAGAATGTGTTTCGCGCGTTCAGCTACCCGCTCGCGGACGTCAGGGTGCTCATCGTCGGCCAGGACCCGTACCCGACTCCCGGCCACCCGATCGGCCTGGCCTTCGCTGTCGATCGCGAGGTGCGGCCGCTTCCGCGCAGCCTGCAGAACATCTATCGGGAACTGCGGGAAGACCTCGGAATCGAAACCCCGGAGCACGGCGACCTCAGCGCGTGGGCCGAGAGCGGGGTCATGCTGCTCAACCGCGTGCTCACCGTCCGGCCCGGACTTTCGGGCGCCCACCGGGGTCGAGGCTGGGAGGAGCTCACCGCGCTCGCGATTCGCGCACTGGTTGCGAGAAACTCTGCGCTCGTCGCCATCCTGTGGGGCAGGGATGCCCGTATGCTCGCACCGTTACTCGGAACGACGCCGCTCATCGAATCGGTGCACCCCAGCCCTCTGTCGGCGAGTGGCGGCTTCTTCGGGTCGCGTCCGTTCAGTCGCGCCAATGAGTTGCTGCTCGCTCAAGGAGCCAGTCCGGTCGATTGGCGGATTGCTCGATAATCCGACATACTTGTTCTATGGCAACTAGCACAACTATCGAATTCCGGGGGCTCACCAAGAGCTTCGGGTCGGTGCAGGCCGTGAGTGACCTCAGTTTCACCGTCGAGCCCGGTCAAGTGACCGGTTTCCTGGGGCCGAACGGCGCCGGGAAGACGACGACACTCCGGATGCTGCTCGGGCTCGTGCGACCGACCTCAGGAACTGCAACCTTCGGCGGGGTCGCCTATCGCGACCTCAAGGCTCCCTTCGAGACGGTCGGCACCGCGCTCGAGGCCGCGAGCTTCCACCCGGGACGAAGCGCACGCGGCCACCTCGCCGTCTACGCCGCGGCCGCGGGCATCAAGAAGTCGCGCGTCGACGAAGCCCTGCGCCTGGTCGGGCTGGAGACCTTCGCCGACCGACGCGTCGGCGGCTACTCGCTCGGCATGCGCCAGCGGCTCGGCCTCGCGTTCGCGCTGCTCGGTGACCCCAGCGTGCTCGTGCTCGATGAGCCGGTCAACGGTCTCGACCCCGAGGGCATCCGCTGGATCCGAACCTTCATGCGGGAGATGGCGGGGCAGGGGCGCACCGTCCTCGTCTCGTCGCACCTGCTGAGCGAGGTGCAGCAGAGCGTCGACCGCCTGGTGATCATCTCGCGCGGTCGGCTCATGTATGAGGGCACCCTCGCCGGTCTCGACACCGGCGCGCGGGTGGTCGTCGATGCCCCAGACCGGGCAGCCCTCGAGGCGGCGCTCGTGCAGGCGGGCGCGGACGTGAGCGCCGCCGGTGGCGCACTCACCGTCGCCGGGCTCAGCTCGGCGGAGGTCGGCGCGATAGCACACCGCGCCGGCGTGCCGCTCAGCCAACTGGCCGCGGAGACCAACCGGCTCGAGGCGGCGTTCCTCGAGATCGTCGGCGACACAGGACTTGGCGGATCGGGGGAGAACGCATGAACACCGTGAGGGCAATCGGCGCTGAGGCGCTCAAGCTGACCAGCACCCGCCTGTGGTGGGTCCTGGCACTGGTCATGTTCATCTACGTCGGATTCACCGCGAGCATCATCGGCCTGGTCTTCGGCGGCCTCGGCGAGGCGCTCGGCGAGACCGGCCAGACTCCCGCTATCCCGGATGCGATGCTGCCCCCGATCGTGTACAGCGTCGCGACCTCGATCGGCTACGTCTTCCCGGTCATCCTGGGAGCGCTCGCCACGACATCCGAAATCCGTCACCAGACGCTGACGCCGACGTTCCTCGCCACGCCGAAGCGCGGCGCGGTGCTCACAGGCAAGATCGTCGCGCTCGGCGGATTCGGCGCCCTCTTCGGCGTCATCGCGCTCATCGCCTCGATCGGCCTCGGCGCGGCGATGCTCGCGATCGGCGGCTTCGACCTCGGGCTCGCGAACAGCGACAACTGGGCGCTCGCCGGACGCGCCGTCATCGCGATGGCGCTGTGGGCGATCATCGGCGTGGGTCTCGGCGCGTTGATTCCCAGCCAGGTCGCAGCGATCGTCGTGGTCATCGCCTTCACCCAGTTCGTCGAGCCCATCCTGCGCACGGCAGCGGGCGTCTGGGAATGGGCGGGAGAGGTCGGCCGGTTCCTGCCGGGTGCGGCGAGCGACGCCCTGGTCGGCGCCAGCTTCTACGGCGCGATCGGCATGGGCACGGCGACACCGCTCGAATGGTGGCAAGGCGGGCTGGTGCTGCTCGGCATCGCACTGCTGACAACCGTGGTCGGGTACTTCACGACCTGGCGGCGCGACGTAACCTGATTTCGTGACACACGCGAAAGACCAGAAGCCGGTGCCGGAGCATCCGTTCCAGCACCGGCTTCGGGACGCCCGCGACGAGGACCTGCCGCAGGTGCTCGCCATCTACAACCATTACGTCGCGAACTCGACCGTCACGTTCGACGAAGAGCCGATGACGCTGCAGGCGCTGCGTGACAAGTTCGCGCGGATCGGCGCGCTCGGTTTCCCCTACCTCGTCGCGCAGGGCGCGGATGGCGAGATCCTGGGTTTCGCGTATGTCTACCCGTGGCGCGACCGGGCCGCGTACCGGTTCACCGCCGAGAGCACCATCTACCTGCGGCCCGACGCGACCGGCAGGGGGCTCGGACGTGAACTGCTGGCCGAGCTGATCCGGCAGGCCGAGGCGGTCGGCCTGCGCGAACTGATCGCCGTTATCGCCGACCATGGTGCGGAGAGCTCGCTGAAGATGCACGAGTCGTTCGGCTTCGTTCGGAACGGTCACCTGAAGCTGGTCGGCTTCAAGTTCGAGCGCTGGATGGGCACACTCTTCCTGCAGAAGTCGCTGCGCTAGCCCGGCGTCGGGTCGGGCCCCGCTTCGGTGGTCGAGCTCGGCAGGCTCGATCACCGAAGGGTCAGCCCGCGCGGAACAGCTGCAGCGACGTCGGCGCGATCCTCACGGTGTCGCCTGGTGCGTAGGTCGCGGTCTCGATGACATCCAGAGCGCTGTCGAAGAGCAGCGTGTAGCGCTCGACACCCTCATGCGCCGGAAGCGTGACCTCCTGCTGGCGCTCGAGCCCCTGGACCACGACGAGCACCCGGTTGAGCTCCTCGAACTCGGATGTCGAGGCCGCGAGGTACTGCAGCGTGCGCTGCGCGGGGGAGTCCCAGTCCAGGGTCGTCATCGCCTCGCCGCTCGCGTTGTACCAGTCCATCTGAGTGGCACTCGGCACCGTTTCTCCCCAGTTGCCGAAGCGCACCGGACGCAGCGCCGGATTCTCTCGGCGCAGGCGCAGCAGCGATCGAGTGATCGCCTGCAGGTCCCGCTGCCAGTCCTGGAGATCCCACGGCAGCCAGCTCAGCTCATCGTCGTGGCAGTACGCGTTGTTGTTGCCGCGCTGAGTCCGACCGAGCTCGTCGCCCGCCGTCAGCATGGGCGTCCCAGCTGCCAGCAGCAGCGTCGCCAACAGGTTGCGCACCGCCTTGCGCCGCGCGGTCGTCACATCCGGGTCATCGGTCGGCCCTTCGACCCCGTGATTGAACGACCGGTTGTTGTCGGTGCCGTCCCGGTTGTCCTCGCCATTGCCCTGGTTGTGCTTGACGTTGTAGGCGGTCAGGTCGAACAGCGTGAAGCCGTCGTGCGCCGTGATGAAGTTGACGGATGCGAGCGGCCCGCGCTCGGTCGCGAACATGTCATCCGAGCCGCTGAACCGCGTCGTCGCACGACCGATGCCGAGCGGCGCCTCGCCGTGCGCCCGCGCGTGCGCGATGTCGCCGAGCCAGAAGTCGCGCGACTGGTCCCGGAACCTGTCGTTCCACTCGAGCCAGCCATCCGGGAACCGGCCGGTCTTCCAGCCATCCGGGCCGACATCCCACGGCTCGGCGATCAGCTTCACGCCGGACAGCGCCGGGTCGTCCCGGATGGCGGTGAGCAGCGGATGCGCGGGGTCGAACTCGCCGTCGGCATTCCGGGCGAGCGCGACGGCGAGATCGAAGCGGAAGCCATCGACCTGCACCTCGTTCGCCCAGTAGCGCAGCGAGTCGAGCACCAGGCGCTGCGCGGCCGCGGTCGACGTGTTCAGGGTGTTCCCGCATCCGGTGTAGTCGACGTACTCGCCGTCGGCGTTCTGCCGGTAGTAGGTGGCGTTGTCGAGGCCGCGCAGGCTCGTGGTCGGGCCGCCGATGCCCTCCTCCGCGGTGTGGTTGTAGACGACATCGAGGATCACCTCGAGCCCTGCCTCGTGCAGCAGCCGCACCATGCCCTTGAACTCGCGAAGCACCGCGGCCGGACCCTTCGCCTGCGCGCCCGCGGACGCCCACGCCGCATGCGGGGTGAAGAAGTTCAGGGTGTTGTAGCCCCAGTAGTTGCTGAGGCCGAGCTTCACCAGGCGCTGCTCGGTCACGAACTGGTGCACCGGGAGCAGCTCGAGGGCCGTCACGCCGAGGTCCTTCAGGTACGCGATGGTGCTCTCGTGCGCGAGCCCCGCGTAGGTGCCGCGCAACTCGGGCGGCAGCGCCGGATTGAGCTTGGTCAGCCCCTTCGCGTGGGTCTCGTAGATGACGGTCTTGTCCAGCGGTGTTGCCGGCTTGGCGATGCCGCCCCAGTCGAAGTGGTCGTCGACAACGGTGGCGCGCCAGTCGCCGGAGCCCGTGCGGGTGAGGCCGCGCGCGTACGGGTCGATGAGGTGAAGCTCGGGGTCGAAGCGGTTGCCCGGCGACTGGGGGCCGCTTGCTCGCAGCGTGTAGCGCCTGCCCGCGGTCAGCAGCGCTGACCGGGCCGACCACACGGCGTCCTGATCCCTGACGAGCGGGACCCGCTCGGCCACCCAGGTCGGGTCCTTCTCGTCGAACAGGCACAACTCGATCGCATCCGCGTTCGCCGAGAAGACCCGTACCTCGCCGCCGTCCGCGTCCACCCGCACCCCGAGGTCTCGCAGAGTGTCGGATTCGAGGCTTTCGGTGCGGGGCATCGTTCTAGAGTAAATGAGTCCAATCTGGCGACATCCGATCGAGCCTGCGGAAGAGGAGGTGCGCGATGGTGGTCTATCTCGACCACGCCGCGACGACCCCGCTGTTGCCTGAGGCGATCGCGGCCTACACCGACGCGCTCGCGGTGGTCGGTAACCCGTCGTCGATCCACAGCGCCGGGCAGAACGCGAAGCGAATGCTGGAGGACGGGCGCGAGGCGGTCGCGGCATCCCTAGGTGCCACCCCCATCGAAGTGGTGTTCACCTCTGGCGGCACCGAGTCGGTGAACCTCGCCATCAAGGGCATCTACTGGGCGCGCAACGCGGACGGGACGCGGCCCCGCATCCTGGTGCCGCGCGGAGAGCACCACGCGACCGTCGACACCGTCGAATGGCTGGAGAAGCACGACCGGGCGATCATCGAATGGCTCCCGATCGACGGGCATGGCCGGCTCGAGCTGACCGCCCTCGCGGATGCTCTGGAGCGTCACGACGACATCGCCCTGCTCACCCTGCTTTGGGCCAACAACGAGGTCGGCACCATCCAGCCGATCGCCGAAGCGACCGCGCTCGCCGCAGCGCGTGGCGTCCCGGTGCACGCCGACGCGGTCGCCGCCTACCGGCACGTGGCCGTAGACTTCGCCTCCAGCGGCCTGGCGGCGCTGTCTGTGTCGGCGCACAAGATCGGCGGTCCGATGGGCATCGGCGCGCTCGTGCTGTCCCGCACCGCCAGCATCGAGGCGCTGATCCACGGCGGCGGCCAGCAGCGGCATGTGCGCAGCGGCACGCAGGATGCGCCTGCCGCTGTCGCGTTCGGAGTCGCGGCGCGGCATCCGGTGGCTGATCTGTCGCCGTTGCGGGATCGGCTGATCGACGGGGTGCGCGCGGCAGTACCGTCCGCGGTGCTGCGCGGTGATCCGGCGGACCGGCTGGACAACAACGCGCACTTCACCTTCCCGGGCTGCGAGGGCGACTCGCTGCTGTTCCTGCTGGACGCCGCGGGCGTTGCGGTGAGCACCGGCTCGGCCTGCCAGGCCGGCATCCCGGAGGCCTCGCACGTGCTGCTCGGCATGGGGCTCGCCGAAGACGTCGCGCGCGGCGCGCTGCGGTTCACGCTCGGGCACACCTCGACCGCGGCCGATGTCGACGCGCTTCTGAATGCGCTCCCGGATGCCCATGCCCGGGCATCCCGCGCCGGTCTGGCTGCGCGGGCGCCGTCGCTCGGCGGCTGACCGGTTCATTCCATCGAGTCGGGAGTAGATGCCCTTTTGAGGGCACCCATTTGGGCAAAAACTCCCGACTCAATGCGGGTGCGAACTCGGGGGCCGTTGTCAGTGAGCGCGCTTAGATTCAATCCATGAACATCATTCTGATCCCCGGTCTCTGGCTTGACGCGTCGACGTGGGACGAGGTCACCCCGGCACTGCGGGCCGCCGGACACCGCACCTACCCGCTCACGCTGCCCGGAATGGAATCGAAGGACGCTGACCGCTCCGGCATCGGCCTGCGCGACCACGTCGACGCGGTCGTGCGGTTCGTCGATGGACTGGATTCGTCGGAAGGCAAGGTAGTGCTGGTCGGCCACTCCGGCGGCGGTGCGATCGCGCACGCGGTGGCCGACGCTCGCCCGGACCGGATCGAGCGGGTCGTCTATGTGGACGCGGGACCGCTCGGCGATGGGGGAGTGATCAACGACGAACTGCCGACAGAGGGAGTGGACCTGCCGCTGCCGGACTGGGAGGTCTTCGACGACGAGGACCTGGTGGACCTGAACGACGACCTCCGGGCGATGTTCCGCGAGCGGTCGATCCCGTCGCCCGCGCGGGTCGCGAGCGATCAGCAGCGCCTGAGCGACGAGCGCCGCTACGACGTGCCGGTGACGCTCATCGCGTGCGAGTTCCCCAGCGCAATGTTGAAGGACCTCATCAGCAAGGACCACCCGTACACGCGAGAGCTGTCGAAGGTCCGCGATGTGAGGTACATCGACCTCCCGACCGGCCATTGGCCGCAGTTCACCAAGCCGAAGGAACTCGGGGACGCGATCGTCTCCGCGCTCGGCTGATCCCGCCCGCCCGGTCGCGCGGGTGTTCCATCCATGCGCGGGTGTTGCAGCACCCGCGCCAGCACGAAACACCCGCGCGAGGCGGTGAGGTGACCGGATTTGGATCACCGCAGTCCGCACCTGTAAGTTGTTGCTAACAGGTGTTAGGGGATCATGGACGAGGAAACGCTCAGCACGCGACTTGCGGCTGTCGCGAGCCCGCAGCGCATGCGCATCATCGCGACCCTCGCGGGGCAACGGCTGCACGTGAGTGAACTCGCGCGTCGCGTCGAGATGTCGCGCGCGCTCCTCTACATGCACCTGAGCAAGCTCGAAGAGGCCGGATTCGTCCGCGGCGAACTCGAGTTGGGAGCCGACGGCAAGGCACTCAAGTTCTTCGAGGTCGTCCCGTTCTCCCTCACCCTCGACGTCGACGCGATTGTCACAGCCGTCGGCCAGCCCGACCGCGCCGAAGCCGGCGCGGAACCACCAACAGAACAGAAGGACAGCACCTGATGGAATACATCCCCTGGTTCGCCTGGATCATCATCGTCGCGATCATCGTCGGCGGCGTCATCACGATCACGAGCGAGCTGACACGCGGCCGGAATCGTGCCACTCAAGCACTCGAGGAGAACACTCGGGCAAACGCACGACTGGTCGAACGGCTTGACGCCATCGATGCGCGCCTCGGCTCCGTGGAGAAGACGCTCACCGACATCCCGTGAGGCACCCGAACGGTCGCGCCTACACTTGAGGGCATGAAGGTTCTCGCAGCGATGAGCGGCGGCGTCGACTCCGCGGTAGCTGCCGCGCGCGCCGTCGAAGCAGGTCACGAGGTCGTCGGCGTGCATCTGGCGCTGTCCCGGATGCCCGGAACCCTGCGCACCGGCAGCCGCGGCTGCTGCACCATCGAGGACTCGATGGATGCCCAGCGCGCCGCGAACATCATCGGCATCCCGTACTACGTGTGGGACTTCTCCGAGCGCTTCAAGCTGGACGTCGTCGACGATTTCATCGCCGAGTACAGCGCGGGCCGCACGCCCAACCCATGCATGCGCTGCAACGAGCGCATCAAGTTCGCCGCCCTGCTCGAGAAGGCGCTGAGCCTCGGCTTCGACGCGGTGTGCACCGGCCACTACGCGAGCATCCTGACGGACGCCGACGGCAACCGCGAACTGCATCGCGCGGCCGCGTGGGCCAAGGACCAGTCCTACGTGCTCGGCGTGCTGACGGCCGAGCAGCTCGAGCACGCGATGTTCCCGCTCGGCGACACCCCGAGCAAGGCCGACGTGCGCGCCGAGGCCACGCGGCGCGGGCTGGCGGTCGCCAACAAGCCCGACAGTCATGACATCTGCTTCATCCCGGATGGCGACACTCGCGGCTGGCTCGCCGACAAGGTGGGCGCCGCAGAGGGCGACATCCTGGACCGCAGCGGCAACAAGCTCGGCACGCATCCGGGTGCCCACGCGTTCACCGTCGGCCAGCGGAAGGGTCTGGGCATCGGCTACCCGGCCGACGACGGCAAGCCCCGCTTCGTGCTCGAGGTGCGGCCCAAGACCAACGAGGTCGTCGTCGGACCGAAGGAAGCGCTCGACGTCTCCGAGCTGGCGGGCAGCACGTACAGCTGGGCCGGTCTCGCTCCGGTCGGCGCCGAGGATCCGTTCGACTGCGACGTGCAGATCCGCGCCCATGCCGACCCGGTCCCCGCGATCGCGCAGCTGCGCGACGGCGAACTGGTCATCACCCCGCGGGAGCCGCTCGGCGGTGTCGCCCCTGGCCAGACCGCGGTCGTGTACATCGGCACGCGCGTGCTCGGGCAGTGCACCATCGACCGCACGGTCTCCGCCGTGCCTGCACCCGTCGCCTGACCGCAGCCCACCCCCGCCGAAAGGTGCTCGTGACCGTCAATCCGCTTGCCCCGAGCTGGCTCGATGTGCCCGCCGACGCCAACGCCCTCGCCGAAGCGGTCTGGCCACGCGGCGCCGCCCGCACCGCTGACGGCGAACTGGAGATCGCAGGCGTCCGCGCGCACGAGCTGGCGGCCCGCTTCGGCACGCCCCTCTACGTCGTCGACGAGGCGGATGCCCGTGCCCGCGCGCAGGAAGCGCACGACGCCTTCACGCGCGAGTTCGAGCGGCGCGGCGGCACCGCGACCGTCTATTACGCGGGCAAGGCGTTCCTGTCCGCCGAGATCGCGCGCTGGGTGGATGCTGCCGGCCTGCACCTCGACGTGTGCACCGGGGGAGAGCTCGCTGTCGCACTCGCCGCAGGGATTCCGCCCTCCCGCCTGGGCTTCCACGGCAACAACAAGTCACTCGCCGAGATCGACCGTGCAGTGTCGGTGGGGCTCGGGGTCATCGTCATCGACAGCGTGCAGGAGATCGAGCGGGTCGCAGAGGCAGCGCTGCGGCTCGGCCGCAACCAGCGGGTCAGGCTGCGGGTCAACAGCGGCGTGCACGCCGAGACCCACGAGTACCTGGCGACCGCGCGCGAGGACCAGAAGTTCGGCATCCCGCTCGCCGATGTCCCTGGCGTCGTCGCGAGCATCCGCGCGCACCGCTCACTGGAATTCCTCGGGCTGCACTCCCACATCGGGTCGCAGATCTTCCAGACGGACGGGTTCGCCGAGGCCGCGCGCAGGCTGCTCGAGGTGCACCGCGGGCTCTTGGCCGACGGCCCGGTGCCCGAACTGAACCTCGGCGGCGGCTTCGGCATCGCCTACACGAGTGTCGACCGGCCGGTGCCGCTCAGCGACATCGCGGCCAGCCTCGCCGACATCGTCGCCGACGAGTGCGAGCGCCTGGGCATCCCGCTTCCAGCGGTCGCGGTCGAACCGGGCCGCTCGATCATCGGACCTTCCGGGGTGACCCTGTACGAGGTCGGCACGACCAAGGACGTCGAGGTTGCGCAGGACGGCGGCACCGCGATCCGCAAGTACGTGAGCGTCGACGGGGGCATGAGCGACAACGTGCGGCCGTCGCTGTACGGCGCCGACTACACCGTGCGAATCGCCGGTCGGGTCTCGGATGCCGATGCCACACTGGTCCGTGTCGCCGGAAAGCACTGCGAGAGTGGCGATATCGTTGTGCACGCGGACTACCTCCCCGGGGATGTCTCGCCGGGCGACCTGCTGGCCGTGCCCGCGACCGGCGCGTATTGCTGGTCCCTCGCGAGCAACTACAACCACGTCGGCCGGCCACCGGTCGTCGCGGTGCGCGATGGCGAGGCGCGAGTGATCGTGCGCGGGGAGACCGAGGCAGACCTGCTCGCCCGCGATGCCGGCATCTGACCGGCGAGCGGCGAAGGAAACGTAAGGAAAAGGAACCCAATGATCGAGTACCGCAACCTGCGCATCGCCCTGCTCGGAGCTGGCAACGTCGGATCCCAGGTGGCGCGACTGCTGCTCGAGAACGGACGCGAGCTCGCGGACCGCGCTGGCGCGGGTCTCGAACTCGTCGGCATCGCGGTGCGCGACCCGGATGCCGAGCGCCCGGTCGACCTGCCCCGCGAACTCTTAACGACGGATGCGCAGTCGCTGGTCGTCGGCGCCGACATCGTCATCGAGCTGATCGGTGGGCTCGAACCTGCGCGCACCCTCATCCTGGAGGCGCTCAACTCGGGCGCCGATGTCATCACCGGCAACAAGGCGCTGCTGGCCACCCACGGGGCCGAGCTGTTCGAGGCCGCAGAGCAGGTGGGCGCGCAGCTCTTCTACGAAGCCGCGGTCGCCGGCGCGATCCCGATCATCCGGCCGCTGCGGGAGAGCCTCGCGGGCGACAACATCAACCGTGTCATGGGCATCGTGAACGGCACGACCAACTTCATCCTGGACCGGATGGCGACCCTCGGCGAGTCGCAGGAGCAGGCGCTCGCCGTCGCCACCGAACTGGGCTACGCCGAGGCGGACCCCACCGCCGACATCGAGGGCTACGACGCGGCGCAGAAGGCCTCGATCCTGGCCGGCCTCGCATTCCACACCATCGTCCCGATCGAGAGCGTCTACCGCGAGGGCATCACCGGGGTGACCCTGGAGCAGGTGGAGGCCGCCCGCCGGGCCGGCTTCACAGTCAAGCTGCTGGCGATCTGCGAGCGCATCGCCGTGGACGGCGCACCCGACGGGGTCTCCGCGCGCGTGTACCCGGCACTCATCCCGTCGACGCATCCGCTTGCCGCTGTGCACGGTGGAAAGAACGCCGTGTTCATCGAGGCCGAGGCGGCCGGTGACCTGATGTTCTACGGCGCCGGCGCCGGCGGCACCGAGACGGCATCGGCTGTGCTCGGCGACCTGGTGTCGGCCGCGCGCAGGCACGTCATCGGCGGCCCCGGCGTGGGGGAGTCGCACAGCGCCGACCTCGCCATCCTCCCGATCGACGACATCATCACGCGGTACAACGTGCGGCTGGACGTGCTCGACAAGCCGGGCGTGCTCGCCGCGGTCGCGACGATCTTCAGCGAACACGGCGTGTCCCTCGAGACCGTCGAGCAGGCGGTCGAGGAGACGGACGTCGCCACGGCTACGCTGGTGATCGGTACCCACCGCGCCACAGAAGCCGCCCTGGCGGCGACCGTCTCGGCGTTGGCTGACAGCGACGTCGTGCGGTCCGTTACATCAGTTCTGCGAGTGGAAGGTTCCTGAAGTGGCACACCAGTGGCGCGGCGTCCTGCGCGAGTACGCGGACCGGCTCAACATCACCGCTCAAACACCCATCGTCACGCTGGGTGAGGGAGGCACGCCGCTCATCCCCGCCGATGCGCTCTCGAAGCGCACCGGTGCGAAGGTGTGGGTGAAGTTCGAGGGAATGAACCCGACCGGGTCGTTCAAGGATCGCGGCATGACCATGGCCATCTCCAAGGCCGTCGAGCACGGTGCCAAGGCGGTCATCTGCGCCTCCACCGGCAACACCTCGGCATCCGCCGCCGCCTACGCGACTCACGCGGGCATCACCGCTGCCGTCCTGGTGCCCGAGGGCAAGATCGCCCTCGGCAAGCTGAGTCAGGCCATCGCGCACAACGCAGCGCTGATCCAGGTGCAGGGCAACTTCGACGACTGCCTCGACATCGCCCGTGACCTGTCCGCGAACTACCCGGTGCACCTCGTGAACTCGGTGAACCCCGACCGGATCGAGGGGCAGAAGACCGCGGCGTTCGAGGTAGTCGACGTGCTCGGCGACGCCCCGGACTTTCACATCGTCCCGGTCGGCAACGCTGGCAACTACACCGCCTACTTCCGCGGCTACAGCGAGGAGCTCGAGCGCGGCGTCACCACCAAGCTGCCCCGGATGCTCGGCTTCCAGGCCGCGGGGAGCGCACCCATCGTGCTCGGCCGGGTCGTGAAGGATCCTGACACCATCGCGAGCGCCATCCGTATCGGCAACCCCGCATCGTGGGAGTTCGCGACCGCGGCGCGCGAGGCCACCGACGGCTACTTCGGCGCGATCACCGACGAGAAGATCCTCGAGGCGCACCGCATCCTGTCCGCCGAGGTCGGCATCTTCGTGGAGCCCGCCTCCGCGATCAGCGTCGCTGGCCTGCTCGAGCGCGCGGATGCCGGGATGATCACGCCCGGCGCCACCGTGGTGCTGACGGTCACCGGGCACGGGTTGAAGGACCCGCAGTGGGCAGTGCGAAACGCGGACGGCACCGAGGCGACGCCCACGGTCGTGCCGGTGGACACGGATGCCGTGGCGCAGGTCCTCGAGCTGCAGAAGGTCTGATGGGCCCCCAACCGACGAGCCTCACCGTCAAGGTCCCCGCCACCACCGCGAACCTGGGGCCGGGATTCGACACGCTCGGTCTTGCGCTGTCGCTGTACGACGAACTCATCGTGACCACCCGCGAGGCGCCCGGCGCATCCGTCGAGGTGCACGGTGTCGGTGACGGCGAGGTGCCCACCGACGAGACGAACCTGGTCGTGCGGACGATCGCCGGGATCTTCGAGCGGGTGTCCCGCCCGATGCCGGGGCTGAACCTGGTCGCCCACAATGCGATCCCACACGGGCGTGGTCTTGGCTCATCCGGTGCAGCGATCGTGGCCGGGATCATGGCTGCCAAGGGTCTGCTCGAGGGCGACGTCGAGTTCGACCCGCAGACGCTGCTGAAGATCGCCACCGAGCTGGAGGGGCATCCGGACAACGTCGCCCCAGCGCTGTTCGGCGGGCTGACCATCGCCTGGACCACCGACGCCGGGCCGGCGTACAAGAAGCTCATCGTGCACCGCGGCGTCTCACCGCTCATCGCCGTGCCAGAGCACACCATGTCGACCGAGGTCGCGCGCGGTCTGCGTCCGGCATCCGTGCCCCACGAGGACGCGATCTTCAACGTGTCACGCTCGGCGCTGCTGGTTGCCGCGCTCGTGCAGAGTCCGGAGCTGCTGTTCGCCGCGACCGAGGACCGACTCCACCAGAGCTACCGTGCGGCGGCGATGCCAGACACAGAGGCGCTGCTCGCCGAGCTGCGCGCAGCAGGTCATGCCGCGGTGGTCTCCGGATCCGGGCCGTCGATCCTGGTGCTCTCAAGCGACCCGGCGCAGCGTCTCGAGGCCGCCGAGCTGATCGCAGCGCGGCGCGGATCGCCGTGGCAGACGCTCATGCTGGCCGTGGACTTCAAAGGTGCTACAGTGAGTACGCGTCCGGTAGAGCCTAACGACCAGTTCGGAAACTCCCGGATCGCGTAATCACCCCGCATTCGCTTCGCTCCCGCCTCACCCGCTGAGCATCCCGCACAGTACCCGGTAAGTGGTGGCAGGCGACAAGCTCCGCTGCGTGGCGCGTAAGCACTTTCATGTGCCGTCCGCAGGGGAAGGAATCCTCTCAGTGACCGAATCCAACGTTCGAGCCACAGCGCCGAACTCAGGTACCACCACGCTTTCAGCACTGCGTCTGCCCGAGCTTCAGGCTCTCGCGGCACAGCTCGGCATCAGTGGTGCCTCCAAACTTCGTAAAGGAGAACTCGTGGAGAAAATCTCCGAGGCCCAGGACGGTGCTTCAGCGCCGGAATCCGACTCATCCGCAGGCGGCGCCGTCGCCACCGCGACTGAGCCTGCCGTGACCGAGCCAGCGCCCGTCGCAGAGCCGGTTGCCGAGCAGCCGGTTGCCGAGGAAGCTCCGGCCGCAGCGCCCCGCAAGCGTGCCCCGCGTCGCGCCACGGCAGCTGCGGGAGTCATCACGACGACCGAAGCGCCCGCCGCAGAGCAGACAACGCCGCCCGCTTCAACAGAAGCAGCCGGCACCGACACCGTCGTCGCTGAGCAGGCAGAGGCCACCGAGACCGCAGCGGCCGAGCCGGCCCAGCAGCGCGGACGCAAGTCGGCCGCAGACCACGTCAATCACGGCGAGACCGGCGTCAGCATCCCGACCGATGGCGAAGCCGAGGGTGCAGAGACCGGTGACAGTGGCGAGGAGCAGCCGCGCCGCGGCCGCAACCGCAACCGCCGCGGCGGCGGCGACCGGCAGCAGGGCGAGCGCCAGCAGGGCGACCGCCAGGACCGCCAGCAGGGTGACCGCCAGCAGGGTGACCGCCAGGATCGCCAGCAGCAGCAGACCGAGCGTCAGCAGCAGCAGACCGACCGTCAGCAGCAGACCGACCGTCAGCAGCAGGGTGAGCGTCAGCAGCAGGGCGAGCGTCAGGACCGTGGCCACGGCGACGGCGAGACCGAGCGCAGCGGCCGCAGCCGTTACCGCGACCGCAAGCGTCGCGGCCAGGGCGGCGGCGACGACCTCGAGCCGGAGCTGACCGAGGACGACGTCCTCATCCCCGTCGCGGGCATCCTCGACGTGCTCGACAACTACGCATTCGTGCGCACCAGCGGCTACCTGCCCGGCAACAACGACGTGTACGTCTCGCTCGGCCAGGTCAAGAAGTACAACCTGCGCAAGGGTGACGCCGTGGTCGGCGCCATCCGCCAGCCGCGTGAGGGCGAGAACACCAGTCGTCAGAAGTACAACGCGATCGTCAAGATCGACTCGGTCAACGGCATGCCGCTCGACTCGCTCGCGGAGCGCGTCGAATTCGGCAAGCTCACGCCGCTGTACCCGGCAGAGCGCCTGCGCCTCGAGACCGAGCCGAACAAGCTCACGACGCGCATCATCGACCTGGTCTCCCCGATCGGCAAGGGCCAGCGCGGACTGATCGTCTCGCCGCCGAAGGCAGGCAAGACCCTCGTGCTGCAGGCGATCGCCAACGCGATTACCAAGAACAACCCAGAGGTGCACCTCATGGTCGTGCTCGTCGACGAGCGCCCGGAAGAGGTCACCGACATGCAGCGCACCGTCAAGGGTGAGGTCATCGCCTCCACCTTCGACCGGCCCGCCGAGGACCACACGACCGTCGCAGAGCTCGCCATCGAGCGTGCCAAGCGCCTGGTCGAGCTCGGCCACGACGTCGTCGTGCTGCTCGACTCCATCACCCGCCTCGGCCGCGCCTACAACCTGGCAGCACCGGCATCCGGACGCATCCTCTCCGGCGGAGTCGACTCGTCGGCCCTGTACCCGCCGAAGCGCTTCTTCGGCGCCGCGCGCAACATCGAGGACGGCGGCTCGCTGACCATCCTCGCGACCGCGCTCGTCGAGACCGGGTCCAAGATGGACGAGGTCATCTTCGAGGAGTTCAAGGGCACCGGCAACATGGAGCTGCGCCTCTCGCGCCAGCTCGCCGACAAGCGCATCTTCCCCGCGGTCGATGTCAACGCCTCCGGCACCCGCCGCGAGGAGATGCTCATGGGCGTCGACGAGACGAAGATCGTCTGGAAGCTGCGCCGAGCCCTCGCCGGGCTCGACACCCAGGCCGCGCTCGAGCTCGTGCTCGGCAGGCTGAAGGACACCGCGAGCAACGTCGAGTTCCTGATGCAGGTGCAGAAGTCGATGCCGTCACCCGGATCGAAGGACGACTAACCGGCATGTTCGAGTCAGTGGCAACGCTGCTGGCCGAGCATGAGGACCTGCAGAGGCAACTCTCGGATCCCGCCGTTCACGCGGATGCGGCCAGGGCGAAGAAGATCAACCGTCGGTACGCCGAGGTCAGCCGGATCAAGGCTGCCCACGAGCACTGGATCCAGGCTGGGGAGGACCTCGCCGCCGCGCGCGAACTTGCGAAGGAAGACGCCGCGTTCGCCGAGGAGGTCCCGTCCCTCGAGGACGCCCAGCGGGTTGCGCAGGAGAGACTGCGTCGTCTGCTGATCCCACGCGACCCGGATGACGGGCGTGACGTGATCATGGAGATCAAGGGCGGCGAGGGCGGCGCCGAGAGCGCGCTGTTCGCGGCTGACCTGCTGCGCATGTACCTGCACTACGCGGAGTCCAAGGGCTGGAAGACCGAGCTGCTCGAACGCAACGAGAGCGACCTCGGCGGCTACAAGGACGTGCAGGTCGCGATCAAGTCGAACGCGAGCGACCCGTCGCAGGGCGCGTGGGCGCACCTCAAGTACGAGGGTGGCGTGCACCGCGTGCAGCGTGTCCCGGCGACAGAGTCGCAGGGGCGCATCCACACCTCGACGACCGGTGTGCTCGTGTTCCCAGAGGTGGACGAGCCCGAAGAGGTCGAGATCAACCAGAACGACCTCAAGATCGACGTCTACCGCTCCAGCGGCCCCGGCGGCCAGTCGGTCAACACGACCGACTCCGCCGTGCGCATCACCCACCTGCCGACCGGCATCGTCGTGTCGATGCAGAACGAGAAGAGCCAGCTGCAGAACCGTGAGGCTGGCATGCGCGTGCTCCGCGCCCGCCTGCTCGCGCGGCAGCAGGAGGAACTGGCGGCCGCGGCATCCGATGTCCGCAAGAGCCAGATCCGCACCATGGACCGCTCCGAGCGCATCCGCACCTACAACTTCCCGGAGAACCGCATCGCCGACCACCGCACCGGGTACAAGGCGTACAACCTGGACGCGGTCATGAACGGTGCGCTCGACGCGGTCATCGAGTCCTGCATCCACGCGGACGAGGAAGCGAGACTCGCCGATATCGGCGACAAGTAGCCGACAATGATGGGGTGACACCACCCCGGCTGGCCGGCATCGACGTCGCTCGTGGCCTGGCGCTGATCGGCATGTTCATCGCGCATGCGGCGCCCTACCCGAATCCGGATGCCGAATGGATCGTCGACGGCCGCTCGTCGCTGCTGTTCGCCACCCTCGCCGGGGTGTCGCTCGGCCTGATGAGCGGTGGGGAGGAACCGACTGCGCAACGCGGCCGGATGCGGCTGACGGTCGTGCTGCGAGCGGTGCTGCTCATCCTGCTCGGGGTGGCGCTGTGGATCCTGCCCACAGACATCGCGATCATCCTCGACTACTACGGCGTGATGTTCCTGCTGCTGGCACCGCTGCTGTTCCTTCCGCGCCCCGTGCTCGCGATCGTGGCCGTCACGCTGTTCGTGATCGCGCCGCTGCTGGCGGATGCCGCGGAGCCGCTCGCCGATAGTGCGACCACACCGGCCTTCGTCGTCGTGCCTGTCGACTGGCTGCTCACCGGCTACTACCCGGCCCTGGTCTGGCTGCCCCTGCTCATTCTCGGTCTGATCGCTGCACGCAGCGACCTGCGCCGCGTCGGGACCCAGCTGCTCGTGCTGCTCGGCGGAATCGCCGGCATGACCGTGGGCTACGGCGCCGCAGCGGTGCTCCCCGGCGTCGACGCCTCAGCGCACTCGGCGACGCACGCGGAGATCGCCGGTTCAGGCGGGTTCGCGTTCACCGTGATCGGTGCGCTGCTGCTGCTCACCGGCCCTGCGCTCGGCCTCGTCGGGCGCGGCATCCGATTCGCTCTCACGCCGGTCGGGGCGATGGGCTCGATGCCGCTCACCATCTACACCGGTCAGATCCTGGTGATCGCCTCGTTCTTCGTCGCTGCCGGCCGCCCGTTCGTCGTCTACGACAGCTGGGCGCTCGTGGCCTGGCTCATCATCGGCTCTGCGCTGTTCGCTCTCGCCTGGCGCCGCTTCGTCGGTCCGGGCCCGCTTGAGTGGGTTATGCGCCGACTGACGAGCCCACCGGCGCTCACAGCGGAGCCCCTCGCCACCCACTAGGAGGCGTCAGATGTACATCGCCGGGTCGATCCACTGTTCGGGCGCCTCGCGTTTCGTGCGCGGCTTGATCACGGCAGGAACACCCACCGCGAGTGAGCCCGGCGGCACATCGTGCACGACCACGGCGTTCGCGCCGATGACGCTGCCGGTGCCGACCGTCACGGCGCCGAGCACCTGGGCGCCTGCACCAACCACAACACCGTCCTCGAGCGTCGGGTGGCGCTTGACCTTGCCCAGGTGCTTACCGCCGAGCGTGACGCCGTGATACAGCGTCACGTCGTCGCCGATCTCCGCCGTCTCACCGATCACGACACCCATGCCGTGATCGATGAACAGGCGCCTTCCAATGGTGGCGCCCGGGTGGATCTCGATGCCGGTGAAGAAGCGGCTGAGCTGCGACAGCACGCGCGCGAGGGTCTTCAGGTTGTGGCGCCACAGCCAGTTGCCCAGCCGGTGGTTCCACACCGCATGCAGCCCGGAGTAGCTGAGGAACACCTCAAGCCGGCTGCGGGCTGCCGGGTCCCGCATGAGGGCATTGCGGATGTCCTCGCGCGCGCGTCTGAAGGGCACGTCGGCTCAGTCTTCCAAATCCTCGAAGAGGACAGTCGAGAAGTAGCGCTCTCCGAAGTCGGGCACGACCACGACGATCGTCTTGCCCGCGTTCTCCGGACGCTTGGCGACCTCCGTCGCGGCGTAGACGGCGGCTCCGCCGGAGATGCCCGCGAGGACGCCCTCCTCGGTGCCGAGGCGGCGGGCGGTGCGGATCGCATCCGGCAGCTCGACGTCGAACACCTCGTCGTAGACGTCGCGGTTGAGCACGCTCGGCACGAAGTTGGCGCCGAGGCCCTGGATCTTGTGCGGTCCTGCGGTGCCCTCGCTCAGCAGCGGTGAGTCCTTCGGCTCCACCGCGATGACCTTCACCTCTGGCTTGCGCTCCTTGAGCAGGCCGCCGGCGCCGGTGATGGTGCCACCGGTTCCGATCCCGGAGACCAGGATGTCGACGGCGCCGTCGGTGTCGGCCCAGATCTCCTCACCGGTGGTCTCCCGGTGGATGCGCGGGTTGGCGTCGTTGTCGAACTGCTTGGCCAGGATTGCGCCCGGGGTGTTCGCCGCGAGCTCCTCGGCCTTCTGCACGGCGCCGCGCATGCCGTCTGCGCCCGCGGTCAGCACGATCTCGGCTCCGTACGCGCGCAGCATCTTGCGGCGCTCCTTGCTCATGGTCTCCGGCATGGTGAGGATCACCTTGTAGCCGCGGGCGGCGCCGACGAACGCGAGCGCGATGCCGGTGTTGCCGCTGGTCGCCTCGATGATCGTCCCGCCGGGCTTCAACTCACCAGAGGCCTCGGCCGCGTTGACGATCGCGACGCCGATGCGGTCCTTGACGCTCGACGCCGGGTTGTAGAACTCGAGCTTCGCGAGCACCGTCGCCTGCGAACCATCCGTCACCCGGTTGAGCCTCACGAGGGGTGTGCGTCCCACGGCCTGGGTGATGTCGGAGTAGATCTGAGTCATTTCTCTCGCTTTCGTGACGGGCGCGACGGGCGGGCGCCCACGCGCGAGGGCTCGTGCGGGATAACAGCGGCTGCGCGCTGGTATTCCCAACCACGACAGAATAGACGTGGCGGTCGAACGGAAGAGGAACTATGACGTCCGGTGTACGACATCTGCGCTCCGAGGCGGCCCGCGAACTTGCCGCTGCAGGGGTGCCAGACCCCGAGGTCGACGCCGAGCTGCTGATCGGGCACGTGCTCGGCATTGGACGCGGCGAGGTGCAGGCCAAGGTGGCGTTGGATGCCGCGGTGAGCGAGGACGATGCCACCGCCCTGCGCGACCTGGTCGCCCGGCGCGCCAGGCGCGAGCCGCTGCAGCACATCACCGGTCGCGCGCCGTTCCGCAATGTTGAGCTGCTCGTCGGACCCGGCGTGTTCGTGCCCCGCCCGGAGACGGAGCTCGTCGCGGGCGTTGCGGTCGACGCGTTGAGCGCGGTCGCAGCGGCCGAGCCGGTCGCGGTCGACCTGGGCACGGGCAGCGGGGCCATCGCGATCGCTATGGCGACCGAGGTGCCGCACGCGCGCGTGTACGCGGTCGAGTTGTCCCCGGATGCTCATGCCTGGGCGAGTAGGAACATCGAGCACACCGGGGCGGCGGTGACCCTCGTGCTGGGCGATCTGGCGAGCGCGCTCGGCGAGCTGGACGGCACGGTCTCGGTCGTCGCCTCCAATCCGCCGTACGTGCCGACGGATGCCGTGCCGCGAGACCCCGAGGTGCGACTGCACGATCCGGAGCTCGCGTTGTACGGCGGACCGGACGGCCTCGATGTCATCCGCGACCTGTCGGCGACCGCGCTGCGGCTGCTGCACCCGGGTGGCACGCTGGTGATCGAACACGGCGAGCTGCAGGGCGCCGCCATCCGGGCGCTGTTGACCACTGACGGCTGGCAGGCGGCAGCCACGCATCCGGACCTCCTCGGCCGCGACCGGATGACGACCGCGATCCGCTGACCGGCTACCGGCTGGTGTAGCTCTCGATGCCGTCCAGGATGCGATCGAGGCCGAACGCCAGGTCGGCGTCCATCTCGAAGTCGGCCGGGTCGCCGCCGCCGTAGATGCCGTCGCGGATGAGCGGGAACAGGTACGGGAACGTCTCTTCTGTCACCAGTTCGGCCAGGGCCGCCGTGCTCTCAGCGCCGAGGGTGACATTGTTCCCCGCTCGGGCCAGATCGCGTTCGATCTGCGCTGTAGCGCGGCCGTAGCCGGTCAGCAGGAGCAGCACCTCGATCTTCTCGCCCCCCTCGAGCGGCAGATCGCGCATGACGCGCATGCCCCAGTCGACGATGACGAGGTCGCTCGGCATCATCGGAACACCGTTCACCGGGACGTCGAGTACCCACGGATGGGCCCGGTAGGCGCCGATGATCGCGTTGAACCAGTCCCGGAAGCCGTCCCGCCAGCCCTGCATCTCGTCGAACGGCGGAACCACCACGCGAGCAGCGGTGTCCTGCATGAGCAGGATGAGGTCGTCCTTGCTCGCAACGTAGCGATACAGCGACATCGTCGTGAAGCCGAGGGATGACGCGACCCGGCTCATCGACAGCGCACCCAGTCCCTCCGCGTCGGCGATCCGCACGCCGGCGTCGATGATCGCCTCGAGGCTGAGTTCGCGCTTCGGGCCGCGCTGCGGCGGCTCGGCGAGCCCCCAGGCGAGGGCCAGGGCGTGGGGGAGCTTGGGTTCGATGTGCTCTGTCATCGGGTGGCCTTTCTCGTGAGGGCGCTTGACACGCACTGTGTGCCTCGTACACACTGTGTATGTCATAAACTGCGTAGCCCATAAACAGGCTGTGCCTCGTAAACAGAAAGGCTAGTCGGCAGATGCCAAACCCGGCAATCGCGGTCTCCGGACTGCGCAAGACGTTCGGCACCCACTCGGTGCTGAACGACGTGACCATATCGGTCGCACCAGGCGAGATCTTCGCCTTGCTCGGCCCGAACGGCGCGGGCAAGACCACGCTCATCAACATCCTGTCCACGCTCGTGCTGCCCGATGCCGGCACCGCGACCGTTGGCGGCTTCGATGTCGTCCGGGATCCGCTCGCGGTTCGCCGCAGCATCGGGCTCACCGGGCAGTCGGCGGCAGTCGACGAGGTGCTCACCGGTGTCGAGAATCTCCGGATGATGGGCCGCCTGTTCGGCCTCAGCCGGCCGGCGAGCGCCGCTCGCGCCGACGAACTGCTCGAGCGGTTCGACCTCGTGGGTGCGGCCCGCAAGCGGGCGAAGACCTACTCGGGTGGGATGCGCCGCAGGCTGGACCTCGCGATCAGCCTGATCGTCGCCCCCGATGTGCTGTTCCTCGACGAGCCGACCACCGGTCTCGACCCGCGCAGCAGGCAGGAGCTGTGGACCGTCATCCGGTCACTGCGCGAGGACGGTCGCACGGTGTTCCTCACCACGCAGTACCTCGAGGAGGCCGACCAGCTCGCCGACAGCGTCGCGGTGCTGAGTTCAGGGCGCGTCGTGGCATCCGGAACTCCCGCCGAGCTCAAGGCGACGGTGGGCGGCGATGTCGTGGAGGTGCGCGACGCCGCCGGGAACCTAGTGCTGCAGCTGCCGACCGACGGAAGCATCCACGGTCTGCGCGCGGCGATCGCCGAGGTCGACGCCTCCGGCCTCGACGGCGACGTGACGGTGCGCAAGCCCAGCCTGGACGACGTCTTCCTCGCCCTCACCGACTCCGGCGCGAAAGACGCGGCGCCAGAACTGATTGGAAGGACCACCCGATGACCGCCCTGACCGTACGCCCGCTGCCGCTCGGAGCGGAGGAGGCGACCTTCATCCGGCGCAGCCTGCTGCACTCGCTGCGCGACGGCGAGTCCATGGTGATGGCCATCATGCTTCCGGTGATCACCATGCTCATGTTCACATTCGTGTTCGGCGGCGCGATCGACGAATCCGGCGACTACGTGAACTACGTGGTGCCAGGCATCATCCTGCTCTGCGCGGGTTTCGGGGCCTCCTCGACAGCCGTCTCGGTCGCCCAGGACATGCAGAACGGAATCGTCGATCGCTTCCGCACCATGCCGATCCGGGCATCCGCGGTGCTCACCGGGCACGTCGTCGCGAGCCTCGTGCGCAACCTGCTCGCCACGGCGCTGGTGATCGGGGTCGGCATTGCGGTGGGCTTCCGCCCCAGCGGTGGGCCGCTCGAATGGCTGGGCGCTCTCGCCATCGTGGCGCTGTACATCCTCGCGATCACCTACTTGTTCGCGGCGATCGGCCTCGCCGCTGGCAGCGCCCAGGCGGCATCGAGCTACGGGTTCATCCTGCTCTTCCTGCCGTACGTCTCCAGCGCGTTCGTGCCGATCGAGACGATGCCGGAGTGGATGCACTGGATCGCCACCAACCAGCCGCTGACGCCCATCATCGAAACCATCCGCGGACTGCTCATGGGCACAGAGCTCGGCAGTGGGCCGCTCTGGGCGCTCGGCTGGTGCATCGCCATCCTGGCCGTGTCGATCGGGTTCGGGGCGGTGATGTTTCGGCGCAAGGCCGGGCGCCGCTGAGTAGCGGACGCTGAGTAACACCAGTCGTCGGATGGTCGCCAAGTAGGATTGTGCCGACATGGCGACCATCTACGACTGCTCCGACAGCTCGGAGCTCCTCACCGGAATGCGCCTCGCGCGAGGCGCGATCGGCCGGGGCGAGCTCATCGTCATCCCCACCGACACCGTCTACGGGGTCGGCTGCGACGCGTTCAACCCGGACGCCGTCCAGCGCCTCCTCGAGGCCAAGGGCCGCGGCCGCAACGCACCACCGCCCGTGCTGCTGCCGGGCATCCCGACGCTCGACGCGCTCGCCGAGGATGTTCCGGATGCCGCGCGCAAGCTGGTCAAGGCGTTCTGGCCGGGCGCACTCACCCTGATCCTGCCTGCACGCGAGTCGCTGCAGTGGGACCTGGGGGAGACCCACGGCACAGTCGCGCTGCGGATGCCATCAAACAAGGTCGCGCTCGAGCTGCTGTCTGAGACCGGCCCGCTCGCGGTCACGTCGGCGAACAAGACGGGGGAGCCCGCCGCGACCACCGCCCAGGAGGCGGCCGACGCGCTTGGCGACAGTGTCAGCGTCTACCTCGACGGCGGCACGGTCGGTGAGGCAGTGGTCGAAGACGGCCGCAGCAACGGCTCCACCATCGTCGATGTCACCGGCCTGCTCATCGGCGGCGAACTGAAGATCGTGCGCCACGGGGTGATCCCGGACGACGCCATCTGGGAGGCCGTGACGTGATCTTCTACGTCCTCGCGGGGCTCATCGCCGCGGTGGTCACGTTCGCACTGTCCTTCGTAATCTGGAAGCTCAGCTCGCGGTTCCGGCTCTACCCGAAGATCCGCGAGCGGGACGTGCACACCACCCCGACGCCCCGGCTGGGCGGGATCGCCATGTTCCTCGGCATCGTGATCGCCATGGCGGTCGCCTCGCAGGTCAGCTGGTTCCACCTCGTATTCGCCGACCCCGGTCAGATCACCGCCATCCTCAGCGCGGCCCTCATCATCGTCGTGATCGGCGTAGCTGACGACATCTGGGACCTCGACTGGCTCACCAAGCTCGCCGGCCAGATGATCGCCGCCGGCTTGCTGGTGTGGCAGGGCGTCCAACTGGTGACCCTGCCGGTGGGCGGCGTCACCGTCGTCCCGCCGATTCTCGGTCTCGTGCTCACCGTCATCGCGGTGGTCGCGGTGATGAACGCGGTCAACTTCATCGACGGCCTGGACGGACTCGTCGCCGGTGTTGCGATCATCGCCAACGGCGTGTTCTTCCTCTACAGCTACATCCTCGCGCGGGTGGTCGGTGAAGCCGAGTACTTCAACCTGGCCTCGCTGCTCTCCGCAGTGCTGGTCGGGGCGTGTGTCGGGTTCCTGCCGCTCAACTGGCATCCGGCGAAGCTGTTCATGGGCGATGCCGGGTCGATGCTCGTCGGCCTCCTGATGGCCACCTCGGCCATCTCGGTGACCGGGCAGGTCGACCCGAACTCGCTCGACTCCGGTCGCATCCTCGCCCCGGCGTTCATCCCGCTGCTGTTGCCGATCGCCGTGCTGATCGTCCCGCTGCTGGACTTCTCGCTGGCCGTTCTGCGGCGCCTGCGCGCGGGCAAGTCGCCGTTCTCGGCCGACCGCAAGCACCTGCACCACCGGCTGCTCGATATGGGCCACACCCACCTGCAGGCGGTGCTGATCTTCTACGCGTGGAGCGCCGTCATCGCTGTCGGATGCCTGCTGTTCCTGTTCGTTCCCATCGCGTGGGTTCTCGCGTTCCTCGGCATCGGCTTCGCCGTGTGCGCGTTCTTCACCATCACGCCGCTGTGGCGCAAGTCCTTCGCGGCCCGCGCTCGCGGAGCCCAACCAGACCAAGTAGAGGAAATTCCATGACCGTAGTGCCGATGCTCAAGCGCACCCTAGTGCTCGATGCCCTTCTCGCGGTCGCGATCGCCGTCATCGGCGGCGGGATCGGGCTGTGGGTTGCGGGGACCCCCGGGGTCCTCGGCGCCGTCATCGGGGCCGCCTTGACCTTCGTCTTCATGGGACTGACCGCACTGACCGTCATCCTCGCCGCCAGAGCCACGAAGGGCGACCTGCTCAGCCCGCTGTTCTTCGGCATCGTCCTCGGCGGCTGGATGGTGAAGCTCGCCATCTTCCTGGTGGTCGCGATCGTGTTCGGCAGGAGCCCGGCGATCGACCCGCTCGTGCTGTTCTTCACCGTCGTCGCATCCGTCGTCGGCAGCCTCGCGATCGACGTCTACGCCTTCATGACCAGCCGGATGGGTTACGTCTCGGACGTCAGACTCCCGCACGAAACCGGGGATTCGGCGTCGCCGAAACCGTCCGCCAAAGCTGACGAATCCAGCGATTAGTCCCCTGTGTAAAGGTATTGCTAAGCTTTCGCAGGTACCTCCCCCTCTTTCCGCCGCGTGTCCGCACGCCTAAATCTTGGAGACAGCGCTGCTAGTTAACGCTCTCAACACGGTTGTCCTGGCCGCTGCCGGTGAAGGGGAATTCCACGGTCCCTCGTTCGATGACTTCTTCCCCCCGGCCATCCTTTTCGAGGGCACGCCGTTCGAGATCAACCGGCTCATGCTGGTCCGCTTCATCGCTGTTGCCGCTCTGCTGCTCCTGTTCTGGCTCGGCACCCGCCGGATGCGACTCATCCCGGGCCGCGGCCAGAACCTCGTCGAACTGTCCATCGGCTTCGTCCGCGACAGCATTGTCTACAACAACCTCGGCGAGAAGGACGGCAAGCGCTTCCTCCCGCTGATCGTGACGATCTTCTTCTCGATCATCGCGCTGAACATCACCGGCATCATCCCGTTCCTGAACATCGCCGGCTCGTCGGTGATCGGGTTCCCGCTGGTGCTCGCGTTGGTCGCGTACATCGCGTTCGTCTACGCGGGCATCAAGAAGAGCCCGTCCGGGTTCGTGCGCAACTCGCTGGTGCCCTCCGGGGTCCCGTGGCCGGTGCTGCTCGTCGTCACGCCAATGGAGTTCATCTCGACCTTCCTGGTCCGCCCGGTCACGCTCGCCCTTCGTCTTCTGATGAACATGGTCGGCGGGCACATGCTCCTGGTGCTGTGCTTCTCTGCCACCCAGTTCTTCCTGTTCTCCGCCGGCGGATGGTTCGGGCTGTTCAGCATCGGCACCTTCGCCTTCGGCTTCGCGTTCACCCTGTTCGAGATCATGGTGGCCGCGCTGCAGGCCTACGTTTTCGCACTACTCACAACGATCTACATCCAGCTCGCGCTGGTTGAAGAGCACTAGACGGATCTGGCAACCGCCCGATTCACCCAACGGAAGGAATCACTATGGACCTCGCTGCGCTCACCGGCCACATCGCCCCGGTCGCCTTCGGCATCGCAACCATCGGCCCCGCGATCGGCGTTGGTCTCGTCGTCGGCAAGACCGTCGAGGCCGTTGCCCGCCAGCCAGAGCTTCAGGGCCGCCTCACCGGCCTCATGTTCCTGGGTATCGCGTTCACCGAGGCGCTCGCCTTCATCGGCATCGCCGTCGCGTTCATCCCGTTCCCGTAAGCCACGTAAGCAAGTAAGGAGGCAAGGATGCTTGCTGGAAAAAGCAGCGCATTCCTCGCCGCGGCTGAGGGCGAGACGACTGTGAACCCGCTGCTGCCGGCGGACTACGACATCATCTGGTCGTTGGTCATCTTCGTCATCATCATCTTCTTCTTCTGGAAGTACGCGCTCCCGAAGCTGCAGGCGTTGCTCGACGAGCGCTCCGCCGCCATCGAGGGCAACATCGAGAAGGCGAATGAGGCCAAGGCCGAAGCGGATGCCGCACTCGAGGAGTACCGCAAGCAGCTCGCAGACGCGCGTGGCGAAGCCGCGAAGATCCGCGAGCAGGCCCGCATCGACGGCACGAAGATCCTGAGCGAACTCAAGGAGCAGGCTGCCGCAGAGGCCGCCCGCATCACCGCGAACGCCCAGGCGACCATCGAGGCGGAGCGTCAGGCGGCGCTCGTCTCGCTGCGTGCCGAGGTTGGATCGCTCGCGATCGACCTCGCATCCGGTGTGATCGGCGAGAGCCTCAGCGACGACAGGAAATCAGCGGCGCTCGTCGACCGCTTCCTCGCTGACCTCGAATCAGGCGAGAAGCAGACGACCGCTACCGCCGGAGCGACCTCCGGCAGGGCGAAGGCGAGAAAGTAAATGGGTTCAGCCACCACTCAGGCGCTCGAGGCGGCGCGTTCAGCGCTGTCCGCAGTGCCGGGTCCGGTGCCGATGGCCACTGGTGCAGAACTGCTGTCGGCAGGTCGGCTCATCGGAGGGTCGAAGCAGCTCGCGTCGGCCATTGCCGACCCGTCCGCCTCGGCCGAGCAGAAGCGCGTCCTCGCTGACCGCATCTTCGGCGCGCTCGACGAGCAGCCGCGCGGTCTGCTCGACGTGCTGGTGGCCAACCGCTGGTCAAGCGGGGACGACCTTCTGGCCGGCATCGAGGAGATCGGCATCCGTGCCGTCGCCCGGTCTGCCGGCGCGGGAACCGACATCGTCGGTGAGCTGTTCGCGTTTGGTGCAGCGGTTACGTCCGACGCCGAGCTGGAACTCGCGGTCGTCAGCAAGCTCGGGGATGCGGACGCGAAGCTCGCGCTCGTCGACGCGCTGCTGGCGGGCAAGGCCTCCCAGCAGACGCTCGTCATCGTTCGCCACCTGGTGCAGCAGCCTCGAGGCCGCCGCATCGGCGCGCTGCTTCGCGACGCCGCCGAGATCGTCGCGAGCGAGGCCGGCAGCCGCATCGCGACCGTCACCGCAGCTCAGCCGCTCGCATCCGAGCAGCTGCAACGACTGCGTGACGGTCTCGCGGCACGCTACGGGCAGCTCACCATCAACCTGGTGGTCGACCCGACGATCATCGGCGGCCTGCGCGTGCAGGTCGGCAACGACGTGATCGACGACACGGTCGCGTCCAAGCTCGGGGAACTCAGACTTCAACTCGCTGGCTAGCGAGTCGACACTTCAGGGGCCACGCGCCCCGCACGAAAGGGTACGACAATGGCAGAACTGACGATCAGCCCGGAGGAGATCCGCGGCGCGCTGCAGGACTTCGTGAAGTCCTACGAGCCGAACAAGGCCGCAACGGCCGAGGTCGGCACGGTCATCGACGCCGCAGACGGCATCGCTCACGTCGAGGGGCTCCCGGGCGCCATGGCGAACGAGCTGCTGCGGTTCGCCGACGGCACGCTGGGCCTCGCGCTCAACCTCGACGAGGACGAGATCGGTGTCGTCGTGCTCGGTGAGTTCACCGGCATCGAAGAGGGCATGGAAGTCACCCGCACGGGCGAGGTTCTCTCGGTCCCCGTCGGCGACGGCTACCTCGGCCGCGTGGTCGACCCGCTCGGCAACCCGATCGACGGCCTCGGCGAGGTCTCCACCGAGGGTCGCCGTGCGCTCGAACTGCAGGCGCCCGGCGTCATGCAGCGCAAGAGCGTGCACGAGCCGCTGCAGACCGGCATCAAGGCGATCGACGCGATGATCCCGATCGGCCGTGGCCAGCGTCAGCTGATCATCGGTGACCGCCAGACCGGCAAGACCGCTCTCGCGATCGACACCATCATCAACCAGAAGGCCAACTGGGAGTCGGGCGACACCGACAAGCAGGTCCGCTGCATCTACGTCGCGATCGGCCAGAAGGGCTCCACGATCGCATCCGTCAAGGGCGCGCTCGAGGACGCCGGCGCGATGGAGTACACCACCATCGTCGCTGCCCCGGCATCCGACGCCGCGGGCTTCAAGTACCTCGCGCCGTACACCGGCAGCGCGATCGGCCAGCACTGGATGTACCAGGGCAAGCACGTCCTGATCATCTTCGATGACCTGTCGAAGCAGGCTGAGGCCTACCGTGCCGTCTCGCTGCTGCTGCGCCGTCCGCCGGGCCGTGAGGCCTACCCCGGTGACGTGTTCTACCTGCACTCGCGCCTGCTCGAGCGTTGCGCGAAGCTCTCAGACGAGCTCGGCGCCGGATCGATGACCGGCCTGCCGATCATCGAGACCAAGGCGAACGACGTCTCGGCCTACATCCCGACCAACGTGATCTCGATCACCGACGGCCAGATCTTCCTGCAGTCCGACCTGTTCAACGCGAACCAGCGCCCGGCCGTCGACGTCGGAATCTCCGTCTCGCGGGTCGGCGGTGACGCGCAGCTCAAGTCGATCAAGTCGGTCTCCGGCACGCTCAAGATCGAGCTCGCGCAGTACCGCGCCCTCGAGGCGTTCGCGATGTTCGCATCCGACCTCGACGCAGCGAGCCGCCGCCAGCTCGCGCGAGGCGCCCGCCTCACCGAGCTGCTCAAGCAGCCGCAGTACTCGCCGTACCCGGTGGAGGACCAGGTCGTCTCGATCTGGGCCGGCACCAATGGGAAGCTTGACGAGGTCCCGGTCGAGGACATCCTGCGCTTCGAGCGCGAACTGCTCGACCACCTCGCACGCAACACCAAGGTGCTCGACACGCTGCGTGAGACCAGCAAGCTCGACGACGACACCATCGCGACCCTGGACAAGGAGGTCGACAAGTTCAAGCTGGAGTTCCAGACCAGCGAGGGCAAGTCACTCATCCAGGCGGGCCACGAAGAGTTCGAGGAACTCGACGAGGAAGACGTCAACCAGGAGCAAATCGTCAAGGCACGCCGCTGAACCGGCCGCCTGAGACCGCACGAGTAACACGAGAAGAGTAGGGACATGGGAGCGCAACTTCGGGTCTACCGGCAGAAAATTCGTTCTGCCCAGACGACCAAGAAGATCACTCGGGCCATGGAGCTGATCGCCGCTTCGCGCATCCAGAAGGCGCAACAGCGGGTCGCGGCCTCCGGACCGTACTCGCGTGCGGTCACGCGCGCGGTCTCGGCCGTCGCGACGTACTCCAACGTCGACCACATCCTCACCACCGAGCCGGAGAAGGTCGAGCGCGCTGCGGTCGTCATCTTCTCCTCGGACCGGGGACTCGCGGGCGCGTTCAACGCGAACGTGCTCCGCGAGGCTGAGGAGCTCGCGACCCTGCTGAAGAGCCAGGGCAAGGACGTCGTCTACTACCTCATCGGCCGCAAGGCTGTCGGGTACTTCGCGTTCCGCAAGCGCGCAACCGAGCAGGCCTGGATCGGCGGCACCGACACCCCCAAGGTGGAACTCGCTCGCGAGATCGGCGACGCCCTGGTGTCGCGGTTCATCCAGCCGACGAGCGAAGGCGGAGTGGATGAGATCCACATCGTCTACAACCGCTTCGTGAGCATGCTGACCCAGACCCCCGAGGTCGTTCGGCTGCTGCCGTTGGAGGTCGTCGAGGGTGTCGAGGAGCCCGGAGAGCGCGAGATCCTTCCGCTCTACGAGTTCGAGCCCGAGGTTGACGCCGTGCTTGACGCGCTGCTGCCGGTCTACATCGAGAGCCGCATCTTCAACGCGCTCCTGCAGTCGGATGCGAGCAAGCAGGCCGCGACGCAGAAGGCGATGAAGTCGGCGAGCGACAACGCAGACAAGCTCATCCGGGACTACACGCGCCTAGCCAACAACGCGCGGCAGTCCGAGATCACCCAGCAGATTTCCGAGATCGTCGGCGGCGCAGACGCCCTCGCCTCGGCTAAGTAGCTTTTTAGGAGAATAGGGAAGCCATGACCACGACAGCCCCCGCTGAGAACAAGAAGCCCGCGGCACGCAAGCCCGCGGCATCCCGGGCGAAGAAGGCCGAGCAGCTGCCGGTCGACAACTCCGGCATCGGCCGCGTCTCGCGCGTCACCGGCCCGGTCGTCGACATCGAGTTCCCGCACGATGCGATCCCCGAGATCTACCAGGCGCTGAAGACCACCGTCACCATCGGCGACGCCTCCCACGAGATCACCCTCGAGGTCGCGCAGCACCTCGGCGACGACGTCGTGCGCGCCATCGCGCTGAACCCGACCGACGGACTGGTCCGCGGTCAGGAAGTGCGTGACACGGGAGCGCCGATCTCGGTTCCCGTCGGCGATGTCACCAAGGGTCGCGTCTTCAACGTCATCGGCGATGTCCTGAACGCCGAGCCGGGTGAGACCATCGAGATCACCGAGCGCTGGCCCATCCACCGCAAGCCCCCGGCGTTCGACCAGCTCGAGTCGAAGACCCAGCTGTTCGAGACCGGCATCAAGGTCATCGACCTGCTCACGCCGTACGTGCTCGGTGGAAAGATCGGCCTGTTCGGTGGTGCGGGCGTCGGCAAGACCGTCCTCATCCAGGAGATGATCCAGCGCGTCGCGCAGGACCACGGTGGTGTGTCGGTGTTCGCCGGTGTCGGTGAGCGCACTCGTGAGGGCAACGACCTCATCCACGAGATGGAAGAGGCGGGCGTCTTCGACAAGACCGCGCTCGTGTTCGGCCAGATGGACGAGCCGCCCGGCACGCGTCTGCGTGTCGCGCTGTCGGCCCTGACCATGGCCGAGTACTTCCGCGACGTGCAGAAGCAGGACGTGCTGCTGTTCATCGACAACATCTTCCGTTTCACGCAGGCCGGCTCCGAGGTCTCAACGCTGCTCGGCCGTATGCCGTCCGCGGTGGGCTACCAGCCGAACCTGGCCGACGAGATGGGCATCCTGCAGGAGCGCATCACCTCGACGCGTGGTCACTCGATCACGTCGCTGCAGGCGATCTACGTTCCCGCGGACGACTACACCGACCCGGCCCCGGCGACGACCTTCGCGCACCTCGACGCGACGACCGAGCTCAGCCGTGAGATCGCGTCCCGCGGTCTGTACCCCGCGGTCGACCCACTCACATCGACGAGCCGCATCATGGACCCGCGCTACCTGGGCGAGGACCACTACCGCGTCGCGACGACCGTGAAGCAGATCCTGCAGAAGAACAAGGAACTGCAGGAGATCATCGCGATCCTCGGTGTGGACGAGTTGTCCGAAGAGGACAAGATCACGGTGTCGCGTGCGCGCCGCATCCAGCAGTTCCTCTCGCAGAACACCTACATGGCGAAGAAGTTCACCGGTGTAGAGGGCTCGACCGTTCCGCTGAAGGACACCATCGAGAGCTTCGACGCGATCGCTCGCGGCGACTTCGACCACGTGGCAGAGCAGGCGTTCTTCAACGTCGGTTCGATCGCGGACGTCGAAGAGCGCTGGGCGCAGATCCAGAAGGAGAACGGCTGATATGGCCGACCTCAACGTGAGCGTCGTCTCGGCCGCCAAGGAGGTGTGGTCGGGTCGTGCGAAGCAGATCGTCGCTCGCACGGTCGAGGGAGAGATCGGCATCCTGCCCGGTCACGAGCCGATGCTCGCTATCCTCGGCGTCGGCGAGGTCCGCGTCACGACCGAGGACGGCTCCACCGTCAAGGCGAACGCCGAGGACGGTTTCCTCTCGGTCGAGCACGACACGGTCACGATCGTCGCGCGTAACGCCGAACTCATCTCCTAGAGGCGCGCACGCTTCGAAATCGGCGGGAACCCTCGGGCTCCCGCCGATTTCGTGTCTGCTGCCACGCCATCCGCCGTCCACCTGCGAGCCGCCACGATGCTGATCCTCCTCCCGCCGTCCGAGACCAAACGCGACGGTGGCGCCCCGGACACGGCGCTGGACTTCGCCGCGCTGCGCTTCCCGGAGCTGACCGCGCCACGCACGGCGGTGCTCGAAGCGCTGGGCTCACTCGCCGAGGATCCAGAGGCCGCAGCGCGGGCGTTGAAGCTCGGCCCCACCCAGGCGCACGAACTCGAACGCAACCGTGCGATCGACCGGTCGCCCCTGCTGCCCGCCATGGACCGCTACACCGGAGTGCTGTTCGACGCACTCGACGCGCAGAGCCTGTCGGCCGGTGCGCGAGAGTTCGCCGGTCGCCACCTGGCCGTCCATTCGGCGCTGTTCGGACTGGTCGGTGCGTTGGACCCGATTCCGGCGTATCGCCTGTCGCACGACTCGCGCCTGCCGCGCCTGTCGCTGCAGCGCACCTGGCGGGATGCCATCGCGGCCGAACTCGCCCGCGAGACGTTCGTGCTCGACCTTCGCTCCGAGTCGTACGTCGACCTCGGCCCCGCGCCGTCGCAGGCAGCCTACGTGCGCGTGGTATCCGCCGACGGCGACGGCCGCAGGCGTGCGCTGAACCACTTCAACAAGAAGTCGAAGGGTCTCTTCACCAAGGCCGTGCTCGAAGCCGGCATCGAGCATCCGGATGCCGCGTCCCTCACCGACTGGGCGGCCGGCGCCGGATTCGACCTGACCGTCGCCGACGGCGGCGAGCTGGAGCTGCTTGTCGCCTGAGGTGCTCAGGCGGGCGCCGGGAGCAGCACCCCTTCGTGGGCGAGCAGCCACAGCTTGGTCGGGATGCCCTGGCCGCCCGAATACCCGATCACGGTGCCGGCGGTGGAAAGCACCCGGTGGCACGGCACGATGATCGGCACCGGGTTGCTGCGCACTGCCGTGCCCACCGCCCGTCCGGAGCCTGCTCGACCCGCAGCAGCGCCGAGAGTCCCGTAGCTGATGACCTCACCGTGCTCGAGTTCGAGCAAGCGGTCCCAGATTGCCTGCTGGAATGCGGTGCCGGTCAGCAGCAACGGCAGGCGAAACCTCCGACGGCGACCAGAGAAGTACTGCTCAAGCTGCTGCACAGCACGCTCGAGCACACGGTTGCCCCGCTCCGGCTCACCATCCCGCGGCAGGGTGCCGTTCGACTCGATCACCAGGCGCGTGACATTCGGGCCGTCGCTGGACAGCTCGAGGCGACCGATCGGGCTGTCGGTGCGGATGAGAAAGGACGGGGACGGGGCTGAAGCACTCATGCGCGCGACGCTACTCGGGCAGCGTCGGGGCACGCGGGCACGGGCAGTGAACGGCGCACTGCGCGCTGGTCAAGAGCCGTGGTGAGGAGCGGATAGCGTAGGGGAATGGCAACGATCGACTACCGCAATCTCGGCCCATCCGGGCTCCGTGTCTCCACCGTCGGCCTCGGCTGCAACAACTTCGGCCGCGCCCACACGGCCACCGAGACACAGGAGGGCACCGACCGGGTCATCGGCGCCGCTATCGATGCCGGCATCACGCTCTTCGACACCGCGGACATCTACGGCAACGAGCGGGGACTCAGCGAGACGCTCATGGGCAACGCGCTGAAGGGGCGCCGCGATCAGATCGTGCTCGCGAGCAAGTTCGGCATGGACATGGCCGGCGCCAACGGTCCCGACTGGGGTGCTCGCGGCTCGCGCCGCTACATCCGTCTCGCGATCGAGGCGTCGCTGCGTCGACTGCAGACCGACTGGATCGACCTGTATCAACTGCACGCCCCGGATGCGCACACCCCGATCGAGGAGACCATCGCGGCGCTCGATGAACTCGTCGACGAGGGCAAGATCCGCTACTTCGGCCACTCCAACCTGACCGGCTGGCAGATCGCCGAGGCCGAGTTCACGGCGCGCCTGAACGGCCACCAGCGCTTCATCTCGGCGCAGAACGAGTACAGCCTGCTCTCCCGGGGTGTCGAGAAGGAGGTGCTGCCGGCCGCGCGCCAGTACGGGCTGGGGTTCCTGCCGTTCTTCCCGCTGTACAACGGCATCCTCACCGGCAAGTACTCGAAGGACGGCGGCCCGGCCGGCGCGCGCATCACCGTCATCAAGCCCGAGCTCATGGCGACCGTGAACTGGGACGCCGTCGAGCGCTACCGCTCGTTCTGCGACGAGCGCGGCGTGAGCATGATCGCGGCGACCTTCGCGTGGCTGCTCGCCCAGCCGAACGTCACGAGCGTCATCGCTGGCGCCACGAGCGTCGAGCAGATCGAACAGAATGCCGGTCTGGGCACGCTGTGGAAGCCCACAGCCGACGAGGTCGCCCAGATCACCGCGATCTTCGCCTAACCTCCCCGGCACCCTCCGCCGAGGTTTGTGCCACAGGCAAGGGAACGTTCGCTTGCCGTTGGCACAAATCTCTGCGTGCTTGCGTCAGAGGAGCAGCACGACCTTGCCAGAGCCGTGCCGGGACTCGAGCTCCCTGAACGCATCCGTGACCTGGTCCAGAGGGAAGGCAGCGCGCACCGGCAGCACAAGGCGCCCATCGGCGAGCTCGACCGCGAGCTCCTCCAGCTCGGCCGAGGTCTTGCCGCCGCCACCGACCGTGTTCAGCCCGTAGGTCTGCGCCGAGGCGCTGTCCGCGATGGTGTTGATGCGCTCAGGCGGGATGCCAAGCGCGAGCCCGGCCTCGATCGACTCGCCCCCGATCGTGTCCAGCATCGCCGTGAACCCCTGCGGTGCGGCTTCGCGCAACCGGTCGAGCATGCCGTCGCCGTAGGCGACCGGGACTATGCCGAGACCGGCCAGGAAATCATGGTGGGCCACTCCGGCGGAGCCGACGACCTTCGCCCCGGTGCGCAGCGCGAACTGCGCGCTCAGCAGGCCGACGCCTCCGGATGCGCCGCTCACGAAAACCGTGTCGGCGTCGCCCAAGCCAAGCGATTCCGTCGACCGTTTCGCGGTGTTGCCTACGAGTCCGATCCCAGCGGCCGCCGCCCAGGCCAGCGAAGCAGGCTTGCGCGCGAGGTTCTTCGCGGGGACGACCACCAACTCGGCCTGCGCTCCGCGGCCGACCCAGCCGAGCACCTCGTCGCCTGCCGCCCATCCGGTGACACCATCACCGACCGCGTCGACATCTCCGGCGAACTCGGCACCCTGC
This sequence comes from uncultured Actinomycetota bacterium, assembly GCA_963702165.1. Lineage (GTDB taxonomy): Bacteria > Actinomycetota > Actinomycetes > Actinomycetales > Microbacteriaceae > Terrimesophilobacter. Next base: position 1,365,847 of record OY969722.1, on the reverse strand, counting down.
AGGCTGGGCAGGGTGTGCGAGGGCAGGTAGCCGCCGCGACGCACCTTGTAGTCGAACGGGTTGAGACCGGCCGCGCGCACTCGCACGCGCACCGAGCCTTCGCCTACCTCCGGATCCGGCAGGTCGACCACCTGCAGCACCTCGGGACCCCCGTACTCCGAATAGCTGACAGCGCGCACGTCGACCTCCTTGACTTTCCCCAATTGTAGGAGCCGCGCGTCGACCGCCGGAGTACACTCTTTCCTCTATGCTCCTTCCTCTGCTGGGGCGCTTCCTGAAGCCCCATTGGCCATTCCTTGTCGCTGTCGCAGCGTTCCAGCTTGCGCAGTCGATCGCGTCGCTGTACCTGCCCACACTCAACGCCGACATCATCGATGAAGGAATCGCCAAGGGTGACGTCGACTACATCCTGATGGTGGGCGGCGTGATGCTCGGGGTCACCCTGGTGCAGATCACCGCGGCCATCGCCGCCGTCTACTTCGGCGCAAAGACGGCGATGCTGCTGGGACGCGACCTGCGCGACGGCATCTTCCACCGGGTGAGCGAGTTCTCCGAGCGGGAGGTCGCCTCCTTCGGTGCGCCATCGCTCATCACTCGCGCCACCAATGACGTGCAGCAGGTGCAGATGGTCGTGCTGATGACCTGCACCCTGTTCATCTCCGCGCCGATCCTCGCCATCGGCGGCGTGATCCTCGCGCTGCAGCAGGATGTCGGGTTGTCCTGGCTGATGGCGGTGAGCATCCCGGTGCTGCTGATCGCGCTCGGGGCGATCATCGTGCGAATGGTGCCGCTGTTCCGGCTCATGCAGAAGCGCATCGACCGGGTCAACCAGGTGCTGCGCGAGCAGCTCACCGGCATCCGGGTCATCCGCGCGTTCGTGCGCGAGAAGGCGGAACGGGAACGGTTTGCGACCGCCAACCGGGACCTGACCGACACCGCACTGCGCGCGGGCCGGCTGTTCGCCCTCATGTTCCCCACCGTGCTGCTCGTGATGAACGTCTCGAGCGTCGCGGTCATCTGGTTCGGTGGGATGCGGGTCGACTCCGGCGAGATCGAGGTCGGCACGCTCGTGGCCTTCCTTCAGTACCTGGTGCAGATCCTGATGGGCGTCATGATGGCCACCTTCCTCGGCGTCCTGCTGCCGCGCGCCGCGGTCAGCGCCGACCGCATCGGGGAGGTGCTGAAGACCGAGACCTCGGTGTCGCCCCCCGTCTCGCCGGTCACCGAACTCGCCCAGCACGGCACGCTCGAGTTCCGCGACGTGACCTTCTCCTACCCCGGCGCCGAACTGCCCGTGCTCCGGTCGCTGAGTTTCACCATCCAGCCCGGCACGCGCACGGCCATCATCGGCAGCACCGGCGCGGGCAAGACCACTCTGGTGGGCCTGATCCCGCGGCTCGTCGACACCACCGCCGGTGCGGTGCTGGTCGACGGTGTCGACGTTCGCGACCTCGACCCCGACCTGCTCTGGAGTCTCATCGGCCTCGTGCCGCAGAAGCCGTACCTGTTCTCTGGCACCGTGGCCTCCAACCTGCGGTTCGGCAAGCCGGATGCGACCGACGACGAGCTGTGGGCCGCGCTCGAGACCGCGCAGGGCCGGGATTTCGTCGAGGAACTCGACGGTCAGCTCGATGCACCGATCGCCCAGGGCGGCACGAACGTGTCCGGCGGGCAGCGGCAGCGGCTCGCGATTGCCCGCGCGCTGGTGAAGAAGCCGGAGTTCTACGTGTTCGACGACTCGTTCTCCGCACTTGACACCGGAACGGATGCGCGGCTTCGCGCCGCCCTCGCCACGAACGTGCGAGGCGCGACCCAGCTGATCGTCGCCCAGCGCGTTTCGACCATCATCGACGCCGACCAGATCCTGGTGCTCGAGAAGGGCGAGATCGTCGGGCGAGGCACGCACGATGAACTGCTCGAGACGAACGAGACCTACCAGGAGATCGTGTCGTCGCAGTTGACTCCCGAGGAGGCGGTGTGAGCATCAAGGACGACGCGGCACGCGCATCCGACGACACGGTAGAAGAGACCCTGCCCGAGGAGGAGCGTTCGCCCGAGCGGCTGCCCAAGCCCGAGCGCGGCGGCTGGAGCATGGGTGCTCCAGTCGAGAAGCCGCTCAACTTCGGAAGGTCGCTGCGTCGGCTCGCCGGGCTGCTCAGCCGGGAGTGGCTGAGTCTCGCCGCAGTCACCGCGCTCGCGGTAATCAGCGTCGTCTTCACGGTCCTCGGGCCAAAGCTTCTCGGCGAGGGCACCAACCTCATCTTCGAGGGAGCGATCTCGAAGCAGCTGCCGGCCGGGGTCACCCAGGACCAGCTGATCGCCCAGCTGCGCGCGGCGGGCGAGACCCAGCAGGCCGACCTGCTGAGCGGCATGCACCTGGTCCCCGGCGCGGGCATCGACTTCGCTGCGCTCAGCACGGTGCTGCTCTGGGTGCTCACGCTGTACGTGCTCGCGTCGGTGTTCGGCTGGCTGCAGGGCCTGGTGCTCAACGCGGTCGTGCAGCGCACCATCTACACGCTGCGCGCGGACGTCGAGGACAAGATCAACCGGCTCCCGCTCGGCTACTTCGACCGGATGCCGCGCGGCGAGCTGCTCAGCCGGGTCACCAACGACATCGACAACGTGTCGCAGAGCATCCAGCAGACCCTGAGCCAGATTCTGACCTCGCTGCTGACGGTCATCGGCATCGCGATCATGATGTTCATCACTTCGCCGCTGCTGACCCTCATCGCGCTGGTCACCATCCCGCTGTCGATCGTGATCACCGCGCTGATCGCGCGCCGGTCGCAGCCCATGTTCGTGGCGCAATGGAAGCACACCGGTGAACTGAACGCGCAGGTCGAGGAGGCCATCACCGGCCACTCGCTCGTCAAGGTCTTCGGCCGGCAGCGTGAGGTGGGCAAGCGTTTCGAGGAGAAGAACCAGGAGCTGTTCGAGGCCAGCTTCGGTGCCCAGTTCGTCTCCGGCATCATCATGCCGTCGATGATGTTCGTCGGAAACCTGCTCTACGTGGCCATCGCCGTGGTCGGTGGGCTGCAGGTCGCAGGCGGCACGATGCGACTCGGTGACGTCCAGGCCTTCATCCAGTACTCGCGCCAGTTCACCCAGCCGGTCGCGCAGCTGGGCAGCATGGCGAACCTGATCCAGTCCGGCGTCGCGTCCGCCGAGCGGGTCTTCCAGCTGCTGGACGCGCGCGAACAGACCCCCGACCCGGAGCATCCGGAAACGCCCGGCGCTCGCAGCGGACGCCTCGAGTTCCGGGATGTGTCGTTCTCGTACTCAGCTGACCGGCCGCTGCTGGAGAACATCAACCTTGTCGCCGAGCCAGGCAGCACGATCGCGATCGTCGGGCCCACCGGCGCGGGCAAGACCACCCTGGTGAACCTCATCATGCGGTTCTACGAGCTGGACGCCGGGCACATCACGCTGGACGGTGTCGACATCGCCACCATGACCCGCGATGACCTCCGCTCCCGCACCGGAATGGTCTTGCAGGACACCTGGCTGTTCGGCGGCACCATCCGGGACAACATCGCCTACGGGCGCCCGGATGCCACGGAGGCCGAGATCGAGGCGGCGGCCGGGGCCAGCTACGTGGACCGGTTCGTGCGCACCCTGCCCGACGGCTACGACACCGTCCTCGACGACGAGGCGTCCAACGTCAGCGCGGGGGAGAAGCAGCTGCTCACCATCGCGCGTGCGTTCCTGGCCAAGCCGAGCGTGCTCATTCTGGATGAGGCAACCAGCTCGGTCGACACCCGCACCGAGGTGCTCGTGCAGCACGCGATGGCCGCGCTGCGCAGCGACCGGACCAGTTTCGTGATCGCGCACCGGCTCTCCACCATCCGGGATGCGGACCTGATCCTGGTGATGGAGAAGGGACGCATCGTCGAGCAGGGCACCCACGCCGGGCTGCTGGATGCGGAGGGGGCGTACCGGCGGCTCTACGACGCGCAGTTCGCCGCCCCCGTCTCGGACGAGGTGTAGTCGGCTACAGGTCGGCGGCTTCCTGGGAGCCGATATTGAGGCCCCGCTGCAGCTCGCCGAGCGTCGCGTCGACCTCGCCGAGCTGGATCACCATCGCGTCGTACTGGCCCTTGCGGTCCTGGATGGAGGTGAACAGGGCGTCGAGCGCCTTCTGGCGGGAGAGCAGCGCATCCCGTTCCCGGTTGAAAGCGAACGAACTGTCGAAGTCGCCGCGGTCGGCGCGAGCATTGAACTGATCCACGTCGACGTTCAGCCGCTCGTAGCCGGCGGTGTACGCGTCGTAGTCGGCCTCGATCTCCAACGCCAAGGCATCAAGCTGCTCCACCAGCGCACTGGCCTCGGCGCGCAGTTCGGTGAGGACGGTGTTGGAGCGCTCATGCAGGTCGACGACGATGCTGCGGTCGGTGAAGTAGCGCTCGTAGTACTCCTCGAGCTCGGGTGCGAGCTCGCGCACCTCGGTGCCGATGATCGAGTGCAGTTCGTTGGCATGCTGACCCGGCTCGGTCTTGGCGTAGAACTCCATGCGCGCCTGGAAGCGCTGGTCGTCGGCGAGGGCGTCGAACTCTGCCTCGAGCAGCACGGCGAGGCGATCGCGCTCGTCGGTGTCCATCCGGTCCCACGCCGCATGCAGCAGCTCGTGCGCGGCGGTGACCTCCTCTGTGCCGTCGAGGCGTTCGTCCGTGACGTCGAAGATGAAGATGAGCTTCTCGGCGGGCCGGTAGCAGCCGAGGATGCCGAAGTCCTCGTCACGGCTCGGGCAACTCGCCTCGAACGCTTCTCCGGAGTTCACTTCCGGCTGGCTCGCGTAGTACAGGTATTCGCCGTGCTCGGTCAGCTTCAGGCGCTCGACGTGACCGGCGACGTCCCCTGTTGGTTCGAACTGCCAGACCGTGACGCGGTCCAGGATGTGCTGTGGGTTGTTCGCGGCCCAGATTCCGGCGCCGCCCGCTCCGGCGACGAGAATCGCCACGACCACCCCTCCGATGATCGCGGGCCAGCGCCGACGACGACGCCGAATCCGCCTGAGGGGTAGCTCGGGGTCGTCGATCATCGGTTCCTTCGGGTGAACTGGCCCGTCTAGGTTACCAGCGGGCCAATCGCGGAACCGCGCGTTTGGGCTTCGTAACGACTTCGTTGTGCAAGTTGAGTCGGGAGTTTTGGCCCTTATGAGCTAGCGGATAAGGGCCAAAACTCCCGACTCAATGACTTCAGCGGCGTTGGGAGCCGGTCACTGCCCGACGAGCGGGCCCATTGCCCGCGCGAGCAGGGACGGGCGATTCGTGAGGCGCTCCTCGATGTCCGCGACCTCCATCGCGACAAGCCCGGCGTTCGCACCGAGGAAGCGCAGCGGTTCCGGCTCCCAGTCGCGGGAGCGATGCCCGACCCAGGGCAGCTCGCTCAGTTCCGTGCGTTCGCCGGTGATCAGCTCTGCGAGCGTGCGCCCGGCCAGGTTCGTGGTCGACAGCCCGTCGCCGACGTAGCCGCCCGCCCAGCCGATGCCGGTGTGCTGGTCGTACCGCACCGCGGCGTGCCAGTCGCGCGGCACCCCGAGCGGGCCGCCCCAGCCGTGCGTGACAGCGACGTCCGCCAGTTGCGGGAACAGGTCGACGAGCGCCGCGCGCAAATGGTGGAACACGCGCGTGCTGCGGTCGTAATGGGGCCGGATGCTGCTGCCCCAGTGATACCTGGCGCCGCGCCCACCGAATGCGATCCGGTTGTCGGCCGTGCGCTGCCCGTAGATCAGCAGGTGGCGGTAGTCGGAGAAGGTCTGTCCGTGTTCGATCCCCAATTCGTCCCAGACCGCGTCCGGAAGCGGTTCTGTGGCGATCATGAGCGAGTACAGCGGAAGCACAGTGCGGTGGGTCTGCGCGATAGAAGCGCCGTAGCCCTCGGTTGCGACGATGATCGAGCCGGCCCGCACCGTGCCGCGGTCGGTGGTGACGACTCCCGGTTCCCACGATGTCACCGTGGTGGCTTCGTGGATCACTGCGCCGAGGCGCTCCACCACCTCGGCGACGCCGCGCACCAGCTTCGCCGGATGCACGCGTGCGCAGGATGGATCCAGCACGCGGTCGGGGTCCGCGAGCATCTGCAGCTCGTCGACGCCGAACCTGGTCGCCTCCAGCACGTCGGCGCGTGCGACTCGCAGCTGGGATGGCGTGCGTGCGAAGAGCAGCGTGCCGCCCTTCAGAAAGTCGCAGTCGATGCCCTCGGCCGCGACGACCCTGCCGACTTCGTCCACCGTGTCCACCATCGCCCGCCGCATTGCGACCGCGGCGGCGAAACCGTGACGCCGCTCCAGCGCGCTCGCCGACTTGGGAAACAACGCGGAGCACCAGCCGCCGTTGCGTCCGGAGGCGCCGAACCCGGCGAAGCGCTTCTCCAGCACGACGACGCGCAGGTCGGGCCGGTGCTGCAGAAGGTAGTAGGCGCTCCACAGGCCGGTGAGTCCGCCGCCGATGATGGCGACGTCCGCCTCGGTGTCGCCGGGCAGAGGCTCCCGCAGACCGACGGCGTCGCGCCCGAGCGTGTCCATCCAGAGGCTCGGGTGCGACGCGTTGTCGGTCAGAGCCGGGTCCACGCCTCGCTCAGCACGGAGCGAAGGATGCTCTCGATCTCGTCGAACTCGGCCGGACCGATGGTCAGCGGCGGCGCAAGCTGCACCACCGGGTCTCCCCGGTCGTCCGCGCGGCAGTACAATCCGGCGTCGAACAGTGCCTTCGACAGGAAGCCGCGCAGCAGCCGCTCCGACTCCTCGTCGTTGAAGGTCTCGCGCGTGTCCTTGTCCTTGACCAGCTCGATCCCGAAGAAGTAGCCGTCACCGCGGACATCGCCGACGATCGGCAGGTCGAGCAGCTTCTCGAGCGTCGCCCGGAAGATCGGCGAGTTCTCCCGCACGTGCTCGTTGAGCTTCTCCTCCTCGAAGATGTTGAGGTTCTCGAGTGCCACCGCTGCCGACACGGGGTGTCCGCCGAACGTGTAGCCGTGGTAGAACGCGGTCTGCCCGGTGCGGAAGGGCTCGTACACGCGGTCGCTCACGATGGTCGCCCCTGCGGGGGAGTAGCCGCTGGTGAGGCCCTTCGCGCAGGTGATCATGTCAGGCACGAAGCCGTAGGTGGTCGACGCGAACCAGTTGCCGATGCGGCCGAATCCGGTGATCACTTCGTCGGCGACCATGAGCACGTCGTACTTGTCGCAGATCTCACGAACGCGCTGGAAGTAGCCGGGAGGCGGCGGGAAGCATCCGCCCGAGTTCTGCACCGGCTCGAGGAAGACAGCCGCGACGGTCTCCGGGCCCTCCATGAGGATCATCTCCTCGATGCGGTTCGCTGCCCATTGCCCGAAGCCCTCGATGGTCTCGCCCTCGTACCCCATCTCCTTGGCGCGGTAGAAGTTGGTGTTCGGCACCCGGAACCCGCCGGGGGTGACGGGCTCGAACATCTCCTTCATCGCCGGGATGCCGGTGATGGCCAGCGCGCCCTGCGGCGTGCCGTGGTAGGCGACGTAGCGTGAGATGACCTTGTGCTTGGTCGGCCGGCCCTGCAGCTTCCAGTACGCCTTGGCGAGCTTGAACGCGGTCTCGACAGCCTCGCCACCGCCGGTCGAGAAGAACACGTGGTTCAGGTCACCGGGAGCGTAGTCGGCGAGCCGGTCGGCAAGTTCGATGGCCGCCGGATGCGCGTAGGACCAGATGGGGAAGAAGGCCAGCGTCTCGGCCTGCCGCGCGGCCGCCTCGGCGAGGCGCTTGCGTCCGTGCCCCGCGTTGACGACGAACAGTCCGCTGAGTGCGTCGAAGTAACGCTTTCCACGGCTGTCCCAGATGTGGTGTCCCTCGCCGCGCACGATGATGGGCACGCCGTCGGTCTCCATCGTCGACTGGCGTGCGAAGTGCATCCAGAGGTGGTCTTTGGCCTTTTGCTGAAGGTCGGCCTCATTGAGGTTGATCCCAGCGGAGGTTGTCGTTGTCATTTCCCTATCTCGTTCCCCAGTTATAGAACTGCTTCTTCAGTCGCAGGTACACGAAGGTTTCCGTGGACTGCACGCCCGGAATGTTCCTGATCTCCTTGTTGAGCAACGCGATCAGTTCGTCGTCGCTCTCGACGACGACCTCTGCCAGGAGGTCGAAACTGCCCGCCGTCAGCACGACGTAGTCGACTTCGCGGATGGCGGCCAGTCGGTCGGCGACGATGGTCGAATCGCCCTCGACGCGAACCCCGATCATCGCCTGCCGGTAGAACCCCAGCTGCATCGGGTCGGTCACGGCAACGATCTGCATCACGCCGGAGTCGGTCAGCTTCTGCACGCGCTGCCGCACAGCGGCCTCGCTGAGCCCGACAGCCTTGCCGATCTCGGCGTAGGAGCGGCGACCGTCGCTCTGCAACTGTTCGATGATCGCCTTGGAGACGTCATCGAGGCCGCCGTTCTTCCCGTTCGTTGACATATAGCGATTCTGTCAGTGAACTGGCACTTGTACAAGCGAATCAGTACATTACCGCCACTCTCACGACGAAATCGGTTGCCTTGGGCATGGAGTTTCCCTGAGCCAGTCGCTAGGTTGGAGACATGACCACAGAACTGCGCAACTTCGTCAACGGTGACTTCACGCAGGCGAACACCGACTCATCGTTCGGCGTCGTCGACCCGGTAACCGAGGAGACCTACGCGACCTCGCCGGTGTCGAGCGACGCGGATGTCGACGCGGCCTTCACCGCGGCCGCCAAGGCGTTCGAGACCTGGGGAGAGACAACTCCCGCCGAGCGGCAGCTCGCGCTGTTCCGCATCGCCGACGCGATGGAAGCACGGGCAGACGAATTCGCCGCAGCAGAGTCGAAGGACACCGGCAAGCCGCTCGGGACCCTCGTCGAGGACGAGATCCTGCTCTCCGTCGACCAGATCCGCTTCTTCGCCGGTGAAGCGAGGCACCTGTCCGGAATGGCGACCGCCGAGTACATGCCCGACCACACCTCGAGCATCCGCCGCGAGCCGATCGGCGTCATCGGTCAGGTCACCCCATGGAACTACCCCCTCAACATGGCGGTGTGGAAGTTCGCCCCGGCGCTCGCCGCGGGCAACACGACCGTGCTGAAGCCCAGCGACACCACGCCAACCTCGACGCTGCTGCTCGCCGAGGTGGCCGCCGAGTTCCTGCCGCCCGGCGTGCTCAACGTCATCACCGGAGACCGCACCACCGGCGCAGCCATGATCAGGCACCGGATCCCGCAGATGGTCTCCGTCACGGGTTCGGTCCGTGCCGGCATGGAGGTGGCGCGCGAGGCCGCGAGCGACCTCAAGCGCGTCCACCTCGAGCTCGGCGGCAAGGCGCCGGTCATCGTCTTCGACGACGCCGATATCGACAAGGCGGTGGAGGGCATCGCCACCGCCGGCTACTTCAACGCCGGCCAGGACTGCACCGCGGCGACGCGGGTTCTCGTGCACGAGTCGATTCACGACGAGTTCGTCGCGGCCGCCGTCCAGTACGTTCGCGCGAACGTGCGCACCGGCGCCCCGACCGAGGACGTGCTGTTCGGGCCGCTCAACAACCTGAACCAGTTCGAGCGCGTCAAGGGTGTCATCGAGTCGCTCCCATCGAACGCCAACGTCGAAGTCGGCGGGCGCAGGCAGGGGGAGTCCGGCTACTTCTACGAGCCCACCATCGTCAGTGGCCTCAGGCAGAGCGACGACGCCATCCAGAACGAGATCTTCGGTCCCGTCATCACGGTGCAATCGTTCACCGGCGAAGAGCAGGCCCTCGAGTGGGCGAACGGCGTGCAGTACGGCCTGGCCTCATCGGTGTGGACCAGGGATCACGGCCGGGCGATGCGCTTCGCCAAGCACCTCGACTTCGGCTGCGTCTGGATCAACACGCACATCCCGATCGTCGCCGAGATGCCGCACGGCGGCTTCAAGCACTCGGGCTACGGCAAGGACCTCTCGAGCTACGGATTCGAGGACTACACGCGCATCAAGCACGTGATGTCCTACATCGGGAAGTAGCTTCCCCACCTGTTCGTGGGGTGGATGTGGAAGTATCTTCCCGTGCGATCAGACGTCGACGACACCGTCATCATCGGGCCGATCCAGCACGCACCGGCCGACGATGCTGATGTCGCCGACGACGACACGATCATCCTGCTGCAGGATGCGGGCCATCCAGCCACCCGTCCGGTGCCGACACCGGCCGTGCAGCCGGCGCCGGCCGGCGTGGCAGAGCAGCTCCCCGAAGAGATGCCCGCGACCCCGCTGGTCAGCAGCCGCATCCGGATCGGCAGCCACGAGTTCAGCCTCGAGGTGCCAGCGTTCATCGGCCGAGCGCCGAGCACGCCGCGCATCACCGGCGGCAAGGCGTTCCGGCTGGTGCGTGTGCCGTCCCGGCGGCGCGAGATCTCCGCGACCCACGTGTCGGTGCGCCAGGAGGGTCGCACCGTCGTCGTCACGAGCCTCAGCCCGACCAACGGCACAACGGTGCTGCTGCCCGGAGCGGAACCGCTCACGCTGAGACGCGGGGAGTCGATGGTCGCCTTCTCGGGCAGCATCGTCGACATCGGCGACGGCATCCGGATCGAGATCGAGCAGGGGGAGCGGACATGACGGAACTCGGTTCCAACGCCGGAGAGCACGTCATCCAAATTCCGGACGGCGGCGCCATCACGCTGGCCTGGGGAGCGGCGACGGATGTCGGCCGCAAGCGCACCCACAACGAGGACAGCCTGGTCGCCTTGCCGCCGGTGTTCGCGGTTGCAGACGGCATGGGCGGACACGCGGCGGGCGATGTCGCGAGCGACGCGGTGGTCAGGCGGCTGGCGGAACTCGCGGGTGACGACTTCACCACACCGGAGGCGGTCATCCAGGCGCTCCGGCAGGCGACCGTGGATCTGGTGTCGGCAACGGATGTCGAGGGCGTCGGCGTGGGAACAACCGTCACCGGCGCGGTCCTGACCCGCTCCGAGGAGCAGCCGCAGTGGGCGGTATTCAACATCGGCGACTCGCGCGTCTACCTGTTCGAAGGCAATCTGCTCACCCAGGTCACCGTCGACCACTCTGTCGTGCAGGAACTGGTGAGCGCCGGACTGCTCGACCCGGAGGATGCGGAGCAGCACCCGGAGAGCAACGTCATCACGCGCGCCGTCGGCTTCAACGCCGAACCGATGCTTGACGTCTGGCTTCTGCCGGTGAAGCGGTCGACGCGCTTCCTGATCTGCTCCGACGGGCTGTCGCGCGAGGTCGACCACGAGCGCCTGCGGCTGCACCTGGCCGCGGGGCTGGCCGCCGAGGAGACCGCGAAGGCACTCGTCGACGCCGCGCTCGCCGCGGGTGGTCGCGACAACATCACCGCCCTGGTGGTCGACGTCGTCAGCGTCGACGGCTGAGCCGCCCAGCCCCCTCGGAGTGGGGTGACGAGCCACCTGATCCGGTGCCGCCGCGGCGAGTAGTGTTCGCTCTCCCTTTGCCTACAATGTAGGAACCGATGTGGCGCCCGCCCGAGGCGCCAAGGGGACACGGCAGAAGTGAGGGGGCACCATGGCGCGGCGTCTGCCTTCACAGCCCCCGGTGCTGCCCGGGTTCTCCCACGTGCACGTCCTCGGCTCCGGCGGGTTCGCCGACGTCTTCCTGTACGAGCAGAACATGCCGCGCAGACAAGTGGCCGTCAAGGTCATGCTGAGCGAGATGGTCAACGACCAGGTGCGGCAGATGTTCCAGGCCGAAGCCAACCTGATGGCGCAGCTGAGCACGCACCCATCGATCCTCACGGTGTACCAGGCAGGCGTGTCAGCGGACGGCCGGCCCTACCTCGTCATGGAGCTGTGCTCGCCGTCGCTGAGCGAGCGCTACCGACGCGAGCGGATCCCGGTCGTCGAGGTGCTGTCGATCGCAATCAAGGTGGGCAGCGGCATCGAATCCGCCCACCGCGAGGGTGTGCTGCACCGCGACATCAAGCCGTCCAACATCCTGCTGACCGCGTACGGGCATCCGGTGCTCTCCGACTTCGGGATCGCCTCAACGCTGAGCGAATCCGGCCAGTTCGAGGCTGTCGGCATGTCGATCCCCTGGTCGGCACCCGAGGTGCTGCTGGACCAGACGGCAGGGACCGTGGCCAGCGAGGTGTTCTCGCTCGCCGCCACGGTGTACTCGCTGCTGGCCGGACGTTCTCCGTTTGAGATCCCCGGCGGCGCTAACGAGCCGGCCGACCTGATGGCCCGCATCACCCGCGGGAAGCCGCTGCCGCTCGGCAGGTCGGATGTCCCGGCCGCCCTCGAAGCGAGCTTGCTGCGCGCGATGTCCAGGAAACCCGAGGACCGGCCGGCGACCGCCCTTGAGCTGGTGCGGGAGTTCCAGGCCGTCGAGTCCCAACTGGGGGTGCGCCAGACGCCGGTCGAGGTTGCGGTGGACGACTGGGCGGCACGCAGCGTCGGCGACCTCGGAGAGAGAACGCGCATCCGGGTCGCGGCCGGGCAGCTGACCGCGGCCCCACCGCGCCGCCGCAAGCGGCTGCGGACGGGGCAGTCCACCGGTGGCACCCAGCTGCTGGAGCTGGGCACGGCCAGGTCGACCAACAGCCGCGATCCGGGCGGCCGGCCGATCGCGGCGTTCGCGTGGATCACCGTGATCAGCGCCATGCTTGTGATCACCCTTGGCGCGGTCGCCGCGATCGTGCTGCTCAGAAGCACCCTGGGGGACATCCCGCAGGTCACCGACATCGAGGCCCAGCTGCACGCGGATGCGGTGACCTTCAGCTGGTCCGATCCGGGCCTTGTGAACGGCGACAGCTATCAGATCTCGACGGACGGCGGACGCTCGTCGAGCATCCAGCAGTCGGACTCGTTCTCGGTCGCAGCCAACAGCGGAGACCGGGTCTGCATCACGGTCACCGTCAACCGCGAGGGTCGCACCGGCCCTGCCAGCGGCGAGAAATGCGTGCAGATAGGCCAGTGACGGACCACCCATGCTGAAGCGCTGGCTGAAGGACCACCGATCGCTCGCCGCGACGGTCACCAGCTGCGGCGTAATCGCCGCCCTGGTCGCGACGGTCGCCGTGGTCTCCGGTGGGTACGAGGCGCAGAAGGTTAATCTCAACGACGCTTCGGTGTGGGTCGCCAACGGTGAGCGTCACGTCATCGGGCGCGCCAACACCCAGGTGCTCGAATTCAACTCGATCGTCGAGGCGGATGGCGCGGAACTCGAGGTCGTGCAGCACGGCGCAGATGTGCTCATGCTCGACCGCGGCAACGCCCGGATCGACATCATCGACCCCGCGACGTCGACGGTGATCGACGGCGTGCCGACGCCCACCGTCACGCCGAGAGTCTTCCTCGCCGGAGAGAACGCGGTGCTGACGGACGGCGACGGGCGCGTGTGGATGATGCCGGTCGCCGACCTCGCCACTTTCGACCTCGAATCGGAGCCCACACTGAACCTGGGCGGCGGCGCTGTCTACAGCGTCGATGCGCAAGGGCAGCTCGCTGCGTACTCGCAGGCGGCAGCGCAGTTCTACCTGGTCGACGCGGCGGGCTCGATGTCGACCGTGCAAACCATGCCGCAGCCGTTCGATGAGGACAATGCCCAACTGTCGGTCGCCAGGATCGGCGGCAGCTGGCTGCTGTTCGACGCGATCTCGCGTCAGCTGGTCATCGACGGCCGCGAGCTCGACCTGTCCGACGCCTTCACGGCCGCGGACCGGCCGCGGCTGCAGTCCTCGACCGAATCCGGGTCGGAGGCGCTCATCGCCTTCAGTGGGGGGTTGCTGTCGGTGCCGCTGGCATCCGCCGAACCTCGCACCCTGGTCGACGGTCGGGGCGGGTTCGCCGCCGCGCCGGTCGAGGTCGACGGCTGCACCTACGCGGCCTGGTCAGACGGCGGCGCCTGGCGGAAGTGCGGCGACGGCGCTGGCGAGCTCCTCACGCTCGACGCCATGCCGGCCGGCGCTGCGCAGTTGACCTTTAACGTCAACGACGCCCGCGTCGTGCTGAACGATCCGGCGAGCGGTGCCACCTGGGCCGTGCAGCGCTCCGGTGAGCTGATCGACAACTGGGACCAGTTGATCAACGTGGCCCAGGACGACAACGAGATCGTCGTCGATGATCCGGATGCCGAGACCGAGTTCGAGAAGGTCCAGCAGCCGCCGGTCGCGGTGCCGGACGAGTTCGGTGCGCGGCCGGGCCGCAGCTCGGTGCTGCCCGTGCTGCTCAACGATTACGACCCGAACGGCGACGTGCTGGTCATCTCGCTCGTCACCCCGCTGGACGAGGCGATCGGCCGGCTCGACCTCATCAACAATCGGCAGCAACTGCAGCTGAGCCTGACGCCGGCGGCATCCGGAGTCCTCACCTTCGACTACACCATCAGCGACGGCCGCGGCGGCGAAGCGACCGCCAGGGTCACCGTCACGGTCCGTTCCGCGGGGGAGAACTCGCCGCCGCAGCAGGTGCGCAACTCCTCCACGCTCGTCGCCGAGCGCGGCCGCGTCAGCACCCCTGTGCTCGGCGACTGGGTCGATCCAGACGGTGACTCCATCTACCTGTCCTCTGCCGCGGTCGCCGGTCCCGACCAGGTCAGCTACAAGCCCGAGGGGGTCGTCGTGTTCACGGAGGGCGGTGGCAGCGGCCCCAGCCGCACAGTCACCCTCGGTGTCACCGACGGCTCGGCCGAGGGCTTCGGCACGCTGACGGTCGAGGTGTCTCCGGCTGGCGAGGTGCCGATCATCGCCGAGCCTTTCGTGGTGCTCGCCTACGCCGGACAGGAGATCCGAGTGTCGCCGCTCGAGCACGTGCGCGGCGGCACCGGCGAGGTGCGCCTCGGCAGCGTCCCGTCCGTCGCCGGGGCGACCATCACGACCAACCTGGAGCGGGGAACCTTCCGCTTCCTGAGCGAACAACCCCGCACCTTCAACCTCGAATACGTGGTCAACGACGGCACCCAGTCAGCGACCGGGATCGTGCGCATCGACGTCGCCGCGCCGCCGGATGCGGGCACCAAGCCCATCACGGTGCCGAAGACCGTGTTCGTGCAGACACTGGGCACCGAGACCGTAGACATCGCGGGCACCGACATCGACCCGGCCGGTGGCGTGCTGCTGCTCACCGGCGTGTACAACATCCCGTCAGGCTCTGGCATCCAGGCCGAGATTCTCGAACAGCGTGCCGTGCGCGTGACACTGACCGCGCCGTTCGACTCCGGCCCGGTCACCTTCAACTACCGGGTCAGCAACGGCCTCGCCGAGGCAGAGGGCGTCGTCACGGTCGTCGAGATCCCCAGGCCGACACTGCTGCAGCCGCCCGTTGCCGTCTCCGATGCGACCTCGGTGCGCGTCGGTGCGGCGATCGACATTCCGGTGCTCGCGAACGACTCGCATCCGGATGGCGAAGAACTCACTCTCAGCCCGAAGCTGGCGACGACCCTCGGCGACGGAGCCGGTCTGCTGTTCGCCGCGGGCAACATCCTCCGCTATCTCGCGCCCCAGGAGCCGGGCAACTTCACCGCGACCTATGAGGTGACCGGCCCGGACGGGCAGGCAGCGCAGGCGCAGGTGCAGATCGCGGTGCGGGAGGCCGTGCCGGAGACCAACCAGCCGCCGGCGCCGCAGCCAGTCATCGCTCGCGTGCTTGCGGGCGAGTCGGTGACCATCAGCATCCCGCTGTCAGGGATCGACCCCGACGGGGACACCGTGCAACTGCTGGGACAGGCGACCAACCCGCAGAAGGGCGCGGTGGTCGGTGTCACCGCCGACACGCTCACCTATGAGGCCGGCACCTACTCGGCAGGCACGGACACCTTCACCTACACGGTCGTCGACGCCCTGGGCGCACGGGCGACCGGAACCGTCCGCGTCGGCATCACCGCCCGGCTCGACGGGCCGCGCAACCCGGTGGCGACCGCCGACGAAGTGCTCACCCGCCCGGGCAGCACTGTGACGGTGCAGGTGCTCGGCAACGACTCCGATCCCGATGGAAGCCCGCTGACCGTGGTCGGGGTCGAGCCGAATACGCCGGATATCGTCGCCGAGACCAACGGTGAGGTGGTCACCGTCATCGCGCCCGCAGCGCCGGGCTCCTACGGCATCATCTACCGGATCCAGAATGAGCTGGGCGGCACCAGTTCGGCGTTCCTGACCGTGACCGTCGACCCTGAAGCGCCGCTCTCATACCCGGTCGCCACCGACACCGTGCTCACCCTGACCGATGTCCTCGACCGGGACGAGGTCGACGTCAACGTGCTCGCCGGCGTCTTCTTCGCGGACGGGCCGGTGTCGTCGCTGCGGGTCTCCCTGCTGCCCGGGTTCGACAGTGCGGCCGCAGTTGACCGACGGTCAGCGCATCCGCGTGCGCGTCCAGGACAAGAGCCAGATCATCCCGTTCGGGGTCGCGCACCCCGCCGACTCCACGATCGTGTCGTATGCCTTCATCTGGGTGCCCGGCTACGACGACGCCCTCCCGCAGGTGAACCGGCGGGCTCGGCCGCTCACCATTCCGAGCGAGTCGACCCTGCGCATCCCGCTGGCCGAGTACGTCGTCGCGATCGGCGGCGGCACGGTGCGGCTCGCGGACCGCACGACCGTGCAGGCCACTCACGCCAACGGCGATTCGCTGGTCATCGACGACCACACGCTCGTGTTCACCTCCGCGGACAAGTACTTCGGGCCCGCCTCGATCTCGTTCGAGGTCACCGACGGGGCGAGCGCGAACGACCCGAACGGTCGCCGCGCGACCCTTGTGCTGCCGATCGACGTCACCCCGCGCGAGAACCAGCCGCCCGTGTTCAACGGCGGCGTCATCGAGTTCGAGCCCGCAGAGGAGAAGGTGCTCGACCTGCTCCAGCTCACCACCTACCCGTATCCGGATGACCTGGACGAGCTCACCTACACGGCGCTCGCGCCGCTGCCGGTCGGCTTCAGCTACTCGCTCACCGGGCAGGAGCTGGTGATCCGGGCGGCGGAGAACGCGGTCAAGGGTTCGACCACGGCCCTCGTGCTCGGTGTCAGGGACGACCTGGCCGTCGGCAAGGCCGGCAGCATCCAGCTCTCGGTGGTGGCCTCCAGCAGACCGCTCGCGCGACCGGCGGACGACATCGCCATCGCCGCGCGCGGGCAGACGACCGTCGTCGACGTGCTCGCCAATGACGAACCGGGCAACCCGTTCCCCGGAAGCCCGATGTCGGTGATCGATGTGCGCGGCATCGACGGTTCCGCACTGCCGGCCGGCGTGCAGATTGTGCCGAGCACGGACAATCGCCGGCTGTCCGTGACGGTCGCTGAGGACGCGGCTCCGCACGACATCAACATCCAGTACCGGGTCCTCGACGCGACGCGGGACATGGACCGTGCGGTGTGGGGCAGTGTGCGCGTCCAGATCCAGGACGTCCCCGACCCGGTCACCGGGGTCACCGTCACCTCGTTCGGAGACCGGCGCCTGACCGTTGCGTGGACGCCAGGAGCCGCAAACAACTCACCGATCACCGGCTACGAGGTCATCGCCAGTCGCGCCGGCGGCGTGGTCAGCACGACCACGTGCGCCATCACCAGCGGCTGCGACATCCCGACGCCGGGCAACGGACCGGAGCACTCGCTGACCGTCGCCGTCGTCGCGATCAACTCGATCGGCCGCGGGGCTCCGGCTACCGCGCCGAGCAGCGCCTGGTCGGACGTGCTGCCGGCCGCGCCGAGCGGAATCTCCGCGGTCCCGACGAACACCGCGCCGGCCGGCGGGTCTATCTCGGTCTCCTGGAGTCCGGTGCCGGACCCGTCGCCGGGTTCAGCGCTCGTCGGCTACACCATCCGCATCGTCGGCCCCGGGGTCGACCTGTCACCGACGGTCGGACCAGGCACGACCACGTTCGCGTTCAGCAACGGTGGCGGGGAGCTTGCGCCGGCCACCCAGTATTCGGTGAGCGTGTACGCGCGCAACAGCGCGCAAGTGCTGAGCAGCGCCGCCTGGCAGCGCAACGCCCCGGTGGCGGTGACGACGGTCGGGCCGCCCAGCCAGACCGCAGGCGGTGTCGCCGCGGCGGTCGTCAACGCGCAGGGCCACATCCGGGTCACCTGGGGAGCGAGCGCCGCAAACGGCGCACCGTCGGTGAACTACTCGGTCGGACGGTTCAACGCGAGTGACGCCATGCCGACGGTGTGCCGCGCGCCGAGCCCAGGATCCGGTGGTCCGGTCGCCAGCGGCTGGGTCGACACCTCCACCGACGACGGTGGCACCTACCGCTACGTCGTCTACGCGGACAACGGCTACTACTGCACGCCAACCGCCTCCGGTTCTGTGCTGAGCCTGAGGCCCCCCGGCCAGGCGAGCGGGAGCGTGGTGCTCGAAGCCCATGGCGGGCAGTACGACGCACGCGCGGGCACCGACCTCGCGGTCGCGAGCCTGTCGGCCGAGAAGTTCCAGTACCAGGTGAACGGCGGCGCATGGCGCGACGTTCCGGCCGACCGCTGGCTCACGTCGATCGCAGACTCGAGCGTCTACGGGCATCCGCTCACGATCAGCTTCCGCGGCTGCCGTGACCTCTCGGACGGCTTCTGCGGACCGGCATCCGCCCCGCAGACCATCACCCCGGTGAACGCGCGGGCGAGCGTGCTCAGTTGTGTCATCGGCGAGGATGCGTTGGCCAACCCCCCGATCAACGCCGGCTCGCCGACGGTCAGCTACCTGTGGTCGTTCAACGACGGCGCCGTGCTCGGCGGCTGGACCACCTTCGACCCGAATCCGAAGGTGCCACCGCCCGGACTGCTCGGCAGCCAGGTCTCGGTCCGAGTCAAGGCCGTCGTCGACTTCGGAACCGGTACGCAGTACCCCGATCCCGGCTACGCCGAGGCGGTGTGCTCGCCATGATTGACTTCGCAATGACCCGCACGACCACGACATCCACACGCACCACGGAAGAGGCAACAGCATGACGATGACCCCAGAGCAGGCCACGCAGTTCGCCGACGTCTTCAACCGGCTCGTTGCTGGTGTCGACCAGGTGCTGCTGGGCAAGACGTTCATCGTCAAGCTCGCGTTCACCGCAATGCTCAGCGATGGCCACCTGCTGCTCGAGGACTACCCTGGCACCGGGAAGACCAGCCTCGCCCGCGCGATGGCGCAGAGCATCGACGGCTCGACCAGCCGGATCCAGTTCACACCCGACCTGCTCCCTGGGGACATCACCGGGGTGAGCGTGTACGACCAGCGCTCCGGCGAGTTCGAGTTCCACCGCGGCCCTGTGTTCGCCAACATCGTGCTCGCCGACGAGATCAACCGTGCGAGCCCGAAGACGCAGGCTGCCCTACTCGAGGTCATGGAAGAGGATCACGTCACCGTCGACGGCGTCACCCACGATGTTGGGATGCCGTTCATGGTCATCGCAACGCAGAACCCGATCGAGCAGGCCGGCACCTACCGACTGCCGGAGGCACAACTCGACCGCTTCATCATGAAGGCCTCGATCGGCTATCCGGACCACGCGTCCACGCTGCGCATCCTCCAGGGCGCGGGGACGCGTGCCCACGATTCGACGATCCCGGCCGTGGTCACCGCGGCCCAGATCATCGAGTTGGCCGCTCAGGCCCGCACGGTTCATGTCGACCCGTCGATCAACGATTACGTCTCCCGACTCGTCGACGCGAGCCGCAACTCGGACGAGGTGCGGCTGGGAGCCAGCGTGCGCGCCGCTCTCGCGCTCGTGCGGACGGCGAAGACGCTCGCGGCCGCGAGCGGTCGCCACTACGTCATCCCGGATGACGTCAAGGTGCTCGCGGAGCCGGTGCTCGCGCACCGGCTCGTGCTCGACCCGGAGGCGGAGTTCGAGGGTGTCACGGCTTCCAGCATCGTCGCCCAGCTGCTGCTCGAGACGCCGCCGCCGTCCGAGAGGCAAGCCGTGTGAAAAACGGCATCGTCCGCACTCAGTCGCCGCGAGCCGTCTCCGGCCGCTTCGACACGGCCTCAACGCTCGACCTGCACAACGCCCGCGCCCGGATCGTCGGCGACCGCACCGGCGTGCTCGCCGACACCATCGTCGCGATCGTGCGCTTCAGCAAGTCGGTCGGCGCGGTGCTGCGCGAATCCCTCAGCAGGATCGCGGGGGTCATCACACCGCTCGGCTGGACCCTGCTCGCGGTCCTGCCGCTGAGCCTCATCGCCGGCTACCGATTCGGCTGGAGCGAACTGCTTGTCGTCGGCTACCTGTGCGTGATCCTGCTGCTGTTCGCGGTGCTCTACCTCGTCGGTCGCAGCCCGTTCCAGTTCGACCTGACCCTCGAGCATCCTCGAGTCGTAGTCGGAGAAGAAGCAGTCGGGACCGTGGTCGCCCGCAACCCCACCCGCCGGCGTCTTCTCGGGACGACGGTGGAGGTACCGGTCGGGCGGGGACTCGCAGAGTTCGCCATGCCGGGCCTCGGCCGAGGCACCACGTTTGACCACGACTTCGTCATCCCCACAGCCAAGCGCGGCGTGCTCTCGGTCGGCCCGGTGCGCACGGTCCGCGCCGACCCGATCGGTCTCGTGCGGCGCGAACTGCTGTGGACAGATCAGAGCCAGCTGTTCGTGCACCCGCGCACCATCGGCATCCCGAGCACGACCACTGGATTCATCCGCGACCTCGAGGGGAACCCGACCCGGCAGCTCTCCAACAGCGATGTCGCCTTCCACGCCCTGCGCGAGTACACCACCGGTGACGAACGGCGCTACATCCACTGGAAGAGCACGGCGAAGACCGGGACCTACATGGTGCGCCAGTTCGAGGAGACCCGGCGCAGCCACCTCGTGGTCGCGCTGAGCCTCGCCGAGGCGGACTACGCCAACGCCGACGAATTCGAGCTCGCGGTCAGCGTCACCGGATCGCTCGGCGTGCGAGCCATCCGGGATGCGCGCCAGGTCTCCGTGGTGGTGGGAGAGCGCACCCCAGAGTTCGCCAAGCGCAAGCTGTTCTCGGTCGCCAAGCTGGACACGCTGACGCGGCCCCGACTACTGGATGACCTGGCGACGGTAGACCTGGCTCCCACCGCCCTGCAGGTGCGGGATGTGGCTCGCGTGGTCGCCGACGGCATCTCGGGCGTGTCCGTCGCCTTCCTGGTCTGCGGCTCGCTGCCAACACCGGGCACGCTACGGGCGGCATCCGCCAGCTTTCCTGTCGACGTCGAGGTCGTCGCGGTGGTCTGCGACCCTGAGACGATTCCCGGCCTGCGTCGCGTGCCCGGCCTGAGCGTGCTCACGATCGGATCGCTGAGTGACTTCGCTCGTGCCCTCGCCCGATCGGCGGCGGCATGAACCAGCAACCCCGGGTTGGCTTCATCGTCGTCAGCACCGCGATGGTGTGGCTCACCATGGCGCTGGCGATCACCGCCTTCTGGGCGACCTACGAGAGTGGGCCGTTCGTGGTCATGGCCGTCGTCACGGTCCTGGTCGGCTCTGCGATCGCGGTCATCGGGGCCCGCCTGCGCGCGTCGAGCCTCGTGCTGCTGCTGGCTACGACAGGCGCGTTCCTGCTGCTCGGCGTCCCGCTGGCGGTGCCCGGCAAGGCGATCGCCGGTGTGCTGCCATCCGTCGACGGTCTCATCGACCTGATCGCCGGCGTGGCGCTCGGCTGGAAGCAACTGCTCACCATCAGCCTCCCCGTTGGCAGCTTCCAGGCGTTGCTCGTCCCTGCCTTCGCTCTGATCCTGGTCACGGTCGTGATCACCCTGTCGGTGGCGCTGCGCGCGCGGTACGGCGAACTGGCCGTCATCGGGCCAGTGGTCGTGTACCTCGTTGCAGGCATCTTCGGCCCGATGGAGGCGCAATGGCCACTCCAGCTCACCCTCGGGCTGGTGGCGAGCGTGCTGCTGTGGCTCATCTGGCGGCGCTGGTACCGCAGGCGGGAGGCGGTGCGGTTGCTCGCGCGTCAAGCGACCGACCCTGCCGGGCCGCTGGAGACGCGACCGGATGGTCCGTTCGTCGGCGTGCGCACCCTGCTCAGCGCCGGCGCGATCTTCGCCATCGCTGCCGGCACCGGGGTGGGGGCGGCGACCCTGCTGCCTCCCGGTCACGAACGCATCGTGCTCCGCTCGAGCATCGAGCAGCCGTTCGACCCGCGTGACTACGCGAGTCCGCTCGTGGGTTTCCGTGCGATGCTGACTCAGCCGGAGGCGTCCCGCACGCTGTTCACCGTCGACGGCTTGCCCGCGGGCACCTTCATCCGGGTGGCGACGCTCGACACCTACGACGGCATCGTGTACTCGGTTGGCACCCCTGACGTCGAGAGCGCATCCGGTTCGTTCACCCGTCTGCCGTTCCGTGTCGACCAGTCGTCGGTTGACGGCGAAGAGGTGACCGCGGTGTTCACGATCCAGGGCTACTCGGATGTCTGGGTGCCGACCGTCGGCAAGCTCATCAGCATCGACTTCGCGGGCGACCGGGGGCGGCAGCTGCGCGACAGCTTCTACTACAACGACAGCACCGGCTCGGCGGCCGTGCTTGGATCGCTGGACGACGGCGACAGCTACACGGTCACGGCGGTGATCCCCACCCAGCCGACCGCCGAGCAGCTCACCAGCCTGGAGCCGAACCCGCTTCCGCAGCCGGCGGTGCAGGTTGTCCCCGACGAGCTCGCGGCAACCCTGGACAGGTGGGTGCGAAACGCGAACGGTCCGGGGCAGCGTCTCGCCGCGATGCTCGAGGGGCTGCGCGCCGAGGGGTTCATCAGTCACGGCATCGATCCGGATGAGCCGATGAGCCGCTCGGGGCACGCCGCCGACCGCATCACCGAACTTCTCGGCTCGCAGAGGATGATCGGCGACCAGGAGCAGTACGCGGTCACCGCGGCGCTGATGGCGCGCGAACTCGGGTTCCCGGCGCGCGTGGTCGTCGGTTTCGCCGCCGATCCCACCGCGGGCGGCGGCACCATCATCCGGGGGAATGACATCACCGCGTGGATCGAGGTGAACACCGCCCGTTACGGCTGGGTCGCAATCGACCCGACGCCGCCGGAGCGTCCCATCCCCGCCGAGGTTCCCGAGGACCCGGCCGTCGTGGCGCGCCCGCAGTCACCGGTCCAACCGCCGGTGCTCGAGCCCGAACAACAGGACAATCAGCTGCCGCCGGAGAGCACCCAGGAGCAGCCGGCGGAGGACAACGTGATCGTCGGCATCGTCCTCCGGGTGCTCGCCGTGCTCGGACTCTCGCTGGTCGTCGCCGCGATCATCCTGTCTCCATTCATCACGATCGCCGCGGCGAAGTGGCGCAGGCGCCGGCTCAGGCGGAAGGCGTCGACGCCCGCATTGCGCATCGCCGGCGGATGGCGAGAGTTCGAGGACGCGGCGATCGATCATGGCGTCAGCCCTGGCGCCGCCCCGACCCGGCTCGAGGTGGCCCAGGCGGTGGGCGGCACACAGCCCCTGGTTCTCGCTTCGGTGGCCGACCGTGCGGTGTTCGCACCCGGCAACCCGAGCGACGAGGATGCGGACCAGGTGTGGAGTGCGGTTGAGGAACTGCGGTACGCGCTCGGTGCCGGGCTCACCCGCTGGGAGCGGCTGAAGGTGCTCGTCTCACTGCGATCGCTCGGTGGCTATAGTGTCAGCAAGCTGTTCCGGCGGGAGGGGAAGCCGCAATGAAGTGCAGCTACTGCTCCACCGAGCTGCCGACCGGAGCACTGTTCTGCGGCGAATGCGGCAGGGCGGTGAAAACCACCGTCGCGCCGCCGCCACGCCCGATCGTGGCTCGTCCGCTGACGACACCAGCGCCGCCGCCGTCACCGTGGCTCGGGGCCGCGCTCGATGAGACCCGGTGCGACCAGTGTGGCTCGGCCATGCTTCGCGAGGACATCTTCTGCCCCGAGTGCGGCTTCGTGTCGCAAGCGGTCAGCAAGGCCTTCGCGTTGGGCGGCGATCCGCTCGATACCGCGGTGGTCACACCGATTCCGGTGGGCGGGCCCACCATGCCGGAAGTCGACGATGTGCCGGAGCTCAAGCCGGAGTGGGAACCAGAGCCGGAAGCGGAGCTGGTGCCAGAGTCGGAGTCGGAGGCGGAGCCGGAGCCGGAGCCGGAGCCGGCGCCGGAAGCAGCGCCCGATCTCGAGCACGCGCACGAGCCGGTCCTCGCGCTTGGCGAACCAGCCACGGCCTTCGAGGATGTCGAGGCGACTCGCATCGTTGTCCCCGGCGTCACCGGTGAACGGTTCGTGCTCCAATTCAGCACGGGGGAGAGCTACACGGTCTTCGGGTCCGGTCTCATCGGACGGAATCCGCGCCCGGAGCCGGGCGAGTACTTCGACCAGCTGCTCGCGGTCGTCGACCCCACCCGCTCGGTGTCCAAGACGCACCTCGAGTACGGGCAGGAGTCCGGCGCGTTCTGGGTTCGCGACCGGTACTCGGGCAACGGGACGGTGCTGCGTGAGCCCGAGGCGCTGCCACGCCGCCTGCAGGCTGACCGACGCTACCGGGTGATCCGGGGCTCCCGCATCGACATCGGCGAGCAGTTCTTCATCGTCAGCTGATTCAGCGCTCACGAGGTCTGCTCCACGCAACACCGGGCCGAGCCGGCCGTGTCCCCGGATGCCGAGGCACGAGCATCCGCGGAACACCGGCGTCTGGTGGGGTTGTCCGGTGCCATCGATCGCGTTCCCGACCCCACCCCAGGAGCCGGCCCGCGCGCCGTTCCCACTGATCGCGACGATCGCGCCGGTGGTGGTGTCCCTCGCGCTGTTTCTGCTGACCTCATCGCCGTTCACGCTGCTGTTCGCAATGCTCGGGCCGCTGGTGGCGATCGCGAGCCTGGCCGACTCGAGGCGAGGCAACACCCGTCGCTCCCGTGAGGCGCTTGCTGCATTCAAGGCAGCAGTGCGACGCACGCAGGGGAGCATCGAGACCGAGCACGACCGCGAGCGCGACGCGGCCGAATCCGCGGCGCCGTCGATGTCGAGGTTGCTCGGCGACGGCCGCCGGGATCCGGAGCGGTGGCGCGCACGACCGGGCGATGCGCTGCCGGTGCGCATCGGCAGCGGCACGCTGGTCAGCGGACTCGAGCTCGCGCCCTCGCTGTCCGACGATCCGTCGCTGCTCCAGTTGCTGGAGCACGCGACCCGCCTTCCGGATGCCCCGGTGGTCGTCGATGCGCGGCTCGGCATCGGGTTCTGCGGCCCGCTCCCTCTCGCTCACGCCGCCGCGCGAGCGGTGACGCTGAGGCTCGCATTCGCGCTTGGGCCAGGTGAGGTCACCATCAGGGCCGCAACTGACTGGCTCTGGGTGCGTGAACTGCCGCACAGGGTTGAGCTGTCGCCGGAGGTGTCCGGCGTCGAGTTCGTGTCTGAGGACGACACGGTCGTCGTCGCGGTCGCCGCGACCGCAGACGCGCTGCCCAGCTCATGCCGAGTGATCGTCTCGGTGACGGCTCCTGCCTGCATCCTCAGCCATCCGGAAGCGCCGGAGGTTCGTGACCTCGTTCCCGAGTTCGCGTCGCTGGAACAGGCCGACGGGTTCAGCCGGCGGTTGGCGCTGGCGGCGGAGCAGGACGGTGTCGGCGCATCCGCTGGCCTCCCCGAGTCCGTCACGTTCTCATCGATCGGCCGCACCGGCGGTGGCGTGCTCGGCTGCACGATCGGGGTCGGAGCGGCAGGCCCAGTCATCCTTGACCTCGTGCGGGACGGCCCCCACCTGCTCGTCGGAGGCACCACCGGAAGCGGCAAGAGCGAGCTGCTCGTCACGCTCGCGCTTGCGCTGGCTTCGACGCGCTCTCCGCTCGAGGTGAACTTCCTCTTCGTCGACTTCAAGGGCGGTTCGGCGTTCGCCCCGCTGGCGGGACTGCCGCACTGTGTGGGCGTCGTCACCGATCTGGATGAGCGGGAGGCACGCCGCGCCCTGGAGAGTCTGCGCGCCGAGCAGAGGAGGCGTGAGTCGGCGCTTGCGCGTGCCGGGGCGAAGGACGTGGCGGAGCTCGCGCCCGGGGTCTTGCCGAGACTGGTGATCATGGTCGACGAGTTCGCGGCCATGGTCGGCGAGCTCCCCGGCCTGCACGAGTTGTTCGCCGACATCGCCGCGCGCGGCCGGTCGCTCGGCCTCCACCTCGTGCTGTGCACGCAGCGGCCATCCGGTGTCGTCCGGGATGCCGTGCTGGCGAACTGCTCCCTGCGGATCTGTTTGCGGGTGAACAATCCGGCTGACAGTGCCGCGGTGGTTGGAGTGCCGGATGCGTCGCGGCTGCCGCGTACCCCCGGTCGGGCCCTCGCGGTAGTGGCGGGGGAGCGACCGACCAGCGTGCAACTCGCGCTGGCCGGACCCGCGGACGTCGAGGAGGTCGCCAACGCATGGCGGGACCGCGAATGGGAGCTGCACCGCCCGTGGCTGGATGGGCTGCCGCCGCGACTGCCGTACTCGGCTCTACCGGTCCAGCCTGAGGACGACGACGACGTGGACGCGGATGAGCTCGCCGTGCCGATCGGCCTGTTCGACCTGCCAGAGCGGCAAGAGCAGCCGGTCGCGGTCTACTGTCCGCGGCGGCACGGGAACCTGTTGGTGCTCGGTGGTGCGGGTTCCGGCAAGACAGGTGTGCTGGCCGCCGTCGGCTCCGCAGGCAACGCGCAGCTCATCCCGGCCGACATAGAGGGAGCGTGGGATGTCGTCTCCGACGCGCTCGCCGCGGTGCGCGCGGGACTGCGAACGGTCCCGCTGCTGCTCGTCGACGACCTGGATACCCTGTGCTCGAGGTTCGCCGTCGACTACCAGCAGGCCTTCGTGGAGCTGCTGGCCGCGGTGCTGCAGGAGGGGCCAGCTGTCGGCGTTTGTGTCGTCGCGGCGGCCAGACGGCTCGGACAGTTCGTGAACGCGATCTCGGTGCTGTGCGAGAGCCGGATTCTCCTGCGGATGCCCGATCGAGCGGACTACCTGCTGGCGGGCGGGGAGCCGGGGCTGCACGATCCGACGTTGCAGCCAGGGGGAGGCCACTGGCAAGCGAAGCGCATCCAGGTCGTGCTCGCCGATCCACTTGCCCCTGTGCCCGGCCCGGTGACCCCGCCGCTCGCCGGACGGCTGGACGGGTCGCTCGCCGTTGTCGCCGCGGCGCCCAGCCGGCTCGCCGACCTTCTGCGCACCCTGGGACCGGACATCGACGTCGTCGAACTCGATTCGGCGGCGGAAGACGGGCTGGATCCGGTGGTCGCCGGACGCCGCACGGTCATCGTCGGTGATCCGGATGCGTGGCAGGCGCGCTGGGGCCTGCTGCCCCGACTACGGTCAAGGCTTCCTGTGCTCGTGCACGGCTGCTCCGCCGCCGAGTTCCGAGCGGTAACAAGAGTCGCTGAGCTGCCGCCGCCGCTGGAGAACCCGCGCCAGACCGCGTGGCTTCTTCCCTGCGACGGACCGGTTGAGCGGGTCGCCCTGCCCGGCACTCAACCTCCTCATTGAGTCGGGAGTAGTTGCCCTTTTGGGTGCGCTCATAAGGGCGACTACTCCCGACTCGATGATGGTCAGGGGGGTTAGGCGATCGCCTCGACCAACTCCACGTGGTCGTAGCCGAGCGCCTCCGCGACCGGCCGATTGACAACACGGCCGCCGTGCGTGTTCAGCCCGAGCGCGAGACTCGGGTCCGCCTGCAGCGCGACCTGCCAGCCGTTGTTCGCGACCGCCCGCACGTACGGCATGGTCGCGTTGGTCAGCGCGTACGTCGACGTGTTCGGAACGGCGCCTGGCATGTTGGCGACGCAGTAGAACAGTGAATTGTGCACCCTGAACGTCGGGTCCGAGTGCGTGGTCGGGTGGGAGTCCTCGAAGCAGCCGCCCTGGTCGACGGCGATGTCGACGAGCACGCTGCCCGGTCGCATCCGGGACACCAGCTCGTTGCTGACCAGCTTCGGTGCCTTGGCGCCGGGGATCAGCACCGATCCGATGACGAGGTCGGCGGGCAGGACAGCGCGCTCGATCTCGAACGCATTCGACGCGATGGTGCGGATGCGCCCGCTGTAGAGGGCGTCGAGTTCCTTCAGCCGCTGCAGGTTGGTGTCGAGCACCGTGACCTCTGCACCAAGACCGACCGCGACCGAGATGGCGTTCGTTCCTGCGACGCCACCACCGAGCACAACCACCTTGGCAGGAGCCGTGCCGGGAACGCCGGGAACGAGAAGGCCGGGACCTCCAGCAGGCTTCAGCATCGAGTAGGCGCCGACGATCGGGGCGAGTCGTCCGGCGACCTCGCTCATCGGGGCGAGCAGCGGCAGCGCCCGTGACGGCAGTTGCACCGTCTCATACGCGATCGCCGTCATCCGGCTCTCCACGAGGGCGCGAGTCAGCTCGGGCTCGGCGGCGAGGTGCAGGTAGGCGAAGAGGGTCAGGTCCTCACGGAAGAACCCGTACTCGCTCGGCACCGGCTCCTTGACCTTCAGCAACAGGTCGGCGTTGTTCCAGGTGCTCGCGGCGTCCGGCGCGATGGTCGCCCCAGCCGACGCGTACTCGCTGTCGGGAATCGAGGACCCCAGCCCGGCCCCGGTCTCCACAATGACGTCGTGTCCGTTCGAGACCAGGTCGTGAACCCCTGCTGGCGTGATCGCCACCCTGAACTCGTTGTCCTTGATCTCCTTGGGGATGCCGACCTTCATTGCTCTCCTGCCGTAGACATGACGAAGCGCGGGCCCGTCATTGGATCACCGCTCAGCTACAACCATAGTCCGGATGCCACAATGGATTTCGAACGTAACCCTCACAGTTTTGTGCTGATTTCGTCACAATCGTGAAAAGAACCTGCCGTAAACATCCGTGGGTGGTGCGTTTTTGCGTGCGATTGTGCGAGTATCGACCCACGGCACGTGTGATGCGTGACTCCGACCCTTGCAGCGTTGCTTGAGAGAAGAGGCAAAGCAATGAACCGCCAATTGCCCGAAGACCCGATCATCCGTCGTCTTGTCGAGCAAGCACGTGCGCATCAGCTCTCCCGGCGCACTATGCTCGCGGGCGCTGGAGCCGGAGCGATCGCGCTCGGACTCGCCGCCTGCACGCCGTCCGGGCGAACCGTGCTGAACCCAGCAAAGGATGTCTCCGACACCGACAAGACGATGCGCTGGGCGAACTGGCCGACCTACATCGACGAAGACGATAACGGGAAGCACCCGACGATCGAGGCGTTCCAGAAACAGACCGGGATCAAGGTCGACTACCTGATCGACGTCGACGACAACAACACCTACTACGCGAAGGTGCGCGACCAGCTTGCGCTCGGCCAGGACATCGGCGCGGACACCGTCTGCCTCACCGACTGGATGATCTCCCGCTGGATCAGCCTGGGGTATGTCCAGGAGCTCGATCACAAGAACATCCCGAACTTCGCCAACCTCACACCGGCGCTCGCGGACACCGACTTCGACCCGGGACGGAAGAAGAGCATCCCGTGGCAGGGCGGCTTCGCCGGCATTTGCTGGAACATCGAGCAGGTCCCGAACGGCCTCAAGTCCGTGAGCGACCTATGGGACCCGTCCCTCAAGGGCCGGGTCGGCGTGCTGTCGGAAATGCGCGACACGATGGGGCTGCTCTTGCTGGAGGAGGGCGTCGACATCTCGGGAGACTGGGGCGACCCGGAGTGGGCGAAGGCGATGGATGTCTTCCGCAAGCAGGTCGAATCCGGCCAGATCGGCGCCGTCCGCGGCAACTCGTACCTGGAGGACCTCGTCAGCGGCGACACCCTCGCCGCCATCTGCTGGTCAGGTGATATCACGCTGATCAACGCCGAGGCCGGCCAGGAGAAGTGGAAGTTTGCCATCCCGGAGGCGGGCGGCACCCTGTGGAACGACAACTTCGTAGTGCCGATGGGATCGGCGCACAAGAAGAACGTCGAAACCCTCATCAATTACTACTACGAGCCGGAGGTGGCCGCTGAGGTCGCAGCGTGGGTCAACTACGTGACGCCGGTCGTCGGCGCTAAGGAAGCCGCCGTCGCGATCGACCCGGAGCTGGCCGACAACCAGCTGATCTTCCCGGACGCTGACACGCTGTCGCAGGTGCACGTCTTCCGCAAGCTCTCCAACGCAGAGGAACAGCGATACAGCAGCGAGTTCCAGAGCGTGCTGCTGGGCTGACCATGGCAAAAGGGCAATTCGACGAGGCCGGAGCCGACCTCGAACTCCAGGGAGTGACCAAGAGGTTCCCCGGGTTCACGGCGGTTGACGACCTGACACTCACCGTCCCGGCGGGCTCGTTCTTCGCGTTGCTCGGCCCATCAGGATGCGGCAAGACAACCACCCTGCGCCTCGTCGCCGGGCTCGAGGACGCCACGGAAGGCCGCATCCTGATCGGCGGCAAGGACGTCACGTCGACGAAGCCGCACCAGCGGCCGGTCAACACCGTGTTCCAGAGCTACGCGCTGTTCCCGCACATGACGGTGCTGGAGAACGTGGAGTTCGGCCTGAGGCGGCGTGGGATCTCGGATGCGGGACAGAAGGCACACGAAGCGCTGCGCCTGGTCGAGCTCGACCACCTCGCCGGACGCAAGCCGCAGCAGCTCTCCGGGGGCCAGCAGCAGCGCGTGGCGCTCGCGCGCGCGATCGTGAACCGACCGGCGCTGCTGCTGCTGGACGAGCCGCTCGGCGCTCTCGACCTCAAGCTGCGCCGGCAGATGCAGCTCGAGCTGAAGTCGATCCAGGGCGAGGTGGGGCTCACCTTCCTGCACGTCACCCACGACCAGGAGGAGGCCATGACCATGGCCGACACCGTCGCGGTGATGAACGGGGGCAGGCTCGAGCAGCTGGGCGCTCCAGAGGAGCTGTACGAGCTGCCGCACACCGCTTTCGTGGCGAACTTCCTCGGTCAGTCGAACCTGTTCACCGGCCCGGTCGCGGCTACGACGGCCGACTCGATCTCGGTGGATGCCGGAGGGCACAAGATCGTCGTGCCCAAGTCGCGCGCCAAGCGGCACACGGGCGAGGTCACCTTGGGCATCCGGCCGGAGAAGCTGCGTCTGCACACCGAAGCGCCGAAGCCCGCGCCGGGGGACAACCTGCTCGGCCCCGGCCGCATCGCGGACGTCTCGTTCTCAGGCGTCAGCACCCAATACCTGGTCGAGGTCCCCGGGGTCGGGTCGATCGTCGTGTTCGCCCAGAACTCCACGTTCGGTCCGGTGGCTGCGGAGGGTGCAGAGGTCTGGCTGACCTGGCATATCGAGCACGGCTTCGGCCTGCTGGACGAGCCGGGCCAGGAGCCGAAGTTCCCGTCCGACACCGACACGCAGACCCTCGCGGTGCAGCGCAGGAAGCGGCTCGAGTCGGAGCTCGAGGCGGGCTGACATGGCCTTCGGTGCATTCGCCTCGACCGAGGCGCCGGCGGTCGAGCAGGCACCCCGGCGGAAGAGCAGGATCGTCCTCTTCCTGCTGCTCCCGGGCATCCTCTACCTGGTGCTGTTCTTCGCCGTCCCACTGGTGTCGCTCGCGTTCACAAGTCTCCAGCAGCCGAGCCTGACCGGCGACATCGGAAGCTACGACTACGCGTTCAACTGGCAGAACTACGTGGTCGTGATCGAACGGTACGGGCCGCACATCCTGCGCTCGTTCGGGTACGCCGTGACAGCCACCGTGTTCGCGTTGTTGTTCAGCTATCCGCTCGCCTATTTCATCGGCGTGACCCTGCGGCCCTACCGGTTGCTGCAGGGACTCGCCCTGGTGCTGGTCATCGCGCCGTTCTTCATCAGCTTCCTGCTGCGCACGCTTGCCTGGAAGCAGCTCCTGGCGGATGAGGGTCCCGTGGTCTCCTTCCTGCAGACGCTCCAACTGCTGCCCCCGGGTGTCCAGGTCACCGGCACGGCGTTCTCGGTGATCTTCGGCCTCACCTACAACTTCATCCCCTTCATGGTGCTGCCCATCTACACCTCGCTCGAGCGCTTGGACCTGCGCTACGTGGAGGCGGGGGCCGACCTCTACGCGTCACCGGCGACGACGTTCCGCAAGGTGACGCTTCCCCTGTCGGCGCCCGGCATCATCTCCGGCGTGCTGCTCACGTTCATCCCCGCCGCGGGTGACTACATCAACGCCAGCCGCGACTTCCTCGGCTCCACCGACACGGCGATGATCGGAAACGTCATCGAGGCGAACTTCCTGGTGCTGCAGAATTACCCGGCCGCGGCCGCGCTGTCGTTCATCCTGATGAGCGTCATCCTGGTGCTGATTGGCTTCTACGTGAGGCGCAGCGGAACGGAGGACCTGGTATGACTCGAGGGTTCGGTCGCTACGCGCTCATCGTTTACAGCATCATGGCGTTCACGTTCATCCTCATCCCGATCGTCTACACGATCGTGTTCTCGTTCAACAGCGCCCGGCGCACCAACATCATCTGGCGCGGATTCACATTCGACAACTGGCTCAACGTGTGCGATTCGCAGGGCGTGTGCGAAGCGTTCGGCACGAGCATCCTGGTGGGAGTCGTCGCGACAGTACTCGCGACCGCACTCGGGACGATGATCGCCATCGCGCTGGTCCGCTACCGGTTCCGATTCCGCAAGGCAACGACCCTGCTGCTATTCCTGCCGATGGCAACCCCGGAGGTCGTCCTCGGTGCCGGACTGGCCGCCGAATTCCTCACCGCGGGCATCCAGAAGGGCGTCGGCACGATCATCCTGGCCCACACCATGTTCTGCATCAGTTTTGTGGTGGTGACCGTGCGCGCGCGCATCGAGTCGCTCGATCCGGCGCTCGAGGAGGCAGGCCGCGACCTCTACGGTTCGCCTGCGCAGGTCTTCTGGCGTGTCACCTTCCCGCTGCTGCTGCCGGGGATCATGGCCGCAGCGCTGCTGTCATTTGCGCTGAGCTTCGACGACTTCATCATCACCAACTTCAACGCGGGCGCCGCCGTCACGCTGCCGAGGTACATCTACACGGCTGCCGCGCGCGGCATCCCGCCGGAGGCGAATGTCGTTGCCAGCGCGGTGTTCATTTTGGCGATCGTCATCGTGATCATCGTGCAGGTCTCGTCGGCGGCCAGGCGAAAGAAGCTCGCCGCCCGGTGACGGGGCTTCAAGTTTGCAGAACTGCCATGCCGGGATGCGCCGGCTCGCACGACAAGCGAACAAGACGGTTAGCGCGGGGTTGCGCGTCAGTACCCCCAGTTTTGGTGCTCATATTGTGAGGACCGCTTCTGCCACTATCAAGCGGGGGACCATCGTGGTTTGGCCCGATTCGATAGGAACCGCTCTCAATGACTTCAGCACGCCCGCTCGGTCTGACCCGTCGCAACATCCTGCAGGGAGCCGGGGTCGGCGCCGCCGCCCTCACGGTCGCAGCCTGCTCGAGCAACGAGCCAGCCCGGCCGTCGCCGGCGGCTGACCTCTCCGAGCAGCAGAAGTCGCTGCGCGTCGACAGCTGGGAAACCTACCGCAACACCGTTGGTGAGGACTTTCCGGTGCTATCGCAGTTCGCGGGTACGTACGGTGTCGATGTCACCTACTCGAGTGCGGTCAAGGACGACAACCTCTACTACAACAAGGTCAAGGGGCAGCTCAGCAAGGGTCAGGACATCGGCTCCGATGCTGTTGTGCTGAACCAGTGGATGGCTGCGCGCTGGATCCGTCTCGGCTACGTGCAGGAGTTCAACCTGGAGCGCATGCCGAACACCGCGCACATCCGCCCGCGCTTCAGCCAGGCCGCCTATGACCCTCAGCGCACCAAGTCGATGCCCTGGCGCAACGGCTTCACGGGCATCGCCTGGAACAAGGCAGAGCTTGGCGACGGCCCGACCGCCGTTTCCCAGCTGTGGGACCCGTCGCTCAAGGGCAGGGTGGGCGTACTTTCGAGCATGAGCGAGACCATGGGCCTCATCATGCTCGATAACGGGGTCGACATCTCGGGCGGCTGGGGCGACACCGAATTCGCCGCCGCCGTTGAGGTGCTTCGCGGTCACGTCGCCAGCGGCCAGGTCGGCGCGGTGCAGGGCGCGAACTACACGGACGACCTCAAGTCGGGCAAGACCCTCGCCACCTTCGCACGCTCGGCTGACATCCTGCGGCTGAACCAGGAAGCTGGCGACCAGTGGGGCTTCGCACTGCCGAGCGCGGGTGGCGTGCTGTGGACGCAGGACCTGGTTATCCCGATCGGGTCGCAGCGCAAGACCCACGTCGAGAACTTCGTGAACTTCTACTTCGACCCATCGATCGCTGTCCAGGTTGCTGCGGGCACCAACTACGTGTCGCCCGTCGACATCCGCGAACTCGAGTCGTCTTCCCTCGACGCCGAGGTGGCGCATAACCGAATGGTGTTCCCGACACCGATCACGCTGGAGGATGCGAAGACGTTCCGCTACCTGCAGTCGGCGGAGGAGCAGCGGTACGTCTCGCAGTTCCAGACGGTGCTGCTCGCCGCAAGCTGAGAGCGGCTGTTCAGCGCACCGCGGGCGGTAGCAGCTGAACGCCAGGCAGTTCCCACACGCTGAACGACTGACCGGTCCCACGCAAGCGAAGGGTGCCGGCCTCGAGTGACACGTCGACCGCGTCACCGCGCTGTGCGATCGGCGTGCCGCTTACCGCACCGGGCGCGAGCGTCACATCGAAGGTTGCGCGTGCGGCTACCACCAGCACGCTCTCCTCGCGTCGGAGGCCGCGCCGAAGGCATCCGGTATGCGCACCCCGAACCGGTACAACCTCACCCAGTCCAGGGGGACTGGGTGGAGACCTACAACGGTGAGCCATCGTGGTGCGGCACGGCACCGTGCGGGAGCCCAGAAGTTGCGGTCACGCCCGAGGCGTTACTTCACTGCACCTGCGGTCAGGCCGCCGACGATGTATTTCTGTAGGAACAGGAACAACGCCATCACCGGCAGCGCGGCCATCACGGCACCGGCGGAGAAGGCGCTCCAGTCCGCGTAGTTCGGGTTCGAGACCAGCTTGTACAGGCCGACGGCGAGAGTCTGTTTCTCCGGGTCGATCAGCAGGACGCTCGCAACCACGAACTCGTTCGTCGTCGTGATGAACGACAGCAGTGCGACCACGGCCAGGATCGGAGCGACCATGCGCAGGATGATCGTGAAGAAGATGCGGGCATGCCCGGCGCCGTCGAGCTTCGCGGCCTCGTCGATCGAGGACGGAACGGTGTTGAAGAAGCCGTACATCAGGTAGGTGTTCACACCGAGCGCGCCGCCCAGGTACACCATGATCAACCCGACCTGGCTGTTCAGCCCGATCGCGGGAAACAGGTCGCTGATCGTAGACATCACCATGAAGATCGCAACCACGGCGAGCAGCTGCGGGAACATCTGCACAAGCACGATCGAGACGAGCCCGAAGCGTCGACCGGTGAACCGCATGCGCGAGAACGAGTACGCAGCGAGCGCTCCGAGGAAGACGGTGCACAGGGCTGTGATGCCGGCGATCAGGAGGGTGTTGCCGAACCAGGCGGCGAACGGCTGGCTCGGGTCGTTCAGCAGGCGCGCGTAGGCATCGAATCCGATAGTCGAGAACAGCTGGTTGGAGCCGGTCAGCGTGCCGCGAGGGTTGAGCGAGGCCGACAGCACGTAGAGCAGCGGCAGCACAGAGTAGGCGACCATGACGATGCCGATGACATGTCTCCAACCTGTCGACGCGAACCAGCGCCCCAGCTTGAACGGCCGGCGGGTGGACTGCGGGGCTGTCGTCGTTGTGCTCATTGGCTCAGCTCCTCCAGCGCCTTGGTGCGCCTGAACGCGATGATCGAGATGGTCGCCACGATGATGAAGATGATGATCGAGAACGCGCTGGCGAGACCATAGTCACGCGCCTGCCCGGTGAACGCGACCTTGTACACCATCGAGATCAGGATGTCGGTGGCTCCGACGTTGACGCTGGCCATCGCATCGCGTGGCCCTCCTCCGGTGAGCATGTAGATCAGGTTGAAGTTGTTGAAGTTGAAGGCGAACGATGCGATGAGTAGCGGCGCGAGCGAAACGAGCAGCAGTGGCAGCTTGATCAAGCGGAAGATCGCCCAAGGTCGTGCGCCGTCCACCTTGGCGGCCTCCACGATGTCATCCGGTATCGACTGCAGCGCGCCGGTGCAGACGAGGAACATGTAGGGGAAGCCGAGCCAGAGGTTCACCATCAGGATGCTGACCTTGGCGAGGAACGGATCGGTCAGCCAGGGGATCTCTGCGCCGCCGAGCAGCACCTGGTTGACGAAGCCGAAGCTTTCGCTGAGCATGCCTCCCCAAACCAGCGCGGAGAGGAACGACGGGAAGGCATAGGGCAGGATCATGGCGACGCGGTAGATCTTTCGTCCCCGCATCCGGAGGTCGTTGAAGGCGATCGCGAGGAACAAGCCGAGGAAGAAGGTCGACGCAACCGAGAGCAGCGCGAAGACGACGGTCCAGATGATCACGTTGATCAGCGGGTCGCGAATACTGTCTTCGCCGAACGCGCGCGCGAAGTTGTCGAAGCCGACGTTGATCCGCCAGCCGGGAAGCAGTTCCTCGCCGTCTGCAGCGGTGAAGGCGCCGGTGCCCCTGTCGGTGTAGACCGTGCCGGTGAGGGTGTCGGTCATCGTGTCTGCCGCCTCGTCGTAGGCGAGGCTCGACGTGTAGAGGTAGCCGGTCTGGCCATCCGGGGTTCGCAGCGATCCATCGTTCGGGTCGTTGGAGAAAGGGACGGCCAGCTTCGAGATCTCGCCTTGCCGGGCCAGGATCTGCTGGAACGTGAGACTGGCGTACCCGTCGAGCGCGACGGCTTTGTCGCCGTCCAGAGTGGCCCCCCGCACGCGCTCGAGCGGCGAGTCGGGATTGCCGACGAAGACGTCCCCGTCGGGGGCGGTGACCAGCACGCCAAGGCCCTCAAGGTTCTCGACGACGGTGACCCGATACGTCGCTGAATCCGGCACGCGCTTCTGTGCCGAACTCATGAGCGCGGAGATCGCTTGCGGCTTGTCGCTGTTGTGCCCCGTGCTGTAGTTCGTGAATCCGATGTAGCCGGTGTAGACGATGACGAAGATCTGGAAGATCACCAGGAAGATGACACCCGGCGTGAGGTACTTGGCGGGCAGCTTTGCCCGGGTGAGGTAGATCCAGTTGATGGCGAGCGTCACCACGCCGATGACGGCGGCGAGTATCCACTGGTCCTTGAGGATGAGCACGAAGAGTGCCCAGACGGCGATGGCGTCGACAATGCCAAGCAGGACGATCTTGACGAGCAGTGTCTTGACACCGACCGATGCCTGATCTGCAATGCGGGCGGCCTGCCGTTCCCGTCGGGTTGGCTTTGCTCGCGGCTGCTCTTCGGTGGCGCGTTCGTCCAACTCGATGCTCATCGGATCCCCCTCGAGTAATACTGGCGTACGGTTCCCCCGGGCGCCGAGCACCCGGGGGAACCAGACGGGGTGTTAGCCGATGGCACCCTGCACGTCCGCGGCAAGCTTCTGCCACGTGGCGACGGGGTCGGCGCCGTTGATGATCGCAGCCTCAGCGATGCCCCAGAACTGCCACACCGAGCCCATCTCGGGGATAGCGGGCATCGGCACAGCCTCGGCACCGACGGAAGCGAATCCAGCGATGATCGGATCGCTTGAGGCAGCCTTTGCCGCCGCCTTCAGGGCGGGCAGGATGTTGCCGGACTTGTAGAGCGCGGTCTGCACATCCTCCGTGGCGAGGTAGTTCACCAGGAAGTCGTTCGCGGCGACCTTGTTCTCGCTCTGCTCGTTGAGCAGGAAGCCCTTGACGCCGGCGAACGGCTGGGCAGCGTCGGACGACGGGTTTGCGATGATGTCGACGGCGAGGTTGATGCCGGCGTCCTTGGCGGCCCCGACGTTCCAGGGACCGGTCAGCCAGAAAGCGGCCTGGCCTGCGGTGAACTTCTCCTTGGCGATGTCACCGGTGATCTCGGTGCTCAGGTCGCCCGTGCCGTTCTTGCCCTTCTCTGCCAGCCACTTCGCAAAGGCCTCGCCGCCGGCGTTGCCGAGCTGAAGGTCGGTGGCGTCGTAGCCGTCCTCATTGCTGCCGAACACCGGAGCGCCGAACGAGGTCTGGAACGGGTAGAGGTGGTACGGGTTTCCGTCGGTACCCTGCTCGACCACGAACGGGAACTCGACACCTGCTGCGGTGCCCTTGGCGATCATGTCGTCAAAGGAGGTCGGAGCATCGGCGACGAGGTCCGCGTTGCGAAGCAGAGCGAGGTTCTCGACCGCGTAGGGCAGGAGGTACTGGTTTCCGTCGTAGGTGGCGGCGTTGTATGCGACCTCGAGGAAGTCGTCCTTCTTGTCGGACAGCTCGATCGGAGCCACGACGCCGTTGGTGACGAGCTCGCCGAGCCAGTCGTGCGCACCCATGACGATGTCCGGGCCCTTGCCTGTCGGGGCCTGCTGGATGAAGTCGTCCTTGATCTTGGCGTTGTCCTTCGAGACCAGGTTCACCTCAACACCGGTCTTCTCGGTGTAAGCGGCGGCGGCGTCCTTGAGCGCGTCAACACGCTCGGCGTCGACCCAGACCGTAAGGCTGGATGCGTCGGGGGCGTCCTCGGGGGTCGTGTTGCCGGCGCAGCCGGCCAGGACGAGACCCGTCGTGGCGGCGAGAGCGCCCGCAGTGAGTAGGCTGCGGAATTTCACCTTCATTGGTGGTCACCTTTCGTGTGCGTCAGGGTCCTCCCTGTACGCACGTTGAGGCCGGACAGTGATTGCTGTGTCCGCGTGAGCTGGAGAGGACATTCTCTTGCGTCGCCCGCATGGTGCAAGCGGTTCCATTCATACTCTGAATTGTGCCGTTTGCCAACTGTCCTCGCCGCTGAATGCCCCCTGACCATGGAGTGCAAACGCTTACAGATGTGACGTAGGGTTTTGGCTATGTCAGTCCAGAACCCCTCTTCTGCCACTCACTCCGAGTGGTGGCGCAGCGCCGTCATCTATCAGGTCTACCCTCGCTCCTTCGCGGATGCCGACGGCGACGGGATGGGCGACCTCGCCGGAATCACCCGGAGGCTCGACGCGCTCGCGGAGCTCGGGGTGGATGCGGTCTGGCTCTCGCCGTTCTACACGTCGCCGCAGAACGACGCCGGGTATGACGTCGCCGACTATTGCGACGTCGACCCGAGGTTCGGCACTCTCGCCGACTTCGACACCCTCATGGCGCGTGCGCACGAGCTCTCACTAAAGGTCATCGTCGACCTCGTGCCGAATCACTCCTCGGACCAGCACCGCTGGTTCCAGGCGGCGATTCGCGCACCAGAGGGCAGCGAGGAACGCGCGCGCTACATCTTTCGCGACGGCAAGGGCCCGGGCGGCGACGAGGCGCCCAACAACTGGGAGTCGGTGTTCGGCGGGCCGGCCTGGTCGCGCATCACCGATGAGAGCGGCAAACCCGGCCAGTGGTACCTCCACCTGTTCGACTCGTCCCAGCCCGACCTCAACTGGGAGAACCCGTGGGTGCGTGAGCAGTTCACGGACATCCTGCGCTTCTGGCTCGATCGCGGAGTCGACGGATTCCGTGTCGATGTCGCGCACGGCATGGTGAAGGCAGCCGGAATGCCCGACTACACGCCACCCGCGAACGCCGGGAGCATGGGCGGCTCGGCCGGGCTGGACGACGCACTCGCGTCCGGCGCGCTCGACGCATCCGGCATGAACGAGGCCGCATCCGACCGACCAGAGCTTCCCACCCCGCCGTACTGGGCGCAGGACGGTGTGCACGAGATCAACCGCGAGTGGCGCGAAGTGCTCGACGAGTACGAGGGCGACCGCGTGCTCGTCGCCGAGGCGTGGGTAGACCCGCCGCGCAAGCTCGCGCAGTGGGTGCGAGAAGACGAGATGCACCAGGCGTTCAACTTCGCCTACCTCGAGACGCCATGGAATGCGGATGCCATCCGTCGCGTTGTCGACGCGTCGCTTGACGCGTTCTCGAGCGTCGGTGCGCCCAGCACCTGGGTGCTGTCGAACCATGACGTCATCCGCCACGCCACCCGCCTCGTACTGACGCCGGAGCTGAACCCGCAGGGCGCCGGAATCGGCCCGAACTCACCGGAGCATCCGGACCCAGACCTCGGGCTCACCAGGGCGCGAGCGGCCAGTGCGCTGATGCTTGCGTTGCCGGGAAGCGCGTACGTCTACCAGGGCGAGGAGCTCGGCCTCCCTGAGGCCATCCACCTGCCGGACGAATCGCGTCAGGATCCGACCTGGTTCCGCACCAACGGCGAGAAGTACGGGCGGGACGGATGCCGCGTGCCGATCCCCTGGGAGGCCGAAGCCCCGGCGTTCGGCTTCAACGACACCGGGCGCAGCTGGTTGCCCCAGCCGGAGAACTGGAGTCAGTTCGCGCGGGACCGCCAGGAGGGCGTTCCGGACTCGACGCTCGAGCTGTACAAGCGCGCACTTGCGCTGCGTGCCGAGCACGACCTCGGCAACGGAGCGCTCGAGTGGCTCGAGGGCTACGGCTCAGAGGCGATCGCGTTCCGGAACTCGAGGGTGACGGTGATCGCCAACACGGGAACCGAACCGGTACAGCTTCCAGCCGGAGACGGACCGGGCACACGCATCGTGCTGCAGTCAGCCGCTGTCGACGATGGCACACTGCCGCCGGACACCACCGTCTGGCTCGTCTGACGGGCACATTCTCCGCTTGTGCGTCTGACTAGTTCAACCGACTGGAGGACGCGACTGGCCGCTGTGAGCCAGAGAGGGGTGACCGGCTCCCACAACTGGGTTCCCGATTCGTTCACCAGAACTTGTTAGTTTTACACAAGTTTCCCCCTACTATGGGGGTTATCGAGGTGGTTCGACGCTTGCCGCCACTCGATAGCGTTTCGCTGAGGCGAACGATTGGATGGGGCCCGACTTGCTGTGGGAGCTGGCAATGCTCGCCACTACCGTTTCGCTTGGCGGAGTGGGCGAGTCCACTGCCATGCCGGAAATCAGCGTCGTTGCAACGGCGGGTGCCATTGCGGTCGGCCCGGACACGCGTGCTCGTCAGGTGGATTTCGCGCCCGCCCCGCTCATCCCGGTTCCCTTCGCTGACGGGACGCGCGAGAGCGCGGGCGCCGCGCCGACCGCGGTACTCGGCCGGCTGGCGGCACTGCCGCGTGAACGCCTGGAGAGCTTCGTCGCCCGGAATCCGCAGTTGATCGCCGACCTGGTCCTGCGTCCGCCGACCGCACGTGACGTCGCATCCTGGTGGGCTGGCCTTGACACGTCGGCGCGGTTCGACCTGATGGCGGCGGCTCCGCAGCTGGTCGGCAACCTGGACGGCATCGACCTCTCCGTCCGTGATATGGCCAATCGCCGGTTCCTCAGCCAGCAGATCGCCGCGCTCGAGACGCAGCTCGCCTCCGGGGTCGGCCGCGGCGTCGCAGTCGCGGTGGACGGCACGCTTCACATGCTGGAGGAGATCGCGAAGGCGTTGCGAACGGATGCCGGCGAGCCGCCCCGCACGCTCGTGACCCTGGACACCCAATGGCCGGGCCGCGCGGCCATCGCGGTCGGCGACGTGACGACCGCCGATTACGTGAGCTACCTGATCCCCGGCATGTTCTTCACCATCGATGGGCAGGTCGGCGACTGGGCCGATACTGCAACGGTGGTCTATGAGGAGCAGAACCGCTGGCTGGACCGGCTCGAGGGCAAGTCGGGACACGAGCGCAGCACCGTCGCGACGGTTGCGTGGATCGGCTATCAGACGCCGCACCTGCTCAACATCGGCTCCCTCAACCTGGCCGAGGAGGGCGCGATCTTCCTCGCCAACGCACTCGACGGGCTTCAGAGCATTCGCGAAGGCGACCAACCGCATGTGGCGGTGCTCGCGCACTCCTACGGCTCGACGGCGGCGATGATCGCGCTGCAGGACAGCGGGTTGCAGATCGATGCGCTTGCCATGGTCGGTTCGCCGGGCAGTGCCGCGCAGTCCGTCGCAGACCTCGCGGTTCGCGACGGCAAGGTCTTCGTGGGCGAGGCATCCGGTGACCCGGTCGTGAACACGGCGTTCTATGGCAGTGACCCCGGCGCCCCGGGCTACGGCGCCAAGTCGATGAGCGTCGCTGGGGGCGTCGATGCCATCACCCGGGCGATGCTGACCGGCTCGCACGGGCACAACGAATACTTCACGCCCGGCAGTGAGTCGGTGCGCAATCTCGCACTCATCGGTATCGATCGCGCCGACCTCGTTTCGGTCGGCGGCGAGCCGAGGGAGACGCCAGGCAAGCGGATCCTCGCCAGCCGCTGATCTGGTCCGGTCTCGGCGTCGTGTGCCACGCGAATAGAATCGTGTGGTGTCTGAAATCACTACCGAGCAGGTGGCGCACCTCGCGAACCTGGCTCGGATCGCCCTCACCACTGAAGAGATCGAGAAGCTGACCGGCGAACTCGGCGTCATCATCGACTCCATCGCCACCGTTTCGCAGGTCGCGACGCCGGATGTCCCCGCGACATCGCATCCGATCCCGATGTCGAATGTCTTCCGGGAGGATGTCGTCGGCGAGACGCTCAGCACCGAGCAGGCGATCGCGGGCGCACCGGAGCACGACGGCAGCCGGTTCCGTGTTTCGGCGATCCTGGGGGAGGAACAGTGAGCGCGGGCGACATCATTCGGCTCACCGCCGCGCAGCTGGCGGAGAAGCTCACCGCGGGCGACCTCAGCTCGGTCGAGGCGACCCAGGCCTATCTCGACCGCATCGAGGCGGTCGAGCCTCGCGTGAACTCGTTCCTGCACATCTCCAAGGACGCCCTGGACACCGCGGCGAAGGTGGACAGCGACCGCGCCGCGGGAGAGAAGCTCGGACCGCTCGCGGGGGTGCCGATCGCCATCAAGGACGTGCTGTGCACGCAGGACATGCCGACGACCGCCGGTTCCCGCATCCTTGAGGGCTGGGTGCCGCCGTACGACGCCACCGTCGTCGCGCGACTCCGTCAGGCGCGCCTGGTGCCGCTTGGCAAGACCAACATGGACGAGTTCGCGATGGGCTCCTCCACCGAGCACTCTGCGTACGGCCCGACCCGCAACCCGTGGGACCTCGACCGGATCCCCGGTGGTTCCGGCGGTGGCTCGGCCGCGGCGATCGCCGCCTTCCAGGCGCCGCTCGCACTGGGCAGTGACACGGGTGGCTCCATCCGTCAGCCGGGAGCAGTCACTGGCACGGTCGGCATGAAGCCCACCTACGGTGGTGTGTCGCGCTACGGGGCGATCGCGCTCGCATCGTCGCTGGACCAGGTCGGCCCGGTCACGCGCACTGTGCTCGACGCCGCGCTGCTGCATGACGTCATCGGCGGTCACGATCCCCGCGACTCCACGTCGATCCCGGATGCTTGGCCATCGTTCGCCGACGCGGCTCGGCGCGGTGCAGCATCCGGTTCGCTTGACGGCGTCCGTGTCGGCGTTGTGAAGGAACTCGGTGGCGACGGCTTCCAGCAGGGCGTCAGTGAGCGGTTCGCTCAGGCGCTCGAGGTGATGGAGAAGGCCGGCGCGCAGATCGTCGAGGTCTCCGCCCCGCACTTCACCTACGCGATCGCTGCCTACTACCTGATCCTGCCGGCGGAGGCATCGAGCAACCTCGCGAAGTTCGACAGTGTTCGGTTCGGCATGCGTGTCACGCCGCCCGGTGGTGGCACGGTCGAGGACGTCATGGCTGCAACACGTGAACTCGGCTTCGGCCCGGAGGTCAAGCGCCGGGTCATCCTCGGCACCTATGCGCTGAGCGCCGGCTACTACGACGCCTACTACGGCAGTGCGCAGAAGGTGCGCACGCTCATCCAGCGCGACTTCGCGTCTGCTTTCGAGCAGGCCGATGTGCTGGTGTCGCCCGCGGCCCCGACGACCGCGTTCAAGCTGGGGGAGAAGCTCGAGGATCCGCTCGCGATGTACCTGAACGACGTGACGACGATCCCCGCCAACCTCGCCGGCGTTCCCGGGATGAGCGTCCCGATGGGGCTGGCCCCGGAGGATGGTCTTCCGACCGGTCTCCAGCTGATGGCGCCAGCGCGTGCTGATGCCCGCCTCTACGAGGTCGGTGCGGCGGTCGAGGCGTTGCTTGAGCAGTCGTGGGGACACAGCATCCTCAGCAAAGTGCCCGCGCTCGTCGGAGGAGACAACTGATGGCCAAGCCAGAGCTCATGGACTTCGACAAGGCGATCGAGCTGTTCGAGCCGGTTCTCGGCTTCGAGGTGCACGTGGAGCTGTCGACCAAGACGAAGATGTTCTCGGATGCGCCGAACCCGGCCAACGATGAGGGCCACGGTGCGGAGCCGAACACCCTCATCACCCCGGTGGATTTGGGCTTGCCGGGATCACTGCCGGTGGTGAACAGGCAGGCGGTCCGCTATTCGATCAGCCTCGGCCTCGCGCTCGGCTGTTCGATCGCACCGTCAAGCCGGTTCGCGCGGAAGAACTACTTCTACCCCGACCTGGCGAAGAACTACCAGATCAGCCAGTACGACGAGCCGATCGCGTTCGAGGGCTCGGTCGAGGTGGAGCTCGAGGACGGTCGTCTCGTGCAGGTGCCGATCGAACGCGCCCACATGGAGGAGGATGCAGGCAAGCTCACCCACGTCGGTGGCGCAACCGGCCGCATCCAGGGTGCTGAGTACTCTCTGGTCGACTACAACCGTGCCGGTGTGCCGCTGGTTGAGATCGTGACCAAGCCGATCTTCGGTGCCGAGGCGGATGCGCCGCAGCTTGCGAAGGCGTACGTCTCCACCATCCGAGACATCGTGCGCGCGCTGGGCATCTCGGATGCCCGGATGGAGCGCGGCAACCTGCGGTGCGATGCCAACGTGTCGCTGCGGCCGCGCGGGCAGGAGAAGCTCGGTACTCGCACCGAGACCAAGAACGTCAACTCGCTGCGCAGCGTTGAGCGTGCGGTGCGGTACGAGATTCAGCGGCAGGCGGCGATTCTCGCTGCGGGCGGGACGATCATCCAGGAGACCCGTCACTGGCACGAGGACACCGGCCGAACCTCGCCGGGCCGGCCGAAGAGCGATGCCGATGACTACCGGTACTTCCCGGAGCCGGACCTGCTCCCGGTGGAGCCGTCGCTCGAGCTGATCGAGGAGCTGCGCGCAGGACTGCCGGAGTCGCCGGCGCTCATGCGCCGCCGACTCAAGACGGACTG
The DNA here is from genome assembly GCA_963702165.1 of uncultured Actinomycetota bacterium. Lineage (GTDB taxonomy): Bacteria > Actinomycetota > Actinomycetes > Actinomycetales > Microbacteriaceae > Terrimesophilobacter. The sequence goes on along the minus strand of OY969722.1, from coordinate 1,320,926 downwards.
GGGCTTCAGCGATGTCGACTTCCAGGCAATCGTGAACGCCGGCCTGCTGGTTGAGGTCAGCGAGACGGTCGCGGCGGGAGCTGCTCCGCAAGCTGCACGCAAGTGGTGGATGGGCGAGTTGAGTCGTACCGCCAACGAGCGCGGGGTGGATGCGTCGACGTTGGCGACTCCACAGCAGGTCGCGGAGCTGGTTGCCCTGGTTGAGGCGGGAACGCTCACCGACCGGCTGGCTCGTCAGGTGCTGGAGGGCGTGATCGCCGGTGAGGGCTCGCCGGAGGAGATCGTCGAGGCGCGTGGCTTGGCTGTTGTGTCCGACGATGGTGCGCTGATTGCGGCGATCGATGAGGCGCTAGCGGCTCAGCCGGATGTGCTGGAGAAGATTCGTGACGGCAAGGTTCAAGCTGCCGGCGCGGTCATCGGCGCGGTGATGAAGGCGATGCGGGGCAGTGCGGATGCTGCTCGGGTTCGCGAACTGATCCTGGAACGCGCACAGCAGTAGCGGTTCGGCGCCGCTCACTCGCGGTGAATGACTCCGTTGGAATCTACGGTGATCACCATGGTGATCTTCTTGCGGTTGAGCACCTTGTAGATCACCACGATGAGCCAGAGGCCGAAGGTGAGGATCGTGAGGACGATGTTCCAGAACCAGCCGATGCGCTTGTTCTTGGAGAGGATGGCTTGTCCGTTCGCGACGTGTTCGACTCGCCAGCCCTCTCGGGAGTAGCGCGCCAGCTCGGAATTCAGTACCGCGCTCCGCTTGCTCTTGCCGAAGGCTTCGGTAGTGGTTCGCTCGTCAAGTAGCTCGTCAGTCATGCGTGTCAGCATGCGGCGCTCACCTTGGGTTTGGCTCCGATTTTCCGTCATACGTGCTTCGGCCGAAAACATGCTCGACCACCGAAGGCGCCCCGTTGGGCAGAGTTCTCCCGTGGTGTCTCAGGTGGCCCGATGTCGCTCTGCGGTTCGGAGGGCGTCGTTGCAGCGCCGGTGATTTCGATGGCATCGGCCTGGGGGTCTGGGTGGGGTCGATCTCCCGGGGTGGGATGAGCCAGAACTGGATCCCGCTGGGGTCGTGGTGGCGGACTTCGATCTCCCAGCCCTCGTCGTGCAGCAGCAGGTGGTGGTGGCGGCAGAGGAGGATGCCGTTGTCGATGTCGGTTGTCCCGCGGTCGCGTTCCCACCAGCGGATGTGGTGGGCCTCTGCCCATTCCGGGGTGCGTTCGCAGCCGGGCCAGGCGCAGCCGCCGTCGCGGGCGGCCAGCAGCCGGCGTTGCGCCCGGTTGAAGAAGCGCTGCTCCCGGCCCAGGTAGACGGGGATGGGGCGGTCGTCGAAGACGATCAGCTCGATCCCGTTCAGGCACACGTTGCGCTCCACGGTGGCCATCGACACCGGATACGGCTGCCCCTCGATCCAGCCCCGACCGGTGCGCTCTTCCAGGTCTTTGGCGGCCACCAGTACCCGCACCGCGGGTCGGTTCACCCCGACCACGCTCTGCGGGTCGGTGTCCAGGGCCAGCTGGATCAGCTCCAGCATCCCGTCCGAGGCCAGCTGCTCGGTGCTGCGGGTATCGGCCAGGATTCGTTCGGCGCGCTCCTGCTCGGGGCCGCTGGTGAAGCGGGGTCCGCCGCGTCGGGGTGAGGTGAGTTTGTCGTAGACGTCATCGATGAGCGCGGCGCCCTCGGGGTCGAGGTCCCAGGTGTAGCGGGTCATCCCGTCATCGCGCTTCCACCGCCGGAACGAGCGCAACGCCCGACGCTGCCGCTCCCGCTCCACGATCCCCGCGGCATCCAGGTCGTCGCGGGCGGCTCGGGCCAATCGCAGCAACTGCTCGGCATCCACGCTGGTGCCACGGGCCGCTGGCGGTGCCGGTCGCGTTCTCCACCAGCCGGGTCGCGGCGGCGGTCAAGTCTTCGGTCGTGACACCGGGGCCGGGTTTGCCGAGTCCGGTGCGGATTGCTTCGGCCCCGGCCACCGACAGGGTCCCTCCGGCGACCGCCTTGCCGACTTCGGCAAGCCACGGTTCGGTCATCATCGACGCCAGCCCCGCCGGGTCGTCGATCCCGGCGGTCTCGGCATTCTGCAGCAGCTCGGCGTCGTTCAGCATGCTGCCGACCCGGATCAGGGTGGTGGCTTCCCGGGCAGTGGACCCGGTCACCCCGCGGATCAGCGCCTCGGGGGTGCGGAACCCCTCCTTCCGCGCCAACCCACCCAGCCCGGCATCAACGGATGAGCGCCGTACCACCTCACCGGCCAGCACCGATGCGCAAGCATCAAGACTGCGCTTGGCCTCCGCCAGCGACCGCTGCGCGCCCAACAACTGCTTATCCCCGAGCGCTCGGGCACCGGGCGCGTCGGCGCCGATCCGGGCGGCAGCAGCCAGCAGCACCTCGAGCGAGGTGCTGAACGTAGCTGCGGAAGATGGTCATGCATCCATTGTCCCAGCCTCGAACACAGCTCCACAAGCAGATTTGAGAATCTGTTAGAAACTACTTTCACGACCACCTGTGGAGGAGAAGTGCCGGCCACAATTCAGCGACTCAGCCCGCCGAGATCTCGCGCGGCAGGGTCTCGACAAGCTCGACCACCGAGGGGGCACGAGCGCCACGGCTTTACGATCCCGCGACCCCAAGAACCCAGCACCGCACACCAAGCAACCAAGCGTTGCCCAGCCGCTCACCAGCCCACCCGACGCCAACCTCCGGCACTTTCTCAGGCCGCGCCGACAGAATTTTCTGCAGAGGCGGAAGGACTTTTCATGAGCAACTCCCACAGCAGCGTTGGCGCGGGTGGTGATGCACCCCCGCTTATCGCTTTTCTGGGCGACAGTCTGACCGCAGGTTTCGATTGGGGCGCGTGGTTGCCTCATGCCCGCGTGGTGAACTTCGCAGTCAATGGTGCGACCACAGATGACGTCCTGCAGCGCTTCGGGGATGTCGTTGACACGCATCCGGACGAGATCGTCCTCATGGCGGGCACCAACGACCTCGGCCAGCGCTCGAGCGTCGAGCACGTGGTGCGCAACATTCAGCTGATGATGGTCGAGTTACGCCGCGAACTTCCGGGCGTTCGGATGCTCGTGCAATCCATCCCGCCGCGCCAGCTCGAGTTTGCGGCTCGCATTCGTGAGGCGAACATCCACCTGCGACAGTTCTGCGCCACTGTGAAGGCGCAGTACCTCGACCTGTGGCCCGCTCTCGCTGCCGATGGCGCCGAGTTGAACTCCGACTACAGCACCGATGGCCTGCACCTGAACGACGCCGGCTACCAGACGTGGCTCGCCGAGCTGCACCCGGCGCTAGAGCGACTCTCTGAGGCGCCGCCGATGACGCGCCCGCTGCAGATCGTCCGGCAGTCCGGCTAGTCCTCAGAGTCCGGCAACCAGCTGCCGGTAGAACCGCACGCCACTCAGGTAGGTGCTCACCCGGATGCGCTCGTTCATCGCGTGCAGCGTTCCGCGCTCCGCCTTCGACATCTGGAACGGGCTGAACCGGTACACGTTCCCGCTGATCCGCGTGAAGTGCCGACTGTCGCTGGCGCCGAGCATGATGTACGGCGTGACGATCGTGCCCGGGTAGGTGTCCTCGATCGTCTGCTTGATGAGCGTCCACGCCGGCCCGTGCGTTGGCGACACTGGGCTCGGTTCGTTCGGGTGGTGCACATCGAGCCGCACCTTCGGGTCCCGGATGGCGCGCCGCACGTGCGCAACGGCATCCGCGACGCTCGAGCCGACCGCGACCCGCACGTTCACGACCGCGACGGCGCGCTCCGCCAGCGCATTCGCGGCATCCGCACCCTGCAATTGCGTCACCGCACCGGTGGTGCGCACAATCGCGTTGGTCTCGTCGCCGAGTCTGGTGAACAACCCGAGCAGCAGCGGCCGGGTCAGCCACAGGTTGGTGAACACCCACTTGAACGGCTGCCGCGCTCGCGCCCCGAGCGTGCGGATCATCTCCAGGTTCGGCGCCGTGAACGCCTTCGGGAACGGTTTCGAGTTCAGCCGCACGATCGCGCGCGCAAGACGCGCCGTCGCAGTCATCCGCGGGGGAGTGGAGGCGTGACCGCCTTCCTGCTCCACTGTCATCGTGAGGCTGAGGATGCCCTTCTCGCTCACGCCCACCACCGCGATCGGATCACCGACCCCGGGGAAGATCCCCTCGACGACCGCGCCGCCCTCATCGAGCACCATCCGCGGCCGGATGCCGCGCTCTTCGAGCAGGTCGACGATCGCGCTCGCTCCGCCGCCGGTGGTCTCCTCGTCGTGCCCGAAACTCAGGTACAGGTCGTGCTTGGGCTGGAATCCGGATGCCGCCAGGGCCTCGACCGCCTCCAGGACGGTCGCGAGCGACCCCTTGTCGTCGAGCGTTCCGCGTCCCCAGACCACATCGCCATGCGCGGTGGGGACGATCTCTGCCGCGAACGGCGGATGCTCCCATCCCTCCACGTCGGCCGGGACCACGTCGTAGTGCGCCATCAGGACAGCGGGATCGCCGGGTTCCTGCCCCGCCCAGCGGTAGAGGAGCGAGTGACCCGCGACCACCTCGCGCGTGAGCGCCGAGTGGGCTTGCGGGTACAGCGTCGGCAGCAGCTCTATGAACTCGTCGAAGCGGGCCCATTCGGTCTGGGACTCGTCGAGCCTCGACACCGTCGGAACGCGCACCAGCGCCTGCAGTCGTTCAACGGCGCGCGCGTCATCGATCTCGCCACTCTCCACCCTCAGACCCTAGCGTCACGTGGTCTCTCGGCCGGCTCAACCGCCAGTTCACCGAGCGAAGCGGGGACGGAGTGCGAGGCCGCGGATGTGCGCAGCGATCCGCGAACCCAGCGGAGCGGGGACGGGACGTGAGGCCGCGGGTGTGGTGGGCGTCTACGGGCGGCGGTCTCACATCCCGTCCCCGCCAGCGATCTCTCACACTCCGCCCCCGCGTAGCGGCCGGATCACAGCCGGCGCTCGCCACCACCAGTACCCTTGACCACGATGACCTCTTACCCCTCCCCACCGCCCTTCACCCGCCCAGCCCTCGCCCCCGGCATCCTCGGGGCCGTCGTGCTGGTGGCCGGCTTGCTGCTGATCGAGGACCCGAGTGGGTTCCTCTGGATCCGCTTCGCGGTCGCGATCCTCGCGGCCATCGTCGGGGTGTTCGCGGTGCAAGCGCGGCAGTGGTGGTGGCTGCCGCCGCTGGCAGCGATCATCGTGGTGTGGAACCCGGTCTGGCCACTCGAGCTGAGCGGTCAGCTTTGGGTGGCAGGGCAGTACGCGGCGGCTCTCGCGCTGATCCTCGCCGGTGTGCTCATCAAGGTCCCGAACCCGGAAGCCCGCACCCGCCGCTGACTCTGCAAGTCGGCAGGGAACCGGCTGAATCCTCTGGTCGGGCATCCGGATGCCGCCTACCGTGAGTCCCACGGAGGTGCCCATGCTGACGAGACCTGAGACCTCTCTCTGGCGGGCTCAGTCGCCCGGGATCGAGACCGATCCTCCACCGATCGACTTCGCGCGCCGCCGCTTCGACATCGTGGTCGCAGGTGCCGGCATCACCGGTCTCACCACGGCGCTCCTGTTCGCCCGGGCGGGCCTCAGTGTTGCTGTGCTCGAGGCGCGCTCGGTCGGTGCCGTGACGACCGGCAACTCCACCGCGAAACTGTCGGTGCTGCAGGGCACGCGTCTCAGCGACATCCTCGCGCACACGACGCTGCGCACAGCCAGGGCGTACGTGGAGGCGAACCGGGAGGGCCGCGACTGGCTCATCCGCTATTGCGAAGAGCATGGCGTTCCCGTCCAGCGCCGCGACGCGTTCACGTACGCCGCGACCCCGGATGCCGGGGCAGCGGTGCTGCGGGAGTACAAGGCGACCCGGCGGCTCGACCTGCCAACCGACCTGGTCGGAACCACCGAACTGCCATTCGAGACCTTTGGCGCTGTGCGCCTCGCCGACCAGGCCCAGGTCGACCCGATGCTGGTGCTGGCAGCGCTCGCCGAGGATGTCCGCGACCATGGCGGCGTCATCTTCGAGAAGTCGAATGTCAGGAGGGTGCGGGCATCGAAGCCGGTCGAGGTGGAGACGAACCGCGGCGTGGTACTCGCAGGCAAGCTCATCCTGGCCACCGGAATGCCCATCCTGGACCGCGGTCTGTACTGGGCGAAGGTTGTCCCGCAGCGGTCCTACGCGATGGCGTTCCGAGTCGCAGGTGAGTTCCCGAAGGGCATGTACATCTCCGCTGACACGCCGACGCGCTCACTGCGGACCGCCGCCGACCGGACGCTGCCGGAGTCGGGAGCCACCGGCGAACTTCTCATCGTCGGCGGCAACGGTCATGTGACCGGTCGGGAACCCTCGCCGCAGGCCCAGTTCGACGACCTCGAGCGCTGGACCGGCGAACACTTTCCGGGCGCTGTGCTCACCCACCGATGGTCGGCGCAGGACTACGAGCCTGCGGGGCGTATTCCCTACGTCGGCTGGCTCCCGCGCGGTCGAGGCCGCGTCTTCCTGGCGACGGGCTACAACAAGTGGGGCATGTGCAACTCGGTTGCCGCGAGCCTGACCCTGGCCTCCGACATTCTCGGCGGCAGCATCCCGTGGGCGCGCACCCTGCACCACCGCATCACGAGCCCGCAGGATGTCGCGACGGGCATCGGCGCGAACGCGGCGGTCGCTGTCCACCTGGTGCGGGGATACCTGAACGCGTGGCAGACGCCTCCACCTGCGACGCCGCCGGCGGAAGGCGAAGCCACCGTCACCCACAACGGGCTGAGACCTGTCGGCGTGTGCACCGTCGCCGGCGTGACCTCCCGGGTCTCAGCCCGCTGCCCGCACCTTGGCGGCGTCGTCACGTGGAACGACGCGGAGTTGAGCTGGGACTGCCCGCTGCACGGTTCACGCTTCGCGGCGGATGGTGCGCGCCTCGAGGGACCCGCGCGGTGGGATCTGCCGCGCCGCTGATTTCGGAGATCTGGCGAGCAACATGCGCAGCTTGGCAAGATTGACAGCAGCAGGAGTCCTGGCGAGTGCAGCAGCAGTCGGCCTCGCCGGATGCTTCATCCTTCCCCAGTCGACCATGACCTCCGACGCGGTCATCACGGATCAGGTCAACTCGGTTCGCCTCGCGATCGCGGACGCTTCCGGGAGCGTCGTCATCACCGGCACCGAGGGGGCGTCGGAGGTGACCATGAAGCGCACCTTCACCTATCGCGGCAACCAGCCGAATGAAGACACCTACAGCGTCGACAGCGGGGAACTGGTGCTCCGAGGGTGCGGCCGGAATTGCTCCGTGGAGTACGTGATCGGACTGGCCGAGGGCGTGTCGGTCGAGGGTGAGACGAGCAACGGCCGGATCGAGCTCAGCCACGTCGCCGATGTGGACGTGCGTACATCGAACGGTCGAGTAAAGCTGAACGATGTCACTGGCAAGGTGTCGGCGAATACGAGCAACGGCAGAATCACCGGCGAGGGGCTCCACGGCGACACAACGGTGGAAACCTCCAACGGCGCGATCGAGCTCGAGTTGGAGAGCGCCCAGAACGTTACGGCGACGACGTCGAACGGGTCGATCACGCTGGCGGTGCCGGAAGGCTCGTACGACGTGACGGCGGACACCAGCAACGGCAGCACCAACATCGGGGTGCCGGATGAGGTCGACGGCCAGTTCCAGCTGGTGCTGCGGACGAGCAACGGCAGCATCGACGTGCGGGAGCACTAAAGCCTCAGGACTTGCCGAGTGCAGCGGATTTTTCGCACGCACTGGGCGGATTGCGCTTTCATGGCGTAAACTCGACTCGAACGTGACACCAATCGCGATTTCGACCTTGCTTCACGGTGAGTTGCTCGAATCGGGTGTCGGATAGCCGCCGAATACGCGGAGTTGACTCGTGACCGCTTCGGTCACGCACAGTGGCGGAGGGCAATCCCTCCCGAGGAGGAGCATGGCTCGATCGGGCCAGAAGACGTCGGCACGGTCCGGCGGAGCGCAGCGGCGCTCATCACAGCGGCGGTCCCGCCCCGGGGACGATGTCGGCATCATCCCCGTGCTTGCTCGCGCGGTGCGCGAGGTGGAGAGCTCGGTGGAGCGCGGCAAGGCCAGCCCGGCCAACCGCACCAAGTTCCAGGTGATCGCGCTGCTCATGCGCGAGGAGCGCAAGCACGCCAAGGCTGACCCCGAACTCACCGACGCGGAGCGCGCCAACGAGCAGAAGCGGCTCGACGGCCTCGGCGACATCCTCGCGAAGACGGCGGCACGCGACACGTCGCTCATCGCAGTTGCTCGCCGAGGACGCGCCGGTATCGGATGCCGCGCGCAAGCCTCCGCCGCGACCTGCTGATCGCAGCCGGCGTCGAGCTAGTCCCGACGATCTCATCATCGCGAACGAGCCGAAGCCGCTCGACAAGCCCGTCGAGAAGCAGGTCGTTCCGCTGTCGGTGCGCCAGATGCAGATGTCGAACCCGTTCCTCGCCCCAGACTTCAGCGCCATCCAGTCGCAGCCGAAGCCGCAGGCCAACCGGCTCGCGCAACTGGGAGCTCATCGAGCCCCTGTTCCGCTCGTTCGAGTACGGCGCCGGCGGCGGAGCCGCGACCATGGACCTGCCCGAGGACGAGCTCGCTCGCGACGCCAGGCGAGCTCGAGCTGATGCGCCACCAGGCCCGGCTTCGTCGAAGAGGTCAAGGAGGGGCACCGCACCTTCCTGCTCGCCGACGAGCCCGGACTCGGCAAGACCGCCCAGGCGCTGCTGGCTGCCGCGGCCACGCAAGTCCTACCCGCTGCTCGTGGTCGTGCCCAACGTCGTCAAGACCAACTGGGCGCGCGAGGTCGAACTGTGGACGCCGAAGCGCACCGCGACGGTCGTGCACGGCGACGGCAACGACGTCGACGCGTTCAGCGATGTCGTGATCGTCAACTACGAGGTGCTCGACCGCCACGTCGGCTGGCTCAGCCGGTTCGGCTTCAAGGGCATGGTCGTCGACGAGGCGCACTTCATCAAGAACCTGCAAGTCGCGAGCGTTCCAAGCACGTGCTCGCACTGTCGCAGCAGCATCCGGGCGCTGCAGCCCGAGGCGCTCATGATGGCGCTCACCGGTACCCCGCTGATCAACGACATCGAGGACTTCCGCGCCATCTGGCAGTTCCTCGGCTGGATCGACGACAAGAAGCCGCTGCCGTTGCTGATGGACAAGCTCGAGGAGACCGGGCTGACGCCGGCCGACTTCGGCTTCTTCGCCGAGGCGCGCAGGGCCGTCATCGAGATGGGCATCGTGCGCCGCAAGAAGGTGGATGTCGCCGCCGACATTCCTGCACGCCGCATCGCCGACATGCCGGTCGAGCTTGACGATGACAGCGGGCGCGCAGCATCCGGGCAGCGGAGGAGGCCCTCGTGGCGCGCCTGCTGGACAAGTACCGCCGCGTGCGCGCAGCTCAAGCCCGACGCGGGCGCGCGACGACCTGATTCGCGTCGGTCGCGCACGCCGAACTCGAAGAGTCGAAGGGCAGCCAAGATCGGGCGAGAACGTCTTCACCATGGTGCGCAAGATCGGCCAGGCCAAGGCCGTGCTCGCTGCCGACTACACGGCTCAGCTCGCCCGCGTCGGTCGGCAAGGTGGTCTTCTTCGCGAAGCACATCGACGTGATGGATGCCGCAGAGGAGCACTTCGCGCGCACCGGGCTCAAGTCGATCTCGATCCGCGGTGACCAGACGAGCGCCCAGCGCCAGCGCGACGATCGACGCGTTCACAGGCGACCCAGAGGTGCACGTTGCAGTCGCATCGCTCACCGCGGCCGGAGTCGGCCTGAACCTGCAGGCGGCCTCCAACGTCGTCCTCGCTGAGTTGAGCTGGACGAGCGCAGAGCAGACGCAGGCGATCGACCGTGTTCACCGCATCGGTCAGTCGGAGCCGGTGACCGCTTGGCGCATCATCGCTGCGCACACGATCGATGCGAAGATCGCCGAACTCATCGACTCGCAAGGCAGGGCTCGCCGCCCGGGCACTCGACGGGTCGGATGAGGAAGTGGTGGCCGAGTCGAACGTCCAGCTGGAGGCCCTGTCGGCGCTGCTGCGCGACGCGCTCGACGCCACCGGGGGTTGAGGCATTCCGCTGGCCCCGGGATCGCGAAGCGATCGTCTCGAAGCCAGCTCAATCAGCCCGCTTGCGCAACCTGTCCCGCCATGACCTCCGTGGCGACGGCTCGGGCTCCTTGGTCCGCTCGGCTGCCCGGGTCTCGCGCCGCGCCCTCCAGGCTTCGACCTCGGCGTCGACGTCGCGCGTCATCGTGACGACCGGCGGGCCGCCCAGCAGTTGACGCCGCGCCTCGATCACTCGCTTGTTGAAGTCCTCGAGGATGCCGCGGACGTCCGCTTCGGTGAAGGCCCGATCCAGTCTTTCCTCGAGCTGGGCATCCTCGGTGCGGAGTGTCAGCGCGGGGGGTCCGAGCCCGGTGATGCGTTCGCTCTGGATCTTCTGGCGGATCCACCAATCGGGGTCGTACACCCGGTCCAGGTTGGTCAGTGGCTTCCCTGCCCCGGGCAGGTTGTCGAAGTCCCCGCGGCGGATCGCCTGCTGGATCGCCATCTCGACCGCTTGAGCCCGCTGCTGCGCGGTCGGCTCTTGCTGCTCCTGCTCGTCTGCATCCTCCGGTATCGAACCGTCGATCTGGTAGCGCAGGGCACGCAGTCGCGCATCCTCGTCGGGGTGCTTCGCGGTCATCTCTCCAGCGTAGAAAGGTTTCGCTGGCACTAGCCAGTGCTGGCGCTGTCTAAGTGGCCAGCGTGAGCATCAACCGCGCATCCGTGACAGCCTCCACCTCGTGGCGTGTCTTCGCGGCCAGGCTGATCAGCCCGCCCGGCTTGAGGATCAGCTCCTCACGAGCCACGCGCACCTTGAGCTCGCCGTCGACAGCCTGCAGGAGCAGCTGGCCCGGCGCCGAATGGTCCTTCAGCACATGGCCCTCGGCGAACGACAGCATGATGACGCGCAGCCCGCCATCGGAGAGCACCGTGTTGTGGCTCATCCCCTCGGCGGGAACGGGCGCGGTGGTCAGCAGATCCTCGACAAACGTGAGCACCGTATCGGATTCCATGCTCGCCACCGTAGCCGCAGGCGCTGTCAACTGGCACTGTTGACTCACAGGAGGTCGAACGTGGAACTGAAAACGAAGCGCATCTACGACGATCCGAGCCCGGATGACGGCTACCGAGTTCTCGTCGATCGCCTCTGGCCGCGAGGAGTGAGCAAGGAGCGTGCGGCACTTGGCGAGTGGGCCAAGGAGGTCGCCCCGAGCGACGAGCTGCGCACCTGGTTCCACCACGAGGTGCAGAACTGGGCGGAGTTCGAACGCCGGTACCGCGCAGAACTCGACCAGAACCCGGCGGCGGCAGGGCTGCGTGACTCGCTGGCCGGACACAAGGTTGTCACGCTGCTCTACAGCGCGAAGGACGATCACCACAACCAGGCGCTGGTGCTGGCCGACTGGCTCGGCTGACCCTCAACCATCAAACAAGGCTTTAGGGGTTGCGTCCCCCGTTTGGGGGAGTATCCTGTCCCCGCTAACGAGGTAAAACTCGAAGGTATAGAAGGCCTCCTGAAGCTGCAATGCAGGTTCGGAGGCCTTCGCCATGTGCGGCCGGTGCCGATAGCGCCGGATGATCGCACGCGGGTCCCGATTCTGGTAGCGCCCCCCTTTGGGGGATTATTTGCCGGGTGAGGTGGGGTTACTGTGGCTCTACGCAATACGGGGGGCACCCGGAGGCGGTGAGATCACACAAGAGCTGGACGGTACGGGGGTAACGGCCAGCCACGATCCCACCGCCTCCTGGCGTTTAAGGTGGAATGGTGAACGCGATCGAGATACGCCAGTCCACCGGAGTCTCCTGGCGTCTTCTTCCCGCCGCGCTGGTTTCCGCATCCGCGGTGCTGCTCTTCGGTGTTGGTGCGGACCACGACCTGGTCCCGCGACTGGCCGGCTACCTTCTCCTGGTGGCCGGCGTCGCTTCCGCGTTCGCCATCGACCGCGAACTCGCCCCCGACCTCGGCCTGATCGCGATCGGCATGGGAATCATCAGCACCATTCGACTCGAGGCCGACATCAGCTACCTGAACATGGTCGTCATGGGGACGGTGCTCGCGCTCGCCGTCCTCGTGCCGTACCTGTTGTCCCGGTACGTCGTGAACCGGCGCCCCGGGACGCAGCCGATCGTCTTCCCGATTCTGACCGGTCGGCGCTGGTCACGCGTGCAGTGGCTGTACCTCGTTGTCGTCGTCGTGCTGGGCTGGCTCATCCTGCCGACCTACTTCATCCGTTCCGGCGCGTACCTGAACTGGCCGGCCGTGACCGCCCCGGATGAGGTCGCGCGACTGTTCGTCGGCGTGAACGCCGTCGGCATCTGGGACGAGCTGTTCTTCATCTGCACGGTGTTCGCGCTGCTGCGCAAGCACTTCCCGCTGTGGCAGGCCAACATCCTGCAGGCGACGATCTTCGTGTCGTTCCTGTGGGAGCTCGGCTATCAGAGCTGGGGGCCGCTGCTCACGATCCCGTTCGCACTGCTGCAGGGCTACATCTTCATGCTGTCGAAGTCGTTGAGCTATGTGGTGGCGGTGCACCTGCTGTTCGACGTCGTCGTGTTCCTTGTTATCGTGCACGCGCACAACCCTGGCGCGCTGCCGATCTTCATCTACTGAGCATCGGATGCGCTGATGCCAGGCGCCTCAGAGCAGTTCGCTCGCCGCCCGGAGGAACAGCTCCTGCAGCTCGTCGCTGAACAGCACGAAGCGCACGAGGTCGAACTCGTCAAGCCGGTCGGCGACACTGCCCACCGCGACGAAGGCGGCGCTTTCCTTAGGCCATCCGTAGGCCCCGGCCGAGATCGCCGGGAAGGCGACCGAGTCGGCGCCGAGCTCGGCCGCGACATCGAGCGAGCTGCGGTAGGCGCTCTCGAGCAGGTGGGTGCGGTCGTCGCTGGGGGAGTGCACGGGGCCAACGGCGTGGATCACCCAACGGGCCGGAAGCCGCCCGGCACCGGTCGCGACGGCCTGTCCGGCCGGCAATCCGTGCGGTAGGCGGTCGCGGCGCAGCATCCGGCACTCGGCGAGGATGTCTGGGCCGCCCGCCGCGTGGATCGCGCCGTCCACTCCGCCGCCGCCGAGCAGGGATGAGTTCGCCGCGTTCACGATCGCATCGACCTCTTGCCTGGTGATGTCGCCGCGGATGATCTCCAGGTCGCCCACGAGCATCCCCTTCCGTCACCGAGGCGCTGCTAGAACCCCAGGAACTGCCGGGCCATGGCGATGAACATCGACACGGCCGCGACTGCGACCGTGATGATGCCGACCGTCAGCAGCAGGTTGACCCAGAGCTGCCAGGTCATCTTCGACGTGTTGCGGAACACCGAGATCGTGCGGGCGATCAGGTAGACCAGCGAGCCGAGCAGCGCCCACGCCCAGTGCGCCGGCGTGATGTGCCCAAAGCTGGACAGGCGGCTGCGGTCGCTGACGGCGAGCAGGAGCGTCACGGCGAACATGACCGCCGCCACAACCGCGAGCACCAGTTGCATCGGCGCTGCGTCGAAGCCGGGGAGGTTGACCAGCGCGAAGATGACGCCGAACGTCAGCAGCGCCGTGATCAATGGCATGAATGCGATCACCCAGGATGACGCGGTGTTCGACCGGGTCGGCCTTGTGGGGCCGGACAGCCCCCGCCAGCGCGCCCCCGCGGGGTTCGCCTGGCCGGGCATCGTGCTGTAGCGAGTCGTTTCACGACCCCACCCATAGGCCTGCTCACCCGGCTCGGAGAAGTCTGCCTGCACCTCGCGCAGTTGCGACCGCGACGGCCCGTCGCCGACAGCCAACGCCGGCGGCCAGGTCTCGGTGCCGAGGCCGGTGCCTTCCGGGTCGGTGAGAATCCCCGGCTGCTGGGTCAGTTGGGCGTCGACGAGCACGTCAGCGACCGCGACGGGCGCTGGCATGGCGGCGGTCTCCGGCAGTGTTGCCGGCTCGGCCACAGCGACAGGCTCGGGAGCCCTGTCCGGCTCGGCGACGACTGCCGGTTCGGCGACAGCCACCGGCTCGGCGACGGCCGGCTGGGCAGCCGGCACTGCCGGGGCATGCAGCGGTACATCCGTAGGAGGCAACTCCGGGAACACGGCCGTCGAACCGGTTGACGGCGAGGTCGGCCCGTGAACTGCATCCGTCCACTGGGTTCCGTCCCACCACCGGAGTTCGGCGACCCCGTGAGGGTCCGGGTACCACGCAGCGGGCGCGACGTCTCCCTGATCAGACAATCGTTACCTCCTTGCGAATTCGGGTTAGCGAGGATTGGTTCCGAGTGTAAACAGGCTGAACCCAATCCGGATGCCCCCAGTTTGGCCGGATATATCGGTCGTGCTCGAGTTGCGGCGATCGGCTGGCGAGTCCCCACAACTGGGTACGGTTGATTCACCTTAGCGACGAATGCTCCCTGCGCGCGCGCATTTTCCGTGCCGTGCCGCCCGGCTACCATTCGATGCATGGCGCTGAACCCGGAGCTGGTCGCGGCCCGCAGGCTCGCGCGCCACCTGCTGGAGGAGCCTCAGGCACCGGATGCCGCCGCTGCCGCGTCCGCCTCCGTCGGCACCCACGCGCAGATCGCGTCGTCCGCGGAGGTCTCGATCGGCATCCGGATGGCGGCCGGCGGTGCGGCCGACGTGCGGGACGCGCTGTGGCCGCAGCGCACCCTGACCAAGACCTACGGCCCGCGCGGGACCGTGCATTACCTCCCCACCAGCGAACTCGGATTGTGGCTGCCGGCGCTCGAAGCCGTGCCGGTGATCGGGGGAGGAGCAGACGATGTGCGACTGGACGACGAGCAGACCACCGCCGTCGTCGAAGCCGTTCGCGACGCCCTCGCTCAAGACGGCATCGACGAGGGGCTCACGCTCGACGAGCTGGACAAGGAAGTCGTTGCCCGGGCGGGATCGTGGGCGGGAGAGCTCGTGATGCCCGCCTTCCAAACCTGGTGGCCCCGCTGGCGACAGGTCATCTCGCGCGCGGCGGCGCGGGGTGCGCTGGCGTTCGGCCCCGGCAGGGGCCGGGCGATCACCTACATCCGGGCGCCGGCCTATGTGGCGGTTGACGAACCCGAGGTTCGGCTGCTCCAGCGCTACCTGCACGCATACGGCCCCGCCGCACCTCGCGACTTCGCACGGTGGCTGTCCGCGCCGGTCGCCTGGGCGGATTCGGTCTTCGAGCGCGCGGACCTCGAGCGCGTGGATGACCTGTTCGTGAACGCGGGGGACACCGCCTTCCCCGACGCCGGCTCGACGGCGGTGCTGCTGCTTCCGTACTTCGACGCCCTGGTGGTCGGCAGCCATCCGCGCGAGGCCCTGTTCCCCGGTCGGGCCTACGAGCGCGCTCTCTCGCGAGGGCAGGCGGGCAACTACCCGGTGCTCGTCATCGACGGCACAGTGCAGGGGGTCTGGCACCAGAGGAAGAGCGGCAAGCGCGTCACCGTCACGGTCGAGGCGTTCCCACGGCTGACCGCAGCCCGGCGGAGCGAGATCGAGCAGCGGGCCGAGCGCATCGCCGAGATTCAAGGGCTATCGGCGGCGGTGGTGTTCGGCGCGGTGACGGTCGGGCCGCACGCCTGAATCTCAATAGAGTTGGGATCGTGAAACGACTGTTCGCCTTCGTCTCCCTCACCCTCGCGCTCGCTTTCGGTGTTGCAGCTCCCGCGGTCGCCGATGTCGACGACTTCCACTTCGACAGCTTCACGGGCGAGTACTTCCTGGGCGCCGATGAGGCTGGCCACTCCACGCTTCGCACCGTCGAGACGCTCGTCGCGGTATTCCCCGAGTTCGACCAGAACCGAGGCATCCGGCGCGAACTCGTTGACCGCTACGACGGGCATCCGACCGAGCTGAAGGTCGTCAGCGTCACCGACGAGGCCGGGCAGCCGCGCGAGTGGAGTTCGGACAGCGACGGCGATTTCGTCGTCCTCACCATCGCCGGCGACAACTACGTGCACGGCCAGCAGACGTATGTCATCACGTACGAGCAGCGCTTCGTGACCCGGTACTTCGCCGACACGGGCGCAGACGAGTTCTACTGGGACACCAATGGCACCGGATGGGGGCAGCCGTTCGGCTCGGTCACCGCCAACGTCCACATTGCCGACGAGCTGCGGAAATCGCTCACCGGGCAGGTGGCAGGCTACGCCGGCTACGAGAGCTCGACCGACCCGGCGACGATCGTCGAGCTGCCGGATGGCTTCTCCTTCTCGGCGACGAACCTGCAAGCCGGTCAGAACGTCACTCTGGCGATCGCATTCGAGCCCGGAACTTTCACCCCGCGACCGAGCGGCTTCACCGACTCGATCTGGCCGGCCCTCGCCGCGATCGGCGCCGCGCTCGCCGTTCTCGCGGCAGCGGCCGCGGGCTTCGTACGGATGCGGGTGCTCCGCGACGCACCGAGCCGCGGGCTGATCATCCCCGAATACCTTCCGCCGAAGGGGGTGAACCTCTTCTACTCGGCGAACACCATTCGCAAGGTGAGCAGGGCCACCGCGGCCGAGCTCATCAAGCTCGCCGTCGACGGCAACATCCGGATCCTCGAGGAGGAGAGGCGCGGCAAGTTCACCCTCGAGTTCCTCCACGACGACGGCCTCGACAAGGACGAGAAGTCGTTCATCAATGCGATCTTCGAGTACAAGCCAGCGCCAGGCACGCGCAAGAAGCTGAAGTCGTCGGATAGCAGGGCGGCCAAGAGCATCCTGTCCCTGAACGGTCGGGTGTCGAAGTACATGGTGGAGAAGGGCTACCGGCGGAAGATCCCGGCGATGAGGGTGGCCTGGGTGGTCATCGCGGCGACCCTCGCGTCGCTCGCGGGCGTGGTGTTCAGCATCATGGCACTCGACCAGGACTACGGCGGCCGGTGGCCGCTGCTGACCCTCGTCGTGTCGGTGCTCGCTGCGGCTGCGACCTACGTACTCGTCGCGAAGTCGCCCCTCGACGCGAAGGGCGTCGAACTGCGCGACTACCTGAAGGGCCTGCACGAGTACATCGACCTCGCTGAGACAGATCGTCTGCAATTCCTGCAATCCCCTGAGGGCGCACTGCGGTCACGGGTATCGGTGGATGATCCGGCGCAGGTCGTGAAACTGAACGAGCGGCTGCTGCCGTACGCGGTCCTGTTCGGCGAGGAGAAGCGCTGGGCGCAGGAGCTGGGCCGCTACTACGAGCAGACCGGCTCGCAGCCCGAATGGTACTCCGGTGCGAGCGGATTCAACGCGGCGCTGTTCGCGAGCAGCATCGGATCGGTGTCGTCGACCGCGTCGTCATCGTTCAGTGCGTCGTCGGGTGGCTCCGGCGGCGGTGGATCGTCGGGCGGCGGCGGTGGTGGCGGCGGCGGAGGTGGCGTCTAGCGAGACCCCGGCTCACCCCAGCTGAAACCCCACCCGCCCCGTCTCACCCAGCTCGGTCACCTCGATCGCGTCGACCCGGGCGTGGCGCGGCCCCTGGCCCAGCCAGGCAGTCATCCGCTCGACCGCGGCATCCGGCCCCTCAATCTCGACCTCGACGCTGCCATCGGCAAGATTCCGGGCGTGCCCGCTCAGGCCGAGCGCTTCGGCCTCGCGCCCGGCGGACCAGCGGAATCCGACGCCCTGCACCAGCCCGCGCACGATGACGCGCTTGCGCACGGGTTACGGCAGCCCGCCCAGGTCGCCATCGGCGCGCGGGTTCTTGGGCAGGTCTTCGAGTGGCTCATCCGGATCCTCGAGGCCGAGGTCCTCGCCCGGCTCGTCGATGTCCGGGCCACCATCGGGCTCCTTGGGCGGGATCGGCATTGCTGGCGATGCCGGATTCGGGATCGACGGCACGTCCGGCTCGCTCGGAGTGTCGGGGTTGTTGGGGTCGCTCATCGAAGCTCCTGATTCCCAGTTCTGGCGGGACTTCCGCTCGCTCCCGAACGTAGGCGCGCACGGCATCCGGATGCACAGTTGCCAGCGATCTAGCAGGTACCCGGCACCTGAGCCTGTAGAGCGCACGGTGGTCGAGCCTGTCGATACCCCCTGTTGTGCAGGACTTTCGGTCGTTGTCGGCCCCGGATCCCAACGGATGCGCCGCGGGAAGCCAGAATGTCCTGCACAACAAGGAATGTCCTGCACAACAGGGTGCCGAACGAGTCCGAGTCAGAACCAGATGCTCAACCAGGGCGCGACCGGCGAGGCGAACGCTCGATCCACGGCCACCGCAGCGCCCGGCGTCTGCTCCCGGAGCCGCCCGGCCTTGGCCAAGGTCGTCGCCGTCACCGCGCCGAGGCTGATCGCCGCGAGCTCATTCACCGACAGCGCCACTCCGGCCGCGTCCGTGCGCTCGCCTTCACTCACCCGACCGACCCCATCCGTGTCAATCTCGAGCAGGTAGTCGCCGGTGGCGAACCCGAGCGGGTCGGTCACGGCGAGCCGGAACCGCCCCGACGCGCTGTACCGCCGCGCTTCGAGCACCGCCTTCGGGTCGAGGATGCGCAACCAGAGGTGGTCGGACTCCCACGTCTTCTTCACCGCGCGGTAGTCGGACACCTGCCAGCGGAACGGCTCGTCCACTGGACGCAGTGACGCCGTGATGGTCTTGATCAGATCCATCTCGAGGAGGTAGTGCCAGAGCGCCGAGTAGGCATCATCGGTGGCGCCGATCAGGTAGCCGAGGGTGAGCTTGCCCTCTGCCTCGCCGCGGTCCGGCCGGTAGATGGCGAAACCCTGCGGAGTGCCGTGCTCGTCGTCGTAACGCACGCAACGGGCGCTCTTGGCAGCATCATCGCCGGCGAGGCCGAAGAGCCGATCCCACAGGATGCCCCAGAATCGGATTTGACCGGGCACCGCGAGGCGGGCGCGTTCCAGGATGGCCGGGCCGTCGTGGTCCCGCAGCTGTTCGGTGGTGACCAGCTGGACCCGCCCATCCGGGGTCGAGCCAGTCCACTTCGCGCGTGCGACATCGATCTCCCACTCCGTCATCATCGCGGCGGGGGAGAAGCCCCATCGTTCGTAGATGGTGGCCTCGGATGCGGTGAGAATCGCGGCCGGAATGCCTAACGCCTTCGCGGTGCGCAGCTCACCCTCCATCAGGCTGCGGGCGATGCCGCGCCGGCGGTGGGTCGGAGCGACCGTCACCGCGCTGATCGCCCACGCCGGGATGCTTGCCTCGCCGACGACGGTGAGGTCGGTGACCCAGGACCCGAGCGTGCCGACAGGTGTCGGGGCGTCGGCGAGCGTGTCATCCCAAACTCCCAGCGCGCGCCGCTCCAGATACGCGAAGCGGCGCAGCTCAGCGCTGTCCGCATCGCCGGCCGCGTCGTGGAAACCGCGCCCGACCGCACCCAGCCAGTGGCGGAACGCGACCGGATCCTTGGTGTCGACCAGCTCGTAGCGGAATCCGCGTTCAGCGAGGGCGGCGGCGGATGCGGCGTCAACGGGTGCGGTGCGGAAGTCGGCGGTCACCGACTCAGTCTCCCGCAGCTTCGAGGGGAGCGCACCTATGAGCGCAGCTCCTCGTCGAGTTCGCGCGCCTCGACATCGAGATCATCTTCGGGGAGAGCGGCTTGTCTTCGCACCGCGCTTCGCTGCAGTAGCAAGCTGACGTATTCGAAGTGTTCGTAGTCCTCATCCTCCACGAGTTCATCCGCTCGCAGCACACCGAGGTTCGCCCAGCGGAGTGCCGACTTCAGTTCGCCGCGCTCGGCCTCGATGAACGACATGCCCTCGAACAATGCAAGGTTGAAGTGCTCTTGGGTGCGCATGAGCTTTTCTAGCTGGGCCGCTTGCTCCGCCTTCCCTGCACCCAACAAGGCTTCGTAATAGGTCGCCAACACCGTCCCGTCGTCTGTGTAGCCCATCGCCACAGTGGCGTACCTGAGGGCAACGTCGGCATCACCGGCCATCAGCGCGTGGCTCGACGCCGCGCCGAGCAAGTACGACTCAGGAAGGTCCGGTCCCAATTCGAAGCGGTCCTTGTCCTCTGCCCACTCAAACAGGGTCGTCGCGATCACGCGGTGCCGCTCAGGTGTGCGCTCCTCGCTCAGGATGAGGTCGCCAACGTCATCGTCCGTGATCAGCGCGCGCACCACGCCAGCGTAGCCGCTATTTGCGGATGCCCAGCCGGCGCACCGTCGCGCCGATGCAGATGTCCTCGAGGTAGGTCATGCCCGCCTCCGCTGCCGTCGCTCGCGCGTCGTCCGAGGTGATGCCGAGTTGCAGCCAGAGCACCTTGGCGCCGACCTCTGCGGCCTGCCTCGCCACATCCGGAGTCTCCTCTGACGGCCGGAAGACGTCGACGACATCAATCGGCACCGGGATCTCGGCGAGCGAGCGGTAAACCTTCTGACCGGCGATCTCGTCCGCCTTTGGGTTCACCGGAATCATCGTGAACCCCGCCTCGACCAGCCAGATCGGCACCTCACCCGAGGGCTTCTCGGGGTTCGCGGATGCGCCCACAACGGCAATGGTCGTAACGGATGTCAGGAGGGCGCGGAGTTCATCATCGGTCATGCGGAGAGTTTGCCATGGCCACGTGGTCGTCGTGCGCAAACTCAAGCGTCTCTCCGGGCGAGATCATGTGCCGTTGGCCCTGGATCTCCAACTCGATCGGTGCGGTGCCGCCCGGGTTGACCTGCACGCGCATGAGCCGCTCATCCACCGTCAAGCGCAGCAACTGGTGCTGGAAGTTCAACGTGAAGTCGATCTGCCGCAGTTCCGGTGGCAGCACCGGGTCGAGCTTCAGTCGGCCGGCGCGCATGTCTAGCCCCGTGTAGCAACGCGTCACCATGTCGATCGAACCTGCCATCGCACCCAGGTGCACGCCCATCTGCGTGGTGCCGCCCTGGATATCCGCAAGGTCGCTCTCGAGCGCCTGCACGAGGAAGCCCCACGAGCGCGCGCGATCCAGTCTCGCTTCTACCCAGGAGTGCACCACGTTGCTCAGCGTCGAGCCGTGCGTGGAGCGGTCGCGGTAGTACTCCACGGTCGCCCGCACCGCTTCATCCGGGAACTCATAGCCGAGCCCGCCGAGCACCTCCCGCAGTTCGTCGGCGCTGAACAGGTACAGCAGCATGAGGACGTCCGCTTGCTTCGAGAGCTTGTAGTTGTTGGTGCTGTCGCCCTCGCTCGCGAGGATGAGGTCCAGCCGGCCAATCGACCCGTACTTCTCGCGGTAGCCGTCCCAGTCGAATTCCTTCAGCGTGTCGAAGCCCTCGAACTGGCTGATCACCCCATCGTCGTGGAACGCCACCCGCAACCGCCGGCCGATGTTCCGCCACCGGGCCTGCTCGCCGGGTCGAAGCTGAACTCGGGTCCAGACCTGGGCCGAGTAGCGCACCTTCAGCAGGTCCACCACTTCCGCCGTGCGTTGCAGCACCCAGGCCGCCATCACGTTGGTGTACGCATTGTTCTTCAGGCCGAGACCGGGCGCATCCGGATAGCCGTCATGGAACTCATCCGGTCCCATGACACCGGAGATGTCGAACCGGTCGTCGATCGGGTCGTGCACCGCGAGGGATGCGAAGAATCGGCTGATCTCGATCATCAGCTCGGCGCCCTGCTCGACGAGGTAGTCGAGGTCGCCGGTGATCTCGTAGAACCGCCACACGCTGTACGCGATCGCGAGCCCGACGTGGCGCTGCCTGGACGAGTTGTCGGGCATCCACTGCAGGTTGCGCAGGTTGTACAGCTGCGTCGGCGTCTCTTCGCGCCCGTCGATGCCGCTCTGCCACGGGAACATCGCGCCGGCGTGACCGTTCTCCCGCGCAGCGGCCTGCGCCTCGGCGAGCCGCCGGTACCGGTACCCGAGCAGCGCGCGGCTGATCTCCGGCCGGTGCATGGACAGCGTCGGGTAGACGAACATCTCGTCCCAGAAGATGTGGCCCCGATACCCCTCGCCGTGCAGCCCGCGTGCCGGCAGTCCGGCGTCGAGGTCGGCGGTGATGGATGCCACCGACTGCAGCACGTGGAACGTGTTGATGTTCAGGGCGAGCTGCTGGCGCTCGTCCGCCTTCAGCAGCACGGTGAACTCGTTCCACAGCACGCGCCACGCGCGCTCGTGATCGGACAGCAGGGTCTGCAGGTTAGGCATCCGCCGGATCGATGTGGTCGCGGACAGCGACGGTGACGAGATCGCCCGGTCCCTGGAGGTGTTCACGACCAGGGTCTTCTCGATCGTCAGCGGGACGCCCTTGGTCAGCTCGACGTCGATGTCCTGCGCAATCCAGCCCTCGGCATCCGTCTTCAGCGTCCTCTGCAGGTTGTGCATCACCACGCTGTCCGCGCTCACCACCCGGGTGCGTGCAGCCATCGCGATACTGATGCCCGACTGGTTGGTCTCCATTTCGAGCAACAGCGACTCGGAGTCGACCTGTTCGATGACGCGCGGCTCGAGGTGCTGGTTAGCGAGCAGTCGGTACTCTGGCACGTTGCGGTTGGCGACTCGCCCCTCGATACCCGACCGCACGACGATGTCGCCCGACCAGTTCTCCGCCTCGATGGTCATGCCAAGTCCGGCGACGTGCGACGCCGCCTGGGAGACGAAGCGAGCCTGGGTGACCTTGGTGATCCGGCCGACGCCATCCCGCATCCGGAGCTCGCGGGTGAACACCGCGCGCCGCAGGTCGAGGGTCTGCTCGTAGTCGAGCAGTTCGACGTCGTCGACGCTGAACCAGTTGCCGCCGTTCACCCTGAACGTCAGCTGCAGCCAGTTCGGCGCGTTGACCAGGTGCTCATCCTCGACCACGTGCCCGCCGAGGTCGGTCTGCAGCCGGTTGTACACGCCGGCAAGGTAGGTGCCCGGGTAGTGGGGCGCGTTGTCGCTGGACTCGGGCGCAGCGCCGCGGGTGGCGAAGTACCCGTTTCCGAGGGTGCACAGGGTCTCGCGGAGAGGTTCGGTCGCAGGGTCGTAGCCGGTGTAATGCAGTCGCCACGGGTCGCTTTCGGTCTCGCCGCCCGCCCAGCCGGGATGCGCGGCCTCGAGTCGCGTGTCGAGGTTGCTCAGGTCGGTTGCGACCAGGTGGGCGCCGGCAACCCGCAGGCCGCCTGCGGTTCCGCCGCGCCGGCTCACTCCGACGACCCAGCCGAAGCCCCCGTTGGCGGCCGCAGCGACGCCGGCCACCGAGTCTTCGAGCACCGCCGCCCTCGCCGGCCGCACCTGGAGCTCGCGCGCGGCTTCGAGGAAGGTCGCCGGGTCCGGCTTGCCCGGCAGTCCCAGTTCACGCGCGCGGTTCCCGTCGACGAAGACGTCGAAGTATTGCCTGACCCCTGCGGCCTCGAGGACGCGGTCGGCGTTGCGGCTGGAGGTGACGAGCCCGATGGGCACAGAGCGCGAGCGCAACCGGTTCAACAGCGTGACCGTGTCCGGATACGCCTTGACGCCGTTCTCCTCCAGGTACAAGTCGAAGTGATGCTGCTTGCGCGACGCGAGCGACTCGATCGTCACGCCGTCACCCGACTCGGGCACGTCGATGCCGCGAGTCGCAAGGAAGGCGCGCACACCGTCCTCGCGGCTGCGTCCGTCGACAGATCGTCGGTAGTCGAGCGTCTCGTCGAACGGCGCGGCATCCGGTGCCAGCTGAGGGATCACTTCGTCGAAGAGCGCCTTCCACGCGCCGGCGTGAACGCTAGCGGTGTCTGTGACGACGCCATCCATGTCAAAGATGACAGCTTCGAACGTGTCGGACTCTGTGCGGTCAGTCACATCGGCGATTCTATGCTGGCGAACCGAGGGGATCAGGCGGAGGGCATCGGATGGGCGCTTGCGATACGCCTGAGTCTCGCCCGTGCGGCCTCTTCCGCCGGCGCCGTGCCGCCCAGCAGCATCCGGAGACTGCCGAGCAGCACCCCGGTGGCCCAGATCGCCGGCAGCCTGGTCGCTTTCAGCCCCAGCACTCTCCGGTATTCGGAGGGGATGGACTTCACCGCCGCGGCGAACATGATGCGGTAGGCGGGCATCATCGAGCGCTTCAGCGGCGGGTTCCGGATGAAGCTCACCGCGGCCTCGACCCGTTCGTCATGATGCAGCACGCCCGCCTGGTTGAAGGCGTGCAGTTGCGCCTGCAGTTCGGCTTCGCTGCGTGGCGGGTCGGGGATTCCCAGCAGTTCTGCGGCGATGGCCCATTCGCGCACGTACGCATCGGGTCCGCCCGGGATCGGCTTTCCCCACAGTTCATGGCAGCCGAGGAATGCATCGGCGAAGACGATGTGCACCCAGCTGAGGAGTTCCGGATCGTTGGCCGCGTACGGCCGTTGGACACCGGTCTTGTCCGGATAGGTGCCGCGCACTCGCTCGTGAAACCGCGCGACTCGAGCCGTCTCCTCGCGAGCCAGGTGGGTGTCGCCGAAGGTGACGATGGTGAGCCACTGCACCGTCCCGGCGAGACGGCCGAGCGCATCCTCTCGGAATCGTGAGTGGTCGTGCACGCCCGCCATCGCACCGGGGTGCAGGGTCTGCATGAGCAGGGCCCGGATGCCGGCCACCATGGTCGGGATGCCGCCGTGCACCGTCCAAGTGGCGGAGTCGGGTGCGAAGAATCCCTGATCAGAACCGGCTTCGATCTTGTCCACCCAGTACGGCCGACCGTCCGGTTCCCCGGTCAGCGTGGTTAGCAGGTTTGCCCGGAGGCGGTCGGCGAGTCGAGCCATGGGTGCGAGGCTACTCGCCCGGTTCTGTGTGCTCCAGAGGAACTCACCCCAGAAACAATGCACTCGGGTCAACCTGTGCAGCGGCTGGGCGGGAGCCGTGCATCGCGGTGGCACGATGGGACCATGACTGACGCTGAGGAGCCGGGCCCGATTCCCCAACAGGAAGGCGCGCTGGACGCAACCGTGGACGAGAAAGTCGACGGGCTGGTCGAGCAGATCCGAGCGGACATCGCCCGCGGAGATGCAGAAGACGCCGCCTCCATCCTCAACCAGCGGCTGGGCGACTCCGGCATCCAGGTGACGGAGGAGGAGTTCCGCGCGCTCCTCACGCGGATCGGCGCCTGAGTGGCGATGCCGCACTCGCCGATTCCGGTCGTGCTCGTGCACGGCATCCGGATCAGCAGCACCATGTGGCGGCCGCTTGCCCGCGAACTGGAGCGCACCAGGCGGGTCGAGCTCGTCGACCTGCCGGGCCACGGGCGACGTCTGGACGACAGGTTCACGCTGGACTCGGCTGTGGAGGCGGTGCGCGATGGCATCGACCGCGCGGGCGGACGAGCGGTTCTCGTCGGGCACTCCCTAGGCGGTTTCACGAGCATGGAGACCATCTCCCGGCATCCGGAGCGAGTGGCCGGCTTCGTCGGAATCGGTTGCAGCATCCGGCCGCGCGGGCTGGGGGTCGCCTTCTACCTGGGCGTCTCGCGGGCGATGGCCCGCAACCCGCAGCGCGCAGAGAAGCTCAGCCTGAAGGGCTTCCAGCTCATGCTGCCACCGGATGTCGCGGCGGCGATGTCCGCCGGCGGTCTCGCCGTTCAGGTCATGCCGGATGCTGTGCGCGGCATCGCGGGGGTGGACCCGATCGGGCTTCTCGGCTCGTTCCGCGGGCCGGTCCGGCTTGTCAACGGCACCCGCGACCCGTTTCGGGCCGAGGAACGCAAGATCGCGAGAGTTCTCGGCGACGCCCGGGTGATCAGCGTGCCGCGCAAGAACCATCTCAGCGTGCTCGGCGAAACCCGCCTCATCGCTTCGATCGTCGAGGACACGGCCGCGTCCCTGGACCGCGAGCAGGTCGCCTGAGGCTGCTCCCGTTGTGCAGGACTTTCCCCGTTGTGCAGGACTTTCCCCGTTGTGCAGGACTTTCTGCCCTCTGCGGCCCTATTCACCGGCATCGGGCGACGTTGCCGGTCGAATGTCCTGCATAACAGGGGATGTCCTGCATAACAGGGGTTGGGTGGGCGTGCCGACGCCGGATGCGGTCAGTCGGCCTCGCTGACCGGCTCGCCGGTCGGGTCTTCTGCACTCGCATCCGCCAGCACGGCCCCGCCGATCGGCTGGTCTGCCCACCTGGCGAGCGACCAGCCGTCATCGAACGAACCGTCAAGCACGACGATGCCGGTGTTGTCCAAGTGGTGCTCGGCCGCGAACATCGGCGCCACGTTCTTCGCGTGCGCGGCAACCCACACCCGGATCGCCGCCCCATGGCTGACGACGGCTGCCGAGTCCACCCCTGAGCGCACGATCGACTCCAGGTCATCGTTGTAGCGGCCGAAGAAGTTGTGACCATCGGGACCGTCCGGCATCCGCACGTCCAGGTCACCCGACCCCCAGGCGAACACCGTCTCCAGGTAGATGCGCACCGACGGCATGTCACCGCGACCCTCGAGCGCGCCGGCTTCGATCTCGTGCAACCCGCCGAGCACGGTGACGCCCAGACCGCGAGCGGCGGCGAGCGGCTGCGCGGTCAACTGGGTGCGGATCAGCGTCGAGGCGAACAGGGCATCGACGCCCTGACCATCCAAGGCATCCGGGATCGCCGCCGCCTGCGTCGCACCCAGTTCGGTGAGGCCGGGACCGGGATGCGCGGTATCGAGCAACCCCAGGACGTTGGCGGGTGTCTGACCGTGGCGAATGAAGATGAGACGCATCGCTCCCAAGCCTAACGCGGCGACCCGCGACCCCCCGGGCGGCAACCTCCCAGCCACACGACGTTCACTGGGCACTCATCGCTCGTCACAGGAAGGGAGCAGGGCATGGACAATCGATTCACGGACAAGGTCGCTGTGGTCACCGGGGGAGGCTCCGGTATTGGGCAAGCGGTCGCGCTCGCGCTCGCCGCGGAGGGCGCTGCGGTCGTCGTGAACGACCTCAAGCAGGAGGTCGCCCAGGAGGTTGTCGACCAGATCACCGGAGCCGGCGGCACGGCGCGTGCGGTCGGAGGCGACGTCGGGAATCCCGAGGACGTCAAGGACACCGTCGATGTCGCGGTCGACGAGTTCGGTGCCGTGCACCTCGCGTTCAACAATGCGGGGATCGGTGGTCCGCTCGGCCCGCTCGCCGACATCGACATCCAGAGCTACCTGCAGCTCATGGACGTCAACCTGCACTCGGTCTTCTACGGGATGTACTACCAGATCCCCGCGATGCTGGCCGCGGGAGGCGGTTCGATCGTGAACACCTCGTCGATCCTCGGTCTGGTCGGCGACGCCAACGCGGTCCCGTACGTCACGGCGAAACACGGCGTCGCCGGGATGACCAAGGCCGCGGCGCTCGCCTACTCGTCGTTGGGCATCCGGGTGAACTCAGTGCACCCCGGCTACATCGACACTCCGCTGCTCGCGGGCCTCCCCAGGGAAGCGTATGACGGGCTCGTCGGCAAGCATCCGATCGGGCGGTTGGGGAGCGCGCAGGAGGTCGCCAACCTGGTTCTGTTCCTGCTCTCCGACCAGGCGGCGTTCGTCACCGGCTCGCAGTACCTCGTCGACGGCGGGTACACCGCGCAGTAGCGGCAGGCGTCAGCGGCTGAGCAGTTCGGCGCGCTCCGGATGCTCGTCGAACCACACGCCGACGTACCAGCACATCGGCACGATGCGGCGCTCGGTGTTGGCCTCGACGTCGTTGACCGCGAACTCGACGATCTCGCCGGCAAGACCCTGCCCGCGACGGTTCGGCGCGGTGTAGGTGTGGTGGAAGGAGATCTGGTTCTCGTTGATGCGGTAGTCGACGACGCTTGCGAGTTCACCGTCGATGAGCAGCGCGTACCGGCTCTGATCGCTCTGGTGCACCATTTCCTTGGCCATGCCCTCCACCATATCGGTGGCCCCTCGTAGGCTCCCTGTATGGCGATCGCGCTCGACGACAAGCTGTTTCCGGATGCCGCGGCATGGCGCTCCTGGCTGGAGCAGAATCACGACCGCTCACCGGGCGTTCGCCTCATCCTCACCAAGAAGGGCGGCACGGTCACGGCGCTCGACTACGAGGGCGCACTGCAGGAGGCGCTCTGCTTCGGCTGGATCGACGGGCAGTCGCTGCGGCGCGACGATGAGACCTGGTTCCAGCGCTTCACCCCAAGGACAAAACGCAGCTCGTGGTCACTGCGGAACATCGAACGGATCGAGAGACTCGAAGCCGATGGTCGCATGACGGATGCGGGCCGCGCAGCGGTGGAAGCGGCGAAGGCCGATGGTCGCTGGGAGGCCGCCTACGCCGGTCCCGCCGCTGCCGAGCTGCCTTCCGACCTGCTCGCGGCGATCGCCGCGGTGCCGGAGGCGCAGAGGATGTTCGACGTGCTGAACCCGCAGAACCGCTTCGCGCTGTACTTCCGGCTGAGCCAGTTGAAGACCCAGGCCGGGCGGGAGCGCCGCATCGCCGCCTTCGTCGACATGCTCGCGCGGCACGAGACCCCGTACCCGCAGAAGCGCATGCCGTGACGGGGTGACTAGCTGACCGTGGCCAGCGCCTGCTCGATCGCCTCCACCACTTCCGGCGCATCGGGCTTCACCGCGCTGCGGAAGCGGCGCACGGCGCCGCCGGGGGCGACCAGGAACTTCTCGAAGTTCCACTTCACCTTGCCCGCTGTGCCGTTGGCATCCGGCACAGTGGTGAGCTCGGCGTAGAGCGGATGCTGCTTGGCGCCGTTGACGCGTGCCTTCTCGGTCAACGGGAACGAGACGCCGTAGGTCGTGGAGCAGAACTCCTGGATCGTCTCGGCGCTGCCGGGCTCCTGGAAGCCGAACTGGTTGCACGGGACCCCGAGCACGGTGAACCCGCGATCGCCGTAGGTGCGCTGAAGCTGCTCGAGCTGCTCGTATTGCGGCGTGTGACCGCAGTGCGAAGCGACATTCACCACCAGGACGACACCGTCGGCGAATTCGGCGAAGGTCGTCTCGCGTCCGTCGATGGTCGTAATCGGAATGTCTCGAAGGCTCACACCAGTGAAGTGTACGGAAGTCATCAGAGCAACGCCCCGCCGAGGTCGAGACCGAGGGTGATCGACCCGCCCGGGAGGGTCGGGTCGTCCGTCTCCTCCGGCAGGTTCCGTCTCAGCTCTCTCACGACCGAGTACTCGAGGGTGTCGCCGTCGAGAAGCGACTCGGACGGGTTCGACTCGTCGTGCGTTCCCGGGGGAAGGTTGAGGTCACTCATGTCGGGGCCCCCTTGCGTTTGGTGGTCAGGTGTGCGGAGCCTATGAGCGCTCTCTGGTTCGCCTCTGAGAACCACCCCAGAACTCACCCTTAGACCGGGCGCTCCTCGTCCGGCAGCGCCACTTCTTCGTTCTCCCGCTCGACGCGTTCATCCGGATCCATGGTGGGTGGCGCGTCGAGCTGGTCTTCCTCGTCCAACTCGACTTCACGCTCATCGTCGGGGTTCGGCTCGATCAGGTCTCGGTCCATGGCGTCAGTGTAGGCACCGATGCTGGAGAGGTGTGGGGAGTCCTCAGGCAATCGGATGGGGATGCTCGCCGTCTCGTAGACCCGTTCGCGGCGGGGGATGACTAGCGCCAGAAGTGCGCCAAGGAAGGCGACGCCGGCGCCGACGGTGAACACCGTCTGGAAGGCGCCTCTGGTCGGGATCTCGATCCCTTGGTAGACGGTGAAGCTGGACGACAGGATCACCCCGATGAGGCTCGCCGCCACGGTCGAGCCCAGGGTGCGCATCACCGAATTCAGCCCGTTGGCCGCCGCCGTCTCGGTGGCTGGGACCGCGTGCATGATCAGGGTCGGCATGGCCGAGTACGCGAAGCTCACACCTGCGCCAACGAGAGTCGACACGAGGATGACGTGCCAGATCTCCTGCATGAGGAACACCGCGATGGCGAAGGCGGCGGCGATGATGAGCATTCCGAGCACGAGGCTCGTGCGCGGTCCGCGACGCTCGGACAGCCTCGCGGCGACGGGGGAGAGCAGGAACATCACGATCCCGTTCGGCATGAGGCACAGGGCGGCGACGAGGATCGTCTGGCCGAGGCCGACACCGGTCCCGCTCGGCAGCTCGAGAAGGATCGGCTGCGATCCGGCGGTTACGAAGAAGGCGAAACCCGCGGCCAGGGAGGCGAGGTTGGTCAGCAGCACCGGTTTGCGGGCGGCGACCCGGAGGTCCACCAGCGGGTTGACGACGTGCAGCTCGTACCAGCCCCAGAGCGCGAAGACGACGACGGAGCCGATCAGCAGGGTGAGGGTGAGCGGGCTGGTCCAGCCCCAGATGCTGCCGTTCGAGATCGCGAGCAGGAGAGCGACGAGCGCGACGCTGAGCCCGATCGAGCCGACCCAGTCGAAGCGGCCGGCTGTGCGCAGCGTGCTGACCGGGATGATCCGGATCACCAGCACGAACGCGAGCACACCGAGCGCGGCCGAGAGCCAGAACAGGTAGTGCCAGTCGAAGTTCTGCGCGATCAGCGCAGCCGCCGCCAGCCCGACCGCCCCGCCAACGCCCAGCGATGCGCTCACGAGCGCGACCGACCGACCGAGCTTGGACGGATGGATGACGTCACGCAGGATGCTGATGCCGAGCGCGATCGCGCCGAGGCTCAGCCCCTGCAGCACCCGTCCGATGACCAGCGGGATGAGCGTGTTGGAAATCGCGGCGATGAGCGAGCCGAGCACCATCAACACCAGCAGGGCAAGGGTGATGCGGCGCTTGCCGTACATGTCGCCCAGGCGCCCGGCGATAGGCGTCCCGATGCACGCGGCAAGCAGCGTCGCGGTCAGCACCCATTGGGCCTCGGCAACTGAGATGTCGAGCAGCGCAGGCAGCTGCGGGACGATCGGCGTCACGAGCGTCTGCATCGACGAGACGATGAGGCCGGTGCCCGCAAGGGTCGCCGTCATGGCCGTGTCGCTGGGGATGCGGGTGAGCTTCTTGCGCTCCTTGTCGCTCAGCCATCCGCCCTCGTGCATCAGCTAACGCTATCGCGCCGTGTGGCGGCGAAATCCGACCCCCCAACGCTTCTATGCTGAACGCGTCCCTATTGTGGTGAAAGGCATACAAGTGTCCCAGCAGCAAATCGAGAGTCCCGTCAAGCGCGGATCCGGAAACTCCTTCCGGGAGAGATTCGATTCCTTTTTTGAGATCAGCCGACGCGGCTCGAACATCGGCCGCGAGGTGCGCGGTGGTCTCGTGACCTTCATGACGATGGCGTACATCGTCATCCTGAACCCGCTCATCCTCGGTGGTACAGAGGATGTCGCCGGCACGATGCTCGACGGCCAGCAGCTCGCCGCCGTCACCGGCCTGACCGCCGGTGTGATGACGATCCTGTTCGGGCTCGTGGCCAACCTGCCGTTCGGTCTCGCCGCCGGCCTCGGCATCAACTCGTTCCTTGCCGTGAGCGTTGTCGGGCAGGTGACCTGGGCGGAGGCGATGGGTCTCGTCGTCATCAACGGACTCATCATCGTGCTGCTGTCGGCCACCAAGCTGCGTGAGCTCATCTTCAAGGCGGTTCCGGCGCAGTTGAAGACCGCGATCACGGTCGGCATCGGCCTGTTCATCGCCTTCATCGGGCTGGTCGACGCCGGCTTCGTGCGCTCCAGCGGCAACGCCTCTCCGCCGGTGCAACTGGGAGATGGCGGCTCGGTCACCAGCATCCCCACGGTGATCTTCATCATCGGCTTGCTGATCATGGGCGTGCTCATGGCTCGCAAGGTGAGGGGGGCGCTGCTCATCGGCATCCTCGTGACCACGGCCATCGCCATCCTCGCCGAGGCGTTCTTGAAGATCGGACCTTCCTTCACCGCAGAAGGCCCCAACCCGGCCGGCTGGAGCCTCAACGTGCCCACCCTGCCCGAGTCGATCGTCTCGGTACCCGACCTCGGCCTGATCGGAGCGTTCAACTTCGGCGCGTTCGAGCGGATCGGCGCACTGGCGGCGATCATGCTGGTGTTCACCCTCGTCTTCACCAACTTCTTCGACGCGGTTGGCACCCTGACCGGGCTCACCAAGGAGGCCGGTCTGCAGGACGACAAGGGCAACTTCCCGCGTCTGAAGTCGGCGCTGATCGTGGAAGGCGTCGGCGCAGTGGCCGGCGGCGCGACCTCGTCGTCGTCGAACACGATCTTCATCGACTCCGCTGCCGGCGTCGGCGAGGGTGCCCGCACAGGCCTCGCCAACATCGTCACCGGTGTGCTCTTCCTGCTCGCCATGTTCTTCACTCCGCTCACCCAGGTGGTGCCGCTCGAGGTCGCCGGCGCGGCGCTCGTCGTGGTGGGTGTGCTGATGGTGTCGCAGATCCGCTTCATCGACTGGAGCGAGTTCTCGGTGGGCCTGCCGGTGTTCCTCACCATCGTGGTGATGCCGCTGACTTACTCGATCGCGAACGGCATCGGCGTCGGCTTCATCAGCTGGGTGATCGTGCGCTCGCTGGCAGGCAAGGCGCGGGAGATCTCGCCGCTGCTGTGGATCGTCGCGGCCGGGTTCCTGGTCTACTTCGCGCGCGGTCCGATCGAAGCGCTGATCGGCTAGTCCTCACCGGGCGTGAGCCCGGCGGTTCATCCCCAACTGGCGGCCGCCCGACGAGTTCTCGTCGGGCGGTCGTTTGATTATGGGCGGATGAAGCCACCCAACTACGACGACACCCGCGAGCGCCCCCTCACCAACCCGATCGAGATCGAGAACCGCGTCACAGAGCTTCTCGTGCATGCGAACCAGCGACAGCTGTGGCTGATGTTCCTTGACGACGAGCAGGTTCAGCTGCCGCTGCTTATCCCCGTCGACTCGCTGCCGAGCGAACTCACCGAGGACGATGCACGTGCGTTCTCGCTCGCGATCGGCGACACGGCGCGTGATCTGGAGGCCGCTTCGGTGCTGATTGTGCTCGAGGAACTGCACGACGGGGAGCTCACCGAACGGGACCGCACCTGGGCGCGCCTGCTGCACTCGGCCTGCGACGCGCGGGGCACCGTCGTCCGCGGCATCCTGCTATGCCACAAGCGTGGCGTCCGCTGGATGCCGCAGGACGACTATCGGTGGTGACGGGCCTGCCCCCGGCTAGCCGATGGTGTAAATGCCCCAGTCGTCGACGCGCCAGTCGATCCAGCCGTTGACGCGCTCGAGGCTCACCAGGATGGAGAGCTCCGTGCCGTTGGCCTGCACGCCGGAGCACTCGAACTGCTGTCCGATGAGGACCGGGGGAGCGGCGGGGCACGTGACGGTCATGGTGGAGCCGATCACCTGGGCGTCGGACATGATCGATGCCTCAGCCTCGGCGGCGAAGACCGCGGGCAGGCTGGAGATGATCAGACCGGGGACGGCGACGACCGAGCCGACCTGCAGCAAGGCAAGAGCGAACCAGACCAGGACGGGGCCGAAGCCGTTGCCGGACTCCCGGATGGAGGCCACAGCGCGCACGATCAGGTAGATCGGCGCGGTGAGGAGCGCCCACGCCCAGTGCGCGGTGTGCTGGTGGCCGGCCTTCTTGAGAGTGCGGCGGTCAAGGAACGCGAACAGCACGACGAACGGGTACGGCGCGAACCAGATGGCCGCCATCACGGCGGTGTTGTCGCCCATGCCGAACGCAGTGAGCAGCAGAAGGCTGAGCACGAGCTGCAGCATCGGGATGAGCGCGATCATCCACACCGGCGTGGTGTGGGTCACGGTGTGACGCTGCGGCTGGGCGAACTGCGGCTGGTGCTGCGGTGCCCATGCGGATGCTTCGGGCGACTGGCCCTGCACGAAGAAGTCGGCCTTCTCCTGCTGGCCGTACTGGGCCCAGTTGCCCTGCTCCTGCTGGAACGGCTGCTGGTACTGCTCCTGCTGGAACGGCTGCTGGTACTGCTCCTGCTGGAACGGCTGCTGGTACTGCTCCTGCTGGAACGGCTGCTGGTAGCCCTGCGGCGCGCCTTGGAAGTTCTGCGCTGCGTACTGGTTCTGACCGAACGGCTGCTGAGAGAACTGCTCCTCCGAGTTGTCGCGGAGGTTGTCGAAGATCCGGAAGGCGTCGTCGGAGGACTCCGTCGAGGTGGTCTCGGTGAAGTTCGCCACGAACGGTTCGTCGTCGCGGGTGGCATGCGCCGCGCCCTCGGGCTCCGGCATGTCGACCTGGATGTCCTCGCGTGACGGCGGCTCCAGCTGCAGCAGCATCTGCGCGGTCGGGGGAGCGTTGTCGATCGGACCCTTGCGCTCGCGCTCGCGGCGCTCGCGACGCGTGGCTGCCGAGGGCTCTTCGTCGATGTCGTCGTCCGCCCAGGCGAAGGTGGTCTCGTGCATGACCATCGGCTGACGTGCTTCCGAGGTCTGGTGTGTCCAGGACGTGCTGTCCCACCAACGGAGTTGCGGAAGGCCCAGCGGATCCGGATACCATCCGGCTGGCGCGCTGAAGTAGCTGTTATCGCTCACGGCGAGTGTCCCCCACAATGTCAGAATTTATGTCAATGAGCCTACGTGGTGAACAAAGCCCAGAGAAATAGCAAAATATGCCCCAGTGTTGGGGTCAACGGTCCCTACAATCGGCACAACGCTTTGTCCCCCATTTCAGACAGACGAACAGAGGAGTTCGACATGGTTCCCGAGATCAACATCTGGGCGGTGCTGCTCGCGACCCTATCGAGCATGATCGTCGGCGCGATCTGGTACGCGCGACCGGTGTTCGGCAACTGGTGGATCAAGGCCGCGAAGGTCGACATGGACCGCAACGCCAGCGCGGTCATCCCGATCATCGTCACTCTCGTCGTCAGCTTCATCAGCGCGCTGGTGCTCGCCGGGTCCGCCGCGATCGCACAGGAGTTCTACGGCGGCAACTTCCTGCTGAACACCATCGTCACCGCGATCATCCTCTGGGCAGGCTTCACCGCAGCCCGGTTCATCACCCATGACGCCTTCGAGGGACGCCCGGCGCAGCTGACGCTGCTGAACGTCAGCCACGAGCTTGTGACGCTCGTCATCATGGCCGTGATCATCGGACTGTTCGGCATCTCAGCGGCCTAGCGCGACGCCCGGGGCGGGGCGCCCGCGCGGGTAGAGTTGGGATGTAGCGCTTTCGAAGGAGACAAAGGCGAAATGAGCACCGCGTCCGGGCCAATCCGGGTCGAAACCGATTCCCTCGGGTCACTCGAGATCCCCGCAGAGGCATATTGGGGCATTCACACAGCACGGGCGTTGGAGAACTTCCCGATCACCAGGCGACCGATCTCGGTCTACCCTGACCTGATCACCGCTCTCGCTCGCGTCAAGCAGGCGGCGGCACGCGCGAACAAGGAGATCGGCGTCCTGGATGCGGACAAGGCCGACATCATCGACCGGGTCTGCGAGGAGATCGTCGGCGGGGCACTTCACGACCAGTTCCTGGTCGGGGTGATCCAGGGCGGTGCGGGCACGTCGACCAACATGAACACCAACGAGGTCATCGCGAACCGCGGCCTCGAACTCATGGGCAAGGAACTCGGCGACTACACGTCGCTGCACCCGATCGACGACGTCAACCGGAGCCAGAGCACCAACGACGTCTACCCGACCGCGATCAAGCTCGCGATGATCATGGCCACCCAGCGGCTGCTCGCTGAGCACTCGCTGCTCCGCGACGCGTTCTCGCGCAAGGGTGCGGAGTTCGCGAACATCCTCAAGGTGGGGCGCACCCAGCTTCAGGATGCCGTGCCGATGACCCTCGGCCAGGAGTTCAATGGTTTCGCGACCACCATCTCCGAGGACCGCGAGCGGTTGAGCGAGGTCCTCCCGTGGCTCGGCGAGATCAGCCTCGGCGCCACCGCTATCGGCACCGGCATCACCGCCGACCCGCGCTACGCGGAAGCCGTGCGCCGCCACCTGGTTGAGCTCACCGGTGTTCCGATGATCACCGCTCCCGACCTGATCGAGGCGACGAGCGACGCCGGCGTCTTCATGACGCTGAGCAGTCACCTCAAGCGCGCCGCGGTCAAGCTCTCGAAGATCTGCAACGACCTGCGCCTGCTCTCCAGCGGCCCGCAGGCCGGCATCGGCGAGATCAACCTGCCGCCGCGGCAGGCCGGCTCCTCGATCATGCCCGGCAAGGTCAACCCGGTCATCCCGGAGGTGGTCAACCAGATCGCGTTCAGCGTCATCGGCGCGGATGCGACGGTCACTGCGGCCGCGGAAGCCGGCCAGTTGCAGCTCAACGCGTTCGAGCCAGTCATCGCCCACAGCATCCTGCAGTCGATCGCATGGCTCAGGAACGGCTGCCACACGCTTCGCGTCAACTGCATCGACGGAATCACCGCCAACACCCAGCGCCTCGCCTCTCAGGTCGAGTCGTCGGTGGGTGTCGTCACCGCGCTGACGCCGTACATCGGCTACACCGCGTCGGCCACGCTCGCGCACACCGCGCTCACGACGAACGCGTCGATCGCGGAACTGGTCGTCGACGCCGGCCTGATGACTGCCGAGGAGGTCGCCAAGGTGCTGTCACCGGAGCGGCTGAGCGGCCTCGTGGCCGCGACCGGCGTCATCGATGTGATCCCGCCGCAGCAGTAGTCGCGTCGAGGACGACCGCCTACGGGCGGTCGTCGACGTCGTCCGGGCGGTCGTCGAACTCGTCCTCGAAGTCCTCGAGGGCTTCCTCGCGGAACTCGGCGGCGGCGACGATCGCCCGGTCGCGCGCGTCCTCGCTGCGGTGGCTGATGCGCCCGCGGACATCATCTGCGGTCCGCTGGACCTTCTCCGACATGTCCTTGGCCGTGTCGGCCACCCGGCCGGCGACATCCTGAGCGCCCTCCGCCACGCGCGCCCCGACAACGGGCGCCTTCTGGCGCACGTAGTCGGCTGTGTCGTTCATCGCCTTCTGAACGCGCGGGTCCTCCCACGCGTTCTTCGCGGCGGACTTCAGCTGTTCGTACCGCTGACGACCGGCGCGTGTGCCGAAGACATAGCCGACGCCGGCGCCGACCAGGAAGAGCATGGTGCTTCGCATGCGATCAACGCTACGCGGCGGCACCACGCGCTCAGGTGGCAATCATCTGGGAAGTGTGGTCCGCACGCGTTTCGGCAACGCCAGCCACAGCACGAAGACCACGATCAGGGAGATCGATCCCGCGATGATGCCCGCCGTGCGGCCGAGCACGACATCGAAGATGAACCAGGTGGTGCCAGCGAGCACCACCGCGAGCGCTGCGAGCATGAACTTCAGGATCTGATCGGCGAGTGCGACGATGCGCTCCTTCTCACCCTGGCGGAAAAGGCGCCTGTGCATGCTCACCGGCGCCAGACCGAGGGTTGTCACGAGCACGGCGCACACTACGAGCGCGAGGTAAAGCGCGAGCTGAAAGGTGTCGAGCTCCGCGAAACGGGACTGGAAGGCGAGCGTGAGCAGGAAGCCGGTCAAGATCTGGGTGCCGGTCTGCGTCACCCGCAGCTCTTGCAGGATCTCGTTCCAGTTGCGCGCGAGACGCTCCGCCTCGTTCTCGTCCGGACGGTCGGGATCGGGTTCGGTCTGACGGTGCCTCGTATCGTCGCCGCTCATGCGCACAGCCTAAATGCCGCGCCTTGGCGGCAAACAGCCGGGAGCACGCGGGCGATAGCCTGAGAACCATGAGTCCCGCATCCGTCGCCGTGGTCGGCAGCGCCAACATGGACATCGTCTTCAGCGTCGACCGGATCCCGCAGCCGGGCGAGACCACCATCGCATCATCGACTGCGCGCTACCCCGGCGGGAAGGGCCTGAACCAGGCCGTCGCAGCGGCCCGCGCGGGCGTGGCTACGGTGTTCGTCGGCGCGCTCGGCGATGACGAGCACGGTCGTGAGCTGGCGACCGTGATGACGGATGCCGGCATCGACGCGGCCCTGACCCGCCGCAGCACTGCCGCCACCGGGCAGGCCTTCATCGCCGTCGACGCCGCGGCCGAGAACACCATCATCATCGCATCCGGGGCCAACGCCGATGTCGAGACGCTCAGCGACGCCGAGCTGGGCGCGGTCGCGAGCGCGTCGGTGCTGCTCATGCAACTCGAGTTGCCGCTGTCGGCTGTGGAGCAGGCCGCAGCGGCGGGCAAGGCGTCCGGGACTACCGTCATCCTGAACGCGGCGCCGGCACATGCACTCTCCGATGCCCTGATCGCCGCGCTGGACTGCCTGATCGTGAATGAGCCGGAGGCGATCGCCATCGCAGGCTCCGACGACCCGGAGACGGCGTCGCGCTCGCTGGCGGCGCGGGTGCCGCGCCTTGTGGTGACGCTCGGCGCATCCGGAAGCGTGCTGTTCGAGGCGGGTCAGGAAGTCGCGCGCGTGCCGGCGCGCGTCGTGACGCCGGTTGACACGACCGGCGCAGGCGACACCTTCTGCGGAACCTTTGCCGCGGCGCTCGCCGAGGGCAACGAGTTCGTCGCCGCAGCCGAATTCGCGACTGTCGCCGCTTCCCTCTCGGTGCAGGCTCTGGGCGCGGTGCCGTCGATCCCGACCCGTGCGGACATCGAGGCCGCCTTGTGAGCGTGCTCGACTCACTGCGGGCGGAATTGGGCGATGCGGTCTCGGTTGATCCGGCTCACCTGACCCAGGTGCGCACCGACATGTCGGGGCACTCCTCCAGCGCTCCGCCGATCGCGCTCGTGAACGCGCGCAACGCGGCAGACGTCCAGGCCACCCTGCGCGTCGCGACCGAGCACCGGGTCCCGGTTGTGCCGCGCGGTGCCGGCACGGGACTCGCCGGTGGAGCGATCGGCGGGGACGGGGAGATCGTGCTGTCGACGCTGGGCATGAACCGCGTCGTCGAGCTCTCGGTGGCAGACCAGCTTGCGGTCGTGGAGCCTGGCATCCTGAACGGCGACTTCAACGAGTCGCTGCGCGAGCACGGCTTGTGGTTCGCGCCCGACCCGGCCAGTCGCGCCATCTCCACGATCGGCGGCAATATCGCCACCAACGCCGGTGGCCTGCTGTGCGCGAAGTACGGCGTCACGCGGGAGGCCGTGCTCGGGCTCAAGGTCGTTCTCGCCGACGGTCGGATGCTGACCCTGGGCCATCGCACGGTCAAGGGCGTCACCGGACTGGACCTGACCGCGCTGATGATCGGGTCAGAGGGCACCCTCGGCGTGATCGTGGAGGCCACCGTGAGGGTGCGACCCCTGCCGCGCGGTGGCACCGTCAGCATCGCCGCCTACTTCGCGGATGTGACGAACGCGGCCGCGGCATCGGCTGCGATCACCGCTGCCGGGCTGCAACCGGCCGTGATGGAGATCATCGACTCCCGTGGCCTGGAGGCGATCGACGACCACCTGGGTGTCGACCTGGCGAGCCTCGGAGCTGTGCACCTGCTCGTGCAGACCGATGGACCGGCCGCTGAAGCCGAGGCCGATGAGGCGCTGCGCATCATCCGCTCGCTTGACGGGGAGGCGACCATGAGCTCCGATCCCGCCGAGGCCGAGCGGCTGCTGTCCATTCGGCGTGCTTTCCACCCGTCGCTCGCGGCGCGCGGCACCGTGCTCATCGAAGACGTCGCGGTGCCGCGCAGCAAGCTGCCGGACATGTTCAGGGAGATCAGCCGCATCGAACGCGAGTACGGCATCCCGATCCCCACCGTCGCGCACGCCGGCGACGGCAACCTGCACCCCAATTTCGTGGTCACCGGCGAGATCGACGACACCGTGTGGCGCGCCGCAGGCGAGGTCTTCGAGGCCGCGCTGCGCCTGGGCGGTACCCTCACCGGCGAGCACGGTGTCGGCACGCTCAAGAAGCGGTGGCTCGGCGCAGAACTCGGCTCGGACCAGCTCGAGCTGCAACGCCAGGTGAAGGCCGTGTTCGATCCGCACGGCATACTGAACCCCGGCAAGGTTTTCTAAGGAGCGGCATGGATTCGCAGGTCCTCATCGTCATCTTCGACACCGCAGCAGCGCTCTGGGTGCTGCTGTTCCTGGTGCAGGTCGTCGATGTCGTCACCGGGAGGAAGCTGCGCCGCGCCGGTCGTGCGACCGGGACGCGGGATCGCGACCGCCTGCTGACCTGGACCATCATCGTTTGTTCGATCGTGCTGGTGCTCGTCGTCTTCGGGGTCGTCCTGGCCGCCCGCATCATTCTCGACGCGGGGCAGGTGTTCGCCGGCGCGTTCGTGATGATCATGCTGATCGCGGTCACCGCGTCGAGCGCCGTGATCGCCGCGCGCGTGCTCGGCCGCCCGGCATCCGGCTACCCCGTGCTGCTGGACGAGCTCCGAAACGCCAAGGGGACGCGTGTCGCGAAGGGCCGCGTCGGCGACTACCGCCGCTGGCTGGACACCATTGACTCACGCAGCGGAGACGTCCGCCGTCGCGTCCTGGCCGGACGCTGGCTGCGTGTGATCCCGCCGGCCGTCGGGTTGATCGGGCTTGTCACGGCGATCATGCTGGTCGTCGGCGGCGTGCTGCCGCTGTGGGTGGCGGTGGCCTTCCTTATCGCCGTGATCGCGAGCGCGGCTCTCTCTGTCGCCGGCGCGCGGCGTTCGCTCGCGCGCAACCTGGCGGTGAACGCGGTGCACCAGAAGCAGCGCACCGAGATCCTCACGCTCCTCGAAGAACTGGACCGGCGGGCCCCGAAACGCTCGGCGGGCCTGACCGACCGGGTGTCGCGTGCCCTCGCCATCCTGCGCGAGCAGCAGGGTCAGGAGCACCGGAGGTAGCAACCGATAGACTTGCATGCCGCAAAACCAAGGGGATGTGAGGCAAAGGTGACTTCGGTCGAACTCGAACGTGAACGCCACTACGTTGGCGGACTGTACGACCGGCTCGACGAGCTCCAGCGCGAAGCGACGGAGCAGTTGAGTGCGGTGCGGCGACTCAACGTCGGCGACCACGACCAGAGTCGGTCGGAACGCGACAGTTTCGCGCGCCTGTACGAGGACCGGATCCTGCAGTTGCGGGAAGTGGGGGAGCGGCTCGCGTTCGGGCGCCTCGAACTTGAGCCCGACGACAGCCCGGAGCCGGTGCACCGCTACATCGGCCGGATCGGGTTGCGTGACCGCGACCAGCAGCCGATCCTGCTGGACTGGCGCGTGCCCCAGGCGAGCGCGTTCTACCAGGCGACCGCGCGTCAGCCGATGGGTGCGAGGGCGCGCAGGCACCTGATCTCCAAGGGCCGGGAGCTGGTTCGCATCGAGGACGAGATCTTCGACCCCGAGCTGCTCGACGAGTCGTCCACGTCGCTGCAGGGCGAGGGCGCGCTCCTGGCGGCGCTGACCGCGCAGCGCACCGGCCGGATGAGCGACATCGTCGCGACCATCCAGGCGGAGCAGGACCGGATCATCCGGTCCGATCTACGTGGGGTGCTCGTCGTGCAGGGCGGACCGGGTACCGGCAAGACCGCCGTCGCCTTGCACCGCGCCGCCTACCTGCTGTACTCGCACCGCGACCGGCTGCGGTCATCCGGTGTGCTGATCGTCGGGCCGTCCCGCTCGTTCCTGCAGTACATCGAAGCGGTGCTCCCATCGCTGGGCGAGTCCGGTGTCGTGCTCACCAGCCTCGGCAGCCTGTTCCCCGGCGTCGATGCGACCGAGGAAGACGTGCCGGCCGTTGCCGCGCTCAAGGGCGAGGCGCGGATGGCCGAGCTGATCGCGCGTGCGGTGCGTGAGCGGCAGCGCATCCCACGCGAGACACAGATGATCGAGGTCGATGGAGAGCGGATCACCGTCGAGCCGCAGCTCATCGCCAACGCGATGACGAAGGCGCAGGAGAGCGGCAAGCGGTACAACGAAGCGCGCGTGGTGTTCGTCAAGCACGCCCTGAACGCGCTGACCAGGCAACTGGTTTCCCAGCTCAAGCGGCAGAGACACACCGTCGATGAGGCGGACCAGGCGGTATTGCGCGAGGACCTGCGCACAAGCCACGACGTGCGGGTGCTGCTGAACACCGCGTGGCTTCCGCTGACGCCGCAGAAGCTCGTGCAGGACCTGTTCGCGCGCCCGAACTGGCTCGCGCAGCTCACCCCGGATTGGAGCGCCGACGAACGTGCCCTTCTGCTCCGCGGGCGGGAGTCACCGTTCACCATCTCGGACGTCCCGCTGCTCGATGAGGCAGCAGAGCACCTCGGCGAGTTCGAACTGGCCAGAGCCAACGCGAGCCGCGAGGCGAAGCAGCAGCGCAAGCGCGACATCGAGAACGCGAAAGCCGCGATCGGCAACATGGGGCTCGACGGCTACGTCGACGCCGAGTCGGTCGCGGACGGCTTCGCCGACTTCGCGCAGGGCGCCACAACCGCCGAACGTGCGGCCTCCGACCGCAGGTGGGCGTACGGTCACATCGTGGTCGACGAGGCGCAGGAGCTCAGCCCGATGCAGTGGCGTCTGCTGCTGAGGCGCGGTCCGAACCGCAGCTTCACCATCGTCGGCGACATCGCACAGGCGGCCTCCGTGACCGCGTCGGAAACCTGGCAGCACGCACTGGATGCCCTCATCGGCAACACGCCGGAAGGCGACCGCTGGCGGCTTGAGGAACTCACCGTCAACTACCGCACGCCAAGTCAGATCGCCGAAGCCGCCGAATCGATGGCTGTCGCCCACGATCTCCCGGTGACGAAGGCGACGTCGGTGCGCGAGGGCGAGTGGCCTATCGAGGTCGCCACCGATGTCCTCGCCGCGGTGCGCGCGGACCGCGAGGTCGACCCGTCCGGCACCCTCGCGATCATCGCCGTGCCGTCCCGCCTCAGCGAGCTGCACGCCGCGCTGTCACGCGAGTTCGCGGTGGGCTACGGCGCCGACAACCTGATGAACCTGATCAACGTGCTGAGCCCGCGCGACGCCAAGGGACTCGAATTCGATTCGGTCATCGTCGTCGACCCAGCTGCCATCATCAGGGACACCGAGCGCGGCGCATCCGCCCTCTACGTGTCGATGACCCGCCCAACGCAGCGGCTGACGCTCGTCAGCGACGGCGAGCTGCCGGCGGGCCTGGAGTTCCTGATTCAAGAACAGCGCCGAGCGGGCTAGAGGAAGAAGCCGGCGCTCACAAACCGCGCCATCAGGTACAGCGCCACCCCGGCGAAGATGATCAGGCCGACGACCGGAACACCTCGCTTCAGCCGCCGCCCGCCCTGCGCGATGACGTTGGGTGCAAGTCGCGCCTCCCCAGGGGTGCCGGATGCGAGCGGGTCGCCGACCACGCGATCATCTGCGTAACGGATGGTGCGGCTGAGGGTCTTCGCGCCAACGGTGTCGACGATGCGGAACAGCCGCGACAGCAGAGAGGGGCTGGTCAGCTCGAGCGGACCGGACGTGTAGACGAACAGCCAGTCGTCGACGATCTCGAGGTCGAATTCGCCTGACTCATCGATCAGCAGCGCCATCAGGTCGGGCGTGAAGACGTAGAGCGCATCCCGCTCATACTCCCTTGGGCAGTACAGCGTGAAGTGATCGTCGAAGTTCCCCTCGAGGGAGAGTCGCTGGTTGCGGCCGAAGGACACCGGCAGGTTGCTGCCGAAGAAATTGTTCGCCTTGGCATCGAGCAGCATGTGCGGCAGCCGGCGCGGAAGCTTGATGGCCAAATAACCCCAGTTGTGGGTTCGCTTGTTCTTGCCGGAGCCGGTGGTGTACCGATAGCTGCCCAGATCGAAGTACCCGCCTTGGGTGCGGTAAAGGCGCTCGGTGATGGTGCGTGCACTGCCGATGCCGAAGATCGCCCCTGGGTAGTCGGTGCCCGACCCGCGGCCGGTGTACTGCAGGCCGTTCGCCTCGGCGAAAGTGTGCATCCGGAAGCTCTTCCGCAGTGCAATAGCGGTCGAAAGCCACGTGAAGGCGGCGATGGCGATCACGACGATGACGGCGAACGTGAGCATCGACAGCGAGCCAGGGCCGACTTCGCCCATGGCCATCGAAATCACGATGACGCCGATGACGGCCGCGGCGACCACGCTCACGATGGGGCCGACACCGCCCAGGTGGGTGCGACTCCGCTTCGCGTAGTCGCGCAACTCGTCCCTGCTGACCGCTCTTGTCAGAGCCGAGTAGTCGACCTTCACGTGACTCCCTTTCGAAACCGCAACCTCATCATCATGTCAGCGGTCATGCGGGTGGTGCATGCTTGAGGCGTGGCCGAATCACTGCTCAGCGACGAGCTGCTCGAAACATTCCGGGGTCGCGCAGCCGGGTACGACAGCGCCAATGTCTTCTTCGCCGAGGACCTTGCTGACCTGAAGGCGGCCGGCTACCTTCGCGCCTTCGTGCCGACGGCACTCGGGGGCGCGGGGCTGGACGCCCGGGCGGTCGTGCGCGAACAGGTGAGGCTGGCATCCGCTGCCCCCGCGACCGCGCTCGGCGTGAACATGCACCTGATCTGGACCGGCGTCGCCAAGGCGATGCTCGACCGCGGCGACGACTCGCTTGCT
The DNA here is from genome assembly GCA_963702165.1 of uncultured Actinomycetota bacterium. GTDB lineage: Bacteria > Actinomycetota > Actinomycetes > Actinomycetales > Microbacteriaceae > Terrimesophilobacter. The sequence goes on along the minus strand of OY969722.1, from coordinate 1,276,790 downwards.
TTCGTGCTCGAGGAGGCCGCCGCGGGCGAGCTGTTCGGCTTCGGCATCAGCGAGCGCGGCAACGACCTGATGCTGTTCGGCAGCACCACCAGCGCGACACCGGAGCCGGATGGCGGTGTCCGGTTCACCGGCACGAAGATCTTCACCAGCCTGTCCCCGGCGTGGACGCGTCTCGGCCTGCACGGTCTTGACACGTCGTCTCCGGATGCCCCGAAGCTGGTCTACGCGTTCATCCCGCGGGGCGTCGACGGTGTCGAGATCCTGGACGACTGGGACACGCTGGGGATGCGGGCGACGCAAAGCAACAGCACACGCCTGGACGGTGTTCGGGCGGAGCCGGACCGTGTCGTGCGCCGCGTCGACCCCGGACCGAGCGCCGACCTCCTCCTGTGGTCGATCTTCGCCAACTTCGAACTGCTGTTGTCCGCGGTCTACGCGGGCATCGGCGCGCGGGCGCTCGAGCTCGCAACGGCCGCTGCAACCACGCGGAAGCAGCGCGACGGCACACCACGCTCGCAGGATCCGGATACCCGTTGGCGAGTCGCGGATGCCGCCATCACCATGGACGGCGTGTGGCCGCAACTGGACGCGGTCGCGCGTGACATCGACGAGCAGGTCGACCGCGGTGGCGAGTGGTACCGATTGCTCTCCGGGCTCAAGGTGCGCACTGTGCAGGCGGTGCGCGTCACCGTCGACCAGGCGATCAGTCTGACCGGGGGAGCGGCGTTCAACTCCTCAAGCGAGTTGGGGCGTCTCTACCGTGACGTGATCGCGGGGGTATTCCAGCCGTCGACGGTCGATTCCGCCCACTCGACGGCGGCGCGCCACCTGCTCGGCCCGCTCGACTGAACCCGCACGCGCATCCGCTGCCGCCAACACCCATCGGGTCGGGACTCTTTCGCCTTGTGAATCGCGCTAAAGGGCAAAAACTCCCCACTCGATGAAGCGGGGGCCGGGAGGCGTGCGGCCACGCCCCGAACGGACTCATCGCCCGGCGCGGCACTTGGTGCGGCTCTTCCGGGCGATGAGTTGATCTACTTCCAGCGTGCGCCCCCCGGCGGTGAAAAGCAACCCTTCCACCCGGTTCCGCGCGGTCAACAAGTCGTTGCACCCTCACTTTTGGGGACTGACCGTCAGCGAGCCCGACCCACTAGCGTCGATTCGGCGCGGGATCGCGCCTCAAGGGGGAGGTGATCACGGGATGCAGACGACCGCCGTCGCTACCGAGGTCGCCGAAGTCCTTGATTGGCAATCGGCCGCCGGTGCGAGGTCCCCGGTCGCCCGCCTCGTCGGTGTGAGTCCGCTGCGGCCGGAAGCGCGCGCCCCGTACCGCAGCGCTCTCGCGCTCCTCGCCCTCGACGACCTGCTCGCACAGCTCGGTCCGGACTGGGCGACCCTGTGCGGGGTGCCGGTTGCGGGTGGCACAGCGCCGATCGACCAGTTGGTCATCGGCCCGCCCGGCGTGATCGCCCTGACCATCCGCAACGCCCAGGGTCTGCAGGTGTGGGCAGGCAACGGTGTGTTCGTCGTCGACGGGCTCGAGGTGCCGCAGCTGCGCGAGTCCGAGCTGGCCGCAGCGCTCGCCGAGACGGCGCTGTCGGATGCCACCGGAGATCGAGTGCGCGTGCAGCCGGTCGTCGTCGTGGTGAACGCAGCCAGCCTGATCGTGAGCAAGCCCCGGCGCGGCGTTGTCGTTGTCAGCTCGCGCGAATTGCGGACCTGGCTGCTCGAGTTGGAGCCGACCATGCCGCCCGAGCGGCGGGCGCGCATCCACGACGCAGCATCGGATGCGCTCACCTGGTCCATGGACGCCTGGCCGACTACCGGCACGGAGCGCATTCTGGAGCGATTCCACGCGCTGCGCACCGAGGTGAACAGGGCAAGACGCGCCAGAGTCATCTGGATCGTCGGGCTCGCCACAGTGCTCTGGGCGGCGGCCATCGCCGCGGCGCTCATCGACGCGTTGCGCTGACGCGGTGACCGGCTGCCGTCAGCCGATCAGCGACATGAGCCCGAACGCGGCGAGGGTCGACGCCGCGATGCCGAACAGCAGTCCGAGCACCATGAGCGTTTTCGAGCGGTCCAGTCGCTCGAGCGGTGTCGCGATATTGCTCTCGATGAGCTTCTCGCGCGCCCGCTCGAGGCTGCGGTAGGTTCCGACCACGTGCCCGCGACGATCGGTTGCCCGATACCGCCCTGTCGTGGTGACGTCGATCGTGCCGGCCGCTTCGCCGTCATACTCGGCGACCCAGCGGCTTGGCAGCACTGCAACCCAATTGGGGTGCTCGTAAGGAACGAGTGAGTGCTTGGTGAGCGTGGTCATCTTCACCTCCCCATCCCGCACCGCCCCCTATGGCGGTGCGTCATGTGGGATGCGGTCGGAATCCCTGAGTTCCCCGCGCATCTTGTTGGTGATGATACCCCGCGAATGGGGGGTGGGCTAGTGGTTGTTTTCGCCAGTTTTTTCAGGGCGGGTCAATTCGCCTCGTGCGGTGATTCCCGGAGGAAGAATCCGGATGACGCCGGAGATGAACTTGTACCGCTTGGACGGCGTGACGACGGCCCGCCCGCGGCCTGCTCCGCGCAGCGCTTCGGCCACCACCCGTTCGGCGCTCAGCCACATGAAGCGCGGCACCGCGTCCGGTGTGACGCTCATCCGGTCGTGGAACTCGGTGCGCACGAACCCGGGGATGACGGTCGTGACTCGCACGCCCCGGCCCCGATACCGCACGTGGGCCCAGCGACTGAACGAGATCAGTCCGGCCTTAGCCGCACCGTACACACCGCGCAGGGTGAGGCCGGCGATGCTCGTGACGTTGATCACCGTCCCGCTGCGGCGGGGGAGCTGCTGCCGCAGGGCGGCGTGGGTGAGTCGGATGGGCGTGGTCAACAGCAGGTCGATCATGCGTTGTTCGTCGTCGACGTTGCTGGACTCGAACGGTGTCGCGAGGCCGAAACCGGCATTGTTGACGAGCACGTCGACGGGGCGGACGGTGTCGGACAGCCGTCGCTCCACCCGGGCCAGGTCGCCGCGATCGGTCAGGTCGGCGGACAGAATATCGATGCGCCGCCCGTACGTCTGCTCCAGCATCTTCGCCGCAACCTCGAGGCGCGAGTGGTTGCGGGCGACGAGGATGAGATCGTAGCCGCGCGCGGCGAGCTGGCGCGCGAACTCGGCGCCGAGTCCCGCGGTCGCGCCGGTGACAAGCGCAACCCTGCTCACCGGTCGACCCGCACGTGCTTGATGCGCGACGTCTGACCGCGGACGATCTCGATGCGCGACTTGGGCACTTCGAAGTGGTCGGCGAGCGCCGCGATCACGCCGGCGTTCGCGGCGCCGTCCACGGCTCGCTCCCGGACGTAGACGGTCAGGCCGTCATCGCTGGTCTCGACCAGCGGCCCCTTGCGGCTGCCCGGCTTCACTCGCACCGTCACGCTCAATCCACGGTCCACGCTTCAAGGCTAGTGACCGGATGGCGAGCGCGTACGGCACACCGACGAGCAGCGCGCCGAGCGCAGCAACGGCGAGCGATGCAAGGTTCAGAGCGAGAGGCGAGCCGCGTTAAGGATCAGCCGGGCACGCACGCGCCCGTCGACACCGCACGGTCGAGGGAGGGAGCCTGCGCCGCTACCGGGCCGAGCTGGTCCATGGTGAGCGCGTAGCCGACATTCTGCAGGTTCTCGGAACGCGCGAAGACCACACCCGCGACATCCCCACTGAGGGTGAGGAGCGGCCCGCCGGAGTTGCCGGACTGCACGTTGCCGGTGAGCACGAACACCTCGAGGCTGGTCGGTCCCCGGCCATAGATGTCCGGAGTGCGGACGTTCGCGATGTCCTGGACGAGCGCCGGTTCCGAGGTGAACGGGCCGCCGAGCGGGTACCCCTGGAAGACGGCACCGTCGCCCTTGTCGAGGTCGTCGCTGAGCGGGATGGGGTCGGCATCCAGCCCCGGAACCTCGATGACCGCGAGATCGCTGTCAGGGTCGAAGTACACGACCCGGCCGGAGCGTGCCGGTTCGCCAGTCGCCTCGATGACCGGTTCCGAAACGCCGGCGACGACGTGCGCGTTGGTGATGACGCGGTCGTCCGAGACGACGAAGCCGCTGCCGGACTGGCCCTGGCCGCACTCCCACGCGGTGCCGGTGATCCGCACGACCGAATCGGCGGCATCTTGCAGTTCCGGCGAATCGAGGCGGATCTCGGGCGGCTGCTGCGATGGGCTGCCCAGCGCGTCGATGACTCGCGGCACGCCCTGATTGACGGCGATGGCACGCAATTGCGAGAGTCCACGCTTGACTGGCTCTGGGGTGAGTGTGTCGATCGTCTTCAGCACACCGGATGACGCGATCGCCTGGGTGAGGGCGGGCACTCCGATCGAGCCGACGCTGAAGCCGAGGATCCAGGCGATGAGGGCGGCGACCACGACGTTGGTGATGGCGCCGAACACGCGGTCGGCGGTGCCGGGACTCCGGCGTTCGCGGCGGCGGGTGTTCACCCCGGTGAGCCAGGCGCCGATCGCCTGCCCGATGGCGATGAGCATGATGCTCGAGACGATCAGCACCACGAGGCGCAGCATCGGCTCCACGACTGTGGCGTTGATCAGCGGCGTGACGAAGAAGCTCGCGAGCGCTCCGATCAGAGCCCCGAGCATCGGCCCTGCGCTGCGCAGGAAACCGGCCCCGTAGCCGTACGCCAGGTAGCCGATGAACAGCAGGATGAGGGCCACGTCCAAGAACCCCGCGAGCAGCATCCGGTCTCCTCCTCATGAATGCACGCTGACAATACTCCGCCGCTCCTGTTGCCACACTGGACGCATGACGATTCCACTCAGAACGCTGAACGACGGTAACGCCCTTCCCGCGATCGGCTTCGGCACGTACCGGCTGCGCGGTGAGGAGGCGATCACCGCGACCGGTTCGGCGATCGAGAACGGATACCGCCTGATCGACACCGCGCGGGGCTACGGCAACGAGAGGGAGGTCGGCGAGGCCATCCGGCGCTCGAGCGTCCCGCGCGAGGACCTGTTCGTCACCACCAAGCTGCCCGGCCGTTTCCACGGGCTGAACGAGACGTTCGAGGGGTTCCGTGAATCGCTGGAGCACCTCGGACTCGACTACGTCGACCTGTTCCTGATCCACTGGCCGCTGCCGCGCGTCGACAAGTACGTCGACTCCTGGCGGGCGATGATCCGGCTGCGCGAGGAGGGCGTCATCCGCTCGATCGGGGTCAGCAACTTCACGCCTGCGCACCTCGAACGAGTCATGGCCGAGACGGATGTCGTCCCCGCGGTGAACCAGGTCGAACTGCACCCGTACTTCCCGCAAGGCGAGCTGCGCCGCTTCCACGCCGAGCACGGCATCCAGACCGAGAGCTGGACGCCGCTGGCACGCCAGAAGTCGCCGTTCACCAACGAGAAGATTCGGGCCGTCGCGGATGCGCACGGGGTCACACCCGCCCAGGCCATCCTGCGCTGGCACGTTCAGCTGGGCACGATCCCGATTCCGAAGGCGAGCACCGCAGGGCGGCAGCGCGAGAACATCGACATCTTCGGGTTCGAGCTCACCGACGAGCAGGTCGAGTCGATCAGCTCCCTCGAGGAGGGCCGGCTGTGGGGCGGCGACCCCGACACCAACGAGGAGTTCTGAGGCGGGAATACTGGTCCGTGATCTGCGGTTTTGTACTGCATGAGCACGACAGCGACCAGAACCACGCCGGACGGCAAGGTGCGGCTGCGCCTCGACGCGGTCGGTTCGATGATCGCGGCGACGGTGGATGCTGTCGGTGCTGAGGCATCCGGATTCGAGCGCGGCGATCGGGTCGCGTTGCCGACCCCAAAGCGGCAGTTCTCCGACTCGCCGATCGTCAGCGCGGAGAACCTGATCGGCGTGCCGAAGGACGTCACCGACGCGCAGGTCGCCGAGATTCTCGCGCCCGGTCTGGTCGCGCACGCGCTGCTGCTGCGCGGACGCGTCATCGGCGGCGGCGATCGGGTGCACGTCGCCGTCGCACACTCGGTGCTGCGCGAAGTGATCGAGGCCTGGTCGCGCGCGCTCGGCGCTCGCATCGTCGCCGACCCGGCGGATGCCTCGGTCGTGATCGACGATGCCGCCCGGCGCGCAGCCACGGAGGCCGCCTACCGCAAGGGGCGGCTGCAGCTCGCGGCGATTGACGTGTTCCACGCCATTCGCGCTGGCGTCTTCGACCGCGTACAGCCCGCGCCCGGCACGCACTCGACGGCCGCCTGACCGCGCGTACCCCCGCCTCGGGCGTTCCGTCGCGGGCGTGCGCGCGCCGCCAGGGTTCGTGCCATAAGCAAGCGAACGTTCCCTTGCCTGTGGCACAAAGCTCTGCCGCGGGGCGGGGCGTGGCGGACGCGGGTGGAGACTTGATGACGGCTAGGAAAGGCAGGTTGGGCGTGTTTCGGGATGACATGCGGGCGCTGTTCGCGTTTCGTCAAAGCCCGGTGCGTTGGCCCATCGGCCTGCAAGCCGCCATCTCGGTCGCCGTGCCATTGGCCGTGTTCCAGCTCGCCGGGTACGAGGAGCTGGGCCTCATGGCGTCGATGGGCGCCTTCGTCTCGCTGTACTCGGCGGCGATGAGCAGGGTGCGCCGGGCGCAGGTGCTGCCGATCATCATCCTGGGGATGATCGCCTCCTCGGCCCTCGGTGTTGCCACCTCGCACAGTCTCGCGCTCGGGCTGGTGACCCTGTTCGTCGTCGCCTCCGTCGCATCCGTGCTCTGTCTCGGCGCCCGGATCGGACCGCCCGGACCGGTGTTCTTCGTGCTGATCGCGGGTGTCTCCGGATACCTCGCGGCGCCGCCGGAACTTGGCGGCGTCGAACGCGATCCGTTCGCGATCATCTCGATGGTCTCGGTGGGCAGCGTCTTCGCCTACCTGGTCGTGCTCACGCCACTGCTGGTGACCAAGTACCGGGGACGCGAGCTGGAGCGCTACGCGAGCGAGGAGGTCCGTTCGCATCCGCGCTTCGCGTTCGACCATGAGTCGGGACCGATCGCCCTGCGCATCATCATCGCGACCGGCATCGCAGGGCTCGTCAGTGCACCGCTCGGCATCGATCGCGCCTACTGGGTCTTCGTGGCCGTGGTGGCGATCCTGCAGAACTTCGCGCATATCCGGGTCACCGCCATCCGCGGCATCCACCGCGGCCTCGGCACCTTCCTCGGGGTGGGCGCGTACGCGCTTGTCGCGCTGCTGCATCCGCAAGGGCTGTGGCTCGCGGCCACGCTCGGGGTGCTGCAGTTCACGGTCGAGCTGCTGGTGACGCGCAACTACGGCCTGGCGCTGGTCTTCATCACGCCGCTCGCACTGCTCATCAGCACGTACGGGACGGGAACGGATGTCGACGCGGTGGTCCGAGAGCGGGCCATCGACACCGTCATCGGAGTCGCGATCGCGCTGGGCGTGCTGTTGTTGGCATGGGTTGTCCGCAGCATCCGCTCTGCTAGAATCTCAAGGTTGCCGTCGAACGGCCGCGGATAAAGAGAGCTCACACAGTTCGGTGTCGGGCACCGCGCAACGAGAGAAAAGGGGATCACATATGGCACTTGATGCAGAGGTCAAGAAGCAGATCATCGAAGAGTACGCAACCCACCCAGGTGACACGGGATCCCCCGAGGTTCAGGTCGCGATGCTGTCGCGTCGCATCAAGGACCTGACCGAGCACCTCAAGGAGCACAAGCACGACCACCACTCACGTCGTGGACTGCTGCTGCTCGTCGGTCAGCGTCGCCGCCTGCTGGGCTACCTGCAGGACATCGACATCGAGCGTTACCGCTCACTGATCGAGCGTCTCGGACTCCGTCGCTAGATTTCTTGCTTGGCTGCGGGCCGTCATCCTCACGGATGGCGGCCCGTTTCGCTTGTCTGGGGCCGGCGCGCAGTAGCGTTGCCCCATGACGGCATTGGCGCTGGTGCTCGCATTCGTTCTCGGTCTGCTGCTGATCGGCTTCGGGGTGATCGAGGCATTCTTCTCCCGCTCGAAGCGATTCTTTCCGCTGTTCCGCATCCGGGACGAGCACGCGCCGGCGGTTCGCATCTGGACCATCAACGTCGGCTTCTACAACATCGTCTGGGGCCTCGGGATCATCGTCGGCGCCATTCTCGCGACCGTCGGCGAGGTCGTGGTCGGGAAGACGATGGTGCTGTTCGTCGCGGCGGCGATGATCGTGCTCGGCCTCGTGCTGCTGCTGTCGGATCCCCGGCTGTGGCGCGGTGCTGCGGTACAGGGCGGGCTGGGCCTGATCGTGCTGCTCGCCTGGCTGGTGTGACCCGCTTCCCGCTGGTCGAGCCTGTCGAGACCCCATTTGCGCTCGCGCGGGTCGAACCTCCACGCGCGGGTCGAATTGGACCCGCGCGCGGTGGTTCGACCCGCGCGTGGCTCCTCTCTCGGCCCCGTCGGCTACCCTCCGGCACATGGGCGGCGACGTGCGCATCGGGATCTCCGGATGGCGCTACCCGCCATGGCGAGGCGTGTTCTACCCGAAGGGTCTGCCGCAGCGACTCGAGCTCGAGTACGCGTCCACGCACCTGAACTCCATCGAACTCAACGGCTCGTTCTACTCGCTGCAGCGACCGCAGTCGTACCAGCGCTGGCGCGACGAGACACCGGATGACTTCGTGTTCTCGGTCAAGGGCGGCCGCTACATCACCCACCTGCTCCGGCTGAAGGATGCATCCGGCGGCCTAGCCAACTTCTTCGCATCCGGCGTGCTCGCCTTCGGCGGCAAGCTGGGCCCCATCCTCTGGCAGCTGCCGGCAACCCTGCACTTCGACCCCGACCTGCTGGAGGCGTTCCTGGCCCGGCTGCCGCGCACCACCACCGAAGCTGCCACCATCGCCGCCGGACACGAGGAACGGATGACAGGCAAGGTCTGGTTCCAACCGGATACCGACCGTCCGCTCCGGCACGCCCTCGAGGTGCGCAGCGCGAGCTTCGAGACCGCCGCCTACTTCCGCATACTCGAGAAGCACAACGTGGCATCCGTCGTCGCCGACACGGCAGGGAAATGGCCGCGGCTCACCGAGATCACGGCCGACTTCGCCTACGCGCGGCTGCACGGCGACAAGGAGCTCTACACGAGCGGCTACGACGATGAGGCGCTCGACCGTTGGGCCGACACCGTGCGTGGCTGGCGCGGCTCCGGATACGACAGCTACGTCTACTTCGACAACGACGTCAAGGTGCGCGCCCCATTCGACGCCATGGCGCTGAAACGCCGCCTCGACGGTCCGTCGTAGCGGTAGCATCACGAAGTGTGAGCATCACTACGGATTCCGGGCGGCGACGCGTCGCAGTGCGGCCGTTCGCGGCCTTCCTCCCGTACGCGATCGTCGGAGCGGTGCACCTCGTCGCGAAGCTGGTCGACAACGCCGCGCTGGACCAGTTCACCAAACCGCTGCTCATGCCGCTGCTGCTGGTCGGCTTCCTGTTCGCGCTCCCTCGGCGACGCAGCGAAATCGCACTCCTCGGCAGCCTCGCGATCGCGTTCTCCTGGCTCGGCGACGTGGCGCTCCTCTACCCTGGCGACCTCGGCTTCCTGACCGGGCTCGGCTTCTTCCTGCTCGCGCACGTCGCCTACCTGCTGCTGATCATCCGGAAACTCCGGATGCGCAGGCTCGGCCCGTTCGCGCTGATCTATGCCGCATGGTGGGTTGCGCTGGTGGCGCTGCTGGCTCCGCACCTGGGCAGCCTGCTCATCCCGGTCGCGGTCTACGGCCTGGTGCTCGGAGCAGTCGCAGCGTTCGGGACCACCGGAAGCGGCACCCTCGTCGCCGGCACGGCGCTGTTCCTCGCCTCCGACACCCTGCTCGGGGTGGGCCGGTTCCTGCCCGGCTTCGAACTGTGGCAGGTCGACTTCATCATCATGCTCACCTACATCGTCGGCCAGGGACTCATCGCCTACGCCGCGGTGCGTGCCGCATCCAGCCCAGAGAAGAGACTGCAATGACGGAAACCAGCGCGCCGATCGCCCCGCACGCCAACGGCCCGCGGGGGAGAGGCTCCGCCGTCGCAGCGCTGGTGCTCGACATCGTCGCCACGCTGCCGATCCTGCTCGGCACCGTGTTGTGGCTGTTGACCATGAACGACACCGGTTTCGCGTTCCTCGCGATCGCCGCCGTGCTGGTGCTGGGCGGTCCCTACCTTGCGGCCCTGTTCGCGGTCGCCGCGATCCTCGGCGGGATCGCCATCGCGCGGGGGCCGCGAGGCCTGGGCATTGCGACTGTAACGTGGGCGGTCCTCGGTCTCGCGGTGAGCCTGCTGCCGCTGCTTCTGTCGTCGCTCAGCTGAGCTGGCGCCTCCGAAGCACGATCAGCGCCCCAGCGGCGAGGAGGCCGAGTGCGGCGAGGGGGAGCCACCCAGTCTGCGCTCCGGTCGCCGCGAGCGCGGGCGGTGTCTGAGGCGCTGGAGGGACCGGGGCCAGGCCGCGATACTCGACCGACATCCCGCCCTGGCCGATTCCAAGCAGGCGCCACAGGTGACCGTCGTCCTCGAACTCGCCGATATCCATGACGCCGGATGCTGTGGTCACGGTGCCGAAGACGTCGCTCGACATTGAAGCAAAGAGCATGAAAATCTCACCGACTGCCGGCGCGGTGGTGACATTGAGGTCGAGATTTGCCCCGTTGAGGAGCACCTGCTGATTGACCAGAACCACGTCGCTGGTCGCACCGTCGATGGTGAACGACAGGGTGCTTCCGGCCTCGGCCGCGAGCGAGCCCCACAGGCGAAGCGTCGACACGTCTGAGCCACCGGGAACCGTGCCAGGCGAGATGGTGCCCGCTGTGGCCGTGAGTGAGCGCACGGTGCCGAGGGCAGGGTCAGCGCTGCCGCCGCTGAGGACTCCGCCACTCAGAAGGAAGTCGCTTCCGCCGAGGAAGCCGCTGACGTGGGTTATTCCATCGGTGGTGGTCAGTCCGCCGCCTCCGAAGGCACCGCCTTGCCCGGAGAGCACAAGGTTGCCGCCTGCGTTGTGAACGGTCCCGACCCCGGCTCCATCGAGCCTCCCGCTGAACTCAACCGTGCCGTCGCCGGTGACGGCGAGCGTGCCCGCGGGTACGTCGACCCACCCGGGTAGCTCGAGCGTCGCTCCGGCGGCTGCGTGCCAGGTCTGGTCTGCGGACGTGTCGATGTCCATGTTGACAGTGGCGTCCTGAAGCGCGGTGATTCCGGCCGTGCCCAGTGCAATCGATGCGCCGCTCACCAGGAAGTCAGGGGCGTCGAGAACGATGCCGCGCACGGCCTTGCCTACTGGGAACCCATTGTTCGCCCAGGTGCCGGTCGCGAATCGCAGGGTGTCGTCGTCGCCGATCGCGCTCGGTGCCCAGTTTGCCGAGTTCTCCCACTGCACGTTGCCGCCACCCCCTGCGGTCCAGTCGAAGCTGTCGCCCACGGCAGCGGCCGGCAGTGCCGTGCAGACCGCGAGCGCGGAAGCCAGAGTCAGGGTGATGGGCAAGCGTGCACGCATGACAACTCCTCGGGTAAGTTTTGCCCAGAGCGTAGCGCAAACCTGAGTGATCCACGAGAGGCAATCTGGTGTTTGACTGAAGCGATGACTTCCTCGATGCCTCGCCTCTCCGTGCTCGACCTCGTTCCCGTTCGCAGTGACCAGACCACAAGCGACGCGCTCGCAGCATCCGTCTCCCTCGCGAAGCGCGCTGACGCGCTCGGCTACCACCGCTACTGGGTGGCCGAGCACCACAACATGCAGGCGGTCGCGGCGACCAACCCGCCCGTGCTGATCGCCCTGCTGGCGGCGGTCACCGAGCGCATCCGCGTCGGCTCGGGCGGAGTGATGCTGCCCAACCACGCGCCCCTCGTCATCGCCGAGCAGTTCGCCGCGATCGAGGCGGCGTTCCCCGGCCGGGTTGACCTCGGCATCGGCCGCGCGCCAGGCAGCGACCCGGTGATCACCGCGCTGCTGCGCTCCACCGGCACGACGAGCGAGGTGGACCGCTTCCCCGAGAACGTGCAGGACATCCTCGCCCTCCTGAACCCGGACGGCGCCACGCTGCGGATCGGCGGCGGCCGCGAGTACGAGGTGCGCGCAACGCCGCGCGCCGCGAGCATCCCCGACCTGTGGCTGCTCGGTTCGAGCGACTACTCGGCCACCCTCGCCGCGACGCTCGGCCTGCCGTACGTCTTCGCCCACCACTTCTCCGGGGAGGGCACCCAGCGCGCGCTCGACCTGTATCGGGGCTCATTCACTCCGGGGGTCACGGATGCGCCGCGCACGTTCCTGACTGTGAACGCGGTCGTCGCCGAGACGGAGCAGGAGGCCAGGGAGCTGGCGGTTCCCCAGCTGCTGCACATGGCGCGGTTGCGCAGTGGACTGCCGCTGACCGCCCAGTCACTCGTCGAGGACGCTCTCGCCGAGGAGGTTGCCGTTCCGCAGCAATCCATCATGGACACCATGGCCGAGCGCTGGGTGATCGGTACCAAGGATCAGGCCGCCGACGGTATCCGGAAGCTCGCCGAGCGCTTCGCGGTCGATGAGGTAATGATCGCGCCGGTCGCCTCGGCTCGGCGCGGCACCGATCCGCGCACCTCCCCGGCGCGCGAGCGCACGCTCGAACTGCTTTCCGAGAAGCTTTAGACGTTCGCGAGCGAATAGCGCAGCATCGCCGAGACCGGCCCGAGGTTGCCCGCGTCATCCGGGTTGACCGCCCTCACGATGCCGCCCTTCTCGAGCACACGCACCGCGATGGCGTCCAGGATGTTGTACGAGCGCGACGGCGACCCGTCGTCGTGGATGATGCCGTCGTCGTCGATGTAGCCCTCGACCCGCGCGAACTGATCGAACACCAGCTGGTCGACGGCGCCGAACGTCGCCGCCTTGGCGACCTCCTCGAGATGCGAGGTGCCCAGGCCGTGCGCTTGCTTGGTGCCGAAGTCCTCACGCCACGCCTCGAGCTCCTCGCGGTAGTGCTGCTCCAGCAGCTCGCGCGCTCGCGCGTCCAGCGCGGCCGGGTCGACGGACTCCGGATTGAGCCGGATGCCGGTCTCAAGCAGCTTCGGGTAGGTGTTCACAACCCGGTACGCCGGTTCGAAGTCGTCGGTCGCAACCAGGATCAGCGGCAGGTCGGAGCCGTCGATCCGCTCGATCACGGCGTCCTGGATCAGTCGGCAGTACTTCTGGTGCTCGATCCGCTGGCCGGAACCGCCGACGGCGCCCGCGCGATCGGCGTCGCCCTCGTTGACCGTGAACTCGAGCACCGAGTGGAGGTCATCGGGCAGCCCGTTCAGGGTCAGTTCCCGCGGACGACGGTTGGGGGAGAGGTGGAACAGTCGCGCCCCGCCGGCGTTGATGGTGAGCGCGTAGCCGCACTGCGGATAGCTGATCGACCGCAGCAGCGGACCGATCTCGAATCGGTCGCTCGTGACCACCGCCTCGCGGACGTCACTGGCGAGGCGGTAGGCGTTCAGCATGCGGGGCGCGACCAGCACGACCAGGCTGTTCGACTGGTGATCCCAGAAGTCCTCGTCCTGATCAAGGTCGCCGATCGCATCCAGGATCGACTGCCGGGAGGATGCGTCGATGCCATCCAACTCGAGGCGAGCGACGGCATCCGCAACCGCGGACTTCAAAGCGATCCGAACGCCCGGGACTTCGTTCGGAATCGGTGAAGATGGGAGGTAGATGCTCACACTTGCGGGGTCTCGGTGAAGCGCCAGTTTCTTGAGTTCTGTTATCTCAGGTGCTGAAGCGAGCATGCAATCACGCTAGGGCGCTTCTCGGTGGGGTTGGTGATCACTCACGAGACTCGGAGCATCTTCACGCCGGGGGTGCAACGACTCGTAGCACGCTGAGCGAGCGCTTCCTGCTTCAGTTGCTCGGACGGGAATTCTCACGTCGGCGGCGATGTTCAGTACGATGTACATGCAAACGCATTGAAAGGCTCAGCCATGGAAACCCAGACCGGAGCGCCTCGCTCTCAGATGCAGTTCGGCATCTTCAGTGTCGGCGACATCACGACGGACCCGACGACCGGGTACACGCCGACCGATGCCGAACGCATCCAGAACATCCTCACCATCGCGCAGCACGCCGAGGAGGTCGGCCTCGATGTCTTCGCCATGGGCGAGCACCACAACCCGCCGTTCTTCCCGTCCAGCCCGATCTCGATCAACAGCTACCTGGCGGCCAAGACCGAGCGGCTGATCCTGTCGACGGCGACCACCCTGATCACCACGAACGATCCGGTGCGCCTGGCCGAGGACTACGCGATGCTGCAGCACGTCTCCGGCGGACGCATGGACGTGACCCTCGGTCGCGGCAACACCGGGCCGGTGTACCCGTGGTTCGGTGAGGACATCCGCCAGGGCATCCCGCTCGCGCTCGAGAAGTACGCGCTCCTGCGCCGCTTGTGGAGCGAGGATGTCGTGGACTGGGAAGGCAAGTTCCGCACGCCGCTGCAGGGCTTCACCTCGACGCCGCGGCCGCTCGACGGTGTCGCGCCGTTCGTCTGGCACGGCAGCATCCGCAGCCCCGAGATCGCGGAGCAGGCAGCCTTCTACGGTGACGGCTTCTTCGCCAACCACATCTTCTGGCCTGCGTCGCACACGCAGCGGATGGTCGAGTTCTACCGCTCGCGCTTCGAGCACTACGGCCACGGCACTGCCGCGCAGGCGATCGTCGGCCTCGGCGGACAGGTGTTCATGCGCAAGAACTCGCAGGACGCCGTGAACGAGTTCCGGCCGTACTTCAACAACGCGCCGGTGTACGGTCACGGGCCGAGCATGGAGGAGTTCACCGCGCAGACGCCGCTGACCGTCGGCAGCCCGCAGGAGGTCATCGACCGCACCCTCGGCTTCCGCGACTACGTCGGCGACTACCAGCGCCAGCTGTTCCTCATGGACCACGCCGGCCTGCCGCTGAAGACCGTGCTCGAGCAGCTGGACCTGCTCGGCGGCGAGGTCGTCCCGGCGCTGCGCCGCGAGTTCGCCAACAACCGCCCAGCCGAGGTTCCGGATGCGCCAACTCACGCTGCCCGCGTGGCTGAGTCCCGCGCGGCGCGCGTCGAGGCGGAAGCGGTGGGTGCCTGATGGAAACCCGCACCCTCACCGTCATCTCGGCAGGACTGAGCCAGCCGTCATCCACCCGGATGCTCGCCGACAAGCTCGCGGCGGCGACCCTCGCCCGCCTCGAGGGGGAGTACGCCGTCGACGTGGTGACCGTCGAGCTGAAGGACTTCGCGCACGACATCGTCAACAACATGCTGACCGGCTTCCCGAGCCCGAAGCTCGAGGAGGTCATCGCATCCGTCGAGACGTCCGACGGGCTCATCGCGGTGACGCCGATCTTCACGACGAGCTACAGCGGACTGTTCAAGTCGTTCTTCGACATCGTCGACAACAAGGCGCTCGCCGACCTGCCCGTGCTCATCGGCGCGACCGCGGGCACGCCGCGGCACTCGCTCGCGCTCGACTACGCCATCCGGCCGCTGTTCAACTACCTGCACGCGGTGGTCGTGCCGACGGGCGTGTTCGCTGCAACAGGCGACTGGGGCGACAGCGGCGACAAGGTGCGCTCGCTGCCAGAGCGGATCGACCGCGGCGCCGGCGAGCTCGCCGAGCTGATGAAGGCATCCGAGCGCTCGCACACCGTGCGGGACCCGTTCGCGCTGGACACCTCGCTCAGCCCGGTCGGCGGCTTCCAGCCCAGCTGACGCCCATCGAGTCGGGAGTTGTCGCCCAAATGAGCAGGCTCAATTGGGCGACAACTCCCGACTCAGATATGGGGGCTAGAGGGCCTTGACCGCCCCGAGCACCTTGGACAGCGAGTCCTTCGCGTCGCCGAACAGCAGGGTCGTCTTCGGGTCGAACAGCAGCTCGTTCTCGATGCCGGCGAAGCCGGGACGCATCGACCGCTTCAGGAAGACGACCTGGTTCGCCTGGTTCACCTCGAGGATCGGCATGCCGTAGATCGGCGAGCCTGGCGCGGTCTTCGCCGCCGGGTTGACGACGTCGTTCGCGCCGACGACCAGCACGACGTCGGTGTGGCTGAACTCCGGGTTGACCTCGTCGAGCTCGCGCAGCGACTCGTACGGCACGTTCGCCTCGGCCAGCAGCACGTTCATGTGCCCGGGCATGCGCCCGGCGACCGGGTGGATGCCGAACGAGACGTCGACACCGCGCTCCTCGAGCGCCGTCGCGAGCTCGGCGATCGTGTGCTGGCCCTGCGCGACCGCCAGGCCGTAGCCGGGCACGATCACGACCCGCTGCGCGTAGCCGAGCTCAACCGCGACATCCTCCGCGCTGGCGGAACGCACCGGGCGGTCGCTCTGCGTCGTCGACCCGGCGGTCGACGAGCCGCGGAACGCTCCGAACATGATGCCGGCGACGCTGCGGCCCATGGCAGAGGCCATCGCCAGGGTCAGGATGGTTCCGGATGCGCCGACGAGCGTCCCGGCGACGAGCAGCAGCACGTTGCCGAGCACGATGCCGGATGCCGCGACCGCAAGACCGGTGAACGCATTCAGCAGCGAGATGACGATCGGAACGTCCGCGCCGCCGACCGGCAGCACGAGCAGGAAGCCCGCGAGCAGGCCGACTCCGAGCAGCCCGAGCGCCCAGCCAAGGTCGCCGGTCACCACGACCATGACGCACGCGCCGATCGCCGCGAGCAGCACCAGACCCATCAGCAACGGCAGGCCGGGGAACACGATCGGCCTGGTGCGTGATCAGCTCCTGCAGCTTGCCGACCGTGATCGCCGAACCGGCGAACGACACGGCGCCGACCAGCATGGTGAACACGATCGCGACGCCGCACCCAGGTGTCATCCGCGTGCCCAAGCTCGAGGATGCGCGACGAGCGCCGCGGCGCCACCGCCGACACCGTTGAAGCCGGCGACGAGCTGCGGCATCTGGGTCATCTGCACGCGCCGCGCGATCGGCACCGCGATGGCAGAGCCGACGAGGATCGCCGCGACGATCAGCAGCAGGTTGTCGAGCTGCATGGACAGGAACACCGTGACGACCGCGACGATCGCACCGGCCGCACCGATCAGGTTGCCGCGTCGCGCCGACTTCGGCGAGCTCAGTCCCTTGAGGGCGAGGATGAAGCAGACGGCAGCGATCAGGTAGAGGATCGCAGTGATTTCCGGGGATAGCAGGTTCACTTGGCTGCCCCTCCCTTGGTGCTCTTGCGGCCGCCGAACATCTCCAGCATCCGGTCGGTGACGACGAACCCGCCGACGAGGTTCGCGGTCGCGAGCACGACCGCGACAAGCGCGACGACCAGCAGGGCGACATCCTGGGTCTGCCCGGCGACGATGATCGCGCCGACGAGGATGATGCCGTGGATCGCGTTCGCGCCCGACATGAGCGGGGTGTGCAGCTTGCTCGTCACCTTCGAGACGACCTCGAAGCCGACGAACACCGCGAGCACGGTGATCGTGAGCAGGGTCACGGCATCCATCAGTTGGTTCCTTCCGTGGTCAGTCCAAGCGCAGAGGCGGTCTGCGGATGCCGCACAACGCCGTCATGAGTGAGGCACGCGCCGGCGACGACCTCGTCCTCGAAGTCCGGCTCGACGCGTCCCTCAACGGTCATCAGCGCGAGCAGGTTGGAGACGTTCTTCGCGTACAGGCGCGACGCGTCCGCCGGGATGGTGGAGGGCGCATCGGCCAGCCCGACGAGCGTGACGTGTCCGCCCTCGACCTCGACAAGAGTGTCCTGGCCCGAGACGACGCCCTCGACGTTGCCGCCGCTCTCGGCGGCGAGGTCGACCACCACCGATCCCGGCTTCATGCCCTTGACCATCTCGGTGGTGACCAGCAGCGGGGCGGCCCTGCCGGGGATGGCCGCGGTGGTGATCAGGATGTCTGCCTCGGCGACGTGCGGGCTGAGCAGCTGGCGCTGGCGTTCCGCGCTGTCCGTGCTCAGCTCGCGTGCGTAGCCGCCGGCGCCCTCGGCCTCAAGTTCGAGGTTGATGAAGGTGCCTCCCATCGAGGCGACCTCGTCGGCGGATGCGGGGCGAATGTCGTTCGCCGATACCCGAGCGCCGAGCCGCTTGGCGGTGCCGATGGCCTGCAGTCCGGCGACGCCGGCGCCGAGCACGAGCACCTTCGCCGGCGGAATGGTCGCGGCGGCGGTCATGTAGAGCGGGAAGAACCGCGGGTAGCGCATGGCGGCCTCGAGCACAGCGCGGTACCCGGCGACCAGCGCCTGCGAGCTGAGCGCATCCATCGACTGGGCGCGCGAGATCCGCGGCACCAGTTCGAGCGCGAACGAGGTGACCCCGGCGTCGGCCAGGGCGCGCACGGTGTCGAGTTCCGAGGCGGGCGAGGCCAGCCCGACCGTGATGGCGCCGCGCCGCAGCGCAGCGACGCGCTGCGGTTCGAGCGGCCGCACGTGGGCGTAGCACGTCGACCGTTCCCAGGTCGATGCTCGGCTCGACGGATGCCCCGGCGGCGCGGTAGGCGTCATCCGAGTATCCGGACTCCTCACCGGCGCCAGCCTCGATGACCACGGTCATGCCGAGCCCGGTCAGTTGCTTCACCGTCTCGGGTGTGGCGGCGACCCGCCGTTCCCCGCTGCGGCGTTCCCGCTCTATAGCGACTCTCATTGCGCTCCTCTCTGAACGAATCAGAGTATGGACGGGGAATCGGGTGTTCATCGCCGATTAAGCCCAGCGCGGCGTGAAATAAGCGTGTTTCTTTAGAGTTCTAGGTTTTTGTCTGCGCCGGCTGAGTAGAAGGCGAGTCCAACTAGGCTCAGTTGCGCTCGGCTGGTAGCCTTGACCCGGTTGCCCAACAGCAACCGAGCAACTACAACGGAGCAGGCCGGCTCGAAGCTGGTCACCGGTGGTGGCATCCCGTCTCGAACGGTGTGTTTCTACTGTTGGCCAGAACAGACGCCCGGCACAAGATGTGTCGTGTCCCTTCCTGCCCGCTCCTGCTCCGGCGTACGCCGCGCGCATCCTCATGCGCGCGAGCCAATACATAAGGAGAAAGATCCCTTGGAGGGTCCAGAAATCAAGTTCGCCGAAGCCGTTCTCGATAACGGCAAGTTCGGCACGCGCACCGTCCGGTTCGAGACCGGACGACTGGCGCAGCAGGCACAGGGTGCCGTTGCCGCCTACCTCGACGAAGACACCATGCTCCTCAGCGCGACCAGCGCGAGCAAGCAGCCGAAGGAAAACTTCGACTTCTTCCCGCTGACCGTCGACGTCGAAGAGCGTTCGTACGCAGCAGGAAAGATTCCCGGAAGCTTCTTCCGCCGGGAGGGTCGCCCGTCGACCGAAGCCATCCTGGTCTGCCGTCTGATCGACCGCCCGCTGCGCCCGTCGTTCGTCGAGGGTCTGCGCAACGAGGTCCAGATCGTCATCACCGTGCTCTCGATCGCACCGGACGAGTTCTATGACGCGCTCGCGATCAACGCCGCATCCGCCTCCACCCAGATCTCCGGTCTGCCGTTCAGCGGACCGATCGCCGGTGTGCGCCTCGCGCTCATCGACGGCCAGTGGGTCGCGTTCCCGAAGCACTCGCAGCTCGAGCAGGCCGTCTTCGACCTGACCGTTGCCGGCCGCATCGTCACCGACGCGAACGGCAACGAGGATGTCGCGATCATGATGGTCGAGGCCGAGGCCACCGAGGCATCCTGGAACCTGATCCAGGGCGGTGCGATCAAGCCGGACGAGACGATCGTCGCGCAGGGCCTCGAGGCGGCCAAGCCGTTCCTCGCCCAGTTGGTCAAGGCGCAGGAGCAGCTCGCCGCGCAGAGCGCCAAGGAGGTGCAGGACTACCCGGTCTTCCTGCCCTACGACCAGGGCACCTACGACGCCGTCGCGCAGCTGGCTGAGGCCGAGCTCGCGGGCATCTACCAGATCGCCGACAAGATGGAGCGCCAGAACGCGGATGACGCACTCAAGGAGCGCGTCAAGGCCGCCGTCGCCGAGAAGGTCGAGTCCGGCGAGCTGCCGGATTCGGTGCTCGGCCAGTTCAGCGCCGCATACAAGTCGGTCACCAAGAAGGTCGTCCGCGGCCGCATCCTCACCGAGGGTGTCCGCATTGACGGTCGTGGCCTGGCGGACATCCGTCCGCTGGACGCTGAGGTGCAGGTCATCCCGCGCGTGCACGGAAGCGCGATCTTCCAGCGCGGCGAGACCCAGATCCTCGGTGTCACCACACTGAACATGCTGAAGATGGAGCAGCAGATCGACTCGTTGGCTCCGGTCACGAAGAAGCGCTACCTGCACCACTACAACTTCCCGCCCTACTCGACCGGTGAGACCGGCCGCGTCGGCAGCCCGAAGCGTCGCGAGATCGGGCACGGCTTCCTCGCCGAGCGTGCTCTCGTGCCGGTGCTGCCGAGCCGCGAGGAGTTCCCGTACGCCATCCGTCAGGTGTCGGAGGCGCTCAGCTCCAACGGCTCGACCTCGATGGGCTCCGTCTGCGCATCAACCCTGTCGCTGCTGAACGCTGGCGTGCCGCTGCGCGCGCCGGTCGCCGGCATCGCGATGGGCCTGGTCAGCGACGAGGTGAACGGGGAGACGCGCTACGCGGCACTTACCGACATCCTTGGCGCTGAGGATGCCCTCGGCGACATGGACTTCAAGGTCGCCGGAACGAGCGAGTTCGTCACCGCCATCCAGCTCGACACGAAGCTCTCCGGGCTTCCGTCGTCGGTGCTCGACGGTGCGCTGAAGCAGGCGAAGGAAGCACGCAACGCGATCCTCGCCGTCATCAACGCGGCGATCGACGCTCCGGACGAGATGGCACCGACGGCACCCCGCGTCATCAGCGTGCAGATCCCTGTCGACAAGATCGGTGAGCTCATCGGCCCCAAGGGCAAGACGATCAACCAGATCCAGGACGACACCGGCGCCGACATCTCGATCGAGGACGACGGCACCGTGTACATCGGCGCAGTCGATGGCCCGTCGGCCGAGGCAGCACGCCTCGCGGTCAACGCGATCGCGAACCCGCTGAACCCCGAGGTCGGCGAGCGGTTCCTCGGAACCGTCGTCAAGATCGCGACATTCGGCGCGTTCGTTTCGCTCACGCCGGGCAAGGATGGCCTGCTGCACATCTCCGAGGTGCGCAAGCTCGCCGGCGGAAAGCGCGTCGAGAACGTCGAGGACGTCCTGGGCGTCGGCCAGAAGATCCAGGTGGAGATCACCAAGATCGACGACCGCGGCAAGCTCTCGCTCGCCCCGGTGCTCGAGGAAGCGGACGGCTCGACCGACGCCTCTGTCGAGTCGGTGGAGACCACCGAGGCCTAACCCTCGCACTAACGCACAGAACCCGCTCCCGCTTCGGTGGGGGCGGGTTCTTTGCGTTCATCCGTGAGTCAATTTGCCCATTTTCAGCCAACTTGCGTACGCTCGGCAGTAGCCCGGCAAGGACGCCGGGACGGAGGCGACCCCCTACCCGGATGGCCGCTTCCTCTCCAGTGGATCCTTATCGCTCACCAGGCGGGAGGGTCGTGACGGAAAGGGCACCGATGTTGCGCGAAAGCGTCACGGAGCATGGCACAGCTGATCTTCTCGAGGACTTCGTCCAACTGCTGAAGCCCGACGGGTCGAGGGTGGCCAACCCCACGTTCGACACGTGGGTGACGGATGTGACCAACGAGCAGCTCGTTTCGCTCTACGAAGACATGGTGGTCGTCCGTCGCATCGACGCCGAGGCCACCGCGTTGCAGCGCCAGGGGGAACTCGGCCTGTGGGCCCCGCTGCTCGGCCAGGAGGCAGCGCAGATCGGCTCAGCTCGCGCGCTGCGCGACGACGACTTCATCTTCTCCAGCTACCGCGAGAACGCCGTCGCCTATTGCCGCGGCGTCGCGCTCACCGACCTGCTCAGCATGTGGCGCGGGCACTCGCACGGAGGCTGGGACCCGTACACCGTCAACATGGCGGTGCCGGCCATCATCATCGGCGCGCAGGCGCTGCACGCGACCGGCTATGCGATGGGCATCAAAGCGGATGCCGCCGATAATGTCGCGATCACCTACTTCGGTGACGGCGCGACCAGTCAGGGCGACGTGAACGAGGCGCTGGTCTTCGCCGCGAGCTTCGACGCGCCCGTGGTGTTCTTCTGCCAGAACAACCAGTGGGCCATCTCCGAGCCGGTCGGGGTGCAGGCCAAGCGGCACATCTCCGAACGGGCCCCCGGTTTCGGCATCCCGAGCATGCGTGTCGACGGCAACGATGTCATCGCGGTGATGGCGGCGACCCGCATCGCGCTGGACCGCGCCCGCAGCGGCGGCGGACCCACCTTCATCGAGGCGGTCACCTACCGGATGGGGCCGCACACGACGTCCGACGACCCCAGCCGCTACCGCACCAAGGACGAACTCGAGGAGTGGAAGGGCAAGGACCCGATCGCTCGCCTGGAGGCGCTGCTCGAGTCGACCGGGGCGCTGACCGACGAGGTGCGGGCTCGTGTGAAGGCGAAGGCGGATGCCGTCGCCAAGGAGCTTCGCCAGGGCGTGATCTCCATGGAGGACCCGCACCCGCTCAGCGTCTTCGACAACGTCTACGCCGAGCCGCACAGCTGGCTCGAGCGACAGAAAAGCCAGTACGCGGCCTACCTCGAAACTTTCGAGGGGGACGAGTGATGACGACGACCACGACACAGGTCACCCTCGGCAAGGCGCTCAACTCCGGCCTTCGCCGCGCGCTCGCTGATGACGACCGGGTGGTGCTGATCGGCGAGGACATCGGCAAGCTCGGCGGCGTGTTCCGGGTGACCGATGGGCTGCAGGCCGAGTTCGGCGAAACGCGAGTCATCGACTCGCCGCTGGCAGAATCGGGCATCATCGGCACCGCGGTCGGGCTCGCAATGCGCGGGTTCCGGCCGGTGTGCGAGATCCAGTTCGACGGTTTCATCTACCCGGGATTCGACCAGATCGTCGCGCAGGTGGCCAAGCTGCACTACCGCACCGGCGGCCACGTCACCATGCCGATCACGATCCGGGTGCCGTACGGCGGCGGCATCGGCGCGGTCGAGCACCACTCGGAGTCGCCCGAGTCGTACTTCGCGCACACTGCGGGTCTGCGGGTGGTGACCTGCTCCACGCCGCAGGATGCGCACACCATGCTCCGGCAGGCGATCGCCAGTGACGATCCGGTGCTGTTCTTCGAACCCAAGCGCCGCTACTGGGCCAAGGGAGAGGTCGACGAGGACCTCGCCGACGCCCTTCCCCTCGGCAAGGCGCGTGTGGTGCGCGAGGGAGCGCAGGTGACGCTCGTCACCTACGGGCCGCTGGTGGCGACGGCGATCGACGCGGCTGCGGCAGCCGAGGACGACGGCGTCTCCATCGAGCTCATCGATCTGCGCTCGCTCTCGCCGATCGACTTCGACACCGTGGAGGCATCCGTCCGCAAGACCGGGCGGCTGGTGATCTCGCATGAGGCGCAGCAGCACGGCGGCATCGGGGCCGAGATCGCGGCGAGCATCACCGAGCGCTGCTTCAACTGGCTCGAGGCCGCGCCGGCGCGGGTCACCGGCTTCGACACCCCGTACCCGCCGGCATCGCTCGAGGAGCACTTCCTGCCGGACCTCGACCGGATGCTCGACGCCGTCGACCGCGTGCTCGGACGGCCCAACTCGCTCAGCAACTGGGAGGCCTGATGGCAGTCAAGGAATTCGCGCTGCCGGACCTCGGCGAGGGCCTCACCGAGTCGGAGCTGGTCAGCTGGCGGGTCGCGGTGGGTGACACCGTCGAGCTGAACCAGGTCATCGCCGAGGTCGAGACCGCGAAAGCGCTCGTCGAGTTGCCCTCCCCGTTCGCCGGCGTGATCGCGAAGCTGTATGCGGAGCCCGGCACGACCGTGCTGGTCGGCGCTCCCATCGCGGCGTTCGAACTCGCCGACTCCGGTGAGCTGGCCGACGTGCCGATGCCGGACGAGGACGTGCCGACCGACGGCTCGCCGCAGCCGGTCGACAGCGGTCGCGAATCCGTGCTCGTCGGCTACGGGCCACGGGTGGAGACCGGCGACCGCCCGACGCGGAGGGCGCGAAAGGACTCCGGATCGCCAACCTCGTTGGCCCCGGTATCCGCTCCGGAGTCCCCGCTGGCCCCGGGATCGGGTAGCGATCGTCTCGAAACCAGCCCAGCCCACCGCGCCCTCTCCACCCCGCCCGTGCGCAAGCTCGCGCGCGACCTGGGCATCGACCTCACGACCCTGTCCGGCACCGGCGACAACGGAGTCGTCACCCGTGAGGATGTCGAGCGTGCGTCCACCGGCGCATCCGCCGCACCCGAAGCGCGTGCACCTCAGCGCTCCGGCGAGCGCGAGACCCGCACCCCGATTCAGGGCGTGCGCAAGCACACGGCCGCGGCGATGGTCGCGAGCGCGTTCACCGCGCCGCACGCGAGCGAGTTCCTCACCATCGACGTGACCCCGACCATGGAGCTGATCGACACCCTCAAGTCGTCGACGCAGTTCAGCCAAGTGCGCCTGAACCTGCTCGCGGTGGTGGCGAAGGCGGTGTGCTTCGCCGTCGGCCGCAACCCGTCGGTGAACTCGCGCTGGGACGATGACGCGCAGCAGATCGTGCAGTTCAACTACGTCAACCTGGGCATCGCGGCGGCGACACCGCGCGGCCTGATGGTCCCGAACATCAAGGACGCCGACTCTCTGCACCTTGCCGGGCTGGCCGGAGCGCTCGGAGAACTGGTCGAGACAGCCAAGTCCGGCCGCACCGGTCAGGCGGAGCTCGCCGGTGGAACGATCTCGATCACCAACATCGGCGTCTTCGGCATCGACGCGGGCACACCGATCCTGCCGCCGGGGGAGGCCATGATCCTCGCGCTCGGTGCGGTGAAGCGGATGCCGTGGGAGCACAAGGGCGAGATCGCCCTGCGGCAGGTGCTCACCCTGAGCATCTCGTTCGACCACCGCCTGGTCGACGGCGAGCAGGCGAGTCGCTTCCTCGCCGATGTCGGCCGGATCCTGGCAAACCCGGCGTCGCTCATCGCGATGGTGTGAGGGACGACATGGAGCGGCTGATCCCCGAGCAGACGAATCCGGAACTCGCCGGCACCGCGTTCGTCCACCTCGACGGGATTCTCTACGCGTCGTTCTCCACACCGGACTTCGCATCCGCGGCATCCCTCGCCGCCAGGGTGGGGGAGGTCGCGGAGGAGCTGAACCATCATCCTGAGCTTCGCCTCACCTGGGGTTCCATCTCATTCGAGTTGACCTCGCACGACGCCGACGGCGTCACCCGGCGCGACCTCGAGCTGGCGGGACGGATCCAGGAGCTCGCCGACGAAGCGGGCGCCACCGCGGACACGCAGGTGCCCGCACGCTACGACATCGCCATCGACACGGTGGATGCCGACGGCATCCGCGGCTTCTGGAAAGCGGTGCTCGACTACGACGAGGTCGACGACGACGGGGAGATCGAGCTCGTCGACCCGCGCGGCAAGGGCCCGCGGGTCTGGTTCCAGCACATGGAGCCGCCCCGCACCCAGCGCAATCGCATCCACGTCGACGTGTACGTGCCGACCTCGGATGCGCCCGACCGTGTGCAGGCGGCCCTTGACGCGGGCGGCACGCTGCTGACCGATGAGTACGCGCCCGGATGGTGGGTGCTCGCCGACGCTGAGGGCAACGAAGCCTGCGTCTGCACCTCGGATCTCTAGGGGTTGGATTTCTCCTATCGGCGCTTCTCGTCCCTTACTGCTTCGAGGGGTCGATCGCTGGCCGCCCTTCTCCTCCACAGGTGGGCATGAAAGTAGTTTCTAACAGATTCTCAAATATGCTTGTGGAGTTGTGTTCGAGGCTGGGACAATTGATGCATGACCACTTCCGTCGCTACGTTCAGCGCCTCGCTTGAGGCGGCGCTGAAGGCGAACGCCCGCCTGGGTGCCGAAGCTGCCGGCGGTCGCGGACTCTCGGACTCCGCCTTGCTGGCGGCGCAGCGCTCGTTGGCGGAGGCGAAGCGCAGTCTTGATGCTTGCGCGTCGGTGCTGGCCGGTGAGATGGTGCGCCGCTCGAATGTAGAGGCAGGGTTCGGTGGGTTGGCGCGGAAGGAGGGGTTCCGCACCCCGGAGGCCCTGATCCGCGGGGTGACCGGCTCTACCGCCCGGGAGGCGACCACGCTCGTGCGGGTCGGCACCATGATGAACGACGCCGACCTGCTGCAGAACGCCGAAGAGAACGGGATCGACGACCCGGCAGGGCTCGGCGTCGATGATGACCGAGCCCTGGCTGGCGTCGGTGGGGAGGGCGGTTGCCGCTGGGACCTTGTCGGTGGCCGGGGCGGAGGCAATCCGCACCGGGCTCGGCAAACCCGGCCCCGGTGTCACGACCGAAGACTTGACCGCCGCCGCAACCCGGCTGGTGGCCACCGCAGCCGACCGTGCCGCGGCACCACGCCGGCTGGCGCGCTGGATGCCGAGGGCATGCTGCGCCTGGCCCGGGCCGCCCGGGACGACCTGGATGCGGCGGGGATTGTGGAGCGGGAGCGGCAGCGTCGGGTGTTGCGCTCGTTCCGGCGGTGGAAGCGTGATGACGGGATGACCCGCTACACCTGGGACCTCGACCCCGAGGGTGCCGCGCTGATCGATGACGTCTACGACAAACTCACCTCACCCCGACGCGGCGGACCGAGGTTCACCAGCGGCCCCGAACAGGAACGCGCCGAGCGAATCCTGGCCGACACCCGCAGCACCGAGCAGCTGGCCTCGGACGGGATGCTGGAGCTGATCCAGCTGGCCCTGGACACCGACCCGCAGAGCGTGGTCGGGGTGAACCGACCCGCGGTGCGGGTACTGGTCGCCGCCAAAGACCTGGAAGAGCGCACCGGCCGGGGCTGGATCGAGGGGCAGCCGTATCCGGTGTCGATGGCCACCGTGGAGCGCAACGTGTGCCTGAACGGGATCGAGCTGATCGTCTTCGACGACCGCCCCATCCCCGTCTACCTGGGCCGGGAGCAGCGCTTCTTCAACCGGGCCCAACGCCGGCTGCTGGCCGCCCGCGACGGCGGCTGCGCCTGGCCCGGCTGCGAACGCACCCCGGAATGGGCAGAAGCCCACCACATCCGCTGGTGGGAACGCGACCGCGGGACAACCGACATCGACAACGGCATCCTGCTCTGCCGCCACCACCACCTGCTGCTGCACGACGAGGGCTGGGAGATCGAAGTCCGCGACAACGACGCCAGCGGCATCCAGTTCTGGCTGATCCCGCCTCGCGAGATCGACCCCACCCAAACCCCCAGGCCGATGCCATCCAAATCACCGGCACTCGCCGACGCCCTCACCGCTAGCGCGCGACATCACGCCACCTGAGACGCCGCGGGAGAACTCTGCCCACCGGGGGTCTTGACGGGCTCGACCGCCGAATAGGTCTCGACGGGCTGGGTGGTGCTTGATGGGGTTACATTCGCGCCTTCACGGGCGCACCATTGGAACCAGTAACCCTGCTAGAGAAGCGAGGTGAGTCCCATGGGCTCGAGCGAGAACGAGGCGGTCGTCGGCCGCCTCATCGACTGCATCAACTCACACGACACGGCGGTCATGGACGAGCTGTTCCACGACGACGCCGTCATGGAATGGCCGCAGTCCGGAGAGCGCGTGCGCGGCGCCGACAACCGGCGCGCGATCTACAGTGCCTTCCCGCAACTGCCGACGATCACCCCGCGGCGCATTGTCAGTTCTGGCGACCTGGTCGTCGCCGAGGCCCACCTCGACTACGACGGCCCCGCCTACGAGACCGTCTTCATCTTCGAATTCAGGGGCAGCAAGATCGAGCGGGAGACCGCCTACTGGAGCGAGTCGTTCGTCGCGCCGGACTGGCGCGCCGACTGGGTCGAGCAGCTGGACCGGCAGCTCAGCTAGCCATCGGCGTGGTGGTCAGCGGAGGGCGGCAAGCGCCATCCGCTCCAGTTCCGCTCGCACCGCATCGGGTTCCAGCGATTGCCCGCTGTGCGGCGTCGAGTTGAGCAGCCCGAACACGGCGTGCGCCCGTGCCCGCAGCACCGCGGTGTCCACGTCGGGGTGAAGCCGCTCGAGCACACCGACCCACAGTTCGACGTAGCGGCGCTGCAGCGTGCGCACCAGGTGCCGGTCCTCGTCGCCAAGGCTGTCCAGGTCGCGATCCTGCACGCGGATCACATCCGGATTCCCCAGGGCGAAGTCGGCGTGGAAGCGCACCAGATCGGTCAGCGCCGCGGATGCCCCGGTTGCCGCCGCGACGACGCTCGCGCCCCCGTCGTGCAGCCCGCGACTCACGTCAACGAGCACCGCGGCGAGCACGGCCTGCTTGCCCGCAAAGTGCTTGTACACCGCAGGGCCGCTCACGCCCACGGCAGCACCGAGGTCCTCGATGGAGACCCCGTTGAAGCCGCGCTCGGCGAACAGCCGCGCCGCCGCGTCGAGCAGGGCCGCGCGTCGGCTCGCCTTCGCGCGACTGCGCTCGGTGGTCGTGGCTTCGGGCATCGGATGCTTCCCGCTGTAGACATCGGTGGGGGTGTTCACTAACCTTAGACCCAGTTAACGATCATTAACTAAAATGAGTCGACGGAGACGCATGGAAGTCCTGACCAGCTCGCTCGACACCTCAGGCGACGCATTCCGCTCCAACGAGGCCGGCCAGCGAGAACTCGTCGACGAACTCCGCGCGCGCCTGCGCATCACTGCCCTCGGCGGGCCGGAGCGCTCCCGCGAACGCCACGTTGCGCGCGGCAAGCTGCTCCCGCGCGATCGTGTCGACCGGCTGCTGGACGATGGCAGCCCCTTCCTCGAGATCGCGCCGCTCGCGGCCGAGGGGATGTACGACGGCGACAGCCCGAGCGCCGGCCTCATTGCAGGCATCGGACTCGTGCACGGCCGCCACGTCATGGTCGTCGCCAACGACGCGACGGTGAAGGGCGGCACCTACTACCCGATGACGGTCAAGAAGCACCTCCGTGCCCAGGAGATCGCGTTCGAGAACCGTCTGCCGTGCATCTACCTGGTCGACTCCGGCGGGGCATTCCTGCCGATGCAGGACGAGGTGTTCCCGGACCGCGACCACTTCGGCCGCATCTTCTACAACCAGGCCAGGCTGTCGGCGGCGAAGATCCCGCAGCTCGCGGCGGTGCTGGGCTCGAGCACCGCCGGTGGCGCCTACGTGCCGGCGATGAGCGACGAGACGGTCATCGTGCGAGGCCAGGGCACCATCTTCCTCGGCGGCCCACCACTCGTGAAGGCCGCGATCGGCGAGATCGTCACCGCAGAGGAGCTCGGCGGCGGCGAGTTGCACTCCGGCACCTCCGGCGTGACCGACCACCTGGCGGAGAATGACGAGCACGCGTTGCAGATCATCCGGGACATCGTCGCGACCCTGCCCCGGCCAGCCTCGCCAGCATGGGACGTGCTTGGGAGCCGAGAACCGGCCGTCGACCCCGGAGAACTATACGGCGCAGTGCCGGTCGACGTGCAGGGCAGCTACGACGTGCACGAGGTCATTGCGCGGCTCGTCGACGCCTCCGAGTTCCACGAGTTCAAGCGCGAGTACGGCAAGACCCTGGTCACCGGCTTCGCGCGGCTGCACGGGCATCCGGTCGGCATTATCGCCAACAACGGCGTGCTGTTCAGCGAATCGGCCCAGAAGGGCGCCCACTTCATCGAGCTGTGCGACCAGCGCGGCATTCCGCTGGTCTTCCTGCAGAACATCTCCGGCTTCATGGTCGGCCGCGACTACGAGGCCGGCGGCATCGCCAAGCACGGCGCGAAGATGGTCACCGCGGTCGCCACCACCCGCGTCCCGAAATTCACCGTCGTCATCGGCGGATCGTTCGGTGCCGGCAACTACTCGATGTGCGGCAGGGCGTACGGTCCGCGTTTCCTGTGGATGTGGCCCGCGAGCCGCATCTCGGTCATGGGCGGCGCGCAGGCATCCTCCGTACTCTCCACCATCCGTCGGGAACAGTTCGAGGCGCGCGGCGAGGAGTGGCCGGAGGCGGACGAGGCCGCGTTCAAGGCGCCGATTACGGAGCAGTACGAACACCAGGGCAACCCCTACTACTCGACCGCCCGGCTGTGGGATGACGGCATCATCGACCCGGCCGAGACCCGCACCCAGCTCGGGCTCGCCCTGGACGTCGCCTCGCGCACCCCGCTGCCCGATTCCGCCTTCGGCCTGTTCAGGATGTGACCGACATGCCCCTCTTCGACACCGTGCTGGTCGCCAATCGGGGCGAGATCGCCTGCCGCGTCATCCGCACCCTGCGCGAGCTCGGCATCCGGTCGGTCGCCGTCTACAGCGACGCGGATGCCGGCGCCAAGCACGTCGCGGACGCCGACGTCGCGGTCCGCATCGGCGACGCAGCGCCGGCGGCCAGCTACCTGAACATCGGCGCGATCATCGCGGCGGCGATCCAGTCGGGCGCGCAGGCGATCCACCCCGGCTACGGGTTTCTGTCCGAGAACGCCGAGTTCGCGCGCGCGTGCGAGGCGGCCGGCATCGTCTTCATCGGCCCGACCGAGCGCTCGCTCGAGCTGATGGGCGACAAGATCCGCTCCAAGGACCACGTCTCGGCCGCGGGCGTGCCGGTGCTCGAGGGCGTGTCATCCAGGGGTCTCAGCGACGAGCAGCTGGCAGCGGAGGCCGACCGGGTCGGCTATCCGCTGCTCATCAAACCGTCGGCCGGCGGCGGCGGCAAGGGGATGCAGCCGGTCTACTCCGCCGACGCGCTGCAGGATGCCCTCGCGACGGCCCGCCGCGTGGCCTCCGCGGCCTTCGGCGACGACACCATGCTGCTCGAACGGCTTATCACCAGCCCCCGGCACATCGAAGTGCAGCTGCTCGCGGACAGCCACGGCAACGTGATCCACCTGGGCGAGCGTGAGTGCTCGCTGCAGCGACGCCACCAGAAAGTGATTGAGGAGGCACCGTCGCCGCTGCTGGATGCCGCGACACGCGAGCGCATCGGCGAGGCGGCGAAGACCGTGGCGCGCAGCGTCGACTATCGCGGTGCGGGCACTGTCGAGTTCCTGGTCGAAGCCTCGGCGCCGGACCAGTTCTTCTTCATGGAGATGAACACGCGCCTCCAGGTCGAGCATCCGGTCACCGAGCTGGTCACCGGGGTCGACCTGGTCGAGTGGCAGCTGCGGGTCGCGGCGGGGGAGAGGCTGACTCTCGCCCAGTCCGACATCCACCTCACCGGGCATGCCATCGAGGCGCGCGTGTACGCCGAGGACCCGCAGCGCGGCTTCCTGCCCAGCACCGGGCAGATCCTGGCCCTGCGCGAGGCGGACGGCACGGGCATCCGGGTCGACAGCGCGCTGCGCCCCTCTTTGACCATCGGCGCCGACTACGACCCGATGCTGGCCAAGGTCATCGCGCGCGGCGTCGACCGCTCAGAGGCGATCGCGCGCCTGGACGCCGCGCTCGCCACCACGACGGTGCTGGGCGTTCGCACCAACATCGAGTACCTGCGCGAGCTGCTCGCGGACCCTGATGTCATCGCCGGGACCATGGACACCACCCTGATCGAGCGGCGACTGCCGGAGCTGGTCTTCCGAGGTGCGGACGCCGAGCTGCTCACGGCCGCCGCGCTGTTCGTGCACGCCGAGCGCCCCGATGCCGATGCGCTCGATCCGTGGACCTCCAGACCGGGCTGGCGCATGGCGGAGGCCGCCCGGCCGAGCCGGTACCGATTCGCGACCTCACCGAGCGACCGCGTCGACGTGCTCGTCGCCGGGACCGCAGACGCGGCAACCGTCACGATCGACGGGCGCGACTACGCGGCCCGTTTGCTGGGTGCCGGCGGCGATCACCGGCTGACTCTCGACGGCGTCACCCGCGCGCTCGCGATCGCGCGCGATGGTGACCAGGTGTGGGTCGGATGCGACGGCGTCAGCCTGCCACTGCGGCACCTGGACCGATCGGCGCAGACCGCGGAAATGCTGGCCGCGATTGAGCGCGTCGCGCATCCGGTCAGCCCGGAGGTGCGCTCGCCGATGCCGGGCACGGTCGTCGCAGTGGCGGCAGGAACCGGTGACCGAGTGGCTGAAGGCCAGACCCTGGTCACCGTCGAGGCGATGAAGATGGAGCACAAACTCGCCGCCCCGGCCGCGGGCGAGGTGGAGATCACGGTGAGCGTCGGCGATTTGGTCCGGCTGGATCAGGTCGTCGCGCGGGTCAGAAGCGCCGAGCAACCGATGGAAGCGGAAGCGGAACAACCGCATCCCGAACGAGAGGTCACGCCATGAGCTGGAACCTGACGGAAGAGGAGCAGTCGCTCTACGACACGGTGTGCGAGTTCGCCGACGAGGTGATCGCACCCATCTCCTACGAGGCCGACCGCGAGCACCGGCTGCCGATGGACGTGGTCGCGCAGATGGGGCAGCTCGGTCTGTTCGGGCTGCCATTCCCGGAGGAGTACGGCGGGCAGGGCGGCGACGTGATGTCGCTCGGGCTTGCCATCGAGGCCATCGCTCGTGTCAACCAGTCGCTGGCCATCACGCTCGAGGCTGCCGTCGGGCTCGGCTCCTTCCCGATCTTCCGCTTCGGCACAGAGGAGCAGAAGCAGGAGCTGCTGCCCGACCTGACGGCGGGCACCGCGCTCGCCGGGTTCGGTCTGACCGAGGCCGAGGCCGGCAGCGACGCCGGCGCGACCCGCACCACCGCTCGGCTGGACGACGGCGAATGGGTGATCAACGGCAGCAAGCAGTTCATCACCAACTCGGGGACGCCGATCACCCGGTTCGTGACCGTGACGGCGGTGACCGGCGAGCGCGAGGACCCGGACGGCAGGATGCGCAAGGAGCTGTCGACCATCATCGTCCCGAACGGGACGCCGGGCTTCACGGTGGAGCCCGCCTACGACAAGGTCGGCTGGAACTCGTCGGACACGCATCCGCTGACCTTCGACGACGCCCGGGTGCCAGAGGCCAACCTGCTCGGTGAGCGTGGACGCGGCTACGCCAACTTCCTGCACACCCTCGACGACGGACGGGTCGCGATCGCCGCCCTCGCCACCGGCGCGGCACAGGGCTGCCTCGACGAGGCGGTCGCCTACGCCAAGAACCGCAATGCATTCGGGAAGCCGATCGGCTCGTTCCAGTCGATCTCGTTCATGATCGCGCAGATGCAGTCGCGCGTGCACACCGCCCGGCTCGCCTGGCACGATGCCGCACGCCGCAGCGCCGCCGGCCTCGACTACAAGCGCGAGGCCGCCATCGCCAAGCTGGTCTCGAGCGATGCGGCGATGAGCAATGCGCGCGACGCGACCCAGATCTTCGGCGGTGCGGGCTTCATGAATGAGAGCCTTGTTGCACGGCACTACCGTGACTCGAAGATCCTGGAGATCGGCGAGGGCACCAACGAGGTGCAGCTCATGGTGATCGCCCGGTCGCTCGGTTTCAATCAGTAGGAGGCGCGGATGCCCGAGGAACGCGAGGTCGTGCAGCAGCGCGGACTCTATTTCGAGGAGTTCGACGAGTCGGTGGTCTACCGGCACCGTCCGGGGCGAACCGTGACCGAGGCCGACAACGTGCTGTTCACGACCCTCACCATGAACACCCAGTCGCTGCACCTGGACGCCGCGTTCTCCGCGTCCCAGCCGTTCGGGCAGCGTTTAGTCAACTCGATGTTCACCCTGGCCACCCTGGTCGGCAGTTCGGTCGCGCAGCTGACCGAGGGCACCATCGTCGCGAACCTCGGCTTCGAGAAGGTCGCCTTCCCGCATCCGGTATTCCACGGCGACACCCTGTACAGCGAGACGATCGTCACCGGCAAGCGGCTCTCCGAGTCGCGTCCGGGGCAGGGGATCGTCACGCTCGAGCACACCGCCCGCAACCAGGACGGCGTCGTCGTCGCCACGGCCGTAAGGTCGACCTTGGTGTGGTGCAAGGAGGAACGGCCATGACCTTCCGGATGGGCCCGGCCCTGTTGTTCTGCCCCGCCGACCGCACCGACCGGTTCGACAAGGCGGCCGAGCGGGCGGATGCTGTCATCCTCGACCTCGAGGACGCCGTCGACGCCGCGCACAAGGACGCCGCGCGGTCCGCGCTCATCGAGCATCCGCTCGACCCGGCGCGCACGATCGTGCGGGTGAACGCCTACGACACGCCGGAGCGCGCCGCCGACCTGGAGGCGCTGCGGCAGACCGAGTACCGCACGGTGATGGTCGCCAAGGCAACCGCGCCCCGCGACTTCGAGGGACTGGACGGGTTCGACCTGGTGGCGCTGTGCGAGACCGCCGGTGGAGTGGTGGGCGCGCCCGCGATCGCGGCGCACCCGTCGGTGCTCGCGCTCATGTGGGGCGCGGAGGACCTGATGGCCTCCCTCGGCGGGACCTCGAGCCGGTTGCCGGATGGCCGGTACCGGCAGGTGGCCAGGCACGCTCGCTCGGCGGTGCTGCTCGCGGCCGGCGCCTACGGCAAGGCCGCAATCGACGCCATCCACGTTGATATCGACGACTTCGACGGGCTGCGGGCCGAGGCATCGGATGCCGCGGCGAGCGGCTTCGCGGCGACCGCGTGCATCCACCCCGGTCAGGTCGCCACCATCCGCGATGCCTACCGGCCCTCGGATGATGACCTCGAGTTCGCGCGCGCGGTGCTCGCGGCGGCGACCGACGAGGCCGGCGTGTTCGCCTTCCGCGGTCGCATGGTGGACGAGCCGGTGCTCCGGCACGCGGCCGAACTGGTGCGGCGCGCGGGTGACTAATACCCCCGGTTGGGGGTAGGACAGCCGCGGGCCAGGTTCGTACTCTGGTCTGATGGGAAATGGGGCCGAGGCGGTCAGCAGCGTACTGTCCTGGTTCACCTGGGTCGTCGATCCCATCTTCTGGCTCGCGGTCGCGGCCATCGTCGCTGCGGCCGTCGCCGTTCGCGTCGTGCTGAACATCCGGTTCGCGCGTCGCTGGAGCGGCCCGCAGTATCAGCGGCACTCCGAGCCGCCCGTCGAGAGTGTCCCCATCCCGGTGCGCCGCCGCCCCTGAGGCCCGAGTAGCTCAGCGCACTGCAAAACTCCATCGAGTCGGGAGTTGTGGCCCTTTTGGCGCGCGCATAAGGGCAGAAACTCCCGACTCAACGCTTGAGTAGTTGGCTATTTTGCTAGATAGCTAGTTATAATGTTTGAATGGCAGATCTTCCCGTGGCGGCGCTGAAGGCCGAGCTGTTCAAGGCGCTCGCGCATCCGGTTCGCGTTCGCGCGCTCGAGCAGCTCGTGCAGGGGGAGCGCTCCGTCGGCGACCTCGCCGACAGCATCGACGCCGAGCTGACGCAGCTCTCCCAGCAGCTCGCGGTGCTGCGCAGGGCGGGCGTGGTCGTCACCCGCCGCGACGGCAACACCATCTACTACTCGGTGCGTGACCCGCGCATGGCGGGGCTGCTGGCCGTCGCGAGACAGCTGCTCCTTTCCAATCTGCAGGACACGACCGAACTCCTCGCAACGCTCGAGCGTGAGCACGCCGCCAGTGAAGGTGCGACGGGCACGGAGGGGCGATGAGACGACGGATGTCGGCCAGCGGCCGCTTCCTGCTCGGGCTGCTTCCCGGTAGGGGCGATGTCGCGGCGATGCGCCGGTCACCGGGGCGGGACCTCCTCGCCGGACTGACCGTTGCCATCGTCGCGCTGCCGCTCGCACTCGCCTTCGGCGTCGCCTCCGGGCTCGGCGCGGAAGCCGGGCTGATCACCGCGATCGTCGCGGGTGCGATCGCCGCGGTGTTCGGCGGCAGCAACCTGCAGGTGTCGGGACCCACGGGGGCGATGACCGTCGTGCTGATCCCGGTGGTGCACCAGTTCGGCGCGAGCGGTGTGCTGCAGGTCGGCGTGATGGCCGGCGTCATCCTGCTCGGTCTCGCGGTGTCAGGGATCGGACGCTACGTGCGCTACCTCCCCGCGTCCCTCGTCGAGGGCTTTACAGCGGGAATCGCCGTGGTCATCGCGCTGCAGCAGCTGCCCAACATCCTCGGC
The DNA here is from genome assembly GCA_963702165.1 of uncultured Actinomycetota bacterium. Classification (GTDB taxonomy): domain Bacteria; phylum Actinomycetota; class Actinomycetes; order Actinomycetales; family Microbacteriaceae; genus Terrimesophilobacter. Next base: position 1,240,901 of record OY969722.1, on the reverse strand, counting down.
GTTGAGGCCGGCGACCAACAGCAGGTATGGGCGATCGCCTTCGACGCGATCGTGCGCTGGGCTGCGGCTCCGGACCTCGTGCCGGTGATCATCGCGCTGGCGGTGGCCGCGATCATCCTGATCGGCGCCCGCTTCAAGCCGGCCGTGCCGTTCTCGCTTGTCGCGGTCATCCTCGCGACAGTCGTCGCATTCTTCGCCGGCTTCGGCATCGACACCGTCGGCACCCTCCCCGCCGGCCTGCCCGCGCCATCCGTCGGCTTCTTCGACCCGGCCACGCTGACCGCGCTGCTGCCCTCCGCGCTCGCCGTCGCAGCGCTAGCCGCGCTGGAGAGCCTGCTCTGCGCGACCGTCGCGGACGCCATGAGCGTCGGGCAGAAGCACAACCCCGACCGTGAGCTGTTCGGCCAGGGACTGGCGAACCTGGCGGCCCCGCTGTTCGGTGGCGTCCCGGCGACCGCCGCGATCGCTCGCACCGCCGTCAACGTGCGCGCGGGAGCGCAGTCGCGCCTCGCGTCGTTCTCGCACGCGATCATCCTGCTGCTGTTCACGCTCGTCGCCGCGCCGCTGGTCGGGGTGATCCCGCTCGCAGCCCTCGGCGGCGTGCTGCTCGCAACGACCGTGCAGATGATCCAGGTCGGCTCGATCAAGGCGATCATGCGCTCATCGCGCGGGGATGCGCTCGTGCTGGTGCTCACGTTCGTGGTCACCGTGGCGATCGACCTGGTCACGGCCGTCGTCGTCGGCCTCGCGCTGGCCGGCTTCGTCGCGCTGCGTGCCGTAGCGAAGGCGTCCAGGGTCGAGCGGGTGCCTCTCGACCATGCCGACCACTTCGCAGAGGAGCGCAGCCTGCTCGACGACCGTATCGTCGCCTTCCGCCTCGACGGCGCGCTGTTCTTCGGTGCAGCCCACCGCTTCCTGCTCGAGCTCAGCGAGGTCGCGGATGTCGCGGTGGTCATCCTGCGCATGAGCCGGCTGACCACGATCGATGCGACCGGCGCGCTGATGCTCGACGACGCGATAGCCAAGCTCGAGCGCCGCGGCATCGTCGTACTGCTGTCGGGCATCCGACCCGGTCACAAGAAGGTGCTCGCCGCGCTGACCTCCGCGCAACGGCTGAAGGACGCCGGTCGCGTCTTCGAGGCGACCCCGGATGCGATCGCCGCCGCTCGCGAACTGGTGGGCGCTAGGCCGGGGTCTCCGACAACGTAGTCAACTGCGCGCGAGCCAGGATCACCGTGCGCAGGATGAAGCCGAGGACCGCGGGGGTGCAGCGCGCGGGCAGGTCGAGCCGTTCGACGCTGAGCGCGGACAACGTGAACACGTAGCGGTGTTCGCCATGGCCGGCCGGCGGTGCGGCGCCCTCGAACCGCTCCTCGCGTGACTCGTTGGGCAGCGTGATCGCGGCGGCAGGGAGCAGCCCGGCGGCCGGGTTCCCGGCATCCTGTGGCAGCGCGCTCGCGTCGCCCGGGATGTTGTACACCGCCCAGTGCCAGTAGCCGCTGCCGGTCGGTGCATCCGGGTCGTACACGGTGAGCGCGAAGCTCTTGGTGCCGCTCGGCTGCCCGGACCAGACCAGGGTCGGGGAGCGGTCCTCGCCGCCCATTCCGGATGCCCGCGCCCACCGGGGCAGAACGTCGCCGTCGCGCACTTCCGGGCTGCTCAACGAGAACGCCGGCACCTCCGGCAAACGCCAGTTCGGGTCATTCACCACGTAGATCGCCCCCTGCTCCATCGCATTCGGTCGGTTGTGCCGATGATAGTCGCACCGATGGGTGACGTCCTCGCGAACAAATCGCGCCATTCGTGCCGCGGAAGTGTGCTCGGCGTGTTCTAGCCTCTGTGCAACGCACCTCCACCGGCCGAGAGATCCCATGAACCCGACAAGCCAGCTGGGCACGCGCGCACACCAGCGCAGTCTCGGTTCCACCCCGCTCCGGGTGAGCTCGCTGGCGCTAGGCGGGAACGTCTTCGGGTGGACGGCGGGCGAAGAGGCGACCGTCGACATTCTCGACCGTTACGTCGAGCTCGGCGGCACCTTCATCGACACCGCGGACAGTTACGCGGGTGGACGCAGCGAGATCCTGATCGGGAACTGGATGCGCGACCGGCGGAGCCGGGCGGATGTCGTGCTCGCCACCAAGATCGGCAAGAGTGCCGACTTCCCTGGACTTACGCCGGAGGCGCTGACTGCGGCGATCGACGCCAGTCTGACCCGGCTGGGCACCGACTACCTCGACCTGCTCTACCTCCACATCGACGAACCTGAGGTGCCGTTCGAGGAGACCCTGGTCGCGCTCGACGAAGTCGTGCGGGCCGGGAAGGTGCGCTATCTGGGTGCCTCGGACCACTCGGGCAACCGGCTGATCGAGGCACGGATCATCGCCGCGCAACTCGGCCTAGGGCCGCTTGTCGCGCTGCAGAGTCGCTACAACCTGATGCACCGTGCGGTGTTCGAAGGTTCGATGGCGTCGGTTGCCGCATCGCAGCGCTTGGCTGTCATGCCGCGCTTCGCGTTGGATGGCGGATTTCTCACCGGCAAGTACCGCACGCGAGCGAACCTGTCCAGCGTGCACGGCCGTTTCGACTCGCGCGTCGTGGATGCGCAGAGTCACCTCAACAGGAAGGGGCTGCGGGTGCTCGCGGCCCTGGACCGAGTGTCAGCCGAGCAGGAGGTTGCGCCGGCGAGCATCGCGATCGCATGGCTGCTCACCAAGCCGAACGTGGTCGCGCCGGTGGCCAGTGCGAGCAGTGCGGCTCAGGTCGACGACCTCATCGCGGGCACGCTGGTCCAACTGACCCGGAGCCAGGTCGCAGCGCTCGACGCGGCAACCGCTTGAGCTTCAGAGGCGGGCGGCGCGGATGCGGTCGACGCTGCGCTGGAGAGCTCCGGCCGCGGCGGTGACGTCACCGGCGTAGCCGCCGACCATCGCGCCGTCGCGTGCGAGCAGGAAGTCGTCAGCGCCCTCACCGGGGAGCGGATGCCCGACCTGCCGAAGCAGGTCGGCGATCGCGGCGGTGTACCAGTCGCGGTGCTCCATGATGATCACGCGCACCTCATGCTGCGGTTCCGGGTACTCGGCTGCCGCGTTGAGGTAGAGGCAGCCGCGGAAGCCGGGCCGCTGCAGTTCGTCGATGATCCGCTGCACGAGCAGATCGAGCGCCTGCGCTGCGCCGCCCGCTTCGATGATGAGCGCCTCGAGGGCAGCCTTGTCACGTTCGTGTGCGCCGCGGATGTAGGCGGCCACGAGCACCGCCTTGGCGCGGTAGTACTTGTAGAAAGTCGCCTTGGTGGTCTCGGCCTCGGCGATCAGCCGATCGATGCCGACCTGGCGGATGCCCTCGTCGTAGAACAGGCGTGTCGCCGTGTCCAGAATGCGCTGCTTGGCCCAGGGGGCACGCTGTGACGTTGGATCAGACTCGACAATCGTCACAGCGTGGCTCCCTCGGGCGTGATGGTGCTGATCCCCACTACGCTTCGGCAGCCAACCGGACCTGGGGGGAGGATCCGGTGTCTGGTACCGCGAGGTTCGCGGGCGTGCTGTGTCCGCCCGAAGGCAGGGGCAAGCGGACCTTCGGGTCGGCTCGCTTGCCCCAGAACGTTCCGCTCAGATGGGGGATGAGCGGACCGTCCGACGGATGTCAGGCTAGCACAGAATTGAGGACAGACAAGTCTGTTTGTCCGCACTTGTGCGGACTGTGTTTGTACCCCAATTCGAGGGTGCTTTTTCTGGGGCGCGTGAGGGGTTCATCGGTGGCATAGGCTCATGGGTGATATGAACCGTGCAGTGCAGCTTCCTCTGGATCTTTCAGAACTCTCGTTCCGCGCTACCGGTGACTGTCTCGTTCGGCGCAGCGTCCTCCCGTCCGGCGTGCGCATCCTCTCCGAGCAGGTGCCCGGTGCGCGCAGCGCGACGATCGGCTACTGGGTCGCAGTGGGATCGCGCGACGAGGCAGCCGAGGGGTACGGCTCCACCCACTTCCTCGAGCATCTGCTGTTCAAGGGGACGACCAGTCGCACCGCGCTGGACATCGCCGTCAGCTTCGACTCGGTCGGCGGCGAGAACAACGCCCTGACCGCCAAGGAGCACACCTGCTACTACGCGAAGGTGCGTGACCGCGACCTGCCGATGGCGGTCGAGGTGCTCTCCGACATGTTCACCAGCTCGCTGCTGGACACGCAGGAGTTCGAGAACGAGCGGGGCGTGATCCTCGAGGAGCTGGCGATGGCGGACGACGATCCGTCGGATGTCGCGAGCGAGCGGTTCTTCGAGGCCGTCTTCGGCGCGCATCCGCTCGGCCGCCCGATCGGCGGCAACCCGGAGACCATCAAGGCGGTGACCCGCGACGCGGTCTGGAAGCACTACCGCGCCAACTACCGCCCGAACGACCTGGTCATCACGGTGGCCGGCGCGGTGGACCACGATCAGCTCGTCGAGCACGTCGAGAAGTCGCTCCGGTCGGCGGGGTGGGAACTCGATGTCCCGGCCGCGCCGGTCGAGCGCCGCGACGCCTCCCACACCGTGATCGACCGCGGCGCGGCGCTCACCGTCGTCGGGCGCCCGCTCGAGCAGGCGAACATGCTGCTCGGCGTTCCGAGTATCGCCGCGGCCGACGACCGCCGCAGCGTGATGGCGGTGCTCAACTCGGTTCTCGGCAGCGGGATGTCGTCCCGCCTGTTCCAGGAGATCCGCGAGAAGCGCGGCCTCGCCTACGCGGTGTACTCGTACTCGCCCGCCTACTCCGACGCCGGCATCTTCGGCCTCTACGCGGGCTGCTCACCGTCCAAGGCGCCGCAGGTCGCCGAGCTGCTGCTCGGTGAGTTCCGGCGGATGGCGGAGCACGGCATCACTGTCGCAGAGCGCGATCGCGCGATCGGCCAACTCTCCGGCGCATCCGCGCTGGCGCTCGAGGACTCCGACACGCGGATGTCGCGGCTCGGGCGCGCGGAACTGACGCTCGGCGAGTTCGTCGACCTGGATGAGGCGCTGCGACGCCTCGACCTGGTGACGAGGGACGACGTCGCTGCGCTCGCGCAGGACCTGGTGTCCAGGCCGCTCAGCCTGAGTGTCGTCGGCGCCGTCTCCGAGGGCGATTTCGCCGGCTTCACCACGGAGCCGGCAGCGGTCGGCTGAGAAAAACAAACCCGAAAGGCAAGGACAACGATGTCCCACTACCTGTACTTGGTTCGCCATGGCGAGCAGAAGGATGCCGAGCACGGCATGCCGGATGGACCGCTGTCGACCCGCGGACAGAAACAGGCCAAAGCCATCGGTGCCCGACTTGCCGGGGTGCCGCTCGGCTCTGTGTGGCACTCGCCGCTGCAGCGTGCAGAGGAGACCGCGAAAGTCATCGCCCAGACCCTCCCGGGTGTGACGCCAGAGCCAAGCGCGCTGCTGTACGACTGCATCCCGTCTGGTCCGACGCCGGACATGCCGCACGCGTTCGAGCCGTTCTTCGGCGGCGTGACTCCCGAGGAGCTGGAGGCGGGCAAGGCCCAGATGGCGGATGCGGTCGCCGAGTGGCTGACTCCGTCACGCGATGAGCGTCACGAGCTGCTCATTACGCACAACTTCGTGATCGCCTGGTTCGTGCGCGAGGTGTTCGGCGCGCCGGCCTGGCGCTGGATGGGGCTCAACCAGGCCAACTGCGGCCTGACGATCATCAGGGTGCGCACGGCGAAGCCGCCCGTGCTCGTCACACACAACGACCTCGGCCACCTCCCGGCGGCGCTGCGGACCGGACTGCCGGAAGAGCAGCCCTACTAGAGCGTCTTCGCGTACCAGTTGGTGGCGTTCGGGTTGTCGTTGTAGGCGGGGATGTCCCGGTACCCGCTCGAACGGTACAACTGACCGGCCGCCTCGAGGCTGGCGTTGGTGTCGAGCACGACCTCGGCGGCACCGAACTCGGCCGCGCGGCGTTCCAGTTCCGTCATGATCGATCGGCCCACGCCGCCGCCGCGGGCAGCGGGGCGCACGTACAGGTGCTTGAGCTCGTACCGGGTACCGGCGTCGCCGGGCTCGATGCGACGGATGCCGCCGCATCCGATGGCCACTCCATCTCGTCTGGCGAGAAGGAAGACACCGGCCGGAGGAGTGAACTGATCCTGGGTCGGGAAGGTGGTGCGATAGCCCTGCGGCCCGGGGAAATCGCGCGCGCGATCCGCGAAATACTCGCTGAGGAGCGTGTGCGCCTCGGCGTCGGCAACGGTGGTCGGTTCGAACGTCAGCACCCACGAAAGCCTAATCACCGACTGCGGTAGATTTGGGTAATGCGAACGAAGGTGGCTGTGGCCGGTGCGTCCGGTCGGATGGGCCGCTACGTTTCGGATGTCGTCGACGCCGCACCCGACTTCGAGCTGGTCGCACGCCTCACGTCCAAGTCGCCCCTCACCGAGATGCTCGGTGCCGACATCGTCGTTGACGTGACGTTGCCAACGGTCAGTCCCAAGGTGGTCGAGTTCGCCGTCGAGAACGGGATCCGCGCCATCGTCGGCACATCGGGATGGTCTCAGGAGAGGATCGCCGCACTTCGGACCCGAGTTGCCGACGCGCCGGATGCCGGTGTGCTGATCGTTCCAAACTTCTCACTGGGCTCTGTGCTGGCGTCGCAGTTCGCAGCAACCGCGGCACGGTTCTTCGAATCCATCGAGATCATAGAGGCGCACCACACCGACAAGATCGATTCGCCGTCCGGCACAGCGGTGCGCACCGCCGAGTTGATCGCCGACGCGCGGCAGTTCCTCCCCACCGTCGCACCGCACGCCGACCAGCGCGCTCGTGGGCAACTGGTCGCTGGAGTGCCTGTGCACAGTCTTCGCATGCGCGGCGTCGCGGCACGCCAAGAGGTGATCTTCGCCGGGGACGGCGAACTGCTCACGATCAGGCACGAGACCCTGAGCCAAAATTCGTACGAAGCAGGCATCCTCCTCGCGCTGCGCGCCATGCGCACACGCCGTGGCGTGACCCTCGGCCTCGACTCGTTGCTCGAGCCGGCGCCGACCGCACCATGACCGCCCGCATCGGTGCGATCGTGATGGCCGCGCTGCTCGCGCTGTACCTCCTCCTGGTCGTGCAGTCGTCGTTCCGGCTGATCGCGGTCGACGAGCCGGTCGCGAAGGTGATGGGCGTCGCGCTGCTGGTGCTGCCGCTGATCGGGTTCTGGGCACTGGCTGCCGAGCTGCTGTTCGGCTGGCGCAGTGGGCGGCTGGAGCGTGAACTGGCGGCCGAGGGCGGCCTTCCCGACGACAACCTGGAACGCTATCCGAGCGGACGCGTCATCGACCGCGCGGCCGCGGATGCAGTCTTCGAGCGGTATCGCCTCGAAGCCGACGCCGCACCGGACAGTTGGCAGGCATGGTTCCGCCTGGGCCTCGCCTACGACAATGCGGGGGACCGGCGCCGCGCGCGGCACGCGATCAGGCGGGCGATTGCGCTCGAGCGCGCGAGCGGAACGTAAACGCGGCGTCGATCGCCTGCTCCACCGTCTCGTGCTCCCAGGTGAAACCGTCCGCGGTGAGCTTTTGCGGCACCACCTCCTGACTCGCGAACGCGAGCGCTGCGGCATCCGGTAACGGGGTCCGAATCACCCACTCCGGCACGGTGACGTGCATCCGCTTTCCCATCCGCTTCGCCAGGTGATCGCTGATCCGGCCGGAGGTCGCCGTTGTGGGGCCGACAAGGTTGACCGGCCCGCGCAGTTGTGACGTGAGCAGGTGGCGGATGCCCCGCACCTCGTCCTTCAGGCTGATCCACGGCCAGAGGTCGCCGCCCGTGCCGAGGCGGATGCCAGCGCCGATCCTGGTGAAGCGGGCGAGGTTCTCCAGCGCGCCGCCGCGCCCGAGCACGATGCCGCTGCGGGTGTGCACGACCCGGGTGACCTCGCGTGCCGGATTCGCCGCCTCCTCCCATTGCTCGACCAGTTCGGTGACGAAACCGTCGCCGCGCCGGGAGTCCTCGGTGAGCCGCTCGCCCGGGCGGTCACCGTAGTAGCCGACGGTGGAGGCGGACAGGAACACTGCGGGCGGATCGCTGGAGCGGCTGATCGCCTCGGCGATGGTCCGCGCTGGTGCAACCCGGGAGTCGACCAGTTCGCGCTTGTAGGAGGGGGTCCACGGCAGCCGGTACAGCGACGCCCCGCTCAGGTTCACGACAGCGTCGAGGGTGTCAAGCAGTCGCTCGTCGAGAATGCCCTGCGCCGGGTCCCAGCGGACCTCGTCGTCGCTGGCCGCGCTGCGGCGGACGAGCCGTACGACGTCGTGGCCATCGGCGCGCAGCGCTCGCACCAGTTCGGTGCCGAGGAACCCGGATGCGCCGCTCACCGCTACCCGCAGCGGCCGGTCGGCCGGCTGCCGGGTGGCGGAAGCGGCGTCGGTCATCAGGCCAGGCTCGCCTCGATCGTGATGTCGATGCCCGTGAGCGCCTTGGAGACCGGGCAGCCGTCCTTGGCCTCGTCCGCGATGCGCTCGAAGTCCGCTTCGCTGATGCCAGGCACCTTGGCGCTGACCAGGAGGTGGCTGCCGGTGATGCGGGCGCCGCCGGTGGTGTCGAACGTGATCGCAGCGGTCACCTGCAGCGAGTCAGGAGGTGTGCCGTTCTGGGCCAGCATGTTGGAGAAGGCCATCGAGAAGCACGCGGAGTGTGCGGCCGCGAGCAGCTCCTCGGGGTTGGTGTGTCCACCCTCGCCCTCGGCGCGCGCCTTCCAGTTCACTTCGAACTCTGCGGCCTCCGACGAGTCGAGGCTGGTAGTTCCCTTGCCCGACATCAGATCGCCGTGCCACATCGTCGTTGCTTCGCTGGTCAGAGCCATTCTGGCCACCTCTCTCTCAGGTGCCTCCCACCATAGGTCACGCCGTCTCACAGCGGCAGAGGATTGCGGTCAATGCCCAGCCACGCGCATCCGGATGCTTCGCGGCGTCGGTTGCGGCGTGGCCGGGCGGACCGTCGGGGAGCGTTCGCTATCGTGAAGGCCGTGCCTGAGACTCTCGAATTCCGTTCCGACATGACCGTTGAACTCGTCCGCGCGAGTGCTCACGACTCCGACGTGCTGTTCGCGGCGCGCGTGTCGACGCAGGGGGAGCAGACGCTCGAGTCGAGCAGGCTCGACGGGGTGGAGACGGAGCAGGACCAGAGGCGCAACCGCGGGCTGATCAACTACCTGATGCGCGACCGCCACGGCTCTCCGTTCGAGCACAACTCGATGACCTTCTACGTGCAGGCGCCGATCTTCGTGTTCCGCGAGTTCATGCGGCACCGCATCGCCTCCTATAACGAGGAATCCGGTCGCTACCGTGAGCTGCGCCCGGTGTTCTACGTCCCGGCGGCCGACCGCAATCTGGTCCAGACCGGCAAGCCCGGCGCGTACGAATTCCATCCGGGTACCGCCGAGCAGACCGCGCTCGTGCAGCAGCAGACGATGGATGTCTCGAGGCACGCCTACGAGGCGTACCAGCGGATGCTCGAGGCCGGGGTCGCGCGCGAAGTCGCACGGATCGTGCTGCCGGTCACGACCTACTCGTCGATGTACGTGACGATGAACGCGCGGTCACTGATGAACTTCCTCAGCCTGCGGACCAAGCGCGAGGGCACCCATTTCCCGTCGTTCCCGCAGCGCGAGATCGAGATGTGCGCGGAGCAGATGGAGGAGCACTTCGCCCAGCTGATGCCGCTGACCTACGAGGCCTTCAACACGAACGGTCGCGTCGCGCCCTAGCCCCGCCCTGTTGTGCAGGACTTTCCCTGTTGTGCAGGACTTTCCAGTCAAAACGGCCCCGGATGCCACTGATTAGTCCCGAAAACCCTCGAGAGTCCTGCACAACGAGGTTGTCGTCGCCGGTCTCAGCCCGCTTCCGGAGCCGCCCGCCACGGGCGCGCATCCGTTGCCAGCAGCGAGTACATCAGCACGTCCTGGTTGCGACCGTCGTTGTAGAAGGCGCCCCGGGCGGTGCCTTCGAGGGCGAAGCCGCACTTCTCGGCGATGCGACGAGAGGCAGCGTTCTCGGGCACGATGACGAGCTGTATCCGGTACGTCTTGGTGGTCGCGAACAGGTGGTCGACGGTGAGCTGCACGGCCTCGGTGACGAAGCCCCGGCCCGCGAACCGGTCGTCATAGAGCTGATAGGAGAGCTCGAAAGCATCCCAGTATCCCGCCGGGAGGAAGAACTCGATGTGTCCGGCCACCTCGCCGTCGCCCGTGACGATGAGGAGCATGCCCTCCTCTTTGTCCCAGAAACCGGTTCGGGAGAACTTCTCCCGGAACTGCGGCTCGGGCAGGACGCCGAGCGGGAAGAATGCGCCGCGGTTCCGGATGTCGACGTGAGCGGCGTAGAGCGCGTCGAGGTCTGATGCCCGCACCGGGCGGAGGGTGATCGAGTTGCCGTGCAGCATGGCGGCCTCCGTCGGCTCAGACTGCGCCCGCACCCACCCGCCCGTCAAGGGCCACACCACGCGAGCTGCGCCGCCCCGTTTTGCAGGACATCCATTGTTATGCAGGACTTTGCACCCCGAGAGCCTTCGGATGCCCCTGACTGGCACCGAAATCAGAAGAATCTCCTGCACAACGGGGCGATCCCCCGCGGATACCTCGGGCCAACCCCTCCTCCAGACCATCAGCCGGCGCCAACCGCTCCCGAAGTGCCCGACTCCCGAGCGCCGGGCGCAGACCGCAACGGCACTCTCGTCAGATGCGACGGATTGCCAATGACATTCGGATGCTCGGCGGTGTGGCGAAGAAATCCGAACTGCTCCGGTTGGGTTTCACCGAAGACCAAGTCCTGACCGCGGTGAAACGCGGTGACATCCGCCGAGCGCGCAAGGGCTGGTACGCCGTTCCGGATTTGCGCGAACCGGTCTTTCGCGCGGTTCGGGTTGGCGGCCGACTTGCGTGCGTCAGCGCGGCCCGTCATCACGGGCTGTGGGTGCCTTCTTCGGACTTGGAGCTGCACGTCGATGTTCCGGGCACCGGTTCGCGCCTTCGCACCCAGACCGATCACCGGCGGCGGCTGACGTCGCATCCGGATGATTCGATCGTCATCCACTGGCGGAAGGACTCCGAACGCCGCGGCGACCGTCTGTCCGTTGCAATCCCGGAGTGTATCGACCAGATATTCAGGTGCCAGGGGGCTGTCGCAGGATTCGTCGTCCTGGAGTCGGCTCTCAATCAACACCGCCTCACCGTTTCAGACCGTCATGTGCTTCACGCGATGCTTCCACGGCAGGCAAGGTCGCTGGCGGAGCAGGCTTCCACACTGTCGCAGAGCGGTACGGAATCCTTGTTACGCCTTCAACTACTGTCGCTCGGCATCGGCTTCGCGCAACAAGTCCCGGTCCGCGGAGTCGGTCGAGTCGACTTTCTAGTAGGCGACAGGCTGATCATCGAGGTGGACAGCAAGGAACACCACACCGATCCGTACGCTGACCGACGCCGGGACGCGGCGTTGAGCGCGTTGGGCTACCGAGTGTTGCGGTTCATGTACTCGCAGGTCGTCTACGAGTGGCAGTCCGTCGAGGCCGCCATCCTCGCCGCGATCTCGCGCGGTGATCACCTGGTGGCGTGACTCGGGGGCGAGCCTCCCGCATCCGATGACCCCTACTCGACGCCCGTAGCCCTCCCTGTTGTGCAGGACTTCCCGACCAAAACGGCCCCGGATGCCCATGCCTGGCGGCCAAATCGGCAGAATCTCCTGCACAACGGGGAATCTCCTGCACAACGGGGAATCTCCTGCACAACAGGGCGGGGGAGGTGGCGGGAAAACCCCTCCACGCCGTGGCGATACCCTTGTACCCGTGGCTAATCGCAATAATCCGTTCGGTCAAGTTCTTGTCGCACTGGTGACGCCGTTCACCCCCGACGGAGAGGTCGACTGGCCAGGTGTGGAGAAGCACATCGACGATGTCATCTCCGGCGGCGCCGACGGCATCGTCGTGACCGGCACCACCGGCGAGACCAGCACCCTCACCGACCCGGAGAAGCTTCGCCTGGTCGAGGTCGGCAAGTCGGTCGCGGCCGGCCGCGCGAAGATCATCACCGGCGGCGGATCCAACGAGACCGCCCACGCGATCGAGCTCTACAAGAAGAGCGAGAAGGCCGGCGCCGACGGCGTGATGATCGTCACCCCGTACTACAACAAGCCGACCCAGGCCGGCATCCTCACCCACTTCCGGCTGATCGCCGACGCCACCGACCTGCCGGTCATCCTGTACGACATCCCGGGCCGCACCGGCGTGCCGATCAAGTACGAGACCATCCTGCGCGCGGCGGCGCACCCGAACATCCTCGCCGTCAAGGACGCCAAGGGCGACTTCGCCGAGGTCAGCCGGGTGCTCAACCAGACCGACCTGATGTACTTCTCCGGCGACGACGCGAACGTGCTGCCGCACCTGGCGATCGGTGCCACCGGGCTCATCGGTGTCACCGCGAACGTCGCGCCGGCCCCGTACCGCACGATCGTCGACGCGGTGAACGCGGGCGACCTGGCGACGGCGACGGATGCCCACAAGCGGCTCGAGCCGCTGGTGCGAGCGGTCATGACCCATGTCCCCGGCACGGTAGCCGCCAAGTACGTCCTGCACGGCCTGGGCCGGATCGGCTCGCCGCGGGTGCGGCTGCCGCTGGTCGGCCCCGAGGACTTCGAAGCAGCCCTCATCGAAGATGACATCGCTCTGGTCCGCCAGATCGAGGACGCCGGCTTCGACAACTTCCGACCGGACCGAAACGCCGCCGCGGGTGGCGCCCTACCGAAGATTGCAGGAACCACACGATGAACTCAGCGATCTACGAACCGCGCACCCTCGAACCCGGCACGCTGCGGGTCATCCCCATCGGCGGGCTGGGTGAGATCGGCCGCAACATGACCGTCTTCGAGATCGACGGCAAGCTGCTGATCGTCGACTGCGGCGTGCTGTTCCCCGAAGAGGAGCAGCCCGGCGTCGACCTCATCCTCCCCGACTTCTCGCCGGTGCGGGACCGACTCGACGACGTCCTCGGCATCGTGCTCACCCACGGCCACGAGGACCACATCGGCGCGGTGCCGTACCTGCTCCGGCTGCGCGGCGACATCCCGCTGATCGGCTCGACGCTGACGCTCGCGCTCGTCGAGGCGAAGCTCAAGGAGCACCGGATCAGCCCGTTCACCCTCACCGTCACCGAGGGCCAGCACGAGAAGCTCGGGCCGTTCGACCTCGAATTCATCGCGGTCAACCACTCGATCCCGGATGCGCTCGCCGTGGCGATCACGACCCGCGCCGGGGTCGTCCTGCACACCGGCGACTTCAAGATGGACCAGCTGCCGCTCGACGGCCGCATCACCGACCTCCGCGCGTTCGCTCGACTCGGCGAGGCCGGCGTCGACCTGTTCCTGCCGGACTCCACCAACGCGGACGTCCCCGGCTTCACCGCGCCGGAGCGTGCCATCGGCGACGTGCTCGAGTCGGTGATGGCGCGCGCCTCGAGGCGGGTGATCGTCGCGAGCTTCTCCAGCCACGTGCACCGCGTGCAGCAGGTGCTCGACGCTGCCCACCGCAATGGCAGGCGAGTCGCGTTCATGGGCCGCTCGATGGTCCGCAACATGACCATCGCCGCCGAGCTCGGCTACCTGAAGGTGCCCGAGGGCGTGCTCATCGATGCGAAGAAGGCGGGCGACCTGCCCGACAACCGCATCGTGTACATGAGCACCGGCTCGCAGGGCGAGCCGATGGCGGTGCTCGCGCGCATGGCCAACCTCGAGCACCAGATCGAGATCGGCAAGGGCGACCTGGTCATCCTCGCCTCCAGTCTCATCCCCGGCAACGAGAACGCGGTCTACCGCGTCATCGACGGACTGATCCGGCTGGGAGCGGATGTCGTGCACAAGGGCAACGCCAAGGTGCACGTCTCCGGTCACGCGAGCGCGGGGGAGCTGCTGTACGCCTACAACATCCTGAAGCCGAAGAACGTCATGCCGGTGCACGGCGAGTACCGGCACCTGGTGGCCAACCGCAACCTCGCTGTCGACACCGGAGTGCCGGAGGCGAACACGTTCGTGGGCGGCGACGGCATGGTGCTCGACGTCAAGGACGGGCACGTCGAGGTCGTCGGCCAGCTCGACCTCGGCTACGTGTACGTCGACGGCTCGACAGTCGGGGAGATCACCGAGGCCGACCTGAAGGACCGCCGCATCCTCGCCGAGGAGGGCTTCATCTCGATCTTCGTCGCGATCGACCCGCAGACCGGCAACGTCATCGTCGGCCCGGAGATCCAGGCCCGCGGTTTCGCCGAGGACGAGTCGGTGTTCGATGATGTCAAGCCGAAGATCGTCAAGGCGATCGCGGATGCCGCCGAGAACGGCACGCGCGACCAGCACTCCTACCAGCAGGTCGTGCGCCGCACCGTCGGCCGCTGGGTGAACACGCAGCACCGGCGGCGGCCGATGATCGTCCCCGTGGTGATCGAGGCCTAGAAACGCCACCTAGAAACGCCAAAGGGCACCGACGAAGTTCGTCGGTGCCCTTTGTGTATTGCTGGTGTCAGCTGGCTGCCTGGAAGTCGGCAGCGGCCTGAGCCGCGGTCGCCGCGAATCCGCTCTGCGTCACGACCGTCGCGCCACCGTCGACCGAGAGGGTCACGCCGGTGACGAACGACGAGGAGTCGCTCGCCAGGAACACCGCCGCTTCGGCGATGTCCTCGGGGCGGCCGACACGACCGATCGGCTGGGCGGTCGCGAGGCGCTCGCTCAGCAGCGCGACGAATTCGTCGGACTTCTCCGGAGCGATCCCGAAGGAGCGCGCCATGATCGGGGTCATGATGATCCCCGGAGCGATCGCGTTCGAGCGGATGCCCAGCGGGGCGAGCTCCGCGGTCGCCTGGCGCACGACACCGACCACAGCGTGCTTGGCGATCGTGTAGCCGGCGGACGACCAGCCGCCCTGGATGCCTGCGGCGCTGGCCGTCGAGATGATCGATCCGCCTGTGCCCTGCTTCTGGAACTGGCGAGCCGCGTGCTTGTGACCGGATGCCACCGAGCGCGTCAGCAGCGCGAGGGTCTTGTCGAAGCCGTCAGCGCTCAGGTCGACCATCGCCGACGGGTCACCCGCAGCACCGGCGTTGTTGAACATGACGTCGAGCTTGCCGAACTTGTCGACGGCGGTTGCGACAAGCGCTTCGACGGCCGCATCGTCGGTGACGTCGGTGTGGACGTACACGACGTTGCCGTCGTGCTTCTTCTCGAGCGCAGCGCCGAGGTCGTCCTGGATGTCACCGACCACAACCTTCGCGCCTTCCGCGACGAAGAGTTCGACACTGGCGAGGCCGATCCCGCTGGTTCCTCCGGTGATGACGGCGACCTTATCGGTGAGCTTGTTCATGGTGTTGTTTCCTTTCCATTGTTGGTCTGTAGTGGATTGCCCACGGCGACCGCGAGAGCCTCGGAGAATGCCTCCATCGGGTCGCTCGCGTCCTGCGCCATGGTTTCCAGTGAGGTGAAGATCGCCGCGACGAAGAGCGAGGCCGCTGCACGCGCCTGAACGCTGTCGTCGGGGATGCCGAGCCGATCGGCGATCGCAGGCCGGAGTGTCGCGCGCCCGTCGTGAATCGCCTGCAATAGCCCGGCGCGCATCCCGTCGTCTCTGAGCAGCAACGGGAACAGGCGCCGGGTCAGTTCGGCTCGCGCGCCGCCGAACGCATCCCGGAATGCCGTCACCAGGGACTCCTGCAGCGGCCGATCCGTCGTTTCCCGGATGCTGGCTGCCATCACCCTGCTTGCCTCATCCAGCAACGGCCGGATGGTGTCCCGCTTGTGCGGGAAGTGCCGGTAGAAGGTGCGCTCGCCGACGCCGATGCTCGCGGCGACTTCCGCGGCGGTCAGTTCGGTGCTCTGGCGATCGATGTACAACTCCGCACAACGTTCGGATGCGCGGAGCGCGATCTTGACCTTGCGTTGAGTTGTCATGGCTCAAGTTTAGCAAAAGTGGCAGAAACTGCCACTTTCCATTAACCGGGCAGCGGCTCTCAGACGTACGACACGACCGAATCGTTGGGCTGACCTGGCGCGTGCCGCCCGGTAGGGTGAGCCAAGCGATCGAACGCGAGTGTTCGTCGCACTTGTTGGGTGGGGGCACGATGGGCGTTTGGCGCGGCTGGGTTTTTCCGATCATCCGGATGGTGATCTTCGCGGCGATCGCGGCAGCACTGGTGAAGGTTGCGTTCTTCCCGGACGTGCAACAGGTTGTCGACCCGACCTTCCCAACCGCCGAGATCGTCGAACCACAGGTCGCGGTCGCCCTCGGCACCGTCCGCAACGACGTGACGTTGCAGGGTTCAGTGGCCGCGGATGCCGCGGTGCCGGCCAAGGCGAACCTCGCCGGTGAGGTGCGAAAGGTGCTGGTCACCGCCGGTCAGTGGGTAGACGCCGGAGCGGATATCGCCATCATCTGGCAGGAGGTTCCGCGTGAGGACGGCACAACCCGGATTAAGGAGTCGAAGGTCACGGCACCGGTCGGCGGTGCCCTGTCGACGCTCGCCGTCATGCCGGGCCAGCTGGTGAGCGTCGGCGAAGACGTCGCCCAGATCGCCCCGCCAACCTTCCACGTGAGCGCGACGCTCGCGCCGGAGCAGCAGTACAAGCTGCTCACCCAGCCGACCGAAGCCGAAGTCACCATCGTCGGCGGACCCGCGCCGTTCACCTGCACCGGACTTACGATCTCCTCCCCGCTGGCCGGGTCCGGCGACCAGGGCGGTGGCACCACGGTCCGCTGCGCCATCCCCGCTGACGTCCGGGTGTTCCCCGGCCTCTCGGCGACCCTGACGATCGCGGGCGGCATCGCCGAGAACGTGCTCACTGTCCCGACGACCGCGGTGGAGGGGATCGCCGACACCGGCAACGTCTACTTCGTCCTGGCGGACGGCACCACCGAGACGCGCACCGTCACCCTTGGCCTGAACGACGGTATAAGCGTCGAGATCAGGGAGGGACTCGCCGAGGGCGACCTGATCCTGCAGTTCGTGCCGGGGGCACCGGCCGACCCGGGATTCCCGGGCATGCCAGGATTCCCGGGCATTCCGGGGGAAGACTGCATCGTGCATCCTGACGGCTCGATGGAGTGCTTCAGCGTCGGGATGGGCGGATGACCATCCTCCGTCTGCAGGCGGTCACCAGAACGGTGGCGCTTCCGGATGGCTCACCGCTGCACATCCTGCGGGGCGTCGACCTGGGTGTCGCGGTCGGCGACCACGTCTCCATCGTGGGGAGGAGCGGATCCGGCAAGTCGACACTGCTCAACCTGCTCGGCCTGCTCGACAGTCCGACATCGGGGGAGATCTACTTCGAGGACCGACCGCTGTCCGCGCTGCGCTCCGGGGCGCGCGATCGCGCGCGCGGACGCGACATCGGCTTCATCTTCCAGCAGTTCAACCTGCTTTCGGGGCGAACAGCGCTCGAGAATGTGATGACGCCGCTGCTCTACGCGTCCGGCCGAAAGTTCTGGCAGCGCAGGAAGCTCGCCTTGGAGATGCTCGAGCACGTCGGCCTGGCCGAACGCGCCAACTCGATTCCGGAACAGCTCTCGGGTGGAGAGCAGCAGCGGGTGGCCATCGCAAGAGCACTCGTTCGCGGCCCCCGGCTGATCCTCGCCGACGAACCAACCGGCGCGCTCGACATCGAGACCGGCGCGAGCGTGATGCAGCTGCTCGACTCGGTTGCGCAGCAGACCGGTGCCGCGCTGATCACCATCACGCACGACGCCAACGTGGCTGCGCTCGCCGACCGTCACTATCGACTGGACCGCGGTGTGCTCTCACCCGTCGACGTCCGGCGCGTCATCGCACTTGCCGAACCGGAGGTCGCGCTGTGAGCCGATTCGTCTCCGGGCTGGTCGGCGCGTTCAGCGAGGCGTGGGCCGAGGTGCGCATCCACAAGACGCGTGTGCTGATGAGCCTCATCGGCGTTGCGGTCGCTGTCGCCGCGCTGACCAGCGTGGTCGGCCTCGGCTCGATCGCCGAACAGGCGATGATCGAAACGCAGGAGCGCCAGTCAGGCCGGCCCGCGACGCTCAACGTCAACGTGTGGGGCAACGGGGAAGTGCCGCCAGACCCCGCCGCGGTGAAGACCGCGTTCGACACGGTCGTCGAGCGGTACCAGATCCAGTACGCGGGTGCGTACACACACGCGAACTTCACCGTCCAGTTCGTCGACGGGGCGATGCCGCTGCCGGCAATGGCCGTCGAGGTCGACTACGAGACCATGCACCGCGTCGTCATGGATGCCGGCCGCTGGTTCGTCGAAGCGGATGAGCAGCGGCTCGCGCCCGCGGTGGTCGTGAACGAGTCGTTTTATGCGCGGATCGGCATGCCGGATCTCAGAACCCATCCGACGGTGACGCTGCTTGGCGATACCAAGACCACGGCTGTGGTCGTCGGGGTGGTCCCCGAGCAGTGGCCGGGTGAGGAGCCCAGGCTGCACATCCTGAATTCGGCGTACCAGCGCATCACGCCTCCGTCGGTCATGGCCTGGTCGACTCCGATGATGGAAGCGTGGGTACCCACCGAGCTATCGGATGAGCTCAGCTACCGCATCAAGCGGGACATGGCGGGGGCGCTGGGCGACGATGTCACGGTTGACGTGAGTCGTCAGGACTACCAGGCGTGGGGCGCAGGCTTTGACCCGTTCGGTCCGATGAAGCTCATCGTCGCAGGGGTGTCGATTCTCGTGCTGCTGCTCGGCGCGCTCGGCCTGCTGAACATCTCGATGGTGACCGTCAAGCAGCGAATCCGGGAGATCGGCATCCGGCGCAGCTTCGGCGCCACCGCCGGAAGGGTGTTCTTCGCTGTGATGATGGAGAGCGTCGTCGCCTCGGCGGTCGCCGGCGTCGTCGGTGTGATGATTTCGGTCCTCATCATCCAGAGCGATCTGGTGCAGAACTGGATCACCCTAGGCTTCCCGGTCGACCTGCCGCCGTTCCCGGTCGAAGCGGCGATCATCGGCGTCGGCGCGGCGACCCTCGTCGGCGCGCTCGCCGGATTGCTGCCCGCGATCGTCGCCGTGCGGGTCAAGGTGATCAACGCCATCCGGTACTGAACCGGGTCGCTGCCACCCATTGACGGGGCTCGCAAGTACCGTAGAAAGCATGGCTAACAGCACCAGGTCGACCTCGCGTGCGCGCAGCACGTCGTCGACTGCGCGCGGCCGCAGCACGTCGACGCGCAAGACCCCGGCGAAGACGCCGCCGCCGGCGCAGCCGGGCCTGCTGTCGAAGGCCTGGATGGGCATGGCGCACCTCGTCGGCGGTGCGGCGCGCTTCTTCGGCAAGGAGACCCTGTCCAAGGACGAGCTGCGCGACGGCGCCCCCTTCTTCATCTTCCTGCTCGCGATCGCCGGGGCGGTCGTCGAGTGGATCCGGCCAAACGATCCGGTCGCCATCGCGATCGACGCTTACACCTTCGGCGGGCTCTTCGGGCGCCTCGCGTTCGCCCTGCCAGTGATCCTGCTGCTGCTCGCGGTCTGGCTGTTCCGGCATCCGGCATCCGTTCACGACAACGGTCGCATCGGCATCGGGCTGGCGCTGCTGCTCGTCTCGGTCAGCGGGCTGTGCCATGTCTTCGGCGGTCAGCCGGCGTGGGGAGCGGATGCGGAGGTCATCGCCCGCGCCGGTGGTCTGATCGGCATGCTTGTCGGCGGCTCGCTGTCGCTGGTGCTCACCCCGTACGGCGCAGTGCCGGTCGTCGGGATCGTGCTCGTGCTCTCCCTCTTCATCATCACCAAGACGCCGCCGAACCGGATCGGCCCGCGACTGGGTGAGCTCTACGCCTACCTGTTCGGCGCCGAACTGCCGGAGCCCAGCGCGAAGCCGGAGAAGAAGACGGTCGAATTCGGCTCGCTCGAGGACATCGGCCTCGATACTGCGGAAACGGATGCGCTGCCGTGGTGGCGACGCACCAAGACGCGGCGCGAGGAGGACCCGGCGTTCGACAGCCCGGTGCTGATCAACGGCACCGAGATCATCGACCACACCCCCAAGGACGACGAAGAATTCGGCATCGAGCTCATCGAGGACCTGCTGAAGGCGGAGGACGCGGTCAAGAAGTTCACGGGCGAGGTCGAACCGGCCGCGACGGGCATCCGCGACGACTCGCCGGCCGACCCGGGCGCACTGCTGCCCGGTTTCGCCGACACCGCGTCGGAGAAGGGCGCGGCGGGGGAGTTCCAGGACGCACCGGATGCGCCGACCGCGCCGTACCGGCTGCCGTCGCCGACCGCGCTGGCCGCGGGCACGCCGGCGAAGTCACGCACGGGCGCCAACGACGACATCGTCAAGGCCATCACCGAGGTGCTGCGCCAATTCCAGGTGGATGCGACTGTGACCGGGTTCAGCCGCGGACCGACTGTCACGCGCTACGAGATCGAGCTCGG
Organism: uncultured Actinomycetota bacterium; assembly: GCA_963702165.1. Classification (GTDB taxonomy): domain Bacteria; phylum Actinomycetota; class Actinomycetes; order Actinomycetales; family Microbacteriaceae; genus Terrimesophilobacter. The sequence goes on along the minus strand of OY969722.1, from coordinate 1,220,527 downwards.
CCCCGGCGTCAAGGTCGAGCGGGTCACCGCGCTCAGCAAGAACCTCTCCTACGCCGTCGCCAGCAACGAGGTGCGCATCCTGTCGCCCATCCCGGGCAAGAGCGCGATCGGTGTCGAGATCCCGAACGCCGACCGCGAGATCGTGTCTCTCGGCGACGTGCTGCGGTCGAAGGCGAGCACCTCGAGCTCGCACCCGATGACCATCGGCGTCGGCAAGGACGTCGAGGGCGGCTTCGTCGTCGCGAACCTCGCCAAGATGCCGCACCTGCTGGTCGCCGGCTCCACCGGCTCAGGTAAGTCCAGCTTCATCAACTCGATGATCACCAGCCTGCTCATGCGCGCCAAGCCGTCCGAGGTGCGCATGGTGCTGATCGACCCCAAGCGCGTCGAGCTCTCGCACTACGCCGGAGTCCCGCACCTCATCACGCCCATCATCACGAACCCGAAGAAGGCCGCTGAGGCGCTGTCCTGGGTCGTCAAGGAGATGGACATGCGGTACGACGACCTGGCCAGCTTCGGCTTCCGCCACATCGACGACTTCAACCGCGCCATCCTGAACGATGAGATCCAGCTGCCACCGGGCAGCGAGCGCAAGCTCAAGCCGTACCCGTACCTGCTGGTCGTAGTGGACGAGCTCGCCGACCTGATGATGGTCGCACCGCGGGATGTCGAGGACTCGGTCGTGCGCATCACCCAGCTCGCGCGCGCATCCGGCATCCACCTCGTGCTCGCCACCCAGCGGCCGAGCGTCGACGTTGTCACAGGCCTGATCAAGGCCAACGTGCCCAGCCGCCTCGCGTTCGCGGTCAGCAGCATGACCGACTCGCGCGTCATCCTGGACCAGCCGGGCGCCGACAAGCTCATCGGCCAGGGTGACGCCCTATTCCTGCCGATGGGTGCCTCCAAGCCGATGCGTGTGCAGGGCGCGTGGGTGAGCGAGAACGAGGTCGCGGTGGTCGTGGGGCACGTCACCGCGCAGGCTCGCCCCGACTACCGGCAGGACATCACCGCCGTCGCGCAGAAGAAGGAGGTCGACGGCGACATCGGCGACGACCTCGAACTGCTGCTCGCAGCCGCTGAACTCGTCGTCAGCACCCAGTTCGGCTCCACCTCGATGCTGCAGCGCAAGCTGCGCGTCGGCTTCGCCAAGGCCGGCCGGCTCATGGACCTGCTGGAGTCCCGCGAGATCGTCGGCCCGTCAGAAGGGTCGAAGGCCCGCGACGTGCTGGTCACGCCGGAGCAGCTCCCATCGGTGCTCGCGCGCTTGCGCGGTGACGAACCGGTCGACGACCAGAACGCATCCGGCGGCGGCGGTTACGATGAAGTGGAAGGCGACTCGGACGAGGACGCCTGGCAACTGACCGACAGAGAGTGAAGCAGTGACGCTGCCCTCCAGCCCCGTGAACGGGGACCGTGAGCGGTCGTTCCCGATGCGCGGACGGGTTGCCCGCAACGGGGACACCCCCGCGAGCACCGGAAACATCGCCAACATCATCACCGTCGTGCGTATCCTGCTGGCGCCGGTGTTCGTCTGGATGCTGCTCGTCGACGGCGGCCAGGACGGGCCATTGCGCTACGCGGCCGCTGCGCTGTTCATCGTCGCGATTGCCACCGACAGCGTCGACGGGCTGCTGGCGCGCCGGCAGAACCTGGTCACCGACTTCGGCAAGATCCTCGACCCCATCGCCGACAAGATCCTCATCGGCGGCGCGCTCATCGCGCTGTCGATCCTGGGCGAGCTGTGGTGGTGGGTCACCATCCTGATCCTCGCCAGGGAACTCGGGATCACCGCGTTCCGGATGGCCGTGGTGCGCCAGGTCGTCATCCCGGCGTCCCCTGCGGGCAAGCTCAAGACCGTGATGCAGTCGGTCGCGGTCTCGTTCTACCTCGTGCCCACCTGGGAGTGGTTCGGCGAGTGGACCCACTGGGTCAATGCAGTGCTGATGGGGATCGCGGTGGTGCTCACCCTGTGGTCGGGCATCGAGTACATCGTCAGCGCGGTCAGGCATAAGAAGGCGCATGGCACCGTCGACTGAGCCCGGTCCCGACGCCCCGGCGCCGATCACCGCAGCCCTGGTCGCGGAGCTCACCGCACGCGGCATGACCGTCGCCGTCGCCGAATCGCTCACCGGGGGACTGGTGACGGCGGAACTGGTCCGCCCGGCCGGCGCCTCCGCAGTGGTCAACGGGTCGGTGGTGGCCTACGCCACACCGCTCAAGCACACGCTGCTCGGCGTCGACGCGGAACTGCTCGAGCGCGAGGGGCCGGTGCATCCGGTGGTCGCAGAGCAGATGGCGCGCAACGTGCGGGGGGTGCTCGCGGTCGACGGCTCGCCCGCCTCGATCGGCATCGCGACGACCGGTGTCGCCGGTCCTGACCCGCAGGCCGGGCATCCGGTCGGCACCGTCTACCTCGGCCTCTCGATCGGCCACGACACCGTCTCGAAGCGGCTGGAACTCGCCGGCACGCGCGACGAGATCCGGGCGCGCACGGTCAGCGAGGCGGTAGCGTGGCTGAGCGAGACCATCGGCTCCGTGGCCGTCGGGGAATAGCCCGGATGTCGATCTCGTTACAACTGGTGATTCACAAACGTCATTCAGTGACCACTGGTTAGAGTTTGAAGACGGTTGGTTGTAGAGTTTCACATCCACTCGACGTATGAGCTCAGCAGACAGAAAAGGAGGGGTCCAATGGTTCTGGTTCGTCAAGAAATCGGTGACGTGCTGCGGGACTTCCGTCTGCAGAAGGGACGCACTCTTCGTCAGGTCGCGAGCAAGGCGTCCGTCGCGCTGGGCTATCTCAGCGAGGTCGAGCGTGGCCAGAAAGAGGCCAGCTCCGAGATCCTCGCGTCAGTGGCTGACGCGCTCGAAACGCCCATCTCGGTGATCATGCGCGAAGTCGGTGACCGCCTTGCGGTGATCGAAGGTCTCGATGTCATCCCCGACACGGTTCCCGACGACCTCGTCGCGAACTTCGACGCGGATCTCGCAGTCCGCTGATTCCACACACGTTGAACGCCCCGGCTTGCTTCCGGGGCGTTCGCTTTCTGACGCGAAAGGCGCGCCGGTGAGGTTGAGCGAGTTCCGTCGAGCCGTCGCCGAGGAATTCGGCGACGGCTACGGCAGCACGCTGCTGCGCGATCTGGTGCTCGTCGAGTTCGGGGACCACACCGCCGAGCAGGCACTCGCCGCAGGCCAGCCGCCGCGCGAGGTCTGGATCGCACTGTGCAAGGCGACGGATGTGCCGCCGAACCGGTGGTACGGCGCGGGCAGGCAACCCGCCAAGTCCTGATGGTCGGCGTGCTCGGGGCCAGCTCGAAATTCGCTTCCGACACGCCGAAAATGGTTCGAACATCGATTCGGATCTGAGTAGGCTCCTACACAGCAGCACTCGAAAACGTGGCACTCACAACGGGCGGCGGGCGACAGTCGAATGTCACCGGTCGGGCGTAGCGTAGCGATCGTTGGAGATATGCAGCCAACTGCCTTGTCGCGGTACTCACGAAGCCTTGCATCATCGGCTCGTGGGGGGAACGGCAGCCTATAGGCGCACCGAGTACGAGTCCTAAGGAGTTCCAAATGCCATCAGCAGCGGATCGCGAAAAGTCGCTGGAAACCGCCCTCGCCCAGATCGACCGCCAATTCGGCAAGGGCTCCGTCATGCGTCTGGGCAGCGACGAGCGCGCGCCCGTCGCGGTGATCCCGACGGGGTCGATCGCCCTCGACGTCGCACTCGGCATCGGCGGGTTGCCCCGCGGCCGGATCGTCGAGATCTACGGCCCGGAGTCCTCGGGCAAGACGACGCTCACGTTGCACGCGATCGCCAACGCGCAGCGCGCCGGCGGCATCGCGGCGTTCATCGACGCCGAGCACGCGCTCGACCCGGAGTACGCCAAGTCACTCGGCGTCGACATCGACTCCCTGCTCGTGTCGCAGCCCGACACGGGTGAGCAGGCGCTCGAGATCGCCGACATGCTCGTGCGAAGCGGATCCATCGACCTCATCGTCATCGACTCGGTCGCAGCACTCGTGCCCCGCGCCGAGATCGAGGGCGAGATGGGTGACTCCCACGTCGGCCTGCAGGCGCGGCTCATGTCGCAGGCGCTGCGCAAGCTCACCGGTGGCCTCAACTCGACCAACACCACGATGATCTTCATCAACCAGCTGCGCGAGAAGATCGGTGTCTTCTTCGGAAGCCCAGAAACCACCGCCGGCGGTAAGGCGCTGAAGTTCTACGCCTCGGTGCGTCTCGACATCCGGCGCATCGAGACCCTGAAGGAAGGGTCGGATGCGGTCGGTAACCGCACACGCGTCAAGGTCGTCAAGAACAAGATGGCGCCGCCGTTCAAGCAGGCCGAGTTCGACATCCTGTACGGCACCGGCATCTCCCGCGAGGGAAGCCTGATCGACTTCGGTGTCGAGCACGGCATCGTCAAGAAGTCCGGTGCCTGGTACACCTACGAAGGCGACCAGCTCGGTCAGGGCAAGGAGAACTCGCGCCGGTTCCTGACGGAGAACCCCAAGATCGCCGCCGAGATCGAGACCAAGATCATGGTCAAGCTCGGCATCGGCGCCGAGGCGAAGGCAGCAGCTGCCGCAGCCGCCGAGGCGGAGAGCAACGTCGACTCGATCGCCGACAAGCTCGCGAACCGCAAGGCGGCTGGCGAGTAGCCGCCGGAGCCGAGCAGAGGGGCTGACGACATGACATCCGACGAGCGGCTCGCACCGGTCACCTACCTGCCGGGGGCCGAGCCCTCGTCGGACGTCGTCGCCTCGGTTCCGACCTCCGACGTCCGGCCGCACACCGCCGAGAGCCTCGAGGAGCAGGCACGCGAGGCTGAGAAGATCAGCATGCGCGGCCTCACCCGCCGCGGCCTCTCGCGCGTTGAGCTCGGTAACCAGCTGGCCAATCACGGCATCGACGTCTGCGCGGTCGAGATCGAGCTGGACCGGCTGGAGTCTGTCGGCCTGATCGACGACAGGGCACTGGCAGAGACGCTCGTCCGCACGCTGCGCGAGCGCAAGGGTCTCGGCAGGCAGGCGCTCACCGCCGAACTGCGGCGGCGCGGCATCGATGACGAGTTCATCCTGGAGGCGTTGGAGGAGCTCGACGACGACGATGAGCAGGAGCGCGCCGACGAACTCGCGGCCAAGCGCGCCCGCCAGCTCGGCAGCCTCGACCGGGAGACGGCAGTGCGCCGCCTCAGCGGGTTTTTGATGCGTAAGGGCTACTCAGGCGACGTTGTGCGCCACGCGGTGGACCGTGCCCTTGCCGCACCGTCGGCGTCGGGTCCGCGTTTCCGCTGACGGCCCGCCTCCTGAGGGGTCGCAAAAGGGCGTTCCCCGCGGCAGGAGGGCCGCTTTCTGGCCCCTTTGAGGCGCCGGCGCGGATGGGTGCCCGCACAAGTGGTCGCGCCCGCCGAGACCGGATTAGGCTTGAGGCCTCATGAGCGCCACCACCACGACCGAGCGCCCGCGCACCTATGAGGTGCGCACCTACGGGTGCCAGATGAACGTTCACGACTCCGAGCGGCTGAGCGGCTCGCTCGAGGCCGCCGGCTACGTGCGCGCCGACGACTCACAGGCTGACGTCGTGGTGATCAACACCTGCGCGGTCCGCGAGAACGCGGACAACAAGCTGTACGGCAACCTCGGGCACCTCGCATCCGTCAAACGCGAGCACGAGGGCATGCAGATCGCCGTCGGCGGATGCCTGGCGCAGAAGGACAAATCGGTCATCCTCGAGAAGGCGCCGTGGGTGGATGTCGTCTTCGGCACCCACAACATGGGATCGCTGCCTGCGTTGCTTGAACGCGCCCGCCACAACGGTGAAGCGCAACTCGAGATCCTCGAGTCGCTTGAGGTGTTCCCGTCCACCCTCCCCACCCGACGGGACTCCACCTACAGCGGCTGGGTCTCCATCTCGGTCGGATGCAACAACACCTGCACCTTCTGCATCGTGCCGTCGCTGCGCGGCAAGGAGAAGGACCGACGCCCCGGCGACATCCTCGCCGAACTGCAGGCACTCGTCGACGACGGCGCCATCGAGGTCACCCTGCTCGGCCAGAACGTCAACTCCTACGGTGTCGAATTCGGTGATCGGCAGGCCTTCGGCAAGCTGCTGCGGGCCGCCGGGGAAATCGACGGGCTGGAGCGCATCCGCTTCACCAGCCCGCACCCCGCAGCCTTCACCGACGACGTCATCGACGCGATGGCCGAGACGCCCACTGTCATGCCGCAACTGCACATGCCGCTCCAGTCCGGCTCCGACCGCATCCTGCGCGCGATGCGCCGCAGCTACCGGTCGGAGAAGTTCCTCGGCATCCTTGACCGGGTTCGCGCGCGCATCCCGAACGCGGCAATCAGCACCGACATCATCGTCGGCTTCCCCGGTGAGACCGAGGAGGACTTCCAGGACACCCTGCGCGTTGTCGAGCAGGCGCGCTTCGCGAGCGCGTTCACCTTCCAGTACTCGATCCGTGAGGGGACACCGGCGGCCACCATGCCCGACCAGGTGCCCAAGGAGGTCGTCCAGGAGCGCTACGAGCGGCTGGTCGCACTGCAGGAGCACATCTCCTGGGAGGAGAACCAGAAGCTGGTCGGCAGCACCGTCGAGGTGCTCGTCGCCACCGGCGAGGGCCGCAAGGACGCCGACACGCACCGGATGAGCGGACGCGCCGAGGACAGCCGGCTTGTGCACTTCGATGTCCCGGCCGGCAGCGAGACGCCACGCCCCGGCGACGTAGTGACGGTCGCCGTCACCCAGGCGGCGCCGTTCTACCTCATCGCCGACTCCGACGGTTCCCCGCTGCGCGTGCGACGCACCCGCGCCGGCGACGCGTGGGACCGCGCTGAGGCGGAGTCCTGCGCGGTGCCCGCGCACGGCGGACCCGCGTCGACCGGCGCGAAGGTCTCGTTGGGCCTGCCGACGCTACGTGTCGCGACCACACCGATCTACGACCCGGCAGATGGGCAGCGCTGACCCCAGCGGCACGCCGATCATCGCGATCGTCGGCGCGACCGGCACGGGCAAGACGACGCTGTCGCTCGACCTCGCCGAGTGGCTGCGCAACACCGGCCGCCCGGCCGAGATCGTCAACGCCGACGCGATGCAGCTCTACCGGGGCATGGACATCGGCACCGCCAAGCTGCCGGAGGGCGAGCGCCGCGGCATCCGTCACCACCTGCTCGACGTCCTCGACGTCACCGAGGAGGCGACGGTCGCGCGCTACCAGCCGGTCGCGCGCGAGCACATCGACGACATCATCGCGCGCGGGGCGGTGCCGATCCTCGTCGGCGGCTCCGGCCTGTACGTCTCCGCGGTGCTGCACGACTTCCGCTTCCCCGGAACGGATGCCGGCATCCGGGCCCGACTGGAGGCCGAGCTCGAGGCGAGCGGGCCGGGCATGCTCTACCAGCGGCTGCGTGCGGTCGACCCCGACGCGGCCGCGTCGATCGGCCCGCACAACGGGCGGCGCATCGTGCGCGCGCTCGAGGTCATCGAGCTCACCGGGAAACCGTTCGGCAGCGGACTGCCGGCCGATGAGTTCTGGCGACCCGCCCTCGTCATCGGCGTGCAGGCGCCCCGCGACGAGTTGGTTGCCAGGCTGAACGACCGGGTGCAGCGGATGTGGGATGACGGACTGCCCGACGAGGTGCGCCGGCTGATCCCACTCGGCATCGAGCGCGGCGTCACGGCGAGCCGGGCCATCGGCTACGCCCAGGCGATCGCCGAGGTGCACGGCGAACTGACTCGGGCCGAGGCGATCGAGGCGACCGCGGCGCTCACCCGCAAGTACGCGCGCCGACAGGTCAGCTGGTTCCGTCGCTACCGGACCGCCCACTGGTTCGAGTCCCACGAGGCCCTCGACGGCGCCCAACTACTATTGCAGGATGCCTGAACTGCTCTTCACGAAAGGCCACGGCACGGGGAACGACTTCGTGTTGTTCGCCGATCCGGATGGCGAGGTCGAACTCAGCCCGATCCAGATCGCCGAGCTGTGCGACCGGCACTTCGGCATCGGCGCCGACGGCCTGATCCGCGCCGTGCGCTCTCGCCACATCCCGGATGGCGCCGCCGCGCTTGCCGAGGACGAAGACGCCGAGTGGTTCATGGACTACTACAACGCCGACGGGTCGGTGTCCGAGATGTGCGGCAACGGCATCCGGGTGTATGCGCGCTTCCTGCTGGAGAACGGCCTGACCACCCTCGAGCACGGCGAGACCCTCTCCGATCGGCACCCGCGCCGGCGTGCGCGACCTGCAACGCAACCTCACGGGCTTCCAGGTCGACCTGGGCCGCTGGAAGCTCGACGGCGGCGAGCCGCTGGTGAGGGCGAAGAACCTCAAGGTGGCGCGGCCCGGGCTCGGCATCAACGTCGGCAACCCGCACGTCGTCGTCGCCCTCTCCAGCGAGGAGGAGCTCGAGTCGGCCGACCTCGCGTACATCCCGATCCTCGACCCGGAGCCGGTGGAGGGAGCGAACGTCGAATTCGTCGTTCCCGGCGACCCGCTCGTGCGGGACGGAGTCGGACACATCCGGATGCGGGTGCACGAGCGCGGCAGCGGCGAGACGCTGTCCTGCGGCACCGGCGCGGTCGCCGCGGCGCTGGCCACACGCCACTGGGCGGGGGAGAGCGCGCCGCATCAGTGGCGCGTCGAGGTCCCCGGCGGCACCCTGGGGGTCAGGATGTGGCCGGCCGAGGACGGCGAGCACGTCTCGCTGAGCGGCCCGGCCGAGCTGGTCTATACCGGCTCGATCGAGTACACCGCCTGACTCATTTGTGGCGGACCCGCAGCACGCGGAACCCCTTGTTGGTCGACGAACGGAAGACACTGAACCCATCCGGCAGCGTCGTCTCCATCCAGCGCTGCAGCGAGTCCGATCCCAGGTTCCGCGCGACGACCAGCCAGGCATCCGCATCCGACTCCAGCCGGGGCAGCCAGAACTCGAGCATGTTGTGCAGCTCGCTCTTGCCGACCCGAATCGGCGGGTTGCTGCGGATGGTCATGAAGCGCACGTCGGCGGGAACATCCTCTGGCCGCACGGCGTTGACATTGTCGAGACCGAGGGTCTCGGCGTTGCGTCGCACCAGATCCAGCGCCCGCTCATTCACATCAACGGCCCACACCGTCGCGCGGGGAGACTCGAGAGCGAGAGTGAGGGCAATCGGACCCCACCCGCAGCCGAGGTCGAGGAAGTGGCCGCCAGGCGGCGGAGCCGGAGTATTAGCCAGGAGCACCTGTGTTCCGACGTCGATCCGGTCGGGCGAGAAGATGCCGCCGGCCGTCGTCAGCACCGCCTGGCGGCCCGCCAAAGTGACGTGAAGCGGCCGGAGTTGGGGTGCACTTGCCGGACGTGAAGAAAAATAGTGCTCGTCGGGCATGCAGAGAAACTTACCCGGTGGCGAAGAGTTAGGGTTAACCCAATGACTGAACTTGAGCGAAACGACGACGCCGTCGACCGCGTGCTCGCGGCAGCCGATTCGCGTGCGGAGCAGTACGCGATCTTCGGATCTCGGGCGCAGGCGCTGCAGTCGGCATCCGTGGACACCGATGCCGACGGCGATCAACTCGACCGCGAGGACCGGCAGGCGCTGCGTCGTGTCGCCGGGTTGTCGACCGAACTGCAGGATGTCAGCGAGGTCGAGTACCGGCAGCTGCGGCTCGAGAACGTCGTGCTGATCGGTGTGTACGGCCAGGGCGCCCTCGCCGACGCGGAGAACTCGATGCGCGAGCTGGCGGCCCTCGCGGAGACCGCCGGCGCGGTCGTGCTCGATGGCCTGCTGCAGCGGCGTCCGCATCCGGACCCCAGCACCTACCTCGGCAAGGGCAAGGCTCAGGAGCTCGCCGGCGTGGTCGCGGCACTCGGCGCCGACACCGTGGTCGCCGACACCGAGCTCGCCCCCAGCCAGCGGCGCGCCCTAGAGGATGTGGTGAAGGTCAAGGTCATCGACCGGACGGCCGTGATCCTCGACATCTTCAGTCAGCATGCGAAGAGCCGCGAGGGCAAGGCTCAGGTCGAGCTCGCGCAGCTCGAGTACCTGCTTCCCCGCCTTCGCGGTTGGGGTGAGTCGATGAGCCGGCAGGCCGGTGGCCAGGTCGGCGCGGGCGTCGGCATGGGCTCCCGCGGCCCCGGTGAGACGAAGATCGAACTCGACCGTCGCCGCATCCACACCCGGATGGCGAAGCTGCGCAAGCAGATCAAGGAGTTCGCGCCCGCTCGCGAGGCGAAGCGCGCCAACCGTGAGCGCAACGAGGTGCCGACCGTCGCGATCGCCGGCTACACCAACGCGGGCAAGTCGTCGCTGCTGAACCGCATCACCCGGGCCGGACTGCTCGTGCAGAACGCCCTGTTCGCCACGCTCGACACCACGGTCCGCAAGTCGGAGACCGAGGACGGCCGCCGCTACACCCTCGTGGACACCGTCGGGTTCGTGCGGAACCTTCCACACGAGCTGGTCGAGGCGTTCCGCTCCACCCTCGAGGAGGTCGCTGGCGCCGACGTCATCGTGCATGTCGTGGACGCGTCGCATCCGGACCCCGCCAGCCAGCTCGCGACCGTGCGCGACGTCATCGGCGAGGTGGGCGCGCGCGACATCCCGGAGATCGTCGCCTTCAACAAGGCAGATCTGGTGGACGACGGCACTCGCCTGGTGCTACGTGGACTGGAACCGAACGCCGTGTTCGTCTCCGCCCGCACCGGTGAGGGCATCGAAGAGCTGCTGGGTGAGATCGCCCGGCTGCTGCCCGCGCCGGACATCGAGGTCGACCTGCTGGTGCCCTACGACCGTGGCGACGTGATCTCGGGTCTGCACGACCATGGACGCGTGCTGTCGACCGAATACGAAGAGGCCGGCACGCGCGTGCACGCGCTCGTGACGGCGCACTACGCCCCCGAGCTGCGCCGCTGGGCGGTCGTCTCGGCCTGACGCCTGGTGGGCCGGGCCCCTGGGGTGGGTCGAGCTTGTCGGGACCCAACCGACATCGAGACTGCACCAACCTGCAGTATCCGGGCCCGGAAAGACTGTTTGCGCAGTCTCGCGGCAGGTCGCGGGCTAGACCGCGCGCAGCACCGCCACGACCTTGCCGAGGACCTCTGCCTGGTCGCCGAGGATGGGTGCGAACGACGAGTTCCGCGGCAGCAGCCAGGTGTGGCCATCACGCTGCTGGAAGACCTTGACGGTGGCCTCCTCGTCGAGCATCGCCGCGACGATCTCGCCGTTCTCGGCGTTCTTCTGCTGGCGCACGACAACCCAGTCGCCATCGCAGATGGCCGCGTCGATCATCGAATCGCCGACCACCTTGAGCATGAAGAGTTCTCCCTTGCCGACGAGCTGGCGGGGGAGCGGGAACACCTCGTCGATCTGCTGATCCGCGGTGATCGGGATGCCGGCCGCAATGCGTCCGACCAAGGGGACCATTGCGGCGTCCCCGACCGGGATGGTGCTCTCCTCCGGCTGGCTCGGCAGTTCGATGAGAACCTCGAGCGCGCGGGTGCGGTTCGGGTCGCGGCGGAGGTAGCCGCTCAGTTCCAGTTGGTTGAGCTGGTGGGTGACGCTGGACAGTGAGGAGAGGCCCACGGCGTCCCCGATCTCGCGCATGCTCGGCGGATAGCCGCGCGTCGCGACCGAGCGCTGGATCACCTCGAGAATCGCGAGCTGCTTCTCGCTGAGGCTCTTGCGGCGTCGGGTTCCGGGCTTCGCGCCCGCCTCGCCGCGCCCGTTCTCGATCGCGCTCATAGGGTCCTCCACCCCTCACGCCACATCAATGTCAGTGGCTGCTGATTGTCTGTAGTCCAGACAATCGAAACTGTATCCGCCTCTCGTGACCAAAACAAACATTTCTTCGAGCGTGTTGATAACTCGACACGACACACTTCGAAAATTGACTTGATTTCGACGACTATCGAAGATACATTCGGAACAAAGCTTCGCATCCGGCGCTCCCGGCCGAGCGTCGGATGCGAGAACCCAGTACGGCGAGATCACTTGAGGAGGAGCACCGTGAAGGAGACAGCAATGACCGCAGCGCAGCCAGTGGCCCGACTTCGGCTGACTCGTCGTGGGCGTGCAGTGATCACCGCCATGGTCGCTGCCCCGGTGGTGATCGCCATCAGTGCGTTCGCGCTCAACGGAGGCGGGGCGGTCGCGGACAGCGAAGGCTCCGCGCACCAGTTCGAATACACGACGGTGCTCGCCGGGCAGTCCCTGTGGCAGCTCGCGGCCGACATCGCGCCGGAGGCCGACCCGGGCGACGTGGTCGCCGACATCCTCAGGCTCAACCAGCTGACCAGCTCCGAAGTGCAGGGCGGCCAGCGCCTGGCCATTCCGGCGGCCTACTCCAACTGACGCGCGCCCCCACGGCCCCGGGGACGGGTGTGGGGGAGTGGACGGCACTGTCTCGGTCCGGCGGACCGCGCCCGTTGCGGACGGGCGCGCCCGGCGCACGTGGCGCGGATGTCCGGAACGGGCGCGTTTCGGCGCAACGGCGCGGATGTCCGCAACGGGCGCACCGCGGCGCGCGGTCGCGGGTGTCCGCACGGATGCGGCCGCGGGTGTCCGCGCGGCGGCCCGAGGTTCGGGCTGTGGGGGAGCGGACGGCACTGTCTCGGTCCGGCGGACCGCGCCCGTTGCGGACAGGCGCGCCCGGCGCACCCTGCGCGGATGTCCGCAACCGGCGCACGGATGCGGCGCGAGGCCGCGGGTGTCCGCGCGGCGGCCCGAGGTTCGGGGTGTGGGGGAGCGGACGCCGGCGTCTCGGTCCGGCGGACCGCGCCCGTTGCGGACGGGCGCGCCCGGCGCACCGTGCGCGGATGTCCGGAACGGGCGCGTTTCGGCGCAACGGCGCGGTTGTCCGGAGCGGGCGCACCGCGGCGCGAGGCCGCGGGTGTCCGCAACGGGCGCGGATGACCGGAACGGCGCGGCCGAGGCGTGGCCCGACGGCCACAGCCGCCGCCGTACGATTGATCGGTGCCTCTTTCCTTCCAAGACCTGCCCATTCGTGACGACCTCCGCGGCCTGACGCCGTACGGCGCACCACAGCTCCACGTCCCGGTCGCGCTGAACGTCAACGAGAACTCGCACCCGATCCCGGAGGCGGTCGCGCACGACATCGTCGCGGTCCTCGCCGAAGCGGTCCTCGGCATCAACCGCTACCCGGACCGCGAATTCACCGCACTGCGGCAGAGCCTCGCAACATACCTGGGCCACGACCTCACGAGCGAGAACATCTGGGCAGCCAACGGCTCCAACGAGGTGCTCCAGCAGCTGCTGCAGGCGTTCGGCGGGCCGGGCCGCACCGCGCTGGCGTTCCCGCCCACGTACTCGATGCACTCGATCATCGCCTCGATCACCGGAACCGGCTGGGTCACCGGCGAACGCGACGCTGACTACGAGCTCACACCGAGCACGGTCGAGCGCTGGATCAAGCAGACCGACCCGGACATCGTCTTCCTCTGCTCCCCGAACAACCCCACAGGCACACCCGTGTCGCTCGAGACCATCGAGGCGGCGTACGCGGCGACCCGCGGCATCCTGATCGTCGACGAGGCCTACGCCGAATTCATGCCAGCGGGGGAGCCGAGCGCCCTCACCCTGCTCCCGGGTCGTGAACGCCTCGTGGTCTCCCGCACCATGAGCAAGGCCTTCGCCTTCGCGGGCGCGCGTCTCGGCTACCTGGCGGCCGACCCGTCGGTCGCCGACGCGCTGCGGCTCGTCCGGCTGCCGTACCACCTGTCCGCGTTCACCCAGGCGGCCTCGCTCGCGGCGCTCGCCCACGCCGACGAGATGCTCGCGATGGTCGACGACATCCGCGGCCAACGCGACCGGTTGCTCGAAGAGCTGCCGCGCCTCGGCCACCCTGTACTGCGCAGCTGGACCAACTTCGTGCTGTTCGGCGGCGTCGCCGACCCGAGCGCCACGTTCGACGCGCTGCTGCAGCGCGGCATCCTGATCCGCGACATCGGCATCCCGCACCACATGCGTGTCACCGCGGGCACCGAGCAGGAGACCACCCAGTTCCTGGCGGCGTTGGCCGAACTCGGCTGACGAATAGGATTGATCAATGGCTAATCAGCGTGTCGCCCAGCTCCAGCGCGAGACCAGTGAGTCGAGCATCCGCCTGTCGGTCAACCTCGACGGCACCGGTACCTCCGACATCCAGACCAGCGTCCCGTTCTTCGACCACATGCTCACCGCGTTCTCGAAGCACTCGCTCATCGACCTCGAGGTGCACGCCACCGGCGACACCCACATCGATGTGCACCACACGGTCGAGGACATCGGCATCGTGCTCGGCAAGGCCATCGGGCAGGCGCTCGGCGACAAGGCGGGCATCGCCCGCTACGGCGACGCGCACGTGCCGCTCGATGAGGCGCTCGTCCGCGCCGTCGTCGACGTCTCCGGCCGCCCCTACCTCGTGCACACCGGCGAGCCGGCCGGCTTCGAGTTCCACCTGATCGGCGGCCACTTCACCGGCTCGATGGTCCGCCACGTCTTCGAGGCGATCACTCACCACGCCGCACTCACGGTGCACATCACCGTGCTCGGCGGACGCGACCCGCACCACATCGCCGAGGCCGAGTTCAAGGCGTTCGCGCGCGCGATGCGCCAGGCGGTGGCTCCGGATGCCCGAGTCAGCGGCATCCCGTCGACCAAGGGCGCGCTGTAGTCGTGACCAGACCATCCGTCGTCGTCTACGACTACGGGAGCGGGAACATCCACTCCGCAGCCAAGGCCCTCGAGGCGGCCGGGGCGGATGTCACGGTGACCGGTGACAAGGCAGCCGCGATGGAAGCCGCCGGGCTTGTCGTGCCCGGCGTCGGCGCCTTCGCGGCAGTAATGCAGCAGTTGGCGGCGGTCCGCGGCCCGGAGGTGATCGACCGGCGGCTTGCCGGCGGACGCCCGGTGCTCGGGATCTGTGTCGGCATGCAGGTCATGTTCGAATCCGGCCACGAACGCGGGCAGCAGACCGAGGGCCTCGGCGAATGGCCGGGCACGGTGGAGAGCCTCGGCACCCCGGTGCTCCCGCACATGGGCTGGAACACGGTCGAGGCGCCGGAGAACTCACGGCTGTTCAAGGGGCTCAAGGACGAGCGCTTCTACTTCGTCCACTCGTTCGCGGCCCGGCAGTGGACCCTCACCGACACCCCGTTCTCCCACCCGGCGGTCACCTGGGCCGAACACGACGGGGTGCGCTTCGTCGCGGCGGTGGAGAACGGCCCGCTGACCGCGACCCAGTTCCACCCCGAGAAGTCCGGCGAGGCCGGGCTGCGACTGCTGTCGAACTGGGTCGGGTCACTCCCGAAGTGACTAGTATCTAAAGCTTGCGCGCACGGCGCCGCGAGACCTCACACAGCACCATCCTCCCTTCAAGAAAGCGACCATGAGCGAGTTCAATACGATCCCGGGCCTCACCCTGCTTCCGGCGGTCGACATCGCCGACGGCAAGGCCGTCCGCCTCACCCGAGGCGAAGCGGGAACCGAGACCAACTACGGCGACCCGGCGGATGCCGCGGCGGACTGGGTGGCGCAGGGAGCCGAGTGGATCCACCTCGTCGACCTCGACGCCGCATTCGGCCGCGGCAGCAACCAGTCGGCCATCCGCCGTGTCATCAAGGCAGCTCGTGGCGTCAATATTGAGCTCTCCGGCGGCATCCGCGACGACCAGAGCCTCGAGACGGCTCTCGCAAGCGGCGCGAAGCGCATCAACCTCGGCACCGCCGCACTGGAGAACCCGGTGTGGGCCGCCCACGTCATCGCCGAGTACGGTGACGCGATCGCGGTCGGGCTCGACGTGCGCGGCACGACGCTCGCCGCACGCGGCTGGACCCGCGACGGCGGCGACCTGTTCGAGGTCATGGACCGGCTGGAGGAAGCCGGCTGCGCGCGCTACGTCGTCACCGACGTCACCAAGGACGGCACCCTCCAGGGCCCCAACCTGGAGCTGCTGCGCATGGTGGCCGAGCGCACCGACAAGCCGATCATCGCGTCCGGCGGCGTCTCCAGCCTCGACGACCTCGCGGCGCTGCGCGAGCTGGTGCCGCACGGCCTGGAGGGCGCGATCGTCGGCAAGGCCCTCTACGCGGGAGCCTTCACCCTGGCCGAGGCAATCGACGTCGCATCCGGATGACCGGACCCACCGACTCCGCAGGCCAGCCGTGGGCCGGCAGACACTTCGAGCCGAACCCCAACGCCGACGATGACGGCAGCGCGCCGCCGGAGCTGATCGACGCGATCAACCGGTTCCACACGGGTCAGGCGGATCAGGCGGCCGTCGTCGACGTCCTGCGTGATGCGCGGGTGCTGATCCCGCTCCTCGCGAAGGCAGGGGAGTTGGGGCTGAGCGACGACGGCAAGCTCATCGACAAGACGCAGGAACTCGCGATCGTCACGGTCAAGGGCCCGGATGGCCGTTCCGTGATCCCGGTGTTCAGCTCGGTCGGCGCCATGTCGGCCTGGAATCCCACCGCGCGCCCGGTCCCGGCGACGGGAGTGCGCGTCGCGCTCGCGGCCGCGAGCGAACACACCGACCTGGTCGTGCTCGATCCGACGTCACCGACCGAGTTCGGGGTGCGGCGTCCTGCGCTGTGGGCGATGGCAAAGCAGCAGCCGTGGACTCCGGCATTCTCCGACGTCGCGGTCGCCGCCGAGTTCGACTTATCGGTCGCCGACGAGCCGGCGGTCGTCGCGCTTCAGCTCGCGCCGGGGGATCCGGATGCGCGGCTTGCCGGTCCGGAACTCCTGGTCGTGCTCACCCTCATCGACGGACTCGACGCAGAGCAGCTCAAGTCGCTGTTCGCGCGCCTGAACGAGCGCTGGTCGGCCAGCGAGCTGATCGCGGAGCGCGTCGACTCGGTCGAGGTCAGGCTCGCCCGCGCAAGCTAGCGCTCACTCCGGCATGCCTTCTGAAAATGAAGGAGATTGTTGCGTCAAACGGCCGTTCCAGTGACGACACGCCGGGTAACCGGGCGGATCTCCTTCGTTTTCAGAAGGGACTAGTTGACCGGCCCGGTGTACTTCTCGCCCGGACCCTTGCCCGGAGCATCCGGGATCACCGACGCCTCACGGAACGCCAGCTGCACGCTGCGCAGACCGTCGCGCAGCGGACGGGCGTGGTGGTCGCCGAGCTCCGGCGCGGCCGCGGTGACCAGACCGGCGAGCGAGTTGATCAGCTTGCGCGCCTCATCGAGGTCCGTCTGCGACGCGGGGTCGTCGGCGAGACCGCACTTGACCGCGGCAGCACTCAGCAGGTGAATCGCGACGGTGTTGATGACCTCGACCGCGGGGACATCCGCGATGTCACGGGCAGCGTCGTTGCCCAGGTCGTCGTTGAAGGTGTCGCTCATCAGTGCATCCTCTGTTAGAATCGTCCGGGCCCTGAGAAACGATTACGTGTTCTCGGTGCGAAAGTGGAGATTCTCCCACCCGCGTTGACCGCCTTATCAAGGTTACCGGGTCGAATGGCACTCCGCCGCCGGCGCAATCCGGGGGTAGCTTTGGGTGCTGTTGCCGCGTGAGAATTCTCGAAGCGCGGCAGGTGGGTTTCCTCTCTCGCGCTCCGGACAAGCATCCGCTTATCCGGTTTGGCAGCAGATTTTCACGAATGAGGAGCTCCCTATCAGCGAACCCCGTACTAACGACCGGATCCGGGTGCCCGAGGTCCGACTCGTCGGACCCAGCGGTGAGCAGGTCGGCGTCGTCAAGATCGACGTCGCGCTTCGTCTTGCCCAAGAGGCAGACCTGGACCTTGTTGAGGTCGCCCCGAACTCCAAGCCGCCCGTGGCGAAGATCATGGACTACGGCAAGTTCAAGTACGAAGAGGCGCAGAAGGCCAAGGAGGCCCGGCGCAACCAGGCCAACACCGTGCTGAAGGAAGTGCGCTTCCGCCTCAAGATCGACAAGCACGACTACGAGACCAAGCGCAAGCGTGCCGAGGGCTTCCTGCTTTCCGGCGACAAGGTCAAGGCGATGATCCTGTTCCGCGGTCGCGAGCAGTCGCGTCCGGAACTGGGTGTCAAGCTGCTGCAGCGTTTCGCCGAGGATGTTGCCGAGTTCGGTTCGGTCGAGTCCACCCCGACCATCGACGGTCGGAACATGGTGATGGTCATCGGCCCTCACAAGAACAAGTCAACGGCAAAGGCCGAGGCAAACGCCCGACGGGATGCGTCCAAGCCCCACCGGGATGCCGCGCCTGAGTCGCACGAAGAGACCACAGAAACGAAAGAGGAAAAGGATGCCTAAGCAGAAGACCCACTCTGGGACCAAGAAGCGGTTCAAGGTCACCGGCAGCGGCAAGGTCATGAAGCAGCAGGCGGGCATGCGCCACAACCTTGAGGTCAAGTCGGGCCAGCGCAAGCGTCGCCTGAACCAGGACCAGGTCATCGCGCCGGCCGACGTCAAGAACATCAAGAAGCTTCTCGGCAAGTAACTGCGGCCGAAGACACGATAAGGAACTTAGACAAATGGCAAGAGTGAAGAGGGCCGTCAACGCCCACAAGAAGCGTCGCGTCATCCTCGAGCGCGCATCCGGCTACCGCGGCCAGCGTTCGCGTCTCTACCGCAAGGCGAAGGAGCAGGTCACCCACTCGCTCGTCTACGCGTACCGTGACCGTCGTTCACGCAAGGGCGACTTCCGTCGTCTGTGGATCCAGCGCATCAACGCCGCGGCACGCGCCAACGGCATCACGTACAACCGCTTCATCCAGGGGCTGAACCTGGCCGGCATCGAGGTCGACCGTCGCATCCTCGCCGACCTCGCCGTCAACGAGCCGAAGACCTTCGCGGCGATCGTTGAGACCGCCAAGGCTGCGCTTCCGGCCGACACCTCGGCCCCCCGGGAAACCGCAGCGAAGTAGTATTCGAAGTTATGGCAATCATCGACAACCCACGGTCGCCGCGGGTTCGAGCGGTTGCCAAGCTTTCCCAAAAGGCAGCCCGGTCTGAGACCGGGCTGTTCCTTTTGGAGGGGCCGCAAGCGGTGGCCGAGGCGCTCGCCTATCGGCCGGAGCTGGTCGTGGAGCTGTACTCCACGCCGACCGCGCTCGACCGCTACACCGACATCGCGCAGACCGCGGTCGACGCCGGCGTTGACGTCGAATTCGTCAGCGAGCAGGTGCTGGATTCGATGGCCGACACCGTGACTCCGCAGGGCATCGTCGCGGTGTGCGCCCAGTTCCCGACCGCGGTGAAGGACATCCTGCGCCCAGGGACCAAGCTCGTGGCGATCCTCGAGGAGGTCCGCGATCCCGGGAACGCGGGCACCATCATCCGGGCAGCGGATGCGGCCGGTGCAGACGGGGTGATCCTCACCGGTCGAACGGTCGACCTCTACAACCCGAAGGTCGTGCGCGCCTCGACCGGGTCGATCTTCCATGTGCCGATCTCGGTCGGCGCCGATCTGGAGACCGTCATCGAACGGGCTCGCGCGGCCGGACTCCAGGTGATCGCCGCCGATGTCAAGGGCGACGACCTGCTCCAGTCGCGGATATCCGGTGTGCTTGCGGAGCCGACCGCGTGGCTGTTCGGCAACGAGGCACGCGGACTCGAGGACGAGCAGCTGGCGCTGGTCGATCGTGTTCTCACCGTTCCGATCTACGGCAAAGCCGAATCGATGAACCTCGCAACCGCGGCATCCGTCTGCCTGTATGAGTCGGCATTCGCTCACCGCTCGGCCTGAGGCGTCACGCGTCGATCACAACCGGCGTTTTGGTTTGACCGTGTAGCACGCGCTGTGGTCAACTGATCAAATGCAAGGAAGCGATCAGCTTGTCGTAGTCGACAAGGTCAATAAGCACTACGGCGAGCTGCACGTGCTGAAGGACATCAGCACGACGGTCCGACGCGGCGAGGTCGTCGTCGTGATCGGCCCGAGCGGGTCAGGCAAGTCCACCTTCTGTCGTGCGATCAACCGGCTCGAGACGATCGACTCCGGCTCGATCACCATCGACGGCAAGCAACTGCCCGAGGAGGGCAAGGGACTCGCCCAACTGCGCGCCGACGTCGGCATGGTGTTCCAGTCGTTCAACCTGTTCGCGCACAAGACGGTGCTCGAGAACGTCACTCTCGGCCCGCGCAAGGTGCGTGGAATGAACAAGGCGGACGCCGACAAGCGTGCGATGGAGCTGCTCGAGCGGGTCGGTGTCGCCAACCAGGCCGGCAAGCTCCCTTCCCAGCTGTCCGGCGGTCAGCAGCAGCGTGTCGCTATCGCCAGGTCCCTCGCGATGGACCCGAAGCTGATCCTGTTGGATGAGCCCACAAGTGCGCTCGACCCGGAAATGATCAACGAGGTGCTCGAGGTCATGATCGGGCTGGCGAAGGACGGCATGACCATGGTCGTCGTCACCCACGAGATGGGCTTCGCACGCAAAGCCGCCCACCGGGTGCTGTTCATGGCCGACGGCGAGATCGTCGAAGAGGCCACCCCGGAGCAGTTCTTCACGAACCCCCAGACCCCGAGAGCGAAGGATTTCCTCTCGAAGATCCTTACTCACTGACCGGTGAGCTAAGTAACACAGCACTGAGGAGGAACCATGAGACTCAAAAAGGGTCTGATGATTTCAGCAATGGCGTTGACGGGCGCACTCGCGCTCGCCGGATGTAGTGGCGACTCGGGAACCCCGGGCACCGCACCAGAGCCGTCACAGAACGTCCAGTTCGACGCCGGCACGACGATGGCCAAGCTGCACGATGCGGGCACCATCAAGATCGGCACCAAGTTCGACCAGCCGCTGTTCGGCCTGGTCGGCCCGGACGGCAAGCCCGTCGGGTTCGATGTCGAGATCGGCAAGCTCGTTGCTGCGGCGCTCGGCATCCCCGAGGACGGCATCGAGTGGGTTGAGACCGTTTCGGCGAACCGCGAGGCCTTCATCGAGAACGGCACGGTCGACATCGTGGTCGCGACCTACACGATCAACGACAAGCGCAAGGAAGTCGTCTCGTTCGCCGGTCCGTACTACACCGCCGGTCAGGACATCCTGGTTCTCGCGGGCAACCCCGAAGGCATCACCGGGCCGGAGGACCTCAAGGGCAAGAACGTCTGCAGCGTTGCGGGCTCCACCTCCGAGAAGAACATCGCCGAGTACGGGGTGAACCTCATCACGAGCGACACCTACTCGAACTGCCTTGAGCCGTTGCGCCAGGACCGCGTGATTGCCGTCACCACCGACAACGTCATCCTGGCCGGCCTCGCCGACCAGAACCCTGGCGAGTTCGAGGTCGTTGGCAACCCGTTCACCAAGGAGCCCTACGGCATCGGCCTCGCGCACGATGACACCGAGTTCCGCAACTTCATCAACGACGTGCTCGAAGCGTCGTACAAGGATGGCAGCTGGAAGGCCGCGTGGGAGGCCACCGCAGGCAAGGTGCTGAAGACGCCGGAGCCTCCGGCGGTCGACCGCTACTAAGCACACCAACGGTGGGTCCATCCGCGCAGCGGGTGGACCCACCGTGACCACATCACACAGTTCGGAGGGGATGCATGGACGCGATCATCAATGTGACGCCGGCATACCTTGCAGGCTTCTTGGTCACCTTGCAGCTGCTGGTGATCTCTGGGATCGGAGCCTTCATCGTCGGATCGCTCATCGCCGTCATGCGGATCTCGCCCGTCCCGTCGCTGCGAGCATTCGCGACGGCGTACACCGAGGTCATCAGGAATGTTCCGCTGCTGCTCGTGCTCATGTTCTGTGCGCTCGTGCTGCCGATTCTCGGCTCCGAACTCGACTACTTCCCGCTCGCACTCATCGGTCTGACCGTCTACACGTCGCCGTTCGTGGCCGAAGCCATCCGCTCGGGCTTCAACGGCGTGCCGGTCGGTCAGGCGGAGGCAGCGCGAAGTATAGGCATGGGCTTCACCCAGACGGTCTCGCTCGTCGTCTTCCCGCAGGCGGGCCGCATGGTGGTTCCGCCGCTCATCAACGTCTTCATCGCCCTGACCAAGAACACTTCGGTAGCCGGGATCTTCTTCGTCGACGAGCTCTTCAAGCAGACCAATGCCGGCGCGCGTGACAATCCAGATGCTGTCATCCTGATCCTGCTTTACGCGGCACTGCTGTACCTGTGCATCACGGTTCCCCTCGGACTCATCGCGGGCGCCATTGAGAAGAGAGTGGTGGTGATGAGATGAGCCTGAGCGTTCTCTATGACGCGCCGGGACCGAAAACCCGTCGCCGCTCCCTGATCGCCTCCATCATCGGCGTCATCGTGATCGTCGCGTTCTTCTTCTGGATGTACGTGACGCTGGCGGCACCGCGCGTGAACGCGACCAGCGGTGTCGAAACTCCCGGCATGTTCGACGCGTCGCGCTGGGACATCATGGCCGACCCGATCGTGTGGCAGTCCTTCGGCGAAGCGACCCTGAACACGCTTCGGATGGCTGCCGTCGCCGCGGTTCTCGCCATCCTGATCGGCGTCCTCTTCTCGTTCGGTCGGGCTTCGAGGATCACCTGGATTCGGGTGGTCACCGGAGTGATTCTGGAGTTCGTGCGCGGCATCCCGGTGCTGCTCATGATCTTCTTCGTGTTCCTCGTCTTCACCGCCGGCTCCTACTGGTCCGGGGTCGTCGGCCTCGCACTGTACAACGGGGCGATCATCGGTGAGGCGCTGCGCGCAGGCATCCGGTCCCTTCCCCGCGGTCAGCGCGAGGCGGGCCTGTCCGTCGGCCTCACGCCGATGAAGACCTGGCTCCTCATCGAGTTCCCGCAGGCCTTCCGGCAGATGCTGCCGATCATCCTCGCTCAGCTCGTCGTGCTGCTGAAGGACACCTCGCTCGCCTACATCGTGAGCTACCCGGAGCTTGCGCGCACCATCAGCAACCTGCGCAACTTCTACGGCAGCCGCTACATGTTCACGCTGTTCGTCGTCGGGTTGGCGATCTACCTGGCGCTGAACTTGACGGTCTCCTGGATCGCCCGGTTCGCCGCACGCCGCAGCGGGCCGAAACTCGGCAGGGCGGGTACCGTGCAGGCGCTGCCCGGCGCGGAAGGCACCCGAGCGATCACGGTTATCCCCGGGAGTGCGAGCAGCGGTGCCACTGGGGCATGGGGACCAAACCCCTAACCCGACCCTCGGCGCGGGCCGACTAAGCTAGATCTTCGTGTCATCCCCCCTGATTTCAGAAGAATCTGTCGCGTCTGCAACCGATGCCGCCCTTGCCGCGGTCGCCGCGGCCGGCACGCTAGCCGAGCTCAAGTCGGCGCGCTCTGCTCACGCGGGCGACGGCTCGGAGCTCGCGCGGCTGAACGGCGAGCTGCGCAACGTGCCGAACGACCAGAAGGCCGCATCCGGCAAGCTCGTCGGGCAGGCGCGTGCCCGCGTCAACCAGGCCATCGCGGCTCGCGAGGCTGAACTGTTCCAGGCTGAGGAGACCGCCAGGCTCGCCGCAGAGGCGGTGGACGTGACTGCCGTCCCGTCGCGGTGGACGGCTGGAGCCCGGCATCCGCTCAGCCTGCTCATGGAGCACATCGGGGACGTGTTCGTCGGCATGGGCTGGGAGATCGCCGAGGGGCCCGAGCTCGAACACGAGTGGTTCAACTTCGACGCCCTCAACACCGACGCCGACCACCCGGCCCGCAGCCTCCAGGACACCTTCTTCGTCGAAGGGCCCACGGAGCCGGTTCCGGACGGCGCGCCAGCGCCGGGCGGCCGTGCGACGGGGACCGCCGATTCGCAGCTCGTGTTGCGCAGCCAGACCTCGACGGTGCAGATCCGCAGCCTGCTGGAGCGCGAACTGCCGGTTTATGTGATCGCGCCGGGCAAGGTGTTCCGCAAGGACGAACTCGACGCCACCCACACGCCGGTTTTCCACCAGATCGAGGGCATCGCGATCGACCGCGGCCTCACCATGGCGAACCTGCGCGGCACGCTCGAGCATTTCGCCCGCAACATGTTCGGCGCCGAGGCGAAGATCCGGCTGCGCCCCAACTTCTTCCCGTTCACCGAGCCGAGCGCCGAGATGGACGTCTGGCACCCCGGAGCCAAGGGTGGCGCCCGCTGGGTGGAGTGGGGCGGATGCGGCATGGTCAACCGGAACGTGCTTCGTGCCGCCGGCGTCGACCCGGACGAGTACCAGGGCTTCGCGTTCGGCATGGGCGTCGAGCGCACCCTCCAGTTCCGCAACGAACTGAACGACATGAGGGACATGGTCGAGGGCGATATCCGCTTCTCGCAGCAGTTCGGGATGGTGGTGTGATGCGCGTCCCGATCAGCTGGCTGCGTGAGTACGTTGATGTCCCCGAGGACATCACCCCTGAGGGGCTGCAGGCTGACCTGGTCAAGGTCGGCCTGGAGGAGGAGAGCGCCTACGGCTTCGACGTGACCGGACCGGTCGTTGTCGGGCAGGTGCTCGAGTACGTCGACGAACCGCAGAGCAATGGCAAGACGATCCGCTGGTGCCAGGTCGACGTCGGCGACGGTGAGCCGCGGGGGATCGTGTGCGGTGCGCACAACTTCCACCAAGGCGACAAGGTCGTGGTGTCGCTGCCGGGCGCTGTGCTGCCCGGACCGTTCCCGATCTCGGCACGCAAGACCTACGGCCACGTCTCCGACGGCATGATCGCCTCGGTGCGCGAACTCGGCATCGGGGAGGACCACGACGGCATCCTGCGCCTCGCCGAGCTGGGCCTTGATCCTGCGCCTGGAACGGATGCGATCAGTCTCCTCGGCCTGGACGATTGGGCGGTCGAGGTCAACGTGACCACCGACCGCGGGTACGCGCTGTCGATCCGGGGCATCGCCCGCGAGTACTCGCACGCGACCGGCGCAGCATTCCGCGACCCGGCGAAACACGACTCCGCTGTCGGCGCTCGCACCGCGGTCGAGGGGTCACCGGTTCCGGTGTCCATCGACGACCGCACGCCGATCCGCGGCCGCGTCGGCTGCTCGATCTTCGTGACGCGTGTGGTTCGCAACGTCGACCCGACCCGGCCGACCCCGGCCTGGATGGTCGCGCGGTTGACGCTTGCCGGCATCCGGTCGATCTCGCTGCTCGTCGACATCACCAACTACGTCATGGTCGAGCTCGGGCAGCCCATCCACGGCTACGACCTCGACAAGCTCACCGGTGGCATCACGGTGCGCCGCGCGACGCCGGGGGAGAAGCTCACGACGCTCGATGACAAGGAACGCACTCTCAACCCTGAAGACCTGCTGATCACCGACGGTTCGGGGCCGATCGGCCTCGCCGGCGTCATGGGCGGGGCAACCACCGAGATCAGCGACAGCACCACCAACGTGCTGATCGAGGCCGCCAGCTTCGACTCGGTCTCGATCGCCCGTACCGCGCGCAGGCATAAGCTGCCGAGCGAGGCGAGCCGCCGCTTCGAACGAGGTGTCGATCCCGCCGTGGCCGAGCCGGCTGCCGCGCGAGTCGCCCAGCTGCTCGTCGAGCTCGCCGGCGGCACCGACGACGGCGCGGTGTACCGCGTCGGCGAGGTTCCGGAGCGCGAGCCGATCTTCCTGCCGCACGGCTATGTCAACGGCATCATCGGTGCCGACTTCACTGACGACGAGATCCTGAACGCCCTGACCCAGATCGGAGCGGCTGTCCAGCCGGCCGACGGTGGACTCACCGTCACCCCGCCCACCTGGCGCCCCGACCTGCTCGACCAGGCCGACCTGGCGGAGGAGGCGGCGCGGATCGTCGGCTACGACCGCATCCCGTCTGTGCTTCCGGTCGCGCCGCCCGGTCGCGGCCTGACGCGGGAGCAGCGGCTGCGCCGCGCTGCCGCGAACACGCTCGCGGCAGCCGGCCTCACCGAGGTGCTTGCCTACCCATTCGTCACGACCGCCGCCAACGAGACCTTCGGTACCGCGGACGACTCGCCTGTGCACGCGTTCACCCTCGTGAACCCGCTCGACCCCGCGTCGCCCGAACTGCGCACGAGCCTGATTCCCGGGCTCATCGACATCGCCCGGCGCAACCTGTCCCGCGGCTTCGTCGATCTGGGAATCTTCGAGGCGGGCGTGGTGTATCTGCGGGACCCGGAGCGTCGCTACGGACTGGCAACGATCCCAAGCGGCACGGCCAAGCCCAGCGACGACGAGCTCGCCGCTCTCGCCGAGCAGATCCCGCAGCAGCCGCTGCGGATCGGCGCGCTGTTCGTCGGCAACAGCATTCCGCGTCAGCCCGGTCAGGGCGCCGTTCCCGCGGGCCTCAGCGACGCGCTCGACGCCGCCCGTCAGGTCGCGTTCGCGGTCGGCGCCGAGCTGCGCATCCGTCAGGGCAGCCACGTCGCGCTGCACCCCGGCCGCACCGCAGAGCTCCTCGTCGGCGACACTCGCGTCGGCTTCGCAGGCGAGCTGCTGCCCGCGCTGGCCGAAGAGCACGACCTCCCACGCGTTGTCGCCGTCCTCGAACTCGACCTTGGGGCGCTGATCGACCTGGCACCCCGAGAAGTCGCGCCGACCCCGATCTCCGGCTACCCCGCGGCCACGCAGGACGTCTCGCTCGTCGTCGACCAGTCGGTGCCGGCCGGCGAGGTGCTCACCGCGCTGATCGACGGCGCAGGCGAACTGCTCGAGCACGCTCACCTCGTCGATGACTACCGCGGCACCGGTCTGCCGGATGGCGCCAAGTCGCTCACGTTCGCGCTGCGCTTCCGCGCGCCCGACCGCACCCTCACCGCTGCGGAGGCGACCGAGTCCAAGCTCGCTGGCGTCGCAGTCGCAGCCGAGCGGCACGGCGCGAGCCTGCGCGACTGAGGCCCCAAGGTCGGACGGTAGATTTAGAGGATGGCTCTTTCGGTAGCAATAGCCGGCGCAAGCGGCTATGCAGGCGGCGAACTCTTGCGCCTGCTCGCGGCACACCCTGAACTCGACGTGCGAACGGTCACCGCGAACCAGAACGCGGGCCAGCCGCTTCTCGCGGTGCACCCGCACCTGCGCTCCTACGAGAAGCTCGTGCTGCAGGAGACCAAGCCCGACCTGCTTGCGGGTCACGACGTCGTGTTCATGGCGATGCCGCACGGCAAGTCCGGCGCGCTGACCGAGAGTCTTCCCGCGTCCACGGTGGTCATCGACTGCGGCGCCGACCACCGACTGACCAGCGAAGCCGACTGGGCGAAGTTCTACGGCGGCGAGTACCACGGCTCGTGGACCTATGGGCTCCCCGAGCTGGTGCTCGGCGACGGCAGTAAGCAGCGCGACCGGCTCGCCGGCGCACACCGCATCGCGGTACCCGGATGCAACGTCACCGCGATCACGCTGGGACTTGCTCCCGGCATCCGGGATCGCGTCATCATGGCCGACGACCTGGTGGCCGTCCTCGCGGTCGGCACCTCCGGTGCCGGGAAGAGTCTGCAGCCGCACCTGCTGGCCAGCGAGATCATGGGCTCCGCGAGCGCGTACGCGGTCGGCGGCGTGCACCGTCACACGCCGGAGATCCGTCAGAACCTGACCGCCGCGGGCGGCCGCAACGTGACCGTCTCCTTCACACCGGTGCTGGTGCCGATGTCGCGCGGCATCCTTGCCACCTCGACCGCGCGCCTGGCGCCGGGCATCAGCGCCGCCGAGGCGCGCGCGGCGTGGGAGCGCGCCTACGAGGACGAGACATTCGTCCGGCTGCTCCCGGCAGGGCAGTTCCCGAAAAGCTCGGACACCGTCGGCGCGAACACCGCACTCGTCGGGTTCGCGGTGGATGAGGCCGCTGGCAGGATCGTCACCGTCACCGCGATCGACAACCTCACCAAGGGCACTGCCGGCGCCGCGATCCAGGCGGCGAACATTGCGCTCGGGCTGCCGGAGGGCACCGGACTCCCGCTCAACGCGGTGGCGCCGTGAGTGTCAGCGCGCCGCTCGGCTTCGAGGCGGCGGGCGTCGCTGCCGGGCTGAAGACATCCGGCGCCGCGGACCTCGCGCTCGTCGTGAACCGTGGCCCGCGCCAATCCGCCGCGGTCGTGTTCACGAGCAACCGGGCGAAGGCCAACCCGATCCTCTGGTCGGAGCGGGTGGCCGCCAACGGCACGGTCTCGGCGATCGTGCTCAACTCCGGTGGGGCGAACTGCTTCACCGGGGAACAGGGCTACCGCACGACCCAGGCCACCGCGCAGGCCGTGGGGCGTGCGCTTGCGGTGTCGCCGGACGACGTGCTGGTGTGCTCCACCGGGCTGATCGGCGATCAGCTGGACCTGCAGAAGCTCGAAGCCGGGGTCGACGCGGCCGCTGGCGCGCTCGGCCGTGACGGCGGCGCGGACGCCGCGCACGCCATCATGACCACCGACTCCCGCCCGAAGCAGTCGCTGCACGAGGGTGCGGGCTGGTCGATCGGCGGGATGGCGAAGGGCGCGGGGATGCTCGCCCCCGCCCTCGCGACGATGCTCGTCGTGCTGACCACCGACGCCGACCTGGAAGCGGACGAGCTGGACGAGGCGCTGCGCGACGCGGTCCGGGTCAGCTTCAACCGGCTGGACTCTGACGGCTGCACCTCCACCAACGACCAGGTGACGCTGCTGGCATCCGGTGCATCCGGCATCCGCCCGCCGTGCGCGAGTTCACCGACGCGCTGACCGCGGTGTGCCTCGACCTCGCCACCCAGCTCATGCAGGACGCCGAGGGCGCCAGCCACGACATCACGATCGAGGTGCGCGGGGCAGCGACCGAGGACGACGCGGTCGAGGTGGGCCGCTCCGTCGCCCGCAACAACCTGTTCAAGACCGCCGTGTTCGGCAACGACCCGAACTGGGGACGCGTGCTCGCCGCCATCGGCACCACGAGCGCCGACTTCGACCCGTACGCGGTCGACGTCACCATGAACGGCGTGCGGGTCTGCCACGCCGGCGCTCCCGACCAGCCGCGCGAGGCCGTCGACCTCAGGCCGCGCGCGCTGCACCTCGTGATCGACCTGTTCGCCGGCGAGGCGACAGCCACCGTCCTCACCAACGACCTCACGCACGACTACGTGCACGAGAACAGCGCGTACTCCAGCTGATGACCGACTGGCTCAGCGATCACCACGGCGAGACAGTCGTCGTGAAGTTCGGCGGCAACGCCATGGTCGATGCCGAGCTCGGCCGCGCGTTCGCTGAGGACATCGTCGCGCTCAAGCGCGCAGGGCTGACACCGGTCGTGACCCACGGCGGCGGACCGCAGATCTCCGCGGCGCTCGAGGCGCGCGGCATCCCGAGCGAGTTCCGGGGCGGGCTGCGCTACACGACACCGGATGCCGTGCTCGTCGTGCGCGAGGTGCTGGCCAGCATCGGGCGTGAGCTCGCCGACCGCATCGCAGAGGCGGGGGAGCAGGCGGAAGCCATCGTCGGCGACGAGCGGTCACTGTTCCTCGGCGCGAAGCGCGGCACCATGGTCGACGGGGAACCGGTCGATCTTGGTCAGGTCGGCGATGTCGTCGAGGTCGACCCTGTGGTCATCGCGGAGACCATCGGAGCCGGCCGCATCCCCGTCGTTTCGGCGATCGCCCCGGACCGGGAGGCGCGCGGCAGCCTGCTCAACGTCAACGCCGACTCGGCCGCGGCATCGGTCGCCATCGCCTTGGGCGCTGACCGGCTGATCATCCTCACCGACGTGCCCGGCCTCTACGGCGACTGGCCCAACCGCGACAGCCTGATCCGCGAACTCGACGCCGCCGCGCTGGAGCGTCTGCTTCCGAGCCTCGAATCTGGCATGATTCCAAAGATGACCGCATGTCTCCACGCGGTCAGGGGCGGCGTTGCCCGGGCCGCCATCATCGACGGCACCACCAGTCACCCGCTCACGCGAGAACCCTTCGGCGTCAGCGGCACGACGATTGTCGAAGGGTCAGGGCAGGCAACATGAGCACGTGGCTTCAACGGCACAAGACCGCGATGATGGGCACCTTCGCCCCACCGCTGGCGGTGCTGGAGCGCGGTGAGGGCACCCACGTCTGGGATGTCGACGGCAAGCGCTACCTCGACTTTCTGGCCGGCATCGCCGTCAACTCGCTTGGCCACGCACATCCGGCGCTCGTGACCGCCGTGAGCAGCCAGATCGCCACGCTCGCGCACGTCTCCAACTACTTCGCGACCCCCGCGCAGATCCGGCTCGCCGAGCGGCTGCGCGAGATCAGCGGCGCGGGCGAGCAGGGCCGGGTGTTCTTCGGCAACTCCGGCACAGAGGCGATCGAGGCGGCACTCAAGCTGGCCCGGCTGAACACGCGGGGCGGGGCGCGCCCGCGCATCCTGACCCTGGGCGGGTCGTTCCACGGCCGCACGATGGGCGCGCTGTCGCTCACCGGCCAGCCGGCGCTGCAGAAGGACTTCGCGCCGCTGGTGCCGGGCATCGAGCACATCCACACCAGCATCGAGGCTCTCGAGACGGCGATCGGACCGGATGTCGCGGCACTGTTCCTCGAGCCGGTCAAGGGCGAGGCGGGCGTCGTCGACCTGCCGGACGGCTTCCTGCAGCGCGCGCGCGAGCTCACCAGTGAGCACGGTGTGCTGCTGATCATCGACGAGATCCAGACCGGGATCGGTCGCACCGGCAGCTGGTTCGCGTTCCAGCACGCCGGGATCATCCCGGATGCGATCACCATCGCCAAGGGGCTCGCCGGCGGTGTGCCGATCGGCGCGCTGGTGACCTTCGGTGAGGCATCCGACCTGTTCCAGGCGGGCCAGCACGGCAGCACGTTCGGCGGGAACCCGCTCGCGGCGACGGCCGGGCTGGCGGTGCTGGACGAGATCGAGGCGTCCGGGCTGATGGAGAACGCCACCCGGCGCGGTGATGAGCTGCGTGAGGTCATCCGTGCACTCGACTCCGACCTGGTCGCCGAGGTGCGAGGCAGGGGACTGCTGATCGGCGTCGGCCTCACGAGGCCGGTCGCCAAGGAACTCTCCGCGGCCGCGCTCGCCAACGGCCTGATCATCAACGCGGCGAACGAGAGCAGCATCCGGATCGCGCCGCCGCTGATCATCGGCGACGACGACATCGCCGAGTTCCGTGAGCTGTTCGCGCGCTCGCTGGAGGTGACCAAGTGACCCGGCACTTCCTGCGCGACGACGACCTCAGCCAGGCTGAGCAGTTGGAGATTCTCGAGCTCGCCGGCCGGCTGAAGCAGGACCGCTTCGCCGAGCGCCCGCTCGAGGGGCCGCGCACCGTCGCGGTCGTGTTCGACAAGTCGTCGACGCGCACGCGCGTCAGCTTCGCCGTCGGTATCGCAGAGCTTGGCGGCAACCCGCTGATCATCACGACTGCGAACAGTCAGCTCGGCGGCAAGGAGACCCCGGCCGACACCGCGCGGGTGCTGGAGCGGCAGGTCGCCGCGATCGTCTGGCGCACGTTCGCCCAGGCCGGGCTCGAGGAGATGGCGGGCGGCACGCGCGTGCCCGTGGTGAACGGGCTGTCCGATGACTTCCACCCGTGCCAGCTCCTCGCCGACCTGCTCACCATCCGGGAGCACCGCGGCGAGCTCGCCGGGCAGACGGTGACCTTCGTCGGTGACGGCTCGTGCAACATGGCGCAGTCCTACCTGCTCGCCGGCGCCACCGCCGGGATGCACGTGCGCATCGCGGCCCCGGCCGACTACGCGCCGACGCCATCCGTCATCGCCGACGCCGAGCGGGCCGCGGAGCGCACCGGCGGTTCGGTCGCGGTGTTCACCGACCCGCAGCAGGCTGTGGCGGGCGCCGATGTCGTCGTGACCGACACCTGGGTGTCGATGGGGCGCGAGGCCGAGACGGCAGCACGCCTGGAGCAGCTCAGCCGCTACCAGGTGACCGCCGAGCTGATGTCGCTCGCAAAGCCCGACGCGAACTTCCTGCACTGCCTGCCCGCCGACCGTGGGTTCGAGGTCAGTGCCGACGTCCTGGACGGGCCGCGAAGCCTGATCTGGGATGAGGCGGAGAACCGGCTGCACGCCCAGAAGGCGTTGCTGGTGTGGCTGCTCGCCCGAGCCTGACCCATTCTCGGTGCTCGAGCCTGTCGAGACCCCTCGCGAGACTGCAGCAACCTGCGGTATGGACCTCCTAACCGCTCCTTTCTGCAGTTTCGCAGCGAGGGGGAGCGGCCGGAGCGCCAAGGTGACGGCCCGTAGACTTGAACGCGAAATACTGAAGGAGAACCATGTCAGAACGTGTTGTGCTCGCTTACTCGGGGGGTCTTGACACCTCGGTCGGCATCGGCTGGCTGAAGGATGCGACCGGCAAGGAGGTCGTGGCCCTCGCCGTCGATGTCGGGCAGGGTGGCGAGGACATGGATGTCATCCGTCAGCGTGCGCTCGACTGTGGCGCGGTCGAGTCGGTCGTCGTCGACGCGAAGGACGAGTTCGCAAACGACTACCTGATGCCGGCGCTCAAGGCCAACGGCATGTACCAGAAGCAGTACCCGCTGGTTTCGGCGCTGTCGCGTCCGCTGATCGCCAAGTACCTCGCGGCGACCGCCCGCGACCTCGGCGCGAACAGCGTCGCGCACGGCTGCACCGGCAAGGGCAACGACCAGGTGCGCTTCGAGGCAGCGGTCGCGGCGCTCGCCCCAGAGCTGACGAGCATCGCACCGGTGCGCGACCTCGCGCTCACGCGTGACAAGGCAATCGTCTACGCCGAAGAGAACAACCTGCCGATCGAGCAGTCGAAGAAGAGCCCGTACTCGATCGACAAGAACGTGTGGGGGCGCGCGGTGGAGACCGGCTTCCTCGAGGACCCGTGGAACGCGCCGATCGAGGACATCTACGAGTACACGCAGGACCCGGCCGTCTTCAAGGACGCCGACGAGGTCGTCATCACCTTCCAGGCCGGCGTTCCGGTCGCCATCGACGGCACGCGGCTCAGCGCGCTGCAGGTGGTGGAGCGGATGAACGAGCTCGCGGGCAAGCACGGCGTCGGCCGCATCGACATCGTCGAGGACCGCCTGGTCGGCATCAAGAGCCGCGAGGTGTACGAGGCTCCGGGCGCCGTGGCGCTCATCGAGGCGCACGAGGCCCTCGAGAACCTCACCCTTGAGCGTGACCTGGCCCGCTACAAGCGGCGCGTCGAGGCGGAGTGGGCGGAGCTCGTCTACGACGGCCTCTGGTTCTCCAGCCTGAAGCGCTCGCTCGATGTCTTCATCGACGACACGCAGAAGTACGTGAGCGGCGACATCCGGATCAAGCTGCAGGGCGGCCGTGCCGTGGTGACCGGGCAGAAGAGCGCGCAGAGCCTGTACGACTTCGACCTGGCGACCTACGACACCGGCGACACGTTCGACCAGTCGCTGTCCAAGGGCTTCATCGAGCTGTGGTCGCTGCCGAGCCGTATCTCAGCGCGCCGCGACCAGGCGGACCAGCAGTAGCGATGGCGGAGACCGGCGGCACCAACGAGGGCGCCCTCTGGGGAGGTCGGTTCGAGTCCGGGCCGTCGCCCGAGCTCGCGGCGCTGAGCCGGTCGACGCAATTCGACTGGCAGCTCGCCGAGTACGACATCGCCGGTTCGCGCGCGCACGCCAAGGCGCTCGCCGCAGCCGGCTACCTGAGCGCGGATGAGCTCGAGCGGATGCTCGATGCGCTCGCGAAGCTGCAGGCCGGGGTCGAGAACGGCACGGTGCTGCCGCAGCCATCCGACGAGGACGTGCACGGGGCGCTCGAGCGTGAGCTGATCACGCTCGCCGGCACCGAGCTCGGCGGCAAGCTGCGCGCCGGGCGCAGCCGCAACGACCAGATCGCGACGCTTGTGCGGCTGTACCTGCTCGATCACGCGAGTGTGATCCGGCACCAGGTGATCCAGCTGGTCGACGCGCTCGCCGCTCAGGCCGATGCGCATCCGGATGCCGTCATGCCGGGTCGCACGCACCTGCAGCACGCGCAGCCGGTGCTGCTCGCGCATCATCTGCTCGCCCACGCGTGGCCGCTCGTGCGCAACCTGGAGCGACTGCGTGACTGGTCGGTGCGGGCATCCGTGTCGCCGTACGGATCTGGGGCGCTCGCCGGCAGTTCGCTCGGACTCGACCCGGCGCTGGTGGCCAGCGAGCTCGGGCTCAGCGGGCCGAGTGAGAACTCGATCGACGCCACCGCGGCGCGTGACGTGGTGGCCGAGTTCGCGTTCGTGTGCGCGCAGCTCGGCATCGACCTGTCGCGTTTCGCCGAGGAGATCATCCTGTGGAATACGCGCGAGTTCGGCTTCGTCACCCTCGATGACGGTTACTCGACCGGCTCGTCGATCATGCCGCAGAAGAAGAACCCGGACATCGCCGAGCTGGCGCGCGGCAAGGCCGGCCGACTGATCGGCAACCTGACCGGGCTGCTTGCGACCCTGAAGGGGCTGCCGCTCGCGTACAACCGTGACCTGCAGGAGGACAAGGAGCCGGTATTCGACTCGGTGCAGACCCTCGAAGTGCTGCTGCCTGCGTTCACCGGCATGGTCGCGACCATGCGGTTCAACACCGACCGGATGGCCGAGCTCGCGCCGCAGGGATTCTCGCTGGCGACGGATGTGGCGGAGTGGCTGGTGAAGCGCGGCGTCCCGTTCCGGGATGCGCACGAGATCAGCGGCGCGCTCGTCAGGTTCTGCGAGCAGCACGGCCTCGAACTGCACGAGCCGAGCGACGAACAGCTCGCCTCGATCTCGGCGCACCTGGCCCCGGAGGTGCGCAGCGTGCTGTCGGTCGGCGGCTCGATCGCCAGCCGGGACGGCGTCGGCGGGACGGCTCCAGCGCGCGTCGCCGACCAGCTGGCCGCACTCACCGCACGCGTCCGGGCCCTCGCCTGACGGCCCCGTTATGCAGGACATCCCCTGTTGTGCAGGAGATGTCCGGAACAACGGCCCCACTTCGGCTTGAAGCGGCCACCAGATGCCAGAAAGTCCTGCACAACAGGGTTCAGTGCGTGTGAGGCACGCCACCCGATACTGTCTGTGACATGTTCGACCGCGACCTCCTGACGCGCCCAGCGCTTGAGGTCGCGCCGTACCTGCTCGGCTCGGTGATCAGCAAGGACGGCGTCAGCCTGCGCATCACCGAGGTCGAGGCCTACCTCGGCGCGATCGACCCCGGCTCACACGCGTTCCGCGGCAAGAGCAACCGCAACCAGGTGATGTTCGGGGCACCCGGGCACCTGTACACGTATTTCACCTACGGCATGCATACATGCGCCAACGTGGTCTGCTCACCGGAAGGGGAAGCATCCGGATGCCTGCTGCGGGCGGGCGAAGTCATCGAGGGCATCGATCTGGCACGTGAGCGCCGCCACACCACCAAGGGCGACGCCGACCTCGCCCGCGGCCCCGCGCGCCTCACCGTCGCGCTCGGTATCACCCTCGACGACGGCGGCACCGACCTTGAGGATGGCGCGGTCCGGCTGCAGCTGACCGGCAAGCCGGCGACCGAGTTCGCGACCGGGCCGCGCACTGGGGTGTCAGGGCACGGGGGCACGGATGACTTCCCGTGGCGGTTCTGGATCCCTGGCGACCCGACGGTGTCGCCGTACAAGCGGCACGTTCCGAAGAAGCGCTGACCTGGCCGCGAAACACCGCAGATATCTTGACGCTGGCGCAGGACACCAGCGATGCTCATGCCATGGCAAAGGTTGAGCACTTCGAGATCCCAGCTGACGACGTCGCGCGCGCGAAAGCGTTTCTATGGGGGCGTCTTCGACTTCCAGTTCGAAGACTGGGACGAGGACACCGTCATGATCAAGCCCGGCGGCGAAGACGGCATGGGTGGTGACATCCACAAGCGCAGCACCGTCCCGCATCCGACCATCGTGATCACGGTCGACGATCTGGACGAGACCATGGCCGCGGTGATCGCCAATGGTGGTGAGCAGGTCGGCCAGGTGATGCCGCTGGGGGAGACCGCACGCTACGGGTACTTCAGGGACTCAGAGGGCAACCTGGTCGGCGTCTACGACAGCCGCGCCTAGCCGTCCGAGTCAGAACGCCAGCACGATGGGCACGGCGCAGGCGCCGGCCCAGATGAAGCTCGCGAGCGTGCCGATGATGAAGCGCTCGCGGGCTTCCGCGTTCTCGAGCTCGGAGAATCGGCCGAGCCCCTTGATCGCCACGACCACCGCGACCGCGGCGAACTGTCCGGCGAACGTGGAGCCGACGATCGCGAACCGCTCAAGAAAGCCGATCGTCATGCCGCCGCGCAGGATCTCGCGTTCGCGCGGCTGATCGTCCTCGTCATCCTTGGGGCCGACGAGGATCCCGCCGTGATCGCCAAGGTGCTCGCTGCCGCGGGTCGCGAGCCGCAGCACGAGTGCGACGATCGGCGAGCCCGCGATGACGGCGAGCGCCAGCAGGCCGATCGCGCTCGACACTATGAATCCGCTCGGGGCGGTGCTCATCCCGCCGAAGAGCGCCCAGAGGATCAACACCGCGACGAAGCCGACGCACGGGACCGCCAGCCAGTCCTTGTCCGTCCGGCTTGCGAACACCGCCAACACGATGGCGGCGATCAGCAGCAGCGTGACGGTGATCCAGAGCAGGTAGTTCAGCACTTCCATGCGTGGTCCCTCCCGGTGTCAGAGCCTAACCCGGGCCATCCGGCGGTCAGGGATTGCTCGCGGCACGGCCCAGATTGTCGAGCATGCGCGTGAGTGCGGGGATGGCGGCCTGCTCTGCCCGCAGTTCCGCCGCCAGCGCGCGCTTGCTCGCGGCCTGCGGGGTGATGCCGAGCCGCTTCGCTGCGGCCGCCTGGGTCATTCCGGATGCGACGAGGTCCACGATCTCCCAGCCCTCGTCGCTGCGGCGGGAGCGGAGCACGAGCAGCAGGTCGATGAGTGCCTCGGCATCCGGTGCGCTGTCATGTGTGCCCTCGAGCGCGAACCGGGTCTGCCGCCGCTTGGCGCGATCGACCGCGGCGCGCGCGGTGACGAAAGCTTCGCCGGTGGCCTCGCGGATGTTGCGGGGGAGTGGCTCGGCGACGGCACCGACTCCGCAGCCGACGCTCCAGCGGCCGCTTCGGGTCAGCTGCAGCACGACGTCGAGCGCGGTCTCGGCGGAGTCGACCAGCAGCTGCAGCTCATCGCCGGCGGTTCGATCGGCAGCCAGCGTGAGCCGTTTCTTCAGGCGCTTGTTGAGGTCAGCGACGACCTCACCCACCAGATCGCGGGTGCTGCGGCTGTCGACCTGATCCGCGGTGATGACGAACATCCGCTCCTCCATCAAACTCGGCGACTTGATTCGGTGAACTCAACCCTACAAGCATGATTCGAGCAGATCAACCATTCAATATTGATTATCGATTCGCTGCTAGCGTTATTGCCGTGTCCGACATCGCAGCATCCGAAGTCCTCGATTCACAGCGCAACGATGACAGCTTCCCCGACATCTGGGAGGAGCTGCTCTGGCGCGGACTCGTGCACGTCTCGACCGACGCCGGCGAACTGAAGACCCTGCTCGCGGGGGAGCCGATCACCTACTACTGCGGCTTCGACCCGACGGCGCCGAGCCTGCACCTCGGCAACCTCGTGCAGATCCTGCTGCTGCGCCGGCTGCAGCTGGCCGGGCACAAGCCGCTCGGTCTGGTCGGCGGATCCACCGGGCTCATCGGCGACCCCCGGCCCACCGCCGAGCGCACCCTCAACACCAAGGACACCGTCGCCGAGTGGGTGCAGAACCTGCGCGGACAGATCTCGCGCTACCTCAGCTTCGACGGCGAGAACGCCGCGCGCATCGTGAACAACCTCGACTGGACGGCGCCGATGTCGGCGATCGACTTCCTGCGTGAGGTCGGCAAGCACTTCCGAGTCGGCACCATGCTGAAGAAGGATGCGGTGAGCGCCCGGCTGAACTCGAGCGAGGGCATCAGCTACACCGAGTTCAGCTACCAGGTGCTGCAGGGCATGGACTTCCTCGAGCTGTACCGCAACTACGGCTGCGTGCTGCAGACCGGCGGCAGCGACCAGTGGGGCAACCTGACCAGCGGCACCGACCTCATCCGGAAGGCCGAGGGCGTCGCCGCGCACGCGATCGGCACGCCGCTGATCACCAACAGCGACGGCACGCAAGTTCGGCAAGAGCGAGGGCAACGCCATCTGGCTGGACGCCGAGATGTGCAGCCCGTACCGCTTCTACCAGTTCTGGCTCAACACCGACGACGCCGATGTCATCTCGCGGCTGAAGGTGTTCACCTTCCTCAGCCGGGCCGAGATCGAGGAGCTCGAGCGCGCCGTGGAGGCTGAGCCGTTCAAGCGTGCGGCGCAGAAGCGGTTGGCTGTCGAGGTGACGACCATGGTGCACGGGTCGGATGCGACGGATGCTGCCATCGCGGCATCCGAAGCGCTATTCGGTCGCGGTGAACTCGACTCGCTGGACGCGGCCACCCTCGCCGCCGCGCATCGAGGAGCTGCCGTCTGCACACGGCGGCCCGGATGCCACTGTCGCGCAGCTGCTCGTCGACACCGGGCTCACCGCGAGCCTGGGGGAGTCGCGGCGTGCGATCGAGCAGGGCGGCGTCTACGTGAACAACCAGAAGGTGACCGAGGACGCGCCGATCGGCGACCGGGTGCTCGCCGGCGGAATCGCTGTGCTGCGTCGCGGCAAGAAGACCCTCGCGGGCGTGCGCGTCAGCTGACCTGGGCCGGCGTCCGCGCCGCTCCGCATGCGCGGGTGTTCCTTCCACGCGCGGGTCTAATTCGACCCGCGCGTGAGTGTTCGACCCGCGCGCGCCAAATCGCGGCCGGCGAGCCATCGAGCTCCCGCCCGCGAGGCTCCCGCCACGCGGCAGCTCCCGACCCGCGCGGCAGCTCCCGCCCGCGCGGCAGCTCCCGACCCGCGCGGCAGCTCCCGCTCGCGCGGGTGTTTTGTGTTTGCGCGGGTGTTGCAGCACCCGCGCGAGAACACAACACCCGCGCGAGCGCATCTCGCTTGGCGCTGTCTCGCGGCCGGCTATCAGCATCCGCCCGCCCGGGCGGCCCGTCTACGCAGTCTCTGCATGCGCGGGTGTTCCTTCCACGCGCGGGTCGATTTGCGACCCGCGCGTGAGTGTTCGACCCGCGCGCGCCAAATCGCGGCAGTTGGATGAGCACCAGGTAGGGCCGGCCACCCGCGCGGCCGCTCCCGACCCGACGCGGCAGCTCCCGCTCGCGCGGGTGTTTTGTGTTCGCGCCGGTGTTGCAGCACCCGCGCGAGAACACAACGACCCGCGCGACGCGCATTCGCCGCGAATCGCGCCGAAATCGGCCCTCCGCGAAGGTAAACGCGGCCCCACCAGCCAGTTTCCAAACGGGGCCGAAAACCTGAGCCGGGCCGACACGCCCGGGATGCCGCGGTGATTTGCACGAAGCGCCAAAAGCCCCGTAATGTATCTTACTTGTCACCCCAAAGGTGCGGAAGAGCCGAAGCGCTCTCCGGCCTCAAGCGGGACCGAAACCATCAGCCTAACGGCACACTGAAGCACTTGATGCAAAGTGATCGGCAGGCTACGATGGAAAACCCACTCCAGGAGAACAGCCTCCCGCAGCGGATCGGATCGAAAGATCTGGGAAGCCGCTCGATTAGGCGAGAAGCCCTGTGGGTGGTAGGTTTGAGAAGTTGCCCTGAAACGAGACCGGAAGGTCAGATTCTAGGAGCGTCCGATCCTTGAGAACTCAACAGCGTGCACAATGTCAAATGCCAAAAACCTCGTTGGCTGACTTAGGTCAGTCAAAGAGATTCCTTTGGAAAAGATATAAGACAACAAAGCAAGTCAGTAATGATTTGTTCTTGTCAGTTTCAAACTTGCAGCCTGTTCGCCCATTCCGGTGGACAGGTTGCACTAGATGTGCCGGCAGCTTGCTGCCGTGCAATCAAACATTTACGGAGAGTTTGATCCTGGCTCAGGATGAACGCTGGCGGCGTGCTTAACACATGCAAGTCGAACGATGAAAGCTGGGAGCTTGCTCCTGGCTGGATTAGTGGCGAACGGGTGAGTAACACGTGAGTAACCTGCCCTTGACTCTGGGATAAGCGCTGGAAACGATGTCTAATACCGGATACGAGCTTCAGCCGCATGGCTAGGAGCTGGAAAGAATTTCGGTCAAGGATGGACTCGCGGCCTATCAGCTAGTTGGTGAGGTAACGGCCCACCAAGGCGACGACGGGTAGCCGGCCTGAGAGGGTGACCGGCCACACTGGGACTGAGACACGGCCCAGACTCCTACGGGAGGCAGCAGTGGGGAATATTGCACAATGGGCGCAAGCCTGATGCAGCAACGCCGCGTGAGGGACGACGGCCTTCGGGTTGTAAACCTCTTTTAGTAGGGAAGAAGCGAAAGTGACGGTACCTGCAGAAAAAGCACCGGCTAACTACGTGCCAGCAGCCGCGGTAATACGTAGGGTGCAAGCGTTATCCGGAATTATTGGGCGTAAAGAGCTCGTAGGCGGTTTGTCGCGTCTGCTGTGAAAACTCGAGGCTCAACCTCCAGCCTGCAGTGGGTACGGGCAGACTAGAGTGCGGTAGGGGAGATTGGAATTCCTGGTGTAGCGGTGGAATGCGCAGATATCAGGAGGAACACCGATGGCGAAGGCAGATCTCTGGGCCGTAACTGACGCTGAGGAGCGAAAGCATGGGGAGCGAACAGGATTAGATACCCTGGTAGTCCATGCCGTAAACGTTGGGAACTAGATGTAGGGTCCATTCCACGGATTCTGTGTCGCAGCTAACGCATTAAGTTCCCCGCCTGGGGAGTACGGCCGCAAGGCTAAAACTCAAAGGAATTGACGGGGGCCCGCACAAGCGGCGGAGCATGCGGATTAATTCGATGCAACGCGAAGAACCTTACCAAGGCTTGACATATACCGGAAAAGGCTCGGAAACAGTCTCCCCGCAAGGTCGGTATACAGGTGGTGCATGGTTGTCGTCAGCTCGTGTCGTGAGATGTTGGGTTAAGTCCCGCAACGAGCGCAACCCTCGTTCTATGTTGCCAGCACGTAATGGTGGGAACTCATAGGAGACTGCCGGGGTCAACTCGGAGGAAGGTGGGGATGACGTCAAATCATCATGCCCCTTATGTCTTGGGCTTCACGCATGCTACAATGGCCGGTACAAAGGGCTGCAATACCGTAAGGTGGAGCGAATCCCAAAAAGCCGGTCTCAGTTCGGATTGAGGTCTGCAACTCGACCTCATGAAGTCGGAGTCGCTAGTAATCGCAGATCAGCAACGCTGCGGTGAATACGTTCCCGGGCCTTGTACACACCGCCCGTCAAGTCATGAAAGTCGGTAACACCCGAAGCCAGTGGCCCAACCGCAAGGAGGGAGCTGTCGAAGGTGGGATCGGTGATTAGGACTAAGTCGTAACAAGGTAGCCGTACCGGAAGGTGCGGCTGGATCACCTCCTTTCTAAGGAGCATCGTGCAGGCTCGTCTGTATACAGGGCCACTAAACTCGTAGCCAAGTCTCGGACGACCTGTTCTCAGGTGGCGCTCATGGGTGGAACATTGACATTGTGACCAGGTAAGAATCCTGGCATCTCAGTACGTCCGCTTGCGGGACTGGAACGGATGCCGGATGCGCGACCTGGTCTTCTGCACGCTGTTGGGTCCTGAGGGACCGGGCCGGCATCCGTCAAGGTGCCGGAAACGAATCCTCTGGACCTTGTCGTCGACTGGTCATTTGGCCAGGCGCGAGAGGGTACCGCCCGTATTTTGAGAACTACACAGTGGACGCGAGCATCTTAGATATAGGGATCTCTTTGAGATCTCGATATCACAGATAGGGGCACCTAGCGGTGTCCCATCATTGGTCAATCTGCCGGCTTTAGGGCCGGCGATCGATTCAAAATACTCATGTGATATCAAGTTTCTAAGAGCAAACGGTGGATGCCTTGGCATCTGGAGCCGAAGAAGGACGTATAAATCTGCGATAAGCCTCGGGGAGCTGATAATAGAGCTTTGATCCGAGGATTTCCGAATGGGGAAACCCCGCCAGGCGTTGCAAGACGACCTGGTGACTCCCGCCTGAATATATAGGGCGGGTAGAGGGAACGTGGGGAAGTGAAACATCTCAGTACCCACAGGAAGAGAAAACAACCGTGATTCCGTTAGTAGTGGCGAGCGAAACCGGAAGAGGCCAAACCGATCATGTGTGATAGCCGGCAGGCGTTGCATGGTCGGGGTAGCGGGACTTTTCAGCTGTTACTGCCGTACAGCAAGCGTTACAACGAGCATATAGACGAATGGCATTGAAAGGCCAGTCACAGAGGG
Source organism: uncultured Actinomycetota bacterium (assembly GCA_963702165.1). GTDB lineage: Bacteria > Actinomycetota > Actinomycetes > Actinomycetales > Microbacteriaceae > Terrimesophilobacter. The sequence continues at coordinate 1,178,468 of OY969722.1, read as the reverse complement.
TGCCAACCCCGTAGTCGAAATGTAGTCAATGGCGCGAGAGAGTATCCCAAGTAGCACGGGGCCCGAGAAATCCCGTGTGAATCAGCCAGGACCACCTGGTAAGCCTAAATACTCCCAGATGACCGATAGCGGACAAGTACCGTGAGGGAAAGGTGAAAAGTACCCCGGGAGGGGAGTGAAATAGTACCTGAAACCGTTTGCTTACAAACCGTTGGAGCCTCCTTAGTAGGGGTGACAGCGTGCCTTTTGAAGAATGAGCCTGCGAGTTAGTGATATGTGGCGAGGTTAACCCGTGAGGGGCAGCCGTAGCGAAAGCGAGTCTGAATAGGGCGATTCAGTCGCAGGTCCTAGACCCGAAGCGAAGTGATCTATCCATGGCCAGGTTGAAGCGACGGTAAGACGTCGTGGAGGACCGAACCCACTTCAGTTGAAAATGGAGGGGATGAGCTGTGGATAGGGGTGAAAGGCCAATCAAACTTCGTGATAGCTGGTTCTCTCCGAAATGCATTTAGGTGCAGCGTTGCGTGTTTCTTGCCGGAGGTAGAGCTACTGGATGGCCGATGGGCCCCAAAAGGTTACTGACGTCAGCCAAACTCCGAATGCCGGTAAGTGAGAGCGCAGCAGTGAGACGGTGGGGGATAAGCTTCATCGTCGAGAGGGAAACAACCCAGACTACCAACTAAGGTCCCCAAGCGTGTGCTAAGTGGGAAAGGATGTGGAGTTGCAGAGACAACCAGGAGGTTGGCTTAGAAGCAGCCACCCTTGAAAGAGTGCGTAATAGCTCACTGGTCAAGTGATTCCGCGCCGACAATGTAACGGGGCTCAAGCACACCACCGAAGTTGTAGATTTCGTGTATTAGCTAGGCATCCTGTGGATGTCCAGGCGCACGGAGTGGTAGGAGAGCGTCGTGTGGCGAGTGAAGCGGCGGTGTAAACCAGCCGTGGACGCCACACGAGTGAGAATGCAGGCATGAGTAGCGAAAGACGGGTGAGAAACCCGTCCTCCGAAAGACCAAGGGTTCCAGGGCCAGGTTAATCCGCCCTGGGTAAGTCGGGACCTAAGGCGAGGCCGACAGGCGTAGTCGATGGACAACGGGTTGATATTCCCGTACTGACGAAGAACCGCCCAAACTAATCCAGTAATGCTAAGAGTCCTAATCCCGCTGACGGATCCCTTCGGGGTGAAGCGGTCGGCCTAGCGCTCGACCCTATGCTGGTGCGGTTAGCGTATTAACAGGTGTGACGCAGGAAGGTAGCTGAGCCGGGCGATGGTTGTCCCGGTCTAAGGATGTAGGGCGAGACGATAGGCAAATCCGTCGTTCATATAGCCTGAGACCCGATGGGTAGTCCTCACGGACGAAATCAGTGATCCTATGCTGCCAAGAAAAGCATCGACGCGAGGTTCCAGTCACCCGTACCCCAAACCGACTCAGGTGGTCAGGTAGAGAATACCAAGGAGATCGAGAGAATCGTGGTTAAGGAACTCGGCAAAATGCCCCCGTAACTTCGGGAGAAGGGGGGCCTGAGGCGTGAAGGGATTTACTCCTGGAGCGTTTGAAGGCCGCAGAGACCAGTGGGAAGCGACTGTTTACTAAAAACACAGGTCCGTGCTAAGTCGCAAGACGATGTATACGGACTGACGCCTGCCCGGTGCTGGAAGGTTAAGAGGAACGGTTAGCCGCAAGGCGAAGCTGAGAATTTAAGCCCCAGTAAACGGCGGTGGTAACTATAACCATCCTAAGGTAGCGAAATTCCTTGTCGGGTAAGTTCCGACCTGCACGAATGGCGTAACGACTTCCCAGCTGTCTCAACCGCGAACTCGGCGAAATTGCACTACGAGTAAAGATGCTCGTTACGCGCAGAAGGACGGAAAGACCCCGTGACCTTTACTACAGCTTGGTATTGGTGTTCGGTGTGGCTTGTGTAGGATAGGTGGGAGACTTTGAAGCTTGGCACGCTAGTTTCAGGTGGAGTCATTGTTGAAATACCACTCTGGTCACTCTGGATATCTAACTTCGAACCGTGATCCGGTTCAGGGACAGTGCCTGGTGGGTAGTTTAACTGGGGCGGTTGCCTCCCAAAAAGTAACGGAGGCGCCCAAAGGTTCCCTCAACCTGGTTGGCAATCAGGTGTCGAGTGTAAGTGCACAAGGGAGCTTGACTGTGAGACTGACAAGTCGAGCAGGGACGAAAGTCGGGACTAGTGATCCGGCAGTGGCTTGTGGAAGCGCTGTCGCTCAACGGATAAAAGGTACCTCGGGGATAACAGGCTGATCTTGCCCAAGAGTCCATATCGACGGCATGGTTTGGCACCTCGATGTCGGCTCGTCGCATCCTGGGGCTGGAGTAGGTCCCAAGGGTTGGGCTGTTCGCCCATTAAAGCGGTACGCGAGCTGGGTTTAGAACGTCGTGAGACAGTTCGGTCCCTATCCTCTGCGCGCGCAGGAAATTTGAGAAGATCTATCCCTAGTACGAGAGGACCGGGATGGACGAACCTCTGGTGTGTCAGTTGTTCCGCCAGGAGCACCGCTGATTAGCTACGTTCGGAACGGATAACCGCTGAAAGCATCTAAGCGGGAAGCCGGCTTCAAGATGAGATTTCCATGCCTTCGGGCGAGAGGCTCCCAGCTAGACTACTGGGTTGATAGGCAGGATGTGGAAGCGAGGACTAAAGACTCGTGGAGCTGACCTGTACTAATAAGCCGATAACTTGATAACACTCACTCTCCGTTGCGAGAGGTGAATGAGTAGTGTGCTTGCGTCCACTTTGTGGTTCCCGATCTACGGTCGGGAACCGAACACCGACAGCCGAAATGTGCTTTGGCTATGAACTGATACATAAATCAATAGTGTTTCGGCGGCCATAGCGAGAGGGAAACGCCCGGTTACATTCCGAACCCGGAAGCTAAGACTCTCTGCGCCGATGGTACTGCAAGGGGGACCTTGTGGGAGAGTAGGACACCGCCGGACTTCTTTGTGAAATGGCCACCCGATCAAGGGTGGCCATTTTGCGTTAAGGTCTTTCGTCGTGACGCAAGAAATCGCGCGTCGAAGCACCGAATGAACTCGACAGGAGCACCACCCGTGGCTGAGACCCCCGATCGCCCGAAGCGTCCAGGCGGACCGCCGAAGAACGGCCGTCCCGGATCGGCGCGGCCGGCGAAGGGCAAGCCGCAGGGTTCGGGCGCCATCCGCGACGCGGATGCCCAGGGTCGGCCCGCGCGGGACCGATCGGCCCGCACGCGACCGGGCCGGCCGTCGACGGAGAGCGTCCCGATCGGGGAGCCGGACGCGCTGGCGGATCGCCGAGGCGCGTGATCGCCCGTATCGGGGTAAGCCGGATGCTGCTGGTCGGATCGTCCGAGGCGTGAGGGTGATCGCCGTACGGGGTAAGCCCGAGGGCGCAGGGTCCGGTCGACCGCGTCGTGACGACGGCGGACCGAAGCGCGACGGCGAGAAGCGTCTGTGGACCAAGCGACGGCAAGCCCGCCCGCGGCGACCGCGACGCGCGCGACGGAGATCCGTGAGGACCGGATCCGTTCGGCACTCCGCTCGGTGCGCACCCGCCACGATGACCCGGAGATCCCGGAGGACGTGCAGGCCAAGCGACCTCGACCGCGTCGCGCGCAACCAGCTCAAGACGCTGAGCAAGGACAACGCCGACGGCGTCGCCCAGCCACCTGGTGATGGCAGCCCGCCTCATCGACACCGACCCGAAGCTCGCCCACGAGCACGCGGTATCCGCCGCCCGCCGCGCCGGCCGCATCGGGGTCGTGCGGGAGACGCTCGCCATCACCGCCTACGCGACCGGCGACTACGCCCTCGCGCTGCGCGAGCTGCGCACCTACCGACGCATCACCGGCCGCGACGACCAGCTGCCGATGATGGTCGACAGCGAACGCGGGCTCGGTCGCCCGGAGAGGCGCTCGAGCTGGGCCGGTCGGTGCCGCGCGCCACCCTGCCGTACCGAGGTGCAGGTCGAACTCGCCATCGCCATGTCCGGTGCGCGCCTCGACCTCGGACAGACCGATGCAGCCCTGGTCGAACTGCAGATCCCGCAACTCGACCCGGAGCGAGCGTTCTCGTACAGCCCCGCGCTGTTCGACGCCTACGCAGCGGTGCTCGAGGAGCTCGGGCGCACCACAGAGGCGGAGCAGTGGTATGCCCGCGCCGACCCGCGCCACCGACGCGCTCGATGGCCCAGGAGGCCGACGAAGACGATGAGGAACCCATTGAGATTGTTGAAGAGGAACTCGCCCGAAGACGACGTGAGGTGACCCCGCTCGACGGGGTCGACCTGCTGCTCGCCGACCTCGACGGGGTCGTCTACAAGGGGCACCAGGCGATCCCATATGCCGTCGAGAGCATAAACCGCGCGCACGAGTCGATCGCGGTCGGCTACATGACGAACAACGCATCCCGCACCGCCGGCATCCGTCGCCGAACAGCTGAGCGGGCTCGGTCTGTCACGTCGCGCCGGATGACGTGGTCACCTCGCCGCAGGCCGCGGTGCGCCTGCTGGCCGAGCTCGTGCCGGCGGGATCGACCGTGCTCGTCGTCGGCGGTGACGGCCTGCACAGTGAACTCGATCGCGCCGGTTTCCGCGTCACACGCTCGGCGGAGGACTCTCCGGCCGCAGTCATCCAGGGCTTCGCCCCCGAGGTCGGCTGGGTCGAACTCGCCGAGGCCGCGTACGCGCTGCAGGGCGAGGGCGCCGACCGCCCGTGGGTCGCGACCAACACCGACTGGACCATGCCGACCGCTCGCGGCACGGCGCCAGGCAACGGCACGCTCGTCTCTGCGGTGCACACCGCCGTCGGCCGGCTCCCCGTGGTCGCAGGCAAGCCCGAGGTGGCCGATCTTCGAGGAAGCGGTCGATCGCTTCGGCGGCACCTCGCCGCTGTTCTTGGGCGACCGGCTCGACACCGACATCCTCGGCGCGAACCGGGCGGGCATCCCGTCGGCACTGGTGCTCACCGGCATCGATCGCGCGAAGCAGGTGCTCGCCGCCGACAAGAACTCGCGTCCCACCTACCTGATCGACGACCTGCGCGAACTGTTCGAACCGTACCCGCACCCGGTCGAGACCACCGATCGGCGCGGCGACCGGCTGGTGACCGTGCGCGGCGCGCAGATCCGGATGTCGGCCAACGTGCTCACGATCGAGAAGCGCGGCGACAACCCGACCGACCTGCTGCGCGCCGGCGCCGCGGCGATCTGGGGCAGCGGGCTGGCGATTTACGGCCTCGAAGTCCCCGAGGAGCTTTACGCTTGAGCGAGGAGAGGAGCAGCGACATGGATGAGCCACAGGTGCCGGACGCAGAGCAATCACGCCCGGACGAGACCGACGCCCTGCTGTCGCGCTTGCGCCTCATCGAGGACCAGCCGCTCGAGCAGCGTGCGGCCGCGTACACGCAGTTGCACGATGAGCTGCAGCACGCGCTTGACTGAAGGCGCGCGTGACTGACCAACGGCTGGATGCGGCACTCACCGCGCGGGGGCTTGCCCGATCGCGCAACCAGGCTGCTCGGCTGATCGCCGACGGGCTCGTCACGGTTGACGGGCAACCGGTTGTAAAGTCCTCCGCCAAGGTGCGCGACGACCAGGAGATCGTCGTCGCGGCCACCGACCACTGGGTCAGCCGCGCGGCACACAAGCTCATTGCCGCGCTCGACCAGTTCGGCATCGACCCCGCCGGGCGCACCGCGCTCGACGTCGGCGCATCCACCGGCGGCTTCACGCAGGTGCTGCTCGAACGCGGCGCCGCTCGGGTCATCGCGCTCGACGTCGGCCACGCCCAGCTGGCGCCGCTCATCCGCAACGACGAGCGGGTCACGGTCGTCGAGGGGGTCAACGCGCGCTACCTGACGCGCGACCAGCTCGACGGATTCGCCGACGGCGCGCATCCGGATCTCGTCGTCGCCGACCTCTCCTTCATCTCGATCACCACCGTGCTGCCGGCGCTGGTGGAGTCGGTGGGAGCGGATGCCGACTACGTCGTGCTGATCAAGCCGCAATTCGAGGTGGGTCGCGGCGGCATCCGTGAGGGCGTCGTAAAGGACCCGGCGCTGTGGGCCGATTCGGTGTCCGGCGTGCTCTGGGCGGCGTGGGACCTTGGCCTCGGAACAGCGGGGGTCCTGCCGTCGCCGATCGCAGGAACGGCTGGCAACCACGAGTTTCTCGCCTGGCTGAGCGCACGCGCAGGGCGCAATCCGACAGAATGGACAAAGGCGATCTCAGAGATCGGTTGAAGCGGGAGGAGTGGCATTGGCTGAACGGCGCATGCTGGTGATCGCGCACACCGGTCGCGCCGAATCGATTGAAGCCGCAGCCACCGTCTGCCGTCAGCTGCTCGCCGCGGGCATTGCGCCGGCGATGCCGGACGACGAACTCGAGTTTCTCATCGCGCGCGACAGCACGTTGGATCGGGTGCAGGCCCTGCACAGCGGCGACCCGGTCGACGACTTCGAACTCGCGATCGTCCTCGGCGGCGACGGCACCATCCTGCGCACCGCCGAACTGCTTCGCGGTTCGAGCACCCCGCTGCTGGGCATCAACCTCGGGCACGTCGGCTTCCTCGCCGAGATCGAGCGCGAGGGGATCAACGACTGCGTCGCAGCGCGCACTCGACCGCGACTACGCGGTGGAGGAGCGGATGACGCTCGACGTGCAGGTCATGGTCGACGCCGAAGTCGTCTACGAGAGTTGGGCGCTGAACGAGGCGACAGTCGAGAAGGCCAGCCGGGAGCGCATGCTCGAGGTCGTCATCGAGGTAGACGAGCGGCCGCTGTCCAGCTTCGGATGCGACGGGGTCGTCATGTCGACGCCGACCGGCTCGACCGCGTACTCGTTCTCCGCAGGCGGCCCAATCGTCTGGCCGGGTGTCGACGCCATGCTGCTCGTACCGCTCAGCGCGCACGCGCTGTTTGCGCGGCCGATCGTTGTCGGGCCGGATTCGCAGCTCGCCGTAGAGGTACACGCGCGTACGCAGGGCACTCGGTGTGCTGTGGTGCGACGGCCGCCGCACCTGGGACCTGCCGCCGGGAGCGCGCGTCGTGGTGCACCGCTCGCCGATCCCAGTCCGCTTGGCTCGCCTGGAACCCGCTCCGTTCACCGACCGCCTGGTGCGGAAGTTCGCGCTGCCGGTCACCGGATGGCGCGGGCCGGCCGACGAGGGCGGCGCGGCGTGATCGAGGAACTCAGCATCCGGAACCTGGGTGTCATCGGCGAGGCGACGCTGCCGCTCGGCCCAGGGTTCACGGCCCTCACCGGCGAGACCGGCGCGGGCAAGACCATGGTCGTCACCGCGCTCGGACTGCTGCTCGGGGAGCGCGCCGACAGCGGGGTGCTTCGCGCCGGCAGCGCGTCGGCGGTGGTTGAGGGCACCTGGCTCATCGAGGACGACAACGGCATCGCCGAGCGAGTCAGGGACGGCGGGGGAGAGCTGGACCCGGCCGGCGACGGGCGCTCGGCGCTCATCCTGAGCCGCTCGATCAGCGCGGAAGGGCGCAGCCGCGCGGTTGTCGGCGGGCGTTCGACGCCGGTCGGCGTGCTCGGTGAGCTCGGCCGCGAGCTGGTGGTCGTGCACGGCCAGTCCGACCAGGTGAGGCTGCGCTCGGCCGCCGCGCAACGACAGGCGCTCGACCGGTTCGCCGGTGCCGAGTTGGCTGCCGTGCTGGAGGAGTACCAGAGGGTGCATCGGAGCTGGCAGGCGAAGCAGAGCGAACTCGAGGAGCTTGTCGCCGAGCGAGACCGCCGCGCCCAGGAGGCCGAGGACCTGCGGGGCGCGATCGAGGAGATCGAGCAGGTCGCACCGCTGCGCGGTGAGGATGCCCAGTTGTCAGAGCGCGCCGAGCGGCTCGGCAACCTCGAGGAGCTGAGGCTGGCAGCCGCGCAGGCGCACGAGCTGCTGTCGTCCGAGGAGGGCGACGGCAGGGACGTGCTCGGGCTGCTGGACACCGCGCGTCGCACGCTCGAGCGGGTCGTCGGGCATGACGCGACACTTGGGCCGATCGCGGAGTCGATCGCCGGTGCATCGTTCGCGGTGTCGGAGGCATCGGCCGAGCTCTCCGGGTATCTGGCGTCGCTGGACGCCGACGGCGCGGGCGAGCTCGAGGTGATCCAGGAGCGGCGTGCCGTGCTCGCTGCGCTTGCGCGCAAGCATGGGTCGCTGGATGAGACCATCGACTTCCTCGACGTCGGCAGCTCGCGCCTGCTCGAGCTCGACAACGACGCCGACCGCATCGATCAGCTGGGCGACGAGGTTGCGGCGGATCACGCTCTGCTGGTCGAACTCGCGGACCGGTTGACGGGCATCCGGAGCGCCTACGCGACGCAGCTGTCGGAGCAGGTGACCGGCGGAGCTGACCGCGCTGGCGATGGCGGATGCGCGCGTGAGCGTCACCGTCGCGAGCGGCGACGAGTACGGGCTGAGCGGGCGGGACCAGGTCTCGATTCTGTTGCAGCCGCATCCGGGTGCCGAGCCGAGGCCGCTCGGCCGCGGCGCATCCGGCGGCGAGTTGTCGCGGGTCATGCTCGCGATCGAGGTGGTGATCGCCGGGAGCGACCCGGTGCCCACCTTCATCTTCGACGAGGTCGACGCCGGCGTCGGCGGGGCGAGCGCGATCGAGATCGGCAAGCGGCTGGCGCGGCTGGCGCAGTCGGCGCAGGTGGTCGTGGTCACGCACCTGCCGCAGGTCGCGGCCTTCGCGACCAATCACCTGAGTGTCGTCAAGGGCACCGACGGCGAGGTGACCGCGAGCAGCGTGCGTCAGCTCGACGGCGACGAGCGCGCGGCCGAGCTGGCCCGAATGCTGTCGGGACTGGCGGACTCGGAGAGCGGGCTGGCGCACGCGCGCGAGCTGCTGGACACGGCGCGCGCCCTCGCCAGCTGAGCGCTTCGGGCTGGCGCGACCCTTGCGCGGGTCGAACTTCCTCGCGCGGGTGTTATTTGACCCGCGCGTGAAAGAAACACCCGCGCGTGCGCCGGGACGGGCGGTCAGTACCGCAGGGCCTTGCGCGCCAGCCAGTTGCCGAGGAACTGCACGCCCTGCACCAGGATGATGATCACCGCGGTGGCGACGAGCGTCACGTCCCAGCGGAACACGTTGTAGCCGTTGACCAGCGCGAAGTCGCCGATGCCGCGTCCGCCGATGATGCCCGCAAGCGCCGACATGTCGACGATGCCGATGACCACGAACGTGTAGCCGAGGATCAGCGGGCCAAGCGCCTCAGGGATCAGCACCGACAGGACGATCCGCCCCGGCCGGGCGCCCGCCGCCCGCACCGCCTCGATCACGCCCGGGTCGATCGCCACCAGGTTCTGCTCGACGATGCGTCCGATGTAGAAGGTCGCCGCGACGATCATCACGAAAATCGCCGCGTTGGTGCCGATGTGGGTTCCGACGACGGCCCGCGTCACCGGCAGCAGCGCCGAGATCAGAATGATGAACGGGATCGGCCGCACGATGTTGACGACCACGTTGAGAATCGCGAACACCGCCCGGTTCTGCAGGATCCCGTTCGGGCGGGTCGTGTACAACGCGAGCCCGAGCAGCAGCCCGAGCACACCCGCGATCAGCAGGGTGAGCGAGACCATGTAGAGGGTGATCCACAGGTTCTCGACCAGCTTCGGGAACAGCACCTCCCACGTCGTGTTCACGCGTGCACCTCCTCGAGGCGCGCCGCGGAGCCCAGGCGCTCGATCGCATCCTGCACCGCCGCGTCCTCCCCGGAGAACGACAGCGTCACACTGCCGAGTTCCTGTCCCTGCAGCCGCTCGAAGCCGCCGAAGACGATGCGTCCGCGCGCGCCACGCTCATTGGCCGCCTCGAGGGCGTCACCGAACGCCGCGACGTCGCGCACCTGGGCGGTGACGAGTCGACCCGGATGGTCCCGCTGCAGTTGGGCGAGGGTTGCGGCATCCGGTCGATTCCGGATGACCGTCTTCAGGAACTTCTTGGTCGCATCCGCCTTCGGCTCGGCGAACACGTCGAAGGTGCTGCCGGTCTCAACCAGCCGACCATGATCCAGCACCGCGACGCGGTCGGCGATGGAGCGGATGACATCCATCTCGTGGGTGATCACCACGATCGTCACGCCGAACTCGCGGTTGGTGCGCTTGAGCAGCTCGAGCACATCCTGCGTGGTCTCCGGGTCGAGCGCGCTGGTCGCCTCATCGGCGAGCAGCACCGACGGCGACACTGCGAGGGCGCGGGCGATGCCGACGCGCTGCTTCTGGCCGCCGGAGAGCTGCTCCGGATGGTCGTACGCACGGCTGAGCAGGCCGACAAAGTCGAGCAGCTCGGCGACTCGCTCCCGGCGCTTGGCTTTCGGCCATCCGGCGACCTTCAACGGGAACTCGACGTTGCCCGCGATGGTGCGCGAGCGCAGCAGGTTGAACTGCTGGAAGATCATCCCGATGCGGCTGCGCACCGGCGGCAGGTCGCGTTCCTTCAGTGCCGTGATCTCGACGCCGTCGACCACGATGCGTCCGCTGGTGGCCGTCTCGAGCCCGTTGATCAGCCGCACGAGGGTGCTCTTGCCCGCGCCCGAGTAGCCGATGATGCCGAAGATCTCGCCCGCCTCGATGCTCAGGTCGATCCCGTCCAGTGCGGTGATCGGGGCGCCCTTCGATTGGAAGGACTTGGACACCTGGCTGAACTCGATGATCGCTGACATGTGTGGCGTGTGCTGCTTTCTGGACTGCGTGCGGTGCGAGAAGGGAACCGACCGACCTGCAACGTTAGGCAACACGTCGCGCCGAATCACATCGGGGCGTAACAGTTCTGAACAGTCCCGCGGTCATTCCGATGACGTTTGTGCCATTCGGCGTCGAACGTTCGCCGTCGGGTGACACAAACGTCATCGGAACCGGTCACTCGGTGCTGTCTGCGGTGAATGGCCGCAGCAACGCCAGGATGCGGTGGGTCATCGCCGAGGCGGTCATCCCCATCCGCAGCGCAGCCCCGCGCTCGGGGAGGGCGTCGATGCGCTCGTCCAACTGGTCGAGAACCTCCTCGGCCGCATCCAGCTGCGCTGAAGTGAGCTCCCCACCGTTCCACGCGTCCACCGCGTCGGCCGAATCCCGGATGCTGGCAGCAAGTGACGCGGTCACCTCGGCGGGCAGGTTGCCGGGGTCGTCGACGACCGCGGCGATCTCGTCGACACAGCGACTGATCCGTTGGATCGCGGCGAGCTGCTGCTGCTCCTCCTCAAACGTTCCGCGGTGCCGCCGCGCGCGCGGATTGCCGCGGCGACTCTCGCCGGCCTGCTCAACCGCTTCCCGGGCCTCATCCACCACGCGCGGCAGCCGGCTCTGATCCTGACCGGTGTCGACGTCGGCATCCAGCCCATCGGCCAGGGTGCGAAGGCGGTCCCGGGCGGCGACGCGCGCGGCATCCAGCGCCCGCCTGCCCTCGGAGAAGTACAGCGGCGGGAACAGGAAGTTCACGGTGAGCCCGACCGCCACGCCGATGAGCATCTGGATGATGTACCCGAACGAGTACTCGTCCGCCTGCGAGTAGCCGAGCAGCAGCACGAACAGCGCCCCGGTGACCACCCAGGAGCGTTGGGCGCCGAACAGCCGGGCGCTGGACAGCAGCATCGCGAGCCCCACCGCCAACGCCACGGTCAGCGGCGTCGGACGCCCCAACGCGATGATGGCCGCGGCGATGACCGCACCGAGCGCGAGTCCTGCGAGCGTCTGCAGGCCGTGGCGGAGCGACTGCGCGATCGTGGGGGTCATCGCCACCACGGCACCGAGCGGGGCGTAGTACGGGTACTCGGCTGCGACACCAGGGGCCAAGCCCGCTACCGCCCACGCCACACCGGCGGCGATGGCGGCCTTCGCGGCGAGCAACAGCCTGGTCTGCGTGCTGGAGAGCCGGAACCAGGCACGGATGCGGGCGACGAGCGTCTGCGGCACGGGCTAGCTCTGTGCCGGATCGGGGGCGTCCTGCATGCCGCACAAGCTACCCCAACGCTCTGGAGAGTGGCGGCGCTCGCCGGAGCCATGCTCGGGTACTGCTGCGAAATGAAACGGTTCGTCACACGATTGGCGAACCGTGCTCGTCGAGCGAACGATGAAGGCTGCGACGGCGTCAGGGGCCCTCGCGAAACAGCCAAGAGAAAGCGAATCATGTCAGACAGCAGCACCAAACCGTCCCTCCCCGAGAAGCCCAAGAACAACCGCACCGGGCTCTTCGCCGGCATCGCCGTAGTCGTGGTCGCACTCATCGTCGGCGCCGTGCTGCTGGTGCCAGGATGGCTTGGCGGCGGCTCATCCGAGAACGCTGACGCCGCATCCGGAAACGCGGTCGAGCCGGTTTCCGTGCGACTCGGCGTCGCCGACGCAGGCAAGTCCTTCTGGAATGTCCTAGTCGCGGAGGCCGAAGCCGAGGGCATCGACCTCGAGATCGTCTCGTTCACCGACTACAACACGCCCAACCCGGCGCTCGCCAGCGGCGACATCGACATCAACAAGTTCCAGCACGTCCGTTACCTGGCGCAGTACAACGCGTCGCAGTCGGAGGGCGACGCACTCGTCGCGATCGGTGCGAGCGAGATCTACCCGATCGGGTTCTACTCGAAGAAGTGGGAGTCGGTTGAGGATGTGCCGCAGGGTGCAGAGGTCACGCTGAGCAACAACCCGTCCAACCAGGTGCGCCCGCTGCTCGCGCTCGAGGCCGCCGGCCTCATCGAGTTCTTCGGCAACCCGGGCTGGAGCGCGACCCTCGATGACGTCGACTACGCCAACTCCACCATCGGCAAGATCACCCCGATCGACCCGAGCCTGACCGCCGCATCCCTCGACAGCGTCGACATCGCCTTCGTCGACCCGGCCTTCGCTGTCGCCGCCGGAGTCACCGAGGACCTGCAGATCTACGTCGAGGACGCCGATCGCGACGACCTGCGCCAGTACGTGAACATCTTCGCGGTGCGGGCGGATGACGCCGACAACGAGGCGTACAAGACGATCGTCAAGCTGTACCACTCGGCCGCGGTGCGCGACGCGATCCAGGCTGAGGACGGCTTCGACGGCATCTTCAAGGAGGACGTGACGCCCGAGCAGCTTGCGGAGGAGCTCGCGAAGCAGACCGAGCTGTTCCGCTAACCCATCCCTTCATCGAGTCGGGAGTAGTTGCCCAAATAAGCACCTCCATAAGGGCAACTACTCCCGACTCGATGGGTTTTCGGGGCGAGACGATGCGATTCGGGCACGAAACGCGGAAGGCGCTCTCAGAGAACCGGCCCGACCCGCTGATAGGCTGTAACTCCGTGGTGGTCAAACATTTCCCCGAGACAACAAAGCACATCTTCGTCACGGGGGGTGTCGTCTCCAGCCTTGGCAAAGGCTTGACGGCTGCCAGCCTTGGCAATCTCCTCACCGCGCGTGGCTTACGCGTCGTGATGCAGAAGCTGGATCCCTATCTGAACGTGGATCCCGGCACGATGAACCCGTTCCAGCACGGTGAGGTCTTCGTCACCGACGATGGCGCAGAGACCGACCTGGACATCGGCCACTACGAGCGGTTCCTCGACATCAACCTGAGCCAGGCGGCGAACGTCACCACCGGCCAGATCTACTCGCACGTCATCGCCAAGGAGCGCCGCGGCGAGTACCTCGGCGACACCGTGCAGGTCATCCCGCACATCACCGACGAGATCAAGCGCCGGATGCGCCTGCAGGCCACCGCGCCGGCCGGCGAGCAGGCGCCGGATGTCATCATCACCGAGATCGGCGGCACCGTCGGTGACATCGAGTCGCAGCCCTTCCTGGAGGCCGCCCGTCAGGTGCGCCATGAGATCGGCCGCTCCAACTGCTTCTTCGTGCACGTCTCGCTCGTGCCGTACCTGAATGCGGCCGGCGAGCAGAAGACCAAGCCGACCCAGCACTCGGTCGCGGCGCTGCGCTCGATCGGTATCCAGCCGGATGCGATCGTGCTCCGCAGCGACCGTCCGGTGCCCGACTCGATGAACCGCAAGATCGCCCTCATGTGCGACGTCGACCCCGAGGCGGTCGTCAACTGCCCGGATGCCGGGAGCATCTACGACATCCCGACGATCCTGCAGGGGCAGGGCCTTGACGCCTACATCATCGAGCACTTCGGCATCGAAGCGGACGACGTCGACGGCAGCCGCTGGGCGCCGCTGCTCGATGCGGTGCACGACCCGAAGGACGACGTCACCATCGGACTGGTCGGCAAGTACATCGACCTGCCGGATGCCTATCTCTCGGTCACCGAGGCGCTGCGCGCCGGCGGGTTCGCGCAGCAGACGAAGGTGCACATCCGCTGGATCCCGTCCGACGAGTGCGAGACCCCGGAGGGGGCAGCCAAGCACCTGGCCGACCTGGACGGCATCTGCGTGCCAGGCGGGTTCGGAGTGCGCGGCATCGAGGGCAAGCTCGGCGCGCTGAAGTTCGCGCGCGAGAACGGCATCCCCACCCTCGGCCTGTGCCTCGGCTTGCAGTGCATGGTCATCGAGTACGCGCGCGAAGTCGCCGGGCTGCCCGGCGCATCCTCCACCGAGTTCGACCCCGACACCGAGTACCCGGTCATCGCGACCATGGCCGAGCAGGTCGACATCATCGCCGCGAGCGATCTGGGCGGCACCATGCGGCTCGGCCTCTACCCGGCCGACCTCGCCGAGGGGTCGATTGTGCGTGAGGTGTACGGCGAGCCGCGCGTGTCGGAGCGGCACCGCCACCGCTTCGAGGTCAACAACCAATACCGCGAGCAGATTTCGGATGCCGGCCTGCAGTTCTCCGGGCATGTCGCCGGACCGGAACCTAGTCGAGTACGTCGAGCTGCCGCGCGAGGTGCACCCGTACTACGTCGGGACGCAGGCGCATCCGGAGCTCCGGTCCCGGCCGAACCGCGCGCATCCGCTGTTCCGTGGGCTGGTGACCGCCGCGCTCGAGCGGCAGCGCGCGAGCCGCCTGTTCGAGGTCGCTGAGCCGGTTGACGCCTGAGCCGCTGCGCGACGAGGAGTACCGGGCGCCGGTGCTCTTCAGCGAGCGCGTCTTCGACGGCAGGGTCTGGGATGTACGTGCCGACACGTTCGCGTTCGGTGACGGCGAGCTGACCCGGGAGTACCAGGAGCATCCGGGCGCCGTTGCGGTGCTTGCGGTGGACGAGGCGGACCGGGTGCTGCTGATCAAGCAGTACCGGCATCCGATCGGCCACCGCGACTGGGAGCTGCCGGCCGGGCTGCTCGATGTCGACGGCGAGGGGCCTCAGGATGCCGCGGTGCGCGAGCTCGCGGAGGAGGCCGACCTGGTGGCGGCCGACTGGGCGCCGCTGTGCCGGTTCTTCAGCTCACCCGGCGGCAGCTCTGAGGAGATCATCGTCTACCGGGCGACCGGGCTGTCGGCGACCGCGGATGCGTTCGAGCGCACCGGCGAGGAGGCCGAGCTCGAACTGCGTTGGGCGCCGCTCGACGAGGTGCTCGATGCGGTGCTCGACGGGCGGTTGCGCAACTCGATCCTCGCGCACGCCGTGCTCACCGAAGCGGTGCTGCGTGGGCGGCGCTGACCTCACGCTCGACAAGGCGCTTGAGCGCTACCTGCGGCATGTCGCGATCGAGCGCGGCCTCTCCGCCAACACCGTGGCGGCGTACCGGCGCGACCTCGGCGCCTACCTGGACTTTCTGGCCGCTGCCGGGCTGACTCTGCCGGGGGAGGTGACGGCCGCCGAGGTGTCCGGGTTCGCCCGGTCGCTGCGGGAGGGCGACGGTGCGCTGGCGGCGACCTCGACCGCGCGGATGCTGTCGTCGGTGCGCGGCTTCCACCGGTTCCTGCTCGAGGAAGGCGTTGTCGAGGCGGATGTCGCGGCGGATGCCCGCCCGCCCAAGCTGCCGAGCCGGTTGCCGAAGGCGATCACGGTCGAGGAGATGGGCGCGCTGCTCGCGATGACGGATGGCGACGACGAACGCGACCTCCGGGACAAGGCGCTGCTGGAGTTCCTCTATGCGACCGGCGCGCGGGTGTCGGAGGCGGTCGACCTGAATGTCGACGACGTGCTGACCACCGAGGACGGTGCAGGCGCGGAGTTCGGCACCGGGGATGTGGTGCGACTGTTCGGCAAGGGCGGCAAGCAGCGGATCGTGCCGCTCGGCAGTTTCGCGCGCGCGGCGATCGACGCCTACCTGGTGCGGGTGCGGCCGCTGCTGGTGGCGCGCGGGAGCGGCACCCCGGCGCTGTTCCTCGGGCAGCGCGGGGCGCGGCTCAGCCGGCAGAACGTGTGGCTGATCGTGCAGCAGCGCGCAGAGCAGGCGAAGCTCGAGCACGAGGTGTCGCCGCACACCTTCCGGCACTCGTTCGCCACGCACCTGCTGGAGGGCGGAGCGGACGTGCGGGTCGTGCAGGAACTGCTCGGCCACGCATCCGTCGCCACGACCCAGCTCTACACGCTCGTGACGGCGGACACCCTGCGCGACATGTACACGACCGCGCACCCGCGCGCCCGCTGACCCCCAAACCCCCAAAAACCCATCGAGTCGGGAGTTTTGGCCCAAATGGCCGCCCCCAAAAGGGCAACAACTCCCGACTCAATGCGGTTCAATGCTGGCGCCAACCTTCAACCAGTGGTAGAGGCGAGCCTCGCGCGGCCGGGCGTGCCGGTCAGAGTCCGCGATGACCCGCCTTTAGACTTTCGAACATGAAGCGGAATGACGTGGTCGAGCTGGAGGGAACCCAGGTTCCCGTGCTTGGGCCTACCGGTCGCCCGCTGCGGGAGTTCCCGACCCCGAAAATCCTGAACGGTCACGGCCCGGCGCGCATCATCGCGCTGTGCAACCAGAAGGGCGGGGTCGGCAAGACCACGACCACCATCAACCTCGGTGCGTCGCTCGCAGAGTACGGCCGCAAGGTCCTCGCTGTCGATTTTGATCCTCAGGGCGCCCTGTCCGCCGGTCTCGCCGTGCAGACGCACGAGGTGCCGACGGTCTACGACCTGCTGCTGAGCAACCAGGACCCGCACGAGGCCATCCAGAAGACCAGTGTGGAGAACCTCGACGTCATCCCGGCGAACATCGACCTGTCGGCGGCCGAGGTGCACCTGGTCAACGAGGTCGCCCGCGAGCAGATCCTCGCCCGCGTGCTGCGCCGCGTGGCCAACGACTACGACGTCATCCTGATCGACTGCCAGCCCTCGCTCGGCATCCTCACCGTCAACGCGCTCACCGCCAGCCACGGCGTGCTGATTCCGCTCGAGTGCGAATTCTTCGCCCTCCGCGGCGTTGCCCTGCTGGTGGAGACCATCGACAAGGTGCGCGACCGCCTCAACCCGGCGCTCGAGCTCGACGGCATCCTCGCCACCATGTTCGACTCCCGCACGCTGCACTCGCGCGAGGTGCTCGAGCGGGTCGTCGAGACGTTCAGCGACCGGGTCTTCGAGACCGTCATCGGTCGTACCGTGAAGTTCCCGGATGCGTCGGTCGCCGCCGCTCCGATTACCGCCTTCGCGCCCGAGCACCAGGCCGCCGAATCGTACCGACAGCTCGCGAGAGAGTTGGTCTACCGTGGCGCAGCCGCCTAGCGCGACGACGCTGGACGAGACGCAGACACCCGGGTTTTCGGTCAGCCTCAGCAATTTCAGCGGGCCGTTCGATCTGCTCCTGAGCCTGATCGCCAAGCACGAGCTCGACATCACCGAGGTGTCGCTGAGCAGGGTCACCGACGAGTTCATCTCCTACCTGCGGGGACTCGACACCGAAGAGGAGCTGGATCAGGCTAGCGAGTTCCTGGTCGTCGCGGCCACACTGCTCGACCTGAAGGTCGCCGGGCTGCTGCCGCAGGGTGAGCTGGTGGATGCCGAGGATGTCGCGCTGCTCGAGGCCCGCGACCTGCTGTTCGCGCGGCTGCTGCAGTACCGCGCGTTCAAGGAGGCCTCGGCCTGGTTCGCCGACAAGCTCGACACCGAGTCGACCCGGCACTGGCGTCAGGTGCGGCTGGAGGAGAAGTTCCGCAAGCAGGAACCCGAGCTGGTCTGGACCCTCAGCGTCGAGGACTTCGCCGCGCTCGCCGCGTTGGCGTTCGCGCCGAAGGAGCTGCCCACCGTCGGCCTTGACCACCTGCATGCGCCGCTGGTGAGCATCCGGGAGCAGGCAGCGCATGTGGTTGCGATGCTGCGCGGGGGAGAGCCGCTGTCGTTCCGGCAGCTGATCGCCGGCGTCGCACAGCGTGGGCGTGATCGTGGCCCGGTTCATTGCCATCCTGGAGCTGTACCGTGGCGCGAACGTGTCGTTCGAGCAGCTCGAGCCGCTCGGTGAGTTGACCATCCGCTGGACCGCGGACCACTGGTCGGAGGAGAGCCTTGCCAACCTGGGAGCCGACTATGACAGCTGAGACCGAGGCACCCGCGGTGGCAGACACCGTCGAGACCCCGGATGCGGTGGTCGAGCCCGTCGAGACCCCGACCGCCCCCGCCGACCTCGCCCGCGCCCTCGAGGCCATCCTCATGGTCGCCGACGAGCCGCAGAGCATCGTCGGCCTCGCCACCGGGCTCGGCGCCCCGGTCGCTGCGGTGCGCCAGACGATCGAGCAGCTGGTGGCGGACTACGACGGCGAGGACGGCGGCATCCGGCGCGGCTTCGAACTGCGCGAGGTCGGTGGCGGCTGGCGCATCTACGTGCGCCCGGAGCACGACACAGTGGTGCGCGATTTCGTCTCCACCCAGAACCCGAGCCGCCTGTCGCAGGCTGCGCTGGAGACCCTCGCCGTGATCGCCTACAAGCAGCCGATCAGTCGCGGCCAGGTCGCCTCCATCCGCGCGGTCAACGTCGACTCTGTGGTGCGCACGCTGCTCGGCCGCGGGCTGATCACCGAGGCGTTCACCGACCCGGAGACCGGCGCCATCCACTACGAGACCACCGACCTGCTGATGCAGCAGCTCGGCATCAACTCGCTCGACGAGCTGCCGCACATCTCCCCGCTGCTCGACGACGGCTCCGAGGGGTTCGATGACCTCCGCTGACGTCTCATCCGAGAGGGGAGCGGCTGCAGAAGGTGATGGCCGCTGTCCGGGGTGGCCAGCCGCCGCGTCTCGGAGAACCTGATCACCGCCGGGCGGGTCAAGGTAAACGGCGAGGTCGTCACCGAACTCGGCCGCCGGGTGCTGCCCACCGACCGCATCGAGGTCGATGACACGGCGGTGCAGACCGACACCACCCGCCGCTACCTGATGCTGAACAAGCCGGTCGGCGTCGTGTCCTCGCTGCTTGACGAGCGCGGTCGGCCCGACCTGCGCCAGTTCGTCGACGACTACGAGGAGCGGCTGTTCAACGTCGGCCGGCTGGATGCCCAGACCAGCGGTCTGCTGATCCTCACCAACGACGGCGAACTCGCCCACGTGCTCGCGCATCCGTCGTTCGGGGTGACCAAGACCTACGTCGCGAAGGTCGACGGCCGGGTGACACCGGCGACGATCGCCAAGCTTCGGTCCGGCATCGAACTGGAGGACGGCCCGATCGCCGCAGACTCCGCCAAGCTCACCGGGACCTCAGGGAACACCAGCATCGTCGAGCTGACCCTGCACTCCGGCCGCAACCGGATCGTGCGCCGGATGCTGGACGCGGTCGGGCATCCGGTGCTCGAGCTGGTGCGCCGCCAGTTCGGCCCGCTGCACCTGGGCAGCCTGCCACCGGGCAGGGTGCGCGACCTGACTAAAGTTGAACTCGGCCAACTGCTCACCCTCGCCAGAGCAGAGAAGCAGGACAAGGGACAGAAGTGACCGATCGCCGTCTGGCGGAGCAGGTGCGCATCGTCGGCAGCGGGCTACTCGGCACCAGCATCGGGCTCGGGCTGAGCGCCAAGGGCGTCGATGTGATCCTCGACGACGTGTCGCCGTCGTCCAAGCAACTGGCGATCGACTACGGCGCCGGGCGCGCGCCGGCCGAGGGGGACAACCCGGGGCTGATCGTCGTCGCGGTGCCGCCGGATGTCACAGCGCAGGTTGTCGCGCGCGAGTTGGCGGCGTTCCCGGATGCGCTGGTGACGGATGTCGCGAGCGTCAAGCTGGGTCCGCTGCAGCAACTGCGTGACGCGGGCGCCGACCTGGGCCGCTACCTCGGCACGCATCCGATGGCCGGGCGGGAGCGCGGCGGGCCGATCGCCGCGCGCGCCGACCTGTTCATCGGCCGACCCTGGGTGCTCGCCGGGCACGAGGCGATCAGCTACCGGCGCGCGGCGGCGATCGAGGACATGATCCTCGACCTCGGCGCTGTGCCCATCGAAATGGGTGTCGAGGACCACGACCGCAGTGTCGCGCTGGTTTCGCACGTGCCGCAGGTGGTGTCGTCGCTGGTGGCGGCACGGCTCACTGACGGCTCGCACGCCGCGCTCGGCCTCGCCGGCGGGGGAGTGCGTGACGTCACCCGGATCGCCGCGAGCGAGCCGAGCCTGTGGGTGCAGATCCTGGGGGCGAACGCGGCGCCGGTGGCAGGCATCCTGAAGGCGCTGCGTGACGATCTCGACACGGTGATCGACGCGCTCGACGAGCCCGACGCATCCGGATCCCGCCGCCGCATCGCCGAGGCGATCGCCGCCGGCAACACCGGTGTGGCGAGGCTGCCGGGCAAGCACGGGCAGGATGCACGCTTCAGCCAGCTGGTCATCATGGTCGACGACAAGCCGGGCGAGCTGGCGCGGCTGCTGACCGACATCGGCGACGCGGGCGTGAACATGGAGGACCTGCGGCTCGAGCACTCGCCGGGCGCGCAGATCGGCCTCGCCGAGGTGTCGGTGGTGCCGGAGGCCGAGCAGCGGCTGCTCGAGGAGCTGGAGCAGCGCGGATGGAGGATCGCGGAAGCATGGAAATGAAGCACATCGTGGTCGCCGTCGACGGCCCGGCAGGCAGCGGCAAGTCGAGCGTCTCCCGTACGGCGGCCCGCAAGCTCGGGTTCGACTACCAGGACACCGGCGCCGCCTACCGGGCGCTGGCCTGGCTGGTGCAGCGTGAGGGCATCGACCCGGAGGACTCCGCGGCGGTGATCGGCGCGCTCGACCGGTTCGAGTATGCGATCGGCATCAACCCTGAGCACTATTTCGTGCGCGTCGGCGAGTCGGACGTGACCGGCGCCATCCGGGAGCCGCAGGTGTCGGCGATCGTCAGCAGCGTCGCGCGCGTGCCGGAGGTGCGCGAGCATGTCACGGCGATCTTCCGCGACACGATCGCGAACGAGAGCCGGCCGGGCATCATTACCGAGGGCCGCGACATCACGACGGTGGTGGCGCCGGATGCCGATGTGCGGGTGCTGCTGACCGCGTCGGAGGAGGCGCGGATGGCGCGGCGTGCGGCGGAGCTGGATGGCCCGACCCTGGAGTCGGTTGGTGCCCAGCTGAGCGCCCGGGACGCGCAGGACCGCAAGGTGGTCGACTTCATGACCGCCGCCGACGGCGTGCACACGCTCGACTCGACCGACCTGACCTTCGATGAAACCGTCGACGCCCTGATCGCCCTGATCCGCGCCGCCCAAGCCTAGGCACCCCACCCCTGTTGTGCAGGACATTCCTTGTTCTGCAGGACATTTGGGCCTTTCCGATGATGTTCATTGGGATCCGGGCCCGAAAGTGGCCAAATGTCCTGCACAACGGGGGAGCAGTCGCCCCGAACGAGCGCCCAGCCGCGTCCACCTAGGATTAACCTCATGCCTATCGACGACCAGGACGATTTCCCTGAGCTGCGCCCTGAGGTCGCCGACCGACTCGCAACCCTCGACGAGGAATCCGCGGCCCAGCGCGCCAACGCGCTCCGCGGCGGCCTCGAAGAGTACGAACTCGACGAGGAGGACCGCGCCCTCCTCGACGCCGCGACCGACGACGTCGACCAGATCACCTACCTGCCCGCGCTTCCGGTGCTGGCCATCGTCGGCCGCCCGAACGTCGGCAAGTCGGCGCTGGTGAACCGCATCCTCGGACGCCGCGAGGCGGTCGTCGCAGGACACCCCCGGCGTCACCCGCGACCGGGTCAGCTACAAGGCGGAGTGGAACGACCGCCGCTTCACCATCGTCGACACGGGCGGATGGGAGCCGGATGCGAAGGGCATCCACGCATCCGTCGCCGCCCAGGCGGAGATCGCGGTCGACCTCGCCGACGCTGTGCTGTTCGTGGTCGACTCGAATGTCGGCCCGACGGCGACCGACGAGCACGTCGTGCGGATGCTGCGCTCGTCGAAGAAGCCGGTCATCCTGGTCGCCAACAAGGTCGACGACGCCCGGCAGGAGCCGGAGGCGGCCGACCCTATGGAGCCTCGGCCTCGGCGAGCCGTGGCCGGTGTCGGCGCTGCACGGCAGGGGAGTGGCCGACCTGCTCGACAAGGTGCTGACGGTGCTGCCGGAGGTTTCCGCGGTGGCGAAGGATGAGGTCAGCGGCCCGCGTCGTGTTGCAATCCTCGGCCGGCCGAACGTCGGCAAGTCGTCGCTGCTGAACAAGACCGCTGGTGAGGAGCGGGTCGTCGTGGACGACCTGGCCGGCACCACCCGCGACCCGGTGGATGAGCAGGTCGAACTGGCTGGCAAGGTCTGGCGGTTCGTGGACACCGCAGGCATCCGTCGCCGGATGAACCTGGCGCAGGGCGCCGACTTCTACGCGTCGCTGCGCACCAGCGCGGCGCTGGAGAAGGCCGAGGTCGCGGTCGTCGTGCTCGATGTGTCCGAGCCGATCAGCGAGCAGGATGTGCGGATCGTCGAGCTGGTGCTCGAGTCTGGCCGCGCGCTGGTGCTCGCGTTCAACAAGTGGGACCTGCTGGATGATGACCGCCGCCGCTACCTGGAGCGGGAGATCGAGAAGGATCTGGCGCACGTGTCGTGGGCGCCGCGGGTGAACATCTCGGCGAAGACCGGACGGCACCTGGAGAAGCTGGTGCCGGCGCTCGAGCTGGCGCTGCAGTCGTGGGACACCCGCATCCCGACCGGGAAGTTCAACGCGCTGCTGGCGGAGATCACGGCGGAGCACCCGCACCCGGTGCGCGGTGGGAAGCAGCCGCGGATCCTGTTCGGGACGCAGGCGTCGACGCGTCCGCCGACATTCGTGCTGTTCACGACCGGATTCCTGGACCCGCAGTACCGCAGGTTCATCCAGCGCCGGCTGCGCGAGCTGTACGGCTTCGAGGGCAGCCCGGTGATCGTGAACATGCGCGTGCGAGAGAAGCGCCAGCGCTAGCTGCTTGCGGCGCGGGCTTAACCCATCTCAAGGACTTTCCGGGTTCCGGATGCCGGGCGTCAGGCGCTCGGAGCCTCGACATCCGAATCTCCTTGAGACGGGTTAACCCCTTGACCGCGTCGGTGGTCGATCGGTCGACCCTTGGCGGTGGCCAACCATCCCCTTCGCAACGCGATAAGCTATTCCGGTTGCTGGATCGCAAGTTCCGGCGGCAAGCCACGGGCTGTGGCGCAGCTTGGTAGCGCACTTGACTGGGGGTCAAGGGGTCGCAGGTTCAAATCCTGTCAGCCCGACAAAACGGGCCGTTCTAAAAACTGTCCCAAAAACTCGCTGCAGAATCCCTTCCGAAGACGTTCGGGAGGGATTTCGTCGTTTTCAACAGGCGGTCTGTCCCCGCGCTTGGGCTCGCCATCCCTACCGAGTGATGGAACTCCTGGCGTGGCAGGCACCCCGGGCCATAAAGACTAGAGCGGCGCTCAGCTGTGTGAGAGGATGTCGCAACGCCCGGGACGAGGCTCGATGTGGAGTGGGGGAGCGATGAAGTCAAGCGCCAGCCTGTTCCAGAACCGGACGAGCCTTGCAAAGGTTAGCTCGCTGCTGATGGCGTCTGCGTTGCTGTTCTCCCTTGCATCATGTGGGTTGGAGGTCGCTGATGACGAGTCCGAGGCGGCGCCGACCGCGTCGAACTACGTGGAGTTCGACAGCATGTGGGCCGACTGGGCCTCGCTATATGTGGAATGCGCGCGCAAGTACGGCGCGGATGCGGAGTTCAACCCAGTCGACGGTTCCATTAACAATGCTTATGCACCAGGTCGCCCGTTGACGCAAGGACTGGACGCAGACTGCGTCGAGGAACTCGGATCGCCACCTGAATCACCTCCGCTGACGGATGCCTTTCTGCGGGGACTCTACGAACTCTTCCTCGTCCAGGCTGATTGTTTGCGAGCTCACGGCTACGTGATCAGCGAGCCGCCTTCAGCTCAGGAGTGGGTGGAGAACTACAGCGGCGAGTCGTGGAATCCGTTGATGGACGTGCACAATGCCGGCCTGCCGGTCCATGAAGCAGACGGGTTGTGTCCGCAACCTGACCCGGTCGAGGCCGAGCGCATTGGGTCCCAGAATTAGAGGCACCATGAACTCGAGATGGCGACCGATCGGCGTTGGGGCAGCCTGGGCGGCCAGCGTGCTGGTTGCCGTGCTTTTGGGTTGGTGGGCCGCAACCCAGGCGACCAACCCTCCGCGGATCGATTCACCGTCAGCCCAGGCCTCAACAGTCGAGGTGACCCGCGGCGTTGTTTCGGTTGAGCAGGCGTACGGCATCGATGTCGCGTGGCCGTCGGTGCCGGTGGGTGTCAACGGCTACGCCGGCACCCTCACGTCAATCGCGCTCGCGGTCGACGGCAGCTCGGTCGACCCTGGCGACGTCGTATACACCGTTGATCTTGCGCCGGTTGTCGCGGTCGAAGGCTCGGTGCCGGCGTTCCGCGACATGGGTGCTGGGGCGCGGGGTTCAGATGTCAGTCAGCTCCAGCGGTTCCTGATCGACGCCGGCTATCTGGACGGGTCCTCGGATGGACATTACGGGGGATCAACGGCGGCCGCAGTGAACCGCTGGTCCGCCAGTCTCGGGCTCCCGCAAACCGGCATGGTTCCACTGGGTCGAATCGTCTTTGTGCCCGAGTTGCCTGCGACTCTGGCTCCGGCACCCGATGTGCGGCCAGGACTTCGGGTGATGCCCGGTGATGAATTGCTGATCGGCGCGGATGCCGGCCCGCAGTTCAGTTTCCGTGTGCTGCCGGAGGCAGTGTCCAGGACCAGCGAAGGGCTGCGCGTGAGGATCGACGCGGACGGCCAGGAATGGCACGCTGAGGTCGACCGCCTGGCCGCCGCGGCCGATGGCAGCGGGACCACGATCGCCATCCTTCGCGGTGTCGACGAAGCAGCATCGATCTGCGGCGATGAGTGTAGTGCGGCGGTGGTGCTGGGCGCTGACGTTGTGCTGCCTGGAGTGCTGATCCTGGTGCCCGAGACGCAGGGGGCACAGGTCCCAACCGCAGCCGTGGTGACGGATGCGTCAGGCATGACTTCGGTGACCCTTGAGGACGGCACGGTGCGCGAGGTCACGGTGCTCGCTTCGAGCGAAGGCAAGAGCATCGTGACCGGTGTCGAACCCGGCGAACGCGTCGTGGTCGTCTCGACATCGGCGAGGGAGTAGCGGTGCAAATCACCGTCGAGGCGCTGGAGCACCGCTATCGTCCGGAGTCCGACCCGGTGATGCGCTCGCTGTCACACACCTTCGAACCAGGGACGCTCACGGGCGTCACGGGGCCATCCGGGTCGGGGAAGTCGACTCTGATGTACCTGCTCGCGCTGATGCTCACCCCAAGCCACGGCATCATCCGTTGGAATGACAAGAACCTGCAGGACCTGCGCGACGCAGAACGGGCGCGACTGCGGGCACGACACGTCGGGTTCGTGTTCCAGGACGCGGTGCTGGACCTGTCCCGCACCGGCTTGGAGAACGTCCTCGAGGCCGCCTGGCTGGCCGGCATGAGCCGCGAACAGGCAGAACCGATCGCGCTCGAGTTGATGGACCAGTTCGGCGTCGGCGCGCGTGCCTCGCATCGACCGGGCGAAGTATCCGGTGGGCAAGCTCAGCGCATCGCGTTGTGCCGGGCGCTGGTGAAGTCGCCGCAGATACTGTTCGCCGATGAGCCGACCGGCAACCTCGATTCCGACTCCGCCCGGATCGTGTGGGACGCGCTCGCGGATGCCGCCCGGGCGGGCGCCACCGTGATTGTCGCAACCCACGATGAGGTCCGCGCCGCGGCGATGCCCAATCACCTCCGGCTGGCGGCATGAACAGCGGACGGCCGCGGGCAGCCTATTTCGCCGTCGACGCACTCCATCGACTGCGCCGCCCCATCGTGCCTACAGTTATCGCAGTGCTCATCCTGTTCGCGGGAACCACCTCGATCTTCGCCACCACGGACTCGCAGTTGCCAGCCAGCAGCGCACTCTGGAGCGGATCAACTCGCCGGAAGGGCGCCTGATCACGGTGACCGACGCACAAGGCGACGCGGGACTGTCGCCCGGTCGGTCCCCATCGTGGCCTCGCTGACCGGCGTCGAATGGGTCGTCGGCGTCGGCCCCGCCACGGATGTCACCAACACTGGGATTCCCGGCGGTGCGGTCGTGCCAGCCCGCCCAGTCTTCGGGACTCTCCCCCCACCGGTGACACTCACCCATGACCGATTCCTCAGCCCAGGTGAGGCGGTCGCCGGTCCGGGATTGGCGGCGCAGGTCGGTCTCGGAAGCGGGGTCGGTCCGGTCACCGGTCGCAACGGCGAGGCCGTGGTGGTCGGTGACTTCACGGCCGCCGCACCGCTTGAGGCTCTGAACGCGAACCTTCTGGTGGCCGCCGCACCGAAGTCCGGCGCTCGACTGCTAACCCTGTGGGTGAGCGTTCACGACGTCTCCCAACTCGCCGAGGTTGAGCGAGCCGTCCGGGATTCCTTAGTGGCCGATAACGCGGGAGCCGTGCGAGTGGAGACTTCGAAGGAGCTTGCGCTGCTCAGCGCCGACGTCGCGGCGGAGCTCGGGCGCAGCGCGCAGCTCACCATCACGGGCTTGCTGCTCGCAGTCGCAGTGCTCATCGCGGCGGTCCAGTTCGGGCGAGTCGCCGGAGTTGCCCGCGACATCGGCCGCGGTCGCGCCCTCGGCGCCACCCGCAGCACCATCGTGATCCAGCTCCTCATCAACGCCGGGTTGTGCGGGCTGATCGGAGCGTGCGCGGGAATCATCGCCGGACTCATCATCAACCTCATCGTGGCCGGAGCGATGCCCGGCATCGGGTTCGCCACTGGCGTGGGCATGCTGATGCTCCTCGCGGCGCTGATTGGTTCGGTGCCGCCCGCGATACGCGCGGCACGGCTTGATCCGGTACGGATCCTCCGCGTCCCCTAAGGCGCACGTCCGGGCGACTCTCTACGAACGACCGCTGTCCAACTCACCAGGCTGGTGCGCGCGGGTTCGAAAAGAGGAAATTCTGCGGGCCGGTGGAGGAAAACACGATACGAGTGTTGAAACGAGCCCTCTATTCGCAGGGGAGTTCGAGTACTTGGGACGGCCCACGGGGCAGTACTAAAAACTGTCGTAAAAACTCGCGGCAGAATCCCTTCCGAAGACGTTCGGAAGGGATTTCGTCGTTTTCGGAGGGGCCAGTCGCCGCGACGGCTTCCTATTTCGCCAATTCCTGAGGCTTCGGGCCTTAAACAGCGAAACGCGCCCGTTTCCGGGCGCGTCGAATTGTTCTGTATGCGGGTGGGTGATGCAGATGTGACGGGTGGACAGGGCGTCTATGTCCGAAGTGGACTACGTAGTTCGCCCTTTGCCCAGCGTTCGAGGAGAGGGTCGCCGGGCAGGGTCTTCGTGTACATGTTCACGGCGCCGGCATCTGCCACTCCGGAAAGGCAGGAACGGGGGCTAACGCGACAAGGCAACGCCGGTGCGGAGCCAAAGAGTATGTCGCCTCGTCGGATCGTTCCGTACTCGATACCGAACGCAGCGGCGCTGAAAAGAGGAAGATCCGTAGAGACACGGCTTCGGGTCGTTCAGCCGTACCGGGCCCAACACGAGAGCGAGTGCTGCCTACAACCGGCTGTAGTGCCCGGCGGCGTTCGTGTGGATGGCCGATGCGCTGGGGCAGGACCCCGCCCTCGTGCGCGCGGCGGCCGATGCGTCCCGGGATGAGCCGAGCGCTCGGAAGCGACCGGGGCTGCTGCGCCGGCATCTGCTGTGGGGGCGGATCGCGCAGCTGGCCGGGCAGGCACGCTAACCGTCCGGCACTGGTGAAGACCGTTATCCGTTTTCACAATAGAGGGGTGCCAAAAGGCTCGGTTGGGCCGCCCCGGCGACCCGCCGGGCTGAGCGGCCCCGGGCTCACGGCGGCGCGGTCAGGGACGGCTATCCAGTCAGGGACCAACTGCTCCTCTGATCATGCTCATCACCGAGCCGATCAATCCGGGCAGGGCGTCGTCCTCGACCTTTTGCGACATGAGCCAGACATCCATCGCCTCGCCCATGCCCATCGCGACCGCGATCAGCAGGGTGGGCGGCATATCGTCTCGTACCGCTCCCACCCGTTGCCCGGTGGTGAGCGCCTGCGCGATCCACGGGAGGGATGACTGCTCCAGCTCATCCTGCGCCTTCTTCGACGCGGGGCTTTTCGCCGCGGCGGCCCAGCCGCGCAGCATTGCCCCCAACTGCGGTGACGCGACGAGCGCTCGCACCAGTCGGAGGTAGTAGTCGCCCAGAACGGACCAGAAGGCATCGGCGTCTCCCGCGCCGAGGTCGGGCAGTGGACCGACCTGCTCGACGAGTCCGCCCAGCCCGACCTGTGCGACGTAGGCGTAGAGATCTTCTTTGCCGTCGAAGTAGTAGTACATCGACCCCTTGGAGATTCCGGCGGCCACGATGACCCGATTCAGCGAGGCGTCGTGAAAGCCGTGAGACCGCGAACTCATCGAGTGCCGCCTCGACGATCGCCTGTTGCTGGGCCGCGGGCAGTTTCGCGAATCGGGGTCGGACCATTCAGCGCGTCGAGTTCAGTTTCGGGAACGACGGAAGTTCGACGCGGTCGTGGAAGCTCCTACCCAGCGCGATGTCGGGAACCTTGGGGAGCCCCATCATCTTCAACACCGTGTTCCTGACGCCAAGCTGGAACTTGTTCTTCGGGGCGAAGGCCAGACCCAGTCCCTGGGCGGCATCTTGCTTGGAGCGTACCAGCGGGGCCAGCCGCTCTTCGTAGCGGGCGAACGCCTCGCGGTGGTCGCTGGTTCGCGCGAGTTCCGCGGCCAGCGTGTACGCCTCCACCATGGCCAGAGCCGACCCCTGCCCGGCCAGGAAGGACGGGCCCGCGCCGGCATCGCCCACCAGAGCGATGCGTCCGGTCGACCACGACGGCATCCGGATCTGACTGGCCGTGTCGAAGTAGAAGTGCTTCGCGTGGGGCATGGCCGCGAGCATCTCGGGCACCTCCCAGCCCGCGCCGCCCAGCTTCTCGCGCAACAGTCTCTCCTGTGCCGCGCGCTCGACCGGCACCTCCCCGCCATGGCGCACGGTGAACAGGAGCAGGGTGGCGTCGTCGCGGAACGAGAGGCGGATCGCCTGAAACCCGATCTCGGCGTACATCATGGCGACGAGCTCGTTGCGCTGCGGGTACCGCTCCGCGTCGAACGCGGCGACCACCAGGCCGAGATACTTCTCGAACTGCTCGTCGGGGCCGAACGCGAGCCTGCGTACCCGCGAGTGCAGGCCGTCGGCACCGAAGACGAGAGAGAAGTCGCGGGTGGCCCCGCTCTCGAGGGTGACGCGAACGCGCTCGCCGTCGTCCTCGAGCTCGCGCACCGTGTCGCCGAGCAGCAACTCCACCTCGCCGCCGAGCGAGTCGTAGATGACCGAGGCGAGATCGGTGCGCGGGATGCTCAGATACCGCTTGTTCGACTCGATCACCGCTTCGGGGTTGAACGACGCGATCTTGCGCCCATTCCGGTCGATCGCCCTCGCCTCGGAGAACACGTAGCCGCGCTGGCGCAGTTCGTGCACGATGCCCATCCGCTCCGCAACATCGAAGCCGGCACCCCAGAAATCGATCAGGTACCCGCCGCCGCGCAGTTCGGGCGCATGCTCCACGATCGTGACCTCGTGACCGGACTTCTTCAGCCAGAACGCCAGAGTCGGGCCGGCGATCCCGGCTCCACAATCAAGACCTTCATGACGGATCCTCTCCGTCGACGGATTAGACCACCAGTCTAGACCGGTGGTCTAAAGCCGTCAACACTGTGTGCAATGCTGCAACCGCCCCGAGGAAAGGGGCGGTCGGTCGGTCGGTTGTGCTGGGAGACTGGGTCATGGTTTCGACACGGCTCATCCCGACGAGCAGGGGCGCGGTCGAGATTCTGCTGGTGCCGGGGGAGCGGCCACCAGTGTTGTTCTTCCCTGGCGGCCATTGCTCCGCGCGATGTGATTGCGGGTGGGGTTTGTACACCGAGCTGGGGCACGCAGTTGTTTCCTTCTCGCGCCCCGGGTACGGCGGCACAAGTGTTGGTGCATTGAGCACCGGAGAGTTTGCCCCGCTGGTGCGTGAGGTATGCCGGCAGCTTGACATCCGCGCGACCGCTGCAGCAGTCGGCGTGTCCTTCGGTGGCATGCAGGCCGTCCACGTTGCCGGAGATCGGGAGCTGGGTGTGCCGCGGCTGGTGCTGCACAGCTGCGCACCGTCAGGCTTGCGTTATCCCGATACTCGAGTGGAGGCGATGGGTGGCCCGGTGCTGTTCTCCCCGCTCATGCAGGGCCTGGTCTGGCGTTTCGTGCACAGAATGGTCCAATCGGACTCAGGGTTGCGACTCATGATGGCGCGACTTTCGAAGCTCCCGATCCAGGACTGGTGGGAACAACTGAGCGACGCCGAGAGGGACGAGGCGCGAGCGTTGTTCCAATCCATGTGGTCCGACTCCGGGTTTGTGAACGACCTCCGCCAGGCGCGGCCCGGCGGCGCCTCGCGGCGGCGCGCCGCCATGGCGAACGTGCGCTGCCCCACTCTTGTAACGGGCTCGCAGTACGATCGGGGAGTCTCGTTCGCACATGCGCAAAACTTTGCCAACGCGATCTCCGGCGCGACACTTGTGGAACTCGACTCACCAAGCCACGTGTTCTGGATCGGCCCGGAACGAACGCGCCTGATGTCGATCATCAGGTCGTTCATTGATGAGAGCGCGTGAGCGCAGACACCCAAGGCCGCTGTTTGTCGGATCCACGCGCAGCGCGCATTGGTTCGGTGCCACCGGCAATACGCGCGGCGCGACTCGATCCGGTACGGATCCTCCGCGTGCCCTAAGGCGCACGTCCGGGACGACCCTCCACGAACGACCACTGTCAGTTCACCAGGCATGTGGATTCGAAAAAGAGGAATGTCCGCAGGCCGGTGGAGGAAAACACGATTCGAGCGTCGAAACGAGCCCTCTATTCGTGGGGGAGTTTGAGTTCTTAGGACAGCCCACAAAAACAAGAGGGCTGTTCTAAGTACTGTTGAAAGAACTGCCCTGAAAGGGAACGCTCCTGAGGATTCTCAGGAGCGTTTCTGGTTTCTTGCGGTGGATCTCGCCTGTCTGATGGCTTGACCGCCCTATTTGCGCGAGTGCATCACGCCGGAGGTCACGGCCGTGGAAGGCGCGCGGGCAGCTGGCCTCAGGCCCACTGGCATCGTTGCCTCGAGGCCGTTCTGTCCCACCTGCACGGGCTTCCTTGAAGCGTCGGGTGCGACAATCTTGAGCCCTACGATTGCTTGGTGGCGTGGGTAGGGGAGAAGCGATGGTGAGTTACGACGAGTCGGAGATCGGCGCCCGATTGGTGAGGCTCGAGCGATTCAACCGAACTGCCTTCGCCGCGGCATGTGCCGAACGGTTGTGGCCGCTCTTCGAGCGGTATGTCCGAGTGACGGGCGAGGGTGACAGCGTGGTCATGCGCGCGGTCCTGGATCGGGTGTGGTTGGCGGTTCAAGGGCGGGATGCAGGTGACTTGTCTCAGGCGCAGGCAGAGGTCGAGGCCATGGTGCCCATCGATGAGGGCGAGTGGGTCTTTGAGATGGGGTACGGACAGAACGCCGCTGCATCCGTCGCGTATGCCGTGCGGACCTGGCTCCGTCATAATCCGCAGGAGGCAGTGTGGGCGGCCCGGCAAGTCTATGAGGCCGCTGACTACGCTGCTCAGCGCTCACTGGCAGACCTCGATCTGAACTCTGCGGCCGCGGAAGCGGAACTCTTCAACAGTGAGATCGTGCAGGTGGCGCTTGCTGGACTCGCGGCGGACCTCGCCTCGGCGGAAGCACCCTCGGGCGATGGGTGGTCGGGACTGCGAGATCGCGCACGACTCGAGGGAGCAAGCTGGGCGCGGACTCTTCCGTAGCACGTTGCTTGCCCTGACTGGCGCAGTCGTACGTCGCAGCGCATACCGTGTTCGGAACCGCCGGTCTGGCCCCTGTCTCGGTGCGTTGTTCGACGGCTGCGATGCCCTGCTCTATCTGGCCGAAGGCGATTACACGGGTGCCGGACTAAGCGTTACGAGCATGGCGCCGTTCGTAGGATGGTTCGGCGCGATCGCAGAGCCGAACTACCCTGTGGAACGAGATGCTCCTTGGAGATAAAGACTGGGCCCCACGCGGATTTGCCGCGGAACCAGAGGCTCGCGTTCCCAACGATCCGATCCGGCCGGGGCGATTCATCATGATACGGAGCGCTTTCGGAAGCGCCAGCTTGCGCAAAGGGAACGGCGTACGAAGAATGCAATCGGCACTAGCGCGAGTGGCACTCATTGCATTGGCGACCGCAATGGCAGTTGCGCTCGTCGGCTGCGAGCGAGTGGGGGGATTTGGTCCCGTCGCCATTCAGGCCGAAGGGAACCACCTGGTCGTAACGGTGTGCCAGCGAATTGACATTGGTGGGATTCATATGCAGGCGCGTCCGAATGTGTGGGGCAAATGGACAACATTTTGGACGGACTCCTCAAGTATCTCGCTGGAACGTGGCTCATCAGCGTCAACTGGTGGCCCAGCGCTGTCGGATACGGAGGTCAAGCTCGCCGCCGGGGCGGAGCTATTTGTGTCGCGAGCCACGGGCCAACTCCGGGAGGAGAGACGCTCCGCCAACATCGAGCGAATCGACGCAATGCGACCTGTGTCCGTTCGAGACTCAGCCCGGAAGGAAACACCAAGGCAACCTGATGGCGGTGTCGAAGCCGCCGTCATCGTCGGCGGAGGGACGCTCGCGGACTTCCTAGGTGGGATGTTCTAGGTGAGCAAGCGACGGTCGACTCAAGAGTTTCGAGCGCTGCGCGATCGTGCCAGAGAGGCCATTTGGGACGTCGACCCGATAGGAGTCGGGGACAGTCGGCCCGATGTCCCGGACGAGTACGACGAACTCGCCACGAGAATCGCTGGACAGCTGCTACAGGGGAACTCTCCGGAGGATGCGGTGGCCGACCTCTCTGGCTACCTCCAGGCGGCCTGGGGTGTGTCCATGGATCGGGAGCGAATCGTCGCTCTCGTTGATGCCGTCCGAGAGATCCAAGCCGTCCGTCGCGGGCGTGCTTGACAGGACTGCACGCCGCTTTCGAGAGTTTTTCCTGAGCGACGCCTCACTCAAGCGGAGCCGACTCCGTGTCCGCAGCCCGGTGTCGGGCCGCGGCCAGCACGACGCTCAACACGATCAGGTCGAAAACGGCCCACCGGCTCCCCGCCACGGCGTGAGCCGCGGCCACCACCCGGGCACGTTGCGCCGGTACTCGAGATACTGCTCGCCGTAGGTGCGGGCAAGAGTCGGCTCCTCGTAGCCCTTCACGAACGAGACGACCGCGGCGAGCGTGATCCCGGCGTAGAGCACGAGCCACCAACTGCCGAACAGCAGCGCCTGGCCGAGGATGATCGCTAATACCGCGAGGTACATCGGATTGCGGACGAAGCGGTAGACGCCGCTCACGACGAGTGTCTCGGTCGGCGCGACGGGAGCGGGCGTTCCACGGTGCACGGCGAACAGCGCGAAGGCCCACAAGAGGAAAGCCACCCCGACAGCGATCAGGATCCACGCGATCGGCACGACCAGCCAAGCCGCGCCGCCCCAGTCGTACCACCGCCAGCCCGTGATCAACCACGGGATGAGGCCCGCAACGATGCCCGGGGCGAGGAACAGGAACACGATCGTCCCGATCCACGCGCCTGCGGAGGAGGCTGCCTGGGCCATGCGCGTCAGGTTAGCCCCATAGTGCCGACGGCGCGAGGAGCCGTGCGTCCCGGAGCACGGGCGAGCGAGCGCCGCAGGAACAAAATGGGCGCGGATGCACAACCGATTGCAGTGCATTGGCGGCTTGATCAGAACGCGATTTCTTTCCCCCGCACGGCTAGGCCATAATCGAGCCAGCCGCAGGGTTGGAGGATTTCCACCACTCTGCCGCGACATGACCGACAGCACTATGGCAGTGGAAAAGGGAATCATGGGTACCTTCCGATCAGCATCACATCAGGGGGGCACTCGGTTGCCCGCAATGCGGGGCATGTCCCGCCGACAGCTGCTCGAGTTCGCAGCAATCGCCGGAGGGGTGTCGCTCCTCGCGGCCTGCACCACCAAGCCCGGCGGCAGCGTCGCGGGGCCAGGAAACGGCGCCGCCGACCAGCTGATCTGGGCGAACTGGCCGCTGTCGGTCGACACCGAAGATGACGGCACGATCCCGAGCCTGGAGCAGTTCAAGGAGCTCACCGGGATCCACACCGAGTACCTCGCCGAGATCAACAGCAACGACGAGTGGTTCGCGAAGGTGCAGCCGCTCATGCAGAACGGCCAAGGAATCCCGGCCAGCCTCGTCAGCCCGACGGACTGGATGGGCGGCCGGTTCATCTCGCTCGACTGGGCCGCAGCCCTGGACAAGTCGAAGATCCCGAACGCGACCAACCTGCTGCCGGCGTTTGAGAGCCCGGCATTCGACCCCACCCGCAAGTACTCCCTGCCGTGGCAGGGCTGGCTGGTCGGCATCGCGGTCAACACGGATGTCACGGGCAAGGACGTCCGATCGGTCGACGAGCTGCTGAACGACCCCGCGCTCAAGGGCAAGGTGTCGCTCCTGACCGAGCTGCGCGAGACCACCGGCACGCTGATGCTCGCCAACGGCGCCGACCCTGGCAACTTCACCGACGACGACTTCAACCAGGCCATCGAGGACATCGAAGCGGCCCGCGCCAGTGGCCAGCTGCGACGCTTCACCGGCAACGACTACGCGTCAGACCTCGCGCAGGGCAACCTGGGCGCCTGTCTCGCCTGGGCGGGCGACGTGGTGCAGCTGAGCAAGGACAACCCCGCCATCAAGTTCTTCATCCCCGAATCGGGCGGAGTGCTGATGGAAGACGTCATGATGGTGCCCGAGGGTGCGCCGAACTCGGACGGTGCGCACGAGCTCATCGACTTCTACTTCGAGCCCGAGATCGCCGCGCAGGTGGCCGCCTACGTCAACGCGGTCTGCCCCGTCGCCGGTGCACAGGATGCGATGGCCGACATCGACCCTGAGCTCGCGGACAACCAGCTCATCTTCCCTGACTCCGAGTCGATGAAGCAGATGTTCACCTACATGTCGCTCAGCATCGACGACAACCAGAAGTACCAGTCCGCGTTCGACAAGGCGCTGGGTCTGTGAGCATTACGGACACAACGACCGAGGCCGCCGCAGGCATCGAGGGCGTGACGCTGTCCGCCCGAGACGGGGATCTCGAGCTGCGGGGGCTGGTGAAGCGCTACGGGCAGAACACCGTGGTCGATCATCTCGACCTCACGATTCCCAGTGGCGAGTTGTTTGCCCTGCTCGGACCTTCCGGATGCGGCAAGACCACGACCCTGCGGATGGTGGCCGGACTGGAACAGCCAGACGGAGGGCAGATTCTTCTGTCCGGCACCGATATCGCCCAGCTGCGGACGTTCCGCCGGCCGGTCAACACGGTGTTCCAGTCGTATGCGCTGTTCCCGCACCTGACGGTGTTCGAGAATGTGGCGTTCGGCCTGCGCGAGCGACGCAAGAAGAACATCAAGGAGAAGGTCAACCGGATTCTCGAAACGGTCGAGCTGGCGAGCATGGCGCACCGCAAGCCTGCCCAGTTGTCGGGTGGCCAGCAGCAACGAGTCGCGCTCGCCCGGGCGATCGTGAACGAGCCCCAGGTGCTGCTGCTGGATGAGCCGCTGGGTGCTCTGGACATGAAACTGCGTCGTCAGATGCAGTACCAGATCAAGCAGATCCAGGCCGAGCTCGGTCTCACCTTCCTGCACGTCACCCACGACCAGGAAGAGGCCATGACCATGGCCGACAAGATCGCGGTCATGAACAAGGGCCGGATCGAGCAGATGGGCGCCCCGGAGGAGCTGTACGAGTCCCCGCGGACCGCGTTCGTCGCGAACTTCCTCGGCAGCTCGAACCTGCTGCAGGCCGAGGTGCGCGGTAACGAAGGCGACTTCGCGGTCGCGAACGTCGCGGGGCATCCGGTGCATATTCCACGGGATCGGGTGCACAGCACGAACGCCCAGGTCTTCGTCGGCGTCCGCCCGGAGAAGATCCACCTCGTGGAGGAGGGCGCCGCCGACTCGTCAGAGAACGAGATCTCAGGCGTCGTGCTCGACTCCTCCTACATCGGCATCGGCACCGAGTACGTGGTGGCGGTCACGGGGATGGACGAGACGATGAAGGCGTTCGTGCAGAACCAGTCAGCCGTGCGGCGACTCGCCCCAGGCACCCCGGTGAAACTGCGCTGGCACCGGGATCACACCTTCGCACTCGACGGCAACGAGGATCCGCACGCAGGCGAAGGCAGCCCGGTCGGGGCGGACACGCGTGCCGTGAGCATCGATCCCGAACGAGCGGCCGCCCGGGCGAACCCGGGCGCGAGCGCGTAGTCGGGACGATGGTGTCCGCACTGAGCGCCGAAAGGCGCAGGACTCTCGCGCCGTATCTGCTTCTCGCGCCCATGGTGGTGTGGTTGCTGATGTTCTTCCTGGCACCGATGGTCACCCTGCTGATGGGGTCGCTGCAGTCGGGGTCATTCTCGGAGGGCTTCGCGTTCACCTTCGAGGTGGGCAACTACGTGAGTGCCATCGGTGCCTATTGGCCGTGGTTCCTGCGTTCCATCACCTACGCCGCGATCGCGACGGTGTGCGCGCTGCTCATCGCCTACCCGCTGGCCTACATGATCGTCTTCAAGGCCGGGCGCTGGAAGTATCTGCTCCTGGTGCTGGTCGTTGCGCCCTTGTTCGCAAGCTTCCTGGTTCGGACGCTGGCCTGGACCACGATCCTCGCCGACCAGGGGATCGTGGTGGAGGTGTTGCGGTCACTGCACATCCTGGCGCCCGACCAGTGGCTGCTCGCCTCGCCTGCGGCGGTCATCGCAGGCTTGACCTACAACTTCCTGCCCTTCATGACGCTGCCGATCTATGTGAGCCTGGATCGCCTCGACAAGAGGCTGATCGAGGCCGCCACTGACCTGTACGCGAGCGGATTCCGCGCGTTCCGGCGCGTGACACTGCCCCTGTCGCTGCCCGGGATCGTGTCGGGGTGCCTGCTCGTCTTCATCCCGGCTGCCGGAGACTTCGTCAATGCCCAGCTGCTCGGCAGTGTCGACACGCAGATGATCGGCAACGTGATCGAGAGCCAGTACCTGCGCGCGCTCGACTACCCGATGGCATCCGCTCTCTCGGTGTCGCTCATCGTGCTGATCATCGGCCTGGTCACCATCTCGATGCGCCGATCGCGCACGAACGAAATCCTGTAGGGGAGGAGTGTCATGAGTGTCTCGACTGCCCCGCAGCCCTCGGCTCGGCTGAACTATTCGCCCGTGCGGGAGCGCGTTGCCGGCTTCTTCGGCCGCCACATCATCCGCGTGATCGGCGCGCTGGCCACCGTCTACCTGCTGCTGCCCATCGCCGTCATCGTCGTGATGTCGCTGAACAAGCCGGCCGGCCGCTACAACTTCACCTTCAACGAGTTCACGCTCGACAACTGGACGAACATGTGC
The DNA here is from genome assembly GCA_963702165.1 of uncultured Actinomycetota bacterium. Taxonomy (GTDB): domain Bacteria; phylum Actinomycetota; class Actinomycetes; order Actinomycetales; family Microbacteriaceae; genus Terrimesophilobacter. Next base: position 1,140,714 of record OY969722.1, on the reverse strand, counting down.
GGCCCGTACGGCCTGTGCGATTCCGTTGCCCTGAGCCTGCAGATCGCGCTCGGTGCCGCGCTCGCCGCGACGATCATCGGTGTGCTCGCGGCCTACGCCCTCACCCGGTTCAGGTTCCGGGGGCAGGGGATGGCCAACATCCTTGTGCTGCTGCCGATGACGATGCCGGAGGTGGTGCTGGGGGCGTCGTTGCTCACGCTGTACGTGAACGTCGGAATTCCGCTCGGTCCGGTCGCGATCCTGCTGGCGCACATCATGTTCTGCATCAGCTTCGTGATCATCGTCGTGAAGGCGCGGCTGGCGATGCTCGATCCGAGTCTCACCGAAGCGGCGGCCGATCTCTACGCGACGCCGTGGCGCACGTTCAGGCGGGTCACTCTGCCGCTGGCGGCACCCGGCATCCTGGCCGGGGCGGTACTCGCGTTCGCGCTGTCGCTGGACGACTTCATCATCACGAACTTCAACTCCGGCAACGCCATGACATTCCCGATGTACGTGTGGGGTGCTGCCAAGCGCGGAGTGCCGCCGCAGGTGAACGTGATCGCCGTCGTGATCTTCCTGGTGGTGATGGCGCTGGCGGTGACGATGTCGATCGTGGCTACCGTGCGAGCGAACCGGTCGCGCTGAGGCTGCGGCACGACGGCATCCGGATGCCGCCTACTCGACCACCCGCAGGGCGTGGTCGGTGTTGTTGAAGCGCTCGCCGCCGTCGTCCGTGACGGTGACGATGTCCTCGATTCGGACACCGAAGCGTCCGGCGAGGTAGATGCCCGGCTCGATCGAGAAGCACATGCCCGGCCGGAGGGGCTGCTCCTCGCCCTCGACCATGTACGGCGGTTCGTGAGTGGTCACCCCGATGCCGTGGCCGGTGCGGTGGATGAACTGCTCGCCGTACCCCGCCTCCGTGATGACCGCCCGGGCCACCCGGTCGATCTCCTGGCACGGCACGCCCGGTCGCACCGCTTCGAAGGCCGCCTGCTGCGCCCGCCGGACTATCTCGTGGACGTCGCGCACCTCGGCCGACGGCTCGCCGACGCACACCGTGCGGGTCGTGTCCGAGCCGTAGCCGTACATGAGGCCGCCGAAGTCGAGCACGACCGCATCGCCGGGCTCGATCATCCGGTCGCCTGCCTCGTGGTGGGGGTTGGCGCCGTTGGGACCGGAACCGACCACGGTGAAGTCGACCTGCTCATGGCCGAACTCCCGCAGCAGCCGGTCCAGGTCGGCGGCCACCTCCGTCTCGCGCCGACCGGCGAACCGCAGTTTCACGATCTCGCCGTAGGTGGAGTCGGCGGATGCGCCCGCCATGGCGAGACGGCCGAGCTCGTTGGCGTCCTTGACCGCGCGCATCATGGGAAGAGCGTGGCTCAACGCCCGGTAGCGGGTGTCCGGCAGTACCTCCTGGAGTCCGAGGAGGTGCATGGCCCACGCCGAGTCGGAGACCCCGAACCGGCCGTCCGGGCGCAGCAAGCGATGAGCCGTCTCGTACGGGTCGGTCCCATCGGCCCAGTCGAGGATCGTCACGGCGGTGGAACCCTCGGCTGCTTCCGCATCCGGTCTCTCCAAGATGGGCACGAGGAGCGTCGGGCGCATGTCGGGGCCGAGAACCAGTACTGTCAGCCGTTCGGTTATGGCCGTGGGTCGGTAGCCGGTGAGCCAGACCAGGTCCGGCCCGGGCGTCACGATCACCCCGTCGAGTTCCGCCGCGAGCGCGTCGTCGACGACACGAGCCATCCGGGTCGCGTAGTCGTCGCTCGTGAACCGGACGGGTTCCGATGGCATCCTGAGTCCGCCTGTCGGTGCGGGGTCGCTACTGACCGGACGCTTCCTTCGCGTCGCGCTCGATGGCCTCGACGTCCGCCTTGAGTTCCTTCTTCTCGAGCTTCTCCGCGCGGCGCATGGCCTGTTCGATCCGCGCTTCCATGTCCATCACGCCGACGACCACCAGGCCGGCTTCGCCGTTGTCGAGAGACTCGCCGAGTTCCTTCAGGTCGTCGCGACTCATGCCGGCCGCTGCGTGCCCGGCGACTGCCCCGAGGATTGCGCCACCGCCGGCTGTTGCTGCGAGCAGGCCGCCGCCGATCGCCGCGAATGGGAAGAGCGCGATGACGAGACCGGTGGCCAGACCGGCGCCACCGCCGAGTACGCCACCAACCCGGGTCGGGGTCTCGTGCTTGCGGGTGATCTTCACCTTGCCGTCGTCGCGGCGATGGATGACGGCGGCGTCGTAGGCGTCCATGAGCCCCTCCTTGGAGTGGAGCTCTTTGACCAGGTCGTAGTCCTCCTCGGCGGACTTGAGGTCAGGGTAGACGCCGGCGATAACGATGAGTGTGTCGAATGCCATCAGAAGCACCTTCCGGTCGTTCGGGCGAAGTCGCCGCTCGAGTCGTTGACCGTCGGCCGATCCCGAAGTCCAAGGTCGCACTGCGAGAGTGATGGCCGCCTCATCCACGGCGGGTGATCTGCGCCTGCCCACTTGCGCGCGCATGTGTCAGTATGACCAAATGTGTGAGGCGAAGTCGCTATCGGAGAAGCGTCGTCTCGGTTGGCTTGTGTGGTCCGCCATGATCCTGCTGGTGCTGGCCGGTTGTGTCGCCGATACGGAACCACCAGAACCAGGACCCGGGCCCACCGAGTCGCTGAACCAGGATCTCACCGCGGTCGAGGAGCAGGTCGTCGGTCCGCTACCTAGACATCGCCTGGCGCAACGTCGCGAGCATCCATCCTGACGCGATGCGCCCGAGGTCGCATCGAGTTCGCCTGATCGACCAAACCGACTGGACGACGATCATCCCCGATTGCCTTGCCGAAATGGGGCACCACGTCGAACCGGATGCGAATGGATCGTGGTCGGTCCAGGGCAGGCCAGGAAGCGAACCGTACTTCGTGGCCTTCTATACCTGCGAGGCGATGTATCCGGTGCATCCGAAGTACAACGCTCCCAATGAGCTGATGCAAAGATCACGCGGCGTACGACTACTACCTGTACTCGCTCAAGCCGTGCTTGGAGCGAGAGGGCTATACCGTTCCGCCCGCGCCCAGCCTGCAGCGTTTTCGAGAGACCTATCGCACGGACGGTGGTTGGTTCATCCACGCCGGCGTAGCCGATGCCGCCATCGGCACGGAGGAGCTGGCTCGCATCAATCGAGTCTGCCCGCAAGTTCCGGAGAACTTCATCGGCTGATCTCTTCGCGCCGGTCAGCTCGGCTGGATCAGGATCACGCGTTCCGCCCCGCGGCAATCCCTGATGAACGACAGCAGGTCGTACCTGATCTGCGCCAGCGCGTCCGCTCCGTCGCTCGGCTGCCACGTCCAACTCGTGTGGCCGGTCGTGTCGAGCCAGCCACCCGGTCCCTTGGCGCTGAAAGCACCGTTGGCAGAACGGCGGATGGCGATCGTGGGTGCGTCGGCGACTTCGCCACGATAGTCGACCTCGAGTTCCTCGCCCGGGCGGAGACTGCCGATGGTCCGCTCCAGGTCCTCGGCGATCCAGTTGACTCCGTGGCGCGCCGGTATCCAGTGGTTCTCTCCGAGCCAGCGATAGGCCTCTGCGCGGGTCAGGTGTTCACAATCGGTGCATCCGGCGTGCATTTTTTTGCCGCCCTCTCTGGGGCGAGCCCCATCGAATCTTGCGTGGCACCGGTCGGCGCCTCGCCCGTTCTTCCCCTGGGGCACCCGGAAGTCGATGGACTCGGGTTGCCGCGCGGCCGGCCAGGTACCGAAAGCCACGACTCGTGAACGTGATCCACACACTAGCCGAGACCCACCGACATCCGTCCGACCTTGGAGTCGCGGGAGCACGCGGATAGCGTGGTGAGGTAAACGTGAGCGAAGGAACAAGGACGTGCGACTCGAGAACACTGAACTCGTCATCCCCGACGGGCTGTCGACAGAGGAATTCACACTCCGTCCGATTCTGGCTACAGATGCCGAGCTGGACTACGCGGCCGTGATGGAGAGCAAGGATTACCTCCGTACGTGGGAACAGACGACCTGGCCCGAAGACGACTTCACTGTCGCCGCCAACCGCGCCGACCTCGAGAACCTCGAACAGCGGCACGCCAAACGTCAGGCACTCACCTACACGGTGATGAACCCGGAAGAGACGAAATGCCTTGGCTGCGTCTACATCATGCCGACGGATGCGCGGATGTTCGCCGGCGCGACCATCGCCCCGATCGGAGACTCGGAGTGGGACGACTATGACGCGGCGGTCTACTTCTGGGTTCGCAAGTCGCAACTGGCAGCGCGGACCGACCGCCGCCTATTGGATGCCCTTCGCAGCTGGCTCGCCCAGGGTTGGAACCTGCGGCGACACGTCTTCGTCACCAACGAGCAGTTCGCCCAGCAAGTGGACATGATCGGGCAGACCGACCTCGAGTTGCGGTTCACGATCCAGGAACTCAACAAGCCCGGCCGATACCTCGCCTACGAATGAGCGCGGCTCGCGGCGCCCAGAGTGACCCTTTTTCCTCTTGTCGCTAAATGCGACATAAGGAAATCGCCACTCGAAATGGATAGGCGGGCGAGGGCGGACTAAGGCCGACGGTCGTGTTCGGCCGGCACGCCATCGAGCGCGCGCAGCATCCGTCCGAGCGTCTCGCGCAGCTCGGCACGAGGAGCGTCATCCAAGTCGACCGTGTACTCGACCCCGGCCGGGATCCACGACAACCCGTACATCGTCTCCCGGAAGTCGCTGCCACCCACCGGCCACCGCGTGCGGGCGTCGCCTTCCGCGGTCGCACCCTGACCCCATTGCCCGAAAATCTCGCGCATCTCGGCCAGCGGCAGCTCCATCAGCGCTTCCGCCTCCACCGTCTGCCGCACCCACGACCGCGCCACCAGGACGAACTCCTCGATCTGCTCCGGCGTCAGCGGCCTCGGCTCGAACAGCACCCGCGTGTGCTCGACGCCCTCCAGTCGGTCGACCCGGAAAGTCCTCCAGTCATCCCTCTCCAGATCCCAGCACAACAGATACCAGTGCCGTTCGGCCGGCGCGAGCGCGTGCGGCTCGACCCGGCGCCGGGTCACCTCTCCGGATGCCGCGGTGTAGCTGAAGCGCACCCGCTCATGGTCACGACAGGCGAGCGCAAGCTCACCGAGCACCTCGCTCGACACAGCCGCGCCGGCGTTGATCCCCGCGGGCTGCACCGCGTCGGCCAGCGCGATGACCCGTCGGCGCAGGGGAGCGGGCAGTACCTGCTCGAGCTTCGCGAGCGCCGTGACGGTCGTCTCCGGTCCGGATACCAGCCGCTGCGAGGCAGCCACGCGCAGCCCGATGGCCATCGCCACCGCCTCCTCATCGGTCAGCAGGAGGGGCGGAACTGCCGCTCCCGCCTCCAGTCGGTATCCACCGCTCGCCCCGGGCGTCGACTCGATCCGGTAGCCCAGCTCGCGCAGCGCTCCACGTCTCGTCGTACCGTCCGCTCCGTGACGCCAAGCCGGTCGGCCAATTCGGCTCCCGGCCAGTGCCGGTGGGTCTGCAACAGATTGAGCAACGAGAGCGCCCGTGTCGTCGTATCGGACATGTCCCAAGAATTTCACACATCGCGGACAGAATCTGTCCGCATACGGGTCTACCTTCGACGCATGACCAGCGAACCGATCATCGAAGCGCACGCCCTAACCAAGCGCTTCATCGTCAAGAAGAAGACCGTGGAGGCCGTCACCGACCTCACCTTCCAGGTCGAGCGCGGCGCACTCGTTGCCTTCCTCGGTCCCAACGGCGCGGGCAAGTCCACCAGCCTCCGGATGCTCACCACCCTGATGCCACCGACCTCCGGCACCGCGCAGGTCGTCGGCCACGACATCCTGAAGCAACCCGCCGGGGTGCGCTCCAGCATCGGATACGTCGGCCAGCTCACCAGCGGCAGCTTCGCGCAGCGTGTCCGCGACGAGCTGCTCAGCCAGGGTGCGTTCTACGGGATGTCGGCCGCCGCATCCCGAGCCCGTGCCGACGAACTGATCGAATCACTCGACCTCGCGCCGTTCGCGACCCGCTCGGTGCAGCAACTGTCCGGCGGGCAGAAGCGGCGCCTCGACATTGCGCTCGGCCTGATGCACGCACCGCCGCTGCTGTTTCTCGACGAGCCGTCGACCGGGCTCGACCCGCAGAGTCGCGCCAACCTGTGGCAGCACATCCTTGACTTGCGCACCGAGCACGGGACGACGGTGTTCCTCACCACGCACTACCTCGAGGAGGCCGACCGCTATGCGGAACGCGTCATGGTCATGGACAAGGGCCGCGTCATCGCCGACGACACCGCGGCGCGACTGAAGGCGCACCTCGCTGGCGATGTGCTCACGCTTGGTTTCGCGACAGACGGGGAGGCGGATGCGGCGGTAGCGGTAATCCAGCAACTCACCGACCGTGAGATCGGGCGCGACGGGCAGGCATCCGTCACCTTCACCGCACCGGATGGCGACGCGCTGCTCCCAGCTGCGGTGCGAGCGCTGGACGCGGCGGGCCTGACGGTCGAGCGCGCCACCGGCGTACCGCCGACGCTCGACGACGTATTCCTCGCGCTCACCGGCCGCACCCTGCGCGAAGCGGGCGAGGGCCAACCCAGTGACGAGCATCCAGATGACAACAGCGAACCGGCCGCGGCCGAGAAGACAGGAGCCCAGCGATGAGCACCACAGCTACCGACACACCAGTCAAGTCGAGCCCCACCCGCGACACCTGGAATGTGCTCCGGCGCGAGTTGAAGCCGGTCATCCGGGACCCGTTTACGCTCATCTTCAGCCTCGTCCAGCCGCTGGTCTTCCTCGGGCTGTTCGCGCCGCTGCTCATCGGCTCGTCGGGGCAACCGGTCGGCGATACGCTGCAGTGGTTCGTTCCCGGCGTGCTCGTCATGATCGTGCTGTTCGGCACCGGCGCGGTCGGTTCGAACCTGCAGTACGAGATGATGACCGGCTCGCACGAGCGCACCCTCGTGGCGCCGCTGTCGCGCTCGTCGCTGCTGGTGGGCCGGGCGCTGAAGGAGATTGCGCCGATCGTCGTCCAGGCCCTCATCATCGTGCTGATCGCCTGGCCGTTCGGCTTCACTATCCATGTGCCAGGGCTCGTGATCGGCCTGGCGCTGCTTGCGGTTTTCGGCATCGGCCTCGGCTCGCTGTCCTACTCGCTCGCGCTGGCGACGAAGGACCGCGAGTGGCTGTTCTGGGGAGTGCAGCAGACGCTGATCTTCCCGCTGCTGATCCTCTCCGGCATGCTCCTTCCGCTCGACGAGGCTCCGGGCTGGATGCGCGCCATCTCGGTCGTCAACCCCATCAACTGGGTCGTCCAGGCGGAGCGGATGCTGTTCGCCGGCAACCTGGGGGACATCACCGTGCTCTGGGGCTGGGTCGCCGCGTTGGCGCTCGCCGCGGTCGGGCTCTGGGTGGGCATCCGGTCGATGCGTCGAAGCAGCTGACCTATTCGGTGGCTGGCTCCACCGCTGCTTCGACCGAACCGGCATTGCGCAGGAACAGGATGAGCCACGAGAAGATGAGCACGAAGGCGACCAGTTCCACCGCCGTCAGGGTGTAGTAGCCGGTGATGTAGAAGATCGCCAGCACAACGATCACCCCGACGAAGACGTAGCCCAACAGGATGAAGACCCGCGGCATGGACGGCACCAGCCGGGGCAGCGCAATCACCATCGCCACGAAGATGACTGCCATCCCGGATGCGGTCAAGCCGTGGATGGCGAAGAACTCATCGAGCGTGAAGATGCCGACGCAGGCGAGCAGGATGCCGATGAGGATCAGTGCCAGTCGGATCAGGTAACGTCCGCGTTCCTCGGCTCGTGTGGTGGTGGGCAGCCAGGCGGTCGCATAGTGCGAGATCGTGGTGACCATGACGCCGGCGATGATGAGGGTCAGGTTGAACGCCAACGCCGAAATGTCATCGGTGATCCCCAGCGTGCTGAGGTTCTCCTTCCACCAGAGTGGGTCGCTGGCGCTGAGCATGCTCGCCAGTGTGCCGACCGCGAGGAACACCGCCAGCAGGAGCGAAAGCAGCATCGGCGTGAGGTTCACCGCGGAGAGGAACGCCGCATAGGCGGTGATCGCCATGCACACTCCGGCGATGACCGCGGCCGAGGCGCCGTACACCTGCGCCCCTTGGAAGCTCGCGCTGAAGACCGAGGCAAGGCCAATCCAGCCGAGCAGGGCGATGACGGCGTGCGCCGCGCACATCGCAGCAACATCGAACCACCGCAACCGTCGCCAGGTGCGGGTCTCCTGCTGAGCAGCTCGGAGCAGGCTGGCGTACAAGAACGCGAGGAAGGCGGCGATGCCCGAGCCGATCGCGGCGAACTCTCCGAGGGACCCGCGGCCGGAGATAGGCAGGTCGCGTCCCCAGAACACGAAGAGCGCCGGGATTGTCCCGGCCACGAAAACGATGGCCCCGACGAGGAGGGCGGAGGACTCGCGCGCTTCGGCATCCTCGATCGGATTCCGGATGACGCGGGAGAGGGATGTCGCTTGACTCACCGGGCACCTCCAGCGGTTCAGCGCATACAACTGCGCGCTTGTGATGCGGATGGTACACCCGGCATCCGGTGGTTGAGGGATTTCATACCGCAGGGTCGGCTCGAGACCACGCGAGCAGTGCGCGTCAGTCCGCTTGCACCCGACTCGCCCAGACCGCCGCGAGGATCATCGCAACGCCGGCCGCGCCGGTCCCCAACGCGGCAACCGTCTCCGTCCACGGGGTTGTGTCGTACGACACATAGCCGGCGATCAGTGGAGCCACAAGCAAGACGGAAACCAATTGGCCGAGCACGGCGTCGATCAGGAACATGCAAGCCAGCGAGGCCGCGGGAGCAATGAACAGCCACAGCACACCGAGGGCGATCACGCCGACGAATGCGCCAGCCCAGCCACCCTGAGGCTTGCAAGTCGACCGGAGAGCCGGCCAGGCCCGACAGGAGGGCGCGCAAGCCGACTGATTGCCATGGCCACGATGCCGACCGCGGTGATCAGGGTGCCCGCGCCGAAGAGCTGCGCTGCCGTGCCGATGCTCTCCCATGGATCAGCGGGATACGAAGGGAAGACCTTTGCGAGTACGACTCAGTTCGAGAGCATCCGGAATCTGAGCCAGAGGGCGGGAGTTGCGCGCTGCTTCGATCAGTCGTAGATGGCTACGAGGTCCCACCGCTCCGGCTTGGTCTGGCGCACGTCAAAGACGTGGGTCTCGCCGGCCGAGCTGGTTCCCTGGAATCTCCAGCCGACCCGCGGCTGTAGTGGATGCGTCGGCGCTTCCGCGATGTATCCGTAGAGGGCGGTCGGCGTGTCGGTGACGGAGTACGTTGTCCCGCGCCACTGCACCCACGCGGGTACGGCTCCAACGGTCCGCACGATGACCGGCTCGTGGTCGAGTTGCATGATCTCACCCTTGGCATTCCATTCGAAACTATGTTCGATGAACCGATGCTAGTGGGGTGAGCCCACGATTTCAAGCGAAGTGCTTACCCTCCCATTTCGGGAAGTGCGCCGTAGGAAACGATAGAGCCAGCGGCGTCGCAGGCCAGAGTGACAGCGGTGGCGGCTCTGTAAAATGCGGCATTGTCTTCGCCGACACCGTCTTCGGCAGGTGCGCTGAACTGTCCGCACTCCCAGTCGGCAGTCCCGACGCGATCCATCATGTCCAGCTGAGCTGCGGGGGAAGGGGCCGGGACGGGACTCGATGGCGATGGGGCGGGTTCTGGTGCAGCCGAGCAGCCAGCTGTGACGGCTGCTGCCGCAGCCAAGAGAACGATCGTGAGGGTGCGCGCCGTCGCAGTCATCCGGCAATCGTAGTCAGTACTTCTCGCCAAGGTGAGCCAGATCCACTTTTGATGCGGATGCTTATTGGCTCCGCTCGTATCAGTCTCACCCCAATCCGTGACCCGTCAGGAAGCGCCGTTTGAGCAGTTCGTTCACCGCCAAATAGCCGGCAGTCAAGGCGAACAAGCTGAGCACGACAGGCAACCGCACAGCATCCAGGCCCAAGACTTCGGCCAGCGGAGGTATGTAGGGGATCACAACGGTCACCACCCCGACCACGATGCTCGTCCAGAGCAGTCCTCTGCCCGGCCGCGACCGCCAGATCGGTCGTGGTGTACGCAGGGACAGAAGCACGACGATCTCGGTGAGGGTCGACTCGATGAACCATGCGCTTCGGAACGTGACGTCGTCGGCGTTGAACCCCCAGAGCAGCACCGCAAACGTCAGGAGGTCAAACACCGTTGAGATGGATCCGAAGAGGAACATGAAGTTGCGGATGCCCTTGAGGTTCCAGCGCCCGGGCCGCTCCACCTGCTCCGGATCTACCGCGTCGCCGGCAATCGTCAGCGCCGGGAAGTCGCTCAGGAAGTTCAGCAGCAGGATCTGACGCGGCAGCAGCGGCAGGAACGGCAACAGCAGGCTGGCCAGAGCCATCGACAGCATGTTGCCGAAGTTTGCGCTGGTGGTCACGCGAACGTACTTGAGTGTGTTGACGAACGTGGCACGCCCCAGCCGCACACCGTCGATGATCGTCGACAGGTCCTTGTTCAGCAGCACCACCGACGCCGCCTGCTTGGCGACATCCACCGCGGTGTCCACCGAGATGCCCACATCGGCCGCTTGCAGAGCAGCCGCGTCGTTGATCCCGTCGCCCATGAATCCCACGGCCGATCCGCTGCGCCCGCGGTACGCCAGCACGATGCGACGCTTGTGCAGCGGTTCGACCGCAGCGAACACGGTCACGTTGTCGACTCTCGCGGCGAGTGTCGCGTCGTCGAGCTGGTCGATCTCAGGGCCGGTGAGCACGGTCACGGGGGAGAGGCCGACGGATGACGCTACCGCGGCCGCCGCCAACGCGTTGTCGCCGGTGACCAGCCGAACGGAGACGCCTTCCTCGGCCAGTGTCGCGATCGCATCCGCAACCCCGTCCTTGGCCGGGTCGTGGAAGGCGAGCAATCCGACCAGAGTCAGGTCGCTCTCGTCGGCGAGGCTCATCCGGGTTGTGCCGGGCGCCATCTCGCGGGTGGCCACGGCGAGCACCCGGAACCCTTCGGCGCTGAGTGACTCGTATTGCTTCGCGACGTCGGCCCGCACGTCGCTCAGGTCGCGGCGCTCGCCGCCTGCCTGCGCTGTCGAGCAGATGGCGAGCATCCCGTCGAATGCTCCCTTGCAGATCAACAGGCTGCTGCCATCACGCTCGACGAGCACCGAGATGCGCCGTCGGGTGAAGTCGTACGGCAGTTCGTCGAGAAGTGCCGCGGGTGGGGCAGGATGCCGGTCGAGCACCGCCTTATCGATGGGGTTGTCGAAACCGGTCTGCAGGGCGGCGTTGAGGCTGGCGAGCTCCAGTACGTCGTCGCTGGCCTCGCCGGTGCAGTCAAGTGCGCGATCGAGGCGCGGTGCGCCCGAGGTCAGGGTTCCCGTCTTGTCGGTACAGAGCACGCTCAGCGAGCCGAGATCCTCGATCGCTTCCAGGCGCTTGACGATCACGTTGCTCTGGGCCAGGCGCCTGGCCCCGGTTGACAGGCTCAGCGAGACGATGGCCGGAAGCATTTGGGGAGTGATGCCCACCGCGAGTGCCAATGCGAAGAGCAGTGACTCGATGAAGTCCCGGCCGAGCAGCCAATTCACAACCAGGATGAACGCGGTCAGCACCAGCATCAGCCGCAGCAGCAGGATGCCGAACTGGGTCGTTCCGCGGGTGAACGCGGTAGTCACCCGGCCCCGGTCCAATTCGGCGGCGAGGGTGCCCAGCTGCGTGTCGGCCCCCGCCGTCACAACCAGGGCGACAGCGGTGCCGCTGATCACGTGGGTCCCGCTGTGCACGGCGGTGGTGCGGGCAGCGAGGCTCGCCGACGCCGTGACGACATCGTCCGCGTGCTTTTCGACGGGGAACGATTCTCCGGTGAGCACGGATTCGTCGACCAGCAGTTCCTCGGACTCGAGCAGCCGGCAGTCGCCCGCGATCACGTCGCCTGCGCGCAGCAGGACGATGTCCCCGGGCACGAGTTCTGTGGTCGGGACCCGGGTCGGGGTGCCATCTCGTCGCACGGACACCGTCACCTGAACCGATGACAGCAGCTCGGCGACGTGGAGATTGGCGCGATGCTCCTGCCAGAATCCGAGCAGGCCGCTGAGCAGGATGATGCCGATGATGATCGCCCCGTCGGTGAAGTCGCCCAGGACCATGGACAGGATGGTCGCCGCCACCAGGATCAGGATGATGGGACTGCTGAACTGGCTGATCAGAAGCCGCAGCCAGGACGCCATTCCATGTCTGTGGTGGCGGAGCAGCCGCATCCGTGCAAGCCGACTCGCCGCCTCAGCGGAGGTCAGACCGCGCGGGCTGCTGCGCAACCGCGCCACAATCGCCTCAGGGCTCATGGCCCAGAAGGCGGTCAGCGAAGTGGGGCTTTGGACGTCCCGACCCGGCTGCGTCAGCACGCGCACAGTTTAGGTTGCGCGAATGGCTGTGAGCCGAAATCATGGGCTTCGCAAGGGGATTTACTCTTCTGAGAGCTAGGAGCAACTGAATGAGCCGCACCTACGTCGTGACCGGGGCCGCGAGCGGGATCGGGAAGGCCACGGCCGACCTGCTGACCGGTCAGGGACACCGGGTGATCGGAACAGACATCCGGGACGCTGACATCGTGGCCGATCTCAGCACCGTCTCCGGTCGCGAGCAGCTGGTGCAGGAGGTGACCCGCGTGAGCGGCGGCTCGATTGACGCGATCGTCGCCGTTGCGGGCTTGTCGACGCCGACCGCGGCGACCGTCGCCGTGAACTACTACGGCGCCATCGCAACTCTCGAAGGGCTGCGCCCGCTGCTGGTGAACTCGCCGAACCCGCGCGCAGTCGCGGTCAGCTCGATGGCAGCGATCTTCCCGCCGGATGACGCGCTGCTGAACGAACTGCTGGACGGCACAGAAGCGAACGCGTTGACGCGCGCCGCAGAACTCGAGGCCGGCGGCCCGCCCGCGGACGGCAGCATCTACGGCACGTCGAAGCAGGCGCTGTCGCGTTGGGTGCGGAGGCAGGCGCCGACGGAGGCGTGGGCGGGGGCATCCATTCCGTTGAATGTCGTCTCGCCGGGCGTTGTCTACACGCCGATGACGGCCGCCATCACGAACGACCCCGCCGCCAGCGCGCAGGTCGCGGCCATGGTGCCCATGCCGCTCAACGGATTCTTCGAACCGGAGGGTGTCGCGACCCTGCTCGCCTGGCTGACCAGCGAAGAGAACGCGCACCTGTGCGGCCAGATCATCTACATCGATGGCGGGTCGGATGCCGTGTTGCGCGGCGACTCCGTCTGGTAGACGGCCGCAGCGCTAGGCCGCGACTCAGCTCAGGCGCTGGGTCAGGTGAATAGTGACCTCGTCGCCGATGTCCTTCTTCAGGAGTTTGCGCAGTTTCGCGCTGATGGACAGCATGTGACCGCCGCGACCGGTTGGCATGAATGACGTGGTGACGGGCTGATCGTCGACCGTTGCATTGACCTTGACGGTCTTGCCTGTGCCGAAGAATGCGGCGGAGTCCGGCATCTCCACGCACGACCAGACCTCGCCCTTGATGTCCACGCCGATGGGGGCGGAGAACGTGTGATCGAGGTCCTGGGTGGTGTTAGGGGTGTTCGGCAATGATTTACCTTCCTCGCATTGGTCATCCGGCACGACTACTAAAACACGGGTCGCGTTGCGCATCTGCTAGCGTCACTCGTCGTGTTGCCTGAGGACTGGATCGAACACCGCCGCAGCTACGATCGCGAGCCGGTGGGGTGGATCGTGCCTGATGGCGATGGCTTCCGCCCCGTCGACATCCTCGGTCGACACGTGACCTCAGCCGCGGTGGACTGGCTCGAGGCTGAGGAAATCCTGGATGCGCTCGGCATCGGCTTCCTTGCGGACCGCTACCTGCTGCGGTTCCCTGACGGTACCGAGCGGCCCGTCCGCATCGCGGAGGCAAGCCCCGAAGGGGTAACGGTTGTCGCCGATGAATTTGGCAGTGCCTCGGCGGTGGGTGCTCGCAGTGACAGCTTCCGACTGTCATTTCCAGTGACAGAAGAGCTTCGGCCAGCCCACTGACTCGGGGGGGCCAAAGAAACACGACGCTCCCCAAGACGTGACGAGTCGTCCGCATCCAATAAACTCTCGCCTTGTGCGCTTCCGGATCGCGTACTGGAAGAGCAGGTGAGTGTGGAGCCGAAGTTTCGCGCGCCGTTTCTGCGAACCCTCGGGTTCGATGTCAGGACCGGGATCCTGCTGCTCGTGGTGTTCGGGATTGTGCGCATGGTCCTGGTGCTCCAGGCCAATGTGACCGGCACCTACCAACTCGTGAGCCTCGTCTTCGTCGCGATGGCTTTGCTGCCCTGGGTTGTGCTCACGCGCACCGGTCGGCGCGCGATCGGCATCGTCCGTCCATCGCGCTGGCGTTGGATGCTGCCCGCTGCGATTGCCGGCGCCACGGCGTGCTTCGCCGTCTACCTCGCTGCAACCGCGCTCTGGGGATACTCGACGCAGAACCCGTTCGCCTACATCGCGCGGACCTACACCAACGTGCCGGAGTCACCATCCGACGCCGACCGGCTGATCTACTTCATCATCTACGCGGTGATCAGCATGCTCTTCAGCCCGATCGGTGAGGAACTCCTCTACCGAGGCATCGCCCACGAGAGCTTCGCCTCGCGACTCGGCAACCGCGGCGCGGCACTCGTCGACGCCGGCGCCTTCGCGGTCACCCACCTCGCGCACTTCGGCATCGTGTTCGTTGCGGGTGCCTGGGCGTTTCTTCCTCTTCCTGCACTCCTGTGGGTTGCCGCGATGTTCCTGAGCTCGCTCGTCTTCTACGGGTTCCGGATGCTTACCGGGTCGCTGCTCGGCGCGATCGTCGCGCATGCGGCGTTCAACCTCGCGATGAACTACGTCATCTTCTACGGCGTTCTGGCGTAGCGGCAGCTTGCGCCCGTACTCGGCGCAGACATCATCCGGCCCAGTGGCTACGAATTCGATGGAAGTTCGAGCACAATGGGCGAAGCCGAGCAGACGGAGCGAGCAGATGACACGAACACGCATTCACAACCTCTCCATATCGCTGGATGGTTTTGCGGCAGGCGAGGGCCAGTCCCTCGAGACGCCCATGGGTCACGCCGGCCAACGGCTGCACGAGTGGATGTTCGCCACCCGCTTCGGTGCTCCGATCTTGGGACGCACGGGTGGCACCGCCGGCGTCGACGACGCGTTTGCCCAACAACACGAGCCGGGCATCGGCGCCGAGATCATGGGCGCGGGCAAGTTCGGCCCGCCCGGACTGGCAGGACGACGCCGACTGGAAGGGGTGGTGGGGACCGAACCCGCCGTTCCACACGCCGACCTTCGTGCTGACCCACCGCCCGCGACCCTCGATAGAGATGGAGGGTGGCACCACCTTCCACTTCCTCAACGCCTCACCGGCCGAGGCGCTCGACGCCGCCCGTGAGGCGGCGGGTGGACTGGACGTCCGCATCGGCGGTGGCGCGGCCGTCGTGCGCGACTTCCTCGCCGCGGGGCTGGTCGACCACATGCACCTGGTCCAGGTGCCGATCGTGCTTGGCCGCGGCGAGCGGGTGTGGGACGGACTGGAGGGGCTGGAGGCGGACTACGACATCGAGGCAGTCTCGGCGCCCAGCGGAGTCACTCACCTGACCTTCGACCGGAAGAGTTGATCACGCTCTTCGGCCCCGCTTGCCAGCCGACTCAAGCCGCGCGCTCGGTGGCATCCGTCGTCGGGTCATCGGCCGGCTTCTGCCACGGCCATCTGCCGGTTATTTCCAATTCAAGCGACCAGCTGAGAAAGGTCCGGATGAGCACGATGACAGCGAGCACCGTGACCGACTCGAGGGTCGGTGTCACTGCAACCGTCTTGATGATGTCGGCCGCGACCAGCAGCTCGAGGCCAAGCAAGATGGCACGCCCGAGCACGCGACGGAATCGCGTGTAAATCGGCCTCTGCCTGCGGGCTCCGCGTATTGCAGCGTCCACAATCGCGTACAAGATTCCGACGACGATTGCGAGGACACCGACAGCGTCCACCACCTCACCGAACTTCTGGATCACTGCACCAAAATCCATGACGATCTCCAGGCGGTCGCACTCCAGAACCTAGGGGTATTCGAGTGAGTTTGGGGTGCAGTAACCGCGCGGTCGTCACCCCCGGAGGGTGAGTGACAGTCGAACTTCTGGTCGGGCAGCGCCTAGCTAGCGGCCTGCTTCACCAGCTCGCCGAGCTTCTTCTCATCGGCGTCAGTCAGTTCCGTGAGCGCGAACGAACTCGGCCACATGCTGCCGTCGTCCAGGTTGGCGGCCTCTTCGAAGCCGAAGGTTGCGTACCTGCTGTCGAACTTGGCCGCGTTCTTGAAGAAGCAGACAACCTTGCCGTCCTTCGCGTAGGCGGGCATCCCGTACCAAAGCTTTGCCTTGAGTTCGGGCGCGTTGGCTTTCACGATGGCGTGGATCCGCTCGCCCATGGCGCGGTCGGGTTCCGGCATCTCGGCGATCTTTGCCAGTACTTCGTTCTCGGCGTCGACATCCTTGCCGCGGCGCGCCTCGGCCTTCAGCTCTGCGGCGCGGTCCTTCATGGCGGCGCGTTCTTCCTCGGTGAAGCCGGGGCCGGAGCTCTTCTTGTCAGTCATGATGTTGTCCCTTCGGTGCGATCGGTGGGACCGACACTATTAGGAGAATTCGACCGCCGCTTCTTGAAAACTGACCGATTGCGACGGCCGGCGGCCTAGTGTGATTCGCAGTTCGCATCCCACTTGAGGAGGAACCGCAATGGGCAAGCTGATCTACTCGATGATCGCGTCTCTCGACGGGTATGTGAACGACACTGAGGGCAACTTCGACTGGGCAGAGCCAGGGGAGGAGTCGCACCAGTTCATCAACGACCTGACAGCATCCGTTGGCACGTTCCTCTACGGCCGCCGAATGTACGAGACGATGGTCGCCTGGGAGACCCTTCACACGCTGCCGGACGTACCGCCGTACATCCTTCAGTTCGCGAGCATCTGGCAGGCGGCCGACAAGGTTGTCTATTCGACGACGCTCGGCGAGGTCGCCAGCGCGCGGACCCGGATCGAGCGCACCTTCGATCCGGATGCGGTGCGCAAGCTGAAAGCGGAGTCGGAGCTCGACATCACGGTCGATGGGCCCGACCCTGGCGGCGCACGCGATCCGCGCGGGGCTGGTGGACGAGTATGAGCTGTTTGTCGCCCCGGCCGTTGTCGGTGGGGGCACGCGGTTCTTCCCGGACGACGTGCGCGTCGACTTGGAGCTGCTGGATGAGCGCCCCATCGGCAACGGCATGATGTACCTGCGCTACGGCGTCACGCACTAGAGCGGATCTGGTGGGTGACCGCCGCATTACGGGACAGAGTCGGACCTACTAGGTGACATCTCGTCAGCTTTGACTCGGGCTGGCGCTCTAGTCGCCCTGTGGTCGCTGGACACATTCAGTGTCAAGTCGCACTGCGTGGCAAGACTGATACTTGGACCGAGAGCCGCGATGGCTCTGGCAGATGATTCGCGACGATCATCGCCGCCGAGGCCTCTCTCGTGGCGGCGTCTGCACGATCGCGAACCAAACGAAGCCAAGTTATGCGGATCCTGTGTTCTCAAGTGCAACCGCGTGCTCGCTGGAGCTCTTAGCGGTGATCAGCTTGCTTGGCCGGCGGATCTGAGTGGGTTGAAGGATTCTCCCGGAGGGCATGCTCATTGGCAGTCGGACTCGATTCGCTAGGAGTTCGGTCGGGCGAGCTTGCCGCGCCGACGCGTTCCTCTATCTTCGAGCGGCGGCACGGTTGCGAAGGCCTGGCTCCTATTCGTGGGCAGCCTTCTATATTGGCTTCGCGGTGGCTATGGTCCTGGCTGCGGGAACCAAAGCCGCTGAAGATCCATTGCAGCCGTTTGGTACGGGCGGCTGGGTAACCCTTGCATCGGCGGTAATTCTTGGATCGCTCGGAGTCCGACAACTGGTCCGACGGCGACTCACAAAGGATATTCGCGAAGGCAGACAGGCTCGAGCGCGATCGGGATGTTGCTCGCGCGAAAGTCAGAGAACTAATGAATCAGACCTTGTCCACGTATCAGGGAACCATTAACGATCTACTCGTGCAGTTTGGAGCTGGCTTCTCGGTCAAGGAGATGCGCACCAACTTTCGTGGCGCGTCGCCCCAAAGCGAGTGTGTGATCGTTCTTCGGTCGAAAGAAGTTCCGCTGAAAGCCGAGAATGGAGGGCCATATTTTGATACGGCTCTCAGTGAAGGGGACAAGCGGACCTTGGCCCTTGCTTTCTTTGTAGCGTGCATTGGCAAGGACCCGAATCTTTCGCACTTGATAGTGGCGGTCGATGACCCTATGAGCAGCATGGACGCCGGCAGACGCCACATGACCATAGAGACGCTTCTGGACATTCAGGAGAAATGCATGCAATTGATTCTGAGCAGCCACGATGCTGTGTTCCTTCGTGATTATCAACTCCACCTCAGCAGCGTTCGCGCGCAGTGCCTACCCGGTTGACACGCCGTGACAATCCCGTCGCCCTCATGGGCGCAGGTGTGCATCCGCCGCCGGGGCCTGATTGGATGGCTCAGAGCCTAACTGCGCCTGCCGTGCTGTGGCTTGGACCGCATTGGCAGTCCGCGAACCTGCACGGCGAGCTTGGTCTGCGCCGCGATGCAGCACGCGGGAACGGGCTGCGCCTCGGCCGCGGTGCGAACACCGCAGTTGCGATCTACTCCATGACCAGCGGTGCCTTTGCTCGCTGGCGGCTCGTGCGGCGCGCTACCCCTGCCGGCTCACCATTTCGGCGATCCAGATGGGCGCGAACGGTGAGGTGCAGTTCGGGGGAGTGGGGTAGTCCTTCAGCACTTCCAGCCGCTCACCGATGTCGATCGCGCGGGGGCGCAGGTCCGCGTACTGGATGCCGATGGTAGCCAGACAGGTGTTCATCGCCCACTGCAGGCGATCCGGGGCATCCTTCATTTCCGATTCGACCGTGTCGAGCAGCCCGGTCAGGTCGATCCCCTCGGACTTCTTGACCACTCGCTCCGTGGTCAGCGCCCATCCGGCACTTGCCACCACCGGGTCGGAGTCGGCGAACCAGCGCACACGCAGTTCCTCCATATGCGGGCTCTTCTTCACCACGTAGTTCACGAGCCAGTCGTGCACCTTCGGGGCACGGGCCTCGCGCAGCATGGCAGTCCAAGTCGTCCGCGCTGTACAGCTTCGGTCGACAGATCAGCAGTGCAAGCAGCCGAGCCGCGGTGTCATCCGTCGCCCACAGCTCCAACGCCAGGTCGTGCTGCGTCTTCAGCCGCTTCGCGACCTCCCGCAGCTTGCTGAGGTTCACACCGTGATCGTCGCCACGCTTCTCGTTCGCCTCGCGCACTTTCGGGTCGGCGAGCGCGTCAAGCTCGGCCATCACCGCTGCCAGCTGTGTGTCCGACATCCGGGCCTCCCGTCCTCGCTCCACACTATTCCGGATGCCGGTCCGCCGAGCACACCTGGAACGTAGGGTTAAGGCATGGTGCCGATGGTGCCCATGGTGTGGTCACTGGTAGCCGACCTGCTCGGCACCTTCTTCTTCGCGCTCTCCGGCAGCCTGCTCGCCGCCCGTCGCGGATTCGACATCATCGGCTCGCTGCTGCTCGGACTGCTCACCGGACTCGGCGGCGGTGTCGTGAGAGACGTCATCCTCGGTCGCTACCCGACCGCGTTCGCCGACCCGCGGTACTTCGCGCCGCCGCTCGCCGCCGCGCTGGTGGTGTTCTTCTGGCGCCCGGCGATCGAGCGTCTCCAGAACGCCATGCTCGTCGCTGATGCCGGCGGACTCACCGTGTTCTGCATCACCGGCACGCTGATAGCGCTGCAGTGGGGAGCGAGTCCGGTTTCCGCGGCGCTGCTCGGGGTCGCGACCGCGATCGGTGGAGGCTTGATGCGCGACGTTGTGGCTAACCGGATCCCTGCGGTGTTCAATCCGCGGGACCTCTACGCGGTGCCGGCGGTCATCGGCGCGGCGGCGGTTGCGACGCTGTGGCCGTTCGACCTGCTTAACCTGTGGACCGCATCGGTAGTCGCCGTCGTCGTATTCGCTCTGCGAGTCCTCAGCCTGCGCTTCCACTGGCATGTGCCGCTTGCGGCGGTGAAGGCGGAACCCCACCCCGACCACCAGCACTGAGGCCGATCCGGGCGGTTCCTGTTTCGTCAGAAGGAGATCGAGCAGCGACATGCCCACGGACCATTCGGCGTTTCCTCTACTCGTCTGGCCTACGCTGGCCGTGTTGATCGCATCCCCAGCCCGCCTCATCCTGACCAGGAGCACGCGCAGATGACCGAATGGATGCCGCGGCGAGATCTCGTTGAAGTGGTTGACGGCGTGTTCGTCGCCACCAGCCGGACGATGTTGACGACGTCCACTGTCGTTGCACACTCGGGGAGCGCCTTGCTCATCGACCCTGCCTGGCACCCGGATGAGCTCGCGAACCTCGGCGCGGAGTTGGCCGCTCGCGAGCTGCGATTGGTCTCCGCCTTCGCCACCCATGCGCATTATGACCACCTGCTGTGGCACCCGAGTCTTGGGGATGCACCTCGCTACGCGTCCGATGGCACCGCCCAGCTCGCCATCGAAGACAGGGCGTCGCTCGCGACCGCAATCGAGACGGAGTTCCCTGAGGAGCTCGTCGAGCTGATGGGAAGGGTCCAGCCGATACGGGACACCATCCCGACCAACGACCTGCCAACCGGAGTCGCTGCCGAGCTGATCGTCCATGACGGTCACGCACGCGGTCACTCGGCGCTGTGGCTTGAGAACCATGGCGTGCTGGTCGCCGGGGACATGCTCAGCGACGTTGAGGTCCCACTCCCGTACGACGACCTGGCGGCGTACCTGGAGGGGCTCGACAAGCTAGCGCCCTTCGTCGCGCGAGCGGCCGTGGTCATCCCGGGTCATGGGACTCCGGGCAGACATCCGCAGGAGCGACTCGACGCCGATCGTCGCTACCTGGACGCGGTCATGCAGGGTCGCGTCCCGGATGACCCCCGGCTGGCCGACAGCGACATGTACGAGGAGTACACGCGCCTGGTCGAACTGGTCAGATCAGCGCAGTAGGCCCGCCGATCTGACCAGGTGTCGCAGCAAGCTACTCGCGGCGCTCCTCTTGCGGCTGGCGT
Source organism: uncultured Actinomycetota bacterium (assembly GCA_963702165.1). Lineage (GTDB taxonomy): Bacteria > Actinomycetota > Actinomycetes > Actinomycetales > Microbacteriaceae > Terrimesophilobacter. The sequence continues at coordinate 1,119,544 of OY969722.1, read as the reverse complement.
GCGAGCTTCGATGGCCACCAGATCGCCCGCCCGATGTCATACGTGAGCGCCGGCACCAGCAGCGACCGCACCACGAAGGTGTCGAGCAGGACGCCAAAGGCGACAATGAACGAGATCTGCACCAGGAACAGGATCGGGATCACCGACAGCGCCGCGAAGGTGGCTGCGAGCACCAGACCAGCCGACGTGATCACCCCGCCGGTGATGGTGAGCCCGCGCAAGATGCCCTCCCGGGTCCCGTGGGCAAGTGACTCTTCGCGCACGCGCGTCATCAGGAAGATGTTGTAGTCGATCCCCAGTGCCACCAGGAAGATGAAGCCGAACAAAGGCACCGCGGGGTCGGCGCCCGGGAACTGGAAGATCCCGTTGAAAACCAGCGCCGAAACGCCGAGTGCCGTTCCGAACGACAACACGGTAGTGAGGACAAGCAGCACCGGCGCGACCACGGAACGCAGAAGCATCATGAGGATCAGCATGATCACCACCAGCACCACCGGAATGATGACGTTGCGGTCGTGAATCGATGCGTCGTTGGTGTCGATCGCGGTGGCCGTCACGCCACCGACGAGCGCACCGGGTGCCGCGTCGGCAAGTTCCGCCCGAAGGTCTCGGACAGTACTGGCGGCCGCATCCGAGTCGGCCGCGTCACTGAGCGTGCCCTGCAGCAGCACGTCCCCGTCCACGATCGTCGGCTCGGGGGCAGGTGTGCCTGGTGGGCCCAGGGCGACGATCCCGTCTCCTGTGACGCTCGCCGAGCCGCTAGGCGAATCGGCCGCGATCACACTGACGGCATCAACACCGTCATGGGCGAGGAGCACGTCGGCGGCGTTCTGAAGGTCGGCCTCCGGAACCACGACGAATGCCGGGCTGCCAGAGCCTCCAGGGAAATGCTCACCGAGCGCCGACTGGCCGGCGCGCGCCTCGGATGCGCCGAGCAGCAGATCCGATTGCGCGACGCCCACGGCGTTCAGCTGCGTGGCACCGAAGGTGCCGATGACCAGCACCACGGTCGTGACGCTCCAGATGAGTCGTGGGTGGCGGCGAATCTGCACCGCAAGTTTGGCCCACACCCCGCGCGAGGGCATGTTTCCCTCTGCCGCAACCACCTCAGGCTCGTATTTCGGGCGTCTCGGCCAGAAGCCAGCGCGTCCGAACGCGAACAGCAGGGATGGCAACAGAGTGAGGCTGGCGAGCATCGCGAAGATGATGCCGATAGAGGCGACCGGACCGAGCGTGCTGTTCGACTTCAGGTCGCTGAGCAGCAGGCAGAGCAATCCGGCGATCACGGTGCCGCCGGACGCGACGATCGGCTCGAACGACCCGCGGATCGCCCTGGTGGTCGCCACCCATTTGTCGGTGTTGACCCGCAACTGTTCGCGGTAGCGAGAGACATAGAGCAGTGAGTAGTCGGTCGCCGCGCCGATGACGAGGATGAAGAGGATGCCCTGCGTCTGGCCGCTGAGCAGCAGGATCCCAGCCTTGGCGAGCCACCACACCGAGAGCAGGGCGATGCACAGTGCGAACACGCTCGTCGACAGCACCGCGATGGGAAGTAGGAACGAACGGTAGACGAGCACCAGGATGACGAACACCGCCAGGAGTGCGACACCGAGAAGGATGCCGTCGATCCCCGCGAACCCCTTGACGAGATCCGCGGTGAAGCCGGCCGGGCCGGTCACGTACACCGAGACTCCGGATGGCGTCGACTTCCGAAGCGAGTCGCCGATCTCGGTGACCACCTCGTCTACTGACGCGCCGGACTTGATCTGCGCGAAAGCCTGCACAGCCAGGCCATCGTCGGATTCGATGGCGGGGGAGACATCCGGAGCCACACCGTCGAGGTCAGGGACGCCGGCGATCGCAGCGGAGATCGAGCTCAGCTCGGCGTCGGTCAGCTTGCTCTCCCCGGCGAAGACGATGACCGCGGGAATCGCGTCGCTGCCGTTGAACTCGCCCAGCAGCTTCTGCACCTGGGTGGCGTCAGCCGACTCCGGCAGGTAGGTGGTCTGGTCGTTGGAGGAGACCTCGCTGACCTTGCCGAAGTAGGGCCCGCCCACCGACGCCCCCACCAGCCAGACGATGATCAGCGCGGCCGGGACGAAGATCCGCAACCACCTCGGCACGCGAGCGCGGGCCGGCGGTGTCGGCGCATCCGTCGCGCGCGGGGTTTCGGTGGTGTCGTGTGTCATGAGGTGAGTCTCCAGAACAGGATAAGGATGAGAGTGACGAGAAAGCCGCAGCCGTAGTTGAGCCAGATGAATCGACGCCAGGCGATGTTCGTTGCGGACGCGGTCTGATCGGTGACGTTCCACCACGGCGCGCAGATCGCGAGGTACGGCACGACGATGACGGCGGCGAGGGGACCCGGCCAAGGTGTGGCAAGCATGGCTAGGCCGGCAACGAGCCACAGCAGCATCGCGAGTCGGACCGTCCGCCGTGCGCCGAAGACGGTGGCGACGGATGCGATGCCCGCCTGCCGATCAGGGACGATGTCCTGCACCGCGCCGAACGCATGCGCCGCCATGCCCCACAGGAAGAAAGCACCCAGCGTGACCAACAGCCCAGGTGTCAGCTGTGCTCCACCGATGGCGAGCCCGACAACCGCGGGACTGACGAAGTGGGTGCTCGAGGTGATCGAGTCGAGAACCGGCTTCTCCTTGAAGCGCAGCCCGGGAACCGAGTAGGCCACGACGGCGAAGACGCTGACCGCGAGGGTGATCCACACCTCGGGTCCCCCCGTGAGAGCGAGGAGAAGGAGGAAGGGCAGGTTGGTTGCGGCCACCAGCCACAGCATCGGTCGGTGCAGTCGAGGCGGCAGCAGTGACCCTTCGAGGCCACCCTTCCTCGGATTGTGCAGATCGGATGCGTAATCGAAGACGTCGTTGATGCCGTACATCGCCAGGTTGTACGGGATCAGGAAGTACAGGGTCCCCACGATGAGGATCCAGTCGAGCTCGCGGGTGGTCAGCAGCAGAGCCGCGGCGAACGGAAAGGCGGTGTTGATCCAACTGACCGGGCGCGACGCCACGACCGCATACGAAAGGAGACCCCGCTGCGCCTGCCGCGGCTTCGCGGACCCCACCCGGCGCAGCGCATTCCACAGCGGCGGCAACAGCAGCACGCACACGAGCGGGTAGGAGAAGTCCTCGATCGGTGCCAGCCACACGCGAATGTTCACCAGGTGGGCCGAGTCGAAGTGGAAGAGCTCGGATGCGATCATCAGGCTGTCGAAGATCGCGGTGAGCACCGCAAGCGTGAGGAAAGTCAGTCCGGCGGCTGCCCAGTGTCCCCGCACCGGTCCGTGACGACGAGCCGCCACGCGACCGAGCAGGATCCCCGCCGTCGCGGCGAAGGCGACAAAGGCGAGCGCAAGCCAGAGGTAGGTCACGAGTCCCGCCTCGCTCGCCGGCTCTCAAGAATGCGGAGCGCGCCCGTGTAGAGCACCATCGTGCACAGCACCAGGAAGATCAGGAAGAGGGGCTCCTCGACCGGCAGTTCCGGCGCGAGCAGCAGCCCGGTGGCGATCTGCCCCTCGCCGCGCAGGAAGATGCCGAGCCCGATCCCCGCAAGGTCCCACGCCAGCAGGACACCGACACCCACCGTCGTCACAACCGCTGCCGAGCGTGCGTCGTGCCAGAAGAACAGCCGGAATCGGCGGTCGACGATGAGCATGCATCCGATGCCGGCCAGCAGCGCCAGCAGGTAGATGACGCCGATCACCGCACACCCGCCGTTTGCGGCCGCATGGGGGCGGGCGAGTGGTCGCCGCGGACTCGCTTGAGCACGAGCTCCGCGCTGATCAGGCACATGGGCACACCGACGCCGGGAGCGGTGGTGGCACCGGCGTAATAGAGTCCAGCGACTCGCTTCGAGGCATTCTGGGCCCGGAACATCGCACTCTGCCGCAGCGTGTGAGCGGGACCGAGCATGCCGCCGCGCCAGGAGTTGTACTCGCGCGCGAAGTCCGCCGGCCCGATGGTGTGCCGCAGCACGATCCGCTCCTGAAGATCCCGGATGCCTGCCCACTCGGCAATCTGCGCGATCGCGGCATCCGCGGTCTGCTCAATCAGGTCGTCGCCAGTGCCGTTGGGTCCGCCAGAGCCCAGACCGGGGTCGGCCGGGACCGGCACCAGCACGAAGAGGTTCTCGTGCCCGCCCGGGGCGACACTGGGGTCGGTGGCGCTCGGCCTGCACACGTAGCTGGAGGCGGGGGCGGGTATGGCGGGCCGGTTGCCGAAGATGGCGGAGAAGTTCGCTCGCCAGTCGCGCGCGAAGAAGAGCGAGTGGTGGGGGAGCTCCGGCAGGGAGCCACGCACCCCGAGGAGCACAATCACCGCACCCGGGCCGCTGGTGACGCGCTTCCACCAGCGCTCCGGATAGCTTCGGTCCGGCTCCCCGAGAAGCGTGGTCTCGGTGTGGTGCAGGTCCGCGCCGGACACGACGATGCTTGCGGGCTCGTGGTGCTCGAGGCCGTCCGCGCCTCGCCACCGCACGCCGGTCACCGTGCGAGCGCCCTCCACGCCAGCGGTGGTGATCTCCGTGACCTCCGCGCCGGTGACGACGGTGGCACCGGCGCCGATCGCGAGGTCGTGGAGGCTTTCGACGATGCGCGTAAAACCGCCCATCGGGTACTGCACTCCCTCGTGGAGGTCGAGCGCGCTCATCAGGTGGTACATGGCTGGCGCGTCCGAGGGGCTGGTGCCCAGAAACACCGCCGGGTAGCCGAGCACCTGACGCAGCACCGGATCACGGAAGCGCCTCGCGACGAACCTCTCCAGTGAGGAGGTGAGCAGCCCGGCGAGGGTCGGCAGAGATCGGATGACAGAGCGCGTGACGAGCGCACGGAGTCGCGTGAAAGGGTTGTAGAGGAAGAACTTCTCGGCCATGTCCATCGTGCGACCGGCGGATTCGAGATAGCGTGCCAGTTCCTGCGCGCTGCCCGGTTCGCGGGCCTCGAACGCGTCAAGCACCTGCTGTGTCCCGCGCGGAACGGTGAACGGCTCGCTGATGCCGCCCGCATCCGGCTCACTGAACACCCGGTAGGCGGGGCTGAGGTCATGCAACTCCAGCTGCGCAGCGGTCGTCGTGCCCATGAGCTCGAAGAAGTGGTCGAAGACGCGCGGCATGAGATACCACGATGGGCCGGTATCGAAACGGAAGCCGTCCCGATCAAGGCTCCCCACCCGGCCACCCACTTCGTCGCGCCTCTCGAGCAGAACGACGTCGTGCCCCTCACGGGCGAGAAGGCCGGCAGTGGCAAGACCGGCGATGCCACCACCGACGATCACGGTGCGGGTCATGTGCGCGGCTCCCACCAGCTGGTCACCACTGCGCGCGCGGCGAGGGCGGCCTTGACGCTGTTGGACACCCGAACGCGACGGCGGTAGAGCTCGTCGATGCCGACCGCGTCGAGCCGGTCGGTGAGCGCGCGGAAGAGGAAGAGCGCGCTGCGAACGGCCACCCGTGCATCGGCCGGAAGCAATCGGATGGCGGCGTGCGCGTCATCCAGCTGCTCCCGGATCACGCCCAGCCACCTGATTCGATCCTCGTCCTCGAGGCGATCGGCCGCGCCAAGGTAGCTCCGGCCGAGTCGCTCGGTGTCATCGGCCAGATCGCGCAGGAAGTTGATGTTCTGGAACGCGGCGCCGAGCTGGCGCGCGCCGTGTTCGGCTTGCGCGAGTTCGCTCTCATCGAGGATGTGGTCGCGCAGGAAGACGCGCAGGCACATGAGTCCTACGACCTCGGCGGAACCGTAGACGTAATCCGCGTGTTCCTCGGAGCTGAAGCGCGCCAGATCAAGGGTTGCCTCCTGTCGGGTGAGGTCGGTGCGCATCGAATTGAAGAAGGGTTCGGTGAGCGATTCGTCGATCCGCGCGGCCTGCGCGGTTCTCGCGAAGGCGTGCACCACGAGGTCGCTGCTGGCGCCGAGTCGGATGGCGCGATGTGTCTCGGTCACCAGGCGCTCAAGCGACTCGCTCTGCTCCGCCGCAGACAAGCCGGCTTCCGTTGCAACGCCGTCAACGATCTCATCCGCGACTCGGACGAGCGCGTAGATATTGCGGACATGCTGACGGTGCCTGGGGCCGAGCATCCGGCACGCCAGGTGAAAGGACGTGGAGTACCCGGCGATGACTTCATTGGCGGCACGCTCGGCCGTCACAGTGAACTTGGTCAGAGCGTCCTCGTTCATGCCTGGCGCCCTTCGAGCTTGGCCGCAAGGCCCCGCAACACGTCGCGAGCGGGGGAGGGGATGCCGGTGGTGGGCGCGTCCAACACCTCGTGGAACGCCTGCAGCTGCTCGACGACGAGGCCCTGAACGAATCGCTGCGCGCCGCATTCCGCCAGCAGTCGGCGCACGCGGATGCCACCGTGGGCCGAAAGCTGCGACCGCCCGAAGTAGGGCTCGATGGCGGGCCACGCGCTGGTCAATCGTGCGTAGGCGATCAGCGCCGTCTGCTTCCCCTCCCGCAAGTCAGAGAAGGGGTCCTTCCCGTGACGATGGGCGTCGCCGAAGATCGACAACAGGTCGTCCTGCAACTGGAAGGCGAGGCCGAGATGTTGGCCAGCTCGCGCCAGGGCGTCTTCCAGCACACGCCCGGCGCCGGCGAGCTGCGCAGCCACTCGCAGCGGCAACTCGAAGCTGTAGGTAGCGGTCTTGTGCGAGGTCATGGCCATGATCGTGGCGAGGTCGGCGACACCGACTCCGGCGCTGAGCGTCACATCGAGATGCTCTCCGGCTACCGATTCCATGATCGTGTGATCGAGCACCTCGAGAAGCCGGATGTGCGAGGGATGCGGCAGTTGCGCACGCGCAAATGCCTGGTGTGCGCTGGCGAGCATGAGGTCGCCCATGAGCATGCCGCCCGAGCGGGCCCAGTGGACCGCCGATTGGTGCCTCTGTTCCGTGCCGCGGTCGATGTCGCGCGCGAGTGCCGTCGCCTCGGTCCCCAGCGTCCCGATGAGGTTCGGCCGGCCACGGCGCATGAGGTCGCCGTCGATGATGTCGTCGTGCAGTAGGAAGGAGAAGTGCAGGAGTTCGACCGCCGACGCGAGAGCGATCACCGTGTCGCGCTGGTCTTCCTGGCCCGGCTGCCTCAGCGCATCGTAGGTGTCGACCAGCAGCAGCGGCCGCAACATCTTCCCGCCGAGCACATTCTCACCGGCAAGGGCCCAGAGCCGCTCGAAGTGTTCGCCATAGCTTCGGGCGACCGTTGTCCGCTCCCGAAAATAGGTTGCGAGGTCGCTTTCGATTTCGGAACGGGCACTGATCTCCGCGGTGCGCGCGGATCGTCCGTGGGTCAACACCAGCGCCTCCTCGGGGTATTCGCTAGCCTAGATAGTAAACAGTCTGGCTGGAAACTTCAAAGGCTAGATTCATCATTATCAAGCTAGTATTCAGGTATGAGCGATTCGGCCCCGGACCACGAGGTGGTTGCTACGAACCTCTATGACGTTGACGCCAGCGATCCCCGGAGCGAACTGATCGACCGATCGGGCCTGGATCCGGTCGACGTGCGACAAATCGGCGAACTGATGGCGGCCCTCGGCCGACTGCGTGAGGCCGAGCAGGTGCTCTCCGAGGCTTCACTCAGCTACATGAAGCTGAACGAAACAGACATGCGTGCTTTGCATTACCTGATCGTCTCGGGTAACCAAGGGCAGACGGTGACTCCCGGCGCGCTGTCCACCCATCTCAAGATTTCCACCGCCTCGGTTACGAAGATGCTCGATCGCCTCGAACGCGCCGGTCACATCATCCGCCAAGCACACCCCACCGATCGTCGCGCACTCGCGATTCTGATCACCCCCGAAACGCACACCGCGGCCATGAACACGGTCGGCCGGCAGCAGTCCAAGCGCTTCTACGCGGCGGCACGACTGTCGCGCGACGAGCGGGCCACCGTCATCCGCTTCCTTGACGACATGACGCAAGAGATCTCCCTGCGCGATGAGGCCTGGGCGAACCCCGACACGAGCTCCGCCTCCCACTGACGGTGCCCAGCTGCGCGTGAACCGCGCCGACAATCACTGAAGCTGTCCGCGCACGATCGAGTCGCCAGAGTGGGTGGGGTTGCCATCGTATGGCTCAGCCGAAACGTCGACCAGGTCATAGGTGGACAGGTCGATGCCGTTAGGGATCGGGAGAGTGGCGGTCGAGCCGGAGGCGGTGCCGAGACTCACAAGTCGGGTCGCGTCGGATGAGATGAGCCACACTTCCTCATACGCGTTGTGGAGGCTGGGAGCGTCGAAATTGATGTGCACCACTCGGGTGCCGTCGGCTTGTTGCTCAACTACCGCTTTTCCGGTTGCGCCCGGCCAGGCCGGGAAGGCTTCGAGGGTCGCGGTGGCGAGCACAGTGGTCGGCGATGGCTGCGCAACCTGCCAGATGACGACACCTACGGATGCGAGGAGCGCGACGCTCGCGGCAACCGCGACAAGCGGAACCCAGCGGCGCCGCCGCGGAGCAAGTTCGACGACCTCAGCCGCCGGCTCCTCGGCGATGCCCAATTCCTCGGAAATACGGTCCCAGACCCGGGGCGCCGGTTCAAGCAGTTCTCCCGCGTCGAGGGTGGCTCGTCCAACGCGTGCCGCGCGGCTGTAGTTCGCGAGTTCGGAGGCACACTCCGGGCATTGTGCAATGTGTTCGCGGTATTCGCTGTCGGCGACCTGCTCACCCATGCCCAACAACGCGAGGGTGTCAGGGTCTACGTGGCGCATAGGTCACCTCCAATCGTGCGCGCATCCGCTGCAGACTGCGCCGGATGTGACTCTTGACCGTGCCCAAGGGTAGACCCAGCCGTTCTGAGATTTCGTTATGGGTGAGATCGTCATAGAAGGCCAGTCGCACGACCACTTGCGCTTCCGGCTCCAGGTGGGCGATCTCATCCGAGAGCACCAGGGTGTCGGCGAGGTCATCGGGCTCGGCGATCGCGTCGAGTGGACTGGTGGTGGCGGCGAGCTGCGCCTGCAGCCGGCCGATGCGCGTTCGCGCTTCGTGCGTGTCCGCGATCTTGTTCTTCGCAATTCCGACGAGCCAGGTGGAAAGCTGCGCGCGGGACGAGTCGAACCCCGTGCGGCCGGTCCACGCCGCCACGAATGTCTTCTGCGTGACATCTTCGGCATCCCCGACATCGCCGAGAGAGCGGACAGCAATCGTGTACACGAGCGGTGACCAGCGCCGATAGACCCACGCAAGCGCCTCCTCGTCGCCCTCCACGAAGGCGACGGTGAATCGTGCCTCAGCCTCATCGGCTTCGCTGGCCATTTTGCGGATACTACTCGCGCCGGTTCACGGCGTCGTGGGGATTGCGATCACGACGATGTTGTCCTCGTAGTGGCCGGCGCCGTAGTCGAACTGTCCGCCACACGTGATGAGAGCCAGCCGCGGTGCACCTTCTCGGTCGAACACGTCATCGAGTGGCAACCGCGCTTTCTCGATGCGCGACACCGACTCGATCGCATATTCGTGCACAACACCGTCAGCCGACGTCACCGAGACGACCTCCCCGACGGATGCATCCTTCAATGCCGCGAAGGGACCGATTCCGTACCGGGGAGAGTCGACGTGCGCAGCGATGACCGTCGTGCCGGTGTCGCCGCCGGGGTTCGAGCCGTATTTGTACCAACCGGCGACCGTGACATCCGGAGGGATCTCCATGAAGCCGTCAGCCTCCACACCCACCGGGCTCACTGTCACGTCGATTCCGAGGGAGGGGACCTGCACTCGAGTGGGCGACACGGGTGCCGTCACTGCCCCGAGGGCAGCGCTGTGGGTGCCGAGTTCCGAATCGGCGCCGAGGCTGCTGGGCGGGGTCGGCGTGGCAGGCGGAATGGGCTGCTCCTGCGTCCAGGAGCAGCCCGCTAACAGAAGGACAGTCGTGCCCCACACCCCGATCTGCGGGATCACGCCTGCCCTTCTGGTCTGCACCGGCTAGCCTTCGTTCTTTGCACGCACCCGCAGCGTCACCATGGTTCCTACTGCGAGGAGTGCGATCAGCCCGGCGATTCCGAGCCCGATGAGGGCCGGGTCGGGGTCGGCAACCAGCCCGGCGGTGCCTGAATTCACACCACCCGGGGTCGCGTGCAGCCCATCGATGGTCTGCACGGCCAGCGCAAGGTTGTCATCGTCGAGACTGCCCCACGCGTAGACGATCGTGTTGACACCCTCCTGAACGTTCACGTCGGCCGGACCGATAACCGGTTCGGTCGTGCCGGTAGCCGCGACGGCCGCCGAGATGGTGCCCGCTGGCAGATCGGCCTTGACCTCGTTCGGGTTCTCAAGGTTGGTGAACGCCGCCTCGCCGTTCGCGAGCACGTCGACCGCGGGAGCGACTGCCACGTGGCGCACCGTGAGCCTGCCCTGTCCGGCGGCAGTGGTCGCGAGGTCGTTGGTGAACAGCGTCGCCGTCGGGGTGCCATCGGCTGCCAAGTGGGCAACCGCCGTGTAGCTCGTGTTGGCAGCGAGCGTGAGGGTGACCGGTCCGATCGCCGGCGAGGTGATCGGGTCGTTGGGGGCCGTGATCACGACCTCGTAATCGCCCGCAGCGAGATCGAGCGGATCGGAGAGCGTCCCTGGTGCGAAGTCTTCAATCAGAACCTTGCCGTTGACCCACACGTCCACGGTCAGGCCCGGCACCGCGTGCAGAAGAGAGAGATCCGCTGTCGATGGCGAGATCGCCTGCGCTGGTGCAGCGAGCCCCACGGTGGCAACGAAGCCGGCCGCGAGTCCCGTCAGAATCTTGTATCGCATTGTGTCCTCCTCATTGAGTGGGCGGAAGTCGCCCGTCATAGAGGTAGTTCCTGCGGGAGGAGGGTTTTGGATGCACCTTCGCCGAAAATGTCTGGACTGAGAGCAGCCGCAGCTAGGCCGGAGAAAGTGCTGTCGGGTCACTCGCGCTGACGGCCGGCGCCACTCGCTGCCAGGGTCGCAAGCGCTCGATCTGCGCGGATAGTCCCAGAATTGCGCGCTCTCCTCCAGGTGTCGCGACCAGTTGCACGGCCGTAGGCATCCCGCTGGATTCGTCGACTCCGGCCGGAACGGATGCTGCCGGCCAGCCGAGCATGTTCCATGGCGCGGCGAACGGCGCGTACTGAAGGTTCGACCAGATGTTGCGCAGCCAGGATCGCCGGTGCCACAGGTCGGCGGCCGGCGCATGCCGGGCAAGCGCCGGAGTGATCAGCATGTCGTACCCCGCAAAGAATCTCCGGGCATCCGCCTCGAAGCGGTCGGCGTCGCGCTGCTTGACCCACTTGCGCTTCTGCGCCGTCATCCCGAGTTTGACATGGCGCAGGGTGCGCGGCTCCAGCTTCGAGTGGTCGAGCGCTCGGGCGTCAGCGGCGGTGCCGGCGAACCAGCGGGCGAACACGGGAATCGGATTTGCCGGGTACGGAAAACGGGCGAACTCTACGACGTGACCGGCGGCGCGCAGCGTCTCAGCAACGGCCAGCAGCGACTGCTTCCACGGACGGCTCAGTCGGACGAGGAACGATGGAGTGCCTACGGCGACGGCGATGCGAAGGGATGTGGTCGGTTCCGTTACAGCCCCGAGATCAGGATCACCCGCCAGCACCGCCAGCACCAACGCGGCATCCGCCACGGTCGTCGTCAAGGGGCCGTTCTCCGCCATGCCACCCCAGGAGTCGTGGCCGAGCTCGGATGGCACCACGCCACGGCCGGGCTTGATGCCGAATAGCCCCGTATTCGCTGCGGGGATGCGGATCGACCCCATGCCGTCGTTGCCGTGTGCGACCGGAACGATGCCAGCCGCGACGGCGGCTGCTGAACCGCCGGAGGAACCGCCGGGGGTGCGGCTCGGGTTCCAGGGATTTCGGGTTACGCCGAATGCGGAGTCGGTGGCCGCCCACACGCACAGTTCGGGCACCCTGGTGGTGCCGATGATGATGGCGCCGGCTTCCCTCAGGCGGCGAACTATCTCGTGGTCGTCGCTGCACGGCTCTTCGCCGGTCGACTGGGAGCCAGCTCGCATGGGATGCCCGGCCACCGGCACGTTGTCTTTGATCAGCACCGGAAGACCGGCCAGGGGCAATGACGCAAGATCGGACCTGGCTGCCAGAGCTCCCGCCGCGGCCAGTGCCTCGTCGGCGAACAATTGCTGGATCGCGCCGAGGTGGGCAGCCCCTTCGGCCCGTGCAAGCGCATCCCGGACGAAGTCAACCGGAGTGTGGGTACCCGCCTGAACTGCAGCAATGATCTGTGTCGCCGAAAGATCGTTCATGTCACGCGCATCCCTCTCGCCGCAATTCGCCAGTCTGACTGTGGCTCAGTATGCCAGCGTCGCGTCGCTCGGCTGGGTTGAGAGCACACCAGCCGGCGCGCGCAGTGCCGGGGCGAAGAATCGAACCGCCCCAGATGCGACGCCAGTTACATGGCCGCGCCGATGTAGGAGTACTTGACGAAGACCTCGGACGCGATGCCCGACTCCTCAAGCACGCCCTGCACAGCGGTCAGCATGTACTTCGAGTCCCATCCCATGTACAGGAAGTGGTTTTCGTCGAGCTGGTCCCACTGCCCGTTCCAGGCCTGAGCCTGGAAGATCGGCCCGCCGCGGTGGGCGCTGAACGCGACGACGTCGTCACGCGCATCCGCCCAGAGCCGCTTGAAGATGCGGTTGAACAGGTACTTGACGTCGTACACCTCCCAGTGCTCGCCGCGGTATTCGACGTACTCGAATTCGCGCTGCCAGCCGCGCGGCCAACCCGGTCGGCGCTTCGCGTCCAGGATCGGGGTCAGCCCGTCATCATCGATACCGACAACAGCCGGCCGCGCCCAGATGCGCACGAACTCCGAGGTGAGTCGTTCGGTTCGCTCCGAGATCGCGGCCGTGCCCCACACGGATGCCTCAGTGAGCTCGCGCGCCAGACCGATCCGGCTCTTGGCGTAGATCGTCTCCCGTTTCTGCGGGAACGGCAGGTCGGCGCCGCGCTCCGCCAGCGGCTGCTCGAGCAGCGTCAGGTTGCCGAGCGTCTGCGCCAGCGCGCGGTGGCTGTTCTGCTCGTCCTCGCTGAAGTCGGCCCAGACCCGCTCGCCGTCACCGGTCCAGGCGTCGCCAGGAGCCAGCGGCATGATCGGCTCGACGTCCAGGTCGGTGAGGTCCGTGGCATCCGAAAGTCGCCCGAGCACGTAGCCGGGGTGGGGGAGTTCGCCGTACTTGAGCGCCACGCGCACCCGCTCATCCGACGGCGTGATCCGGGCGATCGCGTTCAGCAGGCTGTCCGGACCGTCCTCGCGCGCACGGCACAGCCGCGCCACCAGCCGGTCGTTGGACAGGCCGACGATGGTGCGACGGATGAGCAGTGACTGAATGCGCTCGAGCGACGTCAGTAGCGCCGGCTTGTCGATGGCGTCGGTCAGGTAGTCGCGGTAGACGCGCATCACCAGCGGATACATCAGCTGGCCGAACGTGTTCAGGTACCCGAGGTGGGCGGCGATGTCGGCATCCTTCTCGCGCGACGGCTCCATCAGCGCGCGATAGATCGCCGAGAACTCGCGCCACTCGGTCGCGTGCTCGCGCAGTGACTCCAACTCCAGCCGAGGGAAGCGGTGCCGGAACGCCTCGTACACGCCGCGACCTGCGACGACGTCGATCTCGCGTCCCGTGGTCATCACCAGGTAGTGGCGCCAGAAGCTCGCGATCGACTCGCCCGTGTGCTCCTCGATCGGAAGCCAGTACTCGCTTTCGATCTCGCGCTGTTGGGCGTGCGAAAGGCCCATGAGCACGTAGTTGTGGATGAGTTCGTGGTCGCGCAACGGCTCGCCGGTCGAGTTGAGGCTCTCGAAGATCTGCTGTGCGTTGGCGTGGGCGCCGAGCGTGATCGATACGTGCTCGAGCCGCTGCAGGCCGTTCCAGACCTGCGCGACCTCGTCAGCCGGGATCTGGCTGCGGAAGAACGCGTAGTTGTCGTCGAAGCGCGAATCACGCAGGGCGTCACCGAGCCGACGATCCAGGATGACGCTCTCGAATACCTCGGCCCACGCGCGGTGCGGCTGCAGCTTGGTGCGGGACGGATCACTGGGGGACACCAACACCTGCTGCAGTTGGGCCGCCAGCTCGGGGTCGTGGTCTCGCACGGAGTGCTGTAGCGCCGCGATCAGGAGCATCAGCGTCGTGATCCTCTGCTGCCCGTCGATCAGCACCAACTCGCCGTTGTTCGCGTCCGCGCTCGTCGTGGACAGGATCGAGCCGATGAAGTGCGTGTGCTGATGGGCGGCATCCGCGGCATCCCGGATGTCGGCGAGCAGCTGCTCGCATCCGCCGATGTCCCAACGGTATTGGCGCTGGTAGACGGGCACGACGATGGTGGTGTCGGTTTCGGAGAGCCAGCGAATCGTGTTGACCGCAGTCGCATCGATATTCGTGGCTCTGACCATAGTTGCGCTTCGCCTCTCGCCGATCGGGTGGTTCCGCCGGGGCGCTCGCACGGCCGCCGACGCGCAGACCAGTCTATTGGGCGGGTCCTGAGTGGGCATTGGTGGTGGTGGTGGTGGTGGTTGTGGTGGTGGCTGCTGGCTGGGGGGCTGGCTCTTGCCCGCCTTATCGGTGATCTCGCCGTCTCGGTGGTCGAGCTTGTGCCCGGCGCGGCTTTCTGGCGAGTTCGTCGTCAACCTCCTGGCCGGCACTTCTCCTCCACAGGTGGTCGTGAAAGTAGTTTCTAACAGATTCTCAAATCTGCTTGTGGAGCTGTATTCGAGGCTTGGGACAATGGATGCATGACCACTTCCGCAGCTACGTTCAGCACCTCGCTCGAGGTGCTGCTGGCTGCTGCCGCCCGGATCGGCGCCGACGCGCCGGGCGCCCGAGCGCTTGACGATAAGCAGTTGCTGGGCGCGCAGCGGTCGCTGGCGGAGGCCAAGCGCAGTCTTGATGCTTGCGCGTCGGTGCTGGCCGGTGAGGTGGTGCGCCGCTCGAATCCGTGGAGGCCGGGCTTCGGGGGGTTGGCCCGGAAGGAGGGGTTCCGCACCCCGGAGGCCCTGATCCGTGGCGTGACCGGCTCCACCGCCCGGGAGGCGACCACCCTGATCCGGGTCGGGACCATGCTCAACGATGCCGACCTGCTGCAGAATGCCGAGACCGCCGGGATCGATGACCCAGTGGGGCTGGCGTCGATGATGACCGAGCCCTGGCTGGCGTCGGTGGGGAGGGCGGTTGCCGGAGGGACCCTGTCGGTGGCCGGGGCGGAGGCAATCCGCACTGGACTCGGCAAACCCGGCCCGGGTGTCACGACCGAAGACTTGACCGCCGCCGCTGCCCGGCTGGTGGAGAACGCGACCGGCACCGACGCCGAGGGCATGCTGCGCCTGGCCCGGACCGCCCGCGACGACCTGGATGCGGCGGGGATTGTGGAGCGGGAGCGGCAGCGTAGGGTGTTGCGCTCGTTCCGGCGGTGGAAGCGCGATGACGGGATGACCCGCTACACCTGGGACCTCGACCCCGAGGGTGCCGCGCTGATCGATGACGTCTACGACAAACTCACCTCACCCCGCCGCGGCGGACCCCGCTTCACCAGCGGCCCCGAACAGGAACGCGCCGAGCGGATCCTGGCGGATACCCGCACGCACCGAGCAGCTGGCCTCCGACGGGATGCTGGAGCTGATCCAGCTGGCCCTGGACACCGACCCGCAGACCGTGGTCGGGGTGAACCGGCCCGCGGTCCGGGTACTGGTGGCCGCCAAGCGACCTGGAAGAGCGCACCGGTCGGGGTTGGATCGAGGGGCAGCCGTATCCGGTGTCGATGGCCACCGTGGAGCGCAACGTGTGCCTGAACGGGATCGAGCTGATCGTCTTCGACGACCGCCCCATCCCCGTCTACCTGGGTCGGGAGCAGCGCTTCTTCAACCGGGCCCAACGCCGGCTGCTGGCCGCCCGCGACGGCGGCTGCGCCTGGCCCGGCTGCGAACGCACCCCGGAATGGGCAGAGGCCCACCACATCCGCTGGTGGGAACGCGACGGCGGGAAAACCGACATCGACAACGGCATCCTCCTTTGCCGCCACCACCACCTGCTGCTGCACGACGAGGGCTGGGAGATCGAAGTCCGCGACAACGACCCCAGCGGGATCCAGTTCTGGCTGATCCCGCCCCGGGAGATCGACCCCACCCAGACACCCAGACCAATGCCATCGAAGTCACCGGCACTGAACGACGCCCTCACCGCCACCGAGCGACATCGCGCCACCTGAAGCACCCGGGGAGAACTCTGCCCAACGCCGAGATGGTCTCGACAGGCTCGACCACCGGGGATCGGGATCTCGAGAGGCTCGATCACCGGGAGGGCGCGACCACCGGAGTGGGCGGATCTCGAGAAGCTCGATGACCGGAAGGCTCGATCACCGAGACGTCGCAACTGAACTACTGTCAACCCCTACGATGATCGAATGACCTCCGCTGGCGCCGTCGCAAAGTTGCGGGCATCCGGCATCGTATCGGCTGCATCGATCGTGGCGGTGGTCCTCGTCTGCACCAGCGCGATCGCGCTCAGCGACCGGGATCTGACCGGCCGGGCAGAGAGCAATGCCGCACGGCTCGTCCCTGCGGATGGACACGTCGAATGGTTCGTCGACCAGGACGGCGTCGTGCGCTCCTCCGAAAGCTCCCGGGCCACTGGTGTCGAAGAGTTCCTCACCCTGCCCAGCATGGCTGCGCATGCGCTGCTCGGTGAGCTCAGCGACAGCGAGGTCAGGAACGCGACGCTCTGGCGGGAGACCACCACCACTGTCACCGACGGCGAGGCCACGCAGAACGGCGAGCTGTTCCGGTTCACCGAGGCGGGCGTCGAATCGATGGTCGCCTGGGGCGGGGACGTGTCCTTCATCTACACGCCGGGACTCCTGGTGCTGCCCACCGATGTCGCACCCGGATCCAGCTGGGAAAGTGAAGGAACCGCCTTCGTGGGCGGGTCGCTGAACTACCGCTCCCGCTTCACCGCGCACCAGCCCGAGAACGCCAGCCTCCTCGAGAACGCAAGCCTGGACGACCCCCGCGGATGCATCGAGACCCGCGGCGTCATCGAATACCTCGACGACGCGGGCGCCCTCCTCCTGACGGTCAACGAGGCAGACCTGTGGTGCCCCGGGCGTGGACGCATCGCGATCGACGCCACGGTTGACGACACGGCCGTCATTGTGGCGGGGATTGATGCTCCACGGCTCCAGTCGCACTCCGCCACCAAATCCATCGGCGCATGGACCGACCCGCGCGGCTGGCGGGACCGAGAGTTGCAGACGGTGCGGCGCGACCCGGTCTACGGCGAGGACGACGGCATCCCGTCCTACTCGGTAGTGCCGGCGTTGACCGCATCCGGAACCATCGTCACAACGCGCGACAGCGGTGACGATCTGGTCGCTCTGCGCTACGACGAGCGCAGCAGATCACTCGTCCACCACTGGATCGGCCACCCCGGCGGCCACGCCATCGCACTCGGCGCTGTCGGCGATGTCATCATCGCGACGACGTCCAGCCGCCGCATCGTCGCGTACAGCGATGCGGGCCAGCGGCTCTGGACGCGTGACACCAGCGACCTCGTCATTGCCGCACCCGTTTCAGACGGTGCCGGCAACGCCATCGTCGTCGGACTCGACGGCGTCGTCACAAGTATCGACGCGATCAGCGGCAAGACCCGCTGGGAAAAGCCGATCGGCGCCGACGTCGACCAGCGGCCCGTCGTCGGCGCGGACACCGTCATCGTCGTCGATCGCGCCGGCCGCGTCGTCGCGCTCGATCGCAAAGACGGCGACATCCGATGGGAGACGAACGGCACCGAAGGCTACGGGATCGCCATCGCCGACGACGTGGTCGTCATCGCCGGCGCTGATTCCTGGGTCACCAGCTACAGCCTCGCGACCGGCAGGAAGCTATGGGACGCCCGCTACCTCGGTCTCCCGTCCGCTGTGCAGGTCGCAGCGGGCCAGGTCGTCGTCGTGAGCGATGAGGAAAGCGTCGCGTTCGATCCCGACGACGGGAGGATCCTCTGGTCGCGTGAAGGGGCGAGCCATGCCATCGGCGATGGCAATCGGCTCGTGCTGGTGGATCGCGACTCGGCAACCCTCGTCGATGACCGGGGCGAAACGGTCCTTGAATGGAAACTCCAGGTCGACAGCGACGAGCTCTCCAGGCATGTCCTTGCCGGACGGGACGGCATCTGGTCGGTGCAGAGCCTCAACTCCGCGCTCAGGATCGGTGAGCCGTGACCGCGACCCTGACCCCGCAGCAAGCGCCATCCCTGCCGCGACGCATCGTCGGCATCGCCTGGGCGATGGTCAGCTCCTTCTTTGATCACGTCGTCGGCCGACCGTACCGCGAAGGCAGACTGCGAGCCGACGGTTGGCCAAGGGGCCTGAGGACCATCGCCAGCATCGCCGTCATCGGCTACGGCATCGCGGTGGCGGGCATCCTGTTCTCCTCTGTGTTGCGGGAGTCGCTGCCGCTGTCGGTGACCGTTGGTGGCCAGTACCTGTCGTTCCCGCGCCCCGTGCTCTGGGTGCTCCTGCTGCTGCTTGTCATCTCGATCGCGCTCGTGCAAACCGCGGTGCTGCACGTCACGGGATGGCTGACGGCGGTCGTCACGACGCTCACTGTCCTCGTGCTCCTGCTCATGGGATCCATGAACATCGGCGATGACACCCAGCTCTCGAGGATCGCGACGATTGCTGTAGCGCTGGCGCTGATTGTGTACACCGTCATCCGGCGTCGATTCGATTTCGCCTGGTGGGACTTCCCGGTAATCCTCATCTTCCTCACGATCGCGTTCGGCACGACATCGCTGAGGTCGAGTGCGCTGAGCGCGTCCCTCGGCTACGACCTTGGCCCGGTGACCGTGTCGCTGATGATGTCCACCATCGGGCAGCTGGCGGTTCCGTTCGCCTTCGTCGCCGGCGCGGCCGTCGCCCAACTGGCGGCCACCTCCGCTGTGTGGGCGGTGCGGGTGGTTCGCACCCAACTGCCATCGGTGATCACCCTCGCCGTCGGCATCACCGCACTTGTTCTCTGGCGAGGCTGGGTGATGACCGCGAGCATTCTCGACGGCGACCCGCCGAAACTCAGCCACCTCGCGCTCGCGCTCCTGCTCAGCGGCCTCATCGTCGGCGTGTGGCTCCTGCTGGCGCGCGTGCGCCGACGCCGAGACGATACTTCGGTCGAGGGAATCGACAGCAGCTTCGGTGCCGTCGCCAAACCCATCGCCGCGGGGCTCGCCGGTACCCTCGGCATCGTTTCCGTATCGCTGCTGGTCGCCCAGGTCGCCTTCAACTACGGCGTTCCTGCCGTGCCGGCCGCACTCTCCGAAGTGGTCGGTTTCCTCTCCATGAGTCGCGTCGTCGCACTCAACCGGCTGCTGGTCGGCATCTTCCTGATTGTGCTGGCCATCCGCTGGGCTCGCCGCGGCCGCACCGGCACGCCGGAGATCCTCGGATCGATCGGCGTAGTGACGGTGATGGTCGCGGCCAATGTGCTCCCGCCGCCGTTCGGCGCGCTGTGGACCAGCGAAGCGCTGACCATTGTGGCGACGGTGGCGTGCCTCGTGCTGCTGGGGTTCTATGCCGCCAAACGAACCCTCACCGTGAGGCGGGCCGCCGGGATCGCTGTCGCACTGCTGCTCGCCGCGCTCTTCGACCAGCGCGACTTCGTCTCCGACCCGCTCGGCGCGCTGCTCGGCTTCACCGGTGTCGCCTTCGTGCTGTTCGGTTTCGTCTGGAACCTGCTGACGACCGCCGAGTACGCCAACAAGGGCACCCGCCGCTACCCGCTGCCGTCGCGGGTGCTGATCTTCCTCGCCTACTCGCTGTTCGGCGTGACGGTGCTCGCATTCGCCGCGCTCGCCCGCGATCCGGATGCCGCGATCAACCTCGGCGCCTTCGCAGGCGTCGGCGACCAGCTGTTCGGAACCGCGATCATCGCATCCGCCCTGCTGACGGTGATCGCCTCGGTGGTCGCCGACCGCGACCCGGCGGTCGAGCCGGAACGGGACTAGTCAGCACGTGTGCAACCGTTAAGCGTGCGTATTCCCGACAGCAGTGACCCGGATGTCGTCTACGGCGAGTTCGTGGAGTGGGCGGCCGGCGCGGGGTTCACCCTGTATCCCGCGCAGGACGAGGCAGTCATGGAGCTGGTCACCGGCGCCAATGTCATCCTCAGCACCCCGACCGGAACCGGAAAGTCGCTGGTCGCGGTTGCCGCGCACTTCGCCGCCATGGCAGCCGGTGCGCGCAGCGTCTACACGGCACCGATCAAGGCGCTGGTGTCGGAGAAGTTCTTCGCGCTCGTCGACCTGTTCGGTGCCCAGAACGTCGGCATGGTCACCGGCGACTCGAGCGTGAACCCGGATGCCCCGATCATCTGCTGCACCGCGGAGATCCTCGCCAACATGTCGCTGCGGCAGGGCGCAGACGCTCCGGTGGATGTCGTCATCATGGATGAGTTCCATTTCTATGCCGACCCTGAGCGGGGCTGGGCCTGGCAGGTCCCGCTGCTGCGCCTGCCCAGGGCGCAGTTCCTGCTGATGTCCGCCACTCTCGGCGATGTCGACGCGCTCGCGCGCGATCTGACCGAGCGCACCGGGCGGCCCACCGCATCCGTGACCGGAGTGGAGCGTCCGGTGCCGCTGCACTACTTCTACGCGACCACCCCGGTGCACGAGAGCGTCGACGAGCTGCTCGCCACCGGCCAGGCGCCCGTCTACATCGTCCACTTCTCCCAACTCGCTGCCCTCGAGCGAGCTCAGGCGCTGACCAGCCTGAAGGTGATCACGCGCGAGCAGCGAGACGAGATCGCCGACCTCATCGGCGATTTCCGCTTCACCACGAAGTTCGGGCAGACCCTGTCCCGCCTGGTCAGATCCGGCATCGGCGTGCACCACGCCGGCATGCTGCCCAAGTACCGCCGACTCGTCGAACAGCTCGCCCAGCGCGGCCTGTTGCGGGTGATCAGCGGCACCGACACGCTCGGCGTCGGCATCAATGTGCCGATCAGAACCGTGCTGCTCACCGGCCTCACCAAGTTCGATGGCACCCGGATGCGCCAACTCACCGCGCGCGAATTCCATCAGATCGCGGGTCGGGCGGGCAGGGCCGGATTCGACACCGCCGGCACTGTGGTCGCCCAGGCGCCTGAGCATGAGGTGGAGAACGCCCGGCTGGTCGCGAAGGCCGGGGACGACCCCAAGAAACTCAAGCGCGTGCAGCGGAAGAAGGCACCGGATGGCTTCGTGTCGTGGGGCGAACCGAGCTTCAACCGCCTGATCGCCGCCGAGCCGGAGCGGCTCACCTCCAACATGCGGATGAGTCACGCCATGGTGCTCAACGTGATCGCACACGGGAAGGACCCGTTCACCGAGATCCGTGAACTGATCGAGAACAGCCACGAACCGCGACCGCGCCAGCGGCAACTCGCCCGACAGGCGCTGTCCATCTACCGCACCCTGAAGACCGCCGGGCTGGTGGAGAGCGTCGACGGGCAGATCCGCCTCACCGTCGACGTGCAGCCCAACTTCGCCCTCAACCAGCCGCTGTCGCCGTTCGCGCTCGCGGCGCTCGAACTGCTGGATCCAGAGTCGCCGTCGTACGCACTCGATGTCATCTCGACCGTCGAGGCGACCCTCGACGACCCCGGGCCTGTGCTCCGAGCGCAGGAGAAACTCGCTCGCGGCGAAGCGGTCGCGGCGATGAAGGCCGACGGCATCGAATACGACCGGCGGATGGAGCTGCTCGAGGAGATCACCCACCCGAAACCGCTCGAGCACGAACTCGAGGCGGCGTTCGCGACCTACCGCACGTCGCAGCCCTGGGTGGCGGACTTCGAACTCTCGCCGAAGACCGTGGTGCGCGACCTGTACGAGCGGGCGATGACCTTCAACGAGTACGTCGGCTTCTACTCGCTGCACCGCTCAGAGGGCACCCTGCTGCGCTACCTCACCGACGCGTTCCGGGCGATCCGGCAGACCATCCCGGAGTCGGCGAAGAACGAGGAACTGCACGACATCATCGAATGGCTGGGCGAACTCGTCCGCCAGGTCGACTCCAGCCTGCTCGACGAGTGGGCCGAACTCGCGAACCCGACCGAGCACGAGCAGCACGAGCAGCAGGTCGCGCCACCGCCACCGCCGAGCGTGCTGACCAACCAGCGGGCCTTCCGGGTGCTGGTGCGCAACGAGCTGTTCCGCCGCGTGCAACTGGCAGCCTTCGACAAGGTGGAGGAACTGGGCGAACTGGACGCCGACGCGGGCTTCGGCGCCGACGCGTGGGCCGACGCGCTCGATGCCTACTACGCCGTCCACGACTCGATTGGAATCGACTCGGATGCCCGCAGCGGCGCGCTGCTGCACATCGCCCGGGGCAACACCGAGTGGCGGGTGCGGCAGGTGTTCGCCGACCCGGCTGGCGACCATGACTGGGGCATCACGGCCATCGTCGACCTCGAGCGGTCGGCCGAGGAAGGGGTTGCGGTCATCCGGGTGACCGGTGTCGGCGAAATCGACACGTCCATCAGCGTCTGATCGGGTGTCTACTAGAGGGGTGGAGTCAACGAGCTCGCAACAGAAGCTGGTGCTCAGCATTGCGATTCTCGCGTCGTTCGTCGCGTTCCTCGACGGCTCGGTGGTGACCGTCGCGCTGCCGGCGATCAGCGAAGAACTCGGGGGAGGGCTGACCACCCAGCAGTGGGTGGTCGACGCCTACCTGATCACGCTCGGCGCGCTCATTCTCGTCGCCGGGTCGCTGTCGGATGTCTTCGGCCGACTCGTCGTGCTGCGCTTCGGACTGTGGGGCTTCGGCGCCGCATCCCTGCTCTGCGCGTTCGCGCCGACCGCCGAGTTCCTGATCGTCGCGCGCGGCGTCCAGGGCATCGCCGGCGCGCTGCTCGTACCCAGTTCGCTCGCGCTGATCATGTCGTCATTCCGCGGCCAAGCCCAGGGCAAGGCGATCGGATCGTGGACCGCCTGGACCAGCGGCGCCTTCATCGCCGGACCGCTCATCGGCGGCGCGTTCGTCGACCTGCTGACCTGGCGGTTGGTGTTCGGCATCAACGTGCTGCCGATCGCGGTCACCCTCTGGCTGATCAGCCGACTTACCCAGCGTGACGTGAGGCTGGAGGGCGTCACCGTCGACTACCTCGGCGCCGTCCTGGCCATCATCGGCGTCGGCGGGCCGGTGTTCGCGCTCATCGAGCAGGACAATTACGGCTGGGCCAGCCCGGCGATCTGGCTGCCCATGGTGATCGGCGTGATCGCCTTCGGCGCGTTCCTCTGGCGGCAGGCCACCGCGCGGCATCCGATGATGCCGCTGTCGCTGTTCCGCATCCGGAACTTCGCGGTCGGCAACGTTTCGACACTGTTCATCTACGGTGCGCTGTCGGTGAGCGGCTTCCTGATCGCCGTCTACCTTCAGCAGGAGGCCGGATGGCCGGCGACAGCTGCCGGGTTGGCCTCCATCCCGGTGATGGTGCTGCTGATCCTGCTGTCCTCGACCTTCGGCCGACTGTCCGGTCGGTACGGGCCGCGCGTCTTCATGTCGGTCGGGCCGATCCTCGCCGGCATCGGGCATCTGCTCATGTTGACGGTGTCCGAGGACTTCAACTTCTGGCTGCAGCTGCTGCCCGGCATCGTCCTGTTCGGTCTCGGCCTCGCCATCACCGTTGCGCCGCTTACGTCGGCCATCCTCGGGTCCATCGACGAGAAGCGCTCCGGCATCGGGTCGGCGATCAACAACGCCGTCGCGCGTGTCGCCGGGCTCATCGCGGTCGCCATGCTGGGGATCATCATCGGCGGAACTCTGGACTTGGAAGGGCTGCACCGCGGCCTCTGGGCGACGGCCGGGCTGCTCATCCTGGGCGGCGTGATCTCGGCGATCGGCATCCAGAATCCGAAGGGCGAGCCGGATGCCGGAACAACGGAGCCGACCCTGTCAGACGACCAGTTGTCCGCCCGCGAGCACGACGCCAGCGACGGTAGCTAACGCCGCACCGATGATCAGTCGGAACAGCGACCGCCCGACCCGATCGGTCAGCACCATCACCGAGACCGCGACCGCCGCCGCCAGCACGATCAGAAACACCGCGATCGTAGCGGGACTCGGCGGCCAGGTGCCGAGCACAACGCACCCGGCGGACGCGACAAGCAGGATACCGACCGCGATGGCGCTGCCTCGCCGGCCGATCGCGTGGGGGAGACCCCGGATGCCGGTAGCCGCATCCGCATCGAAGTCGGGCAGGGCGTTGGCGAAGTGCGCTCCGGAGCCCAGCAGCGCCGCCGCCGCGATGGCCCACGCGTGCGCCAGCCGCGGCTCGGCCAGCGACAGGGTCGCGATCAGCGGGAGCGAGCCGAAGCCGACCGCGTAGGGGACGACCGATGCGAGGGTGCCCTTCAACCACAGGTTGTAGGTCCAGCCCGAGCTGATGAACACCAGGTGAGCGACGACGGCGGCCGGGCCGAGGGGGAGAGTCAACAGGATCGCAAGCGCGAGCGAGACCACGCTCACAACCACCGCGGTGCGCGCTGACACCTCACCGGATGCGATCGGCTTGTCCCGGCGACCGGAGAGACGGTCGCGATCTGCGTCCAGAGCGTCGTTCGACAGCCCGACAGAGAACTGACCGAGCAGCACCGCCACGGCGAGCAGCACAACGCGCCATGGCTCCAGCCCCACGCCGACACCGATGAGCGCGGTGATCACCGTGACGGCAAGGCTCGGACCGGGGTGGCTGGCGCGAAACAGCGCCGCGATTACGCGCATCCGGCGCCTACGGGGTCGCCGACTGACCCTCGGCGTCGAGCTCGGACGCCATCAGCTCGGCCAGTGCGTCCGCGACCTCCTCGGCGCGCTCGCCCTCAACCGTGAGCTTCACGTTGTCGCCGTGGTTGACGCCGAGGGCGAGCAGGAAGAGCACGCTCGCGGCGTTCGCCGTCTTGCCTGCGCTGTTCTCGATGGTGACCTTCTGGCCGCTGTCGGCTGCCGCTTTCGCCACCGTGGCGGCCGGACGCGCGTGCATCCCCACCGCAGAGCCGAAGACAACCGTGCGTTCCGCTGTCGCCATGTCGAAGGGTCCTTTCCGTGAACTGTGGGCCAATCCTAAGTCGCGACCCCGCCGACCGCACGGGCGCTGCTGGTCTGAGGCCCGCTGATGTTCGAGTAGTACTCTGACGCTTTGTGCGCATCCGGCCTCGCCTC
The DNA here is from genome assembly GCA_963702165.1 of uncultured Actinomycetota bacterium. Classification (GTDB taxonomy): domain Bacteria; phylum Actinomycetota; class Actinomycetes; order Actinomycetales; family Microbacteriaceae; genus Terrimesophilobacter. The sequence goes on along the minus strand of OY969722.1, from coordinate 1,094,374 downwards.
GCGGCCACTCGGCAAGCACTCGGTAAGAAGGAGCAGATCATGCGGGAACTCCACGGCATCGGGGTCGGCAGAGGCATTGCGACCGGGGACGTGATCCGGATGCCCGAACCGCTGAGCGAACCGCAGGTCGTCGAGCGCAGCACAGACGCCGAGCAGGAGAAGCAGGCAGTCACCACCGCGATGGCGGCCGTTGCGGCGGACCTCACCCGTCGCGGTGAGAAGGCCGGCGGCGCAGCGAAGGACGTCCTGGACGCGCAGGCGATGATGGCGCAGGACCCTGGGCTGGTGGATGAGGTGGACGCCAAGATCGACGCAGGCAGCACCGGCGAGCGCGCGGTGTTCGACGCGTTCGCCGAGTTTCAGAAGACCCTCAACGACATGGGCGGCTACATGGCGGAGCGCGCCGCCGACCTCGGGGATGTCGCCCAGCGGGTGATCGCACACCTGCGTGGTGTTCCTGCGCCGGGTGTGCCGGAGTCCGCCACACCGTTCATCCTGGTCGCCCGCGACCTCGCCCCGGCGGACACCGCGCTGCTGGAGCTCGACAAGGTGCTCGCCCTTGTCACCCGCGAGGGTGGGCCCACCTCGCACACCGCCATCCTCGCGCGCGCCAAGTCGATCCCCGCGATCGTCGGCGTCGCCGGCGCGGACGGGCTCACCGACGGCACCCCGGTCATCGTCGATGCTGGCGCAGGGTCGATCGTCATCGACCCTGATCCGGCCCAGCTCGAGGACGCCGCAGCGCGCATCGCCGAGTTCCGCGCCACAGCAGCGCTGCCGCTCAGCGACGGCGCGCTGGCCGACGGCGAGAAGATCCCGCTGCTGGCCAACCTGGGCTCGCCGGCCGATGCGGCCGCCGCGGTCGAACTGGGCGCGGAGGGGGTCGGCCTGTTCCGCACCGAGTTCCTGTTCCTGGACGCGACCACGGAGCCGAGCATCGAGGAGCAGCAGCGCGACTACGAGGCCGTGTTGAACGCGTTCCCCGGCCGGAAGGTGGTCGTCCGCTGTCTCGACGCCGGTGCCGACAAGCCGCTGCGGTTCGTCGAGAATCAGCCGGAGGAAAACCCTGCACTCGGCCTGAGGGGACTGCGCTCATTGCGAGTGCACGAGCAGATCCTCCGCAACCAGCTCACCGCGCTCGCCCGAGCGCAGGAGAACGCCAAGGGCGACCTGTGGGTGATGGCGCCGATGGTCTCGGATGCCGAGGAGACCGCGTACTTCGTGTCCCTCGCCAAGGAGCTGGGCATCCGGTTCGCGGGTGTCATGGCCGAGGTGCCGTCCCTCGCCGTGATGGCCGACCAGGTGAGTGAGCACGCCGATTTCGTGAGCATCGGCACCAACGACCTGACGCAGTACACGCTCGCAGCCGACCGGATGCTGGGCTCCGTCGCCGCCTATCAGGACCCGTGGCATCCTGCCGTCCTGCGTCTCATCAAGCTCATCGGCGACGCCGGTCGTGCCGGCGGCACCCCGGTCGGGGTGTGCGGTGAGGCCGCGGCCGACCCCACCCTCGCGGTCGTGCTGGTCGGGCTCGGCGCGTCCACGCTGTCGATGACCCCCGCGGCGCTCGCCGACGTGCGCACGGAACTCGCCAAGCACACACGCGAGGACGCCGAGGCAATGGCGGCTGCCGCGCTCACCGCGTCTACCGCGGCCGAGGCGCGCAAGGCGGTCGCGAAGGTGCCGCTGCACAGCGCCGGCTGACAGCGCTTGTCACGGCAGGAGCAGGATCTTTCCTACGTGCCCTGAGGCCTCGAGCTTCTCGTGCGCGCGGCCCACTTCCGTGAGTGGGATGCGCTCGTCGATCACCGGCACGACCTGCCCGTTCTCGACGAGCGGCCACACGTTCGCGGCGACGCTCGCGACGATCTCGGCCTTCTCCTCGTCGCTTCGCGCGCGCAGCGTGCTGCCGTGGATGGTGGCCCACTTGCGCATGAGCCGCCAGATGCTGATGGTCGCCTCCTGACCGCTCTGGTTGCCGATCATGATGATCCGCCCGTGCGGTGCGAGCGCCTGCAGGTCGCGGTCGAGGTAGTCACCGCCGATGTGGTCCAGGATGACGTCGGCCCCGCGGCCATCGGTCGCGCGCAGCAACTCGGCCACGTAGTCCTGCTCGGGGTAGTTGATGAGGATCTCCGCGCCGAGTTCTCGGCACTTCTCGAGCTTCCGCTGACTGCCCGCGGTGACGGCCACCAGCGCGCCGAGCGCTCGTGCGAGCTGGATGGCCGTTGTGCCGATACCGCTGCCGCCGCCGTGCACGAGCAGCGTCTCGCCCGCCTTCAGTCCCGCAGTCATGAAGACGTTGGACCACACCGTGCACACAGTCTCAGGCAGTCCGGCCGCGTCGACCAGGTCGACAGAGTCCGGCACCCGGAGCAGGTGCGTTGCAGGGACGACGATCAGGTCGGCGTAGCCGCCGCCGCCCAGCAGGGCACACACCCGATCGCCGACCTGCCAGTCGGTTACCTGCCCGCCGACCGCCGCGATCGTTCCCGACACCTCGAGACCGGGCCACTCCGGCCATCCGGGTGCGGACGCGTAGGTTCCCTGCCGCTGTGCGACATCCGCCCGGTTGACGCCGGCGGCGGCGACCGTGATCAGCACCTCACCCGGACCCGGAACCGGATCCGGGAACTCGCTCACTGTGAAGGCCTCAGCGCCTCCGGACATGGGGACGGTCATCGCACGCATTCCTCAACGGTACGCCCCCGGCGTGAGGTCAGGTCAGCTGGCCCGCCAATTCCTCTCGCACACGCCTCAGGTCCTCCATAAGCGAGCCGACCAGGATCCAGTGCTCCGGATGCGGCTGAGCGATCACCAGCGGGGCGGTCAGCGCCGGCAGTTGGGCCGTCGGCAGGTCGATGTGCTCCGGCCGCGGCTCGGCGGCGAGCAGCCGAACGTCGTGGCCCGCCCGCTCCAGCTCGACCGCGATCGAGCGCACGATCCGATCGTCGCTGAGCCCCGGGGAGTAGTGGTCGCGCACGGCACGCGTCATGCCGAGCACCCGCGTCACGAGCACGCCGAGGGACGCGAGCACCTTGCGGTCGTGGTCGATGCGCTCACGGTGCTTCCCGCCGCGCGGATTCAGCATGAGGCTCTCGTCCGCCGCGGAGATGGCGTCGGATGCCTTCTGCAGCTGCCCCCGCAGACCGCGCGCCCTCTGCAGCAGCGCGTCCAGTTCGGGGAAGGAGGTCGGCGTGCGCAACGCCGTGGACAGGTCGTCGAGGGTGCTGCCGATGCCCTCGGCGAGCTGAGCAACCGCGGCGTGCGCCGGAGCGCTGTGTACCGGCGGCACGATCGCCACGTTGACAACGAGCCCGATGACGGCGCCGATGATGGTCTCCAGGATGCGCTCCGCCCCGTACCCCGGCGTGGCGGCCCCGAGGGCAACCACGAGGAGGGCGCTGATCGGGATCTGGTTCGATGAGCCGGGCGTCAGCTTGAGAGCCCACGCGACAAGCAGCGACACCAGGATCACGGCGATCACGACAACTACCGAGCTGCCGAACCAGGTCACCGCGGCGAACGCGATGATGACGCCGAGGATCACACCGACGCTGCGCTCGACGCCCTTCGCGAGCGACTGGTTTACGCTCGGCTGCACGACGAGCAGCGCGGCGATCGCGGCGAAGATGGGAACGGGTTGGTCGAGCAGCCAGATGCAGGCCAGCCAGGCAGCGGATGCAGCGACGAAAGTCTTCAATACCTGCAGCAACGGGCTACGGGTCGAGACAAACACCTCGGGAACGTAGCGGCGCACGGGTCAAGCGTAGTTCCGGCCCCGACGCGCTAGCGTCTGACGACCACCTCGGCCTGTCGTTCACCGCGGAACCGCGCGTAGTCGCGCACCGGCTTCCGAAGTCCCGCCTCTGCGCGTGCGGTCAGCGGCTCGAACGTTGTCACCTCGACGCTCGTCGCGCGCGCCGGTCGCCGCCAGGTGCCGCAGACGATCCCGTCGGCGACGACGATGTTCAGGAAGACACCGTTGCTCCCAGGGAACACGCGGTCGGACACCTCGGGGTCGAGTTGCAGCGAGCGGTCCTGGTAGCCGAGCAGGAACTCGTCGTAGGCGGGCAACAGCCGGATGCCACCCGCCTCCGGCTCGAGGGATGGGCTGTGCACGTACTCGACACCGTCGACCTCGGTGACCGCGAGCTCAGGACGCACGACCTCGAGCCCGCGCCGCGCGGCGGAAAGGGTGAGAGATGACCACCACGCGAGGTCTCTCACTGTGGCCGGACCGCGAGCGTTGAAGTAGCGGAGCGCCAGCTCACCGAGGGCCTCGTCGCCCTCGAGCTGCCGAGACGAGGGAATCCACTCGTCCAGCAGCGCGAACGTCTGCGTTGTGCCCTCTGGCGGCCCGAAGCACAGTGTTCCGGTCTGCGAGAGGTACCAGAGCAGCTGGTAGCCGCGCTGCTGGTTCGAGCTGACTCCGGCTTGATCGAACACGTGGTACAGGCCGGTCCGGCTCAACCGGCGGCCGCCCTGCAGAGCGTCGATCGCCGCGGCGCGAGCGGTCTCGAACTGCGCCTCGTGGAGCCCGAGAGCCCGCAGGCGGGATGCCGCTTGTCGAAGCAATCGCTCGGTGGTGAGGCCAAGAATCCACTTCAGGTCCTCCGGGATGACGAAGTGCAGGGTTCCACGCATCGGCCACGACCGCACGATCGACCCGCTCTCGAGTGCCTCGTCGACCTCGCGTTGGGTCGCCGCGCTGGTGCGCAAGGCGACCGCCCAGCGCGCCCCGTTGAAGTCCTGCGCTTGCATCGCCGTCATCCACCGCACGACTTCGGTGGGTGAGGTGAGCTTGCCGGTGCTGATTCGCTGCGCGGCCAGGCGCATCCGAAGCATCCGGCGGGACGCTGTGGTCACCGCTGGGCCTTCTTGCTCACCGTCGCCAGTTTCGCCTCGCGCTGCTCTCCCGTGGCGAAGGCGATGGCGCCCGCGGCCCGCACCAGCCCGAGGTGGGAGAGCGCTTGCGGCGTGTTCCCGGCCTGTCGACCCTGGCCTGTGTCGTATTCCTCGGACAGCAGGCCGAGGTCGCTGCAGAAGCCGACCAGCCGGTCCATCAACGCCGTCGCATCCTCCAGCCGGCCGCTCAGCGCATACTGCTCGACCAGCCAGAATGAGCAGGCGAGGAACTGGTGCTCGCCCGGCGGGAGCTGGTCGACGCCTGTCTCTGTGCGGTAGCGCAGCAGCAGGCCGTCGCGCATGAGCTCGTCCTCGATGGCCGCGACCGTGCCGAGCATCTGCGGGTCATCGTGCTTCAGGTAGCCGATCTGAGCCAGTTGAAGCAGGGTGGCGTCGACCCCTTCGCTGCCGTAGTACTGCGTGTAGGTGTTCCGCTTGCGATCGAACCCGTGTTCCTCGATGTCGTCGCGGATGCGTTGCCGCAACGCGCGCCACTCGTCGAGTGGGCCATCGAGACCGTGTTGTTCGATGCCGCGCACCCCACAGTCGACGGCTGCCCAGAGCATCGCACGGGAGTGTGTGAAGTGCCGCTTCGGGCCGCGGATCTCCCACATGCCGTGGTCCGGTCGCTGCCAGTTCTCTGCGACGAACTGCATGAGAGCGAGCTGCAGCGGCCACGAGAAGCGATCCTCCTCGACGCCGACCTCGCGCGCCTTCTGCAATGCAATCATCACCTCGCCGAAGATGTCGCCCTGGTACTGGCCGAAGGCGGCATTGCCGCGCCGTACGGGAGCCGCGCCGTCGTATCCGGGCAGGCTGTCGACGACGTGCTCGACCAGGGTGCGCTCCCCAGCGAGGCCGTACATGATCTGGATGTCGGCGGGGTCACCGGCGATGGCGCGCAAAAGCCAGCCCCGCCACGCCAGCGCCTCGCTCGTGTAGCCACGACTGGCGAGCACCTCCAGCGTTGCCGAAGCATCGCGCAGCCAGACGAAGCGGTAATCCCAGTTCCGCACGCCGCCGAATTGCTCGGGGAGGCTGGTCGTGGCTGCCGCCACGATGCCGCCGGTGGTCTCGAGAGTCAGCGCGCGCAGCACGAGGACGGATCGCAGCACCTCCTTGCGGTAGGGGCCGGTGTTCTGCAGCGGAGCCGCCCAGTCGGTCCACCACGCCGCGGTGTGCTCGATCGCGGCATCGATGTCGATCGCGGACGGCGGCTGGCGGTAGGACATGTACCAGGTCAGCTGCATGTCGACGGTCTCTCCCGCGGCAACGGTGAAGTCGCACGCGTGCGCGTGATTGATCGGCTTCATCGCAGGCCCCCGCAGGATGACCGCATCCGGACCGGCGATGGCGATGAGAGCTGGACCGCCCTTGTGAGCCACCTGGCGCACCCACGGCATGGCGTTGGCGTAGCCGAAGCGGATGCGCACCTCCTGGTGCATGGTCACGCTGCCCCGGATGCCGCGCACCCGGCGGACGAGGTCGGCGCGCTTGTTCCCGTGCGGCATGAGATCGGTGACCTCGACCTCGCCATCCGGGGTCTCCCAGCGGGTGATCAGATTGAAGGTTGGGCCGTCGTAGGCCCGGCTCGTCGACAGCACCTCATCGGCCGGTGCGAGCAGCCAGCGGCCATGGTCCTCGGTGCCCAGCAGTGCGCCGAACATCGACTCCGAGTCGAACTGCGGCAGGCACAACCAGTCGATGCTCCCGTCGACACCGACCAGCGCGGCCGTGTGGCAGTCACCGATGAGTGCGTAGTCCTCGATGCGCAGTGGCACGCGCATATCCTGACATGCTCTTCCGTCAGTGAACCCTGATCGGTCTTCAAGGTCGCCGGTTAGCCTTGGCCGCATGGCCGATCGAATCGACACCCTCGTCATCCTGGGCGGCGGCGGAGACCTCGCGGCCAGGCTGCTCATGCCTGGCCTGGGTCAACTGCTCGATGCGGAGCGGATGACGGGCTTCCACCTCATCGGAGTGGGCGAGGACCCGCTCTCCGAGGATGACTGGCGCGAGCGGGTGAGGACGTCGTTCGACTCGATCGGCGCATCCGGCCAGTACGCGACCGACACCGCAGCGCGCTCGCGTTACCTGCAGGCCGACGTGACCGACCCTGAGGAGCTGCGCCGGGTGCTCGGCGAAGTGGCGGGCACGCCGGCGATCTACTTCGCGCTGCCCCCGGCGGTGACGGCCAAGGCGTGTCGCGCGCTCACCCAGGTTGAGCTTCCCGAGGGCACCGTGTTCGGGCTCGACAAGCCATTCGGGACCGACCTGAAGAGCGCCAAGGCGCTCAACCGGTTGCTGGCGAGGCTGGTCCCGGAGAACGCCGTGCACCGTGTCGACCACTTCATGGGAAAGGCCACGGTGCTGAACCTGCTCGGTGTCCGCTTCGCGAATCGGATCTTCGAGCCGGTGTGGAACTCGGACAACATCGCATCCGTCGACATCGTCTTCGACGAGCAGCTCGGCCTCGAAGGGCGCGCGGGCTACTACGACAAGGCCGGTGCGCTCGCCGACATGCTGCAGAGCCACCTCCTGATCGTGCTTGCACTGTTTGCGATGGAACCGCCATCCAGCGTCGATGCCGACGACCTGCGCGGCGCAATGGCGCAGACGCTCCGGGCGACCCGGGTGGCCGATGGCGACGCCCGGCGCTTCAGCCGACGCGCGCGGTACACCGCAGGCAGGATCGGGGACCGCATGTTTCCCGACTACGTGGACGAGCCGGGCGTCGACCCCGCCCGGAAGACCGAGACGCTCGCCGAGGTGGCGGTGACGATCGACAGTTGGCGCTGGGCAGGTGTCCCGTTTCGGCTGCGCTCGGGGAAGGCGATCGGCGCCAGCCGGAAGGAGATCGTCGTCCAGTTCAAGGATGTTCCGCACCTTCCGATCGGGTTCACGGGGTACGACGGCGCGACGCGGATGCGCATCCTGCTGAGCCCTGAGGTCATCGAGCTCGACCTCAACATCAACGGCGAGGCCGACCCGTTCACGCTCGAGCAGTCCACGCTGCGGGTCGAATTCGGTGAGGGGCACCTGCTGCCGTATGGCGAGGTCATCTCCGGGATGCTGCGGGGCGACCCGACGCTGTCGGTCCGCTCCGACGTGATCGAGGAGTGCTGGCGCATCGTCGAGCCGGTGATGAAGGCTTGGCGAGCGGACGAGGTGCCGCTGGAGGAGTACCCGGCGGGATCGGAAGGGCCTTAGAAGCGCGGAGGCAGCGACTTCCGGACTCTTGAGCCGTCAGGAGCGGTACGACGCGGCCAGACGGGAGAGGCCCTCCTCCAGCGTGACGGTGGGAGTCCACTGCAACTGGGTACGGGTACGGCGCTGGTCGAACCAGTGCGCCGTCGACAGCTGCTCGGCCAGGAACCTGGACATCGGCGGCTCATCGGCACCCGGCCACACCCGCCAGACCGCCTCGACGAGGGAACCGGCGCCCCGCGCCACCGCCGCAGGAACGCGCCAGCGGGGCGCGGGTTCGCCAGCCGCCGCGCAGATTTCAGCCAGCAGTTCGGCCACGGGCCGGGGCTCTCCGTTGGTGACGACGAACGCCTGACCGTGCACCGCATCCGCCCGCTCCAGCGCGGCAGTGATGGCGGATGCCGCGTTGTCGATGTACGTCGTGTCGATCAGAGCCGCGCCGTGGTCGAGAAGCGGCAGCCGATGCCGCCGTGCCCGGTCGACAATGCGTCGAATCAACTGAGTGTCGCCAGGGCCCCAGACGAGATGCGGGCGCACGGCCACCACCGAGAACTCCGGCGCATCGGATGCCAATGCCATCAGCTCGGCGACCGCCTTGGTGCGGGCGTAGTCACCGCGGGCACGCCGTGGGTCCGCGGGCAGCGCACCGTCGCCCATGATCGAGCTGCCCGAAAAGGCGACCGAGGGGGAGGAGACGAACACCATCCGCGTGGCTCCGGCCCTCCGCGCCGCGGCGAGCACCGACCGCGTACCGCCGACGTTCACCCGGCGGAACTCGGCCGGGTCACCCGCCAACGAGACCTTCGCCGCCAGGTGCACCACCGCGTCGACGTCTCGAACCGCCCGCTCGACGTCGGCGCCGACGGTCACTGACCCGAGCACGTCCTCGGCGCCAGCAACCCCGGACGGTCGCCGTTGGAACGTACGCACCGAATGTCCCGCCGCCGCGACCTGCGCGGCGACCGCGCGACCCAGGAACCCGCTGGCTCCTGTGACCAGCACCCTCATGGCCGCACCATGCGGCCGCCGGCCAGTATTCGCGTCGCCCAGTCGGCCAGTCGCGTGCGGTTGATCTTCGAGTTGTGCCGGATGTCTGTCGGCAGCCGCGGCACCACAAGCACCGCCGCAATCGGCAGCGAGGTGGATGCCCTGATAGATGCCGCCAGCACGGCACCGGCGAGCGAAACCTTCCGGGTAGGCGGGATGGTCTCCAGCACGGCGACGACCTGCTGGGTGCCGCACGGTCCGACGCCCACCACCGCGGCACGGGCGACGCCGGGAATCGACTCGATCGCCTGCTCCGGACCGACCGGGGTGAGCACACCGTCCGCCGTGGTGATCACGTGCGGAAGCCTGCCCTCCACCCACAGCCGCCCCTGTTCGTCGAGGTGGCCGACGTCGCCGGTGCGGTGCCAGCGGCTTGTGCCGTCTGGGGTGTTGCTGGCAACGGAGCGGTTGAGCAGCCACAGCCGATCGTAGTGGTCCTTCAAGTGCGCCGCCGAGACGACGATCTCACCAGTGACGTTGGGCGCATCCGTCGGGGCACCGACCGCGTTGCCGTTCTGATCCAGGGGGCTGATTTGCACCTGCGTGGTTGTCGCCGGGAAGCCGACGCAAACGCCGCCCGGGCCGTCCGCAGCCACGGCAGCCGCAGCCCCGATGCCCTCCAATGAGATATCAGTCAGCAACAGCCCCTCGGTCATGCCGTAGGGAGTATGCGCGCTCGCCGCTGGCATCAGTGCGGAGGCAGCGGTCAACAGCGACTCGGACACCGGGGCTCCGGCCGAGAGGAACAGTTCCACCCGCGCCAGGGCGCCGTGGTCGGCGGCCGTCAGGGCATCCGCGGTCGCGACGACGTTGGCCAGGGCGGCGGGGGAGAGGAACACCACGGTCGAGCTCGTGCCGATGTTCGCCTGAGCGACGGCGGCCGCGACCGCCTTGGCGGTGAGGGTCTTCGGGGAGGTGACGTTCATGTCGGGCGTGACCGAGCGGGCACCGAGCGCGGGGCCCAGCAGGGCGAACGGGGCGAAGCCGGCGACGAGGCCGGTGCCCATTCCGACGCCGTACTGGTCGGCAAGCGCCTTGCAGAGCGCGGCGAGTTGCGCATGCGTGTAGACGACGCCCTTCGCGGGCCCGGTGGAACCGGACGTGAACAGCACCGCGGCGGTATCGGCGGCTGATGGCGGCGGCGGAAGTTCCTCGTCGAACCCCAGCCGGGCGACATCGGCCAGCAGGTGCGAGACCCCGAGCGCGCGTTTCGCGCCGGGTGCCAGCCGTACGGTGGCGATCCTCCGCCCAGGCCAGCCCAATGCCCGGGCGGCAATGAGTGCGGGCGCCGCACCCACGACGTGATCCGGCCTGGCGCCGCGCACCGCCCGGGTGAGCCCGCCCAGGCCGAGGCCGGCGTCCGCCACCACCACGACCGCACCGATGCGCAGGCAGGCGTAGAGCACCGCGGTGAGGTCGGCGCCGGGCGGGATGAGCAGGGAAACCCGATCGCCGGACTTCACTCCGCAACGCGTCAGGCCGGCAGCGATCTGCCGCACCCGACGCGACAGCAGGCGCCAGCTCACCACCCGCGGCGTGCGGCCGCGGGGTGGCGCCATCTCGACCAGGGCGGTGTCGGTGCTGTCGCGGAACTCGTTGAGGTAGTGCCAGAGCGGCCGGTAGTCCTCGGGCGCAGCCTCGGCAGAGCCGACGCGCGTTGACTCGGGGGCGAGCGTCGAGCGGTCGGCCTGCTGGTCGCCCAGCCAGGCGAGCACCGCCGACGCGTAGTCGACGTCCTCCGTCAGCAGGTGGCCGGCCCCCTCGAAGCGGTGCACGTCGGCCTGCGGCATCCGCTCGGCCAGGTCGTCCAGGTACTTATCGCTGAAGATCGGGTCCCGCGGCCCCCACAGCATGAGCGCAGGCTGCCTGAGCGAGCGCACTCCTTCCGCGATGCGATCAAGCTCGGCCCGGCTGGGGTGATCAGCGGAGACCGGGATGTCGGCGACGAACGCCCCGATGCCCGCGCGGCGGTCGGCCGTCCGGTAGGGGGCACGGTAGCCGCGCTTCACGCCGGCGGTGAGGGGCGGATGCGCCAGGGCCAGCGTCGCCTTCAGGAATGCCGGCGTCGTCACCGTTCCCGCGCGGTGCACCGGCTGACTCAGCGCGAGACGCAGAGGAGCGGGGATCGGTCCGCCGGGATGGTGAATCGCCGTGTTGAGCAGCATCACTCCGGCCAGCAGCTGCGGATGGTCGACCGCCCAGCCGAGCGAGACCGGGCCGCCCCAGTCGTGGCCGAGGGTGAACACCGGGCCGTCGAGCTCCAAGAAATCGGTGAGCGACGACAAGTCGCTGACCCGCTGGCGCAGCTCGCGGGCGTCGCCGGTGCGCTCGGAAAACCCCATGTCCCGCTGGTCGACTGCGATCACCCGCCAGGCGGTGCCGCCGGATGCCGCGGCATCCGTCGCCGCAGTCAACAACCGACGCCACAGGTACGACCAGGTCGGATTGCCGTGCACGCAGAGGATCGTGCCGGCCGGGGTGACACCGAACGATGAGAGCAGGCCCGCGTTGTCGAGCAGGTGCCAGGTGCGCGGAATGCCAGAAGCATCCGGAGCCGTCACCAGGCGGGAGAACGCGGGGTCCAGACCGTCCAGCCCGGGCGGCGGCAACTGGGCTGGAGCGGTGGGGTGCCTCACCAGGCGAGTTCCATCATCGCCGTGTTCAGGCCCGACCCGACGCCCATCAGCAGCACCCGGCTGCCCGGAGCCAGCGAAGCCGACTCCTCGGCGAGGGTGATCGGGATCGACGCGGGGCCGACATTGCCGAGTCTCGGGTAGGTCAGGGGCACGCGCGAGCGGTCGATGCCGGACGCCTTGACCATCGCGTTGGTGTGCACATCCGATACCTGGTGCACGATATAGCGGTCCATGTTGGACCAGTTCCAGTCGCGTTTCGCCTCGTTCCAGGCGGAGACCACCAGCTCCATGCCGCCCTTCAGCAGCGCTTTCGCATCGGTGAACATGCCGTCGACGCTGCCGACGCAGAGGTCGTTGAACTGGGTGGCGGCGCGGGTCACGCCGCCGAGCACCCGGTGCCCGGACGGATGCGCATCCGCCGGCCCCAGCACCGCCGCGGCGGCCCCGGAACCGAGGGTGAGGCTGGCGAACTCGCTCATGAAGTCCTTTCGGCCGATGCCCCGGCGGCTGAGCCGGTTGATGGTGTTGATTTGGATATCGTCGGCGTCCTCACCGTCGATGATGACGGCATATTTCACTTGGCCGGAGTCGATGAGCCCGGCCGCCAGCGACATCCCGTTGACGAAGCCGAGGCAGGCGTTCGCAATATCGAAGTTGACAGCGGATGACGGCAGCCCCAGCCGGTGGTGCATGCGCACGGCCACGGACGGTTCCAAATTCTTGCGCGTCACCGAGGTGTTGATGAGCAGCCCCACCTGGCCGGGCTCAACGCCTGCCGACTGCAAGGCCCGTTCACCTGCGGAGACAGCCGCGTCGTCGAAAGTCTCGCCTTCGCCCCAGTTGCGGCGCTCATGCACGCCAGCAACCCGCTGCAACAGGCCGTTGGGCAGTTTCAATTTGCGCAGAACGGGTGCCAGCTGCCTGTCGATCTCAGCCGATGAAGTGATTCGCGGAGCGAGGGTGCTTGTGACCGAGAGCAGGGCGACGTTGGTGTGCGAGGTCGTCGCGTTTCCGTCCAACGAGCCTCCCTGTCAGTTAGAGTTCGCTTTTGTCATACTGACCTCGGCCTCTGCGCGTTCACCGCACGTATCCTGACTGGTATCCGTGTTATTTTCAGAAGCTGTCTCTAGCGATCCTCTAGCAGCGCGCGCAGCGCTGTCTCTGGGGCGGCGCCGGTGGCGATCACCTCTCCGGAGTGGAAGCGGTCGACGACCCTGGGATCGACGTAGCTCTTCCGGGCGATCGCGGGCGTGTTCCCCAGCGCCTCTGCTGCATCCCGCATCGCGGCGGCGACCGCCTTGTCCCGCGCGGAGCGGGTCTTCGGCAGCGTTCCCGCGAGCGACCTCGCCGCCGCGATGGTGCCGCTCAGCGTCCGGAAATCCTTTGACGTGAAATCCGGCCCGACCAGCGAGCGCACCGCGTCGTTGATGTCGGCGGCGGAGAGCGGATGCCAGCCGTCGTCGTCCCTCCAGCCGAGCAGTCGACCGGAGCGTCGCTTCATCGCGCTGAGCGCTCTGGCCAGTTCGGCGTCGGTGACGGCGGAGAACCACTCCTGCCCGCTCTTGCCCGGGAAGCAGAATTCGATGGTGTCGCCGGAGATCGTGACGTGCCGGCAGAGCAGCGTGGACAGGCCGTGGCTTCCGTTGTCCTGCGCGTATTGCTCGCCACCCACCCGCAGGGCGGCGGTGTCGAGGATGCGGAACGCGGCGGCCAGGGCACGCTCACGTGTCAGGTCGTCACCGCGCAAAGCGATGGTGACGGCCCGTCGGGCGCCGGGCAGCCGTGCGGCCAGTTCCAGCGCCCGGTCGAACTTCAGCTCGTCCTGCTTGCGGCGCCACCGCTCGTGGTACAGGTACTGCCGACGGCCGGCGGCGTCGGTGCCGACCGCCTGGATGTGGCCGTTCGGCCACGGTGAGATCCAGACATCCTTCCACGCGGGCGGGATGGCCAGCGCCCGGATGCGCTCGAGTTCGTCCGCCGGAAGCGGCGCGCCTGCCTCGTCGAGGTACCGGAAGCCACGGCCGGCGCGCACCCTGCGCCAGCCCGGGGCAGCCGGATCGACCCTGCGCAGCCGTGCCACCGGGTTCAGCTCTCCTTGCGGACTTCGGACGGGGTCTTGTCTGGTCGCCAACCCCGCCAGGTCGGCTGCCGGAGCCGGCCGGCTGTCGTCCACTCCGAGAACTCGACCTCGCCCACGAGCTTCGGCGTCACCCAGTGCGCGTCCGCCGCGTCGGTGCGCGGCACATCCACCAGGGGACTGGTGGTTCGGGCCATGGTGCTCAGCCGCTTGGTGATCGCGCCGAGGTCCGCCTCGCTGAACCCCGTGCCGACCCGACCGGCGTAGCGCAGCTTCCCATCCTCCGGGATGCCCACGAGCAACGAGCCGACCCGCCCCGACCGGTTTCCCTTGCCTGGTCGCCAACCCGCCACGACCACCTCCTGCGTTGCGGTGTGCTTGAGCTTGACCCAGTCGCGGGACCGGTCACCCGCGCGGTAGCTGCTCGACCGCCGCTTGCCGAGAATGCCTTCGAGGCCGAGCTCGCGACTGGTTTCCATCGCGGCCTCGGCGTCCCCGACGAAGGCATCCGGCGTGCGGATGGTTCCCGCCTGGCCCACCGTCTCGGCCAGGCGCTCGACCCGCTTCGAGTACGGAAGGTCAGTGAGGTCCTCACCGTCGACGTTCAGCACGTCGAACACCAGGTACTGCACGGTGATGGAGCGCATCGCCCGCTCCACGTCGCGCGGCTTGCTGAGCCCCATCCGCTGTTGCAGCAGCGAAAAGCTCGGTTTGCCTGCCTTGGTGAGGGCGACCACCTCACCGTCGAGCACCGCGGAGTCGACGGTGACATGTGCGACAAGATCGACGACGACCTCCGGGTAGGTCGTGGTGATGTCCAGCCCCCTCCGGCTGAACAGTCGCGCCTGGCCACCGCCGACGGTGGCCATCACCCGCACGCCGTCCCACTTCATCTCGAATGCCCACTCGTCGTCATCCGCGCCGCTGAAGCCCTCGAGTGTCCCAGCGGTGGCGAGCATCGGCTTCACCGGCTCTGGCATCGTCCTGGCGGGCTGCCCGGATCCGGGCTTCTCCTCGGTCTTCGGCTTCATCAGGTGGATCAGCCAGTTGTCCGCATTCCCGGCTGCGCCGGTGCGGATCAGCGCGAACCGCTTGGAGCCGCCGAGGCCGCCCTCCGGCGCGCCGTGGAGTGTGGCGATGACCTCGTCCTCGCGCCACTTCTCCACCTCGTAACTGCCGCGGTCCCAGATCTCGACCTGGCCCGCGCCGTATTCTCCTGCCGGGATCTCACCCTCGAACGAGCCATAGTCGAGCGGGTGGTCCTCTGTGTGCACCGCGAGGTGGTTCTGTTTCTGGTCCGTCGGTGGTCCCTTCGGGATTGCCCACGACACGAGCACCCCGTCGCGCTCGAGCCGGAAGTCGTAATGCAGCCGTCGTGCCTCGTGCTTCTGGATCACGAATGAGTTGCCGTCACCGGTGGGCGCGCCGCCCATCGGCTCTGGCGTCTTCTTCGGGTCGCGCTTGTCACGGTACAGCTCGAGCCGGTCGTGCCCCTCAGCCCCTTCGGCACCCGCTGCCGGCACGACGACCGAATCGAGACCCGCCAGCAGGTCGCCGCGGGTGCGTACGCGCTTCAGCACCTCCTGGTAGTCCAGGTGGGCGAGGTCCTTGGACGCCAACTCGCGCCAGGTTCGAGGGGCAGCGACCATCGGGTGCAGCCGGCCCCGCAGCGAATACGGCGTGATGGTGGTCTTGTTGCCGTTGTTCTGGCTCCAGTCAACAAGCACCTTGCCGGTACGCAGCGTCTTCTTCATGTCGCTGACGACCAGGTCGGGGTGATCGGCCTCCAGTGCCCGCGCGAGTTCTTTCGCCACCGCCGAGACCTGCTCCGACGTCTGCCTGCCGTCGAGGGCCGCGTACAGGTGGATGCCCTTGCTGCCGCTGGTGACCGGCATCGGATCAAGGCCCATGCCCCTCATGATGGAGCGCGCCAGCCGGGCGACCTCGGCGCATTCCCGCAGCCCCGCACCCTCGCCGGGGTCGAGGTCGAGCACCATCCGGTCCGGGTTCAGTCGCGCACCACGCGGACCGAAGGCCCACTGCGGCACGTGGAGCTCCAGCGCCGCCATCTGCGCCAGCCAGACGAGAGTCGGCCGGTCGTTCACCAGCGGGTAGACGTTGGTGCGATCGCTGTGCTCGATCGGTCTGCGGCGCACCCACGACGGCGTCGAGTTGTCGAGATTCTTCTGGAAGAACACCTCACCGGGTTTGCTTGCCGTGCCTACACCGTGCACCCAGCGCTTGCGGGTTGCCGGCCGGTTCGCGCAGTGGGGGAGCAGGACGTCGGCGATCTCCGAGTAGTAGGCGATGACGTCCGCCTTGGTCGTCCCGGTCTCCGGGTAGAGCACCTTGTCGAGGTTGGTGATCCGGATGCGCCTGCCATCGACCGAGACCAGTTCCCCCGTGCCCCGTGTCGCCTTCGGCATGGCTCAATCTTTGCCGTGTAACTGGGAAATCCCTTGATAAGGCTTCGCGTTCGCGGTTGTACTGAAAGGCGGACGGGAGCGTGACATGAGATCGATTTGGAAGGGCTCCATCGCATTCGGCCTGGTCAACGTGCCGGTCAAGCTGTATAGCGCCACCGAAGATCACGACGTCTCGCTGCACATGGTGCACAACAAGGACGGCGGGCGCATCCGGTTCGAACGCCGCTGCGAAGTGTGCGGCAGGGTGGTGCAGTACCGCGACATCGACAAGGCCTTCGATGACGGCGAGCGCACCGTTGTCCTGACCGAAGAGGACTTCAAGGCGCTGCCGGCGGAGAAGAGTCGGGAGATCAGCGTCGAACAGTTCGTCCCGACCGACCAGATCGACCCGATCATGTTCGATCGCAGTTACTACCTGGAGCCGGACGGCTCCTCCAACAAGGCGTACGAGCTGCTGCGGAAGACCCTCGAGGACACCGACCGCACCGCGGTCGTCACGTTCGCGCTGCGGCAGCGCACCAAGCTGGGAGCGCTGCGAGTGCGAGAGGGCGTGCTCATGCTGCAGTCCCTGCTGTGGGGTGACGAGATCCGGGAGGCCAACTTCCCGTCGCTCGAGAACCCGGCGCGGATCACCGCGAAGGAGCGGGAGATGTCGGCGGCGCTCGTCGACTCGTTCTCGTCGGATTTCACTCCGGACGAGTTCACCGACGACTACCAGCAGCAGCTGAAGACCCTGATCGATGCCAAGCTCGAGGAAGGTGACGCGCTCGACACCGAGGCGACCTTCGGTCAGGCCGCAGAGGAGGAGGGCGGCGAGGTGCTCGACCTCATGGAAGCGCTGCGCAAAAGCGTCGAGAAGTCCCGCGGCGGCCAGAAGACGGCACCAGCGCCCAAGAAGGGGAAGAAGGCGGCGAGCTGATGGGCGAAGCACTCATGCCGAGCGAGGTCACATCGCACGTCAGCGCCTTCGACAAGTTCGCTGACGCAGCTTCCCGGATGACGAGCAAGGCCTGGTTCTTCGTCGTGTGCGTGCTCATCGTCGTGCTGTGGGCACCATCGATCTTCCTCTTCCAGAGCGTCGACACTTGGCAGCTCATCATCAACACGACAACGACGATCATCACGTTCCTGATGGTCGCGCTGTTGCAGAACAGTCAGCGCCGCGGTGAGCTCGCGATCCAGCAGAAACTCAACGCGATCGCCGACATGCTCTCCGACCTCGCCGA
The DNA here is from genome assembly GCA_963702165.1 of uncultured Actinomycetota bacterium. Taxonomy (GTDB): domain Bacteria; phylum Actinomycetota; class Actinomycetes; order Actinomycetales; family Microbacteriaceae; genus Terrimesophilobacter. The sequence goes on along the minus strand of OY969722.1, from coordinate 1,076,847 downwards.
GAACGAGGGGCTGTCCAATGATGCCCGCGAACTGCGGGAAGCGGTCGGGCTCGAGGACAGGGAATCCACCGGCTGAGGGCTCAGTCGGGGTCGGTGGGGTCGATCGGCGCGTGGTGGTCGAGAGCCTCGACACCGGGCTTCCAATAGCCGGTGAGCTTGACCTGGGTGACCGGCAGGCCTAGTTCGCGGCGCAGATAGTGGCGCACCGGAAGCAGCGATTCGCTGTCGCCAGCACCCCAGAAGTAGGTGTCGTCGCCGATGAGCGCGGGATCCAGTGACCGGATGGCGCGCTCAAGGCCGCCGTCGCCCTTGCCGAGCCAGACCACGCGGGCCCGGTGGACATGGTCGGGGTCGAGGTAGGCGGCATCCGACTGGTTGCCCAACTCGACGAAGACGAACACCTCGATCGCTTCGGGGAGGGTCTCGATCCAGCGCGCGATGGCTGGCAGCGCGGTCTCGTCACCGAGCAGCACGACCCGTGCGGCCCCGGCGGGCGGCAAGTGGGATCCGCGCGGTCCGGCGACGACCAGACGGTCTCCCTCGCTGACCCGTGCCGCCCAGGCGGATGCTGGTCCGTCGTCGCCGTGCAGGTAGAAGTCGATGTCGAGCTCGGCCGGCAGTTCCCGGAAGGCGCGCGGCGTGTAGTCGCGCATGATCACGGTGCCGGCATCCGGCATCCGCAATCCATCCCCGGTCAGGGCGGGCACCGCGTAGTCGCCGTTCGCAGGGTTGGGGAAGAACACCTTGCTGTGGTCGCCGGCGCCGAGGCTGGTGAATCCGGCCAGGTCAGCGCCGGTGAGCGTCACGCGACGGAAGTTGGGGGAGAGTTCCCGCACGGCCGAGACGGTGAGGTCGCGGATGGCGAAGTCGTGGCGCACGTGTTGGCCGCGCTGAATCAATGAACACTCCTGGGATAGGCGGGCGGCAAGAAGAACCGCCACTCAACGGTAATCGGTTAAAGCAGGCCGAGCGACTCGAAGTGGTCGGCGAGGCCGGCGCCGTCCGCGGCGTACACCCACGGCACCGACTCGACCGGTTCGTGCTCGTCGGGTTTGCTGCGCCCACCGGCCAGCACAGCCTCACCGCCGGTCAGCTGGCGGATGGCGACGGCCGCCACGTTCTGCCGGTGCGAGCCCGCGAACTCGCCGTAGATCTCCTCGTCGTGTTGGCCGTCATCGCCGACCAGGATCCAGCGGAGGTTCGGGAACTCCTCGGTGATCCGCCTGAGGCTCTGCTCCTTGTGGGCTCGACCGCTGCGGAACCAGCGGTCGTGCGTCGGACCCCAGTCGGTGAGCAGCAGCGGCCCGGCCGGGTACAGGTTCCGGGACAGGAAGCGGTTGAGGGTCGGCGCCACGTTCCAGGCGCCGGTGGACAGGTAGATGACCGGCGCGCCCTCGTGCGCCCGAGTGAGCTTTTCCAGCAGCACGGCCATTCCCGGAACCGGCCGCCTGGCGTGCTCGTCGAGCACGAAGGTGTTCCACGCGGCGAGGAACGGGCGGGGGAGGCTCGTAACCATGACCGTGTCGTCGATGTCGCAGATGATGCCGACACTGGCATCCGGATTCACGATGAACACGGGTGCTTCGACGGTCTCCGATTCGTCGGTGCGGATGGTGACCGTGTGCCAGCCGGGGCCGAGTTCGGTCGGCACCACGGCGTCAACGATGCCGCCGCGGTCGGCGCGCAAGCGGTGTTCGACGCCCTCGACCGTGATGATGACGTCGATGTCGTTGACGGAGACGCTCGTGAAGCTTCGCCAGCCGCGGATCTTCTTGTAGCGCGCCTGCGCGTTCTCGACCGGCGGCGAGGGCTTCGCGAGCAGCACGCGGCACAGCACGCGCGTCCAGCCGGCTGAGCCGTAGCCGGTGTACGGGATGACGACCGGTGTGTGACCGCGCTTGCGTGCGCGCCGTTCACGCCAGGCGTGGAATCGGTCCTCGAGACGAGCCGCGAACCCCGGGCGAAGCGGAGTTTCCGGGGCCGGCGACCGGTCGTCGGAGGCTGGAACGGGACGACTCATCCGACCAGTCTTTCATGCGGTTGGTGCGTCGCCGCGCACCGGCTGGACGCGCCGCCGAACCAGTATCCTGAAAAATACCCGTGATTTACGTCCTAGGTGTGAGTATGTGACACGCCCCCTGATGGGGGCGCGATAGTATTTCAAAACTAATTGAGTTCCACCCGCGATTACCCCGAATTCGCATGATCCACAGGGAGTCCAAGTGCTTGACGCATCCGCCCTTCTACGCAACGAACCGGTTCAGGCGAGAAGCACCGCGCGACTTGCAAGCCTGCTCGATGCCGCCGCGGCGGCCATCGACGCGCTGGGGTATGAACGACTGACGACCGCCATGGTCGCCGAGCGTGCCGGCGCATCCATCGGTACCGTGTACCGCTACTTCCCCGACCGCATCGCCGTGCTTCAGGCGGTCAGCGCGCGCGCCGTCGATCGCTTCACCGAGAAGGTCAGGGCGAGCGTGACTGACACCGGGCACGACACTTGGTGGGATGCGTTCGACGCGGTGATCGACGACTTCGTGTCCTCGTTCCGCCAAGAGCCGGCATTCGCCGCGCTGCGCTTCGGCGACGTCATCGACCTGCGCCCCCGCGAGGGCACCGACACCGGTGCCAGCCGCGTGGTGCGGGAACTCGTGCCCGTGTTCGTGTCGCGCTACGGGCTGCCCGAAGGAGACCTCGCGATGCGCCTCGAGGTGGTCATCACGATCGTCGACGCGCTGCTGTCGCGGGCGTTCAGCTTCGAGAGTTCCGGGGACGACGCGTACATCGCCGAAGCCCGGCGGGTCGCACGCGAGTACCTGGTAGGCCACTACGGCGAGCCGAAGCAGAGCTGATCCTCCCGGCTCGTCCGGCACCATTGGGAATGACGGCGGCTCTGTTTAGTGTTGGACTGGTTACACGCCGGTCGTACATGAGGAATGAGCCGTCAGCAGGATGATCGAGTTCCGATCCGTTTCGAAGCGCTTCCCTGACGGCACCATCGCCGTCGAGGACTTCAGCTTGGAATTGCCCTCCCGGCGGACGACCGTGCTGGTCGGCTCGTCCGGCAGCGGCAAGACGACGCTGTTGCGCATGGTCAACCGGATGGTCGACCCCACCTCGGGGACCATCGAGATCGACGGTGAAGACATCGCGCGCGTCGCGCCGGTGCCGTTGCGGCGGCGAATCGGCTACGTGCTGCAGAACTCAGGGTTGCTGCCGCATCGCAAGGTTGTCGACAACATCACGACCGTTCCGCTGCTGGAGGGCGTGTCGAGGCGCGACGCGCGCGCGCGTGCGCTGGAACTGCTCGACACGGTGGGGCTGGACCGGGCGTTGGCCGACCGCTATCCCAGCCAGCTCTCCGGTGGGCAGCAGCAGCGGGTCGGTGTGGCGCGGGCTCTCGCGGTGGACCCGAACATCATGCTCATGGATGAGCCATTCGGTGCGGTCGATCCGATCGTGCGCGCCGACCTACAGCAGGAGCTCATCCGCATCCAACGGCAGGTCGCCAAAACCATCGTCTTCGTCACGCACGACATCGACGAGGCCTTCCTGCTCGGCGATCAGGTGGTCATCCTCGAGCAGCGCGCCCGGATCGCGCAGGTCGGCAGCCCGGCGGAGATCCTCGCCAACCCCGCAAGCGACTTCGTGGCGGACTTCATCGGCGCCGATCGTGGTCGCCGCGCGCTGCGAGCGGTTCAAACCGATGGGCGCACCGTTCTGATCGACCGCGACGGTCGCGCGGCGGGTGTCCTGGTGGAGGGGGAGCCCGGCGAGTGAACTGGCTGTGGAACAACCTCGACCTGGTGCTCGAACTCTCCATCGAGCACCTGCGATTGAGTCTTCCGCCGATCATCCTCGGGTTCATCCTCTCGGTGCCGCTCGGGTGGCTTGCCTATCGGTACAAGCTGACCCGCGGCCTCGTCCTGACGTTCGCCGGTCTGCTCTACACGATCCCGTCGCTGGCGCTGTTCGTGCTGCTGCCCCCACTGCTCGGGATCAGCTTCCTGAGCGAGCTCAACGTGCTCATCGCGCTCACCATCTACGCCGTCGCGCTCATGACCCGCTCGGTTGCCGACGGTCTCGCATCCGTCGACCCGATCGTGCGCGAATCGGCGACCGCGGTCGGCTACTCGTCGTGGCGGCGGTTTTTCTCCGTCGAGCTTCCGCTGGCCGGTCCTGTGCTGCTCGCGGGCCTTCGTGTCGTCGCAGTCAGCACCGTGAGTCTCGTCACGGTCGGTGTCTTCGTCGGTGTCCGGAGCCTTGGCTTCCTGTTCACCAACGGCCTGCAGCGCGGCATCGTCGTGGAGATCGTCACGGGCATCGTCATGACCGTGGTGATCGCCCTCATCCTCGACGGACTGCTGGTGCTGCTCGGCCGGCTGGTGCTGCCGTGGACGCGCCTTGACGTGCGGGTGCCCCGTCGGGTTCCGGTGACGACGGCGGTGCCGGCATGAACCTCTTCCTGGACGCGATCGCCTGGTTGTTCTCGCCCGAGCGCCTCGAGGGAGCGAACGCGCTGCCCGTGCGGATCGGGGAGCACCTCTACTACACATTCGTCTCCCTGCTGGTGTCCGCGGTCATCGCAATCCCGCTCGGCTACTACATCGGGCACACGGGGAAGGGACGCGAGTTGGCGGTGGCGCTGTCCGGCGCTGCGCGCGCACTGCCCTCCCTCGGGCTGCTGACCGTCATGGCGCTGCTGCTCGGGCCTGCTCGAGCGGATGTCGCGGCCATCATCGTGTTCGTGGTCCTCGGCGTCCCCTCGGTGCTCGCCGGCGCCTACTCAGGAGTGCAGTCCGTCGATCCCAAGACGGTCGACGCGGCCAGGGCCATGGGCATGACCGAGTGGCAGATTCTTCTCAAGGTCGAGATTCCGATCGGCCTGCCGCTGCTGATCGGTGGGCTTCGCAGCGCTGCCTTGCAGATTGTCGCGACGGCGACGCTGGCCGCCTACGTCGGGCTCGGCGGGCTCGGGATCTACATTTTCACCGCGATACCGCTGCGCCAGTACGACGTCATGCTCGGCGCAGCACTCGTCATCGTTGCGCTTGCGCTGCTGCTCGATGCGCTGTTCGCGGTGTTGGAACGAGTCGCTACTCCTCGCGGGGTTTTTGCGGCCAAACACAGGAATATCAGTGCGCGGCCCAATCGGGCGCGTGAGACAGTGGAACCCTCACCAGTGTGAGGGACGAGAGGTGAAAGCCATGTTCACAGCAACAACCAGCTCCACCCGTCCGAAGCGCTTGGCGCTGTCCGCGATAGCGCTGGGAGCGGTGCTCGGCATCGCAGGGTGCAGTCAGAGCAACCCGCTCGAGCCGGGGCCAAGCTCTACCGGTGACGGTGAGACCATCGTGGTCGGTTCGCAGGCGTACTACTCGAACGAGATCATCGCCGAGCTGTACGCCCAGGTGCTCGAGAACGCAGGCTTCACGGTCAAACGCCAATACCAGATCGGCCAGCGCGATGCGTACTGGCCTGCGCTGGAGAGCGGCCAGGTGAACGTGTTCCCCGAGTACACCGGGAACCTGCTGCAGTTCCTCGACTCGTCCGCGACCGGGACAGATCCGGACACCGTGTACCAGCAGCTCACCGCCGCGCTTCCTGACAACCTGGTAGCGCTCGATCGCGCAGACGCGCAGGACGCGGACTCATACAACGTGACGAAGGCGTTCTCGGACAAGCACAACGTGACGAGCCTGGCCGACCTCGCCGCAGTCGACGTGCCGATCATCCTCGGCGGCAACCCCGAGCTGGCCCAGCGCCCCTACGGGCCGGACGGTCTGCTCAAGACCTACGGTGTCAAGGTGTCGTTCACGGCGATCGGCGACAGCGGCGGGCCGCTGACCAAGGCGGCGCTCAAGAGCGGTGAGATCACCATGGGCGACGTCTACTCGGCCGACCCCGACATTGCCAGCAGCGGGTTTGTGACGCTGGACGACCCCAAGGGCCTCTTCCTCGCGCAGAACGTCGTGCCGATCGTGAGCAAGAACCTCGCCGACAAGGTGGGCAGCGTGCTGAACAAGGTGAGCGCGCTGCTGACCACAGACGAGCTCATCCGGCTGAACGGGCTCAGCACCACAGAGCAGCAGAGCTCGGAGCAGATCGCGAAGGACTGGCTGAAGAAAAACAAGCTCATCGACTGACCCCTTCATCGAGTCGGGAGTTGTCGCCCAAATAGCTGGTCGGATAAGGGCAACAAGTCCCGACTCAATGGGTTGGCCGACTGGGTGTGTTGGCCGACTGGGTGGGGCGGCTGGGTCGGGTCAGGCGTCGTCGATGGTGTTGGCGTCACCATCGCCCGGGCGCTCCATGTGCCTGGCCTGGCTGCGCTGCAGCACGGTCCTCACGATCAGGATCAGCAGCAGGAACAGGGCGATGATGCCCACGAACACGTAGCCCGCCCAGTGCAGCTGCTTGGACAGCTCGCGATAGGTCCCCGCCGCGGCCCAGCCGACGGATGCGTAGGCGACGGCCCAGATGACGCAGGCGGGGATGGTCCAGGTCATGAACTTGCGGTAGGTCATCGAGCTCATGCCGACGGTCAGCGGGATGAGCGAGTGCAGCACCGGCAGGAAGCGCGAGACGAACACCGCGATTCCGCCGCGCCTGTCCAGGTAGTTCTCGGCGCGACGCCAGTTGTCCCGTCCGATCCATCCGCCGAGCCGGGAGTCCCGGATCTTCGGTCCGAAGTACCGGCCGAGGGCGAAGCCGATGCTCTCCCCGGCGAGCGCGCCGCCGATGACGACCAGGATGAGCGAGAGGTACTCCACCCAGTTGCTGATCGCGGTGCTCGCGACGATCACCACGCTGTCGCCCGGCACGATCAGGCCGATGAGCACCGACGTCTCGAGCATGATGGCCACGCCGGCCAGCAGCGTTCGGACCGCCGGATGCACGGAAGAGACAGTCGCCAGGATCCAGTCAAGGATGGCGTTCACGCGGTTGGTCCTTCGGGGGTCGTGCGCAGCGCATCCAGTCGCGTGCGCCAGGTGTGGAGCCTACCGGGTTCAGCCGCGAGCGACGGTCCGTCCACCCACCCGGTGACCATGCGGATGCCGTGCAGCGCGTTCAGTGCCCACAACTCGCGGCCGTCCAGGTCGGCCGGGGTCGCTGCCGACTCCTCGACACTCGTGCCGAGCGCCAGGACGATGCCCATCAGCGCCCTCGCCGTGACGCTGTGGATCCGCTCCAGCGTCGAGCGGCGGCTGGCACAGCACGTCGCCCTCCCACCAGAGCAGCGCCGTGGTCGACCCCTCGACCACGAGCCCATCCCGCAGGATGACCGCCTCATCGGCTCCCGCGAGCTTCGCCTCCCCGCGCAGCCTGGTCATCGCCGCCAGGTCTGGCCCCTTGATGAGCGGTGCGGTGCGTGGGTCCGGGCCGTTGTGCGTCGCGAGGGAGATCGCCTGCGAGCGTTCCGGTGCGCTGCGAAGCCGCAGCACGAACAGGCCGGCACCGCCGCGGGACTGCAGCTCGACTCTGGGGAACCAGACTCCTTCGTTCGGGATGCGCTCGATAGCCGCGCGCCAGAACGCATCCGGATCGATATCGAAGCCGCGCGCAGCGATCGCGTGAGTGAACCGTTCGCGGTGCAGCCCGAGGGCGAGGGTCTGACCATCCTCGACCAGCCAGGAATCGGCGGCCTCCAGGACGTACTCGCTCGGGTCGCAGTACTCCAGCGGCTCCAGCGCGCTGCCGTTCCAGCGGAGGAGGTCGGTGTGGCTCATAGAGTTAGCGTATGCGTCAGCGCACCCCCGGATCCCGCGTGTTGACGCACCTCATTCCGGGCTGGGTCGACCCTGCGGCGGCGTTCGGCCTGTTCGCGGATTCGCCCGGCGCGGTGTGGCTCGACTCCGGGCCCTCGGCCACCGAGGGGTGGAGTTACCTGGCTGGCTCATCCCGGCTGGTGACGGCGTCGGTTGCGGATGGCTCGGTGACGGCCCACGGCGAGCGCACGCCCGGCACCATCTTCGACTTCCTGCGCGAGGAAATGCGCTCCACAAGCGGGGGGCAGCCGGATCCGGCGGCCGGGGTGTTCCAGCTCGGCTGGGTCGGCTACCTCGGCTACGAGCTCCACGCGCAGACGATGGGCACCGGACTGGGGAGGCGCTCCGCGCATCCGGATGCCGCGCTGCTGTTCGTCGACCGGGCGGTGGCCTTCGATCACGCCGCCCGCACCGTGACCCTCGTCGCGCTCGGCGACTCCTGGGCGGGGGAGCTGGCGCTGTGGCGGGATCGGGTCGTTGCGCAGCTGCGCGACGCCCGGATGCCGGAGCCACCGGCTCCCGCGCGGCGGTCGACCGCCGCCTGGGCGTACACCGATGCCGACTACCTCCAGAAGATCACCAGCTGTCAGGAGGCGATCCGGCGCGGCGACGCCTACCAGCTGTGCCTGACGACGCAAGCGAGCGTCGACACGCGACCGGATGCTGCGGAGACCTACCTCCGGCTGCGCGCCACCAGCCCTGCGCATCACGGCGCCTTCCTGCGGGTCGGAGAGCTCGCCATCCTGAGCTCCTCGCCGGAGCAGTTCCTCCTGGTCACGCCGGACGGAATGGTGCAGACGCGACCGATCAAGGGCACTCGTCGTCGCGGGCAGACCGCGGCCGACGATGCTGCGCTGCGGGCAGAGCTCGAATCCAGCGACAAGGAGCGGGCGGAGAACCTGATGATCGTTGACCTGATGCGCAACGACATCGGCCGGGTCAGCGAGCGGGGCACGGTCACGGTGACCGGGCTGATGGAAGTGGAGAGCTACGCGCAGGTGCACCAGCTGGTCAGCACCGTGACGGGCAGGCTGCGCCCGGATGCCAGCGGCGTGGACGCCGTCGAGTCGTGCTTCCCAGCGGGGTCGATGACCGGCGCGCCCAAGCACAGCGCGATCCTCACCCTCGACGCGCTCGAGCAGCGCGCCCGCGGCGTCTACTCCGGCGCGCTCGGCTACTTCGGGCTGGACGGACGGATCGACCTGGCGATGGTGATCCGCACCATCGTGCTCGATGAGCGCGGGGCGACGGTCGGCGCCGGTGGTGGCATCACGGCGCTGTCGGTGCCCCAGGAGGAGCTCGAGGAGGTGCGCATCAAGGCGCGCGCGCTGCTCAGTGTGCTCGGCGCCTCGGCCGACTGACCTGTCGCTCCCTGTTATGCAGGAGACCCCTTGTTGTGCAGGACTTTCTGCTGTCCGGCGACCGGTTTGCAGGCATCCAGGCCCGTTTCGGGTCAAAAGTCCTGCACAACAGGGAGAATCCAGCACATCAGGGCCACCGCAGCCAAGCGCGGGGCGGCGGATCGGGCTTGCGGCCGGGTGCCGGTACGCTGGTAGATCGGGTCGGAAGAGGCGCCGACCCTTCGCCTGAGGAGACATTTTGGCCGATCACAGCGCAGACGACGCGCCCGAGTACGACATCGCCCGCATCCAGCAGAAGTGGCAGGCGGTGTGGGACGAGCTTCAGCCCTTCTCCACCTCGGACCCGACCGACACGCGTCCGCGCAAGTACGTGCTCGACATGTTCCCGTACCCCTCCGGCGACCTGCACATGGGTCACGCCGAGGCGTACGCGCTGGGTGATGTCATCGCCCGCTATTGGCGCCAGCGCGGCTACAACGTGCTGCACCCGATCGGCTGGGACTCCTTCGGCCTCCCCGCCGAGAACGCCGCCATCAAGCGCGGCGTCGACCCGCTCGCCTGGACTTACGAGAACATCGCCCAGCAGAAGAAGAGCATGAAGCAGTACGCGGCATCCTTCGACTGGGACCGCGTGCTGCACACGAGCGACCCCGAGTACTACAAGTGGAACCAGTGGCTGTTCCTGAAGATGTACGAGAAGGGCCTCGCCTACCGCAAGGCCAGCTGGGTCAACTGGTGTCCGTTCGACCAGACCGTGCTCGCCAACGAGCAGGTAGTCGACGGTCGCTGTGAGCGCTGCGATCATCTCGTCGAGAAGAAGAAGCTCACCCAGTGGTACTTCAAGATCACCGACTACGCCGACCGGCTGCTCGACGATCTGGAACAGCTCGAGGGGCACTGGCCGTCCAAGGTCCTCTCGATGCAGCGCAACTGGATCGGCCGCTCGACCGGCGCTGACGTGGAGTTCGAGATCGAGGGCCGCGAGGACAAGGTCCCCGTGTTCACGACCCGCCCCGACACACTGTTCGGCGCGACCTTCATGGTCGTGGCACCCGACTCCGAGCTCGCAGCCGAGCTGGTTGACGGTTCGACCCCCGAGGTGCAGGCCGCGTTCGCCGAGTACCTGACGGCGGTGCAGAAGGAGACCGAGATCGACCGGCAGGATGCCAGCCGGGAGAAGACCGGCGTGTTCCTCGACCGGTACGCGGTCAACCCGGTAAACGGTGAGCGGCTGCCGATCTGGGCAGCCGACTATGTGCTCGCCGACTACGGTCACGGCGCGATCATGGCGGTCCCGGCGCACGACCAGCGTGACCTCGACTTCGCCCGTAAGTTCGGCCTGCCCGTGCGGGTCGTGGTCGACACGACCGTCGCGATCGATCCGAGCATCGAGACGGATGCGGGTGACGACCCGGTCGCATCCGACGCCGCAGTGCTCGACCCGGTCGCGACCGGTGAGGCGCTGCTCGGCGACGGGCGGATGATCAACTCCGGCCCGCTGGACGGGCTGTCCAAGCGGGACGCGATCGCACGCATGATCGAGCTGCTCGAGGAAGCGGGCACCGGTCGCGCGGCGAAGAACTACCGGCTGCGCGACTGGCTGATCTCCCGCCAGCGCTTCTGGGGCACCCCGATCCCGATCATCCACGGCGCGGACGGCGAACTCATCCCGATGTCGGAGGACCAGCTGCCGCTGACCCTCCCGCCGAGCGAGGGGCTCGACCTGTCCCCGAAGGGCACCTCGCCGCTCGGTGGCGCTACCGACTGGATGACTGTCGAAGACCCGCGCGACGGCACGCCGGCCAAGCGCGACCCGGACACCATGGACACCTTCGTGGACAGCTCCTGGTACTACCTGCGGTTCCTGAACCCGAACGACGACACGCAGGCCTTCGACCCCGCCGAGGCGGAGAAGTGGGGGCCGGTCGACCAGTACATCGGAGGTGTTACGCACGCCATCCTGCACCTGCTCTATGCCCGCTTCATCACCAAGGTGCTGTTCGACATGGGCTACCTCACCTTCACCGAGCCATTCACTGCGCTGCTCAACCAGGGCATGGTGCTCATGGACGGCTCGGCGATGAGCAAGAGCCGCGGCAACCTGGTGCGACTCAGTGACCAGCTCGACGAGCACGGAGTCGACGCGGTGCGCCTGACGATGGCGTTCGCCGGCCCGCCGGAGGACGACATCGACTGGGCGGATGTCGCACCGCACGCGTCGGCGAAGTTCTTGGCCCGCGCGTGGCGGCTCGCGAACGACATCGCGAGCGAACCCGGGATCGACTTCACAACGGGGGACGTCGCCCTCCGACGGGTCACCCACCGGTTCCTCGCTGACGCGCCTGGGCTCATCGAGGGCTTCAAGTTCAACGTCGCCGTCGCGCGCATCATGGAACTGGTCAACGCGACCCGCAAGGCGATCGACAGCGGTGTTGGCCCCGCGGATGCCGCGGTGCGCGAGGCCGCCGAGACCGTGGCGCTCGCGCTGAGCCTGTTCGCTCCGTACACCGCGGAGGAGATGTGGGAGACGCTCGGCCACCAGCCCACGGTTGCCAGCGCGCTCTGGCGTACGGCCGACCCGGCGCTGCTGGTCGAGGAATCGGTCACCTGCGTCGTGCAGGTGGACGGCAAGGTGCGTGATCGCCTGACCGTGAGCCCTGACATCGCCGCTGACGAACTGGAGCGTCTCGCGCTCGACACCGCTGGCGCCAAGCGCGCCATCGGTGGGCGCGAGATCGTGAACGTGATCGTGCGCGCGCCGAAGATCGTCAGCATCGCGACGAAGGGCTGATAACGCCCTAGTCGCCGGTGTCGAGCAGTTCGAGCGCGGCGCGGAGTCCGTCGACCGGGAGCTGTCCGGGAGCGGACTCCTCGCCGAGCCGGCCGAACGTCGCAGCCGACCCGAACACCCCACCGGCGACCCTGGTCACCGCGCCGAGCGGGCCCATCGCCATGGTGATGAGCGGGCGGATGCTGCGTTCCCGCAGCTGCCGCGTGGCGTCGAGCAGGGTGAGCAGGTCGGCGGTGGAGTGCGGCATGACCGCAAGCTTCAGGATGTCGGCACCCAGCTCCTGCATCGCCAGCCCGCGGGCCACCAGCTCCTCTGTGGGCGGTGTCGCGGCGAAGTCGTGGCTGGAGGCGATGACCGGCACCCCGCGGTCGTGAGCGGATGCGATCAGCCGGGCCGCGCCGGAGCGCTGGAACTCGACATCGATGACGTCGACATCCCCGCTGTCGAGCGCGGCGCCGACGAGCGCGGTGTAGGCGTCGTCGTCGAGCGCGGCGTCGCCGCCCTCGCTCGCGGTGCGGACGGTGAACAGCAGCGGGTGGCGGCCGAGCAGCTCGTCGACGCGCCGCAGCATGCCGAGCACGGCGGCGACGGAATCGTGCCGGGCGAAGCGGTCCACCCTCCACTCCACCAGGTCCACCGGATGGCCGGCGAGCGCGGCGAGCTGGGTCTCCAGCTCGTCGGGTGATGCGCCGGTGAGCGAGACGATGATCTTCGGGATGCCGGCTCCGATCGCGACGCCGCGCACCTCGACGACCGTCCGGTCAGCGATCTCTGCCATGTCCGCCCGCCTTTCCACGATGACGCTAGTGTGCCACGGCCGGGGCGGTCCCGCCGGTTGTCCGATCCACCATCCGGTACACCCCTCGGATGCTCCGCACAGTTGGCTGCCCATCGCAGGGTCGGCGCAACGGGCGCGATTACCGTCGCGGCATGTCACCGCCCGATCCGCTTGCGGCGTCCCGATCGCCGAGGCTGCGGATCGGCGTCGGGGCGGCCGTCGTGCTGCTCATCGCCGGCCTCGGTGTCGCGGTGCTGGTCACGGCGTTATCCGGAAACCGGCCGACGGTTGTCACCGCGCCGACCCACTCGGACGGGGTGGCCACCTCCGGTGAGGCGGTGATCTTCGTGCACGTGCTCGGTGAGGTGAACCGGCCGGGGCTGTACGAATTGCGCGATGGCGCGCGCGTGATCGATGTCATCGCCGCGGCGGGCGGGTTCACCGACGCTGCCGATCGGTCGCAGCAGAACCTGGCGCGACTGGTGGGCGACGGGGAGCAACTGGTGGTTGTAGCGGTTGGTGCCCTCCCACCGCCCGCCGCAGGCAGCGTGGCAGGCCTGGTGAACCTGAACACAGCCGACGTCGCCACTCTCGAGACGCTGCCGCGCATCGGCCCGGCCCTGGCAGAGCGCATCGTCGCCTGGCGGGAGGCGAACGGGCGGTTCAGTTCGGTCGAGGACCTGCTGGCGGTGTCGGGCATCGGCGAGCGGATCCTCGACGGCCTGCGCGATTCGGTCACCGTATGAACGCTCCCGACCTGCGCCTCGCCCTGCCGGCCGCCTTCGCGTGGGCGAGTCTGGTGGTGCTGCTCGGATTTCCGGAAGCGCTGCCGTGGGCATCCGTCGTGGCCTGGGCGGCGGCGATCGCATGCGCAGGGCTGGTCGCCCTGCGACCGGCGACTGCGGCGCGGCGCGGTGCCGGGATGGCGGCGGCCGTCGGGCTGGCCCTCGCCGGTCTGCTGCTCGGTGTCGCAGCGATCGGCGACGGCACACGGCGGCCGGAGCCGCTGAGGGACGTGGGCCAGGGCGGACTGGCCATCGGTGCGACCCTCGTCACGGACGGTGTGCTGCACGCGCGTGAGCAGTCCCCGGTGCGCGCGACGATGACCGGGCTGATGACCGGGCTGATGACCGATGAAGAGGTCACCGGACTGGCCGTCCCCGTGCTCGCCTTCGGCCTCGACCTCGACGCAGGGATCGGCACGCGCGTGGAGGTGACCGGCCGCCTGGTCCCGGCAACCGCGGGGGATGCCGTCGCCTTCCTGCTCTTCGCACACGGAGAGGCGACCGTGACCGCACAGCCGGGGTGGGCACTGGACTGGGCGAACAGTCTGCGCGAGCGCTTCCGGGCCGCGGCGCTGGAGCTGCCCGGCGACGGTGGCAGGTTGCTGCCCGGGCTCGCCATCGGTGACACCTCGGCTGTCGGGGACGGGCTCGACCTTGCCATGAAGGAGACCGCGCTCAGTCACCTCACGGCTGTCTCTGGCGCCAACTGCGCTGTCGTGGTCGGGCTGGTCGTGCTTGCTGGGGCGGCGCTCGGCCTGTCCCGGCGCTGGCGCATCGCGGTCGCGCTGGTCGCCCTCGCGGGGTTCGTGGTGCTGGTGACGCCGGAAGCGAGCGTGATGCGTGCGGCGGTGATGGCATCGGTCGTGCTGGTTGCATTGGCCAGCGGCAGACCGGTGCGGGGTGTGCCGGTGCTGGCCCTTGCCATCACGGTGCTGCTCGCGTTCGACCCCTGGCTGGCCCGCGAGTACGGTTTCGTGCTGTCGGTGCTCGCAACCGCCGGGCTGTTGCTGCTCACCGGAGGGCTGACCCGCACTCTGGCGCGCTGGATGCCGGTGCCGCTAGCCGCGGCCCTGGCCGTGCCGATCGCTGCCCAGCTGGCCTGCCAGCCGGTGCTCGTCCTGCTGAACCCGGCCATCCCGATCTACGGAGTCGCGGCGAACCTGCTCGCAGGCCTTGCCGCGCCTGTCGCCACCGTGCTGGGGCTGCTCGCGTGCGTCACGCTGCCGCTTCTGGCTCCTGTCGGTTCGCTGCTGACGACGATCGCGTGGCTGCCGTCGGCCTGGATTGCCGCCGCCGCGACGTACTTCGCAGGCCTGCCCGGGTCGCTGTTGCCGTGGCTGCCCGGGCTGCTCGGAGCAGTCGCGCTGGCCGCTCTGCTCGCCGCCGCACTCATCGCGGCACGACGCGGCAGCCGGTGGCTCTCGATCGCCGTTGCTGCGGCCTGCGTCGCATACGGCGGGATCGTGATCGGCGGCGGCATCGGGCGCAGTCTCACGCGACCCGCCGACTGGCAGTACGCGGCCTGCGACGTCGGGCAGGGCGACGCGATGGTTGTGCGCAACAGCGGAGTGGTTGCGCTGATCGACGCGGGCGAGTCCCCGGAGCTGCTCGATGACTGCCTCGACGACCTGGGCATCGGACGGCTCCAACTGCTCGTGCTCACCCACTTCGACCTCGATCACGTTGGCGGCGCCACCGCGCTGCTCGGCAGGGTCGATCATGTCCTCGTCGGGCCGAGCGCCGAACCGGCCGACGACCGGCTGAGGGCTCAGCTCGCAGCATCCGGTGCGACGGTGACGCAGGTGGCGGCCGGGGCGAGCGGCACCCTCGGGGAGCTGCGCTGGCGCATCCTGTGGCCGCCGGCTCGCGCCGCCGGGCTCGAACCGGGCAACCCTTCGAGCCTCGTGATGCACGTCGACGGCGCAGCGTGCGCTGACTCGACGTGCCTGGACGCGCTGTTCCTCGGCGACCTCGGCGAGGAGGAGCAGATGCGCCTGCTCGCATCCGCCCGACCGCCGCGGGTGGATGTCGTCAAGGTGGCGCACCACGGCTCGCGCGACCAGAGCGACGCCCTGTACGCGCGGCTCGGCGCGACCGTCGGGCTGATCGGAGTGGGGGAGAACCGGTACGGGCACCCGGATCCTCGCACGATCGCGCTGCTCGCCGGAGTGGGCACGACGCCCGCCAGGACGGACACCGCCGGGCTGGTGCTGGTGACGTCGGATGCGCAGGGCAGGGTGGTGCTGTGGAGCGAGCGTGTCGTGCCGCGCCAGTAGGCTGAGAGGGAGAGGAAGAGGGGTCCGTGGCGAGCAGAACCGCGAAGTCAGCTGGCATCCCGCAGCTCAGCTGGGACAAGGTGCGGCCGGCTCAGGTCGTGCTGGTGTCGGGCACAGAGGAGTTCCTCGCCTCACGGTCGATCGGGCTGCTGCGCGACATCCTGAAGGCCGAGGACCCGTCGCTCGAGGTCAGCGATCTCGAGGCCGATGCCTATTCGCCCGGCGAGCTCGCGACGCTCGCGAGCCCTTCCCTGTTCGGTGAGCCGCGGATGATCCGGGTCAGCAAGGTCGAGAAGGCGTCGGACGCCTTCCTTGCCGACGCGCTCAGCTACCTGCAGTCGCCGGCCTCCGACAGCTATCTGGTGCTGCGGCACGGCGGCGGGGTTCGCGGCAAGAAGCTGCTGGACGCTATTCGAGGTGGGGCAGGCAGCGGGATCGAGATCGTCTGCGCAGAGCTCAAACGCGAGTCCGACAAGCTCGACTTCGTGAGCGCCGAGTTCTCCGCAGCAGGCAGGCGCATCACCGGCGGAGCCCAGCGCGCGCTGGTCTCCGCGTTCAGCGATGACCTTGCCGAGCTGGCCGCGGCCTGCCGTCAGCTGCTCGCCGACTCCTCAGCCGAGGTCACCGAGGCGACGGTGGAGCGCTACTACTCCGGCCGGGTGGAGACCAACGCGTTCCGTGTCGCCGACACCGCGATCGCCGGGCGTCACGGTGAGGCGCTGGTGCTGCTGCGCCACGCGCTGGCATCCGGGGCCGACCCGGTGCCGATCGTCGCGGCGTTCGCGAGCAAGCTGCGCACCATGGCGAAGGTCGCCGGGGTGCGGGGGAGCTCCAACCAGCTCGCCGGTCAGCTCGGTCTTGCGCCTTGGCAGATCGATCGTGCCAAGCGCGACCTGCAGGGGTGGAGCCAGGATGGCCTCGGCCGCAGCATCCAACTCGTCGCCGAGACGGATGCCCAGGTCAAGGGCGGCGGCCGCGACCCGGTGTTCGCGCTCGAGCGCATGGTCGCGCACATCGCCACCGCCCGCTGACCAGGCAGCCCCGCTGACCAGCCCTCCCGCTGATCGAGCATGTCGCGCTCCCCGTTATGCAGGACATTCGCGGCCATTCGGGCCCGGATGCCTGACAACAGTCCCCGAGTTGGCCAAATGTCCTGCACAACAGGGGATGTCCTGCACAACAGCGAGTGCGTGAGCAACAGAAAAGGCGCCCTCCGTAAGGAGAGCGCCTTCTCGTCAGAAAAGTGTGTGACCTAGAGAGCCGCAACCTTCTTGGCGATCGCCGACTTGCGGTTCGCCGCCTGGTTCTTGTGGATGACGCCCTTGCTCGCAGCCTTGTCGAGCTTCTTCGCTGCGGTCTTCAGCGCTGCGGTGGCCTTCTCGGCGTCGCCTGCTGCAACGGCCTCGCGAGTCGCGCGAATGGCGGACTTCACTTCACTCTTGACCGCCTTGTTGCGGTCCTGCGCCTTGCGGTTGGTGCCGATTCGCTTGATCTGCGACTTGATGTTTGCCACGTGTGTAACTCTCTCGGTTCGTCTCGATTGTGGGCAGCCGACTCACTGCTCGAGCCGCTCGCTGCATCCGCGCGCCAATCGCGCGGGAAGCCAACAGGCAACTTTACCAGCTATCGGCTGCCCACAGCAACGCGTTATGACCGCATGTCACGGTCCGTCGCAGCGGCGGAGCGTTCGGCCGCTTCGCTGCGCGCCTCTGCACGAGCCGCCTTCGCTGCCGCAGCCTCCTCGGCCTCCAGTCGGTCCATGTCCTCGGCGCGCTTGGCACCGGGGATCCAGCCGCGGTCAACGACGCGCACCTGGAAGGCCCACGCCGCCGCCACCAGCACGATGCCGATGATCACGGTGAGCACCACTCCGACGACCGCGTTGCCGGACAGCAGCGACGTCCCGATGAGGGTGCCGAACCAGCCGAAGTCGGCGTCACCGAAGGTGGTGTTCTCCGCTCCGAGCACCGAGCCCATCACGAGCATGAGCAGCGCAGGGAGGATCGTGATGATGATGCCGTTCACGAATCCGCCGACAAGCGCTCCAGCCCGTCCGCCGGTGGCGTTGCCGAACACGCCGGCACCACCGCCGGTGAAGAAGTGCGGGACCATGCCGGGCAGGATCAACGCCAGACCCCACATCGGGCCCAGCCAGGCGGCGATGAGCACCAGCGCCACCACGCCGCCGAGGAAGGAGGCGAGGAAGCCGAACAGCACCGCGTTGGGGCCGAAGGGGAACACAACCGGGATGTCCAGCGCCGGCTTCGCGCCGGGAACAACCCGCTCGGAGATGCCCTGGAACGCCGGGACCAGCTCGCCGAGGAAGGTGCGGACACCGTAGAGGATGATCGCGACGCCCACGCCGAACTGCAGGGCCTGCATGATCGCGGCCATGATGAACGCTCCGCCGTCTTTGACGCCGAAGATCTCGTACGCCTGCGCAGCGGGGAGCACGATGAGCGCCCAGATCGCGAAGACGAGGTAGATCAGCATCATCGACAGCGCTGTCGCCACCATCGAGTCGCGCAGGAAGCTCAACCCCTTCGGGAAGTCGATCTTCTCGGTCGAGTGGCTGCGCCGCCCAACGCCCTGGCCGACAGCACCGGCGGCGATGTAGCCGGCGGTGCCGAAGTGACCGATGGCGATGGAGTCGTCACCGGTGACTCGCTTCATCCACGGATGCGCGAACGCCGGCATGACGACCATGATCACGCCCAGCAGCAGCGCGCCGATGATGACGACGAGCCACTGCAGCTGGGCACCGAAGCCGACCGAGAGCACGACCGCGAGGAGTATCGACATGAACACCATGTGGTGTCCGGTGAGGAAGATGTACTTCAGCGGTGTGAACCGGGCCAGCAGCAGCATCACGACGAAGCCGAGCACCAGCACGTACGCGCTCGTGGCACCGTACTGAGCTGAGGCGATCGCGACGATCGCCTCATTGGTGGGCACCACTCCCTGCATCCCCGTCACGTCCTGCACGAGGACGCCCAGCGGGGTGAGCGACGCCACTACGACGTTCGCGCCCGCACCGAGGATCAGGAAGCCGAGTGCTGCCTTGAGACCGCCACCGATGACCTGTCCGGCCGACCGCTTGAGGGCGATGAGGCCGACTGCGGCGATGATGCCGATCAGGTACGCCGGCACATTGAGGATCTGCAACCCAATGAATTCAAGGATTGCAACAAACCAGTTGTCCATTGTCTACTCCTTTGTAGCGATTCCCATGGGGGTGTGGTGCCTGCTTGTCAGAGCTCCAGTTCGGGTTCGAGCTTCGATTGGATCTCGTCAAGCGAGAGGAAGTTGTTGATCACGATGACCTTCGAGTGCACGTCGCCGAGCTGCTCGACGAGTTCCTGCGAGATCAGCACAACGTCGGCGGTGCGGGCCGCGCCGCGGGCCGTGCCGATGTCCGCGGCCTCGACATCGATGTCGCGGTCCTGCCCGAGACCGCGCAGCACCTTCTCGGTGTTGTTCTTGAGGATGAGCGAGGTGCCGATGCCCATTCCACAGACGGTCAGGATCTTCTTCATGCGTTTCGCCTTTCGTTTCGTCGCTGTCAGTCACCGGATCCCGAGAATCGGGTGAGGAGTTCTCGTAGCCGGGCGGGGGAGTCGGCGTCCTCGAGCTGGGCCATCTGGTCGTCGTCGGCGAGGATGCCGGCGAGCGACGACATGACTTCGAGGTGACCGTCCTGCTCTGTCGCGGCGAGCCCGATCACGAGCGTCACCGGGTCGTTGGGGCTGCCGAACTCGATCGGCTCTGAGAGGGTCACCCAGCTGAGCCCGGCGCGCAGCACCGACGGGCTGGGCCGGGAGTGGGCGAGCGCGAGGCCGGGCGCAATCACGATGTACGGCCCGAGTTCCTCGACCGCGGCGATCATCTCCCGGGTGTACTCATCGGTCGTCGCGCCGCTCGCAGCGAGGGCATCGCCGGCGACGGTGATCGCCTCACGCCAGTCGGTTGGGCGAGCCCCGAGGGTGATCGCCACTTCCGGCAGCATGTCCGCGAGATTGTCCCCCATACTCAGGTCCCCTTCCGCGCGGTGCGTCCTGTTTGCAACCATATACCCGCGTTCGAGGGGCAGACAGCAGGCCGTGGCCGAATCGTCGCGGGGGTGAGCGACTCTTCGGAATCCCCGAAAGCTATGCCATTAGGGTGTGCCCATGAGTGACCTGGACACTTCGGCCGCGCATCCGGATGTCGCCGCCGAGGCCCGTGCCGTTGCCGCTGCCATCGCCATTCCTGCGCACATCGTCAACGCTAAGGGCAACGGCCATGCGGGCACCGCGATGGCGCTCGCGCCGTTCGCGCACGTGCTGTTCTCACGCGTCCTGCGGCACAACCCGGCGAACCCGCGGTGGGCTGCTAGGGACAGGCTCGTGCTGAGCGCCGGGCACGCGAGCCTGCTGCTGTATGTGCAGCTGTTCCTCACCGGGTACGGGCTGACCCTCGACGACCTCGCGTCCAGCCGCAAGCTCGGCTCGCTGACGCCTGGGCATCCGGAGTACCGGCACACGCCCGGCATCGAGGCCAGCACCGGGCCTCTCGGCCAGGGCGTCGGCAACGCGGTCGGGATGGCGATCGCCGCGCGCAAGGAAGCGGTGGAGTTCACCCCTGAAACCGATCTGTTCGACCACACAATCTGGGTGGTGGCGGGCGACGGATGCCTGCAGGAGGGCGTGTCGTCGGAGGCCTCCAGCCTCGCGGCGACCCTCGGCCTCGGCAACCTGGTCATGGTGTGGGACGACAACTCCGTCACCATCGACTCGCTGACCGACGAGACCTTCGCCGAGGACGTCCGGGCCCGCTACCGCGCGTACGGCTGGCGTGTGCTCGAGGTGCATGACAGCACCGACCTGGACGAGCTCGAGCGGGTCCTCACGGACGCAGCCGACCGGCACGCGGCACGCGGCCGCCCGACCTTCGTCGCGCTGAAGTCCACCATCGGTGCGCCGTCGGAGAAGTTCAGCGGCAAGCCGGCCGCCCACGCCGGGGGGTTCGGCGATGAGGAGGTCGCGCGTATCAAGCAGCGGCTCGGGTTCGCTCCTGATGCCACCCTCGAGGAGCTCGTCGAACCGGATGGACTCGCCTTCGCGCGGCGCGCGGTTGATCGTGGCCGCCAGTTGGAGGCCGAATGGTCATCCCGGTTCGCGAACTGGTCGGCGGAAAATCCCGCGGATGCGGAACGCTGGGAGGCCTTCGAATCACCCGTCTACCCCGGGGCCGCGTTCGCGGCGCTGGATGATGTTGAGGCGGCCATCGCACCAGAGGGCACCCCGGTGGCGACGCGGAAAACCAACGGCGCGGTGATCTCGGCCCTGACCCCGCTGACCAGTCTGTTCGGTGGCTCAGCGGACCTGGCCGGTTCGACCAACGTCGAGGTCCCAGGCGATCGGGTCTCCCCGGAGCATCCCGGTGGAGCGTTCGTGCGCTTCGGGATCCGGGAGCACGCGATGGCCGCGATCCTGAGCGGCATCGCGCTGCACGGCCCGTGGCGGCCGTTCGGCTCGACCTACCTGGCGTTCAGCGACTACATGCGGCCCAGCATCCGGCTGGCCTCGCTCATGGCGCTGCCCGTGCTGTACGTCTTCACTCACGACTCGGTCGCCGTCGGCGAGGACGGCCCCACCCATCAGCCGGTGGAGCAGATCGCCGGGCTGCGCACCGTCCCCGGCCTCGATGTGGTCCGCCCGGCTGACGCGCGCGAGACGGTCGCGCTCTGGCGTCGCCTGCTCGAGAAGCCGGAGCGGCCAACAGCGCTCATCCTGTCGAGGCAGGACGTCCCGGTGCTCACCGACGCTGAGGGCCTCGGCGAGGGTGTCGCCGCCGGCGGATACGTCCGCTGGCAGAACGGTGAGGGACTGGATGTGGCGCTCATCGGCACCGGCAGCGAACTGCAGCTAGCCATCGCCGCCGCCGAGGCGCTCGCCGAGGAGGGCATCGAGGCGCGCGTCGTTTCCATGCCGTGCGTCGAATGGTTCGAGGAGTCGGCGCGGGAATGGCGTGAGAGCGTGCTGCCGTCCTCGATCGTCGCGCGGGTGGCCGTCGAGGCCGGCCGCGGGGACGCCTGGTACCGCTGGGTCGGCCTGGCCGGCGAAATCGTCTCCGTTGAGAGGTTCGGCGAGTCGGGCAGCGGGCCGGAGGTGCTCGAACTGCGCGGCATCACGGCCGAACACGTGCTGGCAGCGGCGCGCCGAACCTTGGCGAGACGGTGACCGCCCGATCGTAAGGACGTGGGAGAATTGTCCGATCCCGTTAAGCAATTCGAGCATGAGGACCGTGTGACACCCAAGGCCGTGAGAGCGCTGGAGCCGTCGGCGACCGATCCCGCATTCATCCGCAACTTCTGCATCATCGCCCACATCGACCATGGAAAGTCGACGCTCGCGGACCGGATGCTGCAGATGACCGGCATCGTCGCCGACCGGGACATGCGCGCCCAGTATCTCGACCGGATGGACATCGAGCGCGAGCGCGGCATCACCATCAAGAGCCAGGCGGTGCGGATGCCGTGGGCGCTCGGCTCGCCGGGCGAACCGGACCAGGTGTACGCGCTCAACATGATCGACACCCCCGGCCACGTCGACTTCACCTACGAGGTCTCCCGCAGTCTCGCCGCGTGCGAGGGTGCCATCCTGCTCGTCGACGCCGCCCAGGGCATCGAGGCCCAGACGCTTGCGAACCTGTACCTTGCGCTCGAGAACGACCTGACGATCATCCCGGTGCTGAACAAGATCGACCTGCCCGCTGCGGACCCGGAAAAGTACGCGAAGGAGCTCGCCGGCCTGATCGGCGGCGACCCGAACGATGTGCTGCGGGTGAGCGGCAAGACCGGACTGGGCGTCGAGGATCTCCTCGACCGTGTCGTCGAGCGCATCCCCGCACCGGTCGGCAACCCGGACGCGCCGGCGCGCGCGATGATCTTCGACTCTGTCTATGACAGCTACCGCGGCGTCGTCACCTATGTGCGGATGATTGACGGCGCACTGTCCCCGCGCGAGCGCATCCAGATGATGTCGACGAGGGCCACCCACGAACTGCTCGAAATCGGCGTCAGCTCGCCAGAGCCGGTGTCGACCAGGGGCCTCGGCGTCGGCGAGGTGGGCTACCTCATCACCGGCGTGAAGGATGTCCGCCAGTCCAAGGTCGGTGACACGGTCACCAACGCGGGCAAGCCGGCTGCGCAGGCGCTGCCCGGCTACACCGAGCCGAAGCCCATGGTTTTCTCCGGCCTGTACCCGATCGACGGCAGCGACTATCCGGACCTGCGCGATGCGCTCGACAAGCTCAAGCTCTCGGATGCCGCGCTCGCCTACGAGCCGGAGACGTCCGTTGCGCTCGGGTTCGGGTTCCGCTGCGGCTTCCTCGGGCTGCTGCACCTGGAGATCGTCACCGAGCGACTCGAGCGCGAGTTCGGACTCGACCTGATCACGACCGCGCCATCCGTGATCTACGAGGTGACCGCGGACGACGGGCACAGCGTCACCGTCACCAACCCGAGCGAATTCCCAGAGGGCAAGATCGCGAGCGTGCGGGAGCCGATGGTCAACGCATCGATCCTCGCCCCCAAGGACTACGTCGGGTCGATCATGGAGCTGTGCCAGAGCCGCCGCGGCACCATGCAGAAGATGGAGTACCTGGGCGAGGACCGGGTGGATTTGCACTACACGCTGCCGCTGGGCGAGATCGTGTTCGACTTCTTCGACCAGCTGAAGAGCCGCACGCAGGGCTACGCGAGCCTCGACTACGAGCCGATAGGCGAACAGGAAGCCGATCTGGTCAAGGTCGACATCCTGCTCCAGGGGGAACGCGTCGACGCGTTCAGCGCGATCGTGCACAGGGACAAGGCGTACGCCTACGGCGTGCTGATGACCGGTCGGCTGCGTGAGCTCATCCCGCGGCAGCAATTCGAGGTGCCGATCCAGGCCGCCATCGGCGCGCGCATCATCGCGCGCGAGAGCATCAGGGCCATGCGCAAGGACGTGCTCGCCAAGTGCTACGGCGGTGACATCTCCCGCAAGCGCAAGCTGCTCGAGAAGCAGAAGGAGGGCAAGAAGCGCATGAAGACCATCGGACGGGTCGAGGTGCCGCAGGAAGCCTTCATCGCAGCGCTCAGCGGAGACGTCGAGAAGGCGAAGAAGTAGCTTGGAGCGCGACGTACCGCTGTGGCGCCAGCCGGTCAATTACGGCGCCATCGGCGCGACCAAGGCTGACGACCTGCTCGAATACCCGCCGCAGGGCTTCCGGCCGTTCGAGCAGCGCTCGCGCGTCGGCCACGGAGACGCACGCTGGGACTACGCGTGGCAGGCGACCCTGTCCTGGCAGGTGCAGCGCGGCAGCGGGTTCGAGGTCGAGCTCGCCGACGCCCCGCCGCACATCGGCGAGGGCACCTACACGCCGGTCACCTTCGACACCGCAGGCATCCCCGTCACCGGTGCGATGAAATCGGCTGAGGGGGAGACCGTGTTCGGCCCCGACGGGCAGCGCTTCATCGCCCCCGGCGACACCGTGGTGCTGGTGTCGCGCATCGGGCCGAAGGAGTTCCGCTCACCCAGCCGGGTCATCTACGTCGTCGACGAGCCGAACCGCAAGGGCTTCGCCTACGGGACCCTGCCGGGGCATCCGCTCGCCGGCGAGGAGGCGTTCATCGTCGAGCGGACACCGGACGGCTCGGTGTGGCTGACCGTGCGCACCTTCTCCCGTCCGGCGAACGCGCGCTGGCGGCTGCTCACCCCGCTGCTGCGGATGCAGCAGAAGCGCATGGTGGGGCGCTACCTGCGCTCCCTGTCCGGACCGATGTCGTGAATGGCACGCCATTGCGGTGCGGCACAACCGCGTGGCACATCTCGCGCCCGGAAATTGTCGATATCGTCCATCACCCGCTGAACGTTCGCGAGGCGGCGAGTACTCTGACGCCGTGACTGACTATCGACCTCCCCTCACGGATCTCATGTTCGTACTCGAGCACATCGCCGACTACGAGACCATCGCATCCCTACCCGGATTCGAGCACGCCGACCTGGAGACAGTGAACGGACTGCTCGATGAGGCCGGTGACTTCATGGCCGAAGTCATCGCGCCCACGAACAGGCAGGGCGACACCATCGGCGCGAAGTGGCAGCCCGACGGCAGCGTCGTGACGCCGGATGCCTTCAAGGCGGCCTACCGCAAGCTCGTCGACGCCGGCTGGGGCTCACTGCAGTTCCCGGAAGAGTACGGCGGCGGAGGGTTCCCGTGGACCATCGGGATCGCGCTCCAGGAGATGCTGAACTCGGCGAACACCGCGTTCGCGCTCAACCCGCTGCTCACGCAGGGCGCCATCGACGCGCTGCTGCACTACGGCAGTGACGAGCAGAAGCAGACCTTCCTCCCGCGGATGATCAGCGGCGAGTGGACCGGGAGCATGAACCTCACCGAGCCGCACGCGGGCTCCGACGTCGGTGCGCTCACCACGCGCGCTGTGCGGCAGGACGACGGCACGTACCGGATCAGCGGCCAGAAGATCTTCATCACTTACGGCGAACACGACATGGCCGACCAGATCGTGCACCTCGTGCTCGCGCGCACCCCAGACGCGCCCGCTGGCACCAAGGGCATCTCCTGCTTCATCGTCCCCAAGCACCTGGTGAACGACGACGGCACCCTCGGTGAGCGCAACGGCGTTCGGGCGCTCTCGATCGAGCACAAGCTCGGCATCCACGGCTCGCCGACCTGCGTGCTCGAGTACGACGAGGCGACCGGGTACCTCATCGGCGAAGAGAACATCGGCATGAAGATCATGTTCGTCATGATGAACAACGCCCGACTCTCGGTCGGCCTGCAGGGGCTTTCCCTCGCCGAGCGCGCCTACCAGGATGCGCTTGCCTACGCGAAGGAGCGCAAGCAGGGCAAGGCGATCGGTGCCGAGTCCGACTCGCCGATCATCGACCACCCCGATGTGCGCCGGATGCTCATGACGCAGAGGGCGTACATCGCCGCCCTGCGCAGGCTCATGTACACCAACGCGGCGCAGATGGACATCAGCCGCAACCACCCGGATGCCGCGGTGCGGGCGCACGCCGACGAGATCGTCGCCCTGCTCACCCCGATCTGCAAGTCGTTCGGCACCGACATCGGCTCGGAGATGACCTCGCTCGCCCTTCAGGTGTTCGGCGGCATGGGCTACATCGAGGAGACCGGCGTCGCGCAGTACTTCCGCGACGTGCGCATCACGCAGATCTACGAAGGAACGAACGGCATCCAAGCCGCCGACCTGGTCGGACGCAAGCTCGGACTGCGCGGCGGGGAAGTGGTCTCCGACTACCTGCAGCAGCTGCGGGCACTCGACAGCGACCTGGCCGCTGCTGGGACCGAGTTCGACTCCATCCGCGCGGCGCTCGGCGACAACCTCGGCGCTCTCGAGGAAGCGACGCGTTGGATGCTGCAGAACGGCGCGGCAGATCCGAACTCGGCGCTGGCCGGCTCCACGCCCTACCTGCGCATGTGGGGGCTCGTGCTGAGCGCGTGGCTGCTCGCCAAGGGTGCGCTGGTCGCGGCAGGAACCGACGACTCCGCCAACGCGCAAGCCCAGCTGGTGCTCGCGCGCTTCTTCGCAGAACAGCTCCTGCCTGCGGCCAGAGGCCTGCTGCCCGCCGCGACAGCGGGCGCACGTGACCTGTACGCACTCGATGAGGATCGCCTGATCCGCCGCTAATGCCCTCAGCTCTGCCCATCGCCGACCCGGCGCCGCTCGACGGAATCCTCCCCGAGCGCGCCGGGCGGGGCGCCGGGCGGCGGAACCTTGGCGTGTACCTGCACGTGCCGTACTGCCGGGTGCGCTGCGGGTACTGCGATTTCAACACCTACACGGCGACCGAGCTCGGCGGCCACAAGCGCGAGGACTACGCGGGCCAGGCAATCTCAGAACTGCAGTTCGCACGCGGGGTGCTCGACGCATCCGGCGTGCAGGAACGGCACGCTTCCACGGTGTTCTTCGGCGGCGGGACGCCCACCATCCTCCCCGCAGCCGACCTCGCGGCAATGCTTGACGGTGTCCGAGACGCGCTCGGAGTGGCACCGGATGCCGAGATCACGACCGAGGCAAACCCGGACTCGGTCGACCAGCGCTACCTGGAAGCGCTGCGCGCATCCGGCTTCACCCGGGTGTCATTCGGCATGCAGTCCGCGGTGCCGCACGTGCTCGCGACGCTCGAGCGCACCCACGACCCTGCGCGGATCCCGCTCGTCGTGGGGTGGGCGAAGCAAGCGGGCCTCGAGGTCAGCCTCGACCTGATCTACAACACGCCGGGGGAGAGTCAGGACGACTGGCGCCGTTCCCTCGAGCACGCCCTCGCGCAGCAACCCGACCACCTGAGCGCCTACTCGCTCATTGTCGAGGACGGCACCAAGCTGGCGCGGCAGATCCGCAAGGGGCAGGTCGCGCAGCCGGACGACGAGCTCGCGGCCGACCAATATGAGCTGGCCGACGCACTGCTGTCAGAGGCCGGTTATGAGTGGTACGAGGTCAGCAACTGGGGACGCACGGATGCGCGTGGCGACCACCGCTCGCGGCACAACCTCGCCTACTGGCAGGGACACGACTGGTGGGGCATCGGGCCGGGCGCGCACAGCCACGTCGGCGGTGTGCGCTGGTGGAATGTCAAGCATCCGGCTGCCTACGCCGACCGGGTGCTCGCGGGGCTGTCCCCGGCCGCCGGTCGGGAGACGCTCGACGACGAGACGCGGCGCATCGAGCGGGTGATGCTCGGCACGCGCATCCGAGACGGGCTGGACACCGGCGAGCTCACGGAAGCCGGCCGTCGCGCGGTCGCGGGCCTGATCGCTGATGGCCTGATCAACGCGGAAGCCGCCCTCCGCGGGCGCGTCGTGCTGACGCTGCGGGGGCGGCTTCTCGCGGACGCGGTGGTCCGAGCGCTCGTCGCCTAGCTCACTTCACGAACTTGATGGCGACCGGGTAGCTGTAGTACTCGCCCTTGTTTGCGGCGACGGCGGCGATGATCGAGAAGATGATGGTGACGATCCAGACGGCGAAGAGAATGATGACGCCGATCAGGATGATGGTCGTGATGATACCGACCACATAGGCGATGGCCATGGTGATCTGGAAGTTGAGGGCGGTCGCGGTGTGCTGGCGCACGAACGGGCCGCGGTCCTTCAGCACGATGTAGCCGATGAGAGCCGGGATGAAGCTGAAGAAGATGCCGCCGATGTGGATCAGCGTTGACCAGAGCTTCTCATCGCTCGGGTTGAGCGGCTGCTGCGCCTGGTAGGGGTTCTGCGGAGGGGGAGGAGGAGGCGTGGTGTCAGACATGACCCCATTAAAGCAGTCGCCCTCAACAATGAAAGGCCGGGGAGAAACTCCCCGGCCTTGCATTCACGCTCGGATTACTTGATCAGACGGATCGCGAAGGGGTAGCGGTAGCTGCCGCCGCCGTTGACCTTGACGCCGCCCATGATCGAGAAGACGACGTTGATCAGGTAGGGCAGCCAGCCGATGAAGCTCAGCAGCCCGGTGATCGCAAACGCGCCGCCGATACCGCCGAAGCCCACGCTCGCCCAGATGACACCGCTGATGATGCTGATCAGGATGCCCAGGATGATCGAGACCGCGATCCAGGTGATCTGCCAGTTGAGAGCTTCCTTGCTCTCCTGACGCGTCAGGGTTCCGCGGTCCTTGAAGACCAGGAGGATGATGAGGGCCGGGAGGAAGCTCAGGATTCCGCCGAAGTGGGCGAACGATGCCCACTGCTTGTCCTCGGCCGCCGTCAACGGCGCAGCGGGTGCTGCGGGCTGGGCCGCCGGCTGGGGAGTCTCGGGCTGAGGGGTTGAATCAGTCATTGACACTGCCTTTCTTCGAACATGCCTGACCGGTTGGCCAGAAACGTTGCGTGACCGGCGGTTTTGCGCCCCACATGGGAAGGGCCGCGCGGGTCCTCCCATAAGCTAGTGCCCCCGTCGGTGCGCGTGCAACGCTCATTATCCGGCGTGTCGCGGTACAATTGGCAGTCGGGTCAGCAGAGTGCCAATGAGGAGGTCGACGGTTCATGGTTTCCGACCGCAGCCTCGCCGTCCTGCGGGCAATCGTGCAGGACTATGTTGCGAGCCGCGAGCCGGTCGGCTCGAAATCGATCGTCGACCGCTACTCCTTCGGAGTGTCCGCGGCGACCATCCGGAACGACATGGCGCTCCTCGAGGAAGAGGAGCTGATCGTCGCCCCGCATACCTCGTCCGGGCGCATCCCGACGGACAAGGGCTACCGCGTCTTCGTCAACCAGCTCGCCGACCTGCGGCCGCTCACCCCGGCGCAGCGCCAGGCGATCGAGACCTTCCTGGGCGAAGCGACCGACCTCGACGAGGTGCTGAGCAGGACGGTGCGGCTGCTGTCGCAGCTGACCCACCAGGTCGCGCTGGTTCAGTACCCATCACTCGGCCGGTCGCACATCCGCCACATTGAACTGGTCCGGTTGAGCGAAACCAGGGTGATGACGGTGCTGATCACCGACACCGGCCGGGTCGAGCAACGGCTGATCGACCTGCACGCGGTGCTTGACGACGACTTCCTGACCGAACTGCGCAACGCGCTGAACTCCAGCCTTGCCGCGCTGAGCCTGCCGGAAGCTGCCACGGCGCTGGCCGAGTTCGCCGACCGGTTCGCGCAGGATCGCAGGCAGCTCGTCGGCCAGGTCGTCGAGAGCCTCATCGAGCAGGTCGCCGCGAACCGTGGCGATAAACTGGTGATGGCCGGGGCCGCGAACCTCGCGCTCACCGCGGACGACTTCACCGGCAGCATCTACCCGGTGCTCGAGGCGATCGAGGAGCAGGTCACGCTGCTCAAGCTGTTCGCTGAGATGGAGCCGGACAGCAGCGGGTTATCATCGAGCATCGGAAGCGAGAACGCGCCGTTCGGCTTGAGTGAGACCAGTGTGCTCACGAGCAACTACTCGACATCCGGCGGCGAACTGGCGCGACTTGGTGTGCTGGGTCCCACCCGCATGGACTATCCGAACAATATGGCGGCCGTTCGCGCGGTCGCGCGTTACCTATCCCGCCTGCTCGGTGAGAACTGAGCACCCGGGAACAATCTCAAGGAATTTCATTTGGCTGACCATTACGAAGTGCTGGGCGTCGAGCGCACCGCGACCCCGGAAGAGATCAAGAAGGCGTACCGACGCCTCGCTCGCGAGTTGCATCCGGATGTGAACCCGGGCGCCGACGCTGCGGAGAAGTTCAAGCAGGTGACGCACGCCTACGACGTGCTCTCCGACCCGAAGCAGCGCGAGCAGTACGACCTCGGCGGCACGGGCGGCTTCGGCGCTGCGGGCTTCGGCGGGTTCGGCGACGTCTTCGACGCCTTCTTCGGCGCCGGCCCGCGTGCGTCGGGACCCCGCTCACGCCGTGAGCGCGGGCAGGACGCGCTGCTGCGCGTTGAGGTCGACCTGAAGGATGTCGTCTTCGGCATCGCGCGCGAACTCGAGGTCGACACCGCGGTGATGTGCGAGACCTGCAACGGCTCCTGCTGCGCGCCCGGCACCAAGCCGGTGACCTGCGACATCTGCGGCGGCACGGGATCCATCCAGCGCTCGGTGCGCAGCCTTCTCGGCAACGTGATGACGTCGAGTCCGTGCGGCACCTGCCGCGGCTACGGCACGGTCATCCCGAACCCCTGCCCGACCTGTCAGGGCCAGGGCCGTGTGCGCGCGCGCCGCAAGATCAAGGTCGACGTGCCAGCCGGTGTCGACACCGGTCTGCGCCTGCAACTGCCCGGTCAGGGCGAAGCCGGGCCGGCCGGTGGGCCCAACGGCGACCTCTACCTCGAGATCAAGGTCAAGCACCACGACATCTTCAGTCGAAACGGCGACGACCTGCTTGCAACGCTCGAGGTGCAGATGACGGATGCCATCCTCGGCACCACCGCGACCCTGAAGGGCCTCGACGGGCCCATCTCCGTCGAGGTCAAGCCGGGCACGCAGAGCGCAGAGGTCATCACGGTGAAGGAACGCGGCATCACCCACCTGCGCGGCACCGGCCGCGGCGACCTCAAGATTGGCGTTCAGGTGATCACCCCGACCAAGCTCGACACCGCTCAGCTGCGCCTCATGAACGAGTTCGCGAAGAGCCGCAAGTCCGTGCCCCCGACCCTCAGCGTGTTCCAGCAGGGACTGTTCCAGAAGCTGCGGGACCGCTTCCTGAACCTGTGAGCTGAGCCGTGGCGCACTTCTACCTGAGCGATGAGCTCACCGGGACGGCAGTCGGCAGTGAGGTCACGGTCAGCGGAGCCGAGGCGCGGCACGCCGTCACGGTCGGCCGGCTTCGGGTCGGGGAGACGACAACCGTCGGGAACGGCGCCGGCCTGGTCGTCAGCGGCACGGTGACCAACGCGGAACCGGCCGAGTTCAGCATCCGGGTCGAAGCGGTTCGGACCGAGCCGGAACCGCGGCCGGCGGTGTGGCTCGCGCAAGCGCTCGCGAAGGGCGACAGGGACGAGCTGGCGATCCAGGCGGCCACAGAGCTCGGGGTCGACGCGGTCATCCCGTGGGCTGCCGCGCGCTCGATCGTGCGCTGGGAGGGGCCGAAGCTGCAGAAGCACCACGACCGGTGGGCGGCGATCCTCCGCGAGGCGGGCAAACAGTCGATGCGCGCCCGGCTGCCGCGGCTGCTGCCGCTGGTGAACACCGCCAAGCTGGTCGCCCTGGCCGCCGACCTGCAGACGGTGGTCCTCGAGCCGCTCGCCGAACTTCCGTTGACCGGACTCCCCACCGACGGGCGCGACATCCTGCTCATCGTCGGGCCGGAGGGCGGCATCGCCCCGGCGGAACGCGAGCGCTTCATCGCGGCGGGCGCGACCGAGTACAAGCTCGGCACGACCGTGCTGCGCACGAGCACCGCAGGCCCTGCCGCTCTTGCAGTGGTCAACTCTCGACTCGGCCGCTGGTGAGCGGCACCCGTTACGATGGTGCGCATGCCGGATACCGATGAGCGAAGCGTGTTCACGAAGATCATCGCGCGTGAGATCCCCGCGGACATCGTCTACGAGGACGACATGCTCATCGCCTTCAACGACATCGCCCCGAAGGCTCCCGTGCACATGCTGGTGGTGCCCAAGACCGAGCAGTTCGCGAACGTGAGCGAGCTCGCGGCGGGCGATCCCGCGCTGCTTGCGCGCATCGTCGACCTCGCGAAGTCGCTGGCCAGCGAGAAGTCGAACGGCGACTTCCGACTCGTGTTCAACGAGGGCCCCTCGACCGGCCAGACGATATTCCACGTCCACGCCCATGTGCTGTGCGGCGAACTGGAGGAAGGAACCCTTGCCCAATAGCGACCAACCGGATGCGGTGGCTCACGAGGAGCTCCGCGTCGATGGCATTGCGATGGTCCGGCTGCTGGGTCCCCAGGACCGGCTCCTCAAGACCGTTGAGGGTCAGTTCCCGCTCGTGCGGGTTGCGGTGAGAGGCAACGAGATCTCCCTCGACGGTGATGCGGGGCAGGTGGCAGGGGCGAAGCGGCTCGTGGAGGAGCTCATCCAGATGGTGCGCAACGACCAGGACTTCGGTGAGCCGGAAGTGACGACGTCCGCGCGCATGCTCAAGGAGGACCCGCGGGTCAGCCCGGCCGAAGTGCTCAGCCAGGCCATCCTCACCACCCGCGGCCGAAGCATCCGGCCGAAGACGCTCGGCCAGAAGAACTATGTCGACGCCATCGATGAGAACACCATCGTGTTCGGAATCGGCCCGGCCGGAACCGGCAAGACCTACCTCGCGATGGCGAAGGCCGTGCAGGCGCTGCAGCGCAAGGAGGTCAACCGGATCATCCTGACCCGTCCCGCGGTGGAGGCGGGGGAGCGGCTGGGCTTCCTCCCCGGCACCCTCAACGACAAGATCGACCCGTACCTGCGGCCGCTGTACGACGCGCTCAACGAGATGATGGACCCGGAGATGGTGCCTCGGCTCCTTGCCACGGGCACCGTCGAGGTCGCGCCGCTCGCCTACATGCGCGGGCGCACCCTCAACGACTCGTTCATCGTGCTCGACGAAGCGCAGAACACCACGCCGGAGCAGATGAAGATGTTCCTCACCCGGCTCGGCTTCGGCTCGAAGATGGTGGTCACCGGCGACATCACCCAGATCGACCTGCCCACAGGGGCGAGCGGCCTGCAGCTGGTCACGCGCGTCCTCTCCGAGATCGACGACATCCACTTCGCGCGGTTGACGAGCGACGACGTGGTGCGACACAGCCTCGTCGGTCGCATCGTGGATGCGTACACCAAGTACGACGCCCAGCGGCAATTGCAGCGCTTCGAGCAGCACGGCGCCGTCGACGGCGCCAACCGAGCCGAACGACGGGCCCGGATGCCCCAGGACCACAAAAGGAAGCGCTGATGTCGATAGAGGTCAACAACGAGTCGGCGATCCCGGTCGACGAGGCTGCGCTGCAGCGGCTTGCCGGGTACACCCTGGAGCAGCTGCACGTGCATCCGGATGCCGACCTCGGCATCGTGCTCGTCGACGAGGCGGCCATGGAACAGCTGCACGTGCAGTGGATGGACGAGCCCGGGCCCACCGACGTGCTCAGCTTCCCGATGGACGAGCTGCGCCCCGGCAACGATGAAGAGCTGACGCCACCTGGGCTGCTCGGCGACATCGTGCTGTGCCCGCAGGTCGCTGAGGTGCAGGCGAAGGCGGCCGGCCACAGCACCCTCGACGAACTCGTCATGCTCACCTGCCACGGACTGCTGCACCTGCTGGGGTTCGACCACGCGGAACCGGACGAGGAACGGGAGATGTTCGGCATCCAGCGGGACATCCTCATCGGTTTCACGATGCAGGAACGACGATCGTAGGGATACGCCGATGATCCCCGTCTTCGTCACCATTGCGGTCCTCCTGGTGGCGCTCGGCGGTGTGCTAGCCGCGGCCGACTCCGCGATGAGCGTGCTGTCGCGCACCGACCTGCAGGACCTCGCGGTGCGCTCTCGCGCTCGCAAGTCGCTGCTCGCGATCGCCTCCGATGTCGGTGCACACGTCAACGCCGTCAACTTCATGCGCGTCGTGACCGAGTCGACCGCGGCGGTGCTCGTCACCCTGGCGCTCGCCTACACGGTCGAAGACCTGTGGCTCGCGCTGCTGCTGGCCGCACTCGGGATGACCATCGTGTCGTTCGTGCTCGTCGGGTCCAGCCCGCGCGCCGTCGGCCGCGTGCACGCGCGCGCCGTGATGCGCCAGACCGCGTGGCTGGTGCATGCCTTCCGGGTCGTCCTCGGCCCGATCGCTGCCGCGCTTGTGCGGATCGGTGACAGGGTGACCCCAGGTCGGCCGCGCACCTCGAGCTTCGCATCCGAGGAACAGCTGCTGAGCATGGTCGACGAGGCCACAGAACTGGACGTGCTCGAGGAAGACGACCGCGAGCTGATCCACTCCATCTTCGAATTCAGCGACACCGTGGTGCGCGAGGTCATGATCCCGCGCACCGACATGGTCACCATCGACGGTGACGCCGATATCGGCACAGCGATGGGACTGTTCCTCAGCCGCGGGGTGTCACGGATGCCGGTCATCGGCGAGCACATCGACGATGTCATCGGCGTGCTCTACCTGCGGGACGTCGCCCGGCTGAGCTACGAGAAGCCGCTCGACGCGGAGAGAATGACAGTGGCCGAGCTGGCGCGTCCGACGCTGTTCGTGCCCGAGTCGCAGAAGGCCGACGATTCGCTGCGGCAGATGCAGCTCGAATCGAACCACCTCGCGATGGTCGTTGACGAGTACGGAGGCATCGCCGGGCTCGTCACCATGGAGGACCTCATCGAGGAACTCGTCGGCGACATCTCTGACGAGTACGACCGTGAGGTCGTCGAGGTGGTCGACCTGGGTGATGGCCGGTACCGCGTTAGCGCGCGGCTGCCGGTGGACGAGCTGGGCGAACTGTTCGGGATCCAGTTGGACGACGACGACGTCGACTCGGTCGGCGGGCTGCTGGCCAAGGCGCTCGGCCGGTTGCCGCTCGCCGGGTCGACGGCGACCCACTCCGGGATCATCCTCACCGCGGAACGCACAGAGGGTCGCCGCAAGCGGGTCACCACCGTGCTGGTGGAACGCGACCAGGCCCTCATCGACGCCGAGGACGCGTTCCGCTCGGACGACAACTCCAACCACCAGAACGGCCAATCGAACCCCCGGGAGCACCGTTGACCTATCGCGCCGGATTCGTGACCTTCGTCGGCAGGCCCAATGTGGGCAAGTCGACGCTCACCAACGCGCTCGTCGGTGAGAAGGTCGCGATCACCAGCAGCAAGCCGCAGACCACCCGCAGGGCGATCCGCGGCATCGTGCACCGGGAGGACGGCCAGCTGATCCTCGTCGACACCCCCGGAATGCACCGGCCGCGCACCCTGCTCGGCGAGCGGCTCAATGATCTCGTGCAGGAGACCCTCGGCGATGTCGACGTGATCTGCTTCTGTGTGCCGGCGAACGAGAAGCTCGGGCCGGGGGACCGGTTCATCAACGAGCAGCTCGACCAGTTCCCGAAGGCCAAGAAGGTCGCTCTCGTCACCAAGGTCGACTCGGCGTCCAAGGCCCAGGTCGCCCAGCAGCTGCTCGCCGTGAGTGAACTGCGCGACTGGGCCACGATCATTCCGGTGTCGGCGACCACCGGCATCCAGCTCGACACGCTCGCGGCCGAGCTCGTCGCGCTCATGCCGGAGTCCGAGCCACTGTACCCGGCCGAGACCATCACAGAGGAGACGCTCGAGGCGCGCATCGCCGAACTGGTGCGGGAGGCAGCGCTCGAGGGCGTCGAGGACGAACTGCCGCACTCGATCGCGGTAACCATCGACGACATCGTGGAACGCGAGGACAAGGACCTCATCGAGGTGTACGCGAACCTATGGGTAGAGCGGGACAGCCAGAAGGGCATCATCATCGGCCACAGGGGCTCCCGCCTGAGCGAGGTGGGTGCGCGTGCGCGCGGCCAGATCGAACCGCTCGTCGGCTCGCCCGTGTACCTGAGCATCCGGGTCAAGGTCGCCAAGGACTGGCAGCGCGACGCGAAGCAGCTGGGCCGCCTCGGCTTCTGATCCCACCGTTGTGCAGGACTTCCCGTGTTGTGCAGGACTTTCCCTGTTGTGCAGGACTTTCCCTGTTGTGCAGGACTTTCCCTGTTGTGCAGGACTTTCTCGGCCGGATTGGCCCGGATGCCTATGCCGAGCTCCTCAAGACCCGGAATGTCCTGCATAACGAGGGATCTCCTGCAGAACAGGAGTGGGCGTATACATCGGAAGGCGCATACATCGGAAGGATGATTCCGGCATCACGGAGGCTGATCTGGAGCCGTCGGCGGGCGGTGAGCATCTACCGTTGAAGCCATGATCCGCACGCTGAAGCCAGCCCAGTTGGTGTTCGACATCGCCCTCGCGGCGCTGTGCATGCTGCTGGTCATCTACGTGTCCGCTTCGAGTCCCAGCCTTGGCACCTCGCCCATCGCCGGCATCGGCATGAGCACCGCTCTCGGGCTCCGGCGTATCAGCCCGCCAATCGCTCTCGGCATCGCGTGGCTCACCTCACTCGTGCAGGTCTTCGCCGACATCGGACCCGATCCATCGAACCTCGCCATCTTGCCCGTACTGTACGCAACGGCGTCCTATGGCGACCGGATCACCAAGTGGGCAGGCCTCGTCTCCAGCGGGGTCGGCGCGCTGATCATCGCGATCTATCTTCCGCTCGATGCCGGTTATGTGCCGGACCTCGGATCGGTCTCGATCGTTGCGCAACTGCCGTCGATGACGCTGACGATGCTCATCACGTTCCTGTCCTTCCTCGCGGTCTTCGTGCTGAGCTGGACCTTCGGCCTGCTCGCGCGCACCTGGCGCGCCTCTCGGGAGGCCGGCCAGGCGCGCATTCTCGCCGAGCGCCAGAGGCTCGACGCCGAGCGTGAGGCCGCGCGCGAACACGAGCGCACCCGCATCGCGCGTGACATGCATGATGTGGTCGCGCACTCGCTTGCGGTCGTGATCGCGCAGGCCGACGGCGCCAGGTATGCGAAGGACGCCGACCCGGATGCGGTGGGCACCGCACTCGAGGCCATCTCCACGACCGCGCGGGAGGCCCTGGCCGACGTGCGCGTGCTGCTCGCCCAGCTGCGGCACAATCAGGGCGAATCACCGCAGCCGGTGCTCGCCGACCTGGACCGCCTGCTCGATCAGCTGCGCGCATCCGGACTGCCGATCCGGTTCGAGCAGGTGGGGGAACCGGTCCAGGTCGGCACCAGCCAGCAGCTGGCCGCCTACCGGATCGTGCAGGAGGCCCTCACCAACGCGCTTCGACACGGCGACGTCGCGAAGCAGGTCGACGTGCGATTCGACTGGGGTGACGAACTCGGCATCCGGGTCTCGAGCGCCATCGGGAAGCCGGAGCACCCGCAGGGCGTCGGCCACGGCATCGCCGGCATGAGGGAGCGCGCAGAGCTCGCAGGCGGATGGTTCGACGCCGGCCCTGAGGCCGGGCGCTGGGTCGTGCGCGCCGGCCTGCCGTCGGTGTTCGAGTCGGTGACCGCGTGAGCGCGCCCATCCGGGTCGCGCTCGTCGACGACCAGGCGCTGTTCCGCGCGGGCATCCGGATGCTGGTGGCATCGCAACCCGACCTGGAGTTCGTCGGCGAAGCCGGTGACGGCCAGGGCGCGATCCAGCTCGCCGCCGAGCATAGGCCGGACGTGATCCTGATGGACGTGCGGATGCCTGTCCTCGATGGCATCGAGGCGACCCGCCGGATCGTTGTGGCCGGCACTCAGAGCGGTGCCACGACCCCCAGGATCATCGTGCTCACGACCTTCGACCTCGACGAGGCGGCCGCTCGCGCCATCCGGGCAGGGGCAAGCGGCTTCCTGCTGAAGGACGCTGAGCCCGAGTTCCTGCTCGCCGCCATCCGCACCGTGCACGCGGGAACCGCGGTGGTAGCAGCCTCGGCGACGCGGGCGCTTTTCGAGCATGTTGGCAGGTCAGAGCCGAAGCCGGCGCCGGCGGAGTTCCGCACCCTCACCAGCCGTGAGCGCGAGATCTTCGGTCTCGCCGCGCGCGGCCTGAGCAACGCGGAGATCGCCGAGAGCGAGTACCTGAGTGAGGCAACCGTGAAGACGCATGTCAGTCGTATCCTCGGCAAGCTCGCGTTGCGTGATCGGGTCCAGCTCGTCGTGTACGCCTTCGAGCACCGGCTGAACGAGCACCGGCCGAATGAGCACGCAGCCGACCAATAACCGTCCGGCCGATAGGCTCGTCCGATGCAGTTCGACGCCGTAAACGACGCCATCACCGAAACCGAGTTCTCCGGAGTTGTGCGCATCGCACGCGACTCCGAGGTGCTCTACGAGCGCGCAGCAGGGTTGGCCTCCCGGCACTGGGACGTGCCCAACGCCCCTGACATCCGGTTCGACACCGCGTCGATCACCAAGCTCTTCACCTCGATCGCGGTTCTGCAGCAGGTCGAAGCCGGCCGGCTCGACCTGGAGGCCTCGATCCACGACTACGTCGACCTGGAGTCCACCACCATCAGCCGCGATGTGCGTCTGCTGCACCTGCTGACCCATACCTCAGGCATCGCCGATGACGCCGACGAGGAAGCCGGTGAGAGCTACGAGGCCCTGTTCACGGACAAGCCGAACTACTCGATCATTCAGACGCGCGACTTCCTGCCCCAGTTCGCCCACAAGGAGCCGCTCGCCGCCCCCGGCGTGCAGTGCCGCTACTGCAACGTCGGATACGTGCTGCTGGGCCTCGCGATCGAGGCGGTGACCGGCGAGACCTACCGCGACGTGGTGGCCCGGGACGTCTTCGCGGCCGCGGGCATGCGCGACTCCGGGTTCTTCGACCGCCGCGACGCCGCACCCAGGGTCGCCGAAGGATGGGATCAGAAGGATGACGGCCGGTGGGTGCAGAACATCTACTCCTATCCGCCGATCGGATCACCAGACGGTGGTGCGTTCGTCACCGCGGCCGACCTGCTGACCTTCCTTGCGGCGGTGCGCTCCGGGCGGCTGCTCGGCAGCGAGCTGACGGAGGAGTTCCTGAGCCCCCAGGTCGAGCACGACGAGGACACCAAGTACGGCTTCGGCCTCGAGTTCGACCTCGCAGAGGATGGCACGGTGCGCTCGTACTACAAGGACGGCATCAACGCCGGGGCGAGCGGCATCGTGCGCCACTACCTCGCCGCCGGGGTCGACGTCGCGGTGCTGTCGAACTCGGAGGACGGCGCCTGGCCGGTAGTGCGGGCCATCGACGAACTCCTCGACTGAGGATCATCCGAACGATGTAGCCGATGCCCTCCGCAGACGGATGCCGGTGCACGCGCCTGCTTCCTAGCGTTGGGGCATGGCATTCAATCACACAGAAGCGGGCCTGGTCGCCCGCGTTTCGCAGCTGAGCAAGTCCTATGGCAGCGGCAGCAACACGGTCAGGGCACTCGACGACGTTTCCGTCGGCATCCGACAGGGGGAGTTCACCGCGGTCATGGGGCCGAGCGGTTCAGGCAAGTCGACGCTCATGCACATCATGGCCGGCCTGGACGCCCCCACCAGCGGGTCGGTGTGGCTGGGCGACACCGAGATCAGCGCGCTGAACGACCGGGAACTGACGACACTGCGCCGTCGCCGCGTCGGTTTCGTCTTCCAGTCCTTCAACCTGGTGCCGACGCTGACGGTCAGCGGAAACGTGCACCTGCCATTCGAACTCGACGGGCGCAGGGCCAGCGGCAGCGAACGGGAGTGGGTTGACGAACTGATCGCCTCCCTCGGGCTGGCCGATCGGCTCACCCACCGTCCGCACGAACTGTCCGGCGGCCAGCAGCAGCGCGTCGCCATCGCCCGCGCTCTCGCCACACGACCGGATGTCGTCTTCGCCGATGAGCCGACCGGGAACCTCGACACGCGCACCGGACGCGAGGTGCTCGAACTGCTCGCCGCCGCCGCACGGGAGCACCGACAGAGCATCGTCATGGTCACTCATGACCCGATCGCGGCGAGTCACGCCGACCGCATCCTGTTCGTCGCCGACGGGCGCATCGTCGACGACATCGAGGCAGCATCCGCCGACGAGATCTCGCGCAAGATGCTCACGATGGAGCGCGCAGCGTGAGGCACGGAAATCTGCGCGACCACGGATCGAGCATCCTCGTCGCCGCCCTCAGCTCCGCATTCGGAATTCTGCTGCTGCAGGTCATCGGTGCGCTCACCACGATGGTGCGCGGGCATGACATCGCCGAGTCGGAGACGCTCCAGGTGGTGCTGTCGGTTCTCGCCTCCGTGTTCCTTGCGATCGCCGTGTTCGTCGGTGCGATCGTCACCACCAACTCGTTCTCGACGATCATCGCCGGTCGCACCCGGACCATCGCCCTGCTTCGGCTGCTCGGCTCGAGCGCAGCGGCGCAGCGACGAGTAGTCGCCAGCGAGGGGCTGGTGGTCGGCGTCATCGGGTCACTGAGCGGCGCGGCGGTGGGCACGCTCATCGCGGTGGGCAGCGTGCGCTTGGCGGTCGCGAGTTCGCTGATGCCCGACCTCGACTACGCCTGGTTCGAACCGGTGCTCATGCTGCCGATCCTGATCGTCGCGCTGACCACCTGGCTCTCGTCGTGGGTCGGTTCCCGCCGTGTGCTGCGCGTGACGCCGCTCGAAGCGCTTGGCGCAGCCGTCGAGAGCGATGAGCGCGCCGGCCGCCGTGGCCGCAGCGCGACAGCTCTCACTCTCGTGATCGTCGGCTTCGCGCTGCTCGTGCTCGCCCTTGTCGCCGGACTGGTCTCGCCGCTCGCTGTCCTCATCGGGTTGGTCGGCGGGATGGTGTCGTTCACCGGAATCATCCTCGGCGCCGACCGCGTCATGCCGCCCGTGCTTCGTCTGCTGGGTCGGATGCTTGGCCGCGCGCCCGTCGCGCAGCTCGCCGCAGCCAATGCGGTCCGGTACCCGGAGCGCAGCGCCCGCACGACCATCGGACTGGTCATCGGCGTCACGCTCGTCGTGATGTTCGCGGTCGCGATGCAGTCCTACGTCGATTTGGTGACCCGTTCGGTGGAAGTGCACGGCGCAGCCGACGGATGGGACGACATCCTCACAGTGACCGTCGTGGTGTTCTCGGCACTCATCGGCTTCTCCGCCCTCATCGCCGCGGTCGGCATCGTGAACACCCTGTCGCTGTCTGTGCACCAGCGTCGGCGTGAGCTGGGCCTGCTTCGCGCGCTCGGGTTCACTCGCGGCCAGGTGCGATTGATGGTCGCCGCCGAGGCAGCGCAGTACACCGCCGCGGCGGTGCTGGTCGGCACCGCTCTCGGGGTCTTCTACGGCTGGGTCGGCGCGCAATCCCTGCTGGGCAGCGCCGCAGGGTCGGCGATCGTGCCGCCGTCGATCCCGTGGCTCGTTCCGGTCAGCGTCGCGCTGGCGGCAGCGGTGATCACGCTCGCCGCATCCGTCGGGCCGGCGCGCAGTGCGCTGCGCGTGACGCCTGTCGCGGCCCTCGCGACCGACTGACGACCGGCCCGCCCTGCTTGCGCGGGTCGAACTTCCGCGCGCGGGTCAAATTCGACCCGCGCGCGGAAGGCCGACCCGCGCGTGAGATCGCGGTCCCTGCGCCCCGCTGACGAGTGGCCCGGCTCCGTGGCCGAATTGTCATCCACCGGGAGCGCTCGCCTGTCCTATGATGCGGGGGGAACCACGAGCGATGAAGCAGGGGGCATGCGGATCGTCGAACGCGAGCGGGAGCTCGATATGCTGCGGCGCAGCCTCGCGGCCGCCCGGCAGTCCGGGTCCCGGATGATCGCGGTCGCCGGACCGCCCGGGATCGGCAAGACCACGCTCATCGGCGCCGTCGCGTCTGAGCTGACCGAGTGGACCGTTCTGAAGGCGGTGTGCACGCCGCTCGGGGTTGAGGTTCCCTATGGGGTGCTGCACCAGTGGTTCAGGGCGCTCGCGCAGGACACCAACGCCGGCTACGCGCCGTTCGACGGGCCGGGCAACGCCCTGCGGGAGCTCCTGATCGGTGACCCGCACAATGCCGACAGCGCCGCGCTGGCCTATTCGGTCCAATGGGTCGCGGCCAGGCTGGCCGAGGAGCGCCCGCTGCTGCTCGTCGTCGACGACCTGCAGTGGATCGACGACGCGTCTGCCGCGGTACTGGGGGTCGCCGTCCCGCAACTGAACGGCGACGCCGTCGCGGTGATGTTCGGCGTGCGCGAGATCGCCGACTCCACACGGTCACCTGTCGTGAGCGGGCTGCTCGCGTCGGCGGAAGCCGTCACGCTGGGACCGCTCAGCGTCGACGGGGTCGCTGGGCTGATCGCCGATCCATCGCTCGACGCCGCTCGCATCCACGAATTGAGCGGCGGCGTGCCGTTCTACGCGGTCGAGGCGGCAGCGTCAGGCGGAGACCTGCGCGCGAGCATCCGGATCACCGAGTCGGTGACGTCGCGCCTCGACCGTCTGGGTGTGCTGCATAAGGCCGTAGCCGGCGCCATCGCGGTGCTCGGGCCGATCGCCACCATCCTCGCGGTGGTGTCGGTGTCCGAGGTCGATCGCGAGACACTGGATGGCGTCGTCGGCGACCTCGTTGCGGAGGGCATCGTCAAGGCGGACCAGATCGAGCCGCTGATGATCAGCCACCCGCTCGTCGAGGAGGCGATCCTCGGCTCGATGTCCTCGATCAGCAGGGCAGAGCTGCACGACCGTGCCGCGCGGGTGCTGGCCGAGCTCGGCCTGCCCGACACCGTTGTCGCGGCGAACCTCATGCACGGGCTGCTGGGCCGCGACCCGTGGAAGGTGCGCGTGTTCGAGCACGCAGCCAAGGCTGCGCTCGCTGCCGGCTCCACCCGGGAGGCGGCGGCCTGGCTGGAACGCGCGCTGCAGGAATCCCGCGTCGACGACCCGGGCCGCACCGCCCTGCTGGAGCTCGCCGGGAGGGCGCAGCTCGCGATCGGCGACAGGGAACGGGCGGAGCGTCGCTGGCGCGAGGCGCTGCGAAGCGTCGTCGACCCGGACCACCGCGCCCGGCTGCTCACCGGCATCGGAGACTCGCTCGTCGCATCCGGCAGGCACGCCGACGCTGAGGCGTCCTACACCGAC
Organism: uncultured Actinomycetota bacterium; assembly: GCA_963702165.1. Classification (GTDB taxonomy): domain Bacteria; phylum Actinomycetota; class Actinomycetes; order Actinomycetales; family Microbacteriaceae; genus Terrimesophilobacter. The sequence goes on along the minus strand of OY969722.1, from coordinate 1,034,003 downwards.
GCGGCCGCAGAGCTCACGACCGACCAACCGCTGTACCGCTCGATCATCGCGCGCCTCCTCGCGGCGCAGCTCAACCAGACAATGAACCCGTCGGCCCTGGACCTGCCCGTGATCGCGGATGTCGTCGGGCAGGACCCCGCGCTCGACACCGACGAGGACAGCTCGCTGCTGGCCGCGGTCGCGGTCGCCGTCACCATGGCGGGCGACCCTGGCGCTCACGCGGAGCTGCTCTCGAAACGCGCGTACGACGGCTGGAGCCGCGACAGGCAGGGCAGCGCCAACGACCCGACCACCTACATGCTGAGCGGCGCGCTCAACTTCACCGAGCGCTTCGGCGAAGGCGTCGACGTGCTCACCGGCGTGATCCAGGATGCCCGCCGCGACGGCCAGGTGCTCGGCGAGGCAACCGCGCTGTACAGCCGCGGCGCGATGTACCTGTCAGCGGGCGACGTGCGGAACGCTGTCGCAGACCTGATGACGGCCGTGAAGGCGGTCGAACTCGGGTGGACCCTCTACCGTGAGGCGGCGGAGTTCTTCCTCATCCGCTGCGAGCTGCTGGTCGGCGACCTCGAGGCTGCCGGTGCGCTGGCGCTTGGCGAGGACTATGAGAGCCCGAGCAGCCTGTTCGAAGCGGTGAAGCTGGTCGGCAAGGCACATTACTGGATCGCATACGGGCAACCTCAGCGCGGGCTCGAACTGGCCAGGCGTGCCGGATCGCTAGTGCCGGTCGGAGGGGAGCCGCTCTCCGCCGGGTGGCGCGGCGCGGCCACAGAAGCGTTGCTCGCGATGGGCGATCGGGCCGCCGCAGAGGCGGTTGCGCGTGAGGAGTTCGAGCTGACCGCCGCCGCTTCCGGCGGCGTCCGGGCCGGTGCGGCGTTGCGGCTCGCCAAGACAGTCGACGACCCGGCCGAAGCCGAGCAGATCGTCCGCGACGCGCTCGATTGGCTGAATCCGACGCGACTGCTTGAGAGGGCCCAGCTGATCGACTTCCTGGCGGAGCTGCTGGTCGCCAGGGATGCCAGGGACGAGGCGGCCGGCCTACTCGGCGATGTGCTGGTCTACGCGCAGGCCCAGGGCATGGCGCCGACCGAGAAGCGCGTGCGCGCGACCCTTGCAGCGATCGGGCGGCCAGCCATCCCCACAGAGGTCGAGCTGCGGGTGTCCTCGCTCACGCCAGCGGAGTTCCGTGTCGCGTCACTGGCGGCGCAGGGCCTCACCAACCGAGACATCGCCGCACGACTGTTCGTGACCATGAAGACCGTCGAGTTCCACCTGTCGAGGTGCTTCCGCAAGCTTGCCGTCGCCACACGCGGCGAACTCGCCGACGTGCTGGTGCGCGTCGACGAGTTCGTCGGGTGACGTGGGCTGATCAGCCGGCGAGATCCCGCAGGGCAGACTGGGCGATCACGACGTCCTTGCCGTATTCCGCATCGAGGTACGCCTGGATGTCGCCGTCGTCGTAGGTGACCGTCGCGAACAGATACCCGTTCTCTGTCCACGAGGTGAGCACGTCGAACGGTGCCGACTCGTGGAGTTCGGCCTGGATGCGCAGCAGCTCGTCCTCTGAAGTGGCTCCCTTGTTGGCGGGATCCTGGTACGGGTTGTCGACCCGGATCGGGTCGTACAGCGCAAGCATGATCGGGGGAGCGGTCACGGTGAAGTTGGCGCCGTCCCACGTTCCCTGCACGGCGTAATTGCCCCAGGTCACGTTGCCAGAGGTCTCCGCCCCATCCACGGCCTGCCAGTCCCAGCCGATCAGCTCCGGACCGGAGCACTGGGGCGGGTACGACTCCATGACACCGCCAAGGCAGAACTGGGGGGCAGCATCGCCGAGTTGCAGCACGGTTCCCTGCCCGACTACCTCCCCGGATGCGGGTATCGGCTGGTCGGCCGGGGCCGGCATCGGGCTGGTACCAGGGGAAGCGGCGCAGCCGCCGAGCAGCAGCCCGACGCTCAGGACGACCGCTGTGGTGACGTTTCGAACGAAGTGTGCTGTGGTCATGAAGAAAGTATGAGTTCGGCTTGGCTCTCGACGGTACCCAACGTTTTCGTTCTTTTGGTCGTCACTCGGGCCGGCAACCCCATAGGCAGCGCGGTGTTAGTCTTGGAGACGTGTTCGGTCTGCTCCTTCTTAGCTGCCGCGGCGAGTCCCAGTCCTAAAGCCTGGCTCGTCGCGGAGTTCGCCATCGGCTGAAGCAGACACCATGACAAGGCGCCACTAGGCGCGAGGAGCACCACCATGAAGAACACACAACAGCCATCCGGGATGCCGGTACACCGTTACCGCCCCTACCACGAGACCTTCGCGGTCGACCTGCCGGACCGCACCTGGCCGGATGCGAAGATCACCCAGGCGCCACGCTGGTGCGCGGTCGACCTGCGTGACGGCAACCAGGCGCTGATCGACCCGATGAGCCCGGAGCGCAAGCGCGTCATGTTCGACCTGCTCGTGCGGATGGGCTACAAGGAGATCGAGGTCGGGTTCCCGTCGGCGAGCCAGACCGATTTCGACTTCGTGCGCTCGCTCATCGAAGAGAACCTGATCCCGGATGACGTGACCATCCAGGTCCTGACCCAAGCGCGCAAGCACCTGATCGAGCGCACCTACGAGTCGATCCGCGGGGCGAAGCAGGCCATCGTCCACCTGTACAACTCGACCAGCATCGTGCAACGCGATGTGGTGTTCCGCACCGACAAGCAGGGGGTCATCGACCTCGCGCTCGAGGGCGCTCGCATGTGCAAGGCGGCAGAGGCGCTCGCGCCGGGCACCGAGATCTACTACGAGTACTCGCCGGAGAGCTACACCGGCACCGAGCTGGAGTTCGCACTCGACGTCTGCAACCAGGTGCTCGAGGTGTTCGAGCCCACTGAAGAGCGCAAGGTCATCATCAACCTGCCTGCGACGGTCGAGATGGCGACCCCGAATGTTTACGCCGACTCGATCGAGTGGATGTCGCGCAACCTGAACCACCGCGAGAACGTCATCCTGAGCCTGCACCCGCACAACGACCGCGGCACGGCCGTCGCCGCGGCCGAGCTGGGCTATCTGGCCGGCGGCGACCGCATCGAGGGCTGCCTGTTCGGCAATGGTGAGCGCACCGGCAACGTCGATCTGGTCGCGCTGGGCATCAACATGTTCACCCAGGGCGTCGACCCGCAGATCGACTTCAGCGACCTGGACGAGATCAAGCGCGTCGTCGAGCACTGCAACCAGCTGCCGGTGCCGGAGCGCAGCCCGTGGGCAGGCGACCTGGTCTACACCGCGTTCAGCGGCTCGCACCAGGACGCCATCAAGAAGGGCTTCGAGGCCATGGAAGCCCGTGCCGAGGCCTCGGGCACGCCCGTCTCAGAGCTCGAGTGGGCGGTGCCCTACCTGCCGGTCGACCCGCGCGACCTTGGCCGCAGCTACGAAGCGGTCATCCGGGTCAACTCCCAGTCAGGCAAGGGCGGCGTCGCCTACCTGCTGAAGACCGACCACGCGCTGGACCTGCCCCGCAAGCTGCAGATCGAGTTCAGCTCGGTGGTGCAGGCGAAGACGGATGCCGAGGGCGGAGAGGTCTCGAGCGAAGAGATCTGGGACATCTTCTCCGACGAGTACCTGCCGTCCGAGGTGCCGGGAGAGAAGTGGGGCCGCTTCGAGCTGCGCCGCACCGGGATCTCGAGCGACATGACCGGCGAGGTATCCCTTACCGCCGCGCTGCGTGTCGGCGACGACGTTGTGCAGGTCGGCGGCACCGGGAACGGTCCGCTGGACGCGTTCTTGCATGTGCTCGCCGAGCAGGGCGTTGACGTGAAGGTGTACGACTACGTCGAACACGCGCTCGGCGCAGGAGGCGACGCCCAGGCTGCCGCCTACGTCGAATGCCAGGTCGGGGACAAGCGGCTGTGGGGCGTCGGCATCGACACCGACATCTCGACGGCGTCGCTCAAGGCAGTCGTCTCCGCGGTCAACCGCGCGGTGCGCGAGTCATCAGGATCCGCGCAGCTGGCGTCGGTCTGACGCTCACGGATGACTCCTCGGCCGCCGCGTGACGCGCGGCAGCCGGGAGATCGACCGTTGCTCCGGCAATTTCCAGTTGAAGAGGACCGCAAGCACTCGGACGCCGAACGTGACCGCGACGCACGTGATCGCGGCGATGAACACGTCGGCGCCGAGTGCTTGCATCACCACCAGGGTGACCGTTCCGATGAGGGCGGCTGCCGCGTAGAGCGAGCCGACGTGCATGAGTGCGATCGGCAGGTTCAGGAGCATGTCGCGCAGAATGGAGCCGCCGACCGCTGCGAGAACCCCGACGAAGATCGCGGGGATCGGTTCGACCCCCAGCGCCAGCGCCTTGGTCGTGCCGATCGCACCGAACAGCCCGATGGTCAGCGCGTCCAGGACGGTGATGACCGACCCGATGCGCGAGAAGACGCGCTCGAGCAGCATGCCGGCCATCGCGGCGCCCGCCGCCACCGGGAGGTACCAGTTGCTCAGAAGCGCGGCCGGGGTGACATTGAGCAGGATGTCGCGCAACAGGCCGCCGCCGTACCCGGTGGCGATGCCGATGATCACAACACCGAGCAGGTCGAGCCGTCTGTCGCGAAACTGTGCCGCGAACATCGAGCCCTGGATCGCCCCGATGCCGATGGCGAGCAGGTCAGCCCACTCCGGCACGGTGAAAGCGGCCGCGGGATTCATTGAGTTTCAGACTCCGGATGCGGCGTGTCGCGCAGCGTACTGGGCAAACGTCTCGGTGCCGTAACCGGGCAGCGGGGTCATGTGATGCCCAGCGCGGAACGCGGCGACGGTTTTGCCCCCGATGGCCAGGCGCGGTGTGCGCTTGCGCGTACCGTGCGCGGCCTGCCACTGCTCGGCCAGTACGCGCACCGACGCGTGCTCAGGGCCGCCGATGTCCGGCACGCGTCCGGCGGGAGCCGATCGCGTCAACTCGCTCAGCCTGGCCGCGACCTCGTGGGTGGCGATCGGCTGCACCGGCAGGTCCGGCACGAACAGCACGGGCAGGCGCCGCTGCGCGGTGAAGAACGAAGCGACGAAGTCGTGGAACTGGGTAGCGCGCAGGATCGTGAACGGAATACCGGAGTCCTCGATCAGCCGTTCGCACTCGAGCTTGGAAGCGTAGTAGCGGTAGGGGATGTCCTCGATCCCGACGATGGAGATGTAGACCAGGTGCTCGGCACCCGCTCGCTGCGCGGCCGCGACCAGGTGAGAGGTCTGCTTGGCGTCGTTCCACCGGTTGGTCGCCAAGTGCAGCACCGTGGGCGCTCCCTCGAGCGCATCCGTCACCCCCTCGCCCGTCTGCAGGTTGGCAACGACTCGGCCATCGCCCGGCTTGCGACTGAGCACCCGGATGTCGGCGCCCGCGGCGCGCAGCTGCGAGACGGTGGGGCGGCCCAGAGAGCCGGTGCCGCCGGTGACGAGGATCGTGTCGGTCATGCCCCTATTCTGCTGCCGGGCGTCGCCTGCCTGTGCGCTTGCCGCGCATCGGGGAAGATAATTGACTGATGCCCCTCTACCGAGACGAAGCGGTCGTGCTGCGCACCCACAAGCTGGGCGAGGCAGACCGCATCGTGACCATGCTGAGCAGACAGCACGGCAAGATCCGTGCCGTCGCGAAGGGCGTGCGGCGCACCGCGTCGAAGTTCGGGGCGCGTCTGGAGCCGTTCATGGTCGCCGATGTGCAGCTGTATGAGGGACGCAGCCTCGACATCATCACGCAGGCCGAGACGCTCGCCTCCTACGGCGCGGTCATCACCTCCGACTATGCGAGCTACACCGCGGCGAGTGCGATGGTGGAGACCGCGGACAAGGTGACGGATGACGGCGGTTCGCTGCAGCAGTACCTGCTGCTCGTCGGTGCGCTGCGCTCGCTCGCGCGGCACGAGCACGGGCCGTCGCTCACTCTCGACTCCTACCTGCTGCGGTCGCTGTCGATCGCAGGCTGGGCGCCGAGCTTCCACGACTGCGCCGTCACCGGTGCGCCAGGACCGCACACGGCGTTCGTGGTGCAGCTCGGCGGCGTCGTCGCCGACTCGGTAGCGCCGCCCGGTGCGCCGCGACTGGACAGCGAGACGATAGCGCTGCTCGGCGCGCTGCTCAGCGGCGACTGGGCTCTCGCCGATGCAACACCGGAGCGCGCTCGCAGTCAGGCGAGTGGCATCATTGCGGCATACACCCAGTTCCACCTCGAGCGCGGGCTGCGCTCGCTGCAGCACGTCGATCGGAGATCTCCGGTGGTCGAGCCCACCCCGGTGGTTGAGCCTGTCGAGACCCCAACCACGAATCACGAGGCCACATGACCCCGGCACCCAAGACCCACAAGGACTCCGAGCCGTTCCGCCCAGTCGACTGGACCGGTCTCTACCCGCCGAAGCTCCCGGCATCCGCAGTCCCGAATCACGTCGCGCTCGTCATGGACGGAAATGGCCGGTGGGCGAACGCCCGCGGGCTGACGCGCATTGAGGGGCACAGGGCGGGGGAGGCCTCGCTGCTCGACGTCGTGGCCGGTGCTCTCCAGCTCGGCATCAAGCACCTGAGCGTCTACGCGTTTTCGACCGAGAACTGGCGCCGCTCTCCGGACGAAGTGCGCTTTCTGATGGGCTTCAACCGGGACGTGCTGCACCGCCGCCGCGACCAGCTCAACGACTGGGGCGTGCGCATCCGCTGGGCAGGGAGGAAGCCGCGGCTGTGGGGTTCGGTGATCAAGGAGCTGCAATTCGCGGAGCGGCTCACCGAGCGCAACAGTGTGCTCACTCTCACCATGTGCGTGAACTACGGCGGCAGAGTCGAGCTGGCGGATGCGGTGCGCTCCATCGCCGAGGAGGTCGCGGCCGGGCGGTTGAGTCCGGCGCGCATCAGCGAGAAGACGATCGGCAAGCACCTGTACGTGCCGGACCTGCCCGACGTCGACCTGTTCGTGCGCAGCTCTGGAGAGCAGCGCACCAGCAACTTCATGCTGTGGCAGAGCGCGTACGCCGAGATGGTGTTCCTGAACACCCTGTGGCCGGACTTCACGCGCGAGGACCTGTGGCATGCGGTCGAGCTGTACGCCGACCGAGACCGCCGGTTCGGTGGAGCGGAGGACCTGCCGAACGCTGTGGCGCAATAATCCGCCGGGCAGCGGGCATACACGCAACAAACAGGCCGCGGGCCTTGCCACAGCGCACCCTGTGCGTTGCAGGATAGAGGCATGACCACGACCTCAGCGGCCCCGCGCCGCGCGCCGTCCCCAGAGTTGCGGGCGGCCATCGACAGCTTCCGGCCGGAGGCGGCACGCGGCTATCTCGCCGTCGCGTCCATCGGCCTGCCGACCAGGGAGACGATCGAGGCCCAGAAGAACGACCTCGAGCTGTGGGCGTCGGCCTCGCGCAACCCGGCGGACTACGACGGGATCGTCGACGCGACGCGGGCCAGTTTCGCCCGCTTGGTCGGCGTGCCGGCGGACAGCGTCGCCACCGGCTCGCAGACCTCGGTCATGGCAAGCGTCATCGCTGCGGCGGTGCCCGCCGGCGCCGAGGTGGTCGTCGTCGACGGGGATTTCAGCTCCATCGTGTTCCCGTTTCTGCAGCGGCCCGACATCACCGTCACGAGCGTTCCGCTGGATGAGGTTGCCGCCTCGATCGGAGCAAACACCTGGGCGGTCGTCTTCTCCCTCGCGCAATCGGCCACGGGCCGCATTGCCGACGTTCCGGCGATCAACGCCGCAGCCGCACGCTTCGGCACCCGCACGGTGTGCGACGTGACACAGGCGGCTGGCGTGCATCCGGTCGACGCATCGGTGTTCGACGCGACCATCTGCCACGCCTACAAGTGGCTGTGCAGTCCACGCGGAGTGGCCTTCATGGCCGTCTCCGACCGGTTCATGGAGGAGCTGGTGCCGGTGCAAGCCGGCTGGTACGCGGGCAACGACGTGTGGGCGTCCTGCTACGGCCCCGGCATGGAGCTGGCGCCGAACGCGCGCCGCTTCGACGTCTCCCCGGCCTGGCCGGCCTGGGCGGGCGCGGAACCGGCCGTGCGGATGTTCGCCGGTCTCGACATCGCCGAGGTCTGGGCCAGAACCTCCGGTCTCGGCGACCGGCTGTGCGACGCGCTCGGCATCCCGCAGCAGCATCAGGCGATCGTCACCTGGGAGGACCCGGAGAAGGCCGATGTCGGCAAGCTCATCGCCGCGGGCATCACCGTCTCCGGCCGCGCCGGACGCGCGCGCGCCTCGTTCCACCTCTGGAACGACGAGTCCGACGTCGATGCAGTGGTGCGCGTGCTGCGCTGAGACCGCCGCCATCCTCGCCCTAGACTGGTGTGCACCGCGCTCGCAGGGCCATCTCTGCGCCGATCCGCGCATCCCACCCACCTGGAGTTGAATAAACGTGGCCGACGCCTCCCCGCTCGAATCCGTCATCTCACTGGCCAAGCGCCGTGGTTTCGTGTTCCAGGCGGGAGAGATCTACGGAGGCTCTCGTTCGGCGTGGGATTACGGTCCGTTGGGTGTCGAGCTCAAGGAGAACATCAAGCGCCAGTGGTGGCAGACGTTCGTGCGCGGCCGCGAGGACATGGTCGGCCTCGACTCGTCGATCATCCTGCCGAAGGCGGTCTGGGAGGCATCCGGTCACGTTGCGACGTTCACCGACCCTCTCGTCGAGTGCCTGAATTGTCATCGCCGGTACCGCGCTGACCACCTGCTCGAGGAGTACGAGGACAAGAAGGGCCGCGCGCCGGAGAACGGCTGGGCGGACATCGTCTGCGCGAACTGCGGCACCCGCGGCAAGTGGACGGAGCCGCGCGAATTCTCCGGACTGCTGAAGACGTTCCTCGGCCCGGTGGACGACGAGGCGGGGCTGCACTACCTGCGCCCGGAGACCGCGCAGGGCATCTTCGTGAACTTCAACAACGTCGTGACCGCAGCTCGGCGCAAGCCGCCGTTCGGCATCGGGCAGATCGGCAAGGCGTTCCGCAACGAGATCACGCCGGGCAACTTCATCTTCCGCACGCGCGAGTTCGAGCAGATGGAGATCGAGTTCTTCACCCCGCCGGCAGGATGCGGACCAGTGGTTCGATGAGTGGGTCGACGGCGTGCTGGAACTGGTTCGTCGACCTCGGAATCAGCCCCGACAACCTGCGCAAGTTCGATGTTCCCGACGGCGAGCGGGCGCACTACTCGGCGGGCACGATCGACCTCGAGTACCGGTTCCGGTTCCAGGGTTCGGAGTGGGGCGAGCTGATGGGCATCGCCAACCGCACCGATTTCGACCTCGGATCGCACAGCACGGCATCCGGAACGGAGCTGAGCTTCTTCGACCAGGCCAGCGGCGAGCGGTACACCCCGCACGTGATCGAGCCGTCGTTCGGGCTGACCCGCTCGATGATGGCCTTCCTCGTCGAGGCGTACGCGGAGGACGAGGCGCCCAACACCAAGGGCGGCGTCGACAAGCGCACGGTGCTGCGGCTCGATCGGCGGCTCGCGCCGGTGAAGGCGGCCGTGCTGCCGCTGTCGCGCAACGAGCAGCTGTCGCCGATCGCCAAGGAGGCCGCGGCCGACCTGCGCACGCTGTGGAACGTCGACTACGACGACGCAGGCGCGATCGGGCGTCGTTACCGGCGTCAGGATGAGATCGGAACGCCGTTCGCGATCACCGTCGACTTCGACACCCTTGAGGACAAGGCCGTGACGGTGCGCGAGCGCGACAGCATGGAGCAGGAGCGCGTGTCGCTCGACCGGCTGAAGGGCTACCTGGCGGAGCGCCTGCTCGGGGTCTGACCGACTCGCTGGCCCTCGGTGGTCGAGCCCTCGGTGGTCGAGCTTGTCGAGAGCCCCGCGGGTCGCAAACAGCCCTTCACCCGAGGTTCAAGGCTTCTTTCTGACCCTCCGGAGTGGTCGACCACCGGCAAGCTCGACCCCGTTGTGCAGGACTTTCGCCACGAAACGGCCCCGGATGCCTGTGAACCAGGCCGTCCGGGGCCGAATGTCCTGCAGAACAAGGGATCTCCTGCACAACAGGCAGGTGGGCGTTCTGCGCGTGCCGCTGGTGGGGTCAGCCGGCGGTGTACCCACCGTCGACGACAACCTCGGAGCCGGTCATGAACGACGACTCGTCGCTCGCGAGGAAGGCGATGACGTTCGCGACTTCCTCCGGCTCACCGAGGCGACCCATCGGGGTGGTGTCGATGAGGTACTTCCGGTCGGTCTCGCCGAGGATCGGCGTGTTGATGTAACCCGGGTGCACCGAGTTCGCGCGCACGCCCTTCTTGGCCCAGCCGAGCGCGGTGTTCTTGGTGAGGATGCGCACGGCGCCCTTCGCAGCCGCATAGCTCGGGCCGCCGAGGCCGCCGACGATGCCGTACATCGAGCTGATGTTGACGACCGCGCCGTTTCCGGATGCCTGCAGTGCCTCGCTTGCGGCCTTCATGCCGAGGAACGCGCTGGTCTGGGTGACCGCGATGACCTTGTTCCAGCTCTCGACCGGGGTCTCCTCGATCGGCAGCGTGTCGCCGATGCCCGCGTTGTTCACGAGGGTCGTGAGCCCGCCGTAGGTCTCCACGGTCTTCGCGACTGCGGCGTTCCAGTCGTCTTCGCTGGTGACGTCGAGCTTCACGAAGATGGCGTTGCCGCCGGCATCCGTGATCTCCTTGACGGCTGCCTGACCGGCTTCCTCCTGGATGTCACCGATGACGACGTTCGCGCCGCCCGCCGCCAGTTGCTTGGATGCCGCCTTGCCGATGCCGCTCGCTCCGCCGGTGATGAGTGCGGTCTTGCCTTCGAATCGTGCCATGGTGATTTCCCTTCTTCGGTGGGCTCGTGGCCCGGTTAAATATGCAAACGCATAGATATGCGATTCCATTCCCGAAACCGTTCCCGATGCTGATTCCATACCCGATTCCATTCCTGCGGGAATGAAATATGCATACGCACCGGTTGTCTTGAGCATGAGCGAAAAGATCAAGGTTGACGTCTGGTCGGACGTGCAGTGTCCGTGGTGCTACATCGGCAAGCGGAAGTTCGAAGCAGGCGCCGAGCAATTCGGCGGTGAAGTAGAAGTCGAGTACCACTCCTTCGAGCTTGCTCCCGATACGCCGGTTGATTACCAGGGCAGCACGGCCGACTACCTGAGTGAGCGCAAGGGGATGCCGCTCGACCAGGTGCAGGGCATGCTCGCGAACGTCACCACCATCGCCAGCACCGTCGGCCTTGACTACGACTTCGACTCCGTCAAGCAGACCAACACCATCAAGGCGCACGAGTTGCTGCACTACGCCAAGGCCAAGGGCAAGCAGCTCGAGATGAAGGAGCGCCTGCTCAAGGCCTACTTCGAGGAAGGCCACCACGTCGGTCGGATCGAGGATCTCGCGGACCTCGCGGTCGAGGTCGGCTTCGACCGGGCGGATGTCGTCCGCTCGCTCACCGAGGAGGAGTACCTATCTGCGGTGAAGGCCGATCAGGCGCAGGCCATGCAGTACGGCATCCGCGGTGTTCCGTTCTTCGTCATCGACGGCAAGTACGGCGTCTCCGGAGCGCAGGAGGCAGCGACCTTCGCACAGGTGCTGCAGCAGGTGCGCGATGAGAAGGCTTCCTCGTGAGCGGCGATAAGCCCGTCTTCACGATGATCGGGGACGCGGATGCCGCTGCGTGCGTCGACGGCGTGTGTGCTGTCCCTGCGGTCGCGGCGCTGGAAAGCGAGGAGACCGCTACAGCGGCTCCGTGATGTCGGTCACCGTCGCATCGAATGCGGCGAGGAGTTGATCGGCGTCGACGAAGAGGCTGATGTCGCGTTCGCCGGCGCCTAGGGACACCCGTTTGCCGACCATGGTGGCGTCCGCGTAGACGGGCCAGGCAGTTGTGCTGCCGAGCGGGGTGATCGTGCCGCGGGAGTATCCGGTGGCTTCGAGCGCGCGGGACTCGTCCGGCAGCGACAGCTTGTTCACCCCGACGACCGCGCGCAGCTTCGGCCAGGAGATCTGCCGGTCGCCAGGAACGAGCGCGAACAGGTAGGAGCCGTCTTTGTGCTTCACTACGAGCGTCTTCACGATCGCCGACGGGCTGATCCCGAGCAGTTCAGCGGCGTGCTCGAGGCTGGTGGCTCCGACGCGGTCGACGATTTCGATGTCGAGTTCTCTGGCTGCGGCATCCGCCTCAACGCGCTCACGTCCTGTTGGCTGGGTCACGCCACCACTGTAGTTCCCGCCGGTACCCCAATTCGGGGTCAATTTTCCTCCGCACAGTTTTAGGCTGTGCGCAGGGCAACGCCGAGAGGGGAAACCGCGTGCGTGTTCTCGAGGATGTGCTGGCTGGGCTCGATAGCGAGCTCGAAGGGTTGCGGCGCTTCTACACGGAGCTTCACCAGCATCCCGAGTTGAGTCTCCAGGAGCACGAGACCGCGAAGCGGATCGAGCAACAGCTCAGGTCATTCGGCTTCGACGTGCAGCGCATCGGAGGCACCGGAGTCGTCGGGGTGCTCGCGAACGGTGACGGCCCGACCGTGCTGGCCCGCGCCGACATGGACGCGCTGCCCGTCACCGAGGCAACCGGGCTGCCGTACAGCTCCACCGTCGACGGCGTGATGCACGCGTGTGGCCACGACATGCACGTGACAACCCTGCTGGGCGCGGCGAAACTGCTCTCCACCGCACGCGAATCCTGGGCGGGCACCTACATCGCACTGTTCCAGCCGGGCGAGGAGGTGGGCGCGGGCGCGAAGGCGATGGTCGACGACGGGCTCGTCGCCAAGCTGCCGAAACCGGATGCCGCCCTCGCGCAGCACGTCATGCCGCTGCCGGCCGGGATCGTCGCCACAACCGCCGGTCCTGTGCTGTCCGCAGGCGATTCGATCAAGATCACCGTCCACGGCGCGGGTGCCCACGGATCGATGCCGCACCTGTCGGTCGACCCGGTGGTGCTCGCGGCGTCCATCGTGCTGAAGCTGCAGACGATCGTTTCGCGAGAGACCCGACCGGGCGAGTTCGCGGTGGTCACGGTCGGCGCGCTGAACGCCGGAACCAAATCGAACATCATCCCGGAGACGGCCACCCTGCTGCTGAACCTGCGCACCTACGACACCACGTTGCGCGACCGGATTCTCGCCTCGATCGAGCGGATCGTCGCGGGCGAATGCGCAGCATCCGGTGCGCCCAGGCCGGCGGACATCGAACCCTACGACCAGTTCCCGCTCACGAGCAACGATGCCGCGGTGACCGACCGCGTCACGGCAGCGTTCAGCGCCCACTTCGGCGCCGACACGGTGCAGCGTGCCGCTCCGCAGACGGCATCTGAGGACTTCAGCCGAATCCCGGATGCGTTCGGCGTCCCATACACGTTCTGGTTCGTCGGCGGGGTGGATCCCGCCGAATATCAACGCGCGGTAGATAAGGGCACGGTGTCGCAGGACATCCCGGCCAATCACTCGCCGCGCTTTGCCCCCGTGATCGATCCGACACTGACGATCGGAGTGCAAGCGCAGGTGGTCGCCGCGCTCGCCTACCTCGCCGCGAAGGAGTAGCGATGTCCAGTTCGGCCACGTCAGCCAGAGTCCAGACCGGATGGAAGCCGACCGACGCCTGGTTGCTCGGGATCGTCCTCGCCGTCATCAACTTCTGGCTGTTCGCTCAAACGCTCCTCAATGTGATCCCCGGCATCCAGGCGGAACTCGGCGTCGAACGCACCATCGGCAATCTCGCGGTGTCCATCACCTCGCTGTTCTCCGGCATCTTCATCGTCGTCGCCGGCGGCCTCGCCGACCGGATCGGGCGAGTCCGGATCATGAACATCGGCATCTACCTGAGCATCATCGGTTCGCTGCTGATCGCGGTCACCCCCGAGAAGGCCGGATTCATCACGGATGCCGCGCTGCTCGGCGGGCGCATCATCCAAGGCCTCTCTGCGGCATGCATCATGCCGTCGACGATCGCGCTGATCAAGACCTACTACGACGGGAAGGACCGCCAGCGTGCGCTGTCGTTCTGGTCGATCGGCTCGTGGGGCGGGTCGGGCTTCTGCGCACTGTTCGGCGGGCTCATGGCCACGTCGCCGCTGGGCTGGCGGTCGATCTTCTGGATCTCCATCGTGCTGTCGATCCTCGCGCTGTTCCTGGTCCGCGGCACACCGGAGTCCATGGCAGAGCCGCAGACTCGCCACGCTCACTTCGACTGGGGCGGCCTGATCGCCTTCATCGTCGCCCTCGTGGCGCTCAACGTCTACATCTCCCAGGGCCCGTCGATCGGCTGGCTGAGCCTCACCGGCATCGGACTCATCGTGGCGACGGTCGCGGGAACGCTCGCCTTCTTCGCGATCGAGACCAGGAAGGAAGGGCCGTTCCTGAACCTCTCGCTGTTCCGCAACTTGACCTTCTCCGGAGCGACGTTGTCGAACTTCCTGCTGAACGGCGCGGCCGGCACCCTCATCGTGGCGCTCGGCCTTGTGCAGGTCGCGGCGGGACTGTCCTCGCTGCAGTCTGGGATGCTGACCCTCGGCTATCTGGTCGCGATCCTTGCCACCATCAGGGTCGGGGAGAAGCTGCTCCAGCGCTTCGGGCCGAGGCGCCCGATGATCTGGGGCAGTGCTATCGCGGGCTCGGGCATCCTCCTGACCTCGATGACCTTCGTGCTCATTGAGCAGTACATCGTGCTGGCGGTGATCGGGTTCACGCTGTTCGGCATCGGGCTCGGCTTCTACGCGACCCCGTCGACGGATGCCGCGATGGCGAACGTCCCGGACAACGAGGTGGGAGCCGCCGCCGGCATCTACAAGATGGCGTCGTCGCTTGGCAATGCGATCGGGGTCGCCATCTCGGCCGCACTGTACGTGGCGGCACAATCGGTGGATCCGGCTCTGATTCGCTCCTGGGGGCTGTTCATCGGCAATCAGGAGAATGTGGGCTTGCGCTTCGGCGGCGCTGTTGGCGTGCTGTTCAACCTGTTCCTGGTTGTCGTAGCGATCGTCGCGATCATGGTTACGGTTCCGAGCGATAAGGCGCCGAAGCCGGCCGAAATACCTGCGACCCCGTCGATCGGCAGCTGACTGCCCGGCCGGGCGAAGCGCCGGAGCCCCGACGCGCAGGATACGGCGTGCGCGGCAGTTTCTGGGAGAATTGTCGGATGACTGTCCTCGCCGCCACCGCACAGAGCACCTCGGGTGCGCGTTCGACGGCGCCGAACGGGGGCGCCCAAGGGCTGAGGATCGGCCCGATCCAGCTGGAGGCCCCGGTCGTGCTGGCGCCGATGGCCGGCATCACCAACACTGCGTTCCGCCGCTTGTGCCGGGAGTACGGCGCCGGACTGTATGTGAGCGAGATGATCACCAGCCGCGCCCTCGTGGAGCGCACTCCGCTCACCATGCGGCTGATCTCGCACCACGAGTCCGAGACGCCCCGCAGCATCCAGCTCTACGGCGTCGACCCGAAGACCGTGTCGGAAGCGGTGACCATGCTCGTCGCCGAGGACCGCGCGGACCACATCGACCTCAACTTCGGATGCCCGGTGCCCAAGGTGACCCGCAAGGGCGGGGGAGCGGCGCTGCCGTGGAAGCTCGGCTTGTTCCGCGAGATCGTCGAGGGCGCGGTCAAGGCCGGCGGTTCCGTTCCTGTCACCGTGAAGATGCGCAAGGGCATCGACGCCGACCACCTGACCTACCTGGAGGCGGCCAAGGCTGCGCGCGACGCGGGTGTCGCGAGCATCGCCCTGCATGCGCGCACCGCATCCGACTTCTACAGCGGCAACGCAGACTGGTCGGCGATCGCGACCCTCAAGGAGACCGTGACCGACGTGCCGATCCTCGGCAACGGCGACATCTGGTCCGGTGCGGACGCGGTCCGGATGGTCGAGCAGACCGGATGCGACGGAGTCGTCGTGGGCCGCGGATGCCTGGGCAGGCCGTGGCTGTTCGGGGACCTGGTCTCCGCGTTCAGGGCGCGCGATGGGCACACGGATGCCGAGCCGTTCGCGCAGCCGACCCTCGGGCAGGTTGCCGTCGCCATCCGGCGTCACACCGAACTGCTCGTCGAGTTCTTCGACGACGAGGCGCGTGCGTGCCGCGACATCCGCAAGCACGTCGCCTGGTACTTCAAGGGCTACCCGGTCGGCGGTGAGCTCCGCTCCGCGCTGGCGACAGTGGAGAGCCTGCAGCAGCTCGATGACCTGCTCGGGACCCTCGACTGGTCGCTGCCCTACCCGGGGGAGGCGGTTGAGGGGCCGCGGGGACGCGCTGGCTCGCCCAAGCGCCCTGCACTGCCGGATGGTTGGCTCGCGAGCCAGGAGCTGGACGCCGCGCACCGCGGCCAGCTCACGGAAGGCGAAGCGGACACGACCGGTGGCTGAGGCGTACACCGCGTTCGACCGGGAGCGCGCGGTCCCCGAAGAGCACTCCAACCCCCGCAGCGATTTCGCGCGTGATCGTGCCCGCGTGCTGCACTCGAGCGCGCTGCGCCGCCTTGCCGCCAAGACGCAGGTGCTCAGCCCGACGGCCGGCGTTGATTTCGCGCGCAACCGGCTCACTCACTCACTCGAGGTCGCCCAGGTGGGGCGCGAGCTCGCGACGAGCCTCGGGCTGGACCCGGATGTCGTCGATACGGCCTGCCTGTCGCACGACCTCGGGCATCCGCCGTTCGGGCACAACGGCGAGCGTGCGCTGAACGCCTGGAGCCTCGACATCGGCGGCTTCGAGGGCAACGCCCAGACGCTGCGGCTGCTCACCCGGATCGAGCCGAAGGTGTTCGGGCCTGACGGCCAGCCCTTCGGGCTGAACCTGACGCGTGCGAGCCTCGATGCGAGCTGCAAGTATCCGTGGCCGGCGAGCTCCGCGGTCGGTGACCCCAGCGGTCGCGCCAAGTTCGGCTTCTACGAAGACGACGAGCCCGCCTTCCGCTGGCTGCGAGCAGGGGCGCCCGATCGCCGCCTGTGCATAGAAGCCGAGGTCATGGACCTCTCCGACGATATCGCCTACTCGGTGCACGACTTCGAGGACGCCGTCGTCGGTGGCTACATCGACGTGCGCGCGCTCGACTCGCGCGTCGACCATGACGAGCTCGTCGACTCGATGTTCGAGTGGATCGGCGGCGAGTTTGAGAAGAGCGAGCTGATCGCGGCGTTCGACCGGCTCGACTCGCTCAACGTCTGGCTCGCCGAATGGGACGGCAGCCGCCGCGCCCAGGCGCGCCTGAAGAACCTCACCAGCCAGCTCATCGGCCGGTTCGCGGCCGCCGCGACCAAGGCGACGATGGCCGAGCACGGCGCCGGGAAGCTCATCCGGTTCGGCGCCACCATGGTCATTCCGCGTGAGATTCGCGCCGAGATCGCGGTGCTGAAGGGCATCGTCGCCGCTTTCGTGATGTCCAAGAACACCAGGCAGCCGATCTACGCGCGCCAGCGGGAGATGCTCCACGAGCTCGCCGACGCGATCCTCGCGATCGGCCCGGATGCGATGGACGCCGGCTTCGCGGCGGACTGGGTGGACGCCTCGACGGATGCGCAGCGCAAGCGCTCGGTTGTCGACCAGGTCGCCAGTCTCACCGACCAGTCCGCGCTGGCCTGGCACGAGCGACTGGTGACCTCGCGCTCCCGCTGACCTGTGAGGGTGCGGCCGGCCGGGTCCCAGCCGCGGCCTAGAATCATCGCCATGGCCCTCATCCGACGCTCCGACATCGATGAGGTGCGCGCTCGGATCAACATCGTCGATATCGTCGGCGATTACGTGACGCTGAAGGGCGCCGGGGTCGGATCATTCAAGGGCCTGTGCCCGTTTCACGACGAGCGCAGCCCGAGCTTTCATGTGCGCCCGGCCGCCGGTTTTTACCACTGCTTCGGATGCGGTGAGGGCGGTGACGTTTTCACCTTCCTGCAGAAGATGGATCACGTCACGTTCACCGATGCGGTCGAGCGCATGGCCGCGCGGATCGGCTACGAGCTGCACTACGAGGACGGCGGCAAGGGCCGCGGCGACCACGGTGCCCGCTCCCGGCTGCTCGGAGCGAACCAGGCTGCTGCCGAGTTCTTCGTCGCCCAGCTGGCCACTCCGGGAGCGGATGCCGGGCGTCGATTCCTCGGCGAACGCGGCTTCGACCCTGCTGCGGCCGCGCACTTCGGGGTCGGGTTCGCGCCGAAGAGCTACGACGCGCTGAGCAAGCACCTGAAGTCGCTTGGCTACACCGAGGACGAATTGCTCGGTGCAGGCCTCGTCGGCAAGGGCGATCGTGGCCTCTACGACCGGTTCCGGGGCCGCTTGGTGTGGCCGATCCGGGACACAACAGGGCAGACTCTGGGCTTCGGTGCCCGGCGACTGTTCGACGACGATCAGGGTCCGAAGTACCTGAACACACCGGAGACCGCGGTCTACCACAAGTCGCAGGTTCTCTATGGGCTCGACCTCGCCAAGCGTGACATCGCGCGCGGCAAGAAGGTGGTCGTGGTCGAGGGCTACACCGACGTGATGGCCTGCCATCTGGCCGGAATCACGACCGCGGTCGCCACCTGTGGCACCGCGTTCGGTGGTGACCACATCACGGTGCTGCGCCGGGTGCTCGGCGATGTTGCGAACTCAGACACCACGGCGACCGGAGAGGTCATCTTCACCTTCGACCCCGACGAGGCCGGTCAGAAGGCGGCGAGCCGAGCCTTTGCCGAGGAACAGCGGTTCGCCGCGCAGACCTTCGTTGCCGTCGCGCCGGAGGGGCTGGACCCGTGTGACCTCCGCTTGCAGCGCGGCGATGGTGCGGTGCGTGCCCTCGTCGAGAGCCGCAAGCCCATGTTCGAGTTCATGATCCGGCGACGGCTCGCCGACCACGACCTTGACACCGTCGAGGGTCGCGTTGCGGCGCTGAGGGCGTCGGCGCCTGTGGTCGCAGGCATCCGGGATCGGGCGCTGCACGCCGGTTACATCCGAAACGTCGCCGGCTGGCTCGGCATCGACCCGAGCGATGTCGCCAAGGCCGTCGAGGCCGCTGCGAAGGGAGCGCCAGCAGCGCAGCCGAGACGACCGCAGGGCGATGCCCAGGAGCAGCCAAGCCAGAGCGCCGAGCGACCGCGTGCGTCGATCACAGACCTCCCGTCCGACCCTGCGACCCGGCTCGAGAGGGATGCGCTGATGGCGATCCTGCAACAACCGGCCCAGGTGGGTCGGGAGTTTGCGACGCGGGCCAGCCAGGTCAGGATGGCCAATGCATCGCTCGCCGTCGTGCGTGATGCGATCGCGGCCACCCTCGACGACTTCGATTCACCCCAGTGGCTGCAACGGGTCATCTCGGAGGTGCCGGAGCCGTTCGTGGACCTGGTGAAGCAGCTCAGCGTCGCTCCGATCCCCGAGCAGCACGGGCGCGAGCTCAGCATTTACTGCAAGGGCATCACAAGCTCACTCATCGCCCGAGACCTGCTGTCGCGGAAGGCGGACCTGCTCGGCCGGCTGCAGCGAACGGATGCGTCCTCCGAGCCAGAGCGTTTCCGTGAGCTCCAGACCGAACTCGTGCGAGTGGAGCAGGAACGGCGCACCTTCGGGCCCGACTAGCTCCCGGTGATCGAGCCCCCGGTAGTCGAGTTCCCGGTGATCGAGCTTGTCTAGATCCTGATCGGTCTCGACAGGCTCGACCACCGAAGACCCGTTGGGCAGAGTTCTCCCGTGGTGCTTCAGGTGGCCCGATGTCGCTCGGTCGCGGTGAGGGCGTCGTTGAGTGCCGGTGATTTCGATGGCATCGGCCTGGGGGTCTGGGTGGGGTCGATCTCGCGGGGTGGGATCAGCCAGAACTGGATGCCGCTGGGGTCGTTGTGGCGGGTTTCGATTTCCCAGCCCTCGTCGTGCAGCAGCAGGTGGTGGTGGCGGCAGAGCAGGATGCCGTTGTCGATGTCGGTTTTCCCGCGGTCGCGTTCCCACCAGCGGATGTGGTGGGCTTCTGCCCATTCCGGGGTGCGTTCGCAGCCGGGCCAGGCGCAGCCGCCGTCGCGGGCGGCCAGCAGCCGGCGTTGGGCCCGGTTGAAGAAGCGCTGCTCCCGGCCCAGGTAGACGGGGATGGGGCGGTCGTCGAAGACGATCAGCTCGATCCCGTTCAGGCACACGTTGCGCTCCACGGTGGCCATCGACACCGGATACGGCTGCCCCTCGATCCAGCCGCGGCCGGTGCGCTCTTCCAGGTCTTTGGCGGCCACCAGTACCCGCACCGCGGGTCGGTTCACCCCGACCACGGTCTGCGGGTCGGTGTCCAGGGCCAGCTGGATCAGCTCCAGCATCCGGTCCGAGGCCAGCTGCTCGGTCGTGCGGGTATCGGCCAGGATCCGCTCGGCGCGTTCCTGCTCGGGGCCGCTGGTGAACCTCGGTCCGCCGCGTCTGGGTGAGGTGAGTTTGTCGTAGACGTCATCGATGAGCGCGGCACCCTCGGGGTCGAGGTCCCAGGTGTAGCGGGTCATCCCGTCATCGCGCTTCCACCGCCGGAAGGAGCGCAACGCCCGCCGCTGCCGCTCCCGCTCCACGATCCCCGCGGCATCCAGGTCGTCGCGGGCGGCTCGGGCCAGGCGCAGCATGCTGCTCGGCATCCAGCGCGGTGCCCGGGCCGAGCTCGCGGTGCCGGTCGCGGTCTCCACCAGCCGGGTCGCGGCGGCGGTCAAGTCTTCTGTGCTGACGCCGGGGCCGGGTTTGCCGAGTCCGGTGCGGATTGCCTCCGCCCCGGCCACCGACAGCGTCCCGGTCGGCGACCGCCTTGCCGACTGCGGCCAGCCACGGTTCGGTCATCATCGACGGCGAGCCCCGCCGGGTCATCGATCCCGGCGGTCTCGGCGTTCTGCAGCAGGTCGGCGTCGTTCAGCATGCTGCCCGACCCGGATCAGCGTGGTCGCCTCCCGGGCGGTGGAACCGGTCACGCCGCGGATCAGGGCCTCCGGGGTGCGGAACCCTTCCTTCCGCGCCAACCCGCCAAGCCGGCATCCACCGTGAGAGCGGCGCACCACCTCACCGGCCAGCACCGACGCGCAAGCATCAAGACTGCGCTTGGCCTCCGCCAGCGAGCGTTGCGCCGACAACAACTGCTTGTCCCCGAGCGCCCGGGCACCCGGCGCGTCGGCGCCGATCCGGGCGGCGGCAGCCAGCAGCACCTCAAGCGAGGTGCTGAACGTAGCTGCGGAAGATGTCATGCATCCATTGTCCCAGCCTCGAACACAGCTCCACAAGCAGATTTGAGAATCTGTTAGAAACTACTTTCACACCCGCCTGTGGAGGAATAGACGGGCCAAGATGACAGCCCATCCGTTGCAGATCAGTAACGTCTACTGCTACCTGAGAGTTAAGTGAGGGATTGGCTCAGGATCCTGTGTTAAGACTGACCGTGCAGCAAGGGGCCCGCAGTTGCGCTTAGACAGCCGCGGCCCCTTCACAACAGAAAAGGGGTAGACGGATATGACATCCGCATCATCGTCGCGCAAACGCGCGCTGGCCGTAGTCGGCAGCACCGCTGCCGCGGTCCTGATCCTCACCGGTTGCGCCAGCGGCAATACTGGCGGCAACAACAACAGCTCCGGCACCATCATCGTCGGAACGACCGACAAGGTCACGACTCTCGACCCGGCCGGCTCCTACGACAACGGTTCGTTCTTCCTGATGAACAATGTCTTTCCGTTCCTCATGAACTCGGTTCCCGGAAGCGCTGATCTGGAGCCGGACATCGCCAAATCGGCCGAGTTCACGGCGCCCAAGGAGTTCACGGTCAAGCTGAAGGACGGCCTGAAGTTCGCCAACGGCAACCCCCTCACGGCATCCGACGTGAAGTTCAGCTTCGACCGCCAGGTCGCCATCGCCGACCCGAACGGGCCGAGCTCGCTGCTCTACAACCTCGAGAGCACCGAGGCTCCGGATGACACGACAGTCGTGTTCCACTTGCTGGCGGAGAACGACCAGATCTGGCCTCAGATCCTGTCCAGCCCCGCGGGCGTGATCGTCGACGAGGACACCTTCTCGGCGACCGCGGTCACTCCTGACAAGGACATCGTCGACGCCAACGCGTTCGCCGGTCCATACGCGATCACCCGGTACGGCTTCAACGACCTGGTGCAGTTCAAGGCCTACGACGGCTACAAGGGGCTGCTCGGTACCCCGAAGACGCAGACCATCAACCTGCGCTACTTCGCCAACCAGTCGAACATGAAGCTCGCCGTTCAAGAGGGAGACATCGACGTTGCGACCCGCAGCCTCTCGGCCACCGACGTGGCGGACCTGTCGAAGAACGACAAGGTAACCGTCCACACCGGGCCCGGTGGAGAGATCCGCTACATCGTGTTCAACTTCAACACAATGCCGTTCGGCGCCTCGACGCCCGAGGCCGACCCTGCCAAGGCTCTCGCCGTGCGTCAGGCGATGGCAGATGTGATCAACCGTGCAGAGCTCTCCGACCAGGTCTACAAGGGCACCTACCTGCCGCTGTACTCCTACGTTCCGGACGGCCTGCCCGGCGCCACCAAGCCGTTGAAGGACCTCTACGGTGATGGCAACGGGGGCCCGGATGTCGATAAGGCGACAGCCCTCCTCAAGGACGCGGGAATCACCACGCCACTGGCGATCAACCTGCAGTACAACCCGGACCACTACGGTGCGAGCTCCGGCGACGAGTACGCGCTGATCAAGTCGCAGCTCGAGGAGTCCGGACTGTTCACGGTCAACCTGCAGTCGACCGAATGGGTTCAGTACAACCAGGACCGGGTCAAGGACGTGTACCCGATCTTCCAGCTCGGTTGGTTCCCGGACTACCCGGACGCCGACAACTACCTGTCGCCGTTCTTCCGCACGGACAACTTCCTCGTGAACCACTACAGCGACCCTGCAGTGGACCAGATCATCGCCAAGCAGGCGGTCGAGCCTGATCAGGACACACGCCTGAAGCTGATCGGTGACGCGCAGAAGATGGTCGCGGAACAACTGTCCACCCTGCCGCTCCTGCAGGGCGCCCAGGTGGCTGTCGCAGGCACCGACATCAAGGGTGTCAGCGACACGCTCGACGGGTCGTTCAAGTTCCGCTTCACCACACTGAGCAGGTAGTCGGACCGACGGTCTGGGGCTAAAATCGTCCCAGCCGTCCAGGGGGTGACTCGCACCACGCGCGGGTCACCCCCTTCCATGCAGGTGCGGCTCATCAGTTAGGCGGTCATGACAACCTCTGAGATCTCCCCGTCGGCGCCACCGGATGGCACGACAACCGAGAGGGTGAAGGGCGGGGGCAACCTCGGCCGCTACATCCTGGTCAGGCTGTTGCTCATCATCCCGACCGTGTTCATCCTCGTCACGATGGTGTTCATCCTGATGAGGCTGATCGGTGACCCGATCACCGCCTCTCTCGGCGGACGGCTCAGCCCTGACGAGCTGGAGGCGCGCAAGGAGGCCGCCGGCTACAACAGGCCGATCTGGGTTCAGTACGTCGAGTACATCGGCCAGATCTTCACCGGCAATTTCGGCACCACCATCAGTGACAA
Source organism: uncultured Actinomycetota bacterium (assembly GCA_963702165.1). Lineage (GTDB taxonomy): Bacteria > Actinomycetota > Actinomycetes > Actinomycetales > Microbacteriaceae > Terrimesophilobacter. The sequence goes on along the minus strand of OY969722.1, from coordinate 1,010,587 downwards.
CCGCCCGGTAAGTGAAGTGCTCCTGACCTACGGCGGCGCGACCGCGGAGTTGGTCTTCTACTCGCTCATCGTCGCGTTTTTCGTCGGGATCCCGCTCGGGCTGCTGGCCGCCTACCTTCGCGACAGGTGGCAGGATGCCTCGCTTCGGGTGTTCGCGATCCTCTGCTACGCAACGCCCGTGTTCTTCTCCGGGTTGCTGCTCAAACTCGTCTTCTCGGTCTGGCTCGGCTGGCTTCCGGTGTCAGGACGCGCATCCACCAGAACGGAGCTCGACCTGCTGCTGCTCGATAATCCGACCGGCATCTACCTCATCGACGCGATTCGCACCGGCAACATTGACAACGTCTGGGACGTGCTCGCCCACGCCATCCTGCCTGCCATCGCCCTGGGTCTGCTCACCGCCGGAATCTTCCTCCGGCTCGTGCGCACGAACGTCATCGGAACGCTAGGGCGTGAGTACATCGACTCCGCCCGGTCACGTGGCGTCGGCGAGCTGCGTCTGGTCCGGAAACACGCCTACAAGCCAGCGCTCATCCCGATCATCACGGTGATCGGCCTGCAGATCGCCCTGCTGCTCGGAGGTGCTGTTCTCACGGAGACCACGTTCGAATGGAAGGGCCTCGGCTTCATCCTCGTCGAGTACCTGTCGGCGCGTGACTTCGTCGCAGTGCAGGGGATCGTCGCACTGCTCGCGGTGATAGTCGCGGTCAGCAACTTCATTGTCGACATCATCGCCGCGCTCATCGACCCGAGGGTGAGGTACTGACATGGCTGCGACACCGGTCATCGTGAACCCCAAGGGCAGCCTGTGGTCGCGGCTGCCGCTCGTCAAGCAGGTGGCGCAAAGCGTCGGACTGCAGCGCGGGATGCTTGTAGGCGGGCTCGTGCTCGTCGCGCTCTTTCTGCTGACTGCGGCCCTTGCGCCGCTGCTCGCGCCGTACGGCTTCGCGCAGCTGCGAGACGAGTCCGGCCGCTTCGGTTCGCAGCAGCCACCGAGCGCTGCGCACCTGTTCGGGACCACAGTCAGCGGCTATGACGTCCTCTCGCGCACGATCTGGGGTGCCCAGACTGCGGTGCTGGTCATCGTCGTTGCCGTCACCATGTCACTCATCGTCGGGGTGCTGCTGGGTGTATTCTCCGGCTATTTCGGCGGCACGCTCGACCGCATCCTCGTCGTCGTCTGCGATGCGATCTACGCGTTCCCGTCGCTCCTGCTCGCGATCGTCATGTCGATTGTGATCTCGGGCGGTCAGTCGAGCCTGCTCGGAGGCATCATGTCGGCGGCGATCTCGATCACCGTCGTGTTCATCCCGCAGTACTTCCGCGTTGTGCGGGCTGAGACCGTGCGCATCAAGGCGGAGGCGTTCGTCGAGTCGGCGAAGGTGATCGGTGCGAGCAACATGCGCATCATGTTCAGGCACGTGCTGCGAAACGCGACCAGGACACTACCGCTGATCCTGACGCTTAACGCCTCCGAGGCGATCCTGACGCTTGCCGGCCTCGGCTTCGTGGGCTTCGGCATCGAACCGACGAGCGCGGCGGAGTGGGGCTACGACCTCAACCGGTCGATCGCGGACGTCTCATCCGGGATCTGGTGGACCGCTCTGTACCCGGGCCTCGCGATAGTGCTGGTGGTGCTCGGCATCACCCTCGTCGGGGAGAGTCTGAACGACCTCGCCGACCCGCGGCTGCGCACCCGTCACCGCGCCATAGCCTCGCCCGCTGCCGCCGCGACGGCGGACGAGGTCGACGAACTGGAGAAACCCGAATGAGCAGGCTTGCCAAGGGCGAGCAGGCCGCTCGCATCGAGGACCTCCAGGTCACCTTCGCCACCGACGGCGGCGACGTCCGAGCGGTCGACGGGGTGAGTCTCCACGTCGCGGCGGGTGAGGTGCTCGCGGTGGTCGGCGAAAGCGGATCCGGCAAGACCGTCACCGCGAAGACCATCCTCGGCTTGCTGCCGGAGACCGCAATGACATCCGGGGCGGTGTTCATCGGGCAAGAGAACATCGTGCAGGTGTCCGGCGAGCGACTGCGCCAGCTGCGCGGCACCAGCGTTGCGATGGTCTTCCAGGAGCCGTCCACCGCACTCAATCCGGTGTACACGGTCGGCTGGCAGATCGCGGAGGGTCTTCGCGCCCACGGCAACTACAGCAACGGCGAACTGCGTGAGAAGTCGATCGCCATCCTGCGGAAGGTCGGCATCCCCGACCCCGAGCACCGAGTCGACCATTACCCGCACCAGTTCTCCGGCGGCCAGAAGCAGCGCATTGTCATCGCGATGGCGCTCGTACTCGACCCAGAGCTCATCGTCGCCGACGAGCCGACGACCGCGCTCGATGTGACGGTGCAGGCGGAGATCCTCGACCTGCTGCGCCGCCTGCGCGACGAGTTCAACGCCGGCATCCTGCTCATCACCCACAACATGGGCGTCGTCGCCGACCTGGCCGACCGCGTCGCGGTGATGTACCAGGGCGAGATTGTCGAACAGGCGACCGCCACCCAGCTGTTCGCGAATCCGCAGAACGATTACACCAAGCGTCTGCTCGCCGCGGTTCCCTTCATCGGTGCAGGCAGGGAGGCGGCCCGAGCTAGGGCGGTGGAGCGCGAGAAGGTCAACGCAGAGCCGGTCGTGGTCGCCCGAGGGCTGGAGATCGTCTACCCCGGACGCTTCGGACGAGGCGGCTTCCGCGCCGTCGCGGGGGTCGACTTCGAGATCGGGCCCCGCGAGGTGCTCGGACTGGTGGGCGAGAGCGGCTCCGGCAAGACGACGATCGGCCGCGCGATCGGAGGCTTGACCCGGGTCACCGGCGGTTCGCTCATGGTTCTCGGCACCGAATTCAACGGGGCCAAGGAGAGCGACATCCGGCCGCTTCGCAAGGACATTGGATTCGTCTTCCAGGATCCTGCAACGAGCTTCAACCCACTGCTTTCGATCTCCGAGGCGATCGCAGAGCCTCTCGTCGTGCACGGGGAGGCGGCGAATCCGGATGATGCGCGGGTGCGGGTCAACGAGTTGCTCGAGGCGGTGCAACTGCCAATCGGCTTCGGCGACCGGTTCCCTCACGAGCTCAGCGGCGGCCAGCGTCAGCGCGCGAGCCTCGCCCGGGCGCTAGCGCTGCGGCCGAAGCTCCTGATCGCCGATGAGCCGACGAGCGCGCTCGACGTGTCGGTGCAGGCACGCGTGCTCGAATTGTTCGCCCAATTGCAACACGAGTTCGGGTTCGCGGCGCTGTTCATCAGCCACGATCTCGCTGTGGTGGACATGCTTGCCGACCGCATCGCGGTGCTCTACAAGGGGGAGCTGGTCGAAGAGGGCACAGGCGAGCAGGTGCTCGGGGCGCCCCAGCATCCGTACACCAAACGATTGCTCGCATCCCTGCCCGTTCCCGACCCGATCGAGCAGGCCAAGCGCCGCGAAGAGCTTCGCCTCCTGCGAGAGGCGCCCTGATGCCGGTCATCGACGCCAACGACCTTTCAATTCATTACCGGTCGCGTGACGTGCGCTCACGCACCCTGGCGATCAACGGCGTGACGTTCCAGGTGCAGGTCGGTGATTTCCTTGGCGTGGTCGGCGAGGCTGGCTCCGGCAAGTCGACCCTCGCGGCAACGGTCGCGCTGCGCGCAGGCAGGGGAGACCCTGAGATCGGCTACCCGGAGATCTTCGGCGGCTCACTCAACGTGCTGGGGACGAAGGCGCGCAACATCAACCGCCTCCGGCGGGCACGCACACAGTTCCACATCGGCTACCTGGCGCAAGACGGCGCAGAGCGGCTGGATGCGCGGCTGACCTGCGCAGAGAATGTCGCGGAGCCGATCTACTCCCGCGATCGGAAGTTCAGCTCTCGCGAGGCGGGCACGGCCGTGGCGACGCTCATCGACTCGATGCGGCTGCCGCTGTCGGTCATGCACAAGTATCCGCACGAGCTGTCCAGTGGTCAGCGTCAGCGAATCGCACTCGCGCGTGCCCTCGTGCTCGAGCCGGCGCTGCTGGTCGCGGACGAGCCGACCCGCGGCGTGGACGTCACGGTCCGCGAAGAGGTGCTCGATGTCATCCGCGACCTGCGGACCCAGCGCGAATTCTCCGCGCTGATCGTCAGCAGCGACCTCAAGGTCGCGGCCGGACTCACCGATCGCGTGCTGGTGCTCCAGCATGGCATGGTCATCGGCGACGGGACGGTCGAGGAGGTGCTGCGTGACCCGCGGCATCCGTACCTGATGGACCTGGCGCGCATCGCGCGCTCGACCCAGTGATGGGGGAGCGACGCGTGCAGCACCGGTCGGTGGGCGCGGTTGAGCTGCGCCTGAGCGACGAGGCGCGGCCAGAGCCCGGGCCGATCGCGGTGCTGCCCGAGGCCGAGGAGTTCTTCGTTCGGACGGTTGAATCGGCCGGTGGCACCGTTGCCCCGCTGTCGGATGCGACGCGCGGGGTCGTCTGGCTCTCCAACGAGCGTGCAGCCGAGTTCGCGCCGATCCTGGCGTCGCACCCGGGGATCAACTGGGTGCAGCTGCCGTTCGCCGGAGTGGACGCGTTCCATGAGGCGCTGGCGGTCCGCCACGCAGAGCGCGACATCATCTGGACGAGCGCGAAGGGCGCGTACGCGCAGCCGGTAGCAGAGCACGCGCTTGCGCTCACCCTGGCCGCCCTGCGCGGCCTGCCGGAGCGTGCCCGCGCGACCGAGTGGGGCGGCAAGCACGGGCGGTCGCTGTACGGGCTGAACGTCGTCATCGTCGGGGCCGGCGGCACCGCGCTGGAGCTCGTGCGGCTGCTGGAGCCGTTCGACGTGCGCGTGACGATCGTGCGACGCCGCGCCGAGCCGGTGCCCGGGGTGGCTCGCACTGTGACCACAGAGCGGCTCGGGGAGGTGCTCGAGGACGCCGACGTGCTGGTTCTCGCCGCGGCACTGTCCGCTGAGACGGAGCAGCTGATCGGCGCGCGCGAGTTCGCGCAGATGAAGCCCGAGGCGGTTCTTGTCAACATCGCCCGCGGGCGGATGGTCGACACGGATGCTCTCATCTCGGCGCTGCGGGACGGCCGCTTGGCAGGTGCCGGCGTCGATGTGACGGACCCGGAGCCGCTGCCCACCGGGCATCCGCTCTGGTCGGCGCCTAACGTCATCATCACCCCGCACAGCGCTGACACGCCCGAGATGGTGGACCCGCTCCTCGCCCAGCGGGTCGCGGTGAACGTGCGCGCGTTCCTCGGACACGGCCCGTTCGTCGGTGCGGTGGACCCGGCATCCGGCTACTGAAAATGAAGGAGATTCCCGCCGTTTCGGGCCGTCTGTCACCCAATGGATGCGTTTCGGCCCGAATCTCCTTCGTTTTCAGCAGGCAGCGGAATCGGGGCGTGTCCGGAGTGGCAAAGGTGCGCCGAAGTATTTGCTAGAGTGGCTAGTCGAAACGCCATAGTCCTCGATAGCTCAATTGGCAGAGCAGCCGGCTGTTAACCGGCAGGTTGATGGTTCGAGTCCATCTCGGGGAGCAGAAGAAGTCGCGACACCTCTACGTTCAAGTAGTCGGCCACGGCGACCAGTTCGTCGGGTGCCCAATCAATGGTGCCCTTGATGCGTCGCCTCATTGCTGACTGAGTCGTCTTGAACAGGCTCGCCTATCCGGTCCGCCTCTATGACTTCAGTGGGCGTGCGAGCACAAGTGGGGCACACACGAGGCCGGTCACTGCGTCCGGTGCGGTCAGGTAGTCGCCGAGCCTCGCCCGGTGTACTCGACGAAGGGCAGATGGCCGCATTTCCGGCTTCGCCGCCGAGGCGAACGCTCGACACGACAGGAACCGCGAACCGCGAACCGCACGATTCAGGCACGCAACCCGATTAACTACAACCAGACGTAGAAAGCCAAATATGAGGGAGGACGTGTGTTCATAGTTTCAATCGCGCTGTTCGTGCTGATGATGGTTGCATTCATCGTTAGCGTCGGCAGCCGCAAGAGCGCCGACCGCGAGGTTAGCGCGTTCGGCGCCAAAGCCAAGTGGGTCGGAGCGGGTGCCGGAATGCTCGCCTTCATCTTCATCTTCGTGGCGTCGACCTACACCCAAGATCCCGGCCAGGCGAAGGTGCTTCGCGCATGGACGGGCGACATCGTGGGCCAGTCGACGACCGAAGGGTTCAAGTTCAAGGCGCCGTGGGTCGACACCATTGACTACGACATCCGCAACCAGCAGGTGATCTTCGCGCTGACGACCGAGAACCTGGACGGCCACAACAGGCCGAACGGACCGCAGATCACCGTGCAAGACCGCGAGGGCGTGACCGCCAACATCGACATCACGGTGCGCTACTCCATCAAGCCGGACTCGGTGACGGAAATCTACAAGCGTTACCAGACACAGGAGAACTTCGTGTCTCGGTTCATCGAGAACGACATCCGCGCGGCCGTTCGCACGGTGCCGGCAAAGTACGGCACGCTCGAGCTGCTGAACAGGCGCGCGGACGCTGAGCGCGACATTCACGACTACCTGCTCGAGCGCTGGGACAAGCACGGCGTCACCGTCGAGACCGTCTCGTTGCAGGAGATTCGCTACTCGGATGACGTCAAGCAGCGCTTCGACGACGCGCAGGCTTCCCGGATCAGGGTCGAGCAGGCGAAGGCCGACCTCGAGGCGACGGAGGTCAGCGCCCAGCAGAAGGTCGTGCAGGCACAGGCCGAGGCTGAGGCAAACGCGATCCTCAACGCCTCGCTGACTGACGCGATCCTTCAGCAGCGCTACCTTGACACCCTCAAGGAACTCGCAGCGGCAGGCAACCTCGTGGTTGTGCCCGAAGGGTTCAACGGGCTGGTCAGCGTCCGATAGGCCGCCGGGCGGACGGCATACTCCGGGGTTCGAGTCCCAGGCGCCCACAAGAAGAACAGGATGCCGATGAAGTCCGCTCTGGATGCCGCTCGTCAGCGCATCGAGTGGACAGGGGTAACCGCCTAACCGAAAGCCCTGTTCCACTGGCAATCTGCAAAGTCCCAACGGTTGCTCGGTTGCGCCTAGGATGGCTGTCAGTAACTGAAAATGCTTTACGCGCGGCGGGAGAGCCTCCCTGGTGAGGCGCCGTAGGAGCAACCTCCCCGGGAATCTCTCAGGCCCACGTACCGTCACGCACAGGCAACTCTGGAGAAAGCGGCCAGCCGCTTACCGAAGGTGAATGACGCACGACGAAGTGCTCATGCGTTGAAACTCTCAGGTTCGAGGACAGAGCGGGGACCATGTCGACCACGGTGGTCGACAGTGACGAAACGGGTGTCCTCCCATGACCATCGCGCCAGAATCCGCAACCGCTTCCACCGAGTACAGTCCTGAGCTTCTCAGTCGGTCGCTCGACGACTTCGACCCCGAAGTGGCCGCTCTCATCGGCAAGGAGCTCGAGCGCCAGCGCACCGGCCTCGAGATGATCGCCTCCGAGAACCACGCTCCGCTGGCCGTCATGCAGGCGCAGGGCTCCGTGCTCACGAACAAGTACGCGGAGGGTTATCCCGGACGTCGTTACTACGGCGGATGCGAGTACGTCGACCAGATCGAGCAGCTCGCCATCGACCGGGTCAAGGAACTGTTCGGCGCCGGGTTCGCGAATGTGCAGCCGCACTCGGGAGCCACTGCCAATGCGGCCGTGATGCACGCGCTGCTGTCGCCCGGAGACACCATCCTGGGCCTGTCGCTGGCCGACGGCGGGCACCTGACCCACGGAATGAAGCTGAACTTCTCCGGCAAGCTCTACAACGTCGCCTCCTACGGGGTCTCAGAGGACGACTACCGCGTGAACCTCGACGACGTCGCACGCGCGGCGCGCGAGCACAAGCCGAAGCTCATCATCGCCGGCTGGTCGGCGTACCCCCGGCAGCTGGACTTCGCCGGCTTCCGCCGCATCGCCGACGAGGTGGGCGCGCTGCTCATGGTCGACATGGCTCACTTCGCCGGTCTGGTCGCTGCCGGACTGCATCCGTCACCGATCGAGCACGCCCACGTTGTGACCAGCACGACCCACAAGACATTGGGTGGCCCGCGCGGCGGCATCATCCTCACCAACGACGCCGACATCGCCAAGAAGATCAACTCGGCCGTGTTCCCCGGGCAGCAGGGCGGACCGCTCGAACACGTGATCGCGGCGAAGGCGACCGCGTTCAAGATGGCCCTCGCCCCCGACTTCCGCGCCCGCCAGGAGCTCACACTGACCGGCGCGAAGCTGCTCGCCGAGCGGCTGAACGCCGATGATGTCCGGTCAGCTGGCATCACCGTGCTCACCGGCGGCACGGATGTCCACCTCGTGCTGGTCGACCTGCGCGACGCGGCAATCGACGGTCGCCAGGCAGAAGATCGCCTCGCCGCTGTCGACATCACCGTCAACCGCAACGCCATCCCGTTCGACCCGCGCCCCCCGATGGTGACCTCGGGGCTGCGCATCGGAACGCCGGCGCTGGCCGCGCGCGGAGTCACCCCGGACGACTTCCGTGAGGTTGCTGACATCATCGCGCTGACCCTCACCGCGAGCGAGGATGCCGACCTCACCGGGCTGCGGCAGCGCGCGCAGGCGATCGCCGCCAAATACCCGCTATACCCAGCACTGCAGGCCGGCGCACAGGCGGGCACGCCATGACGATCAGCGTCTTCGACCTTTTCAAGGTCGGGATCGGCCCTTCCAGTTCGCACACAGTCGGCCCGATGCGCGCGGCGGAACGGTTCGTACGGGAAGTGGCAGAACGGATGCCGCTGGAGCGGATCACAGAGATCGGCGTCGACCTGTACGGTTCGCTCGCCGCTACCGGGATCGGCCACGGAACACTCAACGCGGTGCTGCTCGGGCTCGAGGGCAGGCGTCCCGACACCATCGAGGTGGCCGAAATGGAACAGCGGCTCGCCGAGATGCGTGAGAATCCGACAGTCCGGCTCGGCGGCGTGAAGGAGCTGCCGTTCGGTGAGCGCGACATCGTGCTGCACCTGCAGGAGTCACTCGATTTCCACCCGAACGGGATGCGCCTGACAGCGATTGCCGACAACCTCGACTGGCAGCACAGCGAGACCTTCTACTCGGTCGGCGGCGGATTCATCGTCAACGAGGACGAGGCTCAGCGCGCGGTGCCCGCATCGTCGACGGATTGGCCGCTCCCGTTCTCTTCAGGGGCCGAGCTGCTGGAGCTGGCACGGGAGCATGGGTCGTTCAGCGCGGTGATGCTGAAGAACGAGAGCGCCCTCCGCGCAGAAGAGGATGTCCGCGCCGGGTTGCTGCACATCCGGAACGTCATGGTCGAGTGCCAGGAGCGCGGGATGCGGCGTGACGGCACCCTGCCAGGCGGCCTCGGCGTGCCCCGGCGCGCCCACGACTGGCACCAGCAGCTGGAGCGGGACGACCCCGACCGGAAGCCGGAGTTCGCGCAGGACTGGGTGAACCTGGTCGCGCTGGCGGTCAACGAGGAGAACGCTTCGGGCGGGCGAGTCGTCACCGCGCCCACCAACGGCGCCGCCGGAATCATCCCCGCCGTGCTGCACTACGCGATGCACTACACGGATGCCGGCGCTCGCGATCGCGATGACGCTGCCGTCCGCTTCCTGCTCACCGCGGGCGCGATCGGCTCGCTGTACAAGGAGCGAGCCTCCATCTCCGGTGCAGAGGTCGGCTGCCAGGGCGAGGTGGGATCGGCAGCGTCAATGGCCGCCGGCGCCCTCGCCGAGGTCCTCGGCGGCACGCCCGCCCAGGTCGAGAACGCCGCCGAGATCGCCATGGAGCACAGCCTCGGTCTCACCTGCGACCCGATCGGCGGGCTCGTGCAGATCCCGTGCATCGAGCGCAACGCGATCTCGGCAGGCAAAGCGATCAACGCCGCGCGCATGGCACTGCGTGGTGATGGCACGCATCGAGTGACCCTCGACGAGGTCATCGAGACGATGCGCGTGACCGGTCGGGACATGATGTCGATCTACAAGGAGACCTCCCGCGGCGGTCTGGCCGTGCACGTCTCGGTCAACAACATCGAGTGCTGAAAGCGTAGCTAATGAGATGTCGTCGCGGGTTCACGATAATCTCGACTCGCGCGCCGCTGAAGCGCGGTCGAATCAGGATGCGTGACGAAAGGCAATCATGGGCGAGTGGCTCGGAGGTGACTTCAGCGCTCCGGCAGTCGTGATTATCGCCGCCGCGGCGGTCGCGGCCGTGGCCGTCCTGGTGCTGCTGGTCCTCTGGCTGCGCGCTGCCCGCCGCAGCCGTGCTGAGCACCGCCGCCGTGTGCAGGTCGAGCGCGAAGCACTCGACCTGGAGCTCTCGCTGCGTGAGCAGCTCGGTCGGCTGCGCATCGTGCGTGAGCTCGGGGACGTTGCGGTGCACTCGACCTCTGTGATCGTCAGCCAGGCGGATGGCGCGCGGTTCGCAGCGCAAAATGACCCCGCCGTCGCCGCGCGGACAGCCGGCAACATCGCGGATGCCGCCAGGTCCACGCTCGCCGACCTCCGCCGGGTCATGAATGTCGTGCGTGAGGGCGAGGCCAGCGTCGCGCCGCAGCCGCGACTCAAGACCGCGCGCGATCTGTTCGGGGTCATGCGGGACGCTGGCCTCGGCATCACCTTCGCCGAGGACGGGGCACCGTTCCCAGTTCAGCAGGCGGCAGAGCTCGCGATCTACCGGATCTTGCAGGAAGCCCTGTCCAACGCGCTGAAGTACGGCGGACCCGGCACCGAGGTCAAGGTCTCGTTCAGCTGGCGAGGCGAGGGCCTGCAGGTGCTGGTCGACGACGACGGCGCCCGCAACCAGGCACGCCTGGCCGGTGAGGACAGCGCCGCGTTGCCGTCCAAGGCCTACACGGTGCGCGAAGACCTCACCGCCTTGACGGCGGACGTGATGGGACCGGGTATCACCGAGATGAAGGAACGCGCAGCCCTCTTCGGCGGCGTCTTCAGCGCCTACCGGGTTCCTGGCGTCGGATTCTCGGTAGCAGTCGTCTTCCCGTCCCTGAAGCACCACAACGGTGTCCACAGCGTCGATCTGGGGCGCTCGTGATCCGCGTCGCGATCGCCGACGACCAGAAGCTGCAGCGCGAGGGGTACCGGCTGGTGCTGGGCTCGCAGGCCGACATCGAGGTCGTCGGGGAAGCGGGCGACGGAGCGACGCTGCTGGCGCTGGTGCGCCGGAAGGAAACGGATGTCGTGCTCATGGACGTCCAGATGCCGCGCGTCGACGGCCTGGTGGCAGCGCAGCGAGTGGTGGGCGACGCACGCGTGATTGAGCGAAGCGGTGTTGCTCCGCGCATCCTGCTGATGACCGCCGTGGAACTCGACGACCACCTCGCGGCGGCGGCCGAGGCCGGCGTCTTCGCGGTGCTCTACAAGGACATCGCACCGGAGGCGCTGATCGAGGCGGTTCGTTCGGCGGCGCAGGCAGCGGACTTCGGAATCGCGCAGCGTGTCGAAGACTGACTCGGTGGCGAGGCCCAAGGAAGAGACGGTTGCGATCCAGGACGGGATCGCGGTCGGGCTGTCGGCGGCCGCCTACGGCGTCTCCTACGGCGCTCTCGCGGTCGCCGCGGGTCTGGACGTCTGGCAAACCTGCGTGATGAGCCTGCTGATGTTCACCGGCGGATCGCAGTTCGCGCTTATCGGCGTGCTTGCGACTGGGGGAGTGGCGGCCGGGCCGACCGCGATCGCCAGCGCCGCCATACTGGGCGTGCGGAACGGCATCTACGGCATCCGGATGGCGCCGATCATCGGAGGCAGGTGGTGGCTGCGTGCCCTCGCCGCCCATGTGACGATCGATGAGACGACCGCGGTGTCGACGGGTCAGCCGTCATTGCGCAGCCAGCGCATTGGCTTCTGGACCACCGCGGTGACGGTCTACGTCGGCTGGAACCTGACCAGTCTCATCGGCGCGCTGATCGGTGACCTGTTGGGCGATCCGCGCCAGTGGGGTCTGGATGCCGCGGCCGCGGCGGCGTTCCTCGGACTGCTCTGGCCGCGGTTGCGGCAGCGTCAGACCATTGCCGTCGCATCCGCGGCCGCGGTCGTCGCGCTCGTGCTCACCCCTGTGGTCCTGCCCGGCCTGCCGGTGTTGATCGCCGGACTCGTCGCCGTGGTTGTCGGCGCCTTCAACTGGTTCGACAACGCGCCGAAGACGGGAGCAGCAGCATGACGCTCTGGCAGATCGTGATCATCGCGTCGCTGCTGTGTCTCGCGCTGAAGCTCTCCGGCTACCTGGTCCCGAGGACGGCGCTCGAGAAGCCCGCGACGTCGCGCATCGCGAACCTGCTGACCATCGCGCTGCTCGCGGCACTCGTCTCGGTGCAGACCTTCGGGCATGGCGAGGGCCTGCAGGTCGACGCCCGATTGCCGGCCCTGGTCGTCGCCGCGGTGCTGTTCTCGCTGCGCGTGCCGTTCGTGATCGTGGTGATCGCGGCCGCCGCGGTGGCCGCGCTCATCCGGCTTTCCGGTTGGGGCTAGTCCTCGAGGTGATCGACGCCGGGCAGCCAGCTCTTGCCGGGCACGCCCCAGCCATTGCGCCGCACCAGCTTGGCGACGTCGCGCTGGTCCTCCGAATCGAGCCTGTCGACGTAGAGGATGCCGTTCAGATGGTCGAACTCGTGCTGCAGGATGCGGGCGAGCCAGCCCTCGGCTTCGAGCTCGAACGGCTTGCCGTCGACGTCCTGCGCCCTGAGGATCGCGCGGTCGGCGCGGTGCAGCGCGAACCGCTCACCCGGGATGGATAGGCAGCCCTCAGACTCGTCTTCCTCATCCGCTTCCCCGACGGCGACGGGAGAGATCCACAGCTCCGGGTTCGCGGCGGTGCCGCTGACATGCTTGGTGCCGTCATCCCACTCGAACACGAACAGTCGCAGCGGGACCCCCACCTGCGGAGCAGCGAGGCCGACCCCGGGCGCCTTGTGCATGGTCTCGACCATGTCCGCGACGAGAGTGCGAAGTTCATCGTCGAAGGTCTGAACCGGATCGGCGACCCTGTGGAGGACGGGGTCGCCGGTGATACGTATGGGAAGCGCTGGCATTGGTCAAGAATATCTTCTCGCTAGCCGCTAAAGTCGTTGCGTGCCGCCAGACCTGATGGACATTACGGGCCAGTTCCAGTCCCTCACCCCCAATCAGTGGCTCGGTATCCCGGTCGCGCTCGTCGGCGCGGTCTTCCTGGCGCTTGGCGCCCAGTTCCAGCACCGAGGGGTCGGAAAGGTAGAGGCCAAGCATGGCGGCCAGACCGGCGGGATGGGGATCTCCTCGCTGCTCGCGCTGCTATCGCGCCCGTCATGGGTGATCGGCACGCTGCTGCTCGGTCTCGCGATCGTGCTGCAGCTCACGAGCCTGTATCTCTCGCCGATCATCGTCGTGCAGCCCCTCGGCGCGATCGCGCTGGTGATCACCTCTGTGCTGAACTCCAGCCTGTCCGGGGTGAAGCTGGACCGGATCTCGATCCGGGCGATCCTGTTGTGCGTCGCAGGCATCGCTCTGTTCGTCGGCATCGCCGCGCTGTTCGCGGAGTCGAAGCCGGTGAGCGACGGGCAGCTCGCTGTGATCCTCGCGCTGCTCGGCGTCGTGACCATGGGCTTCTCGCTCGCGTTCGCGTTCCTGCGCAACCGGTTCAAGGCGATCGGCTACATCATCGCGTCCGGGGTGCTCTACGGTTTCGTGGCCACGCTGGCCAAGGTGGTCATCGACCGTGCGAAGACCGGCGACTTCGAATGGCTGACCATCACCTGCATCGTCGCGTTGATCGCCGCGGCGGCGCTTGGTGCCTACTTCGTGCAGAACGCCTACGCATCCGGTCCGCCCGACCTCGTGATCGCCGGCCTGACGGTGATCGACCCGATCGTCGCAGTGGCAATCGGTGTCGTCGTGCTGCAAGAGGCAGCCTCGGCTCCGCTGTGGGCTGTCGTGGCGTTCCTCGCGGCCGGCGGCCTCGCGGTTTATGGTGTCTTCCAGCTGGCGAAGCATCACCCGCAGGCTCAGCGGTAGGCTTGGCTGAGCATCCTGACAAGGAATTCAATCTATTTTGACTGATACTTCAGATCGCCGACCGTTGCGCGTGCTCATCGGCGCCGACACTTTCCCCCCGAATGTGAACGGCGCCGCGACCTTCACGTCGAAGCTCGCGGCCGGACTCACGGCGCGTGGACACGATGTGCACGTCGAGGCTCCCGCCTTCAGCCGCAAGCACGGGCGCTTCATCGAGGAGCACGACGGCGAGAAGATCACGGTGCACCGCGTGTACTCGTGGCGCTGGTACCCGCACGACTGGCTTCGCTTCGTGCTGCCGTGGCGCAGCCAGGCGCACGCCGCGCGCATCCTTGACGAGGTGAAGCCGGATGTCGTGCACATCCAGTCGCACATCGTCATCGGCCGCGGACTGGCCAGGCAGGCGCACAAACGCGGCATCCGGGTCGTCGCGACGAACCACTTCATGCCGGAGAACCTGATGGAGCACACGCTGCTCCCGTCGTTCCTGAACCGCAAGGCCGTCGCAGATCGCGTGGGCGGATGCCGCGAAGACCTACGAGCTGGTCGAGTCGATCACCACGCCGACCCGCAAGGCGGCCGACTTCCTCGAGGGCGCCATCGACGTCGACGGCGTCCATGCGGTGTCCTGCGGCATCCGGGCGGAGGACTACACCGCTCAGATCGGTGAGCGCACCGACAAGCGAATCGTCTTCGTCGGCCGGGTGACCGGTGAGAAGCACATCGATGTGCTGCTGCGAGCCGTCGCGAAGCTCGACCCAGCGATGGACGTGAAGCTCGACATCGTCGGTGGTGGCGACCTGCTGAACAACCTCAAGGTGCTCTCTCAACGACTCGGCATCGCCGACCGCACCACCTTCACCGGGTACGTGTCTGACGAGGAACTGCGTGCAGTCCTCACCCGGGCGACGGTGTTCGCGATCCCTTCGATCGCCGAACTGCAGTCGATCGCGACCATGGAGGCCATGGCATCCGGGCTCCCCGTTGTCGCAGCCAATGCGATGGCGCTGCCGCACCTCGTGCACGACGGCGACAACGGCTACCTGTTCGAGCCGGGCAACCCGGATGATCTCGCTGAGAAGCTCACGCGCGTGCTCACGTCGTCGCCCGACGAGTACCGCCGGATGCAAGAGGCGAGCCTCAAGTTCATCAAGCCGCACGACATCGAGCGCACGCTGAACGTATTCGAGAGGTTGTATCGTGGGGAATCGGTGACCGACCCGGTCACCGAAGTGGCGCTCGGCGAGTCGGCGAACTGAGTCGGCGCCCACGGGGCGGTAGCTCAGCTGGTTAGAGCAGCGGACTCATAATCCGTCGGTCACGGGTTCAAGTCCCGTCCGCCCTACTGGTGAAAGATCGATTGATCAGGGTTTCTTGTCCGAGGCCTTTCACGCTTATCATTCACCTTTCCTGAAATCGGCGTACCCTCGCGGGCATGGCCACAGTCATCCACACGAAGGGCCTCCTCAAGCGCTACGGGAAGGTCCACGCGCTCGACGGCCTCGACCTCGACGTCGAAGCCGGACAGATTCACGGCTTCCTCGGCCCAAACGGCGCGGGGAAGACCACCACCATCCGCATCCTCCTCGGGCTGGCGCGGGCCACCTCGGGTGCAGCGACGGTACTCGGCGCAGATCCCTGGAGCGATACCGTCAGCCTCCATCGACGCATTGCGTCTGTGCCTGGCGACGTCAGCCTGTGGCCGAACCTCTCCGGAGGCCAGGCGATCGACCTCCTCGCGCGTCTGCGTGGCGTGCCGCGAAGCGACGCGGCCTTCCGTGCGGAGAAGGAACGGCTGATGCACGAGTTCCAGCTCGATCCCCGCAAGAAGGGCAGGGCGTACTCGAAAGGCAACCGCCAGAAGGTGGCGCTCATCGCCGCGCTGGCCGTGCCGGCGGAGCTCTACGTCTTCGACGAGCCGACGAGCGGCCTGGATCCCCTGATGGAGGTCATCTTCCGTAAGGAGATCGACCGGATCCGCGAAGCAGGGTCGACCGTGCTGCTGTCCAGCCACATTCTGTCCGAAGTCGAGCAGCTTTGTGACCGGGTCAGCATCATCCGTGCGGGCCGGATCGTCGAGTCGGGCTCTCTGGCCGAACTGCGTCACCTCACTCGTATCGAGGTCTCGTTCGACGCCACGTCACCGCCCGAGGGCATTCCCGGCGCGCACGACGTGACCCTCTCGGAGGGCCGTGCCCGCTTCACCGTCGACAGCGACGCGGTTGTCGGGGTCCTCCCGGTCCTCGCGCAGCGGAACGTCGAAGGCCTTCGGATCGAACCGCCGTCGCTCGAGGAGCTGTTCCTCCGCCACTACGGCGACGACTTGACGACGCTCGAGGATGCCGAGGTATGAGCGGCCTGTTGCCGCTGCTGCTGCAGCGGATGCAGCGCGACTGGAAGCAGCTGCTGATGTGGGTTGTCGGCACCGCACTGCTCGCGTACGTCTCGTATACGGGAGTCTCACAGTCCTACGGCGGATTGCAGGATCGCGAAGCGCTCCTCGCCACTGTCATGGCGAATCCCGTCATCCTCCTCTTCCGCGGTCTGCCGTCGGGGGCCGAGCTGGGTGCGATGATGGTGTTCCTGATCTTCCCGTTCCTGGCGCTCAACGCCGCACTGATGAGCACCTTCCTTGCGGTGCGCCACACTCGCACGGATGAAGAGCAGGGGCGCGCCGAACTGGTATCGGCGACTCCCGCCGCACGCACGACTCCCGTTGCGGCGGCCGCGATTCACGGGCTCATCGCCAACTTCGCGCTCGCGGCGCTCACGACCCTGGCCTTCATCGCCACGGGAGCCGGCGTGGCGGGAGCGAAAGTTGCCGGCTTCGCCGTTGGCTGCGTCGGCGTGGCATTCCTTGGTATCGGCCTGATCGCGGGCCAGCTCATGCGCACATCGCGCGGAGCGAACTCGCTCGCAACCTGGATCGTGGTCACCGCGTTCCTCATCTGCGGCATCGGCAACGCACTGGGCACCCCGAGTGCCGACCTGCAGAGGCTGGAAAGCTCATGGCTCACGTGGCTCTCGCCGTTCGGCTGGGGCGAGAACGTCCGAGCCTACTCGGACGACAATCTCGCGCCTGCCGTGCTTGCCCTCGGGTTCGGACTGGTGCTCGCAGGCGTAGCGATCGCCCTGCAGTCCGCCCGCGATCTCGGCGAGAGCTTCATCCCGGAGCGGCTTGGTCAAGCCGAAGCTGGTCCGCTTCTCTCGACGCCGACGGGACTCGTGTGGCGTCTGACAGGGGGTGCGATCCTCGGCTGGGTCGTCGGCGGGCTGCTTACTGGCATGCTGTCGACCTCTCTGGCGTCGGTCGTCGAACAGGTCACCGGCGACAACCCTGCGATAGTAAACATTCTGCGGAAGATCGGGGGCTCGGCCGGCAGTCTCGAGCAGACAACCGTGTCGGTTTTCTTCGTGATGCTCGGAATCTTCGCGGCATGCCTCGCGGTGCAAATCGTGAGCCGCGCCCGCCAGGAAGAGGTGCACGGCACCGCCGAACCCGTGCTGTCCGCTGCCGTGGGCCGGGTGCGCTGGCTCGTCGACTATCTCATTGTCGGCTTCGTGGGCATGGGCCTCGTCGCCCTGGCGGGCATCCTCGGAGCTCTGCTCGGGCTGGCTTTGGCGGGGGGTGACTGGGGTCTCACGGAAACGATCGTGGTCACCGCCGTGGGGCAGCTGATTGCGGCATCTGTCTTCCTCGTCCTGACCGCGCTGGTCTTCGTCCTGGCCCCCCGCGCAACTATCGCGGTCGGTTGGGCGCTCATCGCCGTGGGCTCCCTCTTGGGAATGTTCGGCCCGCTGTTCGGGTTTCCGGACTGGCTGGCTCGTCTTTCACCGCTCGAGGCCGCGCCGAAGGTGACAACGGAGGGTTTCGAAGCCAATGGACTGTTGTGGCTCACGGTCGTCGTTGTGATCGGCGCCACCGCATCCATCACCCTCATGCGCCGCCGTGAACTGAGCAGCGGCGGATAGCGCGGAGATCGGGATGACCGAGCGGACGTTCCCGGGCGCCAACGTGGCCGAACGTGCCGCCGCCATGCTTTAAGTCCCCGTCCGCCCTACGAACGAACCCTCACGAATCTCGAACTGAAGAACGTCGACCGGCAGCTCGCTGAACGACAATTCTCGACCGAGAATGTTCTCGGCCGCACGGTGGCCGGAGCGCAGTGCAGCGGTGACCGTCGCGGGATCGTCGGTCCAGGTCGCTTCGCCCGCGAGATGCAGCACCCCCTCGATCGGCGAGGCCAGCAGGTCATGGTCCGCGGCGCTCGCGCCGGGCTTCATGTACGCATAGGAACCACGCGAGTATGGGTCATCCTGCCAGTCGGTGATCAGCACGTGGAGGGGGTCTTCGACCCTGTCGCCATAAAGATCGCGCAGGGCCTCGAGTACAGAGTCTGCGATCTGGTCAGCGCGCCAGTCCCGCGTCTCGACTGCGCTCGGCCCCGCGGCAAAAGTCAGCAGGGTCGGCACCCCGTCCAGCGCCGTCAGGTCGTACCAGGAGTGCCACCACTTGCCGGCTTCGCCCTGCCGGCGAATCGCATACACGTCCTCGTCCCAGAACTTGGTGGCGAAGCGCAGGATGACCTTCTCGAAGTTGTTCATCTCGAAGCCCTCTATGGCTGCGGCATGCGGCTCCGGTAACGGTGGTTCGAACACGAGATCGTCGGACTTCAGCACCCCGATGGGTACGGTGACGACGGCTCGGGCCGCTGTGAACGTCCCTCGGTCGGAGTTGACGGTGACCCCTCCGTGCGCCCACGCGATGCGGGTGACGACGTGCTCCAGCCGGACGTCGAGCCCCTCGGCAAGGTGCGCCGCGAGCTGGTCGAACCCATCGGGGAACACGACTTCGTCGCCGAAGATGACGTCATCGTCCAATCCGTGCGCGGCGAGATCGCCGGCCCACACCCCGTACTGCTCCTCGGAGCGGTGCAGCAGGAACTCGCGCACCCGCTCAGCGCGGTGTTCATCCCAGCCGAGCCCGGCGAGGGCTGTCTCGATCGCTTCCTGGTAGGTAGCGTGCGCTTCGGATGCGTCGACTGCGGCCGCGAGGTGTACGTCGAATTCGCGGATGTCGTCGGCGAACCTCTGGACGGCATCGTCGTCCAGGCGCTCCCCGGCGGGGCCGTAGTAAGCGATGGGACGTCCGTCCGGCTGATAGCTGCCGACCGTGAACTCGGCGGTGCGCATGCCGAGTGCGCTCACCACATCGGCCAGCGGATTGTCGTCGATGCCGTGGATCCAGGACGCCCCGCGGTCGGCGATGAAGCCGTCCGTGCGTTGAGTCCAGACACGGCCGCCGACCCGGTCACGAGCCTCGAGTACCAGAACTCGCTGCCCCGCCTGCGCGAGCAGGCGTGCCGCGGTCAGGCCGGAAACGCCGGCACCGACGACCACCGTGTCAAAGCTCTCCATGAGGCCAGAGTATCGATGGAGCGAGAACCAGGCTGCGAGGGGCAGCATCAGCGGGCCGCAGAAGCACTCGTTATGCTGACCTACCAATCGTGGCAACCGACAAAGGAGTCGTCATGCAGAAGGTCACGCCCCACCTGTGGTTCGACAACCAGGCGCAGGAAGCCGCCGAACTCTACTGTTCGGTGTTCGAAGGCTCGCGCATCCTCGATTCGAGCACGTACCCGGAAGGATCACCGTCGCCGGGCACGGTGATCTCGGTGCGCGTCAACATCGCCGGGCAGGAGGCCATCTTCCTGAACGCCGGTCCGCAGTTCAAGCTCGATGAGGCGTTCAGCTTCTTCGTGGATTGCGAGGATCAGGAGGAGGTCGACCGGTACTGGGACGCCCTCACCGCTGACGGCGGCGAGGAGAGCATGTGCGGCTGGCTCAAGGACAAGTACGGCGTCTCGTGGCAGATCGTCCCCTCGGTGCTCGAGAAGCTGCTCACCGACTCAAATCCGGCCAAGGCGGGCGCCACCATGCAGTCGATGCTGCAGATGCGCAAGCTCGACATCGCCGAACTGCAGCGCGCCCACGACGCAGCCTGACTTCCCGTTAGGCTCGCGATATGAGCGCTTCTCGCGGGTCCGGGTCGGCATCCACCTGGCAGCGTCGGGCCATCGCGCTCACCGTCTCCACCGCAGTTCTGCTGGCCGGTTCGTACCTGTGGGGCGGCTACGCCTTCGTCGGCGGGTTGGCGGGCGGCGAGATCCTTTTACCCATCGGGTTGGCCGTTGACGTCCTGATGCTCGTTCTCGCGGTACTCGCCCTGGTCTGCGGAGTGCGGGCCGTCGCCACCACCGCCAGCCAGCGGGGAGATGCGAGTGCAGTCGCTGTCGTGTTCGTCCTCGTTGCGGTGTTCGTCGGCACCGCGCTGACGATGTTCTTCCCGATTTTTCCGTTGAGCGCTCTGCCGCTCGTCGGAACGGTGTTCGTTGTCGCCATGGCGCGGCTGCCAGGCACGACGTCGAGGCGATTGTCATTTGTCGGTCGGATGCTCATGGCGCTTTCCTTCGCTCTTGCGACGGTCGCGGTCGTCTGGGCCGGCTACATCCACATCACGGTGTGGAACCCGCAGGCGAAGATCCCTGCACTCACCCTCGACCAGATCTACGCCGAGATGCAGGCAGCAGGCGAGGGGACCAGCAACGTGGTGATCATTGGCTGGGCAGCGCTCTGCCTGTTGGCCGCGCTGTTGTTCCTGCTCGCGTGCGCCCTGCCGCGGTTCGCCGATGCTCTCGACGCGCGTCGGATCGCAGTGATCGGCCTCTTCATCGTGGGTTTCACCGGCATCTTTTTCATCACTGCCGGTTTCGGAATGGGCATGTCGCTGGCTGACACCTTTGCCACCAGCGGGGGAGATGCGATAGCGACCGGTCAGGCGATCACGATGCTTGGCCGGCTGGCCATCTGTGCCGCGGTGCTGCTCGCGTTCCTTCCCGCTCAAGAGACACCGGCCCCTGTCGAAAACCGGGACGCGCCAGTCGTAGTCTGAATCAGTGTTCGGCCTCCGCAAACGCCTCCGAGATCCGGATGCGCCGCGCCTGTCCCGTGATGTCGTCGTCCTCGCGATCATCGCGTTCTTCGTCATGGTCGGGTTCGGGGTCGTCATCCCGGTGCTGCCGGTGTACGTCCGCAGCTTCGATGTCGGTTACGCCGAGGTCGGCGCGGTTGTCTCGGCCTTCGCTCTCATGCGGCTGGTCGGGAGCACCTTCACCGGCAGGCTGGTCGACTGGCTGGGGGAGCGGGTCATCCTCACCGCGGGCATCGTCATCGTCGCCGTGTCCAGCGCACTGGTGGGCCTGGCGCAGAGCTTCGGCGAAGTCCTCATCCTGCGGGGCGCAGGCGGTATCGGCTCTGCGATGTTCACGATCGCGGCGATGTCGCTGCTGCTTGCGACAACCGCGCCATCCATGCGGGGCCGGGCTGTCGGTTTCTACCAGGGCGGGTTCCTGCTCGGCGGGATGGCCGGCCCCGCGATCGGCGGCCTCCTCGCAACGATCTCACTGCGCGCCCCATTCTTCTTCTACGCCGCGATGCTCCTGGTCGCCGGCGTGATCGGCCTGATCCTGCTGCGGTCGCCGTCGCGGCACAGTCGCGACCAGCAGCATCCGGATGCCGCGATCATCCCGTTCCGGGTTGTGCTCGCCGATCGGCGGTTCCAGGCAGCGTGCGTCGCCGCGCTCGCGGTCGGTTGGGCGACCTTCGGGGTGCGGTCCGCGCTCGTGCCCATCCTCGTGGTCGAAGCTCTCGGCCGCACCGAACTGTGGACCGGCGTCGCATTCGCCATCGCCGCGGTCGCCCAGACGGTGGCGCTCGCACCCGCCGGGTACTACGTCGACAAGGTCGGCCGCCGGCCCGCCATCATCGGCTCGTTTGCGGTTGCCGCTGTCGCCATGCTCGGGATGGCGTTCGTCACCGACATCTGGCCGCTGATCGCGTTGCTGTGTGTCTACGGGGTCGCATCCGCATTCATGGGGACCGCTCCCGCCGCAGCGGTCGGCGACGCGGCCGGCGCACGCAGCGGCCAGCCGGTCGCGGTGTTCTCGGCGGTGTCCGACCTCGGCGCGGTCATCGGGCCGATCGTCGCGGGGCTGCTGCTCGACGCATACTCTTACCCGGCCGCGTTCGGGTCAGCGTTCGTGCTTCTGCTGCTCGCATCCGTTGTCGCCCTCCGGATGCCGCGGTTCGAGTCGGCGCGCGAGCGCCGCTGAGCGGTCAGACCAGCGGCAGTCGCATCAGAATCCGGGGAATGCCGCCGGAGACCGAATCGGTGTCCGCGGCCTTGGTGAACCCTGCGCGCTCGAACATCCCGCGCGTGCCGACGAACGCCATGGTCAGGTCGACGCGCTGGTCACCGTTGTCGACCGGGTACCCCTCGATCGCCGGCGCCCCGGCTGCGCGTGCGTACTCGATCGCCCCGTCGATGAGTGCGCGCGTCACGCCCTGCTTGCGGAACCCTGGACGGACGCGCAGGCACCACAGCGTCCACACCGGGAGGTCGTCGACATGCGGGATCTTCTTCGAGTTCGCGAATGGGTGCAGGTCGGAGCGCGGAGCGACCCCCGCCCAGCCGGCTACCTCGCCGTCCACGAATGCGAGCACCCCCGGCGCGCGCTCGAGCGTGCACAGCTCGCGCACCTTATCGGCCCGAGCCGTGCCGGTCAGCGACCGGTTCTCCTTGGAGCTGAGCCGCCAGGATAGGCACCAGCACGCAGGCGACTCCGGCTTCTTCGGCGCCAACATGGTCGCCACGTCGTCAAAGTTGTGTGCTGGCCGCACCTCGATCGTCGCCACCCGTGACCTCCGTAAATCTCATGCGCTGGACCTCACCGCCATGGTCCCACACCGGGCGGGACCCGAGCGTCGGCGGTCAGGTGTGTACTGGGGGCATGAGCGCAGGCTTCCGCGGACTGTGGTTCAGCACCGGTGCCGCCAATCTCGGCGACGGCATCGCGCTGTTCCTGCTGCCACTGCTTGCGATCGCGGTAGCCGCCAGCGATGCCGAGGTCGCTTTGGTGACGACAGCCGCGACCTTAGCGTGGCCGCTGTTCGGGCTGCACGGCGGCTGGATCGTCGACCGGGTGAACCGGTCGGTGTTGCTCTTGGTCGTCAACGGCACGCGCGGGGCGATGTTCGCGGTCGTCGCATTTCTCCAGATCCGCGGCGAGCTGACGGTGCCGCTCATCCTCGCCGCCGCCGTCATCTACGGCATCTGCGAGGTACTCGCCGACACCACCCTGACCTCGCTGGTGCCCGCGCTCGTCGACATCCGTCAGCGCGACGGTGCCAACGCGCGGATCGAGGCCACCATCAACTTCTCGAACCAACTGCTCGGCCCACCCCTCGCCGGACTCATCGCCGGCATCAGCCTGGGGCTCGCCTCGACCAGCTCGGCCGCGCTCTACCTGCTCGCTCTCGCCGGGCTGCCGTTCGTGGCATCCGCGCTCCGAAAGCGGCCAAGGCCGCCACGCGGGTCAGTCGACCGCCGACTGCGCACCGGCCTCGTCTACCTCTGGCGGCACCCGCTGCTGCGGCCGATCACGATCTTCACCGGCCTGATGAACCTCGTCTGGTCGGCGTGGGGCGCCGTCTTCGTGCTCTACGCGCTCGGCGACAACTACCTGGGCCTCGACGCGGCCGGCTACGGGCTGATCCTCGCGGGCATGGCGGTGGGCGGGCTCGCCGCATCCGTGCTCGTACCGGCCCTCGCACGTCGATTCCGGATGCCTCCGCTCCTGTTCCTTGACACGATCACCACGATCCTGCTGGTCGCTCCGGCCGCGCTCGGCGCCAACGTCTGGGTGACAGCGGCCGGCGTGGTGCTGGCCGGGGCGGGCTCAAGCATCTGGCGCATCCTGGTGGCGACCATCCGACAAAGTCACACGCCGGAGCCGCTGCTCGGCAGGGTGTACTCGGCCTCCCGCGTGGTGAGCTGGGGAGCGTTGCCGGTGGGCGCGGCGCTCGCGAGCGTGGTGGTCGGGCTGTGGGGTCTGACTGCCGTGTTCGCCGCGGCATCCGTGGTCGCCGTGATCGTGGCGATCTGGTTCGCGTTCGTGGTCTGGCGCCTCGATTTCGAGCCGACCACTCTAGCCCAAAAGTAACGATTGACTCACCCGGTCTTCGTCAAACACTGTTGTTGCTCAACAATGTGCACTACTGTCAAGAGCGCAGTTGCAGTATTCGCAGATCTTGAATGACAGTGCTATACCTACGGGGCCGGCGCTGAACCTTCGGGAGAGTTGATGAACACCGCGACGAGCGGCTCCGAAGTCCGGGGTCGCCCAAGCAGGACTCCTGAAGGAGAAAACAAAATGGCAGTAGGCACCGTCAAGTGGTTCAACGCGGAAAAGGGCTTTGGATTCATCGCCCCTGAGGACGGAAGTCCTGACGTGTTCGCTCACTACTCGGCAATCTCGGGCAACGGCTACCGTTCGCTCGACGAGAACCAGCGCGTCGAGTTCGACCTCGCGCAGGGCCCCAAGGGCCCGCAGGCGGAGAACATCCGCCCGATGTAATTTCATCAACGAAACCGGCCCTCGCCTCGCGGCGGGGGCCGGTTTTTTGTGTCCGCACGGAAGAGAAGCGTGTCCCTGGCGGTTAGAGTCAGTGGCCACGACAAGGATGGAAAACATGACCGACACGCAGACCGCTGCTCCCGAAGAACTCCTCGCCGCTTACCGCGCGCGCCGTGAGCAGGCTGTCGTGCAGCCGCTCGGCAACCTTGCGCTCGTGAACACGCAGTGGGTGGATTCGGAAGCAAAGATCTGGGGTGTCCCGGGAACCTGGGCACCGCTTCCTGCGGGGGAGTCGGGCCTGAAGGTCACGGCGACCGCCTCCGACAACATCCGGGTCGACGGCGAACTCGTCGACGGTGAGGCGATCGTCGCGGGCAAGGATGCCGAGAAGCCGGGCGATATCGACTTCGGCAACGGCGTCGCGGGCTTCGTCATCGCTGGCGCCGAGGGCACCTACGCGCTGCGCGTGTGGGATTCCAACTCAGAAGCCATTCAGAACTTCGGCGGCATCGACACCTTCGACTACAACCCGGACTGGGTGGTGCACGCGAAGTTCACGCCGCTGCCCGGCGCGACCATGCCGTTCGAGCATGTGAAGGATGAGGGCAAGACTCGCGAGCTGGAGATGCCGGGCGAGATCAGCTTCGAGAAGGATGGCGTGGAGTACCGCCTCGCCGCGATCAAGTCCGGTCGCGCGTTGCAGATCGTGTTCGCCGACTCGACCAGCGGTGACAGCACCTACAGCGTCGGACGGTTCCTCTTCGTCGCTCCGGATGCCGACGGCAACGTCGTGCTGGACTTCAACCGCGCGGTGCTGCCGCCCTGCGCGTTCTCCTACGCCTTCAACTGCCCCCTGCCGCCGAAGCAGAACCGCTTCGGTGTCGCCATCGAGGCGGGCGAGAAGAACGTGCTTGCCAAGGACGGCTCGCTGCTGCACTGACCGTTGCGCGCCGTGGCGTGCTGGGTCACTATGTGCAGATGAGCCATCTGCAGCTTCCGGCCGAGGTCAGCACCCAAACCGCCCAGCAGTACGAGTCGGACAGGCAACGCCTCGGCTACGTCGCGAACTACACGCGAACCTTCGCACACCGACCGGCGGTCTACGCCGCATGGGCGGCGTTGAACGCGTCGATCAAGGCGACCATGCCGCCGCGCGTGTACGAGCTCGCCTCGGTGGCCGTCGCGGCGCAGCGCGAGTCCAGCTACTGCACTATCGCGCACGGCAAGGTCCTCGCGGAGAAGCACGTCAGCGCATCCGCGGTGAGGTCGCTTCTCGGCCACGGCGAGGCATCCGAGGTGTCAGAGAGCGACCGTGCGGTGTACGAGCTGGCGACCAAGGTCGCCGAGCGCGCCTCGGCGGTGACCCCCGAAGACTACGAACCGCTGCGCGAGCTTGGCTTCTCGGACATCGACATCCTGGATATCGTCCTCGCCGCGTCCGCGAGGCTCTTCTTCAGCAGCGTGCTCGAGGCCACAGGAACTCAGCCGGATGCCGCCTACCGCGACCTCGACCCTGACCTCTTGGACGCTCTGACCGTTGGCAGGCCGGTAGCAGGCATAGACGTCGGGTGATCGGATGTCTGCCGCACCCGGCAGACTAGGCACGTGTACCTTGCTGTGACCGCGACCGTCGATCGCGTCACGATACTCCCCGTCACACTCGATGGTTCGACCGAGGGCGAGCCGAGCACCGTCTCGCGCGCAGACTTTCCGGCGCAGGTTGCGCGCCTTGAGACCGAGCGGCCCCGCTGGGTCTGGGACGACACGACAACCTGGTATCCGCCGCTGCTGGCCGCTGGCGTTCGAGTCGAGCGTTGTGTCGATCTGCGGTTGTCGCACGCCATCCTGCGGAACTCCGAGCTGACGGCGGGGTCGGAGCTGTCCGAGCGAGCTCCTGACGGCTGGGACCAGCCGGCATCCGAACTCCACGACGATGACGGCCTGTTCGCGCTCGAGCAGAGCGAGCCGCTGGATGCGGTCGCCGAGTTCGCGGCCCAACACCGGGCGCTCAATGGCGCTACGGATCGTGCGAGGCTCAAGCTCCTGCTGGCCGCCGAGTCGGCGGGCGCGCTGGTCGCTGCTGAGATGCAGCACGCGGGCCTTCCGTGGCGTGCCGAACTGCATGAACGGCTGCTCGAAGACGCGCTCGGCCCGCGCCCTGCCGCGGGGGAGCAGCCGGCGAAACTCGCGGCTGTGGCCGAACGGGTGCGCGACGCGATCGACGCGCCCACGGTGAACCTGGATTCGCAGCAGGAACTGCTCAAGGCGCTGCAGCGAGCCGGGCTCCAGGTTGAGTCGACGCGCCAGTGGGACATCATGAAGCTCGAGCATCCGGTCGCCGCACCGCTGCTGGAGTACAAGAAGCTGTCGCGGCTGTTGAGCGCGAACGGCTGGCACTGGCTCGACCACAACGTGCGTGATGGCCGGTTTCATCCGGACTACGTGGTTGGCGGAGTCGTCACGGGCCGGTGGGCGTCGAAGGGCGGCGGCGGGGCGCTGCAACTGCCGAAGCAGGTGCGACAGGCGGTGGTGGCGGATGCCGGATGGCGACTCGTGGTTGCCGACGCCTCGCAGCTGGAGCCGCGCATCCTCGCGGCGATGTCTGGTGACGCGAAAATGGCCAAGGCGGGCCAGGCGATCGATATGTACCAGGCGATCGTCGACTCCGGCGCGGTCGCGACCCGCGACCAGGCAAAGGTCGCGATGCTCGGCGCGATGTATGGGGCCACCACGGGCGAGAGCGGCCGGCTGATGCCCGGCCTGACCCGCGCCTATCCGAAGGCGATCGGGTTCGTCGAGTCGGCCGCGCGGGCAGGGGAGCGGGGCGAGTCGGTGACGACGTGGCTCGGCCGCAGCTCGCCGAAGCCGGGAGCCGAGTGGCGCGAGGCGCAGTTGCGGGCGTCGTCGGAGGATGCGACAGAGTCCGACGTGCGCAGGGCGCGCGGTGATGCGCGGTCGTGGGGGCGCTTCACCCGCAACTTCGTGGTGCAGGGCACTGCTGCTGAGTGGGCGATGGCGTGGATGGCCTCGCTCCGGCTCAAGCTGTGGTCGATCGGCGGCTCGGCATGGCTGACGGATGCGCCGCACCTCGTGTTCTTCCTACATGACGAGATCGTCGTGCACACGCCCCAGGAGCAGACCGAGGCGGTGGTGGACGCCATCCGGGAATCGGCAGCAGAGGCCAGCCGTCTGCTGTTCGGCTCGACCCCGGTCGACTTCCCGCTCGCGATCGCACCCGTAACCACCTACGCCGACGCGAAGTGAGTCTGCGCCTCGCGGGATCCCGCGCGACGCGCCGGGAAGAAGAAAATGACACGGTTGTGATTACGAGCGTGTATAGGCAATAATGCAGGGAGAACTTCATATTCGCACACGATTTTCGTTCCACCAGGTCGATGGGGAAGTCGCACCTAACGGAATGGAGTAATCGTGGCTGTTGCACAAGCACGGGGAGTGCTCTACGTACACTCCTCGCCGAAAGCGCTTTGCCCACACATCGAGTGGGCTGCTGGTCGTGCCCTCGAGCGCGCAGTGAACTTCAATTGGGCTGGCCAGCCCGTGCTCAAGGGCTCCATGCGTGCCGAGTACTACTGGGAGGGCCCGCAGGGAACCGGCGCTCGCCTCGCCTCTGCCCTCCGCGGCTGGGAGCACCTGCGCTACGAGGTGACCGAGGACCCCGGCACGGGCACGGATGGCGGCCGCTGGCTGCACACGCCCGACCTGGGCATCTTCTACGCGCAGACCGACAGCGCTGGCAACGTCGTGATTCCAGAGGATCGCGTCAGGTATGCGATGGACGTTGCCGGTTCGGATGCGTTCGAGCTGCACCGCGAACTGCGTCTCGCACTCGGCCAGGCGTGGGATGACGAGCTGGAGCCGTTCCGTCACGCCTCGGACGACAACCAGGTGGTCTGGCTGCACAAGGTCGGCTGACCCGCACGCCCTCACGCTGTCCGCTGCTTGAGCTCCCGCCGGTTGAGCCCCCCGGTGGTTGAGCCTGTCGAAACCCCGTTGGGCACACGCGCGGGTCGAACCCTCATGCGCGGTTCAAATTCGACCCGCGCCTGGCAATTCGACCCGCGTGTGGCATTTCGCAACCACCGGGGTTGTCAGCGCTTCGCAGCCACGTACGCGATCAGGATGCGCGATACGTAGGTGTCCGCACTGAACTCCGCTGCGTCGGCTGCGGCATTCTTCGACATCCGAACCAGGATCGACGGGTCCTTGGTGAGCTTCACGAGCGCATCCGCGAACCCGGCAGGGTCCGCGTTGTGTGCGAGGTAACCGGCGCCTTGCAGCCCTTCCTTGAGCTTCGGGTCGGCATACAGCACGCCGCGGTCCCGGCTGACCGCCTCAGCGATCGTCATCGGCTGGTTGTCGAAGCCGAGCGAGGACAGCACGACCGCGCTGGACTCATCCATCAGCTCGAGCACGCGTTCGTGCGGCAGCGCGCCGTGCACGCGCAGCTCCGGCCGATCACCGATCATGCGCTTCAGCGCGGGCAGCTCTGTACCGTCACCGACGAAGTCGACGCTGAAGCCACCGCCCGTGCGCTCGAGTGCGTCGAGGGCGCCCTGCGCGAACTCCAGCGGCCGCTTGACCGTATCGCAGCGCGCAACCCACAGGAACCGCGGCTGATCCACCTCACCCAGCGGTCGCGACGGCGCCGGCGACGTGGTGATCGGGTTGGGTACGACGCGCACCGGTCCGGCAACTCCGGCCGCTTGCAGATCTCTCGCCTGGTGCGCGGACGGCGACACCACGACATCCGCGCGCTTCGCCATCGCGCAGAGTCAGGTTGCGAAGCAGATTGTCGACCGGACGCGGGGTGAACGGCTGACGCGGGATCTGCCACCGGATGACCCGGCGCAGCAGGGCGCGGATGAGCGGCTCGAGCGGGGCGTGCCAGCCCCCATCGCTCGCCCAGTAGAGGGTGTGCACGGTGTGCACCACCGGGATGCCCATCCGAGCGGCCACGGTCGCGGCCGCGTGGGCGAGGCCGAACTCGGTCTGCACGTGCACGACATCGATCTTGTGCTCCCGCAGGAACTCCTCGAGAACCTTCGTGGTGCCATCGTTGTTCGGGATCACAGGCAACTCAACGCCGGGGAGGGTGAAGCTCGGCTTCACCTGCAACCCGTCATCCGTCCGCCGGAATCGGCCACCGGAGCCGCCACGCACCGCGCTGACCATCACGACGTGGTGGCCGGCAGCCTGAAGCGCGAGTCGCTGCTCACGCATCGAGGTCTGCGCACCTCCGACGAAATCCGGGAAGTAGTCGCTGACGATCGCTATACGCAAAGAGTCGCCTAGACGCTGCGGAACGCGATGACGGCGTTGTGACCGCCGAAACCGAACGAGTTGCTGAGGGCGAGCAGGTCACCATCCGGAAGCTGACGCGGTTCGGTCACCACATCGAGCGGGATCTCGGGGTCCTGCTCGGTGAGGTTGATCGTCGGCGGCGCGGTGCGGTTATGCAGCGCGAGGATGGTGAAGATTGCCTCGATGGCTCCGGCGCCACCAAGTAGGTGACCGGTGGATGCCTTCGTTGCCGAGACCGCGATGTTCGGCAGGTGGTCGCCGAACACCCGCAGGAGCGCCTTGTACTCGGCAATGTCGCCGGTGGGCGTGCTCGTCGCGTGGGCGTTGATGTGCCCGACCTGCTCCAGCGTGGCCCCAGCAAGCTCGATCGCGCGGATCATCGCGCGGGCCGCTGCCGACCCCTCCGGGTCCGGCGCGGTGATGTGGTACGCGTCACTGGTGACCGCGCCGCCGGCGAGCTCGGCGTAGATCTTCGCGCCGCGCGCCTTGGCGTGCTCCTCGGTCTCCAGCACGATTGCGGCCGCGCCCTCACCGAGCACGAAGCCGTCACGTGTGACGTCGTACGGACGGGATGCGGTCGCGGGGGAGTCGTTGCGCTTCGACAGCGCCTGCATGTTCGCGAAGGCGGCAATCGGCAGCGGGTGGATGGCGGCCTCAGAGCCGCCGGCGATGACGACATCGGCAAGGCCGAGCTGAAGGTGCTCGTACGCGTTGGCGATCGCCTCGGTGCTGGATGCGCAGGCAGAGACGACGGTGCGGATGCCGGCGCGAGCGTGCAGGTCCATCCCGATCGCCGCTCCCGGGCCGTTCGGCATGAGCATCGGCACAGTCATGGGGAGGACCCGTCGCGGGCCCTTCTCGCGCAGGGTGTCCCACGCGTCCAGAAGCGTCCAGACCCCGCCGATACCGGTCGACCAGTCGACGGCGAGCCGCTCGGGCGCCACCTCGGGTGCACCGGCATCCGCCCATGCCTCACGTCCGGCAATGAGGGCGAACTGGCTTCCAGGGTCGAGGCGCTTCAGCTCGACGCGTTCGAGCACCTCACCGGCTGCAACCTTCGCCTGCGCGGCGAACGTCACGGGGAGTTCGAGGTCGGCAACCCACTCCTGCTCAAGGGTGCTGGCACCGGATTCGCCGGCGAGCAATGCCTTCCACGAGTCTGTGACGTTACCGCCGAGGGGTGAGGCGGCGCCGAGACCGGTGACGACGATCTTTTTGGGAGTCATGGCATCTCTCTGCTGGGTGGGGCGGGATGCACGGATGCGGCCAGCCGTCTTATCGACGGCTGGCCGTCCGAACGTGCGTGCGTGCCCTAGTTCTGGGCTGCGACGATGAAGTTGACCGCGTCGGCGACGGTCTTCAGGTTCTTGACCTCGTCATCCGGGATCTTCACGTCGAACTTCTCCTCGGCGTTGACGACGATCGTCATCATCGAGATCGAGTCGATGTCGAGGTCGTCGGTGAACGACTTGTCCATCTCGACCGTGTCGGTCGCGATGCCGGTTTCGTCGTTGATCAGCTCGGCGAGGCCGGCAAGTACTTCTTCGGTGGACAATGCCATTGTGATTCTCCTTGGGTGTTGATGACCGGGGACAAGTTTAGGGCAGGACGACAACCTGAGCGCCGTACACGAGGCCCGCGCCGAAACCGATCTGCAGGGCAAGGCCGCCGCTCAGCTCCGGGTGCTCCTTCAGCAGGCGGTGGGCGGCAAGCGGGATCGAGGCGGCGGAGGTGTTGCCGGTCGTCTCGATGTCGCGCGCGATGATGACGCTCTCCGGCAGCTTCAGCTGCTTGGCGAACTCGTCGATGATGCGCATATTGGCCTGATGCGGGATGAACGCGGCGAGGTCGGATGCTTCGATCCCGGCCACTTCGAGCGCCTTCTTGGCGACCTTGGCCATGTCCCACACCGCCCAGCGGAAGACGGTCTGGCCCTCCTGGCGCAGCGTTGGCCAGTTGGCGTCGCCGTCGCGGTAGTCGATCAGGGTCGAGTTCATCGCCACCGCGTGAGCCTTCGAGCCGTCAGAACCCCAGACCGCGGGGGAGATGGCCGGGAAGTCCGATGGGCCGATCACGGCCGCGCCCGCGCCGTCGCCGAGCAGGAAGGAGATCGAGCGGTCGGTGGGGTCGACGACATCCGACAGCTTCTCCGCGCCGATCACCAGTGCATAGTGCGCCGCGCCGGCCCGGATGAGGGCGTCCGCCTGCGCTACCGCGTAGGAGTAGCCGGCGCAGGCCGCGTTCGAGTCGTAGGCGGCAGCCGGGTTGGCGCCGACGCGGTCGGCCACGACGGCGGCCATCGACGGCGTCTGCTGCACGTTGCTGATGGTGGCGATGATCACCAGGTCGATCTGGTCGGCGGGCACGCCCGAGACCTCGATGGCCTCGTTGGCAGCATCCGTCGCCAGATCGATGGCGAGCAGGCCCTCGGATGCGCGCGTGCGGGTGATGATGCCCGTGCGCTGGCGGATCCACTCGTCGCTCGAGTCGATTGGCCCGATGAGCTCCTCGTTCGGGACGACCCGGTCGCCGCGCGCGGCTCCGAAGCCGTAGATGCGCGTGTACTGCGGGCCGGTGGACTGCTTAAGGGTGGGGCTCATGCCATCTCAATCATGTTTAGTGCGGCGGGCAGGTCATCGGGGGTCTTCACCGCGACGGTGGGCACACCCTTGAGCCCGCGCTTCGCGAGTCCAACCAGCGCGCCGGCCGGTGCGACCTCGATGATGCCGGTCACGCCATCCGCGGCGAATGTCTCCATCGTCCTGTCCCAGCGTACGGGCGACTGCACCTGCCCGACCAGCAGCTTCAGGAACTCCGCACCGTCGGTGATGATGCTTCCGTCGCGGTTGGTCCAGATCGGTCGAGTCGGGTTGCTCGTCTGCATGCCTGCCGCTGCTCGCGCCAGACGCTGCACCGCTGGCGACATATGCCGCGTGTGGAATGCACCGGCGACCTGGAGCGGAATGACCCGCGCGCCCTGCGGCGGTTCAGCCTTGAGCCGCTCGAGCGCGTCGAGCTCGCCGGCGACCACGACCTGCCCGCCGCCGTTGAAATTGGCTGCCTGCAGTCCGAGGTCATCGAGGCGCTCCTCGAGTGCGGACTCGTCGGCGCCGATGACCGCGCTCATGCCGGTGGGGGTGAGCGCGGCGGCTTCCGCCATGGCGGCACCGCGCTCGGCGACCAGGGCGATCGCATCCGTCTCGCTCAGGATGCCCGCGGCCGCGGCAGCAGTGAACTCGCCGACCGAGTGACCGGCGACGCCGATGCCGTCGCCGCGTCCATCGAGGAGGGTGCGAAGGGTGAGCAGGCCGGCCGCGACGATCAACGGCTGCGCGATAGCGGTGTCGCGGATGGTGTCGGCATCGGACTCTGTGCCGTGCTTGGCCAGGTCGATACCGGATGCTTCGGAGAGTGTCGCCAGGTGCTCGGCATAGCCGGGCTGCTCGAGCCACGGCTGGAGGAATCCGGGAGTCTGGGAACCCTGACCGGGGCACACGATGACGATCACTGTTTCAGTATTCCAATCCGCTTTCGATTTCCTCTGTCGAGACCCGACCAACAATATCCGGAACCCTTGTGCGTGCCCGCTAATCGTTTACCGTCGACCAACACGGCACCATGCCTGAAACGGCGCCAACCCCCCCCGTTGTGCAGGAGATCTTCCGCCGAATGGCACCGGATGCCCAATGACTTCGGCCCGAAGTGGCAGAAAGTCCTGCACAACAGGGAATGTCCTGCATAACAGGGTTCCGGCAGAGGTCAGCCTGCGGGGAGTGGCTCAGCGGCGGCGCGGAGTGTCGTGCTCGGCGATCGAGCCGACGATGAGCGCCGCCTGCAGGATGAGCGACTCCCGCGCGCCGGTCGCGTCGTAGCCGATGACCTCTGACACGCGCTTCAGCCGGTACCGCACGGTGTTGGGGTGCACGAACAGCTCGCGCGCCGTCGCCTCGAGCGAGCGGCCGTTGTCGAGGTAGCTCCACAGCGTCGACAGCAGTTCGGTCGAGTGAGCCTGCAGCGGCCGGTAGATCCGGGTGATGAGCGTCGCACGCGCCAGCGGGTCGCCCGCGAGCGCCCGCTCCGGAAGCAGATCGTCGGCGAGCGTCGGCCGCGGCGCATTCCGCCAAGAGCGGGCGACCGCGAATCCGGCCAGCGCGGCCTTCGCGCTCTTCGATGCGTCGACGAGGCTCGGCACCTCGTGGCCGAGCACCAGGAATCCGTCGCCGAAGCCGGGCTCGAGCTCCATCGCGATGTCCAGGAATGGCTTCGGGGGAGCGGTGCCCTCGTCCTCGTTGACGGATGCCGGTTGCGCGCGCCCGATCACCAGCACGAGCCGCGAACCCTGCACACCGATCAGCACATCCGCGTCCTGGTGCCGCGCGGTGCGCCGCAGCATGTCGACATCGAGCATCTTCGGCGCGGTCCCGACCAGCACCGAGACCTCACCATGCCCGTGCCAGCCGAGCGCCGCGATACGGGATGGCAGCTCGTCGTCGTACTCGCCGCTCAGGATGCTGTCGACGACCAGCGCCTCGAGTCGGGCATCCCAGAGCCCGCGCGCCTCAGCGGCCCGTGCATAGACATCCGCAGCTCCGAAGGCGATCTCCCGCGAGTACAGCAGGATCGCCTCGCGCAGCGACTCGTCGCGACCCTTGACTCGCTCCTCGACCACCTCGACGGTGACCTTGATGAGCTGCAGAGTCTGGGTGAGGCTCACCGAGCGCAGCAGTTCACGCGGCGCAGCACCGAACACGTCGGCGGCGATCCACGGCGTCGAGCTCGGGTCGTCGTACCACTGCATGAACGAGGTGATGCCCGCCTGGGCGACGAGTCCGACAGCGGACCGTCGCCCGGGCGGCATCTCCCGATACCAGGGCAGGGTGTCATCGAGGCGCTTCAGGGTCGCAGTGGCCAACTCGCCTGACACTGTCTTCAACCAGGCGAGGGTCTGCTTCTTCGTCGCTGCCTCAGGCATGAGCGGCGCGGTCTAGCTTTCCCCGCCGGCGGAGCCGGTCGTTCCAGCGTTGACGTTGTGCAGCTCGTACTTGTCGATCGCCCATTGCGGCACCGCCGGGTCCAGCTGACCCTGCGCGACCAGCGACTGCAGCGCCTTCACGACCACCGACGGGCCGTCGATCTTGAAGTGCCGACGTGCGGCCGGACGCGTGTCCGAGAACCCAAAACCGTCAGCGCCGAGGGTCGTGAAGTGACCCGGTACGAACTCGCGCACCTGGTCAGGTACGGCGTGCGCGTAGTCGGTCACCGCGACGAAAGGCCCCTGCGCGCTGCTGAGCTTCTCGGTCAGGTACGGTGTGCGCTTCTGCTCGTTCGGGTGCAGGAAGTTGTACTCGTTCGTGTCCAGGCCGTCGCGGCGAAGCTCCGACCATGAGGTGACAGACCAGACGTCGGCCGCGATGTTCCAGTCCTTGGCGAGCAGTTCCTGCGCCTCAAGGGCCCACGGCACTGCGACACCGGATGCCATCAGCTGGACCCGCGCCAGACCGGCGGTCGCCGGCTTCAGCAGGTAGATGCCCTTGAGCAGTCCGTCGGTGTCCAGGCCCTCCGGCTCGGCCGGCTGAACCATCGGCTCGTTGTAGACGGTGATGTAGTACATGACGTCGGGGTGCGGATGCGAGCCGCCGTACATGCGGTCGATGCCCGACTTCACGATGTGGCCGAGCTCGTACCCGTAGGCAGGGTCATAGGCGACGACCGACGGGTTCGTTGCTGCGAGCAGCGGCGAGTGGCCGTCGGCGTGCTGCAGGCCTTCACCGGTGAGGGTGGTGCGTCCCGCGGTCGCGCCGATCATGAACCCGCGGGCCATCTGGTCGGCGGCCGCCCAGATGCCGTCGCCGGTGCGCTGGAACCCGAACATCGAGTAGAAGACGTACACCGGGATGAGCGCTTCACCGTGCGTCGAGTACGAGCTGCCGGTCGCGGTGAACGCCGAGATCGCGCCTGCCTCGTTGATGCCGACGTGCAGGATCTGCCCTTGCTCGCTCTCCTTGTAGGCGAGCAGAAGTTCCCGGTCGACAGACGTGTAGTTCATGCCGTTCGGGTTGTAGATCTTCGCCGTCGGGAAGTAGGCGTCCATTCCGAACGTGCGCGCCTCATCCGGGATGATCGGCACGATGCGGTGACCGAAGCCCTCGGCCCGCAGCAGGTCCTTCAGCAGGCGGGCGAACGCCATGGTGGTGGCGATCTCCTGCTTGCCGGAGCCGCGCTTCACGACGTCGTACGCGCTCGCATCCGGAACCTGGATCTGCGTGTACTTGGTGCGCCGCTCTGGCACGTAGCCGCCGAGCTCGCGGCGCCGCTCCTGCAGGTACTGGATCGCCTCGTCGTTCTGGCCGGGGTGGTAGAACGGCGGGACGTACGGGTTCTCCTCGAGCTGGGCATCCGTGATCGGGATGCGCATCGCGTCTCGGAACTGCTTCAGGTTGTCGAGCGTGAGCTTCTTCATCTGGTGGGTCGCGTTGCGGCCCTCGAAGGATGCGCCCAGCCCGTAGCCCTTCACCGTCTTGGCGAGGATGACTGTCGGCTTGCCCTTGTGCTCCAAGGCGGCCTTGTAGGCGGCGTAGACCTTGCGGTAGTCGTGGCCACCGCGCTTGAGGCCCCAGATCTCGTCGTCGGTGTACTCCTTGACGAGCTCAGCGGTGCGCGGGTCGCGGCCAAAGAAGTTCTCGCGCACGTACGCGCCGCTCTCGGCCTTGT
The DNA here is from genome assembly GCA_963702165.1 of uncultured Actinomycetota bacterium. Taxonomy (GTDB): domain Bacteria; phylum Actinomycetota; class Actinomycetes; order Actinomycetales; family Microbacteriaceae; genus Terrimesophilobacter. Next base: position 974,140 of record OY969722.1, on the reverse strand, counting down.
AGGTCTGGTAGTCGCCATCCGGCGTCACGTTCATCAGGTTGACGAGGGCGCCGTCGTCGTCGCGATCGAGCAGCGAGTCCCACTCGCGGCCCCACAGCACCTTGATGACGTTCCAGCCTGCGCCGCGGAAGAAGCTCTCCAGCTCCTGCACGACCTTGCCGTTGCCGCGCACAGGGCCGTCGAGACGCTGGAGGTTGCAGTTGACGACAAAGGTCAGGTTGTCGAGGTTGTGGTTGGCGGCCCACTGCAGGGCGCCGCGGCTCTCGACCTCGTCCATCTCGCCGTCGCCGAGGAACGCCCAGACATGGCTCGCCGAGGTGTCCTTGATGCCGCGGTCGTGCAGGTAGCGGTTGGTTTCCGCCTGCCAGATCGCGTTGAGCGGTCCGAGACCCATCGACACGGTCGGGAACTCCCAGAACTCGGGCATGAGGTGGGGGTGCGGGTAGGAGGGGATGCCGCCGGAGTGGTGCGACTTCTCCTGGCGGAAGCCGTCGAGCTGGTCGGCGCTGAGCCGGCCCTCGAGGAACGCGCGCGCGTACATGCCGGGGGAGGCGTGTCCCTGGAAGTAGATCTGGTCGCCGCCGCCGGGGTTGTCCTTGCCCTTGAAGAAGTGGTTGTAGCCCACTTCGTAGAGGGTCGCGGATGAGGCGTAGGTCGAGATGTGCCCGCCGACGGAGATGCCGGGCCGCTGCGCCCGGTGCACGGTGATCGCGGCGTTCCAGCGGATCCAGGCCCGGTAGCGGCGCTCGATCTCCTCGTCGCCAGGGAAGTCCGGCTCGTTCTCGGGAGCGATCGTGTTGATGTAGTCGGTGGTCGGGACCATGGGCACACCGAGCTGAAGTTCCTTGGACCGCTTGAGCAGGCTCAGCATGATCTCGCGGGCACGCTCACGACCCTGGGTCGCGGCGACGGCATCCAGCGATTCCTGCCATTCGGCGGTTTCTTCGGGATCAGCATCCACGTGGTGCATCGAGTACGGGTCCTGATCGTTGACCGTCACTGTGACCTCTTCCTTGTTGAGACAGATCGCATCGTTGCGCGCGTCAACCATCTGGTGGCGGTTGTGGCTTCGGGATGCCGTTCGAGTCTAGTTCTGACGGCCCGTCAGTCGCGATTCGTGGCATCGAAGTGTCCCTCCGCCTGTCGTAACATGGGGGAGCCCACCTGGTGGTGGGTGAGGGGCCTTTAGCTCAGCTGGTAGAGCGCCACGTTTACACCGTGGATGTCGTCGGTTCGATCCCGGCAGGGCCCACCACGACCGTCAGTGCCAGCCGAACGAACCCGCACCATCCGGGTCTGGTGCCTGGGCGTCCCCGCCGACACCGAGCAGGGTCCGGGTGAGCGTGGCCCCGGAGGAGAGCAACTCGTCGAGCGCGGCTGTAAGGTCCGCATCCGACACCGCACGATCGTCCCGCGCCGCGCGCAGCACTGCGCGGCGCATGAGTTCCTTCGCGAACGAACCGGTGACACCCTCAGAGCGATCGGCCGCCTCCTTCACCGCCGCCTCTGACAACCCGAGCCCAGAGGCGTAGAGCGCGAACATGCGGCGGCGGGCCGGGGCATCCGGCAGCGGAATCTCGACCGCGAGGTCAACCCTGCCGGGGCGAGCCGCGAGCGCCGGCTCGAGCAGGTCCGCCCTGTTGGTGGTGAGGATGAACGCGACATCGGCGTCACCGTCCAGCCCGTCGAGGGCATCGAGCACCGCGAACAGCAACGGCTGCGGACCGCCGTGCATGCCGCGCTCGTGCGCGACGAGATCGACATCTTCCAGCACCACGATCGCGGGCTGCATGGCACGAGCCAGTTCGGCCGCCTCGGTGATGAAGCGGATGCTGGTGCCCGTGAGCAGAACCGCTGTCACGTCGGGAGTGCGCGCGAGCAAGTGCCGAACAGTGAGCGTCTTGCCGGTGCCGGGCGGACCATACAGCAGCACACCACGCTTGAGGTGCTGACCGACATCCGCCAACCGCTCGCGCTGGTTCCCGATGTCGACGACGTGCCCGGTGATCTGCTCGAGCACCCCTGGGCCGAGCACGACGTCGCCCGCAGACACGCTCGGCCGCGGAACGAAGGTGGCACCCGCGGCCTGGTGGCCGTACTCGTCGCCGGTGAAGGTCAGCACCTTGCCGCGCAGGACACTGTGGGCGAGCATCAGACGCCGAACCTCCGCAAGCAGCCTGCCGCTCAGCTCGGCGTCGCCGGAGAGCACATCCAGGCTCGCCGAAATGCGCCCGAATTGCGGGGCCGCCGCGCGTTGCAGCACAGCAACCGGGCTTCCTTCGAATTGCAGCAGCCGGATGCCGAAGGCGACGACCCGCCGCTGGCTGTCTGGCCCGGTGTCCACCGCGACGTAGTCGACCGGAGCGGGCGCAAACGCCACATGCGGGTGTTGCAGCAGTTGCGGGAAGTCCTCGTGGTAGCGCTGTTGACCGCCGCTGCAGCCGAAGAGTTCCGAGCCGGGCGAGTCCGCCAGCCGGTCGAGCGCGATGTCTGCGTCGACCAATCGGTGGGATGCGATCGCCTCGCTCACCAGCGGCAGGTCACGCACCGGGGCGCCCAAGTGCGCCTCGACCGCGGCGCCGATCGGCGTCAGCTCGGCCGGACGCATCCGTTGCTGCTGGATAACCTCCTCCAGGAACAGCCGAAACGTGTCGATGAAGTCCTGCTGGCGGTCATCCATGACCGCAGACTAGCGAATAGGTTCGGAACCGGCGGGGCTGGGCGCAACGCTGACCTGGGCGACGCGTCGACCTCCGCGTTGCGCAGCGGCGCCGGCCGCAATGACGAGCGCGATGCCGAGGAGTTGGATGACTGACGGCTGCTGATGCAAGACCACCAGCCCGATGGTGAGCCCAATCGCCGGCTCCAACGCCATCAGGGTTCCGAAGGCAGTGTGGGTCATCCGGCGCAGCGCAAGCATCTCGAACGCGAAGGGGAGGACCGGCAGTAGGAGGGCGAGCCCGGCTGCAGCCGCGAGGACCTCGAGGCTGAGGTTGCCGACTGCCTGGGGAACGCCGACGACCGCTGCTGTCACGGCGGCAATCGGAATGGTGAGCGAGAGTGCCCCGATGCCGGCGAACCGGTCGCCGACGCGTTGCGTGAGCAGGATGTAGGAGCCCCAGCACACGGCCGAGAAGGCCGCGTACGCGATTCCCACGGGGTCTGTGGCGCCGAGCCATGGTTCGGTGAGCAGCACCACGCCGACGAGGGCGAGGATGGGCCAGGCGAGTGCTCGCGCGCTCGAGCTGCGGACAGCGGCGACCGTCAGCGGTCCAAGGAACTCGATCGCAACCGCCGTACCGAGCGGGATGCGTTCGAGCGCCGCGAGGAACGCGACAGTCATCAACCCGGTCGCCACGCCCAAGCCGAGCAGCGCAGGCACGTCCTGCCTCCGGATGGCACGTAGCGGCGGTCGAGCCAGCATCAGAAAGATGATCGCGCCCAAAGTGAGGCGCAGCCATGCGGTTCCGGCTGCTCCCACGGTCGAGATCAGACCAACGGACAGGGCAGAGCCCAGCTGCACGGACAGCATCGCCGCGACAGCCAGTCCCCACGCAGGCACGGTGACGCCGGTACGCCCGGTCATGGCTGATCACCGCCATCGGTCTCGAAGCGGGCCGCGGAGCCTCGCGTCGGCTCAAGCACGGCGAGTGCGAACCGTGCGGGTACCGAACCGGGATTGGCATAGGAATGAGCGGCGTCCCCGGGGAACGCCACGGCGTCGCCCACCTCGAGGTCGACGGTGTCGCTCCCCGAGGTGACCGTGATGCGGCCTTCTCGCACCTGAATCAGTTCTTTCGTTCCCGTCCCGTGGGCTTCGCTTCGGTAATGGTCGCCGGGACCAAGCAGCCAGTCCCACAGTTCAAAGGCATTCGGTATACCTGTGCCGGCAACCAAGACACCGCGGCCGCCAGCATCACTGCTCCAGAGGGTGGCTCCGTCACCGTTGCGCGTGACCTTGACGGGGTCTGGTTGCGGCGACTCGACCAGCGCGGGCAGTCCGATCCCGAGCACATCGCTGATTCTGATGAGAGTGCCGATACTCGGATTCACCGCACCCTGTTCGACGCTGACCAGCATCCGTCGGCTCACTCCGGTCGCGTTCGCCAACTGGTCAAGCGTCCACCGGCGTGCCAGTCGTTCCTGCTTGATTCGCCCGCCGATCGCAGCAGCGAGGGCCGCGGTGCTTGCATCCATCAGTGCAGAATACTGCACTCTGAGTGCATTGAATAGCGAAAACGCTCCCAGTGGAACTACTTACACTGACCGCATGGCCCGCCGACGACCGTTCCGCAAGCTCGCTGGACTCGACGTAGATCTGCACGTCATCAAGGGACCGCCGAACGTCCGGCCGTTCGTGCTGGTGCACGGAATCGGCGTTTCGTCGCGCTACTTCGGGCCGATGGCCAAGGAACTCTCCAAGCACGGCACCGTCTACGCGGTGGACCTGCCCGGGTATGGCACCGCCCCGGACCCGCGCCGCGACGTCGAACTCGCCGACCACGGCGCGGTCATCTCGGAACTCGTGCGCGAACTCGGCCTGGTGAACCCGGTTCTCGTCGGCCACTCGATGGGCACCCAGATCGTCACGCAGCTCGCTGTCGACGACCCGACCCTGACCGACCGGCTCGTACTCATGGGCACCACCATGCCGCCGCACCTGCGTACCGTGCCGAGAGCATCCTTCGCCCTGTTCAAGGACATCCTGCGCGAGCCCGCCCACTGCAACCTCGTCGTCATGGTTGATTACTTCTTCCGCTGCGGCATCCCGTATTACCTCCGCCAACTGCCCAAACTGCTCGACGACCGCATCGAGGACAGGCTCGGCGACATCCGCGCGAAAACCCTCGTCATCGCCGGTGACCGCGATCCGATCGCAGGCGACGGCTGGTCGCTGCGGGTGGCGAACACGATCCCGGATGGCTCGTTCGCCGAAGTGGAGGGACCTCACGTCGTCATGTTCACCGACCCGGCGCGAGTCGCGGCACTGATTGCGGACCACTCGAGATGACCTGGCTGCGCCGCGGCGGCTCCTGGTTCCTCGACTACGTGTACGTCGGATGGTGGCAGCTTCGGCACGCGCTGGTCCGAGGCGAAGCGGCCGACTACCGCGGCGGAGACCGCTCGCCTGTGCTGCTGCTGGCCGGCGTGTACGAGACCTGGAAATTCCTGCGTCCCCTCGCCGACCAACTCCACCGGCGGGGGCATCCGATCCATGTCATCGACGATCTTGGCTACAACCGCGGCCCGGTCGCCGAAATGGCCGCGGTCGCGCAGGCCTACGTCGACTTGCACGACCTGCACGGCATTGCGATCGTCGCCCACAGCAAGGGCGGCCTGATCGGCAAGCACATGATGATGATCGACGACCGCGAAGGTCGCATCGACCGGATGGTGGCCATCAACACACCGTTCAGCGGCTCGCGGTACGCACTCCGGATGCCGAGCCGCACCCTGCGACAGTTCTCGCCGCGCGACAAGACCCTCACGATGCTCGCCGAGAACCTCGAGGTCAACTCCCGCATCACCTCTGTCTATGCCGAGTTCGATCCGCACATCCCAGGGGGGAGCGAACTGCCAGGCGCGACCAACGTTCGGCTGTCGATGGCCGGGCATTTCCGGCCGATCGGTTCGCCCGAAATGCTGCGCGTGGTCGAGGGGGCTCTGTCGTGACGAACGCGTACCCCCCTGAGGGGTCATTCCGCGCCTGAGAGTCCGCTGGTAGCATGGAGGCCACGGCACCGATATATCGACGGTGTCCGTGGTCGCTCAAACAGCTACCCGAAGGCTGAGGATCACAGCATGAACGAGACAGTACGCAGCGCTCTTGCGCTCGTGCGCTCCTCGGAGTTGGCCCGCCGTGACGGCGCGGGCCGGGCACCGGAGCGCATCGACGCGGTTCTTGCCGTCATCGCCGACCACTGGAAGCAGCGGCCGGACCTGCGACTCGGTGAGCTTGTGCACTACGCCGCCCGGCAGCACGGGCTGCCTGACTCGTACGGAGTCGAGGACGCCCAACTCCTCACAGCGCTGGACAGGCGGTACGCCGAGCTGCTCGCTCCGGGCACAACGGCCTCGCTGGCCATTGAGTCCGGGACACAGGCCCCGGCCCCGGCTCCGGCTCCGGCTCCGACCCCGCCGCAGTCCGCGCCGCCCGAATTCGTGGCGCCCACAATTACCCACGACCTGACACCCGACTTCGACTACGTCGGTGCCCCCGACGCGACCACGGCGGTCGCCGATGGCAATCTGGCCAGCGAGGTGAACGCGCTGCTCTCCGCCGTGTATCCGGCGGCCCGGGTCACCTCGGTGACCGGCACGCACCCGATGGTCGCCGTCGGTGCCATCGGAGACGAGTACCTGTTCCGGCTCGAGTTCGAGCGCAACACTGCGATCTTGCGGCTCATGCTCTCGACCGCCGAATCGATCGAAGTGCTCCGGGTGGCAATGGACGACGTCACCAGGCGTCCGGATGCCGGCTCGCTCTCGGCCGGCAAGCTGTGCGGAGTGCTGAATTCGCTGATCAGGGATGCGCGCCGCGTGATCGAATCCGGATCCCTGTCGCCGGCGCGCTGACGCGGCGGAGCCGACTGTCACCAGAAACTGAGGCTCTGTGCCAACTCTCACCCAAAGGTGAGCACCCCATGGTTCCATGAACCATGACCGACGTTGACGCTGAGAGCACGACCCCGTTCAACTGGAGAACGTCTAACCCGTCGCCCGAATGCGATGTCGTCATGAAGGGCGGCATCACTTCCGGCGTCGTCTACCCGCGCGCGGTGGCCGAGCTGGCGAAGACCTACCGGCTCCGAAGCGTCGGCGGGTCGTCCGCCGGCGCGATCGGTGCCGCGCTGGCCGCGGCCGCGGAGTTCGGCCGGCATTCGGAAACGGGCGGCTTCGAGCGGCTCGAACAGATCCCGGATGAGCTGGGTGATGGTCGTCTCGCCGGTCTGTTCCAGCCCCAACGCTCGACCCGGGCCCTTCTCCCAGTGCTTCTCGCGGCGACGGGCAACGGTCCGGCCTCACGCAACGGACGAAGCCACCGGGTGCTCGACACCGTCCTCGCCCTCATCCGGTCGTTCCCGCTTGCGACGATCCTCGGCCTGGTCCCAGGGGCGGCGGCGATAGTGCTCGGAGCTTACTGGGGGTGGCCCGCGGGTGGTGCGCTGCTGGTCTGCGGCATCATTCTTCTCCTTGTCGGCTGGGCCGTTGCGGTGGCTATCCGGCTCTATCGCAAGCTTGCGCACGCGGTTCCAGACAACGGGTTCGGCGTCTGCACCGGCCTCAGCGAATCCACGGCACCGGCGCTGACCGATTGGCTCACATCGCGCATCGACGAACTCGCAGGGCTCAGCTCCGAGCATGGCCCGCTCACCTTCGGTGACCTGTGGGGCTCGGATGTCGAGAGCACCGAGGTGGCCAACCGCAGAATCGACCTGCGGATGATGAGCACGTGTCTCAGCCAGTCGCGGCCCTACGAGCTGCCGTGGCAAGCGTGCAACTTCTTCTACGAGCCGGCCGCCTGGCGGCGGCTGTTCCCGGCGGCTGTGATGGACGCCCTCGAGGCTGCTCCGCCCGCCACCGCCTCGTCCCGGAGCAAGACCGCACGTTGGCGCGAGGAGGACAAGTACGCCGAGACTCACCACCCGCGACTGCGCAGGCTTCCGGATGCCGCGCATCTGCCGGTGATCGTCGCAACGCGCATGTCATTGAGCTTTCCTGTGCTCATCTCCGCGGTGCCGTTGTGGCGCATCGACCACCTTCACCGCGCCGACCCGGGCCATCCGAATCATGGACCCTACTTCCAGTCCCTGTGGTTCAGCGACGGAGGGCTCACCAGCAATTTTCCGATCCACCTGTTTGATGCTGCGCTGCCGACGCGGCCCACGTTCGCGATCAATCTCGGCCGGTTCCGCACCGACTGGCCGGAGAGCGCCGACGAACGTGAGAACGTCGATCTCGCACGGAACAACAGCGTGCTGCCCGCCCCGTACACCCCGATTCCGGCATCCGGGATCTCGGCCATCATCGGGTTCGCGGCCGCGACCATCAACACCGCCCGCGAGTGGACCGACAATGCCCGTTTGGACCAACCCGGCTACCGCGACCGGATCGTTCGCGTGCTGCAGACCCGAGCGCAGGGCGGGCTGAATCTGCACATGGACTCGGCAACGATCGAGCGGCTTGCCACGCGCGGGGCGGTGGCGGCCGACGCCATCGTCGGACAGTTCAACGAGCCGCGTTATCGACTCGGCAGTGACACTCCGCAGACCGGCTGGGACAACCATCGGTGGGTGCGTTACCGGGCGCTGCTCAGCACGCTTCCGCAGTTCCTGGCCTCGTACAAGCGAGGGAGGGCGGTGCTGGAGATCGACCCGGAGGACCCGCCAAGCTACGAACTGAATGCGTCCTCACGCGAGTTGGCTGAGAAGCTCGACGGGAACCTCCGCCGGGCGGCCGGGGTGAACAATGGGCACCGCGGGGCATTGGATGAACTCGTGAACGAGCCGCGTCCGCTCAGTGCGCTGGGCCGGACTCCCAAGCTCTGAGTGACCCCCGAATGGGGTTCACAGCGCCGCTCCAGATTTGCGTGCCAACCTCAGCTTCCATCGTTCGTTGAGGAAGTGGTGAGAAACCAATGGCCGATCTGCTGGCGCCGTTCGCAAGCGCTTTCGGGGGAGAAGGCTGGTGGGGGATCCTGTTGTTCGTCCCGTTGCTGCTCGCGGGTCACATTTCCGAGGCCGCGGTCGGCTACGGCCTTTGGCGGCGGAGCGTGCACCGCCCACCGGCCCCCAGGGTGTGGCATGTCGCGGCTGTTTCAGCAGGAATCGCCGGAGTGTTCCTCATCGCTTCGTTGGTGTGGGTCGGTGGCTACGTCGCGCCGCGGCTCGCGGAAGACCTCGCTCTACTGCTCTGATCGGTCGTTGTGAGCGCTGTCAGCATTGCTGACGGAGAATGTCACTAGCGGGTCTCCTTCGGCACGCCGCGGCGACGAATCTTCGCTGCGCCTCTAGTATTTTGGCCATGGTTGATCAGGACATGACGGGCGACGACGAGCAGTCGGAACCCCAGTCGGTATTGCCGACGCAGCGGCGATCGACCTACACCCCACCGGCGGAGATCTCACCGCGCCTGGCTGCAGAGGCGCTCGGCGTGGATGACGACGAACTTGCGGCTGCGATCGCAGAGGAGATCGCGCGGATCACGCACACGTCGGCAGCGAAACCGGTCGAGCAGCCCGTCGAGCCTGCGGTCACAGAGCAGCCCGTTGCGGCACCCGCGTGGCAGGCGTCAACACCGGGACCGGTGCGGGAACCGGTATTCGAGTTCGCGCCCGTCGAAGAGCACGCGCCCGTCGACGAGGCGCCACCCGCAGAGGAACCTGCGGCCGTCGCCGAGGCGGCACCTGTCGCGCAGCCAGAGGTCAGCCCCGAGCCCGCGCCCCGGTACCAGCCGCCAGTCCATCAGGAATTCGGCGACTTCGGCCCGGTGCCGGATGATGAGGACGTCGCCCCTACGGTCGTCTACGACCTTGGCGTTGCGCCTGAAGCACCCGCCGAGCCCGCCGCGTCGAACCAAGCCGAGTTGCTCCCGCCCCCGGTGCGGCGATCTCTGCCCGATGCGGTGCTGATGGGCCGCTTGGCGTCGGAGTCGAGCTCGCCGGACGAGCGCCTTGAGTCGATGCGTCAGCTGGAAGCTCAGATGCGCCTGCGCGCGCAGGAGGCCGAGGAGTTCGCCCACTGGGAGGAATCCATGCGCCGCGTCGGCACGCCGGAGGCACTCGCCGAGGTGGACCGCGTGCATCGGGCGTTCCACGATGGACCAATGCCGCTCCCGCCCGCGGTAGAGCCGCATCCGGACCCGTCCATGCTTCACCAGACGACTCAGCAGTACACGCCGGAGCAGCTCCAGCTGCTGCTCAGCGCGCCCGCGCCGTCGTCGCAGCCGTTCGTGCACATTCCGCCGCCGCCTGGCAACGTCCTGATGCCCCCCAAGCCGCGCGAGCCGGAGCCCGTGGCCGAGCCGGAGCCCCAGCCGGTCGACGAGGTCGAGCCGGAACTCGCGACAGTCGAGCCCGAGACCCCGGTCATCGAGCCCGGGCAAGAGGCCGCCGAGGTCGAGACCGAGCCCGAGATAGTCGAGGAGCCTCTCGACATCCCGGTCCTGCACGAACTGGTTGAGCCGGTGATCCCGCCGCTCCCGGACCCGCCCACTGGTCCGTTCGACTTCGATTCGCTGCTGGCCGCCCCGGATGTGACAGACGACGAGGTCGCGCCGGAGCAGGACACCGGCGACGTCTTCACTCTCTTCAACGAACCCGGTGAACCCGAGGCCGCCGAATCCGTTGACTCGGTCCCGGTCGCGACCGTGCAGCCGCAGCCGACTTACGAGGTTCCGATCCTGCCGGTCGACGACTCCGAGCCACGCCGGCTCTCGGTCTTCTCGCTCGAGCAGGCCGGGCTCGAACCGACTCCGATCGAGAACCGGGTCGGCCGCTCGGTACGCCTCTTCTGGCTATGGTTCGCAGCCAACTCGTCGGTGCTCAGCATCGTCATGGGTGCAATCATCCTGAGCCTCGGCATGAGCCTCAGACAAGCCGTCGTCGCCACACTCGCCGGTGTGGCCATCTCCGCCCTCCCGCTCGGCCTTGGCACCCTCGCAGGCAAGTGGAGCGGGCAGCCCGCGATGGTCGTGTCACGAGCGACCTTCGGCCTGCTCGGAAACATCCTGCCTGCGATCCTCGCGCTCATCACACGCGTCTTCTGGGGTGCGGTGCTGCTTGTCATCCTGGGCATCGGGGTGGAACGGGTCTTCGGCGACACTCTCGGCCTCGGCGAGCAGACCGCCATCCTGATCGGCATCGGCGGCGGCGTTGTCATCGCCCTCGCGATCGCGATCCTCGGCTACGGGCTCATCGCGCCCGTGCAGCTCGGGATCAGCGTCATCGCGGGTGTTCTCGTCGCCGGTTTCATCGCACTCACCTGGTCCGAGATCGACCTTCAGGTGGCGCTGACCGTCGGCGACGGCTCCTGGCTGCTGCTCGTGACCGGCGCGGTGCTGGTCTTCAGCTTCGTCGGCCTGGTCTGGGCGGTCAGCAGCGCCGACCTCGCCCGCTACCAGCGTCCGGGAAGCTCCGGCGCGGCATCCATGCTGTGGTCGAGCTTCGGGGCGATGATCCCCGCATTCGTGCTCATCTCCTACGGCGCGTTGCTGGCGGCATCCAACCCGGCACTGGCATCGGGCCTCGTCGAGGAGCCGTTCGAGACTCTCGGCTCGGTGCTGCCCGGCTGGTACCCGATTCCGCTGTTGGTCGCGGTCGGCGTCAGCGTGCTCTCCGGCGTCGTCGTGACCATCTACTCGGGCGGTTTCGCGCTGCAGTCGGCCGGTATCCGGATGCCGCGGGCCGCGGCCGCCGCCATCGTCGGGGTGCTCGTCCTCGGCGCCGCGCTCGCGCTCGCCCTGCTCATCGGCGACGTCGCACTCATCCTGCGGGACGCTGCGACCACCCTCGCGGTGCCTGTCGCCGCCTGGGCAGGCATCTTCGCCGGCGAGATGATGATCAGGAGCAGGCGGTTCGAGAGCACGTCGCTGCTGCATCGTGGCGGGGTGTACCCGGATGTGAACTGGGTCAACCTGGCCATGCTCGTCGTCGCCTCGGCCATCGGCCTCGGCCTGGTCAGCGCGAGCGTCCCGGCGCTTGCCTGGGAAGGCTATCTGTGGGGTGTGTTCGGGGTAGCGGACGGCAGCGTGCTCGCGGACACCGACCTGGGCGTGCTGGTCGCGCTCGGCCTCGGCCTGCTCACCCCCATCGTCGCTGGCATCCCGGCGGTCCGGCGGCAAGAACGCGCTCCCGCCCCCGAACTAGACTGACGGGATGCCGCAGCCAACGCCCACGACGCTCGCCGACGTCGTCCGCGCGGTCGAACGGCTCTGGCCGCTCAGTGGATCCGAGGACTGGGACGCCCCCGGGCTGCTGTCCGGTGATCCGGCATCGCCTATCGAGCGCATCCACCTCGCCGTCGACGCGGTCCCTGAGACCGTCGACGAAGCCATCGACGCGGGCGCCCAGCTGTTGCTCGTCCACCACCCTCTGCTGCTGCGCGGCGTCACCAGTGTCGCCGAGGACCGCTACAAGGGCGCGGTGCTCGCCCGCCTGATCCGCTCCGGATGTGCGCTGATCGCCGCGCACACCAACGCCGACGTCGTCGAGACCGGCACTTCGGCTGTGCTCGCGGCAAAGCTGGGCCTCGTCTCGCCGCAGCCCATTGTCGCGGGCGAACAGCCCGGTCGCGGGCTCGGTCGCGTCGGCGACCTGCCCTCGGAGACCACCCTGGGACGACTCGCCGGCGCGCTGGCCGAGTTGCTGCCTGCCACGGCATCCGGTATTCGCGTCTCCGGCGAGTACGACCGGTCGATTCGCACGGTCGCGTTGTGCGGCGGCGCGGGGGACAGCCTCCTGGCGGAGAGCGCCGTCAGATCGGCGGATGTCTACATCACCTCCGACCTGCGCCACCACCCGGCAAGCGAGGCCCGTGAACAGGCGAAGCTCGGCGGGGGACCGGCCCTGATCGATGTGTCCCACTGGGCCAGCGAGTGGCTCTGGCTCGACACCGCGGCGGAAGAGCTGCGACGGGAGCTGCCTGCCACTCAGGTCACGGTGAGCGAGCTGCGCACCGATCCATGGGACTTTGCGATTGTCCAGTAAAAAGAGAAAGCGAGCCCGAGACAGATGGCGTTGAAAGCGAGCCCGGAAACCCAGGCCCTCCTGCTCGACCTGCAGGCGATCGACACGCGGCTCGCGCAGCTAGAGCACCGCGCGAAGACCCTGCCGGAGCACGCGGCGTTGACAGAACTCGGCGGGCAAGCCGATGAGCTCCGCAAGGACCTGCTGGAGAAGCTCGGGTCCCTGGAGGATGCGCGGATCGAGCTGAAGCGCGTCGAGTCCGACGTCGAGCTCGTCGAGGCGCGGATCCGGCGCGACACCGAGCGGCTGGATGCCAGCAGTTCGGTGAAGGACGTCCAGGGGCTGGAGACGGAGCTGACGTCACTGCGCAAGCGCCAGAGCGACCTCGAGGACATCGAGCTGGCCGTCATGGAACGCGTCGAAGAGGCAGAGGCCACCGAGCGCGATGCGCGCACCAAGCTCGACGACGTGGCCGAGAAGATGGCGGCACAAGAGGCCGATCGGGACTCAGCGCTCGAGGGCATCCGGAGCGAACAGCAGCACGCGAACGCCAACAGGCAGACCATCGCCGGCCGCGTGCCGGAAGACCTGCTCGCCTTGTACGAGCGGCAGCGCGAACGCTACGGCGCGGGCGCCTCCCTGCTGCAGCACGGGGTTTCCAGCGCGAGCGGCGTGAAGCTCAACGAGAGCGATCTCGCCGAGATCCGAGCCGCAGCGCCGGATGACGTGCTGCTGTGCCCGACCAGCAACGCCATCCTTGTCCGCACCAGCGAGTCCGGCCTCTGATGGGCCGCCGGCTCATCATCGAGGCGGACGGCGGCTCGAGGGGCAACCCGGGGCCGGCAGGGAGCGGCTCGGTCATCATCGACGGTGACTCGGGCGAGATCCTCGCCATCGTCGGCCGCTACATCGGCGTTGCCTCCAACAACGTGGCCGAATACACCGGGCTCGTCGAGGGTGTGCGCAGGGCGCTGGTCATCGACCCGGACGCCGAACTGCTCGTGCGGATGGACTCCAAGCTCGTGGTCGAGCAGATGAGCGGCCGCTGGAAGATCAAGCATCCGGCGATGGCAGAGCTCGCCGCGCAGGCCCGCGACCTGCTCATGGGCACTCCGGTGCGGTTCGAATGGGTACCGCGGCTGCAGAACTCGCGCGCGGATGCCGCGGCCAACAAGGCCATGGACCTCCGCACCGATTTCGACGATTAGTCACACCGGATGCCGGCCGCTCACCGTAGAATCAATGGTGAATGGGTCGGCAAGACGGTCGCGTCATCCGAAAGGATGCCGAGGAACGTCCGGGCTCCGCAGAGCATGGCGGTGGGTAACACCCACCCGGAGCAATCCGCGAGAAAGTGCAACAGAAAGCAGACCGCCACGGGCTTCGTGCCCGGGGTAAGGGTGAAACGGTGGTGTAAGAGACCACCAGCGGCCCGAGCGATCGGGTCGGCTGGGTAAACCTCGCCAGGAGCAAGGTCGAATAAGGGGACGATGAGGCTGCTCGCCGAGTTCCCGGGTAGACCGCTAGAGGGCTGCGGCAACGTAGTCCCGAGATAGATGACCGTCCACGGTGCCTAAAGGCACCCGGACAGAACCCGGCGTAACAGCCGGCCCATTCACGCCCTCCTAGCCCTGGCCTTAACCCGTCTCAAGGAGATTCCGGCTTTCGGTCGCCTGCCATAGGCATCCGGAGCTGCCAGCGGCCAAATCTCCTTGAAATGGGTTAAGAGAGGACGTGGGGATCAGGAGATGGGGGAGTCGCGATAGCGCGCGCGGTGGTCGTTCACCGACAGCCACGCGACACCCATGATGCCGGCGTTGTTGCGCAGGCTCGCGGGCACCATAGGGGCGCGTGTGGTGATGAGCGGGAGGAACTGCTCGTAGCTCTTCGACACCCCTCCGCCGACGATGAAAAGGTCGGGGGAGAACAGGAACTCGAGGCGCGTGTAGTACGGCTGCAGGCGTGCGACCCACTCGGTCCAGCTGAGGTTCTCGCGCTCGCGCGCCGAAACGGCTGCGACGGTCTCGATGTCGACGCCGCCGATCTCCAGGTGCCCGAGTTCGGTGTTCGGGATCAGCACCCCGTTGTAGAGCATCGCGGTGCCGATGCCGGTGCCGAGCGTCGTGAGCAGCACGAGCCCGGGCACATCCCGCGCAGCGCCGTAGACCACCTCGGCGATGCCTGCGGCATCCGCGTCATTGAGGAAGTGGATGTCGCGGCCGAGGCGTTCCTCGAACAACCGCTCCGCCTCCAGGCCGATCCAGTCCTTCGACACGTTCGCCGCCGACATGGTCACGCCGTTTTTGACGATCGCCGGGAAGCACACGCCGACCGGCACCTCTGTCGCCAAGTCGCCGAGTCGGCCGAACAGTTCCTCGACCGTGTCAAGGATGTCGCTTGGTGACCCGCCCGCCGGCGTGGCGATCTTCATGCGTTCGGTCAGCAATTCGCCGGTGGCGATGTCGACAACCGCTCCCTTGATCCCCGTGCCGCCGATATCGATGCCAACTGCGATGGTCATGCGCTCATTCTTTCAGGCGCCCCGGTGAGAACGTCCACCCCGTGTTCGGTGACGGCGAGGGTGTGCTCGAATTGCGCGGTGAGGCTCTTGTCCTTGGTGGTGATGGTCCAGCCATCCGCCCACTGGTCCCACTCGTGCGTGCCGAGCGTGAGCATCGGCTCGATCGTGAACACCATGCCCACCTCCAACGGCTGCGCGAAAGCCGGAGCAGCGTCATAGTGCGGGATGACGAGCCCGGAGTGGAAGGCCTCGCCGACACCATGCCCGGTGAAGTCACGCACGACGCCGTAGCCGAACCGCTTGGCGTACGACTCGATCGCGCGTCCGATGACGTTGACCTGGCGGCCGGGGGCGACGGCCTTCATGGCGCGCCGAAGCGATTCGCGTGTGCGCTCGACGAGCGCGGAGGCCTCGTCGCTCGCCTCGCCCACGATGAACGTGACGTTGCTGTCTCCGTGCACCCCGTTCTTGAACGCGGTGATGTCGATGTTGATGATGTCGCCCGCCTCAAGCACCGTGTCATCCGGGATGCCGTGGCAGATCACCTCGTTGACCGAACTGCACAGCGACTTCGGGAAGCCGCGGTAGCCCAGGGTCGACGGATAGGCGTTGTTCGCGATGAGGAAGTCGTGGCCGATGCCGTCCAGCTCGTCGGTGGTGACGCCGGGCGCGATCGCCTCACCGACCGCCTGGATGGCAGCAGCAGCGAGTTCACCCGCGTGCCGGATGCGCTCGATCGCCTCCTGCTCGTAGACATCCGAGCCGGTGAACGGGGCCGGCGCCTGCTTCCCGACGTACTCCGGTCGGACAATGTGCTTCGGCACCGCGCGGAGCCCGGAGATCCGTCCGGGCGTGAGGTGACCGTTGGAATCTCTGGGCATAGGATCAATTTTACGTACGCAGGAGGCAACGATGACCCAGTGGTGGTACAACGACCGCACCGGCGAGGTGGAGGAGGGACCGCAGTCGCTGGGCACCGATCGGGTCGGCCCGTTCGCATCACGCGAGGAGGCGGCGCGCGCGCCGGAGATCCTTCGCGAACGCGCCCGGAAATGGGCCGAAGAGGATGCCGCGGAGGACTAGCCTCATCGGGTGACAGATTTCGGTCCCGATCGCTACAGCTCTGACGTTCTCGCTGATTTTTCGCGTCGCCGCACCCCGGCTCCGCCGCGGAAGGTGGAGGCGACCGACGACCTGGTGGTCGAGGAGACCGAGACCGGATTCAGCGGCGCGGTCGTTGCGCGTGAGGGTCGCCTGGTGACGCTCGAGGACTACTTCGGCAAGCGTCGGGTCTTCCCGCTCGGCCCCGGCTTCCTGCTTGAGGGCGAACCGGTCGAGCTGATTCCGCCGACGGTGAAGCAGCAGGGGGTGCTGCGCTCTGCATCCGGGTCGGTTGCTGTCACCGATCACACGGCGCGCGTCGCCAGGGGCAGCCGGATCTTCGTCGAAGGCAGGCACGATGCCGAACTCGTCGAGAAGGTGTGGGGTCATGACCTGCGGGTCGAAGGTGTTGTCGTCGAGTATCTGGAGGGCATCGACCACCTTGAAGAGGTGCTGCGCGATTTTGCCCCGGATGCCGGACGCCGGGTGGGTGTGCTCGCCGACCACCTGGTGGCAGGGTCGAAGGAGAGCCGCATCGCCGACGCGGTCATGCGCGGCCCGTTCCGGGAGCACGTGCTCGTGGTGGGGCATCCGTACATCGACATCTGGCAGGCGGTGAAGCCCGCCCGGATCGGGATCGCGGCGTGGCCGGTGGTGCCGCGCGGCATCGACTGGAAGCACGGCGTGTGCGACGCGCTCGGCTGGCCGCACGACGATCAGGCGGACATCGCCCACGCGTGGCAGCGGATCCTCGGCAGGGTGTCGACGTTCAACGACCTGGAGCCGGCGCTGCTTGGGTCTGTTGAGCAGCTGATCGACTTCGTGACGGTCTAGATCAGCCCCTGCGCCAGCATCGCCTCGGCCACGCGCACGAAACCGGCGGCGTTCGCCCCGATGACGTAGTCGCCCGGATGCCCGTACTTCTCCGACGCGTCGTAGGCGGCGGCGTGCAGGTCGCTCATGATGCCGCTCAGGCGCGCTTCGCTCTCCTCGAAACCCCAACGCTCGCGCGCGGCGTTCTGGCTCATCTCGAGCGCTGACATCGCCACGCCGCCCGCGTTCGCCGCCTTGCCGGGCGCGAACAGCACGCCAGCCTGCTGCAGCAACTCGACGGCATCCGGGGTGCTCGGCATGTTGGCGCCCTCCGCCACGGCGACGACGCCGTTGCGGATGAGTGCGGCAGCGTCATCCGACCCGAGCTCGTTCTGAGTCGCCGCGGGGATCGCCAGCTGACCCGGAACCTCCCAGACGCGGCCACTCGCAACGAAATGAGCCCCAGGCCGCCGGTCGGCGTACGCGGAGATCCGCAGCCGCTCGACCTCCTTGACCTGCCTGAGCACCTCGAGGTCGATCCCGGCCTGGTCGACGATGTACCCGGACGAGTCCGAGACGGTGATCGCCTTCGCGCCCAGTTGCTGCAGCTTGGCGATCGCGTAGGTTGCTACGTTGCCCGACCCTGACACGATGGCGGTCCTGCCCTCGAGGGTCTCGCCGCGCTTGGCGAGCATCTCCTGAAGGAAGAACACCACGCCGTAGCCGGTCGCCTCTGTGCGAACGTTGGCACCGCCCCAGCCGAGACCCTTGCCCGTGAGCACACCAGACTCGTGCCGATTCATCAGGCGCCGGTACTGGCCGAACATGTAGCCGATCTCGCGGGCACCGACTCCGATGTCGCCTGCGGGCACGTCGGTGTACTGCCCGATGTGGCGGGACAGCTCGGTCATGAAGCTCTGGCAGAAGCGCATGAGTTCGCCGTCGGACGTGCCGTGCGGATCGAAGTCGCTTCCGCCCTTGGCCCCGCCGATGCCCTGACCGGTCAGCGCGTTCTTGAAGGTCTGCTCGAACCCGAGGAACTTGATGATGCTGAGGTTCACGCTCGGGTGAAAGCGCAGCCCGCCCTTGTACGGCCCGAGCGCCGAGTTGAACTGCACACGGTAGCCGCGGTTCACTCGCACCCGGCCGGCGTCGTCGACCCACGGCACGCGGAACATGACCTGACGCTCGGGTTCGACGAGGCGTTCCAGGATTCCCGCTTCCGCATACTCCGGATGCTGGGCGACGACGGGTGCGATCGACTCGAGCACCTCACCGAGAGCCTGGTGGAACTCCGGCTCGCCGGGGTTGCGTGCGATGGCGGCGTCGTACACCTTGGAAATATACGGGGAAGTGGAAATCGTCATGTAAGGCCTTCCGGGTGTCTGCGCGAATCTGCCATCTAGTTCTGCGCGCGGGAAGGCCGGAGTTGGCCTTCGCCAATAGCTCCAGCGCTATTTGTGACTATTCGTAGCTGTGCTCGGGGCCGGGGTAGGCGCCGTTCTCGACATCCGCCCGGTAGTTGTTGACCGCATCCGTGAGGATGCCGCGGAGGTCAGCGTACTTGCGTACGAACTTGGGTATGCGGCCAGTCGTGAAGCCAGCCCAGTCGGTCCACACTAACAGTTGTCCATCGACATCCGGCCCAGCGCCGACACCGATGGTCGGAATCCTCAGCTCCTTGGTGACTTGAGCCGCGGATTCTGCGGGCACCATTTCGAGGACGACGGCGAACGCGCCGGCATCCTGTACCGCGTGCGCGTCGCGAAGCAACTGCTCGAGCCCCTCGCCGCGACCCTGGATCATGTGGCCGCCGAGACCGTGCTCGCTCTGCGGGGTGAAGCCGACGTGCCCCATCACCGGGATGCCAGCGGAAACGATGCGCCGGATCTGCTCCGCGCTGCGTTCGCCACCCTCGAGCTTGACGGCGTGAGCGCCGGTCTCCTTCATGAAGCGGAACGCCGAGTGCAGCGCCTCGTCGGCACCGGTCTCGTAGGAGCCGAACGGCATGTCGGCGATCACGAACGCGCGCTTTGCGGCGTTGGCAACGGCCCGGGTGAGCGGAATGAGTTCGTCGAGCGTGACCGGGAGGGTGGTGTCGTAGCCGAGCACGTTGTTGCCTGCCGAGTCGCCGACGAGGAGGAAGTCGACACCGGCCTCGTCGAAGATCTGTGCGCTCAGGAAGTCATAGCTGGTGAGCCCCAGGATCTTGATGCCGTTCTCTTTCGCGGATTGGAAGTGCCGCGTGCGCACCCGCTTGAGCTTCGCTTGAGTCTCGGCCGGTGTCGGATCCGTCATTGAAGTCACGAACGTCAGCCTATAGCGGGCGTTTCGCGAGAGCGGGGAAATCGCTACCAGGTCTGTCGCATGGTGATCGGCATGCGACGGTCGCGTCCGAATGCCATCGCGCTGACTTTCGGTCCGATCGCGCCCTGCCTGCGCTTCCACTCCGACCGGTCGACAAGCCGGATGACCGCCTCCACCGTCGCGCGGTCGTACCCGGCCGCGACGATCTCGTCCAGTCCCATCCGCTGGTCGATGTAGGAGTACAGGATGCCGTCGAGCAGCTCGTACGGCGGCAGCGAGTCCTGGTCGACCTGGCCGGGGCGCAGCTCGGCGCTCGGGGGCTTCGTGATCGAGTTCTCCGGAATCGGCGGGGTTTCCCCGCGTGCGGCGGCCACGTCGTTGCGCCATCGGGCCAGCGCCCACACGAGCGTCTTCGGCACGTCCTTCAGCGGCGCATACCCGCCGGCGGAGTCGCCGTAGATGGTCGAGTAGCCGACCGCGACCTCGGTCTTGTTGCCGGTGGTGATCACGAGGTGCCCATCCATATTGGACTTGCCCATCAGAATGAGCGCCCGGATGCGTGCCTGCAGGTTCTCCGCGGCGACGCCGGTGAGCGCGAGCTGGCTCTCCACCGGTGCGACCAGGTCGGCGATGGCCTCGACGCTGTAGTGCAGTCCGAGGTTGTCGGCGAGCACATCCGCGTCGGTGCGTGAGTGATCGGAGCTGTACGCGCTCGGCATGCCGACCCCGTACACCCTGTCGGCACCGATGGCGTCGACACACACAGCAGCGCACACCGCGGAGTCGATCCCGCCGGAGAGACCCATGATGACGCTGCGGAAGCCGTTCTTGTTGACGTAGTCGCGCACCCCGAGCACGAGGGCGTTCCAGATGTCCTCGGTGTCGTCCGACGGCTCGGCGCGGTCCGGTTCGATGGACGGCTGTTCGCGCTGGGAGGCGGCGAGTTCGACACGACGCACCCCGGCCGGAAGCACGGAATCCGTCGCCGCAGCAGGATCGACGTCGACGACCAGCAGGTGTTCGGCGAACTTGGGCGCGTGGGCGATGACCGTCCCGGTCTCGTCCACCACGACACTGTCGCCGTCGAAGACCAGGTCGTCCTGACCGCCGACGATGTTGACGTAGGCGACGATCGTGTCGGTCTCGGTGGCGCGCCGGGTGACCAGTGGGAGCCGCAGCTCGTCCTTGTCGCGTTCGAACGGCGACGCATTGATGACCAGCAGCAGTCCGGCATCAGCATCCAGCACCCGACCGACCGGTCCGCCGTCGCGCCAGAGGTCCTCGCAGATGATGAGTGCGACATCCACGCCCTTGATCCGCAGCACGAGCAGCTCGTCGCCAGGGATGAAGGAGCGGAACTCGTCGAACACCGCGTAGTTGGGCAGGTGATGCTTGGAGTACACCGCCACCACGCGGCCGTGCTGCAGCACGCTGGCCGAATTCTTGGCGATCGCGGTGGGGGCGTTGCTGGTGCCGGTCAGGCGAGGCTCGAACGGGCCATCCGGATGCCCGACGACGACCGCGAGGTCGCCGTAGCCGTCCTCTTCGAGCTGCCGGGCCAGGTCGCTCACCGCCGCGCGTGCTGCGCTCAGGAAGGCGGGACGCGAAGCCAGGTCCTCGATCGGATACCCGGTGATCGCCATCTCGCCGGCCGCCACCAGGTCGGCGCCGGCTTCGGCCGCTTTCGCCACCGCTGCACGCAGCCCGGCCGAGTTCCCGGAGATGTCCCCGACAACGGGGTTGGTCTGGGCCAGCGCCAAGCGGAGTCGGGGCATAGCCAGTAGCCTAATAGCGGTTACGCGGGGCCGATAATGAGGAGCTCATGGACAAGCAGCAAGACTTCGTTCTGCGCACAATCGAGGAACGCGGCGTCAAGTTCGTACGACTGTGGTTCACGGATGTCATCGGCACACTGAAGTCTGTTGCTATCGCCCCGGCCGAGGTCGAGGGAGCGTTCGCAGAGGGCGTCGGAATCGACGGATCCGCGATCGAGGGCCTCACGCGCGCGTACGAGGCGGATGTGCTGCTGCACCCGGACCCGGCGACCTTCCAGATCCTGCCGTGGCGGGGCGAGGAAGATGCCACCGCGCGGATGTTCTGCGACATCAGCACACCGGACGGGCAACCCGCCGTCGCAGACCCCCGCAATGTGCTGAAGCGCAACCTCGAAAAGGCGGCCGAGCGCGGGTTCACCTTCTACACGCATCCGGAGATCGAGTTCTACCTGCTGAAGAGCTCCAAGCTGGGCAAGGACGGCCAGCCGACGCCGGTCGACTCCGCCGGCTATTTCGACAATGTCCCCGGCGGCACCGCGCATGACTTCCGCCGGGCATCCGTGCGGATGCTCGAGGATCTCGGCATCTCGGTCGAGTTCAGCCACCATGAGGGCGGCCCCGGCCAGAACGAGATCGACCTGCGTTACGCGGACGCGCTGACCATGGCCGACAACATCATGACCTTCCGCACCGTCATCAAAGAGGTTGCGATCGAGCAGGGTGTGTACGCGACGTTCATGCCCAAGCCGCTCATCGGGCAGCCGGGATCCGGGATGCACACGCACGTGTCGCTGTTCGAGGGCGACACCAACGCGTTCTTCGAGGCCGGCGCCGAGTACCAGCTCTCCAAGATCGGTCGCCAGTTCATCGCCGGACTGCTGAAGCACGCGCCGGAGATCACAGCCATCACCAACCAGTTCGTGAACTCATACAAGCGGCTGTGGAGCGGCGACGAAGCCCCGAGCTTCGTGTGCTGGGGGCACAACAACCGCTCCGCGCTCGTCCGGGTGCCGCTGTACAAGCCGTCCAAGGGGCAGAGCTCGCGCGTCGAGTACCGCGCGCTGGACTCCGCCGCGAATCCGTATCTGGCGTTCTCGGTGATTCTCGCCGCAGGGCTCAAGGGCATCGAGAACGGCTACGAGCTCCCGCCGGAGGCCGAGGATAACGTGTGGGAGCTCACCGACTCTGAGCGGCGTGCCCTCGGCTACCGGTCGCTGCCGACCAGTCTCGACAGCGCCATTTCGCTCATGGAGGAGTCGGAGCTGATCGCGGAGACGCTGGGCGAGCAGGTCTTCAACTACGTGCTCAAGAACAAACGTCGCGAATGGGCGGAGTACCGCAGCCAGGTGACGCCGTACGAACTGCGCACGAACCTGCACGCCCTCTGACCGCCATGTCGCGCGGTCGCACATCGCTCACCGACCTGGCTCGGCTCGGGTTCAGCGACCTGCGCGACGCGCAACGGCTCCTGGAGCAGGTCGAGCCGGCGCTGCATGCGCTGTTCGGACGCGCTGCCGACCCCGACCAGGCGCTGCGTGAGCTGTTGCGGCTGCGCGAGCGCGGTGGCGAAGTGGACGCCCTGCTGGCGGATCCGGATGCCGCGGTTCGGCTGATCCGAGTCCTCGGGGCGTCGGCGGGGCTTGCGGAGTTCTTCGCGCGGCACCCGGACGAGCTGGACGTGCTGTCGAGTCGGGTGCAGCGACTACCGGATGCCGAGAGCCTGCACGCGAGTCTGCTCGCGGGGGTGCAGGGCAGCGCGCCAGAAGCCGCCGTCGAAGCGCTGCGTGTCCGGTACCGGCGCGAACTCGCGCGCATCGCCGCATGGGATGTTGAGCAGGAGGATCCGATCGGCGCGGTCGACTCTGTCGCTGCGACGCTCGCCGACCTGGCCGGCGCCGCTTTGGACGTCGCGTTGGACGTGGCCCGCGGGAGCGTCGCGGGCGACACGCAGGAGCTCGCCGCCACGCGCCTCGCCGTCATCGGCATGGGTAAAGCCGGCGCGCGCGAGTTGAACTACCTGAGCGATGTCGACGTGATCTACGTAGCCCAGGCATCCGGCGACCTGGCCGGCGACCGGGCGGTGGAGCTCGGCACCCGCCTGGCAAAGCAACTCACGCACATCCTGAGCGGACCGTCGAGCGAGCCCGCGCTGTGGGATCTGGACGCCAACCTGCGGCCGGAGGGGCGGGATGGAGCGCTGGTGCGCACCCTCGAGTCGCATGTCGCCTACTACGAGCGCTGGGCGAAGGGATGGGAGTTCCAGGCGCTGCTGAAGGCCCGGCCGCTTGCGGGCGACCGGGAACTGGGGGAGCGCTACTGCGAGAGCGTTGCCCCGTTCGTCTGGTCGAGCGCGTCGCGTGAGAATTTCGTCGAGTCGGTGCAGGGGATGCGTGAGCGCGTGACGGCCAACATTCCCGCCGCACAGCGGGATGTTCAGCTCAAGCTCGGACCGGGCGGACTGCGGGACATCGAGTTCACCATCCAGTTGCTGCAGTTGGTGCACGGGCAGACGGACGCCGAGGTGCGCCAGCGCGCGACCCTGCCCGCGCTGAAGGCGCTGGCGGAGCGCGGCTACATCGGGCGCGCGGAGGCGGCCGAGTTCGCTGACCACTACCGATTCCTGCGGCTGCTCGAGCATCGCCTGCAGCTCGCGGGACTCAGTCGCACCCATCTGATGCCGCGCGATCCGGAAGCGTTGCGCGTGCTTGCTCGCGCATCCGGTGTCGCGGCGAACGAGCCGGAGCTCACAGCGCGCTGGCAGCGCACCAAGACCCAGGTTCGGAGCCTGCACGAAAGGCTGTTCTACCGGCCGCTGCTGTCGGCCGTCGCCGCGCTGCCTGACGAGGACTTCGCGCTGACCAGCGATCAGGCGGTGGCGCGCCTCGCGGCGATTGGCTTCGTCGACCCCGCAGGCGCGCTGCGGCACATCGGTGCGCTGACCGCCGGCATCTCCCGCCGGGCGATCATTCAACGCAACCTGCTTCCGGTCATGCTGCAGTGGTTCGCCGACGGCGCCGACCCCGACCATGGGCTGCTGGTCTTCCGCCGGCTGAGCGAGCGGCTGGGGGAGTCGCACTGGTACCTGCGGATGCTGCGGGATTCGTCCGGCGCGGCGCATCGGCTGACGCAGGTTCTGTCGAGTTCGCGCTTCGTCAGCGACCTGTTCCTCACGATCCCCGAGGCGGTTGCCTGGCTCGAAGTGGATGCGGATCTCGCACCGAGAACCCTCGACCAGCTGATCGAGGAGGGTGAGGCGATCATCGGCCGTCACGGCGACGATCCGGATGCGGCGGCGGCCGGGGTGCGCACGGTGCGTCGGCGAGAGATCCTGCGGGCGGCGATTGCAAGCATCTTAGGGCTGCTCAGCGTCGACGAGTTGGGGCGCGCGCTCACCGATGTGATGACCGCGACTATCCGGGGTGCGCTGCGCATTGCCCGGCCAGAGCCCGACGGCATCGAGTTCGGGGTCATTGCGATGGGACGGTACGGCGGGCGCGAACTCGGTTTCGGCTCTGACGCCGACGTGTTGTACGTGTACCGCCCTGCCGGTGCGGAGCCAGAGGCGGCCAGGGTGCGCGCCGGCGAGGTCGTGCGTGCGCTGGGCGCTCTGACAGAAGACTTCTCGGTGCCGTTGGAGCTCGACACCGGACTGCGCCCCGAGGGTCGGAACGGCCCGGTGGTGCGCTCGCTCGAGGCGTACCGCGCCTACTACGAGCGCTGGTCGCTGACCTGGGAGGCGCAAGCGCTGCTCCGCGCCCGCGGGGTCGCAGGGGACGCTGAGCTGCTGCGCGGGTTCGAGGCCGTCGCCGACGAGGTGCGGTACCCGGAGGGGCTGG
Organism: uncultured Actinomycetota bacterium; assembly: GCA_963702165.1. GTDB lineage: Bacteria > Actinomycetota > Actinomycetes > Actinomycetales > Microbacteriaceae > Terrimesophilobacter. The sequence continues at coordinate 949,102 of OY969722.1, read as the reverse complement.
GCGAGCACGACATCCGCGAGGTGAAGCGAATCAAGGCGCGCGTAGAGGCGGAGCGGCTGCCGCAGGGCGCTGACCCGACCAGGCACCTGAAGCTCGGCCGCGGCTCGCTGAGTGACGTCGAGTGGCTTGTCCAGTCGCTGCAGCTCGCCAAGGCTGCGGAGGTGCCGTCCTTGCGCACGACGTCGACACTGGGCGCACTCGCGGCTGCCGTCGACGCGGGCCTGCTGACGGCCGAGGATGCTGAGATGCTGCGCAGGGCGTGGCTGTTCGCCTCACGGACGCGGTCCGCGCTCATGCTGTGGACGTCGAAGACCTCGGACGTGCTGCCAGCGGACAGGGTGCAGTTGGAGGGCGTCGCCCGCCTGATGGGGTATCCCGCTGGGTCGGCGAGCCGGCTGGAGGACGACTACCTGCGTGTGACACGGCGCGCACGGCAGGTCTTCGAGCGCACCTTCTACGCCGCGTCCCCCGCTGGTTGAGCGCCGCTCCCGGTGGTCGAGCCCCCGCTTGACCGCATGCGCGGGTCGAACCCCCACGCGCGGGTCGAATTCGACCCGCGCCTGGCAATTCGACCCGCGCGTGGCGCGACCGCCTGCGAGGCCCGGCTACACCCCGAAGTACAGCTCGTACTCGTACGGGTGCGGGCGCTGCGCGAGCGGAAGCAGCTCCTTCTCCCGCTTGTACGCGATCCAGGTCTCGATGAGGTCCTGCGTGAACACTCCGCCGGCGGTCAGGAAGTCGTTGTCTTCCTCGAGCGCCTCGAGCGCCGCCTCGAGCGAGCCCGGCAGCTGCGGGATGTTGCGCGCCTCCTCAGGCGGCAGCTCGTAGAGGTCCTTGTCGATCGGCTCGAGCGGCTCGATCTTGTTCCGGATGCCGTCGATTCCGGCCATGAGCTGGGCGGCGAACGCCAGGTACGGGTTGCCCGAGGCATCCGGTGCACGGAACTCGATGCGCTTGGCCTTCGGATTGGTGCCGGTGATCGGAATCCGGATGGCGGCCGAGCGGTTGCCTGCCGAGTAGACCAGGTTGACCGGAGCCTCGAACCCCGGGACCAGCCGGCGGAAGCTGTTGATGCTCGGGTTGGTGAACGCGAGCAGCGCCGGCGCGTGCTTCAGAAGGCCGCCGATGTACCAGCGCGCGATGTCGGAGAGCCCGCCGTAGCCGGTCTCGTCGTAGAACAGCGGCTTGCCCTCGCTCCACAGCGACTGGTGCACGTGCATGCCGGAACCGTTGTCACCGAAGAGCGGCTTCGGCATGAACGTCGCGGTCTTGCCCCACTCGGTGGCGGTGTTCTTGACGATGTACTTGAACTTCAGGATGTCGTCGGCCGCGGCCACCATGGTGTCGAAGCGGTAGTTGATCTCGCCCTGACCGGCGGTGCCCACCTCGTGGTGCGAGCGCTCCACCTGCAGGCCGGCGTCCTCGAGCTTGAGCACGATGTCGTCACGCAGGTCCGCGTGCTGGTCGACGGGGCTGACCGGGAAGTATCCGCCCTTGAACGGCGTCTTGTTGGCGAGGTTGCCGCCCTCCTCGACGCGCCCGGAGTTCCACGCACCCTCGCTGGAGTCGACGTAGAAGTAGCTCTGGTTCTGCTTGGTCTCGTACCGCACGTCGTCGAAGATGTAGAACTCCGCCTCGGGGGCGAAGAAGGCGGTGTCGGCGATGCCGGTGGAGGCGAGGTACTTCTCGGCCTTCTTGGCCACCTGCCGCGGGTCGCGCCCGTATACCTCGCCGTTGCGCGGGTTGTGGATGTCGAACAGCATGATGAGCGTGCGCTCCATGCGGAAAGGGTCGATGTAGGCGGTCGACACATCGGGGATCAGCTGCATGTCCGACTCGTGGATGCTCGCGAAACCGCGGATGGACGAGCCATCGAAAAGCTGCCCCACGGTGAAGAAGTCCTCGTCCACGGTCGACGCGGGGATGTTGAAGTGCTGCTGCACACCCGGCAGGTCGGTGAAGCGGATGTCGAGGAACTTGACCTCCGTCTCCTTGATGAACGTCAGGACTTCCGAGGGATCGCGGAACATGCAGTGCACTCCTTTTTCTTGTGCGTGGACGGTCGCAGTGCTGATGAAAACGAGGTTATGCGCGGGCGATTTCGCAGCGGTGTCGCAAATGTTTCGGCGGTGTTTCGCATCCGCTTTTCTGGCCCCTCGCGGCGCGCTCCTAGGATGGTCTGATGGCCAGCGTACCCCCGACTTCCCCTGACACCTCCGACGATTGGCCGGGGAAGCGGCTCGGTCTCCCCGCATCCGGACCACGCTCTGTCGGCCGTCTTGGGCGCCGCATCGGCGCCCTCGTGATCGACTGGCTGCCCGGCTACATCGTGTCGCTGGTCTTTTTCGGCGGCGACCCGTGGGTCGATGCTGTGGATCTTTGCCGGAGCGCAGATCCTGTTCATGATCTTCTTCGCTGGCAGCATCGGACATCTCCTGTTCGGGATGCGCGTCGTGCCGGTGCAGACCGGATGGATCGGCGTGTGGCGGCCGGTCGTGCGCACCGTGCTGCTGTGCCTGGTGATCCCGGCGGTGATCTGGGACCACGACCAGCGCGGGCTTCACGACCTGGCCGCAGGCACCGTCCTCGTGCGAGTCTGAGCGTCAGCGCGGACGCTGTGCGCGCACCTTGGTGGGGTCGATGCCCTTCGGGATGGGCAGGTTGGTGCCCTTGCTCGACAGCGACTTCACGCGGTTGCTGACCGCGTAGATCTCGGCCCGGTTGAGCGACTTCTTGTAGCGCTTGAACTTCTTCGACATCTTCGCCAGCGGCACGGAGTCGATGTCCGGTCCGACGTGCAGCACGTGGATCGGCACGTTCGGGAGGATGCGGGCCACCTTGCGGCGCTCGTCGTCCAGCATCCGCTGGGTGCGCGACTGCGGCCCTTCGCCGATCAGCACTACGCCGCCCTTGCCGACAGCCCGGTAGACGGCATCCTGCGTGCGCGGGCTGATGGCGACCGGCATCTCGCTGCCGGTCCAACCGCGGGGGAGTGAACTCTTCAGCACCGCGCCGACCGCGCCGGGCTGACCCTCGATCTGCTTGTAGGCGGCCCGCTCTGCACGGCGGCCCAGCACGATCATGAAGCCCAGAAGGCCACCGAGGATGCCCGCGAGCACCCACATGATGATCCCGAATATGCTGTCGCGCGCCAGCAGCACGCCGAGCAGGATGCCGACGAGCAGCGGCAGCACGAAGCCCGCGAGCATGTACCAGACCGAGCCGGGATCCTCCCGGCGCGTCATCTTGTACACCTGGTACATCTGCTTGAGCCGACCCGGCTCCTTCGGGGGTTTCGGAGCCTTGGGGGCTTTCTCGCTTCGCGCCATGCTTCAAGGATAGGGCTTTCCGCTCCGCCTCAATCCCGCCTGCGTTGCCTGCTAACACAGTCGCCGCGCCTGGTCCGGGCGCGGGTCTGGCGGATGCCTGAAGATCGGCTCGTGGATTCGATCGGCGGCTACAAGCTGGTGCGTCTGCTCGGCGCCTCCGACCGCGCGGAAGTGTGGCTCGGGCACCGCAGCAGCGCCGCCGGGGCGGCCGAGACGGTCGCCATCAAGCGGTTCCTGGCGGCGACACCGCGGCTAGAGATCGACACCGAGCTCGAGGCGCTCGGTCGCGTCTCGCACCGTCACGTCGTGGAGCTGCTCGACATCGCGATGGACCCGGATGACCGGCCCTGCCTGATAATGGCAAGGCTCGGCCGGATGAGCCTCGCGCGGCTGCTTGCCGACCGCGGCAGTCTCGCACCCGGCGAAGCCGTGACGGTGCTTGTGCCGATGCTGCAGGCGGTGGCGGAACTGCATCGAGTCGGCGTTGCGCACGGAGCCATGACCGCAGCTGCGGTGCATTTCGACGCGGCCGGCGCACCTGTGCTGGCCGAGTTCGGCCGTGCCCAGCTGATCGGCTCGTTCCCCGCGCTGCCCGACGAGAACAGCCTCACGACGGCGCAACTCGAGGCCGATGAGCGCGCGGTCGCCGATTGCCGGCAATTGGTCGACCTCCTCCGGCTAGTGCTCCGCGCGGCTGACGTGGACCTCCCGGGTCATGACGAGCTTCCCGAGAACGCAATGGACCTGCGGGACGTGCTCACGGCGAACCTGTTCCGGTCGGCTGATCCGGTGCCGATTCGGTTCGATGTTGCGTCGAGCGCATCACTGCAAACTCGGGTCGCCATTGCACGTGAGACGGGTCCGGTAGAAGAGGGGGCATCACCGGCGCCAGCACCGTCACTGCTGTTGGCCGGGGCGCACCTGCCCGCGTGGCTCGAGTCGATGGCAGGGCAGTGGATCCAGAACGCGCATGATCGGCTGCGGGGTCTGTGGCTGTCGCTGCGAACGGTGCGGAAGCCGTTCTGGGTGGCCGCCGCGGGCGTACTGGCCGCAATAGTCGCTGCGGCAGTCCTTCTGCAGCAGGGAGCTGGTTCTGAACGCGACCTGCAGCCGGTCGCAGTGGAGCCGACACCGTCCGAAACCGTCGACCCAGCGACCCTCGGCGACGACCCGTTGGCTGCGGCCGAAGCACTCCTCACGGCGCGCGCTGAATGCTTCGAGGCCAAGTCGGTGCTCTGCCTCGAAGCCGTGCATCAACCCGGCTCCGCGCTGCTCGATCGCGATGCCGACGCCATCCGCCTCGCCCAGACGGGAGAGGAGGCCGCGCCGATCGACCTCACGGGGGCAACTCTCGAGCTGGTCGAGGAACTGGGCGACGCGGTGCTGATCTCGGTGACGGTCACCCCGGATGCCACGTCGGCGTCTCTCCTCATCGTCCGCAGCGAGGCAGGTTGGCGCATCCGCGAACTGCTGTTCGACTAGCCGACTTCACCCGCCAACCAGACGGGTGTTCCACTACAGCTCTCCGGAAGCGTGTATGGGAGGTTGGCGCGATCCGGCTCAGTATGCATGCCTCCCGACACGTCGACTATGTCGCCAGCCTTCAGCACTCCGCCGCTCGGGACCTTGATCGTCTGGTGGTCTTCCAATACGAGGGTTCCCGGCGGGAAGACGGCAACAAAGCGAGGAATCGAGGTGAGGCTTGGGTCGACATCGAATCCGAGGCACCCATCGACGAACGACACCCTTGCATCGGTTATCAGGGCATCCAGGCCGCTCCAGTCCTCGTCTGAGACGACAACACTGCCCGCATCGAGCTTGATGTTCCCTCCTGGCTGACTCGCGCAGCCCGAGACAACCAGAGCGACCGCGGTTGCGGATAGCAACAGCGCGCCCGCCCGCGTAGCAAGGCCCCTACTCACCATGGGCGGACTCTATCCACGAGCACCACTCACGACAAGTGCCCTTAACGAATCCGGCCCCACCCCAGTGAAGGAGCGGGGCCGGATGGCGTTGTTGCGTCGACTACAGGCCGAGGTTGCCCTCGAAGTTGCCCTCCTCGAGGCGGTTCTTCACCGCGACCAGGAAGCGAGCCGCGTCAGCACCATCCACGATGCGGTGGTCGTACGACAGCGCGAGGTAGACCACGGAGCGGATCGCGATAGCGTCCATGCCGTTGTCGGAGACGACGACCGGGCGCTTGGTGACGATGCCGGTGCCGAGGATCGCCGACTGCGGCAGGAACACCACTGGCGTGTCGAACAGCGCACCGCGCGAACCGGTGTTGGTCACGCGTGAAGGTGCCACCAGCGAGCTCGTCTGGCTTCAGCTTGTTGTCACGCGTGCGCTCGGCGAGGTCCGCGATCTGCTGCGCGAGCTGAGCGACATTGAGGTCGCTCGCATCACGCACGACCGGCGTGAGCAGGCCACGCTCGGTGTCCACCGCGATGCTGATGTTCTCGTGCGCGCGGGTAGACGATGTTGTCGCCATCGATCGTCGCGTTGATGATCGGGTACGCCTTGAGCGCCTCAGCGGCCGCGAGGGTGAAGAACGGCAGGAAAGAGAGCTTGGTGCCGGTCTTCTGCTGGAACTCACCCTTGACCCGGTCACGCAGCCTGGCGACGGCAGTGACATCCACCTCGACAACGGTCGTGAGCTGCGCGGATGTCTGCATCGAGACGACCGCGCGCTCCGCGACGACCTTGCGAAGGCGCGACATCGGAACGCTCGTGCCGCGCAGCGGCGACGTCTCCAGCGGAGCGTGCGTGCTGACGACCGCAACCGGTGCGGCTTCGCCGGCCTCGGCCGGTCCGCCCGCTGCGGCGAGAACGTCCTGCTTGCGGATGCGACCGCCGACGCCCGAGCCGGACAGCTGGTTCAGGTTGACGCCCTTCTCGTTCGCGAGCTTGCGGACGATCGGGGTGACGTAGCCGGTCCCGGCGTGGCCGCCGCCTGCAGGCTGCTCAGCCTGTGCCGGAGCGGCCGGCTCTGCCGGTGCTTCCTGCGCGGGAGCTGCCTCGGCAGCGGGTGCCGCCGGGGGCTGGTCGACCTGGGCTGCGGGAGCCGGGGGAGCGGCCGGAGCCGCCTCAGTCGGCGCTGGGGCCTCGGTGGACGGGACTACCGCGGGAGCCTGCTGCTCCTGCTGCTGGGCCTCGGGCTGCGAGACCTGCTGCTGGACGGGCGCCTCCTGAGCGGGTGCCGGAGCGGCAGGTGCCTCTTCGACCGGAGCGGGCTGCGCTGCGGGCGCCTCCTGCTGCACGGGCTCGGCGGGAGCTTCCTGCGCGGGCGCCTCCTGAGCGGCAGCCGGTGCGGCCTCAGCGGCTGCAGGCTCAGCTGCCGGCGCGGCCGGGGCCTCGCCGCCGCCGGTTCCGTCGCCGACCATCGCGAGAGGCGTGCCGACGTCGACCGTCTCGTCCTCCTGAACGAGGATCTGCTCGAGCACGCCGGCGATCGGGGACGGGATCTCGGTGTCGACCTTGTCGGTCGAGACCTCGACCAGAGGTTCGTCGACCTCGATCCGGTCGCCGACCTGCTTCAGCCAGCGGGTAACCGTACCCTCTGTGACACTCTCCCCGAGTGCCGGGAGGTTGACGGATTCGCTCATCAGTATTTGCTCCTTCTGGAAGACCGTGGTTCTAGGTTAGTTCGTGTCACATTGCGTGAAGCGGCTTGCCGGCGAGGGCGAGGAACGCCTCTCCGAGCGCCTCGTTCTGCGTGGGGTGTGCGTGGACGAGCGGCGCGACATCCTCCGGGTACGCCTCCCAGTTCACCGCGAGCTGCGCTTCGCCGATGAGTTCACCAACGCGGGCGCCGATCATGTGCACGCCGACAACCGGGCCGTCGTTGACGCGGACGACCTTGATCGAGCCGGTCGTGCCGATGATCGAGCTCTTGCCGTTGCCGGCGAGGTTGTAGTCGTAGCTGGTCACAGAGCTGTCGCCGTACTGCTCCTTGGCCTTCGCCTCGGTGAGTCCCACGGATGCGACCTCGGGGTCGGAGTAGGTGACCTTCGGAATGTTGGTGTCGGAGACGACGATCGGGTTGAGGCCCGCGATCTCCTCGGCAACGAAGATGCCCTGCTGGAAGCCGCGGTGCGCGAGCTGCAGGCCGGGGACGATGTCGCCGACCGCGTAGACGCCAGGCACGTTGGTGGCGAGACGCTCGTTGGTGAGAACGAAGCCGCGGTCCATGGTGATGCCGGCCTCTTCGAAGCCGAGTCCCTGCGTGACCGGGCCGCGGCCGACGGCGACGAGCAGCAGCTCCGCCTCGACGGTCTCGCCGTCCTCAAGCGGTGACGACGACGCCGTTCTCGTTCTGGGTGACGCTCTCGAAGCGCATGCCGACCTTGAAGTCGATCCCACGCTTGCGGAATGCGCGCTCGAACTGCTTGCTGACCGACTCGTCCTCGTTGGGCACCAGGCGGGGGAGCGCCTCGATGATCGTCACCTCGGCACCCCAGGAGCGCCAGACGCTCGAGAACTCGACGCCGATGACGCCGCCACCGAGCACCGCGACCTTCTTGGGCACGAAGTCGAGCGTCGAGCGCCTGCTCCGAGGTGATGACGCGACCGCCGAGCTCAAGGCCCGGAAGCGACCGCGAGTAGGAGCCGGTGGCGAGCACGACGTTCTTGCCGGTGATGCGGTCGCCGTTCACCTCGACCGTGGTCGGTGCGACCAAGCGCGCCCTCACCCTCAATCGTGGTGATGCCGCGCGCCTTGATCAGGCCCTGCAGTCCCTTGTACTTGCTTGCGACGATGCCCTCGCGGTATGCGGTGACCGCCGAGATGTCGATGCCGTCGAGCTGGGTGTTGACACCGTACTTGGCTGAATCGCGGGCGACGTCAGCAACCTCGGCCGAGTGGAGCAGCGCCTTGGTCGGGATGCACCCGACGTGAAGGCATGTACCGCCAACCTTGTTCTTCTCGATCAGAGCGACGCTCATGCCGAGCTGGGTCGCACGAAGTGCAGCCGCGTATCCGCCGCTTCCGCCTCCGAGGACAACCAGGTCAAAGTTCTGTTCGGACACCCGCAACTCCCTTGTGCTTCTGCTTGCATCGGCCCCGCGTGGTTCGAACTCGGCGGGGCCCTGGGCGGCGGTGATTCCCGCCGTAATGACCTTACTACGCGCGTGAAAGCCGATCGGCGAACGCGAGGAGGGCGCGTACGGTCACGCCGGTCGGTCCCTTGCCGGTGAAGCCGTAGCTGCCGCCGTCATTGTTCGCGGGCCCGGCGATGTCCAGGTGCACCCACGGGATGGGCGAGCCGTCCGGAGAATTGCCGATGAACTCCTGCAGGAAGACGCCGGCGACCAGCATTCCGGCGGCGGTGCTGCCGATCTTCACGTTGGTGATGTCGGCGACGTCGGATGTGAGGAGCGGGCGCAGTTCGGTGGGGAGGGGCATGTGCCAGAAGGTCTCGCCGACCTCGGTGGCGGCCGCGATGAGGTCGTCGACCGCGGAGCCGTTGCCCATCGTGCCGACGTACCGGTCGCCGAGCGCGACACGCGCGGCTCCGGTGAGCGTGGCGATGTCGACGATGACGTCCGGCTGCTCCTCACTCGCGGCGACCAGCCCGTCGGCGAGCACCAGGCGGCCCTCAGCGTCGGTGTTGAGCACCTCGACGGTCTTGCCTCCGCGGATGCGCAGCACATCGTTGGGTCGCATGGCCGAGCCGGACGGCAGGTTCTCGGCGAGGCACAGCCACGCGGTCACCCGCACTGGAAGGCCGAGGCGCGCCGCGGCAACGGTCACCGCGAGAGAAGTTGCTGCACCGGTCATGTCGTACTTCATGCCGACCATCGATGCCGGCGGCTTGAGCGAGAGTCCACCAGAGTCGAACGTGATGCCCTTGCCGACCAGCGCGAGGTGCTGGGAGGCATCCGCCGGCGAGTACTCCACCTTGACGAGACGCGGTCCGCGAGTCGACCCCTTGCCGACACCGAGGATGCCGCCGAAGCCCTCCCGCTCGAGCTCGTCCTCGGCGAGGACCGTGACGGTCACGGGCGCGTCGGATGCGATGTCCTTGGCCGCCTGCGCGAACGTCTCCGGGTAGAGGTCCGACGGCGGGGTGTTGACCAGGTCGCGAACGGTGTGGACCGCCTCGGCGACGATTGCCGCGCGAGCTGCGACGTCCTCCGCCGGGGCGCTGGCGGCCACCGCGGTCACGCTCGCTGCGGGCTGCTTGCCGTTCTCTGGCGCAGCGGAGCGGTAGGCCGAGAATGAGTAGGCGCCGATCGCCGCGCCTTCGAGCACGGCCTGCACGCCGGCGTCGTCCGCGGTCGGCAGCGCGAAGGCGAGCGATCCAGCGCCGATGAGCTGGCGCGCGGCAGATCCGGCCGCACGGCGAAGACTGTTCGTGGTCGGCTCACCGCTGCCGAGGCCGATGAGGGCGATGCTGCCCACCGAAGTGTTCGGGGACGGAAGGCGACGAAGCTCATCCTCCGACCCGGTCACGCCGAGAGCCGACAGTGAGCTCTTGATCGCGTCGAACTCGGCGTGCTCCGTACGCAGCTGCGGTCCGGAATCGGTGCTGCTCACCCCGAGCACGAGGACGTCGACACTCAGGTCGAAGGCGGATTCGGTCGACACGGCAAGGGCGGGAACAGTCATGACCGCAATCGTAATGCGGTTCATCATGGCCCCTGCCCCCGCCTGTTCGCTATCGGCTTGATGCAAGGGTGCCGTACGGGAATGTTGTGCCCTGCCCGACGCTTAAACTGAAACGTATGTACCAATCCGGCGAACTCTACGAACTCAGCATCGACGTCTCCGACGTCCCTGAGGGGCTTCCGCTCGTCGCCGGACTGACCGGTTTCGCAGACGCCGGTGGAGCGGTCGCCGGACTCAATGAGGCAGTGCTTGCCACCCTGCAGTCGCGAGTCATCGCATCCTTCGACAACGACGCGCTCCTCGACTACCGCGCGCGCCGCCCGACGATCTACTTCGACCAGGATCACCTGACCGACTACCAGCCGCCGCGCCTTGCCCTGCACCTGATGCAGGATGAGCTCGGCCAGCAGTTCCTGCTTCTCGCCGGCTACGAACCCGACTTCCAATGGGAGCGGTTCACCGCGGCGGTGCTCGAGCTGGTCGCCCTGTTCAAGGTCAAGACCACAACGTGGGTGCACGCGATTCCGATGCCGGTCCCGCACACGAGGCCCATCCAGATGACGGTGAGCGGCAACCGCGTCGAGCTCATCGACACCTACTCGGTGTGGAAGCCGCACACGCAGGTGCTCGCGAACGCGCTGCACATGGTTGAGTACCGGCTTCAGGAGCACGGTCACCCGGTTGCGGGTTTCGTGCTGCTCGTTCCCCATTACCTGGCAGACACCGAGTACCCGGATGCCGCGGTCAAGTCACTCGAGGCGGTCAGCGCGGCAACCGGGTTGGTCTTCGCGACCGATTCGCTGCGAGAAGAGGGACGCGAGTTCGCGGCCAAGATCGACAGCCAGGTCGAGAACAACAGTGAGCTCGCGCGGCTGGTCGGAACGCTCGAGCAGCGCCACGACTCCTATATGGAGGGCAACCCGCTTCGCTCTCCGCTGACCGATGAGGACGGCGAACTCCCGTCGGCAGACGAGATCGCGGCGGAGCTCGAGTTCTTCCTCGCGCTCAGGCGCCATGGGGACGAGGATTCGCCCTCTCACTGACGATGGTCAGGTTCGTCCATAAACGCATGTAATAATTGACTTAGGACCCCGGTCATTTCCGTTGTTGTCTCGATTTGCGGTAGCGAACTCGAAAGACGCGGACTTGACAAGGGTCTTAGTAATGCCCGGAATCGGTTTCCCGAACGCGTCGCCACTGTGACCAGCGATGGCGGCCGAGTCCGCAAACAAGAAAGGTAACCGCATGGCTACCCGATCCAGTACACCGTCGTCGGCCTCCAAGAAGGCTGCTGACGACCCGAAGGCAACGGCAACCAAGCCCGCCGCGACCAAGGCAGCAACCGCTAAGGCCGCGCCCGCGGCGAAGACGACAGCTGCGAAGGCTGCGCCCGCCAAGACCACTGCTGCGAAGGCTGCGCCCGCGAAGAGCGCGGCCGCGAAGACGACCGCAGCCAAGAGCACGGCCGCCAAGGCAACGGCTGCGAAGACGACGAAGTCGGCCGCGACCAAGCCCGCCACAAAGGCCGCCGCCACGAAGACCGCCGCGACCAAGACCGCTGCGACCAAGACGACTCGTGCGGCCAAGAGCACTGCCTCGAAGGCGAAGGCAGCGCCCGAGACCGAGGTCGAAGAGATCGATGAGGTCGACATTGACGACGAGGACGTCGCAGTCGTCGACGCTGACGCAACGGAGGCAGCTCCCGAGGCAGCAGCGAAGGATGAGTCTGATGACGACTCCGACTCTGACAGCGATTCCGAAGGCGGTCGGGTCGAGGAGCTCCCCACTGGTGCCATCCGGTTGTCGCTCGTCGACGACGAGGACGAGGTCCCGGTCTACTCCAGCGCCATCACCGGCGCGACCGCTGACCCGGTCAAGGACTACCTGAAGCAGATCGGCAAGGTCCCGCTGCTCAACGCCGCGGAGGAGGTCGAGCTCGCGATGCGCATCGAGGCCGGCCTGTTCGCCGAGGACAAGCTGTCGGGCATGTCGGACACCGAGAAGCGCTCGCAGCTCGGCAGAGAGCTCCTGTGGGTTGCCAAGGACGGCCAGCGTGCCAAGTCGCACCTGCTCGGTGCGAACCTCCGCCTCGTCGTGAGCCTCGCCAAGCGCTACACCGGTCGCGGCATGCAGTTCCTCGACCTGATCCAGGAGGGCAACCTGGGCCTCATCCGTGCGGTCGAGAAGTTCGACTACACCAAGGGCTTCAAGTTCTCCACCTACGCGACCTGGTGGATCCGCCAGGCCATCACGCGTGCGATGGCAGACCAGGCGCGGACCATCCGCATCCCGGTCCACATGGTCGAGGTCATCAACAAGCTCGCGCGCGTTCAGCGCCAGATGCTGCAGGACCTCGGACGCGAGCCCACGCCGGAAGAGCTCAGCCGCGAACTCGACATGACCCCGGAGAAGGTCGTCGAGGTGCAGAAGTACGGCCGCGAGCCGATCTCACTTCACACGCCCCTGGGTGAGGACGGCGACAGCGAGTTCGGTGACCTCATCGAGGACACCGAAGCGGTCGTGCCGGCAGACGCGGTCGGTTTCACCATGCTGCAGAAGCAGCTGGAGAGCCTTCTCGACTCGCTCTCCGAGCGTGAGGCCGGCGTCATCCGGATGCGTTTCGGTCTTGGGGACGGGATGCCGAAGACCCTCGACCAGATCGGCGACACCTTCGGGGTGACGCGCGAGCGCATCCGCCAGATCGAGTCGAAGACGATGGCCAAGCTGCGTCACCCGTCTCGCTCGCAGTCACTGCGCGACTACCTCGAATAGGCCGTCCGACCGGTTCAGACAGGAGCGCCGTATGGCCGCTGAAGCCAATCAGGGCAAGAAGCTCGACGTCGAGTTCGACGGCGGGCGGTTCCTGCGTATCCCGATCAAGACCAAGCTGGTCATGGCCGACGATGACATCGTCGATGTCGTCACCGAGTTTGTGCCGGAGCACCTGCAGGACGGCGACCTGCTGTTCGTGACCGAGAAGATCGTCGCGATCACCCAGGGTCGCGCCTTTCCGATCGACTCGATCAAGCCGCGCAAGCTCGCCTACACCCTCGCGAAGTACGTCACCAAGACGCCGAGCGGCATCGGGCTTGGCATGCCGGAGACCATGGAGTGTGCGCTGCGGGATTGCGGCACCCCGCGCATCGTCCTCGCCGCGGGTGTGGCCGCGGTGACCAAGCTGTTCGGGCGCAAGGGTGACTTCTACCGGGTCGCTGGGGCGAAGGCCCGCGGCATCGACGGGCCGACGAGCGGAACGATTCCGCCCTACAACACCTACGTCGTGCTTGCCCCGGAGCGCCCGGATGACGTCGCTCGCCAGTTGCGCGCGGCGCTTGGCAACAAGGTCGACGTGCTCATCGTCGACATCAACGACCTTGGCGGCAATGTCCTCGGCTCCACGCTCGACCGTGAGGCCGAGAAGCGCGTCGAGCGCATCCTCGCCGACAACCCGCTCGGCCAGGGCCACCAAAGCACGCCGATCGGAATCATCCGCCCGAGCTAGAAGCCGATCGCCTCACGGAAGCGGGGGAGGCTGCCGGTGCGGATGCCGGTGACGCTCGGCTTGTTCTCGTAGACGCCGGCCGCCCAGTTGCCCTCGACGAGCACCGGCCCGTCCGCGGTGATCACGACGTCCCAGCCCACGTACTGCATCTGGGGGACGGTGCGGGCGACCCGGTCGATGAAGTCGAACATCTCCTGGACCATCGGTAACTGGAAGTCGGGTATCGATACCCCGGACTCCGGATGCTTCGCGTGCACGTTGCCGTGAGAGTCGTAGCCTGCTCCCCGTGCGCTGCCATCCAGGTTCAGCATCGTGTAGAAGCCGCCGTAGGTCTGCTGATCGCTGACCGTGCCGCGGCCGAACTTCTGCGCCATGGACAGGACGTGGGTGCGGTCACCGTCGAAGAAGGTCGTGATGCGGGTCGTGTTGGCCGTGCCAGGGCAGACCTCGGCGAGTGTCGGGTGCTGCTTGATGTTCTCTTCGATGAGCGATTGGCCGCTCTGCGTGAGTTCCTTATAGAAGGCATCCCAGTCGCTGACATCCTCGTAGAGGTGGCGGTGCACCCCGTGCCCGGAGTTGCTGAACGGCTCCTTCGCAACAACCGTGCGGTGCCGTTCGAAGAAGTCGCGGACCTGGTCGGCGCTCGACTCGCGGACGTCCAGCCACTCGCGACCGAGGAACTCGTCGAAGACCCGGTTGAACTCGATTTTGTCGTGGAACAGCTCGCGGTACTTGGGGTCGTCGTAGGTCATCGCGAGGTGATTGGAGAGCGAGTGCGTCATGTAGGTGGCGCGCTCCTTGCGGTTCAGGGTCGCGAACTCGAAGTCGACATAGTCCTGGAACGCGGTGTTGCGGAACGCGGCCGACCACAGCATGTCGACGAACACGCCGAACGCCGAACGATTGTGTTCCTTCGCCACGTCGCGCGCGCGCGACCACACCGAAGAGAAGTTGAAACCCTTCACGCGGAGGAAGAGATAGCGCGCTCGAGTGCCGAGACCGAGCTTCTTGGCATTCACAGTGTTGTCTCCTGTCGGCGGCGCACGGGATGCGCCGATAAGCAGACTCAACTCTAACGGCGCATCCCTGCGCGATCAGCGAAGGGTGCGCCCAGCCCGACCGCGCGGGCGGCTCAAACTATGCTGGATCGCTGTGACGTCCAACGCGCGAATCCTCGAGCTCTCCGCGGCTCAGGCTGCTCGGCTCGCCGCCGCTCGAGACGGCGCCGCGGATGCGGTGGTGGAGTTCGTCGATGGCCTGACCACCGACCCGGTGCGGCTGACCGCGGAGATCGTCTCGGTGAAGCGCGTCGCTGTCGACGCGGGCGTCTCCTACGGACACACCTACAGGACAAAACACGACACGACCCTTCTGCTCGCGGCCATCGGGTACGGCCACGGCCTGCCGCGCAAGGCCGGCAACCGGGCATCCGTCACCTGGGACCACTCGGGGGGCACGCAGATCATGCCTATCGTCGGGCGGGTCGCGATGGACGTCATGGTGATCGACGCCGGTGACAGCACGCCGTCGCTCGGCGACCGGGTGGTGCTCTTCGGCAGCCCGAGCGCGGGGGAGTCGGGTCTGACCGACTGGGCGCAGAGCGTCGGAGAGCATCCGGTGTCGCTGCTCGCAGGGCTGAACCGGGTTACGACGGAGACCACGGCATGAGCCGGATCGAGACCACCGCGCATGTGTCGACCGCGGCCATCAGGCACAACCTGCAGTTGATGCGCGATCGCGTTGCGCCCGCTGAGCTGCTCGCGATCGTCAAGGACAACGCCTACGGGCACGGCCTGGAGCAGGTGCTCGATGTGCTCCTCGGCGAAGGCGTGCGCCGGTTCGGCACGCTCGATCTCGATGGCGCCTTCCGCGTTCGCTCTCTGGTTCCGGATGCGATGGTGTTCGCCTGGGTGTTCGACTCGCACTCGGACCTGGGCGCCGCGGTGCGTGCCGGCATCGACCTTGGGGTGACGGATGCTGCGACCCTCGAGCGGGTTGCGCAAGCGGCGGGGGACCTGTGCGCTCGCATCCACCTGAAGGTAGACAGCGGCCTGCACCGGGCCGGTGTGCTGCCCGATCGGTGGGCCGAGTTCACCCAGCGCGCCGCCGAGCTGCAGCGCGCGGGTCGAGTCTCGGTGGACGGGCTCTGGACGCATCTCGCCGAGGCATCGGATGAGGACGACAGCCGGTCGATCGCCGAGTACGAGGCCGCCGTGCAGATCGCGCGAGCGCACGGCCTGGACAGTGCGATTCGTCACGTCGCGGCGAGTGCCGCCGCCTACGCTCGCGCGGATGCCCGCTTCGACCTGGTGCGGATCGGCGCGTTCCTGTACGGCATCGCACCCGGTGGTGGGGTCGGGCCCGGCCAGCTCGGCCTCCGGCCGGCGATGACCGTGCGCGATCGAGTGCGCGCAGTGCACGAGGAGACCGGCCGCACCCTCGCGGAGATCGGCTACGGCGGAATGCTCGGATTGCTCTCCGACGCGGCCGGGGCGGTCTCGGTAGCGATCGGCGGAGTGCGGCATCCGATCACCGCGGTCGAACCGCTGCGGACGACCATCGATGTCACCGGATCCGAGGTTGTCGTGGGCGACCAGGTGACGCTGTTCGGCGACGGCTCGGCTGGTGAGGCGACAACGCAGGAGTGGGCGGATGCTATGGGCACCATCGGCGAGGAACTCGTCTTACGCGTCAGCTCGCGCGTGCCCCGACACTACGACGACTGAAAGCCCGGTCCACCGACAAATAGAAAAGGCCCGCCGTTCAGGCGGGCCTTCTCTTCACAAGATCAGACGTTGTGGCTCTCGGCCAGCCGGGCGGACTCGTCGTGCCAGCCGGTTGCAATCTGGGCCAGCTTCTCCTGGTGACGGCGACCGTGGTGGGCGCAGAACAGCAACTCGCTCTCGCCGATCATGACCCGAATGTAGGCCTGCGCTCCACAGCTGTCACACCGATCGAGAGCGGTGAGCGGGCGCTTGTCATCCACTGCGGTGGCCTCTGCGGTGATCTGTGGCATCTGCTTCTCCTCACGCTTACCGATCGTCGGGGACGTATATCTATACAAACACGCCCTGCCGACAATCCTTACCTTCCGGCGAGGTATTTCGCTTACCGCGAAGAACTGTGACCAGTCGCTCAGGTTGAGGCAGACAAGGCACGCGCGAACGGGTGTCGGAGCGTGGGGACGTCGCCGCCGCTGGTTAGTCTTGAAGGCGGCCAGAAACAGCACAGGCCGCAGCTTTGGAGGCACGAAATGGCATCATCGGACTACTCCGCACGGCACCTGTCGGTGTTGGAGGGTCTCGAAGCCGTTCGCAAGCGCCCCGGCATGTACATCGGATCCACCGATTCGCGCGGGCTCATGCACTGCCTGTGGGAGATCATCGACAACTCGGTCGATGAGGCGCTCGGCGGCCACGGTGACGACATCCGGATCGTGCTCCACAAGGACGGCAGCGTCGAGGTCCGCGACCGCGCCCGAGGCGTTCCGGTCGACGTTGAACCCAAGACCGGGCTGTCCGGGGTCGAGGTGGTGTTCACGAAGCTGCACGCCGGCGGCAAGTTCGGCAGCCAGTCCTACAGTTCCTCTGGCGGACTCCATGGTGTCGGCGCATCCGTCGTTAACGCGCTCTCGGCGCGACTTGACGTCGAGGTCGACCGGGACGGCAAGACCTGGGCGATGTCCTTCCACCGCGGCGAGCCGGGCACCTTCTCCGACAATGGCCAGCCGTCACCGGATGCGCCGTTCACGCCGTTCGTGTCTGGCAGCGAGCTGCGGGTCACCGGCAAGGTCGCGAAGGGCGTCACCGGCACGCGCGTGCGCTACTGGGCCGATCCGCAGATCTTCACAAAGGGTGCGACCTTCCAACTCGACAGCCTGCTCGAGCGTGCGCGGCAGACGGCCTTCCTCGTCGGCGGGCTGTCCCTCGACATCGTGGACGAGCGCGGCGACGAGCCGGTGCGCGAGACGTTCCGCTTCGACGGTGGGATTTCGGAGTACGTCGACTTCCTTGCCAAGGACACCCCGCTGACCGCGACCTGGCAGCTCACGGGCAAGGGCACGTTCACCGAGACGGTTCCCGTGCTCGACGAGAAGGGGCACATGGTCCCGACCGAACTCGAGCGTGAGTGCGACGTCGACATCGCGCTGCGCTGGGGCACCGGCTACGAGACCGAGGTGCGCAGCTACGTCAACATCATCGCGACGCCGAAGGGGGGAACCCACCTCGCCGGCTTCGAGCAGGGGCTGATGAAGTTCCTGCGCGCCCAGGTGGAGCAGAACGCACGCCGGCTGAAGGTGGGCAACGACAAGCTCGAGAAGGACGACATCCTCGCCGGGCTCACCGCGGTGCTCACGGTGCGGCTTCCGGAGCCGCAGTTTGAGGGCCAGACCAAGGAAGTCCTCGGCACGCCGGCTGTGCGCAACATCGTCTCCAGCGTGATGGTCAAGGAACTGGCGGCGAAGTTCTCGTCGACGAAACGCGACGACAAGACGCAGACGGCGCTCGTGCTCGAGAAGATCGTCGCGGAGATGAAGGCGCGCGTCTCCGCTCGCGCGCACAAGGAGACCCAGCGCCGCAAGAACGCGCTCGAGAACTCGTCGCTGCCGGCCAAGCTCGTCGACTGCCGCAGCAACGACGTGGCGAACAGTGAGCTGTTCATCGTCGAGGGTGACTCCGCGCTCGGAACGGCCAAGCTGGCCCGCGACAGCGAGTACCAGGCGCTGCTGCCCATCCGGGGCAAGATCCTGAACGTGCAGAAGGCATCGGTGTCCGACATGCTCGGCAACACCGAGTGCGCGTCGATCATCCAGGTCATCGGCGCCGGCTCTGGTCGCAGCTTCGACCTGTCATCCGCGCGCTACGGCAAGGTCATCATCATGAGCGACGCGGATGTCGATGGCGCGCACATCCGGACGCTGCTGCTCACCCTGTTCTTCCGCTACATGCCGGACATGATCAAGGACGGGCGCGTCTACGCGGCGGTGCCGCCGTTGCACCGGGTGATCGCGGTGAACCACGGGAGCAAGCCGAACGAGACCATCTACACCTACTCCGAGCAGGAGCTTGTCGGCGTGCTCGCGGCGCTGAAGAAGAGCGGCAGAAAGTACCAGGACCCGATCCAGCGGTACAAGGGCCTCGGAGAGATGGATGCCGAGCAGCTCGCGACTACGACCATGGACCGGCGTCACCGCACGCTGCGGCGGGTGCGGATCGAGGATGCCGAGCGAGCCGAGAAGGTGTTCGAACTGCTCATGGGCAACGAGGTGGCGCCGCGCAAGGAGTTCATCGTCGCAGGCTCGGCGGCGCTGAGCCGCGACCGCATCGACGTCTAGAAACCAGCCTGCACGGGGCCTTGTGGATAACTTCGGGCCTCCGCTGTCGGAATGTCGGTGGCCGGGTGTGCACTGAATTCATGGAGAACTTCACCGGCACCGGCGGCCAGATCGACGCTGAGATTCAGCGACGCGGGCACGCCGATGCGGGTTGGGAGTTGCCGGCCGAGGCGGTCGAGGCGAGGTTCCGGGCCCTGGTGGCCGGACTGGTTGAGGAGCACCCGATCGATGCCGGGATTCAGCGGGTGGCGCAGCTGCAGGCCAGGAGGGCGGCGCTGGAGGCCGAGGAGGCCCGTGAGCTGGCGGCGTTGGCCCGGTTGTATGTGGCCGAGGAGGGGCCGGATGCGCGGGTGGATCTGGTCTACCGGTCGTTGGCGGCCGAGTTGGCGCTGGCCTGCCGGTTGTCGGATCGCACCATGGAGAGCCGGATCATCTACGCCGAGGAGCTGGTCGACGACTACCCGGCAACGCTGCGGGCGCTGGAGGCCGGAAGCATCGGCATCGGCCACGCCCGGGTCATCATCGAATGCGGCGACCCGATCGGCGACCCGGCGCTGCGCGGCAAGTACGAGGTTGCTGTCGTCAAGCGGGCCGAGAATGTCACCCCCGGCCGGTTGCGCCGGCTGGCGCGGCAGGCGGCCGAGAGGGTGGCCGCGGTGACCTTCGAACAGCGGCACGAGAAGGCCCGGGAGGGGCGCTCGGTGCGCATGTTCGAGGGCCTCGACGGGATGTCCGAGGTCGTGCACACCGTGCCGACGGTGTTCGCGGTGGCGATGTTCGACCGGCTCACCGCCCAGGCGAAGGCCGTGAAGGCCGGCAACCCGGGGGATGCCCGCAGCCTGGATCAGGTGCGCGCCGACCTGGCCGTGGAGCTGGTGCTCACCGGTCAGCCTTCGGGGGATCCGGATGCCCCGCACGCAGCCGGGGTGGGGATCCGCCCCGAGGTGTCGATCCTGATCCCGGCGCTGACCCTGCTGGGCGACAGTGACGAGCCGGCGATGATCGCCGGCCGCGGTCCGATCGGGCTGGACGATGCCACCCGGCTGGCCGGCAACGCCAGCCTGCTGGTGAGAGTGCTCACCCACCCGGTCTCCGAGCAGGTGCTGGCGGTGGACAGCTACCGGCCGTCGAAGAAGCTGCGCCGCTACCTGCACCGCCGCGACGGGCGCTGCCGATGTCCATCCTGCGCGAAGCCGGCCGAAGGCTGCGACCTGGACCACACCACCGCCTGGGAACACGGCGGCAAGACCCGGGACGACAACCTCGCCGACCTGTGCCAGAACCACCACACCATCAAGCACCTCCCCGGATGGAAGGTCAAACAGGTCAGCCCCGGTGTGCTGCAATGGACCACCCCACACGGCGTCACGGCCATCGACATCCCGGACATACCGGTCACCTTCCAATAGGCGAGGCGCGTTGCCGGAATTGGTGGGGTGCGTTATTGCTGCTGGCGCCTTTCGTCTAGTTCTGCCTTCAAGCGCCGGATGCGCTCCTGCTCCTTGTACTCGGCGATCTCCAGTTCGAGCTCGGCCAGTTGCTCCTCGGTCGACTTGGCGCGCACGGGGGCCGGCGCTGGCTCGGGGCTTTCCCACCGTCTCGGATCGCCGAAGCTTCCGCGATCCTCCACCGTCCGGTACTCGCGACCGACCGTGAACCAGATGATGCAGCCGATCAGCGGCAGCAGGATCACGAGGATGATCCACACGAGCTTGGGCAGGTGGCGGATCTGCGATTCATCTCTGATCACGATGTCGATGAGTGCCGCGAGCACCAGGCAGAAGATGACGACGGAGATGACGATGTGCATGAGTCGAAGTGTATTCAGTTGTGTGCTGAAACGTGGAGCATGATCAGGATTTCGGCGTATCCGTCCCGAGGCTGAGCCTCGGCTGGCTCCGGTCTGCATCTGCCCTGAAATGGTGCTGGGCGTTTGTCGACTCTGGGGGCGGAACGTCCATGCGCCGTTCAATAGTGGACCAAGATCAGGAACCCGGTCGCCCCGAACCCCCGGGAGCGGTCCTTCCCCGAGAGGATCATCATGTCCACTGATTACCCGACGACTCCATCAAGCACGGAGGGCGGCGGCGCAAAGGAGCAGGCGAGCAAGGTAGGGCACGAAGCATCCGAGTCCACCAAGCGCGTCGCCGGCACCGCCACCGACGAAGCGAAGGGCGTCGCCCGCGAAGCCAAGAACCAGGCACGCGACCTCTACGACGAGGCCAGGATGGAACTGCGCGACCAGGCCAGCAGCCAGCAACATCGCGCGGCATCCAACCTCCGCAGCATGAGTGACGAGCTGCACACCATGGCCGACCGGTCGGAAGACCAAGGCATGGCGTCACAACTGGTTTCCGCAACCGCGTCACGAGCGGGCGATTTCGCCGGATGGCTCGAGCGGCGCGAACCCGGGGACATCCTCGACGAGGTCCGCTCGTTCGCCAGGCGGCGCCCCGGCGCCTTCATCGGCATCGCAGCCGTTGCCGGTCTCGTGGTCGGCCGACTGACTCGCGGGATGATGAGCGGCGACGAATCTTTAGGATCCCAGCAGCGCATGCCAGGCGTCAGGCGAAGCCAGAGCACCACGCCGGTTCCGGATGACGCACTCGGCACGGCCTACACCGGAACGCCCGGGACCACCATGCCCGGCACGACGACGGGAACCGGCACCGGCTACACGTCAGACACCAACCCGGGCACCGAGTACGGCGCCCCCGGCGGGGTTCGACCATGAGCGACGACGTTCCCACTCCGTCGGAGGAACGAGCCTCCAGCGCCTCACTCGGCGAACTGCTCAGCGAGGTCACCCGCGACTTCTCGACCCTGATGCGTCAGGAGCTTGAACTCGCCAGGGCCGAACTGGCTGACACAGCCAAACGTGCCGGAAGAGGAGCCGGGATGATGGGCGGCGCCGCTTATGCCGCCCTGATGGTCGTGTTCTTCCTGTCCATCGCGCTGTGGTGGGCACTCGGCTACGTCATGGGCGGGGGATGGTCGGCGGTTGTCGTCGCCGTCCTGTGGGCCATCATCGCGCTCATCCTGTACATGGTCGGCCGCAGACAACTGCAGACGGTACGCGGGATGCCCCGCACCGTCGACTCGGTCAAGAAGATTCCAGACACCCTGAAGCGAAATGAGGAGAACCAATGACCACCAACGACCCGGACCGCATCCGGTCAGACATCGAACGAACCCGCGAGGAACTCGGTGAAGACGTCGACGCCCTCGCCGACAAGGTGACTCCATCGAAGATGGTGCACCGCCAGACAAGCCGCGTGCGCAGCGCCGTCCGCTCCGCACGCGACCGGGTGATGGGCGTCGGAGACGACATGGCCACGAATATCTCCGAGGCCGGGCACACCGCGGTCGACAAGGCCAAGGGCAACCCACTGGCCGTCGGACTCGCGGTGTTCAGCATCGGCTGGCTCGTCGCGTCCCTCATTCCCGCGAGCGAGCAGGAGAAGACGATGGCGGACAAGGTGAAGGAGGGTGCCCAGCCGCTCGTCGATGAAGCCACGGGCGTCGCCAAGGAGATGGGCGAGCACCTCAAGGAGCCCGCTCGAGAGTCCATGGATGCGGTGAAGGAGCGCGCCCAGGAGGGCGTTGACACCGTCAAGTCGGAGGCCAAGGCCGAGGGTGCACACGTCAAGGACGAGGCCAGCTCGGCCGCACAGGACATGCGCAACCAGCAATCCTGACAAGTCGGATAAGGGTGCGGGTGGGGGAGGAATAGGTGACCAGCCAGGAGAGCGCACGAGCAAAAGAGGATGCGCCGCATCCGGAGCACGAAGCGAAGGCCGACTGGCCGACGCAGATCGAGAAGCCGTCGTGGAAATATGTACTTCGCAAGACGGTTCGTGAATTCAGCGACGATCAGTGCCCGGACATCGCGGCCTCGCTCGTCTACTACTCGGTGCTCGCACTGTTCCCCGCCCTGCTCGCACTCTTCAGTGTGCTTGCGATCTTCGGCCAGAGCCAGTCGGCCACTCGCGCCATCGTGCAGGTCGTAAAGCAGGTGGCACCGGATGCCGCAACAAGCCTCCAGGGGCCGCTCCAAGACCTGAGCTCGGCGCCCGGCGCCGGTTTCGCGCTCGTCATCGGAATCGTCCTGGCGATCTGGTCGGCATCCGCCTACGTCGGCGCGTTCAGCCGCGCCATGAACCGGATCTACGAGATCGACGAGGGCCGTCCGTTCTGGAAGCTCAAGCCTGCCCAACTGCTCGTGACCGTGGTCGGGATCATCATGATCCTCATCATGACGCTGCTGCTCGTGGTGTCCGGCCCGGTGACGGACGCGATCGGGACGGCACTCGGCCTGGGCCAGACGGTGCGGATCGTGTGGGAGATCGCGAAGTGGCCAGTGATTGCGCTCATCCTGATCGCGATGATCGCCATCCTGTTCTATGCCACCCCGAATGTGAAACAGCCGAAGTTCCGCTGGATGAGCCTTGGCGCGCTTATCGCACTGCTGCTCATCGTCGTCGCCGGCGTGGCCTTCGGCATCTATGTAGCCAACTTCTCCAACTACGACAGAACCTACGGCTCGCTGGCTGGCGTCATCATCTTCCTGCTGCTGTTGTGGATCGTGAACCTCGCATTGCTGTTCGGTGCCGAGTTCGACTCCGAACTCGAGCGTGGCCGCCAACTGCAGGCGGGCATCGAAGCTGAAGGATCCCTCCAACTCCCGCCACGGGACACCAAGAAGAGCGAGAAGGCGGCCAAGAAGGACGAAGAGGATTTGGAGCGTGGACGCGCCCTCCGGCTCGACGCGGCCGAAGCGGAACGGCGTTCAGGGAAGCAGCCCTCAGGAGAGAGCTGAGACGCTCGTCCCGATCGAGCCGATCACCGCATCCAGAGCCGCCCCGGATGCGTCGCGCTTGGCTCCGGTATCCGGCAGGGTGCGCACCGCGCCATCAGTGCCGACTGCGAGCACCGGCTCCGGTCCGGCCCATGCGAGTGAAAGCATGTCCTCGCCCTTCAGGAACGCATGCGCCCTGACCCCGCCGGTTGCGCGTCCCTTCGCCGGGAATTCCGACAGCAG
Organism: uncultured Actinomycetota bacterium; assembly: GCA_963702165.1. GTDB lineage: Bacteria > Actinomycetota > Actinomycetes > Actinomycetales > Microbacteriaceae > Terrimesophilobacter. The sequence continues at coordinate 925,285 of OY969722.1, read as the reverse complement.
GGACACCTTGGCGCGTCCGGGATCGGTACCGGCGATCGTGGCCAGGCTGGTCGACACGGTCGCGACCACATTGGTCACTGACGGGTCGATCGAGTTGAACAGGATCACTCGGGCGCCAGAGCCGAGCTTGATGCCGGCCATTCCGCCCGCGCTCCGGCCCTGCGGCCTGACCGCCGAGGCGGAGAAGCGCAGCAGCCTGGCGTCGGAGGTTGCGAAAACGAATTCTTCCGCGTCGCTGCCCTGAGCGGCGCCGACGACTTCGTCGCCTGCCTTCAACGAGATCAGCTCGAAGTCGGGCTTGCTCGGCCACTCGCCGGGCGAGACCCGCTTCACGACACCCTGCGCCGTGCCGAGCGCTACTGGCGTGTCAGAGGTGAGCGAGACGAGCGCGAGAACGCGCTCCTTCTTCGAGTCGAGCGCGAGATACTCGGCGATCTTCGCTCCCGCCGCGAGCTGCACCGAGTTCTCCGGCACGACAGGCAGGTCCATCGGCGAGAGCCGCACGAGCCTGCCGAGGTTGGTGACCGCGCCGATCTCGGTGCGAGTGGTGGTCGTCACGATCGACCGGATGGCGTCGTGTTTGCTGCGGCGGGCGGGCTTGCCCGGCAGGTCGCCAGTGTCGCCCAGGTCGACCCGGATTACTCGACCGGTCGTGGAGAGCAGCACGCGGCAGGGCGCATCCGCGATCTCCAGCACCGGCGCTGCGCCGCGCGCCGACTTCGTTGTGGCCACGGACGGCCGTGCCTCGGTCAGGAGGGTGCGCCGGGGCGTGCCGTAGAGCTCCGCGACGGCCTCCAGCTCGTCACCGACGAGCGCGCGGATGCGCGCGGGCTCCGACAGGAGGAGCTCGAGTTCCGCGATCTCCTGCTGCAGCTTGTCGCGTTCGGCCTCGAGCTCGATGCGGGAGAACTTGGTGAGCCTGCGCAGGCGCAGCTCGAGGATGTACTCGGCCTGAACGTCACTGAGGTCGAAGACATCCTTCAGTCTCGTCCTGGCCTGGTCGCTGTCATCGCTGGTGCGGATGACCTGGATGACCTCGTCGATGTCGAGGATGGCGATGAGCAGGCCCTCGACGAGGTGCAGCCGCTCCTGCTTCCTGGCAAGCCGGAACCGGCTGCGCCTTGTGGTGACCGAGATCCGGTGGTCGAGGTACACCTGCAGCAGCTCGCGAAGGCCGAGGGTCCTCGGCCCGCCGTCGACCAGTGCGACGTTGTTGATGCTGAACTGCTCCTCGAGCGGCGTGACCTTGTACAGCTGCTCGAGCACCGCGGTCGGGTTGAACCCGGTCTTGATGCCGATCACCAGCCGCAGGCCGTGCTTGCGGTCGGTGAGGTCGGTGACGTCGGAGATGCCAGAGAGCTTCTTCGAGTTGACGCCGTCCTTGATCTTCTCGATGACCTTCTCCGGCCCCACCATGTAGGGCAGTTCGGTCACCACGAGGCCGGTCTTGCGTGCGGTCAGCTGCTCGATCGACACGCGCGCACGGGTCTTGAAGCTGCCTCGTCCGGCCTCGTAGGCGTCCCGGATGCCGGCGAGACCGACGATCGTCCCCCCGGTGGGCAGGTCGGGGCCGGGCACGAACGACATCAGGTCGTCGAGGGAGGCATCCGGATGCTGCAGCAGGTGGCGAGCCGCGCCTACGACCTCGATCAGGTTGTGCGGCGCCATGTTCGTGGCCATGCCGACCGCAATCCCGCTGGCACCGTTGACGAGCAGGTTCGGGAACGCGGCGGGCAGCACCTCGGGCTGGAGCAGCTGGTTGTCGTAGTTGGGGACGAAGTCGACGACCTCTTCGTCAAGGTCGGCGGTCATCGCCATCGCCGGGGCCGCGAGCCGGGCTTCTGTATAGCGCGGGGCGGCCGGACCGTCGTCGAGCGAACCGAAGTTGCCGTGCCCGTCGACGAGCGGAACACGCAGGATGAACGGCTGGTTCAGGCGCACCATGGCGTCGTAGATGGACGCATCACCGTGCGGGTGCAGCTTGCCCATCACCTCGCCGACCACGCGCGCGGACTTGACGTGACCGCGATCGGGGCGCAGGCCCATCTCGCTCATCTGGAACAGGATGCGTCGCTGAACCGGCTTGAGGCCGTCGCGCGCGTCCGGGAGCGCTCTCGAGTAGATCACCGAGTAGGCGTACTCGAGGAACGAGCCTTCCATCTCGGTGGAAAGGTCGATCTCGTCGATGCGTTCGAGCTGGCTGTCTGAAGGGGGAGTGGCGGGGGTAGTCATAGGATTGCGACCATGCTAGCGGCCACTCAAACCGTGCGGCCGAGCCTTGCCGACGTTCTGCGAAGTTCGTTTGATTCGGTCGCCGGACGCCCCAATGCGCTCGGGTTGCCGACGGTGGATCGCGTCGTAGTCGTGATCGTCGATGGTCTCGGTGCAGTCAACCTGCGGGCCCGTGCAGGGCATGCGCGGACGCTCGCGAGCGCGCTGACCAAATCGTCCACGATCCAGACGGTGTTCCCCACCACAACGGTGGCAGCGCTGGCGTCGCTCACCACCGGTGAACAGCCCGGTGTGCACGGCATGGTGGGCTACGAGGTGCTCGACGCCGAGCACGACCGGGTCGTGAAGCTGCTGACCGGGTGGGACGAGCGGCTCGACCCGCTCACCTGGCAGCGCTCCCGAACGCTGTTCGAGGAGGCCGCCGCGAACGGCGTTCCATCGTTCGCCATTGGCAGTGAGCGGTTTCGGGGGTCCGGCTTCAGCCAGGCCGTGCTGCGCGGCGCCGGGTACCTGAGCGGTGTGAGCATCGCGGACCGCTTCACCGAGGCTCGTCGGGTGCTCGATCAGAACGACTCGGCGGTTGTCTACCTGTACATCTCCGAACTCGACCAGGCGGCGCATCGCGACGGCTGGCAGTCCGAGCGGTGGCTCCGCGAGCTGGAGGCGACGGATGCCGCCGCGAACGAGTTCCTGGCAACCCTCGGCCCCCGCGAGGGGATGCTCGTCACGGCCGATCACGGTGTCATCGACGTGCCGCAGCACGCGCACGTGCTGTTCGACAGCGTCCCGGGACTGGTGGACGGCATCCGGCACGTCGCGGGCGAGCCCCGTGGCCTGCAGCTCTACTTCGAACCGGATGCGTCGCCCGATCAGCGGCAGCGGGTGCTGGAGCGGTGGAGATCAGCGGAGGGTGAGCGGTCCTGGGTGCTCACGCGTGACGAGATCGTCGCACAGGGCTGGTTCGGTGCCGCCGTTGCCGATGAGGTGCTTCCGCGCGTCGGAGACATCGTGGTGGCCGCACGGAAGGCGGTCGTCTACTACGACAGCCGGATCGCATCCGAGACCGCGCTTGCCATGGTCGGGCAGCACGGGTCACGTTCTCCGGAGGAGATGACCGTGCCGCTGCTGCGTTTTGGTGCGTTTGCTCGCTGAGGCCGGTCAGGCCGGGTCGTCATCCGAGCGGGCGCCGAAGACGATCTCGTCCCAGCTCGGCATGGTGGCGCGGCCCTTCCTGCCCGACTTGTGAGGGGTCGGCGCGGACGCAACCGGCTCCGGCTCCTCCTCTGGGTCAGGTTCGGGCAGCGGAATGTCGATGAGACGGATGCTCCCGGTCGACGGGTGGTCCGCCATGGCGTCTTCGAGATCGTCGTAGCTCGCCGCCTCGCGTTCACCTCGCCGCCGGCGCAGCGCCTCGAGCAGATCAGCGGTCTGGCTCGACGGCGTAGAGGTCTCGCTCTCGTCCCGGTTGATTGCCGCCGGGTTGACCGCCCCAGGGCCGGTGACCGGGCGAAGCGATGGCTGCGGCAGGGTGTCGGCGTGGAACAGGTCGCTGTCGTCGAAGGCGCCGCTGTCGAAGCGTGTCGCGTCCGGGACGCGCTCCTGCACGTCGACGGCGCGCAGTCGCGGGATCAGGCTCCCGGTCAGGCGACCCTGCTGGGACAGGGTGATGGCCTCGTTGTTGAGCGGAGCGAGCGCGGACTTGCGCGGGTCGAAGCTCCAGCGGGCGTCGTGGTCGATCTGGTCGGCCGTGAACGACAGCTTGATGACCCAGCCGCCCGCAGCCTCCTTCCAGCTCGCCCAGCGCTCGTCAGACGCGCCCAACTCGTGCAGACGGCTCATGATGACCGAGCCGAAGGTCTGGGCATCCGACAGCGGGTCGGTGTCCGCCGCGGTGTGCACGGGCACGGCGAGTGCGCTCTCCACGACATACTCGCGTTCGGCGAGCACCGGTCCCTCGAACCGCTCGATGTACTCGAGCGATGCGCCGGTGATGGCAGCAACATCGTCGGCAGACATGCCGGAGCGGATGTGCGCCTGGATTTCCTTGGGGGAGAGCTTGCGACCCTCGCCTGCGGCAGGCTGGGCCTGCCGCAGCTTGGACTTCAGCACGTCGTCGATGGCCAGACGGAACCGGTCACCCGTGTCTGATGCGACGAGGAGCGCGCCGCTCTCCACTCCGATCACTCTCAGGTCCTGCATGGCTGATGCGTTCCTTTCGCCAATGCCCCAAGCGTGCCATGGCCAATACGATTTTGGCCGGAATACAACGGGCGCGCCGCGAGTTGGGTAGGGCACGGAAGTTGGTGGTGCCAAAGGTTTGCTATTGACTTCCGGATGGTGCAAACTATGCGCGCCGATTGGCTAAATCACAGCAACAACAGAAGTGGATGGGCATGGCAACGGACTACGACGCCCCGCGAAAGACGGACGATGATTCGGAGTCGATCGAGGCGCTCAAGGAACGGGTCCCCGACAAGATGTCGGGAGTCGTAGACGTCGATGACGCCGACAACCCCGGGGGTTTTGAGCTTCCCGGAGCGGACCTGACCGATGTCGACCTCGACGTCGTCGTACTTCCGCCGCAGGCGGACGAGTTCACGTGTGTGAACTGTTTCCTGGTGAAGCACCGTTCGCAGATCGACCACGAGAGCAAGCTCGGACCGATCTGCATCGAGTGTGCAGCCTAGGAATTCGCTGAACTCGAGGCGGTGAGCCGGCGCGCTACGCGCCGGCTTTCGCTTTCTCCAGCGCCGACTTCAGCTCGTCCGGTCGCCGCGTGGAGACCAGCCAGTAGGGCACCGGATCCTTCGGATCGGTCACCTCGACCTTGAGAACCGGGTCGATCCAGCCCCGGATGACGAGCCAGGCGCGCGCGTCCAGCCGCTGGCCGCGTTCCATGGTCGCCTCCGACGCTCTGAAGCCTTCCAGTGCGCCGACGAAACTGATGGGAAGGCGTGCCCTGCCCGCGATGAACTCGCTGTCCGTCACCTCGAGCACCGGGCTGGCCAGGAGCAGGAGGACAACGCATCCGGCGTACAGCACGGCCGCGACCGCGACGCCCACCCAGACGTTGATGGGCAGGAAGACGAGCAGGCTCGCGGGAATCACGAGCAACGCGATGACGTACAGCCAGACGGAGGGGTTGAGCTTCTCGCGATAGAACGTCATGGCACCATTCGACCAGATTTTCGCGCGGCACCGGTGCACTGTCGGCCTGCACTAGCCTGAATGCCGTGACTGAGGCGATCGAGGTTCTGTATGTGGGCGCCGCGGCTCCCCTCTATGCGCATCATGGCGACGCGGGAGCCGACCTGTGCGCGGCCGAGTCGGTCGAGCTGGGCCCGGGCGAACGCGCCACCGTGGGGACCGGGCTCGCCCTCGCCCTGCCGGATGGCTTCGCGGCCTTCGTCGTTCCCCGCAGTGGGCTGGCGGCCAGGCACGGCATCACCATCGTCAACAGTCCGGGAACGATCGATGCCGGGTACCGGGGCGAGATCCGGGTGACCCTCCTGAATACCGACAGGTCGGTGCCGTATTCTGTCGCGGTCGGCGATCGGATCGCCCAGTTGATCATCACCCCGGTGACCACGGCGCGATTCACACCGGTAGAGTCGCTCCCCGAAAGCCTCCGCGGGGCCGCGGGGTTCGGTTCGACCGGTTATCGGTCAGAGTCGACGCAGACACAAACGGGAGCACAGTCGTGAACGCCAGCGCCAATCCGGATGAGACCGGCACAGAAGACGAACTCACAGACGAGCTGGATCAGTCCAAGTCGGCGCCAGCCGACCGCGCCACCGCCGGGCCGCTCGACGAGAGCGAAGCCAACGCGGTGCGCCCGTACATCGACCTCGGCGGCATCAAGCTCCTGCCGCGGGAGGGCCTGCAGCTGCGGCTCGAGATCGAGGAGGGCTCCAAGCGGGTGGTAGCCGTTGGCCTCGACTACGCGGGATCGACCCTGCAGGTCCAGCCGTTCGCTGCGCCTCGCTCGACCGGCCTTTGGCACGAGATTCGCGAGCAGATCGGTGAGCAGATCGCCAAGCAGGGCGGCACCACCAAGCTGACGATGGGCCCGTTCGGCCCAGAGCTGCTGGCCGAGATTCCCGCAACCGGCGCGGGAGGGGCAGGGCACACGCGTCTGGCCCGGTTCGTCGGCGTCGACGGGCCGCGCTGGTTCCTGCGCGGTGTCATTGCCGGGGAGGGCGTCAACAACCCGGAGGCCGCAGCCAGGGTCGAAGAGCTGTTCCGCAGTGTCGTCGTCGTCCGCGGGAACACCCCGATGCCGCCGCGCGACCTGATCCCGCTGCACGTACCACAGGGTGCGACGACGCTTGCACCTGGCACTACCACCACGCCGCCGACGAGCGCCGGGCAAACCGCGACATGACCGAGCCGAGCGAGCAGAAGCCAGCCGGATCGGACACAGAATCGGTCAGGCAGGCGTTCGCCGCTGCGGCTCGCAAGGCCGGCATCGGGCAGGTCACGCCCGGCGAGGTGCCGACTGCAGGATCTCTGCTCAAGGCGGTCGGCGGCATCCGCGGCCTGATCGAGGCGATCCTGCCCGGCCTGGGCTTCCTGGTCACCTATACCTTCACGGGCGACGTCGTCGCCTCGGTGCTCGCCCCGGTGGCCGTCTCCGCGCTATTCGTGATCGTTCGGCTCGTGCAGAAGACGCCAGCGACGCAGGCCTTCGCGGGACTCGCCGGTGTCGGCATCTCCGCGGTCCTCGCCCTGATGACCGGGCGTGCCGAGGACAACTTCGTGCCCGGACTCATCATCAATGTGGTCTCGGTGCTGGTCCTGCTCGTCAGCATCGCCGTGCGCTGGCCGCTTATCGGCGTCATTGTCGGGCTGCTCGCGAACGATCCGCACTGGCGCCAGGATGCGAACAAGCGACGCGTGCTGTACATCGCCACCTGGCTGTGGGTCGGGCTGTTCTCGGCGCGATTGCTGGTGCAGGCCCCCCTTTACTTCTCCTCGAACACAGAATGGCTTGCCGCAACCAAGCTGCTCATGGGCGTGCCGCTCTACGCCGGCATGCTCTGGGTGACGTGGATGCTCGTGAGGTGGGCATACCGCCCTCCGGCGAGTTCCACAGCGGATCACACGGCATAAGTGATAGCATTTATCTCGACGTCAAGATAAATTTGGCAGCTTCAGCAAGGGAGACCACAAATGTCGGCAGTGGACAGTTTCGGAGCCAAAGACACACTCACAGTCGGTGGCACCGACTACCAGGTGTTCAGGATCGACAAGGTCGCCGGTCATGAGCGCCTCCCGTTCAGCCTCAAGGTGCTGCTGGAGAACCTGCTGCGCACCGAGGACGGCAAGAACGTCACCCGCAGCCAGATCGACGCGCTCGGCAGCTGGGATCCCGCGGCCGAACCCGACACCGAGATCCAGTTCACGCCAGCGCGCGTGATCATGCAGGACTTCACCGGCGTGCCGTGCATCGTCGACCTTGCCACCATGCGCGAGGCGGTCGCGGCGCTCGGCGGCGACCCCGAGCGGATCAACCCGCTCGCGCCCGCTGAGCTGGTGATTGACCACTCGGTCATCGCTGACCTGTTCGGCACGCCGAACGCGTTCGAGCGCAACGTCGAGATCGAGTACGAGCGCAACGGCGAGCGGTACCAGTTCCTTCGCTGGGGCCAGACCGCGTTTGACGACTTCAAGGTCGTCCCGCCCGGCACCGGCATCGTGCACCAGGTGAACATCGAGTACCTGGCCCGCGTGACGATGACGCGCACCGTCGACGGGGTAATGCAGGCTTACCCCGACACGTGTGTCGGCACCGACTCGCACACCACCATGGTCAACGGCCTCGGCGTGCTCGGCTGGGGCGTCGGCGGCATCGAGGCTGAAGCCGCGATGCTCGGCCAGCCGGTCTCGATGCTCATCCCCAAGGTCGTCGGCTTCAAGCTCCGCGGGTCGATTCCGACCGGCGTCACCGCGACGGATGTCGTGCTCACCATCACCGAGATGCTGCGCAAGCACGGAGTGGTCGGCAAGTTCGTCGAGTTCTACGGCGAGGGCGTCGCTCAGGTCCCGCTCGCCAACCGAGCCACCATCGGCAACATGAGCCCCGAGTTCGGTTCGACCGCCGCGATCTTCCCGATCGACGACGTCACCCTCGACTACCTGCGTCTCACGGGCCGCAGCGCCGAGCAGATCGAGCTCATCGAGCAGTACTCCAAGCTGCAGAAGCTCTGGCACGACCCGAGCACCGAGCCCGCGTTCAGCGAGTACCTCGAGCTCGACCTCGCTACGGTCGTCCCTTCGATCGCCGGCCCGAAGCGCCCGCAGGACCGCATCATCCTCAGTCAGGCCAAGGATCAGTTCGAGAACGACCTCGTCAACTACACCACGGTCGTGCACGACCTGGTCGACCTCGAGGTGTCGGAGTCGTTCCCGGCATCCGACCCGCCCGGGAACACCCCGGAGAGCGAGTACAGCGAGCACCAGCACACCCACCGCGCGCACGCCCCGAAGTCGGTTTCCAAGCCGACCGAGGTGTCGCTCGACGGCGAGTCGGTCATGCTGGACCACGGCGCAGTCGCCATCGCGGCCATCACGTCGTGCACCAACACGTCCAACCCGTCGGTGATGCTCGCCGCGGGGCTGCTCGCCCGCAACGCGAGCATGAAGGGCCTCAAGGTCAAGCCGTGGGTGAAGACCACGCTCGCCCCCGGCTCGAAGGTCGTCACCGAGTACTACGAGAAGGCCGGCTTGAACGGCTACCTCGACGAACTCGGCTTCGCTCTGGTCGGCTACGGCTGCACCACCTGCATCGGCAACTCCGGCCCGCTCATCGAGGAGGTCTCCGCTGCTGTCAACGAGAGCGACCTGGCCGTCACGGCCGTGCTCTCCGGCAACCGCAACTTCGAGGGCCGCATCAACCCCGACGTCAAGATGAACTACCTCGCGAGCCCGCCGCTGGTCATCGCCTACGCTCTCGCCGGGTCGATGAACTTCGACTTCGAGAGCGACGCGCTCGGCCAGGACGGCGACGGCAACGACGTGTTCCTGCGCGACATCTGGCCGGATGCCGCCGAAGTGCAGAAGACCATCGACTCCTCGATCGACAGCGGGATGTTCACGCGCGAGTACGCGGGCGTCTTCGATGGCGACGAGCGCTGGCGTTCGCTGCCGACGCCCGCGGGCTCGGTGTTCGAATGGGACGAGAAGTCGACGTACGTGCGGAAGCCCCCGTACTTCGACGGCATGACCCTCGAGCCCAGCCCGGTGACCGACATCGCCGGTGCGCGCGTGCTGGCCAAGCTCGGCGACTCGGTCACGACCGACCACATCAGCCCTGCAGGGTCGATCAAGGCGGACAGCCCGGCCGGTCACTACCTCACCGAGCACGGCGTCGACCGCAAGGACTTCAACTCCTACGGCTCGCGTCGCGGCAACCACGAGGTCATGATCCGCGGCACGTTCGCGAACATCCGGCTGAGGAACCAGCTGCTCGACGGCGTTGAGGGCGGGTACACCCGCGACTTCACCCAGCCGGATGCGCCGCAGTCGTTCATCTACGACGCGAGCGAGAACTACCAGGCAGCAGGCATCCCGCTTGTCGTGCTTCGCAGGCAAGGAGTACGGCTCCGGATCGAGCCGCGACTGGGCGGCCAAGGGCACCGTCTCTCCTCGGTGTTCGCGCCGTGATCGCCGAGAGCTTCGAGCGCATCCACCGTTCGAACCTGATCGGCATGGGCGTCATCCCGCTGCAGTTCCCGGCGGGGGAGACCGCAGAGAGCCTCGGCCTCGACGGCACCGAGTTCGTGAGCATCTCCGGCATCGAGCAGCTCAACGAGGGCGCCACCCCGAAGACCGTTCACGTCACCGCGGAGCCCAGCGAGCACTCGCCGGCAGGCAAGCAGCCGGTCGAGTTCGACGCGGTCGTACGCATCGACACCCCCGGCGAGGCGGACTACTACCGCAACGGTGGCATCCTGCAGTACGTGCTGCGCAGCCTGGTCTGAGTCAGTCCAGCTGCGCGAGCGCTTGGCTCGCGCGGTGAGCCGCTTCCGTGCGGCTCGCCGCGCCCCGGCGGCATCCTCTGCGCGGAATCGAAGGTCTTAGTGGCCTGTACTCAGGAGCCGGTGCCGACAAGTGAAATAGGGTTGGGGCATGAGCATTCTCGAGTCCATCCATGAACCTCGGGACCTGGATTCGCTGAGCAAGCCGCAACTCGAGAAGCTCGCTGCGGGAGATCCGCGAGTTCCTGATCGCGAACGTGGCTCGCAACCGGTGGGCACCTCGGGCCGAACCTCGGCGTCGTCGAGCTGACCATCGCCATCCACCGGGTCTTCGACTCACCGCGAGACCCGATCGTGTTCGACACCGGGCACCAGTCGTACGTGCATAAGCTCCTCACCGGACGCCAGGACTTCTCCGGGCTTCGTCAGCGCGGCGGTATCGCCGGGTACCCACAGCGCAGTGAGTCCGTGCACGACGTCGTCGAGAGTTCGCACGCCTCCAGTTCACTGAGCTGGGCCGACGGGATCTCCCGCGCGTTCGAGATGACCGGCCAGACCAACCGCCACGTTGTCGCGGTCGTCGGAGACGGCGCACTGACCGGCGGCATGACCTGGGAGGCGCTGAACAACATCAGCGACGACAACACGCGCAACCTCGTGATCGATCGTCAACGACAACGGGCGCTCCTACGCTCCGACCATCGGCGGCATCGCCCGCTTCCTCGACGGTGTCAGGACCAAGCGCGCCTACCGCGACGCTGCACCACTCGAGCCGCAGGCTCTTCGACCAGTTCGGGTCGCCGGGACGCGCCTTCTACCGCGGCGTCCGCGGCGGCGGTGCACGGCTTCCTCACCCGGTTCATCAAGAACGAGGGACCGTACTCCAACCTCGAGATCAAGTACATCGGCCCGATCGACGGTCACGACATCGAGGCCGTAGAGCGTGCCCTGCGTCAGGCGAAGAGCTACGCCGCCCCGGTGATCGTGCACACCATCACAGAGAAGGGTCGCGGCTACGAGCCGGCGCGTGCACGACGCGGCCGACCAGTTCCACGCGGTGGGCCAGATCGACCCGGAAACCGGTGAGGCGCTTGACATCGTCCGACCGGCCCTCGTGGACCTCGGTGTTCGCCGACGAGCTCGTCCGCCTGGCGGACCAGAATGACCGCGATCGTCGGGATCACCGCCGCCATGCTGCGGCCGACCGGGCTGCACGTGCTCGCGGCGCGGCATCCCGGACCGCGTCTTCGACGTCGGCATCGCCGAACAGCACGCGGTCACCTCGGCGGCAGGTCTCGCCTTCGGCGGCCTGCACCCTGTTGTCGCGCTGTACGCCACCTTCATGAACCGTGCGTTCGACCAGGTCCTGATGGATGTCGGACTGCACAAGGCCGGTGTCACCTTCGTGCTCGACCGGGCCGGGGTGACCGGGCCTGACGGTCCGAGCCACCACGGCATGTGGGACCTTGCGATACTGCAGATCGTGCCCCGACATCCGCATCGCGGCCCCGCGGGACGCGGCCCGGCTGCGCGAGGAGCTCGGCGAGGCCGTCGCGGTCGACGACGCCCCGACGGTGATCCGGTTCCCGAAGGGTATCGGTCGGGGATGAGCTCGAAGGCGGTCGCGCCGCACCGAGGACGGCGTCGACGTGCTCCGCGAGGCACCCCACCGCGACGTGCTGATCGTCACGGTCGGCCCGATGGCGACCCTCGGCCTCGAGGTCGCAGAGCGACTCGCGGCGCAGGGCATCGGTGCGACGGTGATCGACCCGCGCTGGGTCGTCCCCTACCCAGCCGAGCATCATCGAGTTCGCCGACGAGCACCGTCTCGTGATCACGATCGAGGACGGCGTCCGCGTCGGCGGCATCGGCACACGCATCCGCCAGGACCTGCGCGCGGCGGGAGTCGACACCGGACTGGACGAGCTGGGCTTGCCGGACGAGTTCCTCGACCACGGTTCTCGCGAGGAGATCCTGAGCGAGGCGGGCCTCACCGCGCAGAGCATCGCGCGCGATGTCGTCGCGCAGGTGCTCGGCACCAAGATCCCGATCGCGCGGCCGCTGCCGGAGGAGCAGAGCGCGCAGGTCGAGGCGGAAGAGAAGCTCGACCGGCCCTGAGACGAGAACGGGAAGCAACCGGAGCCGAGCTGCTTCCCGTTCTTGCCTCAGGAGCGTTACGCGACGCCCCGGATCGGCGGCGTGTGGAACGTCCCGCCGAAGACCCGGTCGGAGGCGCCCACCCGGTCGAGATACGGTGTGACGCCACCCATCTGGAACGGCCAGCCGGCACCCAGGATCATGCACAGGTCGATGTCTTCGGCCGCGGCCACGACACCGTCCTCGAGCATGCGGTGGATCTCGTCGGCCAGGCCGTCCTCGATCCGGATGCGCAGCTCATCCGCCGATCATCGGCGTCGTGCCCCCGGCGACGATCGCGACGCGCGGTCTTGTCGTAGCCCTTGACCTTGCCCTTGCCGTCCCGATCGAGGATCTTCCCGTGCTCGGCCAGCTTGTGCAGGTTCTCGCTCTCGAAGAAACGGTCGGGGAACGCGGCATGGTGGGTGTCGAGCACGTGCGCGCCGACCTTCAGCCCGACGAGCTCGAGCAGCTCGAACGGCGTCATCGGCAGGCCGAAGAGGCTTGACCGCCTCCACGACCGTGTCGAACGGCGTGCCGGTGTCGACGGCGTGCATCGCCTCGCCGAGCAGCTTGGCCAGGATGCGGTTGACGACGAACCCGGGCGTGTCCTTCGTGATGACCGCGTTCTTCCTCAGCGTCGGCCGCGGTGACCATCGCGGTGCTGAGCGTCTCATCGTCGGTCTGCGGCGTCTTCACGACCTCGATGAGCGGCATCACCGCGACCGGGTTGAAGAAGTGGAAGCCGACGAGGCGCTCCGGATGCTTCAGCTTCGCGCCGATCGCGTCGACCGACAGCGACGACGTGTTCGTGGCGAGCACGGCCGTCTCCGAGACGTACTGCTCGACATCGGCGAACACGTCCTGCTTGACACCGAGTTCCTCGAAGACGGCCTCGATGACCCAGTCGCAGTCGGCGAAGTCGGCCTTGTTCGTCGTGCCCGCTGACGAGTGCCTTGAGTCGGTTGGACTCGTCGGGGGAGATGCGGCCCTTGTCGCGCAGCGTGTCGATCTCACCGCGGATGTAGTCGAGCCCCTTGTCGACGCGTGCCTGGTCGAGGTCGGTGATCACGACCGGAACCTGCAGGCGTCGCACGAACAGCAGCGCGAACTGGCTGGCCATGAGCCCGGCCCCGATGACGCCGACCTTGGTGACCGGGCGGGCCAGGGCCTTGTCCGGCGCACCGGCAGGCCGCTTCGCGCGCTTCTGCACGAGGTTGAACGCGTAGATGCTCGCGCGGAACTGGTCGCCGGAGATGAGTCCGGCCAGCGCCTCGTCCTCGGCGGCGAAGCCCGTTGCCTTGTCGGTGCTTCTTGGCGGCCGCAAGCAGGTCGAGGGCCGCGTAGGGCGACTTCGGCACGGTGCCGATGCGGCTCTGCAGCATCTTGCGGGCGATGCCGATGGCGGCATCCCACTTCACCGCGCGCTCGATCTTGCCCGGCTGCGTTCGGTCGCTTGACCTTCGATCGCGCCGGAGACCACCCGGTCGGCCCACGCTGATGGAGTCCTCGAGGAAGTTCGCCGAGCTCGAACATGACATCCGCGATGCCGAGCTCGAGTGCGTCCTGTCGCCTTCAGCATCCGGTTGTTCTTGAGCGGGTTCTCGACGATGACCTTGAGGGCGTTCTCGATCCCGATCAGGTTCGGCAGCAGCCACGCACCGCCCCAGCCCGGGATGATGCCGAGGAAGACCTCGGGCAGCGCGAGGGCCGGAACGGAGCTGTCGATGGTGCGGTAATCGGCGTTGAGCGCGATCTCCATGCCGCCGCCGAGCGCGAGCCCGTTGATGAACACGAACGACGGCACGCCCAGGTCACCGAGCAGGCCCAGCGTCGCGTGACCCTGCTGCGCCGAGCTGCTTCGCGACCTCGCGTGCTCGGGATCGCGTCGACCTGGCTGAGGTCGGCGCCGGCCGCGAGAATGTACGGCTTGCCCGTGACCGCGACCGCGTGGATCTCGCCGTGCGACGCGCGGTCCTTGAGCGACTGCAGCGTGCGCTGCGAGCTCGAGCAGCGTCGACGGGCCCAGCGTGTTCGGCCGCGTGTGGTCACGCCCGTTGTCGAGAGTGACCAGCGCGAGGGTCTTGCCGGCGCGGAGCGGCACATCCCGCACGTAGGAGTGCGTGACGACCTCGTCGTCCTTGAGGAGCTCAGCGAGCTGCGTGAATTCCGCCATGGTCACTTGCCTCCCTTCGAAGTTCGGGTTCTCCCAGATCACGGTGCCGCCCTGGCCGAGGCCCACGCACATCGCGGTCACGCCGTAGCGCACCTCCGGGTGCTCCTCGAACTGCCGAGCGAGCTGGATCATCAGGCGTACACCGGATGACGCGAGCGGGTGCCCGATCGCGATCGCGCCGCCCCACTTGTTGACGCGTGGGTCGTCGTCGTCGATGCCGAAGTGGTCGAGGAACGACAGCACCTGCACCGCGAACGCCTCGTTCAGCTCGAACAGGCCGATGTCGTCGATCGACAGGCCGGCCTTGCGCAGCGCCTTCTCGGTCGACGGGACCGGACCGATGCCCATGATCTCCGGCTCCACGCCGGCGAACGCGAAGCTCACCATGCGCATCTTCGGCTTCAAGTCCGAACTCCTTCGCCGCAGCAGCGGATGCCATGAGGCTCACGGTGGCGCCGTCGTTGAGTCCGGAGGAGTTGCCTGCGGTGACGCGGCCGTGCGGACGGAACGGCGTCTTCAGGCCGGCCAGTCCCTCCATGGTGGTCTCGGGGCGCGGCGCCTCGTCACGCGTGGCCAGTCCCCAGCCCTCGTCGCTGCGGATGGCGACCGGGATCAGGTCGGGCTGGATCTTGTCAGCCTCGTACGCGGCGGCGAGCTTGTGCTGGCTGCGCATCGCGTAGCGGTCGGCGCGCTCTTTGGTGAGGTGCGGGAAGCGGTCATGGATGCGCTCTGCCGTCATGCCCATGTTCAAGGCATCGGGACTGACCAGCTTCTCGGCGAGGAATCGCGGGTTGGGGTCGGCGTTGAACCCCATCGGGTGGCGACCCATGTGCTCGACACCGCCGGCGATCGCCAGATCGTAGGCACCGAACGCGATCGCGCCTGCCGTGGTCGTGACGGAGGTCATCGCACCGGCGCACATCCGGTCGATGGCGTAGCCGGGCACCGACTTGGGCAGGCCGGCGAGCATGGCTGTGGTGCGGCCGAGTGTCAGACCCTGGTCGCCCTGCTGCGTCGTCGCGGCGATCGCGACGTCGTCGATGCGGTCCTTGGGAACCTCCGGGTTCCGCTCGAGCAGACCAATCATCGCCTTGACCGCAAGGTCGTCGGCGCGGGTGTTCCAGTACATGCCCTTCTCGCCGGCGCGCCCGAACGGGGTGCGAACGCCGTCGACGAAGACGACTTCTGTTCTCTCGACCACAATGCCTCCTCAGACAACTCCCACCGATCTTAGAGTTGGGCGATTGGCCTCAAGAATCCTTTGATTCTTTCTACGAATCGTCGGATTGGGCGGTGTCGGCGCTTTGGTCGACTTCCACAAAGGCATCCGCGATCAACTGTGCGGTTGCGTCAATCTGCCAGGGGCGCGCACCGCCTCCTGCGAGGGCCTCGCCGATGCTCTCTGTGGTGATCGGCTGCGGTGGCGCCCATGCCACGCGGCGCAGAAGCTCGGGGGTGAGCACGTTCTCGACCGGGATGGCGACCCGGTCGGACAGCGAGGTGATCTGCGCCTTAGCTGCACGCAGGCGGCGGTCGGCTTCCGGGTTGCGATCGGACCATGCCCTGGCGGGCGGGATGGAGTCGCCGGGCACCCGTAGCGGCGGCAGGTCTTCTGCCACCATGCCTTCCTCGATGGCGGCAAGCCAGCGGGGGAGTTGCGTGCGGCTTGCGCGCCCGGTGAACTCCTTCAGCTTCATGAGTTCTCCACGCGTCCGGGGCAGCGCCTTGGCTGCGGCGACGATCGACGCATCCGGAAGCAGCCGGCCGCTCGCAGTATCTACCTCCTGCGCGTAGTCGTCGCGTGCCTGCCACAGTGCGCGCGCGACCGCGAGCGAGCGGGGCGAACGCAGGGCATGCATGCCGGAGAGCCTGCGCCACGGCTCGGCCACCAGCGGCTTGGGCTCTTTGGTGCGGACGGCATCGAATTCCTGCTCCGCCAGCTCCTTCTTGCCCGCCTCGACGAGCAGCGCCGCGACCTCGTCTCGCAGCCGCACGAGCAGTTGCACGTCCAACGCCGCATAGACGAGCCAGGACTCGGGCAGCGGCCTGGTCGACCAGTCCGCGGCCGAGTGCTCCTTGGCGAGCTTGATGCCCAACAGCTCCTCGACCACCGCGCCGAGGCCGACGCGAGGGAGCCCCGCGAGCCGCGCACCCAACTCGGTGTCGAAAATTCGGTTCGGGTCGAGGCCGACCTCGCGCAGGCAGGCGAGGTCCTGGCTCGCGGCGTGCAGCACCCATTCCTCATCCCGGATGACATCGGCCAGTTCGCTGAAGTCGCCGATGGCCGGAGGGTCGAACAGGAAGGTTCCCGCGCCGTCGCGGTAGAGCTGGATCAGGTAGGCGCGCTGCGAGTAGCGGTAGCCGGATGCACGTTCAGCGTCGACCGCCACCGGGCCGGTCCCTGCGGCGATCTGCTGCACCGCCTCGAGGTACTCGTCGCGGTTGTCGATTACGTGCAGGGGTTCGTGCCCCGCACCGTTCTCACGGGTCCCGCCACCCGTCGCTTCGCCCGTCACGCGCCCTTGCGCCGAGTCGGGAGAACGCTGACGCCCTCTGGTACCGGTGGCAGTCCGGCGAGCATGCAGAGCAGGTCGCCCCACGCTTCGACGTGCGAGCCGAGCGCGCTGTCGTCGGGGCTCCAGGAGGCACGGAGCTCGATCTGTGCGCCGTCGCCCTGGACTTCCAGCTCGCCGAATCCGGTGGACAGGATCTTGGTGGCGGTGCCAGATGGCGAGTGGTAGCGCGCGCCGCGCGTGTCCAGGGCGTCGATCAGCCAGGACCAGGCCACTGCGGCGAGGAAGGGATCGATGCCGATCTCGGTCTCCAGCGGCGCCTGCGCGAAGCACACGACGCGGAACGCCCCGCCCCAGGCATCCGGCTCGCTCGGGTCGTAGAGGAGCACGAAGCGACCTGTCGCCTGTTCGGAGTCGTCGCTGTGGCGCGCTGGAGTGACATCCGCGGCGAACGCGATCGAGTAGGGGGCGAGCGAGCCGGGAGCGGGCAGCTCTGTGACCACGAGTTCACTGCGCAGCGTTGCTGCGTGAATCGAGTCGATCGCCGCGCCGAAGGGCGCTGGCACCGGCGAACCGGTCACGGTGTCGGACACGTTCAGCAGACTAAAGTTTCAGGGTGGCAGTTTCCCGCAGGCACGCCGACCTCAGGCCGTACCTGCGTCTCGGACTCGTTGCCTTTGGGGGAGTCGCGGCTCTCGGCCTGCTGGCGACCGCCTGGCTGACCGCGGCCGTCGCACGCACCATCATCGTTCCGCCACGCAAGCGTCAACAGGACGTCGTGATCGTCGGCGTCAACGAGACGGAGGGTTCGATCGAGCTGCGGCGCTCCGCTGACACCGTGATCAGTGGCCGGTACAGCCTGTGGTTCTCGAACGACAGGGGACATGCGCGCATCGGCGACATCCTGAGCGAGACCGACGAGACGGTGACCAGGCAGCTCATCGATGTGAGCCACGGCGACGTGCGGCTCGCTCGCAGCGGCCGGATTGCCGGATGGTGGTACCTGACCCCGGACGACCTCGGTGTCGACTACGAGAATGTCGAGATCGACACTGAGCTCGGCCCGGCGCCCGCGTGGCTCATCCCGGCCCACGTTGACCGGCCGGTTGAGGACACAGACCGCTGGGTGATCCAAGTGCACGGTCGCGCAGTACGCCGGCCGGAGGGACTGCGCGCCGTACCTGTGTTCCGCGACGCCGGGTACCACAGCCTCCTCATCTCGTACCGCAACGACGGCGACGCCCCATCGAGTGCCGACGGCCGGTACTCGCTCGGCGACACCGAATGGCGGGACGTCGAATCCGCGATGCAATACGCACAGGAGCGCGGGGCGAAGCACATCGTGCTCATGGGCTGGTCAATGGGCGGGGCGACGGTGCTGCAGGCGGTCACCCGGTCCCAGCTCGCGCCGCTCGTGCGCGGCGTCGTGCTCGAGTCGCCGGTGATCGACTGGGTGATCACGCTCGAGGCGATCGCCGGGGAGGTCGGGCTGCCCGTCCAGGTGAGCCGGACGGTGTTCCGGGCCATCGGCGCACCGTGGGGGCGCATCCTCACTGGCCAACGCGATCCGATCGACCTTGCACGCCTGAACTTCGTGCGTCGCGCCGACGAGCTTGACCTGCCGATTCTCATCCTGCACAGCGACGACGACGGCTTTGTGCCCTCGACTGGCTCGCGCGCGCTGGCGGAAGCCAGGCCCGACATCGTGCGGCTCGAGGCCTTCACCGTCGCACGGCACACGAAGCTGTGGAACTACGACGAGGAGCGGTTCGTGCGCACCATCAGCAATTGGCTCGGCCGGCCAGAGCTCAGCGCGTGAGCCGCCAGCGGGCGTAGAGCGCGCCGTCGTCGTCGGCCAGCAGCTGGGTCAGCTCGAACCGCTGCGCCAGTCGGCCCGGCAGCACCGGCAGCACCGACGGCACGGTCTGCGGGCTGGTCGACAGGCACAGTTCGTCCACCAGTCCGGCGTCCAGCAGCTGGGCCGCGAGGTTCGGACCGCCCTCGCAGACGATGCGGCGGTGGCCGCGGTCGCGAAGCGCGGAGACGATGCCGGCGGCATCCGGACGCGCGTCGCCGGTCTCGACGATATCGACGCTGCCGGGCAGCTGGTCCCGCACGCGCCCCGCCGCGTGTGACGGGCATACGACGATCAGCCGACCCGGTCCGAGGTCGGCCGGGAGCTGGTTGCCCTCGAGGTCACCGCTGGCCGTGACGACGGCGAGCGCCGCGGTGCGGGGCATCAAGTACCCCTCGTTGCGGATGCTTGTGGCGCCGACGAGCACGATGTCGCTCTGCCGTCGGATCGCCCCCAGGATGCGCCGGTCGACCCGGCTGGTCAGGCCGTTGGAGGTGCCGTCGACGCCCACCGCTGACCCGTTCAGGCTGGCGATCATATTGATGCGCAGCCAAGTGGCCTCGCTGGGGTACAGCTCCTCGAGGCGCGCTGCCGCATCGTCGGCGGTGGTGTCGATGGTGAGCGACGGCTGCGGAACGAGCCGCGTGAGGTTCACGCCGCGGCTTTCGCGCGCACCTGCCGCTTCGTCCTGCCCAGCATGCCGCTCATGCCCCGGATGCGCAGCGGGCTCACCGCCTCGTTCAGTCCGATGGTCTGCGGGTAGTCATCCGGGGTTGCGAGCACCTCGTCGGCGGTGAGCCCGGACAGCCCCTGCACCAGAATCGACGCGAACCCGCGCGTTGTGGGCGCTTCCTTGGGGGCCGTCGCGTGGACGTGCACGACACCCGCGTCATCCACCTCGACGAAGAGGTAGACGGGGGACTGGCACTCGGTGACCCGCTCGAGCAGGTCCGGGTGGTCCTGGAATCGCTCCGGGAGCTCCGGGAGTTCGTTCGCGAACTCGAGCAGCAGCATCAGTCGATCCTGCTGCTCGAGTTCGAGAAACTCGTCACGGATCTCGGCGAGCGCGGGGGGTAGGCCCGTTTCAGTCATCCGACGATTATCCCACCGCCTCAGGGAAGCTCGCCGGGCGCCTCTCCCTGCACGATCGGCACCTTCACGGTGCTGCCCCACTCGGTCCACGAGCCGTCGTAGTTGCGCACCTTCGGGATGCCCACCAGGTGGTGCAGCACGAACCAGGTGTGCGCAGAGCGCTCACCGATCCGGCAGTAGGCGATGACGTCGTCGGCGGCACCGATCCCGGCCTCGTCGACATAGATCGCCTTCAGCTCGTCGATGGGCTTGAACGTGCCGTCCTCGGCTGCGGCGCGACCCCACGGGACGTTGCGCGCGGTCGGGATGTGGCCGGCACGCAGCGCGCCCTCCTCCGGATACGCGGGCGCGGTGGTGCGCTCTCCGCTGTACTCCTCCGGGGAGCGCACGTCGATCAGCGGCTTGCCCAGGTGGTCGAGGACGTCGTCCTTGAACGCGCGGACCGCGTGGTCGTTGCGGGGGATGATCGGGTACTCGACCGGGGTGCGCTGCGTCACCTCGGTGGTCAACTCGCGGCCCTCGGCGATCCACTTGTCCCTGCCGCCATCGAGCAGGCGGACATCCTCGTGGCCGAACAAGGTGAACACCCACAGCGCGTACGCTGCCCACCAGTTGTTCTTGTCGCCGTAGATGACGACGGTGAAGTCGCGTGCGATCCCCTTCGAGCTCATCAGCTTGGCAAAGGCATCGCCGTCGACGAAGTCGCGCAGCACCGGGTCGTTCAGGTCCGTGTGCCAGTCGATCTTCACGGCGCCCGGAATGTGGCCGGTCTCGTAGAGGAGCACATCCTCATTCGATTCGATGACGACGAGATCCGGTTTGTCGAGGTGCGCCTGCAACCACTCGGTGGTGACAAGCCGGTTCGGGTTTGCGTAGCCGGCGAACCGTTCGGATGAATCGACCTCGACGGTCATTGTTACCTCCAGTCAGCGCCCGTCCCGCGGGCGAATGGTGCGTTCACGGCACGTTAGGCTTGAATCTCGCGCCGCCATAACGAATCTACGCACTTTCGTGCCACGTGGCGGCGGATGAGTCCAAGCATTACACGTAAGGAAAGAGTCGCGTGCCCGCTGAACATGTTCGGGTGGCGGGCAGTCTCACTGACCGTCGCCCATCCCTCACCGGCACCGAGATCGTCGATCACCTGGTGCCGCCGCGGCAATTCCGGGGCGCGTCGATCGACAACTACCGGCCAGACCCTGACTACCCGTCGCAAGCGGAGGCAGTGGACGCGATTCGAGAGTTTGTGGCGGCGTGGCAGCCGGCCCGCGGTGGCCTGTTCTCCAGACGCAAGACGCCGAAGACGCTTCCCGGGATCTACCTCGACGGCGGCTTCGGCGTCGGCAAGACCCACTTGCTTGCCTCGCTGTGGCACCTCGCGCCGGGCCGTAAGTACTTCGGCACCTTCATCGAGTACACCGCGCTGGTCGGCTCCCTCGGCTACGCGCAGACCGTGAAGATGCTGCGCGGCTCGTCGTTCCTGGCCATCGATGAGTTCGAACTGGACGACCCGGGTGACACCCGGATGATGTCGCGCCTGCTCGGCGAGCTCACCGCATCCGGAACCCGCATCGCGGCGACCTCGAATACGCCGCCGAATGCGCTCGGGGAGGGACGCTTCGCCGCCCAGGACTTCCTGCGGGAGATCGACGCGCTCGCCGGTCAGTTCACGACCATCCGCATCGACGGTCTCGACTACCGCCGACGCGATGTCGAGGGGCACGCGGTCAGCGTCGCCGACGATGCCACCCTCGAGCAGGCGATTGCCGCTCTGGACGGCAACGCGACGGTGGACGACTTCGCGGCGGTGATCTCCTACCTGGGGGATGTGCACCCGTCGCGCTACGCAAAGCTCGTCGACGGCCTGCAGGCGATCGGGCTGCGTAACGTGACCGTGCTCGACCACCAGACGGATGCGCTGCGTTTCGTCGCGTTCGTCGACCGGCTGTACGACGCGCAGGTGCGGGTTGTCGCCTCGGGCGTGCCGCTCGATGGTGTGTTCGCGGAGGACATGCTGGGCGGCGGGTACCGGAAGAAGTACCTGCGGGCCATCTCGCGTCTTATCTCGCTCACCTCCGGGGCCCCCGAGTAATCCGTTGCCGGATTCGTAGGCCGACATCGAGTCGGCGTGCCACCATGTGGGGATGCCGCAGGCGACGCCGACGCCCCAGTCCTTTCAGGGACCGGAGTTCCGGTTCGGCGTGGTGGTAACGGTACTGGCTGCGGTCGGCGGTGCGATGTGCGTCATCGGGATCGCACTCGACGTGTACCTCGGGCTGACCGGCGCACGCCGGTCGCTTCCTCTCCTCGACGCGCTGGTGGATGCGTTTCATCCGAACGGCGAGTCGAATCTGTTCGCGTGGTACTCCACCTTCCTGTGTGCCCTGCTCGCTGTCGTATTCGTCATCGCAATGCTCGTCAATTGGCGCAACCGCGAACGGCTGCCGTTCGCGGTCATGGCGGGAGCGGCGGTAGTGCTGTCTGCGGGCGAGGGCGCGGCGCTGCAGGACCGGCTCAGGAACGTTCCGGCGGCGTTGGGCATCGACGTCTCGTTCGCCTACCTCTGGCTTGCCATCGCCGCGCCCGTCGCTGTGGCAGTCGGCTTGTGGCTGAGCTGGGTGGCTCGCTCGCTGGATCGGGTCCTTCGGCGACGATTGATTCTGGGCGGTGCGCTCTACCTCGCCGGCGCGATCGGGATGGAAGCGCTCGGCGGGTTCCTGACGTCGGCCGACATGGGGCTCGAGGGGGCCGGGCTGCTGATCGTCGGCGACATCGCGGTGCTGGTGGAGGAGTCACTGGAGGTCGCGGGCGTGCTGGTGGCGCTGTGGGCGGCGCTGGATCGGCTGGGCGCTCGGAGCAGACCCGGCGGCTCGCTCGTCCTGTGGTACAGATGACACATGTTTGCTGACGGTCTGCTGCTCGTGGCTGCGGTCGTCGGCATCCTCATCGCGACGCTGGGTGCGCTGCTGTACGGCGGCGGCCACTGGCGGATGCTGTGGCCGGCTGCCGTGACGTTGTGTGCGCTGTGGTCTCTGGCAGGCATGGCGGCGATGCTGGCCGGATGGCAGCCGTTCGGCTTCGCTGTGCTGGTCCCCGCCGCGGGCTTCGTGGTGGGGGTGGGTGTCGCGATGGCAGCGCGTGAGAGGTTCGGCCCGTGGGCCGCCGCCGGTGTCGCGAGTGCGTTCTCGGTGCTGATCTTCCTGCCACTCGCGCTCGTCGTGTTCGGTGGCGGCGGCATGTGGCTGTACCGCACGACGGGTGCGTTGGACTTCGCGGGCGCGCTGCCGGTTGCCATCGGCGGTGGCGTCTTCCTGCTCGTGCTCGCGTTCAAGGAGCGTGGCGCGCCCGCTGCGTGGCATCCGCGGGCCGTGATCGGAATCGCTCTCCTGTGGGCCGCGAGCATTGTCGCGGGCATCGGCTTCGAGCTGCGGGTGGACGAGCTCACCCCGGTGATCGCGCTGAACAGTGTCCTGACTCCCGTTGCGTCAGCCGTTGCGGTCGTGGTGGTCGAGCGGTTGAAGTCGGCCCGGAACACCGGTGAGGGATTCGCCGCCGGGGTGCTCGCCGGAGTGGCAGGCGCGCTCGGCACCAGTGCTTATCTGGAACCGGTCAGCGCTGTGATCCTCGGCGTCGTCGTCGGCACGGTCTGCGGGGCGTTCGTCAAGCCGTGGCCAGCCGCCGCCGCGTTGGGGGCTCCGCTCATGATCGGCGGATTGTGGGGGCTGTTGTTTCTCGGGGTGTTCGCGCTCGGTCCCGGCTTCGTGTACTCGGGGCAGCCGACCCAGCTGGCGAGCCAGGCCATGGTCGCATTGCTCGCGACGGTATTCGCACTGGGTGTATCGATGCTCGTTGTGACTGTCGCGTCGCTGCTGAAGCCCACCCGGTGACCATCCGGGGCCGGGGCGCCTTGGGTTGCGCCCCGGCCACCGGCTACGGGACGGCCACCATCCGGTTGAGCGTAAGCGGTGGCCCGTCGTGGGACTGCAGCACGAGCACGTCGCCGTCGCACGCGAAGTGGTCGACGTCGGTGAAGCCGTTGGTCATCGACTGGGCGCCGGTATCCGCTTCGATCGCCTGGCCCTTGAAGGTCCAGCGCATCTCGAGAGCCACCTGCCAGTCCTCGCCGGCGGCGTGGATGTACTCACCCTTCACGGTCCAGAAACCGGAGGCTTGTCCGGTCATTGTGCCAACCACATCGCCGACCTCTGTCGGCATCCGCATGGCGAATGCGGTCGGGATGACGGTGAGCCCAAAGCCGTGATCGATGAACTCGTAGACGATGCTTCCTTCGGCGATGATCTTGAAGTCACCGGCTCCGGCTCCGGCCATCGCCTGGTCGAAGAACGCTTGCAGTGCAGGCGTTTCGGCTACCCAGGCGCCTGTCACGCACTCCATCGCGGCGCGTTCCGTCGCGGCCTCGTCGGGTGCGGCCGCCCCAGGCTTGCCGCCAGGGCCAGCGGGCTCAGGTCCGCCGGGTCCGCCAGGTCCGCCAGCCGCGCAGCCGACGAGCAGCAGCACCGTGGCAGCAACGGCAGCCATGGACGACGAGTGCTGGCGCAGGCTCATTCCAGGGCTCCGATGAAGCTGAACTCGGTGTGGAGCGAGTCGGTGTCCACCGTGAGCGTCGCCATGTACGCCCCAGCCATCGCGACGAGCGAGACCTCGGGGTCACCCGGCTCTGGATCCGGGAAGGTGCTGTCCATCATCCAGCTGATCCCGGCCGCTGCCAGCGTGTCGGCATACTCCTGCGCGGCAGCCAGGTTCGGGGCGCTGAACTCGATCGTGTAGATGCCGCCCTCGCCAAGGATGTTCTCGCCGGTGTACTCCGAGGTGATCGTCTGCGCTGGGCGCGGCAGCGCGGCCGGCCATGGCCAGGCGGGGTCGATCATGAAGGTGCCCGGGTTGCTAGCCGGGTCGTTGTTCACGTCCGCCGGTTGGGCGGGTGCTGGCCCCGGAAAGTCGCTTGACGGTGGTTGCCCGGTGCAGCCGACGAGCCCAGCCAGGAGCAGCACTGCGGCGCTGGAAGCAAGAATCTTCGAGCGGATGCCCATGGTCAGTCCTCCCGAACTTCGAGGTTGTACTGGAACCCGGTCGGCCAGTCGGTCATGCCGAGGCCCAGAATCACCCGGCGCAGCGGCCCGTAGTCATTGGTCTCGACACTGTCGAAGCTCATCACGCGGACACCGTCGTTCTCCCAGTCCTCGGAGAGGGTCCAGTCGCGGCTCTTCTCGTACCACCCGATGAGCTCCTCGCCGGCCTTGACCGACGACAGGTCGAAGTGCATGACGAAGTTCGATCCGCTGCGCATCGCCAGGACGGGGTGCCCGTCCGGCAATGGCAACTCGCCGGGCCATCCACTCGGCATCTTCACGATCGTGTACCCGCCGTCGATGGCCTCCTGGCTCAAACCCTTGGTCGCCGGATCGTTCGCGGAATCTGGGGCCTCGACCTCGACATCCGGTTCGGTCTCGACGATGTTCTCGATGATCTCTTCGACCGGATCGGTCGCCGGGGACGAACAGGCGACAAGGGTGAGCAGGGTCACCAGGGCGGTGACCGAGGTCAACCCGATGGAGGTTCGAGCGTGCATGAGGCCTCTTTCTTGGCAGGGGAATGTGGTGCAGACAGGTGCGTCGACCGAAGTCAGGCTGGCAGAGCGACTCGCGGGCGCAATCAGTAGGAATTACGTACGCGCGCTGACCACTACGATCGGAGCCGTGTCAGGTCTCTGGAGCCCTACCGCTCGGCCGGAATGGCCGTTTGTGGCACGCACGACCCCAGCGGCGGAGATCACGGATGGCTTGAGCCGTCTGCCCAGTCGGGTGCAGCTGATCATCGGGGCGGCCGGTGTCGGCAAGACCGTGCTCGCATCCGAGATCACCCGTGCCGTTGCAGACCGAACCGTCGGGCAGGTGATCGGGCTGGCGGAACTCGCCGGTGTCCCGCTCGGCGCATTCGGGCCGCTGCTCGCGCGATTCGGCATCTCCGCTGAGCCGGAGCGCGCGGTGCCTGCACTGATGTCGGCGATTGGCGGCGCTGCGGGACGCTATCTGCTCTTCGTCGACGACATTCCGCGCCTGGATGACGTGTCCGCTGCCGCGGTGTACCAGCTCGTGCGCGCGTTCGGTGTGCCGACGGTGGCGACGGCGCGGCTGGGGGAGCGGTTCCCTGCGCCCATCCAGCGCATGATCGATGAGGGTCTGACGGAACGACATGACCTCGCTGGCCTCACCTCGAGCCAGGTCGGCGAGCTGCTCGACCGCCGCTTCGACGCGCGCGTGAGCTACGCCGATGTGCAGCGTCTTGCCAGACGGACCTCCGGTAACCCCCTGTACCTGCGTGTGCTCGTGGAGAGCGCCCAGTTGAGGGGCAAGGTTCGTCCGGACGGCGACACCATTCGCATCGACGAGGGCGATGCGCCGACCGACCTGATCAACGCGATGGCGACGCGCCTGGCAGACCTGACCGACGATCAGCGGCGCGTGCTGCGACTGGCGGCCCTGCTGCAGCCGGTCAGCCGAGGGATCCTGGCAGCGACAGTGCACGAGGCGGTGCAGGTCTCAGCGCTTGAGGCGCGCGGATTCGTGGCGACAGAACTCGGAACGGACCGGCTCCGGCTCACCCACCCACTGATCGCCGAGGGGCTCGCACAGGACGACCACGCTGCGCAGGACATCGCTGAAGCCGTGCGCAGGCTCCGGGCGACCGGAGATGACCGTGACCGGCTTCACGCGGTCCGGCTTGAGCTTCAGTGTTCGACGCCGCCACCGATCGGCGAATTGGCGTGGGGAGCGGGCTACGCGTACGGGATGGGGGATCTCGTCACCGCTTCGGACTTCGCGAGGGCCCTGCTTGCTCGTGACGCCGACCGGGCCAGTCGCTGCGCGGCTCTGACCACGCTCGCGAGCACGCAGTCCTTGCTGGGCGAGCACGCCGAGGCGGAGGCTGCCTTCTCGGAAGCCGAGGCGCTCGCGCGCACGCCGGAGGAGCTTGCACTCGTTGCGGTCCGCAGAGGCGAGCACCTGTCCTATCGGCGCTATGACCTGGCCGGTGCAGTCGCCCAGGCCGAGCGCATTCGGGCGCGGATCAACGCCGAGTCCGAGTCGCTGGACGAATCACTCAAGCAGTGGGACGCCTCTCTGGACGTGATCGCCGGGATGCCGCTGCTGGGGCGCCTGGCCTTCCGGGTGAACCCGGAACTCGCTATCCGGTCGGCCATCCTGCTGGTGGTGTCCCGTTCAAGCCGCGGCGACCTTGCCGCGGTACGATCCGCGATCGATGAATTGTCGCGCATCCAGGACCAGATCGGTCAGGTCGATCCGCTCGCGTCGGCCGCCCTGGGATTCGCGAGGTTCGTCGAGCTCATCTGCGACGGGAAGGTGAAGGAGGCGGCCGCGTACGTCGAAGCGCGTCGCATCGACGCCGATGACGGCATCGGTATCTACACGATGTTCTTGGGCAACCTGCGCCAGTGCGGCGGGCGGCTCGCTGACGCGGAACGGCTCACTACCCTGGCGGTGGACCAGCTGCGGTGGCGGGATGGTCTTGGGCTGCTCGGCGTGGCTCTCGGGTACCAGGCGAACGCGATCGCGAAGCAGGGTCGCGTTGACGAGGCTGGGCGGCTGCTCGAGGCGATGACACCCGTGCAGCGCACCTCACGCAACGCGTACATCCAGGTCGCGGAGGCGCAGGCGTGGATTCGCGCGCACTCCGGAGACCTGGACGGTGCAGTCGAGGTCGTCGAGCGGGCGATCACCGGGCAGGGGGACCGCGGTTCTGCGTTCCTGGCTGCGCTGGCCGCGTGCATCCCGATCCGGCTGGGGTACTTCGATCGGGCAGCCGCGATGCTGGACTGGATCAGCGAACGCTCGCCGACCGAACTGGAGATCGTCCGCTGCATCCGGGAGCTCGCAGTGGCACTGCGCGATCGGGATCTCGAGGCGCTGCCCAGCGTACTGGCCCGCGTTGAGGCATCCGGTCAGGAGCCGACGGTGCTCGACGCGATCACGCTGGCGCTGCGGATGCGGCCGCCGGCTGAGCTGCGACGCAAGTTGGAGCTGATGAGCGTGCGGATTGCGTCCGTCGTCGACGAGCAGCCGTTCCATCGTGCGCCGCCGCCGCTGCTCAGCCGGCGCGAGCTCGAGGTCGCGCGTGCGGCCTCAGCGCGGGAGCGGTCGCGGGAGATTGCCGAGCGGCTCGGTACGTCGGTGCGAACGGTCGACACCCAGCTGCAGTCGGCGTACCGCAAGCTCGGCGTTTCATCGCGTGATGGGCTGCGCGAGGCTCTGGCCGAGGTAGGGCTGCTCGACTCCGACGACTGACGGAATGGTTTAGACGCCAGGAAGGTTGTGGCGATCATGAGCGAACACCACAACAACGACGATGCGGCCGAGATTCGAAAGCTGGTGGCCGAGGCCGTTCGGCTGCAGAGCCACACAGCGTTCATCGACCTGCACACGGATGACGTGCGCATCGTGAATGTTGCGGGCCGCCGGGTGCGGGGCCGGACCGCGCTGGCTGATGCGATGGGCGCCGCGTTGGCGTCGCCTCTGGCGGACGTCCTGACGACGGTGGACGTGGAGGATGTGGTCTTCCTGCGACCCGACGTGGCGCTCGTCAGCTGCGTCAAGCACATTCACGACGGTCGAGACGGCGGCGACACGCTCCCGGCATCCGGAAGCCTGACCTATGTGCTCGTGCGCGATGGGGAGTGGCGGATCGCATCCGCTCAGACCACGCCGATCGTCGCGTGACTCGCTGCTTCGCCTAGAAGAACAACCGCGACAGAAATGCTGGTGGGCGATACCAGACTCGAACTGATGACCTCTTCCGTGTGAAGGAAGCGCGCTACCAACTGCGCCAATCGCCCTCGTCGGCCAGGCCGACCACACAATCTTGCCATAGGTTTGGCGACACTCGTCACGGAATTGCCGTGGGTGCCGCGCATCGGTTAGAGTCTTCAAGCACGCAGAAATGCGAGCAAATGCGGATGTGGCGCAGTGGTAGCGCATCACCTTGCCAAGGTGAGGGTCGCGAGTTCGAATCTCGTCATCCGCTCGAGTGGGAAGTGTCAGCCTCGCTGATGTTGACCGCACGCGGTGGAGTGGCCGAGAGGCGAGGCAGCGGCCTGCAAAGCCGTATACGCGGGTTCAAATCCCGTCTCCACCTCCAGGCTTCACAACCTGGGCGATTGGCGCAGCGGTAGCGCGCTTCCCTGACACGGAAGAGGTCACTGGTTCGATCCCAGTATCGCCCACACACACATGGAAACCCCCGGCAAGCCGGGGGTTTTCCGGTTAAGAACGTCTGCCGTCAGCCGTGCTTGAGCTCAGAGGAAAGTGACGCGCACCAAAGGGCTGCCGGCAAGCCAATCCTGCTCAGGCGGCAGATTCGGCGCCAAGCCCTCCCGGGCATAGGTTTCACGGATGCCATCGATGATGCGCGCGAACAGCGGCGCTCGCTCGTCCGGGTTGGTGATGGGAACCGCCCTGGCCGGGAGGTCCGCCTCGATTCCGTGCTTGAGGTGGAATGTGAACTCAGGATTCTCGAGCATGTTCGCGTACCACGACCGGGCACCGGGGGTTCCGGTGATGTAAACGACGCCGTCGACGCTATGGAACCAGATCTCGATGCGCCGCGGCTGGCCGGTTTGGGCGCCGATAGTGGTGATGTCGATCGTGCGGTCTCGCATGGTCGATTCGGCACCCAGCGCCAATGCCTTCTCCAGTGTGGTGTTCATCGCCGCTAGCGTAGGGCGACTTGGCGCACAGATGCCCCGATGCCAGCGACTTGAGGACATCTGCCCCTGAAACTCATGACTCCGGGACGGTGAGGCAACCTCGCCCACCCGGGATACTGGTCGGGTGGGGCCACGACGACGAGTCAGCGCATGGAGGCGCGAGGCTTTGCGCGCATCCGTCACCGTCCTCGTCCTCGCGTGGTCGCCGGTGGCGGCGGTGCTCGTCGTCGCGTTGCTCGGCGCCGTAGACCACTCGCCAGTGCTGCGCCTGTCGGTGACCGCGCTCGTATACGCGCCGCTTGCTGTGATCGTGCTGCGCAAGAGGACCAGCTGGCTTGCGGTGATCGTCGCGGCTCTCGCCATCACGAGCGGGTGGCTTGCCTTGACGCTCGTGGCTCATCAGCTTGCCGGAGCCGACTCGTCCCTGGGTGCAGCGATTCACGTAGTCGCCTATTTCGCCAGGCAGGCGGAGCTTGCCGCGCTCGGCATAGTGCCGTGGTTATTCGTGCGCAAACCCAGGTTGCGAGTGGCAGGGGTCAGCTGGGGCTGCTTCATCATCACCGTGGATACTGCCCGGAGCATCACCGCTGTCGTGGGGGTTATGGTGCCGTTTCCGCTCGTATTTGCGTCACTCGTTGGTGCGATCGCCGGCTTCATCGTCGCCGCGATCACGCTTGCTGGCGAGCGCGGACACGACGACCGGGGTCGCCAGGCGGTGGCCTGGTTGGTCTCGGGTGTCGTGTTGCTCGCGGTCAGCTACGGGCGCGCCCTTGCCGAGGTCACCGCACCTTTCGCTTCGCTGTTCGACGCAGCATTCGTGTTGGCGCAGGCACTGCTGCCGACCGGGATCATTGCGCTCTCGATTGTCGATCGCCAACTGGAGCCGGACCGACGCCTTGTCACAGGGATCACCTGGGCGCAGGCGGTCGCCGCCGCCATCTGTCTCTACCTCGTCGTGGATCTCGTCGCACGCGGTCTCAGTGCCCCACCAGCGGTCGCGGGCGCGCTCGCGGCGGCGGCCCTCGCGCTGGCATTCGGCGCTACGGTGCGGTTGATCTCGCGCCGCACGGTGCGGCTCTACTTCGGACCGGGCGCGGATGCCCGGTCGGTGCTTGAAAGGCTGGGAGAGCGCATCGGTGATGCAGACGATCCGGAGGGCAGCATTCGGGCTATCGCAGCGGCGTTGCGTGACGCTTGGGACATCGAATCAGTCGCCATCAGGTCGACGGCTGACGACGAGGTCGTAGTCGTGGGTGTGCCCGGCGCGGCGACGCTCGAAGTGGGGCTGCGTACCGGCGGCCGGCCGGTGGGCTCGGTCGAGCTGACGAGCGATGACCATCGTGCACTCGATGAGGTGGTGCGCCCTGTGATGGAGGAGATCTCCGGCCTGGTCGCCGCGGCGGTGCTGCTTGCCGGCATCAACCGCGAAGTAGCGAGCACCCGTCGTCGCACGCTCGGGGTGCGGTCGGAGGAGCGTCGCATGCTGCATGGGCAGTTGCATGACGACCTCGCGCCGTCCTTGGCAGGTATCGCATTCGGCATGACCGCCGCGGAGCGACTCGCCACCGCCGACCCGACTGGAGCTCGGGCCGCCGTCGCTGCGTTGCGACCGGATGTCGCGGCGTGCGCCGACAAGGTGCGCCAGCTTGCTAGGACGCTGCTGCCGGCCGCGCTCGATGCGGGGGACCTCGATGCCGCGCTCATCGAGCTCGCCCGACAGTTCGACGGCGACGGGGTCACAGTGACGGCGCACTCGAGCGGCACTGATGTGCTCGGGCTGAGCGTGCAGATCGCCGCCTACCTTGCAGTCGCTGACGCACTGACGGGGTTGTGGCGGGAGCCCGACGTCCGCCGCGTCGAGGTCAGCACGCGGGTCGAGTCAGACCGGTTGATCGTAATGGTCGAGGCTGACGGCAGACTCGGTGATGCCGTCGCGTTGTCGGACGTGCTGGATGCGGTGGACCGCCGTGCGCGCGATGTCGGCGGTCGTGCATCGACGCTCACAAGCGGCGCCCTCGGCATTGAACTGGTGATGCCGCGGTGACGGCGCGCATCGTGGTCGCCGCATCGGTGTGGGTTTGCTCGTGGGCGCTGGCGCTCGGCGGCCTGCTGATCATGTGGCTGGCAGACCTGCCAGCTGAGCCGCTCCCAGGCGTGTTCCTCTCACAGGTGCCGAATGGCATGCTCGCCGGGTTTGACGACGTCGGGGTGGCGGTCGCACTCGTGTACGGCCCGGTGTCTGCTCTCATCCTTGCCCGGCGCCCGCATCCGGTGGGCGTGATCCTGGCCGTACACGCGATCGGATCTGGGCTCACGGCCTTCGGAGTGCCGTACGGGATGCTGGGCACGCAGGTCGCCGGGTTGCCACTGTGGGAGCCCATCGCCCTTGCAGCAGGCTGGAGCTTCGTCCCCGGCACCTTCATGACCGCGTCGTTGCCGTTGCTCGTGACCCTCCGCCGGCTCCGTCCCTGGGAGCGCGGGCTGGTCGGGCTCAACGGCGCGGTCACGCTCGGCGCGCTCGCGGTGAGCCTCACCCCGCGGGATGTGCTCGATGGCGCCGAGCCAGTGCTTCGCGACCTGTTCTCGTGGCTCAGCTATGCGGCGGTCGGCATAGCGATCGCGTGCTGGGTCGTGCTCGCCGTGCGCTGGGCCCGCTCTCGCGGCCGTGTTCGCACGAGCGTCGCGTGGCTAGCGCTCGGCCACGGGTTCCTGAGCCTGTCCTACATCGCCCTCGTGCTGCCGAAGGAGTTCGAGCTACCCGGGTGGGCGGCCGATCTCGCTCTTGTCGCTCCCGTGCTCGGGCAGGTCGTGTACCCGGCGGCCATCCTCGTGGTGGTGCTCGGACAGAGGATGTGGGGCGTTGCCCTGGTCGTGAACCGTCTCGTGCTGTGGTCGCTTCTGACGATTGGCGGGATCGTCGTCTACCTCATCGTCGTGGTGCTCGCGTCGCCGCTGCTGCCCGAGCGCAACGGCGTATGGATCGTCACGCCGGTGGCAATCGCGCTCGCAGCGCAGCCGCTCACACGCTGGCTTCAGCGCCGTATCGATGTGCTCGTCTATGGGGATGCAGCCGACCCGCCGACCCTCCTGGCAAGGCTGGGCGAGCGGATCGGCGAGCTCGAGCCGGGAGTTGAGGGGCTACAGCAGCTGGCTGATGTGCTTCGCCGCGTGCTGCGACTCGGAAGCGTGGAAGTGCGGATGGTGGCATCGGACTTCCTGGCGGTCTCGGGTGGAGCGACCGGCACGCCTCACGTCGTGCTTCTGCAAAGCGGCGGGGAATCCCTCGGCCAGCTCGTCGTGCGACCACCCGATGGCCAGCGCTTTGACCGGCGGACGCTCGCCGCGCTGGCGGACATCAGCGGACTTATCGTTGCCGCG
Source organism: uncultured Actinomycetota bacterium (assembly GCA_963702165.1). Classification (GTDB taxonomy): domain Bacteria; phylum Actinomycetota; class Actinomycetes; order Actinomycetales; family Microbacteriaceae; genus Terrimesophilobacter. Next base: position 892,185 of record OY969722.1, on the reverse strand, counting down.
GTGCGGCTTGTCGAATCGAACCACGTTCTCGAGCGCGCACGTTGCGCTCTCGTAGCCGAACGCGCGGGGGAGCGGCGCACCATGCGCCGGGAGCTCCATGACGGCCTGGGTCCCTCGCTTGCGGGCGTCGGCTTCGGCTTGGCAGCCGTGGAGAACCTGCTCGCGACCCAGCCCGATCGGGCGGCGTCCTTGCTGCGTGAGCTGGCTGTGGACGTCAACCGGCGTGTAAGGGATGTGCGGCAGCTTGCGGTTCTCGTAAATCCCTCGCCACTGGACGGAGCGACCCTTGCCGAGGCGTTGGAGGAGCTGGCAGGTCGGTTCGACTCGGATGCGATGCGTGTGCACTCCGTCGTTGACACGCCTGGCGGAATCGCGCGGGAGCTCGAAGATGCGCTCTACTTCATCGGCGCGGAGGCCATCGCCAATGCCGCACGCCATTCCGGCGCCTCCAGCATCGAGCTCCGCATCGAATCGGACGGAGACTGGATCGAGCTGACCGTTCGCGACAACGGAACGGGGATCTCACCCGGAGCCACCGCTGGCGTCGGCCTGACCTCGATGAGGGAACGCGCCCAGGAGCGCGGCGGCAGTGCCACCGTCAGCACGTCCGTGTCCGGGGTGGTCGTTCGTGCACGCCTGCCCGTCTTGAAGTCCGCGCTGATCGAGGACATGGCGCACTGACGCTTGGGACGCCGGGACAGCCAGTCTTACGGTGGTCGCATGTGCGGCCCCCGATCTGGAGTCGCCATGCCTCGAGCTAGCACCGCCACCCGACGCTGGGGAACGCGCACATGCGCCGTGGTTATGACGGTCGCGCTGGCAGGGCTGCTCAGCGGGTGCGTGCCACCCGCTGGCGGACCACACCTCGACGCTGACGCGTTCCCGCTCCTGGGGTCCGACCTCCCGGTGGCGTGGGTCGAGGTGACGGAATCGCTGCTGGAGACGTCTGCCGCTCGCCTCCAGGCGGCCATGCAGGCGGATGAATCCTCGCAAGCCGCCCTCGGGCATCCGGGTGAAGGGATTAGGGCAATCACAGCGGTTGCAGTCGCTAGCGAGGATTCCGAGTCGGAAGGCGAGACAAGCGGGTACTCATCCGAGCGCGTCGTCCCGGGGGTAGGCAATGTCCGCCTGTTCGGTGACGTCAACATGCGCATCGAGGATGACGTGCTGCTCGGCCGCATGATGATGGGATTCGAGGAGCTGGACTCGGCCCCGCCACTGCTGGGATTCGTGCACGACAGCCGAACGAGCATCCCGGTGTGCCCCCCGGGGGGCGAGAAGTTCGTCTCTGGTACGTGGAAGGTGCGCCACGAGCAGCACCGCCAGAACGATGACGGCCGCAGGATTCATCTGGAGTTCACCGTGCGCGCGACGCTCACGGCGACTGCCGAGGGCGGTGAGTCGTTCGACGTCACCGGACTGCACACGCACGTGCGGCGAACTGACACTCTCCCCGACGGCCGCAGCAAGATGTGGCAAGGATCGGTGGAGGGCACCTTCAAAGGGCTGACTCAGAAGACCTGGCCAGCTGGGCTGGTCGAGGCGATCCTCGACGGCCAGCACAAGCTCTTCACGAACGACGTGTGGGTGCGCGAGGAAGGTTATGAGATGGCTGCGCTGGTCGCCGGCCTGTCAATTGACGTGCCCCACGCGATCGCCGCTGCGCAGCGCGCGGCCGATGGGGAGCACGCTTGCGGTGGCTGGGCGATCGTGCCGATCGAGATGACGAACACGTTCCTCAATCCGCTCGGCGACGTCCCAGAGGTGCGGCGTTGGTCTGGGTTCGTATGTGGCGACCCGTTCACGACGGCGTGGCAGCTGACCGAGGAGAGTCAAACGTTCCGCGGCTCGGACGTGGACCAGCACGCGATCGTCCCTCTGCCGGGCGACGACATGTTCGAGGGTTATGGCGTCATGCCGCGGATCGAGCGAGTGGACGATCCGGCTCCAGGGGCACCACCGTTCCGGCTGTCATTCGAGGAGCGGTGGCCGACAGAGATGCGGTTGGTCGCTCACCAGCGTGCCTACGTCGACGTGGTTCCCGCAGGCGAGCAGTGCTCATAGGGATAATGGAGCCGGAAACGGGGGTGCGCATGCCGGAGCAGCGATCTATCACCGTGGTCGTCGTCGACGACCACCCGCTCTTCAGGCGAGGCATCATCTCGCTGCTCGAGACGTTGGAGCACGTCGAGGTGGTCGGGGACGCCGACACTGTTGACGGCGCGATCGACCTTGTGGCCCGCACAACCCCGGATGTCGTGCTCATGGACCTCGATCTCGGATCCGAATCCGGCATCGATGCCACGAAGTCGATCGCGCGGCGGCATCCGGCGGTGGCTGTGCTCGTGCTCACCATGCTCGGCGATGACCGGTCCCTCTTCGCGGCCATGCGGGCGGGTGCCCGTGGCTACCTGCTCAAGGTCGCCTCGCCCCGTGAAGTGGAACGCGCCATCCATGCGGTCGCTGATGGCGAGGTGCTGTTCGGTGCCGACGTGGCGGCGCGGGCGGTGTCTTTCCTGAGCGGCGCTGCGGGCGACCCAGCGCCTCGAGCATTCCCGGAGCTCACTGAGCGCGAGACGGAGGTGCTCGACCTCGTGGCTCGCGGCTGCGACAACGGCACGATCGCTCGCACGCTCGTGCTCACGAACAAGACCGTGCGCAACTACGTCTACGGCATCATCACGAAGCTCGGCGTGCCTGACCGCAGCGCTCTCATCGTCACAGCCCGCGAGGCAGGTCTTGGTTCGGTTCGCGATGCACCTGTCGAGACGCGTTCCTGACTCGCCGTGAGCGCCCGTGCATGTTGCACGGCCGACGCCAGCGTTCAGGTTGTCCTGCCATCGCGTCCCGGCTGATTGAGGACATCCGGATCTGGGAGATGGGCTGTCGGGCCGCTCAGGCTCGAGCGGTGCCGTCAGAACGACGGCGCGCGGCCGCATGCGCCGCGCCGCTCTAGCAAGGAAAGCGAGCCCCCTCTTGTCCACCACACCCGACTCCCTACAGGAGTCACCGCCCGCGCTCGAACGCCCCCGAGGCTTCAGACCCACGGCCTGGCCGCTATGGGCAGTCCTGGCCGGCGTCGCCGGCATGGTCGGCACGACCCTGACCGACCTGCGCCCGCCAGCAGAAATGGAGGCGTGGGTCACGGGCGGCGACTACACCGTGACCGCCGCTGACATGGCTTCGCTGGACCCCATGCGCGGACGCATCGGCTTCATCGCCGGCCTCGTCGCGATCGCCGCGCTGCTCGTGCTGGTTGCGGCCTGGCGCCGCAACGTCGACCGGCGTTTCGCACGGTCCACTGCAGCCCGGGTCGTCTCAAGCGGCGTGCTCGCCACCGCGGCAGCTGCGCTGTTCGGTTACGGCTGGCGCGGCGCTCTCGCGAACTACCTCGGCCCGGAAGCCGGCGTCTACGACGCGGATGGTCTCTTCGTCTACTACATGCTCACCGACTTCGGCGCGTACCTGCCGTGGTTCGGTGTGCTCGTCGCCATGCTTGCGCTCGCCTGGATGGCGTGGGTTGAGCGGATCGTCTCGCGCATCCTCGGCACGCTCAGCGGGTTCTTCGCGATCCTGCTGTTCGCGGCGGTCATCCTCACTGGCGTGCCCGGCCTGCCCGCGATCCTCATGCCACCATGGCTCGCCATCGCGGGGCTGTGGCTTGCGCTTGGTCGCAGCCGCATCACCGAGCGGGAGGCCGCGCTGTGAGCCGTCGGCTGTCCGCGTGGGTCGCGCTGCTTGGAGCATCAGCGGTGCTCGGGCTGTCGGGCTGCTCGTTCACCGTCGACGCTGGCGGCCCAATGGATGGGCCGGGCATCGCCGCTGAGGATCCGGGCCCGATCGACATCCCCGCGGAGTGCGACGGCGTCGGCGTGGGGTGGTACCCCGGCGTCGACATAGCCAACGTCGAGTCTCAACCGCAGGACTGGCCCGCACCACCGGCCGAGTCGACCTTGTGCTCGACCGCCGGTGGCGGGAACACCGAGACCGCTACCTACGCGAACGCGGCGCCATTCGACGCGATCGTCGCGCATTACGCCGACGCGCTGCCTGCCGGATACACGGGTGAGCAGTCATCAGGCGAAGAGAACGGCACCGGGTACGCAACCCTCGACGGCGCGGGCTCGGGCGTCCGCTTCCAGGTGCGGGAGACCGAAGGCGGGTTCACGCTCGTCTTCACAGCCGACTGACCATGGCGGCGGTGATGGCGTGAATCGGGCCGCGCCACGAGACTGCAGAAACCGGCGGAATGCGAGGGCTGAACGCCGCTTTCTGCAGTCTCGGCCACCTGGCAACCGATCTAGGGCTCCTCTTCTTCCTCCATCGAGATCACGACGTACTCGTAGAAGGTCGCCGCGGTCTGCAGACCCAGGGCAGCCGACGATACGACGACGAACCATGCGATGAATCCGGTCATCGACTCGGCCGCGTTGGAGTAGGCGAAACAGGCGCCCAAGCTGACGATGGATGCCGTGATGACGACCACGGTCGCCCAGAGTGCAAATGTCTTCGGCACGACGCGAATCCGGCGCCGGAGGTTTCGCGTGTGGATCGCGATAATGAGCAGCCCGAATGGCACAACGGTCGTCAGCACCCGCATTCCATCGACGGTGATCTCCATGGCATGACGGTAGTTCGCGTGTCATCCGCGCGCCATCCTGACTTCGCTCAGAGATCCGGATCGCCCTCGATGGGTTGATACTCCGCAAACCGGCCGAGTGACCTGCCTAGACGCCGGTTTCTGCAGTCTCGGGGGTGTCTAGAGTTCGCGGATGACCCTGGCCGGATTGCCCACCGCGACGACGTTCGCCGGGAGGTCCTTGGTAACGACGGCACCGGCGCCGACCACAGTGTTTTCGCCGATCGATACGCCGGGAAGCACGATCACGCCGCCGCCCAGCCACACGTTGTCACCGATGACGATCGGTTCCGCTGCCTCCCACTTGTCGCGGCGCGGCTCCGGGTCTAGCGGATGCGTCGGCGTGAGCAACTGCACATTCGGCCCGATCTGCACGTCGTCACCGATCGTGATGGACGCGACGTCCAGGGCCACCAGCCCGAAGTTGGCGAAGGTGCGCGCGCCGATCCGGATGTTCGACCCATAGTCCACGTACAGCGGCGGACGGAGCACCGTGTCCTCACCGATCGCCCCGAGGAGCTTCCCGAGCAGCTCCTGCCGGAGCGGCCCCTGCCTGCTGGTCGTCGCGTTGTAGGCGGAGGCCAGATCGTGCGCCACGTCGGCTGCCTCGGCCATCTCCGCGTCGCCCGCGATGTACAGGTCGCCGGCCGCCATCCGCTCGAGCATCGAACGGCCATCGGAGAGATCAGTGTCCGTCATGCCTCAACGGTAGCCCGGAGAATCTGGGCTCAACCGAACCGGGTGACCAGCTCGTTCCGGATCGCGATCCCGGCCGTCGCCGCGGCGCTGTGGGTCGGGTGGATCCCGTCGACACTCGCGCCGGCGACCCAGGTGTTGTCCAGCGCCCGAAGGGTGCGCCACGGGTCGATGTGGGTGATGCCGTGTGCGGTCGCGTACGCAGACAGGGCGTCGTTCCACACTCGAGCGCCGACAGGGTCGGAATCCAGCGGAGGAACGGCCGCGATCACGACCTCGTCGATGCCGATCGTCTCGATCACCGCGGCGAGCCGGACCAGGCGATCCTCAACCGGCGTCGTGTGGCGCACGTCGTTTGTGCCCGCCATGACCACGAGGACATCGGCATCCGTCGGCTTCACTGAGGCGAGCATGAGCTCCAGCCGCGCACCGGACCGCGCCCAACCGCCGCCGATCAGCAGGTCGTCGCCCACCGCCGCCGTGACCCACGAGTTCAGGGGGTCGGAGTCGTACGGGGGATCCCATGCGGTGATGGAGTCCCCGACAGCCGCGAACGTCAGCGATCCATCGTCAGCGGTCGCAGCCGGATACGCGCAGCCGGCAAGCGCGGCAAGCATTGCTGCGGCAAGGGTAAGCGCGACGGGTGATCTCATGGCTCTTGCGGAACAGTACTGCCTCCGCGGCCGCGGCCCGGAAATTGACTCAGAGCGAGTTCAACGGCTCGATCAGCCCTGGGCCCTCGCCGCGCAGCGGGGCGACCTCGTAGAAGTCCAGCGCGTCGGCGACCGGCTGGGCCGCCTGCACGGCCGCGTCGAGGAACTTCTGGTCGCCCTCCAACCCCGGGTTGAGCCAGTCCGACCACCAGTCGCGCGGCAGGACCACTGGATTGCGATTGTGGATCTCGGCAAGCTGCGGCGCGGCATCCATCGTCAGAATCGTCGCCGTCAGAACCCAGCGGCTCTCATCGTCGTCGGCTTTCGAATGATCTCGCCACCATGAGTACAGCCCGGCGAACATCACCGGGTCGTCCTGCCCGGCGCGGATGAAGTACGGAGTCTTCGTGGAGCCGCGCGTCTGCCACTCGTAGTACCCGGTCGCCGGGATCAAGGCTCGCTTCGACTTCACCGAGGGAGCGAACGCGCTCTTGGTGGCCGCCTCTTCTGAGCGGGCGTTGAAAGTCGGGAACTTCAGCTTGAGCTCTTTCGCCCACCCAGGGACCAGCGACCAGCGGGCGGTGGACGCGACGAGACCGTTCTTGGGCGAGTCGATCACCGTCATGATCGGGTCGGTTGGGCGGATGTCCCAGTTCGGCTGCCAGTCGCTGAGCCGCTTCACGCCGTAGAACTCCACGAACTCGGTGATCGAGTCATTGGCCTTGTCATCGAGAGCGAACCTGCCGCACATGTTGCCGATTGTTCCACGCCCGACTGACACGGGACATCCGCCCCTGGCATGTCCCGCCCGAGGCAAGACAAACTAGGGTACGAACTAGGGTGACACACCCTCATTGCCGTTGCCGCAGCGACCCGGCATCTGACAGCATTCCGGGTTGGGTTGCGATCAGGCCAGGTCCGTTTCGCGACACAGTGGAGCTTCGCAAACAAGTGAAGCGACGTTCTGAACTCCCCAAAACCCGCACCATCCCTGCATCCGTTCGTCCTGAACCAAGGAGATCCCTTTGTCACGAACCACCACGCCACGCCGCCACGCGTCGCGACTCATGCGCGCCACGGCCGTGGTCGCTGCAGCCGCCGTCATGCTGACCGGCTGCACGCTGTTCCCGGCCGCTCCGGAAAAGCCGGTCGAGAACACCGACAACACTGTCGACTACCAGCGGACCGAGATCACAGTTCCCATCCTTCTCGTCGCTGGAAGCAGCGGTTCGATCGGCGAGGAGACCATCAGCGTCAAGCCGGCCGAGGACGGCAAGCTCTCCATCGACATCTCCGAGGATGAGGTCGGCGGCTTCGGCGACATGTTCCAGGGTGCAGCGTGGAGCTCGGTGATGGTGGCAACGCTCCTGACCGGTGCCGACATCGAGAACAACTACCGGTTCGTCCTGCGCGGCCGCATCGACGGGCCGAGCGCCGGAGGCATCACCACGGCAGCGCTGCTCAGCCTCATCCTCGGCGACGAGTTCCTCCCCGACGTCGCCATGACCGGCACCATCTCGCCGATCGGCACGATCGGCCCCGTGGGTGGGATCCCGGAGAAGCTGTCCGCCGTCGTCGAATCAGGCGAGTACACCAAGGCCCTGATCCCGATGGGCACGCGCAACTCGATGAACACGCAAGGTCAAGTCATTGACGTCGTCGACTACGGTCGCAAGAACGGCGTCGAGGTCGTCGAGGTCGGCGACATCTTCGAGGCCTACTTCCACCTGACGGGTAAGGAGTTGCCCGCTCCGTCCGCCGCTCGCGGGCTCAAGGTGACCGAGCCCGGCTACACGCGCTTCAAGACCGCGACCCAGGACCAGCTGAACGACTTCGACCGTTCGGATCTCCAGTTTTCGGGACTCTCCGACGTCATCCAGGACGTGGCGTGGGAGAGCTACATCGACGCGCTCATGATGGCCGATGAAGCCGACCGGCTGCTCAACCAAGGCCTCCCCGGGGGTGCCTTCATCGAGGCGATGAACGCGAAGAGCCTCATGCAGGCACTAGCCGGCGCATACGGCATCGCCCAGGATGCGCTGATCAACGGTGGCGGAGTGCTTGACCGTGAGTTCAGCAGCATTGGAACTGTCGAGCGAGTGTTCACCGGCTTCCTTGACCGCCTCGACACCTTCAAGGTGAGGACGCTCGCGGACGTCGAGGCGCTGACGACCGCGTACGGAAATGCATTCGACGCCTTCACGCTCTACCTGTTCGCGAGCAATGAGATCGACGCGATCTACGGGGCACTCGACGCCGGCGCGTACGGGTCGATCGAGGAGGTCATCAACGACTCCCTCTACCCGCTGCTCCTGCTCGAACTGTCGGTCGCGCAGGTCGAGGCCGCGGAAGCCATCTTCGAGGTGGGGCGCGATCTGGACAGCCCCGCGATCTCCGAAAACGCGAACACCAAACTGGTCGCGTCATTCTTCCGCCGTGCTGCCGATGCAAATCTGGAGGCCTTCACGACCACGCAGGTTGCACCGCTCGCCGAGAGCTACGGCTACTCAGACCAGGTCATCAAGGACATGCTGAGCCAACGGGACATCACTGTCGCGCTCGCGTACACGGCATCCGACACCATCCACATGATCACCAACTACCTCGGCAAGGACAACCCGAACGCCGCCTATGCGGAGATGGGTTACGGATGGCGCAACTACGCCCGAAACGCTGCGCTGATCGAGAAGTACGCCAACGGCCAGATGGACTCGGATCTGAACATCGTCGGCTCACGCTCGGACGCCTACCTCAGCAACGCGCTGGAATTCTCGGCGGATCAGGTGTCGAGCTCGGTGAGTGTGCTCGCAGGCAAGGACTACACCCCGGTGCTGATCGTCGGCGCGTTCGAGTCAGCGGGAATCGACCGCGAGGGCGACTTCACGGACAAGTTCTTCGCCCTCGAGTCGAACACCGGCTCGTTCGCGATGGCTCGCGTGCTCGCGTATCTCGGCGGATTCCCGACAGAGGGTTACCGCCGCTAGATTGCACGCCAGCGTGGGTCGCCTATTGCCAGGCGGCCCACGCTGTGTTTAAGTGCTCGCGAAAACGGGCGAGGTCGGCAATCACATCCGCAGCTGATTCGACTCGAGATGTGAGGCCGGCCGACTGGCCGGCGTACACCGGTGCAACTGCGACATCGCCGGATGCGCGCGCAGCGTTCATCCGCTCGGTCATCTCGTTCTCGGAGTCGACCCGCTGCTGCAGCTCGTCGACATGCTCGGCCCAGTCGTCGGTGAAGCGGTTGCGGATAGCTCGCCCGCCGAACTCGGTCGGCCACGGGATGCGCTGGGCCACGTCGAACGCACGCGTGTAGACGGTGTCGTCGACGCCTGCGGCGGCGATGGTCTGCTTGAGCGAATCGGCGGACAGGGACTCGACGCATGCGGCGAAGCGGGTGCCGACCCAGGCGGCCACAGCGCCCGCCGCGAGAACGGCTGCGACGCCACGGGCCGTTGCTATGCCGCCCGCCGCCACCACAGGCTTGTCGGTGCGGTCGAGGACGAGTTGGAGCAGGGGGAGTGTCGTCACGTCGCCGCGACCGTGGCCACCGCCTTCGCTTCCGCGGCAGACGATTACGTCGATGTCGGCCTCGATGGCGCGCTCGACGTCTGCGGCGTTGCCGACCTGCATGGCGGTTGTGACGCCGGTGTCCTTGGCGAGTTCGGCGGCCGGCCCAGGGTCGCCAAAGCTGATGCACAGCAGAGCCGGTTGGTGGGCGAGAACCATGCGCACCGGGTCGAGGCCGGCATCGAGGACCCACGCCATCATGCCGGCTCCCCAGTGGCGTCCGGATGCTGCTGCGAGGGGGACCTCGTGCTCAAGCCACTCCTCGGTCACCGTGGTTCCGATGCCGATCATGCCGAAACCGCCCGCGGCGGAGACCGCGCCTGCTAGTCGCCCGCCCGCCGCGCCGGCCATCGGAGCGTTCAGGATGGGTTGGGCCACGTCGCGCAGAAGGGACATGTCCGCAGTCTAGGCACGGGTGTTTGCCACCCGGTGGTGGAGCATGTCGAGACCATCCTTCCGGGGATCGCAAAGTGCCCTTCCTGCGCGGCTTAGGGCCTCTTTCTGACCCCGCGCGGCTTCGCGACCTCTTTCGGTGGTCGCGCTTGTCGAGACCATGCGTGGAGATCTCGGCGGGTCGAGTCGCCGGATTGTGGCCGGCACTTCTCCTCCACAGGTGGCCGTGAAAGTAGTTTCTAACAGATTCTCAAATCTGCTTGTGGAGCTGTGTTCGAGGCTGGGACAATGGATGCATGACCACTTCCGCAGCTACGTTCAGCACCTCGCTCGAGGTGCTGCTGGCTGCTGCCGCCCGGATCGGCGCCGACGCGCCGGGTGCCCGGGCGCTCGGGGATAAGCAGTTGTTGTCGGCGCAACGCTCGCTGGCGGAGGCCAAGCGCAGTCTTGATGCTTGCGCGTCGGTGCTGGCCGGTGAGGTGGTGCGCCGCTCCACGGTGGAGGCCGGGTTCGGTGGGCTGGCGCGGAAGGAGGGGTTCCGCACCCCGGAGGCCCTGATCCGCGGCGTGACCGGGTCCACCGCCCGGGAGGCGACCACCCTGATCCGGGTGGGCAGCATGCTGAACGACGCGGACCTGCTGCAGAACGCCGAGGCCAATGGGATCGATGACCCGGTGGGGCTGGCCGCGATGATGACCGAACCGTGGCTGGCCGCAGTCGGCAAGGCGGTCGCGACCGGGGCGCTGTCGGTGGCCGGGGCGGAGGCAATCCGCACCGGGCTCGGCAAACCCGGTCCCGGCGTGACGATTGAAGACTTGACCGCCGCCGCGACCCGGCTGGTGGAGAACGCGACCGGCACCGCCAGCGCGCCCGGGCCCGCGTGGATGCCGAGCAGCTGCTGCGCCTGGCCCGAGCCGCCCGCGATGACCTGGATGCCGCGGGGATCGTGGAGCGGGAGCGGCAGCGTCGGGCGTTGCGCTCGTTCCGGCGGTGGAAGCGCGATGACGGGATGACCCGCTACACCTGGGACCTCGACCCCGAAGGCGCCGCGCTCATCGATGACGTCTACGACAAACTCACCTCACCCCGCCGCGGCGGACCCCGCTTCACCAGCGGCCCCGAACAGGAACGCGCCGAACGGATCCTGGCGGATACCCGCAGCACCGAGCAGCTGGCCTCGGACGGGATGCTGGAGCTGATCCAGCTGGCCCTGGACACCGACCCGCAGAGCGTGGTCGGGGTGAACCGACCCGCGGTGCGGGTACTGGTGGCCGCCAAGGACCTGGAAGCGCGCACCGGTCGGGGCTGGATCGAGGGGCAGCCGTATCCGGTGTCGATGGCCACCGTGGAGCGCAACGTGTGCCTGAACGGGATCGAGCTGATCGTCTTCGACGACCGCCCCATCCCCGTCTACCTGGGTCGGGAGCAGCGCTTCTTCAACCGGGCCCAACGCCGGCTGCTGGCCGCCCGCGACGGCGGCTGCGCCTGGCCCGGCTGCGAACGCACCCCGGAATGGGCAGAGGCCCACCACATCCGCTGGTGGGAACGCGACGGCGGGAAAACCGACATCGACAACGGCATCCTCCTCTGCCGCCACCACCACCTGCTGCTGCACGACGAGGGCTGGGAAATCGAAGTCCGCCACCACGACCCCAGCGGCATCCAGTTCTGGCTGATCCCGCCCCGCGAGATCGACCCCACCCAGACACCCAGACCGATGCCATCCAAATCACCGGCACTCAACGACGCCCTCACCGCCGCAGAGCGACATCGGGCCACCTGAGGCACCCGGGGAGAACTCTGCCCAGCACCGGCGGCCTTGAGCCTGAGCGGCTGTCGGTGCGCGCCCCGGCCACTAAAGTTGATCCAATGAGCCACCAGACGGGATTCGACCTCTTCAGCGACCGCAACATCGTCGCGATGCGCGTCAACGGCGAACTGAAGGACCTCGCCGCGACCGTCACGACGGCGACACCGTCGAGCCCGTCACGATCGACTCGCCGGACGGCCTGAACATCCTGCGCCACTCCGCCGCCCACGTGGTCGCGCAGGCGGTCCAGACCATCAACCCGGAGGCGAAGCTCGGCATCGGCCCGCCCATCACCGACGGGTTCTACTACGACTTCGACGTCGAGGAGCCGTTCACCCCAGAAGACCTCAAGGCCATCGAGAAGGAGATGGACCGCATCATCCGGTCCGGCCAGCGCTTCGTGCGTCGGGTCGTCACCGAGGACGAGGCACGCGACCGAACTGGCAGACGAGCCGTACAAGCTCGAACTCATCGGGCTCAAGGGCGGCTCGGCCGAAGGCCGGTGACGCGGGAGAGAGCGTCGAGGTCGGCGGCGCCGAGCTCACCGATCTACGACAACGTCGACCCGAAGACCGGCGAGACCGTCGTGGAAGGACCTCTGCCGCGGCCCGCACCTGCCGCAACACGCGCATGATCGGCAACGGCTACGCCCTGACGCGTGTCGCAGCCGCCTACTGGCGCGGCTCCGAGAAGAACAAGCAGCTGCAGCGCATCTACGGCACCGCCTGGCCGACGCAAGGACGAGCTGCGCGACTACCAGGCAGCGCCTCGAAGAGGCCGCCAAGCGCGACCACCGCAAGCTCGGCGCCGAGCTCGACCTGTTCTCCTTCCCCGACGAGATCGGCTCCGGCCTCGCCGGTCTTCCACCCCAAGGGCGGCATCATCCGCCGCGAGATGGAGGACTACTCTCGCCGCCGGCACGAGCAGGAGGGCTACGAGTTCGTCTACACGCCGCACATCACCAAGTCGAACCTGTTCGAGAACTCCGGGCACCTCGACTGGTACGCCGACGGCATGTTCCCGCCGATGCACCTCGACGAGGCGCGCGAACGAGGACGGCGAGATCACCCGCCAGGGCGCCGACTACTACCTCAAGCCGATGAACTGCCCGATGCACATCCTCATCTACCGGTCGCGCGGGCCGCTCCTACCGCGACCTGCCGATGCGCCTGTTCGAGTTCGGCACCGTGTACCGCAACGAGAAGTCGCGGCGTCGTCCACGGCCTCACGCGCGTGCGCGGCATGACGCAGGACGACGCGCACATCTTCACCACCCGCGAGAACATGAGCGACGAGCTGACGCCAGCACGCTCGACTTCGTGCTCGACCTGCTGAAGGACTACGGTCTCGACGACTTCTACCTCGAGCTCTCGACCAAGGACCCCGAGAAGTACGTCGGCGACGACGCCGTCTGGGACGAGGCGACCGCGCACCCTGCGCCGAGGTCGCCGAGGAATCCGGCCTCGAGCTGGTGCCCGACCCCGGCGGCGCCGCGTTCTACGGCCCGAAGATCTCGGTGCAGGCCCGCGACGCGATCGGTCGCACCTGGCAGATGTCGACGATCCAGCTCGACTTCAACCTGCCCGAGCGCTTCGACCTCGAGTACACGGCGGCCGACGGCACGCGCCAGCGCCCGGTGATGATCCACCGTGCCCTGTTCGGCTCCATCGAGCGCTTCTTCGGCGTGCTCACCGAGCACTACGCCGGCGCGTTCCCGGTCTGGCTCGCGCCCGTGCAGGTCGTCGGCATCCCCGTCGCCGAAGAGTACGAGCGACTACCTCGACGAGGTCATCGACGCAGCTGCAGAACGCCGGGCGTGCGGTGCAGAGCTCGACGACTCGCAACGACCGGATGCCGAAGAAGATCCGCACTCACACCAAGCAGAAGGTGCCCGTTCCAGCTGATCGCCGGCGAAGAGGACCGCGCCGACGGCGCGGTGAGCTTCCGCTACCGCGACGGCACGCAGGAGAACGGCATGCCGGTCGCCGAGGCGATCGCAGCGCATCCTGCGAGGCGATCGAGACGAAGGCCCAGGTCTGACGGAGCGCGGACGCAGTGACTCGCCGGCAGGAGTTCCGCGGCGCAGAGTCCGCGAGCGACTTCGCCGCGGTTCCCGATGCCTTCCAACGGCTGTGGACGCCGCACCGGCTGGTCTACATCGAGAACGGCCAGCAGCCGGCCAAGGACGAGTGCCCGTTCTGCCGCGCACCCGGTCTCGAGCGACGAGCAAGCGCTCATCGTCGCGCGCGGCGAGCACGCCTACGTCCTGCTCAACCTGTTCCCGTACAACTCCGGACACCTGCTGGTCTGCCCGTACCGGCACATCGCGACCTACGACGAGGCGACCCCTGAGGAGGTCGCCGAGATCGGTAGCGCTCACCCAGACCGCCATGCGCGTGCTCACGGAGGTCGTCGCACTGCGACGGCTTCAACCTCGGCATGAACCAGGGCAGCATCGCGGGCGCAGGCATCGCAGAGCACCTGCACCAGCACATCGTGCCGCGCTGGGCGCTCGACTCCAACTTCTTCCCGATCATCGCCGGCACCAAGGCGGTGCCGCAGCTGCTCGGCGACGTGCGCGACGAGATCGCCGCAGGCGTGGCCGGCTGGCTGACAGCACGCTACCCAGCGTTACGAGCATCCGCCGGTACACCCGAGGCGATAGAGTGATCCAATGACCATCACCAACGACTCCGACACCGAACTGGGCACGAGCCGCGTCAAGCGCGGCCTGGCCGAGATGCTCAAGGGCGGCGTGATCATGGACGTCGTCAACGTCGGAGCAGGCGAAGCATCGCCGAAGACGCCGGTGCCGTCGCCGTCATGGCGCTCGAGCGCGTGCCCGCCGACATCCGCGCGCAGGGCGGCGTCGCCCGCATGAGCGACCCCGACCTGATCGACGAGATCATCAGCGCCGTCTCCATCCCGGTCATGGCGAAGGCCCGCATCGGCCACTTCGTCGAGGCGCAGGTGCTCGCAGGCGCTCGAGCGTCGACTACATCGACGAGTCCGAGGTGCTGAGCCCCGCCGACTACGTCAACCACATCGACAAGTGGAAGTTCACCGTTCCGTTCGTCTGCGGCGCCACCAACCTCGGTGAGGCGCTGCGCCGCATCACCGAGGGTGCCGCGATGATCCGCTCCAAGGGCGAGGCCGGCACCGGCGACGTCTCCGAGGCGACCAAGCACATCCGCACCATCACGGCCGAGATCGCCGCGCTCACGTCGAAGTCGCAAGGACGAGCTGTACGTCGCCGCCAAGGAACTGCAGGCGCCGTACGAGCTCGTCGCCGAGGTCGCAGCGACCGGCAAGCTCCCCGTCGTGCTGTTCACCGCCGGTGGCGTCGCCACGCCCGCCGACGCCGCGCTGATGATGCAGCTCGGCGCCGACGGTGTCTTCGTCGGATCCGGCATCTTCAAGTCGGGCAACCCGGCGTCGCGCGCCGCCGCGATCGTCAAGGCGACCACGTTCTACGACGACGCCGACGTCGATCGCCGATGTCTCGCGCGGGCTGGGTGAGGCCATGGTCGGCATCAACGTCGCCGACCTCGCCGCACCGCACCGCCTCGCCGAGCGTGGCTGGTAACGACCCGCTGAGAGTCGGAGTCCTCGCCCTCCAGGGCGACTTCCGCGAGCACCTCGCGGTGCTCAGTGGCCTCGGCGCGGACGCGGTGCCGGTGCGGCGCGCCGGAGGAGCTCGACCGCATCGACGGGCTCGTCATCCCCGGCGGCGAGTCCAGCGTCATGGACAAGCTGTCGCGCACCTTCGGCCTCGCCGAGCCGCTGCAAGCGCGCGATCGCCGGCGGGCTGCCCGTCTACGGGACGTGCGCGGGACTGATCATGCTGGCCGACCGCATCGCTCGACGGCATCGACGGGTCAGCAGAGCCTCGGTGGCTTCGACATCGACGTGCGTCGCAACGCGTTCGGTTCGCAGACCGACTCGTTCGAAGTCGACCTCGACGTCCCGGCGATCGGGGAGCCGCCGGTGCACGCGGTGTTCATCCGCGCGCCGGTGGTCGAGACGGTCGGCGACGGCGGTCACCGCCCTGGCGGCTCTGGAGGACGGCCGAGTCGTCGCGGTCGAGCAGGGCAACCTGCTCGGCACCTCCTTCCATCCGGAGATGACGGATGACCACCGTTTCCACGCGCTACTTCCTGGACAAGGTGCGCGCGGCTCGCTGACGCAGTGCGCTAACCGGCCGCCAGACGCCGCTGGCGTAGAATTACGGGCGGTAAACGCGCACTGGGGCACGACCCAAGCGGTGCGTCGACGAAAGGGACGTTAGTGGCCGGTCACTCCAAATGGGCAACGACGAAGCACAAGAAGGCCGTCATCGACGCGCGCCGCGCGAAGTCCTTCGCCAAGCTCATCAAGAACATCGAGGTCGCAGCCAAGATCGGCGGTGCTGACCTCTCCGGCAACCCGACCCTCGTCGACGCCGTGCAGAAGGCGAAGAAGACCTCGGTCCCCAACGACAACATCGACCGCGCGATCAAGCGCGGTGCCGGCCTCACCGGCGAGTCGATCGATTACCAGACGATCATGTACGAGGGTTACGCCGCAGGCGGCGTCGCGCTCCTGATCGAGTGCCTCACCGACAACCGCAACCGCGCTGCAGCAGACGTCCGCACCGCGATGACCCGCAACGGCGGCACCATGGCCGACCCGGGCAGCGTCGCCTACAACTTCAACCGCAAGGGCGTCATCTCGATCGAGAAGACCGACGACGTGACCGAGGACGACATCCTGCTCGCGGTGCTCGACGCCGGCGCCGAAGAAGTCATCGACCGTGGTGCAGGTTTCGAGGTCGTCACCGAACCGACTGACCTGGTCGCTGCCCGCACCGCGTTGCAGGAGGCAGGCATCGACTACGACTCCGCTGAGGCCGAGTTCGTGCCGAACCTCAACGTCGAGGTCGATCTCGAGACCGCGCGCAAGGTGTTCAAGCTCATCGACGCACTCGAGGACCTCGACGACGTGCAGAACGTCTACGGCAACTTCGACGTCCCGGCCGAGGTGCAGGCGCAGCTCGACGAAGAGGAGTAGACCGCTCGTGCGGGTGCTCGGCATCGACCCCGGCCTCACCCGCTGCGGCGTCGGGGTCGTCGATGTCACGCCCGACCGACGTGCCACCCTGGTGTTCGTCGACGTCATCCGCACAGGTGCGGAGGAGGCGCTCGAGAAGCGGCTCCTCACGATCGGAAACGGGATCGCCTCGCATGCTCGACGAGTGGCATCCGGATGCCGTTGCCATCGAACGCGTCTTCGCGCAGCAGAACCTGCGCACCGTGATGGGCGTTGCCCAGGCCAGCGGTGTCGCCCTGCACGCGTCGGCCGCGCGCGGCCTCGAGGTCGGCTTCCACACCCCGACCGAGGTCAAGGCCGCCATCACCGGCTACGGCGGCGCGGAGAAGAAGCAGCTTGCAACGATGGTGGCGAAGGTCCTGCGGCCTCGCGGAGGCACCCAAGCCGGCCGACGCATCGGATGCGCTCGCGCTGGCGATCTGTCACGCCTGGAAACGCGGCGGGAGCGTCGAAACGGACCGAGGGACACTCACTCCCGCGCAGCAGGCGTGGCACGCCGCCGAGCGCTCCGCGGCGAGGTCGGGAGCCCACCGTAGGCTGGCTCCATGATCGCTTCCGTCCGCGGCTCCGTGCTCGCATCAGCTGGTTCGAGTGTCGTCGTCGAGGTCGGGGGAGTCGGTTTGCGGGTGGCTGTGACTCCGGATACCGCGCTGTCGCTGCGCGTCGGCACGGAGGCGAGCCTGCACACCGCGCTCATCGTGCGCGAGGACGAGCTCGCTCTCTACGGGTTCGCCGACGCGGAGGAGCGGGAGCTGTTCGACCTGCTGCGCGGCGTCAGCGGAGTCGGCCCGAAGTCGGCGATGGGCGTGCTCGGCGCCCTCCGCCCGGCGGAGATCGCCAACGCGGTCGCGAACGAGGACGACGCAGCGTTCCGCAAGGTTTCCGGCATCGGCCCGAAGACCGCGAAGCTCATCGTCGTCTCCCTCGCGGGCAAGCTCGCAGCGGTCCGTATGCAGCACGCTCCGGCGTCCCGCGCCCCCGCGCACGTCGGCGACAGCGTCATCGCCGCTCTCGTCGGCCTCGGCTGGTCGGAGAAGATCGCGGCGCAGGCCGTCGACGATGCCGTCGCCGCGGCATCCGATGACGAGAAGTCGAACGTGCAGGCGCTGCTGCGCATAGCCCTCGCGAACCTCGGACCCAGCCAGCTCAGCTCCACGGGTGGCCGCTCGTGACGGGCGACGCCGCCGGTGACCTCGGCATCGTCCGGTCGACGCCCGAATCTGATGCCGAGCTCGCCTTCGAGGGCGCGCTTCGCCCGAAGACGCTCGCCGAGTTCGTCGGGCAGGCCAAGGTGCGCGCGCAGCTGCAGCTGCTGCTCGACGCTGCGCGCATCCAGAACCGCACGCCAGACCACATCCTGCTCGCCGGCCCGCCCGGCCTCGGCAAGACGACGCTCGCGATGATCGTCGCGGAGGAGAGCGGTCGGCCGCTGCGCATGTCCAGCGGCCCGGCGATCCAGCACGCCGGCGACCTGGCGGCGCTGCTGTCGTCGCTGGTGCCGGGGGAGATCCTCTTCATCGACGAGATCCACCGCATGGCCAGGTCGGCGGAGGAGATGCTGTACCTCGCGATGGAGGACTTCCGCATCGACATCATGGTGGGCAAGGGGGCAGGGGCAACGTCGATCCCGCTCGATCTTGCACCGTTCACCCTGGTCGGTGCGACCACGCGATCCGGTCTGCTGCCGAACCCGTTGCGTGACCGCTTCGGGTTCACCGCCCACCTGGAGTTCTACGACGAGGGTGAGCTTGAGCAGGTGCTCGTGCGCGCGGCCGCGCTGCTCGAACTCGACGTCGAAGGCGACGCCCTCGCGGAGATCGCCGGCCGCTCCCGGGGAACACCGCGCATCGCGAACCGGCTGCTTCGGCGCGTCAGGGACTACATCCTGGTGCACGACGTCGACGGTCTGCACGCGGTGCAGTCGGCGCTCGAGCTGTACGACGTCGACGGGCTCGGCCTGGACCGGCTCGACCGGGCGGTGCTCGACATCATCCTGACCCGCTTCGACGGCGGCCCTGTCGGCCTCGGCACTCTGGCGGTTTCGGTCGGCGAGGAAGCCGAGACGATCGAATCGGTCGTCGAGCCGTTCCTGGTTCGCGTCGGGATGCTGACCCGCACTCCGCGGGGCCGCGTCGCCACGCGAGCGGCGTTCGAGCACCTCGGGATCCAGCGGCGCTCAGACGCCCTGTTCGGTGATGACCTATGATGCTTAACTGGCTCTCCACAGCCTGATCGCACCCGATCAGTGGCTCAGTCGCACGGCTGAACGCCGACGCGAGCCGCAACCACAGTCCCCTTCGGAAGGCCAAGTCCCACATGGACCTCACATTTGTCATCATTCTTGTCGCTCTCGCGGCGCTGCTCTTCTTCCAGTTCCGTTCTGGCAAGAAGCGCCAGCGTGAGGCGGAAGAGCGTCGCTCCCAGATGGTGCCCGGCACCGAGGTGATGACCAATTTCGGCCTGTACGGCACCATCACCGCGATCGACGAGGACGACAACATTGCCACCCTCGAGGTCGCCCCCGGCGTCGAGCTCCGCGTGCACCGTCAGGTGCTACTGAAGCCCGCTGAGGAGGCCGTCGCCACCACCGACGACGCCGCCGACGCAATCGAGGACAGCACTACCGACGTCGCAACGGACGACGGTGTACCCGGAGATGACAAGAAGGCCCTCTAGTAGGCGCTAACCTGAAACCTGCTCCACGCGACGACGCGTGGGCCGCGGGCCGCCCGCCCGCACAACAACTCCTGATCTGACCCTAGAAAGCTGAGCGTACGTGGCCGCAAGATCGACACCGGTGAAGAGGGCATGGCGCACTCTCACCTGGCTCCTGGTGATCGTGCTCGGACTGGTTGCGCTCAATGGCGCAGCGGTTATTTGGGGTGGCGGGTCGTGGACGCCGAAGCTCGCGCTTGACCTCGAGGGCGGAACCCAGATCATCCTGGCTCCGCAACTGGAGGGTGGCAAGTCGGTCACTCAGGAGCAGCTTGACCAGGCCGTCGCTATCATCCGCCAGCGCGTGAACGCTTCGGGCGTCTCCGAGTCGGAGATCAGCACTCAGAGCGGCCAAAACGTTGTTGTGTCGATCCCGGGCGTCCCGGACCAGGAGACCATGCAGCGCCTCGAGGCGTCGGCCAAGCTCGACTTCCGCCCGGTGCTCGTCACGGATGTGTCGGCTACCTCTGCGATGGGTGGCGAGGGCGAGCCCAGTGCGTCACCCTCGCCGTCTGCTCCTGCGGAAGCGCCTGCAACCGAGCCGAGCGTCAAACCCACCAGTGCCAGCGACCTGAACTGGATCACGCCAGCGCTGCAGCAGGAGTTCACCAATTTCACCTGCGACTCGATCGACGAGGCCACGATGGCGGTGGCGCCGGATGACAAGCCGCTCATCACGTGTGACGACACGATGCAGTTCAAGTACATCCTCGGCCCGGTCGAGGTCAGCGGTGAGCGCATCGCCGACGCACAGGCCGCGCTCGTCGCCAACAGCCAGGGCGTCAGCACCGGCCAGTGGGGCGTCAACATCGTGTTCGATGGTGAAGGCACCAAGGAGTTCGGCGACGTCACCAAACGCCTGTTCCAGCTCCAGGGCTCGCAGAACCAGTTCGCCGTCGTTCTAGACGGCAAGGTCATCACGGCGCCGACCACCAACGCTGTCATCACGGACGGCAAGCCGCAGATCACCGGATCCTTCACCCAGCAATCAGCGAAGACCCTTGCGGACCAGCTGAAGTTCGGAGCGCTGCCGATCGGCTTCGTCGTGCAGAGCCAGGACACAATCTCCGCGACGCTCGGTGAAAGCCAACTCGCCAGCGGCCTGCTCGCGGGCCTCATCGGCCTCATCCTGGTGGTCATCTACTCGCTGATCCAGTACCGCACGCTCGGCTTCGTGACCGTGGTCTCGCTCACGGTCGCAGCGCTGATCACCTACCTGCTGGTCACGATCCTGTCCTGGCGTGAGGGCTATCGACTCTCGCTCGCGGGCGTCGCCGGCCTCATCGTCGCGGTCGGTATCACCGCAGACTCGTTCATCGTCTACTTCGAGCGCATCCGCGACGAACTGCGCGACGGACGCGCCCTCGTGTCGGCAGTCGAGGCAGGCTGGAAGCGTGCGCTGCGCACCATCTTCGCGTCCGACACCGTCAACTTCCTCGCCGCAGCAGTGCTGTTCCTGCTCGCGGTCGGAAACGTCCGCGGCTTCGCGTTCACGCTCGGGCTGACCACGCTCGTCGACCTGTTCGTCGTGTCGATGTTCACCCACCCGATCATGCAGCTGCTCGCGCAAACCAAGTACTTCGGAGAGGGTCACCGTTTCAGCGGGCTCGACCCGCGCGCGCTCGGCGCCGTCTACCGCGGGCGGGCGCAGTTCCGCGACCCGATCGCGGTGCCGGCCAGCAAGCGCGCGAAGAGCAGCCGTGAGGCCGCAAAGCGCCAGACCATCGCCGAGCGCAAGGCCGCCGAGAAGGTCAGCTCCGGCAGCACCGGTGCCACAAGCACCAGTGCCAAGAACTCCAGTGCCAAGAAGAACGCGGGGAAGGACTCCTGATGGCCAGCTTCTCCCAGTTCGGCAATGACCTCTACACAGGCAAGCGCTCGTACAACTTCATCGGCAAGCGCCGGATCTGGTACTCCATCGCCATCTCCCTGATCATCCTGTTCGTCGGTGTCACGCTGATGCGCGGCGGCTTCCAGTTCGGCATCGAGTTCCGCGGCGGTTCGCAGTTCGAAGTGGCCCATGTAGCGAATGCGGATGACTCCCTGGCATCGGATGCCGTCTCATCCGTCGTTCCCAATGCGAACGCCAAGGTCACGATCGTCGGCGGCGACTCCGTCCGGGTGCAGACCGACCAGCTGACCAACCACCAGAGCGATGACGTGCGCGACGCACTCGCCGCGGCCTACGGCGTCGGCATTTCCGACGTCACCTCATCGTTCATCGGACCGGTGTGGGGACAGGACATCACCAACTCGTCCATCCGGGCACTGCTGGTGTTCCTCGGCCTCGCCGCGGTGGTAATGGCGCTCTACTTCCGCACCTGGAAGATGTCGCTCGCCGCGATGATCGCGCTGCTGCATGACCTGGTGATCACCGCCGGAATCTACGGGGTCCTGGCCTTCGAAGTGACTCCGGCGGCGATGATCGGCTTCCTGACCATCCTCGGCTATTCGCTGTACGACACCGTCGTGGTCTTCGACAAGATTCGAGAGAACACCTCCGAGGACACCGGGATACGCACCTTCTCGGAGTCGGTGAACCTTGCGGTGAACCAGACACTGGTGAGGTCGATCAACACCTCTGTCGTCGCACTGCTTCCGGTCGGCTCGATCCTGTTCATCGGATCGGTGCTGCTCGGCGCAGGCACGCTGCGCGACATCGCCCTCGCCTTGTTCATCGGCATGCTCGTCGGTACCTACTCGACGATCTTCATCGCAGCGCCGCTGTACGCGCACCTGCGGCAGAACGAGCCGGAGCTGAAGAAGCAGGAGCAGCGGCTGATCGCGGCCCGCAAGGCGAGCATCGCCTAGCCGGTAGCGAACAGCCGCGGAATCTCAGGGCCCCGGTGTTAGTTTTGCCAGTGGAGGAGGCGCAATGACCGATACACGATCGGGCTCTGCGCAGGGTCCCACAGCACCTGTCGCACTGCGGCGCGCCCTCTTCCCGCGCATCTTCTCCAAGGGCCAGGCCGCCGGTACGGTCGGGGCGCTCATCAAGACTGTCCGCACCCACCATCCCAAGGCGGAAACCGGCATCATCGAGCGCGCCTACGTCGCTGCGGAACGCGCCCACGAAGGCCAGCTGCGCAAGAGCGGCGAGCCGTACATCACGCATCCGCTCGCCGTCGCGACGATTCTCGCCGACCTCGGCATCGGCCCGGTGACGATCGCAGCCGCGCTGCTGCACGACACGGTCGAGGACACCGATTACACGCTCGAGAGCCTGCGCGACGACTTCGGCGACGAGGTTGCAATGCTCGTGGACGGTGTCACCAAGCTGGACAAGCTCAAGTACGGTGACAGTGCCCAGGCCGAGACCGTCCGGAAGATGGTCGTCGCGATGTCGAAGGACATCCGGGTGCTCGTCATCAAGCTCGCCGACCGGCTGCACAACGCCCGCACCTGGGGTTTCGTCGATGGCGACTCCGCCCGGCGCAAGGCGCAGGAGACGCTCGATATCTATGCACCGCTGGCACACAGGCTGGGTATCCAGACCATCAAGCTGGAGCTCGAAGACCTCTCGTTCGCGGTGCTGTACCCGAAGATCTACGTCGAGATCGAGTCGCTCGTCAAACAGCGCAACCCCGAGCGCGAGGGCTTCATCCAGGAGGTCATCGATGCGGTGACCGAGGACCTCAAGGCATCGAAGATCCGCGGTCGGATCATGGGCCGGCCGAAGCAGTACTACTCGATCTACCAGAAGATGGTGCAACGCGGGCGCGAATTCGACGACATCTACGACCTCGTCGGCGTGCGCGTGCTGGTGAACTCAGTGCGCGACTGCTATGCGGTGCTCGGGGCGATCCACGCGCGCTGGAACCCGCTGCCCGGCCGTTTCAAGGACTACATCGCCACCCCGAAATTCAATTTGTACCAGTCGCTGCACACCACGGTGATCGGCCCGCACGGCCGCTCCGTGGAGTTGCAGATCCGCACCGAGGAGATGCACCAGCGCGCCGAGTTTGGTGTCGCCGCGCACTGGAAGTACAAGGAGCGGATGGCCGGCAAGCTGCCGGAGAAGGCGTTCGCCGGCAGCACCGAGATGGCGTGGCTCGCGCACATCTCCGACTGGCAGGCCGAGACCAGCGACCCGAACGAGTTCCTCGAGTCGCTGCGCTTCGAGATCGGCGCCAAAGAGGTCTACGTGTTCACCCCGCAGGGCAAGGTCATCGGCCTACCTGCGGGAGCGACTCCCGTCGATTTCGCCTATGCGGTGCACACCGAGGTCGGCCACCGCACCATGGGCGCGAAGGTCAACGGCCGGCTGGTGCCGCTTGACACCCCGCTCACAAGCGGTGAGGTCGTCGAGGTGCTGACTTCGAAGAATCCGGATGCTGGACCGAGCCAGGACTGGCTGGCGTTCGTCAAGAGCACCAGAGCGCGCAACAAGATCAAGCAGTGGTTCACCAAGGAACGCCGCGAAGAGGCCATCGAGCAGGGCAAGGACGCCATCGCCAGGGCGATGCGCAAGCAGAACCTGCCGCTGCAGAAGCTCATGAGCCAGGACTCGTTCAACGAGGTCGCCGCGCAGCTACGGTACGAGGACGTCTCCGGACTGTACGCCGCCGTCGGCGAGGGGCACGTCTCAACCCAGTCGGTGATCGAGAAGGTGCTCGCGCTTGTCGCCACCGAGCCGGACGATGTTCCTGAGCTGCCGTTCCGTCCGGGTCGTGCCACGCCGCTGCGCAACAGCAACTCGGGTGTGCTCGTGCGCGGTGCGCCCGACATTCTGGTGAAGCTCGCGAAGTGCTGCACGCCGGTCCCGGGCGACGAGATCGTCGGCTTTGTGACGCGCGGTGCTGGGGTCTCTGTGCACCAGCGGAAGTGCGTGAACGTCAAGGCGCTGCTCGCGGAGCCCGACCGGATGATCGAAGTCGAGTGGGCGCCGACGAGCTCGAGCGTCTTCCTGGTGCAGATCCAGGTCGAGGCGCTCGACCGCGCTGGCCTGCTCTCGGATGTGACCCGGGTGCTCTCCGAGCACCACGTCAACATTCTGTCGGCGACCGTCGCGACCTCGAGTGACCGGCTGGCGCTCAGTCGGTTCCTGTTCGAGATGGGCGACACCACCCACCTGGAGAAGGTGCTGAACGCTGTGCGCCGCATCGACCAGGTCTATGACGTGTACCGGGTGAACGCGAACTAGCGTTCACCAGACAAGGGGACACGCCGAAGGCGTTCCTATAGTGACGCGAACTAGCGTTCACCAGACAAGGGGACACGCCGAAGGCGTTCCTATAGTGACGCGAACTAGCGTTCACCAGACGCGTAGTCGCGGCTCGTTCTGTCGCGCACGTCCAATGTCGGATGTCGCAGCTACCGTGCAAGCAATTGACGTTGCCGGGCGTTGTCGAGTCTATTGACGTAAGGGAGCGGAGCATGAAGGTACTCGTCGCCACGTCGGCCACTCAGGGTGTGCGCGAGAACGACTATCACTGGTGCATCGAAGGCGAATTGGTCTGGATCTCAATTGCATGTCGCGCTGATCAGGAGAATCCGGACGGACCGTGCGGTTGCGGACGTGGATTCGCGGGGATGAGTTCGCATCGTGCGACGACGACCGCGATGGTGAAGGAGTTGTACGGCTTCACTCACGACGATTTGGTGGCAGCACTGCACGGGAGTCTCTCGGTGCAGGGATGGCCGGTCGACAACACGGCAGAACTGGCAGCCATGCTTGCGGAGGCTGCCCAGTCATTCCCGGCGGGCGCGGTGATCGAGAGACGTCTCGATGAGTTGCGGGTAAGGCAGTGATGTCTCGCGTCGCATAGGTCACGCGCCGAGCGCGAAGGCGAGTCGGCGCAGCGCGAGCCTCTTGTTCGGCAGGTTCCGGCGACCCAGCGCAACCTGGCGGATGTGCGCGCGGTCGAGGCCGCCGAGGTCGGCCAGCGCCGACACCATGGCAGCGGCGCGCTCATCGAACGGCTCACTGAAGCGCACCAGATCGAGGATGGTGCGCAGCTCTGTGGTGACCTGGACACCGCCGATTTCGGTGCAGTCGGCAGGGCCGATGACCACCTCGCGCACCGTGACCCTTGCCGGGTACGCCGGGCGTGAGCGCGCCGAGAGGGGAGCGCAGAACTGGTGACGGTCCGGCACCGTCGGCGTCGCGCCGAGAATCCATGCCGCGGTCGCACGTTCCGCTATCAGCCGACCACGCGTCAGGCGGGCCACCGAGAGTGCGCGCAGCAGGGTCGTCTCGGCCATATCGACCGGAGCGAAGCCCTCGCCGATCCCGAACAACTCGCCATCGAGGCGGGCCGCGCACAGCTCCGCCATCGGCAGGTCGTCGTCGTCGAGCAGCGACGCGAGCCGGCTGGGGGAGAGGACCGCGGTCATCTCTCTATGGTCGCCGAGCGTGCCGTGTCACGCGCATCACGCGTCTGCCAACTGTGCACAACCGAAGCCGCCGGGCTGGCGGCGACGCGGGTCAGCCGATCGCGCCGAGCCAGAGCTTGCGTGCCGCGAGGGCTTCCTCGGCGTCGGCGGTGCGCTTGGCGTCGCCCGCCGCCTTCGCGTCGGCGAGTTCCTTCTCGAGCTTCTCGATCGCATCCTGAAGCTGCCCGGCGAGACCCTCCGCGCGCGCCTTGCGCTCGGGGTTGTTCTTCTGCCAGTGCTCCTCGTCCAGCTTGCGCACCGCGGCCTCGACCTTGCGCAGCCGGTCCTCGACCACGCGAACCTGGTCGCGGGGCACCTTGCCGATCGCGTCCCAGCGACGCTGGATCGCGAGCAGCTTCTCGCGTGCGACGTCGCGGTCAGTCTCCTTCAGGAGGGGTTCTGCCTCGTTCAGGAGCTCGAGCTTCTGCTCCAGGTTGCCGCGGAACTCCTCGTCGTCCTTGGCATCGAGCTCGGCCTTCGCCGAGTAGATCGCATCGCCAGCGGCCTTGAACCTGGCCCACAGCGCGTCATCGACCTTCTTGCCTGCACGTCCGGCGCGCTTCCAGTCGTCGAGCAGCGAGCGGTACGCGGGGATGGCGTCGGCACCCTGCGGTACAAGCGACTCCGCCTTCTCTGCCAACTCCTGCTTGCGGCCGCGGGCATCCTTGTGCGCCGCGTCCAGCTCGGCGAAGAACGCCCTGCGGTGTGTCTCGATCGTCAGGCGCGCTGCACGGAACCGCTTCCACAGTTCATCGCGTTCCGCCTTCGGCAACCGAGGACCGGTCTGCTGCTGCTCTTGCCACCGTGCGAACAGGGCGTCGAGGGCGGCGCTCACCTGCTTCCACTGCGCCTTCGCCGGGTCGGCTGCGGCGAGTGCCTCTGCCTCCTCGACGACGGCGGTGCGCTCCGCGATTGCCTGCTGCAGCGCGGCCTTCGACTCTTCTGCCTGCTGGGCGGTCAGCTCGCCGACAGCGCCCTTCAGCGTTTCGAGGCGCGCCTCGAGCGAGGCAAGGTCACCGACGGCGTTCGCCTCCGAAACTGCCCGCCGCAGCGTCTCGACCGTTTTGGCCACGTCGGACGCGGATGCACCCCGCCGGACCCGCTGCTCGAGCAGCCGGACCTGGCCCTCCAGCTCGGTGTACTTGCGCTCGAAGTAGGCGAGCGCCTCCTGCGGGCTGCCATCCGGGAACTGCCCGACAACGCGCTCGGCGTCGGCGGTGCGCACGTAGACCGTGCCCGTCTCGTCGACACGCCCCCACTGCGACTGATTGTCTTCGGCCAACTGCCTCACCTTGCTGCTTGGATCAGGAATGCTCTCGCGCGGGCCGGTTCACCTACCCGCGATAACCGAGCACAAGCCTATTGCCTACTGAACGCTCACGCTCGTGATGGTCGTCGGGATGACCGGAGCGCCGTCGTTGTCCCCGCGGGGACCACCCGGCTGCACACCACCGCTTGCGATCTCCTCGATGAACCGGTCGAGCCCGTCGGTGACCTTGCCGAAGACGGTGTACCCGCCAGCCATGTCCTCCGGCAGGCTGCCGTCCTCGTACATGATGAAGAACTGGTGCCCTTGGCTGTAGGCGTCGCCGCTCGCACGTGCAACCGCGATCGTGCCCGCCGGGTAGACGCCGTCCTTCGGCGCGTTCTCGATCGGCCCGAACCGGAAGTCCGGGTCGCCCGCGCCGGTTCCGTCCACGGAGCCGCACTGGATGAGCTTGACCGCAGCGTTGGTCAGGCGGTGGCAGGTCTTGTCGACGAAGTAGCCGTCCTGCACCTGCTGGACGAACGCGGCGACAGCCTGCGGCGCTGCCGCACCGTCGAGTTCGAACGCGAGCTGTGCATCGTTGAGCACGAGCTCACCGGTCCAGGTACGGAACTCGGAGAGCGCCGGGTCGGGGATGTCACCGACGTTCTGCTGCGGCTCCGGGGTCGCCGAGGCGGACGGCTCCGGTGTGGGCTCAGGGGCGCCAGGTCCCGCGGTGAAGAACACCACCTGGGTGAGCGTTGCCAGAGCCGCGATGACGACGACACCGATGACAGCGAGCACGTTGTCACGCTTGCGCCGCGACACCCGCTGCTTGTGCACTTCCTGCCGCGCGTTGAAACGACGCAGACGCTCGCGCGCCTGCCGTGCCTCACGATCAGCGCTCTTGCTCGGTGCCACGGAACCTCCATCTTGCGTTCACCAACGAACCGTGAAGAACACTACCGGTTGGGGCAAGGACGGTCGGTGCGGCCAACTACCATGGCCGCTATGGCCGATCTGCAACCGGGGTTGCGCACGGGCGCGACACCGCTCGCCGTGCGGATGCGACCCCGCACCCTCGACGAGTTGGCCGGCCAGAAGCACCTTCTGACGCCCGGCTCGCCCCTCATCAGCCTCGCCGGCGACCTGACGGGGGAGCAGGGCGCCGTCTCCGTCATCCTGTGGGGACCGCCGGGCACAGGCAAGACCACGATCGCCCAGGCGATCGCGCGCAGCTCCGGACGCAAGTTCGTCGAACTGTCCGCCGTCACCGCCGGGGTCAAGGACGTCCGCCAGGTGATGCAGGACGCGATGTCCTCCCGCGACCTGTACGGCGTCTCGACGGTGCTGTTCCTGGACGAGATCCACCGGTTCACCAAGGCGCAGCAGGACGCACTGCTTCCCGGCGTCGAGAACGGCTGGGTCATCCTTGTCGCAGCGACCACCGAGAACCCGTCGTTCTCGGTGATCGCGCCGCTGCTGTCCCGCTCCCTGCTGCTGACCCTCGAGCAGCTGTCCGACGAGGACCTTGGCGAAGTCATCGACCGGGCTCTCAGCGACGATCGCGGACTGGCGGATGCCGTCAGCCTGCAGCCCGATGCGCGCTCCGCCATCATCCGGCTGGCGTCTGGCGACGCGCGTCGCGCGCTCACCGCGCTCGAGGCATCCGCCGCCGCGGCGACCGCGCTGGCGGACGACGGGAAGCCGGTCATCACCCCAGAAGTCGTCGCGACCGCTGTCGACAGGGCGCTGCTGCGGTACGACCGGCAGGGTGATGAGCACTACGACGTGATCAGCGCCTTCATCAAATCGGTGCGCGGCTCGGATGTCGACGCCGCGATCCACTACCTCGCCCGGATGATCGAGGCGGGCGAGGACCCGCGGTTCATCGCGCGGCGCATCATCATCCTCGCCGCAGAGGACATCGGCATGGCGGACCCGAACGCGCTGAACATCGCTGTGTCCGCGGCTGAAGCGGTGCAGCTCATCGGAATGCCGGAGGGGCGCCTCCCGCTTGCAGAAGCCGTGGTCTACCTGGCCACAGCGCCGAAGTCCAATGCGGCGTACTCGGCCATCAACGCGGCGATCGCGGATATCCGCGCAGGCAAGATCGGCCGGGTGCCGGGGCACCTGCGGGACGCGCACTACCCCGGTGCCAAGCGGCTCGGCCACGGCAAGGGCTACCGTTACTCCCACGACTCAGAGCTGGGGGTCGTCGAGCAGCAGTACCTCCCCGACGAGCTGCAGGGCACGCGGTATTACACACCGACAGAGCACGGCAACGAGCGCGACGTGTCGGCGCGGCTGGCCAAGCTTCGGAAGATCATCCGCGGCGGCCGCGACTAGCATCCGATCGACTCCGGCTGTCTGCTAACATTGACCCGCCTACAGTGAGCTCTCGCGCGCGGCTGCTTCGAGACTCAACTGGATGGGAACGCCCTTTAGCCGGACGGTACCCGTGGCGCATCCCTCTTCCATGAACCTGTCGCTGTGCGCGCATGCGCGGCAGTCGAAGACCGATGAACTCATTCGTACCGAAAGGAAACCGTGTCTACCAAGTCACGTACCCACAGCAAGACCCGCCTCTCGCGGGCTCTGGGCATCGCCCTCACCCCGAAGGCAGCCAAGTACCTCGAGAAGCGCCCCTACGCTCCCGGCGAGCACGGACGCACCCGCCGCAAGACCGACAGCGACTACGCCGTCCGTCTGCGGGAGAAGCAGCGTCTGCGCGCCCAGTACGGCATCCGCGAGGCGCAGCTGCGCATCGTGTTCCAGGAAGCCCGTCGCACCCAGGGCCTGACCGGTGAGAACCTGGTCGAGCTGCTGGAGATGCGCCTCGACGCCCTCGTGCTGCGTGCCGGCTTCGCCCGCACCACCGCGCAGGCCCGCCAGCTGATCGTGCACCGCCACATCATGGTCGACGGCCAGCGTGTCGACCGCCCGTCGTTCCGTGTGAAGCCGGGTCAGCTCATCCACGTGCACCCGCGCAGCGAGGTGCTCGAGCCGTTCCAGGTCGCGGCCGCCGGCGGTCACGCCGAGGTCCTGCCGAAGGTCCCTGGCTACCTCGAGGTCGAGCTCGACAAGCTGCAGGCCCGCCTGGTCCGCCGCCCGAAGCGCGCCGAGGTCCCCGTGACCTGCGAAGTGCAGCTCGTGGTCGAGTACTACGCAGCACGCTAAGCACCAAACAGCTCCAAACGGGGCGGTTGCACTTCGGTGCGCCGCCCCGTTCGCGTTTAACTCAGCCGCAGGCCGTCCGCGCGCAGGAGTTGCAGGCCGTGGCACGATTAGGCTTTATGAGTTCAGGTGAACTCACTTGACTTTTCATTTAGGAGCAGTGCTTATGGGCAAGGTGTTCTGGCTGATCGTCGGTGTCGGCGTCGGGTTCGTCGTTGCGCACCAGGTCAACAAGACTCCGGAGGGCAGGAAGTTCTTCGAGGACGTCGACAGCAAGGCCCGCGAGTTCGCGGATGCCGTCGTCGAGGGTTACCGGGCGCGTGAGGCTGAGCTGCGTGGCGAGTTCGACGACGACTTCGCCGCCAAGGCGCTCTGAGCACCGATTCCTCAGACCACTTCCTGCCGGGCCTCCCGGCACTGATCCGGGACACACCCATGCAAACCGCTGAAATCCGTCGCCGCTGGCTCGACTTCTTCGCCGAGCGCGGCCACACCGTCGTGCCGTCGGCCTCGCTCGTCAGCGACGACCCGACCCTCATGTTCACCATCGCCGGGATGGTGCCGTTCATCCCATACCTGTCCGGGCTGGTCCCGGCGCCCTACCCGCGGGCGACCAGCGTGCAGAAGTGCATCCGCACCCTCGACATCGAGGAGGTCGGCAAGACCACGCGCCATGGCACGTTCTTCCAGATGAACGGCAACTTCTCCTTCGGCGACTACTTCAAGGAAGGCGCCATCGGCTACGCCTGGGAGCTGCTGACCACGAGCGAGTCGGACGGCGGCTACGGCTTCAACGAGCGTGACCTCTGGGTGACCGTCTATGAGGACGACGATGAGGCCGCTGCGCTGTGGAAGAAGGTCGCAGGGCTTCCGGAGGAGCGCATCCAGCGGCTCGGCCGCGAGGACAACTACTGGCACACCGGCCAGTCCGGCCCGGGCGGCCCGTGTTCGGAGATCTACTTCGACCGCGGCCCGGCCTACGGCGCCGAGGGTGGTCCGGCGGTCGACGACAGCCGGTTCGTGGAGATCTGGAACCTCGTCTTCATGCAGTACCTGCTCGACGATGTGCGCGGCAAGACCGAGTTCAGGATCGTCGGCGACCTGCCGAAGCAGAACATCGACACCGGCATGGGCATGGAGCGCGTCGCGTTCCTGAAGCAGGGTGTCGAGAACATGTACGAGATCGACCAGGTCCGGCCGGTGCTCGACCGGGCGGCCGAGCTCTCCGGACGCCGCTACGGCGCCGACCACGACGACGACGTGCGGATGCGTGTTGTCGCCGACCACGTGCGCTCGGCGCTCATGCTCATGGCCGACGGTGTCGCACCGTCCAACGAGGGACGCGGCTACATCCTGCGGCGCCTGCTGCGGCGCAGCGTGCGCGCGATGCGCCTGCTCGGGGTCGACGCTGCCACCTTCGACGTGCTGTTCCCGGCCTCCCGGGACGCGATGAAGTCCTCCTACCCGGAGGTGGAGCACGAGTTCGACCGCATCTCCCGCCTGGCCTACGCCGAGGAGGAGACCTTCCTCGGCACGCTGGAGAGCGGCACCAGCATCCTGGACGTCGCGGTGGAGAAGACCCGCGCATCCGGAAGCAAGGAACTGCCCGGCGACACCGCGTTCCTGCTGCACGACACCTTCGGCTTCCCGATCGACCTGACCCTGGAGATGGCGGAGGAAGCGGGCCTGAGCGTCGACCGCGGCGCGTTCGACAGCCTCATGGCAGAACAGCGCGCCAAGGCGAAGGCGGATGCCCGCTCCCGCAAGTCGACCCTGGCCGACCTTTCGGTCTACAGCGAGTTCCGCGGGCTGGGCGAGACGGTGTTCACCGGCTACGAGTTCCTGGAGACCGACAGCCGGGTGCTCGGCCTGATCGTCGACGGAGAATCGGTCACCTCGGCGAGCGTCGGCCAGACGGCGGAGGTCATTCTCGCCGAGACCGCGCTGTACCCGGAGTCCGGCGGCCAGGACGCCGACGCCGGCCGCATCGTCGGCGCGGGCTTCGACCTCGAGGTGCTCGACGTGCAGCGGCCGGTGAAGGGACTCATCAGCCACAAGGTGCAGGTCACCAGCGGCGAGGTCGCGGTCGGCGAACCGGCCTCGAGCGTCGTTGACGCCGACTACCGCCGCGGCGCCACCCAGGCGCACTCTGCGACCCACCTCATCCACGCCGCGCTGCGTGAGGTGCTTGGGCCGCAGGCGCACCAGTCCGGTTCGTACAACAAGGCCGGCTACATGCGCCTCGACTTCGGCTGGAGCCAGCCGCTGTCGCCGGAGACCCGCTCCGAGATCGAAGAGCTCGCGAACGTCGCGATCCGCAGGAACCTCGAGGTCGAGACGCGCGTCATGCCGCTCGACGAGGCGAAGTCCCTTGGCGCCATGGCGCTGTTCGGCGAGAAGTACGGCGAGACCGTGCGCGTGGTGGACATCGGCGGGCCGTGGTCACGCGAGCTGTGTGCGGGCACGCACGTCACCCGCAGCTCGGAGGTCGGCCTGATCAGCGTCGTCAGTGAGGCATCCGTCGGCTCGACCAACCGCCGGATCGAGTCGCTGGTGGGCATGGAGGCGTTCCGCGAACTGGCAACAGAGCGCGCGATCGTGTCGCAGCTGAGCGCCAACCTGAAGACTCCGCGGGAGCAGCTCCCTGAGCGCATCGCCGAGCTCATGGGCAACCTGAAGGCCGCGGAGAAGCGCATCGCGCAGTTCCAGGCCGCCGAGCTCGCGCAGCGCGCACCCGCGCTCGCCTCCGGCGCCCAGCAGGTCGCTGGGGTGAAGCGCGTGGTCGACAGCATCGGCAGCGCCTCCTCGGCCGACGACCTCCGGTCGTTGGTGACGGATGTCCGTGGCCGGCTCGGCGCGGAGGCGGCCGTCGTCGCCCTCGCCGCGGAGATCGGCGGCAAACCGGCCGTGATCGTGGCCACCAACGACGCCGCTCGCGGCCTCGGGGTCAAGGCGGGCCCGCTGGCCAAAACCGCAGCCGGAGTGCTCGGCGGCGGCGGTGGAGGCAAGGACGAACTCGCCCAGGGCGGCGGGTCCGACGTCTCAGCGATCCCGGCCGCGCTCGACGCTATCCGAGACGCCCTGCCGAGGTGACCATGCGCAGCGGGGTTCGGCTCGGCATCGACGTTGGCACCGTCCGCGTAGGCGTTGCGCGCAGCGATCTGCACGGCATGCTCGCAACCCCGGTCGAGACCGTCACGCGCGGCGACGGCGACGTCACCGCGATCCTGACACTCGCCTCAGAGCTCGAGGCGATCGAGCTGATCGTCGGACTGCCGCTGTCGCTCTCCGGGGCGCGGACGAAGTCAACGGATGACGCCGCCGAGTTCGCCGCTCGGCTCGCCGTGGGCGGGCCTCCGGTGCGGTTGGTCGACGAGCGTCTCTCCACCGTGAGCGCGCAGCAATCACTGCACGCCGCCGGGCGCGACACCAAGGGCTCCCGGAAGGTCATCGATCAGGTGGCCGCAACTATAATCCTTCAGCACGCCCTCGACTTCGAGCGCTCGTCCGGTACGGCACCGGGGGAGCTCGTCGTCTCAACCCAAGGACCGTGATCGTGGCAGACGAGCCCAACTGGGACGACATCTTCACCACGCAGCCGCAGGCTGCAGCGGAGCAACCGAAGCAACCCGTCGATGGCGACGGGTTGCCGACCAGGCGCTCCTCGCGCCGCGAGCCGGCCGCGCGTCCGCCGCGCCGCAGCGAACGCCAGGGACGGGTCAGGGACCGAGACCCCCGCAAGCGGCGCCGCTGGATTCCCTGGCTGATCTCCATCGTCGTCGTGCTCGGACTCGGCGCCGGCGCGACGGCGGTCGTGTGGGCCAACTATGAGGACCAGATCCGCAAGGTGCTTGGCTGGGAGCTGCCGCCGGCCGACTTCGAGGGCAGCGGCACGGGCGAGGCCACCATCGTCATCAACAGCGGCGACAATGGTGCCGCAGTGGCTCGCGCGCTGCTCGAGGCGAACGTGATCGCGAGTTTTGACGCGTTCTACAACCTGCTTCTGGCGGACTCGAACGTTCAGTTCTTCCCCGGCTTCTACGTGCTCAAGGAGCAGATGAGCGCGCAAGCTGCGCTCGACGCGCTGCAGGATCCTGCCAACCGGGTCGAGAACACGGCGCTCATCCAGGAGGGCAAGAGCAAGGACCAGGTATTTGAGATCCTGAGCGCGGCCACCGAGATCCCGATCGAGGAGTTCCAGGCAGAGGCCGAAGACCTCGCAAGCTTCGGCATCCCCGCAGAAGCGCCGAGCATTGAGGGCTATCTGTTCCCGGCCACCTACACCTTCGACCCGGGGGTCACGGCACGCTCGGTGCTCGAGCGGCTCGTGAACCGCACCTTCGAATCGCTGGATGCCGCCGGCGTCGCCCCGGAGGACCGGCACCGGGTGCTCACCATCGCATCGCTCATCCAGCGGGAAGCAGGCAGCAAGGCGGAGGACTTCTACAAGGTCTCCCGCGTCATCCAGAACCGCGTGAAGAGCGGCATGCTGCTGCAGTTCGACTCGACCTCGCACTACGGCTACGCGTGGGCGCACGGCGAGCGGCTCGACGGCGGCGTCTTCAGCAACACCGAGGAACTAGGCGACGACAACCCGTACAACACCTACGTCCACACCGGTCTGCCGATCGGGCCGATCGGAGCGGCAGGGGACCTCGCCATCAAGGCGGCGCTCGAGCCAGCCGATGGAGCGTGGCTGTACTTCGTCACGGTCAATCTGGAGACCGGGGAGACCGTGTTCTCCGACACCCTTGCCCAGCACAACGCGGCAGTGAAACAACTGCAGCAGTGGTGCAGGGACACCAGAAGCCCCACCTGCGGATGAGGCTCGCAGTCCTCGGGTCGCCCATCGCGCACTCGAAGTCACCGGTGCTGCACCGCGCCGCCTACGACGTGCTCGGCCTCGACTGGAAGTACACCGCGATCGAGGTCGGCGCAGGCGGGCTCGCCGACTTCCTCGCAGCGTGCGGACCAGACTGGCGCGGCCTGTCGCTCACCATGCCGCTCAAGCGCGAGGCGCTGCCGCTGCTGGCTGAGGTCGAACCGGTCGCCGCGCAGGTCGGCGCGGTGAACACAGTGCTGTTCCGCGACGGGGCGAGGATCGGCTTCAACACCGACGTGTACGGCGTGCAGCAGGCGCTCCGCGACCTGGGGACACCGCGTCCGGACACGGTGCTGCTGCTCGGCGCCGGTGCGACGGCATCCTCGGTGGTCGCGGCGGTGCACGGTCTCGGCGCCACCCGAATCGTGATCGGCGCGAGGACGCCGGCGAAAGCGGGGGCGGCCATCGAATTGGCCACTCGACTCGGAATTGCCGCGAGCGCGCACGAACTGGACACCGCCGTTGAGGAGGCGCACGACGCGGATGTCGTCGTCAGCACCCTGCCCGGCGACGTTGCGCTCAATCTGGAACTGCCGACCGAGCTGCGCGAGTCGGTTCCGCTGTTCGATGTCGCCTACGCACCGTGGCCGACCGCCATCGCACGGTCATGGGAGGCGGTCGGCGGTACCGCGGCATCCGGTCTCGGGATGCTGCTGCACCAGGCCATCCGGCAGGTGCGGATCTTCGTGACCGGGGACCCGGAGAAGCCGTTGGACGACGAGTCCGCCGTGCTCACGGCCATGCGCCGGGCAATCGGGCACTGACGGCTGTGGGAAGATCGATTACATGCTTCGTTGGTTGACCGCTGGGGAATCGCACGGCCCCGAACTCATTGCGATCCTCGAGGGGCTG
The DNA here is from genome assembly GCA_963702165.1 of uncultured Actinomycetota bacterium. Classification (GTDB taxonomy): domain Bacteria; phylum Actinomycetota; class Actinomycetes; order Actinomycetales; family Microbacteriaceae; genus Terrimesophilobacter. Next base: position 856,089 of record OY969722.1, on the reverse strand, counting down.
CCGGCCGGAGTGCCGGTCAGCCTCGATGACATCCGCGACGATCTGGCCCGCCGCCGCCTGGGCTACGGCCGTGGCGCAAGGCAGAAGTTCGAGCAGGACGAGCTCGCGATTTCCGCTGGCGTCCGGTTCGGTGCGAGCATCGGCAGCCCCATCGCGGTGCGGATCGGCAACACCGAGTGGCCCCGCTGGGTCGAGGTGATGAGCGCCGAACCAGTCGACCCTGCAACCCTGCCCAAGGGTCGCGGCGCCCCGCTGACCCGGCCGCGTCCTGGCCACGCCGACCTCACCGGCATGCAGAAGTACGGCTTCGACGAGGCCCGCAACGTGCTCGAACGGGCCAGCGCACGGGAGACCGCCGCGCGCGTTGCCCTGGGCGCGGTCGCACGCTCCTTCCTCGAACAGCTGGGCATCCGGGTGATCAGCCACACTCTGTCGATCGGCGCCGTGCGAGTGCCGGCCGGCAGCGCACTGCCGACACCGGATGATGTCGCCACACTGGACGCCGACCCGCTGCGCTGCTTCGATCCTGACACCTCCACCAGGATGGTCGCCGAGGTCGATGACGCGCACGAGGCGGGCGACACGCTGGGCGGCGTCGTCGAGGTGCTCGCCTACGGCCTGCCGCCCGGACTCGGCTCCTACACCCACTGGGATCGCCGTCTGGATGCGCAGCTCGCCGCCGCGCTCATGGGCATCCAGGCCATCAAGGGCGTCGAGGTGGGCGACGGGTTCCTCACCGCCACGCGCCGCGGCTCCCAGGCCCACGACGAGCTGTTCCAGACCGATTCCGGGATCGCCCGCGCATCCGACCGTGCCGGCGGCACGGAGGGCGGCATGAGCACCGGAACCGTGCTGCGCGTGTCCGCCGCGATGAAGCCGATCTCAACCGTCCCGCACGCCCTGCGCACCGTCGACGTCGCCACCGGCGGCACGGCGGATGCGCACCACCAGCGCTCCGACGTGTGCGCCGTGCCTGCGGCGGGCGTAGTCGGCGAGGCCATGGTCGCGCTCGTGCTCGCGAACGCCATGCTGGAGAAGTTCGGCGGCGACTCGCTCGAGGAGACCAGGCGGAACCTCCAGAGCTACCTGGACGAAATCCCCGACAACCTGCGCACCGACCCTGCCCTGTTCTCACCCGAATGACCGGATTGCCTGTCGCCGTGATCATCGGCCCGCCGGCCGCGGGCAAGACTCGCATCGGCCGGCACCTCGCGCGCCTTCTCGAAGTGCCATTCATCGACGTCGACCACCGGATCCGCGAGAGCCACGGACCGATCCCGGACATCTTCGCGGCACACGGCGAAGAGCACTTCCGCGCGCTCGAGCGCGCTGAGGTCGTGCGCGCCCTGGCGCGAGCACGCGATCATCTCGCTGGGTGGGGGAGCCGTGCTCGACACCGACACCCAACACGACCTTGCCCAGCTCACCGTGATCGGCCTCACCGTGACCCCTGAGGCAGCCGCCGAGCGGCTGGACTCGCACACGCGGCCCCTTCTCACCGGCGGCATCGACGCGTGGATCGCTCTGGTGGAAAGCCGTCGCGCCCTCTACGACCAGCTCGCCACCGCAACCTGGGACACCTCGACGCGCAGCGCGCCGGGGCTCGCCCACGACATCGCCAACTGGTTGAGCAGTCGACCAAGCACCAAGGAGCAAGCATGACGACGACTATCACCGTCGCCGGTACCAACCCCTACGACGTCATCGTCGGACGCGGCACGAGCGCCCTTATCGCGGCACAGCTCGGTTCCGGGGTACGCAAGGTGCTGGTGGTGCACCCGCCGACGCTCGGGGCACGGGCCGAGGCGCTGCGGCAGTCCCTGTCCGGCGACTTCGAGGTGCTCCTCGCCGAGGTGCCGGATGCCGAGGCGGGCAAACGGGTCGAGGTGGCCGCGTTCTGCTGGCAGGTCATGGGACAGTCCGACTTCACCCGTTCCGACGCTGTCATCGGCCTGGGCGGGGGAGCGGCAACCGACCTCGCCGGATTCGTCGCAGCGACCTGGCTGCGCGGCGTCCGGCTCATCCAGGTGCCGACCACGGTGCTGGGGATGGTGGATGCCGCGATCGGGGGCAAGACCGGGATCAACACCAACGAGGGCAAGAACCTGGTCGGCTCGTTCTATGAGCCGTCCGCCGTGATCGTCGACCTCAACCTGCTCGACGGCATCAGCCAGATGGAGATCCTCGCGGGCTTCGGCGAGGTCGTCAAGTACGGCTTCATCGCCGAACCCGAGATCCTCGACCTGATCGAAGCGGACGTCACAGCCGCGATCGACCCCAACTCGGACGCCTTCCGCCGCATCGTCGAGCTGTCGATCGGCATCAAGGCCAGAGTGGTCGCGGGCGACTTCAAGGAGGCGGGCGAGCGGGAGATCCTGAACTACGGGCACACCCTCGGCCACGCCATCGAGTTCGCCGAACGGTACCAGTGGCGTCACGGCGCAGCGGTCGCGATCGGCATGATGTACGCGGCGGAACTCGCTCGGCTCACCGGCCGACTCTCAGACTCCGTCGTCGACCGGCACCGCAGCATCCTCGAGTCCCTGCAACTGCCGGTGACCTACCCGGCCGGCCGCTGGAACACGCTGCTGTCGGTGATGAAGCGGGACAAGAAGGCGCGCGGCGACCTGCTGCGTTTCATCGTGCTCGACGACATCGCCCGGCCGATCGTGCTCGCCGGACCGGACGAGTCGCTGCTCTTCGCCGCCTACCAGGAGATCGGCTCCTAAGCCACCGCTCCCGCCCGACGTTGCCAACCAACCGGTGTCCAACAACTACAATGGCTCGGGCACCACGCCGCTCACAGACGACACACGAACAGGAACTCTCATGGCCTCTACCGCTGACATCAAGAACGGTGCCGTCCTCAACATCGACGGTGCGCTGTGGACGGTGATCGAGTTCCAGCACGTGAAGCCGGGCAAGGGTGGCGCGTTCGTGCGTACCAAGCTCAAGAACGTCGTCACCGGCAAGACCGTTGACCGCACCTACAACGCGGGCACCAAGCTCGACTTCGAGAACGTCGACCGCCGCGACTTCACCTACCTGTACCGCGACGGCGACGGCTTCGTGTTCATGGACGCCACCGACTACGACCAGGTGACCGTGTCGGAGACCGTCGTCGGCGACGCCGCGAACTTCCTGCTGGAGAACCAGCCGGTCACCATCGCCCTGAACAACGGCAACCCGCTCTACCTGGACCTGCCGGCATCCGTCGTGCTGGAGATCACCTACACCGAGCCCGGCCTGCAGGGCGACCGCTCCACCGGCGGCACCAAGCCCGCGACGGTCGAGACCGGCTACCAGATCCAGGTTCCGCTGTTCCTCGAGGCGGGCACCAAGGTCAAGGTCGACACGCGCACCGGGGACTACCTCGGCCGCGTGAACGACTAGCGCGGATGAGCGCACGCACCAAGGCGCGCAAGCGCGCCCTCGACCTGCTCTACAGCGCCGACCTCACCCAGCGGCCGGTCGGCGACCTGCTCGCCGAGGAGGCCGCGCGTGCCGCCCGCGAACCGGCGCGCACCGCCTCATGGGAGTACGCGCGGCGCATCGTCGAGGGCGTCGAGGAGCACCGCGTCGAGATCGACGAACTCATCGAGACCTACGCCCAGGGCTGGACCATCAAGCGGATGCCAGCGCTCGACCGGGCGATCACGCGCATCGGCATCTGGGAGCTCGCCTACAACGACGACGTTCCGGCTGCGGTGGCCATCGCAGAAGCGGTGGAAGCCGCGACGACCTACAGCACCGACGACTCGGCCGGCTTCGTGAACGGTCTGCTCGGGCGCATCGCCGCCGTCGTCTGACCCGCCCTCACACACGAGCTCCGTCCTCGAGCACGCTATATGCTTGAGGCAAGAAGACATCCTTTAAAGCCGTCCGGAGAGGCGGGGAAGGAGGTCGGTATGACTGCGCGCACCGTTTTGCAGTCCTCTGACATCACCAGGGCGCTTACGCGCATCTCGCACGAGATCCTCGAGTCGAATCACGGCGGCAGCGACCTCGTCATCCTCGGCATCCCGACGCGCGGCGCCGTGCTGGCCGAGCGCATCGCCGGCATCCTCGACAGCATCGAGCCCGGCAGCGGCCAGATCGGAACCCTCGACGTCACGATGTACCGCGACGACCTCGGCCGGAACCCCACCCGCACGCCGCGGCCCACTCGCATCCCGTCCGGCGGCATCGACGGCAAGACCGTTGTGCTGGTCGACGACGTGCTCTACTCCGGACGCACGATTCGCGCGGCCCTCGACGCGCTCGGCGACCTGGGCAGGCCACGCGCGGTGCGGCTGGCAGTGCTCGTCGACCGTGGCCACCGGGAACTGCCGATCAGGGCCGACTTCGTCGGCAAGAACCTGCCGTCGTCGGCCGCGGAACGGGTCAACGTGCGCGTGCGCGAGATCGACGGCGAGGAGCACGTCTCCATCGAGACGCCGACCGCGTCGGAAGGGCAGGTCGCGATGAGGCACCTGCTGTCGACCCGCGACCTGAGCCGCGACGACGCCATCGGCATCCTCGATGTCGCTGAGGACATGGCGGATGTCGCCAGCCGCTCGGTGCCGAAACTGCCGACCCTGCGCGGTCGGACCGTCGTCAACCTGTTCTTCGAGGACTCCACCCGCACCCGCATCTCATTCGAGGCCGCCGCGAAGCGACTGAGCGCCGACGTCATCAACTTCGCCGCCAAGGGCTCGAGCGTTTCCAAGGGCGAAAGCCTGAAGGACACCGCACAGACCCTCGCTGCGATGGGTGTCGACGCGGTCGTCATGCGGCACCCGGCATCCGGGGCCCCCCACGTGCTCGCGTCGAGCGATTGGGTCGACGCCGGGGTGATCAATGCCGGAGACGGCACGCACGAGCACCCGACCCAGGCACTGCTCGACGCATTCACCATCCGCCGCCGGCTGCACGGGGACGCCAGCCGCGGGAAGGACCTCGACGGGATCTCCGTGACCATCGTCGGGGACATCCTGCACTCACGGGTCGCGCGGTCCAACGTGTGGCTGCTGGCCACACTCGGCGCGCGCGTGCATCTGGTCGCTCCCGGCACGCTCATGCCGGTCGCGATCGACGGCTGGCCGGCGACGACGGGCCACGACCTGGACGAGGCGATCGACGCTGCACCGGATGTCGTCATGATGCTGCGCATCCAGGCGGAGCGGATGCAGGACGCCTTCTTCCCGAACGCACGCGAGTACTCCAGACAGTGGGGACTCGACGACGAGCGACTGGCTCGGCTGGGCCCGGGTAGCATTGTCATGCACCCCGGCCCGATGAATCGTGGGCTGGAGATCTCTGCCAACGCCGCCGACTCGAAGGCGTCGACGGTACGAGAACAAGTCGCGAACGGGGTGTCGGTGAGGATGGCTGTGCTGTACCTCCTGCTGGCTTCAGATCGGGAGGCGCTGCTCAAGTGAACCAAATATTGCACGTGCGCGGCGCGACGCTCCCCGGGGGCGACACCGCAGACATCCTGATCGAGAACGGCACCATCACCGGCCTCGGCCGCAGCCTCGACTCCTCCGGTGCCACCAGCATCGACGCCGACGGTCTCATCGCGCTGCCCGGCCTGGTCGACCTGCACACCCACCTGCGGGAGCCCGGCTTCGAGCAGAGCGAGACAGTGCTCAGCGGCTCCCGCGCCGCCGCTGCCGGTGGGTTCACCGCGGTGCACGCCATGGCGAACACCTCACCGGTTGCCGACACTGCCGGTGTCGTCGAGCAGGTCCAGGCCCTCGGCAGGGCCGCCGGGTATGTCACCGTGCGTCCGGTCGGTGCCGTCACCGTCGGCCTCGCGGGGGAGCGCCTCGCCGAGATCGGCGCGATGGCGCACAGCCGCGCCCAGGTGCGCGTGTTCTCCGACGACGGCAAATGCGTGTCGGACGCCCTCCTCATGCGCCGCGCGCTCGAATACGTCAAGACCTTCGACGGCGTCGTCGCCCAGCACGCGCAGGAGCCACGACTGACCATCGACGCGCAGATGAACGAGGGAGCGCTGTCCAGCGAGCTCGGCCTGGCCGGATGGCCGGCCGTCGCCGAGGAGGCGATCATCGCGCGCGATGTCCTCATCGCCGAGCACGTCGGCGCGCGCCTGCACATCTGCCACGTCTCGACCGCAGGTGCCGTCGATGTTGTGCGCTGGGCGAAGGCGCGCGGCATCGCGGTAACCGCGGAGGTCACACCGCACCACCTGCTGCTCACCGAAGACCTCATCCGCGGCTACGACGCACGCTTCAAGGTCAACCCGCCGCTGCGCAGCGACGACGACGTGCTGGCGCTGCGCGCGGGGCTCGCCGACGGCACCATCGACATCGTCGCCACCGACCACGCGCCGCACCCGCTCGAGGCCAAGGAAGCCGAGTGGAGCGCCGCAGCGTTCGGCATGGTGGGCCTCGAATCCGCGCTGTCCGTCGTGCAGGCATCCGTCGTCGACAGCGGAGCGCTCGGCTGGGCGGATGTCGCCAGGGTCCTGTCCGCCGTGCCGGCGGCGATCGGCCGACTCGACGGCTACGCGCAGGGCATCGCGGTCGGCGCGCCGGCCAACCTCACCCTCTACGACGCATCCGCGACCCGCACCTTCGCGCCGGAGCACCTGCGCGGCAAGAGCATCAACTCGCCCTACTTCGGGCGTGAACTGCCCGGACGGGTGGTAGCGACCATCCACGAAGGACGGCAGACGGTGATCGACGGCGAGCTCGTCGCTGCAGAAGAACTCGCCGACCGCGGCACGCACGAGGTGGCGCGTGGATAGGCTCGTCCCCGCCGCGATCGTGATCCTGGTTCTCGCGCTCATCCTCCTCGCGATGTACCTCGGCTGGCGGTCCCGCAATCGGCGCCAGCGCGACATCACGGTGCCAGCGGCACCGCCGGCTGGGCTCGGCACACCACTGCACCAAAGCGAGGCGCTGCACGCCGCGACCACCATCGCCGGCACACCGCTGGAGCGGATCACCGTCGGGCCGCTCGCGTACCGAGCACGCGCGACCGTCTCGGTGCACGAGGACGGCGTGCTGCTCGAACTGCGCGGTGAGGACCCGGTGTTCGTGCCTGCCGGGGACATCGTCTCGGTGGAGCGCGCAACCTGGACCATCGACAAGGGCGTCGAGACCGGTGGACTGATCTGCCTGCGGTGGCGGCTTTCAGACACCGAAGTCGACACCTACCTGCGGGCGGCTGCGGACAGCGGACTGCTCGAGGCGATTGCCTCTGTCCTGGAAAGGGAGAAATAAGTGACAGCACCACAGAGCGCGGTACTCGTGCTCGAGGACGGGACCCGCTACGTCGGCACCGCATACGGCGCACTCGGCACCACGCTCGGCGAGGCGGTGTTCGCCACCGGCATGACCGGATACCAGGAGACGCTGACCGACCCGTCCTATGCCGGCCAGATCGTGCTCATGACCGCTCCGCACATCGGCATCACCGGCGTCAACGGTGAGGACGGCGAATCGGACCGGATCTGGGTCTCCGGGTTCATCGTGCGCGACCCTGCGCGCACCGTGTCCAACCATCGCGCCACCGGCAGCCTCGACGATGCCCTCGTCGAGCAGGGCGTCGTCGGCATCAGCGGCATCGACACCCGCGCCGTCACCAGGCGGCTGCGCGACGCCGGTGTCATGCGCGCCGGAATCTTCTCCGGGCCAGATGCCGCGCTCGGCGAGGATGAGCAGCTGGCCGCCGTGCGGGCATCCGAGTCGATGACCGGCCGCAACCTCTCCGCAACCGTCTCCACCCCCGAGCCGTACCTGCTCGAGGCCGAGGGCGAGCGGATCGGCTCTGTCGCCGTGCTCGACCTCGGCGTCAAGGCGTCGACCCTCGCCTACCTGACCGCGCGCGGGTTCGACGTGCACGTGCTGCCGCAGTCGACAACCAAGGACGAGCTGTTCGCGCTGAAGCCGGATGCGGTGTTCTACTCGAACGGCCCAGGCGACCCCGCCGGGTCGGACAGCCACGTCGAGCTGTTGCAGGCGGTGCTGCGCGAGCGGCTGCCGTTCTTCGGCATCTGCTTCGGCAACCAGCTGCTCGGCCGCGCCCTCGGCTACCAGACCTACAAGCTCCCGTTCGGCCACCGTGGCATCAACCAGCCGGTCGTCGACCGCTCCACAGGACGCACCGAGATCACCGCCCACAACCACGGCTTCGCGGTCGACGCGCCCGTCGACACGGTGAGCGAGTCTCCGGCCGGATTCGGTCGGGTCGAGGTGAGCCACGTCAACCTCAACGACAACGTCGTCGAGGGCCTGAACGCTCTCGACATCCCCGCATTCTCAGTGCAGTACCACCCTGAGGCCGCCGCGGGACCGCACGACGCCAACTACCTCTTCGACCGGTTCCGGCAATTGGTCATCGATTCACGCACCACCACTGGAGACAAGGCCTGATGCCCAAGCGCAGCGACATCAACAGCGTTCTCGTGATCGGCTCCGGGCCGATCGTCATCGGCCAGGCCGTCGAGTTCGACTACTCGGGAACGCAGGCCTGCCGGGTACTGCGGGAGGAGGGCGTGCGGGTCATCCTGATCAACTCCAACCCGGCGACGATCATGACCGACCCCGACTTCGCCGACGCGACCTACGTCGAGCCGATCACCTGGGAGGTCATCGCCTCGATCATCGAGAAGGAGCGGCCGGATGCGCTCCTGCCGACCCTGGGCGGGCAGACAGCGCTGAACGCGGCCATCGAGCTGCACGAACACGGCGTGCTGGAGAAGTACGGCGTCGAGCTGATCGGCGCGAACCTCGAGGCGATCCGCAAGGGCGAGGACCGGCAGCTGTTCAAGGACCTGGTGCTCGCCTCCGGCGCCGACGTGGCCCGCAGCCACGTGGCGCACACCGTCGAGGAGGCGATCGACTTCGCCGAGGACCTCGGCTACCCGCTCGTCATCCGCCCGTCGTACACCATGGGCGGGCTCGGCTCCGGCTTCGCCTACACGCGCGATGAGCTCATCCGGATGGTCACAGACGGCCTGCATCAGAGCCCGACCACCGAGGTGCTGCTCGAGGAGTCGATCCTCGGCTGGAAGGAATACGAGCTCGAGCTCATGCGCGACAACTCGGACAACACCGTGGTGGTCTGCTCGATCGAGAACGTCGACCCTGTCGGTGTGCACACCGGCGACTCCATCACCGTCGCCCCGGCGCTGACCCTCACCGACCGGGAATTCCAGAACCTGCGCGACATCGGCATCGACATCATCAGACGGGTCGGCGTCGACACCGGCGGCTGCAACATCCAGTTCGCGGTCGACCCGAAGGACGGCCGGGTCATCGTCATCGAGATGAACCCGCGAGTGTCCCGCTCGAGCGCACTCGCGAGCAAGGCCACCGGGTTCCCGATCGCCAAGATCGCCGCCAAGCTGGCGATCGGCTACCGGCTCGACGAGATCCCGAACGACATCACCAGGGTGACCCCGGCGAGCTTCGAGCCGACGCTCGACTACGTGGTGGTCAAGGTGCCCCGCTTCGCGTTCGAGAAGTTCCCCGCAGCCGACACGACCCTCACCACGACCATGAAGTCGGTGGGTGAGGCGATGGCGATCGGCCGCAACTACGCCACCGCGCTGCAGAAGGCGCTCCGCTCGCTGGAGAAGCGCGGCTCATCGTTCCACTGGCTGGGCGAACCCGGCGACCCCGCAGAACTGCTCGCGCTGGCAAGCGTGCCCACCGACGGCCGCATCGTCACCCTGCAGCAGGCGCTGCGTGCCGGTGCGACCATCCAGCAGGCGCACGAGGCGACGGGCATCGACCCGTGGTTCCTCGACCAGTTGGTGCTCATCAACGAGGTCGCCGACGAGGTGGCCGCAGCTCCCAGCCTCGACGCTGAACTGCTGCGCCACGCCAAGAACCACGGATTCAGTGACGCGCAGCTCGGTCAGCTGCGCGGCCTCGACGAGCACGAGGTGAGCGCCATCCGGCACAACGCGGGCGTGCGCCCGGTCTACAAGACCGTTGACACCTGCGCGGGCGAGTTCCCCGCCTTCACCCCGTACCACTACTCCAGCTACGACCAGGAGACCGAGGTCGAGCCCAGCGACGCCAAGAAGATCATCATCATCGGCAGCGGCCCGAACCGCATCGGCCAGGGCGTCGAGTTCGACTACTCGTGCGTGCACGCGGCGTTCTCGCTGTCAGAAGCCGGGTACGAGACCATCATGGTGAACTGCAACCCGGAGACAGTGTCCACCGACTACGACACCTCCGACCGGCTCTACTTCGAACCGCTCACGCTCGAGGACGTCCTCGAGGTGGTGGAGGCAGAGCAAGCCAGCGGCGAACTCGTCGGCGCGATCGTGCAGCTCGGCGGCCAGACCGCGCTGGGGCTCGCGAAGGGCCTGCAGGACGCCGGAGTGCCCATCCTGGGGACGTAGTCCGGATGCGATCGACCTCGCCGAAGAACGCGGCCTGTTCTCCGGCATCCTCGACGCCGCGGGTCTCCTCGCCCCGAAGAACGGCACCGCGACCGACAGGGACAGCGCCATCGCCGTCGCGGAGGAGATCGGCTACCCGGTGCTGGTGCGCCCGAGCTTCGTGCTCGGCGGGCGCGGCATGGAGATCGTCTACGACTCAGAGTCGATGGCCGGCTACTTCGAGCGGGTCGCCGGTCAGGCCATCATCGGCCCCGGCTCGCCGCTGCTCGTCGACCGTTTCCTCGATGACGCGGTCGAGATCGACGTCGACGCGCTGTATGACGGCACCGACCTGTACATCGGCGGCATCATGGAGCACCTCGAAGAGGCAGGCATCCACTCCGGCGACTCGTCCTGCACGCTGCCGCCGGTGACCCTCGGAGACGACATCATCGACGCGGTGCGCACCGCAACCCGCGCCATCGCCGAGGGAATCGGTGTGCGCGGGCTGCTCAACGTGCAGTTCGCGATCGGGCAGGACCTGCTCTACGTGCTCGAGGCCAACCCGCGGGCATCGCGCACCGTCCCGTTCGTCTCCAAGGCGCTCGGCATCCCGCTCGCGAAGGCGGCCTCCCGGCTGATGGCGGGGGAGAGCATCGCCGAGCTGATCGGCTCCGGGCTGCTGCCGGCGAAGGACGGCTCGGACGTGCCGATGGACGCACCCGTGGCGGTGAAGGAGGCGGTGCTGCCGTTCAAGCGGTTCCGCACCCGCGAGGGCAGGATCGTCGACTCCGTGCTCGGCCCCGAGATGCGCTCGACCGGTGAGGTCATGGGCATCGACTCGAACTTCCCGAAGGCGTTCGCGAAGAGCCAGGCAGCTGCCTACGGCGGGCTTCCTGCAAGCGGCACGGTGTTCGTGTCCGTCGCCGACCGGGACAAGCGCGCGATCGTGCTGCCGGTGATGCGCCTGCTGCAGCTCGGCTTCACGGTGCTCGCCACTTCAGGGACCGCACGGATCCTGGCGCGAAACGGCATCGAGGCGACGGTCGTGCGCAAGCACTCCGACACCCGCGGACCGGGGGAGCGCACCATCGTCGAACTGATCAGCGCGGGTGAGGTGGACATCGTCATCAACACCCCGAGCGGCCGCTCGGCGCGTGTCGATGGCTACGAGATCCGCACCGCGACGGTCGCCGCCGACAAGGCGCTGTTCACGACCATCGCGCAGCTCTCGCCGCCGTGTCGTCGATCGAGACCATCCCGGATGGCTTCGACGTCCGGTCCCTGCAGGACTACGAGCGCGACCGCGCGGCGAGACTGGCGAAATGAGCGCTGACCGGATGCTTACGTTCGGCGAGCGACTTGCCGACGCGATCTCCACGCGTGGCAACCTGTGCGTCGGCATTGACCCGCAGCGCACGGTGCTGAAGGCGTGGGGACTGGACGACACCGCCGACGGCGCGCGCGAGCTTCGGCTTGCGTGTCATCGAGGCAGCGGCGGGGCGGGTCCCTGCGGTCAAACCGCAGGTGGCGTTCTTCGAGCGCTTCGGGGCGTCTGGCTTCTGGGCGCTCGAGCGGGTGCTGGCGCGCCGCGCGCGACGCCGGGCCTGCTGGTCATCGCCGACGCCAAACGCGGCGACATCGGCAGCACCCTCGACGGGTACGGTGACGCCTGGCTCGCCCCGGGCAGCCCGCTGGAGGCCGACGCGCTGACCGTCAACCCGTTCCTCGGAATCGGCGCCCTGCGCGGCGCCATCGACCTGGCCCGGGCCAACGGGAAGGGCCTGTTCGTGCTCGCGGCGACCTCCAACCCTGAGGGCTTCGAGTCTGCAATCCGCGCTGCTCGACACAGGCGACCGGCAGGGAACCAGCGTCGCCGCGGGTATCGTCGAGGACGTGCGATCCCTCAACGCGGATGCCCGTGGGCCGGTCGGCTCGATCGGGCTGGTCCTCGGCGCGACAGCCGACTTCGCGGCGCTCGGCATCGACCTGGGCGGCATCGCCGGACCACCTGCGACACCCGTGCTCGCGCCCGGGTTCGGGCATCAGGGCGCCCAGCTCACCGACTTCCGATCGATCTTCGGCCAGGCGGCGGGGGCCACCGCTCGCTTCGGTCTCCCGGACCGTGCTGAGCGCAGGGCCGCACCGGATCGTAGCGGCAATCGAGAGCGCGTCGGAAGAGCTCGCCGCGTGAGCCAGGCTCAACCCGCCCGAGGTCGACCGCGAGGCCGCGTCGCGTGCCGCCGTCGCTGCGCGCCGCGCGCGCGCACAGGTGAAACGGGCGGTCGCCGAACGCACCCGCAACGCCTCCGACGTGCTGGAGACCGGACTGAACGACGGCAGCAGCGCCGAAGCGAGCCTGCGCGTGCGGGAGCTGCTCGGCAGCATCCCCGGCATGGGACCAGTGCGCAGCGGCCGCGTCATGCAGCAACTCGGCATCGCGGACTCCAAGCGCGTCGGCGGCCTCGGCAGCCGCCAGCGCAAGGTGCTGCAGGACTTCCTCGCGCAGCGGGAGAGCATCGGGACCAAGCGCGTCGCAGCCGGCTTGTCGTGCTGGCCGGGCCGACCGCGGTCGGCAAGGGCACCGTCTCCGGCTACATCCGGGAGAACTACCCCGACGTGCTGCTGTCGGTGTCCGCGACCACCCGCAAGCCGCGCCCGGGCGAGATCGACGGCGTCAACTACCACTTCGTCAGCGACGACGAGTTCGACCGGCTGATCGCAACCGGTCAGATGCTCGAGTACGCGACCGTGCACAACGCCTACCGGTACGGCACTCCGCGCGCCCCGATCGAGCGGGCGCTGAACGAGGGCCGCAGCGTGCTGCTGGAGATCGACCTGCAGGGTGCGCGCTCGGTGCGCAGCCAGATGCCGGAGGCGACCCTGGTGTTCCTGCTTCCGCCGACCTGGGAGGAACTCGTCCGCCGGCTGATCGGCCGCGGCACAGAGGACAGCGCAGAACAGGCACGCAGACTGGAGACCGCGAAGGTCGAACTGGCGGCTCAGGATGAGTTCGATTACCGCATCGTGAACGCCGAGGTAAGCCAAGCCGCACGCGAGGTCGTAGACTTGATGTCGATCTCGAACTAAGCTAATGAGGAGTTTTTTCATGGTTGAACGCGCCAAGGGCATCATCGACCCGCCCATCGACGAGCTGTTGACCAAGGTCGACTCCAAGTACGCGCTCGTGATCTTCGCGTCGAAGCGAGCCCGTCAGATCAACGACTACTACGCCGATCTGCACGAGGGAAGCCTGTTCGACAACGTCGGGCCGCTCGTCGACTCGACCATCGACGACAAGCCGCTCTCGGTTGCCCTGCACGAGATCAACGAGGACAAGCTCGTCATGAAGCCGCTCGCCGCCTAGCGAGCCCCGACCCTAAGGTACGCAACGTGGGGGAGCGTCTGAACGTCGTCGTCGGGGTCACCGGCGGGATCGCCGCGTACAAAGCGGTCGGCGTCATCCGCTCGCTCGTCCTTGCCGGTCATGATGTGCACGTCGTGGCGACGGATGCCGCATTGCGCTTCGTCGGACGGCCGACGCTCGAGGCCATCAGCCGCAACCCGGTGCACACCGACCTGTACGAGGGCGTCGCGCAAGTCAGGCACGTCGCGATCGGGCAGGCAGCCGACCTCATCATCGTCGCCCCAGCGACCGCGAACACCATCGCGAAAATCGCCGTCGGGCTCGCCGACGACCTGCTCGGCAACACCATCCTGGCCAGCACAGCCCCACTCGTGCTCGCGCCGGCGATGCACACCGAGATGTGGCAGAACCCGGCAACAGCACACAACATCGCCGTGCTGCGCGAACGCGGTGTCGTCATCGTCGGACCGGGAAGCGGTCAGCTCACCGGCAGCGACATCGGCCCCGGACGCATGGAAGAGCCGGAGGCGATCGTCGAGGCGGCACTCGCGGCGCGCGGACCCCGTGACCTGGTCGGCAAGCGCATCGTCGTCACCGCCGGAGGCACGCGGGAGGCGATCGACCCGGTTCGTTACATCGGCAACCGCTCGAGCGGCAGACAGGGCGTCGCCATCGCGACCGCCGCGGCCGCGCGCGGCGCAGACGTCACGCTGATCGCCGCGAATCTCGAGGTGCCGCCGCCGGCCTCCGTCGTGCTGACTCGCGTTTCATCCGCGCTTCAGCTCGCCGACGCCACCTTCGCGGCAGCCGAGACCGCGCACGTGGTGATCATGGCAGCGGCCGTGGCCGACTACCGGCCCGAGGCCGTAGCGGAGGGCAAGATCAAGAAGGAGACCCAGGGCGAGAAGCTCACCATCGAACTGGTGCGCAACCCGGACATCCTGCAGACCCTGTCGGAGAGGCGGCGGGACGGTCAGGTCATCGTCGGCTTCGCCGCGGAGACCGAAGCAGACCCGGATGCGCTCCTCGAGCTGGGCCGCCGCAAGACTCGCCCGCAAGGGCAGCGACTTTCTGGTCATCAACAGGGTGGGCTGGGACGCGGGCTTCGGCACCGGCGAGAACTCCGTCGTAACCCTGAACAGGGCCGGGGATATAGTGATGGAGGCCTCTGGCCCCAAGGCGTCAGTGGCCGATCGTATCCTCGATCTGCTGTCCTGAACCACTTCCACTTTCACGTTGGGTGATCTATTCGAGCACTGCTCGCGCCACTGCGCCTCTTCACGTCGCGAATCCGTCACCGAAGGACACCCTGACAAGATCTGCGACCAGATCTCCGACAGCATCCTCGACGCGCTGCTCGACCGTGGATCGCAGCAGCCGGGTCGCGGTCGAGACGGTCGTCACCACCGGGCTCGTGCACGTCGTCGGCGAGGTGACCTGCTCCGGCTACGTCGACATCCCGACGATCGTTCGGCAGACGCATCCTCGACATCGGCTACAACTCGTCCGACGTCGGGCTTCGACGGCGAGTCCTGCGGTGTCTCGGTGTCGATCGGCGCGCAGTCGCCCGACATCGCGCAGGGCGTCGACCGTGCGCTGGAGAGCCGCGAGCGGCGCGTCCGACCCGCTCGACGCGCAGGGCGCCGGGGACCAGGGCATCATGTTCGGCTTCGCCACCACCGAGACGCCGCAGTACATGCCGCTTCCGCATCTGGCTGGCCCACCGACTCGCCGAGAACGGCTCGGCGAGGTGCGCAAGTCGCGGAGAACTCGACTACCTGCGGCCGGACGGCAAGACCCAGGTCACGATCGGCTACGACGGCGATCGTGCCGCGCACCATCGACACCGTGGTGCTGTCGACGCAGCACGCGCCCGGCGTCGACAGACGCCCGGCTGTGCCGCCGAGATCGCCGAGCTCGTGATCCGCCCGATCGTCTGGAGAGCTCCGGCCTCGACACCGACAGCACGCGCTCCTGATCAACCCGACCGGCCGGTTCGAGATCGGCGGCCCGAAGGGCGACGCGGGCTGACCGGACGCAAGATCATCGTCGACACCTACGGCGGCGCGAGCCGTCACGGCGGTGGCGCCTTCAGCGGCAAGGACCCGTCGAAGGTCGACCGCTCAGCCGCGTACGCGATGCGCTGGGTGGCGAAGAACGCCGTCGCTGCCGGCCTCGCCGACAAGCCTCGAGGTGCAGGTCGCCTACGCGATCGGCAAGGCGTCACCGGTCGGACTGTACGTCGAGACCTTCGGCACCGGCGCACGTGGCCGACGAGATCCATCATCGAGGCCATCCGCGAGGTCTTCGACCTGCGTCCGGCCGCCATCATTCGCGACCTCGACCTGCTGCGCCCGATCTACGCGCAGACCGCCACCTACGGTCACTTCGGCCGGGACCTGCCCGACTTCACCTGGGAGCGGCTCGATCGCGTCGACGCACCTGCGCAGCGCAGCCGGGCTGTAGCCATGACGGATCGGGCATCCATCGCCCGGGTGCTCATCGACTCACCGCTGCCCCAACTCGACCGGCTGTTCGACTACCGCGATCCCCGAGGCGCTCGCCGACTGCCGCAGTGCCGGGCGTGCGGGTCAAGGTGCCGCTCCGGTCGGCGCGGGTCGCCGAGCGGCTATCATCGTCGAGCTCGCCGACCGAGTCGAGTACACCGGTGTGCTGAGCGAACTGGATTCCGTCGTCTCCGCGGCGCGCGGTGCTCGCGCCAGAGGTGTGGACGCTCGCGCGGCGGGTCGCCGACCGCGCCGGCGGCTCGCGCGAGCGACATCGTGCGGCTGGCGGTCCCGAAACGGCAGGTGCGCGTCGAGAAGGCGTGGCTTGGCGCGCGAGCCGCCGAGCAGCTGCGCGCCGGTGCTCGCCGTCGCCGTTCCCGGCTATCGACGCCGACGCGTGTTCGACGCCGATCGCTCGACGCAGCGGCGGCCGACTGGCCGTCGACGCGATTCCCCGCCTGATCGCAGGCTGGCCGATGGCGCGCTGGGTCGGCGCATTGGGCGATCAGCCTGGCCGCGCTGGCCACCCAGGTCGCTGGCGTCCGCAAGTCCGCCATCCTCGCGCGTTCCCGACTACCGCGACCAGGAGCAACTGCAGTCGCGGCGCTGGCGGCGGTGCTGCCCGCCGAGCGCATCGTGCGGCTGGATGCCCGGCAGTCCAATCCGGACCGCTACCGCGGCTTCCTGCGCTGCCTCGACGGACGAGCGCGTGGTGATCGTCGGCAACCGGTCGGTGGTCTACGCGCCAGCCGCGCAGGCTCGGCCTCATCGCCCTGTGGGACGACGGCGACCCGCTGCACGCCGAACCGCTGAGCCCGTACGTGCACACCCGGGACGCCGCGCTGGTGCGGCAGGAGCAGCAGGGCTGCGCCCTCGTCTTCTTCGGCCACACCCGCAGCACCGAGGTGGAGCGTCTGGTCGAACTCGGCTGGGCTGCCGACGGTCGCACCCCGAGCGCGTCTACCTGCCGCGGGTCATCCCGACCGCGCACCAGGCCGCGAGGACGGACTCGCGGCAGCGGGCCCGCATCCCCTCCGGCAGCGTGGCAGCGCCGCTCGCGACGCCCTCGCGCGACGGGCCCGTGCTCGTGCAGGTCGCCCGACCCGGCTACGCGCCGCGACTGGCGTGCGACGAGCTGCCGGGCCAGCCGCGCGCTGCACCGCGCTGCGAGGGACCGCTCGGGCTCAAGTCCGCGCGGCGCGGCGCCCGTCCTGCGCACTGGTGTGGCGCCCTCGCCGCGACTGGGCGTGCCACAACTGCGAGGGCAGCGGAGCTGCGCCTGGTCGGCACAGGCGGCTCCACCCGCACGGCCGAAGACCTCGGGCGGGCCTTCCCCGGGGTGCAGGTGATCGTCGCCGACGGCGAGCGGCCGATCCTCGACGTGTCCGGCCAGCCCGCGCTGGTGATCGCGACCCGCGGCGCCGAGCCGATCGCCGCGGCGGCTATCGGGCGTGCTGCTGCTCGACGGCGAGCGGATGCTCGCGCGCGAGAGTCTGCGCGTCGGCGAGGACTGCCTGCGCTGGTGGTCGAACGCCGCCGCGCTGGCCGCGCCTGGCGCGCCGGTCGATGCTCGTCGGGGTCGGCGGGCGCTCGCGCACGGCACTGGCCACCTGGCGGCTCGCCGACTACGCGCGAGCCGAACTGGCCGACCGGAAGCGGCTGCGCTTCCCGCCCGCGGTGCGCGTCGCGACCGTCACCGGGACCGCGGAGGCGGTCGCCGCAGCCGTCGCGATCGTCGCCGGACGGGTCCGGCGTCGACGTGCTCGGTCCGGTCGACTGACCGAGCGGCGATCCATGCGCGCGATCGTCCGGTTCGACTACTGCGGCCGGCGGCGCAGGTCGCCGCGATCGCTGCGTGCCGAGCTCATCCGCAACGCCACCATCCGGCGCGCGGCGCGTGCCGCCGGGCGAACCGCGGCGGCCGGCGCCGCCTACACTGAGAGTGCGGTTCGACGATGTCGAGCCGTTCACCGACGAGTCCTGATCCGACGTCGGAAGCGAGGATTCAAGGAGAGTGAGCACCGTGCGCCTCGTCTTTGCGGGAAGCCCGGAGGCCGCCGTGCCGAGCCTCCGGCGGTCGCCGAGCAGCGGTCACGAGGTGGTCGGCCGTCATCACCCGGGAGGACTCGCCGCAGGGCCGCAAGCGGGTGCTCGACGCCGACCCCGGTCGCCGCCGCGGCAGCCGAGCTCGGGGCTGCCGGTGATCAAGGCCAACCGGCTCGGCTGGGCAGGCCGACGGAGGCCATCGCGGCACTCAAACCGGACCTCGGCGTCATCGTCGCCTACGGCGGTCTGGTCCGCGAACCGCTGCTGTCGCTGCCGCGCGCTCGGCTGGATCAACCTGCACTTCTCCCTGCTGCCGCGCTGGCGCGGTGCCGCGCCCGTGCAGCGCGCGATCATCGCCGGCGACGACCTGACCGGGGCGACCGTGTTCCAGCTGGTCGAGGAGCTCGACGCCGGTGATGTCTACGGCCAGCTCACCCAGCCGATCGGCGACGCACCAGACCGCCGGGTCAGCTGCTCGGCTCGACTCGCCGACGGCGGCGCCGAGCTGCTCGTCCGGCGTGATCGACGCCCTCGCCGACGGCTCGGCCACGCCGCAGCCGCAGAGCGGCGACGTCACGCTCGCCCCCAAGCTGACCCTGGACGACGGCCGCGATCGACTGGACCGCGCCGGCGCACGGCGAAGTCGACGAGCCGCATCCGCGGCGTCACCCCGGAGCCGGGCGCATTCACCGAGCATCGACGGCGGCACGGCTCAAGATCCTCGACGCGACGCCCGGCACGCGGATGCCGCGCGCTGCCGCCCGGGCGCACTCGCGCTTGGTGGACGGCCGGCGTGCTCGATCGGCACCGCCGACCGACCCGATCGAGCTGCTGCAGCGTGCATCCGGCAGGCAAGAAGGCGATGCGCGCTGGCGACTGGTGGCGCGGGCGCGTCGGACAGAGCTCGGTGGCGCAGTGAGCCAGCGATGAGCGGACGCTCCGCGCGCGCCGAGCGGCCGGCGCATCGCAGCCGGCCAGACGGGTCGCGCTCGACGTCATCACGCGCCGTCGCGGAGTCGGATGCCTACGCCAACCTTCTGCTGCCGGTCCGGCTCGAGCGTGCCGGCCTCAGCGGCGCCGACGCCGGGCTCGCCACCGAGCTCACCTACGGGACGCTGCGCAGGCAGGGCTACTACGACGGCGTCATCGAACTCGCCGCGCGGACGCGGCGTCGACGCAGATCGACGCACGCGATCCTCGACGTGCTGCGGCTCGCGCTGCCACCAGCTGCTCGTCGCATGCGGGTGGCGCAGCACGCCGCGGTCGACGAGTCGGTCGAGCTCGCCCGCGAGGTCGGCTCCCGATCGGCCACCGGTTTCGTCAACGGCGTGCTGCGCACCATCACCCGCACCGACGCCGACGACTGGCGCGACGAGTGCTCGCGACACCGAAGAGCGACGACGACCGCTTGGCAGCGGAGCACTCGCACCCGGTCTGGGTGGTCCGGGCGTTCCGGCAGGCTCTGCGCGCGGAGGGCAGCGAGAGCGAACTCGAGGCGCTGCTTCGAGGCCGACAACCTGGCGCCCACGCGTGAGCGCTGGCCGCACTGCCGGGGCTCGCGGCCGTCGCAGAGCTCGACGGCGCGGACGCCGGGCCGGTTCTCGCCGGTCGCGGCGATCAGCGACGGCGGCGACCCGCGGCGCTGGCCTGCCGTGCGCGACGGGCGAGTCCGGGTGCAGGACGAGGGCTCGCAGCTGGCCGCCCTCGCCCTCAGCGTGCCCGGCCGATCGCTGCCGGGCGAGCGCTGGCTCGACCTGTGCGCCGGCCCGGGCGGCAAGGCGGCGCTGCTCGCCGCCGAAGCGCTGGCAGGCGGCGCGATCCTCATCGCGAACGAGCTCGTACCCGCGCGCGCCGAACTGGTGCGCAACGCGCTCGCGGTGTTCGAGCGGCCCCCTGAGGTGCGGGTGCGGCGACGGCACGCAGCGTCGGCGAGAACGCTGCCCGGAGCGCTTCGACCGCATCCTGCTCGATGCACCCTGCACCGGGCTGGGTGCGCTGCGCCGCCGCCCAGAGGCCCGCTGGCGCAAGCAGCCGCGGGATGTGCCCGAACTCGCGACGCTGCAGGGCGAACTGCTCGACGTCGGCGCGTCGCCGCGCTCGCGCCGGGCGGGCTGCTCGCCTACGTCACCTGCTCGCCGCACCTGGCGAGACCCGCGTCGATCGTGGAGCGGCGCGCTCAAGCGGCCAGGGCGTGCGAGCAGCTCGACACGCCGCGGCGTGCTGCGGCGCTGTCACGAACGAGCCCGCTCGAGCTCGCACCGACGCCGCTCACGTGCAGCTGTGGCCGCACCGGCACGGCACCGACGCGATGTTCATCGCACTGCTGCAGAAGCGCCGCCGAATAGGCTGGCCGAGCATGACCTGCGCATCAACCCCAGCATCCTGTCGGCCGACTTCGTCAACCTCGAGCGCGACATCGCACGCGATCGCGACCGCCGACCTCGTGCACGTGGACGTCATGGACAACCACTTCGTGCCGAACCTCACCTTCGGCCCGCAGATGGTGGGGCGCATCCAGGACGTGTCCCCGATCCCGCTCGACGTGCACCTGATGATCGACGACCCCGACCGGTGGGCACCCGGCGTACGCAGAGCTCGGCGCGTTCTCGGTCACCTTCCACGCCGAGGCGGCCGACGGATGCCGTCGCGCTCGCCGCGCAGACTGCGCGCAGATCGGCGCCCGCGCCGGGCATCGCGCGTCAAGCCTGGTACGCCCATCGACGACTACCTCGACCTGCTGCCGCGAGTTCGACCAGGTGCTGGTGATGACGGTCGAGCCGGGCTTCGGCGGACAGACGTTCATGCACGACATGATGCCGAAGCTGCGGCCGCTGCGGCCGACGCGGTGAAGGCATCCGGACTCGACGTCTGGCTGCAGGTCGACGGCGGAGTCGACGCCGACACCATCGGCATCGCCGCCGAGGCCGGAGCCGACACCTTCGTCGCCGGCTCCAGCGGTGTACGGCGCAGGCACCGCGGCAGACAACATCGCAGTCGCTGCGGGCAGCGGTCGCAGAGCACAGCCACGCCTGAATGGCCGCCTCATCTGCTTGGATGGTGCGATGAGCGATTTCAACAAGTCCAAGCCGGAGATCGACTTCTTCGAGGGCGAGGCGCCCACCGACCTCGTGATCACCGACATCGAGGAGGGTGACGGCGCAGAGGCGACACCGGGTTCGACCGTCGACGTGCACTACCTCGGGGTGGACCTGGAGTCCGGCGAGGAGTTCGACTCATCCTGGAGCCGCGGCCAGTCCGTCAACTTCCCCCTCGGCGCGCTCATCGCGGGCTGGCAGGAGGGCATCCCCGGCATGAGTGTCGGTGGACGCCGCCAACTGGTCGTGCCGCCGCGCCTGGCCTACGGCGCGGCCGGCGCCGGGCACCAGCTCTCCGGCCGCACCCTGATCTTCGTAATCGACCTGCTCGGCGTCTCCTAGCCCCGTACCGGCCTTCCGCGCTACTTCCGGACATCCGCGCCTGGCGCACCTGCCGCGGTTGTCCGGAACGGGTGCGTAGCGGCACAAGTTGCGCGGATGTTCGGAACGGGCGCGACCGACGTGCGCGCGCACCCGCGCAACCGCTCTGCGGTTAGGCGGGCTGGCCTCAGGTAACGTTGTACGCGTGAAGACCTTCGACGACCTGTTCGCAGAACTGGGTGAGCGGGCAGCGACCCGGCCGGCCGGTTCACGCACGGTCGAACTCCTCGACTCCGGGGTGCACTCGATCGGCAAGAAGATCGTCGAGGAGGCCGCCGAGGTGTGGATGGCCGCCGAGCACGAGGGCGAAGAGCAGACCGCGCTGGAGATCTCCCAACTGCTCTATCACCTGCAGGTGCTCATGCTCGCGAAGGGTCTGACGACCGCCGATGTCTACCGACATCTGTGATCGCCTTTCCTCCACCATCCCCACCCACGTGAGCGCCGCTTCCGGCGGCGAGTAAAAGACCAGACATGACACTCCGGATCGCGGTGCCCAACAAGGGCATGCTCTCCGACACCGCCACCCAGATGCTGGGCGAGGCCGGCTACGTCGTCCGACGGGACTCGAAGGAACTGATCGTCTTCGACCCGGCCAACGACGTCGAATTCTTCTACCTGCGACCGCGGGACATCGCGACCTATGTCGGCTCCGGCGCGCTGGATGTCGGCATCACCGGCCGCGACCTGCTGCTCGACTCCGGGTCGAGCGCGACCGAGATCGGCGGACTCGACTTCGGCGAATCGACCTTCCGGTTCGCCGGCCCTGTCGGGCCAGTACACCGAGCTCGCCGACCTCAGCGGCCTGCGCGTCGCGACCAGCTACACCGGCCTCGTCAGCCGCTTCCTGAAGAAGCAGGGCGTCGATGTCGAAATGGTGGCGCTGGACGGCGCGGTCGAGTCGGCGGTCCGGCTCGGGGTGGCGGATGCGGTTGCCGACGTCGTCTCCACCGGCACCACCCTGCGCCAGCAGGGGCTCGAGATGTTCGGCCCGGTCATCCTGGAGTCCACCGCGGTGCTGATCAGCGCTCCGGCAAGGACTTGCCAGGCCTGTCCACCTTCCACCGCCGGCTGCAGGGGGTGCTCGTCGCCCGCCAGTACGTGCTCATGGACTACGACCTGCCCGCCGACCTGGTCGAGGCGGCGTCGGCCATCACGCCGGGGCTCGAATCGCCGACGGTGTCCCCGCTGCGCGACACCGGCTGGGTCGCGGTGCGCGTCATGGTGCCGAGCGCCGGCACCAACCAGCTCATGGACGAGCTGTACGAGCTGGGCGCCCGCGCCATCCTGGTCAGCCCGATCCACGCGGCCCGGATCTGACATGGCCGTCGCGATCAGGGTCATTCCCTGCCTGGACGTCGCCGACGGCCGGGTGGTCAAGGGCGTCAACTTCCTGAACCTGCGAGACGCAGGCGACCCGGTCGAGCTCGCCGCCAAGTACGCGAGCCCAGGGCGCCGACGAGCTCACCTTCCTCGACGTCACCGCGACCGTCGACAACCGGTCGACCACCTACGACATGGTCGCGCGCACCGCAGAGCAGGTGTTCATCCCGCTCACCGTCGGCGGGGGAGTGCGGAGCACGGATGACGTCGGCCGGCTCCTCGCGGCAGGCGCCGACAAGGTGGGCGTCAACAGCGCCGCCATCGCCCGGCCCGCGCTCATCGACGAGATCGCCGACCGGTTCGGCGCGCAGGTGCTCGTGCTGTCCCTCGACGTCAAGCGCACCGCACGCCGGATTCATCGTCACCACCCACGGCGGCCGCCGGGAGACCGACCTGCTCGCGCTGGACTGGGCGAAAGAGGCCATCGAACGGGGCGCCGGCGAGCTGCTGGTCAACTCGATCGACGCCGACGGCACCAAGGCCGGCTACGACCTCGAACTGACGGCTGCAATGCACGAACTCAGCTCGGTGCCGGTGATCGCCTCCGGCGGCGCGGGCGCACTCGAGCACTTCGCCCCGGCGGTGCACGCGGGAGCGGATGCCGTGCTCGCGGCATCCGTCTTCCACAACGGAGAACTCACCGTCGGCGACGTCAAGGGCGCGCTGGCCGCCGACGGCATCAGCGTCAGGGGAGCGTGATATGGACGACGCGGAACTGCACGCGGTGCTCGAGGTCGCGGTATTCGACGATCGCGGGCTGCTGCCCGCGATCATCCAGGAGCAGAGCACCAAGCAGGTGCTCATGCTCGGCTGGATGAACCGCGAGGCGCTGAAGCGCACCCTCACCGAGGGCCGGGTGACCTTCTGGTCCAGGTCACGGCAGGAGTACTGGCGCAAGGGCGACACCTCCGGGCACGCCCAGTACGTCAAGGGCGCGGCGTTCGACTGCGACAACGACACCCTGCTGGTGCAGGTCGAGCAGGTCGGCGCCGCGTGCCACACCGGCGCTCACGCGTGCTTCGACGTCGGTCCGCTCGACCCCGTCATCGGGGTGGCCCAGTGACCACCTCCCGCGCGCAGTTCGACGCGCTCATCACGGACCACAAGGTGGTCCCGGTCATCCGCACCCTGTTCGCGGACGGCGAGACCCCCGTCGGCATCTACCGGAAGCTGGCCGGCGACGCGCCGGGCACCTTCCTGCTCGAATCCGCCGAGCAGGGCGGCATCTGGTCCCGCTACTCGTTCATCGGCGTCGCAAGCTTCGGCGTGCTCACCCAGAGCTCGGATGCCGCGGTGTGGCAGGACTTCGGCCTCAGCGCCGACCGGGCGCTGGGCGACGACGCGCCGACCGAGCCGCTCGCAGCGCTCGCGCGACTGCACGAGCGGTGGCGCACCCCCAAGGTCGACGGCCACCCGCCGCTGACCGGCGGTCTCGTCGGGCTGATCGGCTGGGAGGCCATCCGGCAGCTGGAGCATCTCCCCGACCAGCCCGCGGCCGACTACGAGATCCCCGGCCTGGCGATGAGCTTCGTCTCCGAACTCGTCGTCGTCGACCACAGGGACGGCTCGGTGCTGCTGATCGCCAACGTGCTGGCCGACGGCGCCGACCCGGATGCCGCCTGGTCGGATGCGCAGGCCCGCCTCGATTCGCTGCAGCAGCGACTTGCGCAACCGGCCGAGGCGCTGCTGGCCGAGGTCGACCTGACCACCGCACCGAGCCCCACGTCGCGCATCGAGCGTGCCGCGTTCGTCGAGGCGGTCGAGCGTGGCAAGCAGTACATCAGGGACGGTGACGTCTTCCAGGTTGTGCTCTCGCACCGCTTCGACCACGAGGTGACCGCGGACCCGCTCGACGTGTACCGGGTGCTGCGCACCCTGAACCCGAGCCCGTACATGTACTACCTGTCGCTGGCGGACCCGGCCGGCCAGCAATACTGGGTGGTCGGTTCGTCCCCCGAGGCGCTCGTGAAGGTCAGCGGCGGCCGTGTCTACTCGCATCCGATCGCCGGCTCACGGCCGCGCGGCGACAACCCAGAGCACGACCTCGAACTCGCCGACGAGCTCCTCGCCGACGACAAGGAGCGCTCGGAGCACCTGATGCTGGTCGACCTCGCCAGGAACGACCTGCTGCGGGTGTGCACGGCCGGCTCGGTTGAGGTCACCGAGTTCATGCAGGTGGAGCGGTTCAGCCACATCATGCACCTGGTGTCCTCGGTCGAGGGCGACGCCAGGGCCGACATCAGCCCGATCGACGTGTTCACCGCCACCTTCCCGGCCGGCACCCTGTCCGGAGCGCCGAAGCCGCGCGCGCTGCAGATCATCGACGAGCTCGAACCGGCGCAGCGCGGCCTGTACGGCGGAGTGGTCGGCTACTTCGACTTCGCCGGCGACCTCGACCTGGCGATAGCTATCCGCACCACCACGATCGCGGGCGGCGTTGCGCGGGTGCAGGCCGGCGCCGGTATCGTCGCCGACTCCAACCCGGACAGTGAGTACGAGGAGACCCGCAACAAGGCGGCTGCGCCGCTTCGCGCTGTCGCCGTCGCCAACGCCATGCGGAGAGTGCGCCGATGACACCTCGCCGGCTGAAGACGGTGAGCCTGGCCGCCGGGGTCCTGCTGCCGGCGCTGATGCTGCTCGCCTGGACCCAGCCCTGGTTCACCGTTTCACTCGGCGCGGTCACGACGGAGCCCGTCCCAGCGGGCGGAGACATCGCCGCGCCGGCGCTGCCCGCCCTTGCCATCGCCGGGCTCGCCCTCGTTGCGGCGATGGCCATCGCCGGTACGGTGTTCCGCATCGTGCTCTCGGTCGTGCAGGTGGTGATCGGGGTCGGCGGCGTGATCGTCGCCTCGGCCGCTCTCGGTTCTCCGGTGCGCGCGGTCGCCCGGCTGGTGACCGACCTGACCGGCGTCTCGGGGGAGGCGTCGCTGCGGGAACTGGTCACCGCGCTCAGCCCGACACCGTGGCCGTGGCTCGCCCTGGTCAGCGGCGCCCTGCTGGCCGCCCTGGGCATCCTGAACCTGCTCACGGCTCGCCGTTGGCCCGGCGCGTCGCGCAAGTACGAACGTTCGGCGCCTGCAACCTCGCGGGGAGCGGCAAGCGACTGGGATGCGCTGAGCGATGGCACCGACCCGACCGACCCGACCGACACCACCGAGACGGGCGAGCAGGGTTCCGCCTCCCGCTAGACTGACTACGGTCTACAGCCCCATGAGAACTGGAGTGAAATTGAGCAACTCGGACATCGGCGACCCCGGCCACGGCCACTCACCGGCCGCCTGGACCGCGGTGATCATCATGCTCGCCGCGTTCGTGATCGGTACCGTCGCGTTCTGGCTCGAGATGGAGTGGCTCGTCTGGGCCTCCGTCGGCCTGGTTGTCGTGGGTCTCATCGTCGGCTGGGTGCTGAAGCGGGTCGGCTACGGCGTCGGCGGCGAGCGCTACCAGCCCAAGAACTCTCACTGACTTCACGTGCTTCAAGAACTACTGAACGGATCGCTCGAGGACGCGGCTCGGCGCAGGGAAGATCGCAGCCTGGCCTCCGTCGAGCGGGCCGCACTCGACCGTGCCGCAGCCATCAACGCACTCGAAGCGCTCAGCCCCGCTGAGCGCGTGAAGATCATCGCCGAGGTGAAACGCGCAAGCCCCTCCCGCGGTGCGCTTGCGAGCATCCCCGACCCCGCCCTGCACGCAGCCATGTACGAAGAGGGCGGTGCCAGCGCGATCAGCGTGCTCACCGAGGAACGCCGCTTCGGCGGTTCCCTGCGTGACCTCGAGGCCGTGCGCGACGCGGTGACCCTGCCGGTGCTGCGCAAGGACTTCATCGGCGAGGAGTATCAGGTCTTCGAGGCCAGGGCAGCCGGTGCAGACATCGTGCTGCTCATCGTCGCGGCACTCGACCAGCGCACCCTCGAGCGCCTGCACTCACTGATCACCGACCTCGGAATGACGCCGCTCGTCGAGACTCACTCCGCCGACGAACTGTCGCGGGCAACGGATGTCGGTGCCAGGCTCATCGGCGTCAACGCGCGCAACCTCTCCACCTTCGAACTCGACCGCAACCTGTTCGGCTCGCTTGTCGACCGGTTCCCTGCGGATGCGATCAAGATCGCGGAGTCCGCGGTGCAGTCGGCCTCGGATGTCGCGGCCTACCGCGCCGCCGGCGCCGACGTCGTGCTGGTCGGCGAGGCCCTCGTCACCGGCGACCCGCTGGAGACCCTCGCAGAATTCCTGGCAGTCGGATGAGCCTGCGCGAAGCATCCGGACCCTACTTCGGCGAGTTCGGTGGCCGATTCGTCCCAGAGTCGCTCATCGCGACGCTCGACGAGCTCACAGAGGCGTACGAGCTGGCGAAGGCCGACCCCGCCTTCGCCGCCGAACTCGACCACCTGAACCGCACCTACACCGGGCGGCCGTCGATCATCACCGAGGTGCCGCGGTTCGCCGAGCACGCCGGTGGCGCGCGCATCATCCTGAAGCGCGAGGACCTCAACCACACCGGTTCGCACAAGATCAACAACGTGCTCGGCCAGGCGCTGCTGACCAAGCGCGTCGGCAAGACTCGCGTGATCGCCGAGACCGGCGCAGGCCAGCACGGTGTCGCCACGGCCACTGCCGCCGCGCTGCTGGGCATGGACTGCGTCATCTACATGGGCGAGGTCGACACCGAGCGTCAGGCGCTCAACGTCGCGCGGATGCGCCTGCTGGGCGCGGAAGTCATCCCGGTGACGACCGGTTCGCGCACCCTCAAGGACGCCATCAACGAGGCCATGCGCGACTGGGTCACCAACGTCGCGACCACCAACTACATCTTCGGGACGGTGGCCGGGCCGCATCCGTTCCCCGCCATGGTGCGCGACTTCCAGAAGATCATCGGCGAGGAAGCCCGCGCGCAGGTCCTCGAGCTGACCGGTGCGCTGCCGGACGCCGTCGCAGCGTGCGTCGGCGGCGGCAGCAACGCGATCGGCATCTTCGACGCGTTCCTCGATGACGCCGAGGTCGCGCTGTACGGCTTCGAGGCCGCAGGCGAAGGCGTCGAGACGCCACGCCACGCCGCGACCATCACCAAGGGCCGCCCGGGCGTGCTGCACGGCGCGCGCAGCTTCCTGCTGCAGGACGAGGACGGGCAGACCGTCGAATCGCATTCGATCTCGGCCGGACTGGATTACCCGGGCGTCGGCCCGGAGCACTCCTGGCTCGCCTCCATCGGCCGCGCCAGCTACCTGCCGATCACCGACGCGGAGGCGATGGATGCGCTGCGGCTGCTGTCCCGCACGGAGGGCATCATCCCCGCGATCGAGTCGGCGCACGCCCTGGCCGGTGCGCTCCAACTGGGCAAGCAGCTCGGCCCGGATGCCGTCATCCTGGTCAACCTGAGCGGACGCGGCGACAAGGACATGGAGACCGCGGCAGAGTACTTCCGGCTTCTGGACGAGCAGGAGTGAGCATGAGCAAGGTCGAGACAACCATCGCCGCGCGCCGCGACGCCGGCTCGGGCGCGCTCATCGGCTACCTCCCCGTCGGCTTCCCTGACCTCGCCACGAGCATCGAGGCGGCCGTCACTATCGCCGAGAACGGGTTCGACATCATCGAACTCGGGCTGCCGTACTCCGACCCGGTCATGGACGGGCCGGTCATCCAGGAGGCGACGCAGACGGCGCTGGCCGCAGGCTTCCGGCTCCGTGACGCGTTCACCGCGGTGCGCGAGATCACCAGCCGGGTCGACGCGCCGGTGCTGCTGATGACCTACTGGAACCCGGTGCTGCAGTACGGCGTCGACAAGTTCGCGGCCGAACTGGCCGAGGCCGGAGGAGCAGGGCTGATCACGCCCGACCTGATCCCGGATGAGGGTTCGGACTGGTTGGCGGCATCAGAGGCCAGCGCGCTGGACCGGGTGTTCCTCGCCGCACCGAGCTCGAGCGACGAGCGGCTGAGAACCATCACCGAGCTCAGCCGCGGGTTCGTCTACACCGTCTCGACAATGGGCATCACCGGGGCGCGGGCCGAGGTCGACAGTGCCGCTCGCACCCTTGTTTCGCGGTTGCGCCAGGCCGGCGCCAGCAACGCGTGCGTC
This sequence comes from uncultured Actinomycetota bacterium, assembly GCA_963702165.1. GTDB lineage: Bacteria > Actinomycetota > Actinomycetes > Actinomycetales > Microbacteriaceae > Terrimesophilobacter. Next base: position 826,889 of record OY969722.1, on the reverse strand, counting down.
GGGCTCGGCATCTCAACAGCCGAGCAGGTCGCAGAGGTATTGTCCTACGCCGACGGCGCGATCGTCGGCTCGGCGCTTGTTCGTGCGCTCAGCGACGGTGGCCTCGACGCTCTGGCCAGCACCGCCCGTGACCTCGCATCCGGGGCCAGCGTTCAGCACTAGGCTGAACTTCGCTGAAGATTCAATTCCCACGTGAAAGGTCCGCTGGATACGTGTTCGCTCCGCTAAGCATCCCGAGTCCCGATTACGCCTGGCAGGTTCTCGAGGTCGGGGACTGGCTGCGCTCCATCGGTCTGACCTGGTTCGTCTGGAATCTCGACATCCACATGTACGCGCTGTGCATCCTCGCGGGGATCATCGTCGCGTCGATCCTCACCGGCTACCGCCTGCACCAGCGCGGCGCCGAAGCAGGCCTGGTCATCGACGTCGCGCTGTGGGCTGTGGTGTTCGGCATCATCGGCGGGCGCATCTTCCACGTGATCACGCATCCGGACGACTACTTCGGCCCCGGCAAGGACCTGGCCAAGACCCTCTACATCTGGGAGGGCGGCCTCGCGATCTTCGGCGCGCTCATGCTCGGCGCCGTCGGCGTGTGGATCGGCTGCCGCATCACCGGCCTGCGCTTCACCGCCTTCGCCGACGCCCTCGCCCCGAGCCTGCTGCTCGCGCAGGCCTTCGGTCGCCTCGGCAACTGGTTCAACCACGAACTGTACGGGCTGCCAACCGACCTGCCGTGGGGGCTCGAGATCGAATCCACCAACCCGGCCTACCCGGCAGGGCTGCCAGCCGGCACCCTGTTCCACCCGACTTTCCTGTACGAGATCCTCTGGAACCTCGCGGGTGTTGCAGTGCTGCTCTACCTCGAGCGCAAGTGGCGCTTCGGCAAGCTGCACATCGCCGGCTTCGAGATCCTTAGCCCCATCCCGGGCACCTGGCGGCTGCAGTGGGGCAAGCTCATCGGCCTCTACCTCATCTGGTACGGCCTCGGCCGCAGCTTCTTCGAGATGATCCGCATCGACCCGAGCGAAATCTTCCTCGGCGTGCGCACCAACGTGTGGGCGGCCTGGGCGGCGATCCTCGTCGGACTGGTGGTCATCATCGTGCAGAGCCGCAGGCACCCCGGCCTCGAACCCAGCCCATACGTCCCCGGCAAGGAGCACCTCGCGCCCAATGCGATCGTGCACACCGATGACGTCTATTCCGACTCAGACTTCACTCACAGCTCCGAAGTCGCACGCAAGGACTGAACGTGAGACGCGCCAAAATCGTCGCAACCCTCGGGCCAGCGACCTCCAGCTATGAGAACATCCGGTCGATCATCGACGCCGGGGTCGACGTTGCCAGGATGAACCTCAGCCACGGCAGCCACGCCGTGCATGAGGAGGTCTACGCCAACGTGCGGCGGGCCGAGGAGGAGTCGGGGCGCGCCATCGCCGTGCTCGTCGACCTGCAGGGCCCGAAGATCCGGCTCGGCAAGTTCGAGGGCGGGCCGTACCAGCTCGCGATCGGCGACACCTTCCGGATCACCACCGACGACATCGTGGGTGACGGCGACATGGCCTCCACCACCTACAAGGGACTGCCGGACGACGTCAAGCCAGGTGACCCGCTGCTCATCGACGACGGACGCGTCACGCTGCGCGTCGTGGACACCGACGGCACGGTCGTGACCACCACCTGCGAGGTGCCGGGGCCGATCTCCAACAACAAGGGCATCAACCTGCCAGGCGTGGCCGTCAACGTCCCCGCCATGTCGGAGAAGGACGAGGAGGACCTCCGCTGGGGGCTCTCGCTCGGCGCCGACTACATCGCGCTGTCGTTCGTGCGCAGCGCCGACGACATCAAGCGCGTGCACGAGATCATGGCCGAATCCGGACGCAAGATCCCGGTCATCGCCAAGATCGAGAAGCCGCAGGCGGTCGAGAACCTCGAGGCGATCATCGACGCGTTCGACGGCATCATGGTCGCGCGCGGCGACCTGGGTGTCGAGCTGCCGCTCGAGCAGGTCCCGATCGTGCAGAAGCACGCTGTCGAACTGTGTCGCCGGATGGCGAAGCCGGTCATCGTCGCCACCCAGGTGCTCGAGTCGATGATCAGCAACCCGCGACCGACCCGCGCCGAGGCATCCGACTGCGCCAACGCGGTGCTCGACGGCACCGACGCGGTCATGCTGAGCGGTGAGACGAGCGTCGGCCAGTTCCCGGTGATCACCGTGCAGACCATGGCGCGCATCATCGCCTCCACCGAGGAGCACGGGCTCGAGCGCATCCCGCCGCTCGGCACCAAACCGCGCACTCAGGGCGGGGCGGTGACGCTTGCGGCATCCGAGGTCGCCGACTTCGTCGAGGCCAAGTTCCTGTGCGTGTTCACCGAGTCGGGCGACTCGGCCCGCCGGATGTCCCGGCTGCGGTCGCAGATTCCGATGCTCGCGTTCACCCCGGACCCGGGCGTGCGCCGCCGCATGGCGCTCACCTGGGGCATCCGCGGCTTCCTGGTGGATCGGGTCTCGCACACGGATGCGATGTTCAAGCAGGTCGACGAGGTGCTGCTCGCCAACGGCATGGCAGAGCCGGGGGACAAGGTCGTGGTGATCTCCGGTTCGCCTCCTGGGCTGCCCGGCTCGACCAACGACATGCGCATCCACCGCATTGGCGACGCGATCAACGCGGTCGCGCCTGTGTGGGCCGACAACGGCAACGACAACAACACCGACAACAACGCTTAGCCGGCCGCCCTTTCCGGCGCGGAAGCGCTGCTATTCGCCGCTAGCGCGCCCGTTCCGGTCATCCGCCCCCGGCACACCGGGCGCGGATGTCCGCTACCCGCGCGGGTCGGCGCAACGACCGCGGATGTCCGCAACCGCGCGGTTATCCGCAGCATCCGCGGCCGACCGCAACTGCCGCGGATCGTTCCGCCACCATTCAGGTGCCGGTGGTGGGACTCGAACCCACACGCCCTTTCGGACAAAGCATTTTGAGTGCTCCGCGTCTACCATTCCGCCACACCGGCGCTCGGGGGCATGCCCCCGTAGCCGCTCAAAGAATACCGTAGGCTTAACGACGTGACCGACCAGGACAGCCCCCAAGCCGCACCCCGCCGAGTCGTTGTAGCCGAGGATGAATCGCTCATCCGGCTAGACATCGTCGAAACCCTCAGGGACAACGGATTTGAGGTGGTCGGGGAAGCCGGAGACGGTGAGACGGCCGTTGCGCTCGCAACCGAGCTGCGCCCCGACCTGGTGATCATGGATGTCAAGATGCCGCAGCTGGACGGCATCTCCGCCGCTGAGCGTCTCAGCAAGGACCACATCGCCCCGGTCGTGCTGCTCACCGCGTTCAGCCAGAAGGAGCTCGTCGAGCGGGCGACAGAGGCCGGCGCCCTCGCCTACGTGGTGAAGCCTTTCACCCCGAACGACCTGCTGCCGGCGATCGAGATCGCCCTGGCTCGCTACGCGCAGATCGTCGCGCTCGAGGCCGAGGTCAGCGACCTGGTGGAGCGGTTCGAGACCCGCAAGCTCGTCGACCGCGCCAAGGGCCTGCTCAATGAGAAGCTCGGCTTCACCGAGCCCGAGTCGTTCCGCTGGATCCAGAAGGCGTCGATGGACCGTCGCCTGACCATGCACGACGTCGCCAAGGCGCTCATCGAGGAACTCGGCGGCGCCAAAGAGAAGAAGTAGCGCTACGGCACCGAGGTCACACCGGGTGGGGCGTCACGCAGCAGGTTCGTCATCCGCACGGTCGAGAGCCGGTTCCCGTCCTCGTCCGACACCACGATCTCATGTACCGCGAGGGTGCGGCCGAGGCTGATCGCGGTGCACACTCCGGTGACCCAGCCGGAGGTCGCGGTGCGCGAGTGACTCGCGTTGATCTCGATGCCGACCGCGATGCGTCCCTCGCCCGCGTGCGCGGCCGCTGACAGCGAGCCGAGCGTTTCGCCGAGCGCGACGGATGCGCCGCCGTGCAGCAGACCGTACGGCTGGGTGTTCCCCGCCACCGGCATCCTGGCCACCGTGCGCTCGGGTGAAACCTCGAGCAATTCGATGCCGAGTCTCTCGACGAGGGTGCCCCTCATCGCGTCGCTAGGGACGACCATGTGCCCTCCAGAGGTGGATCGGGGGTGTCGGCAGCGGCCATTAGGCTGGCTGCGTGACGGACACCGCAAAGCCTACCCTCATGGTCATTGACGGCCATTCCCTCGCATTCCGGGCCTTCTACGCCCTCCCTGTGGACAGTTTCGTGAACCGGGAAGGCCAGCACACGAACGCCATCCACGGCTTCATCGCGATGCTGATCAACCTGCTGCAGCGGGAGAAGCCCACCCACCTCGCCGTGGCGTTCGACATCTCCCGCTACTCGTTCCGCACGCGCGAGTACGAGGAGTACAAGGGCACCCGCGGCGAGACCCCGCCGGAGTTCATCGGACAGATCCCGCTGCTCGAAGAGGCCCTCGCGGCGATGAACATCCCCACCATCAGCAAGGAGGACTTCGAAGCCGACGACATCCTCGCGACCCTCGCCAGGCAGGGATCCGAACAGGGCTTCGACGTCTCGGTGGTCTCCGGCGACCGCGACACCATCCAGCTCGTCAACGGCAACGTGACACTGCTCTACCCGAACGCGCGCGGCGTTTCGGAGCTCAAGCGCTACGACCGGGATGCCGTGGTCGAGCGGTACGGCATCGAACCAGAGCAGTACCCCGACATCGCGGCGCTCGTCGGCGAGACCAGCGACAACCTGAGCGGCATCGACAAGGTCGGCGAGAAGACCGCCGTGAAGTGGGTGCAGCAGTACGGCAGCCTCGAGCAGATCCTCGAGCACGCCGACGAGATCAAGGGCGTGGTCGGCGAGAAGCTGCGCGAGCAGAAGGACCGCGCGATCCGGAACCGCAAGCTCAACCGCCTGGTCGACGACGTCGAGCTGCCGCTCGGGCCGGTCGACCTCGAACGCCGCCCGATGGACACGCAAGCCGTGCGGGACATCTTCGACCGGCTGCAGTTCCGCACCCTGCTCGACCGGATGCTCAAGATCGTCGCCGACGAGAACGGGGGAGTCGTCGAGGAGACCGTCGCGGCGAAGCCCGCGGTCGCGGTGCCCGCAGTGCGCCGGCTGGTCGATGAGGAGCTCGCGAACTGGCTGCGCACCGCCACCGCCGACGGCGCTCCGCTCGGCCTCGTCGCCGACTGGGCCGGAGACCAGTTGGCCGGGTTCGGTCTCGCCACGCTCACCGACTCCGCGTTCGTGCCGTGGGGAGCGCACCGCCCCGACTACGCAGCCCTCGAGGACTGGCTCGCGAGCGACGCCCCGAAGATCCTGCACGACTCCAAGCGCACGCTGAAGCGGCTCGCCGCATCCGGAATCACCCTCGGCGGCATCGCCTTCGACACCACCCTCGCCGCGTGGCTGTTGCGGCCGGGCGGCAGGAACGACACCCTCGTCGGCCAGGTCTACTACTACCTGGGCGAGACCATCGCCGAGCCCGACCCCAACCAGCTCGTGCCCGACACAGAGGCGCCCAGCCCGGCGACCCTGGCCTGGTTCCTGCTGCGGCTCTCACGACGAGCTGCGCGGCCGCCTCGACCCCGGCTCGCTGCGTGTGCTCGAGGAGATCGAGATCCCGCTGGTGCCCGTGCTCGCCGGCATGGAGACCACCGGCATCGAGGTGGACGCCCCGGCGCTGTCCGAGATGAACGCGAACCTCGGCGCGCGTGCGGCCGAGATCGAGGCCAACGCGTTCGCGAGCGTCGGGCGCGAGGTCAATCTCGGCTCGCCGAAGCAGCTGCAGACGCTGCTGTTCGATGAGCTGGGCATGCCCAAGACCCGCGCCACCAAGACCGGCTACTCGACGGATGCCGCTTCCCTCGTCGACCTGCGCGACCAGCTAGACGAGCCGCATCCGTTCCTCGACCTGCTGCTCCAGCACCGCGATGTCACCAAGCTGCGCCAGATGGTGGAGAGCCTTCAGAAGAGCATCGCGCCGGATGGCCGCATCCACACCACCTACGAGCAGGCCGGCAGCAGCACCGGGCGCATCGCATCGACCGACCCGAACCTGCAGAACGTGCCGATCAAGACCGAGGACGGCCGGGAGATCCGCTCGACCTTCCAGTACGGCGACGGCTTCGAAACCCTGCTGACCGCCGACTACTCGCAGATCGAGATGCGCATCATGGCTCATCTGTCGGAAGACGCCGGTCTGATCGAGGCGTTCAACGAGGGGGAGGACCTGCACCGGTTCGTCGGCGCGCGCGTGTTCGGCGTGCAGCCGGAGGACGTGACGCCGCTCATGCGCACCAAGGTGAAGGCCATGTCGTACGGTCTGGCCTATGGGCTGAGCGCCTTCGGCCTGTCCCGCCAGCTGCGCATCGAGACCTCAGAGGCGAAACAGCTGATGAGCGAGTACTTCGCCCGGTTCGGCGCGGTGCGCACCTACCTGCGCAACGTGGTCGCCCAGGCCAAGATCGACGGCTACACCGAGACGATCTTCGGTCGCCGCCGGCCGTTCGCGGACCTCAACTCCAACAACCGGGTGCTGCGCGAGAACGCCGAGCGGGCCGCGCTCAACGCGCCGATCCAGGGCTCAGCCGCCGACATCATGAAGATCGCGATGCTCGGCATCGCCGCCGACATCCGGGAGCATGGTCTCGGCTCCCGGATGCTCCTCCAGGTGCATGACGAGTTGGTCTTCGAGATCGCCCCGGACGAGCTGGACACGATGACCGCGATCGTCACGCGAGCGGATGTCCAACGCGGCGCAGCTTCGGGTGCCCCTCGACGTGCAGATCGGATTGGGACCCAACTGGGACGCGGCGGCACATTAGGCTCGGGGGCATGACTGCTTCTGAACACAACAACGAAGTACGCCCCCAGTCCGCGATCGACCAGATCGCCGAAGAGTGGGTCACGACCCTGGCCGATCTCGACCCCGATGTCGCGATCTGGATCGGCATCCCGGGCCGGTATGAGGAATTCGCCGACCTGTCGCCTGCCGGCCACGAAAAGCTCGAGGCTGCGGCGAAGGCCACCCTCGCCAAGCTGCGCGACGTGCAGCCGGTCGACGAGGTCGACGAGGTCACCAAGACGGACATGACCGCGGAGATCGAGCTGGAGCTCGAGCTCTCCGACGCGGGCTGGTGGAAGCGCGACGTCAACGTGCTCGCCTCCCCAGCGCAGGGCATCCGGGACACCTTCGACCTGATGGCGCACGACACCGTCGAGGACTGGGAGAAGATCTCCGGGCGTCTCGGCAACCTGCCCGGCGCGATCGACGGCTACATCGAGACCCTGCGGCTCGGCATGAGCGACGGCAGCGTCCCCGCCCGCCGCCAGGTCATCGAGGTGCTCGAGCAGCTGCAGCGCAACTCGTCCAAGGACGGCTTCTTCTTCACCTTCGCGAACGGTGCCAGCATCGAGAACGGCGAGCTGCCCGATTCGCTGAAGAACGACCTGCAGAAGGGTGCAGAGGTCTCCGCCGACGCGTACCGCAAGCTCGCCGAATTCTTCGAGAACGAACTCGCGCCGGCCGCGAGCGACCAGGACGCTGTCGGCCGTGAGCTCTACGCGCTGCAGTCGCGGCGCTTCCTCGGCGCGAAGATCGACCTCGACGAGACCTACGAGTGGGGCATCGAGGAGCTCCGCCGGATGGTCGAAGAGCAGACGGCGATCGCGAACGAGATCAAGCCCGGCGCATCCGTCGAGGAAGCCGTGGAGCTGCTCGACGCCGACCCAGAGCGCAAGCTGCACGGCACAGAGGCGCTGCAGAAGTGGATGCAGAACCTCAGCGACGCCGCGGTCGAGGAGCTGTCCCGCTCGCACTTCGACATCCCGGACCCGGTGAAGAGGCTCGAGTGCATGATCGCCCCGACCCAGGACGGCGGCATCTACTACACGAGCCCGAGCGATGACTTCTCGCGCGCAGGCCGGATGTGGTGGTCTGTGCCTGAGGGCGTCACCGAGTTCAACACCTGGCGCGAGACCACCACGGTGTACCACGAGGGCGTCCCTGGCCACCACCTGCAGCTCGGCCAGGCGGTCTACAACCGCGCCAAGCTGAACACCTGGCGCCGCCAGCTGGCCGGCACCAGCGGCCACGCAGAGGGCTGGGCACTCTACGCGGAGCGGCTGATGCAGGACCTTGGCTACCTGGACGACCCGGGCGACCGCCTTGGCATGCTCGACGGACAGCGGATGCGCGCGGCGCGCGTTGTGCTGGACATCGGCGTGCACCTGGGCAAGAACAAGCTCGACGGCGACGGCGTGTGGGACTTCGACTACGCGTTCGACTTCATGAAGAAGAACGTCAACATGAACGAGCCGTTCGTGCGCTTCGAGGTCAACCGCTACTTCGGCTGGCCAGGACAGGCCCCGGCGTACAAGGTCGGTCAGCGCATCTGGGAGCAGATCCGCGACGAGTACAAGAAGCGCGAGGGGGAGAACTTCAACATGAAGGAGTTCCACCGCAAGGCGCTCGACCTCGGCGGTGTCGGCCTCGACACGCTCAAGTCGGCGCTGCTCGGCTGAGCAGCGACGAAACCAGTGAGCGGGACGGTAGTGGTCGCAGGGGCGTCCGGGTTCATCGGACGCCACCTGGTCGACTCGTTCCGCCGTGACGGCTTCACCGTCACCACCATCGGAAGAGCGGGCGCGGATGCCATCTGGGGCGACCCGGACGGCATCCGCACCGCGCTCGAGGGCGCCGACCTGGTGGTCGGCCTCTCCGGCAAGAGCGTGAACTGCCGCTACACGCGCGCCAACCGCGCTGAACTCCTCCGCTCGCGACTGGACACGACCCGGGAGCTCGCCGCGGGCATCCAAGCGGCCACCATGCCCCCGAAGCTGTGGGTGAACGCGTCGACTGCGACCATCTACCGTCACGCCGAGGACCGGCCGATGACCGAGGACACGGGCGAGGAGGGCGAGGGCTTCTCCGTCGACATCGCCCGAGCGTGGGAGAGCGCGTTCTTCGACGCCGCGCTGCCCGCAACCCGCCGGGTCGCCCTGCGCACCTCGATCGTGCTCGGTGACGGAAGCGTGATCGTGCCGTACCGCTGGCTCGTGCGCCTCGGCCTCGGCGGCCCGCAGCTTGACGGCGCCTGGTTCGGCACGCGGGCACGCCGCGCCGCCGGCACCTTCCACCAGAACCGAAGGACCCGCGGGAGGCAGCGCTTCAGCTGGGTGCATCTCGACGACGTCTATGGGATCATCCGGTTCCTTCAGAGCCGCGGAGACCTCGACGGTGTCGTCAACGTCACCGCACCGAACCCCGTCGACAACCGCGAACTCATGGCAACCCTGCGCACCGTGCTCCGGATGCCGTTCGGCCTGCCCGCGTTCCGCTGGATGCTCGAACTCGGGTCGATTCTCATCCGCACAGAGACCGAACTGGTGCTGAAGAGCAGGTGGGTGCTGCCGGAGCGACTCACCGCGGCGGGCTACCGGTTCAGGCATCCGGAACTCAACGGCGCGCTGCGCGACATCCTCGCCCCGGAGCGCACAAGCACGGTAGTGGCAAACAGCACTTCGGCACGATAGGCTGGCATGTCACTTCTGTGACGTCCCCATCCGCCTGCCACGGCGAACATAACAAAGCATCACCTCGTTCGTGGCCCGAACTATGTCCATTCTGGAGCAACAACTACATGACAATCGCAACGACCGACAAGGCGCCGAAGCAGGTCGCAGTCAACGACATCGGATCTGCTGAAGACTTCATGGCCGCGGTCGAGAAGACGCTGAAGTTTTTCAACGACGGTGACCTCATCGAAGGCACAGTCGTCAAGGTCGACCGGGACGAGGTTCTCCTCGATGTCGGTTACAAGACCGAGGGAGTGATCCCCTCACGCGAACTTTCCATCAAGCACGACGTCGACCCCAGCGAGGTCGTCGAGGTCGGTGACACCGTCGAGGCGCTCGTTCTCCAGAAGGAGGACAAGGAAGGGCGCCTCATCCTGTCGAAGAAGCGCGCGCAGTACGAGCGTGCGTGGGGCGACGTGGAGAAGATCAAGGATGAGGATGGTGTCGTCACCGGCACCGTCATCGAGGTGGTCAAGGGCGGCCTCATCGTCGACATCGGCCTCCGCGGCTTCCTCCCGGCGTCGCTCATCGAGCTTCGCCGCGTCCGCGACCTGACCCCGTACCTCGGGCAGGAGATCGAGGCGAAGATCCTCGAGCTCGACAAGAACCGCAACAACGTCGTGCTCTCCCGCCGCGCGCTGCTCGAGCAGACGCAGAGCGAGAGCCGCAGCTCGTTCCTTGGCAACCTCGCCAAGGGTCAGGTGCGCAAGGGCGTCGTCTCCTCGATCGTCAACTTCGGTGCGTTCGTGGACCTCGGCGGCGTCGACGGTCTGGTGCACGTCTCCGAGCTCAGCTGGAAGCACATCGAGCACGCCAGCGAGGTTGTCGAGGTCGGCCAGGAGGTCACCGTCGAGATCCTCGAGGTCGACCTGGACCGCGAGCGCGTCTCGCTGTCGCTCAAGGCGACTCAGGAAGACCCGTGGCAGCTGTTCGCCCGCACCCACGCGATCGGCCAGGTCGCACCGGGCAAGGTCACCAAGCTGGTTCCGTTCGGCGCGTTCGTGCGCGTCGCGGACGGCATCGAGGGCCTCGTGCACATCTCGGAGCTCTCCGGCAAGCACGTCGAGCTCGCGGAGCAGGTCGTGTCGGTCGGTGACGAGGTGTTCGTCAAGGTCATCGACATCGACCTCGAGCGTCGCCGCATCTCGCTGAGCCTCAAGCAGGCCAACGAGGGTGTCGACCCCGAGGGCACCGAGTTCGACCCGGCGCTGTACGGCATGCTCACCGAGTACGACGACGCGGGCAACTACAAGTACCCGGAGGGCTTCGACCCGGAGACCAACGAGTGGAAGGAAGGCTTCGAGGCCCAGCGCGAGAAGTGGGAGCAGGACTACGCTGCAGCCCAGGCTCGCTGGGAGGCCCACAAGAAGCAGGTCGCCGCATCCCTCGCCGCCGAGGCGAGCGAAGCGAGCACCGGTTCCTTCACGAGCGAGTCGGCCGGCGGCGGAACCCTCGCCGACGACGAGTCCCTCGCCGCGCTGCGCGAGAAGCTTTCGAGCAACAACTAAGCGCGAACCGTTCCACGAAGCGGCCGGTCCCCTCGGGACCGGCCGCTTTCGCGTGCCTGGGCTCCGCCGACGGCTGCCTGTTGTGCAGGACTTTCCCTGTTGTGCAGGACTTCCGGGCTCAGATGCGCCCGGATGCCCGGCGAAGCCCGCGGTGAGGCGATTTTCTCCTGCACAACAAGGGGCCAACTCATCCAACAGCCCACGGCACGGCCAACCGCCGCCGCTCGCTCTGCAGATGCCGACTTTCCCGGTTGTGCAGGACTTTTGCCCGCTTATGGATGCGGATCCCGGGTAAAGCCCACGGTGAGGCGAGTTTCTCCTGCATAACGAGGGATCTCCTGCACAACAGGGGCGGCCTGCTAGTCGAGGGCGGGACGTCTTCGCGTGCCTGCCGCCATTAGGGTGTGATCATGCTGCTGATCGGACTCACCGGAGGCATCGCGTCGGGCAAGTCACTAGTGTCGTCGCATCTGGCCGAGCTCGGCGCCGTGGTCATCGACGCCGACCAGCTCGCGCGCGAGGTAGTCAAGCCGGGGCAGAAGGCCCTCGAGCGCATCCGCGATAAATTCGGCAACCAGGTCATCCGCGCCGACGGCACCCTCGACCGCGCCGCCCTCGGCGACCTCATCTTCCGCGACCCGGAGAAGCGCGCGCTGCTCAACCGCATCACACATCCGGCCGTCGCCACGCTCGCCGGGGAGCAGATCGCCGCAGCGGAGGCCGCGAATCCGGAGGCCAGGGTCGTCTACGACATCCCGTTGCTCGTCGAGACCGGGGGCGAGCGCCGCATCCCGTTCGACCTGATCGTGGTCGTGCACGCCGACACCGAAACCCGCACGCTGCGGCTCATGGAGCACCGCGGGCTGTCGCGCGCCGAGGCCGAGCACCGGCTGAACTCTCAGGCCAGCGACACCGAGCGTCTCGCGATCGCCGACGTCATCATCGACAACAACGGCACGATCCAGGACACCATCGCGCAGGTGGATGCGCTCTGGACCAGCCTGGCCGATCGCACCCGGATGCACTGACCCGCGAACACACCAGCAGGGCTACAGCGCCGGCAGCAGCAGCAACGCGGTCGGCACGGCCAGCAGCGCCGCAGCGAACGCCACAACCACGGTACTGACCCACGGCTCAAGCGGAGGCACACGGCCGTCCAGGCGGGCGATGCGCACCGCGGAGGCCGGACCTTCTGCCTCGAACTCGGACGATCCGATCGCCGCCCCGCCGTCGCTGAGGCCATCCCGCACCAGCCGGATCGCGTCCGCGAGCTCCCGATCGCTGACCGCGCGTCGAGCCCTGTCGTCGGCGAGCAGTTCGACGAGCGTTGCGACCGCTTCGCCTGCCAGGTTCGCGACAGGGAACCACGGCAGCGCAGCGCGCCAGGCGCGGAAGGCGATGAGCACCAGGTCGTGCCGTTGCGTCGCGTGCGCTTGCTCATGCTCGATGACGGCGCGCAGCTGTTCAGGGGTCAGCAGCTGGATCAGCCCCGCGGAGAGCACCGTCATCGAGCGCACGGTACCCGGAAGGCAGTACGCGACCGGGGCGTCGTAGTGCAGCAGACGGGTGCGCGGCTGCTCCGGATAGGGCGAACTGAGCAGCGCGACCAGCTCACGGTGCCGCCGTCGCGACTTCTCCGCCGTGTACACCGTGGCAGCCAGGTTCAAGGCAAGGTGGATGCCGAGCAGCAGCGCCGCGCTCAACGCGAACAGCTGGATGAAGTGCGCTCCGGGCGGCAGGCCATCGCCGAGGGAGCCCAGAAAAGCCTGCAGGCCGTGCACCAGGTTGTTGCCGAACGGCGCGAGGCCGAACATCAGCAGCGCGCCGATCATCGACAGGGCGCCGGCCAGGGCGATCGCCTGCCAGAGCACGAGCGCGGTCCCGGGGGAGCGCGACGGCCAATTCGCGGATGCGAGGAACACCGGAACCGGCCACGCCAACGCCACGGCCAGCAGGCCGAGCAAGGCGGCGGCTCCGATCACTTGAGATCAGCGGCCGGCGAGGATCCGGCGTAACGCCGCGGCGTCGTCTTCTGAGACGCCGCCGACGAAGCGCGCGAGCACCGCCTCGCGATCCCGGGCGGCCCCGAGCACGTCGTGCATGAGCTCCGCCATGAAGTTCGCGCGCGTGGTCACCGGGCGGTAGCGGTGCGGGCGGTTGTCCCGCGCCCGCGTGACGTACCCCTTGTCCTCCAGCCGGGAGAGGACCGTCAGCACGGTTGTCTGCGCCAGCTCGCGGCTGCCCTCCTGGCCGCTCAGGCGGTCGCGCAGGTCGATGGCGGTCAGCGCCTCCGGGGAGTCCCAGAGCGCCTCCATGACCTTCTTCTCAAGATCGCCAAGGGGGAGCATGAGATCGATCCTACCCGCGCCGCCCGCCGATTTCTACTTCCCGTAGAACGCGACTATTCTACTTGGCGTAGAACTCTACGACTCGTAGAAAACGAAGCTCGTTCGAACGGAGAAAGCAAGTGGACTGGCTCGACCCGGTGCTCATCGCCCGGTGGCAGTTCGGCATCACCACCGTCTACCACTTCATGCATGGTCCCGCTGACGCTCGGCCTCGGGCCGGTCGTCGCGATCATGCACACCATGTGGGTGCGCACCGGCAAGGAGCGCTACCTGCGCATGACCAAGTTCTGGGGAAAGCTCTACCTCATCAACTTCATCATGGGTGTCGCCACCGGCATCGTGCAGGAGTTCCAGTTCGGGATGGCGTGGAGCGAGTACTCGCCGCTTCGTCGGCGACGTCTTCGGCGCGCCGCTGGCCATGGAGGGCGCTGCTCGCCTTCTTCGTCGAGTCGACCTTCCTCGGCCTGTGGATCTTCGGCTGGGACCGCCTGCCGAAGAAGCTGCACCTCGGCGACCCTCTGGGTCGCGGTGATCGGCGTCGATCGTCTCCGCGTACTTCATCATCGTCGCGAACTCGTGGATGCAGCATCCGGTCGGCGTCGAACTGGTCGACGGGCGGCCGGTCATGAACGACATCTGGGCCGTGCTGACCAACAACACCGCGATCGTCGCGTTCGCGCACACCATCATGGGCGCCTTCGCGGTCGCCGGCGGCTTCCTGCTCGGCATCGCCTGGTACCAGCTGTGGCAGCGCCGGCGGGACGGCATCGACACGGTGGATGAGAACGGTCGCGTCGTCGTCGGCGAGGCCCCTGAGGTGCCGGGCCGCGACCGCGAGGACCACAGCGTCTGGATCAGGTCGCTGCGGATCGGCGCGCGTCGTCGCGATCCTCGGCTTCGGCGGTGTCGCCATCACCGGCGACGTGCAGGCCAAGCTCATGTTCGAGCAGCAGCCGCTCAAGATGGCTGCGGCGGAGGCCGCCTGCCACAACGGCACCAGCTTCTCGGTGCTGTCCATCGGCGAGCTCGGGTCGCAGCGACTGCGACGACGTCACCAACGTCATCGAGATCCCCGGCGTGCTGTCGTTCCTCGCCAACGGTGACTTCACGACCGAGATCAAGGGCGTCAACAACCTGATCCCGAGTACCAGGAGCTCTACGGCACCCACATCCCGGACGACCCGATCTACGGAGAGCACGCGGGCGAGGCCATCGAGTACGTGCCGATCCTCGAGGTCACCTACTGGGGCTTCCGCCTGATGATCGGGTTCGGCGCGCTCGCCGCCGTCGTCGGCGTGCGTCGCGCTGTGGATGACCCGCAAGGGCACCGTGCCGCGGTCGCAAGCTGGATCATGCGTCTCGCCATCGCTCGGCATCCTGGCGCCGTTCGCGGCGAACTCGGCCGGCTGGATCTTCACCGAGATGGGCCGCCAGCCGTTCGTGGTCGCCCAACCCAACCCGAGCGGCGTCGACGGCGTGTTCATGTTCACGGCCGCAGCGGTCTCGCCGGGCGTCAGCGCCGGGGAGCTGCTGTTCTCGCTGATCACCCTCACGCTCGTCTACGTGGCGCTGCTGGTCGTCGAGCTGATGCTGCTCGTGCGGTACGTGCGCGGCGGCGTGGCGAGCGCGATGCCGGAGCTCGACAAATCGGATGACGGTGACCCCGAGGACAAGGACAAGGACGAGAGCGACGTCCTCGCCTTCGCCTACTGAGTCACGACGAGTCACGAAAAGGAACTGGACTGATGGAATCCTCCCCAACGTCTGGTTCGTCGCTCATCGCCGTCCTCTGGATCGGCTACCTGCTGCTCGAGGGCTTCGACCTCGGTGTGGGCATGCACATGCTCGTCTCCACGCGCAGCGAGAAGGAGCGCAGGCTGCATGCTCAACACGATCGGTCCGGTCTGGGACGGCAACGAGGTGTGGCTGATCACCGCGGGCGCTGCGACGTTCGCCGCGTTCCCCTTCTGGTACGCGTCGCTGTTCTCGACGCTCTACCTGCCGCTCGTGCTCGTGCTGCTCGGCCTCATCGTGCGCGCGGTGTCGATCGAGTACCGCGGCAAGGCGGCAACCGAACGCTGGACGTCAGGCTGTGGCATGTGCTGCTCGGCGTCGGTTCGTTCGGCGCCGCATTCGGCATCGGCGCGATGCTCGCGCTCACGACCACCGGACTGCCGATCGACGAGAACGGCGATCCGCGTCGGCGGCCCGTTCGTGTGGTTCACTCTCGAGGCGGTGCTCGGCGGGCTCGCGGTCGTCGGATTCTGCCTCGTGCACGGCGCAACCTTCCTCGCGCTGAAGACCGACGGCGACATCCGCTACCGGATGCGCCGGATCATCCGGCGCTGCGCACCGGTCGCGCTGCTGCCGATCGTTGTCTGGGTGCTCATCGTCGTCGCCGGCGGCAGCTCACTCACCGCGTACGGGCTTGTCGGTCTCGCCGCGACCGGCGCGGTGATCGGCTGGATCGCCAACCGGGCGGGGCGGGAAGGGTGGGCGTTCACCGGATTCGCGGTCCTGCTTACCGCGGGCGCCTCGGCCATCTTCCTCGCGGCCTACCCGGTCGTCCTCCCGTCGACGATCGACGCCGCATTCGACCTCACCGTTCAGAACGCGTCGTCGTCGGGCTACACCCTCGGGGTGATGACCGTCGTCGCCGCCATCGGCATCCCGGTGCTGCTGGTCTACCAGGGCTGGACCTACTGGGTGTTCCGCAAGCGCCTGACGGCAGCGGTGATCCCGGACGCGCAGCCGGTGCTGCCCGCGGTGAAGCGGTCGTGAGCAGGAGCAGGGCCAAGGCACGGTCGCCGATCGCGCTGCTGTCCGCGGCCGACCGCCCTGTGCTGTACCTGCTCGGCCTGCTGAGCGCGCTGAAAGGGGTCGGCCTGGTCGGCCTGGCCTGGGCGCTCGCGCACGGCATCGTCGCGGTCATCGACGGCACGGATGCCTGGCGCACCGCCGTCGCGGTCGGGCTGGGCTGTGCGGTGCTCCGTGCCGTCGTCGCGTGGGCACACAACGCGCTGTCGGCACGGGCTGCGCTGGGCGCCAAGGAGCGGCTGCGCGCGCGACTGGCGGAAGCCGGGGTGCGTGACCCATACGTCAACGAGGGTTCGCTCACCACCCTGGCAACCCACGGCCTCGACGCGCTCGACGACTACTTCACGGTGTTCCTGCCCGCGACCGTGTCGGCGGCGACCATCCCGCTCCTCGCCGGCGTCGCGATCCTGTCTGCCGACTGGGTGAGTGCGCTCATCATCGTGCTCACGGTCCCGCTGGTGCCGCTGTTCATGGCGCTCATCGGCGTGCACACGCAGGACCGGGTGAGCGCGGCGGCGGATGCTCTCGCCCGGTTCTCCGACCACCTGGTCGAACTCGCCCGCGGGCTGCCGGTGCTGGTCGGGCTCGGACGCTCGCGCGAGCAGGCCGACGCGCTGCACCGGATAGCCCAGCGGCAGCACCAGACCACGCTGCAGACGCTGAAGACCGCGTTCCTGTCCAGCCTCGCGCTCGAGCTGATCTCCACCATCTCCGTGGCTGTGGTCGCGGTGTTCATCGGTGTTCGACTGGTCTACGGCGAACTCGACCTGACCGTCGGACTGTTCGCGCTGCTGCTCGCTCCCGAGTGTTTCGCGCCGTTCCGCGACGTCGGCGCCGCCTACCACGCCTCAGACGACGGGCGCGAGGCGCTGCGGCGCGCCACCGCGATCGTCGACACGCCACGACCCGAGCGCGCGGCAGGCGGCGGAACGCTGCCGCTGCGAGTGCGCAACCTGACCGTGCGGTATCCGGAGCGTTCCGCCGCGGCGGTCAGCGAGCTCTCTTTCGCCGCCGAGCCCGGCAGGCTCACCCTGCTTGACGGCCGGAGCGGCGCGGGCAAGTCGACGGTGTTCGCCGTGCTGAACGGGCGCATCGCACACGGTGCGCACGGCATCGAGATCGAGGGCGACCTGACCGGGCTGCGGACGGGCGACACCGCCTGGCTGCCACAGCGGCCGGTGGTGACGGCCGACACCGTCGAGCAGGAACTCGAGAACTTCGACGCGACGGATGCCGCGGCGCTGCTGCGCCGGGTCGGCATCGCCCATCGGGCCGGCGCGCATCCGGCTCAACTGAGTCCGGGGGAACTCCGGCGCCTCGCCTTCGCCCGGGTGCTCGCGCGGGTGGACTCCGGCGCGGACCTCGTGCTGCTGGACGAACCGACCGCACACCTCGACGCGCACAGCGCGGCGGTGATCGTGCAGCTCATCAAGGAGCTCCGCGCCCAGGGTGGCGTCGCCATCATCGCCGCCTCGCACGATGACCGGGTCCGCACCCTGGCCGATGACCGGGTGGTGCTCGGCGCGACGCGTGACGCGCTGGCAGACGAACTGCCCGCGGCCGTCCCGGCGTCAACCGCCGAACCGCAGCTCCGGCCGACCGCCCCGGGACAGCGGGCGCATCCGGTGCGCGAACTGGTCGCCTTCCTGCAGCCGGTTGCCGGCAGGTTCGCGTTCGCGGCGCTCCTCGGAACCCTCGCGGCGCTGTTCGCGGTGTCACTGACCGCTGTGTCCGCCTGGCTGATCGTGCGCGCGAGTGAGCAGCCACCGATTCTGCACCTCATGGTCGCCATCGTCGGCGTGCGCTTCTTCGGGCTCGGTCGCGCGGTGCTGCGCTACTGGGAGCGGCTGCAGACCCACGATGCGGTGTTCGCCGCGGTCACCGGCCTGCGCATGCGGTTGTGGAACGGCCTCGCCGGTTCCGGTGTCGTGAACCGTGCCGCGCTGCAGGGCGGCCGGGCGCTGTCGCGTCTCGTGCACGACGCCGACCAGGTGCGCGACCTCGCGGTCCGGGTCGTGCAGCCGGTGCTGGTCGGGGTACTGACTTCCGCGGCGGTTCTTATCGCTGTGGCACTCATCCATCCGGCCGCGGTCGGGCCGTTCCTGCTCGCGATATTGATCGCCCTTGTTGTCGCACCCACCGTCGCGCTGCTCACCGACCGTGCTGCCACCCGCTCGCAGTCGCTGCTGCGGTCCCAGGTCATGCAGCGGTTCGCGGCCCTGGTCGCGGCGAGCGACGACCTGAGCGGCAATGGCGTTGACGACCGGATGCGCGCCGAACTCGCGGGCCTCGACGCGCGCGCGAGCGCCACAGCGCGGCGCGGTGCCCTGGCGCTCGGAGCAGGCAATGCGATCGTCGTGCTGGTGTTCTGTGCGCTCGCGGCGCTGACCTTGGCGATCAGCGCCCCGGCTGCGGCCAGCGGTGCCCTCCAGCCAGGGCTGGTCGCCGTGCTGGCCCTGCTGCCGCTCGGCCTCATCGAGCCGGTACTCGAACTGGTCGCCGCGGTGCAGCAGGCGCCCGCGCTGCGCGATGCGCTCAGCCGGGTGTCGACGACGACAACGGATGCGATGCCCCAGCGGGCAGCAGATGCCCCGCCGATCCGTTCGATCACCCTCGACGACCTGAGCGTGCGCTGGCCGGACGCGCCCGCACCGGCGTTCACCGGCGTCTCGGCCACGCTCACCGGCGGTGACTGGCTCACCGTCACCGGGCCATCCGGGGCGGGCAAGTCGACCCTGCTGATGACCCTGCTCGGCCAGTTGCGTCCCGAGGGCGGCCGCTACCTGGTCAACGGCAGGGACACCGCAGAACTCGACCCGGCGCTGCTGCGTGAACGCATCGCCTGGAGCCCGCAGGAGGGGCACCTGTTCAACTCCACACTGCGCGGCAACCTGACCATCGCGCGCGACCGCTCTGACGCACCGGATGACACCGAACTGACCGGGGTGCTGCGCCGAGTCGGCCTGGGCGACCTGCTCGAGCGGCTCCCGCTCGGCCTGGACACTCCGATCGGCGCGGCCGGCAGCAAGCTGTCCGGCGGGGAGCGGCAACGTGTCGCCGTCGCCCGCACGCTGCTCGCGCCCGCGGACGTTGTGCTCATCGACGAACCGACGGCACACCTCGACTCGGCCTCCGCCGAGGCGCTGATGGCGGACCTCCGCACCGCGCTGGCGGACCGCATCGTCGTGCTGGTCACCCATGATGCGAGCGTGTCGGGGGAGCGGCTTAGTCTTAACTGATGCAGCCAACGCGTGCGGTGAGACCGTTCGAGGTCATCAGCGAGTACGAGCCGAGCGGTGACCAGCCGACAGCGATCGCCGAACTGGCGGCGCGCGTCACCGCCGGAGAGACGGATGTCGTGCTGCTCGGCGCCACCGGAACCGGCAAGTCGGCGACCACCGCCTGGCTGATCGAACAGGTCCAGCGCCCGACGCTCGTGCTCGCCCACAACAAGACCCTCGCCGCGCAGCTCGCCAACGAGTTCCGCGAACTCATGCCCAATAATGCGGTCGAGTATTTCGTCTCCTACTACGACTACTACCAGCCGGAGGCGTACGTCCCGCAGACCGACACCTTCATCGAGAAGGACAGCTCGATCAACGCCGAGGTGGAGCGCCTGCGCCACTCGACCACCAACTCGCTGCTCAGCCGCCGCGACGTGATCGTGGTCTCCACGGTGTCCTGCATCTACGGCCTGGGCGCGGCCGAGGAGTACCTGGAGGCGATGGTCGCGCTGCAGGTCGGTCAGCGCATCTCCCGCGACCAGCTGATCCGCCGATTCGTCGCCATGCAGTACCAGCGCAACGACGTCGACTTCTCCCGCGGCAAGTTCCGGGTGCGCGGCGACACCCTCGAGATCATCCCGGTGTACGAGGAGCACGCGATCCGGATCGAGATGTTCGGTGACGAGATCGAGGCGCTGTACTCGCTGCATCCGCTCACCGGCGAGGTGTTGCAGCAGATGGACGCCGTGTCGGTGTTCCCCGCGACGCACTACGCAGCGAGCCCGACCACCATGCATCGCGCGATCGGCACCATCCGGGAGGAGCTGGCAGAGCGCCTGGCCGAGCTGGAGAAGGCCGGCAAGCTGCTCGAGGCGCAGCGGCTGCGGATGCGCACAACGTTCGACCTGGAGATGATGGAGCAGATCGGGTTCTGCAGCGGCATCGAGAACTACTCGCGGCACATCGACGGCCGCTCGGCCGGTGAGCCGCCGAACTGCCTGCTCGACTACTTCCCGGAGGACTTCCTGGTTGTCATCGACGAGTCGCACGTCACGGTGCCGCAGATCGGCGCGATGTACGAGGGCGATGCCTCGCGCAAGCGCACCCTGGTTGAGCACGGGTTCCGGCTGCCCAGCGCGCTCGACAACCGACCGTTGACCTTCGACGAGTTCCTCGACCGGGTCGGGCAGAAGGTCTACCTCTCTGCCACGCCGGGCCGGTACGAGCTGGGCATCACCGACAGCATCGTCGAGCAGATCATCCGCCCCACCGGATTGGTCGACCCCGAGATCGTGGTCAAGCCGAGCAAGGGGCAGATCGACGACCTTCTCGAGGAGATCCGCCGGCGCACCGACCGGGACGAGCGGGTGCTCGTCACAACGCTCACCAAGAAGATGGCGGAAGAGCTCACCGACTTCCTCACCGAGGCCGGCGTCAGGGTGCGCTATCTGCACTCGGATGTCGACACGCTGCGCCGGGTTGAGCTGTTGACCGAGCTGCGGCAGGGCGTCTACGACGTGCTCGTGGGCATCAACCTGCTCCGCGAGGGCCTCGACCTGCCCGAGGTATCGCTGGTCGCGATCCTGGACGCCGACAAGGAGGGCTTCCTGCGCTCGTCGACGTCTCTCATCCAGACCATCGGCCGCGCCGCCCGCAACGTGTCGGGTTCCGTGCACATGTACGCCGACGTGCTCACCGATTCGATGAAGATCGCGATCGAGGAGACCAACCGTCGCCGGGACAGGCAGCTCGCCTACAACGCCGAGCACGGCATCGACCCGACGCCGCTGCGCAAGCGCATCGCCGACATCACCGATGTGCTCATTCGCGAGGGAGCGGACACCAAGGAGCTCCTGTCCGGTCGCGACTCACGGAAGCGTGCGGCGACGCCGGCGCTGCGCCGCGAGGGCCTTGCGGCGGCGGGCGCCAACGAGCTCGAGAGCATCATCGCCGACCTGAACGACCAGATGCTCTCGGCAGCCGGCGAGCTCAAGTTCGAGCTCGCGGCGCGGCTGCGCGACGAGGTGGCCGACCTGAAGAAGGAGCTGCGTCAGATGGAGGCCGCCGGCCACATCTGAGTCTCTCTAAGAACCCGCTACTATTCGCACGACGGTTTGTCACTGGTTAACCGCGAGTTTGAGAGTACGAGATGGCCACTGCGCTTCCCAGCTTCAACCCGCCCCACCTCTCCGGCGTGTCCTGCGACACGTCCGACCTGATCCTCATCCACAGCACGCTTCGCCGCCTGTTCGCCGAGGCGCCGGGGCTGGTCCGCGCGGTCGCGGACAGTGACCAGAAGCACACGAGCCAGGTCGCCCGACACCTCGACGACATCGCGGGCCTGCTGCACATCCACATCGAAGGCCAGGACAGGGTGCTCTGGGACCGGCTCGAGCAGCGTTCCCCGGCGTGCGGGCCGCAGGTCGCCCGGATGCGCGCGCAGCACGACGAGATCAGTCGCCTCCTCGACCGCCTTGACCTGCACCTCACCACCTGGCGTTCCACCGCACACGTCGACGACGGGGAGTGGGTCGCAGAGGTGCTCGCCCATCTGGGTGCGATCCTCGTGCAGCACCTGGCCGAAGAGGAACAGCAGATCGTGCCGATAGCCGCCGCGTTGCTGACCCAGCAGGAGTGGGACGAGCTCGCCGCCCACCGCCGCGATTCGACCCCGAGGGGCAGGCTGCTCATCCGGCTCGGCTTCCTGCTCGACTTGATACCGCCTGCCGATCGGGACGCCTGGATGCGGGCGAACCTGCCGCGCGTCCCGCGCGTGCTGTACACACTGATCGGCAAGCGCCAATACGCGGCTCATCGCAGGCGAGTGCTCGGCAACGCGTGACCGCCGTGCACGCATCCACCGCGCGAGCGCGATAGCATAGAACATCCGTTCGAGGCGACACGGGGCACTTGGGTCACGGTCAATGCCCAGCGGGAGATGGCAGAGAATTGACTTCAGTGAGTATCGACCCTGTAGACGGCCCGCGGCTGAGCGTCCGCGGCGCGCGCGTGCACAACCTCCGCAACATCGACCTCGAGATCCCTCGCGACTCCCTTGTCGTGTTCACCGGGCTCTCCGGATCGGGCAAGTCCTCGCTCGCCTTCGACACGATCTTCGCCGAGGGCCAACGCCGGTACGTCGAGTCGCTGTCGGCGTACGCGCGGCAGTTCCTCGGCCAGGTCGACCGGCCGGATGTCGACTTCATCGAGGGTCTGAGCCCCGCGGTGGCGATCGACCAGAAGTCGACCAACCGCAACCCGCGGTCCACGGTGGGCACGATCACCGAGATCTACGACTACATGCGCCTGCTCTGGGCGCGCATCGGCGTGCCGCACTGCGCGGTGTGCGGCGAGGCCATCTCCAAGCAGTCGGTGCAGCAGATCGCCGACCAGCTGATGACCCTGGAGCCGGGCACCAGGTATCAGGTGGTTGCTCCGCTCATCTGGCAGAAGAAGGGAGAGTTCGTCGAACTGTTCCGCGAGCTCGCCTCCAGCGGCTACTCTCGCGCGCTCGTCGACGGTGAGGCTGTCCAGCTGTCCGACCCGCCGAAGCTGAAGAAGCAGCTCAAGCACGACATCTCGGTGATCGTCGACCGCCTGGTGGCCGCCGACGACATCCTGACCCGCCTGACCGACTCGCTGGAGACCGCGCTACGACTCGCCGATGGCATCGTCGCGGTCAACTTCGTCGACGGCGACGGCGACGGCGCGTGGCGCAGCTTCTCCGAGAAGCTGTCCTGCCCGAACGGGCACCCGGTGCAGCTCACCGAGATCGAGCCGCGCACGTTCTCCTTCAACGCGCCGTTCGGCGCCTGCCCCGAGTGCTCCGGCATCGGCACCCGGATGTCGGTCGACCCCGAGCTGCTGCTCGGCGACCCGTCGCTGAGCCTCGCCGAGGGTGTCATCCTGCCATGGACGCAGGGCGGGCAAGGGCCTCTACAACTACTTCCAGCGGCTTCTCGAGGGTTTGGCCAAGGACCTCGACTTCTCACTCGACACCCCATGGGAGGACCTGCACGGTGAGGTGCAGGATGCGATCCTGCGCGGCAACGACTTCAACGTCACGGTGCGCTGGAAGAACCGGTACGGGCGCGAGATGCGCTACAGCACCGGCTTCGAGGGCGTCATGCCGTACATCGAACGCAAGTTCCTCGAGGCCGAATCGGACTCGGCCCGGCAGCGCTACGGCAGCTACCTGCGCGAGGTGCCCTGCCCGGTCTGCGACGGCAAGCGGCTCAAGCCCGAAGTACTCGCGGTCACCATTCACGGGCGCAGCATCGCCGACGTCAGCGACCTGAGCCTCAGCGACTCGTACACATTCATGAACGGCCTCGAACTCACCGAGCGGGAGGCGCACATCGCCGCCGCGGTGCTGCGCGAGATCCGCGCGCGCCTCGAGTTCCTCATCGAGGTCGGCCTCAACTACCTCGACCTGTCACGCTCCGCCGGGTCGCTGTCCGGCGGCGAGGCGCAGCGCATCCGCCTGGCGACCCAGATCGGCTCCGGCCTCACCGGCGTGCTCTACGTGCTGGACGAGCCGAGCATCGGCCTGCACCAGCGCGACAACCGACGGCTCATCGACACGCTCGTCAAGCTCAAGACCCTCGGCAACACCCTCATCGTCGTCGAGCACGACGAGGACACCATCCGCACCGCAGACTGGCTGGTCGACATCGGCCCAGGGGCCGGCGAGCACGGCGGGAAGGTCGTCCACTCCGGCAGCTACTCCCGGCTGCTTGAGAACACCCACTCGATCACCGGCGACTACCTGGCCGGGCGGCGCGAGATCGCCACGCCGAAGAAGCGGCGCAAGGTCGACAAGAAGCGGATGCTGACGGTCGAGGGCGCACGCGCGAACAACCTCAAGGACGTCACGGTCGGCTTCCCGCTCGGCACCTTCACCGCGGTCACCGGGGTGAGCGGATCGGGCAAGTCGTCGCTCGTCAACGACATCCTGTATCGCGCCCTGGCCAATGAATTGAACGGCGCCAGGCAGATCCCGGGCAAGCACACCCGCATCAGCGGACTCGACAACCTGGACAAGATCGTGCACGTCGACCAGGCGCCGATCGGCCGCACCCCCCGGTCGAACCCCGCCACCTACACCGGCGTCTTCGACCGCATCCGCACCCTGTTCTCCGAGACGGCTGAAGCCAAGGCGCGTGGCTACCTCCCCGGCCGGTTCAGCTTCAACGTCAAGGGCGGCCGCTGCGAGAACTGCTCTGGCGACGGCACCATCAAGATCGAGATGAACTTCCTGCCCGACGTCTACGTGACGTGCGAGGTGTGCGGGGGAGCGCGCTACAACCGCGACACCCTGTCCGTGCACTACAAGGGCAAGAACATCGCCGAAGTGCTCGACATGCCGATCCGTGAGGCGGCCGAGTTCTTCGAGGCGATCAGCGCCATCCACCGCTACCTGAAGACGCTCGAGGAGGTCGGACTCGGCTACGTGCGGCTCGGGCAGAGCGCGACAACCCTCTCCGGCGGTGAAGCGCAGCGCGTCAAGCTCGCCACCGAGCTGCAGCGGCGCTCGATGGGCCGCAGCATCTACGTGCTCGACGAGCCGACCACCGGCCTGCACTTCGAGGACGTGCGTAAGCTTCTGCTCGTGCTGAATGGCCTGGTGGACAAGGGCAACACCGTCATCGTGATCGAGCACAACCTCGACGTGATCAAGTCGGCGGACTGGATCATCGACCTCGGCCCCGAGGGCGGCGCGGGCGGCGGCACTGTCGTCGCGACCGGCACCCCGGAGAAGATCGCGAAGGCGCCGGACAGCCACACCGGAACCTTCCTCGCCGAGGTCCTCGGCGTGTAACGGCCATGGCGAACACCGTGAGCTACCGCCCGAAGGCGGGCGAGATCCCGCAGCGGCCGGGCGTCTACCGGTTCCGCGACGCTCAGGGTCGCGTGCTGTACGTCGGCAAGGCCAAGAACCTGCGGGCGCGGCTCAGCAACTACTTCGGGCCGCTGCACAGCCTGCACGAGCGCACCCGGCAGATGGTCACGACCGCGTCATCCGTCGAGTGGACGGTCGTCGGCAGCGAATTCGAGGCGCTGCAGCTCGAGTTCAGCTGGATCAAGGAGTTCAACCCGCCGTTCAACGTGCAGTTCCGCGACGACAAGTCGTACCCGTACCTGGCGATCACCCTCGGCGAGTCGGTGCCGCGGGTGATGGTCACCCGCAACCGGTCGATCAGGGACGCCCGCTACTTCGGCCCGTACACCAAGGTGTGGGCGATCAGGGAAACCGTCGACCTGATGCTCAAGGCGTTCCCGATGCGCAGCTGCTCCGACGGCATCTACAAGCGCGCCGAGCAGACCGGTCGGCCGTGCCTGCTTGGCGACATCGGCAAGTGCGCGGCGCCGTGCGTCGGCCGGATCAGCAAGTCCGACCACAAGGCGATCGCGCTCGACTTCGCGAGCTTCATGGCCGGCAACGACTCCCGGTTCCTCGATGAGCTGGAGAAGCGGATGCGCGAGGCCGCCGCCGCGCAGGACTACGAGCAGGCGGCGAGACTCCGCGACCAGCTGTTGGCGCTGCAGGCCGTGCTCAGCAAGAACTCGGTTGTGCTGCCGGAGGCGGTCGACGCCGACGTCATCGGGGTCGCCCACGACGAACTCGCCGCGGCCGTCCAGCTGTTCGTCGTGCGCGGTGGCCGCATCCGCGGTGTGCACAGCTGGGTGGTTGACAAGGAACTCGATCTCGAGCTGCCCGAGCTGGTCGAGAACATCATCCTGAACGCCTACGAGAGCAGGCTCGTGCCGGCGAAGGTCGTAATCGTGCCCGCGCTACCCGAGGACGCCGACGAGGTGCAGCTGTGGCTCACCGAGCGCAGGCGCGCCAGCGGCGAGCGGTCGAAGTCGACCATGCGCGTGGCCCACCGCGGCGATCTCGCGTCGCTCGCGACCACGGTGCGCAACAACGCGCAGTCCGCGTTCCTCAGCTACAAGACGCGGCGCAGCGGCGACTTCGTCGCGCGCTCGCAGGCGCTTGCCGACATCCAGGACGCGCTTGGCATGGAGCAGGCGCCGCTGCGGATCGAATGCTTCGACGTGTCGCACCTTGGCGGCACCAACATCGTCGCATCGATGGTGGTCTTCGAAGACGGCCTGCCGCGCAAGGACCAGTACCGCCGGTTCAGCATCGCCTCCTCGACGGACGACACCGAGTCGATCTACCAGACCCTCAGCCGCCGTCTCGCGCGCATCAACGAGCCCGACGACGACCTGGAGGTGATCAGCGAGGACGGCGAGGTCGCCCAGAAGCCCAAGCGGTTCGCCTACCGGCCGAACCTGCTGATCGTCGACGGCGGTCAACCGCAGGTGCAGGCCGCTGCCCGCGCGCTGAAGGACGCCGGCGTCGACTACGCCAGCGGTGACGGCATCGCCCTGTGCGGCATCGCGAAGCGACTCGAGGAGATCTGGGTGCCGGACTCCGACTACCCGGTGATCCTGCCGCGCAACAGCGAGGCGCTGTTCCTGTTCCAGCGCATCCGAGACGAGGCGCACCGATTCGCGATCAGCTACCAGCGGCAGCGGCGCAAGAAGGACATCCGGTCGCAACTCGCCGACATCCCTGGGCTCGGCCCGGCGCGCGTGCGCGAGCTGCTGCGCCACTTCGGCTCGGTGACCCGGCTGCGGCAGGCGCTCGCCGGTCGAAATCGCCGAAGTCAAGGGCATCGGCACGGTGACGGCGCGCACGATCCATGAGCGACTTCGCGCCTGAGCGGCCGACCGGCTCGGTAAGCTTGGGGCACCAACGCTGAGAGGATCGACGACATGACGGATGACGGCACGCGCCAGGAGGTGCTTGTCGTCACGGGAATGTCCGGGGCCGGTCGTTCGACCGTGGGCAACGCGCTCGAGGACCTCGGCTGGTACGTGGTGGACAACCTGCCGCCGCAAATGCTGAAGCCCCTGGTGGAGCTCGCATCGCGCGCGGGAGACGCCATCCCGAAGATCGCTGCGGTGATCGACGTGCGCGGCGGACGGCTGTTCTCCGAGCTCGGCGCGGTCATCGAGGAGCTTCGCACCACGGCCTCGGTGCAGGTGGTGTTCCTGGAGGCGACCGACGACGTGCTGGTGCGCCGTTTCGAGCAGGTGCGCAGGCCGCATCCGCTGCAGGGCGACGGAGATACCATCCTCGACGGGATCGTCGCGGAGCGGACCAGGATGCTGCAGATCCGGGAGTCGAGCGACGTCATCATCGACACCTCGGACCTCAACATCCACCAGCTGGCGACCGAGATCCAGGAGACCTTCGCCGAAGCCGGCGCCCCCGGGCTGCAGGTGACCGTGATGAGCTTCGGCTTCAAGTACGGCGTGCCGACCGACGCCGACCTTGTCGCTGACATGCGCTTCCTGCCCAACCCGTTCTGGGTGCCCGAGCTGCGACCGATGACCGGCAAGGACCCGCGGGTCAGCGACTACGTGCTGCAGCAGGAGGGGGCCAGCGAGTTCTTCGAGAACTACGTGCGCGCGCTCGAGCCGGTGCTCGCCGGCTATCAGCGCGAGAACAAGAGACACGCTACGATCGCCTTTGGCTGTACGGGGGGAAAGCACCGCTCCGTGGCGATGGCCGAGAAGCTCGCAGAGCGGATCAGGAATCTGCCGGGGGTCGCCGTCAGCACCAAACACCGCGATCTTGGCCGCGAATAGCGGCACAATCACCCGTTTCAAGGAGGACCCGATGGCGCTGACCGCCGATGTCAAGGACGAGCTGGCCAGGATCGAGGTCAGCAAGACGACGGTGCGGGCGGCAGAACTGGCGACCATCCTGCGATTTTCCGGCGGACTGCACCTGATCTCCGGGCGCATCGCGGTCGAGTCCGAGCTGGATTCACCCGTCATCGCACGCCGCGTCCGCCGCGATCTCGCAGAGTTGTACGGCGTCCGCAGCGAGCTGGCCGAGATCTCGGCGTCCGGCATCCGCCGCACCAGCCACTTCCTCGTCCGGGTGCTCGAGGGAGGCGAGACGCTCGCGCGCCAGACCGGCCTGCTCGATGCGCGCCGCCGCCCGGTCCGCGGGCTTCCCAACCGCCTCACCACCGGCTCCCAGGAGGAGCTGGCTGCCCTCTGGCGTGGCGCGGTGCTCGCGCGCGGCTCACTGACCGACCCCGGACGCTCCGCAGCCCTCGAGGTGACCTGCCCCGGCAACGAGTCGGCGATGGCGCTCGTGGGCGCCGCAGGCCGTCTCGGCATCTCCGCCAAGGCCCGCGAAGTGCGCGGCGTCCACCGGGTGGTCATCCGCGACGGTGAGGCGATCAGCTCGATGCTGCGCATCATGGGTGCGACGAACGCCGTGACGAGGTGGGAAGAGCTGCGGCAGCGCCGTGAGGTTCGGGCCACCGCGAACCGCCTGGTGAACTTCGACGACGCCAACCTTCGCCGCTCCGCCCAGGCAGCAGTCGCGGCCTGCGCGCGCGTCGAACGCGCACTGGAGATCCTCGACTCCCAGGTGCCGGACCACCTGCGCTATGCGGGGGAGCTGCGCTTGCGCTTCCGCGACGCGAGTCTCGACGAGCTCGGCCAGCACGCAGACCCGCCGATGACCAAGGATGCCGTGGCCGGACGCATCCGGAGGCTCCTCGCGATGGCCGACAAGCAGGCGGAGGACCTCGGAATTCCGGGCACTGACGCGAACCTGCCGGCCGAATACGAAGACGCATGAATTTTCCATGCCTTCTGGGAAGCTTCTGAAAGCGACCCGAGTTGGCGTCATTAGACTGATCAAGTCCATCGGGTCGGCACGACACGTGCCGCTTTACATCGCTAGGAGCAGGTAACCAATGGCCGACTACACCCTTCCCGAACTTCCGTACGACTACGCAGCGCTCGAGCCGAGCATCAGCGGTCGGATCATGGAGTTGCACCACGGCAAGCACCACAAGGCCTATGTCGACGGTGCCAACACGGCCATCGCGAAACTCGCCGAAGCGCGCGAGTCCGGCGACTTCGCCAACATCAACAAGCTCGAGAAGGACTTGGCATTCAACCTGGGCGGCCACGTCAACCACTCGGTCTTCTGGACCAACATGTCACCGGATGGCGGCGACAAGCCGACCGGTGAGCTCGCCTCCGCGATCGACGACCACTTCGGCTCGTTCGACGGGTTCATGGCGCACTTCACCGCCGTTGCGCTCGGTGTGCAGGGCTCCGGCTGGGCCGCGCTCGTCTGGGAC
Organism: uncultured Actinomycetota bacterium; assembly: GCA_963702165.1. Lineage (GTDB taxonomy): Bacteria > Actinomycetota > Actinomycetes > Actinomycetales > Microbacteriaceae > Terrimesophilobacter. Next base: position 797,236 of record OY969722.1, on the reverse strand, counting down.
GCCGTGGGTGAGCGCCTGATCATCACCCAGTTCTTCGACCAGCAGGCCAACTTCCCGGTGGGGATGATCCCGGTGCTGCTGCTCGACGTTTGGGAGCATGCCTACTACCTCGACTACCAGAACGTGCGCGCCGACTACGTCAAGGCGTTCTGGAACATCGTGAACTGGGAGGGTGTGCAGCAGCGCTTCCAGAACGCGCGCAAGCTGTCCGGGGGACTCTTGTGAGCGTCAAGGTCGGAATCAACGGTTTCGGTCGCATTGGCCGCAACTACTTTCGGGCTGCCCTCGCCAAGGGCAGCGACCTCGAGATCGTCGCGGTCAACGACCTCACCGACAACGACACGCTCGCTCACCTGCTGAAGTACGACTCTGTGCTCGGTCCGCTCGCGAACGAGGTGTCGGTCGACGGCGACGCCATCGTGATCGACGGCAAGCGCCTCACCGTGTTCGAGCAGAAGGACCCGTCGAAGCTGCCGTGGGGAGACCTCGGCGTCGACATCGTCATCGAGTCGACCGGGCGGTTCACCGACCCCGAGGATGCCCGCATGCACATTGCGGCCGGCGCGAAGAAGGTGCTGATCTCCGCTCCGGCGAAGGGCGACACCCCGACGTTCGTGCTGGGCGTCAACGAGGGCGAGTACGACCCGGAGAACCACGACGTGATCTCCAACGCGTCCTGCACGACGAACTGCCTGGCGCCGCTGGCGAAGGTGTTCCTCGACGAATTCGGGATCGAGCGCGGCCTGATGACCACGGTGCACGCCTACACAGCTGACCAGAACCTGCAGGATGGCCCGCACCGTGACCTGCGCCGCGCTCGCGCGGCAGCCGAGAACATCATCCCGACCAGCACCGGCGCGGCGAAGGCGATCGGCCTCGTCATCCCCGAACTGGTCGGCAAGATGGACGGCTACGCGCTGCGTGTCCCGGTGCCCACCGGTTCACTCACCGACCTGACGGTGGAAACCCGCCCGGGCCTCACCGTCGACGAGGTGAACGCCGCCTACCGCGCGGCGGCCGAGGGTCCCCTCAAGGGCATCATGCGGTACACCGAGGACCCGATCGTGTCGTCCGACATCCAGGCTGACCCGCACTCGGCGATCTTCGACGCCGGGCTGACCAAGGTCATCGGCACACAGGTCAAGGTTGCCGCCTGGTACGACAACGAGTGGGGCTACTCCTGCCGACTGGTCGACCTCACCGAGTACGTCGCCGCAAGGCTCTGACCCCGGGAGCCTGAGCGATGCTTCGCACCCTAGAGACGCTAGAGCCGCTGGGGAGCAGGAGGGTTGTGGTCCGCTGTGACTTCAACGTCCCGCTCGATGGCGAGAAGATCACCGACGACGGCCGCATCCGCGCCTCCCTGCCGACCCTGAAGCGGCTGCTCGAGGCCGGAGCCCGGGTCGTCGCGATCTCCCACCTCGGGCGGCCCGACGGCGCCCCCGACGCGAAGTACAGCCTCGCGCCGGTGGCGAAGCGCCTGGGTGAGCTGCTGGGCATGGATCTCGCGTTCGCGACCGACACCGTCGGGTCGTCCGCAGAGAGGACGGTGGCCGGGCTCGCTGACGGCGAGATCGCGCTGCTCGAGAACCTGCGCTTCAACCCGGGGGAGACCGCGAAGGATGACGCCGAGCGGCGGGAGTTCGCCGCCGCCATCGCCCGGTTCGGCGACGCCTACGTTTCCGATGGTTTCGGCGTCGTGCACCGCAAACAGGCGAGCGTGTTCGACCTCGCGGAGTTGTTGCCGAGCGCCGCGGGCCTCCTCATCGCAAACGAGCTCGACGTGCTCGAACGCCTGACAGAACGGCCGGAGAAGCCGTACACGGTCGTCCTCGGCGGTTCCAAGGTCTCCGACAAGCTCGGCGTCATCGCCCACCTGCTGCCGCGCGTGGACTCGCTGCTGATCGGCGGCGGCATGATGTACACCTTCCTCGCGGCGCAGGGCCACACGGTGGGCGCCAGCCTGCTCGAACTCGACCAGATCGAACGCGTCCGCGGCTACCTGGACGAGGCGCGCCGCCTGGGCGTGCAGCTCATCGTCCCGACCGACGCGGTGGTCGCCTCCCGGTTCGCCGCCGACGCGGAGCACACCGTGCGGGCAGCATCCGCGATCGAAGACACCCCGTGGGGCAACAAGGGCCTCGGACTCGACATCGGCCCGGAGACCGCCGCGACCTTCGCCGGCATCATCCGGGAGTCGAACACCGTGTTCTGGAACGGCCCGATGGGCGTGTTCGAACTGGCCCCGTTCGCGCGAGGCACCAAGGCGATCGCCCAGGCGCTCACCGAATCGAAGGGCCTCACCGTTGTCGGCGGCGGCGACTCGGCTGCCGCGGTGCGCGTCCTCGGCTTCGACGATGACCAATTCGGTCACATTTCAACTGGCGGCGGCGCGAGTCTCGAGTTCCTCGAGGGTAAGCGACTGCCCGGACTGGAGGTTCTCGGATGGCAGTAGCAGGCAGGGCGGGTCGCACCCCGCTGATCGCGGGAAACTGGAAGCTCAATCTCGACCACCTGCAGGCCATTGCCTTCGTGCAGAAGCTCGCGTGGAGCCTCAAGGACGCGCGCCACGACTTCGACACGGTCGAGGTCGCCGTCTTCCCGCCGTTCACCGACCTCCGCTCGGTACAGACGCTCGTCTCCGCGGACAAGCTGCCGATCAAGTACGGCGCTCAGGATGTCTCAGAGCACGAATCTGGGGCGTACACCGGGGAGGTGTCGGCCCAGTTCCTGGCCGCGTTGAACTGCTCCTACGTGATCATCGGCCACTCCGAGCGCCGCGCGCTGCATGGTGAGACCGACGAACTGATCGCGCGCAAGGCCAAGGCCGCCATCAAGGCCGGACTCGTGCCGGTCATCTGCGTGGGGGAGACGGCCGAGGACCTGGAGGAGCACGGGCCGAGCGCCATCCCGGTCGCCCAGCTGGGCACGATCGCCGACCAGCTGAAGGCGGGCGACGACATCGTCGTCGCCTACGAACCGGTCTGGGCCATCGGCTCAGGCCAGGCGGCGACCGCAGAACAGGCGCAGACCGTGGCCGCGCAGTTGCGTTCGGTGCTCGAGGAGAAGCTCGACGCCGACACCGCAGCGGCCACCCGCATCCTCTATGGGGGATCGGTGAAGGCTGCCAACATCGCCGGGTTCATGCGGCAGAAGGACCTCGACGGCGCGCTGGTCGGTGGAGCAAGCCTGGATGTCGCCGAGTTCTCGAGCATCGCGCAGTTCCCCAAGCACGTCGGCATCTGACCGGCGGGGTGCTGTCCAGCGGCCCGACAGTGCCGCGTTATACTGATCGGGCGCTCCCTTGCCCCCAAGAAAGGCACGTCTTCGTGGAATTCCTCCAGGTAATCCTGCAGGTGGTGCTCGGCATCACGAGCCTCCTGCTGACCCTGCTCATCCTCCTGCACAAGGGACGCGGCGGTGGCCTCTCCGACATGTTCGGCGGCGGCGTAACCTCCAACCTCGGTGCATCGGGTGTTGCCGAACGCAACCTCAACCGCTTCACGGTCATCCTTGCTCTGGTCTGGATCACCAGCATCGTGGTGCTCGGGTTGATCACCAAGTTCGAGACCGGAATCTAGGAAGGCGGCGCAAATGGTGTCAGGTGGCAGTGCGATTAGGGGTTCGCGGGTCGGATCGGGCCCGATGGGCGAACTCGACCGTGGTTTCCACGCCGAGCGGATCCAGGTCAGCTACTGGTGTGCCAACGGCCACCAGCTCAACCCGTACTTCCTGGCCACGATCGAGCCGGAGGAGATCCCGGAGCAGCTGGACTGCCCGAACTGCGGTCTGCCGTCCGGGCGTGACCGGGAGAACCCACCTGCCGTCACCAAGCTCGAACCGTACAAGACGCACCTCGCGTACGTGAAGGAGCGCCGCAGCGAAGAAGAGGCAGCGAGCCTTCTCGACGACGCGCTGCAGCAGCTGCGCTCCCGCCGCGGCTCCTGACCGCGCGCTGGCGGGCTAGTACTCGCTCGCGATGAGGTCCTGCGGCACTTCTGCCGCGGCCTCGGAGTCGATGAAGTAGACGGTTCTGCGCTTCCCGTCCGCGCCGGCGGCGGGCACCTCGAGAGTGTTCGCTCGCGCGAGCGCGAGACCGAGCGGGCTGGCCTTGTCCGCCCCGGCCAGCGCGAGCCAGACCAGCTCACCGCTGTTGATCGCAGGCAGCGTCAGGCTCAACCGCTCCGGCGGCGGCTTAGGTGAGTTGCGCACCGGCACGACCATCCGATCGTTGACCCGGATGCCCTCGCGATCGGGGAACAGCGACGCGATGTGCCCGTCGGGACCAACGCCGAGAAAGACAACGTCGAACGCCGGCAACTGCGCGCCGTCGGCCGCCGCAGCGGACAGCTCCTCTGCGTAGCGGTCAGCAGCCTCGTCGAGGCTCAGCCCGGCGTCGGATGCCGCGAACGGGTGCACGTGCGAATCATCGAGCTCGAGCGAGCTGAGCAGCGCATCCCTGGCCTGCTTGTCGTTCCGCTCCGGGTCGCCGGCGGGCAGCCAGCGCTCGTCACCCCACCAGAAGTGCACGCGACGCCAAGCGACAGCGCCAACGCGCGGTGAAGCGGACACGCGGGCGAGGATATCGATGCCCAGCGTGCCGCCGGTGAGGACCACGTGCGCCTCATCCTTGGCGCCGAGCACCGCGGTGACCGTGGTGATGAACCGGTCGGCGACCGCTTCTGCCAGACTCGCGCGGTCGGCGTGCACGAGCACGCGTCGTTGTGTCACAGCGAATGTTCCCTTCGGTGGCTTACGTCGGGAGGGTAATCGACGAGGTGTCGGGTTCGCTGAGCTTACCCAGACCGACTTGGAGAACCTCTCCGAACAGGTCGTCGGGGTCGAGGCGCCGCAGCTCTTCCGCGAGGCACTCCGGCAGGTCGCGGCGGGGGAGTGAAATGTCGTGGTTCGGCTGGCCGGGCTGCACCAGCGTGACGGTGTTGCCAGGAACCCGCTCGAGCACGATGTCGCCGGATTCCCGTTGCAGCCTCACCACGTGGATGCCCGGTTTGCTGCCGACCGGGTCGTCGAGGACGGTGTCAGCCTTCGCCCCCAGCTGCAACTGGAGCCAGGCCGCGAGCAACGTCGTCGACGGGGAGTCCCATGCGCCCTCGATGTGCACGCGGGTGACCGGTTCGAACGGCGGCTGATCGAGCACGGCCGCGAGCTGCGCGCGCCACAGCGTCAAGCGGGTCCACGCGAAGTCGGTGTCGCCTGGCGTGTAGTTGCGCGCCAGGTGCTGCAGGTAGCCGCGTGGGTCCGATTGGGCCGCCGCGTCGGTGATCCGCCGCTGCGCCATCCGGCCGATCGGTGACTCCGCCACCACGACAGGAGCGTCGCCCGGCCACCAGGCGACCACCGGTGCGTCGGCCAGCAGCAGTCCGTTGACCAGTGATTCCTCGCTGTCCGCAGCTTCGCCGTACGCGCGCAGGACGATGACCTCGCTCGCTCCGGCGTCGCCGCCGACGCGGATCTCCGCGTCCAGGCTCGCCTCAACCCGAGGTGTGGGGTCTGCGCTCTTCGACAGCACGATGACGCGCATCGGGTGTTCCCGCGATGCGTGGTTGGCAGCCTCGATGGCGTCTTCTTCTGCCCCCAGCTCGGTGCAGATGATCAGGGTGAGGACGCGGCCAAGGGCCACCGCGCCGCCCTCTTCCCGGATGCGCACGAGCGCGCGCGAGACCGCGCTGGTGGTGGTGTTCGGCAGTTCGACGATCACGGTCGCCTCCACATTCGTCCGTCGCGTGCCAGCAGCGCATCCGCGGAGTCGGGACCCCAGGTTCCCGGCGCGTACTGCTCTGGGCGGCCCTGGGTCAGCCAGAACTTCTCGATCGGGTCCAGAATCATCCAGCTCAACTCGACCTCCTGGTGCCGCGGGAACAGCGGGGGGTCGCCGAGCAGCACGTCGAGGATAAGCCGTTCGTACGCCTCAGGGCTGGCCTCGGTGAAGGCGTGCCCGTACCCGAAGTCCATCGTGACGTCGCGCACCTGCATGCTCGCGCCCGGCACCTTCGAGCCGAACCGGATGGTGACCCCCTCATCCGGCTGCACCCGGATGACGAGGGCGTTCTGGCCGAGCGCGGAGGTCTGGCTCTCGGCGAACAGGTATTGCGGGGCGCGCTTGAAGACGACGGCGATCTCGGTGACCCTGCGTCCGAGCCGCTTGCCCGCGCGCAGGTAGAACGGCACACCGGCCCAACGTCGGGTGCCGATGTCCAGCCGCATGGCGGCGTAGGTCTCGGTGTGGGAGTTCGGGTTCATGCCGTCCTCCTCGAGGAAGCCGACGACACGCTCACCGCCCTGCCAGCCGCCGCTGTACTGGCCGCGTGCGGTCGCGGTCCCCAGGTCGCGGGGAAGACGCACCGCGGACAGCACCTTCTCCTTCTCGTTGCGCAGGTCGCGCGCATCGAACGACACCGGCTCCTCCATCGCGGTGAGCGCGAGCAGCTGCAGCAGGTGGTTCTGGATGACGTCGCGGGCGGCTCCGATGCCGTCGTAGTAGCCGGCGCGTCCGCCAACGCCGATGTCCTCTGCCATGGTGATCTGCACGTGGTCGACGTACCGTTCGTTCCAGATCGGCTCGAACAGCTGGTTGGCGAAGCGCAGCGCCAGGATGTTCTGAACCGTCTCCTTGCCGAGGTAGTGGTCGATACGGAACACCGAGTCCGGCGGGAACACCGATTCGACGACATCGTTGAGCTCGCGCGCGGTGGTGAGGTCGCTGCCGAACGGCTTCTCGATCACGACGCGCCTCCACTGGCCGTCCTTCTGCTCGGCCAGCCCGGAGCGGCGCAGCTGCTCGGTGACGAGCGGGAACGCCTTCGGCGGGATGGACAGGTAGAAGGCGTGGTTGCCCATGGTGCCCTGGGTGCGGTCGAGCTCGGCGACGGTCTGCTTGAGCCTCAGGAAGGCATCGTCGTCATCGAACTCGCCCTGCACGAACCGGATGCCGCGCGCGAGCTGCTTCCACACGTCCTCGTCGAAGCGCGTGCGCGAGTACTGCTTGACCGCATCGTGCACCACCCGCTCGAAGTCCTGGTCGTCCCAGTCGCGGCGTGCGAACCCGACGAGGGCGAACCCTGGGGGCAGCAATCCGCGGTTGGCGAGGTCGTAGACCGCGGGCATGAGCTTCTTGCGCGACAGGTCGCCTGTCACCCCGAAGATGATCAGGCTGCTCGGTCCGGCGATGCGGTTGAGCCGCCGGTCGGAAACGGATCGGAGCGGGTTGAACTGCTCGGTGACCGGGGTGGGGATCATTGGTGGTTCCTTGGTCGCGTGTGCTTCTAGCGAAGCGCGTTCATGATCGCATCGAGACCGGCGCGGGGGTCCTCCAGCCGCAGGGTCAGCACCGGCCGGCCGTGGCTCTCGAGCACCGCGGCGTCGCCGGCGGCCTGGGCCTCGATGAGCTGCCCGAAGGTGAACGGCCGACCCGGGATCTCCAGGTCGTCACTCGGGGCGGCGGTGAGCTGCAGGAACACGCCGACGGCCGGACCGCCCTTGTGGTACTGGCCGGTGGAGTGCAGGAAGCGAGGGCCCCAGCCGAACGTCGTCGGACGGGACGATTCAGCCGCGAGCAGGTCACGCAGCTGCACCGCCTGCGGCAGCGCCACCCGGTCGAGGTAGGCGTGCACGCTGACGTAGCCGTCGCCGCCGAGCTGGGCGAGCAGCGCATCGATCGCTTCCCGGACGGTGGTGGCATTCCCGACGACCGTCGCGGAACCGCGCACCTCGATGTCACCGTCGGTGAATGCGGGAGGTGCTGCCTCTGGCCGGTCGTCGAGCAGGCCGCGCGCGGCGGTCTTCGCCGACTCCACGTCGGGCTGGTCGAACGGGTTGATGCCGAGGATCCGGCCGGCGATGGCGACCGCGTACTCCCAGACCAGCAGCTGCGCGCCGAGCGTGCCGCTGATCTCGATCTCGCCCTCGAGCACCTCCTGGGTGGCGCGCGCGCTCTCGACGAGACGCACCACTTGCAGGTCGTCGGGACGCGACTCCAGCTCGGGCGAGTCGACGTCGAGCACGACGGGGAGGATGCCCTTGCCCTGCTTCCCGGTGGACTCGGCGATGAGCTGTTCAGCCCAGTCGGCGAATCCGACGATGTACGTGCCGTCGGCGACGATGCCGAGCTTGTCTTTGAGCGGGCGGGTGCCCGCGATTGCTGCGGCGAGGATCAGCGCCGGGTTGCTGGCGTCGTCGATCGCGACCTGCGCCGCGACAGCGCTGGCCTCGTCGAGCAGCGGTTCGAGGTCGACACCCGCGAGGCCGGATGGCACGAGACCGAAGGCGGTGAGCGCCGAATAGCGTCCGCCGACGTTCGGGTCGGCGTTGAACACCCGGTAGCCATCGGCACGCGCCGACCGGTCGAGGGGGGAGTCAGGGTCGGTGACGACGATGATCCGCTCGATCGGGTCGATCCCGGCGTCGCGGAACGCCTGCTCGTAGACGCGCTTCTGGCTGTCGGTCTCCACCGTCGAACCGGACTTGGACGACACCACCACCGCGGTGCGCTGCAAGCGGTCGCTGATCGCGGCGCGAATTTGCCCCGGGTCGGTGGTGTCGAGCACGGTGAGCGGCACGCCGGCGGTCTTCGTGATGACCTCGGGCGCGAGCGATGAGCCGCCCATCCCGGCGAGCACGATGTGGTCGACGCCGTCCTCACGCAGCCGGTCACGCAGTTCCAGGATGTCCGGCACGAGCGGTTCGGAGATGACCACGGCCTCGGTCCAGCCCAGCCGCTTCGAGGACTCGTCCTCGGCATCCGCGCCCCACAGCGTCGCATCCTGTGCGGTTAGCCGTGACGCGACCAGGTCGCTGACCAGCTGGGGGACCACCCGGTCGACCGCTTCCGCGGCTGCACCGCTTGCGGTCACGTCAAAGCTCATCGCTGCCCTCCCGCGGCACCGAGCGCCGCGGTGACAGTGTCGAGCAGTTCGTTCCAGGACACCGTGAACTTCTCGACGCCCTCACGCTCGAGCAGGTCGGTGACCTCGTCGTAGGAGATGCCCTGGTCGGCGATCGCGTCGAGCACCTCGTTGGCCTCGGCGTAGGAACCGGTCACGGTGTCGGCGCGCACTTCGCCGTGATCGTAGGCGGCTTCCATCGTCTTCTCCGGCATGGTGTTGACGGTGTTCGGCGCAACCAGCTCCTCGACGTACAGGGTGTCGCGCAGCGCCGGGTCCTTGACCCCCGTTGAGGCCCACAGAGGCCGCTGCACGTGGGCGCCGGCTGTCATCAGACCCTTCGCCCGCTCGCTCGAGAACGCCTGCGTGAACACCTGGTAGGCCAGGCGCGCGTTGGCGATGCCGGCCTTGCCCTTGAGCGCGGTCGCCTCAGGGGTGCCGATCGCATCCAGGCGCTTGTCCACCTCGGTGTCGACGCGCGACACGAAGAAGGATGCGACAGAGCGGATGCTGCTGAGGTCGATCCCTGCAGCCTTAGCCTTCTCCAAGCCGGTCAGGTAGGCGTTGATGACCTCGCGGTGGCGCTGCAGGCTGAAGATCAGGGTCACGTTGACACTGATGCCGCGCGCGGTGAGCTCGGTGATCGCCTCGAGGCCGTCGACGGTGGCCGGGACCTTGATCATGACGTTGGGCCGGTCGACCAGCTCCCACAGCTGAACGCCCTGCTCGATGGTGCCAGCGGTGTCGTGCGCGAGCGCGGGCTCCACCTCGATCGAGACCCGGCCGTCCAGCCCCTCGCTCGCATCGAATGCCGGACGCATCAGGTCGCACGCGCGCTGCACGTCGTGGGTGGTGATGTCGACGACAGCGCCGCTCGCATCCGCTCCCTGCTTCGCGAGCTGGGCGATCTGGTCGTCGTAGTCACTGCCCTTGGCGAGGGCGTTGGCGAAGATCGTCGGGTTGGTGGTGACGCCGACGACATGACGCTCATCGATGAGGTTCTGCAGGCCGCCCGAGACGATGCGCTCACGCGACAGGTCATCAAGCCAGATGCTCACACCGGCCGCGGACAGCGCGGCGAGGGGGCTGGTGGAATCAGTCATTTTTTTCTTCTTCCTGCCGGACGCCCTACGCGGCCAGCGATTCCTTGGCTGCCGTCACGACGTGGTCGGCGGTCATGCCGAACTCGCGGTAGAGGGTCTCGTAGTCGGCCGAGGCGCCGAAGTGCTCGATCGAGACGCTGCGGCCGCGATCACCGATGTAGTTGCGCCAGCCGAGGGCCAGACCGGCCTCCACCGACACGCGCGCGGTGACAGACGCCGGAAGCACCGCTTCGCGGTACTCGGCGCTCTGCTCCGCGAACCACTCGAGGCAGGGTGCCGACACCACGCGGGCGTTCACGCCGTCGGCCTTCAACGTCTCGCGGGCGTCGAGGGCGAACTGCACCTCGGAGCCGGTTGCGATGATGATCACGTCTGGGTTGCCGTCCGGGGCGTCGGCGAGCACGTAGGCACCCTTCTCGACACCGGCCGCCGAGGCGAGGGTGTCACCGGATGCTTCGCCGTCGCCGCGTTCGAATACCGGCAGGTTCTGCCTGCTGAGCGCGATCCCGGCCGGGCCGCCGCGCCTCTCGAGCATGTGCTTCCACGCCCACGCGACCTCGTTGGCATCCGCGGGCCGCACAACGTCGAGACCCGGGATCGCGCGCAGCGCCCACAGGTGCTCGATCGGCTGGTGCGTCGGGCCGTCGCCGCCGAGGGCGACCGAATCGTGCGTCCAGACGTACAGCGAAGGGATCCGCATGAGCGCGGCGATGCGCACCGCTGGGCGCATGTAGTCGCTGAAGATCAGGAACGTACCGCCGTAGGCGCGGGTCTTGCCGTGCAGCACGATGCCGTTGACGATCGCGCCCATCGCGTGCTCGCGGATGCCGAAGTGCAGCACGCGCCCGTACCGGTCGCCCTTCCACTCGCGCGTCGAATGCTCGGCGGGAATGAACGACTGCGCACCCTCGATGGTGGTGTTGTTCGACTCTGCCAGGTCGGCCGAGCCGCCCCACAACTCCGGCAGCAGGCCGGCCAGCGCGTTCAGCACCTTGCCGGATGCCGCTCGGGTGGAGACGTCCTTGCCCGGCTCGAAAATCGGAAGCGCGTCGACGATGCCGTCGGGCAGCTCTCCGGCCTCGAGACGGTCGAACAGCGCTTTCCGCTCCGGGTTGGCCGCGGCCCACGCGTCGAACCGCTGCTGCCAGGCGTCGTGTGCGCCCCGGCCACGCTCGATTGCGCCGCGGGTGCGCTCGAGAACCGCGTCCTCGACCACGAAGGACTGCTCCGGGTCGAAGTCGAGCACCTTCTTCACGGCCGCGAGCTCGTCGGCGCCGAGCGCAGAGCCGTGGATCTTGCCGGTGTTCTGCTTGTTAGGTGCCGGCCAGCCGATGATGGTGCGCAGCACGATCATCGACGGGCGGTCGGTCTCCGCCTTGGCCGCCTCGATCGCGTCGTAGAGGGCCCGCACGTCCTCGGTGTAGTCGCCGGTCTTGCGCCAGTCGACGGTCTGCACGTGCCAGTGGTACGCCTCATAGCGGGCGGCAACATCCTCGGTGAACGCGACATCCGTGTCGTCCTCGATCGAGATCTCGTTGCTGTCGTAGATGACCACCAGGTTTCCGAGCTCCTGGTGTCCGGCCAGCGAGCTGGCCTCCGAGCTGACGCCCTCCTGCAGGTCGCCGTCGCTGGCGATCACGTAGATGAAGTGGTCGAACGGGCTCTCGCCGGTCGGCGCATCCGGGTCGAACAGCCCCCGCTCGTACCGCGCGGCGTAGGCGAAGCCCACCGCGGAGGAGATGCCCTGCCCGAGCGGGCCTGTGGTGATCTCGACGCCGGCGGTGTGGCCGAACTCGGGGTGGCCGGGGGTCTTCGAACCCCACGTGCGCAGCGCCTTCAGGTCGTCCAGCTCGAGACCGTGCCCGCCCAGGTAGAGCTGCACGTACTGGGTGAGGCTGGTGTGGCCGGCTGAGAGGATGAAGCGGTCGCGGCCGACCCAGTGCGGGTCCGACGGGTCGGTCTGCATGACCTTCTGGTACAGCAGGTACGCGGCCGGTGCGAGGCTCATCGCGGTTCCCGGATGCCCGTTGCCGACCTTCTCGACGGCATCGGCGGCGAGCACGCGAGCCGTGTCAACCGCACGATCGTCGATCGAATCCCACTGGAGTGCTGCCATTGCGTCGATTTCCTTCTGTACGTTGTGACGGTGCACGACAGTTATCGTGCGGGGAACCGCTCGCCCGTCGTCAGCGACAGGGGCCGCACCCTCGCAGGCGCGCGGCATGGCAAGCTTTGCCCAGTATAGGCAACCTCACTCTTGCGGCTCTCAGCGTGACGCAAGCATGCGGCGCCCGTCGCCTAGACTCGTAATCAGGTCATTTTCTAGGCAAACCGAGGGGCAATGGACACGGCGGTACTGACGCGCAAGCAGGGCGGATCCGCCTTCGGCCGAAAGGTGAAGGCGTACGTCTCGCTCACCAAACCGCGCATCATCGAGCTGTTGTTGGTGACCACCATTCCGGTGATGTTCCTCGCCGCGCAGGGGCTTCCAAACCTCTGGCTCGTGCTGTGGACGCTCGTCGGCGGGGCGCTCAGCGCCGGATCCGCTGGCGCGTTCAATTGTTACTTCGACCGCGACATCGACCGGGTGATGAAGCGCACCAGCCACCGCCCGCTGGTGACCGGTGAGCTGACCGACCGTCAGGCGCTCGTCTTCGCCTCGGTGCTCGCCGTGATCTCGACCCTGCTGCTCGGGTTCGCCGTCAACTGGGTCGCCGCCGCGCTGGCAGCAGCAGGCAACGCGTTCTACGTGCTCGTCTACACGCTGTGGCTGAAGCGCCGCACCTCGCAGAACATCATCTGGGGCGGCATCGCCGGGTGCATGCCTGTGCTGGTGGGCTGGGCCGCTGTCACCGGATCGCTGGACTGGGCACCCATCATCCTGTTCGGCATCGTCTTCCTGTGGACCCCGCCGCACTACTGGCCGCTGTCGATGCGCTACAGCGACGACTACAACGCGGCGGAGGTGCCGATGCTCGGCGCGATCGCCGGGCGCACCACGGTCGGGCTGCAGGTCGTCCTGTACGCCTGGGCGACGGTCGCGTGCTCGCTGCTGCTGGTTCCGGTTGCCGGAATGGGCTTCTTCTACACCGGTATCGCGCTGCTGTCAGGCGCGTGGTTCATCTACGAGTCGCACGCGCTGTACTCCAAGGCCATTCGAGGCCAGGAGGGCAGCCCGATGCGTGTGTTCCACGCGTCGATCACCTACTTGACGCTGGTGTTCGTCGCGGTGGGGATCGACCCGCTGCTCCCGTTCTGAGCGGGCACCGCCTTCAGCTTCATCAGCGCCACCGTCATGGTCGCGGCCATCAGCGCCGCGAGCACCATGTGCAGGCCGACGAACACCGGTGGCAGGCCGTTGCGCGCCTGGTAGAGGCCAACCGCGATCTGCACCAGTTCGATAGCGAGCAGCGCCAGCATCCACGGCGCGACCGCCAACCGGCGGGCGACCGCTCCGATGACCAGCACCACGGTCAGGGCGAACATGACGTAGCTGGGCCACGCGTGCACATGCTGCAGCAGTTCAGCGTCGAAGCCGGAGCGCCCGGCCGTCACGTCACCGGAGTGCGGTCCGGATGCGGTGGTCGCGATCCCGAACGCGATGGTCAACGCGAGAGCCAGCGACGTGGCGTGCGCGAGGATCGCGTACCAGCGCGGCACCACCCGCTCGCGCGTGCCGACGGGGGAGTACAGCCGCACCAGGAACGCGGCCGTGACGCAGACCAGGGCCAGCGACGCCACGTAGTGGAAGCCGACGATGAACGGGTTCAGCCCGGTCCACACGGTGATCCCGCCGACAAACGCCTGCGCGACGACGCCCAGCACAACGATCAGGGCGAGCGTGAACAGGTCGCGGCGCTCGCGCCGCATCCGGAGCACCTGCAGCAGCACCAGCACGGCGATGATGCCGACAAGGCCGGTCATCGTACGGTTGCCGAACTCGATGAAGCCGTGGATGCCCATCTCGGGCGTCGGAATGAGGGAATCGGGCGTGCAGGTCGGCCAGGTCGGGCAGCCGAGCCCGGATCCGGTCAGCCGCACCGCGCCGCCGGTCGCGATGATGAGGGTCTCGGCGATGAAATTGAGCCAGGCCAGCACGAAGGTGCTGCGGCGGATGCTGCTTGGCATGAGCAGCGCTGACACGCTCCGCTCGGTTGGTGCCATGCGGTCGGTCGTTCCTGTCACGGGTGTTCTCCTACTGCGAACTGTGCGCGCCCTGCGGATCACTGGTATTCGCGGCCCACCCCTGTAGAATTGAGCGAATCGAAGGGGCAACAGCCGGCTGGACGTAATCCAGCGCGCGTGGCCTGGCACAGATGCCTGGACCTTCGCCCAGTCTAAGCACGTAGCACGCCGCGCAAGCGGCTTCTGAGTGCGTCCGCTTTATTGGGAATGAGATGACAGTGCCGCGGGTTGTCTTTGAAGCACCAACCGCGGCGCAGTGAAAGAGGTATGAGCATGTCAGACGTCCTGATCGACCGCCCAGAACTCGAGAGCCTCGGGGTCTACGAATTCGGCTGGGCGGACTCGGATGACGCCGGTGCCACCGCTCAGCGTGGACTGTCACCCCAAGTGGTCGAGAACATCTCGAAACTCAAGGACGAATCCGAGTGGATGCTCAAGACGCGTCTGAAGGCTCTTTCGCTGTTTGAGAAGAAGCCGATGCCGACCTGGGGTGCCGACCTCTCCGACATCGACTTCGACAACATCAAGTACTTCGTGCGGTCGACCGAGAAGCAGGCCACGTCGTGGGAGGACCTGCCCGACGACATCAAGAACACCTACGACCGGCTCGGCATCCCGGAGGCGGAGAAGCAGCGCCTCGTCGCGGGCGTTGCCGCGCAGTACGAGTCCGAGGTGGTCTACCACAAGATCAACGAGGAGCTGGAGGCGCAGGGTGTCATTTTCATGGACACCGACACCGCGCTCAAGGAGCACCCCGAGTTCTTCACCGAATACTTCGGAACCGTCATCCCGTCCGGTGACAACAAATTCGCCGCACTGAACACCGCGGTCTGGTCCGGCGGTTCCTTCGTCTACGTGCCGCCCGGCGTGCACGTGGAGATCCCGCTGCAGGCCTACTTCCGGATCAACACCGAGAACATGGGCCAGTTCGAGCGCACGCTGATCATCGCCGACGAAGGCAGCTACGTGCACTACATCGAGGGCTGCACCGCGCCGATCTACAAGTCGGACTCGCTGCACTCCGCGGTCGTCGAGATCGTCGTGAAGAAGAACGCGCGCGTGCGCTACACGACCATCCAGAACTGGTCGAACAACGTCTACAACCTGGTCACCAAGCGTGCGGTCGCGCACGAGGGCGCGACCATGGAGTGGGTGGATGGCAACATCGGCTCCAAGGTGACCATGAAGTACCCGTCGATCTACCTCGTCGGCGAGCACGCCAAGGGGGAGACCCTGTCGGTGGCGTTCGCCGGTCCCGGCCAGCACCAGGACGCCGGCGCCAAGATGGTGCACCTCGCGCCGTACACCCAGTCGTCAATCGTCTCCAAGTCGATCGCGCGCGGCGGCGGCCGCTCCGGCTACCGCGGCGAGGTCCGCATCGGCGAGGGCGCACACCACTCGAAGAACACGGTGCGCTGTGATGCGCTGCTCGTCGACACCATCTCGCGGTCTGACACGTACCCGACCGTCGACATCCGTGAGGATGACGTCGAGCTGGGTCACGAGGCGACCGTCTCACGGGTGAGTGCCGAGCAGCTGTTCTACCTGCAATCCCGTGGGATGCCGGAAGACGAGGCGATGGCGATGATCGTGCGCGGCTTCATCGAGCCGATTGCCCGCGAACTCCCCATGGAGTACGCGATGGAGTTGAACAAGCTCATCGAGATGGGCATGGAAGGATCTGTCGGTTAGTAATGTCAGCAGCCTCATCCCAGACCGCTCCGGCAGTCATCGACACGTCAGCAACCCCTACCCTGAAACACGACCACGGCACGGTTCCCGTGCAGACCCGCTCCGAGCGGTTCAAGTCGTACGATCCTGAAGCGTTCCCGGCGGTGACCGGACGCGAGGTCGAGTGGAAATTCACCCCGGTCGACCGCATCCGTCACTTCTTCACCGGTGAGCTGGATGGCTCGCGCTACCCGTTCGAGCAGCGGATAGACGGCGCCGCGGTGATCGAATGGATCGGCCGCGACGACAGCCGGATCGGCCGCGCCGGCATCCCGGAGGAGCCTGCGTCGGCGAACGCGTGGGCGAACTTCCAGGACGCGCTGCTGGTGACCGTCACCGGCGAGGCAGTGCGCCTGCACTTGGACCGCAGCGAGCTCGGGGACACCCCGCGCGCCGCGCACACCGTGATCCACGCGGAGGAGAACAGCCGCGGAATGGTGCTGCTCGAGAACAGCGGTCCGGCGCAGCTGGACGAGAACGTCGAGATCATCCTTGATGCGGGCGCTCAGCTCACCGTCGTCACCGTTCACGAGTGGGACGATGACGCGCTGCACGTGGCCAGCCACTTCGCCCGGCTCGGCCGCGGCGCGAGCCTCAAGCACGTCGCGGTGTCGCTCGGCGGGTCGCTCGTGCGGGTCAACCCGTCCGTGCACCTTGCGAGCGAAGGCAGCGAGATCGAGGCGTTCGGTGTCTACTTTGCCGACGCCGGGCAGCACCTGGAGCATCAGGTCTTCATCAACCACGACGCACCGCACACGCGTTCCCGCGTCACCTACAAGGGTGCGCTGCAGGGCACGGATGCGCGGTCCGTGTGGATCGGCGACGTGCTCATCCAGCAGACCGCGACCGGCACCGACAGCTACGAGGAGAACCGCAACCTGCTGCTGACAGACGGCACCCGGTCCGATTCCGTGCCCAACCTCGAGATCGAGACCGGCGACATTGCGGGTGCCGGGCACGCGAGCGCCAGCGGCCGGTTCGACGACGAGCAGCTGTTCTACCTTGAGTCCAGGGGCATCCCGGAGGAGGAAGCGCGTCGACTTGTCGTGCGCGGATTCCTGTCCGACATCATCCAGAAGATCGGCTCGCCCGAGCTGGAGCAGCGCCTTGAAGACGCCATCGAGCTCGAGCTGCGCGGTGAGGGAGCGGCGAAGTGAACGTGAAGGTCTGCTCGGTGGACGACATCGAGGTGAACAGCGCGGTACGTGTCGTCATCGACGACACCCCGATCGCGCTGGTCAAGGACTCCGCCGGCGACATCTACGCCATCGGTGACACCTGCACGCACGGCGACATCTCGCTCTCCGAGGGTTTCGTCGAGGACGACACCCTGGAGTGCTGGGCGCACGGCTCCAAATTCTCGATTGTGACGGGCAAGGCGTTGACCCTGCCGGCCTACGAGCCGGTTCCGGTGTTCACAATCGAGATCGTTGACGGGGAGGTCTACATCGACCCAACCCCGCACTTTGACTACCAGAAGGAAGAAGCGTAAAGACATGGCAGTTCTCGAGATCAAGGACCTGCACGTATCCGTCCAGACCGACCACGGCGCACTGCCGATCCTGCGCGGAGTCGACCTCTCGCTCGCATCGGGTGAGACCCACGCGATCATGGGACCCAACGGCTCCGGGAAGTCGACCCTCGCCTACACGATCGCCGGACATCCGAAGTACCACGTCGAATCCGGCTCGATCACCCTGGACGGCAAGGACGTGCTCGCGATGACCACCGACGAGCGCGCTCGCGCGGGACTGTTCCTGGCGATGCAGTACCCGGTGGAGATCCCCGGCGTCACGGTCACCAACTTCCTGCGCACCGCCAAGACCGCAATCGACGGTGAGGCGCCCGCCATCCGCGGCTGGACCAAGGAAGTCCGCGAGTCGATGGAGAAGCTGCGCATGGACTCATCGTTCGCACAGCGCAACGTGAACGAGGGCTTCTCCGGTGGAGAGAAGAAGCGTCACGAGATCCTGCAGCTCGAACTGCTGAAGCCGCAGTTCGCGATCCTCGACGAGACGGACTCCGGTCTGGACGTCGACGCGCTGCGCGTTGTGGCCGACGGCGTGAACCGGGTCAAGGAGAACACCGGCCTGGGTGTGATGCTCATCACTCACTACACGCGCATCCTGCGCTACATCCGTCCCGACTTCGTGCACGTCTTCGTCGATGGCCGCATCGCGGAGGAGGGCGGCTCTGAACTCGCCGACCGGCTCGAGGATGAAGGTTACGATCGCTTTGTTACGGCCTCGAAAGTAAGCTGACATCATGGCTGTCGCACTGGAGCCGAAGCTCTTCGACCAGGTCGAGGAAGCGCTGAAGGACGTCGTAGACCCCGAACTGGGTGTCAACATCGTCGACCTCGGCCTGATCTACGACCTCAGCTGGGACGAAGAGAACGATGCGCTCATCATCAGCATGACGTTGACCTCTGCCGGATGCCCGCTCACCGACGTGATCGAGGACGAGACCGCTCAGTCGCTCGATGGCATCGTCGAGCGGTTCCGGATCAACTGGGTCTGGATGCCGCCGTGGGGTCCGGAGAAGATCACCGACGACGGTCGCGACCAGATGCGGGCCCTGGGCTTCGCGATCTGATCGCCCCGCCGCCTCCGCTTAAATCATTGAGTCGGGAGTAGTTGCCCTTATGAGGGCGCCCAATTGGGCCACTACTCCCGACTCAATGCCGTTCTGGGGGCTTAGGCGCCGAGTTCGCTCTCGGCGCGGCGGCGGTCCTTGCGCTCGATGAATCGCCAGCCGAGCGTGATCACGCCGGCAGCGATGGCCGCCTTGATGACACCGCTCAGGATGAACGGGTAGAGGCCGGCCTGGAGGGTCGTCTCCAGGTCGAGACCGAGGGCGAAGGCGAGCCAGGGGAGTCCGAAGACGAAGGTGACGACCGTGCCCGCGAGGAACGAGAGCAGCGCCCGCAGCACCTTGCGGTCCCAGGAGCGCTGTGCGATCCATCCCGTCAGGGCGGCGGCGAAGATGAAACCGACGATGTAGCCACCGGTCGGGCCGGCGACAGCGGCGAATCCGGATGTCGAGTCCGAGAACACGGGAAGGCCTGCGATACCGAGTGCCATGTACAGCACCATCGAGAGCGCACCGCGCACCGCGCCGAGGGCGCTGCCGACGAGCAGGACCGCAAGGGTCTGCCCGGTGATCGGGACGGGCCACAGCGGCACCGACAGCTGGGCGAAGATCGAGGTGAGCGCGGCACCGGCGCTGATGAGTACCAAGTCCATGACAAGGCCGCGGCTGTACAGCCGGTCTGCGAGGGTCGGGCGTCCGAATGCGAGGCTCACCGTGGTCATTTGCTGCTCCTTCTCGCGCGCACGCTCATGCACGCACCAGCAAATAGACTAGAGGCTTCCCCCTCACCTTCGGTTGTCGGATGACGACCAACGAATTGGAGTATGCCTGTGCTCGCCGTGCACGACCTCGAGGTTCGCGTGGGCGCACGCACTCTCATGGCGGAGGTGAACTTCCGGGTCGACCGCGGCGACAAGGTCGGGCTCGTCGGGCGTAACGGTGCAGGAAAGACGACCCTGACCAAGATTCTTGCCGGGGAGGGTTTGCCCACCGACGGTAAGATCGAGCGTCACGGTGAGGTCGGCTACCTGCCGCAGGATCCGCGGTCCGGGAACCCTGACGATCTGGCACGCACCCGCATCCTGGATGCGCGCGGGCTGGGAACGCTCGTCATCGGCATGCGCGCCGCCACGGTTGAGATGGGGGACACCGACCCGGCGGTCAGCGCGGCGGCGATGACGCGCTACGGCAAGCTGGAGGACCGGTTTCTCGCGCTCGGCGGATATGCGGCGGAGGCGGAAGCGGCGTCTATCGCGAGCAACCTGAACCTGCCCGACCGCATCCTGGATCAGCCGTTGAAGACGCTCTCCGGTGGTCAGCGTCGGCGTATCGAGCTGGCGCGCATCCTGTTCTCCGGTGCTGAGACGATGCTGCTGGATGAGCCGACCAACCACCTCGACGCCGACTCTGTGGTCTGGCTTCGCGACTACCTGAAGGCGTACCAGGGCGGCCTGATTGTGATCAGTCACGACATCGAGCTCGTGGGTGAGACGGTGAATCGGGTGTTCTACCTGGATGCGAACCGTCAGGTCATCGACATCTACAACATGGGCTGGAAGCACTACTTGCGCCAGCGTGAGGCGGATGAGGAGCGGCGCAAGAAGGAGCGCACGAACGCCGAGAAGAAGGCTACGGCGCTGCAGCTGCAGGCTGCCCGGTTCGGCGCGAAGGCGACGAAGGCGGCGGCCGCTCAGCAGATGGTGCGCCGAGCGGAGAAGCTGCTCGCTGGGCTCGAGGATGAGCGCACTGCCGACCGGGTGGCGAAGCTGCGCTTCCCCGAGCCGGCTCCGTGTGGGCGTACGCCGCTGCAGGCAAGCAATCTGAGCAAGAGCTACGGGTCGCTGGAGATCTTCACTGCCGTCGACCTGGCGATCGACCGCGGGTCGAAGGTGGTTGTGCTTGGGCTGAACGGTGCGGGCAAGACGACGCTGCTCCGGATGCTGGCCGGTGTGGACAAGCCGGATACAGGTCAGATCGAGCCGGGTCACGGGCTGAAGATCGGCTACTACGCGCAGGAGCACGAGACGATCGACATCAAGCGGT
Organism: uncultured Actinomycetota bacterium; assembly: GCA_963702165.1. GTDB lineage: Bacteria > Actinomycetota > Actinomycetes > Actinomycetales > Microbacteriaceae > Terrimesophilobacter. Next base: position 776,682 of record OY969722.1, on the reverse strand, counting down.
CGGTGCTGCAGAACATGGTGTCGGCGTCGCCGAACCTCACTGAGACCGAGGCGCGGCGGGTGCTGGGTTCGTTCCTGTTCACGGGCGATGACTCGCATAAGCCGGCTGGGGTGCTCTCCGGTGGGGAGAAGACCAGGTTGGCGCTGGCGATGATCGTCGTGTCGGGGGCGAACGTGCTGCTGCTCGATGAGCCGACCAACAACCTGGATCCGGCCAGTCGTGCGGAGATCCTGGATGCGCTGGCGAACTACTCCGGTGCGGTTGTGCTGGTGAGTCACGATGAGGGTGCGGTGCAGGCGCTCAATCCGGAGAGGGTGCTCATCCTCCCGGATGGTGTCGAAGATCACTGGAACCCGGACTACGCGGAGCTGATCTCGCTGGCCTGACCCGTTGGCCGAGACTGCCGAGACTGTTGTGGGGAACAGTTGGACAAGGGGGATAAATGGACTTGATTCTGGCAATCATCGTCGCGTGCGAGATCGGCTTCTGGGTCTTCGTCGTATTGGGTCTGCTGGCTCGTTACGTCCTGCGCTGGCGTCGCACAGGCGTGATCTTGCTTGCACTCACACCGGTGGTGGATCTCGTGCTGCTGGCGGCGGTGATCGTCAATCTGCATGGGGGAGGTACTGCCACCTTCTTCCACGGACTTGCCGCGGTCTACCTTGGAGTCTCGATCGCCTACGGTCACAAGATGATCACGTGGGCAGACGCTCGCTTTGCACACCAGTTCGCTGAGGGACCAAGGCCAGTGAAGCTCTACGGGTCGGAGTACGCAAAGGATTGTTGGAAGGATGTCGTGCGCACCGCCATCGCCGTCGGCATCGCGGCAGGCATCCTCTGGGTGCTGACAGTGCTGGTTGACGACCTGAGCAGAACGGAAGCATTGACTGGGGTCTATGGTCTGCTTGGCATTTGGTTCGTGGTGGATCTGCTGTGGGCGGTCAGCTACACCTTCTCACCCAAGAAGCGACCAGCAGACGCTGTCTGATGCGCTGGTGCTCGATCAATCTTGGTGGTCGAGTGCCTCGGTGATCGAGCCGCTTTGGTGGTCGAGCTTGTCGAGATCCTGATCGGTCTTGACGGGCCCGAGCACAGTGGTGGGCTCGCCTGGCGTTGGGCAGAGTTCTCCCTCGGTGCTCTCAGGTGGCCCGATGTCGCTCTGCGGTTCGGAGGGCGTCGTTCAGCGCCGGTGACTTCGATGGCATTGGTCTGGGTGTCTGGGTGGGGTCGATCTCCCGGGGTGGGATGAGCCAGAACTGGATCCCGCTGGGGTCGTGGTGGCGGACTTCGATCTCCCAGCCCTCGTCGTGCAGCAGCAGGTGGTGGTGGCGGCAGAGGAGGATGCCGTTGTCGATGTCGGTTTTCCCGCCGTCGCGTTCCCACCAGCGGATGTGGTGGGCCTCTGCCCATTCCGGGGTGCGTTCGCAGCCGGGCCAGGCGCAGCCGCCGTCGCGGGCGGCCAGCAGCCGGCGTTGGGCCCGGTTGAAGAAGCGCTGCTCCCGGCCCAGGTAGACGGGGATGGGGCGGTCGTCGAAGACGATCAGCTCGATCCCGTTCAGGCACACGTTGCGCTCCACGGTGGCCATCGACACCGGATACGGCTGCCCCTCGATCCAGCCCCGACCGGTGCGCGCTTCCAGGTCCTTGGCGGCCACCAGCACCCGCACCGCGGGCCGGTTCACCCCGACCACGCTCTGCGGGTCGGTGTCCAGGGCCAGCTGGATCAGCTCCAGCATCCGGTCCGAGGCCAGCTGCTCGTTGCTGCGGGTATCCGCCAGAATCCGTTCGGCGCGTTCCTGTTCGGGGCCGCTGGTGAACCTCGGTCCGCCGCGTCTGGGTGAGGTGAGTTTGTCGTAGACGTCATCGATCAGCGCGGCGCCCTCGGGGTCGAGGTCCCAGGTGTAGCGGGTCATCCCGTCATCGCGCTTCCACCGCCGGAACGAGCGCAACGCCCGACGCTGCCGCTCCCGCTCCACGATCCCCGCGGCATCCAGGTCGTCGCGGGCGGCTCGGGCCAGGCGCAGCATGCCCTCGGCATCCAGCGCGGCACCGGGCGAGCACGCGGACTCGGCGGCGGTGGCCACCAGCCGGGTCGCGGCGGCGGTCAAGTCTTCAGTCGTCACGCCGGGGCCGGGTTTGCCGAGCCCGGTGCGGATTGCCTCGGCCCCGGCCACCGACAGCGCCCCGGTCGCGACCGCCTTGCCGACTGCGGCCAGCCACGGTTCGGTCATCATCGCGGCGAGCCCCGCCGGGTCATCGATCCCGGCGGTCTCGGCATTCTGCAGCAGCTCGGCGTCGTTCAGCATGCTGCCCGACCCGGATCAGGGTGGTCGCCTCCCGGGCGGTGGACCCGGTCACGCCACGGATCAGGGCCTCCGGGGTGCGGAACCCTTCCTTCCGGGCCAACCCGCCGAACCCGGCCTCCACCGATGGAGCGGCGCACCACCTCACCGGCCAGCACCGACGCGCAAGCATCAAGGCTGCGCTTCGCCTCCGCCAGCGAGCGTTGCGCCGACAACAACTGCTTGTCCCCCAGCGCCCGCGCACCGCGGCGCGTCGGCGCCGATCCGGGCGGCAGCAGCCAGCAGCACCTCGAGCGAGGTGCTGAACGTAGCTGCGGAAGATGTCATGCATCCATTGTCCCAGCCTCGAACACAGCTCCACAAGCAGATTTGAGAATCTGTTAGAAACTACTTTCACGGCCACCTGTGGAGGAGAAGTAACGGCCAAACGAGCTGGGAAATCGAGACGACGGTGGCGGGTCAGAAAAAGGCCTTCAATTGCACGGGAAGGGCTGTTGCGACCCCTCCGTCCCACCTACCGGGGCGGCCGCGCGTCGAGGATCGCGTCCTCGATGTCCGCATCCGACGGCGCCCTGGCCGCCTTGCGACGCTCGCGCTCGTGCGCTCGAGCCTGCTCCTCCGGATCGTCCGAGTTGATCACCCGGTACTCCTGGCGCAGCGCCCAGCCGAGCGCCATGAACCCCATGATGGCGAACACGAACCACTGCAGCGCGTACGAGAGATGCGGGCCCTCGTCCCGAATCGGCTTCAGCGCCGCGACCGGCCGCTGCTCGGCGGGCGGGTTCTCCGACACCATCAGCCCGTAAGCGCCCGTGTAGGCGTCACGTCCGACATGCTCCTCAACGGATGGCAGGTGGATGGTGGCGATCTGGTTGCTGCCCGCCGGGACACCGCGCCCCTCGAGCACGGGCTCGCCCGCCTTGAGCCGCGCAACAACCGTGACCTCGCCGGTCGGCGGTTCCGGCACAATGTCCGGCTCGTCCTGCTCGTTGCCGACCGGGAGCCAGCCCCGATCGACGACGAACACGGTGCCGTCCTTGAGCAGCAGGGGAGTGAGCACCTCGAACCCGGGCTGCCCGGACTGCGGTCGGTTCCTGACCAGCAGCTCCTCATCAGCGAGGTACCGGCCGGTCATCTCCACCGGTGTCCACTTCTGCGACTCGTCGAACGAGCCGAGCGTTGGCAGCACCTCATCCAACGGGCGCGGCTCACTCGCATAGTTGTTGTCGATGCGAGCGATCTCCGCCTGAGCCTCGGCGCGGCGGTTCAGCTGCCAGGTTCCCAACAAGCTGCACACGACCGCGAACACGATCGCCAGCGCCAGCCAGCCGAACCAGCGCGCGGTGAAAGCGAAACGCCACCCGCTCATCGCGCACCATCCGGAACCGACTCGACCTCGTCGGCCAGCGCCGTCACGACCACCGGAAACGACCTGCTGGCCAGGTAGTCCCGCAGGTATCCGACGTGCTCATCGCACGCGGGCCACACCTTCACCCGATCGGGCGTGTGGATGCGCGGGTTCCGCCAGTTGACGCGCCATGCTGCGGCGGCGCGGCACCCTGCCCGAGAGCATTGCGCGGCGGCCGTGGCGGCAAACTCGCCGATCACTCCTTGTCCTCGCGGTGCTCGGCGTCGCCGCCGTCCCCGTCGGCGTGGTGATCGCCGTTCCCGAGGTTCTCGTCGCCATTCGGCCGGTACGGAGCAATGGGAACGATCGAACCAGGACGCTCCGGGCTCAGGCTGCGCTTGTCGACCGCATTGGCGAGCACTACAGCCACATACGGCAGGAACGTCGCGCCCAGCGCGGCGAACAGCAACCACCAGTCGCGCACGAAAAGGCACAGCACGATGCACACGACACGAATACTCATCGTGAGCGTGTAGAGGCGCATCCGTCGCCTGCGATCTTCCTCGGGGGAGCGCGGCAGCGAGGTGATCGTGTTGATATGCCTGGTCATCGTTGTGCCTCAAGCCTACGTCTAGTATTGGGTGGGTTTTTCTAGCCGACTGACAGGGAGTTGACGTGGCCGAGCCGAGGACAGTTCTGGTGACCGGGGGCAACCGGGGGATCGGCTTTGCTATCGCCGAAAGGTTCATCGCGGACGGCCACCGGGTCGCCGTCACCGCCCGTTCGGGCGAGGGTCCTGCGGGTTCGCTGACCGTTAGGGCGGATGTGACGGATGCCGCATCCATCGACGCCGCGTTCACCCAGATCGAGGAGGCCTACGGCGCCGTCGAGGTGCTCGTCGCCAACGCCGGCATCACCCGCGACACCCTCCTGCTGCGCATGAGCGAGGACGACTTCACCGGCGTCATCGACACCAACCTATCCGGAGCGTTCCGCGTCGTGAAGCGCGCCTCGAAGGGCATGCTGAAGGCCAAGTACGGCCGGGTCGTGCTCATCTCGAGCGTCGTCGGGCTTCTTGGTTCAGCCGGCCAGGTGAACTACTCCGCCTCCAAGAGCGGCCTGATCGGCCTCGCCCGGTCGCTCACGCGCGAACTCGGTTCTCGCAACATCACCGCGAACGTCGTGGCACCCGGTTTCATCGAGACCGACATGACCGCCGAGCTGAGCGAGGACAAGCAGAAGGAGTACCTGGCGCAGGTCCCGGCCGGCCGCTACGGGTCAGCGGCCGAGGTCGCCGCGGCGGTGGCCTGGCTGGCCAGCGACGACGCCGCCTACGTCTCGGGTGCTGTCATCCCGGTCGACGGTGGCCTCGGGATGGGCCATTAGGCCCAGACGCCCAATAGCCCTAGCCACGCAGCCCGAGCAGCGGCAGCAGCTGCGAGAGGTCGCGCCGGTCGATGACCAGGTCGGCCTCCTCACGCACAGGCGCCTTCGCGTCGAAACCCACCGAGAGCCCGACGATCTCCATCATCGGCAGGTCATTCGCGCCGTCACCGACCGCGATGGTTTGCCTCAGCGGGATGTCGAGCTCCGCGGCCCACTCGCGCACGGTGTGCGCCTTCGCTGCGGCGTCGACGATCGGCCCGCTGAGCCCGCCGGTGAGCACGCCGTCGGCGACCTCGAGCCGGTTGGCCTTCCACCGGTCCAGCCCGATGCGCTCGGCAACCGGGTCGACGAGCTCGTGGAAGCCACCCGAGACCACGCCGACCGCCCCACCGGCGGACTGAACCGACGCAATCAGCTCTGGCACACCATCCGTCACCCGGATGCGCTCGCCCACCTCGCCGAAAACGCTCGACGGCAGGCCGCGCAGCGTCGCGACGCGCTCACGCAGGCTCTGCTCGAAGTCGACCTCGCCGTTCATGGCTCGGCTGGTGATCTCGGCCACCTTGTCGAGCGAGCCCGCCGCCTCGGCGAGCAGCTCAATCACCTCGTTCTCGATGAGCGTCGAATCGACGTCGAGTACGACGAGGAACCGTGGCATTGAGCCCCCAATTCTCGAGCGCTGGCGCGCAGTTCACGCGACGTGAACTCCCTTGCCCACAACGGTGATTCCGGTATCTGTGACGGTGAAGCCTCTGGCCCGATCGGCCTCGGGATCTACCCCTACGGCTGCGCCGGGTGCGACGACGACATCCTTATCCAGAATAGCGCGGCGCACGGATGCGCCCGGGCCGACCCGAACGCGCTCGAACAGGATCGAGTCGATCACCTGGGCACCGGATTCGATGTTGGCCCAAGGGCCGAGCACGCTGCGCTCGACGTGCGCGCCGGACAGCAGCGACCCGAGCGAGACGACCGAGTCGATGAGAGTACCGGTGTTGCCTGACGCGTCGCGGACGAACTTCGCCGGGGGAGAGTTCAGCTGCTCGCTGTAGATCGGCCAGTCGGTGTTGTACAGGTTGAACACCGGCAGCGCCGAGATGAGGTCCTGGTGGGCGTCGTAGAACGACTCGATCGTCCCGACATCGCGCCAGTAGTACCGGTCACGCTCTGTTGCACCGGGAACGTCGTTGCGGATCAGGTCGTAGACGGCCGCGTCGCCTCGCTCGACGAAGTCGGGAACGATGTCACCGCCCATGTCGTGGTTCGAGTCGGCCCTCTCGCCATCGCGCAGCACAGCGTCCATGAGGTCGCGGGCGTTGAACACGTAATTGCCCATCGATGCGAGCACTTCGCCGGGGGAGTCCGTCAGCCCAACGGGGTCGGACGGCTTCTCCAGGAACCGCCCGATTCGCGTCGGATCATCAGGTGCGACCTCGATCACACCGAACTGGTTCGCAAGCGAGATCGGCTGCCGGATGGCGGCAACCGTCACGCCGGTGCCCGCCTCGATGTGCGCGTCGATCATCTGGCTGAAGTCCATGCGGTAGACGTGGTCGGCGCCGACGACGATGACGATGTCGGGTTTCTCATCCTTCAGCAGATTCAGGCTCTGCAGGATCGCATCCGCCGACCCCGCGAACCAGCGCTTGCCGAGCCGTTGCTGCGCTGGCACGGATGCAACGTACGAGTTGGTCAGGCCGGGCAACCGCCAGGTCTGCGACACGTGACGGTCGAGGCTGTGCGACTTGTACTGCGTGAGCACAACGATCTGCCGCAATCCGGAATTGATCAGATTGGAGAGCGCGAAGTCGATGAGGCGATAGTTCCCGCCAAACGGAACCGCCGGTTTGGCCCGGTCGGCAGTCAGCGGCATCAGCCGTTTTCCCTCGCCACCGGCGAGCACGATTCCGAAGATCTTGGGCGCCGCCATGGTCCCACCGTAGATGACTCCACTTGATAGGAACTAGTGTCTTGTTGGTGAGAGTCGACCTGCTGACCCGTGAATATCCCCCGGAAGTGTACGGAGGCGCCGGCGTCCACGTAGGCGAACTGGTACACGCGCTGCGCCGGGACACCGATGTCGAGGTGCATGTGCGCTGCTTCGGCGCCCCGCGTGACGAACCCGGCGTGACGTCCTATCTGGTACCGGCTGAGCTGGTCGCGGCGAACCCGTCCATCGCAACCCTCGGGGTCGACCTGCAGATGGCGCAGGACTGCGGCGAGGCCCAGCTGGTGCACTCGCACACCTGGTACGCGAATGGCGCCGGACGCATCGCGCAGCTTCTGCACGGCGTCCCGCATGTCGTCACCGCGCACAGCCTGGAGCCCCTGCGCCCGTGGAAGGCCGAGCAGCTGGGCGGCGGCTACCGCGTGTCGAGCTGGATCGAGGGCGGCGCGTTTTCAGCGGCGGATGCGATCATCGCGGTGAGCGAGGGGATGCGTCAGGACATCATCCGGTCCTACCCGCGCCTCGACCCGTCACGGATCACCGTCATCCACAACGGCATCGATCTGGACCGCTGGCGCCCTACCCCGGACGACGACCTCGTGCGTTCGCTCGGTATTGACCCCGACCGGCCGTCGGTCGTCTTCGTCGGCCGCATCACCAGGCAGAAGGGCCTCAGCTACCTGCTGGCCGCGACCGAACGTCTGCACCCTGACGTGCAGCTGGTGCTGTGCGCTGGGGCGCCAGACACGCCGGAGATCCTGGCCGAGGTGCAGGCAGGCGTCGCCCACCTGCAGGAGACCCGCGCCGGGGTGGTCTGGATCGACCGGCTGCTGAGCCAGCGCGAGCTTCGTGCCGTGTTGACCGCGGCGACCACGTTCGTCTGCCCGTCGATCTACGAGCCGCTCGGCATCGTGAACCTCGAGGCGATGGCGTGCGGCGCCCCCGTCGTCGGGACGGCAACCGGGGGGATCCCCGAGGTGGTCGACAACGGCGTCACAGGCTTCCTGGTGCCGATCGAGCAGGCGAACGACGGCACGGGCCTCCCTGTGGACCCGGAGCGCTTCATCGGCGACCTCGCCGCAGCGCTGAGCGAGATGGTCTCCGATCCGGAGCGCGCCAAGCAGTTCGGAGCCGCCGGACGCGAGCGTGCCGAGCACCATTTCGGCTGGGATCGCATCGCGGCGCGCACCCGCGAACTGTACGCAACGCTCCTCTAGCGCTGCCGGGTCGCACCCCACCCGTGGCTTAGGCTTGAGCATATGGCCAGCGTTATCCAGTTCTCAGATGTGTCGGTCGTGCGCGACGGGAACACGATCCTCGATTCTGTTGATTGGAACGTCGACAGCAAGGAGCGCTGGGTCATCCTCGGCCCGAACGGTGCGGGCAAGACCACCCTGCTTCAGCTCGCTGCGGCGCAGATCCACCCCAGCCACGGCGAAGCGGTGGTGCTCGACAGCATCCTCGGCGCGGTCGACGTGTTCGACCTGCGCCCTCGCATCGGCTTCGCCTCGACCGCGCTGGCCCGTCGCATCCCGGCGAACGAGACGGTGCTGGATGTCGTGCTCACCGCCTCCTACTCGGTCACAGGCCGTTGGAACGAGGAGTACGAGGAGATCGACACCCGCCGCGCACGCCGTGTGCTCGGCGAGTGGAAGCTCAGCCACCTTGAGGACCGCCGCTTCGGCAACCTCAGCGACGGCGAGCAGAAGCGCGTGCAGATCGCCCGCGCCGTGATGACCGACCCCGAGGTGCTGCTGCTCGATGAGCCGGCGGCGAGCCTCGACCTTGGCGCGCGTGAGGAGCTGCTGCAGCTGCTCGGCGGCTATGCGAGCGCACCGGATGCCCCGGCGATCATCATGGTCACCCATCACGTCGAGGAGATCCCGCCGGGCTTCAGCCACGCACTCCTGCTGTCGCAGGGCGAGGTGCATGACTCCGGTTCGATCGAAGAGGTCGTCACCGCTCAGAACCTGAGCGATGTCTTCGGTGTCGACCTCAAGGTCGAGCGCAGCGACAACCGCTTTACCGCCCGGGCCGCGTGATCCGCACCCTGACGCTCTTGATTCTGGTAAAGTGGTCAGTCGGCTAAGACGCTTCAGAGACTTTTCCCTTTATTCCCAATCCACTCGCGAGGAACCACCATGAAGTCTGACATCCACCCGAACTATGCGCCCGTGGTCTTCCGTGACCTCGCATCCGGTGCTACGTTCCTCACCCGCTCGACCGTGTCGAGCGACAAGACGATCGAGTGGGAAGACGGCACCACCTACCCGGTGATCGACGTCGAGATCTCCAGCGAGTCGCACCCGTTCTACACGGGCAAGCAGCGCATCCTCGACAGCGCGGGCCGCGTCGAGAAGTTCAACACGCGCTACAAGGGCTTCGGCTCCTAACCAGCACGTCAAACGATGAGCCGGATGCCTTCGGGCATCCGGCTCTCGTCGTTAAGCCCCGGTCAGGCGATCGGGTCGAGTTCGCGCTCGAGCTGGGAAGCCACCCGCTGGGGCCAGGACCCGTCGGCGGTGAACGCGGGGTCCTTCACGCGGCGCATGTACTCCTGGAAGCTCGCGGCCTGGTCGCGGCACCAGCCGACCTGCGAATCATGCAGCGCCAGCACATCGCCACCCAGCTGTTCGCCGTACTGACGCGCGATCGCCTGCGCGACGCGGCCGGCCGCGATGGCGTCGGCGCCGGCGTCGTGCGCCGAGTCGAGAATGACACCGTAGACGAGCGATGCGACCTCGAGGGTGCGCTTGCCCTTGCGATACCGGTCAACGGCGCGGTCGAGCACGAGCGGGTCAATGATCGGACACGGGTCGCGCAGCGGCGGGATGCCGTACCGCACCGCTTCGCGATTCAGCAGGCTCAGGTCGTACGGAGCGTTGTAGACGACGACCGGGATGCCACGGTCGAGGATGCCGCGCAGCGCGGCGATGATCTCATCGACCACCTCGACTGCCGGCCTGCCCTGCTGCTGGGCGCGCTCTGTGGTGATGCCGTGCACCGCTGTGGCCTGCGGCGGGATCGGCACACCGGGGTCGGCCATCCAGTCGGTGCGCTCCAGCACCCCGCCATCCGGGCCGATGACGCTCACGTTCGCGGTGACGATGCGACTGGTATCGACATCTATTCCGGTGGTCTCAAGGTCGAAAACTCCGAGGATGTCATACCAATTGCCTGCCATGGGCCAAGGCTAAGGGCGACCACCGGCACGCCCCGGGAGCCCCGCCGAGACTGCACGAACGTGCGCGATCCGGCCCGCAAACGCCGGTTTCTGCAGTCTGGCTACGGGCTGATGCGATAAACAGCACGGTGGTGCCAGCCGATCAGCTGGCTGCCGAGGTCACGCGGTTCGAGGCAATCCCCGGCTAGGGGTGCCGACGTGCAGCCAGAAGAACTGCTGGGAGCCCATCGTGATGGTGACCTCGCCGTTCTCGTCGAACGCCGGGAACTTGGCGCCGCCGAACAGGTCGTACAGGTCGCTGCCCGCGTGCTCCGGCGCCCGGATGGTCACCGAGATCGGGTTGTGCGCGAACGAGAACACGCACAGCACGTTCTCCGGCGCGTCCCCGAACTGCGTGCCGCTGGCCGCCCCTTCGTACGAGCGGACGAACGCGAGCACCGATTCGTGGTCGGAGTCCACGACCGTCATCGAGCCGAGGCCGAAGGTCGGATGCGCCTTGCGCACGTGAATGACGTTGCGCACCCAGTGCAGCAGCGAGCGCGACTGGGCCAGCTGCGACTCGACGTTCACGAGCGAGTAGTTGTAGACGAGCGACTGCACCACAGGCAGGTACAGCTTGCCCGGGTCCGCGGAGGAGAAGCCCGCATTGCGGTCCGGTGTCCACTGCATCGGCGTGCGGCTGGCGTCACGGTCGGGGAGCCAGATGTTGTCCCCCATCCCGATCTCGTCGCCGTAGTACAGGAACGGGCTGCCCGGCAGCGAGAACAGCAGGGCATGCGCGAGTTCGAGCTCAGCGCGTGAGTTGTCCAAGAGCGTGGCCAGGCGCCGGCGGATGCCGACATTGACACGCATCCGCGGGTCGTAGGCATACCACCCGTACATCGCCTGGCGGTACTCCTCGGAGACCATCTCGAGGGTCAGCTCGTCGTGGTTGCGCAGGAAAATGCCCCACCCGGCGGTCTCCGGGATGTCGGTGGTCTCGGAAAGCACCCGGACCAGCTCGTCGGCCTGCTGCGACCGCAGCGAGTAGAAGATGCGCGGCATCACCGGGAAGTCGAAGGCCATGTGGCACTCCGGCTCCTCATCGGTGCCGAAGAACGCGGCGACCTCGCGCGGCCACTGGTTGGCCTCGGCGATCAGCACGCGGCCGGGGAACTCGGTGTCGACCAGGTTCCGCAGCTTCTTCAGGAACTCGTGCGTCGGCGGCTCGCCCTCTCCGTTGCCCTCATCCGACTCGTACAGGTACGGCACGGCGTCGAGCCGCAGGCCGTCGACGCCCATCGACAGCCAGAACCGGGTGATCTCGAAGATCTCCTCTGCGACCGCCGGGTTGTTGTAGTTGAGGTCGGGCTGGTGGGAGAAGAACCGGTGGAAGTAGAACTGCCGGCGCTCGGAGTCGAATGCCCAGTTCGATTCCTCGTAGTCGGTGAAGATGATCCGGATGTCCGGCCACTTCTCGTCGGTGTCGCTCCACACGTAGTAGTCGCCGTACGGACCATCCGGATCGGACCGCGACTGCTGGAACCACTCGTGCTGGTCGGACGTGTGGTTCAGCGGCAGGTCCATGATGATGCGCATGTTGCGCTCGTGCGCCTTGGTGACGAGCTCCTGGAACTCGTCCAGGGTGCCGAACTCGGGCAGGATCGACCGGTAGTCCGAGACGTCGTAGCCACCGTCCCGCAACGGCGAGTTGAAGAACGGCGGAATCCACAGCGCATCGACACCGAGCCACTGCAGGTAGTCGAGCCGGGAGATGAGCCCGGCGAGGTCGCCGGTGCCGTCACCGTTCGAGTCGACGAACCCCCTCACGAGCACCTCGTAGAACACCGAGCGGCGGTACCAGAGTGGGTCCAGGGTCAGACCGGGCAGCTGGATCGGCGCGGTGAAGCTCACGAGGTTCCTCTCGAAGAGTTGTCAGTGGGAAAGGTGGCGAAGGGCGCGCTTCGTCCCAGAGAGTCTAAGCAACGTTCCTGCGGGCCCTGATCAACGGCGGCCACTCCCTAGACTGGAGCGGATGACTGTCTCTTCGCCCTACGCAACGCGCCTCGCGTCCATCCCGATCCGTCGTCGGGAGACCGAGGTGCTCGGCAGCACCACCCGCTACTGGGAGTACGGCGACCCGGACGCGAAGCACACCGTTGTCGTCGCGCACGGTTACCGCGGCGAGCACCACGGCTTGGAGCCGGTCATCGCCCACCTTCCCGGCATCCGGTTCATCGGACCCGACCTGCCTGGCTTCGGGGAGTCGACCCCGCTGACCGAGGTGCCTCACAGCATCGACGGCTACGCGAAGTGGTTTCGGGCGTTCGTCGACGACCTCGGCCTGACGGGGGAGGCGCTCATCCTCGGTCACTCGTTCGGCACCATCGTCACCTCCCACGCGTTCGCGAACGGGATGCAGGCGCCCGCACTCATGCTGATCAACCCGATCGCGATGCCCGGCCTCGACGGGCCGCGCAAGTTCGCCACCGCGCTCACCGTCGGCTACTACCGCGCAGCATCCAAGCTGCCCACCCGGCTCGGCGATGCCCTGCTGCGCAACAGGATGATCGTGCAGTTCATGAGCTCCAACCTCGTGAAGACCAAGGATCGCGACCTGCGCCGGTGGATTCACGATCAGCACCACACCTACTTCAACAACTTCAGCGACCGCGACACCGTCGTCGAGGCGTTCGACGCGTCGATCTCGGCCGACGTCAGCGACTACGCAGAGCGGATCACCGTTCCGACCTTGCTGGTCGCCGCCGAACTGGACGACATCACACCCGTTGCCGCCCAGTACACGCTCCAGGAGCGGTTCCCGGATGCGACGTTGCGGGTGCTCGGCGGAGTCGGCCACCTCATCCACTACGAGGTCCCGGAACGGGCCGCGGACGCCATCCGTGACTTCGTCGACGCTCTGAAGTAGCCAGTGAAAATCGTCTTCGACTGCCGCTACACCCGCATCGGACGGCACGATGGCATCAGCCGGTACACCGCGGGCATCGTCGGGGCGCTGGCCGAACTGCATCCGGTGACGATGTTCATCAGCGACGAGCGCCAGTTGGCGAACCTGCCCGAGTTGCCGTGGATCCTCGGCCCGGATCCGACGAAACTCAGCGAGCCGTGGGTGCCGCGGTACCTGAACGATGAGCATCCGGATGTGGTGTTCTGCCCCATGCAGACGATGGGCGGCACCGGCAAGAAGTACCCGCTGATCCTGACCGTGCACGACCTGATCTACTACCGGCACCGCACGCCACCGCGGAACCTGCCTGCCATCGTGCGGCTCATCTGGCGCGCCTACCACTTCAGCTTCGCGCCGCAGCGCTGGGCCCTGCGCCGAGCGGACGCGATCGTGACCGGCTCGCACACCGCCAAGCGGGAGCTGCAAGAGGCCCGCATGACCGAGCTTCCGATCACGGTCATCTCCAGCGCAGTCGACTCTGCCACCACCCCGCCGCGGCCGCGCGAGCGGACCCTGGTCTACATGGGCTCGTTCATGCCGTACAAGAACGCCGAGACACTCGCGCGCGCGATCGCGCTGCTCCCTGGGTACCGGCTGCAACTGCTCAGCAAGATCACCGATCGGGACCGCGCCCGCCTGTCCGCGCTGGCCCCTGCCGGCAGCATCGAGTTCCTGAACGGCGTGAGCGACGAGCAGTACGCCGAACTGCTGGCATCCGCCACCGCTCTGCTCACGGCATCGCGGGACGAGGGCTTCGGCATCCCGCTGATCGAGGCGATGTCGCACGGCACGCCGGTGGTCTGCAGCGACATCGAGGTGTTCCGCGAGGTCGGGGGCGACGCCGCGCTGTTCGCGAACCCCGACGACCCGGCCGCGTTCGCCGCGCAGGTGCGCGCGCTCGAGGACCCGGCGGAGTGGAGGCTCCGCTCAGAGCTGTCGCTGCAGCGCGCGGGCGAGTACACCTGGCAGGCGTCCGCGGCGACCCTGCTCGAACTCGCGACCTCGCTCGTCGACGAGCGACGCGAACCTAGTCGGCGCTGACGCGTTCTGTGACGCTGTCCGCTCCGCTGTCTGCGACGACCGGCAGCACCTCGCCGCGGGTGAGTTCGAGAAGGCGGGACGGCGCGATGCCGAACACGGTTGTCGCTGACCCGGCCGCCGCCCACACCTCGTCGTAGCCGAGCAGGTCGGGATCGACGACTGTGCGCAGCGCTGTCGGGTGGCCGAACGGCGGCACCCCGCCAATGCTGAAGCCGGACAGTTCGCGCACGCGCTTGGCGTCCGCCATGGTCACCGGGGTGCCGAGGCGCTTCCCGAGAGCCGCAGTATCGACCCGGTTCGGTCCGGAAACCAGCACGAGCAGCGGCTCACCGTCGGCCATGAAGAGCAGGCTCTTGACGATCTGCCCAACCTGGACGCCGACGGCGGCAGCAGCATCCGCCGCCGTGTGGGTGCTGCTGTCCATCTCCCGCACATCCAGCTCGACACCGAGCTGCTCGAGCCGGGTCAGGAAGCGGTCGAGCGCCGCCATCAGCCGGCCACCTTCTCTTCGCGGCCCTCGATGACGTTCTGCTCCTCGATGCCCTCGTCGCCGGGCACAACGGATGCGACCTCGATCGGGTCGTTGAAGGCGAGCAGTTGGAATCCGCCGTCGATCCGGCGGAAGCTGTGGATGGAGCCGTTGGTGATGGGGATGCTGCGGTCGATGTCCGCGCCCACCGCGAGCAGCGTGGCGCGGATGACACCACCGTGGGTGGCGACAATGAGGTGCTCGCCTGGGCGCTCCTTGGCCAGCGTGCTCAGGGTCGACATGACGCGGGCGATGACCGATTCCCGCGACTCCCGGCCCGGCACCGGCGCGTACGCGGGATACCGTTCGGCGACCTCGTCATTGGTCAGCCCCTCCGCCTCGCCGTAGTGGCGTTCGACCATGGAGGGCAGGGGAGTCGGGTCGCCGAGGTCGAGCCGGTCGGAGATGATGGTCGCGGTCTCCATCGCCCGCCCGAGCGGGCTTGAGTAGATGCCGTCCCAGCTGCGGCGGGCGAGCAGGGCTCCTGCCCTGCTGGCTTGTGTGCGCCCGTTGTCGTTCAGTGGGATGTCGGAACTGCCTTGAATGCGGTGAACTTGGTTCCAGTCGGTCTCGCCGTGCCGCACGAGGTAGATCAGCGTCGTCATCCCTATCAACGTCCTTCCGGTCGCGCTGGGACGTGAGTGCCTTCCTCAGCCGCGAAGTTCCTTAGCCAGAACGGTCAGCACCTCGGAGGTCCCTGCCTCCAGCTTAACCGTTGCCCGTGGATCGCCCTTGGTGGGGCCACGATTGACGATCACCGTGGGGTGGCCGCGCTTGATCGCCTGGTCGAGCAGACGCATCCCGGAGTTGACGATGAGCGATGAACCGGCGACCAGCAGCGCATCGGCCGCGGCGATGATGGCGCTGGCAGCCCGGAACTGCGCCGCCGGCACGAACTCGCCGAAGTAGACGACGTCGGGCTTCAGCATCCCGCTGCACACGCCGCACACCGGAACGTCGAACGCGGACGGGTCCTCGATGATCACGTCGCCGTCGGGGCCGAGCTCACGCTCGGTGACCCGGTCCAGCCAGGGGTTTCGGTGCGAGAGCTGTGCGGCGATGTCCCTGCGCGAGTAGAACTGGCCGCAGTCGAGGCAGCGCACCCGATCCATGCTGCCGTGCAGTTCGATGACGCGCAGCGACCCCGCACGCCGGTGCAGGCCGTCGACGTTCTGGGTGATGACGCCCGTGGCGACCCCGGATGCTTCCAACGCCGCTACCGCGCGGTGGCCGGCGTTGGGGGTGACCGAGCTGAAGCGCCGCCAGCCGAGGTGACTGCCGGCCCAGTAGCGCTTGCGGTAGTCCTCGTCACCGACGAACTGCTGGAAGGTCATCGGGTTGCGTGGGGGCGCGCCCGACCCCCGGTAGTCGGGGATGCCGGAGTCGGTGCTGAGTCCGGCGCCGGTGAGAATGGCCACCTTGCGCCCCTGCAGCACCTCGAGCACGGCGTCGAGGCCACCATCGGACTCGATCGGGTTTGGTGCGGGGGCGGTCAATGGAAACCTCTCTAGCGAATGTCCCTAGAGTAAACGCGAGAGCGGGCAGGTTGTTCCTTGCGCCGCAGAACTATGAGGAGAAACCGCTGCGCGTCATCCGGATCACCGACCTGACCGAGCCCGGGCTCGCCGACTTCACGAGCCTCACCGACGTCGCGTTGCGCCGGAAGCTGGAGCCGGCGGGCGGACTGTACCTGGCCGAGTCGACCAAGGTCATCTCGCGCGCGCTGGGGGCCGGGCACCGTCCGCGTTCGGTGCTGCTGCAGGAGCAGTGGCTGGCCGAGCTCGAGCCGCTGCTCAGCGGCTTCGACGTGCCGGTGTACGTCGCCGACGCTGCGGTGCTCGAGTCGATCACCGGCTTCAACCTGCACCGTGGTGCGATCGCGGCGATGCACCGCCCCGAGCTGCCCGCGGTGGAGGACCTGCTGCGGGATGCGCGGCGCGTCATCGTGCTCGAAGACATCGCCGACCACACCAATGTCGGCGCGATCTTCCGTGCCGCTGCCGGGCTTGGTGCCGACGCGGTGCTGGTGACGCCGCGCTGCGCGGACCCGCTCTACCGGCGCAGCGTTCGCGTGAGCATGGGCACGGTGCTGCAGGTGCCGTGGACGCGCATCCCGTGGTGGCCGGAGGGCGCTGCACCGTTGCGCGCGGCCGGCTTCCAACTGGCGGCGCTCGCGCTCGAGGACGGCGCCGTGCCGCTCGATGAGTACGCCGCCAAAGCGCCAGAGCGTGTGGCGTTGCTGCTCGGCACCGAGGGCGACGGGCTCACCCGCAAGGCGATCGCGGAGGCCGACACGGTGGTGACGATCCCGATGCTGCGCGGCGTCGACTCGCTCAACGTGGCTGCGGCGAGCGCGGTGGCGCTGTGGGAGTTGCGGGTCTGACTACCGCTGCCCCTGTTATGCAGGAGATTCCTTGTTGTGCAGGACATCCGGCACAATCGGGCGTCATTCCATTGGGATCCGGGCCCATTCCGGGCAGAAAGTCCTGCATAACAGGACGGGCCGGCTCCCCACCGGGGGCACAGGGTCGACCACCGGGGCAGGGGAGAATGGGCGGGTGACCGAGATCAGGGTTCCTGTGGGCGACGCGAGCGTGTCAGCTGACTGGGAGCGCCCGGACGACGCGGGAGCGGTCATCGCCGTGACGCACGGCGCCGGCGCCGGCTACGACCACCCGTTCCTGGTCGGCTTCGCCGACGCGCTGGGCCTCGAGGGCATCGCGACGCTGCGGTTCAACCTGCCGTACCGGGAAGCCGGACGACGGATGCCGGGCCGCCCGGCCGACGCGGTCGCGGCATGGCGGGACGCACTGCGCTGGGCTCAGACCGAGGCGCCCGGGCTGCCGGTGCTCGCGGCCGGCAAGTCGTACGGCGGCCGGATGGCGTCCATGGCCGTCGCCGATGGGATGCCAGCGGCCGGTCTGGTGTACCTCGGCTATCCGCTGCATCCGCCCGGCAAGCCGGAGTCACTACGCGACGAGCACCTGTACGGCATCCGAGTGCCGATGTTGTTCCTACAGGGGACAAAAGACCCGTTTGCAACGCCCGCGCTGCTCAAAGACGTCGTGGCTCGCATCGGCCCCACTGCGCTGCTCGAGTGGGTGGAAGGCGGCGGGCACTCCTTCGAGGTCGCGGGCGTCAAGCGCACCCCGGCGCAGGTCGGCGCGTCGCTCGCTCCCACGGTTGCCGCCTTTGTGCGAGAACGCGTGCTCTAGCGCGCATGGCTCAACCGGCGAGCACCTCGGCCCAGAGCGCTTGCACGCGAGCCTCGTTGCGTGCCAGGTCGTAGTCGCCGTCCTCGGCGAACCACACCGTGACCTGACCGGCTCGGGCGAATCCCCATTCCGCGGTCCGGCGCGGATTGCATCCGGCCGCGTTCGCGGCCACCATGAGCTGCTCGGACAGGCGGCCGGCCGGATCCGGGTCGTTCAAAGGATCGCCCAGCTGGGTCACGAGCGGCCACAGGTCATAGGCCGGGTCGCCGACCATGCCCTTCGGGTCGATGACCATCCAGCGTTCGCTGTCGTCGTCCATCGAGTGCACGATGTTGCCCGGGTTGAAGTCGCCGTGCACGAGTGCACCGGCGGTCGACAGGTCGGCGAGCCGCAGCAGCTCGTCGGCGGCGCGCAGCAGCGGCCCGGTCTCGATCTCGAGCCGCTCCAGAAGCTCTCGATCGCGGTCGATCTTCGCGCGCATCCGCAGCGCACCGGCCGCCGCGAAGTCGGACACGCGCGGCAGGGTGCTTCCGCGGACGGGGGAGGAGGATGCGATGTGTCCGTGCAGCGTGCCACCGATGGTCAGCGCCTCCATCGGGTCGAGCATGGCGTCACGCAGCGGGGTGCCCGGCCGGACGCATTCCAGCAGCAGCGACCAGGTCGCGGGGTCCTGACGGAGGATCTGCGGGGCCGTACCGTGCGGGAAGGCAGCCAACGCGACGGCCTCCCAGCGTCCCTCCTCGTGCGGGACTCCGATCTTCAACACCGCGGGTGTGCCATCCTCCTGCACCACCTCGACGACGATGCCCGCGCGCCCGCCCTCGTGCGAGCCGGCCAGGTCAAGCTTCCAGCGGCTGAGCGTGTCGAGGAGCAGTTCGCCTGCCACCGTCTGCCAGCTGGTCTTGTCTGGGTAGGCGGCCATGGCAACCTGATCGAACGGCTGTGGATCCATCCAGCGATGATAAGTGCCCAACCCCGCTCATAGGATGAATGCATGGCACCAACCCGCGCGACGTACATCCGTCGCCGGTTCGGCGTTGTCGGTGGCGTGCTGGCGCTGATCACTGCGAGCGCCTACCTCCCGCTCACCTTGCTCGCCCCCGTCGACGCGACCACCCCGCAATTGACTGCGGTTGCCATCCACGAACCCGCAGTGGAGCTGACCTGGCCCGCCTACGGGGCAAGCGCGATCGGCGCGGTCGGCTACCCGGGTGTGCTCGCATCGGGTGGCTCGAGCGAATCCCTGCCGATGGCCAGCATCACCAAGGTCATCACCAGCCTGGTCGTGCTCGAGGTCAAGCCGCTTGACCCAGGCGAGAGCGGGGATCAGATCAGGTTCACGGCGAATGACCAAGCCCTCATCGGCTACTACCAGCGACTCGGCGGCGGCACCAAGCCCGTGTGGTCCGGTCTCACGCTGTCCCAGCGTCAGGTCCTGGACTTCACCCTCATCACCTCCGCGAACAACTACGCGGCATCGCTCGCGGATTGGGCGTTCGGCTCCAACGACGCGTTCGTCGCCGCTGCAACGTCCTGGCTGCAGCGCAACGGGATGCCGGACACACGAGTGGTGGAACCGACAGGCATCGACCCCGCGAACGTCAGCACGACGACTGACCTCATCCAGCTCGGCAAGCTCGCCCTCGCCGATCCGGTGATCGCCGAGATCGTCGCGACAGCAAGTACAACGGTTCCCGGCTTCGAAGAGCTGGAGAACTCCAACAAGCTGCTGGGTGAACTCGGTGTCGACGGAATCAAGACCGGGCGCCTCGACCAGTCGAACCTTCTCTTCTCCGCCGACCTTCCGGTCGGAGATCAGACCGTGCAGCTCGTCGGGGTCGTCATGGGCGGTGAGGATCCGGATGCGGTGCGCGAGTCGGTGCGTTCCCTGCTGGCGAGTGCGGCATCCGGATTCGTCGAGCTCGACGTCGTTCAGGCGGGCGCGAGCTTCGCCGACTACGTGACGCCGTGGGGCCAGCGCGCGAGCGCCGTAGCCGGCGAGACCTACACGGTCGTGACCTGGCGCGGCACGCCGGTGTCCTACGACGTCTCGGTCGACCAGGTGCGAGACGGCGCCCCCGGGGACAGGGTGGGCAGACTCGCGGTGCAGGTTGGCACCACACACCTCTCGGTGCCGCTCGTGCTCGACTCCTCGATCAGCCCACCGGATGCGCTCTGGCGGCTGACCAACCCTGCTGAACTTTTCGGATAGGACATATTCCGCGTGGCGAGACATATTCCCAGCAAGCGCCCATAGGCTGGCGTCACATTCTTCAATCGGCATCCGCTTCGCTAGGGCTTCTGGTTGTACCTAGTGAAACGAGGGTTCCGTGACCTCTGCAACGCCAACAGTGACGTTCACCAAGACAAGGCCGGGCGGAGGTCGGGGAAGCTCGACATCCGAGTACTCGGCCCTTCTTCACACCATTCGGGATGCTGGCCTTCTGCGCCGTCGCACCGGTTTCTACTGGCTGATGTTCTCCGGCATCACGCTCGCGCTCGGCGGCGCGGTCACCGGATTCATCCTGCTCGGTGACAGCTGGTTCCAGCTGCTCATCGCTGGCGCGCTCGGCGTCATCCTGACCCAGTACGCGTTCCTTGCGCACGAGGCCGCCCACCGCCAGGTGTTCACCTCCGGCAAGCCAACGACCGCGCCGGACGTGCGCTCGCGAACCTGTTCGTCGGCATCAGCTACTCAGTGGTGGATGACCAAGCACAGCCGTCACCACGCCAACCCGAACATCCGTCGGCAAGGACCCCGACATCGAGCCGCGACTTCATCTCGTTCACCGAGACGGATGCCGCACGAGCCAAGGGACTGTACGGCTGGGCCACACGCCGTCAGGGCTGGCTGTTCTTCCCCGCGCTGCTGCTCGAGGGCATCAACCTGCACATCCACGGCTTCCGCACGGTGTTCTCACGCGGCAAGGTCGACAAGCGCGCTGGGTCGAGATCACCTCATGCTCGTCACCCGTCGTCGGCGCGTACGTCGCGGTCATCTTCCTGTTCTTGCCGCTCGGGATGGCGTTCGCCTTCCTCGGCGTGCAGCTCGCGGTGTTCGGCGTCTACATGGGCGCATCCTTCGCCCCCAACCACAAGGGCATGCCGATCCTGCCGCACGACTCGCAAGGTCGACTTCCTGCGCCGCCAGGTGCTGACCTCCCGCAACATCAAGGGCGGCTGGTTCATGGACACCTTCATGGGCGGACTCAACTACCAGGTCGAGCACCACCTGTTCCCGAACATGCCGCGGCCCGCACCTGCGCAAGGCGAACGAGATCGCTCGCGAGTACTGCGCGAGCCACAACATCCCGTTCACCGAGACGACGCTTGTGGAGTCCTACGGCATCGTCATCCGCTACCTGAACAGGGTCGGGCTTGCCGCTGGCCGCGACCCGTTCGACTGCCCGGCCGCCGCCGCGTTCGGGCGCTAGACGTTCCTTTCGGGGTTGATCCTCTGGTCGGTACGGAGACGCCTCCGGGCGCTTCGGCAGGATCCCGTCACCGGATGACTGGTGACGGATGCGCCGCACCACCCACGGCACCAGGTACTCACGCGCCCAGCCGATGTCCTCGGATCGTGGCCTGACGCCAAGACACCGCCGGCAGCGGCTCGGGTTGATACGGCTCGAGCTCATGTTCGACGCCGAGCGCGTCGAGCACCATGCGCGCGATCGTGTGGTGCCCGGTGGGGGAGAAGTGCAGCCGGTCGGGTGCCCACATCGCGAGGTCCTTGAGCTCGCGCAGCGCCCACATGTCGGCGACGACCGCGTCATGGCGCAGCGCGATCGCGCGCAGGTTCTCGTTGTAGATGGCGACCTTGCCGCGGATGCGTCCGAGCACAGGCGTCATACCGATGTCCGGGCCCGTTGAAGAGCACCACCGTGGCGCCGTCGGAGCGCAGTCGCGCGAGCGCGATCTCCAATCGGCTCGCCACATCGTCTGGATCGGTGCCGGGGCGGATGATGTCGTTGCCGCCCGCGGAGATGGTGATGAGGTCGGGGCGCAGCTCGAGCGCCGGCTCGACCTGCTCGTCGATGATCTGCTGCAGCAGGCGGCCACGGATGGCGAGATTGGCGTAGGCGAAATCCTCGGTGCGCGAGCTCAGCACCTCGGCGACACGGTCGGCCCAGCCTCGGTGACCGCCTGGACTGCGCGGTTCCGGGTCACCGATTCCCTCCGTGAAGGAGTCCCCGATCGCGACATAGCGTGACCACGGATGCTGTGCTGACATGCTTCAAGAGTGCCAGATCTGGGTGTACGGACCCCTTTAGCAGACCCGAAATTCACCCACCTGTGAACATTCCGCGACTCCGCGTCGAATGGTTGCCCCCGAATGGGGGGCGTGAAACGCTATTCAAAGGCGACCGAGACTCGGTCCCTGCAAGACGAATTGAACGACTGGGAGGTCGTCATGAGTTGGATCGCATTCATCATCCTCGGTCTGATCGCTGGCGCTATCGCCAAGCTGATTCTGCCGGGACGTCAAGGGGGAGGATGGGTGGCGACCCTGATCCTCGGTGTCATCGGCGCATTGCTCGGTGGTTGGCTGGGCGGTCTGCTGTTCGGTATCGGGTACCAGGACTTCTGGTCCATCCAGTCCTGGCTGATCGCAATCATCGGCGCGATCGTCGTGCTGCTGATCTGGGGCCTGATCACCCGCCGTAGTGGAAGCACCACGACGCGAGCGTGACCCCCTGCCCGGTGTGACACCGGACTGAACGCGTTAGGGCGCCGCTGACGAAAGTCGGCGGCGCCCTTTCCTGTCCCCCTCCCTTGAGTCGGGAGTTGTTGCCCAATTGAGGTGCGCCAATTGGGCAACAACTCCCGACTCGATGAGGTTCTCGGAGGTTCGAACCTTCGGTGGTCGAGGCCCTCGGTGGTCGAGCCTGTCGAGACCCCCGGACACTGGTGTCAGTGGCGGCACGGTAAAGTTCTATCCAGTGAGCACCACCGACCCGATCCATCGTCCCCCGGTCGGAACCTCGGCAGCAGAACACCTCTCACCGGCCTTCCCCGGCCGGGCGCCCCGCGGTACAGCGGACCGCCTGCGCGCCTGGCAGGCCGAGGCCCTCGAGGTCTACTTCCAGCGCGAACCCCGC
The DNA here is from genome assembly GCA_963702165.1 of uncultured Actinomycetota bacterium. Classification (GTDB taxonomy): domain Bacteria; phylum Actinomycetota; class Actinomycetes; order Actinomycetales; family Microbacteriaceae; genus Terrimesophilobacter. The sequence goes on along the minus strand of OY969722.1, from coordinate 753,679 downwards.
GACTTCCTCGTCGCCGCAACGCCCGGCGCAGGCAAGACGACCTTCGCGCTCCGGCTGGTCACCGAACTGCTGGCGAGCCGCACCATCGACCGAGTCACGGTCGTCGCCCCGACAGAGCACCTCAAGCGCCAATGGGCGGATGCCGCCCACCGCGTCGGTGTGCGCCTCGACCCGGGCTTCCGCAACGCACATGGCAGGCAGGCCCGGCACTATCCACGGTGTTGCGGTGACCTACGCGCAGGTCGCGCTGCGTCCGGCGCTGCACCGCAGTCTCACCGAGGGCTCGCGCACGCTCGTGATCCTCGACGAAGTGCACCACGGCGGTGACGCGCTCAGCTGGGGCGACGGCATCCGGGAGGCGTTCGAACCGGCAACCCGCCGGCTGTCGCTCACCGGGACCCCGTTCCGCTCCGACACCGCGCCGATCCCGTTCGTCACCTACTACCCGGACGAGCAGGGCATCCGCACCTCCCGCGCCGACTACAGCTACGGCTACGGGCGCGCCCTCGCCGACGGCGTCGTGCGCCCGGTGATCTTCATGGCGTACGCCGGACGGATGCGTTGGCGCACCCGCACGGGCGACGAGATGGAGGCGCGGCTCGGCGAAGGCGACACAAAGGATGTGACCTCGCAGGCCTGGCGCACGGCGCTGAACCCAGAGGGGGAGTGGATTCCGTCGGTGCTGCGCGCAGCGAACCGCCGGCTGACCGAGGTGCGGCACCATGTCCCGGATGCCGGGGCGCTGGTCATCGCGACCGACCACTACGCGGCGCAAGGCGTACGCATCGATCCTGAAGGAGATCACGCGCGAGGAACCGACCGTGGTGCTGTCCGACGACAAGGGCGCGAGCGACAGGATCGCCGACTTCTCGCAAGGGGACTCGCGCTGGATGGTGGCCGTGCGGATGGTGTCGGAGGGCGTCGACGTGCCGCGCCTGGCGGTGGGCGTGTACGCGACGTCGGCATCGACGCCGCTGTTCTTCGCGCAGGCGGTCGGCCGATTCGTGCGCACGCGCCGGCGCGGTGAGACGGCGTCGATCTTCCTGCCGAGCGTGCCGCAGCTGATGAACCTGGCGTCGCAACTCGAGCTGGAACGTGACCACGCGCTGGATCGGCAGCCCGGCGAGGGGCTCGAGGAGATCCTGCTCGACGACGACGCGGTCGATGAGGCGAACGCTTCGGAGAGCGCGTCCGCCGATGCCGACCTGTTCGACTTCAAGGCGCTCGAGTCGGATGCGAACTTCGACCGGGTGCTGTTCGACGGCGCCGAATTCGGCTTCGCGGCGGACGTCGGCACGCTCGAGGAGCTGGACTTCATCGGGCTGCCCGGCATCCTGGAGCCCGAGCAGGTGCGCGAGCTGCTGCAGCAGCGGCAGGCTCGGCAGTCGCGGCGGCGCGGCCGACCGCGGGGTTCAGGAGTCGAAGCCGCTGTACCGCACCCTGAAGGAGCAGCGCGGGCTGCTCAACTCGCTCGTCGCATCCCGCGCGAAGCGCACTGGGGAGCCGCACGCGCACATCCACGCGGAGCTGCGCCGGCGTTGCGGTGGTCCGCCGGTGGGGCAGGCGACCGTGGCGCAACTGCAGTCGCGGATCGACTTCCTGCGCCGCGGCTGACTGGCGCCCCCGGTGGAGGCGGGATCGGCTCAGCCGATCGTCCCATCCGGTGGTTGAGGGATCGGGTATCAGCGGCTCTTGCGGCGGCGGGACGGATGCTTCGGGCTCGGGCGCTTCGCGGCACCCGCCGACTTCGACTTCCGGGGCTCGGGCTGCGGTGCCGGTGCCGACACGGCAGGGCCGCGCGAGCTGCGTGCGGTCCGCCCGCGCACGATGCCGACGAACTCCTCGATGTCCGGGGTCTCGGCATCCGCAATCCAGACGATCGCGATGTCGGTGCCCGGCGCATCCGTCAGCGGCCTCGCGATGATGTCCTTGCGCGCGTGCAGTCTGGCGACCGACTGGGGGAGCACCGCCACCCCCACGTTCGCGGCGACCAGCTCGACGGCGTCCTTCGGGTCATCGCCGACCTCGAGCACGTTCTCGCCGTCCAGGTCAGCAACAGTCAGCTCGTCGGCGGCCTCGAAAGCGTGGTCCTTGGGCGCAATCACGACCGGCGACTCGGTGTACAGCCGGATGACGCTCAGCCCGTCCCGCTCAATCGGCAGCCGCACGAAAGCGACATCCGCCTCACGGCGGTGCACCACGGCAACCTGGTCGCTCGGCAGTGTCGGCAGCACCTGCAGCGGGTCGCGCCGGCGCTCTTCCCAGGCACGCGTCCACTTGGTGATGGTCACGCCGGGGACGAAGGCGATCCTGAACACTCTGCCTCCCGCCTGCGTCCGGTCACGCTGGTGGTCTCAGGTTACGCTGTCGGGATGACCTCGGATGCGCACGACCAGATGATGAAGCCCGCCACGGCGGCGAAAAAGCTCGGGGTCTACCTGCCAGCAACGCCGGAGGAGTTCCAGTCGGCGCCAATCACCCGCGGACAGTTCAACGCGCTGAGCGCCGAGCCGCCGGAGTGGTTGGTCGAGCTGCGCAAGAATGGTCCGCACCCGCGGCCGGTGGTGGCGGCGAAGCTCGGCGTCTCGATCGCCGGGCTGGCGCGCGGCGGCGTGACGGATGCGCTCACGACAGCGGAGATCAAGGCGCTCCTCGAGAACCCGCCGCAGTGGCTGGTGCAGGAGCGCGCGACGCAGGCTGCGGTGCGCGCCGAGAACCGCCGGGTGAAGGAACGCGACGCCGAACGTCGCAAGGCGGGTCAGGACTGAGCATCCGGATGCCTGGGCGCTACCGGCATTTCAAGGGCAACGTCTACGAGGTGATCGGCATCGCCCGGCACAGCGAGACGGAAGAGGAACTGGTCGTCTACCGGGCGCCGTCGGGGGAGTTGTGGGTGCGCCCGAAGGCGATGTTCTTCGGCACGACCACGGTCGATGGGGTCGAGGTGCAGCGGTTCACCCCGCTGGACGAGTAACCGCCGTCCACGCGCCAGTTTGTTGACCGCGCCGGGGTTTAAAGCGGCGCGCGGTCAACAAACCGCGGCGGTGTTGCGCGGGAGTCTCGACAGCTCGACCCGAGGGGCTCGACCACCGTGCGCCTCAAGCAGCGAGGGCGCCGTCAGTGGAAGTCCCGCGACTTCACGTGCGGCGCCACGAGCAGCGGCTCGAACCGGTCGGCGACGATGTTCGACGACACCCTCATCCGAGCGCTCGAGGATGCCGCGCACGATGAGCGCGGGCGACTCCCGGGCGACCCGCCGGTACCGCTTCCAGACCCCGACGCTGCAGATCACGTTGACCAGCCCGGTCTCGTCCTCGAGGTTCATGAAGGTGATGCCGCTCGCGGTCGCCGGACGCTGCCGATGCGTCACGACCCCGCCGACCTCGACCCGCCGACCCGATTCCGCGCCCTGCAGCTCCGCCGCCGACAGCGCACCGCGCTCGTCGAGCAGCCGGCCGCAGGTGCCGCACGGGATGGTCGTCGGTCGAGATCCCGGTCGCCCACAGGTCGGCGACCAGCCGCTCCGAGTCCGACGGCATCGGGAACAGCGGCGGCTGCACCGCGATCACGGTGCCCTCGAGGTACTCGGCGCGGTTCTGCGCCGCCGAGCCGGCGTCCCACAGCGCCTCCCGCATGCTCATCCCGAAGCCCTCGAACGCGCCGGCCGCCGCGAGCGCCTCGAGCTGCGCGGTGCTGAGCCCGACCCGCCGCACGAGGTCGGGCATGTCCAGGTAGTCGCCGCGGGCGTCCCGCTCGGCGACGATGCGCTCTGGCCAGTTCGGTGCCGATGCCGGTCACCTCGGCGAGCCCGAGCCGCACGGCGACGGATGCCGTCGCGCCGGTGCGCGGCGAAGTCGAGCGGCAGGCGCGGGTCGAACGGCGGGACCGGCGGCTGCTCGCGGCGAGGCAGCTCGTCGCTTCCGGATGCCGCGCCCCGAGCATCCGGACCCGCCTGAACCGGCTCCAGTCCGGCCGACACCCCGAGAGCGCCAGATCGGGCCGGCGCACCTCGACGCCGTGCCGCCGGGCATCCGCCACCAGCGTCGCGGGGGAGTAGAACCCCATCGGCTGCGCGCGCAGCAGCGCGGCGAGGAACGCCGCCGGGTAGTGCAGCTTGCATCCACGAGCTCGCGTAGACGAGCAGCGCGAAGCTCAGCGAGTGGCTCTCGGCGAAGCCGAAGTTCGCGAACGCCTGGATCTTGCTGTAGATGTCGTCGGCGACCTCGCCGGTGATGCCGTTGCTGGCCATCCCGGCGTACAGCTTCTCGCGCAGCGACTCGATCTTCTCGACCCCGCGCTTCGACCCCATCGCGCGGCGCAGCAGGTCGGCGTCCTCGGCGGTGCAGTCGCCGACCGCCATCGCGATCTGCATCAGCTGCTCCTGGAACATCGGTACCGCCGAGGGTGCGCTCGAGCGGTTCGACGAGCTTCGGATGCAGGTAGGTGATCGGCTCCTGCCCGAGCCGGCGCCGCACGTACGGATGCACCGCGCCGCCCTGGATCGGCCCGGGCCGGATCAGCGCGATCTCGACCACGAGGTCGTAGAAGCGGCGCGGCTGCAGGCGCGGCAGCAGCCCCATCTGCGCGCGGCTCTCCACCTGGAACACCCCGATCGAGTCGGCCCGGCACAGCATGTCGTAGACGCCCTCCTCCTCCTTCGGGATGGTGTCGAGCGTCCACTGTTCGCCGAGCGTGTCCCGGACCAGGTCGAAGCAGTACTGCAGCGCGGCGAGCATGCCGAGCCCGAGCAGGTCGAACTTGACCAGCCCCATCCAGGCGCAGTCGTCCTTGTCCCACTGCAGCACGGTGCGGTCGTCCATGCGGGCGTGCTCGATCGGCACGACCTCGCCGACCGGCCGGTCGGTGAGCACCATGCCGCCGGAGTGGATGCCGAGGTGCCGGGGGAACTTCAGCACCTGCTGTGCGAGCTCGATCACCGGCTCCGGGATGTCGTGGTCGTCGCTCTCGACGAGCGCGCCCCAGCGCTCCACCTGCTGCGACCAGGCATCCTGCTGCCCGGGGCAGTGCCCGAGCGCCTTCGCCATGTCGCGCACCGCGATCTTCGGCCGGTAGCTGATGACGTTCGCGACCTGCGCGGCGTTCTGCCGCCCGTACTTCTCGTAGACGTACTGGATGACCTCCTCGCGCCGGTCGGAGTCGAAGTCGACGTCGATGTCGGGCTCCTCGTCGCGCATGCTGGAGAGGAACCGCTCGAACGGCAGCTCGTAGAAGATCGAGTCGACCGCGGTGATGTCGAGCAGGTAGCAGACCGCCGAGTTCGCCGCCGAGCCGCGCCCCTGGCAGAGGATGCCGCGGCTGCGCGCGTACCGCACGATGTCGTGCACGATCAGGAAGTAGCCGGGGAAGTCCTTCTGCTCGATCACCGCGAGCTCGCGCTCGATGCGGTCGCGGTCGGCGTCCGGCAGGTTCGGGTACTTGCACCGGCACCGCCTCCCACACCAGCTGCCGCAGCCAGCTCATCGGCGTGTGGCCGTCCGGCACCTCCTGCTTCGGCAGCCCCGGCTTCAGGCTCCGCAGCCCGAAGGCGAGGTCGTCGGCGAGCTCGACGTGTGCTCGATCGCGCCCGGGTAGCGGGCGAACCGGGCTGCCATCTCGGCGCCGCTGCGCAGGTGGGCGGCTCCGGATGCCGGCAGCCAGCCGTCGATCTCGTCGAGGCTGCGGCGGGCGCGCACGGCGGCGAGCGCGGTCGGCGAGGTGGTGCCGGTCGGGGTGGCGTAGTGCACGTTGCCGGTGGCGACGACCGGCAGGTCGCGCGCTCGCGGCGATCGCGGCGAGGGCGTCGTTGTGGGCGTCGTCGAGCGGATGCCCGTGGTCGATGCAGCTCGACGACGACGTTGTCGCGGCCGAACAGGTCGACCAGCCGGTCGAGTTCGCGCGCGGCGGCGTCGTCGCCCTCGGTGGCCAGGGCCTGGCGGACGCTGCCCTTGCGGCATCCGGTGAGCACGAGCCAGTGCCCGGCGGCACGCTCGGCCAGGTCGTCGAGGTCGTACACCGGGCGGCCCTTCTCGCCGCCGGCGAGCTGCGCCGGCGGTGAGCGCGGCGGCGAGCCGGTGGTAGCCCTCCTGCTCGCGGGCGAGCACCAGCAGGTGGGTGCCCTCCGGGTCGGCCTCGCCGTTCTGCGGTGCGCGCAGCCCGAGCGACAGCTCGGCGCCGAAGACGGTCTTCACCTGCGGGTGACGTCTCGGCCGCCTCGGCCATCCGCACGACCCCGTAGAAGCCGTCGTGGTCGGTGAGCGCGAGGGCGTGCAGCCCGAGCCGGGCGGCCTCCTCGAGCAGCTCCTCGGGCTGGCTCGCGCCGTCGAGGAAGCTGAAGTTGGAGTGCGCGTGCAGCTCCGCGTACGGCACGACGCGGTCCGGCAGCCGGCTCGATGGCGGTCGGCTGGAACGGCGTCGCGCTTGCGCGACCAGGCCGGGCTGTCGCCGCCGTCGGCGCCGACCGGCGGCAGCCGGCCTGCCGGTTGCCGGAGAGGGTCCGCTCGAACTCCGACCACGGGATCGGCGGGTTCTGCCAGCCCATGGCTAGTCGTACCTCGCTTCCGCCCACCAGTGGCCGTGCTCGAGCACGAGCAGCCAGGCGACGCCGCTCGCGTCGACGAGCTGGAATCGGCTGACCCGGCTCGCGGCATCCGGATCCCACCAGCGCTCGTCGACCAGCCACGGTCCGGCCCACGCGGCGACCCGCAGCGTGCTGCTGCCGGCGCTGCACCGTCGCGGGCGGTTCGGAGAGCGCGCCGCGGTCGTCGACCGCGACCTCGGCCCCGGATGCCGCGAACACGGTCACAGGGTGCGGCGGCTCGAACACGGTGGTCGGGGCGGGGGCGGGCAGGCGCCCGGCCACGGGCGGTCCGGTTCGCGCGCTCGTGCAGCACCCGGTCGCCCCACGGGACCAGCGTCAGCCGGTCGGCCGGGGTGCGACCGCCGCCGATCGCCGGGGTGAGCACCGCAGTGCGGCCGAGCATGCTCTGCACGCGGGAGAGCGCGTGGTGGATGCGCTCGTCCGGGCCGGACCCCCACAGCCCGTCCTCGTGGTTGCCGATCGCGTCGACCGCCTCCGGGACGAGCCGCACGCGCTCCACCGGCGCGGAGAGCCCGGTCTCGGTGCTGCCGCCCTGCAGCTGCCAGCGCACCCGGTCGACGACGTCGGCGGCGGTGAACGAGCGCGGGTGCAGCCAGCTGCGCTCGGAGAGTTCGCCGTTCGCTGACTCGAGCTCGCACGAGCACCGCGGTGCAGACGAGTTTCGCTTCGGTGAGGGAGTGGATGAAGGCATCCGCCGTCGCACGCACGCCGAACGCGACCTGATCGACCCGGTCCAGCGGCGGTTCGAAGTCGATCGAGGCATCGAGCTCGTCCGGGGGGACGCGAGCGATGACCGGGCGGGAGTCGCGTCCGCCGGCGAGCGAGTGCAGCCGGGCGCCGGGGTCGCCGAAGCGGTCGAGCACGAGCTCGGCTGGCAGCGCGGCGAACTCGCCGAGGGTGTAGACACCGAGGCGGCGCAGCAGCCCGGTGAGTGCGAGGTCGTCGAGGATGCCGACCGGCAGGGGAGCGAGGAAGGCTGCCGCATCGCCGGTCGGCACGATCCGGATGCGCTGCGGTTGCGGGCCGCGCGCCGCCTGCTCTGCGGTGAACACGCCGTCGGCGATGCCGACCCGGCTGGCCGGGACGCCGAGCGCGTCGACGTGGTCGAGCAGCCAGAGCGCGGCCTCTTCCTCGCTGCCGTAGAACTGGGCTGGGCCGCGGGAGCGGATGGCGCACACCCCTGGCCGCAGCGGCTGCACGCCCGGCATGGCCTCCTCGATGGCGGTCAGTACGGGTTCGAAGGCGCGGGCATCCTCGTCGGCACGGTAGGGCTGCACGATGAGGTCGGGGCAGCGAGCTTGCGCCTCACGCAGCTTGAGGCCGCGCTTGACACCCTCGGCGCGCGCGGTGGCCGAGCACGCGTACACTCGACCGGATTCGATCAGCGCGATCCGGGCATCCGGTTTCAGCCCGTGCGTGCGGATGGCGGCGATCACCGGCCAGTCCGGGCACCAGAGCAGCATGACGCGCTCTGGCGCGGTGCGCGGCGGCTGGATCGGCTGCTTCATCCACCAATTATCGAACCTTTGTTCGAGCAGCGCAACGCGGAATCACTCAGGTTCGGCTGGCTTCCGCCGGCGGCGTCGCGCCTAACCACCCCACGTCTCCAGCGGGTCGGCACAAATATCCCGGATGCCCGACATGTCGCTTCCGCTGATCCCGATGGCCTCGTAGCTGGAGTAAACCACTCCCTTGGTCAGGATGTCGTCCTTGTACTTCTGCATGCTGGGCAATTCGGGGGGAGCAAACCCCTGCTCGATCAGGCAGGTCCGAAGCTGCTGCTCCAGTTGGTACATCGCTGTCAGGTGCTCGTCATCCACTCGGGCTGGGGGCTGCTTGTCGAAGCCGAGTTCGCTGTAGCAGGCCAGCTGGTCCGCGTGGAAGACCTCGATCTGTTCGGGTGGGCCGGGGAAGGCATAACCGTCGCGAAACGGATCAACGTCCCAACCCTTCTGGTTCAAACACTCCACCATTGCGGCGACGGTCTCCGTCACGGACGACGACGTGGCCACCGGGCCGGGCGCGGCCGACGATATGGGCTCGATCGCCGCAGCAGTGCACGACGCCAGGGCGCCCGCGACAGCAATCGACAAGCCAACCGCGAGCCCCTTGGACCTCATTATCAGGCTGCCTTCCCTGCGCAGGTTGGGTTCGCGTAAGTGAATGTGCCCGGGGTGTACGCCTCCCAGCCGCCCGAACTCACGCCGACATTTGCGCTGCCCTTGAGGCCCCAGCCATAGAAGTAATACGTGCGTTGGTTGGAGTACTCGTGTATCGAGACGGTGCTCGATGTTGACCCGGTCGTACTGATGCTTGTTTGCACACCGTATTGCTGGTTGCTCAAACAGGATTTGTAGCCGGACACGGTATGCGCCGCGGCGGGCGACGCCGCGAGAAGCACTAGCGCCAGGGCCCCAACGCCACCCATGAGTGACAAAGTTCTCTTCCTCACCGTTTCCCCATCTCTGGTTTGCTGGCGGCTTGGCCGCGCGGCGAACCGATCATTGTGAATAATTCGTCACGATAGGCAGCGGAGCTTGTTTCAGTCTGGGAGTGGCCTGCCAAAGACTGAGCGATCATCCGGATGCCGGTCGCCTGCGTCTGTGTCTGCGTCTGTGTCTGTGTCTGCGAGCACTAGACCATCCGTTCCAGCGCTGGGGCTCCGTGCTGTGGCAGGATGACCGCATGCGTGAGGGCGATTCGATTACGGGTCATCGTCGGCGCCGCTGGGTGGGGTGGGTCGGCATCGGCCTGGTGACGCTCCTGGTTGGCGCGGGCATCGGCTGGGCGGGCGCGACCGTGCTCACCCCGGCGAAGGACGTCCTCGAGTCCACGGCGTTCACCCATGTCGAGGTGGTGCCGGGCGAGGTGGGGTCGAGCATCAACCTGAACACGGTTGCGGAGTGGACGCCGGTGCCGGTGGGCACCAACCAGGCATCAGGCACGGTCACGACGGTGGAGGTGACGGCCGGCGACGAGGTCACCCACGGGTCGGTGCTGTACACGGTGAACCTGCGCCCGGTGGTGATCGGGCAGGGGGCGGTGCCGGGCTTCCGGCCGCTGGCGCGTGGCACGGATGGTGCCGACACCCAGCAACTGCAGGGCATGCTGGCGGCGCTCGGGTTCTTCAAGGCGGCCCCGGACGGCAAGTTCGGTGCGGCGACGGATGCTGCGGTGCGGGCGTGGCAGAAGAGCCTCGGGCCTCCCGAGGGACGGGGTGGTGCAACCCGGTGACATCGTGTTCGTGCCGAGCCTGCCGACCCGGGTGGCGCTCGACACCGAGGTGATCCACCGCGGGGCGAGCCTGGCCGGGGGAGAGGCGGTCGTGCGCGGGCTGCCGGCCGAGCCGGCGTTCACGGTGCCGGTGAGCGACAACCAGTCGGCGATGATGCCGAACGGCACCCGCGTGGAAATCGTCACGGATGCTGGAGCCTGGGAGGCGTTCGTGGTCGACCGGGTGACCGACCCGGCATCCGGCACCGTGGTGAAACTGGCCGGTGCCGATGGTGCGTCGATCTGCGGCTCCGACTGCGCGACCCTGCCGGTGACCGGGCAGACGCTGCTGCGGTCGAGGATCGTCACGGTGGAGACGGTGCGGGGGCTTGTGGTGCCGAGCGCCGCTTTGCTGTCGTCGGCCGGTGGTGCGGTTTCGGTGGTCGATGAGGAGGGCGATGTCGCATCCGGTGACGGTGGTGACCAGCGCGCGTGGGATGTCGGTGGTCGAGGGCGTGGCGGCCGGTGTGCGTGTGCGTGTGCCGGCGTCCGAGGGCTGAGATGGCATTGCTCGAGGCGCAAGGGATCAGCTTCGGCTACGGCCGGGGCGTGCCGATCCTCGACGGCTGGGACGCCCGGTTCGAGGCCGGCGAGGTGGTGGCGATCACCGGCCCGTCCGGGCGCGGCAAGTCGACCCTGCTCTACCTGCTCGGGCTGATGCTGCGCGCCGCGGGCCGGGCAGGTGCTGGTGGACGGGGCGGATGCCGCCTCCCAGCGCGATGCGGCGCGCGCCCGGATGCGAGCCAGTCTGTTCGGGTTCGTGTTCCAGGACGCCGCGCTGGATGCCACCCGCACCGTGCTCGACAACGTGATCGAGACCGCGCTCTACCGCGGTCAGCCGCGGGAAGAGGCGAAGGCGCGGGCGCTGGAGCTGATGGCCCAGTTCGGCGTCGACCTGCGCGCCACCCACAAGCCCGGGCAGGTCTCCGGCGGGCAGGCGCAGCGCATCGCGCTCTGCCGGGCGCTGCTGAACCGGCCCCGGATCCTGCTGGCCGACGAACCCACCGGCAACCTCGACCAGGACTCCGCCACCGTGGTGGTGGATGCGATGCGCTCCCACGCCGCCTCCGGCAACACCGTGATCGTCGCCACCCACGACCCCGCCCTGGTAGCCCGCTGCGACCGGGAGATCCAACTATGACCCGATGGCTCGCGGTGGTGCGCGAGGCGCTGGCCTCCGCGCTCAGCCAGCCGGTGGCATCCGTGGTCACCATCGTCATGGTCGCCGGGATGTGCGCCACCGTGCTGCTCACCACCGGCCGCACCGTCGGCGCCGAGCAGGCGGTGATCGGCACCATCGACTCCGCCGGCACCCGCTCCATCGTGGTGCGCGCCGAAGCCGACGCCGGCCTGCGCACCGGCGTGCTCGACCGGCTCGCGAACCTCGACGGCATCGAATGGGCCGGCGCCTTCGGCCCCGCGCGGGACACCCAGAACACCGCCTTCGCCGACGGCACCCGAGTGCCCGTGCGCCTGGCCTGGGGCGACGACCTCACGGATCTAGGGCTTGCCGCATCGCCGGTGGCCGACCGGTCGGCATTCGCCTCCACCGCCGCCCTCACCCAACTCGGGATGCCGGATGCCGCCGGAGGCATCGCCACCGTCGACGGCGACCAGTACGCGGTGATCGCCGATTTCGTCGTGCCCGACTACCTCAGCTTCCTCGAACCGCTGGTGATCGTGCCGCAACAGCGCGGCCCGGACGTCGCCGAACAGCCGGTCAGCGTGCTGGTGGTCATCGCCGAACGCCCCGACCTCGTCGCGCCGGTGTCGGCGGCCGTGCAATCCGTGCTCGCGGTCGACGACATCACCAAGGTCACCCTGTCCACCAGCGAGAGCCTCGCCCAACTGCGCGCCATCGTCGAGGGCCAACTCGGCAGCTTCGGCCGCGGACTGGTCATCGTCATCTTCGCCCTCACCGCTGTGCTGGTCGCCGCCATCCTCTACGGCCTGGTCATGCTCCGCCGCAAGGACTTCGGCCGCCGCCGCGCCCTCGGCGCCTCACAAACCCTCATCGTTGGCCTGCTCCTCACCCAGATCGGAGCACTTGCGCTGGTCGGAGCGGTGGTCGGATGCGCCGCAGCAGCCATCGGGTTAGCGGCATCCGGCGACCCGCTCCCCGGCATCGCGTTCTTCGGAGCGGTCGCAATCCTGGCCATCGTCACCGGCTTGATCGCCGCGCTGGTCCCTGCCCTGGCCGCTGCTCGAAGAGACCCCCTCAAGGAGTTGCGTGTTCCGTAGCAGTAGGGGAGTGATCGCCGGCTGGCTTTATCGCCGGCGCCGCTGTCCTGCTGCTGTCGTCGTGCGTGGCTACAGGCCCCACCCTGCCGACTCCCGATCCACTCTCTGCCGCAGACGTCGAGCGACTTGATCGAGCAGCAGACTTGACCAGTTCGCGGATGAGGCACGCATCGCGGACCCGACCGTAAAGATTCCGACACGTCGACACCTGTGCGTTTCGTCGACCCCTCGAACCTCCAGAAGCATCGCTTCAGTGTCTGACGACGAAGGGTTCGAGGCGGCCGTCGAACCCGACGGTGGTCTATCTGCTGGGTATCGGATAGAGCAGCAGGCCGCCTTCTCCTTGGCGCTGTACGTGTGCAATGCGAAGTATCCGACTGATCCAAAGTACTTAGCGCCGCTCAACGAGTCACAGCACGAGTTCGTCTATGAGTTCCTGGTCAATGAGCTCGTCCCGTGCATCGAGAAGGCAGGGTTCGACGTCGGCGAGATCCCGAGTTTTCAGGCGTACCTCGCCGACGCCGGCACACCGCGCGAGTGGGTGCCGATGGCCGAAGCTGTCAGCGCCGGGCTGGCTTCAGTACCGCTGCGACCAACACCCGACGGCCTGTACGGCGAGCTTAAGGACGACGGATAGGCAGACATCCGCTACCGTTCCGCTCATCCGCACTAGCTCCGGTCAGGCGCGCCAGGTGCGCGGGGCGCGGATGTCCGCAACAGGCGCATCCGCGGCGATATCGACCGACCGCACGCCTGCCTCGCGCACCTGGTAGCCCGCATCCGGAAGCCACAGCCGCGCCCGCCGTCGGCCGCCCGGTACTGCTCGACACGATCACCGTCGCCTGCCGCGCGGTCAGGTGCCCGTGCCCTTCGCCGATGCCGACCCAGCTGCTCTCCTCGAGGGTCAGCATCGCCTCGCTCTGAGGCCAGCTGCCGAGCACGATCAGGGTGGTGCCGCGCTGCCGCAGCCGCGCCGCGAGCCGCGCGATGCTGCCGTCGCTCGCCTTCTGCGGCGGGCGGGTGACCACGATGCCCATGACATCCGCGATCGCCGCGGTGACCGCGAGCCACTGGTCGCCCGGATGCGGCACCAGCGCCAACCGGTCCAGGTCAATGCCGAAACCTGCCGCCGCCTCCACCCCGAACTCGGGCACGCCGACAACGCCGACCCAGGTGCCGGCCGCCGATGGGGGAGCGAGCAGTGCCATCAGCAGGGTCGCCGACCGCTCCACCGAGTACGCCGACCCCTGCTTCAGCGCACCGCCGGGCAGCAGCCGGGCGATCGCCGGGTTGGTGGGGAGATCGCGCGAGTCGAGCTTGGTTGACTGCAGCTTGCGGATGCGATCCTGCAGTTCGCGCACCAGCTCGCTCTGCCCGGTGGGGGCGAGCTCGGGAGCGATGGCGGCGTTCGACATCTCTTAATTATCGAACATGCATTCGAATACCGCAATGTCTGAACCCATGTCGCGACCTGCGGCAATTGCGGGGTCACACGCGCGCAAACCCCGAACTTGCCGCAGCTCGGAGGCTCACGAGGGCGTCTGAGACAGCGACTCGTACGACCCCCACACGTGACGGTACCGGCGGTAGCCGAGCCCCGTCGCGGAACCCAGATAGAGCAGCGCCGCGATCGCCGCAGCGACGTAGATCAGCCAGGTCTCCGCCCCGAGCGCGTACACCGCGAACGCCACGAACACCCCGAGCAGCGCGGCGTTGACCGCGGTGATGAACATCATGCTGCTGCCGAGCAACTGCGTGCGATCGTTGCCGCCGAGGTGGTTGTAGGTGACGGTAACGCCGGCTCCGTCGTCATGCGCAGAGTTGACGAAGTACCTCTCGATCCCGGGGTCGAGCTCGACATAAGCCGCTCGCAGCCGGTTCATCGCCAGCACGTGCGCGAGGTCCTCAATCCCGCCATTGAAGAGACGTACCGTCGTCAGCGAGCCGATCACCACGACGATGCCGAGCAGCACCAGCGCGAACGTGGTGAAGAACGGACCGAAGCCGGTCGCCTGGCCGATCAGCGCAAGGCTCACAACACTGGCCGAGACCAGCGTGAGGAACATTGTGATGCGCACCAGCACTTCGCTTTGGGTCATGCTCCTGGTGGCCAGGATGCTCCAGTGCTCGGTGGCAAGGAGCTGAGCGCGTACGGATGGCGAGTCCGACGTGACTAAGGCAGGTGGTTCGGGTCGCCGCGTGGGTTTCATGGCTCATTGTGCGTCTGCCACCCGCCGCGTTGCTGGACACCCGCCGATAGCCCCGCAGTCACGCCGGTGGTTGGGTAGAGCCATGACCGTGAAGCTGAACCGCAAGGGTTACGAGCACGCCCGCAAGCTCATCCGGGACGGTGACGTCGTGCGTGACGAACGCGACGACTGGAGCGAGCACGCTCCGGATGCCGACCAGGAGAACCGCTTCGTCGACAAGAACGGATGGGACGAGTTCTCACAGTGGCACCTTGGGGTGGACGACGACGCGAGCGAGGAGACGAAGGGGCGCTTCTCGTTCCCGTACGGCGACTTCAAGAAGATCCACCGCTGCGCGGTGATCTCTGCGGAGAGTCGGGCCAGCCAGCACGACCACGACGACATCCGGAAGGCATTGGGCGAGCTCATGGAGCTCATCGACAGCGAGGAGAAGAAATGACGCACCACGACCGCGAGGACGAGCACGCCGACGACGAGCAGCAGTCCGAGCAGCAACCCGACTCGCAGAAGTCCGGCGAGCCGTCACAGCAGCAGCACCACAACGCACAGACCGAGGAGGACACCGCATCCGGAGGTCCCGCCTAGGTAGTCCTACGGCTTGGGCGCGAACTGCGCCTCGAACAGGCAGAACGGATGCCCGTCGGGGTCGAGCATGACCGTGTGACTGTCGCTGGGCTGGTAGTCGGCTTCAACCGCGCCCACCGACTTCGCCCACTCGACGCCGACGCCGAGGTCCCGCACCGCGATGTCAAGGTGCGCCATCTGCAACTGCTAGCCAAGCGCATCTCTGGTTGGTCCACTGCATCACCTTTCTCGTGCCGCAATTGTGGACCAACCGCCCGACAAAGCGTGGAACTCTCACGGGCGGGCCACAGGTTGCGCCCATATCGTTGCGAACATAGTCGCTCTAGCGAATCGAGGTGGATTCCGTGGATACGAGCACCATCATCTGGATCATCGTCGCCGTCGTTGTCGTTCTGGTGATCGTCGGCATTGTGGCATACCTGGGTCGCAGGCGCCGCGACGAGACCAACCGCCAGCGAGCAGCCGAGATGCGCGAGCAAGCGGCAGAGACCGATCTCCAAGCGCGCGAGCGAGAGGTGGCCGCGGCCAAGGCGGATACGGATGCCCGCCAGGCCGAGTTGGACGCAGAGCGCCTGCGCCGGGAGGCAGCACAGCGTCAACAGAGTGCTCAAGAGGTTCGCGGCGAGTCAGCCGAGGCGGCACGCAAGGCCGACGAAATCGATCCAGATGTGAAAAACGGGGGACGGCACCGTGATGATTCAGTCCCGGAATCCTCGGGCACGGACCGTCTCGACGACACCGTGCCGGACCAGCACGACACAGTGCGCCCTGACACGACGCGCCACGACGACCCGCGGATGTAGCGCATGGAACCGATCGTCCTCGTACTCGGTGGAATCAGCACCATAGTCGGCATCCTGCTGCTGATGGCGCTCTGGTCGCTGATTCGCCGACCCCGCCAGCGCTGAAACCCCCCGGTGGTCGAGCCTGTCGAGACCCCTCGGATCGCGAGCCCCGCTGGTTGAGGGATCGCGAAGCGAACCCACCGGCGGTCGAGCCTGTCGAGACCCTCCGAACCTCTCAAATTGACGGTAGGTTCCAAGGGGAGGTCCGCTCATGCGCTTAGTTACCCGGGCAGTCACGTTGGTCGCGGTCGCCTGCGTCGTCACCGGATGCGCTGCGAAGGCATCCGACATCGTCGAGACGGACAGCGGCAACATCGTGGTGGTGTCGACCCGCACACCGACCGCTTTCCCGCAAGCGGAAATCCGCGGTTCCCTCGTGTGGTCCGATGCCGGCTGTCTCAGCCTCTCAGCTGACTGGGGCGATTTTCTGCTGGTGTTGCCTGCGGGCAGTGTCGCGCTCGACGATGATTCAGTTCGTCTCGACGACGGCACTGTGCAGCGTGTCGGGACGACGGTCGCCTGGGGCGGCGGTTACTACTCGCCACACGACGCTGAAAGCGGGACAAGCATGACCATGCTGGCTGAAGTGCCATCCGGATGCTTCACCGACGAGGTAGCGGTCGTCAACCCGCTTTCCAGCCATTAGTCCTTCGCGCACCCGGTGGCCGAGCCGTCGAGACCCGTCTCGACGACGAGTTTCGCCAGCCCAAGACGGGCGGCTTCGGACAGGGGCTCTTTAGCGTGGGTTACGAGGATCTCCGTGTGATCGAGTGAGTTGGTAACCCACATCGAACCGGAGACCCTCACACCGCTAGATCACGCCACGCTGTTCACAACCTGCCGAAGGGTTACACCTAGTCGACGCAGGGACGCCGCGCGAGTGGGTTGCCGTTCGCTGACTGGGGGAGTCGCCGCCTGGACGTGGGGCGAGTGTAGACAGTTCTGTTTATACCTGTTACGGTCAACCGGAATAGCGAGCGGATATCGTCTAAATTCGGAACTCGCTCGAGACTAGGTGAACGGTTCCTGCGTTTGAGATGGGGTTAAGCCCGGTGGGTCGAGCGACTACCAGTACAGCAGGCTTCGGAAGCGGCCTTGTTCGCACTACCGGGTCATACTCATGGATTTACTCGGCAGCGTCTGACTGCTGGTGTCCGCCGGGGGCCACGTGCGGCGTTTGAGGCTCCTTAGTGGCGCGTTCATTCTCGGGTCGATGCTGTTAACGAGCGCTTGCGTGACCACCGGCCCGCCGGTAACGGATCCCGGTGGCATCAGCGCGATCGACTTGCCCAGCTACACCGAGTCCGACCTTCGCGCATGGCATCAGGAGAACCTCGGAGAACTAGCGAATCAGCTCGGCATCAGTGATCCGCCGAACTATGAGGTCGTCCGCTACGTGTCCCAGCAAGAGTGGGGGAGCGCGCAGGCATCGTGCGTCAACGAGGCCGGTTTTGATGCTCGATCGTCTGGTGGCGGGATAGATTACACCCGGATTCCGGACGCTCAAAAGGGTCCGGATAGTCCTCTCTATCAACGGATCTACGAGTGTCACGCGCTCTATCCCGTTGACCCGCGCTTCGGTCAACCACCGACCCGCGCGCAACTCACGGTGATGTACACGTACTTTGTTGACGAGTTGATGCCATGCCTTGAACAAATGGGCATCCAGGGGCTCGCCACTCCGCCTAGTCGGAGCGCGTTCGTCGAGCAGAGCGAGACTGAGGGGTTCGTCGCATGGAGTCCGTACACTGATTCGTACTTCTTGACGCTCAGCTCAGACGAATGGCAACGACTGGATGCAAGCTGTCCGTCGCAAACGCCGCTGGATCGACTCTGGAAGTCAGCTGTGGGCTGAGTCGATCCACTCCCCGCCTAACGCAGCGGATTGAAGTGCTCGAGCAGCGGATCGGGTTCACCGACGACTGAACTCGCCAGTATCCGCCCGGTCAGCGGGCCGAGCGCGATGCCCCACATGCCGTGCCCGCCTCCGACGAAGACCCGCGGAGACCGCGTCGGACCGATGAGCGCGTGCCCGTCGGTGGTCACCGGGCGTCCGCCGACCCACTCGTCCTGCCGGTCATCCCAGTCGATGCCCTGGAACACGGGCCGGGCCGTATCGACGAGCAGCCGGATGCGGCGAGGGTCAGCCGCAGCATCCACCCCCTTGAACTCCATCATGCCGCCGACGCGCAACCGGTCGCCGAGCGGCGTGCAGGCGAGACGTTGAGTGGGGAAGTAGATCGGATGCGTCGGCATCACCTCCGGTTTGACGCTGAAGCTGTAGCCGCGTCCGGCCTGCACGATGGCCTTGACCCCGAACTTGCGGGCCAGGCGACCCAGCCACGCGCCGGTGGCGATCACGACAGCATCCGTGTCGATCTTCTCGCCGGATGCTGCGGTCACCGTGACACCGCTGCCCGTGTCGACGATGTCGGTGACCTCGAACCCGGTGACGATCTCACCGCCGCGGGCGCGCACGACATCTGCGAGCGATTCGGCGTACTTCGGTGGGTCGATGAACCACTGGCCGTGCAGCAGGACGCCGGCGGTGACGGCGTCGCTCAGGGTCGGCTCGATCTCCCGCAGCTGGGCGCCGGTGGCGAGGTCGTAGTCCACCTCGCCGCCGGATGCCTTCACAACCTCGAACTCGCGGAGCAGTCCGGCGCGATCCTTGTCGCTCCGGAAACCGGCGAGGAACGGCTTGGCCTGCGTGACCGGCTCGCTTACGCCACCCGCGGCGAGCTCGTGGAAGGCATCCATGGCCAGCGGGTTGACCTTGGCGAAGATGCCGATCGACTTTTTCCACTGCTTGGGCAGCGAGTGCCAGGCGAATCCGGTGAGGAACGGCACGAGCCTTGGGTCGAGCGGCACGTACAGCGGTGACGAAGGCTTGACCAGCTGCCAGGGGCCGGCCATGAGCATCGACGGCTCGCCGAGCGGAAGAGTGAGCGAGGGCGTGAGCCACCCGGCGTTGCCCCAGGAGGATCCAGCTGCGACGCCACTGCGGTCGACGACGGTCACCTCCACGCCGCGCTCCTGCAGGTGCCACGCGGTGGCAAGGCCGATCATTCCCGCGCCGATGACGACAACGCGTTGGGGCTTCATGTGCGATGGTGCTTTCTACTGCCGAGACGAGGGGAGGCTGGTCTCAGGGTAGAGGGTGCCGGATGCGACGGCCGAATCCGATGAGCCCCGCGCGTCGCGAAGGTCTTCCCGGAAAGGGAGCCGCGCGTCGGCCGACGAGAAAACCCCGGCCTCACGGCCGGGGTTTCGCACTGTCTCAACCAGTACCCGCCAGCCGAAGCTGGAAGTCTTCGGCGAGGCTACCATGCCCGGCTCCACCGACCACCGAGCGCTAACTCGGCATCGAGGGGCACTCCCTCGTCAACCGATCGTGAATGTGCCAATCCGGGTTGTTCCGTCTGACTTGTACACCGGGATGTCCCGCCCGTTCGGGTACTTCGCCAGGTATTCCTCCTGCATGCGGATTGCCTCTTCTGGCGAAGTCGGCATCGGTTGCTCCAGGTCAGAGGCCCTGACGTACCCGGAAACCAAGGTCCCGTCGTCTGCACGCCCGAAGGCCGCGATCAGGTCTGGGATTTTGCCGCCCTCTGCCTCGACACCGTACGTTTCGCCGTTCTCGTTGACGCCGAGCGGCTCGGTGCGGCTCTGCACGAAGCGGCTGGCAATGGACCAGCTCGCCTTGGGGTCGGTCGTGGTCACGTAGAAGTTCACGGTTCCGGCTGAGATGGGAAAGTTGTAGCTGGACATGTCGCCCGGCCCGCACACGATGTCCGAGTTATTGCCGGATGCGTCGAGCCCCCACCCGAAAGTTCCGGCCGTGCGACAGGTGAACACGACGCTGAGGTGTGTGGCATCCGTCGGTTGGCCGGGACAGTTCGATGGCAAGACTGCCGGTGCCTTCGGTGATGATGACGTCGGTCAAGGCCGTGGCCGTTTGCGCGCCAGGCAACGGATCGGAAGACATGTTCGGCCAGAACAGGCTCGATGTCGCCGTTGCGGCGACAGCGCCGCCCGACACGACGCCGGCGACCACGAAAATCGCGAGCCCCGTGAACTTGCGGTGGGGCCGACTCCGGAGGGGCTCAGTAGCGTTCACGCGACGTTGAAGCTCGGCCCTGATGGCCTCGCTGCGTTCTGGAGTGAACCGTGTGGTGTTCACGGTGCGGTCCTTTCTTCGGGCGTGCGGATGCTTGGCTCCAGCGCTATTCGGAGTCGGCCGCGTGCGCGGGACAACCGGGTTTTCGCGGCGCCGTAGCCGATGAACGAGATGGCGGTGACATCCTCACCGTCCGCTGGGATCTCCACGAGCCGCAGCGCATGGTGGAACACGCGATCACGGTGACGGTCGAAGAGTTGCGTGAAGGCAGCTCCGTCACCGCTGAGGCTGCTGTGCCACAGCTCCACATCGGATATTTGAGAACGCCCCACAACTAAGAATGTCCGCACCATCGATTTGGTTACAAGCTCCACCCTTTGAATGACCTCCTAGGTATGCGTGGCCGCCAATGGGCGGCCCATGCGGCGAGATACTGGCATCAGGAGGAGTCATGGAGACTTTCACCCTGAACAACGGCAGCCAGATCCCCAAGGTCGGCATCGGCGTCTACCTGGTTCCTTCCGCCGACGTTGGCGCGGCGCTCGCGCGCGCGTTCGAGGTGGGATACCGGTTGGTCGATACCGCGAACATGTACTTCAACGAGCGCGCCGTCGGGCAGAGCGATTCGTGACAGCGGCCTGGCGCGCGAGGACATCTTCCTCACGACAAAGCTCTGGCCATCCGATTTCGGGTACGCGAGAACCCCACCCGCGATCGACGGCAGCCTGAAGCGGCTCGACGTTGACTACGTGGACCTTCTGCTACTGCATCAGCAGTACGGAGACTACCTCGGGGCGTGGAAGGCGATGGAGGAGGCGGTCAGCGCAGGCAAGGTTCGTTCGATCGGCATCTGTAACTTCAGCCAGCAGAAACTGACCGAGATCACGAGCCAGGCCACGATCATGCCGGCCGTGTCGCAGGTGGAGTGCCACCCCTACTTCCAGCAGCGAGAACTGAAGGCTTTCCTCGAGCAGTTCGGCACCGTCTTGGAGTCCTGGTACCCGATCGGGCACGGCAATCAGAGGCTGCTCTCCGAGCCCCTCTTCGCGGAACTCGGGCGGAAGTACGGAAAGTCGCCGGTGCAAGTGATCCTGCGCTGGCAGATTCAGGACGGCAACATCGCCATCCCGAAATCGACCAACCCTGCGCATATTCAGTCCAACATCGAACTTTTCGACTTCGAGTTGACGCCGGAGGAGATGGAGCGGATCGCCGCCTTGGATACGCCCAAGACGGACTGCACAACGTGCCCGCATTCGTGGAACGAATCGTCTTTCCTGCGGTGCACTTCGATTACGACAAGCGGCAGCGCTGACCGCTCAGGCGACGAGCCCATGTATCGTTGACAACACCTCAGCGGTGAGAGGAACTCGCCGCCGGATGCGGCCAGAGGGGGAGCGGGGATGAACCTGATGCGCGCCCCGCGGAGCTCGAGTCACAGGCATCCGACCACCCTGGCCCGGCACGGTCGTCTTCACCGTCACCCGGCCTGGCGCGTTCTTCTCAAGGCGGCGGCAATCGGATGCGCGGTGGTTGTTGTGTCGAGCGTCAGCCTGGTCGGGGTGGTTCTGCTGAACCTGCAGAGCAAAATCGAATCGGTGCCGCTGGTCGGCGAAACGCAGGGACCGCCGCCGTCTCTGGGCTCCTTCGAGGGTGGCTTCAACGTGCTGGTGGTCGGCAGCGACGTGTGCGAGGACGATTCGGGCTGCAACGGACGCGGCACGGCGGAACTCAACGACGTCACGATGCTCATTCACGTCGCCGAGGACCAGCAGAGTGCCGTTGCGGTGAGCATTCCGCGGGACATGGTCGTGCCGATCCCGGCGTGTCCGCGGAAAGATGGCAAGGGCTTTCACTCAGCCATGTCCGCCCAGCCGATCAACAACACGCTGGCGTACGGCGGGCTCGCCTGCACTGTCCTGACCGTGTCGGAACTCACCGGGCTCGACATTCCTTTCGCGCTGCAGGTCAAATTCGAGGGCGTGAAGAAGATCACGGAGGTGATCGGCGGTGTGCCCGTGTGCGTGGACGGTCCGATCAACGACATCCGGAGCAATTTCAGAGTGGATGCCGCCGGAACGCACGAGCTGTCCGGAGAACGGGCTCTGAACTTCCTCCGCACTCGGTACGGTGTGGGCGACGGCAGCGACTTGGGGCGGATCAGCACCCAGCAGATGTTCCTGTCGTCGATGCTGCGGACGCTGAAGAAGCCAGACGGCGTTCTCAACGATCCGGTGGCGCTCTTCAAGCTGGCGACCGTGGTGAGCGAGAACACGATTCTCTCGAACAGTCTCAGGAACCCAATGACGATGGTCGCCATGGCACAGGCGCTGAATGGCATGGGGCTCGAGAACATCGCGTTCGCTCAATACCCGAGTGTCTATGGGCAGGATGGCGTCTACGCCGGGAAAGTGGCGCCGGCGACGGCTGAGGCCGAGAAGATGATGGACAAGATCCGGGCCGACGAACGATTCGTGCCGGGCAAGACCGGTCTGGGCACGTCGATGACAGATGCGTCCGAAACCGGGGAAGGCGCCCCCGCGCCTTCGAGCCCGAGTGCTCCACCATCCGCCACCCCCGAAGTGCTGGAGGGTGTTCAGGGCCAAACCGCAGCCGACGAGACCTGTGCTCTTTCCTACTAGAGATTTGTCACCGCACATGCGCAACGAGTGCGCGCAGTCGATCCGCGATGATTTCGGGAACTTCCGCGGCGGCGAAGTGGCCGCCTCGCTCCAGCCGCTCGAAGGCGAACAGGTCGCGGTAGAAAGCGCGCGCCGCCGCTTCCGGGTAGTCGCGCTCATGCCGTTGGATGTGCACCGATGCCGGCACGTCAACGGGTGGGATGTCAGCGCCATAGTCGCGCTCGAAGTACGGCCGGAACGACGTCGCGATCGACTGCGTCGCCCAGTAGATCGTCGCCTCCGTGAGCATCCGCTCCCGCGACAACAGCCTCTCCACAGCTCGAGGGTTATCCCGAGGGGTGTCACTCCACTCGATCAGCTTCTCGACGAGCCACGCCAACAGCCCGGCCGGTGAATCGTTCAGTGCGGCCGCGAGGGTGTCCGGTCGGGTGGACTGCAGATGCGCATAGCCGCTCATGTCGTGCATGTCGGCGGCGAGGCGGGTGAAGAAGGCTTCGGTCCGCGGGTCGTTGAGAGCGTCGCGTTCCGCAGCAGTCGGAAAATGCGCATGGGTCGCGAGAACTCCGACGACTGATTCCGGATGCGTGGCAGCTAGCAAGTCATTCACGTTGGCGGTCACGTCCTCGCCGTAGGTGACGTAGCGGTCGTATCCGAGCACGTCTGTCATCAGCGTGTGCATGGTGTCCGCGAGTCGGCGCTCGGAGATAGCTCCTTCGTATGGCGACGAGAAGGCGAAGCCGGGAAGGCTCGGAACCACGAATGTCAGTCGGTTGATGGTACCGACGAGCACCGACGTCGCCTGGTTGCGGTCGCAACAGGCTCGGCCGAGGTGACGAAGCGCTCATAGTTTCGTCTCGCGAGCGGTCTGCACCTCTTGCTGTCATGCTGGATTGCTAGCCATCCGGCACATATCACGTCATGAGGATTCGAAGGCAGGAACTTGGTCAGCATTGACGAAACCCTCGTGTCCGAACTAGTCGCAGAACAGTTTCCGCAGTGGAGCAAGCTGCCCATTCGACAGGTGCCGCGTCAGGGCTGGGACAACCGCACCTACCGCCTGGGGGAGGACCTCTCCGTGCGTCTTCCGAGTGCCCAGGCCTACGCCGCGGCCGTGGAAAAGGAGCATCGCACGCTTCGGTTCCTTGACGGCAAGCTGCCGCTATCAGTGCCGGCGGTGATCGCTGTCGGAGTGCCCAGCCGTGCCTATCCTTTTCCCTGGTCTGTGCGCCGATGGCTGGCAGGTGACACGGTCGACGAGGTGGATCAAATCGACCAGCTCCGCTTCGCGCACGACTTGGGGGAGATGTTGACTGCCCTGAGGTCGCTCCCTACGGAGGCAGGAACCGCAGCCGGTTGGCATTCCTTCTACCGAGGTTGCCACCCGAGCGTGTACAGCGATGAGGTCCAGACTGCCCTGCGACGCCTCGATGGGGCGGTCGATGTTGAGCATTGCAGAACTGTCTGGCTGGAGGCCACCACCAGCGTCTGGAAGTCCGCACCGGTCTGGTATCACGGCGATATCGCGGTGGGGAACCTGCTCATGGACGCAGGCAGGTTGTCGGCGGTCATCGACTTCGGCACCAGCGGGATCGGCGATCCGGCGTGCGATCTAGTCATGGCCTGGACTTATTTCACTGCCGAAGCCCGTGTCGCGTTCCGTGAGGCGGCAGGGCTCGATGACTCCGCCTGGCAACGGGCTCGAGGATGGGCGCTCTGGAAGGCGTTGTCGACCATGTCCGGCCAGTCCAGTCCCGACCCCGACGGGGTGCAACAGCGCATCCTCGCGGAGGTGCTTGAGGATTCCCTCGTCTAGAGGCGGCTCGGCGCCGCTCAGCTGGCGGGGTCGTACTGGAACGCCCGAACTTCCTGCGCGCATCGACAGGAGGCCGCGATCTTTGCGGCCCATTCCAGTGCCGCCTCATACGAGGGCAGTTCCAGAACGGAGTAGCCGCCTTCGATCTGCTTCGTCTGCGGATAAGTTCCTTCGGTCACGGTCCCGTCAGCAGCGACCATTACGGGCGGCACACTCTCATCAATACCTCCGCCGAACACCCAGACGCCGGCATCCTTCGCCTCCTGCACAACCGCGTGCGAGGCATCCACCACCGCCTGGAATTCTCCCTCCGGAATGACCATGGCACTACTCGGGAACGAGATCAGGTACTTCGTCATCGAATCGACCCTTTCTAAATGCATTAGCGATTGCGATTCATCATCGTCGAAGCGCCTGCGTTGCGCACGGAAATGTGAAAGGTAACTTGCGAACCAATCGTGCCCGCTCCGGTCAGCCGCGCATGTTCCGGTCGGGCGCACCCGGTCCGGACAGTCGCGCCCGTTGCGCGGGGCGCGGATGTCCGGACGTGGCGCGTGTTGCGCGTACAGCCCCGATTCAGAGCGTGAGCAGCACCTTGATGGCGCGGCGCTCGTCCATCGCCTTGTATCCTTCGGCGGCCTGCTCCAGCGGCAGCGTGAGGTCGAAGACCTGGCCGGGGTCGATCTCGCCGCCCATGATCAGGTCGACCAGCTCAGGCAGGAAGCGGCGCACCGGCGCCGGCCCGCCATGCAGGTGCACGCCGGAATAGAACAGCTCCTCGCCGGGCAGGGCGACGTCGTGTGAGACGCCGACGTATCCCACGTGCCCGCCAGCGCGCGTCGCTCGGATCGCCTGCATCATCGACTCCTGCGTGCCCACAGCTTCGACGACTGAGTGCGCACCCAGTCCGCCGATCAATTCCTTGATCCGAGCCACGCCGTCATCTCCGCGCTCCTCGACGATGTCAGTGGCGCCGAACCGGCGGGCCAGCGCCTGGCGGTCAGCGTGGCGGCTCATCGCGATGATTCGCTCCGCGCCAAGTCGCTTCGCCGCCAACACAGCCAGCAGGCCAACCGCACCGTCGCCGACCACCGCGACGGTCTTGCCGGGTCCGGCCTGCGCAGCGACGGCGCCGAACCATCCGGTTCCCAGAACGTCGGATGCTGCCAAAAGACCACGCTCTTGCTGAGCAGTCGGCGCAGTCGACGTGGCCACCAGCGTGCCGTCCGCGAGAGGAACGCGTAGCCGCTCAGCCTGCGTACCCATCCGCCCCATGCCCACAGCGTGCACGCAGCGACTCTGGTATCCGGCTCGGCAGATCTCGCAGGTGTTGTCGGATGCGAAGAACGACCCGACGACAAAGTCGCCGACTTTGATGGTTGCGACCTGGTCGCCGACCTGCTCGACCACTCCCACGTACTCGTGCCCCATGGGGATCGGCCACTTAGGGTTGTCGACGCCTCGATACGGCCAGAGGTCAGACCCGCAGATGCACGCGGCGGTCACCCGGATGATCGCATCGGAGGGTTCCCGGATGCTCGGGTCTTCGCGCTCTTCGACCCGGACATCGCCGGGGCCGTACATGACAACTCCGCGCATGGTCGTCCCTTCGTCCCAAGGTTGCCCTCACTCTCGCAGACGCGGAAGCAACAGGGAAGTAGGGTTCATCGGCAGTCGTTCGCCGGTGGGGGCCACCGTGATCGAGGAGATATTGCCCAAACGGCACTGAATCGAGGAGGTTCTGCCGCAGAGACGCCGATTTCTCCTTGATTGCTGCCCCTCATCCAATACCTAGGACGATCGACGTAAACATGGCACGACATACATGCCGTGTAATCTAATCGTCATCATGAATCTCCCGATGGACCCGATCAACCGCGTCTCGGTCGTCAGCACCGGCACCGTGCGCATCCGCCCGGAGCATGTCGGCCCGACGTGGAAGAACACCTACTTCTGGTTGGCGACCTCCCGACGCTGGACCGAACCACTCCCGATCAACTGCTACGTCATCGAGCATGAGCGGGGTCTGGTGCTGTTCGACACCGGCCAGGACCGGGCATCCGTCACCGACCACGACTACTTCCCGCGCGGGATGATCGGTGCGCTCTATAACCGGCTGGCACGATTCAACATCGAATCCGACCAGACCCTGGGTGCCCAACTGCGCGCCAGCGGCTACGACATCGCGGATGTCGACACCGCGATCATCTCCCACCTGCATCAGGACCACATCGGCGGTCTTCCGTGGCTCGGTCATGCCAGCATCGTGGTCGCCGAGGAGGAGTGGCAATCGCTGAATCAGCCAATGGCTGTCTTGCGCGGCCTGCTGCGGTCGCACATCGAGCTCGATTGCCTGAGGTGGAATCGGATCAGGTTCGAGCCCCTGAGCGACCCTTCGCTCGCCCCGTTCACGCGCGGGCATGACCTGTTCGGTGACGGCACCCTGGTGCTCCTGCCCACGCCTGGGCACACACCGGGCTCAACGTCCCTGCTTGTGCGTCGCTCGGGCCGGCCACCGCTTTTGATGGTGGGGGACCTGACGTATGACGCCGATCTCCTTGCCGCTGGGCAGCTTCCAGGGGTCGGCGATCGACGGCGATTGCGGGAGACGACGGAAGCCGTCAATGAGCTGCGGCGGCGCGTTCCCGATCTCGTCGTGCTGGCCGCTCACGACCCGGATGCTGCGGAGCGGCTCACCAGATCCCTCGCCGAAAAGGTCACACGCTCATGAGGGTCGCGGAGGAGTTGCGCTTCCTCGTCCTGGCAATTCAGCGTGAAGGCAATCGCGCTCTGGCCGACGGCCTGAGGCCGTTGGGGGTCACGCCGTCCCAGGCCGAGGTTGTCCGACTGCTGAGTGATTACGGTCCGTTGTCATTGAGCGCGTTGGGCGGGTTGCTGGTGTGTGAAACCGGCACCAGTCCAAGCCGCCTGGTCGACCGGCTGGTCTCTCAGGAGCTGGTCGCTCGGGATGTCGATGCAACGGACCGGCGATTCGTCAACATCACGCTGACGGCAGCAGGACATCAGCTCAACGATCGGATCATCGAGGTCGAGCAGCGGCTGTATGCGCTGATCGATGGACTCGTGGCCGACAAGCCGGTCCCGCAACTGCTCGACACGCTGAGGACGGTGGCCGGAGCCTTCCCACTCGGGGAAGCGCTGGAACGCCGGCGTGCTCTGGACACCACACGTCCGGCATCCGGCTAGAAGCTGGGGGCAATGAAGGCGAATCCGGAGCAGGGGGAGCGACGGTCGGATGCCAGTCAACGCCCACCCCGCAGAGGGAGGCTCGATAGACCTAACCAACCGGGCCGACTCGCGACGAAAGAGGAAACAACATGAAGATTCTGCCCAAGGCCCCGACTGTCAAGGGACCCGCCGAATGGTTCACTGGCGACGTGTACTTCACCGCCTTCTACCGCGGTGAGGAGCCGTCGCGCGCACGTCTTAACATGGTGCGCTTCACCCCTGGGGCGCGCACTGCCTGGCACTCCCACGCAGTGGGCCAGACGCTGCATGTCACGGATGGCGTGGGTTACGTGCAGTCTCGTGGCAGCGGAATCATAGAGATCCGGCCAGGCGACACCATTTACACGCCGCCCGGCCAAGAGCACTGGCACGGCGCCGCCGAGGACCACTTCATGTCTCACCTGGCGTTGTGGGAAGGCGTGGCCCCCGACAGCGAAGAACAGGAAACAACATGGGGCCAGTTGGTGAGTGACGAAGAGTACGGCGTCGGCCGGCACCATTGACCGAGCAGGAGCCAACGGTGGGACTTTGGTGGAAGTTGTCGGTGGAGCCGGTCGCTGCGGCTCTTCCGACACAGACTCCCCATCTCGAAGACGGCGACGTAGCGTTATCCGCATGAACGACCGAGTCGACATACGCGAGCGCTCTCGGTAGCTGCGGCTATGTTCGCGCTCGGGCTTGCGGTGCTCCTGGGGTTAGCAGTCCTGGTCGGCAGTGTCGTTGCGCGACTGGTGCACGTTGCGCCACCCATCGTCTTCCTCGCCTGCGGTGTTCTGCTCGGTTTCGTACCTTTGCTACGCGATGTTCAGCTGCCGCCGGAGTTGGTGCTGCTGCTCTTCCTACCGGCGCTGCTGTATTGGGAGAGCTTGACCACCTCTCCGCGTGTGATTCGCACCTACAGTCGGGCCATCGGCTTGATCAGCATTGTGCTGGTCATCGCTACCGCCGCCGCTGTGGCTTTAGTCGCGCACGCCCTTGGGCTTGCGTGGGGTCCCGCCTGGGTTCTGGGCGCCGCGGTCGCGCCGACCGACGCGACTGCGGTCGCTGCTCTGGCCCGGTCGCTGCCGCGCAACGAGTCGACAATTCTGCGCGGCGAGAGCCTGATCAACGATGGGACAGCGCTAGTCGTGTACGCCCTGGCGGTCGGAGTCACCGTTGGCGAAGAGTATTTGACCTTCGGCCACGTGACTTGGTTGTTCTTGCTCTCCTATGCCGGAGGCGTCCTCATCGGGGCACTTGTCGCCTGGCTTGGAGTGCAAGTTCGCCGGCGCCTGCGTGACCCAGTGCTTGGCAACGTCGCCATGCTTTTGATTCCGTTCGTGGCGTTCTGGCTGGCGGAGGAGATCCAGGCATCCGGTGTCCTCGCCGTAGTGGCATGTGGACTGATCATGAGTCAAGCGGGACCAAGGATCGGGTCGGCGGCGACGCGTCGGCAGACCGAAGCCTTCTGGTCACTGGCGACCTTCATTCTCAACGGCGCATTGTTTGTGCTGGTCGGTGTGGAGTTGCAGACGGTGGTCCGCGGCCTGACCACCGTCGACGTCGTCTACGGGTTGCTCGCAACAATTGCCGTGTACGCCGTTGTGATCGGCGCGCGCTTCGCCTGGTTGTTCACCACGCCCTACCTGATCCGTCTGCTGGACCGTCGCCCACAACAGCGATCACTGCGCATCGGCTGGCGCTCCAGAGTGGTCATGGTGACGGCAGGGTTCCGAGGGGCCGTCTCGCTGGCGGCCGCCTTGGCGGTCCCGTTGACGCTTTCCTCCGGCGCACCCTTCCCTCACCGAGATCTGATCATCTTCGTCACAACAGGCGTGGTGGTGCTGACCTTGGTGGTGCAAGGTCTGCTGCTACCTCCCGTGGTGAAGTGGGCACGGCTGCCGGAGGACACCAGCGTCATCGAGGAGCTCCAGCTCGCGCGGGCCGCCGCGACCGAGGAGGCATTGGGCTCCCTCCCGGCGATCGCCGCAGAACTCGACGTTCACGAATCCGTCGCTGCCCGGGTCGCCGGCGAGTATCAGGATCACTTAGAGGTGCAGCGGGCCGAACGCGGCGATGAGGACGACGATCTGACTCTTGAGCTCAGTGCTCAGTACAAGGCTCTACGGATGGCGCTTCTCGCCCGGGAACGCAAGGCCGTGCTGAGGCTCCGAGACGAGCGCACCATCGACGACACGGTGCTTCGACAAATCCAGCGTGCTCTCGATATCGAGGAGGAGCGCCTCGCCAGGCCACTCGACGACCCGTGACGCCTACACCGACATGGCCCAAGACGGCCGCCAAACCGCCACATCCTCATCCAATACATAGGACGATTGACACATGACCAAGCGGACCTATGTCGTCGTGGCGCTGTTCACCCCGATGGCAGTCGGGCTTCGTTCAACCGAAGTAGCTGGCCCGCGCACGTCACTCTCGCATCGAACTTCCTCACTGACGCGACCGTGGACGAGCTCGAACTTGCGGTGGATCGAGCGTATGTCGTAATTCCGCGTCTGGCGAATGCCCCTTACTAAATGCCCAACGTCACCCGGATGTGACGCGCTCAACCTGGGTGACGGACAGCTTGCTGAGCGCATCGTGGACCGCCGGCTTCGTTGTGCCGCAGCCGGTGCGCGGGTAATGCACGGGCACGAGATCCCCGGTGCTGGACTCGAGCCAGAGCGCCGGCACAATTTCCGCGAAGGCGGCGCACACCAGTTCCTCGGACGCAACGTCATCCGGGGCGGCGAGGGCATCGAGCAGCGGACCCAGATCGCCTTCGAACCGTTCGATGCGCCAAGCGACGTCGCCGCCAGCTCGGTCCTCCGGCGCAGGTACCTGCGCGAGCTTGAGGTCGAGGGAGCAGCGAAGTGCTGCGGATGCGTCGAACCCAGCGGGTACGCGTCCGGGTGCGGGAATCGACCAGTCAGCGCCCGCGCCCTCTTCAGAGTGAGGCAGCGAACTCGGCTCCGATCGGCAATCGACAGCCCTGTGGACGTCAGCCTCCGGGACGACCGGCCAGTCCTGCGCGCAGCCGCTCGCTGCAAACGCGGCAGCAACCGCCACCGTCGCCACGCCAAAGCAACGGACTCTGCGTTCTGCACCCGT
The DNA here is from genome assembly GCA_963702165.1 of uncultured Actinomycetota bacterium. GTDB lineage: Bacteria > Actinomycetota > Actinomycetes > Actinomycetales > Microbacteriaceae > Terrimesophilobacter. The sequence continues at coordinate 723,013 of OY969722.1, read as the reverse complement.
CTTGCCCTTCATGGCCGTCGCCTCCCACCTCGCTGAAGTTCCCCTCACTCTCTCAGACGAGCGATCATGGGGAAAGGTTGGGTCTCAGAGCAACGGGTCGAAGTGCTCAAGCGGAGGGTCAGGTTTTTCATGACGGAAACATCTCGGAGCTGGAGGACTGGTCGTCGACGTGGGTTCAGCTGCCGGACTCAATGTGAAGTCTCAGCGACGCGCCGAACGGATGCCCGGGGTTCGGTGTTCACCGTGAGGTGGAAAATGTCGCTTCGGGAGTAGTGGCCGGTCACGTCCAGGTCGTACTGGCCGCGCACCTGGTCGGCGAGATCGATGTCCGCCACCAGCAGTGCGCTCTCGCCGTAGACCGGGCCGGCGAGAACCTCGCCGAGCGGCGAGACGATCACGCTTCCGCCGCGGATGAGTTCGGTTTCCGGATCGTTGCCCTGCACCGCCTCGTAGTCATCTGGACAGTCTGCACGGGTCAGGTACTGGCAGGCGCTGAGCACGAACATCCGCCCCTCGTAGGCGATGTGGCGCATGCTGGACTGCCAGATCTCGCGGTCGTCGACGGTTGGCGCGCACCACAGCTGGATGCCCTGCTGGTACGTCGCCAGGCGCAGCTGAGGCATGTAGTTCTCCCAGCAGATGGTGGCGGCATACCGGCCAGCGGGGGAGTCGAAGACCTCCAGCGTGGAACCGTCACCCTGCCCCCAGATCAGGCGCTCGCTAGCGGTCGGCATCAGTTTGCGGTGCTTTCCGACCAGTGAACCGTCGGCACCGATGTAGACGACCGTGCAGTACAGGGTTCCGCCGTCCCGCTCGATGACGCCGACGACAATGGTCATGCCCGCAGCAGCGGCCAGTTCGCCGATTTCGTCGGTCTCCGGGCCAGGCACGCTAATCGCCGATTCGACGTAGCGCAGGAAGTCATCGCGCCCTTCCGGTGTGCGCGAGCCGACGACGGCGCCGAAGTTCAACCCCTTGGGATAACCGCCGACAAAGGCCTCCGGGAACACTAGGAACTCGACCTGCTTCTCGGATGCCTCCGCGACGATGTCACGCAACCGCTGCATGGTCGCCGGGGTATCGAACACTCGCGACCCGACTTGGGCCACGGCAACTCTCGTCATTGATGCGTCCTTCGTTGGTGTCTGCTGCTTTTGGTCAGCGTACTGAGTATCGAGACGGGTCCGCGCAACCAGCCGCGCTACCGCATCCGCAACTTCGAGGGCCGCTCTCGCCAGCTCGTGACGACGAGGATGACGGTGAGGATGGCCGCAGCACCGAGCCCAGCCGCCAACGCTTCGGCGATCAACCCGGGCGCAGCTTGGTTCAGGTACGCCCATGCCAGCGCACCAGCGATCCCGGTGGCGGGTATGCCGATCATGAGTCCCTCGATGACCTGAACGCCACGCACCTGGCCGACGCTCCAGCCCATCGCGCGCATGGCGGTCCACTGCGCGCGGCGTCGCCCGAGGTCGATGCGGCGGGCGATGACCGCGAGCACCATGCCGGCCACCAGCGCGACAAGCCCCAACCCGAGTTGTGCCCACAGCGCCTGGTCGACAGCGAACACCCCGAGGGCGGAGGCGCCAGCGGCTGCCCTGCCCTCCAGCACCGTCACGGCCACCGCGGCTGCGGCGACGCCCACCACCAACGTGGCGAGCACCTGCACGATGACGTTGACCCGGTGCACACCGAGTTGCCGCACGGCGAAGCGCAGCGGCGAGCTGACCCACGCATCCACTTGGGCCTTGCTGTGGCGGCGCTTGCCGCGGCGCAAGGGACGGATGCCGTCCACGACTGGCCTCGCGCCCAAGGCGACGGCAAGGCAGGAGGTCACGACCAGCGCCGCGACCGAGGCGCCAACGGCCAGGCCGACCATGCTGCGGGAGCCGGCGAGCGCGAGCGCACCCAGCCCCGCGAGCGCAACGGCGACGAGTGCCACGAGCTCCTCCGCTGCCATCCAGCGCACGATGCGCCGGGGTGGCCACCCGATGGTGCGCATGACCGTCGCTTGCGCGCGGCGCCCAGGAACCGAGGCCAGTTGCACGGCGGCGAGCAGGAGAGCGGATGCGCCGAGCGCGACGGCGAGCACCCCCATGCTCGAGGTCGAGACCGCAAGGTCGACGCGGGCGGCCGCGCCGAGCTCCGACCAGCGCTGGTTGACGGCTCCGAGCGGACCGACTCTCTGCTCTTCGTCCGGGCTCGTAACGCCGAACGCGTACCCGTCGACGTGCACGGTGACATCCGTCGGCGATGAGCCGGCCACGATGGTCGCAGTGAAGCCGAGCCGCTCGATCGCGCCGGCGACGTCCGCGATGGTCGCCACCCCATCCGCCCCGAAACCGCCTACGTCGGCAACACGAACCCGAACCGCGTTCACCGGCGCATCCTGCCCCCACACGGCGGCCGACTCGAGCGAGGCGATTGCAACCGTCTCCGGGCTCACGAGGCCGAGCCCCGAAACGTTTGGCCGCAATTCGATGGCGTCGGTGGCGGCATCCGACGACCCCGGAATGAGCGTCGAGCCGACCGGCTCGTACGCGCCGAGGGGCACATGAGCGAGCCCCGACTGCAGGTCGGTGATGCCCTCGAGCGTGAACCCGCCAACGACAGCGCCTTGCGCGCCGGTTTGCAAGAACGTCGCCGACACGTTCACCGCGAAGACGGACTCGACGCCGGGCTGGGTTCCGCTGTCCGAGACGCGGATGGCGTTGCCTCCAGGACCGACGGAGGGGTCCATGAACGGGTACACGTACTCTTCAGCCACCAGCCGCGCCTCGACGCCGTCTGCGCTCTCGCTCAGCACCTCGGAGTGCGGCGCTTCGGCTGTGCCGGTGATGAAGATCGAAAGCACAGCAGCCCACGGTGGACCGACGAGTCCGCCAGCGGTCGTCTCTGGCCAGGACACCAAAAAGGCATCGGTCGTGAAGGGGTTGAGGAGTGCTGACGCGTCGACAGTGGTCGTGCCGACCGTGGCCCCTTGTGCTCCGGCGGTGAGTTCGTCAGGAAGCGCGTACGGGAACGTTCCTTGGTGTGAGGGCGTCATGGGCGCGTCGCCGAATGCCTCGACCTCCAATCGCATGGTGAGTGGGGCCGGCGCGGCGTCGCGGGTGAGAATCGGCACGTACGACGGTTCAGGGAACTGCGGCTCCTCGTACACCTCGCCGTTCGCCTCGTAAAGTCGCTTCCACTCCTCGAGTTCGGCAGACGCCATGCCGAACTCGCCCTCGTGCAGAGCGGTCCGCATGCGCAGGAAGTCGTCGGCATAGCGCCCGGGGTAGGCCTCGGTCCACTCGAGCATGGCATCTGGATCGGCCACCCCATCGGTCGCAAGGGTCTCGAGCGGTTGCAGGAACTCACCCGCCTCACCGAGCAGGAGGCGCTCGGCAACCGGGTCGACGAGGGTCACGCGGGTGGTCGACATGACACCGCTGCCAAGAGTGAACAGCCACGATTCGCCTTCTTGGTGGCCATTTGCTGCCCAACCACCGGCGGTCGGGTAGACAATCGGTTGGCTAGGGTGCAGTGCGCTGCACCTGCCAGCCAGGATGGGGTACTCCTCCGGCGTGACGTCGTAACCGTTGACGTTGCAGGGGCCAGCTACCGGCTCCTCACGCTCGGTCTCGTCGACCACGACCTCGAATGTTTCGGTTGATACGAGACGTTCACCGAGTCCGTCGTCTGTGAGATAGGTGATGGTCACCCGGAATGCCTGCGGTGTCTCGTTGGCACCAGCATGACCCTTCGGCAACGTGAACAACGCCGGCTGCGTTGAGAGCATGGGGATCAGGACCTCGCCGATGGGCGCCGCGACCTCCACCCCGGCAATCTCGCGGATCGCCGCCACGTCGTCAAGCGTGAGTCCCTCACTCGAGGATGACACCGAGTTCGGCGCGAGCAAGCCGGCAAGCTCACCCTCTCCTGCCGTCACGAGGATGTCGTAGGCGCCGCGCCAGTTCTCATCGAGCAGCGCCTGCAGTCGCTCAGCCGCGGTGGCGTTGATGCCCGCGGCGGTGAGGCTAACCAGCGCGAGCAGCGCGACGGCGACGATCCGCGCGCGGGAGCGCAGCATCCGTCTAACTGGTCCTGGTGCTATCGCCATCACGTACTCCGTCTTCGCTAGGGGCGGTGATTCGATTAACTGAGTCGAGTCACGCTGTGTGCCGCCGCGATGAGGTTCTGATCGTGCGCGGAGACGAGCACGGTGATGCCGTCGCGGGACATCTCCTGCAGCAGCGCGATCACACCGTCGGCGCTGGCCCGGTCGAGGCTGGCCGTCGGCTCATCAACCATGAGCACGCGCGGGCTCAGCAACAGGGAGCGGGCAAACGCGACGCGCTGTCGCTCACCGCCACTGAGCTGCTCGGGACGGTGCTTGGCGCGCGCCCCGACACCGAGAATCTCGAGCAGGTCGCGAGCGGTCGTCGCCAGTTCTTTCGTGCGGCGTGCCGGCACCGCGGGCAGGACCACATTCTCGATGGCGCTCAGGCCGGGGATGAGCGTGCCGCCCTGGTCGAGGTAACCGACGAAGTCGCGGCGCATCGCGGTGATGCGCGCGTCGCTGAGTTCGGCGAGGCTTTCACCGTTCCAGCGCACCTCGCCCGCAGTGGGGGAGGCGAGACCGGCGGCGACCCGCAGGATGCTGGTCTTGCCCGAGCCGCTGCGCCCGGCGAGGCAGTGCATCTCCCCGGGGGCGAGCGATAGGTCGTAGTCGGTGACGATGTCGAGCGGATGCCCGTCAGCACCCTGGTAGCGGATCGTCACGCCGACGAGCTCGACGATGGCCGCAGGGGAGGGAATCGACTCGATCGTTTCGTTGCCAGTTGCGGTTGCGTGTGCAGAACTCACTCGGCCTCCTCGGGGTTTACTCACCCTAGCGGGGAAGCGAACGCGGATGAGAGATTTTCACCCGGCGTTACGCCGGCATAGCCTCGCGGACCGAGTCGCTCCACGGGCATCGAGCAGCAAGGCATGAATCGCAGGGTGCCAATTCCGCGACATCCTCACCCAATGCATAGAACGATTGAACAGATGAGCAAGCGGACGTATGTCGTTGTGGCGCTCTTCACTCCGATGCCTAGGTGGATGCGGTGGCTGCTGCCATCGCTTGCGTGAATGTCGTCAGGGCGATCTCGCTGATTAATGTCGGGACCCCGCGACCCAATGACAACGGCATGGTCACCGGGTCGGTACGGGGTGCCGTCAATAAGGTCGCTGAACCAAAACGCGTGGCCGTCCATGCAGGGGTCCGCCTCCGGGTCGACAAGCGGTGCGTGCACGCCGAGCCGTTCATGGGTCGACACGAGGTCGCGGAGCCCGAGTGCGGCAAGGTGTCGGTTCACGACCACGTCGACGGCGCCCGTCGTGGACCCATCAGTCGAGTGAAATGTGCCCGACGCGACCATACCCTGGGGGAATGCGCTGCGGCTTGGCGGTCGGCTGGGCGGTCGCCTGGACGGCCGCCACCGGGGATTCCGTGGCCAGAGTTGGCGCTTCCCCGATGGCGGTGCAGGAGACCAGCAGCACTGCGACAAGCGACATTTCCGCCACTGCGCGACTCCGCCTCATGCGCCGCCGGGCTCTACCCTGGCCAAACCGGAGGGCACTTCTCTTCGAGGATGGTCGTCCGTGCTGGATCCGAAGTGTCAACGCTGAAGTAGGGGTTCCATCCGGCATGGGGCCAGTTGTCGACGAAAAATTGTCGGCTCGGTGGCGCGTCGATCGCGTGCCCCTCCCGCTCTAGGCATGGGGTGAGCTCGGTCACGAAGTAGTCGTATATCTGCCCGATCTGATCTTTGGTTGCGATCGGGTACCACGATGGGTCGGCCGGGTACATCACATTGCAGATGTACTCGGCGACAGCCACCTGCTCGGTGTACTCATCAACGAACTCATAGCCACCGCCGTTCAGGGCGAGGGTTGCCTCGACACCCTCGTCCGACAAGCAGTCGACGATGGTCGCCATGTACGCGTCCTGGTCAGGTGTGCGGATGTAATTGGCATCCGGTCGAGTTGCGTCAGGGAAGCGGGCCAAGACCTTTTCCCATGCAAGGTCCGCGGCCAGGTCCATCGCGTTGACCGGTTGGTCAAACGGCGGTGTTTCAGCGGGCGACGTCGGAGGTGTCGACGTGTCGTGAAAGGTGCAGGCGGTCAGCAGCAGGAGCCCGGCACAAGACGTGGCCAGAAGCAGGGCAGCGCGATCCAACGTGCGGCGCTCCCGCTTTGCCGTCGAGGCAGACTTTCGACGCGTGGAAAGTGCTGACATCCGCTCACCCTACTGTCCCTGCGAACGGTTGGACAGATATGCGCGGCGCAGCAGAATGTCTTGACCACGATTTCAGCCATGGGCCGGATCATCCGTCTACGTTCGCAATCCAGGAATCCAACGTCTGCCACCGGCTCGAGCGAAGGCCCTCAGCCATCCCTTTCCCTGGCAAACCCGCCGGACAACTCACTCGCTCGGCATGGCCAGCCCTAGGCGGCTGCACACGTCCTGCTGGCGGTCGTGCGTCGGGAACGCCGCCAGTCGGCCGTCCTGAAGTTGACAGATGACCATGGGCGGCACCTGCGAGGGCGGCCACGGCGAATCGCTGGTCAGGTACTCGTCGTTGGCGCCCGCGCGCCATCCGGCCGCGCAGGACTCGAGCGCGATTGCGATTCTCTCCTCAATCCGGTTCGGTACGGTGGCTTCGACGTCACCTAGGTACAGGCTGCCGTAGTGGCGTGCCCCGAGATCGGCGTCGAGGTAACACTCCACGCTGTTGTTGATGATGCCCTGCGGTGCTCGATCGATGGCGATAGCTCCCGCCGTAATCGCCGCAGCGGAAAGCACGACGGCGCCGCCGAGCGCCAAGCGATGACGCCGTGTGCGCTCTAGCGGCAGCTCGGGGCGCGGCATCCATGATCCTCGCGTGCAGCTCGTGGAGTTCCTCGTCAGTGGGCATGCGGTAGCTGTTCACGGTTGACCTCCCAGAGTGGCCAGTTCGGCGCGAAGTCGCACCCGGATGCGTGCGAGTCGGTTCCGGATGGAACCGGTCGTAGCGTCCAACCGCCCGGCCGCGGCCGCGTAACTGACGCCTTCCTCAAAGCAGAGCGCGTAGATTTGCCGGTCGATCGGGGACAGTTCGGCAACGGCAGCTTCGATGATCGCGATCGCCTCGGACGTGTTGCCGGCGCTACCGGGACCTGGCACGCCTGTCTCGAGCAAGTTCTCTGCCGAAGTCGTCGACTCGTGGTTGCGAGCGCGGGCGAGCTTGCGCTGCTTGTTCCGGCACACGTTTCGGCATGTGACAAGGAGCCAGGGCAGCACTGACTCGCCGACGAAGTGCGCTGAGGGTAGCTTCTGCCAGGCGATGGAGAACGCATCCTGCACCGCCTCCTCAACATCCTCGCGAGTGTCGAGCATGCGAAATGCGCACGCATGCAAGGCACGCACATGGCGCCAGTAGATCGATGTGAAAGCAGAGGCGTCGCCCATTGCGAACTCGTCAGCCAGAGCACGATCGGTACGCGATTCCCTCAGTCCGACGTCCGCCAAGCCCGCCCCTCCCCAGCATGCGTTGCCATTCCCTCACTTGAAGTATGTCTGCCGGGTGCGTTTCGTCTCACGCGACTTGCATCGAAGCTGCCTGATCCATGTGAGCCTTTCCAGCGCCAAAACTGTGGCGGCGTCTGTGTGCTCCGCGGCGGTTGAAGATTTTCTGCCGTTCGTGGACAGTTCTCCTCGCTGCGGACATGTACTTTGTATCGGCCACATAAAGGAGCCCGGGCATGAACGACAGCGAACTTGGAACTCGGTTGCGTCAGGCGGCACCCCGCGTGACCGCTCCTCTCGATCTTGCCTCGCACCGTGAGCGCATCCTCAAGGAGGCGCGGAAGCGGCGCGGTCGGCGGCTCAGACTGTGGACAGGCAGCCTTGCAGTGTCCGCACTGCTCGTCGGCGGCGGCTCAGTTGCATTCGGCGGTGACGGCGATGTCACACCTTGGGGATGGATCGCGGATAACGTCTTCTCCGTGGAGAGCGAGGATGGCTCTGCTTGCGTTCAGGGCATCCGCGTCGGGTGGGAAGACCGGTCGGAGGATGATGCCCTGGTCCAGGACGCAAGGGCATTCATCAGCGGCCTCGACCTTGAGGCCATCAACACCGCGGACGCCGAGGAGAAGATTCGCTCCTCCCAAACCAGCCACGCGGCGTCGGATGGGGACGTCAAGCAGCAGGCGGTGTTCGATACCGTGGTCGACATGCTGTGGGCGCACCTAGGCGACCGGGCAGAGAACTTGGACCCAGATCAAGAGATCAATCTGAGCTCGGTTACCGAGGCATGTGAGTAACGGTGATGCGACGTACCGGCCGGGACGAAGAGTTCGAAGACCTCATTCGCAGCAACGACGAGAACGTGCTGCGATACTTTCAGCGACGCATTCTGAACGGGGAAGACGCAGCTGAAGCGTTCGGTGAGTTGCTCCTGCAGGCTTGGAAGCTCCGTCGGAAAATGCCCGCGGAGCCGGTCCGCGCCCGCATGTGGCTGTTCGCGACGGCCCGCAACGTGATGCTGAACTCTCGACGTTCGCTTGCTCGTCGCTCCGCGGCCGTGGCGCGTCTCGCTGATGAGATGCGTGTGAATATCGCGGCACTGGAACAGGACGAAGCGTCAACGGAGGTTCGCGCAGCTATTGAGTCGTTGCCGGAGGAGGACGCCGAGCTTGTGCGTCTCATCTATTGGGATGGGCTCCGTTCTCATGAGGCCGCTGCAGTGCTCGGCATCAACCCTTCGACGGCTCGCTCGAGGCTCTCCAAGGCGAAACAACGACTCCGCGCCGATCTTGAACCGCATGAAGAGGCGGAGGAATGGTTCGACGCTGTCGTCTCGCCGTAGCAATGGGGCGGCTGCCAGCGCAGCTGGTGTTCACCGCAACCTAAACGCCTTGTCGGACTGGAGCATGTGACCCACATCAGACGCAACATCCATGTGTGTGACCTTCTACGTGAACTGGTTGAGAGCTGCGCTGAACTTGTCGACGTCGTCGCGAGTGGCGTCCGTCACTAGCAGCGTGTGCCCGCCGATCGTCCTTGTGTACTCGCCTTGACACGGGATCGTCACGATCTTCGTAAGACCGATTCGCCACGCAGCAATCAGAGGCTCCAGCGACCTCCGCTCAGGCTGTTCTTCGAGGACCCGCGGACTGCGGGCCGCTCGCTGTTGGACTCTGGAGGCCGTCCAGATTCGGTACCCCTCGCCGAGACCGGTGTCACCAAAATAGTCGCGCCATGACGGCCCGGCGATGCGAGTGATCAGCTCAGCGCGTTCGGCGGAGTCATTGGCCGTACCGCGAAGCGCATCGAACAGTCCGGGGTCGCGCACGCCCCCTGCATGACGGAGGATGGCAAGCCAAAACTCTGGCCAGGCTTCTTCCCACCGTCGGATATCAATCTCTTCGTCCCCGCCTATCCGGCGGTTCGGTGTGTCAACGAGCAGCGGCGGAAGGTCATCGCCCAAAGGCCGCAGTCCCCATGCTTCGCGAATCCAGAGCAACTCGACGAGCGAGTCAGCATCGTCGTCGATGGTGATCACCATCTCGTGCGGCCAGGGATTGCCGGGAGACGGTACATACGAGCGCACGTGCCCCTCCCTCAAGCGACGGATTGCAGTCGCCAGTACGACAATCCAGCGTCCCGAGGCTGTCGTCAAGGGGCGGTTCGCGACTTGAGCACCCCTAGGATTGGCAGACCGGCAACGCAGAGAAGCGGAGAACACATGGCGGCGCGATACAACTTGCAACCGAATGAAGTGATGATTCTCAAGGGTGAGGGCGTCATGCATGGTGGCGGCTTCGGATCGTCATATACGGATGAGTTGATCCTCACGAACCTAAACCTCGTGCTACTCAAGAAGGGCATGTTCGGCATCGCCACTGCACATCGCGGAACCGTGGGAGCCCTCGTGCCGATTTCGGAGGCAATGGTCAGCCACCCTCGTGGCTGAACCAGGAACGGGTGCTTGATCACACCAGTTGGAGTACTGGCGAAGGGCGTCCCACGAGCTTGCGGCTTCCGGGAAACCCCTGACGACTAGGCTCGGGCCATGTTTCAACTCTTCAATGTGTTCTCGGTGGTCTACCTGGTTGTGGCTCTCGCCGCCGTTGTCATTCTTTTCTGGTTGGCGATCACCGCCATCCGGGCGCTCAACGTCTACATTGCGAAGAATCGTTTACCACGCGCTGATCACGAGTAGGCAGGCCAGCTCTCCTGTATAAAACTCGATCGCTTCCGGTGGCTGAGCTCGGGCACAGTTGCTCGTATGACCGATCATCGTGTGAGCATCCCGTCCGAGGTGCGGGGAACCGTCAACGCTTTTGCTCCCTCGGACGGGCAGTCTACGGAGGCTGGCACCGGAGCGAATCGCAACGAATTCATCGGCTATGCGCGCAGGGGGCTCATCCAGGGCAAATAGATGACGCCATTGCCCAGGATTGGAATGGTGAGCAATCCGTTCTGCTTCGCAACGTCGCAACCCCGGGGAATCGCCCGGCGGCGAGGTGTCGGTAGTTTGGCAAAAGCGCCCTTATCCGCTGGCATCCCCAGCCTGTTACTTGTTTTGTGAACTGGAGTTTCTGACTTCGGATCCAACCATGCGCTCACGCGATGGTGATCCTCCGCGCGGCGACCTTGCCGCTGGTCGCTAGAAGCCAGCTTCCTCCCGCGATGAGGACGGGTAGGGCCACCACGGTGAGGCATATCTGCAACCAGGGTGCGGCGAACGGGATTTCCGGGTTGGCCGCCAGCGCAAGTGCCGCCACCAGCCCCATGGAAGTGCCCAGGACTGTCCCGACCCCGGCGATGATGATTCCCTGCCAGAAGGCGAAGTTCTTCCGCACCAAACGTCGAGCGCCAAGTGCCGAGAGCGTGGCATCGTCCTGCCGCCCGTCGAACCGCGCCAGCCCGATCGCTACAGCGGAGGATGCAATCGCGATCAGCCCGGCAAGGCCGACGAGTCCCCACATCCAGGGTGATGCGAATTCTGGCGGACCTGCCTCCAGTTCGGCGTAGATTTGGCGGTGGCTGTTCTCGGGCAAGGTCTCCACCGCCTGCTTCAGGCCATCCAGTTGGGAGGTGCTCGGCATCTCAGCGACCCTTGCCAACGCAACCGAGTCTCGATATTCCAGCCCCAGTTTGTCGGCAGTGGCCGCGGAAACGAACACGCCGAAGAAGATCGGATGCTCCGGCTGATCGACTACAGCATGGATCGTTTCGACACGGACTGGCGAAAAGCTGTCATCGAATTGCCAGGAGCTCGCCTTTTCCGCATTTGCGAACCAACCAATGCTGAATTGACCGTCTCGGACATAGTGCGGATAGAGCGATACCGCCCCGCCAGCCGCCAACGTTCGCAGGGCTTCGGCGCTCGGTGCGCGATCAAGCACCAGGGCCAAGTCGGCCGCGTCTCCCACGAGCAGGTGGACTCCGGTGGACAAGCCCATGTTGAGAAAGTGGGCGGTGCAGCGCCAGTCTTCCGAGGCTGCCTTGTACTCGGGTGACGACGAGTTTTGCACTGCTTCGCTGTATTGCGGGGAGGTCGGGAACATCGGGCACAGGTTGTCTTCTGGCACCATGGGCACCGCGATTGGCACCGTAGCCTGGGCTTCGGTTCCCGCTCCGCCGTCTCCTCGGGCGTACAGTGGATCGGCGACGCCCGCGAGGATGCGCATTTCATCCACCTCGAGTGAATTTCGCAGGGCATCTTCGATCGCGTTTTGATGCTCGTAAGCGTGGCTGGTGTAGTCGGCGTAGTCGATGTAGGTCAGCGGGACAGCCACTTGGCCGACCGCCTGCCGATACTGGTGGTTGTTGATCGCGCCCTGCTGGCCGGACGACACCATGCACATGGCGAAGACTGCGACGAACACGGTGGTCATGATCGAGGCAAGCGCTGGAACCGCCCGGCTCGGGTTGCGAGCGGCGTCACGGGACGCAAGGCGGGCACCAATGCCGGCTCGACTCAGGAACCTTGCGATCACCCGCAACACGAGCGGGCCGCACAGCACGACGCCGAGCTGAGCGAGGATCGGCCCCGCGACGAGCATAGCTATCGGTATCCAGAGGACCGGATGCCCGTAGGGGGTGCTCCGTTCGGCATCCATGAGAATTGGCATCACGACACCACCGACTCCGGCGATCGCGATCCCGCCGAGGAGCATCACGAGGCCGAAGATTGGTCGCCGCTTTGTCGGTACGGGCGGTTTCCGAGCTCCCCGGAGCGCCGCAACGACATCGAACCGAGAGGCGTTCCTGGCGGGAAGCAGGGAAGCGAGCCAGCCGATCAGCATCGCGAAGCCTGCGATGGCAACCAGCCACAGCCACGGGACGTAAAAACCGTAGTAGAGAGTTGTGCTCCCGTCCGCGGTCACCGTCATGTAGACGGTTGCAGCCGCGACGCCAACGGCGATGCCGATCAGGCCGCCGATTCCGCCGAGCACGAGCCCGTTGGCCGTGAGGATGCGAAACAACACGCTGCGGGAAGCGCCAACGCTGCTGATCGTGGCGAGCGAACGCTGTTGTTGCCGTGCGGTCACGGTGAACGCTGCGCCGGCCAGCAGGATCACCTCGAACGCGGCAAATGCTGCGATGATCGCGCCAATTGCCACCATCCCACCCAGGCCATTGTCATAGGCGTGGAAGCCCGCTCCGACCGGTGGCGGGTCGTTCAGCACTGCGCGTGAGAGTACGACCACCCCGTCCTTGTTCAGTTCGGTCACGGCCTCCCAGTCCAGCGCCAGGTCGGGCAGGAAATAGGACGTTATCCAAGGGCGGCTCTCCGCCGGCTGTTCATCGAAGGTGCCGGGAAGGCCAAAAAAGTGCTGCGCATCGTCGGGCCAGATTGGCGCGTCGAGTACGCCGACTACGGTGACGGTTCGAATATCCGCGGACCCCAAGCGCACTGTGTCGCCCACTTCGATGCCGAGTCGGGGCAGCGTTGCTGCGGTCACCATGACCTCGGCTTGGGTGCGGGGTGCCCGCCCTTCGGCGATGGCAAACCTGCCTGCAAATGACTCATGCCAGCTGGGTCCCTCGATCGCAGCGAAGGATGCCAGGCCGGTAGCCGTTTCCGCCGTAACCGTGGTCTCGAGCTGCTCCAGCACCGTGGTGCCTCTCGGCAAGATGCTGGCCAGGTCGAAAGAAGGGTCGGGCTCTCCTACGAGCCCATTCCACGAGTTCGGGTTGGTTGGACTTTGTTCTACGGGAACACCGGGGCTGAATGCACGCAACATCGCCTCGGTGGCGCCAAGTTCGGTGGTGAGGCGATCTTGCACAGTCGGGGTGGAACTCTCGTAGACGACGGCAATGCCGGTGAGCCCGGCCACCGGTAGGGCGATCATCACCGAAATCAGCACGCTGCGTCCGACAGAGCGAATGCTGGTGCGAGCGGCGATTCTCACCGCGAGGCGCATGTTCGCGCGGCGACTACCCAGCGCTCGCTCCTCGCAACTGAGCGCCCGCTTCGAGCGCCCACCGCCGCCGGAAACGGGCTTTCGACGGTGACGTCGATTGGTTCCCTCGGCAACCGGTCGAACTGCTATCGCGTCCGAGTTTGGAGGTGCGGTGCGGCGGTATCTCGGGTTCACGACTGGGTCGCCGGGGTGAGAAGTTCGTCGACGCCGCGGACCGTGTTCTCGTCCACGACCCGGCCGTCACGCAGGAACACGATCCGATCGGCCCAAGCCGCGTGACGGGCGTCGTGGGTGACCAGAATCCCGCCGGCGCCTGCGACGATTCGGCGGCGCAGCATCCGGAGCACGACCTCGCCGGTGGTACTGTCGAGCGCGCCGGTGGGCTCGTCGGCGAGGATCAGCCGACGAGTGCCGACGATCGCGCGTGCTATCGCGACGCGTTGCTGCTGACCGCCGGACAGGTCATCTGGGTAGTGATCGGTGCGGTCCTCCAGTTCAACCGCACGCAACGCATCGAGTCCGGCGGCGCGTGCCTTGCGGCGCTTCCAGCCGTCGAGCTCCAACGGAAGGGTGACGTTTTCCAGCGCGGTCAGCGCCGGGACGAGGTTGAAGTCCTGGAAGACGAAACCGAGGGTGCGCCGGCGCAGCGCCGCAATGCCGGCCGCGGTCATCGTCGACATCCACTCGCCCTGAACGATGACCTCACCACTGGTCGGGGTTGTCAGGCCGCCCGCGATGGTCAGCAGTGTCGACTTTCCGGAACCGGATGCGCCCATGATCGCGACCAGCTCGCCCGCGTGCACGGTCAGGTCGACGCCAGCCAGCGCGGTGACGGATGCCTCGCCCTTGCCATAGTGCATCGAGACGCCGTCCAACTGGAGCAGCACCTCCCTGTTGGCGCTCATCGGGTCACCTGCTTCGCGGGACGGCCGCGTCGGGCGGGCTCTGTGCTCAGCGGCAGGGGAGTGAGCCCGGCCTTGATCGCGCGGGCAAGTCGCGCTTCGGAGTGATCGAGCCAGCGGATCTCGGCTTCCGCGGCGAAGATCATCGAGTCGACCACCAGCAGCCACGCGAGCTCGTCCGAGGTCTCCGGGTCGTCGGTCGTCGCCTTGGTGCGAGTGAGCTCCTGCAGGGTTCGGAGGGTGGACGAGCGCTGCACCTGGATCACCTGCGCGATGTCCACGCCTGGCAGGGTCACGGCGATCGCCAGCTTGATCGCCAGCTCGTCACGGGCGGCAGCCGAGCGCTCCACCGGCGACGACAACCACGCGGCCACCTCGGCCCGGCCGGCATCCGTGATCGCGTAGTACTTCTGCTCGTCCTCATCGCGGTCCTCGCGCTCGATCAAGCCGTCACGTTCAAGGCGATCGAGAGTTGAGTAGACCTGACCCACGTTGACCGGCCAGGTGGAGCCGGTGCGGAGTTCGAACTCCTGCCGCAGTTGGTACCCGTAGCACGGCCCTTGGTCGAGTATGGCAAGCAGGCTCTGACGCACCGACACGGCGTCTCCTTCGACTCAGCGGATATTAGTCACCAAGTATGCATACGTGGTATCCAGTTGTGTGCCTAACGCGCCGTGTTTCCACACATCCTTGACAACGGCCGGTCCGGACGGGATCACCATCCAATGGCGCCGGCCAGAGTTGTATGGGCGTCGCCCGAGCTACCGGAGCACTCACGTCGTACAAGGCCCCTTCGCCTCGTTCTAGGACGGACGGACAGAATCCCTGCCGACGACCGGGTCGTCGCGGGGATTCACACTACGCAGGACAACTGGTGCCGACCGGCCTATGTGAGTCGCTTGCGGAGTCTGGCTCGTGCGCGGGAGTATCGTGCACGCGCCGCGTCCGGATGGACGCCGAGGATGCGTCCGGCATCAGCTACGCTGAAGCCATCCCAAGCGACGAGCAGGACTAGCTCCCGATCCTTCGCGGAAAGTGCTTCCAGTGCAGTTCGAAGCTCAATATCTGGTTCTGGCTCGCTTACAGTCTCCTGTTCAACGACCGCCTTGAGGCGATCAGCCAGTGCGTTCCGGCGCTGTGCACCACGTCGAGCAGTCGCGAGCACGCGGCGTGCGACACCGAAAGCGTACCGGCGACCGTCCTCATTACCGCTGGGGATTGCCTGCCACTTACGCCAGAGAACGACCAGCGTGTCGGCTACAGCATCTGCGGCGTCTTCTCGGTCGCGAAGGCGGGTTGCAAAGTACTTGAGCAGGTCCGGCGTGACATCACGAAGCAACGATTCAACCGCGATCGCGTCAACGACGGGGACGAGAAGCGCTTCCACCTCGTCCAGATCGCTGACGCCAGTCACTCTCTCTCCTGGACTTCAGCGAGGTACTTGCGGTAGAGCACTGGCGCGAGATTCGCGCGATCTACTCCATCCCACGAAGGTGCCGACTCCATCTGGGCGAGCTCTTGCGCGGCCTCCGCGTTGCCTGAGGCAATTTCGGCGGCAAGGCCGGCCATGATGTAGGAGACACCTCCACCGTCGGTGGCAACGATTGCCGGCCACGATGGCGCGTCCTTCAGCA
Organism: uncultured Actinomycetota bacterium; assembly: GCA_963702165.1. Classification (GTDB taxonomy): domain Bacteria; phylum Actinomycetota; class Actinomycetes; order Actinomycetales; family Microbacteriaceae; genus Terrimesophilobacter. The sequence goes on along the minus strand of OY969722.1, from coordinate 707,031 downwards.
CCGCGACGGCGGCCGCCTGGCGGGTCGTGTCACCCGCCTGATGGGCCGCAATCCACTCGTCGATCCAACCTACATAAACCGCAGTTTCCAGACTTCGGCGAACACTAACTTCCTGGGTGAGGGCCGAGCTTGTCGCGTGCGTCAGGCGCACCTGCTCAATGATTCCGGCCTTCGTCTGACCGGGAGCTAGCGGCAGCCACTCCGGGTATACCCATTCGATGTACGCCCCGAGGTCCGATTGAGAAGTGTCAATCACCTCGCTGTCTGGGATAACTTCAGTGCCCTCGAACGTCCAAACGGTCTGGACGAGGAACTGGCGAATGGCATCTGCCGCGGCCGGTGACGCAATGAGCCCGCCAACTAGGACGGCACTTCCCGCGACTCCCGCGGTGACCTTCCGGCGCAGCGATGCCGACTGGGCCTTCCGTCGAGCGTCGGACACGAGAAGCGCGATAGTGCCGGATGGCACGTCCACGGCCCGCCCCGGGGCCGCGGCCCGATCGAGTCGTCGGGAGAGGTCCTCATCGGTGATCATGGCGGTCTCCATCCTGTCGTAACCCACTCACTACTGACATGGCCGGATCGTCCCGAACCGTGACAACGCTCTGCGAATGAGGAGAGTTGGTGGAAGAAATTACAAGGTCCAGGCAGCTGACGAAAAGTGTGTCTCACCGCCAAAGGAACCCCAGGCCTACTCCTCGGTTCACAACCGCGGACACTCGGTGATCGCGGCGCTGGATGCTGCGTCGCCTTCAGCCGCTATCTGGACTGGTCCAACTCCAAAGTTATTTGTGTGAGGTCTGCTCCGAACGTTGCAGCCAGGCAGAGTATTCGATGACCGATCCATCGGGAACATCGAGTCGTTCGATACCACCTAGATAGACGGTGTCGGATGCGATGATCCTGCGGGATTCACGGTCAAGGACGATGGTGGCACCAAACTGGGGTCTTGCCTCGGACCTTATTGACAGCGCGATGCCCTCGCGTCCGAGCCGGTCGGTGACCGTGCCGAGGATGCTGACGCCGCCAGCGTCTTGCAGGAGTTCTATGGCGGCCGCCTGCTGGGCTGGAGACAGAGTCCATTCGTCGAGCAGGGTGCCGATGGCTCCCCAGTAGGTGAGCGCGTCCGCGTTCCGAGGAAGGCGGATGTGGCCGTGAAGGTACTCCCGAAGCTCGGCAGGGTTGGACGGCGGCGCATCCGGGAAGTAGCCGAGATCGGAGCCCGGAGCTCCCCACCGGGGCCGTTCCATCGGGGTTCCCTCGGTTGGAGCCTCTCCCACGGGCGGGACGATACGTCCGTCGTTGGTGACCGAGTACGGCGCATCCGCCGTGGCGCGGAGGTATCCGGTGCCGTCCTCGTTCCATACCCAGGTCTGCCACTCGGGCACAATCACCGGATCATCGCGACCGTCCTCCCGGAGCTTCCAGCGCACGACCTGACCGTTTCGAATAGGGGTCGACTCAGGATGCGAGCGGAGAATCTGTGTGGACTCGCTCAACGCATCCTCCACGCTTGCACCGAGAGGCGCGACGGTCAGCATTGGGGGCGTCTGCGCGTAGGAAGGAGTCGCGGGGAGCGTCCCGAATGCGATCGGAATTGCGACGAGTGCGGCCAGTGCTGGAATTGCCCACGTGAGCCGCGGTGTCGACCATGTGTCACGCGGCCAGGTGGGGCGGCGGACCGCCATTTTCCGAGTGTTCTCCGCCATGATGCTTCGCATCCGCGCCCAGTCCTCCGGTCGGGGAGACTCGTCCGCCGCGGTTGTTGCCGGGTCGATGGCTGCCAGTGCGCGTTCGATCTGATCATCACTCCACAGCACGGGACACCATTCCTTCCTGCAGGTGCAGCGAGTTCACTGTTGGGCGCGTTGGCGACGCCGCCATATCAGGCTGTTGTTCGAGCAGGGATCTCAGTGCGTCGCGGGCGCGGCTGAGTTTCTTCCAGGCAGCCGGCGTCCGGCATCCGAGCACCTCGGCGACCTCGGTGGCCGACAAACCGTCCCAGTAGACGAGCTCCAGGACTTCTCGGTCAGCCGCCCGCAATCTGAGGAGGGCGAGTTCCACTTCAATCCGCTCGAACCGGGCCTGCGATTCCGCTGCAGCGTTGCCTGCGTCGGCGACGAGGTGCGAGAAGCCGGCTCGCTCGCGGCCGCGTCGGCGGTATGAGTCTCCGATGAGGTTGCGAGCGGTCTGCAACAGCCAGGGGAGCCTGAACGGCGCATCCGGGTCGAAGCGACGCCAAGCTATCTCGAAGCAGTCCATTGTCAACTCCTGGGCCTGCTCGCGGTCGTCGACGCGGCGCTCCACATGTCGCAATACGGCTGAATGGTGTTGTTCGAAGAGCGCTTCGAAGGCTGTGCGGCGCTGGTCCACCTGCCTCCTTGCCGTGCGGGATCAGGCGGCCTGCCGGCGCCTTCCTCACTATAGGTTGACCCGAAACCGGAATCCTGACACGAAATCTCGATCACGTTGATCATTGGCGCAGTGCGTCCGCAGGTCTGACCCGAGCCGCCCGCACCGCGCCAAGGAGCGAAGCGATTCCTCCGACAGCGACGCCGGCCGCCACGGCGAGCGGAGCCAGCTGCATATCGAACACTGGCACCCAGCGTTGCGCGATGGTGAAGCCGAGTATGCCGATGAACCCGACGGTCAGCCCGACAATGCCGCCCGCGAAACCCAGCAGCGCCGACTCGGTGATGACCAGGCCTGCGAGCTGGCCCGAGCGGGCGCCAAGTGCTCGACGCAAGCCGAGTTCGGCGCGGCGCCCAGTGACGGCCGCGCCGATGCTGTTCATCAGCGTCAGCACCGCGATGAGAGCCGAGATAGCGGTAAACGCGATCAGCGCCGTCTGCACTCCGCTTTCGATCTCGGCGCGCAGGGTTCGCGGGTCTGTTGGGGTGTGCACGTCGTACGATTCAGGCTCGAACGGGTTGAGCGCAACGGGTACCTGCGCCCCGATCTGGAGTGCCGCTCCGGCCTGGGCCAGGATCAACAAGCTTCGCCGGTTTGCCGTGACCGAATCGGGGACATCTCCTGTGGCGAGGATCACTTCGCCGATCAATAGCGGCATTCTCGAGGACGACCGCAGGATGCCTCGCACGGTGTACTCCCGGCCGCCGAGGGTGATCACCGGACCCCCGGAGAGTGGCCCGAGCTCGAGTTGTGTCGCCAAAGCAGACCCGACCACGGCGTGACCAGGTAATAGGACGGAGTCGCCGGCCCAGTCGATTTCGGCGCTGGTTGCCTCAACGAAGTCCCCGGCGGCATCGTGCACGACGACAACCCTCTGGTCTCCTCTGACATTGCCAACGGGCACGCCTGGGTGGTCAGTGACGACTGCTGCAGCGTCCACGCCGGAAAGGGATGTCGCGATAGCCACCGCCTCGTCTGGTGAGGGTGCTGCGCCGTCAGTATCGGGGTTCCACGATGCCGTCACCTCGCGGTTCGTGTGGGCGTTGAAGGTAGATTGCACCTGAGCGGCTGTCGAGCCTGTCACCCCGACCGTCGTCACCAGCAGCGCTATCGCCAGGCCCACCGCCGTTGCCAGCGCAAGCGACTGGCGGCCTCTCGAGATGAGCGACGCGAAAGCATCGCCCAGCATCTCTCGCCCAGACTCCAGAGCCTTGCGGCGTCGAGGCTGGAGAAGCGCGGGGGAGCCAACATATGCGTCGGGTGTGCTGGTCGGGCGGTCCTCGGTAATCCGGCCGTCGGTGATCCGGACGACACGGGTGGCGGCCGCGGCAATGTCAGGTGAGTGAGTCACCACGATGATCGTGACGCCGGCCGCGTGCAGTCGGCGAAGCTCGGCCATCACCTGTGCACCTGTCGCTGAATCGAGGTTTCCGGTCGGTTCGTCCGCCAAGAGAACGGGGGACTCCGTGGCGACCGCCCTGGCAATGGCAAGGCGCTGACGCTGACCGCCGGAGAGCCGGGCGGTGCGCTCGGAAAGCCGGTCACCCATCCCGACTTGTTCTGCGGCCGCGGCAGCTCGAAGGCGCCGTTCCCGTGCAGGGACGCCCTGATACAGCATGCCCAGTGCGACGCTGTCCTCCGCCGGGCGCTGCTCGAGAAGGTGGAAGCCTTGAAAGATGTAGGCAAATGTCCGTGCCCGAAGGGCCGCGAGGGCGGGTCCCTCATTCCGAGGAACAGCATCGCCATCGAGCACGTACTGCCCGGTCGATGGAACGTCGAGTCCGCCGATGATCGACAAGAGCGTGGTCTTGCCGCCCCCGGAGGCGCCCACAATCGCTACGAACTCGCCGCGGTTTATGGCAAGGTCCACCTCTTGTAAGGCGTGCACTGGCTCCGCCGCTGATTGGAAGACCCGTGAAACGCCGCGCAGTTCGATGAGGGCCATTAGCCCACCCGGATACGGTCGCCCGGTTCGAGGGCACCCACGATTGCCATCCGGCCCTTCAGCGCGGCGATAACAGTGACGCGGACCTCCGTGAAAGTGCCGTCAGCCTCCTGCCTCACAATGACGCCGGATGTTGCGTCCTGCTGGGCGACGCCCAGGGTGGGCACCAGCAGCGAGTCCTCAGCGAGAGTGGAGACGCGAACCTGGATAGATCCCGACTGACCGGCTTGGTCAGGATCGATCGACGTCCCGACCGGGACGACATCGACCCAATCGAACTCCTGATCCCCACCGCCGATCCCCGCCGCGTCCGATGTCGCCCTGAACACCCGCAGCACACGGCACGGGGCTACTTGATCGCCGGCGGTGGAACATTCCACTTCGGCGCCAGGCGTGAGGACGTCGACGAGGTCGCCCGGCATACTCACGCGCAGTAACGCTCCCTCGGACGTGAGTCGTACCGCTGCGCCGGCGGCCACGTCGGTGCCGACCGCGGGAACGCTCGCGACGCGGGCTGGCAGGGTTGGCACTGCCGCAACTGATGACAGAGGCAGATAGGCAGAATTGCTCGGCGGCCGGCTTTCCGCCCCGTCTGTTCCCCGGGGTCAGCGCTGGCGTCGGCACGAGCCGGGTCGTCCCGCTTCCGCACTGGTGAATCGGCCGAAGTGAACAAGGCGGCGACGCCGCGCGCCGTCGCGGGACCGAACCTGCCGTCGATTGAAGTGATCAGGCCGAGAGCCTGCAAATTCTCTTGCAGTACCCGCACGTCGGGCCCCTCGTCGCCGACGCCGAGATCGCGATAGAACGGGAACGGTGAGGCGAAAGCGAACGTCGGCTCCCCGTTGACACGGACAAGAACGGCTCCCACCGTTACCTCGGTGCCGACGGCGAGGGTGCTCGCGGTTACGATGCTGCGCACCGCACCCTCGGTTGGAGCAAGCGGCACCAATGCCTCCGACTCCGGGACGACGGTCGCCACAAGTGTCCGGTCGTCCACCAGATCACCCCGGGTCACCTCGGCGAGGATCGGCGCCGGCGGCGGAGCAGACGCCTGCGCCTCCCACTGTGCGGGGGAGGTGAAGGCACTGGCAGCGACCCAACCGCCGACGACGAGTGCCACGGCCGTGATCGCGCCGGAAGCGGCCCAGGCTACGCGTCGCACGTTCATCGCGAGGGTGCGTGTTCGGCGATGACCGTCATCAGTGTCGCCCTGGCCGCGTCCCACTCGTCACGCATCCGCACGAGTTCGTCCGCGTGCTCCCTCACGACCTCAACTTGGGCTTCCCAGAGCGCCTCATACATGGCCTTTGACCAGCCGCTGGTCTGGCGACAGGTGGCGTCATCAACTGCCAGAGCGATCTCCGCCTCGGTGAGCGACGATTCTGGCGCGCCATCACCAGTTGACGTGTACAGATCGGGAATGCCGAGCTCGTCGCGCAACGCTTGGGTGGGCATCCAGCCCTCGTCCTCACCGAGGGGGCTGTCCGGAACGTTGACATATCCGATGGCCTTTAGGCAGTCGCGCCACGCGGCATCTGCCGCGATGACCGGCGACGCGATCCACGCCGCCCTTTGAGCCGGACCCATCAACTCCCGCACGCGATTGAATGCCTTGTTGAGCTGCAGAGACGGGACGGTCTGGCGAGCGTCCGTAAGGCACGCGTCAAAGACGCTGTCGAATCCCGGCGTTGACGCGGCTATGCCGTTCAACTCCCTCATGACGGCTTGGCGGTCCTCGAACGAGGCATAGCGCCCCGGATTGAAGTTGGCTCGGTAACCCCATTCTTGCGCGATCTCCACAGTGAGCGCGGGGAACCCGGACCGATTCGCGGGAGGTAATAGATAGTCCGCGTCGTCAGTGGGCTGCCACGGAATCGGCCACTGAATCCCCGCCTCACCCAGACAACGTTCGAGGAGCAGGTTTTCGGCGTAGTTCGACAAGCTGTCCGCTGAGGGTGGTGAGAATTCGTCGAGCGGCATGACCCAATTCGCCTGGGAGGGCGCGGGCAGTTCGATATTCGCCATGGCGGCCTGGTTGCCATCCAGTGCTGCGCAAGCTGTCAGCGACACGATCAATCCCGCCACGACCAAGACCGGTGTAGCACGCGCTCCACTCATCCGACACTCATTCCCTGAGCTCGGGCGAGCTCTCACCCCAAAGGTTGGCGGGGCTCGAGAATCCTGACATCTAATGAGATTCGGCTCCAGGGCGAAGACTGGCGCCGCAAGGGACGACACGCGGATGTTCCGGTCGGCCGCGCCAGTTGCTCGGGGCGCGGATGTCCGGAAGTGCAGCGGAGCGGGCCACCGCGTGCGGTTCGACGGTGAAATCCAGGTGCTGGTCGACGCGCAGGCCGCACTCACCGCGGATGAAGCGTCCACGCTATCGCTGGACTTCTTGGACGGCTACATCAATTTCGCGGTGCGTTCATTGAAGAGCGCACGAGACGGCCGTCCGATGGAGTCACGCCTCGACGCCGCGGAGAGTGTCTCATGCGCTCACAACCATCTTCGCCTTCGAGCGTCGAGTGCGTCCCTACAACAAGTACCTTCATTGGGAGCTGGCTCGTTTCCCACTTGAGAATCCAGAGTTTGAGAGCACACGGTTGCTCGCGATCCTTGACGGCGTGCTCTCGCAGTCTCATGAAGCCGCCCAGCGATCGCTCTTCGCAGCGGTGGAATCGGTCGCACGTCGAAACGGTGCAGCGGACGTGGTCGACAGCTGGAGCGACGACCTCGAATTGCTGCGATAGACCCCATCGCAACCAAACAACAAGCGGGCGTCCGCGCCGCGCAAACTGTGTGTCAGCCCGTCAATTCCACGATGGACATGCGTCGTGTCTGCTCATTGAGCGACTCGTGAGAACCCTGTGTCTCAGCTGCTCCAACCTGATGCATCTTCGCGAACACTAGACGAGTTCTCCTTTGAGGCGAGACACTAGCCGAGACGACAAGAGTCAGCGGGGGAGTGTCTGATGGGGAAAGTAAAGGCGGGTTGGCATCCAACGCCGGAGAGCCCGCATTGGGTTCGTTGGTGGGACGGAAACGAATGGGCCCCTGCGTACTGGCAGGTCAGCCGGCCCGACTCGACCTTCCTGCCAGATGCCCCACGTTTCAACATCTCAGCCAGAGGAGAAGCACGCCTGGACATCGTCGGCGAGAACTTCCGCGAAGAACAGATATCGACCGTTATCGGCGGAAGGCCGAAACTTGATCAAGAGAGAGTATGGGAAGGGGTTGCCGAGCTTGTCCCAGAACCGGACAACCCCCATGACTCGAACGCGGTCTCGGTTCGCGTCGACGGAATCGTCGTCGGCTACCTGGATCGGGCCACCGCGCGCGAGTATTTCGCTTCCGTGTCGCTGTTCACCCGGTCGGGAGTGGTTCCGGAAGTAAACATCCGCATCTGGGCTGTGACCCGATGGTCGACCCGCCGCTCCCGTGAGGAACTCAAGAGCTCGGTACGGCTCGCGCTCCCAGCGCCGCATCGGCTGCTCCCAAAGAATGCCCCTCCGCCCGGCGAACACGCGCTCATTCCGCGAGGTAGGCGGATTCAGGTAACCGGTGAACAAGAGCACCTCGACGTGCTCCGCAAGTACGTCGACCCCAAGAGCGTCGACGACGCCATTGTCGTGACGCTGCACCCCATTGAGATAAGCCGTTCTCGTAGCTCGCTCGTCATCCTCGAGGTCCGGTTGGACGGACAACGCATCGGCCAGCTCAGCCCGGTGACCTCAGAGAGTCTTCGCCCCCTCGTGGACGAGGCAGCATCCCAAGGCGCCACCGCCGCGGCATGGGCACAGATGACCGGATCCCGACTCGCCGCAGAAGTCGTTCTGGACGTCATGAGGGCAGAAGAGATACCCGACTCCTGGCCCGGACCAGCGGACCGACTCCCCGAACTGGCTCCGACTCGAGCCGAGCCCCCGCCAAGCTATGTCGACGAGAGCGAACTTCCAGATCCGCCAGCTGCGACCGGATTGCACTGGTCACTTTGGGTGATCGGAATCTTCCTAATTCTGGCGTTAGTACAGATTCCGTTCGTCGGACTCGTGCTGCTGGCCGCAGGGGTTGTGGGCATGGTGATTTGGCACGGACGCCTGAAGCAACGGACGCCGAAGCACATCGGAATCCGCCCCCATCTCGATCCTGGCGGCTAGCTACCCGGCCGCATCATGACTTGGCCGGCTTGCTGAAGACTAGTCCGACGGCTGGCCGTTGACGCTGTTGTAAGCCTCGACACGACATGCCCCTCCGACATCGCGTTCTGCAAAGCCGCTTGGCCACGGCGTTGTTCAACTGCGTTGGCGGACGCGTCTCTGTGCGACATACTTCATGCGGAGAGCCGGCGGAGGAGTGGTGGCATGCGGCTGAGCAGATCGATTGTTTTCGCGGTCGCCGTGCTCTCTTTTTCCACGGCGCTCGGTTTGTGCTTTCACGTGGGTGGCTCACTGATGGTGGGCACGCACGAGAATGCAGATTCGCAATGCCAAAGGAGAGTTGAGCCACCACGGGGCGTGGTCGAATCCGAGGCCAACCCTCCGAGGGGTCAGCTCAGTTTCTGGCCGCTGGGCGTTTCGTGCACTTGGGAAGCAAAGCCTGGCGAAGCAGAGACCGTCCATATGTTTGGATGGTCCCTGACAATCGAAGCGATCTCAGCTGGGTTGCTGTGTATGGTCGGCGGGGGAACCACGGCCGTGTTGGTCAGAAGCGAGCCGCGGGTGGTGACGGAGAAGCGCGATTGAAGCTCTCTACTGCAACTGCCCTGATTCGCTCCATCACGCTGCGGACCGTTGAGGATCTTCTGGGCACACTGAGATAGTTACGATTATGCCTCTCGTCTCAACTAGGAGAACTCAATGACGGCCTCCGGACGTGGCGGTTGGTGGTTCGCGATCGGCGCTGCCAGCGGTGGCGCGGTCGTTGCGCTAACCGTGGTCATATGGACATTCGTGCCGGTGCCATGCACCACTGTGGGCTACGAAAACGATGCACCAATCGAACTCATCCTTGCCCCAGGGCTCAGCGACGATGCGGAGGTTGCGGCGTGCTTCAATATGAACTGCACAATGGTTGCGTTGAAGCCCGACGGGGCCGGTAACTATGCTGTCCCGCAGGAGCCGCCATTTCTCGGCCCTGGCGAGACACTGCCTGTCAGCACGACGGGGGTACGTGTAGAGGTGCGCGACTTCGGCAAGGTAGTCGCCGGCAACCGCTTCGGGATCTCGAGGGTGTCGGATGCCCCGTTCTGGTCCCGTTGTCCCGGCTCTTTCCACTACTCGCCCGTCGCGGTGGGTGGCTGACTCGGTCCTCACGCTCGGACCGCGCAAACCGCAACTTCAAATGCAGCCAGCTTGAGAACCTCGCCGCGTCCCACCACCCCCAGCCGGAGAGCGCACTCCCGAAGTGACTGGCGCCCGGGGGAATCCTCGACCCGAACGAGCACAAGAACTAAGCGCTCGGCTTGTTCGGGGGCGCGCGACACGCGCACGGTGCGGACAAACGCGTCAGGTGCGCGGGGCGCGGATGTCCGGAAGTGCAGCGGATCAGGCGGCCGCTTGCGGAACCACCGTGGAGATCGGGGTTCTGGAGTCAATCAGTCTTGTGTCCGAAGGGGTGTCTAGGTTCACGACATCGTTCATAGATGAGTCGCGTCATCGTTCATAGTCGCTTTCGCTCGACGATGGGGCATGTCGAAGGAGCGAGTGGTCGTGTTGTCGGTCGTGAATGGTCACCTGAGCAAGGCCGAGGCGGCCCGCCGCTACGGCATGTCTTGGCGGTGGGTGCACATCCTCGTCACCCGGTATCAGTCCGGCGGAATGGACGCAATCGAACCGCGCTCACGTCGCCCCCACACCAATCGGCGCGCCACCTCGGAACCGGTGCGGGCGCGCATCGTTGAGCTGCGCCAGCAACTCGAACAGGACGGTTTGGACCACGGCCCGGTTACCATCGCCGCCCACCTCGTCCGGGAGAACCTGCACGCCCCATCCACCTCGACGATCCGCCGGATCCTGCACAGCGCCGGCCTGATCACGCCCGAGCCTCGGAAACGGCCGAAGTCCTCACTGATCCGGTTCCAGGCCGATCAACCCAACGAGTGCTGGCAGTCCGACTTCACCCACTGGCGCCTGGCCGACGGCACCGACGTGGAGATCCTGAACTGGCTCGACGACCACTCCCGCTACCTGCTGGCCTGCACCGTCTTCGACCGCGTCACCGGACCAGACGTGGTCACCGAGTTCACCCGCTGCATCAACCACTACGGCCCACCAGCGTCCACCCTCACCGACAACGGATCCGTCTACACCTCCCGGTTCACCGGGGGCCGCACCCAGTTCGAATACCTCCTGGCCGCCCTCGGCATCCAACAGAAGAACGGACACCCCGGCCACCCGCAAACCCAGGGCAAGATCGAACGCTTCCACCAGACCCTGAAGCGATGGCTCACCCGGCAACCCGCCGCCGACACCCTCACCGAGCTGCAACACCAGCTCAACCGATTCCGTGACATCTACAACCGACACCGCCCCCACCGCGCCCTGGACCAGCGCACCCCGGAAACCGCCTACCAGGCAACCATCAAGGCCCACCCCACCGGCGGCATCACCAGCCACTACCGTGTCCGCGTCGACCGCGTCGACCAGTTCGGCAAACTCACCCTCCGCCGCGCCGGCAAGCTCCACCACCTCGGCATCGGCCGACACCACGCCAACCGACCCGCACTGATCCTCACCGACCACACCACCGTCATCGTCACCGACCACACCACCGGCGAAGTCCTCAGCCACCACACCATCGACCCCAGCCGAAACTACTGGCGCAACAACAACAGAAGCCCCGGCCGATGGCCGGGGCTTCCGAATATGAACGATGACTCGAAACATCTATGAACGATGTCCCGACTCATCACATTGTGTCCGAAGGGGGACTTGAACCCCCACGCCCTATACGGGCACTAGCACCTCAAGCTAGCGCGTCTGCCATTTCCGCCATCCGGACAGGATGTTATTCGGCTGCTCACCGAGGTACGAGAATAGCACGTTCGGCGACCCGCGTTTTGCCCACGCGGTACCGTTGGTAGCGCATGACCTCACCGCATCCGAGACCCGAGCTCGACGCCACCGCGATCATTGCTCGCGACCTCATCCGCTTCGACACCACCAACTACGGCGAGGGCAAGTCCAACGGCGAAGACGGAGGCCGCCGAGTACGTCGGCGTCAAGCTCGACCGAACTGGGTCTGCAGCCGGAGCTGTTCGAGCGCGCGCCCGGCCGCACGTCAGCGTCGTCGCCCGGGTCGAGGGCCGCGACAACGAGCAAGCCCGCCCTCGTCGTGCACGGCCACACCGACGTCGTGCCCGCCGACGCCGACGAACTGGAGCGTCGACCCGTTCGACGGCGTCATCAAGGACGGCATGCTCTGGGGCCGCGGCGCCGTCGACATGAAGAACATGGACGCCATGATCCTCACCGCGCTGCAGGACATCCTCGGCAGCGGCCGGCAGCCGGCCCGCGACCTCGTCATCGCCTTCTTCGCCGACGAGGAGGCCGGCGGCGTGTTCGGCTCGCACTACCTGGTCGACAACCATCCGGAACTCTTCGCCGGCGCCACCGAGGCGATCAGCGAGGTCGGCGGCTACTCGATCACCCTGGACGGCCAGCGCGCCTACCTGCTGCAGACGGGCGAGAAGGCGCTGGTCTGGATCAAGCTGGTCGCGCGCGGCACGCGCCGCCCACGGCTCCCGCTTCATCCGCGACAACGCGGTCACCCGCCTCGCCGAAGCGGTCGCCAAGATCGGGCGCCGGGACTGGCCGATCCGCCTCACCGAGACCACCAGCGCCCTCGTCGGCGAGCTCGCGCGCATCCTCGGCGTCGACCCGCAGACCGTCGGGCCCGGACGAGCTCGTGCTCGCCACCGGCACGGCCGCCGGCTTCATCCAGGCGTCGCTGCGCACCACCACCAACCCGACGCTGCTCAGCGCCGGCTACAAGCACAACGTCATCCCCGACACGCGCCGAGGCGCTCATCGACATCCGCACCCTGCCGGGCGAGGAGGACGCAGGTGCTCGCCGAGGTGCGCGAGCTCGTCGGCGACGACATCGAGATCGCAGATCGTGACACCGGACATCGGCCTCGAGACCCCGTTCGACGGCCCGCTGGTCGACGCGATGGTCGCCGCGTCTCGGCCAGCTACGACCCGGGCGCGCCGGTGCTGCCCTACCTGCTCTCCGGCGGCACCGACAACAAGGCGCTCAGCAAGCTCGGCATCACCGGCTACGGCTTCGCGCCGCTGCAGCTGCCGGCCGAGCTCGACTTCCCTGGCATGTTCCACGGCGTCGACGAGCGCGTGCCGCTCGACGCACTAGTCTTTGGCAGGCAGGTGCTCGCGCAGACCTGCTGCTGGACTACTGATCGGGAGCGGCCTCACGTGGGCATTCATCGACGCGATCATCCTCGGCCTCGTCCAGGGTCTGACCGAGTTCCTGCCGATCTCCTCGAGCGCGCACCTGCGCATCGTCGGCGAGTTCCTCAGCGGCGGCGAGGACCCCGGCGCGGCCTTCACCGCGATCACCCAGCTCGGCACCGAGACCGCGGTGGTCATCTACTTCTGGCGCGACATCACCCGCATCATCGGCGCGCTGGTTCCGGTCGCTGACCGGTCGCATCCCGCGCAAGCGACCCGGATGTGCGGCTGGGCTGGCTCATCATCATCGGCAGCATCCCGATCGTCCTGCTCGGGCTGCTGTTCCAGGACCAGATCGAGACCACGCTCCGGTCGCTCTGGATCGTCGCGATCATGCTCATCGTGCTTCGGCATCCTGCTCGGCATCGCCGACTGGCTCGGCGCGAAGACCGCTCACGCTGGAGAAGCTCGGCTGGCGGCACGGCGTCATCTTCGGCCTCGCGCAGGCGCTCGCGCTGATCCCCGGCGTCTCCCGCTCCGGCGGCACCATCACGGCCGGCCTGCTCTGGGCTACGACCGGCCGGCCGCCGCGCGCTACTCGTTCCTGCTCGCGATCCCCGCCGTGTTCGGCAGCGGGCTCTACCAGCTGTTCAAGACCGTCACCAACCCGTGCGAGCCGTCGGCTGCCGGATGCGCGCCCGAGGTCTTCACCGGGCTCGAGACCGCGGTCGCCACCGTCGTCGCCTTCGTGGTCGGCGCTCGTCGTCATCGCGTTCCTCATGAACTACATCTCGAAGCGCTCCTTCCTGCCGTTCGTGATCTACCGCGTCGCTGCTCGGCGTGGCGCTCATCGTGCTGCTCGTCGACGGGTGTGCTCGCCGCCTGTGAGGTGCAGCCTGGAACGCGACCGCCGGTGCCGACGCTGCCGGGTCGACGCGACCGCTGCCGCGCGTCCGCGACACGGCCACCGGCGAGCTCGACGCCGCCGTCGCGGTGGACGGCGCCGCATCGGCTCTACGTCTGCGGCATCACCCCGTACGACGCCACCCACCTCGGGCACGCCGCCACCTACCTCGCCTTCGACACGCTCGTGCGGCTGCTGGCGCGACGCCGGCGTCGAGCGTGCGACTACGTGCAGAACATCACCGACGTCGACGACCCGCTGCTCGAGCGCGCGCGACCGCGACCGGCGTCGACTGGCGCGAGCTCGCCGCCGAGCAGATCGACCTGTTCCGCGCCGACATGGAGGCGCTGCGGATCATCCCGCCCGACCACTTCGTCGGCGTCACCGAGGTCGATCGACCGGATCGCGGAGGCCGTCGCCCGGCCTGCGCGAGAGCGGGGCTCGCCTACGCGGTCGAGAGCCCGGATGCCGCAGCCGACCTCTACTTCGACATCGCCGCGGCCGCGGAGGCGTCGCCCTGGCACCTCGGCGACGAGAGTCCGGCCTCGACCGCGACGACGATGCTGCGGCTCTTCGGCCGAGCGCGGGGGAGACCCGGAGCGCGCCGGGCAAGCGCGACCCGCTCGACCCGCTGCTGTGGCGCGCCGAGCGCGACGGGGAGCCGGCGTGGGACTCGGCGGTCGGGCGCGGACGGCCCGGCTGGCACATCGAGTGCTCGGTGATCGCGCTCACGCACCTCGGCCTCGCCGATCACGGTCAACGGCGGCGGCTCCGACCTCCTCTTCCCGCACCACGAGTTCAGCGCCGCCCACGCGGCCGCGCTCACCGGGCAGCCGCTCGGCCGCGCGTCTACTCGCACGCCGGGCATGGTCGCCTACCAGGGCGAGAAGATGAGCAAGTCGCTCGGCAACCTCGTGCTCGTGTCGCGGCTGCGCGCAGCGGGGTCGACCCGCGCGCGATCCGCCTCGCGCTGCTCGCGACCACTACCGCAGCGACTGGGAGTGGACGGATGCCGTGCTCGAGCGCGCCGTCGCACGGCTCGCCGCGTGGCGGGCGTGGGCGGCCGGCGCATCTGGGGACGACACGGCGGTGCTCGAGCGGATGCGCGAACTGCTCGCCGACGACCTCGACACGCCGGGAGCGCTCGCGCTGGTCGACGCCGAGGTGGCGGCGGGCCGCGCCCCCAGCAGCGTCACGGTGTCGGCGATCGACGCCCTGCTGGGCATCCGCCTGTAGGGCTCGCCGGCACCGTACACATCCCCGCCCGGCCACTCACTCCCGCCGAGACTGCAGGAAAGTGCGCTGAGAGCTCGCATTCTGCACCTTTCCGCAGTCTCGCGGAAGGGAAGTACCTGTTATGCAGGACTTTCTCCCGTTTTCCGGGCCGCCCATAGGCATCCGGGGCCGTTTCGCCCAAAATCTCCTGCACAACAAGGAATGTCCTGCACAACAAGGAATGTCCTGCACAACAAGGGATGTCCTGCACAACAGCGATCGCGAAGCCCCCGCTGGTTGAGGGATCGCGAAGCGATCGTCTCGAAACCAGCCCCATCGCCGAGCTGGTTTCGAGACAAGCGCTGCGCGTAATCCCTCAACCAGCGAGCTTTACGTCAGCCGGCAGACGGCGCGGGCGGCGGCTTCCCCTCGCCACCGCGGCGGCGCAGGTACCGCTCGAACTCCTGCGCGATCGCCTCGCCGCTCGCCTCGGGCGAGTCGACGGTGTCGCGCGCCTGCTCGAGCTGGTGGATATAGGACGCCATGTCCTCGTCCTCGCTCGCGAGCTGCGTCGATGCCGCGCTCCCACACCTGTGCCTCGTCCAGCAGATCGCCGCGCGGGATCACCACGTCGATCAGCTCCTCGAGCTGGTCGATGAGCGCGAGCATCGCCTTCGGTGACGGCGCGTTGTGCACGTAGTGCGGCACGGATGCCCACACCGACACGGTCGGGATGCCCGCCGCCTCCGCGGCATCGGTGATCACCGTGAGGATGCCGACCGGGCCCTCGTACAGGCTCCGCTCGATGCCCAGCTCCGCACGCACCTCCGGGTTCTCGCTGCTCGTGAACACCGAGATCGGCCGGGTGTGCGGCACGTCGGCGAGCATCGCGCCCAGGAAGATGACCGCCTCGATGTCGTTCTCGTCGATGATCGCGATCAGGTCCTCGGCGAAGCTCTTCCAGCTCCGCGATGGCTCGGTGCCGAGCAGGATGAACACGTTGCCGGCGTTGTCGCCGCTCACCGACAGCCCGGCCTGGTCGATGATGGGCTCGCTCGGCAGAGGCCGATCGGATGCCGGACCGTAGACGATCACGCTCGGCCAGTCGAGACTGCGAGTGCCATCGTCATTGGTCGAGATCGTCGGTCGGTTGAACTGGTAGTCGAAGTAGTACTCGCCGTCGATCTCCGCGACCGGCACCACCCCGAGCTGGTCCTTCAGCGTGCGGAGGGCGCCGCTGGCTGCCTCGCCGGCGTCGTTCCAGCCCTCGAACGCGACGACCAGCAGTCGTCCGCCGAGCAGACCATCGTTCTTGACCACATTCACCTTACGAATCTTCGAGGCGCCGCTAAGGCGCTCACCTTTTGCCCTTCAAGGATAGGACCGCGAGCGGCGGAACGCGGTCAGTACACTTGACGCTCGTGACCTCACAGCTACCCGCGGCAGTCCTGCTCGACATGGACGGCACGCTCATCGACTCGGAACCCTACTGGATGACAGCAGAAACGGAGCTCGTGGAGTCATTCGGCGGCGTCTGGACGCACGAGGATGCGATGGGCCAGGTCGGCTCCGGACTGTTCGACAGCGCACACGTCTTCCAGGACAGGGGAGTGGACCTCCCAGCGGCCGAGATCATCGATCGGCTGACCGCACGCGTCGTCGCCCAGCTCAGCGACAGCGTGCCGTGGCGCCCCGGCGCCCGCGAACTCGTCGCCGCTCTGGCCGAGGCCGCGGTGCCGACCGCGATCGTCACCATGTCCATGCGCTCGATGGCCGACCCGATCGCCCGGCTGCTCAGCATCGACTATGTCGTCTCCGGCGATGATGTCGACAACGAGAAGCCGCACCCGGAGCCCTACCTGCGCGGTGCAGAGCTGCTCGGAGTCGCGGCGATGGACTGTGTCGCGATCGAGGACTCGCGTCCCGGGCTTGCCTCCGCTGTCGCATCCGGTGCCACCGTGATCGGCGTGCCCGCGCACATCCCGCTTGAGCCGAGCCCCGACTACACGCTGTGGTCGACCCTCGAGGGCAAGACCCTCGACGACCTAGCCGCCGTGTTCAGCGCGCAGAGGCTCGCGTCGTGACCCGGCGTCAGTCCGGCCCGTTCGTGGTTGGCGACCGGGTGCAGCTCACCGGGCCGAAGGGCCGCCTCAACACGATCACACTGCAGCCGGGCGGCGAGTTCCACTCGCACCGCGGCGTGCTCAAGCACGATGACGTGATCGGGCTCCCGGATGGCTCGGTCGTCACCAGCACTACCGGCGACGAATACCTGACGCTGCGGCCGCTGCTGAACGACTTCGTCATGTCGATGCCGCGCGGCGCCGCCATCGTCTACCCGAAGGACTCGGCCCGCATCCTGAGCATCGGCGACATCTTCCCGGGCGCCACCGTGGTCGAGGCCGGCGTCGGCTCTGGCGCGCTGTCGCTGTCGCTGCTGCGGGCGATCGGGCCCGAGGGTCGACTCATCTCTTATGAGCGTCGCGACGAGTTCGCGCGAGTTGCCCGCGCCAACGTCGAGAACTTCCTCGGCGAGGAGCCCGCCAACTGGAGCGTCGAGCTCGGCGACCTGGCCGAGGAGCTGCCCAAGGTCGAGGCCGGATCCGTCGACCGGATCGTGCTCGACATGCTCGCCCCCTGGGACTGCCTCGAGGCGAGTCGCGCACGCCCTCACGCCCGGCGGCGTGCTGGTCGCCTACATCGCGACCGTCACCCAGCTCTCGCGCGTCGCCGAGGCGATTCGTGCCACCGGCAACTTCACCGAGCCGGAGTCATCGGAGATCATGGTGCGCGGATGGCACGTCGAGGGTCTCGCGGTGCGCCCCGATCACCGGATGGTCGCCCACACCGGCTTCCTGCTGACCGCCAGGCGGCTCGCGCCGGGCACCGTGCTGCCGCAGCGCGGGCGGAAGGCGAAGCCGGAATTCGCGGACGAGGATGTCGAGCTGTGGACGCCCGGCTCGTTGGGCGAGCGATCCGCGAGCGAGAAGCGCATCCGGAAGGCCGCGCGGCAGGCGGAGTCCGAAGCGGCAAAGCGCCTCCCGGGTGAGAAAACTCACACCGAGCCTTCAGCCTAGAATTGTGAAAGCTGTGCCATCAACGAAACGAGGACTCGTGCGCAAGATCCCCGCGCTCCTTCTGTCTGCAGGCGTGCTCGTCAGCCTGTCGGCCTGTGCCAACCCGTTCGCACCGGGATGCACGCCGACGTCGGCGGGAGACGCTTCGTCAGTGGTGACGGCCAGCGGGAAGATCGGCGACAAGCCCAGCGTGGACTTCCCGACCCCGATCTATACCGACAGCACCGAGCGCAGTGTGCTCGTCGAGGGCGAGGGTGAGCCGGTGCGCGCAGGCCAGCCGGTCCGCATCCAGTTCACGATTCTCAACGGCGCCGACGGTGAAGTACTCGGCCAGAGCAAGTTCGACGACATGGGCCAGTTCGTCACGGTTGGAGCGGACACGACCCTTGATGTGATCACCGACGGGCTCGCCTGCTCGACGGTCGGCTCGCGCATCGCGATCGTCGGCTCGGCCAAGGACACCCACAACGGCGCAGCCGATCCGGCCAACGGTGTCGGCGCGAATGACTCCTTCGTCTACGTCGTGGACCTGATGGAGGCGTGGCCGGCGAAGGCTAACGGCAGCCCGCAGCTTCCGCAGAACGGCCTGCCCGCGGTGGTGCTCGCTCCGAATGGCGCTCCCGGCGTGACGGTTCCGAATGAGGACCCGCCGACCGACCTGAAGGTGGCCGAGCTGCAGAAGGCGGATGGCGAGAAGGTCAAGGCCGGCGACGCGGTGCTCATGAAGTACACCGGTGTGCTCTGGTCTGACGGCGGCGTCTTCGATTCCACCTGGGAAGAGGGACAGGCCGTCGTGCGCGAGCTCAAGGACGGCGGCGGACTGCCCTCCGGCGTCGTCGAGGGGCTCACCGGGAAGACGGTGGGCTCGCAGATCCTGATCGTGGCACCGCCGGAGCACGCCTACGGCGACCAGGGCGCGCCGGGCATCCCGTCGGGGTCAACGCTCGTCTACGTGGTTGATATTCTGGGCATCGTCGACCTGTAGAGCTTCACAAACACACTGGCCGGGTGTGTTGTCGCATCGTTGGACACCAATGTCGGTGACAGCGCGGAACACGAAGATTGGCAGCACCGGTGAGAGTTCCCGTTGAGGAAAGGCTGTTCAGCCTGGTCTTGGCGCTGCTGGCAACCGAGAACGGGCTGACCAAGAGCGAGATCCTGTCAACCGTGCAGGGCTACCGCCAGCGGTACAAGACCAGCGGCGACAACGCGAACCTCGAGCGCCAGTTCGAGCGTGACAAGGACGACATCCGGGAGCTCGGCGTTCCGCTGGAGACCATCCAGCCGCCCGGGGAAGCCGTCAACAACCAGTCGCTGCGCTACCGCATCCCGCGCGGCGAGTACGAACTGCCGCGCGACATCACGTTCTCCGCGGAGGAGACGGCGCTTCTCGGCCTGGCCGCGATGGTGTGGCGCGAGGGCACCATGTCCACCGAGTCGCGCCGTGCACTCATCAAGCTGCGCGCGCTGGGGATCGACGCCGACGAGCCGGTGCTCGCCTACGCGCCTAGATTGCGGGTTCGGGATGCCTCATTCGAGCCGCTGAACAACGCCCTCGAGCGCAATCAGATTGTGCGCTTCAGCTACCTGAAGCCCGGCCAATCCGAGGCGAGCGTGCGCGAGGTCGCGCCGGTGGCACTCTTCCAATACCAGGGTCGCTGGCACTGCTCCGCGATCGAACCGGACACTGGAGCGCGCAAGTCCTTCCTGCTGCGCCGCATCGTGAGCGACATCGCGCCGACCGGCGCGACCTTCCCGCCACGCGACGCCGACGAGGGCGAGATCGCACTGCGCGAGATCGAGGAGATCTGGAACGCCAACACCGCGCGCATCCGGGTCGAGCCGCATTCGGACGCCGCAATGCGGCTCCGCAAGCGCCGCGGCACCAGGGAGGGCGACAACGGCGAGCTCCTGCTGCAGTTCGCCGACGCCAACCTGCTCGCCGAGGAACTCGCGAGCTACGGTCCCGAGGTGCTCGTGCTCGAGCCGGAGCAGCTCCGTCAGGCGCACCGCTCGCGGCTCGCAGCAGTCCTGGCGGCGCACACCGAAACGGAGGCAGCAGATGGCTAAAGCCAAGCAACCGCTGCACGCGCGCGACAAGCTGGCATTCCTGCTGTCCCTGGTTCCCTACCTGATGGACCACGACCGGGTGTCGGTGCAGACTGTCGCCGACCACTTCGGGGTCGACGCCGAGCTCATCCGCGAGTCGGTGCGGCTCATCGCGATCTCGGGCATTCCCGGCGAGACCGCCGCCTACCAGCACGACGACCTCTTCGACATCGCCTGGGACGATTTCGAGGAGAACGACCAGATCGTGCTCACCAACATGGTGGCCATCGACGACTCCCCGCGCTTCTCCGGCCGCGAGGCCGCGGCGCTCATCGCGGGGCTGCAGTACCTGTCGGCGCTGCCGGAGACCGTCGACCGCGCCGCGCTTGCCACGCTGATGGCCAAGCTCGCGCGAGGCGCGTCGGCGCTGCCCACCCAGGTCGCCGTCGAGACGGCGGAAGCGGACGCGACGCTCGAGCTGGTGCGCGAGGCGGTCGAGGGGGAGCGGCAGCTGCAGTTCGACTACCTGAACTCGCGCGGCGAACTGGAGAGCCGGCACGTCGACCCGCTGCGCGTCGAGTCGGTCGACGCCGACTGGTACCTGCGCGGCTGGTGCCACCTGCGCGAAGCGGTGCGCACGTTCCGGATCGACCGGATCGGCAACCCGGTGCTCACCGACGAGCGGATCAGCTTCCACGCCGGCGAGGTCACCCTGCCGGAGACCCTGTTCGAGGGCTCGGCAGACGACCTGTCGGTCACCATCGACATCAGTCCGGCTGCGCTCCCGCTCATCTCGGATTACATCCCGGCCGGCGCCAAGCTGGTCCCGTCCGGCGACGCCCTGCGCACCAGCATCCGGGTCTCCCACTATCACGGGCTCAAGCGCCTCGTCGCGGGACTGCCAGGCATGGTCACCGTCGTCGAGCCCGTGGAGGCACGACGAATCGTGGCAGACTGGGCCGGCGCCGCGCTGGCGCGCTACAACGAGTAGAGCACGGTCAGCCGGCACGTACATTACGTCCTGCTGACCGGGCTAAACTACATCGACGACACGAAGGAAGTGATCCGCATGTTAGGCAACCTCTCCGGCTGGCACGCCCTCATCCTGCTGGTGGTCATCCTGCTGCTGTTCGGCGCGACGAAGCTTCCGGCGCTCGCCCGCAGCGTCGGCCAGTCGATGAAGATCTTCAAGAACGAGATGAAGACCCCGGAGAGCGAGGCGACGGCAGCGCAGCCGGGTGAGCCGACCACCCCGGCTGACGCAACCGAGCCGACCACTAGCACGGACAACAAGCCCAGCTCTCAACCCTGACAACCGTGGCAGCTCGTGTGAAACGAGGCGCGAATCCCGAACGCCGGATGTCGCTCGGCGAGCACCTCATCGAACTGCGCAAGCGGCTATTCCGCTCTGCGCTGGCCATCGTCGCGGGCGCGATCGTGGGCTGGTTCCTCGCGACCCCGATCTGGGCGCTCCTGCAGCAGCCGATCACGATGGTCGCGGAGGTCGTACCACCGCGAAACACAACTCGTCTACCCGACGGTGACCTCCAGCTTCGACCTGCAGATGCAGATCGCGATCTACGTCGGCATCTTCCTGTCGAGCCCGGTGTGGCTCTACCAGATCTTCGCGTTCATCGTGCCTGGGCTCACATCGCGCGAGAAGCGGTACACGTTCGGGTTCTTCTTCACAGCCGTCCCGCTGTTCCTGGCCGGATGCCTCGCCGGCTGGTTCGTGATGCCCAACATCGTGAAGCTGCTGAGCTCGTTCGCCGCCGAGGGCACGGCGTCGCTGTTCACCGCGAAGGAGTACCTGCACTTCGTCGTCAAGCTGATCCTGGCCATCGGCATCGGCTTCGTGCTGCCGGTGTTCCTCGTCATCCTGAACTTCGTAGGCGTCATGACCGCGAAGGGCATGCTGTCGGCCTGGCGCTGGGCGATCCTCGCGATCACCGTGTTCACCGCCATCGCCACGCCCGCCGCGGACGTCTTCTCGATGTTCCTGCTGGCCATCCCGATGGCGGTCCTGTACTTCCTCGCGGTCGGTGTCGCCTTCTGGCACGACGCCATCGAGGCTCGCAAGCAGAAGAGGCTTGAGACGGAGCTCGGAGCACCGAGCGTCGCATGACTACCGAGCTCTCGGCCGCCGAGCGGTACGCTGCGGCGCGGCAGCGCAGCGGCAAGCCGATGCTCGAGGAGTTCCGCGCCAAGCAGCGCTTCGACCTCGACCCGTTCCAGCTGTCGTCGTGCGCTGAACTGGAGGCTGGGCGCAGCGTGCTCGTGGCCGCGCCGACCGGGGCAGGCAAGACCGTTATCGCCGAGTTCGCGGTGTTCCTCGCCATGCAGTCGCCAACCACCAAGGTGTTCTACACAGCCCCGATGAAGGCGCTCAGCAACCAGAAGTTCCAGGAACTGGTCGACGAGTACGGTCCGGAGAATGTCGGCCTGCTCACCGGCGACACCAACATCAACTCGCGCGCTCGGATCGTGGTCATGACCACAGAGGTGCTGCGGAACATGCTGTACGCAGACTCAGACCTGCTGCCGAACCTCGGCTTCGTGATCATGGACGAGGTGCACTACCTCGCCGACCGGTTCCGCGGAGCGGTCTGGGAGGAGGTCATCATCCACCTCCCGCGCGAGGTCCGGCTGGTGTCGCTGAGCGCGACAGTGTCGAACGCGGAGGAGTTCGGTGACTGGCTGCAGGCGGTGCGCGGTGACACCGCGGTGGTCGTCTCGGAGGAGCGGCCGGTGCCGCTCGAGCAGCACATCCTGATGCGCAGCAAGCTCATCGACCTGTTCGACACCTCAACCGGTTCGCTGCAGGGCACGGGCGACCGGCAGGCTTCCAACCGAGTCAACCCCGAGCTGGTGCAGATGGCACGCTACGGCGGTCGCACCCTCAGCGCACGGCAGATGAAGGATGTCGGCCGCTACCACTCGCGCGGCGGAAGGTACCGTGAGGAACGGCTCGACCGCGCTCACGTCGTCAAACTGCTCGACGAACGCAACCTGCTGCCGGCGATCTTCTTCATCTTCAGCCGCAACGGATGCGACCAGGCCGTCAGTCAGGTGCTCCGTGCGGGTGCCGTCCTCACCACGGTCGCCGAGCGCGACGAGATCCGCGCCACCGTTGAGGCGAGCGTTCGCACCATCCCCGACAATGACCTCGCGGTGCTCGGCTACTGGGACTGGCTGTCCGGGTTGGAACGCGGGGTCGCGGCCCACCATGCCGGCCTGCTGCCCGCGTTCAAGGAAGTGGTCGAGGACCTGTTCCGGCGCAAGCTGCTCAAGGTGGTGTTCGCCACCGAGACCCTCGCGCTCGGCATCAACATGCCCGCCCGCACGGTCGTGCTGGAGCGGCTCGAGAAGTTCAACGGCGAAGCCCGCGTGCCGATCACGCCGGGGGAGTACACCCAGCTGACCGGACGCGCCGGCCGTCGCGGCATCGACGTCGAGGGGCACGCCGTCATCCAGTGGCGGGACGGGCTGGACCCGCAAGCGGTCGCCTCGCTCGCCTCGCGCCGCACCTACCCGCTGAACTCGAGTTTCAAGCCGACCTACAACATGTCGGTCAACCTGATCGCGCAGTTCGGCCGGGACCGCACAAAGCAGATCCTCGAGTCCAGCTTCGCCCAGTTCCAGGCCGACCGCGGCGTCGTCGACCTCGCCCGCAAGGTGCGGTCGCAGGAGGAGTCGCTCGAGGGCTACGAGACGGCGATGCACTGCCACCTCGGCGACTTCCGTGAATACTCAGGGCTTCGGCGCGAGCTCAGCGACCTCGAACGGAAGGGCGCGTCGAAGGCCACAACGGCGTCCCGCAGCGAACGCGACAAGCGCCAACGCCAGATGCAGGGGCTGCGTAAGCGCATCCGGCAGCATCCGTGCCACGGCTGCCCCGATCGGGAGGCGCACGCCCGCTGGGCGGAGCGCTGGTGGCGGTTGAAGCGGCAGACGGATGAGCTGCGTCGCCAGATCAGCGGACGCACCGGCGCGATCTCCAAGATCTTCGACCGAGTCACCGACGTGCTGCTCGAGCTCGACTATCTGGTGCGGGAAGGGGACGAGCTCACCGTCGCGCAGCCGGGCAGGACCCTGCGCCGCATCTACGGCGAACGTGACCTGCTGGTCGCGGAGTCGCTGCGCACCGGAGCCTGGTCGGAGCTGGACTCGGCCGGACTCGCGGCGATGGCGGCCGCCCTCGTCTACGAACCCCGCCGGGACGACGCGTATCCGGCTGACCACCGGCTGCCGAAGGGACCGTTCCGGCACGCGCTCGACCGCACGACAACGCTGTGGGCTCAACTCGATGACCTGGAGCGTGACCACCGGCTGCCCGGCAGCGAGCCACTTGCCACCGGGCTGTCCCTGCCGATGTACCGCTGGGCGAATGGGGCCAGCCTCGACTCGGTGCTGGAGGACACTGACCTCGCCGCCGGCGACTTCGTGCGCATGACCAAGCAGACCATCGACCTTCTCGATCAGCTGTCCATCGTCGCCGATTCCCCGTTGGATGCCCGCGCCCGCGCGGCGATCGACCAGGTGCGGCGGGGGATCGTCGCGTATTCGAGCGTGAGCTGATGAGCGTCCAGGCAGTAGCGCCTGCGGCCGAGCGGAGCTTCGCTGTTGGGGCACCGTCGCAGAGTGCCCCGCCGCTGTGGCTGGCATTCTGCCTCGCCGCGCTGTCCGGGCCGATCAACGCACTCGCGTTCCCGGACCCCGGCTGGTGGCCGCTCATCTTCGTCGGGACGGCCCTCATGCTCGCCTCGCTCGTCGGCCGCACCGCCGGCACGGCCTTCGCGGTGGGACTGGTCGGCGGAGCGGCCTACTGGTTCCCGCTCATCGACTGGCTGACCGTCTACCTCGGCCCGGTGCCGTGGCTCGCGCTGGCCGGCCTGCAAGCGCTGTTCTTCGGCGGCGCCGCGGTGCTCATCGCCCTCGCTTGGCGCTACGTGACCCCGCTCTGGCCCGGCACCTTTGGGCGCCTGGTCGGCGTGCCGGCGGTGCTGGCCGGGTTATGGACGCTGTACGAGGCGATCACCAGCACCTGGCCGTACGGCGGCTTCTCATGGGGCCGGCTTGCCTTCTCCCTGTCGGAGAGCCCGTTCGGGGAGCTTGTTGCCTGGGTGGGCGCATCCGGGCTCAGCTTCCTCGTCGCCTGGACCGCGGCCATCGGTGTGCAGGCGATCCGGCTGCGGGATGTCGCTGGCGGCCTGCGCGCGATCGTCGCGGGCATCGCGATCGCGCTGCTGCTGGCCGTTCCGGCGTTCCCGAACCACCAGAGTGGACAGTGGCGCGTCGCGGCCGTGCAGGGCAACTCGGATGCCGGGCTGTTCTCCCAGTACCAGCACGGGCAGATCCTGCAGGACCATGTCACGGCGACGGTCCCGCTGTTCGGCGAGGACGTCGACGTCGTCGTCTGGCCGGAGAACTCATCCGACCTGAGCCCGCTCGAGTTCCCACAGGCAGCCCAGGCGGTCGACTACGTGAGCCGGGAGATGGACGCGCCGCTGGTCACCGGCACCATCACCCACGACGAGCAGGGCCGCATCTTCAACAGCATGCTGCTGTGGGAGGCCGGGCAGGGCGCGGTCGATCAGTACGACAAGATCCACCCCGTCCCGTTCGCCGAGTACCTGCCGGACCGGGACTTCTGGTATCCGCTGGCTCCCAGCCTGTTCGACCTGGTGCCGCGCGATTACTCCTTCGGACAGCGCGACAACGTCTTCGACATCGAAGGTGTCATCGCCGGCATCGCCATCTGCTTCGACATCGTCGACGACTCGCTCGTCTGGCAGATGCTCGATGACAACGCCGACATCATCCTCGCCCCGACGAACAACGCCGACTTCGGCCGAACCGACGAGAGCGCCCAGCAGTTGGGCATCGCGCGGCTGCGGGCTATCGAGGCCGGGCGCAGCGTCGTGAACATCTCGACCGTCGGCACCAGCGCGATCATCGCACCGGACGGCAGCACGATCGCCCAGCTGCCCGTGTTCGAGCCGGGCTCGATGGTGGAGACTGTTCCGCTGAGCGACACCGTGACGCCGGCGTCGGTGCTGCGCCGCGCGCCGGAGTGGGCGGTCGGCGGCTTCGCGCTGACCACGTTGCTGGCCGCGCTCATGCTCGGGCGGCGGCGTGGCTGAGGCGCTCGCGATCGTCCCCACCTACAACGAGCGCGATAGTCTCGCGCTGCTCGTTGGGCGGTTGCGGCAGGCGGTGCCGGATGTCGACGTGCTCATCGTGGACGACGCGAGCCCGGACGGCACCGGCCACATTGCCGATGAACTCGCCGCGGGGGACCCGGCCGTGTCGGTGCTGCACCGCACGCACAAGGACGGCCTGGGCCGGGCGTACCTGGCCGGGTTCCAGAAGGCGATCGAGGATGGCTACCGCTTCGTGATCGAGCTTGACGCCGACGGTTCCCACGATCCGCTCGAGTTGCGCTCGATGCTGCCGCTGGCGGCATCCGGAGCCGACCTGGTGCTCGGCTCACGCTGGGTGCCCGGGGGAGCGGTGCGCAACTGGCCCTGGCTCAGGCAGTTCGTCTCCCGTACCGGGAACGGATACGCGCGCTTCATGCTGCGCTCGCGACTGCACGACCTGACGTCCGGTTTCCGGGTGTTCCGTGTCGACGCGCTGAAAAGCCTGGACCTTGCTGACGTTTCGTCGCAGGGGTACTGCTTTCAAGTCGAACTCGCCTGGCGCGCCGAGCGGGCGGGGATGCGTGTTGTGGAGCATCCGATCACCTTCGTCGAGCGCGCGGCTGGGCGCTCGAAAATGCACCTGGGTATCGTCGCCGAGGCGCTTCTGCGCGTCACCCTCTGGGGCTTCACGCGTGCCCGCAGGGCACCACGCGCTTGACGCGGGGCGCTAGGCGCCGATCTTGTGCTCGCCGCGGCGTGCGCGGAGGTAGGTCAGGCGCTCCTCGAGGATCTCCTCGAGCTCGGCCCGCGTGCGGCGCTCAAGCAGCATGTCCCAGTGCGTGCGCGGAACCTTGGTTTCGCTCTCATCCATCGGGACCTGCTTGCCGTCCTCGCCGAGCAGGCGACCGACGAGGCCGCTCTTGGGGGACTCCCACTCCACCGGAACCTCGGCGTCAGCAGCGAACGTGACCTCGAAGGTCGATCCGTCTACCAACTGGTAGGTGCTGCGCACCCGCGGGGAGAACGTCACGCCCTCTTCACTCTGCAGGCTCTGAGCCCCCAGTCGCATGCCACGCAAACTGCGATCTGCCATCGTGCGGTCCTCTCTCGCGAATCTAAGTCCAAGTTATAAACCGCTTGGCTGAGCGAATCCTTTCCGCGCGCCGGTTCTCACAGCCGGTTCACAGGCTCGCGGATGCTTACTGCCGGGCCGCGAGGAGGGGAATCGCGAGATCGGCACGATCGGTGACGATGCCGTCGACGCCGAGATCGAGCAGGCGGCTCATGTCGGCCGGGTCGTTTACGGTCCAGACATGCACTTCGACGCCTGCATCGTGTGCCATCCGGATGAGCCGGGGGGTGACCACCCTGACGCCCTTGTACCGCTCGGGCAGCTGCACAGCGTCGACGGTCGCGAGTACCTTGCGGGCGCGCCGCGCCATCCGGAGGCTGCTCGAGGCGAACAGTGTCGCACTGGATCGGGCTGCGGTGGAGGTTGCGACGCCGGGCAGCATCGCCAGGGCGGCCAGCCGGCGCTTCTCGGAGAAGCTCGTCACCAGCACCCGGGACGTCGCCTTGGCGTCGAGAATCGCCGCGACCGTCGGCTCGATGGCTGCTTCCGACTTGAGGTCGATGTTGAAACGGGCATCCGGGAACCCGTCGAGCGCTTCGGCGAGACTCGCGAAACCCTGTCCGTGGCCGAGGTCCACCCGGCGAAGCTCCGCCATCGACAGGTGGTCGACGCGCACCTCTCGGCCCGCGACGCGCTTCAGGGTGTCGTCGTGGGCGACGACCGCGTGCCCGTCGTGGCTCGCGTGCACATCCGTCTCGATGTGCGTCGCACCGACCGCCATGGCCCTCGCGAAGGCGAGCAGCGTGTTCTCGGGCGCGTCGAGCGCGAGCCCGCGGTGCGCGAGCACGCGCGGCGGGGCCGGGTCGAGAAACGTCACCGGAACCCGCTCGCGGCTAGCTCGCCTGGCCACCGAACTTCTCCGCGAAGCCGCCACCGATGCCCTTGAGCGCCTCGGTGAGTTCCGACGGGATGATCCAGAGCTTGTTGGACTCACCCTCGGCGAGCTTCGGGAGCGTCAACAGGTACTGGTAGGCGAGCAGCTTCGGGTCGGGGTTGCCCTCGTGGATGGCCTTGAACACCGTGGTGATCGCCTCGGCCTCACCGTTTGCGCGCAGCACCGCCGCCTGCGCGTCACCCTCAGCGCGAAGGATTGCAGACTGACGTGCGCCCTCGGCCTCGAGGATCGCCGACTGCTTGGTGCCCTCCGCGGTGAGGATGGCTGCGCGGCGGTCACGCTCGGCGCGCATCTGCTTCTCCATCGAGTCCTGGATGGACAGTGGCGGGTCGATCGCCTTGAGCTCGACGCGGTTGACGCGGATGCCCCACTTGCCGGTCGCCTCGTCGAGCACGACACGCAGCTGGCCGTTGATGTTGTCACGGCTGGTGAGCGCCTCCTCGAGGTTCAGGCCACCGACCACGTTGCGCAGGGTGGTGGTGGTGAGCTGCTCGACCGCGCCAAGGTAGTTGGCGATCTCGTAGGTCGCGGCCCGGGCATCCGTCACCTGGAAGTAGACCACCGTGTCGATCGAGACGACGAGGTTGTCC
Source organism: uncultured Actinomycetota bacterium (assembly GCA_963702165.1). Taxonomy (GTDB): domain Bacteria; phylum Actinomycetota; class Actinomycetes; order Actinomycetales; family Microbacteriaceae; genus Terrimesophilobacter. The sequence goes on along the minus strand of OY969722.1, from coordinate 678,261 downwards.
TCGGTGATCACCGGCTGCGGCGGGAAGGAGACGACCTGCTCGCGCATGTCGACGAGCGGGCGCACCCGGTCGATGAACGGCACCAGGATGTTCAGGCCCGGGTTGAGGGTCTTGTGGTACCTGCCGAGCCGCTCCACGACGCCGGCGTAGGCCTGCGGGATGATCCGGATGGCCCGGATGAGCACGACCAGCACGAAGATGCCGAGTACGACCAGCAACGCGATGATGAAGATCTGGCCGATGAAGCCGCCGAAGTCGATCATGTGGTGGATTCCTCCTCTTGGGGGGTGATGACCGCGGTGGCGCCGTCAATGGCGGTCACGGTGACGACGGTTCCTTCTTCCAGCGGCGCTGTCGGTGCCGACTCGGCGAAGCGCGCGGTCCAGGTCTCGCCGTTGGCGAGCTTCACCTGACCACCACCATCGGCGGTCACCGGCTTCACGACCCTGGCCCGCATCCCGATGAGTGCGGGGATGTTGGTGGGTGTCTCGTCCGCACCTTTATGCATGGTGCGCAGCAGCAGCGGCCTGATGGTCAGGATCAGCAGCACCGACACGATCGCGGCGACGACGAACTGCAGCCACCATTCCCACCCGAGAATGTTCGCGCCGAGACCGGCGAGGCTGCCGACTGCGATCATCAGGAACGTGAATTCGAGCGTCAGCAGTTCGATGATGATGAAGATGAAGATGAAGATCAGCCAGAGGATCCACATGTACTGCGTTAGATCGACGAACATTCATCCTCCTCGTTGAATACACGCTAGCAGTAGGAAAACATCGGCCGCGCGAGAGCGTTGATAGGGTCGGATGCTGTGACCAGCACCCCTGTGAAGCCCGGCAGCATGGCCGGCAAGCGCGCCCTCATCACCGGCTCCTCTCGCGGCATCGGAGCGGACACCGCCCAGTATCTCGCCGCGGCCGGCGCGAAGGTCGTCATCAACTACCGCAACAAGGAGAAGCGCGCCCTCCAGTTGGTCGAGAAGATCACCGAGAGCGGCGGAGAGGCGATCGCGCTCGGCGCCGACCTGACCGACCCCGAGTCGGTTGCCCAGCTCTTCGCAGCCGTGCGCGAGCAGTGGGGCGGGCTGGACCTGCTCGTGCTCAACGCATCCGGTGGCATGGAGAGCGGGATGGGCGAGGACTACGCGATGCGCCTGAACCGCGACGCGCAGGTAGGCGTGCTGACCGGCGCGCTGCCGCTGCTCGAGCGCGGGAGCAGGGTCGTCTTCGTCACGAGCCACCAGGCACACTTCATCCGGACCGTGCCGACCATGCCGGAGTACGAGCCGGTCGCGCTGAGCAAGCGCGCGGGCGAGGATGCGCTGCGCGCGATGATCCCGGAGTTGGAGAGCGCGGGCATCGAGTTCGTCGTCGTCTCCGGCGACATGATCGAGGGCACCATCACGGCGACGCTGCTCGAGCGCGCCAACCCAGGTGCGATCGACGCGCGCAAGGAATCGGCAGGGCGGCTGTACAACGTCGGCGAGTTCGCGGCCGAGGTCGCGTTGGCAGCTGTCGAGCCGGTTCCGGCCGACAACACCCGCTACGTGGGCGACATCTCAGACTTCACCTCGCGCTGATCCCTAGGCTGAGCCAAGTGAAAGCGACTGACCTTCCGCTCTTGAAGAGCGTCTCCGCCCCGACCATCGATCCGACCGGCGCTCGCGCGGTCGTAGCGGTGACGCGGCCCAATCTCGACGCGGATGCCTACGTCGGCCAGCTGTGGAGCATCGCCACCGACGGGTCGACGCCGCCGCGGCGCATCACCCGCGGAGTGAACGACTCCGCGCCACGGTTCTCGCCGGATGGCGCGCTGATCGGCTTCCTCCGACGTGAGGGCGACTCACCGGCACAGGTGTACGTGATGTCCGCCGGCGGGGGAGAGCCGGTGCAGGTCACGGATGCGCCGCTCGGCGTGAGCTCGTTCCGCTGGTCGCCGGGTTCGACCCGCATCGCCTTCGTCGCGCGGGTGCCCGAGGACGGCCGCTACGGGACGGTCAAGGAGCTCGGCGCGGCCGCCGAGCCGCCACGCCACCTGACCGCGCTGAAGTACCGCGCCAACGGGGTCGGCTACATCAGCGACCGCCGCAACCACGTCTTCCTCGTCGACGTTCCGGACCCGAGCGAAGAGCCGGTGTACTCGCCGGCGCCCTCGGCAGCCGACCCGTCGCCGGAGGAGCCGAAGTCGGTGCCGGAGGCGACTCAGGTCACCTCAGGCGACTTCGACCACGGGCCGATCGAGTTCTCACCCGACGGCACGCGCCTCGCACTGATCGCCGCGCGGCACGCGACCCGGGACGACGACCTCATCAAGAACGTCTTCGAACTCGACCTGACGCATCCGGATGCGCCGCTGCGCGAGCTGACGACCGTCGATGATCACCTCAGCATCGATGCGCTCGCCTACCTGCCTGACGGCGGATTGTATTTGCTCGCGAGCGATGTCGGCGAAGAAGGACGTGACTTCGTCGGTCGCCTCAGCGGTCTGTACCGGCTGGGCGTGGGGGAGCGCCCGGTGCGGCTCACCGACCCGGAATCGGTCGACCTGGGCGAGGTCGGCAGCGCCATCACCGTGCTCGCGGATGGTTCAGCGCTCGTACAGAAGCGCACTCGCGGGCTGGTCGAGCTGCACTCGGTAAGCACCGACGCCCAGCTGGCTCCCGTGGCGGCGTGGGATGCCGAGATCACCGGGCACGCGCACGCGGCCGGTGTCACGGTGGTGTCGTTCACGTCACCGGAGACCGCAGGGGATGTTGCCGTGCTGCGTGACGGCGGATCCGTCGTGCTCACCAACTTCTCCGCAGAACTCCTGGTCGCGGGCATCGCACCCACCGTCGAGCTCGAGTTCGAGGCGCGCGACGGGTACCCACTGCACGGCTGGCTGGTGCTGCCGCGAGGGGAGGGGCCGCATCCGGTGCTCCTCAACATTCACGGCGGCCCGTTCGCGCAGTACACCGTCAGCGTCTTCGACGAGGCGCAGGTCTATGCGGATGCCGGCTACGCGGTGCTCATGAGCAACCCGCGCGGCTCGGCCGGCTACGGCGAAGCGCACGGGCGGTCCATCCGCCAGGCGATGGGAACCCTCGACATGACCGACGTGCTGGACTTCCTCGAGGGCGCTCTCGAGCGGCATCCGGAACTCGACGCCGACCGGGTGGGCATCATGGGCGGCTCGTATGGCGGCTACCTGACCGCATGGACGATCGCGCACGAGCACCGGTTCGCTGCGGCCATCGTCGAGCGGGGTTACCTCGACCCTGAGGGCTTTGTCGGCACCTCCGACATCGGCATGTTCTTCGGTGACGAGTACACCGGCGTCGACCCCGAGCTGGTGAAGCAGCAGAGCCCGCAGGCGGTGGTCGATCGGGTGACGACGCCGACGTTCGTCGTGCACTCCGAGGAGGACCTGCGCTGCCCGCTGCCGCAAGCGGAGCGCTACTACGCGGCGCTCAAGCGTCAGGGGACGGATGCCGAGCTGCTGATCTTCCCGGGGGAGAACCACGAGCTCAGCCGCAGCGGCCGGCCGCGTCACCGCGTGCAGCGGTTCGACGCGATCCTTGACTGGTGGTCGCGGCACCTGCCGGTCAGCCGCGCTATCCCAACCGAAGTCGCCCACGCCGCCGATCCCTCCTAACCCCTCGCATTAACCCGTCTCAAGGAGAATTGCCCGACTGGGAGCCGGCCATCAGGCATCCGGCGCCTCCTTTCGTCGAATCTCCTTGAGATGGGTCAGCGGCGATACTCCCAGCCCGAACACCCCGGCGCGGTGGTAGAACGAGAACATGGACGCGGCAGCAAGGCTGCGTGGTCTGCAGCGGGGAATCTCGTTCGTGGCGGCGGCGCCGCTGATGATGCTGGCCGCCCTGTTCTCGCCCGATTGGCTGCGCATGACGCTGACCGGCGCGGCACTCGCGCTGCTGACTGCGGCTGCCGTGTTGATCGCACTGGGGCTGCCCGCGCTCGCTCCTGCAATGCGGGCACGCGAACCGGACAAGGCGGCCTGCACCTCGCTGGGCATCCCGCCGCGGCGCACGGCAGCCGTGGCCCGCTGGCTGTTCGGAGGCGTCCTGACGATCGGGCTGCTCGACGGCCTGGTGGTCGCGCCGCTCACGATGGTCCCGACCCGATCGTTGGGGGAGATCTATTCGCTCCTCGCAGACGCGGGCCGGCTGACCCCAGGCTTGCCGCTCCTCGGAGTGTGGGCCGTGACCTGGCTGGCCGTATTCGGGACCATCGCAGCGTTCCCGCTGCTGCCAAATCACGATCGGGAATGGGGTGGCCGCACCCCACGCGGGTACGTCGTGCTGGTGGCTGCCGCCGCAGTGGCCGCGATGTGGACCTGGCTGATCGCGCAGCTGCGGCTCGCCATCGACATCGTGGAAGTCGTCCCGGATGCCGTGGCCCGCGCATCCGGACTCGGACAGCTCTACGGCGTTGCGAGCCTCCTGCTCACCGTCCTCGTCGTGCTGGTGGGGCTGGCGCCGGAGAAGCCGGGCGTCAAGCCGCGTGACGCTGGGCAACGTCGTAGGCACATGGCACAATCGAGCAGGTGACCAGCAGCGCAGCCGCAGCACAGCGCCTGAGCGATCTCGCGCTGCTGCGTCGTGTCCGCGACCGGATGGACCGCGAGTACGCGCGGCCGCTGGACGTCGAAGCGCTCGCGCGCGGCGTCAACATGTCGGCCGGGCATCTGAGCCGCCAGTTCCGGCTGGCCTACGGCGAGTCGCCGTACGCCTACCTGATGACCCGGCGGATCGAACGTGCGATGGCCTTGCTGCGGGGGAGTGACCTCACCGTCACCGAGATCTGTTTCGCCGTCGGCTGCTCATCCCTGGGCACCTTCAGCACGCGCTTCACCGAGCTCGTCGGCGTGCCGCCGAGCGTCTACCGGCACCAGTCCGGAAACGCCACCCGCGGATTGGCGCCGTGCGTCGCGAAGCAGGTCACCAGACCGATCAGGAATCGAGAAGCGAGCGCCTCGGCGCCGCAGTTAGCGTGAAAACCATGAACATCACCATTCACGAAACCTTCCTTCCGCACACCGATCCGGATGCCACGCTGGCGTTCTACCGGGACACCCTCGGCTTCGAGGTGCGCAACGATGTCGGCTACCAGGGGATGCACTGGATCACGGTCGGCCCCACCGACCAGCCGGGCACCTCGATCGTCCTCTACCCGCCGGCCGCCAGCCCTGGCCTCACCGACGATGAGCGCAGCCTCATTTCCGAGATGATGGCCAAGGGCACCTTCGCGAGCATCAACCTCGCCACCGCCAACCTCGACGACACGTTCGCCAAGCTGGAGGCCAGTGGGGCAGAGGTCGTGCAGGAGCCCACCGACCAGCCGTACGGCATTCGCGACTGCGCCTTCCGCGACCCATCCGGGAACCTGATGCGCATCCAGGAGAAGCGCTAGGTAATGAGCATCGATACGAACACCGACACCACGTCGGCCGCATCGCACGCGGCCGACAGCCATGACCTGATCCGCGTGCAGGGTGCGCGGGAGAACAACCTCAAGGACATCAGCGTCGAGATACCGAAGCGACGGTTGACGGTGTTCACCGGGGTTTCCGGCTCTGGCAAGAGTTCGCTGGTGTTCGCGACCATCGCCGCGGAGTCGCAGCGGATGATCAACGAGACCTACAGCGCGTTCGTGCAGGGCTTCATGCCGACGCTGTCGCGCCCAGAGGTCGATCGGCTCGAAGGGCTGACCACGGCGATCATCGTCGACCAGGAGCGGATGGGCGCCAACCCGCGCTCAACCGTCGGCACGGCCACTGATGCCAACGCGCTGCTGCGCATCCTGTTCAGCCGGCTGGGTGATCCGCAGATCGGCTCGCCGAACGCCTATTCGTTCAACGTCCCGTCGGTGACCGCGAGCGGCGCGATCACGGTGGAGCGCGGCGGCAAGACGAAGGCCGAGAAGGCCACCTTCCACCAGCTCGGCGGCATGTGCCCGCGCTGCGAGGGCATGGGCTCGGTCAACGACTTCAACCTCGCGGCGCTGTACGACGAGACGAAGTCACTCAGCGAGGGCGCGCTCAAGGTGCCCGGCTACAGCATGGACGGCTGGTACGGGCGTATCTTCAGCGGCGCCGGGCTGGACCTGGACAAGCCGATCGCGCAGTTCAATAAGAAGGACCTGCACAAGCTGCTCTACAGTGAGCCGATCAAGGTCAAGGTCGAGGGCGTCAACCTGACCTACGAGGGCGTGATCCCGAAGATGCAGAAGTCGATGCTGACGAAGGATGTCGACGCCATGCAGCCGCACGTCCGTGCCTTCGTCGAGCGCGCGGTCACCTTCACCACCTGTCCGGACTGCGACGGCACGCGGCTGAGCCCGCAAGCACGCTCGTCGAAGATCAAGGGGAAGAACATCGGCGACGTCTGCGCCATGCAGATCAGCGACCTGGCCGATTGGGTGCGCGAACTGGACGAGCCGTCGGTTGCGCCGCTGCTGAGCGGGCTGCGTCACCTGCTCGACTCGTTCACCGCGATCGGCTTGGGCTACCTCTCGCTCGACCGACCGGCGGGCACGCTGTCCGGGGGAGAGGCTCAGCGCACCAAGATGATCCGCCATCTCGGCTCGTCGCTCACCGACGTCACCTACGTCTTCGACGAGCCGACCATCGGGCTGCATCCGCATGACATAGAGCGGATGAACGCCCTGCTGCTGCAGCTGCGCGACAAGGGCAACACGGTGCTGGTGGTCGAACACAAGCCGGAGACGATCGCGATCGGCGACCATGTCATCGACCTCGGTCCCGGCGCCGGTTCCGCCGGCGGTGCGGTGTGCTTCGAGGGCACGGTGGATGGGCTGCGGGGGAGTGACACCATCACCGGGCGCCACCTCGATGACCGGGCGACGCTCAAGGATGCGGTGCGCACGGCATCCGGTGCGCTCGAGGTTCGCGGGGCAACAACCAACAACCTGCAGAACGTCGATGTGGACATTCCGCTCGGCGTGCTGTGCGTGCTGACCGGTGTCGCGGGCTCCGGGAAGAGCTCGCTGATCACCGGCTCCATCGCCGGGCGCGATGGTGTGGTGGTGATCGACCAGGGCGCGATCCGCGGCTCCCGGCGGAGCAACCCGGCGACCTACACCGGGCTGCTCGACCCGATCCGGACGGCCTTCGCGAAGGCGAACGGCGTGAAGGCGTCGCTGTTCAGCTCCAACTCGGAGGGCGCCTGCCCGACCTGCAACGGCGCTGGTGTCATCTACACCGACCTCGGCGTCATGGCGACGGTGGAGTCCACGTGCGAGGAGTGCGGCGGGAAGCGGTTCCAGGCGTCGGTGCTCGAGTACAGGCTGGGCGGCAAGAACATCGCAGAGGTGCTGGCGATGCCCGTCGTCGAAGCTGAGGAGTTCTTCAGCCAGGGTGATGCGCGGACGCCTGCCGCACATAAGATCCTGACCCGGCTGGCGGATGTCGGACTCGGCTACCTGTCACTCGGGCAGCCGCTGACGACGTTGTCCGGTGGCGAGCGGCAGCGGCTGAAGCTCGCCAGCCAGATGGGGGAGAAGGGCGAGGTCTACGTGCTCGACGAGCCGACCACCGGACTGCACCTCGCCGACGTAAAGCAGCTTCTAGGATTGCTCGACCGACTGGTGGACTCTGGCAAGTCGGTCATCGTGATCGAGCACCACCAGGCAGTCATGGCACACGCCGACTGGATCATCGACCTCGGACCGGGCGCCGGTCACGACGGTGGCCGGATCGTGTTCGAGGGCGCACCGACTGACCTGGTCGCCGGACGCTCGACGCTCACCGGCAAGCACCTGGCGGCGTACGTCGGCGCCTGACGGCCCAATTCCGCCCCGCAACTCATCGAGTCGGGACATTTCGCCCATATGGCGCGAACTTAGCGGCCAAAAGTCCCGACTCGATGCAGCAATTCGGCGCGAGAGCCCTCTCGTCGGCCACGTCCTTGTTCTCCGATAATGTCGATTATGTCAGTATGACTATTTCCCGGTTCGCATCGGATGCGAATCCGACAGCGGCTGTGACTCCCCCCGTCACGCCATTACGGGCGTGGGCCGGTATCGGAGGGCGACCACTCCCGACCGGAACTCATGGCGATCCACGAGCTCGAGCTGAATGCGCTCGCGCAGACCGGCGAGCAGCGTCGGCCCGCGTCCAGCAAGTACCGGCTGCACAAGGAACACGTACTCGTCGATCAGTCCCAGATCGGCCAACGCCAGAGGAAGCGTCACGCCACCCACGAACAGGCCATCGCCTGGTTCCTGCTTGAGCCTCTGAACCGCTTGCCCCAAGTCGCCTCGCACCAGCTCGGCGTTCCAGTCAACCCCGCTCAGCGTGCTCGACACGACGTACTTCTTCGCCCGGTCGATGGTCTCGGCGAACGGGATCTCCCACTCATCCATCCAGTCAGGCCACGTGCCCGCGGCCGGCCGCCGCCACGCCGACTCCATCATTTGGTAGGTCACCCGGCCGAATAACAGGGCGTCGGCTCGGTCAATCTCGGCAGTCCAGTAGCGCATCGACTCCTCGTCGGGCGCGATCCCTGCCTCGTGATGGCAGCAGCCGTCGAGCGTGACATTGATCGAGTATCGAAGTGGTCTCATCTCGTCGCTCTCCCCTAACGCGCCAGCGTTGTCAGCGGACCGCACTCAGACTACTGGGCATCAGTTGAGATTCCTTTACCTCTCCCCCATGGTCTGTCAGAATCCAGTCATGCGCGGTGTTGCCTACGGCGCTGTTTGAACGACCCACCGCACCTCCTCGGCGATAAGTTCGCTCTGTGGCAACCCACCGGTCGATATCCGAGACGCTCGGCGGCAGTGGTCTCCAGGACCATCGGCGCCCCGTTGCGTTTCATTGAGCTGTATTCAATGACGCCGTTCCACGCCAGCGTGGATGCGATCGCGCGGGCCATCTCCCCGGTGCTGACAACACCGGGATCGGCACTGTTCAGGACTCGGGCGCTTCGGAACCCCGGCAATCATTTCAATCAGCGCGGCAGTGTTGCTCGCCGCGGTCAAGATGGCTCGACGCTCGACTCCGCCTTCTCGATGCGGACTCGGAGAGCCCGGCATCATCTGCTCCACGGCGCTCCGCGTGCGGGCATTGCGCGCCCACCTACCGTGCACCGTCGACGGCCTGAAATCACGGTCACCGGCAGGCCGCTATCCAGGAGCGTTCGCTCCACCGCGACCTTTCCCGGGCCGTAGCCCTCGCGGGTGAAGGGATCGACGTCATCCGACGCTGGCGGGAGGGTTGCGTGGTCCTCCCGCACGGGAGCCGAGAATTCCGGCGCATGTCACTGTTGATGTGGCGCCCTTCGTCGTCGATGGAGCGTACACGGCGCGACCAGAGATGACGACGCTCCCGCTAACAAATCCCATGACGGGAAGCGATGGGCGTACGTCACGCGCACTGAATGCGAGAGTGTCGACGAACAGGTCGCTCCCCGTCCACGAGACGCTCGATCCCGGCTGAGTCCGCACGATCGATTGCGTGGAAGCGAACGCCGATATCAATCAGCTCCCCGGGCATCGCACCGACATCCCGCCCCGTGACGTCGACCTGCCACCCTTTCGATGCGAGGCGCAACGCCGTAGCTCCACCAATCGCTCCCGTTCCGCCCAGAATCACCGCGCGCACACTGGCCTCATTCCGTGTTCCGCGGTCGAGCTTGTAGAGACCAGGCTCTCGACAAGTTCGAACAACGGGGGTCGCTTCCACACCGAGCAACCGATGGTATCGGGGCGGGGGTGATGCTACGTTCGTGTCCATGGGGATGATACTTTCCGCGCCCGCAATGGCGCGCTTCTACACCTTCCGCGACCGCCGCGCCTGACGGCGCGCTCGCTCTCGCACGCATAACGCGCCGTCGTTTCCGAGATGTCATCTGCACCTCGGACGGGCAGCATCCGCGTACCCATTTCGCCCTGCCCTCGGGGTGCTCCAAAACCAGTCTTTGGAGCGCTTTATGCCTCGCTCGTTGCACGGCGGCCGACACGAACTCGGCCAGAACTTTCTACACCACCAGCCCACCATCAAGCGGATCGCTGCTCTCGTGGCTGAAACAAGCGGCCCCATTCTCGAGATCGGCGCCGGTGACGGCGCGCTCACACGCGCGATCGCCGCACTGGGGCGCCCGCTGACGGCCATCGAAATCGATGAGCACCGCGTCAGTCGATTGCGGCGCAGCCTGCCGCAGGTGCGGATCGAGCACGCCGACGCGTTGCACTACCCGCTCGATGCCCCGGTGATCGTCGGGAACGTCCCCTTCCATCTCACAACGCCCATCCTGCGACGCCTGCTCGGCGACGCGAACTGGCATCACGCGGTGTTGCTCACGCAATGGGAGGTTGCTCGCAAGCGCGCCGGCGTCGGTGGCCGCACGATGATGTCGGCGCAGTCTGCCCCGTGGTTCGAGTTCGAGCTGCATGGTCGCATCCAGGCCTGGTGCTTCACGCCCAGACCCAGCGTCGACGGAGGCCTGCTCCGCATCACGCGGCGCCAGTCGCCGCTCGTCCCGGCCAAGGAGCGACGCGGGTACGAGAATTTCGTCCGCGCGGTGTTCACCGGATCCGGTGGCACGCTCCCGCGCATCATCCAAGGCGTTTCACGGCTTGACGCCAAGTCGGTTCAGCGAACGATCGACCGAGCGTGCATTCGCACTGGCAGTCTGCCCCGCGACCTCTCCCCTGCCCAGTGGGCATCGCTGTGGACCGACTTTCAACGCTCACGTTGAGCACGGCACATAAGAGCTCAGACAACCGGCACGGAATCGGGTGGCGATCGAGGAGCGCCTCTATTCACCTGCTGTGCGGGCGCCACACGAGCTTGTCGGTGGCGATCGGTAGTCTCGGCGGCACGCACGCACCAATCACCCATGACGCGCCGGGAGGCAGCAGTGGTCACGCTCGGGAACATCACCATGTATGCGAATGACCCAAGGTCGCTCGCTCACTTCTGGGCCGACGTTTTCGGTTACCCCAAGATGGACTGGGAAGATCCGCTGAAGCAGCAACTCCTGGATTCAGGACTCACCGAAGACGACCTCGCCTCCAGAGCGCTCGCCGAGGACCCCGAAGGCAAGGGCCCCCGATTCTTCTTCCACCATGCGAACGGCGACAAGCGCGGGCGCAACCGAATTCACTTGGACATCAATGTGGGCCGGGACCCGGATGCTCCCCCATCCGATCACTCACGAATCGACGCCGAGAAGGATCGCCTGGTCGGCCTTGGCGCAACGGTTGTTCGACGCATTGAGCAGACCTGGGGTCCGTGGCCCGAGTACTACTACCAGATGCAGGATCCGGAAGGGAACGAGTTCTGCCTCCAGTAAGGTCTCCCCCGATCACTCTCCTAGCGCCGCTCCCCCAGTTGGTCGCGACGGTGTGTCAGGTGGGCGATCTCCGCGCTATTGCCCGCCAGCTGAATGGCACGGTCATACGCCGCCCGCGCATCCTGACTGCGACCGAGTCGGCGAAGCAGCTCCGCCCGGGCCACATGGAACGCGTGATACTCTCTCAACTTTTGCTCCAGCTGTTCCACCGCCGCCAACGCGACCTCGGGGCCGTCCAGTTCGGCGACCGCGATGGCACGGTTCAGCGCGACGATCGGCGAGGAGTCGAGTCGTTCCAGCTGGTCATAGAGGGCGACCACCTGCGACCAATCGGTGTCGCGCATGTCGCGCGCCGAGGTGTGCACCGCGTTGATTGCCGCGAGCAGCTGATAGCGGCCGGGTAGTGTTCCGGATGCCAGGCGCCGCCGCACCAGAGCGTGTCCCTCGGCGATCAGGTCGGCATCCCAGGACCCGCGGTCCTGCTGGTCCAGCGGCACGAGCTCCCCGATGGCCGAGACGCGCGCGCGACGCCTCGAGTCGGTGAGAAGCATGAGCGCCAGCAGCCCGACCGCTTCGCCGTCCTCCGGCATGAGGGCGCACGTCAGACGCGTCAGCCGGATGGCTTCGGCGGTCAACTCGCTCCGGATGGGATCACTGTCGCGGCTGGTCGCCAGATAGCCCTCGTTGAAGATGAGGAACAGAACGGCGAGAACCCCAGAGACCCGCGACGGGAGGTCTTCCTCCGCAGGCACCCGGTACGGGATCCTGGCGGCCTTGATCTTGGCTTTCGCGCGGGTGATCCGCTGCCCCATCGCGACCTCGGAAACCAGGAAGGCGTCTGCGATCTCGGGAACACTCAGCCCGCCGACCAACCGCAGGGTCAAAGCTACGCGAGCCTCCATCGCAAGTGCGGGGTGGCAGCAGGTGAAGATCAGCCGCAGCCGCTCGTCCTCAATCGCACCGACAGGTTCGGGCGGATCGGCCACTTCTACCATCTGAGCCTCCTTGTACCTGTCGACCCGTTTGGCCTCCCGCCGGATGCGGTCGATCGCCTTGCGGTTGGCGGTGGTCGTCAACCATCCGCCCGGGTTGGGCGGCACACCATCGGCTGGCCACCGCTGGGCCGCGGTCGCAAACGCCTCGGCCACCGCCTCCTCCGCGACATCGAGATCCCCAAATCGCCGAGCCAGCGTCGCGACCAGCCGCGCCCACTCCTCGCGGTGGGCGCGGCTGAGCGCATCCGCTGTCCCGGTCACAGGAACGGTCGCACCTCGACTCGCCGGTTGCAGGCCTTGGATCCCGCGGCGGCGAGCTTCAGCGCCACGTCAAGGTCGGGTGCCTCGAAGACCCAGAATCCGGCCAGGTACTCCTTCGACTCCAGAAAGGGACCGTCGGTGAACAGCGGCTCGTCGCCGCGCCCGTCGATGACGGTGGAGGCGTCCGGCGAGGCGAGCCCACCGGCGAAGACCCAGTGGCCGTCGGCCACGACCTGCGCGTTGAAGGCGTCGATCGCGACCATCTCATCCGAGGTGCCGGAACCGCTGGTGTCGTCGATCACGGATACCAAATACTTCATGAATCGTCTCCTTTGAGGTGAGGCCACTGAACGGCCGTCTACCTCCTCTACGAACACTCTTGCCCCAATCCGACACCGAACGTCAAGTTTTGTCTGTGACGGTCGGTAGTGTCGGCTGAATGGCGCAGCATCAGCTCGATCGCACGGAGGCCCGACGAATCGCTGTGCGAGCGCAGCTTCTCACCGCTCGGCGCCCCACCGACCTGCTCGGGGCCGTCAAGCATCTGACGCTTCTCCAGATCGATCCCACCGCGGCAATCGCGCCGGCCGCCGACCTTGTCGCCTGGACGCGCCTCGGCGGCGCCTACCGCCCGGCGGACCTCACCCGTTCACTCGAGCACGATCGCACGCTGTTCGAGCTGGACGCGATGATCCGCCCCATGGACGACCTGCCCATTCTTCTCGCCTTCATGGCGGATGTGCCTCAGTCCGCACGTGGCAGGGAGTGGCTCGCAGCGAACGATCGATTCCGGAGCGACATCCTGGCCCGACTGCGCGCAGAGGGGCCGCTGAAATCGCGCGAGATCCCCGACACGAGCCAGGTCGCCTGGCAGTCGACTGGCTGGACCAACAACCGCAATGTCACCCAGATGCTTGAGCTGCTGGTCCGCCGCGGCGAGATCGCCATCTCCCGGCGCGAGGGGCGAGAACGTTTCTGGGACGTCGCGGAGCGCGTTTATCCCGCCGGTGTGGCGCCGCTCCCTCTTGACGAGGCCCGCCGCATCCGGAACTCCCGACGGCTGGCCGCGCTCGGCATCGCACGCGCGTCCGCGACCGAGCAACCGCTTGAGCAGGTGTACGTCGAGGAAGCAGGCGAAGAGGCCGTCGTCGAGGGCGTCAAGGGGACCTGGCGGGTCGACCCGGCGCTGCTGGGGCAACCCTTCGAAGGGCGCACCGCGCTCCTCTCCCCGTTCGACCGGCTCAGTTACGACCGGGCCCGCGCGCAGCAGCTGTTCGAGTTCGACTACCTGTTAGAGATGTACAAGCCAGAGGCGAAACGGAAGTGGGGCTACTTCGCGCTGCCGATCCTGCACGACGACCGCCTGGTCGGAAAGGTCGACGCCGTCCTCGACCGCAAGGGGAACAAGCTCACCGTTCGTGCGATCCACGAGGACGTGCCGTTCGATCGTCAGACGACCGCGGCCGTGCTTGCGGAACTCGACCAACTGGCCGACTGGCTGGGCGTGGCGCGGGTCGGACCCTGACAGCGTCACCCGCCGGATGCCGCCGGTGAGGCTTCCGTGTCGCCGGTGGACTGCTCGGTCTTGTGCTTCGGCATGCCCAGCTCGTTGAGCGGAGCATCCGGCTCGCGCTCGTAGTTGGCAAGCGGCGGTGCGGGGCAGTGCAGAACCTGGTTCTCCTTGGAACGGTCCACCACGTGTTCGGCCATGTCGTGACCGCACACCGGGCACGTCGCATCGGCTGGTGCCCGGTCGTCCCACGGTCCTAACTGTGGGGCGACAAAGCGCTCCAACTTGTCATCGAGCCAGTTGAAGGGCGTTGCGTAAGACCGGCGGCCCTTCGCGCTATCTACCTTCTTCATAAAGTCAGGGTACGCCGCGCTCGTCGCCGCGGAGCGGGCTGTCAGGAGACTGTCATTCGGGCCGGCGGGCCAGCGATTCGCTGGATCGCTCGCCGGCGCCAGAACGTTACAGTTGGGCTCGGAGGGATCTTCAATGTCGCATGCTGTCCCAGGTTTCGGCCGCAGTGTCCAGACGATCGTCTATCGGAACGGTGCGACCGGTCTCAGACCCGTCACGCCCACCTCGACGCAGGCGCTCGAGCGTGCAGCGGAAAAGGCCCTCTCCCCCGCCGCCTGGGCGTACATCGCGGGTTCGAGCGGCACCGAATGGACCACCGCCGCCAACCGAGCAGCTCTCGATCGCTGGCAGATCGTTCCCCGGATGCTGCGCGACGTCTCCCAACGCGACCTGTCCATCGAGCTGTTCGGGCACCGCTACGACACGCCCGTGCTGGCCGCACCGGTAGGAGTGCTCGAGCTCGCTCACAAGAACGGTGACCTCGAGGCCGCGCGGGCGTGCGCCGAGCTGAAGGTCCCCTTCGTGTTCTCGAACCAGGCCTCGGTGCCCATGGAGGACACCGCGGCGGCCATGGGCGAAGCGCCGCACTGGTTCCAGCTGTACTGGAGCAGCTCCGACGAGTTGGTTGCCAGTCTCGTGAGCCGCGCCGAGGCATCCGGCGCTCAGGCCATCGTCGTCACACTTGACACGCACATGCTCGGTTGGCGTCCGCGCGACCTCGACCTGGCGTACCTGCCGTTCATCCACGGCATGGGCATCGCGCAGTACACGAGCGACCCGGTGTTTCGTGAACTCGTGCGCGAGCGTGCGTCGCAGCCCGCCGGCCCGAGGCCGAGGGTGACGCGCGCCGCGATTCGGACGCTCATCGACATGACCCGCCGCTACCCCGGCCGGTTCCGCGACAACCTGCGCAGCGCGGAACCGCGAGCCGCCGTCGAGACCTTCCTGGACGTGTTCTCGCGCTCCTCCCTCACCTGGCCCGACCTCGCGTTCGTGCGCGAGCACACCAAACTGCCGATCGTGCTGAAGGGCCTCCAGCATCCGGATGACGCCCAGAAGGCTCTCGACGCCGGCGTCGACGGCATCATCGTCTCCAACCACGGAGGCCGCCAGCTCGATGGCGCGATCGGATCGGCCGCGGCGCTGCCGGACATCGTCGACCGGGTCGCCGGGCGGGTTCCGGTGCTGTTCGACAGCGGCATCCGCACCGGAAGCGACGTTCTGAAGGCGCTCGCCCTCGGCGCAAGCGCTGCCCTCGTCGGCCGACCCTACGTGTACGGTCTCGCGCTGGGCGGCGCGGCCGGTGCGCAGGAAGTGCTGCGCAACATCATCGCCGAATTCGATCTCGCGCTCGGACTCTCCGGTCACACCTCCGTCGCCGAACTGAACCGCGACATCCTGGCGGCGGCATGAGCGACTACATCATCGCCATCGACCAGGGCACGACGAGCACGCGCGCCATCCTGTTCGGTCACGACGGGCTGATCGTCGCCAACGCCGCAAAGGAACACCGGCAGCTGCTCCCGCGCGCCGGCTGGGTGGAGCACGACGCCATCGAGATCTGGGACAACACGCGCGAGGTGATTGCGCAGGTGCTGGCCCGCGCCAACACGACCCGGCTGCGCATCGCGGCCATCGGCATCACCAACCAGCGTGAGACGACCGTCATCTGGGATCGCACCACCGGGCGCCCGATCGCTCCCGCGATCGTCTGGCAGGACACGCGCACGCAGGCGATCGTCGACCGTCTGGCACCGGATGCGGGGCTGTTCCGCGAGCGGACCGGCCTACCGGTGAGCACCTACTTCTCCGGGACCAAGATCGCCTGGCTGCTCGACAACGTGGACGGCGCACGCGCACGGGCCGAGGCCGGCGACCTCGCGTTCGGCACGATCGACAGTTGGCTGGTGTGGAACCTCACCGGCGGCGAGCACCTCACCGACGTCACCAACGCATCCCGCACCCTGCTCATGGATCTGCGCACCCTCGACTGGGACGACGAGCTGCTTGCCCTTCTCGGCGTGCCCCGCTCGCTGCTGCCGGAGATCCGACCGTCATCCGGCTCCTTCGGCGTCGCCGGCGGAGAGAGCCTGCTGCGCGAGGTGCCGATCACCGGCATTCTCGGGGACCAGCAGGCGGCCACCTTCGGGCAGACCGCGTTCGAGGCGGGCGAGGCGAAGAACACCTACGGCACCGGCAACTTTTTGATCTTCAACACGGGGACCGAACCGGTCGCGTCGCGCAACGGCCTGATCACCACCGTCGCCTACCAGCTCCAGGCCGCCGAGCCGCGGTACGCGCTCGAGGGCTCGATCGCGGTCACCGGCTCGCTCGTGCAGTGGCTGCGCGACAACCTCGGACTCATCGGCAGTTCCGATGACATCGAACCGCTCGCACGAACCGTGGATGACAACGGCGGTGCCTACTTCGTGCCGGCATTCTCCGGGCTGTTTGCGCCGCACTGGCGACCGGATGCCCGTGGCGCGCTGGTCGGACTCACCCGGTTCGTGAACAAGGGGCACATCGCTCGGGCGGTGCTCGAGGCGACCGCGTTCCAAACACGGGAAGTGATCGACGCCGTCACCGCTGACACCGGTGTTGCCGCCTCGGAGCTGAAGGTGGACGGCGGAATGGTCGTCAACGAGCTGTTGATGCAGTTCCAGGCCGACATCCTGAACGTGCCCGTGATCCGGCCTGTGGTCACGGAGACGACCGCACTCGGCGCTGCCTATGCAGCGGGGCTCGCAACCGGATTCTGGTCCGGGCTCGCTGAGCTGCGCGGCAACTGGCACGAGGACCGCCGGTGGGAGCCGTCGATGCCGGAAGATGAGCGCGCCGCGCGCTACGCCAAGTGGCAGAAGGCGGTGCAGCGCACGCTCGACTGGGAGTGAAGGGTCAGCGGTTCGCCGCCACCACCCACTGGTCGAGCTTCGCGATCGCGGCCCCGGAATCGATGGTCTCGGCCGCCGTCGCCATACGGTTGCGGAACCGCTCCACGATCGGCAGCAGCGCCTGAGCCGGGTCACGGGCGAGGTCGAATGCCACCAGCCCCGCCGCCGCATTGAGCAGCACGATGTCGCGCACCGGCCCGGTCGCGCCGGACAGCGTCTCGCGCGCGATGCGGGCGTTGTGCTCCGGGTCACCGCCGATCAGCTCTGCAAGCTCGACGATCGGCAGCCCGAGGTCAACCGGGTTCAGGTCGTGCTCTGTGACCGCGCCGCGGGTCACTTCCCAGATGTGCGAGTGCCCGGTCGTCGTGAGCTCATCCAGCCCGTCATCGCCGCGGAAGACGAGCGCGGTCGCGCCGCGCGTCTGGAACACGCCGACGAACAGCGGCACCAGTTTCAAGTTGGCCACGCCGAGTGCGTTTGCCTCTGCACGCGCCGGGTTGCACAGCGGCCCGAGGAAGTTGAACACGGTCGGTACTGCGAGCTCTCGCGCGCACCTTCGCCGCGTGCTTGAATCCGGGGTGGAAGTGCGACGCGTACGCGAAGGTGATCCCGGTCTCGGCCAGCACCTCAGCGACACGCGTCTCGTGCATGTCGAGCGGGATACCGAGCGCTCCAAGCACATCCGACGCGCCAGATGCCGAGCTGGCCGCACGGTTCCCGTGCTTGATCACCGGGACACCGGATGCGGCAACCACGACCGATGCCATCGTCGAGATGTTGACCGTCCCGACCCGGTCGCCGCCGGTTCCGACGATGTCGACGGCCATCGGGTTCACGGGCAGCGGCAGCGCGTTCTCCAGCACCGCGTCACGGAAACCGACGATCTCGTTGACCGTCTCCCCCTTCGAGCGCAGGGCAAGCAGGAAGCCGGCGATCTGGGCATCCGTCGCCTCCCCGTGCATGATCCGGCGCATCGCCCAGGTCGCCTCAGAGATCGAGAGATCCTCCCCTTCGAGCAGTGTGGTCAGGATCGAGGGCCAAGAGGAGGTCATGGCTAACGATCCTACGCTTTTGCCTGCACACGGCCTGTCGGAGTCGCACCGAGCCCTCCGATATCGGCCATAATGGTTCACGTGACCAGCACCTCTCTCTCTCACAGCATCGGCGTTCCCGCGGTCAACCGTCCCAACACGGTTTCCGTGGGAACCATCGTGTGGCTCGGCAGCGAAGTCATGTTCTTCGCCGGCCTGTTCGCGATGTACTTCACGCTCCGCTCCACTGCGCCGGATCTGTGGGCCTCGGAGACCGCCGTACTCGATGTGCCGTATTCGACCGTCAACACCCTGATCCTCGTTGCCTCCTCGTTCACGTGCCAGTTCGGCGTGTTCGCGGCGGAGCGACTGCAGGCGCGCGCAACCGGCTGGAGGCCGACGCAGTGGGGCATGGTCGAGTGGTTCTTCCTGACCTACGCGATGGGTGCGGTCTTCGTCACCGGCCAGATCTTCGAGTACGCGAAGCTCGTCAGCGAGCACATCAGCATCAGCTCGAACTCGTACGGCTCGGCCTTCTACATCACCACCGGCTTCCACGGCCTGCACGTGATCGGCGGCCTCATCGCCTTCCTCCTGGTCATCGGAAGGGCCTTCGCCGCCAAGAACTTCACCCACCGAGAGGCAGTAAGCGCGATCGCGGTGTCCTACTACTGGCACTTCGTCGACGTCGTCTGGATCGGCCTGTTCCTTGTCATCTACGTCCTCAAATAGCAACCGGAAAGACGTGTCAATGCGTAACTCTTCTTCGACCGACGTGCCTGAGAAGCGGGCCACCGGTCGCCGCAGCCCTCTCGCGACCGTCGCGCTCATCGCGATCGGCCTGCTGACGACTGGTGGCGGCTACGCGCTGTTCTCGAGCACCGCCGCCGCCGATACGCCGACCGCCATCACTCAGGCGAACGCTGATGAGGGTCAGAAGCTGTTCGCAGCTAACTGCGCCAGCTGCCACGGTCTTGAGGCAACCGGAACGGCAGTCGGTCCGAGCCTGTACGGCGTCGGCGCGGCATCCGTTGACTTCCAGATGGCAACCGGCCGCATGCCGCTCGCCCATAACGGACCCCAGGGCCAGCAGAAGCCGCCGCAGTTCACGCAGGAGCAGATCGACGCCGTCGCGGCGTGGGTCGCATCGCTCGCGCCGGGACCTGATGTTCCGAGTGACGCCGCGCTCAAGGGCGGCGACCCGAGCGTCGGTGGCGAGCTGTTCCGAATCAACTGTGCGATGTGCCACAACGTCGCCGGTGCCGGTGGCGCCCTCACCCAGGGCAAGTTCGCTCCCGGACTGCTGGGCGTCGAGCCCCGCCACGTGTACGAGGCAATGGTCACCGGCCCGCAGAACATGCCGGTGTTCAACGACATGAACCTCACTCCCCAGGACAAGGCGGACGTCATTGCGTACCTGCAGTTCCTGGAGAACAACCCGTCCGTCGGCGGATTCGACCTGGGAAGCCTCGGGCCGGTCGCTGAGGGCCTCTTCATCTGGATCTTCGGACTAGGTGCGATCGTCGGTGTGGCCATTTGGATCACCGCACGCCCCAACTAGTCGCACACTTTTCCACAGCAAGAAATCGAAGGGAAACAAATGGCTCAGCATGACGGCGACACAGGCGCCGCTGCCGGCTCGGAGCTCGTGAAGAGCCCGGGACGTGAAGTCTCCCCCGGCACGGCCGTCATCGCACCTGACGCCTTTGAGAACCCCGGACTTCCGCCGCACAGCGATCGGGTGACCGATCTCGACCCGAAGAAGGAAAAGGAAGCCGAGCGCGTCGTTGCGGGCATGTTCGCGCTCTCCATCGTCGGCACGGTGATGGCAATCGTCGCCTACATCGTCATTCCGATCGAGCCGGGCGACCTCAACTCGACTCGCCTCAACAACCTCTTCGTCGGACTTGGCATCGCACTGGCGCTGATTCCGATCGGCATTGGCGCGATCCACTGGGCGAAGAACCTGATGACGTACGTCGAGATGGTGGAGCCTCGCCACGGCACGCGTGGCACTGACGAGACGCGTGCGATCGCAGCGAACGTGTTCACGCTCGGGAACCAGGAGTCCGGCTTCAACCGGCGCAAGCTGATCCGCAACACCCTGATCGGAGCGCTTGCGCTCTCGCCGCTGCCCGCGGTCGTGCTGTTCCGCGACCTCGCGCCCGCCGCCGACCCGGTACCGCTCCTCAAGACCACGCTGTGGGGCAAGGGAGTTCGACTGGCCAAGGACCCGTCTGGAACGCCGATCAAGGCATCCGAGGTGACCCTCGGCAGCGTCTTCCACGTGATCCCGAACAACCTGGCCGAAGCCGAACACCCGCTCGAGGAGAAGGCCAAGGCCGCAGTGCTCCTCATGCGCCTCAAGCCCGAGGACCTGCACGTCACCCCCGGCCGTGAGGACTGGAACTACGACGGAATCGTCGCCTACTCCAAGATCTGCACCCACGTCGGCTGCCCGGTGGCACTGTACGAACAGCACACGCACCACCTGCTGTGCCCCTGCCACCAGTCGCAGTTCGACATCACCCACGAAGCGGCGGTCATCTTCGGACCCGCCAAGCGTCCCCTTCCCCAACTTCCGATCACGGTGGATGCCGAGGGCTACCTCGTCGCCCGCAGCGACTTCCACGAACCTGTCGGCCCTAGCTTCTGGGAGCGTTCACTATGAGTACCGCCGCTGGCACAGCAACAGTTACAGAGCCAAGCGCGAACACCACCCCGCCCGGCCCGGGCATGCGCTTCACTGCGGCTGCATCGAACTACCTGGACGAGCGCACGAGCATCTCGGGCATCGTCAGGGAGCTCGGCCGCAAGGTCTTCCCGAACCACTGGTCGTTCATGCTCGGCGAGGTCGCGCTCTACAGCTTCATCGCGATCCTTCTCTCGGGCACGTTCCTGACATTCTTCTTCGACCCGTCGATGAGCCACGTGACCTACCAGGGCTCGTTCGTGCCGCTGAAGGGCATCGAGATGTCTGCGGCCTACGCCTCGACGCTCGACATCACCTTCGACATCCGTGGCGGCCTGCTCATGCGCCAGGTGCACCACTGGTCGGCGCTGCTGTTCGTGGCCTCGATCGGGCTGCACATGCTGAGGGTGTTCTTCACCGGCGCCTTCCGCAAGCCGCGTGAGCTCAACTGGGTGATCGGCTTCGTGCTGTTCATCCTCGCGATGGCTGAGGGCTTCACCGGCTACTCGCTGCCGGATGACCTGCTCTCCGGCAACGGCCTCCGCATCATCGACGGAATGGTCAAGGGCTTCCCGATCGTCGGAACCTGGATCTCGTACCTGCTCTTCGGCGGCGAGTTCCCTGGCACCGTGATCGTGCCGCGCCTGTTCGTGCTGCACATCATGCTGCTGCCGGCGCTGCTCATCGCTGCACTGGGTCTGCACCTGTTGCTGATGGTCATCAACAAGCACACCCACTTCGGCGGCCCCGGCCGCACGAACGACAACGTCGTTGGCGTTCCGGTCATGCCGCTGTTCGCCGCGAAGGCCGGTGGGTTCTTCTTCGTGGTGTTCGGCGTCATCGTGCTGATCTCCTCGACGTTCACGGTCAACCCGATCTGGAACTACGGACCGTATGACCCCTCCCCCGTTTCCGCTGGCACTCAGCCTGACTGGTACATCGGATTCGCCGATGGTGCGCTGCGACTGATTCCGCCGGGCTGGGAGTTCGAGCTGTGGGGCTTCACCTTCACGCTCAGCATTCTGATTCCGGCTGCGATCCTCGGCCTGTTCCTGCTGGCTGTGGCGGTCTACCCCTTCCTCGAGGCGTGGATCACCGGCGACAAGCGCGAGCACCACATGGCAGAGCGTCCGCGCAACGCCCCGGTCCGCACGGCGATCGGTGCTGCTGGTGTGGTCTTCTACGGCGTCATGTGGGCCGCGGCGAGTTCCGACCTCATCGCCACGCACTTCATGCTGTCGATCGAGTGGGTGACCCACGCGCTGCAGGCGCTGATCATCCTCGGGCCGATCTTCGCCTACTTCATGACGAAGCGCGTTTGCGTCGCGCTGCAGAAGAAGGACCGCGAGATCGCGCTGCACGGCTACGAGTCGGGACGCATCGTGCGCCTCCCCGGCGGCGAGTACATCGAGGTGCACCAGCCCCTCACGGAGTACGACCGCTGGCGCCTGGTCGACTACGTCGACTACAAGCCGCTCATGCTCCGCCCGAACGCGCGTGGAAAGATCTCGCCGGTTCAGCGGGTGCGTGCAATCCTCTCGCGCTGGTTCTTCGAAGACCGCATCTCTCCGGTCACGCGCGGGGAGATCGAGTCGGATGGCCACCACTAGGCAGTAACGACGCAGAACGGCCGCATCCTTCGGGGTGCGGCCGTTCTGCATTGTGCGGGGTGTTCCTGTGTCCTCTCGAGACCGTCGAGGCTGCTCCCCCATCTCGGTGGTCGAGCCCGTCTCGACCCCGCACCATGATCCCGGTGGTCGAGCCTGCCGAGACCTCGCCTAGTTGCAGCGGGCGCAAACTGCCCTTCCCGAGCCCAAGGCCCACGAAGGCCTCTATCTGACCCGCCGGACCTCGCCGGACACTCCACGTGCTCGAGGTATCCCGAGGGGTCGCAACACGCCCTTGCAGAGCCTACGAAGGACTATTTCTGACTCCTCTGACCCTCCATGCGCCAGAGCAGCTGCACTGCATGTTCGCTCGACCATCAGGATGCCGCGGGTCTGGACAAGCTCGACCACCGGACGCGGTGCCTGTGGAGACCTCGCAGTCCAGGAGGGGTCGCAAAGCGGCCTGCCTGGGCCCACGAGGGCCTGTTTCTGACCCTTCGGGACTCTCCGACGAGCGCTGGGATCCCAGAGGGGTCAACAAGCGGCCCTGCTGAGCACACAACGGCCTCTTTGTGACCCGTGGTCTCAGGTGCCCAATATGGCCGGATGCCCGCAAGGCGGCGCAGCTGGCGACCCTTGTTGTGCAGGACATCCGCCGGCTTTCGGCCCCGGATGCCCGACAACTCCCCGCCCAACGGCACTTTCTCCTGCACAACAAGGGATGTCCTGCACAACAGGGCGGGAGAGCAGCGGCGAGGGGTTAAAAGCAGAACGGGGACGGACCCAAAGGACCCGTCCCCGTTCTCAGTTGCGTCAGCGACCGAAGTAGCCGCGGTAGTACTCGAACACCCACCCGACGATCGCAACAATTGCCAGGGCAAAGCCGATGAGCACGATCCACGTGCCGACAGCGATGCCCAGGAAGACCGTCGCGGCTGCGGTGCCCAGCATCAGCGGCCACCAGCTCCACGGGCTGAAGAAGCCGATCTCGGGGTCACCATCGTCGACGGTGGACTCCGGCCGGTCCTCGGGCAGCTCTGCGCCCTGTGCCTTGTAGGTCTTGCCCAGGTAGAACGCCACCAGCGCAAACAGCGCACCAGACAGGAACAGCGCGAGGGTGCCGACCCACTCGATGGTCCCGTGGAACGGGTCGAGCAGGCTCCACACGCCGTACGTGATCGCGACAAGCACGAAGAAGACGGTTAGGACCCAGAACAGGACGATATTGGTCTTCACGTGCCTTACTTCACTTTCTCGTCAGAGGCGTCGAGGACAGGAGCATCCGGTGCGTCCTTGAGCGGCCCGATGCCGACCGGCAGACCCGCCTCCGGGTGGTTCAGGTCGAACGCCGGGGACTCGGAACGGATGCGCGGGATCGAGGTGAAGTTGTGGCGCGGCGGCGGCGACGAGGTCGCCCACTCGAGCGAGCGTCCGTAGCCCCACGGGTCGTTCACCGTCACCAGCGGTGCGCGGCGGGCGGTGATGAACACGTTGTAGAGGAACGGGATCATCGAGATGCCGAGCAGCATCGCGCCGGCCGTCGACAGCTGGTTCATCCAGGCGTAGCCGTCCTCAGGCTGGTACGTGGCGTAACGACGGGGCATGCCCATGACGCCCAGCCAGTGCTGGATGAGGAAGGTCGCGTGGAAGCCGACGAACAGCAGCCAGAAGTGGATCTTTCCGAGTCGCTCGTTGAGCATCCGGCCGGTCCACTTCGGCCACCAGAAGTAGAAGCCGGAGAACATTGCGAACACCACGGTTCCGAACACGACGTAGTGGAAGTGAGCCACGACGAAGTAGGTGTCCGACACGTGGAAGTCCAGCGGCGGGCTCGCCAGGATGACACCGGTGAGTCCACCGAAGGTGAACGTCACGAGGAAGCCGATGGCCCAGAGCATCGCGCTCTCGAACGTCACCGATCCTCGCCACATGGTGCCGATCCAGTTGAAGATCTTCACGCCCGTCGGGATCGCGATGAGCATCGTCATCAGCGCGAAGAACGGCAGCAGCACCGAGCCGGTCACGTACATGTGGTGCGCCCACACGGTGATGGAAAGCGCCGCGATGGCGACCGTCGCGTAGACCAGGGTCTTGTATCCGAAGATCGGCTTGCGGCTGAACACCGGGAAGACCTCGGAGACGATGCCGAAGAACGGCAGCGCGATGATGTACACCTCTGGGTGTCCGAAGAACCAGAACAGGTGTTGCCAGAGCAGAGCACCGCCGGCGTCGACGTTATAGATGTGGCCATGGAGCACGCGGTCCATCGCGAGACCCATCAGCGCGGCAGCAAGCGGCGGGAAGGCCATCAGCACGAGCAGCGACGTGATGAGGGTGTTCCAGGTGAAGATCGGCATGCGCCACATGGTCATGCCGGGCGCGCGCATGGTGATGATCGTGGTGATGAAGTTCACCGCGCCGAGGATGGTTCCGAAGCCGCTGAGCCCGAGGCCGAGGACCCACAGGTTACCGCCGACTCCCGGCGAGAAGGTCGTGGATGACAGCGGGGAGTAGGCGAACCAACCGAAGGATGCCGCACCCTGCGGGGTGAGGAATCCGGCGACCGCGATGAGGCTTCCCCAGCTGAAGAACCAGTAGGAGAGCGCGTTCAGCCGCGGGAACGCGACATCCGGCGCGCCGATCTGGAGCGGCATGATCCAGTTCGCGAAGCCGAAGAACAGCGGCGTCGCGAACATCAGCAGCATGATCGTGCCGTGCATGGTGAAGAGCTGGTTGTACTGCTCCTTCGTCTGCAGGATCTCCAGTCCCGGCTGGAACAGCTGGGCGCGGATGACCAGCGCCATCACACCGCCGAGGCAGAAGTAGATGAAGGAGGTGACCAGGTAGAGCGAGCCGATGCGCTTGTGGTCGGTGGTGGTGATCCAGCCGAGAATCTTGTCGCCCTTGGTCCCGACCTTGGAGGCGGTGAAGTCTTGTCCCGTTGAGGAGCCGCCAACCGTGGTGCGGGTTGCCGTCGAAGTGGTAGTCATTTCTTCGTTGTCCTACTCGTTTTCCCGGATGGCCGGAGCTTCGCGGCCCGGCTGGTTCTGGTTCCTGTCAAGGTTCTGGCCGATGGTGCCGGTCTGACCGGCGTCGGCGAGTGACTGGATGTAGCTCGCGTACTTGTCTGCGGAGACGACCTCCACCTGGAAGAGCATGAGCGAGTGGAACTCGCCGCACAGCTCGGCACACTTGCCCATGTACGTTCCTTCCTTCTCAGGAATGAAGTACATGTGGTTGCTCTTGCCGGGGATCATGTCCTTCTTGTAGAGGAAGTCAGGTACCCAGAAGGAGTGGATGACGTCGCGGCTCTCGAGAATGATCTCGACGGTCTGACCGACCGGCAGCACGAGGGTGGGCAGCGCGGCGTAGTCGATGAACGGGCTCTCGTCCGTCTGCTGGGCCTGAATGCCCTGGTAGTAGACGCCGTCGCCGCCGGGGCCCTCGTTCAGGTAGTTGAAGTCCCACGACCACTGCTTGCCGTGTACCTCGATCTGCACGTCGGGGTTCGCGATCGGCTGCTCGATGCTGGCCTGCTCACGCGCGGTGAAGGCGAAGAAGCCGATGATGAGGATGAACGGCACGATCGTGTAGAAGAACTCGATCGGCATGTTGTAGCGCAGCTGCACCGGAAGGCCGACCTGCCCCTTGCGGCGGCGGTACACGACCATGCTCCAGATGATGAGACCCCACACGACGATCCCGACAAGCAGCAACACGATCCAGGAAGTCACCCATAGGCCGGTGATTCCATCGGTGTGGTTGGTGATGCCTGGTTCACCAGGCATATACCCCCGGAGCTGCTGCGGAGTGCACCCGGCTACGACGAGAGCAATCGCCGCCGCTACCGGAATGGCAATCCAACGAAGACGGGCTTTAGAGCGCACCTGGAACCTCTCGGAATGTCTGCGGACGTACAACAAAGGAGTCTATTCGACCTGCCGCCAGCCTACTCCGAATGGCGCGCCCACTGTTTCCCACCGGGCACGCCCGGGCGAGTTGCGCAATGGTCGCGCGGGTTAACGACGAAGGGAGCCGGATGCTTGGCATCCGACTCCCCTACGTGGCACGTGTGTCTAGCTGAACGAGTCGCCGCACGCGCAGCTGCCGGCCGCGTTCGGGTTGTCGATCGTGAAGCCCTGCTTCTGGATGGTGTCCTCGAAGTCGATGGTTGCTCCCTCCAGGTAGGGAGCACTCATCTTGTCGACCACGACCTCGACGCCGTCGAAGTCGTGTGTCGCGTCCCCGTCCAGGAGTCGCTCGTCGAAGTAGAGCTGGTAGATCAGGCCAGAGCAGCCGCCCGGCTGCACTGCGACGCGCAGGCGCAGGTCGTCGCGACCCTCCTGCTCGGTGAGCGCACGCACCTTGGCGGCCGCGGCGTCGGTGAGACCGACACTGTGGGTGGTGGAATCGGTCAGCGTTACGTCAGTCATCTACTGCTCCCCTACTAGGAAATCTGATCTCAGTGTACGCGCTTGCCTCACACGTTCCCTGAACGGCCCGCGTTGAGTCGGGCGAGCAGAAGCGCCTCGGTCAGGATGGCGCGCTTGAACACACCCAGGTGCAGCGACTCATTGGGGCTGTGAGCGCGCGTGTCGGGGTCCTCGACACCGGTGACCAGGATCTGCGCGTCAGGGAACTGCTCGACCAGGTCGGCGATGAACGGGATGGAACCCCCAACACCGGTGTCCACGGGTGCTTTGCCCCAGGCATCCGCCATCGCCTGCTTCGCCTCGGCGACGGCCCAGCCGCTGGTGTCGACCAGGAACGGGTTGCCGAGGTCGACATCGTCGATCGCGAGGTGGGCGCCGAACGGGGCATTCGCCTCGAGGTGCGCCTTGATCGCCTCAAAGGCGTCCTCTGCGCGCTGTCCGGGCGCGATGCGCACGCTGATCCGCACCGCGACCGACGGGATGAGCGTGTTCGACGCGTTGGCGACATCCGGGGCGTCGATGCCTGTCACCGTGATCGACGGCTTGAACCACATGCGTTCGAGGATTGGTCCGGTGCCGATCGAGGAGACGCCGTCGAGCAGCGCGGCGTCCCGGCGCAGGTCTTCTTCGGCGCTGTCCGGCACCGGAGCGTCGTGCGTGGTGAGGCCGGCGACCGCAGGAGTGCCCTGCTCGTCGTGCAGGGACGCGAGGAGTCGCGTCGTGGCGAGCATCGCATCCGGTACCGCTCCCCCGAACATTCCGGAGTGCGACGCGTGGCCGAGCGTGCTGATCGTCAGCCGGAACGTGACGTTGCCACGAAGTGCGACGGTCAGTGCGGGAGTGTCGACGTCCCAGTTGTCAGAGTCGGCGACCACGATGACGTCGGCCGCGAGCTCGTCACGGTGCTGCACCAGGAAGTTCTTGAAGGAGCGGGAGCCGAACTCCTCCTCCCCTTCGATGAATACCGCCAGGCCGAGATCGAAGTCGGACCCTGTGGTCTCGACGAGAGCCCGGATGGCCGCCACGTGCGCCATCACGCCTGCCTTGTCGTCTGCGGCGCCGCGACCGTACAGGCGGTCGCCCTTGACCGTCGGCTCGAACGGGCTGGTCTCCCAGTCCTCGTCCTTGCCGGGCGGCTGCACGTCATGGTGGGCGTAGAGCAGAATGGTCGGCGCCCCGTTGCGCGCCGCCCGGCTCGCTAGGACGGCGGGCTGGCCGAGCGCATCCGTGTCCCCGATGGTGGCGCGGGAGATTTTCACCGAGTCGAACACGCCGGTGCCCTGCAGCAGGGCCGCTACCGCATCCGCACTCTTCTGGACGTGGGCCGGGTCGAATGCCGCCCAGGACACAGAGGGAATGCGCACCAGGTCGGACAGGTCGGCGATGGCGGTGGGCAGCCCGGCTTGCACCGCCTCGGCGAGCGGTTCGATGGGCACGGCGGCTGTCGGTGGGATCAGGGTCATGCGGGTAATCTTAACGGGACTAGAACTTAGGGACCCATGGTGGCGAAACCAAGCAACAAGGAAGAGCACGTCGAGTACGAGCTCAACACGGACAGCATCTCCGGCAAGGGGCGACCGACCCCGACACGCAAGGAGCGCGAGGCCGCCAACAAGCGTCCCCTCGTG
Organism: uncultured Actinomycetota bacterium; assembly: GCA_963702165.1. Classification (GTDB taxonomy): domain Bacteria; phylum Actinomycetota; class Actinomycetes; order Actinomycetales; family Microbacteriaceae; genus Terrimesophilobacter. The sequence continues at coordinate 649,539 of OY969722.1, read as the reverse complement.
TCGAACGACCGCAAGGCCGCGAACAAGGAGGCGCGGGCGAAGATGGCCGACGCCCGCGAGAAGGCGCGCCTCGGCATGGCTGCTGGGGACGAGAAGTTCCTGCCGGCACGCGACAAGGGACCGCAGCGCAGGTTCGTCCGGGACTGGGTGGATGCCCGGTTCAACGTCGGCGAGGTGCTGATCCCGGTCATGTTCCTGGTCATCATCCTGACGTTCATTCAAGAAGTGAACGTGCAGATGGTCGCGATCGTCGTGCTGTGGACCTTCTTCATCGCGGCGGTGCTCGACGGGGTGTTCCTCGGCCTGCGGATCCAGCGGAAGCTCGCCGCGAAGTTCGGCGCCGCGAACGTGCAGAAGGGCAGCCGCTGGTACGCCGCGATGCGCGGCATGCAGATGCGCCCGATGCGCCTGCCGAAGCCTCAGGTCAAGCGCGGGCAGTACCCGAAGTAGTCGGCGGCCCACCCGATCCGCTCGCGCGGGTCAAACTTCCGCGCGCGGGTCGAATTCGACCGGCGCGTGGCAATTCCACCCGCGCGTGAGGGTCAGCGCCAGCCGAGCCCCGGCGCCACGTGCTTCAGGATGCTCTCCAGCAGCTGCGCGTTGTAGTCGACGCCGAGCTGGTTCGGCACCGTGACCAGCAGGGTGTCGGCAGCCTCGATCGCCGCGTCCTGCGCGAGCTGCTCGATCAAGGCATCCGGTTCGCCGATGTAGCTCTTGCCGAACCGGGCCAGCGTGCCGTCGATCTGACCGACCTGGTCCTTGCCCTCGACCTGGCCGCGCAGGCCGAAGTAATGGTGATCCTCGTCGGTGACGAGCGGGATGATGCTGCGACTGACCGAGACGCGGGGCGTCCAGTCGTGACCGGCTTCTGCCCAGGCGTCGCGGAACACCTGGATCTGCTCGGCCTGCAGGTCACCGAATTCCTCGCCGGTGTCCTCGGTGAGCAGTGTCGAGCTCATCAGGTTCATGCCCTGTTCCGCGGTCCACTTGGCGGTCGCGCGGGTGCCTGAGCCCCACCAGATCCGCTCGCGCAGCCCCGGCGACTGCGGTTCGATCGCGAGCCCGCCGCTGTGGCCGGTCATCTGCGGGTTGGCTGCCACCACCGCGGCCCCCTCGATCGCCTGCAAGAAGATCTGCGCCTTGGTGCGCGCGTCGTCGTCCGCCGTGCGCCCCTCGGCCGGCACGTAGCCGAACGCCTCGTAGCCGTTCATGGCGGGTTCTGGTGACCCGCGGCTCACGCCGAGCTGCAGCCGCCCATTGCTGATCAGGTCGGCCGCTGCCGCCTCCTCGGCCATGTACAGCGGATTTTCGTAACGGAGGTCGATCACGCCGGTGCCGAGTTCGATCGTGCTCGTCCGCGCCCCCATCGCCGCCAGCAGCGGGAACGGCGATGCGAGTTGCGGTGCGAAGTGGTGAACCCGCACGAACGCGCCATCGGTGCCCAGCTCCTCGGCGGCGACCGCCAATTCAATCGACTGCAGCAGCGCATCCTGCGCCGTGAGAACGAGCGATCCGGGAACGTCCTGGTAGTGGCCGAAACTGAGGAAGCCGATGCGTTTCATGATGGGGTCAGCGTACGCCCGCTCCCCCGTATTCCCGTCAGGGCGCTGGCGGGACCGGCACCCAGTCGCCGCGCACCCTCCGCGTGACGCTCCACTCGCTGACGCCCGCGACGGTGTCGACGACGGATGCGACGTGGCCACCCAGCTGCACCGCGGTCTCGTCGTCGTCGCCGGTGAAGCGGATGGTCAGCTGAGCCCGACCGCGGCGAACCCCGACCTCGGCGGCCTCAACGTTCGCGAACTCGTTGACCGCCGCGGTGGCGGTGGGCAGCACGCTGTCGGCGGTTGCACCGGCGCGCAGTTCGCCCACGGTGACGGTCACTCGAAACGACGGCATGTCGCTCAGCGCAGCGCGCGCAGTCCGCGGTTGATCTGCCGCGCCCACAGCGGTCCGCGGTAGAGGAACGCCGTGTAGCCCTGCACCAGGGTCGCTCCGGCGGCGAGCCGTTCTGCGACATCCGTCGCGGTTTCCACCCCACCGACCGAGATCACGCACAGCTCGGGTGGGACGACCGAGCGGATTACCCTCAGCACCTCCAGCGACCGGGCTGCGAGCGGCGCTCCGGACAGCCCGCCGGCGCCGGCCTTCTCAACGACGGCCGGATCGCTCTTCAGGCCGGCCCGCGAGATCGTGGTGTTGGTGGCGATCATGCCCGCCAGCCCGAGCCGCACGGTCAGTTCAGCGATCGCGCGCACCTCGTCGTCGGTGAGATCCGGGGCGATCTTCACGAGCACGGGAGTCTCCCCCGCCGCCTTGCGCACCGCCGCGAGCAGCGGCTCGAGCTTGTCGATCTCCTGCAGGCCGCGCAGCCCGGGCGTGTTCGGTGAGCTGACATTGACCGCCAGATAGTCAGCGAGGGGCGCGAGCAGCCGCGCGCTCTCCAGGTAGTCGTCGATCGCCTGGTCGACCGGGGTCACGCGCGACTTGCCGATGTTGGCGCCGATCACCGGGCGACCCGGCCGCGTGCGCTCGCGCGCGAGGCGCTCGGCTGCTTCCGCGGAACCGTGGTTGTTGAAGCCCATCCGGTTGATCACCGCGCGGTCGGCCATCAGCCGGAACAGGCGCGGCTTCTCGTTGCCAGGCTGCGCGCGGGCGGTCACGGTGCCGATCTCGACGTGGCCGAAGCCGAGCTGGCCGAGACCGCGGATGGCCGTGCCGTCCTTGTCGAAGCCGGCCGCAACCCCGAACGGCGACGGGAACCGCAGCCCGAGCGTCTGCACCGCGAGGGCGGCATCCGGTCGGGTGAGGCGACGTACGATCCGCCCGATGCCGGTCGCCGCGATGCCGCGGATGACGATCATCGCCAGATGGTGGGCTCGCTCGGGGTCAAGCCGCGAGAGGACGAGAGTGAAGAGTGCGCGATACATGCCGTGGCAAGGCTACCGGCTGACCGGAGCGCGCTCGGCTCGCCAGTCGCGCGCCGGATGAACTGCCTACTCGCTCAGCGCATCCGATTCGCGCTGTTCGGTCTCTCGCTCGACGCGCAGCAGTGTGATGGCCGACTCGAAGTCCTCGAGCGACTCGAACGCCTGGTACACGCTCGCGAAGCGCAGGTAGGCGACCTCGTCGAGTTCGCGCAGCGGCGGCAGGATGGCGAGCCCGATGTCGTTGGCGTCGATCTGCGATGCGCCGGTGGCTCGGATGGACTCTTCCACCCGTTGCGCGAGCACGGCGAGGTCGGTGTCGGTCACCGGGCGTCCCTGGCACGCCTTGCGCACGCCGGCGACGATCTTCTCGCGGCTGAACGGTTCCACAACGCCGCTGCGCTTGACCACGTTGAGACTCGCGGTCTCGGTGGTGCTGAAGCGGCGACCGCACTCCGGGCATTGGCGCCGGCGGCGGATGGACAGCCCGTCATCACTCGTGCGTGAGTCGATCACGCGCGAGTCAGGAAACCTGCAGAACGGGCAATACATGGTGCCTCAAGGTTACGTCACCGGCCCCAGAGAACCGCTGAGGCAGCCATCGGCATGGCGCCTCAGTCGGCGAAGCGCGCGCTGACCGCGTCGGCGTGAGCCGGCAGGTCCTCCGCGGTGGCGAGTGCCCGGATGCGCCGCTCGACTTCCCCGAGTGCCTCACGCGAGTAGCGGACGACCTGTTGCGGCCGCAGGAAGGTGTACGCGCCGAGACCCGATGAGAACCTGGCCTGCCCGCCAGTCGGCAGCACGTGATTGGACCCGGCGAGGTAGTCGCCGAGGCTGACCGGTGCGTTCGGGCCGACGAAGATCGCGCCGGCGCTGTCGATCTCGGCGAGCACGGCATCCGGGTCCTCGGTCTGCAGCTCGAGGTGCTCGGGGCCGTACGCGTTGCTCAGCCGCGCGGCCGCGTGCAGGTCGTCGACCACCACGATCGCCGACTGGCGTCCCTTCAGGGCGGCAGCGACCCGCTCACGGTGGTGCGCCTCGGCGGCGAGCCGCGCGACCTCGGCGTCCACGAGCTCAGCGAGCTCGGCCGAGTCGGTGACGAGCACCGCCGCGGCCAGTTCGTCGTGTTCGGCCTGGCTGATGAGGTCGGCCGCGACCAGGTACGGGTCGGCCTGCGAGTCCGCGATGATCAGGATCTCGGTCGGCCCGGCTTCCGCGTCGATGCCGACCACACCGCGCACGAGGCGTTTCGCAGCCGCGACGTACACATTGCCGGGGCCGGTGATGAGCTCGACCGGTTCGAGCTCGAGGTCCGGCACGCCCCAGGCGAGCGCGCCGATCGCCCCTGCACCGCCGATGGCGTAGACCTCCTCGACGCCGAGCAGGCCGGCCGCTCCGAGGATGGTGGGGTGCACCGAGCCGCCGAACGCCTTCTGCGGCGGTGACACGATAGCCACCGACTTCACGCCTGCGGCCATCGCCGGCACGACGTTCATCACGACACTCGACGGGTAGACCGCCTTGCCGCCGGGCACGTAGAAGCCGACCCGGTCGATCGGGTGCCAGCGCTGTTCGACCTGGGCGCCGTGGCCGAGCGCGGTGACCGCCGGTGGCGGAAGTTGGGCTGCGGATGCCTCCCCGACGCGGTGGATGGCCTCCTCGAGCGCCTCCCGCACCGCGGGGTCGAGCGCGTTCACCGCGGCCTCGATGGCGGATGCCTGCACCCGCAGTGACGTCGGCCGCACCCCGTCCAGCCGCTCCGCCTGGTCCAGCAGGGCGGCCGAGCCGTGCTTGCGGACAGCCTCGATGAGTTCGGCCGCGGTCGCGGTCGCGATCGAGACATCCGTCTCCGCCCGCGGAATGATGGTGCGCAACTCGCTGCGGCTTAAGTCCCTGCCGCGGAGGTCTATCGTCTGAATCATGGCGGCTTCAAGCATAGGGCGCGGGAATACCGCCATCTCCCGGGGACTTGAGGTCAACGACATGGCAACACCAGAGGACACGCGCGACATCGCCCACGACATCGACGCCTTCAAGCAGGCGTTCCGCCGGCTCGCGGCCGGCGTCTCGGTCATCACCGGCCGAACCCCCGATGGCGTACCCGTGGGGTTCACGGCCACCTCGCTCGCATCCCTCGCGGCCGTCCCGCCGATGGCGAGCTTCAACATGGCGCGCATCTCGACCGCCTGGCCGGCGATCGAGGGCACCGACCACGTGCTCATCCACATGCTCGGCTCGCGCAATCGGGCGATCGCCGAGCGCATGTCGGGCCGGCACGAGGATCGCTTCAATGGCGACCACTGGGAGCCGGGGCCGCTCGACCTTCCCCTCCTGAAGGATGTTCCGGCGTGGATGCTCGGACGCATCATCGGCAGGCATCCGCACAACGGCAACGCCGTCGTGGTCGTGCAGATCGAGGATGGCGCACTCGGCGCCGACGATGAGGCGCTGCTCTACTTCGAGCGCGCCTACCACCGGCTGCATCCGCTCGACTGACCCGCACCCATCGAGTCGGGAGTTGTGGCCCAAATGACCCACCGGATATGGGCAAAAAGTCCCGACTCGATGGGGTGACGGGGGTGGTCAGGTCAGGCAGTTCGGGCCGAGCAGCCCCTTCAGCTCCCCGTACAGGTCGGGCGTCACCTTCACCGGGTACGGCACCTCGAAGACGCGCGCGCTGCCCCTGGTCATGAGCTTCAGGCGCACCTCGTTCTCGCCGCGATGCCTGCCGAGGACCTCGCTCAGCGCGGTGACGACATCCGTCGTCGCACGCTGCTCCGGCAGCGAGATGATCAGCGGCCCGGTGTCCATCGCGTTGCCCAGGTCGGGCAGCATCAGGCTGATCGCCTGCAGGTTGATGCCGTCGTCGCGCACGCTCACCCGTCCCCGGATGACCGCGATGCTGTCGGCCTTCAGCAGCGGCTGGAACTCCAGGAACGTCTTGCCGAGGAACATCACGTTGATCTCGCCGCCGAAGTCCTCGACCTGCACCATGCCGTACTGGTTGCCCGAGTTCTTCGCGGTGCGGAACTGCACGCTGGTGAGCAGTCCGGCGATCGTCACGATGTCGCCGTCGTTGACCGTCTCCCCCTCGAGCAGGTCGTGGATGCCGATAGACGCGTGCTTCGCCAGCTGCAGCTCGAGGCCGGCGAGCGGATGGTCACTGACGTACAGCCCGAGCATCTCGCGCTCGAACGCGAGCTTGTCGCGCTTGGACCACTCCGGCCGCGCCGGCACCTGGCTCTCGGCGGGCGGCTCCTCCCACAGGCTGTCGAAGTCGAACCCGACCTGCCCGTTCGCCTCCGCACGCTTCTGCGACACGGCGGAGTCGACCGCGTCCTCGTGGATCTCCATGAGCGCGCGACGGGTGGCACCGAACGAGTCGAAGGCGCCGGCCTTGATCAGCGATTCGACCGTGCGCTTGTTGGCCACCGGGATGGGCACCTTGGCGAGGAAGTCGTGGAACGCGGTGAAGCGGCCCTTCTGCTCGCGCGCCGCGCGGATCGCCTCAACCACGTTGAATCCGACGTTGCGCACCGCACCGAGCCCGAATCGGATGTCGGTGCCCACAGCAGCGAAGAAGCCGATGGACTCGTTGATGTCCGGCGGCAGCACCTTGATGCCCATGCGGCGGCACTCGTTGAGGTACACCGCGAGCTTGTCCTTTGAGTCGCCGACGCTCGTCAGCAGCGCGGCCATGTACTCGGCCGGATAGTGCGCCTTCAGGTAGGCGGTCCAGTACGAGATCACGCCGTACGCGGCGGAGTGCGCCTTGTTGAACGCGTAATCGGAGAACGGCAGCAGGATGTCCCAGAGCGTCTTGATCGCTGCCGTCGAGTAGCCGCGTTCCAGCATGCCGGCGCTGAAGTCCTCGTACTGCTTGTCCAGTTCGGACTTCTTCTTCTTGCCCATGGCACGCCGCAGCAGGTCCGCTTGGGCCAGGGTGAACCCGGCCAGCTTCTGCGCGATCGACATGACCTGCTCTTGGTAGACGATCAGCCCGTAGGTGGTGCCGAGCACATCCTGGAGCGCCTCGGAGAGCTCAGGATGGATGTAGTCGATCTTCTGCTGCCCGTTCTTGCGCAGGGCATAGTTGGTGTGCGAGTCGGCGCCCATCGGCCCCGGCCGGTACAGGGCGAGCACCGCCGAGATGTCCTCGAAGTTGTCGGGCTTCATCAGCCGCAACAGGCCGCGCATCGGCCCGCCATCGAGCTGGAACACCCCGAGCGTGTCGCCACGCGCAAGCAGTTCGTACGCCGCCGGGTCGTCGAGGGCCAGATCCTCGAGCACCGGTCGCTCGCCACGGTTCGACTCGATGTTGTCGAGGGCGTCGTCGATGATGGTGAGGTTGCGCAGCCCCAGGAAGTCCATCTTGATCAGGCCGAGCGACTCGCACGCCGGGTAGTCGAACTGGGTGACAATCTGCCCGTCCTGCTCGCGCTTCATGATCGGGATGATGTCGATCAGCGGCTCGCTGGACATGATGACACCGGCCGCGTGCACTCCCCACTGCCGCTTCAGGTTCTCCAGCCCGAGCGCGGTGTCGAAGACGGTCCGCGCATCAGGGTCCGTCTCGACGACGGTGCGAAGGTCGACCGCTTCCTTGTAGCGCGGGTGCGCCTTGTCGAACACACCGGTGAGCGGGATGTCCTTGCCCATGACCGCAGGCGGCATGGCCTTGGTGAGCTTCTCCCCCATGCCGAACGGGAAGCCGAGCACGCGCGAGGAGTCCTTGAGCGCCTGCTTGGCCTTGATGGTGCCGTAGGTGACGATCTGGGCGACCCGCTCATCGCCGTACTTCTCGGTGACGTAGCGGATGACCTCGCCACGGCGCCGGTCGTCGAAGTCGACATCGAAGTCGGGCATCGAGACACGGTCGGGGTTCAGGAACCGCTCGAAGATCAGCCCGTGTTCGATCGGGTCGAGGTCGGTGATACGCATCGCGTAGGCGGCCATCGAGCCGGCACCGGAACCACGGCCGGGACCCACCCGGATGCCGTTGCGCTTCGACCAGTTGATGAAGTCGGCGACGACCAGGAAGTAGCCGGCGAAGCCCATCTGCGAGATGACGCTGATCTCGTAGTCGGCACGCTCCTGCACGTGCTGCGGGATGCCGTTCGGGTAGCGCGCCTTCAGGCCGTCCTGGACCTCCTTGACGAACCAGGTGTCCTCGGTCTCGCCCTCCGGCACCGGGAACCGGGGCATGTAGTTCGCCTGGGTGTTGAACTGCACTCCCGCTCGCTCGGCGATGAGCAGCGTGTTGTCGCACGCCTCCGGATAGTCCCGGAAGATGTGCCGCATCTCCGCCGCGGTCTTCAGGTAGAACTCGTCGGTGTCGAACTTGAAGCGATTGGGGTCGTTCAGCGTCGAACCGGACTGCACGCACAGCAGCGCCGCGTGACTGCCAGCGTCATGCGCGTGCGTGTAGTGCAGGTCGTTGGTGGCGACCAGCGGCAGGCCCAGCTCCTTGGCCAGCCGCAGCAGGTCGCTCTGCACCCGACGTTCGATGTCGAGGCCGTGGTCCATGAGCTCGCAGAAGAAGTTCTCCGCGCCGAACACGTCCCGCAGCTCGCCTGCAGCCCGCTTCGCCTCTTCGTACTGGCCGAGCCGCAACCGGGTCTGGATCTCGCCGCTGGGGCATCCGGTGGTCGCGATCAGGCCCTTGCCGTAGCTGTGCAGCAGCTCCCGGTCGATGCGCGGCTTGAAGTAGTAGCCCTCGGTGGAGGCCAGCGAGGACAACCGGAACAGGTTGTGCATGCCCTCCGTGGACTCCGAGAGCAGCGTCATGTGGGTGTACGCGCCCGAGCCGGAGACGTCGTTCTCGCCGCCGTCCCCCCAGCGCACGCGGGTCTTGTCGCTGCGGTGCGTGCCGGGCGTTACGTACGCCTCCATGCCGATGATCGGCTTGATTCCTGCGTCGGTGGCGGTGCGCCAGAAGTCGAATGCGCCGAAGGTCTGACCGTGGTCGGTGACGGCGATCGCCGGCATCCCCTGTTCGACTGCGGCTTGAATCAGCGGGGCGACGCGTGCGGCGCCGTCAAGCATCGAGTATTCGCTGTGCACGTGCAGGTGCACGAATGAGTCGCTGCTGGTAGGCAATGAATCTCCGAGTAACGAGGGTGGGCCTCCAGCCTAAGACCCACCACCGGCTTCCCGTCGCGCCTCGCGCTTGACGCGTCGGTCGAACAGCACAGCTCCGGCGATGGCGACGAGAATCATCAGCACGAGGGTGATGCCGAGCACCACGAACTCCCATTCGCCCATGAACAGCCCGATGACGCCGCCGGCAATTCCGATGATGCCGACCGCGATGCTGAAGGGCAGGTAGAGCCTAAGACCGGCCTCCCAGGCAGCATCCGATTCGCCGTCCTTGCGTCGGCGCAGGCCGTTGATGTTCGTCGGCCGCGGGCTGCGAGTCAGGGTGGAGAAGTTGCTGATCAGGATGATCGCGCCGAGTGCGATGACGAAGTAGCCCACGTCACCAGCCTACGAGGCTCGCCAGTTCGGGAATCCTCTCAGGAGGCGTGGCGGAGTTCGTCGAGCGCGTGCTGGAGGTCGTCCGGGTACCCGGTGCGGAACTCGACGTACTCGCGCGCTCCCGGGTGGGTGAAGCCCAGTCGCACCGCGTGCAGCCACTGGCGACTCAGACCCAGCCGCGCGCTGATCGTCGGGTCGGCGCCGTACATCGCGTCGCCCACACAGGGGTGCCGCTGGGCGGCCATGTGCACGCGGATCTGGTGGGTTCGCCCGGTCTCCAGGTGCACCTCGATGCAGGCTCGCGCTCGGGAACGCCTCGAGAGTTTCGTAGTGGGTGATCGACGGCTTGCCGTCGGAGACCACCGCGAACTTCCACTTGGACCCCGGGTGCCGCCCGATCGGTGCGTCAATCGTCCCGGTCAGCGGATCCGGATGCCCCTGCACCACCGCGTGGTAGATCTTGTCCACCTCCCGGTCGTGGAACTGGCGCTTCAGGTCGCTGTAGGCGCGCTCGCTCTTGGCCACCACCATGAGCCCGCTGGTTCCGGCGTCGAGCCGATGCACGATGCCGGCTCGCTCGGCGGCGCCGGAGGTGCTGACCCGGAAGCCGGCAGCGGCAAGCGCGCCCAGCACGGTCGGGCCGTCCCAGCCGATCGACGGATGCGCCGCCACCCCGATCGGCTTGTCCACCACCACGATGTCGTCGTCATCGTGCACGATCGTGAGCTCTGGCACCGCGAGCGGGACCACCGCCGGTGCTTCCCTGGGCTGCCACTGCACCTCGAGCCACGCGTCGCGTGCCAGCCGATCCGACTTGCCGAGGGTGTGCCCATTGGCGGTCACCCCGCCGGCGTCGATGACCTCGGCCGCGAAGCTGCGGGAGAATCCGAGGAGCTTGGACAACGCCGAGTCGGCGCGTTCGCCGACCAGGCCGTCTGGCACCGGGAGGCTGCGAGTTTCCATGGCTGCTACTTCTCGCTGCTGTCCGCCGGCTGCTCGCCGGCGTCCGACCCCGGCTGCGCTCCGGCATGTCGTCGGCCGTCGAGGCCGACGCCGCGGATGGTCAGCAGGATGAACAACCCCATGCTGGAGACGATGAAGATGTCCGCGACGTTGAAGATCGCCGGGAAGCCCCAGACCTGGATGAAGTCGATGACATGGCCGATCGCGAAGCCAGGGTCACGGAAGAACCGGTCTGTGAGGTTCCCCAGCGTGCCGCCCAGCAGCATCCCGAACAGGATCGCCCAGCTCAGCGACCGGATGCGTCGCGCGTACCAGATGATGAAGATCGTGACGCCGGTGGCGACGATGGAGAACACCCACGTGCTGCCGCTCGCGAGCGAGAATGCAGCGCCCGGATTCTTCACGAAGTGGAACTGCAGGAGCTGACCCAAGACCGGGAACATCTCCCCGACGTCCATCGACGAGATGATGAGGAACTTGCTGAGCTGGTCCAGACCGTAGACCAAGACAGCGACGAGCGCGAGGACGATCAACGCCCTCGCGCTCGTTAGCGCCTGGGTTCGGTCCTTCGGCTCAGTTGCCGCCAAAGCCCTGGAAGCTTGCAGGAGGCGGTGTCGGCACGGAACCGTAGTCGACCGATGCCGGTGCGCCGCTGGTCACCGCTGACGAGTCGAGGTCGCTGAGCAGACCCTCGAGGTGGCCCTTCAGCTTCTGGCGGTACTCGCGCTCGAAGGTACGAAGTTCGTCGATCTTCTGCTCGAGTGCGGTGCGCTCCTGCTCGAGGGTGCTGAGGCGGGCACGCTGCTGCGCCTCGGCCTCACCGACGATCCGAGCGGCGGTGGCGTGGCCCTCGGCGATGAGCGCGTCGCGCTTCTCGGCGCCCTCACGCACGTGCTCCTCGTGAAGACGGCGCGCGAGCTGGAGGAGATTGTTGGTGCTTGTGGGGTCGTCCTGCTGCACTGGTGCGGGGAACACCGCGGGTGCGGGGACCGGCGCCGGTGCGGGAGCGACCGGGGCGGCCTCGGTGACCGCGGGCTGCGCCGGGGCGGCAGCCGGAGCCGATGCGCCGCTGCGCTGCAACTCGTTGATGCGCGCCTCGCTCGCGGCCAGTCGCTGGCGCAGCTCCTCGTTCTCCTGATTCAGGCGACGCAACTCGACGACGACCTCGTCAAGAAAATCGTCGACCTCATCCTGGTCGTAGCCCTCACGGAACCGGGTCGGTTCAAACCGCTTGTTGACCACATCTTCAGGCGTCAGGGCCATTGGTGCCACCTTCACAACTCATCGGGCGCGTCAGGAAAGACGTACCAGTAACGCTAACAAAATAATCCCCCGCCGGCCGCCTTGCCGCTCGTGTGCGGCAGCGTGTCCGGACTGAAAGGTCCAACGACCCTCGGTCAAGAGTACACAGCCACCTTGCGCGTAACCTCACAGGGACCGGATGCGCTACAGGATAGCGGGGCGTCCGCTCCGGCGGGAGCCCCCATTTGCGATGCCCCTACCCGACGCGAGTCAGTGCGAGCGCGACGTAGATGAGGATGATCACCGCGAGCATGACGATGCTCCAGGCGAAGTCGAGCGCCGCACCGCCGACGCGCAGCGGCGGTACGATCCGCCGCACCGCCCGGATGGGCGGGTCGGTCAGAGCGTAGATGATCTCCGCGATGACCAAGCCGAAGCCGCGGGGACGCCATTGTCTGGCGAACGCGCGAACGAGGTCGAGAATGAAGCGCGCCCATAGCATCAGCAGGTACAGCAGCAGCGCGTAATAGAGGATGGTCCCGATGATCGCCATCAGAACCGCCCGAACCGACTCACGCTTGCGGGAAGAACGACGCGTCGACGTCCGCGTCGAGTTCGGCCTCGTCGCCGCTCACTGCGACATGAGCGGGTGAGAGCAGAAATACCTTGTTCGTCACACGCTCGATCTTGCCATAGAGCCCCTGAGAGAGTCCGCTGGCGAAGTCCACGAGGCGACGCGCCTCCGGTTCGCTCATCTGGGACAGGTTGATGATGACAGGGATGCCCTCACGGAAGCTCTCGGCGATGACCTGGGCGTCCTTGTACTGGCGCGGGTGCACGGTGAGGATCTCGTTGAGCTCGGCCTGCGGGGCTGCCTTGACCGGAGTCGCTCGGCGCAACGGTGTCACCGGCGCGCGCTGCGCGGTCTGCTGCTGGTGCGGAGCTGCGGCCTGGACCGGAGCCGGCGCGCCATGCTGCTGATGTTGCGTCTGCTGGTGCTGCGGAGCGTCGTCGTAGTCGAACTCCTCGTCGGCGAGTCCCAAATAGACCATGGTCTTGCGCAACGGGTTTGCCATCTCGTCCTCCTGTAGAACTTCTGCTTGCCAGATTAATCGCGCGGAGGCCGGTTTCCGGTGATTGCCGTGCCGATGCGAAGGTGTGTCGCGCCCTCCCAGATGGCTTCCCGGAAATCCCCAGACATTCCGGCGGAGATCCACCTCGCATCCGGAGCATGCGTCCGGACCCTCTCGGAAGCCGCCCGAACGCGCGCGAATGCGCTGCGCGGGTCCTCGTCGAGCGGCGCGACAGCCATCACGCCGCGCAGGCGGAGACCGGAGGTCTCCAGCACCTTCTCGACGAGTTGATCCAAGGTGTCGTCGCGGGCCCCGCCGCGGCCGGGGTCGTCGGTGAGGTTCAACTGGATGAGCGCGTCGATCTCCTTCTCGTCGGAGGCGAGGACGTCGACCAGGTTCTCCCGGTCGATGGAGTGGATGACGTCGGCGTACTGGCGGACCGCGCGGGCCTTCTTGCTCTGCAGTTGGCCGACGAAGTGCCAGCGCAGGTCGACGTCGGTCAGTTCCGCCGCCTTGGCCTGGGCCTCCTGGTGCCGGTTCTCGCCGATGTCGCGCATGCCGAGCGCGGCGAGCTCGCGCACGAGCGACGCGGGGTGGAACTTCGTGACGACGATCGTCGTCAGCTCGCCGGGGTCCCGGCCGGCCTCGCGTGCGGCATCCGCTATCTGCTGTTGCACCATCGCGACGCGCTCGGCGAGCGGCGCGGACTGATCGGTCATTTCAGGAAGTCGGGGATGTCCAGGTCGTCGCTCGCGTCGTCGAACGCCGGGTCGGCGCTGGGGACCGGCACCTCGGGCTCGGCACCCCAGGCGATCGGATCGGCCGGCTCGGCGACCGGCTCTGCGACGGCGGCGGCGGTGACCGCGGGCGCGGCCGCTCCGGCGGTGACGTAGTTGGAGCGGCGGTCGGACTTGCGGGTCGCCGGCTCTCCACCGTCGAACCCGGCTGCGATGACCGTGACGCGCACCTCGTCACCGAGGGTGTCGTCGATCACTGCGCCGAAGATGATGTTCGCCTCGGGGTGCACAGCTTCCTGCACCAGGCGGGCCGCGTCGTTGATCTCGAAGATGCCGAGGTTCGAGCCGCCCTGGATGGACAGCAGCACGCCGTGCGCGCCGTCGATGCTGGCCTCGAGCAGCGGGCTGGCGACCGCGAGCTCCGCGGCCTTGATCGCCCGGTCGGCGCCGCGCGAGGATCCGATGCCCATGAGCGCCGAACCGGCGCCCTGCATGACCGACTTCACGTCGGCGAAGTCGAGGTTGATCAGGCCCGGCGTCGTGATGAGGTCGGTGATGCCCTGCACGCCGGCGAGGAGCACCTGGTCGGCGGTCGCGAACGCTTCGAGGAAGCTGATGCCACGGTCGCTGATCTCCAGCAGGCGGTCGTTCGGGACGACGATGAGGGTGTCGACCTCACCCTTCAGCACCGCGACGCCGTCCTCGGCCTGGGCCGCGCGCCGCTTGCCCTCGAAGCCGAACGGCTTGGTGACGACACCGATTGTCAGGGCGCCGATCGACTTGGCGATGCGCGCGACGACCGGGGCGCCACCGGTACCGGTGCCGCCGCCCTCGCCCGCGGTGACGAACACCATGTCGGCGCCGGCCAGGGCCTCTTCGATCTCCTCGGCGTGGTCTTCCGCGGCACGGCGACCGACCTCGGGGTCGGCGCCGGCGCCGAGACCGCGGGTCAGTTCCCGTCCGACGTCCAGCTTGACGTCGGCGTCGCTCATGAGCAGCGCCTGCGCATCGGTGTTGATCGCGATGAACTCGACTCCGCGGAGTCCCATCTCGATCATGCGGTTGACGGCGTTCACGCCGCCACCGCCGATGCCGACCACCTTGATGACGGCGAGGTAGTTCTGGTTCGATGTCACGTCCGGCCTCCGGTGGTACGTTCAACCTCTACTTGAGGTCTAAAGTTAAGCTTCACTTGCTTTTCCTACTGAGACGCTAATTCCGACCCCGCTCGGGGGCGAGCAAGCGTGCCCGCGTGTCGGAAACTCCCCGCCAAATCCAAGCGTTCGCAGAGCTTTCCGCCCGGTTCCGATGACGTTTGTGCCATCCGAGGGCGAACGTTCGGCGCCGGGTGGCACAAACGTCATCGGATGGTGGGGGCTACGCGGGGCGGACCACGGGGCTGAGCGGAGCGGACACGTCGTACTCGAGCGTGCCTCCCGGTTGCGCGGCCATCAGCTGCGCGAGCACGCGCGCCTTCAGGTCGGAGCGGTCAGCGCTCCCCCACACGACACGGTTCGCCGTGCCCGCAAGCGTCAGCGTCACGTCATCCTTCGTGGTCGCCGTTGCGCTGTCCACCTGCACGCGCACCGCCTCTGGCAGCGCCAGCAGCACCTCGACCACCGCGACGAAGCCGTCAGCCTTCGATCCTTGCGCGCCGACATCGATCAGCGGCACCCCGGCCGGTCGTTCCGCTGCCGACTCGACCACGATCCCGGCCGGATCGACCACCTCGAAAGCGCCGCCGACGGCGAGGGCACCGACCGGCTGCCGCTCAACGATGCTCACGATGAGGGTCCCCGGCGGCACGAGCTCGGTCACGTAGGAACGGATGAGCGGAAACGCGCCCAGTTCGTCCCGCAGCGCCTGGTGGTCGAGCAGCGCGAGCGGAGTGCCAAGCTGGCCGTCGATCGCGTCCCGCAACTGGGCGGGGTCGACTCGCGCGGTGCCGACGATCCGGATCTCGCGCAGCGCGAGCAGCGGCGAGTACACGGCGACCGCCAGCAGGCCGCCGAGCAGCACGACGACGGCGCCGACCGAGAGCCAGGCCGCCCTGCGGTGACGTGCGCGGCGGGTGAAGCGGCGGACCTCGCCCCTCTCATACCGGCGGCGTTCGCGCGCAGCCTTGCGCACTTCGGCGCGCGCTCGACGGTCGATGTTCTTCGGCGTCGACGGTCTCGTCTCCGGGCGCTGCGACCCTGCGGCCGGCTCCCGCGGCGCCCTGGCCTTCGGTTCTCGGGTCTTCGGCGGCGCGACCTTCGTCGGGGTCGGCGTCGCCGCTGGGCGAGGCTTGGGCTCCGGGCGCGGCACCGTCACACGGGGTGCCCTGCGCTTGCGTTCGGGGGCGGCGGGCTCGACGCGCGGGTCAAACCCCTCCGGCCGCTTCATGTCTTCTCCGGTGCGCGCTCGAGCGCCTCGATCAGCGTGGGCACGATGCGGTAGATGTCGCCACCGCCCATGGGCATCACGATGTCCCCCGGCCTGGCGATCGACGCCGCGAAGCGTGCCGCTTCGTCCCAGTCGTCGATGTAGTGTGCGCGTGCGCCGTCGCTGAAGCGTTCGGTGATCAGCGCGCCGGTCACTCCGGGCTCTGGGTCCTGTCGGGCGCCGTAGATCGGCACGACGATGGTCTCATCCGCCAGCGTCTCGAGCACCTCGGCGAACTCGGCGGCAAGCATCCGGGTGCGCGAGTACAGGTGCGGCTGGAAGATCGGGATGACCCTTCCCGCGCCGGCCACCGCACGGGCGCCGCTCAGCGCGGCCCTCAGCTCGGTCGGGTGGTGCGCGAAATCGTCGAAGACCCGGATGCCGCGGACCTCGCCGCGCAGCTCGAACCGACGCTCAGCGCCACCGAACTCCTGCAGGCCCGCCACGATCCGCTCGGGTGCGAACCCGAGGCCCACCAGCACGCCGAAGGCTCCCGCGGCGTTGATCGCGTTGTGCAGTCCGGGCACGCGTAGCCGCACCGGATGGTCGGCGTCCTGCCAGCGAATCGTGAACGACACCGTGGGACCGAGCTCGAGCGAGTGCACGCGCACCATCGCATCCTGGGCGGTCCCGAAGGTGACGACCTGCGGCCCGTCGATGCGCGGCGTGATCGCCACAGCGCCTGCATCGTCGGCGGAGATCACGACGCCCTCGCGCGCCTTGCTGGCGAAGTCGATGAACGCCTGCGCGAACGCCTGCTCCGAGCCGAAATGGTCGAGGTGGTCGGGGTCGACGTTGGTGATCAGCGACCACGCGGTGTTGTAGAGCAGGAACGAGCCATCGGATTCATCCGCCTCGACGACGAACAGGTCGTCTGCGCCCGGCGCGGCGCTCACACCGAGGGTGCGGATGACTCCGCCATTGACGAAGCTCGGGTCCGCTCCGATGGCCTTCAGCGCGGTGACGATCATCGCGGTGGAGGTGGTCTTGCCGTGTGCCCCGGCTACCGCGACGACGCGGTGACGGTCGGTGAGCCAGGCCAGCGCCCGCGCCCGGTGAACGGTGGGCAGGCCGCGCTCGCGAGCCGCGAGGTATTCCGGGTTGTCCTCGGCGATCGCCCCGCTGACCACAAGGGTGTCGGCGCCCGCCACGTTCGCGGCGTCGTGGCCGATCGCTATCCGCACGCCTTTCCGGCGCAATGCGGCGACGGTGTCGGTGTCGCGCATATCCGATCCGGTCACCGGGATGCCTGCGGCGACGAACAGCGCGGCGATGCCGCTCATGCCTGCTCCGCCGATGCCGACGAAGTGCACCGTGCCGTGCTCATCGGGGAAGGCTTGCGAGAAATCGGACTTGATCATCGGGTGTGTCCCTGGGCTAGTGCGTCGTTGATGAGCGCGATCGTGCGGTCGGTGCCGTCCCGTACGCCGGTGGTCTCGGCGCTTGCGGCCATGTGCGCTGTCGCCGCCGGACGCTGCAGGAGCGGCACGAGCACGTCGTTCACCCACTCCGGGGTGAACTGAGCGTTGTCGACGATGATCGCGCCGCCGGCCTCCTCAACGCCGCGCGCGTTCTTGCGCTGCTCGCCGTTGCCGATCGGGAGTGGCACGTACACCGCGGGCAGCCCGAGTGCGCTGACCTCGCTGACCGTGCCGGAGCCGGAGCGGGCGAGCACCAGGTCGGCGGCCGCGTAAGCGAGGTCCATGCGGTCGCAGTACGCCAGGATGCGGTAGTCGGCCAGCTCGGAGTGTCGCAGCTCTGACCGCTCCCCCACGATGTGCAGCAACTGCCAGCCGGCGCCGATGATCGATGCGGCTGCCCGGTTGACGGTCTCGTTGATGCGCAGCGCGCCGAGCGACCCGCCGGTCACCAGCAGCACCGGTCGGCGCTCGTCCAGACCGAAGAAGGCGAGCGCCTCTGGTCGGATACCCCGCCGGTCGAGCCTCTCGAGCTCCCGTCGCAACGGCATCCCGACGTAGCGCGCGCCACGCAGGCGAGTCCCTGCGAATGCGACGCCGACGAAACGGGTGAACAGTGCCCCGAGCCGGTTGGCCATGCCGGGCACCGCGTTCGCCTCGTGGATGACGATGGGCACCGCCGTCCGCCTGGCGGCGAGGTAGGCGGGCGCGGAGACGTAGCCGCCGAAGCCGACGACGACGTCGATCCGGTGCTCGCGGATGAGCTCGGCGACCCGGTCGACGAGAGTCCTGAACCGCTTCGGGAACCGCAGCGCCGCACGGTTCGGCCGGCGCGGGAACGGCAGCCGGTCGATGGTCACCAGTTCGTAGCCGCGCGCGGGGACGAGCCGCGACTCCAGCCCCTCCCGGGTGCCCAGCACGACAATGTCTGCATCCGGCTCCGTCTGGCGGATGCGGTCGGCGACCGCGAGCAGCGGGTTCACGTGTCCGGCGGTGCCACCGCCGACAAGCAGATAGCGCGTCACGACGCTGGCACCTCCGCTCGCGCGCGAACCGGCGCTCGGGCGAACGAGAGCGCAATGCCGATCGCGAACATCGTCGTCACGAGCGATGTGCCTCCGGCCGAGATCAGCGGCAGCGGAACGCCCAGCACCGGCAGCAGCCCGAGCACGACCGCGATGTTGATGAATGACTGGCTGAGGATCCACACCATGATCGCGCTCACGGTGATGCGCGCAAACGGATCCTGGTTGGACCGGATGATCCGCACGAACGCGATCGCAAGCACCACGAACAGGGCCAGCACGACGATCGCCCCGAGCAGGCCGAGCTCCTCACCGATCACCGCGAAGATGAAGTCGTTGTCGGCAGCGGGCAACCAGGACCACTTCGCCTTGGAATTGCCGAGCCCGACACCGAACACGCCACCGGATGCGAGTGCCCACCATCCGTGCAGCGTCTGCCAGCACCGTTCGGCGTAGTCCTGCGGGTTGGTGCAGCCGGACCGCCACACGCTGATCCGGTCCCCCCGGCTGCCACCGCTGGTCAGCACGACCGCAGCGACGATGATGGCCAGGACCGGCAGTACGAACATCCGGAGTCTCACCCCGGCGAAGAACACCGCACCGAACACGATCGCAACGAGCACGATCGAGGTGCCGACGTCGCCACCGAGTACGACCAGGCCGATCGCGACCGCCGAGATGACACCGAGCGGCATCATCAGCTCACGCCAGTCGTCGAGCACCGTGATCTTCTTGGCGAGGATCATGCCGAGCCAGATCACCAGCGCCACCTTGAGCACCTCGGAGGGCTGGAAGCTGAGCGAGCCAAGAATGATCCAGTTCTTGTTGCCGCCCTCCGCGAGGCCGAGCGGTGTGGCCACCACGAGAAGCTGCAACACCATCGCGATGATCATCGCCGTGCCCGACCAGCGCCGCCAGAAAGCTGCGCGCATCCGGGAGGCCATCAGCATGATCGGCAACGCGATGAGCGCGAAGATGCCCTGCCGCACGAATGAGGCGAAGAAGTCGCCCGCCTCCTTGAACGACTCGACCGCCGAGGAGGACAGCACCATCACGAGGCCGAAGACGACCAGGAACAGCGTCGTGCCGAGCAGCAGGAAGTAGTTCCCGGTCTCGGCCGCGAAGATCTTGCGCACGGCGACGACGACCGCGGGGGGCGAGCTGGAGTCGTGGGCCGGTTGGTCGCCCTTACTCGCTCGAGGGAGGTTCGTCGTCATCGCCCTCTTCTCCCAGAATCTCGTGCACTGCCGCCTGGAAACGGCGACCGCGGTCCGCGTAGTCAGTGAACTGATCCATCGACGCCGCAGCCGGGGCGAGGAGCACGGTGTCTCCCTCCACCGCGAGCTGAGCCGCAAGGCCCACCGCCGTCGGCATCACGTCTTCAGTGTCAGCCTCACCGACTTCGAACACCGGCAGTTCGGGCGCGTGTCGCCTGAATGCCGCCGAGATGATTGCACGGTCGGCGCCGATGATGATCGCAGCACGCAACCGTCCAGCGACCTCGGAGACGAGCTCATCCGGGTCTGCGCCCTTGAACAGCCCGCCGACTATCCACACGACGGGGCTGAAGGAGCGCAGCGATGCACGGGCCGCATGCGGGTTGGTCGCCTTTGAGTCGTCCACCCACAGCACCCCGGACTGGTAGGCAACCCGCTCGGTGCGGTGGTGGTCAGCTTGGAAGCCGCTCAGCGCGAGCCGGATGCCCTCGATCGACGCCCCGAAGGAGCGTGCGAGCGCGCTCGCGGCGAGCACGTTCGCGACCATGTGGCCGCCGGCGAGACCGATCGACGCCAACTCGTCGAGGGTGGTGATCTCGAGGGCCGCGTTGCGCCGGTCTTCGAGGAAGGCCCGATCGCACAGGATGCCGTCGACGATGCCGAAGTCGCTGGGGCCGGGTGGGCCGAGACTGAACCCGATCGCACGTGCGCCCTCGATCACATCCGCTTCCTCGACGAAGCCCACGGTGACCTGATCGTCCGCGTTGTACACGCACGCCACCTGCGTGTTGTCATACACGCGCGCCTTGGCGTCGCGGTAGGCCTCGCGCCGAGCCGTGCCAGTCCAGGTGGTCGTCGGCGACATTCAGGCACACGCTGGAATACGGCGAGAGGCTGTGCGAGTAGTGCAGCTGGAAGCTGGAGAGTTCGACGACGAGCACGTCGAAGCCGTTCGGGTCGCGGATGGCGTCCAGCACCGGCACACCCACGTTGCCGCAGGCCACCGCGCGGTAGCCGTCGGCGAGCAGCATCGAGGTCGTCAGCTGCACCGTGGTGGTCTTGCCGTTGGTGCCGGTGATGGCGATCCAGTGCGCGGGCGATCCGATCTTGTCGCGCAATCGCCACGCGAGCTCGACCTCGCCCCACACCGGCAGTCGAGGCATCCGTCGCCCAGACGACGACCGGATGCGACGGCGAGAAGCCCGGTGAGACGACGACCAGCTCCGGGGCGAATTCGCTGAGCTCCGGCGGAACCGAACCGAGCGACGTGACCAGCTGCCGGACACCGAGCACCTCGAGGATGGTAGCCGTCGTGTCGTCGGTGCGCTCCGAGATCACGAACACGTCTGCGCCCAGTTCGACAAGCGTGTCGGCCACTGCGAAGCCGGTGACCCCGCTGCCGAGCACGGCAACCTTGAGCCCCGACCAGTCGGCGTGCCAGCTGGTCAGCTCGGCAACCTCGGCTGGTGCATCTCATGCGCTTCTGGACAGGCCACTCGAGGTAGAACAGCCCGACCCCGGCTGAGACGAACAAGCCGGAGATGATCCAGAACCGCACCACGATGGTGACCTCCGGCCAGCCCTTCATCTCGAAGTGGTGGTGCAGCGGGCTGGCACGCCAGATGCGTTTGCCCTTGGTTGCCTTGAAGTAGATGCGCTGGATGATCACCTGCCCGGTGATGATCGCGAAGATTCCGCCGATGAGCACGAGCAGCAGCTCGGTGCGGGACAGGATCGCGAGGGCCGCCAGGGCGCCGCCGAGGGCGAACGAGCCGGTGTCGCCCATCATGATCTGCGCGGGCGAGGTGTTCCACCAGAGGAAGCCGATGAGCGAGCCGATGATCGCCGCGGCGATGGTGCCGAGGTCGAGCGGCGCGGAGACCTCGTAGCACTTGAACAGGTTCTCCGGCTCGCTGCCGCCGAAGCAGCACTGGTTGAACTGCCAGAACCCGATGATGATGTACGAGCCGATCGCGAAGATGGACGCGCCGGCGGCGAGACCGTCCAGGCCGTCGGTGAGGTTCACCGCGTTGGAGGTGGCGGTCGTGATGAGCGCGATCCAGATGATCAGCATCACGATGCCTGCGCCGGTACCGAAGATGGCGACGAAGTCGAAGTTCAGATCGCGCAGGAACGAGATGGCGGTCGAGGCCGGCGTGACGCCGTTGTTGTCGCGGTAGGTGACCGCGACGATCGCGAAGATCACCGCGACGATCACCGTGCCGATGATCTTGTACGGCCCCTTCAGCCCGAGGCTGTTCTGACGCGTCACCTTGAGGAGGTCGTCGATGAACCCGACGAGCCCGAGGCCGCACCATCATGAAGATCACCAGCATCGCGCTGACACTGGGCGCACCCACCTCCGATGAGGTGGCCGACGAAATAGCCGACGATCGCGGCCGTGACGAAGACCACGCCACCCATCGAGGGTGTACCGCGCTTCATCACGTGTGTCGTCGGCGTGTCCGCCCGGATGAACTGGCCCAGGTTCAACCTGCGGAACGCGCGCGCGAAGAGCGGGGTGAGCAACAGTGTGAACGCCATCGAGACGCCTGCAGCGATGAGGAGGGCGAGCATCAGGCGACTCCGGCCAGTCGGTCACCCAACTCACGCAGTCCCGCGGAGTTCGACGACTTCACGAGGACCACGTCGCCCTGCCGCAACTGTCCACGCAACAAATCGTATGCCTCGTCCTGCGTCGCCACGAGGACCGACTCCCCGTCCCACGAGCCTTCCAAGCCTGCCGCGTTGTGGATGTGGCGTGCGGCGTGGCCGACGACGACCAGCTGGTCGATGTTCAGTCGCACCACAAGCCTGCCGATCCGGTCGTGCTCCTCGTCAGCGTGATCACCCAGTTCGGCCATCTCGCCGAGCACCGCTATCGCACGGTGCTTGCCGCGCGTGAGTTCTGCCAGGGTCTTCAGCGCCGCCGCGGTGGAGTCGGGGCT
Organism: uncultured Actinomycetota bacterium; assembly: GCA_963702165.1. GTDB lineage: Bacteria > Actinomycetota > Actinomycetes > Actinomycetales > Microbacteriaceae > Terrimesophilobacter. The sequence goes on along the minus strand of OY969722.1, from coordinate 627,088 downwards.
CGCGTTGTAGGCGTCGTTGATCACCGTGTAGCCGTCGGGCGAGGTGAACACCTCCATGCGCCACCGCTCGGCACGGTCGAGCTGTTCGAGGGCCGAGATCGCGTCGTCGACCGGCACCCCGAGCTCGTCGGCGATCGCGATCGACGCGAGCGCGTTGGTGACGTGGTGCTCGCCGATGATGCGCAGCTGCACCCGGCGGCTGAGTTCGCCGAACCGGAGGGTGAATGAGGTGCCGTCGATGGTGGTCTGCACGTCGGTGGCTCGCACCGCGGCACGGTCGGTCGTGCCGAAGAACAGAATCTCAGCAGAGGTCCGATCGGCCATCGCGGCGACGCGTGAGTCGTCGGAGTTGAGCACGGCGACGGCATCCGGGCCGAGACCGGTGACCAGCTCAGCCTTCGCGCGCGCGATGGCCTCGATGTCGCCGAAACCACCGACGTGGGCGAGGCCGACCTTGAGCACTGCCGCGACATCCGGCATGGCGATCGAGACCAGGTTCGCGATCTCCCCCGGTCCGCTTGTCCCGAACTCGACGACCAGGAACCTTGTGGTCTCGGTGATGTCGAGCATCGACAGCGGAGCGCCGACATGGTTGTTGAACGACCCGGGCGGTGCGACGGTCTCTCCTGCGGTTTCCAGGATCGCGCGCACCATGTTCTTCGTCGTCGTCTTGCCGTTGGAGCCGGTGATGCCCACGACCTGCAGCAACCCGGCGTCGCGGACGCGCGCGACGGCGAAGCGCGCGAGAGACGCGAGCGCCCGGTACCCGTCCTCGACCACCAGCTGCGGGACATCCAGGTTGAGCGGGCGTTCGACGATCAGGATCGCTGATCCGGATGCGACAGCCGTCTCCGCGAACAAGTGCCCGTCTGTGGTCTCCCCGCGCAGGGCGATGAAGATGGATCCGGGGGTGGCGAGGCGCGAGTCGACGACGACGCTACCGTCGATCACGCTGTCCGGGGTCAGTTCTGCGGAGGGGGCCAGACGCAGTTCTGCATCCGTCGCGCGCGCCAGCTCCGCGACGGTGATAGCGATCACCAGCCCGCCTCTCGGAGTGCTGCGCGCGCCTCCGCGCGCGCGGAGTACGGCGTGCGCACTCCCCTGATGTCGCGGTAGTCCTGGTGTCCGGGCCCAGCCCAGAGGATCGAGTCGCCCTCGCGCGCCAAAGACACGGCGTGCCTGATGGCCGGCTCGGGCGGGCTGACCTCGTGCAGCTCCGCCGGGTGCTCGGCGAGGCCGGCGCCCTCGATGAGCGTCTTGCGGATCGAGGCTGGATCCTCGAAGCGGGGGTGGTGGTCGGTGATGACAAGGATGTCCGAGTATTCGCTGGCGACGCGTCCCATCTCGTGGCGCTTGGACGGGTCGCGGTCACCGTCGGCGCCGAAGACCATGATCACGCGCCCCGGAGTGAACGTGCGAACGGCCTTGAGGGTGTTGTAGAACGCATCCGGGCTGTGGCCGAAGTCGACGTACACCTGCGGCCCGCTGTCGCCGGAGACCCGCTCGGTGCGGCCGGGCAGGTACGCCTCGATGCCGTCGCGGATCGCGTGGCCGATGGCCTCGAGGTCGAATCCTGCCTCGACCATCATGACGATCGCCAGGCCTGCGTTGGCGGCCATGTGCCAGCCGATGATCGGCACTGTCGTCTCGAGCGAACGCGAGTCCGGCCCGGTCAGCCGGATGGCCGTGTGGCTGGGCTGCTCTTCGAGGATCTCGACGGTCCATTCGGCGTCGACACCGGGGGTGGCCGAGATCGTGGTGACCGGGATGTGTGAGCCCTCGACCACTCGCTGACCCCATGGGGTGTCGAGCGAGACCACACCGCGACGAGCCCGGTCGGGCTCGAAGAACGCGAGCTTGGCTTGGAAGTACTCCTCGAAGTCGGCGTAGTCATCGAGGTGGTCGTGGCTGAGATTGGTGAAGCCGACGACGTCGAACACGATCCCGTCGACGCGGTTCCGGCTGAGTGCTTGAGCACTCACCTCGAGTGCGACAGCGCGCACCTCGCTCTCCCGCATCCGGGCGAGCAGCGCGTGCAGTTCGCTGGCTTCCGGAGTCGTCAGCCGGCTGACGACCACGAGGTCGCCGATGTGCCGCTCCGACGTTGAGCTGAGACCGGTGACCAGCCCGACCTGCTTCAGGACGCCCTCGAGCAGGTGCGAGGTCGACGTCTTCCCATTAGTGCCGGTGACGCCGAACAGCAGCGGCGGATTCTGGTTGGTCTGGTAGACCCACGCCGAGATGTCCCCGAGCGCGCCGCGCGGCGAGTCGACGATCACGATCGGCAGGCCGGTGTCGGCGGCGAGTGCCGCGCCCTCCTCATCGGTGAGCACGGCGACGGCGCCGCGGTCCTTCGCCTCGCCTGCGAAGGACGCGCCGTGCGTGTTGGCGCCCTTCAAGCCCACGAACAGGTCGCCCGGTTGCACCTCGTTGGTGCGGACGGTGACACCGTGTAATTCGACGCCGTCCAGCGAGCCGCGGTAGTCGAGGCCGAACTCGCTGACCAGTGTCGAAAGGGGTCGTGGAAGTGGATGCTCCGGGCGTAGGACCGGTGGAATCCGTGTCGTCACGACGTCCTCTCTCTCACCAAGTTGTTGGCAGGTTCGGTGCCGGCTGATTCGACAGGGGAACCCGGTACGTCTTCAGAACTCTGGCCATGATCTCCTGGAACACGGGAGCCGCTGCGTACGAAGTCTTCATGATATCCGGCTTGACTAACGTCACGATGACGACGTACTCAGGGTTGTCCGCCGGGGCTATACCGGCAACTGACACGATGCGCTGGTTCGTGTAGACGCCGCCCTCTGCGACCTCTCCAGTGCCGGTCTTGGCCGCGACGTTGTAGCCCGGAATGCTGAGGATGCTGCTCAGCTGTCCATTGGTGACGACGCTCTGCAGCATGTCGACGGTCTGCTTGGCTGCGCTCTCTGACACCACGCGCACACCCTGGCTCGCCTCGGGCTTGAGCACGGTGCCATCCGGGAGGGTACAGCTCTCAACCACGGTGAGAGGCATCCGCACGCCGCCGTTGGCGAGCGCTTGGTAGGCGCCTGCCAGCTGCGCGAGGGTGACCGAGATGCCCTGGCCGTAGGCGATGTCGTACTTCTGCTGGTCGTCCCAGGAACTCGCGAGCAGTCCTTTCCCCTCACCCTGGAAGCCGACCGCGGTCTCTTCGCCGAAGCCGAACTTCCGGAGGTAGTCGTAGCGGACGGCGTTGGCGAGTTCGGATGCGACCTTGGAGATTCCGACGTTGGATGACTCCGCAAGCACTCCAGGGAGGGTGAGCCGGTTCTCGCCATGGTTGGTTGCGTCTCGGATGACGCTGCCTTCCGGGGTCTCCCATCGGCTCGGCACGGTGACCTTCGTGTTGGCGCTCGCGACGCCCTGGTCGACGGCCATCGCGGCCGTCATCGCCTTGAGGATGGAGCCCGGTTCGAAGTTGTAGGTGAACATGCGAGCGCCGAGGAACCGCCTGCTCGACGCGCGTTGCGATCGTTCGGGTCGACGGACGGCCAGTCCGCCGCCGCCATCAGGTGACCGTCGGAAACCCGGACCACGACGGCCATCGCCGATTCCGCGCCGATGGCGATCGCCTGCTCTGCGATGGTCTGCTGCACGGTCCATTGCAGGTCGCGGTCGATGGTGAGGGTGATGGTGCCGCCTGGCACCGCTTCCTTGGTGACCACGGTGCTGCCCGGCAGTCGAACGCCATCCGCGCCCTGCTCGTAGGTCGAGGTCCCCTTGGTTGGCTTCAGACAGTCGTCCTCTGTGACCTCGATGCCGTTCTGGGGTCCGTCCGTGCCGACGAAGCCGACGATGTTGCCGGCGACCGAGCCGTTCGGGTAGGTGCGCTTGGGCACCGTCTCGACGTATACCCAGGGGATGCGCAGTTCCCGAATGGCGCGATACTTTGCGGTGTCGACGCCCTTGACCAGGTAGGTGAAGTTCGATTCGGGGTCACTGCTGATCGCGGTCATCAACGTGTTGATGTCGGCGCCGGTGATCTCGGAGATCTCGGTCAAAGCGTCGAAGACGGACACCTTTTTGGTCGTGCCGTCATCCGCTCGACGGTTGAACCCGTTGGCGTGCCGCGGCGATGCAGTGATGTCGTAGCGGATGACGCTGTCGGCCAGGACCACGCCGTTTGTGTCGACGATGTCGCCGCGTGGAGCGTAGATGGTCTGACTCACGGCCCGTTTGCCGTGGGACGCCTCGTTGAGTTCAGCGGCACGCACCACCTGGAAGTCCACCAGCCGGACCACGAACAGGGCGACGATCGCGAACGTCAGCAGAACGGCAATGGAAAGGCGTCGGCGGGATCGCCGCAGTTCCACCATCCGTTGATCCTCCGTCCCGGCCTGCGTCAGCGTGTCGTCGGCGCGGGAAGCGCCCCGGTCGACGCTATCGAGCCGTTTGTGCTGTCCCCGGCAGGCGCGCCCGCAGTCGGCTCACCCGTGGGAGGCGTCACCAAGGGCACGCCACCGAGCAGCACGTTCGGGATCAGAGTCTGGCCGTCCTCGCCGGTGACGATGCCGTCCGTGGGTTTGGCCTGCACCGCCGCGCCGAGCACGGCACCATCGGCCAAGCGCAGGTACGCGGTTCCGGTGTTCGTGACCATACCGAGCGCGACGGCGTTGGCGGCGAGGTGCTGGGGAGACTCGAGCACCTGCAGCGCCTCGGTGAGCTGTTGCTCGTCGCGGGCCAGCTCGCGTTGCTGCTGCTGCAGAGCGGCGATCTCGTAGGCGCCGTCCGAGACCACGATGCTGAGCAGCAGCTGCGCGATCAGCACGGCGAACAGGCTGCCGACGGTGACCATGGCGTAGAAGACCTTCGGTCGTGCCTTGCGCTGTGCTCGTGTCGGCACGACCTCGATGTGCCGCGGCTCCGAATGCGGCAGCGGGGCTGGGCTGACCGCCCGGGCGAGCGCGCTCACGCGGCACGCTCCAGCTTCACGGCGGCGCGGAGCCTGACCGGTGTCGCTCGGGGGTTCTGCGCCTTCTCGGCATCGTCGGCCTGCTCGGCTCCGCGAACCAGCAGCTTCAGGGTCGGTCGGTGCTCAGGCAGCTCCACCGGCAGGCCGATCGGGGCACTCGAGGTGGAGCGCGCCGCGAACACACGCTTGACGATCCGGTCCTCCAGCGACTGGTAGGCCAGCACGACGATCCGCCCACCGGGGGCGAGCGCGTCTACCGCGGCTGGGATTGCCCGCTCGAGCACCGCCAGCTCCTGGTTGACCTCGATCCGGAGTGCCTGGAAGACGCGTTTCGCCGGATGCCCGGCGCGCCGGACAGCCGCCGGCGTCGCCTTGTCGATCAACTCCACCAGCTGAGCGGACGAGGTGAGAGGGGATGCCTGCCTGCTCTCGACGATCTTGCGGGCGAAACGAGGTGCGAGCTTCTCCTCGCCGTACTGGTAAAAGATGCGCCGCAGCTCTGCCTCGCTGTACTCGGCGAGCACGCGCTCGGCGGTGAGCGGCGCGGTCGGGTCCATCCGCATGTCGAGTGGGGCGTCCTGCGCGTAGGCGAAACCGCGCTCCGCGCGGTCAAGCTGCAGCGAGGAGACGCCGAGGTCGAACAGCTCACCCTGCACCGCCGGGATGCCCAGGTCGCCCAGCACGCGGGGCAGCTCGTCGTAGACCGCGTGGACCAAATGAACGCGGTCTCCGAATGGGGCAAGACGCTCCCCCGCAATCGCCAGCGCCTGCTCATCGCGGTCAATGCCGACGAGCGTCAGCTGCGGGAAGCGCTCAAGGAACGCCGCGGAGTGGCCGCCCATGCCGAGCGTGGCGTCGACGAGCACCGCGCCGGGCGCGCTGATCGCCGGTGACAACAGCTCGATGCTGCGGTCCAGCTTGACGGGGATGTGGATCTGCTCTGCCATGAGGTTTCCGGATGCCCCTGGCTGCTGATCCCCATCCGCACCGTACCTGGCACCGGGGAAGGTGTGACAGGGCCGGATCGGCTGGGAGTCAGCGGTCAGGCGCTAGAAGAGTCCGGGAATCACCTCCTCGGTGGTCTCGGCGAAGTTGCTTTCCTGCTCGGCGTAGTAGTTGTTCCAGGCTTCTGAGTCCCAGATCTCGGCGCGGTTGCCCGCGCCGATGACGGTGAGTTCCCTGTCCAGGCCCGCGTACTGGCGCAACGTCGCCGGGATGGTCACGCGGTGCTGCTTGTCGGGGACCTCCGCGTTCGCGCCGGACAGGAAGAGCCGCATGAAGTCACGCGCCTGCTTGCTCGTGACGGGTGCCTGCCGGATGCGGTCGTGCATCTCTTCGAACTCTCGGGTGCTGAAGACGTAGAGGCAGCGCTCCTGGCCGCGAGTGATCACGACGCCGGCCTCGAGTTCGTCCCAGAACTTGGCGGGAAGGATGATCCGGCCCTTGTCATCGAGCTTCGGCGAGTAGGTGCCAAGAAACATGGGCACTCACCCCCTCAATGCTCCGGCCCGGATTCAGGTGTGCTCCACTTTACTCCACTTCAACCCACCAAACAATGATCCTGAGGCAAATTTCGCCCCCATTGCGAGGGACTTCCCAGCAAAATCAAGGGAAGTACCCGGTGGAGGATGGTGGAGGGATATTCACCCTCCGTGGCGAAATCATCCGAAAATGGGCACAAAAAAAGGGCCGACCGAAGTCGACCCGTTGTTTGTGGGAAGCGTTAGTGCTCTCCGCCGTTTTGGCGACGATCCCAACGTTCGTTCATCCGGTCCATGAAACCGGACTTGCGCTGATGGTTCTTACCGCCGACCCGAGGCTCGTCCAGGTCGTCGGATGCCTTCGGTCGGGCGAGCGCCAGAAGTACGCCGCCGAACATGACCACGAACCCGATGACGCCGATCACGGGAAGCTGGGTTGCAACCCCCGCGACGATTCCGCCAATGCCAGCGACCGCGAGGAGGCTACCCAAGACGACCCACGTGTAGTTGGGCTTTCCGCGTCGTGCGCCAGCTGTCGCAACGAAGTCCGCGTCGTTGTGATAAAGGCTTCTCTCCATCTCGTCGAGAAGTCGCTGCTCTTGCTCTGATAGCGGCATGGTCACTCCCCTCTCTCGCGAGATGTCGCCAGCGAAGTCAATTGTATGCTCACCCTCATGGCTAGGCTAGGAGGGTGGCTGAGAGTACCCGGTTAGTTGACTTGGTTCAATCGGCAATCGATGACTTCCTCGATGACCGGGCGGTAGAGCTCGAGTCTATCGCGAAGGACCTGCGTCCCCTCGTCGACTACTCGCGCGACCTGCTGCGCGGAGGCAAACGTTTCCGCGCCCTGTTCTGCTACTGGGGCTGGCAGGCGGTGCGAGCCAGGCCATCCGACCTCGACCCGCTCGGCGACGACGCGCTCGCGGCAGAGCTCGACCTCATCGTGCGCGCGGCGAGCGCCCTCGAGCTGTTCCACGCGGCTGCGCTCGTGCACGACGACATCATGGACAACTCGGACACCCGCCGCGGAATGTCCGCCGCGCATCGTCGCTTCGAGGAGAAGCACCGCGAGGCGGGGTGGGTGGGTGACCCGGCGGAGTTCGGCCGCTCGTCCGCGATGCTGCTCGGCGACCTGCTGCTGTCCTGGAGCGAGCAGCTGTTCGACCTTGGCCTCCAACGGCTCGAGAGCCCGAGCGCCGGAGCCGCTGCGCGCACGGAGTTCAACCGGATGCGCACCGAAGTCATGGTGGGCCAGTACCTCGACATCCTCGAGGAACAGGCATGGCGTGGTCACGACGAACGGGAGCTGCTCCCCCGCGCCCATCGGGTGATCGTCTACAAGTCGGCCAAGTACAGCATCGAGGCTCCACTCGCGATCGGCGCCGCGCTCGGCGGTGCAACAGAAAGCCAAGTCGCTTCGCTGCGGGACTTCGGTCTGCCGCTCGGCATCGCCTACCAACTGCGCGACGACCTGCTCGGGGTCTTCGGCGATCCCGACGTCACCGGCAAGCCATCCGGTGACGACCTTCGCGAGGGCAAGCGCACCGTGCTCATCGCGATCGCCCGCTCCGGCCTCCCGACGAGCGCCAGGCGCTTCCTCGACGAGATGCTCGGTGACCGGGAACTCGACGACAGCCAGGTGCGGATGCTGCAGGCCGCCATCCGCGATTCCGGCGCTGTCGACCAGGTCGAGCGCATCATCGAGAACAACGTCGACCGAGCCCGTGCCGCCTTGGATGGCGCCGACATCAGCCCCTCGGCCAGGCGGCAGCTGCTCAGCCTCGTGGAGACCGTGACCAAGCGTTCGGCCTAGCGAGGGTCACTCGAGCGGCTCGATCGGTGCCTCTGACTCGTGTTCCATGGCGTGGAACGTGGCCTCCGGCTCCCAGTAGACGTCGCCGTGTTCGACATTGGCGCCGCGCGCCATCGCGAACAGCAGCGTGGACAGTCGATTCAGGTAGCGCGCGGCCAGCACGTTGACGATCCCCGGATGCGCATCGATCGCCATCCACACCGAACGCTCGGCGCGCCGCACCACCGAACGCGCCTGATACAGGGTTGCGGCCGGAACGGTGCCCACGGGCAGCACGAACCCTTCCGGTTCGGGCATTTCCTTGGCGAAGTGCTCGATAGCGCGCTCCAGGCGCACCACATGGGCCGCGTGGATGCGGGCGGGTGCCGGCTCTGGGTCGGTCAGCGGAACCGCGAGGTCGCTGACCAGATCGAATAGATCGTTCTGGACGCTCGCGAGCGTGGACGTCAGGTCGATGGAAAAGCCGCTGACGGCGAGGGCCACGCTGATCGCCGCGTTCGCCTCGTCGCAGTCTCCCCACGCGACCACCAGGGAGTCGAACTTCTGGACTTCGCCGTGACCTCCGAGGACCGTGCGTCCGTCGTCGCCGACGCGCATCTGGTACTCGGGTTCCGAGGCGGATTCACCCACCGCATCTGACATGGGCGCAACTATAGTGACGGCGGCTGGAGGCGTAGCGTTGGCTACCTGAAGGCCGCTTTTTGCTCGAACCACTCAACGGATCGATGGTGATCGCATGTTGAACAATGCCGCCGACGGACTGCCGGAACCGACGAACACCGGCTGGGCCAGTGTCGACAAGGTCGTCGTCGGGGTGGCGGGCGGACTGATCGTCGTCGTGTGCGTGCTCGGCGTGGTCTTCACCAAACAGGTCGGTGACGCTGCGGCATCCGCCCTCGGCTGGGTGACGACCAACCTGGGCTGGGTGTTCATCCTCGGCGCCGCCGCCTTCGTGGTGTTCGCCCTGGTGCTCGCGTTCGGCCGCTACGGCAGCATCCCGCTGTCGCGCGAGGGCGAGAAGGCGGAGTTCTCGACGCTGTCCTGGATCTCGATGATGTTCAGCGCGGGCATGGGCATCGGTCTGATGTTCTTCGGCGTCTACGAGCCGGTCACACACCTGGTGAATCCTCCCCCGTTCGTCGGCGCGACCCCGGAGTCCCCGCAAGCGGCGAACGCGGCGATGGCCTACACGCTGTTCCACTGGGGGCTGCACCCGTGGGCGATCTACTCGGTGGTCGGTCTCTCGCTCGCCTACTCGACGTTCCGGATGGGGCGCGGCAACCTGATGAGCGCACCGTTCCACGCGCTCTTCGGGGCCGACCGGATCGACCGGCGCGGGTGGGGCAAGCCGATCGACATTCTGGCGATCATCTGCACCAAGTTCGGCTCGGCGACGTCCCTCGGGCTCGGCGCGCTGCAGATCGCCGCAGGCCTGTCGCTGCTGCGCACCGGCGGGTTCTCGGATCCGGGTGTCGCGTTGCCGATCATCGTGATCTGCGTGCTCACCGTCGGCGTGGTGTTCTCGGCGGCAAGCGGCGTGACGAGGGGGATCAAGTGGCTGAGCAACACCAACATGGTGCTGTCGGCTTTGCTGCTCACCTTCGTCTTCATCGCCGGTCCGACGGTGTTCATTCTCGACCTGCTGCCGTCGGCAATCGGCTCCTACCTGGGGCAGATCGTGCCGATGAGCTTCCAATCGGCGGTGTTCGGCGGCGGCGACTGGTTGGCCAGCTGGACGATCTTCTACTGGGCATGGTGGATCTCCTGGACCCCCTTCGTCGGCAACTTCATCGCGCGCATCTCACGCGGGCGCACCATCCGGGAATTCGTCCTGGGCGTCCTGCTGGTGCCGACGGCGGTGAGCGTGCTCTGGTTCTCGGTCTTCGGCGGCGCCGGGATGAACCTGCAGCTGGGCGGCGTCGACATCGCCGGAACCGGCAACGAGGCGGCCGCGTTCTTCGCGACGTTGCAGCACTACCCGTTCTTCATCGGCACCGCGATCGTGGTGATGGTGCTCACCGCTGTGTTCTTCGTGAGCGGAGCGGATGCCGGTTCGCTGGTGCTGGGGACTCTGTCCACGCGCGGCAACACCAGGCCGTGGAAGCCGCTCGTGATCGTGTGGGCGATCCTGACCGGCGCGGTTGCCGCGGTGCTGCTGTGGGTCGGCGGCCTCCAGGCGCTGCAGACCTTCACCATCCTGGCGGCGAGCCCATTCATCCTGATCATGATCGGGCTGTGCGTGTCTCTGTACGTTGACCTGCGCCGCGACCCCATGCGCCAGCGCAGACTCGGCCCGGTGCGCGGCTCGAGCGAGCGACAGGGAACCGTGCCGTTCACCCAGCCGATCCCTCGCATCGACGAGACGGAGGTCGCGGATACGGGCAGCGAGACCGATGGTGGCCGGGAGTAGTCCGGAATAAGCTCCGGCCGCGCCGGGTTGGGCTCCTGGTGAACGCTTCCCCTCGACGCACCAACCGCTGGATCATCGGAATTGCAGCACTCGTCCTGCTGGTCGCCGTTGGCGCGACCGCCGTGATCCTGTCTGGAAATCGGTCGGCATCGGCACCGAACGCCACGGCGCCGGTGAGCCTGATCGACGCTGACACGCGGATGGGCGCGGTGGAACTGGCCACCAGCAACATCGAGGCGCTGACCGACTATTACGGACCAACGGGCGTCGGGCTGAGCCTGCTCGGCGAGACGGACGGCATCCGATCGCTTGGTGTCGACGGGGAGGAGATCATCCGCCTCGTCCCGACTGACGCGGACCCGGCCGGTCCCGGTGATGCCGGCCTGTACCACTCGGCGATTCTTTTCCCGGATTCGCCAGCCCTCGCCCAGTCGCTTGCGCGACTGGCCGGGCAGTACCCAGGGCTCTACCAGGGGTCAGCAGACCACGCCGTAAGCCACGCGTTCTACTTCGCCGACCCCGACGGCAACGGCGTCGAGCTCTACGTCGATACCCCTCGCGACCAATGGGTCTGGGAGGACGGCCAGGTGCAGATGGGCAGCGCGCCGCTCGACGTCAACGCGTTCATCGGAGAGCACCTGGGCGGCGAAGCATCCGGTGACGCGACCATGGGGCACGTTCACCTGAAGGTCGGCGACCTCGAGAGCGCTGAGAAGTTCTACGCCGACACCCTCGGCTTCGCGGTGACCGCCAGGGCGAACGGCGCGATCTTCCTCGCCGCGGGCGGCTACCACCACCACGTCGCCGCGAACACCTGGGGCAGCGCCGGCGCCGGCGTGCGCCCGGCCACGCTGGGACTCGGCTCGCTTGAGTTGGTCGTGCCGGAAGGCTCCGAACTCGACGCGATCGGCATGAGGCTGACCGACGCGGGCGTGCCGTTCGAACGCAGCGACTCCGTGCTCACAGTGGCCGACCCGTGGGGAACGGTCGTCGAGGTCACCGCGGCCGGCAATTAACCCATCTCAAGGAAATCTGCCGGTTCGGGCATCCGGATGCCTGTCAGCAACTCCCGCAAGAGGCGAATCTCCTTGAAACGGGTTAAGGACTTAGGCCAGCGCCTGAGCGACCCGTCGCACCTCGGCCTTGCGGCCGGCACGGAGGGCTTCGATCGGGCTGGTGCCGAGCGTCTCGTCGTGGCCGAGGAGCCAGTCCATCGACTCCTCGTCGGTGAAACCGCTGTCGTGCAGGACGACGAGGGTGCCACGCAGCTCAGGGAGCGGTGCATTGTCACGAAGGAAAAGGTCAGGTACGTGCCAGACGCCATCGATGCGCCGAGCGAGGAGCGCACGGTCCTCGAGCAGCCTGCGGATCTTGCTCACGCCGAGACCGAGCATCTCCACCAGGTCGGGCACGGTCAGCCAGCGGACGTTCGGGGTTTCTTCCACGGTTAAAGAGTGCCAGAGCCGAGCCGTTCGATCGCTGAGTCGACACGGGACACGCCAATTCACTTTAGTAACATCAGTAACATTGATTGACACCTGTATATTTCTGTGTCAAGTTGAGAATCGCTGAGGGATCAGTGCTGGGCGACCGCGGGTCACAGAGGGACCTTCGCCCATCCGGGGAAAGACGGGGATGAACATGTCAGCAGGCGCAGCTACGGACGATGCACGCCGCGGGGGAAAGCACCTGGCTCCAAAGAAGAGCAGCAGAGTCGCCAAGGGCGTCCTGAACACCCTCCCGATGCTCGTTGCGGGGTCGATGACCGTGGGCATGGCCTTCACCGGGCCGATCGCTCCGCTTCCCGGCACCAAGACCGAGAAGCCGAAGCATCCCGCCACTGACCTGCGCGAGGCTGTCCGTCAGGCGCTCGCCAAGGCCGCACCGGATGCTCCAGTGAATGCGGGCACCGTCGAGGCCGCGGCCGTCCCGTCGACCTATCGCGTGCAGGGCGGTGACACCGTCAGCGGCATCGCCGGCAAATTCGGGCTGTCAACGGCATCCGTTCTCGCCCTCAACGGCCTCGGCTGGAAGTCGCTGATCTTCCCCGGCCAGGTCCTCAAGCTCAGCAACGGGACGACAGCGGCACCGGCGCCGGCGCCAGCGCCGACCAACCCCGCGCCGTCAAGCGGTCGGTACACGATCGTCAAGGGCGACACCATCAGCTCGATCGCAGCGCGCTTCGGTGTCAGCACCCAGTCGGTGCTGTCCGCCAACGGCCTCGGCTGGTCCAGCATCATCTACCCGGGCCAGACGCTCGCGATCCCTGGAGCTGCACCCGCTGCCGCTCCGGTGACCCCGGCCCCCGCTCCCGCGCCTACCCCGGAACCTGCTCCGGCCCCCGCTCCCGCGCCCGCACCGGAGCCGGCTCCGATCGCCCCCGCGCCGGCGCCTGTGCAGACCAGCTACGTGATCAAGTCCGGAGACACCGTGACGAGCATCGCCAGCAGGTTCGGCGTCACCATCCAGGCGATCCTGAACGCCAACGGGCTCAACCTGTCGAGCATCATCTACGCGGGCCGCACGCTGATCATCCCCGGTGTCGCGCCGGCTGGTGGCGGTTCGAGCGTTACGCCGCTCACCGCCGAAATGGAGCAGAACGCGCGCGTCATTCTCGAGGTCGGTCGCTCGCTGGGCGTCCCGGAGTACGGCCTGGTGATCTCGCTCGCCGCCGCGATGCAGGAGTCGAGCCTCCGCAACATCCGCTGGGGCGACCTCGACTCGGTCGGGCTGTTCCAGCAGCGTCCGAGCGCCGGCTGGGGCACGGTCGACGCGATCATGGACCCCACGCACTCCGCGCGCCTGTTCTTCGGCGGCCCGAGCAACCCGAACAAGGGCAAGACTCGCGGGCTCCTCGACATCTCGGGGTGGCAGTCGATGACTGTGACACAAGCCGCGCAGGCGGTTCAGCGCTCGGCATACCCGGATGCTTACGCCAAGTGGGAGGCGTCGGCGCGCGCGTGGCTCGCCCAACTCAGCTGATCCGCGCGGTTCTCGTCTCACGAGCACGGTGTTTTGGGCCGATGGCACAGGGCACTCGCTTTAGACTCGTCCAGTGAGCACAAGCACGACCGATCCCATGATCGGCCGTCTGATCGACGGCCGGTACCAAGTGCGCTCACGCGTCGCCCGCGGCGGCATGGCCACCGTCTACCTCGCGACCGACCTCCGACTCGAGCGTCGCGTGGCCCTCAAGGTCATGCACGGTCACCTCGCCGACGACTCGCAGTACAAGGCGCGCTTCATCCAGGAGGCGCGATCGGCGGCTCGCCTGGCGCATCCGAATGTCGTCAACGTGTACGACCAGGGACAGGACCAGGAGACCGCCTACCTGGTCATGGAGTACCTGCCGGGCATCACGCTGCGGGATCTGCTCGGTGAGCATCCGGTGCTCACCAACGACCAGGCCCTCGACATCCTCGAGGCCGTGCTCGCAGGGCTGGCCGCCGCACACCGCAACGGCATCGTGCACCGCGACCTCAAGCCGGAGAACGTGCTGCTCGCCGACGACGGGCGCATCAAGATCAGCGACTTCGGTCTCGCGCGCGCGGTGACCGCGCAGACCGCGACCGGCAACGCCCTGCTGGGCACCATCGCCTATCTCTCCCCCGAACTTGTGACCCGTGGGGTCGCGGATGCGCGCAGCGACATCTACGCGGTCGGCATCATGCTGTACGAGATGCTCGCTGGCGAGCAGCCGTACAAGGGTGATCAGCCGTTCCAGATCGCCCAGCAGCACGCCAACGACACAGTGCCGACGCCGAGCACCAAGAATCCGCGCGTCCCCGTAGAGATCGACGAACTCGTGCTGTGGGCGACCGCTCGCGACCCCGAGCAGCGTCCACGCGACGCCCGGGCCATGCTCGATCAGGTGCTCGAGGTTCGCCGGCTGCTTGGCGAGGGCGGCGGCACCCCCGCGACGACGACCATGCAGCACACCATGGTGCTGCCTCCCGCCGCCGAGCCCGCCGCGACCGGCGAGACCCAGGTGCTCGGTACCCGCGCGCGCGCGCGCACCAGCCCGCAACCGGTCAACAGCACGCTCGCGCTCGCGCGAGCCACTGAGCGAAGACATCAGCGAGGAATCTGGCTGTTCGTGCTGGTGTTGCTGCTCGCGGCCATCGCCGGTGGCACCGGATGGTACTTCGGGGCTGGTCCAGGCTCGAAGGTGATGATCCCCAACGTGTCCGGGCTCGAGCCGGCGGTTGCGACAAGCAAGCTGGAGAATCTCGATCTCGTCGTCGCCGAAACGCCGAACCCGGTGTTCAGCGTCGATGTGCCGGCCGGGCTGGTCGCCGGGACCGACCCGCAGATCGGCACCGGTGTCGCTCATGGAGCAACCGTGACGCTGCTGGTGTCGCAAGGACCGGAGCCGCTGCCGATTCCTGAGCTGGTCGGCCAGACCGAAGAAGTGGCCGCGCAGCGCATCGCGGACAGCAACTTCAGCCAGGCCACCACCGACTATCGCTTCGGCGACGCCGAACGAGGGATCGTGATCGCCGCGCTCGGTCAGGGCCCTGACGGTGCAATCGACCTCGTCCCGGGCGAGACCTACGGCGAGCAGCAGCCGGTCACCCTGGTTGTCTCGCTCGGCCCGATTCCGTCGGTCGCCGGGATGAGCGTCGAGGATGCGACTGCGACCCTGAAGAACGTCAAGCTCGAGGCGTCCACTGCCGCAGGGCTGGAGGATTACAGCGACGACGTCCCTCAGCGGCGCGGTAATTCGCGGCCAGGCACCCGAAGGCCCGGTGCGCGAGGGCGCGACGATCGAACTGGTGATCTCCAAGGGCGTCGAGCAGATCGACGGTGCCCGACATCGTCGGCAAGACCTGGGCCAAAGCGAAGCCGCTGCTTGATCGAGGCAGGCTTTCGAATTGAATTCCGGAACGGCGCGAGCGAGTTCCTCTCCGCCTTCGCCCGGATCGATCGTGCGATCAACAGATCCCGATGTCGGAACGCAGTCTCGACAAGGGCTCCACCGTGAACGTCGGCTCGGCGTCGACTGACCACGAGCATCCGCTCGCCGACCCACCTCTGCGCTCGTCCCAAAGACCGGCACCCCGGTTGTGCAGGACATCCGTCGGCTTTCGGCCCCGGATCCCCGGTAACGGTCACCAAACCGGCCGAATCTCCTGCACAACAGGGGATGTCCTGCACAACAGGGGTCGGGCAGGCAGCCGGTCAGCGCTTGACGAGCTCTTCAGCCACCAGGAACGCCAGCTCGAGCGACTGCATGTGGTTCAGGCGCGGGTCGCACAGCGACTCGTAACGCGTCGCCAGGGTCGCCTCGTCGATCTGCTCCGAGCCACCGAGGCACTCGGTGACGTCATCACCGGTGAGCTCGATGTGGATGCCACCCGGGAAGGTGCCAACCGCACGGTGCGCCTCGAAGAAGCCCTTGACCTCGTCGACGACGTCGTCGAAGCGACGCGTCTTGTACCCGGTCGGCGTTGTCAGGCCGTTGCCGTGCATCGGGTCGGTCACCCACAGCGGGTTGGCGTCGCTTGCCTTGACGGCTTCGAGCAGGGGCGGCAGCGCATCCCGGATGCGTCCGGCTCCCATGCGCGTGATGAAGGTCAACCTCCCCGGCTCGCGCTCAGGGTCGAGCTTCTCGATGAGGTCGAGCACGTCCTGCGGTGAAGTCGTCGGACCGAGCTTCACGCCGATCGGGTTGCGCACCCTTGACAGGAAGTCGACGTGAGCGCCCTCGAGCTGGCGGGTGCGCTCACCGATCCAGATGAAATGAGCCGACGTGTCGTACGGCGTGCCGGTGCGCGAGTCGATGCGCGTGAGCGGCCGCTCGTAGTCCATCAGCAGACCCTCGTGCGAGATGTAGAACTCGGTGCGCTTGAGCGCCTCGAAGTCGGCGCCGCAAGCGATCATGAACTTGATCGCACGGTCGATCTCGCCCGCGAGCTTCTCGTAGCGCACGTTGGCGGGGTTGCGGGCGAAGCCCTGGTTCCAGCTGTGCACCTGGCGCAGGTCGGCGAAGCCACCCTGCGTGAATGCCCGGATCAGGTTCAGCGTGCTCGCCGCCATGTGGTAGCCCTGCAACAGGCGCGACGGGTCGGCCATCCGCGACTCCGGGGTGAAGTCGAAGCCGTTGACGGCGTCACCGCGGTAGGCGGGCAGTGTGACATCACCGCGAGTCTCCGTGTCGCTGGAACGCGGCTTGGCGAACTGTCCGGCCATCCGCCCCATCTTCACGACCGGCATCGACGCGCCGTAGGTGAGCACGACGGCCATCTGCAGGATGGTCTTCACCCGGTTGCGGATCTGGTCTGCTGTGGCACCCGCGAAGGTCTCGGCGCAATCGCCGCCCTGGAGCAGGAACGCCTCCCCCTTGGCCGCGGCCGCGAGACGCGAGCGCAGGATGTCCGCCTCACCGGCGAAGATCAGCGGCGGCAGGGTCGCGAGCTCCGAGGAGGCCGCGGTGAGCGCGGCCGGGTCCGGCCACGACGGCTGCTGCACGATCGGAAGCGTCCGCCAATAGTCGAGACCGTCGATCACGTCAGGATCAGCGGCAACTATTGTCTCGGTCGGGTCGACCACGGGACGCTCCTTAAAGGGCAGAGGGATTGGAAGATGCTGCGACGGCGCAACGGGGGGAAGGGCTCTAATGGCCACTAACAGCCTAGCGGCTCAGGCTGGCGGCCTTCTCCTTGACGGTGCTCGCATAAACGTCGACGTACTCCTGGCCGCTGAGGCGTGCCAGTTCGTAGAGGATCTCGTCGGTGACCGAGCGCAGGATGAACCTGTCGCTCTCCAGGCCGTCGAATCGTGAGAAGTCCAGCGGCTCGCCGATGATGATCCCGACGCGACGCACCTTGGGCAGTCGCTGGCCGATCGGCATGACCTTCTCGGTGTCGATCATCGCCACCGGGACCACCGGCACGCCGCCCTCGAGAATCATCCGGGCGACGCCGGTGCGGCCGCGATAGAGCCGACCGTCGGGGCTGCGAGTGCCCTCCGGGTAGATCCCGAGCACGTCGCCCTTGGCGAGCACGCTCAAACCGGTGCGCAGCGAGGCTTCGGATGCCTTCCCGCCCGAGCGGTCGATCGGCAGCATCCCTGCGGCCTTGAGGAAGTTCTTGATGAACCAGCCCTTGAGTCCTCGCGCGGTGTAGTAATCGCTCTTGGCGAGGAAGGTGATGCGACGGTCCATCATGAGCGGGAGGAAGACCGAGTCGATGAACGACAGGTGGTTGCTCGCCAGGATCACGGGGCCAGTGCGCGGGATGTTCTCGTGGCCGGTGACCCACGGGCGGAACGAGGTGCGAACGATCGGCCCGACGATCAGGTTCTTCATCAGCCAGTAGAACATCTTCGAGCCTCTCAACGTGCGAACCCGTCAAGAATAGCCGCACGGGACGCGTCCGTAAGCGCCGTGGCGACCACAATGGGGGTCGCTCCCCCGCAGGTCGCCAACCTATAGAGTGATTGCACTGACCCGCCCGGTGCCGAAGGAGCTACCGTGAAACAATTCGACACACCCCCGGTTGTGCCCGCCAACCCGCAGGCCAACGTGACAGATCTGCTCGTCGACCGCGTCCGGGAGACCCCGAATCTGGCGCTGTTCTCCCTCCCTACCGCCGATGGCGGTTGGTCGGATGTCTCAGCATCCGCGTTCCACGATCAGGTGAAGGCACTCGCCAAGGGGCTCATCGCATCCGGCATCCAGGCCGGCGACAAGATCGGGTTCATCTCCAAGACCAGCTACGAGTGGACACTCGTGGACTTCGCGATCTGGTACGCCGGCGCCGTGATGGTGCCCATCTACGAAACCTCGTCGCCATCGCAGATCCAGTGGATCCTGAGCGACTCGGAGTCGGTCGCCGCGATCGTCGAGACCGCCGACCACTTCCAGCGCGTTGACGAGGTGCGTGCCGACCTCCCCGACGTGAAGCATGTCTGGCAGCTTGGCCTCGGTGACGTCGACAAGCTCTCAGCCGCAGGCAAGGACATCAGCGATGACGAGCTGGAGGCGCGCAGGAGCGCCGCAGTCGGCTCCGACCTGGCGACCCTCATCTACACCGCCGGCACCACCGGCAAGCCCAAGGGCTGCATGCTCACCCACTCGAACTTCTACGAGACGAGCCGCAGCGCCAAGGGAGCGATCCCCGAGGTCGTGAACACCGACTCGAGCACAGTGCTGTTCATCACGCTCGCTCACGTCTTCGCACGCTTCATCTCGGTGCTGTGCATCGACGGAGGCGTCCGGGTCGGGCACGAGCCTGACGCCAAGAAGCTGGTCAGCGCCCTCGGGACGTTCCAGCCGACCTTCCTCCTCGCCGTGCCGCGCGTGTTCGAGAAGGTTTACAACTCGGCCGAGCAGAAGGCCGAGGCCGGCGGCAAGGGCAAGATCTTCCGCAAGGCCGTGCACGTCGCGGTGGAGCACTCCAAGGCGCTCGACACGGGCAAGGTCCCGCTGGGCCTCAAGCTGCAGTTCGCGCTGTTCGACAAGCTCGTGTACTCGAAGATCAAGAAGGTGCTCGGCGGGCGCGCGCAGTACGCGGTGTCCGGTTCGGCGCCGCTCGGCCTGTTCCTCGGTCACTTCTACCGCAGCATGGGCCTGACCATCCTCGAGGGCTACGGACTCACCGAGACCACCGCCCCGCTCACGGTCAACGTGCCGTCGAACTTCAAGATCGGCAAGGTCGGCCCGCCGCTGCCCGGATGCTCGGTTCGCATCGCGGACGACGGCGAGATCCTGGGCAAGGGCGTCAACATCTTCGACGGCTACTGGAAGAACCCGCAGGCCACCGCCGACACGTTCGACGGTGAGTGGTTCAAGACCGGCGACATCGGCACCATCGACGAGGAAGGCTACGTCGAGGTCACCGGCCGCAAGAAGGAGATGATCGTCACCGCCGGTGGCAAGAACGTCGCTCCCGCGGTGCTCGAGGACCCGATCCGCTCCAACCCGATCGTCAGCCAGGTTGTCGTGGTCGGCGACCAGAAGCCGTTCATCTCGGCGCTCATCACACTCGACGCGGAGATGGTCCCGGTCTGGCTGAACAACAACGGCGAGGACGCGACCATGACGATGGCCGAGGCGGCGAAGAACCCCAAGGTGCTCGCCGAGCTTCAGTCGATCGTCGACCAGGCGAACACCCGGGTGTCGCGCGCCGAGTCCATCCGCAAGTTCGTGGTGCTCGAGAACGACTTCACCGAGGCGAGCGGGCACCTCACGCCGAAACTCAGCATCAAGCGCAACGTCGTTCTGCAGGACTTCGCTCCGATGATCGACGAGCTGTACAGCCAGGCACCCGCCACGGAGGGCACCTCGCTGCCGAGCTGACCCGCCGCATCCGGCACGTGCTCATCGAGTCGGGAGTAGTTGCCCAATTGGCACCCGCCATAAGGGCAACTACTCCCGACTCGTTTGCGTTGGCGCGGGTTAGAACCAGTCGGAGGCGCGGATGAGGCGCATCGCCTCGCGCTTGGTCTCCTTCTCGAGACCCTCGATGAACAGCTTCCCGTCGAGGTGGTCGACCTCGTGCTGCAGCGCCTGGGCCATCAGCCCCTCGCCGCTCAGCTCGAGCTCGTTGCCGTCCAGGTCGACGCCCTTCACCCGGGCGAACGGATACCGCATCCGCGGGAAATAGAAGCCGGGCACCGACAGGCATCCCTCGTCGACGAGAGAGGGCTCGCCGCTGACCTCAACCAGCTCGGGGTTCAGGATGTAGCCGATGACGCCGTCGACGTTGTAGCTGAACGCTCGCGCACCGACGCCGATCTGGGTCGCTGCGACTCCGGCGCGGCCGGGCAGTTCAACCGTGTCGACGAGGTCGGCGACAAGCTCGGCTGCCGCCGGGTCGGCCGGGTTGACCGGCGTGGTGGGCGTCCTCAGCACCGGGTCGCCGAAGACCCTGATCTCACGAACCGCCATCGGCTCAGGCGCCCCTGCCCGTGGGCAGGCCGTCGAGCACGAGCGCGGCCAACTCACGCGCTGACTCGCGCGTGAACGGCTTGAGCGCCCGGTAGTTGATCGCAGAGCCGGCGGCCAGGTGCGGGTCGTACGGGATGCGCACGATCTCGCGCACGCGTGACCGGAAGTGCGCCTCGATCTCCTCGAGCTTCACGATCTGGGTGCCCTGCGTCGCAGTGTTGAGCGCGACGACCGCGTTCTTCACGAGCGCGCCGTAGCCGTTCGCTTCGAGCCAGGTGAGGGTCTCGGAGGCGAGCCGCGCCTCGTCGACGCTTCCGCCGGAGACGATGACAATCGAGTCCGCCCGCTGGATCGTCGCGCGCATGACCGAGTGAACGATGCCGGTGCCGCAGTCGGTGAGCACGATCGAGTAGTACCGGGCGGCGAGATCGGCGACGACGTTGTAGTCGTCCTCGTCGAACGCGTCGGAGAGCAGCGGATCGGTGTCGGATGCGAGCACGTCCAGCCGGGTCTCGTCTCGCGAGACGAGGGTCGTGAAGTCGCTGAAGCTGGAGATCGACGCGGCCTTGGTGACCACATCCCGCACGGTCGAGCGGGTCTGCTTGTTGATGCGCTCGGCGAGCGTGCCGCGGTCGGGGTTGGCGTCGATCGCGATCACCCGGTCCTCGCGGACATCCGCCATCGCCATCCCGAGCAGGGCGGTGATGGTGGTCTTGCCGACGCCGCCCTTGCGGGTCAGCACCGGGATGAAGCGTGCTCCCCCCTCGAATTCGCGGTCGATGCGCGCGTCGAGTGCCTTCCGTGCACGGATCTTGGCCGAGTCACCGAGGTTGATGGCGTGCAGGCTGGCGTTGTAGACGAACTTTGGCCAGCCGCCCTCTGGCTTGGGTCGTCTGGTGCGGCGGGTGTCGATGAGGCGGTCGGCGGTGAGCATTGCTGCCGGCTCTGGACTGTCGGAGATCTCGCCGTTCAGCCGGTCGCGCCTGCTGTAGATCGAATCGGCCGGCAGGGTATCGACAGTGACGCTGGTGGTTCCGGCGCCGACCTGGCTGAGTCCGCCCGGGTCGACCGCCGGTCGCTCGTCGATCGCGACCGCGCGCTCCTCCTCAGGGGCGACGTGCACCTGCTCGGGGAGGTTGACCGCGATGGTGAGCGATTGCGGGAGGACTGAGGCGAAGTCATCCGATTCCGGCTCAGCCAACTCGTCCAGCTCAGTCCCGACAGGGTCGTCGGCGACGGGTTGTGGGTCGCCCGGCTGCTTCTCCTGTATCGCCACGGGGATGTGCCTTTCTTAGAACCGACCACTCAGCCTATAGCCAGCCACTCACGGCGGCGCTGTAGCAATCCTCGGCTTACAACCTGTGAATTTCAATCACCACGCGCAGGAAATGCCGCCCCGCCGATCCTGGCGGGGCGACCGTCAGCGCTTTCCTAGCTGTCCTCCACGCCGCACCACTCGGCGATGAAGAGGGCAAGCGTCATCGTCACCTGCCGAATGGATTCGATGTTCACGCGCTCGTCAGCGCCGTGCAGTCGCTCACCGAGCGGACCGTAGACCAGCGCGGGGACGCCCGCGTACAGCCCATAGCAGCGGCTGTCGATGTAGCCGGGCATCGCGATGGCGTCCAGGGCCGTGCCGGTGACGTGGTCGTGTGCGTTGGTCAGCACGTCCTCGGCGTCGCTGCCAGGCTCGAGCACGTAGCCGTTCGAGAAGAAGCCGAGCTTCTCCACCTGCGCCGTTGTGCCTTCCAGAGCCGGCTCGCGCTCCATGAGGCGTTCGACGCGGTCGACGATCTCCCGCCAGCAGGCTTCGACATCCATCTCCGGAAGCAGAGCGATGCGGAACCCGATCTCACAGGAGTCCGGAACGCTGGATGGCCAGTCCCCCGCGTGCAGCGTTCCCACGTTCAGGTTCAGCGGATGCTCCTGATCGCCGAAGTGCCTCGAGTCCGGAACCCGCAGGTTCCACTCCTCCTCCATCTTCCTCAGCTCACCGATCACGGCGTAGGCCGCGTCGATGGCGTTCATGCCGTTGGACATCTCGGAGGCGTGCGCTGCGCGACCAAGCACGGTGACCTTGAACCAGATCACGCCGACATGAGCGCGCACCAGAGAGTTCGATGACGGCTCCGAGATGAGGACGGCATCCGCGCGATAGCCCCGCTGCAGCGCCGAGAGGGTTCCGTTTCCGGTGCTCTCCTCTTCCGGCACCGACTGCAGGTGCACGCGCGCGGTGGGAGCCAGTCCGGCCGCGCGCAGCGCACTGAAGGCGAAGATGTTGGCCACCAGGCCGGCTTTCATGTCCGCCGCGCCACGACCGTAGAGCCAGCCATCGTGAATGGCCGCGTCCCAGGGTGAGCGAGACCACAGCCGACCCGCACCGGTGGGTACGACATCGATGTGACCGTTCAGGATCAGGCTGCGACCGGCATCGCTGCGTGGCTCGTAGGTGCCGACGACCACCTCGGTGTTCTCGTACGGCACAGCAACGGCACCCGCGCCCTCATGGGTCGCAAGCTCCTCCGGGTCAAGCGTCCAGCGATCCAGGGCGAGCCCGGCATCGCGGAATGCGGCCGCCATGACCTCCTGGGCCGCCCCCTCCTGTCCCCGCAGGGACGGTGTGGCGACCAGGTCGGCGGTGAACTGAAGCTGCCGGTCGAACGCAGCATCCACCGCGTCGAGAATGGCCTGGCGCTGATCGGGCGTCGTCATCGGCCAGCCTCGGCGAATGCTCCCTTGTCGTACACGATCTCGCCGCCGATGACGGTGCCCGTCACGGCGAGGTCCTTGATGGTGGTCTTGTCGACCGCGAAGATGTCATCGCTGAGCACTGCGAAGTCGGCCAGCATGCCGGTCGCGAGTGTTCCCACCTTCCGCTCCTTGCCCACCGCGTAGGCGGAGCCGTAGGTGTAGGCGCGCACGGCATCCTCGACGCTGACGCGCTCCGCAGGCGCGAAGGGAGCCCCGGATGCCGTCAGGCGGTTCACGAGGTCGTGAATGCTTGTCAGCGGGTTTCCGTCAGAGACCGGCGAATCCGTCGACCCGGGCACCACGATGCCGGCGCGCAGCAGCGACGCCATACGGTAGGTGCCGTCAACGCGGTCGTCACCGAGCGCGCTGATGATGCCGTCACCGAAATCGGAGATGAACACGCCCTGCGGAACCGGGATGATCCCCAGTCGCGCGGCACGCTCCACCTGCGAATCGCTTGCAATGGCGAAGTGCTCGATCCGGTGACGCACGCCGGCGCGCGGGAACCGATCCTGCGCTTCTTCCATCGCGTCCATCACGTGATCGATGGCGCTGTCGCCGATCGCGTGGGTTGCCACCGTCCACCCGGACGAGTGGGCGTCGATGATGCTGCGCCGGAGCACCTCCGCCTCCACCTGCAGGAACCCGGAGTTGTCCGGTTCCCCGTGGTAGCAGTGGTGCACCGCGGCCGAGCGGCCGATGAGCGAGCCGTCGGAGACGATCTTGACCGGCCCGATGGACAGGCGATCGTCGCCAAGGCCGGTGCGAATGCCGAGGTCGAGGCCGAACCAGTCTCGTTCGCGCATGCCGTCGATGGCGTGGAAGGTGTTGATGAAAGGCATCACTGTCATCCGCGGTCGGATGACCCCGTTCTCCACCGCCACCTGGTAGCTGTGGAAGTCGACCGGAGAGTTGCCCAACGACTGTGCAGAACCGAGGCCCGGTTCGGTCAGGCTGGTCAACCCGTAGGAGACCGCCTGGTCGGATGCGAGCTGCAGGTTGCGCTGCACCTCGTCGAGCCCGAGGGGGCGGGTCAGCTGGTAGACGACCTGCACGGCCGTCTCCTGCAGCAGGCCGACCGCGCGCCCATCGGCATCGCGCTCGACGTGTCCGCCTGCGAAGTCGGGCACCCCGACTCGTCCCGAGTAGCCTGCCAGCTCGAACGCCGCGGTGTTGGCGACCAGCATGTGCGCCGACACGTGCTCGATGTAGGCGGGGCGACCCCCAACGACGGCGTCGATGGCCTCTGCGGTCGGGTGCGCACCGAGGATGTTCTGGTCGTAGCCGGATGCCTTTACCCAGGCATCCGCCGGCAGGCCGGCCGCGTACTCGCGCAGCTTCGCGTAGAAGTCGTCGAGAGTGCTCACGGCGCTCGGCCTGACATCCAGCATCGCCAGCCGCTGACCGGTCAACGACAGGTGGTAGTGGGCGTCGTGGAAGCCGGGCACGACACGGGCCCCGCCCAGGTCGATGACGCGATCTGCGCTAGCGTCACCGACCTGCTCGTCGAGGCCGATGATGCGCCCGCCCAGCACTGCCATCCGTTCGGCGTGGGGCCGTTGCGGGTCACCCGTGGCGATGCGGCCGTTGTGGAAGATGACCTCAGGCTGCAACGGTCTGCTGCTCCTTCGATTCGCGGCTCTTGATCCGCGAGGCAAGCCCGAGCACGCCCAGGATCGTGATGATCACGAACCCGCCGTACAGAGCGGCCACGGCCCACGCGCTTCCGCCGGACGCGGTGAGAATGCCCTGCGCCAGAAGCGGCGTCGATCCCCCGAAGATCGTGGCGCAGATCTGGTACGCGGCCGAGACGCCGGTGTAGCGCACGTGCGGGGGGAAGGCGCTTGCCAGGAAGGTGGCGAGCATCGCGTAGTACGCGGTGCCACCGATGATGGTGAGCCCGAGCATGATGGCGATGAGCGGGACACTGGCCGATTGGATGGCCATGAAGAACGGGACGGTCAGCACCAGATTGAACAGCAGCCCGCCGATCATGACCTTCATCGCGCCGATCTTCTCGGCGATGCGCGCGGCAATCGGCTGCCAGATGAACTGCAGGATCGCCGTGCCGAGCAGCACGTTGAGCATGACCTGGCGTTCGATGCCCAGCTCCCCGGTCGTCCAGGCGAGCAGGAAGGTGTTGGTGAAGTAGGCGATCGAGATGCCGAGCACGGATGCGATGACGCCGAACAGCACGAGCGACGGCGAGTAGCGGAAGACCTCGACGAGCGGGACCTTGACGACCTGCTTCTTCTCACGCGCCTTGACGAAGTCCTCGGACTCTTCCACCTTCAGGCGGATGATGAGCCCAACGACGACCAGTACCGCGGAGAGCAGGAACGGAATGCGCCATCCCCAGCTCATGAAGGCCTCGTTCGGCAGCTGGCCGACGAGCAGGAAGATCAGCGTGGCAAGGATGGAACCGGCCGGTGATCCCTGCTGCACCCAGGCTCCCGCGGAGCCCTTCTTGCCCTCCTTGGCGTTCTCGGTGGCGAGGAGCACTGCTCCACCCCACTCACCGCCGACGGCAAGTCCCTGACAGGCGCGCAGCACGATCAGCAGGATGGGCGCCGCCAGCCCGATCTGCGCATAGCCGGGAAGCACACCGATCAGCGTCGTGGCCGCGCCCATCAGCACGAGCGTGACGACGAGGGTGTTCTTGCGGCCGAACTTGTCACCGAAGTGACCGAAGATGAAACCGCCGAGCGGGCGGGCGAGGAAGCCGACCCAGAACGTTGCGAAGGATGCCATCAGCGCGGCGGCAGGATCGATATCGGGGTAGAACACCTTGCCGAATACCAGTGCAGCAGCGGTGCCGAAGATGTAGAAGTCGTACCACTCGATCGCGGTGCCGGCGAAGGCTCCGATGACGGATCTGCGCTGACGGACTTCTGGGGTCGTCGTTGACATAGGGCTCTTTCTGAAGCGGGGGAAAATGCTTCCCGCTACTCTGCGCTCTTCCCAGCCATGTTGTCTAATGCCTGCGTAGGCTGGAGGTCATAGCTTGGAGGCATAGGTGGAGCTGCGAATAATCGACTATTTCCTTGCCGTGGCCGAACACGGCACGGTCACGGCCGCGGCCCAAGAATGCTTCATCACCCAGCCGTCACTGTCCCGCCAGATCGCGGCGCTGGAGAAGTCTTTCGGCTTCCCGCTCTTCGACCGCACTGCCGGGGGAATGCGACTGAACCGCGCCGGACAGCGCTTCTACCCGATCGCGCGAGACATCCGTGCGCGCGTCGACCAAGGTCTCGAGGTGATGGATTCGCTCGGCGCGGGCGAACTCAACCTGACCGTCGCCTGCCCGCCGACCGTCCTCGAGCACCTGCTGGCGCCCTTCATCGCGGGAACCGGTCCGATCATCAGTGACGTCCAAGAGGTTGCTCCCAGCGAGGTCTACCCGCTGCTGGAGCGCGCCGAGGTCGACATCGCCTTCGGCACGACCGAACCTCCGGCACGGTTCGCGCGTCGCGCTCTCATGGAAGCGACGGTGGCCGTGCAATGCCTTGCATCCAACCCGCTTGCCGGGCGCGCCAGTGTCGACATCGCCGAACTCGAGGACCTGCCGCTGCTCAGCATCCGGCCGGGCAGCGCCATCCGCAGGTCGTTCGAATCGGCCGCGGCGGCACGACAGCTCAGGTTCAGCTACCGCAACGAGGTCTCATCGACGCACGTCGCACAGTCGTTGGCCGCCGCCGGCCGCGGACTCGCCATCGGGGTCGGCCCGTCCCGCTACAATCTCGCCCGCATTCCGATCACCTCACTGGGCGAACCGGTCACCATCACCGACTGGATGGCCTGGGATCCCGACCACTATGCGGCCGGGGAGATCAACGAGACCGCGGAGGCGCTGATCGAATGGCTATCCCACCGGATGGTGTACCTCGGCATGGAAGAGCTGGCGAGCGAAGGAGCCTGACCTCATTCGATCTCGACGATGAGGTCCTGGCCCTCGACCTGCTGGGTGCCGGTGACGGGCATCCGCTTCACCGTCCCCGCAACCGGCGTTGTGATGGAGGCTTCCATCTTCATGGCCTCGATGGTGGCGACGACCTGGCCGGCGACGACGGACTCCCCCACCTCGACCTGCGTCGTCGCAACGCCCGAGAACGGTGCCGCGACCTGACCCTGCTGGCTCGGATCCGCCCTCTCTGCGATGCGGGTCTCCACCTTGATGCTCCGGTCTCGCACGAACACGGGGCGCAGCTGGCCGTTGATGATGGCCATGACAGTGCGCATGCCCTTCTCGTCCGCCTCGCCGATGGCCTCGAGCCCGACAAGCAGGTTGACGCCCTTCGCAATCTCGACCGAGTGCTCGTTGCCCTGGTGCAGTCCGTACAGGTAGTCGACTGTGCTGACCACCGACAGGTCGCCATACTGCTCGCGAACATCCTCGAAGATTTTCGTCGGCTGCGGGAACAGCAGCCGGTTGAGCGCCGCGCGACGGGTCAGCGAATCGGCGTCGAGCGCTGCGCTGTCCTCGTGATTCAGCGGCTCGATGGAAATATCGACGTTGCGGCCCTTCAGCACCTTGCTGCGGAACGGCTCCGGCCATCCGCCGGGCAGGTCGCCCAGCTCGCCTGCCATGAACGCGACTACCGAGTCCGGGATGTCGTAGTTCTGCGGGTTCTGCTCGAAGTCGTCCGGGTCGGCGTCGGCCGCGACAAGGGCGAGCGCGAGGTCGCCAACGACCTTCGATGACGGCGTCACCTTGGGCGGGCGACCGAGGATGCGGTTGGCCGCCGCGTAGAGGTCCTCGATCTTCTCAAAGCGGTCGCCGAGTCCGAGCGCGACCGCCTGGGTGCGCAGGTTCGACAGCTGGCCGCCGGGGATCTCGTGGTGGTAGACGCGGCCGGTCGGGCCGGCGAGACCCGATTCGAATGGCTTGTAGACGTGGCGCACGGCCTCCCAGTACGGCTCCAGGTCGGAGACGGCCGCGAGCGACAGTCCGGTGTCCCGCTCGGTGTTGGCGAGGGCTGCGACGAGGGCGGATGCCGACGGCTGGCTGGTCGTGCCAGCCATCGGAGCGCTGGCGACGTCAACCGCATCCGCCCCAGCACGTGCGGCGGCCAGCAGGGTGGCGAGCTGACCACCTGCGGTGTCGTGGGTGTGCACGTGCACAGGCTGGTCGAAATGGTCGCGCAGCGCGGCGACCAGTTTCTCCGCCGCACCGGCACGCAACAGGCCGGCCATGTCCTTGATGGCGATCACATGCGCGCCAGCGTCGACGATCTGCTCGGCCAGGCGCAGGTAGTAGTCGAGCGTGTACAGGTCCTCGGCCGGGTCGAGCAGGTCGCCGGTGTAGCACAGGGCGACCTCCGCCACCGCGGTCCCGGTTTCGAGCACCGCGTCGACCGCCGGGCGCATCTGGTCGACATCATTGAGCGCGTCGAAGACGCGGAAGATATCGACACCGGTTGCCGCGGCCTCGCGCACAAACGCGTCGGTCACCTTCGTCGGGTACGGCGTGTAGCCGACGGTGTTGCGCCCGCGCAGCAGCATCTGCAGCGCCACGTTGGGCATTGCCTCGCGTAGCGACGCGAGCCGCTCCCACGGGTCCTCGCCGAGGAAGCGCAGCGCCACGTCGTAGGTCGCGCCGCCCCACGCCTCGACCGAGAGCAGCTCTGGGGTCATGCGTGCCACGTAAGGCGCGACCGCGAGCAGGTCCTTGGTGCGCACGCGGGTCGCCAGCAGCGACTGGTGCGCGTCACGGAAGGTGGTCTCGGTCACCGCCAGCGGCGTCTGAGCGCGCAGAGCCTCCGCGAAGCCCTTCGGCCCGAGCTCCAGCAGTCGCTGCCGGGAGCCGGCCGGTGCCGGCGTCGTGATGTCCACGTTCGGCAGCTTCAGTGCGGGGTCGATCAGCCCGGTACCGGCGCCGTTGGGCTGGTTCACCGTGACGTCGGCGAGCCAGGTGAGGATCTTGGTGCCGCGGTCCTTCGAGTGCCGCGCGTGCAGCAGTTCGGGCCGCTCGTCGATGAAGCTCGTGCTCAGGTCGCCCGCGGCGAAGCTCGGGTCGTCGAGCACCGCCTGCAGGAACGAGATGTTGGTTGCCACCCCGCGGATGCGGAACTCGGCGAGCCCGCGACGGGCACGCTTCACCGCTGCGCCGAAGTCGCGTCCGCGGCAGGTCATCTTGACGAGCATCGAGTCGAAGTGCGCGCTGATGCTCGCGCCGGGGTTGATGGTTCCGCCGTCGAGGCGGACGCCGCCGCCGCCGGGCGAGCGGTAGGTGGTGAGCCGGCCGGTGTCTGGGCGGAAGTCCTGAGTCGGATCCTC
Source organism: uncultured Actinomycetota bacterium (assembly GCA_963702165.1). Lineage (GTDB taxonomy): Bacteria > Actinomycetota > Actinomycetes > Actinomycetales > Microbacteriaceae > Terrimesophilobacter. Next base: position 597,532 of record OY969722.1, on the reverse strand, counting down.
GGTCGTGATGCGGCACTGCAGCGCCGATCCATGCAGCGTGATGTTCTCCTGGCTGAGGCCGAGGTCGGTGAGGCTCTCACCGAACGCGATGCGCATCTGCGCCTGCACGAGGTCGACATCCGTCACCTCCTCGGTGACCGTGTGCTCGACCTGGATTCGCGGGTTCATCTCGATGAAGACGTGCTGTCCGGCCCGGTCGCCGACCGTGTCGATGAGGAACTCGACGGTTCCGGCGTTCTGGTAGCCGATCGACTTGGCGAAGGCGATGGCATCCCGGTAGAGCGCCTGCCGGATGCTGTCGTCCAGGTTCGGCGCCGGCGCGATCTCGATGACCTTCTGGTTGCGCCGCTGCACGGAGCAGTCACGCTCGAACAGGTGCACCGTGTCGCCGGCGTTGTCAGCGAGGATTTGCACCTCGACGTGGCGTGGGCGCAGCACGGCCTGCTCGAGGAACATGTTGGGGTCGCCGAATGCGCTCTCTGCCTCCCGCATCGCCGCTTCGAGCGCGGGCCGCAGCTCGTCGAGCGAGTTCACTCGGCGCATCCCGCGACCACCACCGCCTGCCACCGCTTTCGCGAAGACCGGGAAGCCGATGTCGGCTGCCCCTGCCACGAGTTCGTCGATGTCACTGGACGCCGGCGTCGACCTCAGTACTGGCACACCTGCAGCGATCGCGTGTTCCTTGGCGGTGACCTTGTTACCGGCCATCTCGAGCACCTTCTGGCCGGGGCCGATGAAGGTGATGCCCTCTCGGGCTGCGGCTGCGGCCAACTGCGGGTTCTCGGAGAGGAAGCCGTAGCCAGGGTAGATCGCGTCGGCGCCACTGGCCTTCGCCACCCGGATGATCTCGTCCACGTTGAGGTAGGCGCGAACCGGATGCCCCTTCTCGCCGATCTGGTACGACTCATCGGCCTTCAGCCGGTGCATGGAGTTGCGATCCTCATAGGGGAACACCGCGACGGTTTCCGCCCCCAACTCGAATGCCGCCCGGAAAGCGCGGATGGCGATTTCACCGCGGTTGGCCACGAGGATCTTCTTGAACATCCATTGTCCCTTCGAAAGATTTCTCCACTTTAGAGGGACGGCACCGTGTGAATCGGAGAGAATGCCGACACTCGAGCGACAAGTTCTGCAATCTCTAAGTCTCAGGAAGGTATCGTGGTTTTCCGTGCATGTACTCAGCGTCAGTTCCCTCAAGGGCGGGGTCGGAAAGACGACCGTGACGCTCGGGCTCACCTCAGCAGCTTTCGCCCGCGGTTTGCGGACCCTCGTCGTCGACCTCGACCCGCAGTCGGACGTCTCGACCGGGATGGACATCTCGGTCGCCGGTCATCTCAACATTGCCGACGTCCTGGCGTCGCCCAAGGAGAAGGTCGTGCGGGCCGCGATCGCCCCGAGCGGCTGGACCCGCGGCCGGCCAGGCAAGGTCGACGTGCTCGTCGGCAGCCCGTCCGCCATCAACTTCGACGGCCCGCATCCGAGCATCCGGGACATCTGGAAGCTCGAGGAGGCCCTCGCCGCGGTCGAGCAGGAGTACGACCTGGTGCTCATCGACTGTGCGCCGTCGCTGAACGCCCTCACCCGCACCGCGTGGGCGGCGAGTGACCGCGTGACGGTCGTCACCGAGCCCGGGCTGTTCTCGGTCGCTGCCGCCGACCGTGCGCTGCGCGCGATCGAGGAGATCCGCCGGGGCCTCTCCCCCAGACTTCAGCCGCTGGGCATCATCGTGAACCGGGTGCGCGTGCAGTCGCTCGAGCACCAGTTCCGCATCAAGGAGCTGCGCGACATGTTCGGGCCGCTCGTGCTGAGCCCGCAACTGCCGGAGCGCACGAGCCTGCAACAGGCACAGGGCGCCGCCAAGCCGCTGCACATGTGGCCGGGCGAGAGCGCCCAGGAGATGGCCCGCAACTTCGACCAGCTGCTTGAGCGCGTCATCCGCGCCGGCCGCATCCACGCGCCGGGGACAGAAGCGGGCGCCGTCGCGCACTGACGCCGACTAGCCGGAGGTGCCGCGAAGCGGGGTTACGCGCCCGCTGCGGACATCCGCGCCTCGCGCACCGGTCGCGGCTGTCCGGAACGGGCGCGGGATGGCCGCACCGCGGCGGCTGTCCGGAGGCAACGCGGAGCGCCCGAACAACGGCGGCTGTCCGGAACGGGGGCGGGAAGCGTCAGGAGGCGCGGCTGGCGCGGCGAGCGGCGAGCTCGTCCTGCGGGTCAGCGGCAGCGACGGAGTCGAGTTCGACGAGGCTGGACTCGACCTCGCGGAGCACCTTGCCGACCGCGATGCCGAAGACGCCCTGACCGCGGCTGACCAGGTCGATGACCTCGTCGTTCGAGGTGCACAGGTACACGCTCGCGCCGTCGCTCATGAGTGTCGTCTGGGCGAGGTCGTTGATGCCGGCTTCGCGAAGCTGGTTCACGGCGACCCGGATCTGCTGGAGCGAGATGCCGGTGTCGAGCAGGCGCTTGACGAGCTTGAGCACCAGGATGTCGCGGAAGCCGTAGAGGCGCTGCGACCCGGAGCCGCTCGCGCCGCGCACTGTCGGCTCGACGAGCCCGGTGCGGGCCCAGTAGTCGAGCTGGCGGTAGCTGATACCGGCAGCACGTGCGGCCACCGCACCGCGGTAGCCGGCGTCGTCGTCCATCTCGGGCAGCCCGTCGGTGAACAGCAGACCGAGATCGTAGCGGGTCTCCTCGCTGCGACTGCTTACTTCGCTCATACTGTTTGCCTCTCGCCTCCCGCGCTCGAGCCGAGGGCCCGATCCGCTGACTCCACGGTACCCATGACACCTGCCGCAGGCAACGACATCCCGCCCAAGCGCTGCGGCGTGTCGTCCACGCTCACTGGGTCAGCCTGGACAGCGCCGAGCGGATCAGGCTCGATCGCACAATCTCCAGCTGACCTGCTATTTCCTTGGCGAGTTCGGTCGCCTTTGCCCGGCTTGACGCGTCGTTGCGGCGCGCGACCGGGATCAAAGCACTCTCAATCAGTCCCAGTTCGCGTTCCGCCGCGGCGCGGAAACCGCGCAGGTGGCGCGGCTCTATGCCGCTGCGCTGAAGCTCAACCAGGGCGCGCAGCACCGAGACGGCGTCTTCCCCGTACCAGTCGGCCGGTGTGATCAGCGACGCCGAGACGGCATCCGCCAGCAGGCTGGGCGATGCGCCGGCCTCTCGCAGCAGTTCGTCGCGCTGCAGCCGCCTGTCGCTCGGCAGGATCGACGGGACTGGCCCGCTGACCGCGCCCGGCAGTTCTGGCTGCCGGCCGGCGTCGAGTTCGTCGAGAAGGCCGCGGATGACTTTGAGCGGCAGGTAGTGGTCGCGCTGCATGGTGAGCACGAAGCGCAGCCGGTCGAGGTCGGCCGGGGAGAACTTGCGGTAGCCCGACTCGGTGCGTGCGGGCGAGATCAGCTGGCGCTCCTCGAGGAAGCGCAGCTTGGACGGCGTGAGGTCCGGGAACTCAGAGGTGAACCGTGCGAGTACTTGGCCGATGCTCAATAGCGCAGGCTGGCCGGGCGCCTTCGCCTCGGCCGTAGAACGCGGCACTACTTGCTCTCTCGCTTGCGGAGGTCGTGCCGCGATGCGTAGAACGTGAGCCGGAATTTGCCGATCTGGACCTCGGCACCGTCGGTGAGCAGTGCCGTGTCGATGCGGACGCCGTCGAAGTAGGTGCCGTTGAGCGAGCCCATGTCGCGAATCTCGAATGCCGTGCCGTGCCGCAGGAACTCGGTGTGGCGACGTGAGACTGTGACGTCGTCGAGGAAGATGTCGGCATCCGGATGCCGTCCAGCCGTGGTGACGTCGGAGTCGAGCAGGAAACGCGCGCCCACGTTCGGCCCCCGCCGAACGATCAGCAGCGCGGAGCCAGAGGGCAGCGCGGCGATTGCCTCCTGCTCCTCGGTAGTCAACTCGCCGTCGAGTGCCGCCAGTTGAGCCTCGAACTCCTGGCTGAAGTGGGCGGTAGTGTCATCCGGCCCGTGCACTGGGTGGCGGTCGTGGTTCTGCTCGTCGGTCATCCGTGCCTCCCTAGCGTCCCAGCGTATCTGATTCGGGACCCTCTTCCGCTAGAGGGATTCTGATGACCCGAATCGTCTCTTTCACGTACAGGAATCCTGCCCACCAGTAGAGGAAAGCGCCCCATAGTCCGAACGCCCAGCCGACCGGAGCACTGAGCCACTCGATCGCGGGGAACGCCTGCCCGAGCATCAGCACCGGGAAGGACCAGAACAGGCAGAAGGTCGCCGCCTTGCCGAGGTGGTGCACCGGCAACGGGCCGTACCCGTGGTTGGCGAGCACCACGCCGACGATGACGAGCATCGCGTCGCGCGCGACGATGATCGCGAGCAACCACCAGGGCACCACCTCACGGATGGCCAGGCCGATGAGAGTCGCGAAGATGAACAGCCGGTCAGCGGCCGGATCGAGCAGTTGGCCGAGCCGGGAGATCTGGTTCAGGCGCCTGGCTATCAGGCCGTCCAGGAAATCCGTGATGGTCGAGACGACCAGCACGAGAAGAGCCAGCACGTCTTCGCCGATGATCACCAGAACGAGGAAGACCGGCACCATCGCGAGCCGGAAAAAGCTCAGCAGATTGGGGATCGTCAGCACACGTGACGAAACCTGATTAGCTGACTCCCGGGCCACACCGGAATTCTAGGGGAGGCCGGAGACACCGGCCGCAAGGCGCCTTGCCAGTCGCGTTTCCTAAACTCGACGGATGATCCGCCGTGGAGCCGCCCTCAACCGTGCGTAAGACGTTCGGAATCCTTCGACTCCTGGTCGCGGCGACCGGGGTCGTTGCGCTAATCGGAGACATCAACTTCACCCTCGGCACCGGCCCATTCGCGGTGGCGAACTTCTTCAGTTACTTCACGGTCGAATCCATGATCATCGCGATCTGCGTGTTCGTGATCGCTGCGGTGATCGCGCTGCGGCGAGACCAGGACCCGCTCTGGCTGGACATGCTGCGCGTGTTGTCCACGACGTGGTTGATCGTGTCCGGGATCGTGTTCGCGGTCATTCTGGTCGAGGGCACGCTGCGTGGCGTGCCGGTGTGGGCGCCCTGGTCGAGCCAGCTGCTGCACTTCTGGATTCCCGCCTACGCGATCGTCGACTGGCTGGTCGCCCCCGCCCGCGATGTGCCGTGGCGCACCGTGCTGTGGGTGATGATCTTCCCGTCGGTGTGGGTGGTGTTCACCATGATCCGCGGCGCCAACGTGTTCTGGTACCCGTACTTCTTCCTCGACCCGAACCTGGTGGACCTGCCGTGGGAGTTCATCGGCTACCTGCTGCTGGTCATCGCGATCTTCTCGGCGACCGTGGCGATGCTGATCGGCATCAGCAGGCTGCCGACGTTCGAGGAATTGCGCGCGCGCGGCTAGGAGCCGCCGCCCTGGTCCGTCTCGTCGGCGACGAACGGCTCAAGGCTGCGCAGCGCCACCGCGACCAGGTCGTTGTCGCTGAGCTTGGCGAGCCGCTCTGCGTCCTCACCGCCGAAGAGCGCCACCAGCACGTTGTCCCCGGTCGACGGTTCGACGTTGAACCACAACGGCAGCTCCGTCTTGGCGTCCACCACGGACCACACCGTGGCATCCGTCGCCCAGAATCGTTCCTCGAACTGCAGCACGAGCTTGTCCTGCAGTCCCATCCCGAGCGCGGAGATCGCGCCGCGGTGGGAGAACGGCAGCGGCGGGTCGAACTCGATGGATCCGGACTGCAGCACGCCGAGCGGCACCGTGACCACCACGCGCGCGGCGGACAGCGATTCGCCGCGGGCCAGGCGCATGGTCACACCGTCGTCGCCGTGCCTGACGGATGCGACAGCGCTCGACGGCAGGACGTCGATCCCGTGGAGCAGCCCTTCGACGAAGCCGCTCAGCCCACCGGTGACCAGGCGGTCGTCTTCGTGACTGAGCGTGGCATCCGGCGCGTACCAGGCGGAAAGGTCGTCAGGCTCGGCGCCGGTCGGGATCACCAGATTGGTGGTGACGTAGTCGGCAACGAGGTCGACCTCGGAGACGCCCTGCTCGTTCGGGCGGTCGTTGAGGTCGCTGCTGCCCTCGATCGCCGCTGCCATCGAGACGTCCGCCGGCTGCTTGGACGCCCAGTCGATCGCGGTGACGACGGTGTCAGGGCCGATGGTTCCGGTGTCGACCACCGCCCCGTCCGGGGTGCGATGCTCCCATTCGTAGTTGAACCGCCGCGTGGTGATCCCGGCGTCGTCGAGTTCGCTCTCGAGGGGGTTGGTCGAGGATGAGCGCACCCACGCAGCGCCGAGCTCGACGTGCGACTTGTCGTCCACCTCGAGCGTGTAGATGCGGCCGCCTGAGCGCTCCCTGCCCTCGATCACGACGACGTTGAAGCCCTCGTCGACCAGGCGTCGGGCTGCGGTGGCTCCGGCGATGCCTGCGCCGATCACCGCGATGCGCTCCCCCGCCTCTGCAATGCCGATGACCTCGGTGGCGGCGCGGTGCCCGGATGCGCGCGCACCGTTCACCGTGCCAGGGAACGTTTCGGATGTGTGCTCACCGGCGAAGAAGACCCGCTCACCGAGCGGCTGGCGCAGCGCGGTCCGCTGGTCGGGCGTTGAGCCGACCCTCTGGTAGCTGAACGCGCCGCGGGAGAACGGGTCGCTGGTCCACTCGGACCGCCAGAAGGCGGACGGCTGCGGGACCGTCGGATTCTGCCGGGTCGGCGACGGAGTCGGTTGTGGTTCCCCGTTCGTGCACGCCGTGAGCGCCAGCAGCGAAGCACCGGAGAGAGCCCCCAGCACGAACGTGCGCCGCTTCACTGTCATCTCGGGCCACTGTAACGGTGGCCGCCGAGAACTGCCAGAGCTACCGCCACACCCCGGAACTGCCGCGGCGATGGCTGTCGATGAGGTGGGTGTCGACCATGCCGATCGCCTCCATGAGGGCGTACATGGTGGTCGGACCGACGAACGCGAAACCTCGGGCACGCAGCGCCTTCGACAGCGCGACCGACTCCGGGCTGGAGGTGGGGATCTCGCTGTGCTGGGCGGGCTGTGGCGTCGCCTCGGGCCGGAACGACCAGACGAAGTCGACCAGTCCCCCGTCGGCGCGAAGCGCAATGGTCGCCTTGGCGTTGGTGATGGTGGCGAGGATCTTGGCTCGATTGCGGACGATGCCGGCATCGCCCAGCAGCCGCTCGACGTCGGCTTCGCCGAACGCGGCCACCGCATCCGGGTCGAAGCCGGCGAACGCTGCCCGGAACGCCTCTCGCTTGCGCAGAATGGTCACCCACGACAGCCCAGACTGGAATGCTTCGAGGCTGATCCGCTCGAACAGGCCGCGCTCGTCCCGCACCGGCATGCCCCACTCGGTGTCGTAGTACTCGCGCAGCAGCGGATCGGTGGCCGCCCAAGCCGGCCGGGCGAGTCCGTCGTCGCCGACGATGGCGCTCACGCGGCCGCCTCGAGGTCGAGCAGGGTGCGCTTCGCGTCGAGACCGCCGAGGTACCCGCCCAGCGAGCCGTCGGTGCGCACGACGCGGTGGCACGGGATGACGATGGGCAGCGGGTTGGTCGCGCACGCGGTGCCGACGGCGCGGACCGCGCGCGGGTTGCCGGTCGCGACCGCGACCTGCGCATAGCTCTCGGTGCTGCCGTACGGAATCACCGCCAGGTGCCCGAGCACGTCACGGCGGAAACCCCTGGACAGCGTGAAGTCGATCGGCACGTCGAAGCCCAGACGGCGGCCGGCGAAGTACTCGTCAAGTTCGCGGGCCAGGGTGTCGAGGCGCTTCGTGGTGTTCAGGATGCGCGGGCTCACCCTGGCGGCGAGGTCGTCGAGCACGCGGTCGTGTCCCTCGATCTCGAACGCCACGCGCACCACCCCGCGGTCGGTGGCAGCGAGAAGCAGCGCTCCGATCGGGGTGTCGACGGTGCGGTAGGCGAGGTCGAGCAGTCCTGCCTCATCGGCGGCGTGCACGAGCCGGTCGTGCAGCCGGTCCAGGTCTGAAGTGTTCGTGGCGGTGAGGTTGGTCATGGTGTGCCTCCTGGGGTGGTTGCGTACGCTCGGCGCAGCGCGGCGATGCCGTCCGCGGCTGCCCGGCGCGCCGCATCCGTTGTCCCGCCGACGATGGCGGCGACCTCGCTGTGCGGGAGCCCGACGAGGTAGTGGTAGGCGACGCACTTGCGCTGCTTGTCCGGGAGCGCGCCGATGAGTGACCAGACTTCGCCGCGCTCGTCGTCCGGGATGCCCAACTCGGATGCGCCGTCGGGCACGTCGCCGACCGGGACGGCCGTGCGGGAGCGCGTCCGGATGACGTCGATCGCCTTCCGCTTGGCGATCGTCACTAACCAGGCTTCGACGTTGGCGCCCACGCCGAGGCTCGGGTACGCCTGAAGCGCAGACAGAAACGTCTCCGACCAGGCGTCCTCGGCGTCATGCGCGGTGAGGACCGCGCGGCAGACCCGAAGCACGGTCGGTCCGTGCTCGCGGACGATCATCTCGAACGGCGTCATGGTCACATCATGCAGACGCTGCGGATCGGCGAAACGTGAGGTGCACGAGTCGAGTCTGCCGCACACCGGCGACGTCGGCCCGCCGAGATCAGATCAACCCGAGCTCGGCCACCGCGTCGCGCTCGGCGACGAGCTCGGCAACGGACTTCTCGATCCGGGTGCGCGAGAAGTCGTTCAGCTCGAGTCCCTGGACGATCTGCCAGGCGCCGCCGTTGGAGCGCACCGGGAACGAGCTGACGAGCCCCTCCTGCACACCGTAGGAGCCGTCGGAGACGACGCCGGCCGAGGTCCAGGTCGCGCCTGCGGTGCCGTTCACCCAGTCAGAGACGTGGTCGATGGCCGCGTTCGCGGCCGACGCAGCAGATGACGCCCCGCGCGCGTCGATGATCGCCGCGCCGCGGTTCGCCACTGTCGGGATGAACTCACCCTCCAGCCAGGCCCGATCCACCAGCTCGGTGACCGGCCGTCCGGCGATCGTCGCGTTGAAGACATCCGGGTACTGCGTCGCCGAGTGATTGCCCCAGATGCTGACCCCGGCGATGTCGGCCACCGGCGCACCAGTCTTGGCCGCGAGTTGACTGATGGCGCGGTTGTGGTCGAGGCGGGTCATCGCGGTGAAGCGGTCGGCCGGAACGTCTGGCGCGTGCCGCTGGGCGATGAGCGCGTTGGTGTTCGCCGGGTTGCCGACCGCGAGCACCCGGATGTCGTCCGCTGCGGCAGCGTTGATCGCCTCACCCTGCGGCCCGAAGATGCCGGCGTTGGCGCGGAGCAGGTCGCCGCGTTCCATCCCCTGCGTGCGCGGCCGCGCTCCGACGAGCAGCGCGATGTTGGCGCCTTCGAAGCCCTGGCGTGGGTCGTCGAAGATGTCGATGCCCGCGAGCAGGTCGAATGCGCAGTCCTCGAGCTCCATCGCGGTGCCCTCGGTGGCCTTGACCGCGGCCGGGATTTCCAGCAGCCGCAGCCTGACCGGCGTGTCCTGCCCGAGCAGCTGCCCGGATGCGATGCGGAACAGCAGCGCATACCCGATCGCTCCGGCCGCTCCGGTCACGGTGACGTTCACCGGTGTGGTCATGTTGACTCCTTTGTTGAATCAGCTGGATCTCGACGGGCTCGATCACCGGCAGGGGGCGGGCTTGATCCCCCGGAAGGCGGTCAGACGAACCGGATGCCGTGTTGCAAGCGCGTGCGCAGTTCGAACGCGTCCTCGATGCTGCGCCGGGTGCCCCCGGCGATGCCGTCGCGCACGACCATGGGCAGCACCGAGCGGCGGATCACCGCGGCATCCGCCTTCCGCCCCACGATGCTTACTGCCTCCTCGAGGTCATCATCCGGCACCACGACGAGCAGGCCGGTGAACTTCACGCCCAGCTGCCGGCCGAGGGCACGCGCGCTGCGGGAAAGCTCCTTGATCGGCTGCGCGGCGCCGAGGGTGTCGCCGGTCAGCTCGCCTCGCTTCAGCCGCACCTCACCGCCCCAGTCCGCTGAGGTGACCGCGAACAGGCCGGCCGGCCCGAGCACGACGTGGTCGATCTTGCCGTCGCCCGCGGCGACATCGCTCCATACGGTGTAGCCGATGCCGAGCTTCGCGAGCGCCTTCGCGGTGGCCTCCTGGGCGAGCGCTGCGGCGAGCCGTCGCCGGATCTCGCGGGGCGCCGACTGCACGAGCGCCGGATCGTACGGGTCGGCCTTGACGCCGCGTCCGGTCCACTCGCGCATGAGGGTCAGGAACTCTTCACGCGCGGCGCCGCCCGGATGCCCGTACAGGCGCGCCCGCAGGGCGGAGTCGTTGGTGTTGCGCCGCTCCGGCTCCGGGACGACCGCCGATCGCCGACCGGCACCGCGATCGTACTCGGCACGCGCGACCGGGTCGCCGACGCGCGCCCACGCCCGTTGCACCGCGTGGAAACGCGCTGACTCGCCGCCCACATCCGGGTGTGACTGGCGCAGCGCCTTGCGGTAGGCGCGCTTGAGTTCTTCCTGACTCGCGGTCGGCGGCACGCCGAGCACCTCGTACGGCGTGGCCGAAGCCGGGGAGTCGGGCACAAGCGTCTCTTCTGATTACGGAAAACGTCCGTTATGACGATACCGACCGAAGAGCGCGGGTGGGACTCAGGTTTGCATCACCGAGATCACGTTGCCTGCAGGGTCTTCGAACCACGCCATGGGCGGGCCCTCCCATTGGGCGATGCCACGCTCGTCGGTGGTCAATTCGGGGTCGTTGTAGATCATGGTCTGCACGCCCATGCTCTTCAGTTGGTCGACCGCTGCGCCGACGTCATCGACCTCGAAATTCAGGACGGTGAAATTCGCGGCTTGGTGGGCGTCACCCTTCTCGTACACCATGACTCTCGCGCCGCCCGGCAACGCGACGTCAATGGTGCCCTCATCGCGATCCGTGACGGTGAGCCCGAGGGTCTCACCGTAGAAGCGGCGAGCGGTATCGAGGTCTTTGACGCTGAAACTGCTGAAGCTCCCCTTGTTGGTCAGCATTTCTCCTCCTTCATCGGTGGGGCGATTGCCCGATGATCACACGCCCTCCACCTGTATGCGCGCTCCATGCGGCACCGCGCCGTCACATCCGGGACCGACGTCAAGCGGCCGAACCGGACCGGTCAGAGCACGAGCGGGTGGTGACAGAGTTCGCTGCCGCCTGCATGCCCGGCGACCTTCAGGCACTCCTGGCGCTGCTCGACCCGGACGTCTCACCAACCTGTGGATGACGCTGGACCCGGACAAGCTCGCCAGGTGGAACGAGGCGCTGCCGGCTCAGACGATCGAGAGCTGACCGGTGTGCGCTTCCACCGTGGCGGCGCGCTCCGGCAGCACCCGCGGGTGCGTCGCCGCCATGTGCTCGAGCACGCGCACCACCTGGCTGCTGTAGCCGAATTCGTTGTCGTACCAGACGTACAGCACCAGGTTGGTGCCATCACAGATGGTGGCAAGACCGTCGACGATGCCCGCACGGTGCGAGCCGACGAAGTCGGTGGAGACGACCTCCGGTGAGTCGGTGAAGTCGATCTGCTGCTGCAGCGTCGAGTCGAGCGACAGCCCGCGCAGGTAGCCGTTGACCTCGTCCACCGAGGTCGGGGTCTCCAGCTGCAGGTTCAGGATGGCCATCGACACGTCGGGGGTGGGCACCCGAATCGCGTTGCCGGTGAGCTTCCCGGTCAGCTCAGGCAGCGCCTTCGCAACCGCGCTCGCGGCACCGGTCTGGGTGATCACCATGTTCATCGGCGCCGAACGGCCGCGACGGTCACCCTTGTGGAAGTTGTCGGTGAGGTTCTGGTCGTTGGTGTACGAGTGCACCGTCTCGACGTGGCCGTGCCGGACACCGTACGCGTCGTTGACCGCCTTCAGCACCGGCACGATCGCGTTGGTGGTGCAGGATGCGGCGGACAGCACCTGGTCATCAGGCTCGATGGTCGTGTGGTTGATGCCGTAGACGACGTTCTTGATGTCGCCCTTGCCCGGCGCGGTGAGCAGCACACGGGCGACGCCGCTGTTCTTCAGGTGGTTCTCGAGGCCCTCCCGGTCGCGCCAGCGTCCGGTGTTGTCGACGACGATGGCGTCGCGGATGCCGTACTCCTCGTAGTCGACGGTGGACGGGTCATCCGAGTAGATGACCTGGATGAGCGTGCCGTTGGCGAGGATCGTGTTGTTCTCGACGTCGACGGTGATGGTGCCCTCGAACGGGCCGTGGATGGAGTCGCGGCGCAGCAGGCTGGCGCGCTTCAGCAGGTCGTTCTCCGCGCCGCGGCGGACCACGATGGCGCGCAGGCGCAGGCCCTCGCCGTTGCCAGCGTGCGAGATCAGGATGCGGGCGAGCAGACGTCCGATGCGACCGAAGCCGTAGAGAACGACGTCAACGCCTGCGCCGTGCCGGGGGCTGGCGCCGAGCGCCGGTTCGAGCTCCTCACGCAGGAACTCGTGCAGGTCGCGTCCGTTGCCTGCTTCGCGGTAGCGCAGCACGAGCTTGGCGAGGTCGATGGACGCCGACCTGGGCTGCAGTTCGACGAGCGCGGCCAACACAGAGAGGGTCTCCTCGATGGGCAGCTCGGTGTCGTTGAGCTTGCGCGCGAAGCGGTGTGCCTTGAGGATCTCCACGGGCGACTGGTTGATCAGCCGGCGTCCGTGGATGGACGGAACAACACCGTAGTTGCGGTACAGGTTCCCGATGAGGGGGATCATCGTCTCGGCCAGGGCTTGGCGAGCGTTCCACCGCTCGAGTTCGGCAGTGCGTTCCCGCTCCAATGTCTTCCTTTCAGCAGGCCGACGCATCCGTGCGCCGGGCGCAAACGTCATCCAGTTTACCGAGCATTCGAAGATGCTCCTGACGTTCGCCATCCGGATGCCTAGCATGGGGCCATGTGGACCGGCACGCTCGAGGTCGACCTGCTGCTCGGCGATGTGCACTCGCTGAAGGAGAAACGGTCGGTGGTGCGGCCGATCATCGCCGAGGTGAAGCGGCGCTACCAGCTGTCGGTCGCTGAGGTCGGGCATCAGGAGCTCTACCGGCGCTCGGCGGTCGGGGTGGCGGTCGTCGCAGCGGATCGCGCGCACGTGGTCGAGGTGCTCGACGAGGTCGAGCGGATGCTCGTCGGTCGCCCCGACACCGAGCCGCTCTCCGTGCGGCGGCGGCTGATCAGCTCCGACGACGACTGACTCCCCCACCACCTCATCGAGTCGGGAGTAGATGCCCAAATAGGTGGTCGCATAAGGGCAACTACTCCCGACTCAATGAAGGCAGGGCGTGGACAGCGGCACTCGCAGCGGGGAGGATCTTCAGCATGATCCCGACGCCAACCGATCCGGTCGCACCGATGCTCGCCAAGGCCGTCACCGCGGTGCCCGACCCCGACTCCGTCGACGGCGGCCTGAGCTTTGAGCCGAAGTGGGACGGCTTCCGGGCCATCGTCTACTTCGACGGCGACACGGTCGAGATCGGCAGCCGCGGCTCGAAGATGCTCACCCGCTACTTCCCCGAACTGACGGATGCGTTCGCGCGCCTCCTCCCCGGAGGCTGCGTGCTCGACGGCGAGATCGTGGTGCCGACCGGCGAACCGGGCAACCAGAAACTCGACTGGGAGGCGCTCAGCCAGCGCATCCACCCGGCCGAGAGTCGCGTGCGGAAGCTGTCGGTCGAGACGCCGGCGATCTTCGTGGCCTTCGACCTCATCTCGGTCGGCGACCGCAGCCTCCTCGACGCGCCATTCTCGGAGCGTCGCGCCGAACTCGAGCGCTTCCTCGACTCCGTGACCGACCCGATCAAGCTCAGCCAGGTGACCCGGGATGTCGAACTCGCCCGCCAGTGGCTCGTCGAGTTCGAGGGCGCCGGCCTCGACGGCGTGGTCGCCAAGCCGCTCGCCCAGGGCTACGCGCCGAACAAGCGCGTGATGCTCAAGGTCAAACACCAGCGGACCGCGGATGCCGTCGTGCTCGGCTACCGCGATCCACAAGAGCGGCCAGGGTGTCGGGTCGCTGCTGCTCGGGCTGTACGACGACGACGGCACGCTGCTCAACGTCGGCGGCATCAGCGCATTCAGCGACAAGGTGCGGCTGCAACTGGTGGAAGAACTCGACCCGCTCGTCATCCGCGACGCCGCAGGCAACCCGGAGCTCGGCGAGACCGACCGCAGCCGGTTCTCCTCCAGCCGGGACGTGTCCTTCGTGCGGCTCGAGCCCGACCGTCGTCGTCGAGGTGAAGTACGACCAGATGGAGGGCAGGCGATTCCGGCACACGGCCCAGTTCCTGCGCTGGCGACCCGACCGGGATGCCCGGTCCTGCACCTTCGACCAGCTCGAGCGGCCGATCGCCTACGACCTGGGCGACGTGCTCGCCTGAGGTGCCTCGCAGCTCAGGTCAGCACGTCCCTGGTGGTGAACCGGCCGAACGCGAGCGCGCCGAACACCGCGAGGTAGCCGAGCTGCAGCAGCGCGTTCGACCCCAGTGAGCTCCACTCGATCGGCTGCCGCAGCAGGTCGGGGAAGCCCAGCCAGTAGTGGGTGAACAGCCACGGGTGCAGCCAGTCGAGCTGCGGCAGGTTGTCCAGCACCTGCGACACGATCGACAGCACAACCGTGGCCGCCATCGCGCCGACCGGCACATCGGTGAGCGTCGAGACGAACATCCCGATTGCAGCGAACCCGAGCAGCGAGATGGAGATGTAAGCGGCGATCAGCAGCAAACGGATAAGCGACTCACCGATCTCGATCGTGTCACCGGAGAGCAGGGTCACCGGCCCGACCGGGAACAGCGCCAGCCCGATGAGCGTGCCGGCGAGCGCAATGGTGAGCGTCGCGCACGCGCAGAACACCGCCACCACCGCGTACTTGACCACGAGCAGTCTGGCTCGGCCGGCCGGGGCGATCAGCAGGTAGCGCAGTGTGCCGGACTGCGACTCCCCCGCAATGCTGTCGCCCGCGACGACCCCGACGGTGAGCGGCAGGAACAGCGGGATGCACACCACAAGCGCCGTGACCGCCACGAACAGGCCGTTGCTCGTGATGCTGTCCAGGAACGGCGGCCCGCGCCCGGGGGGCGGTTCCACCGTGCTGACCCGAACCGCCACCGCGATCAGCACCGGCACGGCGGCGAGCGCGACCAGCATCGCCCAGGTCCGGCGGCGCCGGAACAGCAGGGCCAGCTCGGATGCGAACAGCGCAAGCAGCAGCGGCTGCCGGGCGGTGTGCACCGCCTCATCCGGGACCTCCCGAACGGCACGCTCACTGGGCAACGTCGAACCCCTCACCGGTCAGCTCCACGAATCGCTCCTCGAGGCTGGCGCTTTGAATGCTGAACCCCCGCACGCGCACACCGTCGGCGACGAGTGCTGCCACGATGTCCTCGGGCGACACGGCCGGCTCGGCGGGCGTGGAGCGGACGAGCCCTGCGGCGGTGTCGGCAGTCGGGCGCATGCCGAGCCGTTCCAGCACGGCACTCGCGCGTGCGACATCCGGGGTTCGCACATTCACCGTCGCCGAGCCGTTCGAGCGCAGCGCGTCGACCCTGCCCTGCGCGACCAGCCGCCCCGCGCTCAGCACCGCGATGTGGCTGCACAGCTGCTCCACCTCGCTGAGCAGGTGGCTGGACACGAACACCGTCGTCCCGTCGTCGGCAAGCGTGCGCACCAGGTTGCGTACTTCACGCGTCCCCTGCGGGTCGAGGCCGTTCGTCGGCTCGTCCAGCACCAACAGGTCGCGAGGCATCAGCAGCGCGTTCGCGATGCCCAGCCGCTGCTTCATCCCGAGCGAGTACTCCCCCACCTTCTTGCGTGCTGCGCTCGTCAAGCCGACCCGGTCGAGCGCATCCGCCACCCGCCCCGCCCGGCTGACTCGAGTCGCGAACGGGTTGGCATGGTCCAGCCGGTTCAGGTTGGCCGCCCCGGAGAGGTACGGGTAGAACGCCGGCCCCTCGACGAGCGCGCCCACCCTGGGCAGCACCGCGGCCGCCGCGCGTGGCATCTCCTCGCCGAGCAGGGAGATCCGCCCAGCGGATGCGGTGGCGAGGCCGAGCAGCATCCGGATGGTGGTGGTCTTCCCCGACCCGTTCGGGCCGAGAAACCCGAAGACGCTGCCCGCGGGCACCGCGAGGTCGACGTCAGCGACAGCGGCGCGCGCTCGGAAGCGCTTGCTCAGCCCGCTGGTCTCGATTGCGAGCCGGCTCTCCGAGGGCACTGCCGCTCACTGACCGGATGCCAGCGACAGCAGGGTCTCCGGCGGAACCGCGCCCATCAGCACACTTCCGTCGTCGGTCACCAGTACGCTCACCAGCGCGGTGCTGATCATCCGTCCGCCCGTCACCGGGGTGCTGAGCTGCTGCAGCTGCGGCGACTGGAGCGCCTTGGCCGGTGCGCTGCCTGCCGGGAGCACCATCACGGTTTCCCAGCCGCTGCCGAGAGTGGTCGGCTTCTGACTCGGGTCGGCCTGCTTGTCGCCCTCCGCCTTCGTGGAGTGTTCGGTCACCGTGGTACCCGGCGGCGGGGTGAACTCGAACCGTTCGGCCGGCGGCGTCTCGAGCGTGATGTCGGTGTACGCCACACTGAACGCCGGAGAGGTCTGGCCGACCGCGGTGACGGTGACTGCCAGCGGCAGGCCGGTCTCCCCGTCGACGGCAATTGTGACCATGTCGACCAATGTCGCTTCAGTACGCGGATTCAGCTCGAGTTGGTACGCGGCTCGTCCGGCCACTGATGTCGTGTCGCCCAGGGTCACCTCCGTCGACGGGTCGGCCGTGTCCAGGAAGCGTGCGGCGAGTTCTTCCGGGGTCATCCCGGCGTGCTGGGAGTTCAGATCGGAGGGTCCGGATGCGGCATCCGAAACGGCGAAGTGGGTCGCAGTCTGGGTGGAGGAGTCGTAGAGCCAGGCGTCGGCGCCGTTTCGCACCAAATCGCGTTCGTCGAAGCGCTCCATCACCTGGACTCGCGACTTGGTCGGGCCGTCAACGTAGACCCGTGCGGTGTGCGATCCGGCGAGCAGGTTGAGGGCTG
The DNA here is from genome assembly GCA_963702165.1 of uncultured Actinomycetota bacterium. Taxonomy (GTDB): domain Bacteria; phylum Actinomycetota; class Actinomycetes; order Actinomycetales; family Microbacteriaceae; genus Terrimesophilobacter. The sequence goes on along the minus strand of OY969722.1, from coordinate 580,565 downwards.
CGGCAATGTCGTCACCGGCCGGGGCTCCGGTGGTCGGGAGCTCAGGCAGGCCCAGCTCGCTGTGCTGTTCGAACGTGCCGGAGAACGCATCGACCGTGTGACCCGCGACGAGCGCGAGCACCTGCTCCGGGGTCTTCTCGGGCAGGTCGACGCTGCTCGCGGCGCTCACACCGAGCGCCCCTGCCGCGACGACCGCCGGTGCGACGATCGCGGGCAGCCAGCGGGACCGCTGCCAGACCATCGTGCTCTCTCCTCGTTGAAGTCCCCGTGTGGAAGGCTACGCCGACCCGAAACGCCATTCAACGGATCGCGGTGCACTCCCAGTTGTGCCGGTTCAGTCGGGTTTGCGCGCCCGGCTCGGCTGCACCCGCGGCGGCTCGCCGGGCATCTTCGGGTAGTCCGGCGGGAACGGCAGTTCACCCAGCCCGTTCGCGAGGTCTCGTTCCCACCATCCGAGCAATTCGTCGATCGTGCCCGGGTCGGCGCCGAAGTCGGCCCAGGGGTCGCCCACCGTGCGCAGGCGATCCGGCATGGTCAGGATCGTGTGCTTCTTCGGGTCGGTGTTCTCCAGCTCGTCCCAGCTGATCGGGCAGGACACCGATGCGTGCGGCAGCGCGCGCGGACTGTAGGCGCCGGCCATGGTGCGGTCGCGGTTGGCCTGGTTGAAGTCGACGAACACCTTCTCGCCGCGCTCCTCCTTCCACCACGAGGTGGTGACGGCATCCGGCATCCGCCGCTCCAGCTCACGCGCGGCCGCGATCACGGCGTGCCGGACGTCGAGGAACTCGCGCACCGGTGTGATCGGCGCGAAGACGTGGATGCCGCGGTTGCCGGAGGTCTTGATGAAGGCGGTGAGGCCGGCCTCGGCGAGGATCGCCCGCAGTTCGATCGCCGCCGGGATGGCGTCGTCGAAATCGGTGCCCGGTTGCGGGTCGAGGTCGACGCGCAGTTGGTCGGGGTTATCCGAGTTGCTGGCGCGCGACGGCCAGGGGTGGAAGACGACCGTGTTCATCTGCACCGCCCAGACCGCGACGGCCGGCTCGTCGATGACGAGCTGCGGATGCGAGCGTGCGCTCGGGTAGATCACCATCTCCGACCGGACATAGTCCGGCGCGCCTTTGGGCGGGTTCTTGGCGTAGAAGCGCTCACCCTCGATGCCATCTGGGAAGCGCTCGAGGGTCACCGGCCGGTCGCCGTTCGCCGCCACGAAGGCATCGCCGACATCGACGATGTACTTGGCCAGGTCGAGTTTGGTGATCCCGACCTTCGGGAAGACCACCCGATCGGGGCTGGAGATGCGTACTTCGCGCTCGCCGTGAGGCCCGGGCACTGGGAGGACGACCGCGTCGCTTGCCATGCCCCCAACCTAGACGGTGTGCCTCGCGTGGTCGAGGGTCGCGGCGATGCCGTCAGCGTAGGGCGTCGCCGTGACGTCGAAGGTCGACTCGAACGCGCTCGAGTCGAACAGGTACGGCTCGGTGTTCTGGTAGCGCAGCTCCATCACCTCACGCGCGGCCGACATGAAGAGTCCGCCGAGTCGCATCATCCCTGCGCCCATCACGGACACGGTGCCCGCGCCGAGCAGCGCGGCGTAGTCCGCGCCGGCGAGTGCGGGCGCCGCCGTCGGCATGTGCCAGGTGCTGCCTGCTGCCCGCTCGTCGGTGCCGATGATGGCGAGGGCGCGACCGATGTCCGGTGTGTAGGTCATCGAGTGCGGCTGGGTCGCGTCGAACAGCCAGACCGGGCGCTTTCCGCGCGCTGCGTTGTCGACGGCCATCGAGGTGAAGACGCTGGTCGACGCGCCCGGGCCGTAGAAGTCGGCGCTGCGGGCGACCGTGGTGGTGAGTCCGCCCGCTCGGGCCTCCTCGAGCATCCGGAGCAGCCCGGCGCGCACCTCGCCCTTCTTGCTTGTCGGGCGGATGGGCGTCTGCTCGGTCATTGGGCCGTTCGTGCGCCCGTATGAGTAGACGTTGTCGAGGAACACCAAGTGGGTGCCGTTGGCGCGGGCCGCTGCGATGGCGTTGCTCATGACGATCGGCCACTCGTGCCGCCACACGCTCAACCGGTACTGCAAGCCGACAAGGAGGTAGGCGACGGCGGCGCCGTCGAGCGCGCGCGTGACCGCATCCCGGTCGAGGATGTCGCCGGTGATGGCGCGCACTCCAGTCGTGTCGGAGGGCCGGCGGCCGAACGAGACGACGTCGATCCCGTGTCCGAGCAACTGCATCGCGGTCTCACGGCCGACCGCTCCGTTGCCTCCGAGTAAGACGTGTGTTGTCATTGCGTTTCTCCCAATGTTGGTTGTGCCGCTGATTGGTCGACCGGGTAGGCGGCCGCCGATTCGTTCTCTTGTGCGATGCGCCTCAGTCCGGCAACGAGGCCATCCCCGAGCACGGTGCCTGCGACCATCAGTTCGGTGACCGACTCGGTGTCGTGCCGCGACTGCAGGGCGAGGATGTCCGCTTTCGCAAGCTCCTGGGCTGCTGCGGCGTAGCGCGCGAGATAGTCGTCAGGCAGCGGAAAATCGATCGAGGTGAAGCCGTCGAGCACGCGGGCGGCCATCGCGATTCCGGGGTTCTGCTCGGAGCACGTCCAGCCGAGGGAGTGCGCGAGCTGGGTGATTCGCTCGCGCGAGGACGAGGAGCCTGCATCGCGGTGCGCGGCCCCGAGAGCATGCTGCGCGGCCTCGAAGGCGTACGCAGGGGCATCCGGATGCTCGTCTACCGCAGCGAGCACCCGCCCGGCGTCAGCGACGGCCAGTCCCCCGGTCTCGATCAGCGCGCGCACGAGCCTCACGCGCTTCACGTGTGACTCGTCGTAGGCGGTCTGGTTGGTCGCGATGCGCGTGCCCTCGCGGACCAGACCCTCGCGGATGTAGTACTTCAGCGTGGTTTGGCTCACGCCTGCCCTTTCGGCTGCTTCGGAGATCCTCACCTGCTGATAGTAACACTATCGATAGCGTCACTACCAGTGGGGCAGCCCTAACATCGGGTCCGTGGCCCTCCTTGAGCGAGACACAGCTATGGCGCAACTCGACGCCGACCTCACGCTGGCCCGCGGAGGAGGCGGACGCCTGCTGCTGATCGGCGGTGAAGCCGGCATCGGCAAGTCCGCACTTGTCTCTGCCTTCCTGGACGCCAACACCGACTCCGTCCGGGTCCTCGTCGGGCACTGCGACCCGATCGAACCAGCACCGGCTCTGGGTGCGGTGGTGGAGATCCTGGGACGAATCGGCCGCGATCTGGCAGAACGTGCGCGATCGGAACCGGACCTGTTCGCTACAGCGAGCACCTTCCTGTCGCAGGTCGCCTCACAGCCGACGGTCGTCGTCGTTGAGGATGCCCACTGGGCGGACGGTGCAACTCTGGACGTGCTCGTGCACGTCGCGCGCCGACTCGCCACCGCACCGGTGCTCCTGATCGTGACTTTCCGGTCTGATGAGGTCGGGAACGAGCACCCGCTTCGACAAGCGCTGGGACGACTGGCCGGCATCAGGCAGAACCGCATTGCGGTACCGCCGTTGTCGCTCGACGCCGTCGCAGAACTGGCCTCGGGCGTCGACATCGACATCATGAGGCTGCGGGAGGTGACCGGCGGCAACCCGTTCTACGTCACCGAGGTCATCGCATCCGGTCTGGACGACGTGCCCGCGGCCGTTGCCGACAGCGTGCTGGGTCGAGCACGCAGGTTGTCGCCGGGCGCGCGTCGCACGCTCCAGCTGATCTCGGTCATGCCTTCCGGTTGCGGCCTGCTGCGCCTCGAACGGCTGAGCGCGCAGCCAGAGGCGATCGACGAGTGTGTGGAAGACGGAATCCTGATCGCCACCGATGGCTGGCTGAGCTTCCGCCACGAGCTGGCACGGAGGGCGATCGAGCAGGCGATCCCACCCGCCGAGAGGCGAGGGTTGCACGGGCAGATCCTCGCTCACCTGGAATCCTCGTCCGGGGCGGTCGCCGCCGAGCTCGCATTGCACGCTCGGAGAGCGCACGATCACGAGGCGACCGTGAAGCATTCACTGAATGCCGGACGCGAGGCGGCTGCTCACGGCGAACGGCGCGCGGCCGCGAGTCACTTCCGAGAAGTCGTGGCGAACAGCACAGGTACCTCCCCCGAGCTCGCGGAGGCGCTCGAGGGCCTTGCCACCGCGTACCTTGCGCTCGGCGACGCGGATGGCGCGGTGACCAGCTTCGACGACGCAGCCGACGTCCTCGATCAGCTCGGCGAGCCGACTCGTGCTGGGGTGGCCCGCGTGATGGCGTCGGCCGCGACGTGGAGCGCCGGCCGCGGGCCGGAGGCGCACGACCGGATCGCGCGTGCAGCTGCAGATCTTGAGCCGATCGGCGGCGAGGCCTATGCGCTCGCCCTGTCGCAGGCCGCAACCCTGGCGATGCTTGCCCGCGACAACGCGACCGCCGTGACCATTGGCACGGCGGCGATCGACCTCGCAACCGAGGCTGGAGCGGAACGGGTGCTCTCCCGCGCCTACAACGCTGTCGGCTCAGCCCAGCTCTTCCTCGCACCGGATGAGGCCGAGCACACCCTGATGAAGGCACTCGAACACGCACGTGCCGCCGGGGATCCGACCCTCGTCGCTGTCGCGTTGAGCAACCTCGGGTCCGGGTCCGGGGAGATTCGCCGGTACAGCGTGGCACTCAAGTGGCTCGATGAGACGATCGAGTGGAGTGAGTCCCGCGACCTGGATGCGAGTGTCGACTATGCGACGGCGTGGAAAGCGCGCGTGCTTCTTGAGCAGGGGCGGTGGACCGAAGCGGCAGCGCTGGCGAACGCCGTCGTCTCTCACGAGTGCCCTATCATCGCCCGGATCGTCGCCTCCACCGTGCTCGCGTTGATCCGAGCGCGCCGAGGGGACCCTGGCGCCCGGGAATCCATCGACGAGGCGTGGGCGCTGGCCGAGGCGACCGGAGATCTGCAGCGCGTGTGGCCGGCCGCGGTGGCGAGCGCCGAGTTCGAGTTCTGGGAGCGCGGAGAGGTTGCGCGCACTGACCGGCTGGAGTCGGCGCTGGAACTTGCTCACCGGCACAATCACGCGTGGGCGATCGGAGAACTCGCGAGCTGGCTGCAGCGGCTGGGTGGGGCTCCGGATGCGCGGGGCGCGACGGCACCGTACGCCGCCTGGCTGGCGGGCCGGTTCGGTGAGGCCTCGACAGCGTGGCAGGAGATCGGATGCCCGTTCGAGTCGGTCCTCGTGCGGCTCGACGAAGGGTCGACGGACTCGCTCCGCGAGGCATTGGACGGCGCCATCGCCCTGGGCGCCTCCCGGGTGACCGCTCGCATCCGACGGGAACTGCGGGCACGCGGCATCCGGAACCTGCCGCGCGGTGCGATGGAGACCACCCGGGCACACCCTGCGGGCCTCACTGCGCGCGAGAGCGAGGTGCTCGGGCTGCTGTCAGAGGGCATGAGCAACGCGGACATCGCGCGGCAACTGGTGGTCTCCGTGCGCACGGTCGACCATCACGTCTCGGCGGTGCTGCAGAAACTGCGGGTCGACTCGCGTCAGGCCGCCGCCCGGATCGGCAGTGCGGGCGACAGCACGAAATAGGCAATGGTCACCCATGTGGCGGCGTTGATGTTCGCGAAGGCTGGGCTGTGCCGGCGCAGGGCCGGCCCAGAACTGGAGGTCAACATGCCCCGCTACCTGATCGAGCGCACCTTCCCGGACACTCTCACCATCCCGCTGAACGCGGCCGGGAGCAACGCCTGCATGTCGGTCGTCGGCAACAACGCGAGCCGCGAGGTCACCTGGCTGCACTCGTACGTCACGCCCGACAACGGCAAGACGTTCTGCGTGTACGACGGCCCCAACCCGGAGGCGATCCGGGAGGTGGCCGAGCTGAACTCGCTGCCGATCGACAACATCACCGAGGTGCGCGTGCTCGACCCGTACTTCTACCAGCCCTGAATCCCATCGAGTCGGGAGTTGTTGCCCTTATGAGCGGGTTCATTTGGGCGACAACTCCCGACTCGATGAATAGGGATCGTGCTATTTCGATGCAGGCGGGACTCGGTCACACTGGGACGATCGAAAGGACTCGACATGCGAAAGCTGATTGTGCAGACCTTTGTGACACTCGACGGCGTCATGCAGGCTCCGGGCGGCCCAGACGAGGACACGGAGAGCGGCTTCGAGTACGGCGGCTGGTCCGTGAACTACTGGGACGAGCGGATGGGCGAGGTCATGGGCGAGGTGACAGCTCAGCCGTTCGCCATGGTGCTCGGACGGAAAACCTACGACATCATGTCCGCGTACTGGCCCACCGCCAGTGAGGAGGAAGGCGCCAGCGCCTTCAACAACGCCACCAAGTACGTCGCCTCCCGCGGCAACCCTGCGCTCAGCTGGCAGAACTCCGAGCTCATCCCGGGTGATGCCGCCGAGGGCCTCGCCAAACTCAAGGAACAGGACGGGCCGGAACTGCAGGTGCACGGCAGCGCGAAGCTGATCCAGTCGCTGCTGAAGACGGATGTCGTGGACGGCTTGCGCGTGTGGACCTTCCCGCTGGTCATCGGTTCCGGCAAGCGACTGTTCGAAAGCGGCCTCATGCCCTCCGGGCTCCGACTCACCAGCAGCACTGTGTCATCGACCGGCGTGGTCATGGCGACCTACGAGCGCGCGGGCGGCATCCAGACCGGAACCTTCGGCGCCTGAGGCACTCGCCGGGCTCCGTTCCTGTCCGACGCTCAGCGCTCAGGCCTAGGGTGCCGCCATGGGAGTCACAGCACTGACGCTCGTCCGCCACGGCGAGAGCATCGGCAATATCGCCGCGTCCAGGGCCGAATCCAGCGGAGCCGAGGAGATCCAGCTGCCGTCCCGGGATGCGGATGTCCCGTTGAGCGAGACAGGGGTGGAGCAGGCGGATGCGCTCGGCCGCTGGCTGCAGTCGCTCCCCGACGACGAGTTTCCGGATGTCGTCTGGTGCTCGCCGTACGTCCGGGCGCTGGAGACCGCGCGGCGCCTCACGGTGAATCAGCGCTGCGACCTCGACCTCATCGTCGACGAGCGGCTTCGCGACCGCGAGCTCGGCATCCTCGACGCCCTGACCAAGCACGGCATCATCGCCCGCTACCCCGCCGAGGCCGCCAGGCGTCAGCATCTCGGCAAGTACTACTACCGCCCGCCCGGCGGGGAATCGTGGGTGGACGTCGCATTCCGGCTGCGCGCGGCACTCGGCGACATCGACCGGCTCGAGCCCGACCGCAAAGTGCTCATCGTCGCCCACGACGCGGTGGTGACCATCATCCGGTCGCTGTGCGAACGACTCACCGAACCCGAGATCCTTCAGCTGGCACGGTCCACCCCGGTGCTCAACGCGTCGGTGAGTCGGCTCGTGCGGGTCGACGGTTCCTGGACGGTTGACTCCTACAACGTCGTCGAGCACCTGCAGGATGCCGGTGCCGCAGTGACAGCGCACACCGGGGATCGGGATGCCTTCCCACACTGAGCCGCTGACGCCGAACGCGCTGCGAGAGTGGCCACTGCCCAGTGGGGCGGGTTCGAAGTACGACCGCGGCGCGATCCTGGTGATCGGCGGCGCGCGCCGCTCCCCCGGCGCTGCGATGCTGGCGTCACTCGCCGCCCTGCGCGTTGGCGCCGGCCGACTCACCATCGCGGTCGCGGATTCCGTAGCGACCGCGGTCGCTGTCGCCGTGCCGGAATCGGGCGTGATCGGCCTTGCCGAGAACGCCGCCGGTTCCGTGCGCGGCAACGGTCTTGGCCGACTGGAAGACGAACTGGCCCGCGCGGATGCTGTCGTCGTCGGCCCCGGCCTGGACGACCCACACGAGGCGATCACGCTCCTGGGCGAGCTGCCGGAACTGGTCGGCCGTTCGACCCTGGTCCTCCTCGACGCATACGCGCTAGCGGCAATTCCGCACGTCGTTCAGCGGATCGGCGAGCTGCGCGGGCGGCTGGTGCTGACACCGAACGAGGGCGAGGCAAGCAGGCTGCTCGGGCGAGAGCTCGATGATCGCGCCGACGACCTGCGCCGCATCGCCGAGCGCTTCGGCGCAGTCGTCACGAGCTTCGGCCACATTGCGACGCCGGATGGCCGGATGTGGGTGGATGACTCCGGTCAGGGCGGGCTCGGCACTTCGGGGAGCGGCGACGTGCTCGCCGGTGCCATCGGAGGGCTGCTCGCGCGCGGCGCCTCGGTCGAGCAAGCCGCGTGCTGGGGCACCCACCTGCACGCGGCATGCGGTGATCGCCTGGCCGCTCGCATCGGCCCAACCGGCTACCTGGCGCGCGAACTCGTCGACGAGCTCCCCAGCGTTCTGCAGGAACTCGGCCAGCAGGTGTAGAGGCGCCGTTCAGTCAAGAACCAGCGGACTCCCGCGAAGCGATCAGACCAGCGCAGGCCTCCGCGCAGGTTGCGGTGCTTAGGTTCAGCCAAACCCCCGAACGAGGCATCATGAAGCAAGAACCAGCGAAACGACCCGAGTCGCGCTTCGCAGCCAGCCAGGTAAAGCCGTCACTGCCCTCCATGCGCATCGGCGTGATCGCACCATGCGCCGTGCCCATCCCGCCACCCCGGTACGGCGGCATCGAGATGGTCATCGACCAGCTCCTGCACGGATTCGCGACCCACGGGCATGAGCCGGTTCTCTTCACCGTCGGCGAATCGACCCACCCTGCCCAACGCCGCTGGTCCTTCGATGAGGCCGCTGGCACGCCCGAGCCGCCCATGCTCGCGCTGCGCCACTCGCGTGACGCCTACAAGAGCCTGCGCGATGTCGACGTGATTCACGACCACACGAGTGTTGGTCCCACGATGGTCGGCTCGCACCCGCCGGGCATCCCAGTCGCTGCGACCCTGCACGGCGAGTGCATTCCAAGCCAGGTCGACGCACTGGCACCCGTCGACGAACAGGTGTCGCTGATCGCCATCTCCCACGACCAGCGGCGGAGCGCACCGGGACTGCGATTCCGGCAGGTCATCCATCATGGGCTCAACGTCGAGCAATACAGCGAGGGCGACGGCTCCGGCGACTATGTGCTGTTCCTGGGCAGGATGGAACCCACCAAGGGAGCCCACCGGGCCATCGACATCGCACGCAAGGCAGGTCACCGCATCCTGATCGCGGCGAAGATGTGGGAACCGAACGAGCGGGCCTACTTCCGTGAGTACATTGAACCGCGACTGGGGGCGGATGCCGAGTACATCGGTGAGGTGGGACCGGAGCAGAAGATCGAACTCCTGCAGGGCGCCACGGCGCTGGTCAACCCGATCCGGTGGCGCGAGCCGTTCGGTCTGGTCATGATCGAGTCGCTGGCCTGCGGCACGCCGGTGCTTGCGTTCCCCGCCGGCGCGGCGCCGGAGATCGTCGACGACGGCATCACCGGGTATCTGCGCGATAACGAGGATGAACTCGCCGACGCCCTGGCAACCGTTGATCAGCTCAGCCGTGATGACTGCCGCGACGCAGCGGTGAATCGATTCTCGACAGAACGGATGGTTCTCAGGCACCTTGCGCTTTACGCGGCAATGCTGGGCAGCGAGCGGGTCGACGACGGACTCATCCAAGCCGAGTAGAGATGGCTGACACCACACAATTCGAAGGAACCATTCCGGTGCCCGCAGTGCACGGGCCGCAGGCCGGGGTGTCCCTGATCAGCGGCCGGTCCTTCGCGCTGTCCGACGGCGACGGCAACATGTCCCCGCTGTTCACCCAAGGGCTGTTCGTGCTCGACACCCGCATCCTGTCCAACTGGGTGCTCACGGTCGCCGGCGCTGTGACGGAACCGCTGGGACTCGATGCGCCCTCCCCGTTCGTGAGGACGTTCGTCGGCCGCGGACGGCCTCAGGTCGGCCACGCGGACGCCGACATCGTCGTATTCCGGCGCCGCACCTTCGCGGACGGCATGAAGGAACTCATCGAGATCACCAACCACGGGTTGGAACCGACCGTGCTCGAGGTTGGGCTTGACGCCGACTGCGATTTCGCCGACCTCTTCGAGGTCAAGGAGTCCCGCCGGGTGGAACGCGAGCGTGAGTGCCAGGTTGACGGCTCCCGACTCGAGTTCCGGCGCGCCGGAGACAGCGACCGCGCGGTCGAAATCGACTTCGGCGGCACCGCGTCGGTGACCCAGACCGGTGCTCGCTGGGAAGTGTCGCTCGAACCGCGCCAGACGTGGCGCCAGATCGTGGCCGTCGCGTCGACGTACCACGGCACCCTGGTCGGCCCCTTCGGCCCGCTCGCCAGCAACCACGAGGCCGCTCGGGAGCTGGAGGAGCATCAGCAGAGCTTCTGGCTCGACGTGAAGAGCGACAACATCGAGTTGGTCCGCACCCTGCGACGCACTGCGGATGACCTTGCGGCCCTGCGCATCCGTGACGAGGGTCACCCGGATCTCCCCCTCATCGCCGCCGGCGCACCCTGGTTCATGACCCTGTTCGGCCGCGACTCACTGCTGACCTCGTGGATGGCGCTGATCGCCGACCCGTCGCTGTGCGCCGGGGTGCTGCAGACTCTCGGTCGACTGCAGGGCACACGCGTCGACCAGAGGTCTGGTGAAGAGCCGGGCAAGATCCTGCACGAAGTCCGCTACACCGGCACCGCCGCCCGCACCATCGATGAGGCCGACATCTACTACGGCTCCGTCGATGCGACGCTCCTCTTCGTCATCGTCGCCGCGGAACTGCAGCGCTGGCAACCGGATCCCGAGTTGCTTCAGCGGCTGCTGCCGCACATCGACGCGGCGATGGACTGGATCGAGAACTACGGCGACCGGGACGGCGACGGGTTCGTCGAGTACGAGCGGGTGGGCGATTACGGTCTGGTCAACCAGGGCTGGAAGGACTCCTGGGACGCCATCCGGCACGCCGACGGCACGCTCGCGACCGGTTCGATCGCGCTCTGCGAGGTGCAGGCCTACACCTATGGTGCGTACCTGGCCAGGGCCGAGCTGGCTGCGCTGGCCGACGACCACGAACTGCGCCAAAGCTGCCTCGAGAAGGCCGCGCGGCTGCGGGAGCAGTTCAATGCCGAATTCTGGGACCCGGATGCCGGTTGCTTCGCGCTCGCGCTGGATGGTCAAAAGCGGCGGGTCGCGGTCGCGTCCTCCAACATGGGCCATTGCCTCTGGATGGGCATCATCGACGACCGGTACGCCGCGACTGTCGCAGAACGGCTGCTGAGCTCCGGCATGGACAGCGGGTGGGGCATCCGCACGCTCGACGCCGACGCTCGCGCCTACAACCCGGTCAGCTACCACAACGGTTCGGTGTGGCCGCATGACAACGCCATCTGCGCGTGGGGGCTGTCGAGGTATGGGTTCCACGACGCGGCGATGACCGTCATCGAGCGGCAGCTGGATGTCGCCGTCGAGTTCGACGGCCGACCGCCGGAGTTGTTCGCCGGTTTCTCCCGGGACGAGCTCGGTGAGCCGGCCGTGTACCCGTCCTCCTGCTCGCCTCAGGCGTGGTCGGCTGCGTCCCCGTTGCTGTGGCTCCGCACGATTCTGCAGCTTGAGCCGGTCCCGGCCGAGGGCCGCTTCTGGATCTCGCCCGACCTGCCAGGGTGGGTGCACCGCCTGCATCTGGACGGCATCGCGTTGGCCGGCCGAAGGATGCGCATCGACTTGGGCGACGACCGGGTCGCGATCGGCGGCACCGGCGACCTCGCCATCATGCCCGCAGCTCGGCCGGTGTTCGATCCGGCTCACGAGCTCCGCACAGCCGGAGTGACCGACTCGAGGTGGCGCCGATGACCCCGCACACGTGGCTCATCGACCTCTCCCCCGAGGAGTGCACGCGGTTGCTCGCGGAGTCCCGGCTCGGCCGGCTCGGTGTCGTCATCGAAGGTCGACCGGAGATCTTCCCGGTCAATCACGTGATCGACGCCGACACCGGCCACGTCACCTTCCCGACCGGGGTCGGAGCCAAACTGCACGCGGCACTGCAGTGGCCGTGGGTGTCGTTCGAGGTCGACGGGTCGGACACGCACGCAGAAGGTTCGTGGAGTGTGCTGGTGGTCGGTCAGGCCGAGGAGATCACCGACGAGGAGGTGATCTCGAGGCTCGCGGAGCAGCGCGGCATCCGGGTTCGGTGGATCACCGGCGCTGGCGTCCGCTGGGTTCGCATTCGACCGACCAGGGTGAGCGGGCGACGGATCACCGTGGGCGAGTCGTGACCCGCCCCTGACTCGCGTCGGCACGCGTCGCTGGCGCGTGCCCCTAGAATCCGACGCATGGTCTACTTCTCACCGGAGTTGGTGTCGTTGACCGACGCGACTCTGCAGACCGCTCTCGGCACCATGTCTGAGACCGGCGCTGAATTGCTGGCAATCGCGATCGTCGAGAAGGATGGAGCGCGAGTGGTGCACCGCTTCACGACCGAACATCCGAGGGACAGCGCGGGTGTCGCGCGAGGCTTCGCCGGATCCCAAGCCGACGCCGACCGGATCGCCGTGGCGAGCGTCGACACCGTCGACGTCGGAGACGAGCGGTTCGATGCCGTGGTGGTGGAGGCGTGGGACCTCATCCACAAGCAGGTCCAGGTGGTGGGGCAGCGGTACGACACCGCCGGCGCGACCGGGGAGCCGATCCTCCTCGATCACTCAGGGGCGGAAGGCACCTGAGACGCGAATCACCGTGACGATGTGATTGTTCATCATCCGCATTTCACGCCATGCTGATGTCATGGAGGCACGCAAGCCCGACCGCGCACTGATCGCGGTCATCGCCGTCATCGCTGTGCTAGTGGTGGTCGCACTCATCGTGGTGTTCGGCCGCGGCGAGCCAGAGTTGCTCGATGCGGACACGCCGGAGGGTGTCGTGCAGCGCTACTCGGCCGCGGTCATCGAAGGCGACGAAGAGACCGCACAGCAGTACCTCACCCAGGAGGTCCTTGACGACTGCCAGTCCGTTCAGTCCCAGCTCCCGGGCGGGAGCGTTCGCGTGACCCTGCTCTCCACCGACATCCGCTCCGAGAAGGCCGATGTCGGCGTGCTCGTGGCGGTGACGAGCGATCGCGGGCCGATCGGCGGCGACGGCTGGGAGAGCGAGAGCGAATTCAAGCTCGAGAACACTGACGGAACCTGGCGGATTGAGCGGGCTCCGTGGGAGCTGACCATCTGCATCGGACGATAGGCGAAGAACATGACTGAGACACAGCCCCAGCCGAGCGCGCCCGTGCAGGCATCCGGAGCGGGCGCCACCGTGCGGCGCATCGTCATCTATGTCCTCTTGCTGATCCTCGTGATCACGGCCGCGATCGGCCTGGCCGGCCTGCTCGGCCGCCTCTTCGACACGGGCGGGCGCACCGTCTTCGAACTCGACAACCTGTCGCGATCGCTCGCATTCGCGCTCATCGCCGGCCCACTTGCGCTCGTGCTGTGGTGGCTCAGCTGGCGTCGTCTCAGTGAGCCGGATGAACGCAGGTCGCTCTGGTGGGGCCTCTATCTGACGCTCGCCTACACGATCTCCCTGGTCACCGCCACGGTGGCGCTCCTCTCCTTCCTGGCGTCCCTGCTGAACCCCTCGTGGACAGTCCTGCCGGTGAGCGGCTTCGACCGTCAGCTGTCTTGGGACCCGTACGCGCTGGCCAACGCGCTCGTCTGGGCGCTGGTCTGGGTGTGGCACCGCTGGATGCTGACGCACCGGGAAAAGCCACCGGTGAGGATGCGCACCGTCCCAGTCGTGCTCGGCTGGGTCTTCGGCCTGGCGCTTGTCATCGGAGGCGGCGTCAACCTGCTGTCGACGCTGGTCAACGAGATGGTGGCGATCGCCACCAACACACCCTCCTTCGGCGCCCCGTGGTGGGTATGGGCGTTGCAGGCGCTCATCTGGGCGGCCGGCGGCGCACTCGTCTGGTGGTTGCACTGGTACCGGGACGCCGGTCGCACCCTCACCACCGTCTTCAACGCCGTGGCCCTCGTCATCATGGGCATCCTGCTGCCTACCGGTATGGCCATCGGCGGGACGGCGACCATCCTCTACGTGCTCCTGACGCTGGCGGCTGGCGGCGATCCGCTGAGCGTCACGCTGCGGCCCCTCGCCGGCGGGGCATCTGCCGCGCTGATCGGCGCGCTCGTGCTGGTGTACCACCGCTCTGTCACCGCGCGTCCGAGTGTCATGCACGCGGGCCGCCTGGCCGTCTCTGGAGCGGCGCTCGCCGGCGCGGCAACCGGTATTGGCATCGTGATCAACGCGACGCTCGCGGCAATCACACCGGCTCTCTACTTCGGCGACCCGCGCTCGCTGCTCTTCGGCGGCATCGCGATCCTGGCCGTGAGCGCGCCCGTGTGGTGGCTGGTCTGGCGCCGCGTTCCAGTGTCGAGCGCCAAGCGGGTCTACCTCATCGTCGTGTTCGGCGTGAGCGCGCTCGTCGCACTCATCACCCTGCTGGTCATCGGCTACCAGTTGTTCGTCTTCATCCTCGACCCGATGAGCGGCGCCGGGCTGGTGGACAGCATCCGGGCACCACTGGGCATCCTGGTCTCCACCGTGTTGGTGTCCTGGTATCACTTCGCCGTCTGGCGGCACGATCGCGCTGCCGTGCCTGCGGGCACCGCGAGCGCTATCGGCCGGGTGCTGCTCGTCACCGCTGACCAGGGGCTGGGCGAGCGCATACGCGAGGCCACGGGCGCCAAGGTCACCGTGCTTGAGCGGGCGGACGCAGCGGCCGGAGCCGAAAGCGACGCCGACAGAGTCGTTGCCGCGCTCGAGGGCGTGTCGGCACGGCACGTGCTCGTGCTGGATTCGCCGAGCGGCGTGCAGGTGGTCGACCTCAAGGATTGAGTCGCTGCGACCGAACCGCTGTGATTTCCCCTCCAGACCCGCGGGAAAACTGCGTCGGCGACCTAATCTTCAACCATGCCTGAATTCGACGAGAGCATCACCGCAAGCATCAACGAGCTCCTGGCCATGCCAGAGGCCGACCGGGAGCGGACTCGCGACGAGGCCCGGTCGACTGCCATGGCATTCACCGACGAGGCGATCACTCGTCAGTGGGCAACCGAACTCCGGACTGCGGTTGCCCGCAAGCAGGCCAAAGGCAGCCAGTTCCAGCTGGTGTTCGCGCCCGATCACATCGGATGGCTCGGCGAGCTCGAGTCGCTCGCGCCGAGCGCGCTGGTGCGATCCGGCGCGAGCATGCGCCGAGCATCCGTGGATTCACACTCCTAGCCGATCACCGGCGGAGGCGCGCTGGTCGGCTCGATCGCGACCGGCTCCGGCTCGACCGGGCCGGTGTCCAGACGGAACGGCGGATATTCGTCGCGCAGCAGCGCGGCATAGGTGGTGACCCGGTACAACCAGCGGTTGATGCCCATGATGAAGTCGAACAGCGCGATCCGGAAGCGGTTCGTGAACAGCAGGATCACCGCCGCGATCAGCACCAGCACGGTCAGCAAGGAGATTCCGCTGGCGGGGTTGGGTCCGTCCCAGCGCTCCCAGCCCCAGCGCCACCCCCACCATCCGGTCCACCAGCCGGCACCGCCGACGAGCGCTGAGACGATCAGGTAGTGCGGGATCGCCAGCAGCCACCACTTGACGAGGACGAGTCCGTGACTGAGCCTCTCCGGATACTCGACCGAGAAGTCAGCCGGGTAGTCGGTGCGCGCGAGGGTGAATGGCGGGTAGCGGTCGGTCGCGAGCGCGGAGTAGGAGTAGAAGCTGACCCGCCAGTTCCAGCGCAGCACGCCGACGTTGAAGTTGAACAGCGACCTCGGGTAGCGGCCGGTGAACAGGATCGCGAAGAACGCGATGACCGTGGTGATCGCGAAGGCCATCCACAGCCCGGCGAGGATGATGAAGTGCGGGATGGCGAGCAACCACTTGACGAGCCACAGCCAGCGCGACAACCCGGGATCCAACACGCCGGTGAGCTGTGCCGGGTACGGGCGGCGCTCCTCCGCCGGGGCGGGCGTGACGGGAGCCGCGATAGGCGGGTATCCGTCGGACGGAAGACGTCGGCCCAGCCCCATCGCTCCGACCACAGTCAGCGGGATGCCGATCACCAGCATCCCCAAGCCGGCCAGAATCAGGCCTAGCGCAATCGGTGCGAGCAGGTCGCTGCGAATGCCCGCCTCGATGTCCACTGAGACATCTCGGCTCGCGTCGGCGTTCATGACCACGACCGCCCAGTTGCCGGTCTGGACCGGCCAGACGATCTCCTGAACGCCCGAACCGGTCGCCGACTCGATCCAGAAGTCCTCGGCGGAAGGCCGACCGGGTTCGCGTTCACCGGCAACGTCGTGACTGTCCACCCTGAAGCGCCCGTTGCCGACTTCGACCTCTGTGTGCGCGACATTGTCGAGGTAGCGGGCAACCTGGCCGCTTGGTCCGACGCCCACGAAGATGTCCTCATCGCCCGTCGACTGGACCGAGAGCCGCGCCGTGGCGATGTCGAACGGCAGCACCGTGCTCGTGTCCCGGTCGGTGAACCCGGTGCTCCGCGGCGATGTCAGCGCGTAGGTCGAGCTCGCGATGGTGTCAGGGCCGGTGATGAAGTAGCCCTGGTCGTTCTGCCTCGCCGCGATGACACCCGACCAGATGCCCGAGCTGAGCAAGCCCGCGCCGATCAGGCTGAAGACGATGCCGATCACCAGGAGGACGATGAACCCCGCCGCTGAAGAGGACTGGCCGGGCTGAGGTGGCCGAGGCTGGCTCTGGGACATCCTGCACCTCCGGTTCGGACGGGTTGCGGCGGATGTTACGCCGAAAACTCCGGAACGGCCTGCGCAGTTGGCCGCAGAATGGAGGGGTGAACGGCATCCTGAGCGACGGCATCGGCCTCGCCGCGGGCGGCGCCAACGTCATTATGCAGCTGTCCATGCTCCCGATCGGGCGTGGGGTCGTGGAGAGCCGGGTCGACAGCGGGCGCCTCGACCGGCATCCGCTCAAGCGCGCCCGCACGACGTTCACCTACCTGGCCGTCGCATCCGGGGGCACGGATGCGGAGAAGCGCGAACTGAGCCACCAGATCAGCCGGGTGCACGCGCAGGTGCGGTCGGCGCCGGATGCGCCGGTGCCGTACTCCGCGTTCGATCACGAGCTGCAACTCTGGGTGGCCGCCTGCATCTACTGGGGGGTGCGCGACGTGATGATCCGGCTGCACGGCCCGATGGATGACGCTGACGCGGAGGACTTCTACCGCCGGGCGTCCGCCTTCGGCACGACGCTGCAGATGCCAGAAGAGCTGTGGCCGGAGAGTCTGAGCGCGTTCGACGAGTACTGGCAGCGGAGCATCCGGGAGATCCGCATGGATGATGCGACGCGCGACTACCTGCAGCGGCTCGCCGAGTTGCGGTTCCTCCCCCGCCCGCTCGCCGCGCTGTTCGGACCGGCGAACCGATTCCTCACCCAGGGGTTCCTGCCTCAGGAGTTCCGCCGCGAACTCGGGCTGCCGTGGACGACGCGTCAGCAGGCGCGCTTCGACCGCTGGCTGCGCTTCACGGCTTACCTCAACCGAGTGACGCCGGGCGTGCTGCGTCGCTTCCCGTACAACCTCATGCTGTGGGATGCCAGGCGGCGGATGCGCCGCGGCGTGCCGATCATCTGAGTCCCCCGCACAGGTCTCGACAGTGGGCCGACGGGAGCGCACAATCGTCATGTCGGGGAACACTCACGATCGATCCTGACCGTCGTGTCAACTCCCCGACACGACGAAAGGACGTGCATCGTGACCAGCGAAGAAACCCAAACCGACGCCGACCGGGCGCTCAAAGCCAAGCATCGGGCGATGTGGGCCTTCGGCGACTACCCGGCCCTCGCATCCGACCTCATTGCGAGCCTCGGACCGGTGCTGGTTGAGGCAGCGGGGGTGAAGTCAGGCGACCGCGTGCTCGATATCGCTGCCGGGTCAGGCAATGTCGCCATCCCCGCCGCGCTCGCCGGGGCGGACGTGGTGGCGAGCGACCTCACACCGGAGCTCCTGCAAGCGGGCGAGCGGCAGGCCAAGGAGCGAGGGGCGACACTCGAGTGGCGAGAGGCCGACGCGGAGGCTCTCCCGTTCGCGGATGGCGAGTTCGACGCGGTGCTGTCCTGTGTCGGCGTGATGTTCGCGCCGCATCATCAGGCGACCGCGGACGAAGCGCTCCGTGTGCTGAGGCCGGGCGGCACGCTCGGCCTGATCAACTGGACGCCGGAGGGCTACATCGGCCAACTGTTCGCCACCATGAAGCCGTTCGCTCCGCCGCCCCCGCCCGGTGCTTCACCCGGGCCGCTGTGGGGAAACGAGGACCACATCCGGGAGCTTTTCGGAGACCGGCTGAGCGATCTCGACATGCGGCGACAGAAGGTCGCGATCGATCACTTCTCGCGCCCAGAGGAGTTCCGCGACTACTTCAAGTCTCACTACGGTCCGACGATCGCGGTCTACAACAGCCTCGCCGACGACCCGGACCGTGCCTCCGAGCTCGATCGCGACCTGGTCGAGCTCGCGCGCCGGGGCGGCCTGGACGGTGACGGCAGCCGCCTGGAGTGGGAGTACCTGCTGGTTACCGCACGCAAGCGCTGAGAAAGAAGCGCCCGTTCCGGACATCCGACCCCGGTGTGCGGGGTGCGGGTGTCCGGAACGGGCGCCCTCCGTGCGAAAAGGTCCGGCGTCAGCCGCTGATGCCCTCCAGCACGTCGGTCTCGGTGGAGCCGATCGCGTTGATGACCTGCGGGCGCTTCGCCTTCAGGAACACGTACCAGGCGATCGCGACCGCGAGCACCCCGGCGAACAACCAGAAGATCAGGTTGAACGGGAACGCAGGCACCGGGTACACGTTGGTGTAGAACACGTAGAGCATCGCACCCACCGCGAGGATCGCCGTCGGCAGCACGAGCCAGTTCTTCACGCCGATCCGGCGGAGGAACAGCACCGCGGCGATCGCGACGGTCGCGTAGGCGACCATGTACCCGTAGGTTCCGAACGTGTCGACCCACACCACGATGTCCATGCCGTTCACTCCCATGACGTACAGGATCGAAGTGAGCGCGATCACGGCAGGGCCGATGGTGAGCAGCACACGGTGCGGCGTGAGCTGGGTCGGGTGGGTCTGGCCGAGGTAGGACGGCGCGACGCCTTCCTTGCCCATGACGTAGACGATGCGACCGATCACGTTGAGCGGTGCGACAACGACGGCGAAGAAGGACGCCGCAACACCGAAGTTCAGGATCGGGTTGAACCAGACCGGCAGCCCGACCATGGTGGCCATGTCGTCGAGCGGGCTCGCCGAGGTCGCCAGGTCGTCGCCGAGCAGCGCTACCTGCGTGTACGCGGCGAACACGTAGAGGACGCCGACGAACAGGGCGCTGAACATGATGGCGCGCGGGATGGCGCGGTAGGGGTTCTTCGCCTCACGTCCGAGCGAGTCGGCGCTGGAGAATCCTACGAAGCCCAGGATGCCGAGGGTCATGCCGAACGCGACGCCGGAGAACTCGAAGCCTTCGAGGCTCAGCTGCGCCGGGTCAATGGCCGCAGGGCCGAGGTGCACGATGGCAAGGACGAGCACGATCAGGATGATCGCGACCGACACGAGCTCGAGCACGAGCGACACGCGCGCCGAGAGCCGGATGCCGCGGATCGTGAACAGGATCGCAAGCGATCCGAGCACGATGGTCACGACAACGCTCGCCAGGGTGCCGGAGACCGACAGGCCCAGCTGGTTCAGCACGGTGATCATGTAGGTGGTCGCACCGCTCAGCGAACCGGAGGCGATGCCGAAGCATCCGATGAGCAGAGTCACGCCGGTCAGGTAGGCGCCGAACGGCCCCAGCCCGACGGCAGCGTAGTTGTACAGCGACCCCGCCGAGGCGCGCCGCTTGGCGAACTGCGAGATGAGGTAGCCGACCGCGAGGATCACGATCGTGGCGAGCACGAACGAGAACCAGGTGGAGTTGCCTGCCGACAGGAAGATGGCTGCGGCGGTGAACGCGATGACCGCGCTCGGCGCGATGCTCGCGATTGCCTGTGCGAACAGTTCAGCGCTGCCCATCACCCCCCTGCGGAGGCCGGGGTCTGTGGATGTTGGTTGCTTGGAAGCGGCGACGTCGCTGCTCAATGTGTCTCCTTAGGTGGTTGGGGGTAGGTCAGGACGCAGGGATCAGAAGCGTGCGGAGCGCCGAACCGTCGTTGAGTGCGTCCAGCGCGGCGCCGGCCTCATCGAGTGGTCGGCGGGCGGTGACGAGCTCGTCGAGCTTGAGGTCGCCCTCCATGTAGCGGTCGACGAGCGCGGGGATGTCCACCGCCGGTCGCACGCTTCCGTAGTTCGAGCCGAGAATGCGCTGGTCTGCCTCGGCGAGCACGAGCGGGTCGAAAGTACGCCTTCGAGCCGGTGGGCGGAAGGCCGACGACGACCGCTGCGCCGCCGAGTCCGAGCATCTGGATTGCCTGCTCGGTGGTCTGAGTGCGTCCGATCGCGTCGAACGCGTAGTCGACGCCATCCGGGATCAGCGCGCGCAGCGCCTCGACCGCATCGACCTTGGACGCATCGATCTCGTCCGTCGCGCCGAGGCGCATGGCAAGTGCCGTCTTGTCGGCCTGGATGTCAACGGCGATGATGCGCTCTGCGCCGGCGAGCCGGGCGCCCTGGATGACGGAGAGACCGACACCGCCGCATCCGATCACCACGACGAGCGAACCGGGCTCGACCTGGGCGGTGTTGGTGACGGCACCGACGCCCGTGGCGACGGCACAGCCGACCAGCGCGATGACGTCCAGCGGCGCGTCCTCTCGCACTCGGATGGCGCCGCTGGCGGGAACGACTGCCTCTTCGGCGAAGGATGAGACGCCGAGGTAGTGGTGGATGCGTTCACCGTCGCGGCTGAGTCGCGAGGTTCCGTCCTGCAGCACGCCGCCGGGGGCGACGATGGTGGCCGCCACCTGGCAGCGGGCCTCGTGGCCGGCGAGGCAGTACCGGCACTCGTGGCACGGCGCGACCCAGGACAGCACGACGTGGTCGCCGATCGCGAGGTTGGTGACGCCGGGGCCGACCGCAGTGACAATGCCGCTGCCTTCGTGGCCCATGACCACGGGAGCGGGCACGTCCCACTCGTTGCGGTAGACGTGCAGGTCGGAGTGGCAGACACCGGCAGCAGCGATCTTCACGCGCACCTCGCCGGCGCCAGGGGCCGCCAGTTCGACGTCTGCGACCTCTACCTTCTTGGTCTCACCGCTGAAGACGATTGCCTGCATCATTACTCCTTTGTTCTGTGCCGAAGCCTGTCTAAGCGCTCGGGTTCGGTCGGCTCGTGTCAGCCTAGGAAGACCCCGACGCCGTGCACAGTCGCCGAATCGGAGCGGTCGCGAGGGGTCACGCGCCGTTTCGTACAGCGCGAAGTGTTAGCGTCGAACAAATGCACAACGGCTCCGTCGACCAGGTTCCCGCGCCGTCGCGAGCCGAAAATCCCGGTCCGGATGCCGCGCCACGCGACCCGCGCTCCGGTCGCCACGACGGGCAGTTGGTGCGCGGGATCACCGCGCTGACGCACGCGGCACGCACCGGTCAGACCGCCGGGATCATCACGACCCTCTCGAAGCTCATCAACGGCTGGGCGGTGCTGATCGACCGGTACGGGACACCGATTGCCAGTGTCGGAGCTTCGCGCATCCACCACGACGATGCTGTTGCCGCCGCGTTGCGCCTGTCCCGGCGCATCCGGGTCACGAACCTCGGTGTGTACCCGGTCGGGCACCCCCTGGACCCGAAGGCGCAGCTGGTCATCTCGGACAAGCTCGGCTCCCCAGGTCTCGTGCGAGAGCTCGCGACCCAGGCCACCGCGCTGCTCGACCTCACCTTCAGCCCGCAGCACAGCGCGCGGCTGGACCCGGTCGCGAGAGCTGACGCCATCGACGTGCTCCTCGCCGAGGATGTGCGCCTCGCCCGGCGGATCGCCGGCCGCTGGGGGCTGGTCGGCACGGAGTTCGCCGTCGCCGTGATCCGCTCGCGGTCACGCAGTGTGGTGCTCGAGTCCAAGGTGCTCGACTGGCTCGACGAGCTTGGCCTTCCGGGCGTCGCCTCCAGCGAGGGATCAACGGTCGTCGCGGTGCTCGATCCGGCGTCGCTGAACGCGTGGACACAGCGGCTCGAGCGCGCGGCCACTGAAGGAGTGCCGGTGCGGTGCGGCGTCGGCGAACCCGCGGCGCTCGGGCAGCTGGCCGGCAGCCGGATGCAGGCGGAACAGGCCGTCGAACTCGCGATCGCCGACGATCAGCCGTCCGTGCGCTTCTCCGACCTGGACTCGGTGGACATGCTGCTGCGGCACCTCACCCCGATCATGGTGCATTCGTTGAAGCGTCCGCTCGACGAACTGACCGCGGCCGACGCATCCGGGGACCTGCTGCATTCGCTGCGGGTCTTCCTGGCCGAGAACGGCAGCTGGGAGGCGGCATCGTCGCAGCTCGGCATCCACCGGCACACGCTGCGCAGCCGCATCCAGAAGGTCGAAGACCTGACCGGCATGTCGATGTCGAGCGCTGAGGACCGGGTGCAGTTGTGGCTCGCGATTCGGGCGAGCTCGCTCGACGCCTGAACGGGGCGCGGCACGGGGGCTACCGCGCGCAAATCGACTCATTTAGGCTGACGCCGTGTACCTCACGATGGTGTTCCTCCACCTGCTTGGTTCGTTCGCGTTCGTGCTCGGTCATGGCGCGTCCATCGCGGTAGCGTTCCGTCTCCGCAAGGAACAGGACCGCGCGCGCATCGCAGCGCTGCTGGACGTCTCGTCCTGGGGCACCACGTTCATGTACATCGGACTTCTGGTGCTGATCGTCGCGGGCGTCGTCCTGGGCTTCCTGGGCGGCTACTGGGGCTCCTGGTGGCTGTGGGTGTCCATCGTGCTGTTAGTGCTGGTGATGGGTGCCATGTACGGCATCGCCATGCCGTACTACCGCGGCGTGCGCGTGCTCTCCGGTGCCCGGATGCCGGAGTCGGCGCGAGCGAAGGCCGAGGCACGTGCGACCGAGGGACTGCTCGAGACGCTCCCCACCTCGTGGCGGCCGAGCGCCCTCGCCGGGATCGGCGGAGTCGGCCTCGCCGTGATCATCTGGCTGATGATCGCCCAGCCGTCCTAGCGCGTCGTCAGCGCCATCACGACCCGGCTCTCGGTCGGCCGGGCGATCTCTTCGAACCCGGCCGCGCTGAACAGCAGTGCGCTGCCCACGAAGAGCTCGTTGGTCGACGATTTCCGCCGCTCGGTGTCGATCGGGTACGCCTCGATGAGCCGCGCGCCGTGTTGTCGCGCGTGGTCGATCGCGGCCTCGAGGAGGCGCGTCGCGATGCCCTTCGCCCGGTGTTCCCGGCGCACCACGAAGCAGGTGATCGCCCACACGTCGGGGTCATCCGTCGGCTCTTTGCTGCCTCGCTTGACCACCTGGGTGCGCGCGAGTGCCGCCTGGTGCGTTCGCGGCGCTACCCGGACCCACGCCGCCGGTTCGTCGTCGACGTATGCGACGAGTGCCGGCGACGGTTCGGTGGTGCCGAGCTCGCGCCGCAGCAGTTGCTTCCGCTCATCGCGGCTTCCCGAGGTGAACTCGGAGCGCGGAAGGAGGAACCACTGGCACCAGCACGACCCGCCGTCGCCGCCTCCGGTGAACGCGTGCTCGATGTCGGCGAACGGCACTGCGGTTGCGGGTTCGATCCTGATCGCGCTCTCGTCGCGTGTCATGACGGCACCCTAACCCCGTCCCCTGACGTGGGTCAGCGGATGCCTGCAAGCGTGACCGGCGCGGCATCAGCCGACCAGGTTCCGGTCAGCCGTTCTGTCACGCCGGTGAGTTCGTCCCCGACGCGACGCACGACCAGCAGCTCTCGGCCGTCGGCGGTGATGGTGGTGACGCTGCCGGCGGTGCTGGCTTCGACTCGCTGGGGCACCGGCACCGGGTCAGCAGCGCTGCCGCTCCCCCGCACCTGGGCTGTTCCCTCGATCGGCGTGCCGTCAGGGTAGAACTGGTCGGCCTCGCGCCCGCCGCCGAGAATCGTCGCGGCAAGCATTTGCGCGTAGACCGGGTCCCCTGCCGCGTCGTAGAACCAGCGGGTGCCGAGCACCGAGTGCTCCGCGGTGCCGATGAGCCATTCCTCTGCACCCTCAAGCGGTGTCCCGCGGTAGGTGAGCGGCACCTGCAGCACCGGACCGTTCTCGGATCCGATCAGCATCGTCTCGATCCCGACCTCGCCGGCGGGGTCATCGAATCGGTACGCGGCGATCCGCTCCCAATCCTCCGGGAGGTCGCCCGCCCACTGAACACCGGCGACGAATTTGGCGACCATGTCGCGCTTCGACGGGACGATCTCTGCTTGATGCAGGATAGCCATCACTCACACATCCTTCGGTTTGGTTGCCTTGCCATCCAGCCACAGGGTGTCGGAGTCGTCACCGTGGCTGCCGCTCGAGCCGACGTGCTTGCTGTCGATGCGCGGCCCGTTCTTGATCACGTGCACGAGAGCCATCCCGTGGCCACGACCGAGATCGAAGTCCTCCTTGAGCCAGTCGAGAATCGTACCCGCCTTGACATCGGGTGCGTCGAAGCCCTTCTCCTTCGCCAGCTCCATGAGCTGGCGGGGCGTCAGGCCCGTCTTCTCCTCGATGTTGTCGAGGTATGCCTGGAACGACATTCGTCTCCCTTGACTCGATACCGGTGGAATCGATCGTAGGGCGGATTTCGCCGCGTAACACTCATGTTGTCCCGGCAGGCGGTGGATAGCGTGTCGGCATGACTGTTGAAGAGCTGCATGGCCTGCAGGTTCAACGCGTTCCGGCCGATGGCCCCATCATCGCCACCAGCGAGCAGACATCCGACCTCATCGGCAACGGATGCGCTGGCAGCCAAGCTCGCGGCGCGAGCCGGCGCCGTCAGCTGAGCGACGGCGCCCGGCGCGATCAGCCGGCGAGCAGCTGCTCCTTCTTGGCGGGAAGTTCCGTCACGGTCGCGGACTCGGCGGTGTCGCCCAGGATGACGGAGTCCAGAAGGGCATCCGCCTTATCGAGGGAGATGGAGCGCGTCAGCGAGATCTCGGTGGCGAGCGGGCTGCGGGCATCCCTCAGCATCTGCTTCTCGGCGTAAGAGAGGTTGGATTCGGCAGCACGGCGAACGAGATCGCGCACTACCTCGGCGATCTGCAGCATGTCGCCGTTCTTGATCGTCTCCCAGTTCTTCTTGATCCGCCGGGACCACTGCTTCTCTTCCACGCCGCTCGGTGCGCGCAGCACGCCCAACACCTCGTCGAGCTGCTCTTTGGTGAAGACGTCGCGCAGGCCGATGTCCTGCGCCTTGTCCAGCGGAACGCTGACCGTCAGCGTCGAATTCTGAACGTCGAGGTTCAAGTACTTGGTGGAGACACCGCTGACCTTGCGGTTCGATATCGTCCGGATGGTTGCGGGCCCGTGGTGCGGGTGGACGATGGTCTGACCTTTGGAAAACTGCATTCGAGACTCCCCGGTTGCGCGCGAGAGCCACGCTCGACATCAGTCGGATCTACACATGAGGTAATCGGCCTGGACAGTCTCCCGCCACGGTTCGAGAGCTTCGAACGGGCTGCTGGCGGGGTGCGAAGACGGTCACTGTGCGTCGGCACAATGCGCGAAGTCGCGAGCTGGCAACGTCAATTGTCTCACGGATCAGGCATTTTTCGTAAGCGGCGACTTCCGCTCACCTTCGACGTCGCTGTGGCGGGTTGTCAGGGACGGTCGCCGAACACGCTCGTGAACCTGGCTAGCGCCGTGTCCAGCGCCTCGTCATAGTCCAGTTCCGCGAGCTCGTAGACGAAGGGCCGCCCTGTCGCCATGACCGCACCGGCGCGCGCGGCCCTGCGCAACCAGGCGACGGCCTCGGCACTGACGTCGGCGGGATCGGTCACCACGTTGATGAGCCCGATTTCCCGCGCGCGTGCCGCAGTGAACGGCTCGCCGGTTGCGATGTTCTCGATCGCCGCACGCGGTCCGACGCGTTGGATGATCGGCACCTGGGCCACCATCGGCCAGACACCGATGCCGGCCTCGAGCGTGCCGATCCTCGTGTCCGGACCCGCGACCGCGAAGTCGCACGCGGCGACGAGAGCGGACCCGGATGCGACCGCGTCACCGTTCACGGCGGCGGCCACCGGCTTCGGCAGCGTCGGCAAAAGCTTGAGCAGGCTGACCAGAGCGCCCGCGAACTCGCGCGGGTCGCCGCCGCGCGCGAAGGCCGCGGTGTCCAGCCCGCCGCAGAACACCGACCCGCTCCCGGTGAGCAGGATGCCCGTCACACGCTCATCCGCGCACGCCGCGGTCAGACGCGCCTCGAGCGCGGCCATGTTCTCCGGGTTCAGCAGGTTGCGGTCCGGGCCGCTGATCTCGATGGTGGCGATGCCGTCGTCCACCGGGTATTCGACGCTGCCTGCTGCGCCCGTCTGGTTGCTCACGTGAACTCCTTCGTTCGAATCACCGCGTACCGATCACGCTAGTAGCCTGAAGGCCATGCGACTCGTCACACTACGCACCCAAGAGGGGACAGCAGCGGCCGTCGAGACCGCCGACGGCTACCGAGAACTCGACGGCATCCCGGATGTCGGCTCCCTGCTGCACCGTGACGACTGGCGCGAACTGGCGTCGACCGCATCCGGAGACCTGCACGCAAAGGACGACGCGGACCTCGCGCCGGTCGTGCCGCAGCCGGGCAAGATCGTGTGCGTCGGCCTGAACTATCGCGCGCACATCCTCGAAATGGGGCGGGAACTGCCGGAGCATCCGACCCTGTTCGCCAAGTTCCCGGAGACGCTGATCGGCCCTGGCGACGACATCCAGCTGCCAGCGGAAGACTCCGCGGTGGACTGGGAGGCCGAACTGGGCGTTGTCATCGGCCGCACCGGCCGCCGCATCAGTGAGGCCGATGCGGCGTCCCACATCGCCGGGTACACGGTGAGCAACGACGTGTCGATGCGGTCCTGGCAGTACCGCACGCTGCAGTGGCTGCAGGGCAAGAACTGGGAGCGCACCACCCCGCTCGGCCCGGCTCTGGTGACGCCGGATGACTGGGCACCGGGTGCCGCCATCCGCACCGTGATCGATGGCGAGGTCATGCAGGAGGGATCGACCGGTGATCTGGTGCACAGTCCGGAGTTCCTGGTTTCCTACATCTCAACGTTCGTGACCCTGAATCCGGGTGACGTCATCCTCACCGGCACGCCTGGCGGTGTCGGTCACGCACGCGAGCCGAAGCGCTACCTCGCAGACGGGCAGCTGGTCGAAGTCACGATCGACGGCCTCGGCACGCTGCGCAACCAGGTCGTCGCGGGCTGAGCGAGGCTACGGCTCGACCAACCGGGTGGTGTCCCACGGGACGCTCCAGCCCAGTTCATCGAAGATCCGCGCGAGCACGATCGCGGTGAAGCCCCACACCACGACGCCATCGACCTCAAACGCCGGGATGCGGAAGGTGCGGTTGCCGACCGAGCGCTGCACATTCGCCCGGTTGTCGGGATTCAGCAGGTCGGCCACCGGCATCCGGAACACCTCAACGGCCTCCCGCTCGTCGACCGCGGCGACCTGCGATGTGCGCGCCCACCAGGCGAGCACGGGGGTGACGAGGTTGTTGCTGCGGGGCAGCGCGAGTTCCGGCAGCGTGCCGAGGATGTCGACACCACTCGGGTCGAGCCCGGTTTCCTCGACCGCCTCGCGCAGGGCGGTGGCGGTGATGTCGACGTCGGATGCCTCCACGCCGCCGCCGGGGAATGAGATCTCCCCCGGGTGGTGGCCGAGAGTGGACGAGCGTCGCTGCAGCAGCACGTCGAGGTCGCGCGGGACCGGTCCGTGCGCATCCGCGGGCATCGAATCCAGTACGCCAAACAGCACGAGCACCCCCGCCCTGCGCACGTGCTCCGGGTCGGCCACCCTTCGCGACGGGTCGACGGACCAGTCGCTGATGCCCCGTGCGGCGAGCGCGGCCAGTTCGCTACGCGGATCGGTGGGCGCTTGCACCAGTCCAGACTATGCCGCTACACCAGACGGGAAGGGGTCATTGAGGCTCCACCCAGCGCGCCGTCGACCATCCGTCCTATCCTGAGAGACAGACCACCCACCACATCAAAGGAAAGCCACATGAAGCAGTACGCGGTCATTGATCCATCGACGAATCAGACCATTTCTACTTACCCGCTGGCGAGCGACTCCGACATCCAGGATGCGATCGACGCGGCCCAGTCGGCCTACCAGGGCTTTGCCAAGAAGACCACGGTGGCCGAGCGTGCGGCGCTCATGACGCGCGCGGCCGACCTGTACCTGGAGCGCAAGGACGAGCTCGCCCAGATCATCGCTCGCGAGATGGGCAAGCCCATCGAGCAGTCCATCGGCGAGGTCGAGTTCAGCGCCGACATCCTCCGCTACTACGCGGACAAGGGACCGGAGTTCCTCGCCGACGAGGAGATCGACACCGAGGGCGGCGCACGTGCGTTCGTACGGCGTCAGGGCCTCGGCGTGCTGCTGGGCATCATGCCGTGGAACTTCCCGTACTACCAGGTGGCTCGGTTCGCCGGACCGAACCTCGTCGCCGGCAACACCATCATCCTGAAGCACGCCGAGCAGTGCCCTGAGTCGGCGCTCGCGATCGAGCAGATCTTCAAGGATGCCGGGTTCCCGGAGGGCGCGTACGTGAACGTGTTCGCCGACCACGACCAGATCTCCTCGATCATCGCCGACCCGCGCGTGCAGGGCGTGTCCCTCACCGGTTCGGAGCGCGCGGGCGCTGCGATCGCTGAGCAGGCCGGCCGTCACCTGAAGAAGGTCGTGCTTGAGCTCGGCGGCTCTGACGTGTTCCTCGTGCTCGACACGAACGACATCGACAGCGCCGTGGACATGGCGATCGCCGGACGCCTCGAGAACAGCGGTCAGGCCTGCAACGGCTCGAAGCGCATCGTCGTGCTCGACAAGTACTACGACGAGTTCTCCGAGAAGTTCATCGCCGCGATGAAGGCGCTCAAGTGGGGTCCGGCCACCGAGGACGGCATCGACCTCGGCCCGCTCTCCTCGGCGAAGGCCGCAGAGCTGCTGGGCGCCCAGGTGTCGCAGGCGGTCGAGCAGGGCGCCGTGCTGAACATGGGCTCGACGACGGCCGACGGATGCTTCTTCGCGCCGACCGTGCTCAGCGACGTCACCCCGGATATGAACGCCTACCACGAGGAGCTGTTCGGCCCGGTGGCGGTGCTCTACAAGGTCGCGAACGACGATGAGGCGATCGCGCTGGCGAACAGCTCGGCGTACGGCCTCGGCTCGGTCGTGATCTGTGAGGACACCGACCGTGCCATCGAGGTCGGCACCCGCCTCGACGTCGGCATGGTGTTCATCAACGGTGTCGGCCTGGATGCGCCGTACCTGCCGTTCGG
Source organism: uncultured Actinomycetota bacterium (assembly GCA_963702165.1). Taxonomy (GTDB): domain Bacteria; phylum Actinomycetota; class Actinomycetes; order Actinomycetales; family Microbacteriaceae; genus Terrimesophilobacter. The sequence continues at coordinate 551,267 of OY969722.1, read as the reverse complement.
CGGCGTCAAGCGCAGCGGTTTCGGTCGCGAGCTCGGCCGCTTCGGCATCGAGGAGTTCCTGAACAAGAAGATCTTCGCGTTCGGCGAGTAGGCGCTCGCGCGGGTCGAACTTCCGCGCGCGGGTCGAATTTGACCCGCGCGCGGAAGGTGCACCCGCGCAAGGCGAACCTCCGAGCGTGAAATGATGCAGGGGTGACTGACCGCCCGCTCCCCCATCTCGTTTTCATTCACGGCGGCGGTGTCGGTCCTTGGATGTGGCGGCAGCAAAGGCAGCACTTCGCCGAACGCTTCACGATCCACACGCCAACGCTGCCCGGGCACGACCCGTCAACGAGCGACGAGTACACGTCGCACGCCGGGGCGGCACGATCCATCGCAGAGCAGATCGACCTCGACGCACTCGGCAACGACGTCACAGTCGTCGGCTTCTCCGTAGGTGGGCAGATCGCAATCGAGTTCGCGAGCCTATACGCGGCGCAGGTCACCCGCGTCGCAGTCGTGAGCTCGCTTCTGAAGCCCTGGCGATCGGCATCCCTCATCGCGTGGATGTCGGCTGCATCCGCTCCGATGGCGAGGAATCGATCGTTCGCGCGAGCTCAGGCCAAGCAGTTGTACGTGCCCGAAGAGGACTTCGACGCCTACTTCGCCCTGTCGTCCGCGATGTCGAAGCGTTCGCTCGGCAACATGATGCGCGCGAACTTCTCGTTCAGTGTTCCGGAGAGCTTTCTCACGGCGCAGCTTCCGGTACTGGTCGTCGCGGGCGCGCAAGAGCAGAATGCGCTCATCCGGGACCTGACCGACCTGAGTCGCCAGCTGCCGGATGCCTGCTTCGAGCGCATCGACGACGTCGGCCACGGCGCCCCGATCGCCAAGCCCGCGGAGTTCAACGCGGTGCTCGACTCGTGGCTCGCCCGCAAGAATCACTAGGGACAGAACTAGGGTGCCGGATCGCTGCCGGGGCCCACTAGTGAGGGTCATTCGAAGGTAGTCTCCGAGGCGGTTATGGAGGTACCGATCAGGAGTCGGTGCCGAATCCACCCGAACCTGAGGAGATCCACCGTGCGTTCTGTCTACCTTGTTCTCACTGTCGTGTTGCTGGTCGCCCTGACCGTGCAGTTCTACCTGGCCGGTGTCGGCGTGTTCTCGAGCCCCGAGGACCGGCTGTTCGGCCTCCACGCGATGAACGGTTTCGTGCTGCTCGGTCTCGGGCTGCTCGTGCTTATCGCATCCTTCTTCACCAAGGCCGGCGGTCGCACCATCGCCCTCTCGGCACTGCCGCTCGTCCTGGTGTTGCTGCAGCCGCTCTTGTTTATGCTCGGCTTCTCGTTCACCGACGATACGGCTGAGGCGCCCTCTGCCCTGACGACATACATCGTGAGCCTCCACGTGCTCGTCGGGCTTGGCGCGTGGGTGGTCACCTATCACCTGTTCAACCGCGCGCGCACTCTGGTCTCGACCGCGAAGGCGGCGTCCACGCCCGCGGCAGAGCCCGAGTCCGTCAGCGTCTGACCGCTCGCCTGACCCCCGCGTCCCTCCCGTGATCATTCCGGGAGGGACGCGGCTTTGTTGCGCGGCGCACGATTCCAGCCGAACACCGGCCTCTCTCGACCGGCAATGGCGAGCGAGAGCGCAAGCAGAGCCGCGGTCGTCGCGATCCCGGCAGCGACGACGAACGCGTGAGTGAAGCCCGCCCCCAACGCGGACGCATCCAGCCCCGGATGGGGTCCCGCCTCGGCCACGATCGATGCGGCGAGAACTGCCACGCCGAGCGCAGCCCCGATCTGCGATGACGCGCTCGCCATGCCAGCAGCAAGGCCGGCTCGCTCGGACGAAAGCGCGTCCGCGATCAGCATCGTGGTCGGAGTGAAGCTCAGCGCGACGCCTACGGCGATCAAGAGCAGTCCGGGCAACACGTCCGCGGCGTAGTGGACGGGGGTCGAAGCGCGTGACAGCCAAGCATGCCCGGCGGCCAGCACACCCAATCCGATGGTGACTGTCCCGCGTGCTCCGCAATTCCGAAGCACGCGCGGCAAGCCGACAACAGTCACCAGGAAGCCCGCCACAGAGGTGGGCACCATCGCGAGCCCGGCGGTCCCGGCATCCAGCTTCATGACTTGCTGAAGGTAGAGGGCGACGATCGTGAAGGACGATGCGCGCGCCGCCCCGCCCAGCAGGCTCACAACCAGTCCCAGCGACACCGCTGCCGACCGGAATAGGGCGAGCGGGAGGATCGGATCGACTGCTCGACCTTCCACGAAGCAGAAGGCGACCATCGCGGCGACTCCCCCGGTCGCGGCAACGATCGTGCCCGGTGCGCCGAACCCCTGCTCAGGAACGCTCACGGCCAGGTAGATGACTGACAGCGCAACGGCGGTGACGGATGCCGCACCCGCTGAATCGATGGGAGTGCGCTGCTCGGCCGTCACCGAATCGGCGGGAATGAGCCGTCGGGCGCTGAGCGCCGCTAAGGCTGTGAGGGGCACCGTGATCCAGAAGACGGCCGACCAGCCCCACACCGCCGTCACCGCGCCACCGGCAAGGACTCCGGTTGCCCCACCGAGGGTGGATGCGGCACCCCATGCGCTCATCGTCTTGGCCCGGGCGGTCCCTGGGAAGGAGGTCAGCAAGATCGACATCGCGGTCGGGCTCAGCACTGCGGCGCTGACACCTTGCCCGGTGCGGGCGGCGATGAGGGTGACCTCGGTGGGCGCCAAGGCGGCGCCCACCGAGGCCACTGTGAAGGCGACCGCCGCGAGCGTGAACAGTCGACGCCGCCCGATCGTGTCCGCGAGCCGCCCACCCAGCAGCAGACAGCCGCCGAACGCCAGGAAGTATGCGTTCACCGTCCACGCTGCCCCGGTGTGGCTGAGTGCCAGCTTGTCTTGGATAGTCGGCAGTGCGACGTTGACGATCGAGGTGTCGAGCATCACCACAAACTGCGCTGTGACCAGGAGGACTACGGTCATCCGGCTTGTCGCCCCGGCGGTTCGGTCGTTCATCGTTGATCCGTGCGGCTTCGCTCAGACGTCGCGGCGGCGGAATACGAGGGCGGCTGCCAGGGTGAAGCCAACCGCCCAGGCAGTCATGACCAGGCCGCCCTCAAGGCGCGTCAGCTCACCGTCGGCGATCTCGGCGGCCATGAGCTGGGATCCCGCTTCCGAGGGAAGGTAGCGCAGAATCTCCGCAGCCACCTCGCCGGGAATCATGGACAACGCGGTGGGCAGAACGAACAGCAGCCCGATCACCGTCACGATGGCTCCGGCCGAGTTCCGCAGAAGCACACCGATGCTGACGGCCAGGACAGCTGCCAACGCGAGATACACGCCGGTTGCCAGCAGCAGGCCGTACATGCGGGGACTCTCCAGGGCATAGTCCAACTCCTCCTGAGCAAGGATCGGCTGGATCAGCAGATAGCTGAGGAACGCTGCGGTCGCGCCGGTGACAGCACCGACTGCTGCCGCGACGAGCGCTTTGGCTGCCAGCACACCGGCACGCATCGGCGCGGCGGTCAGGGTCGGGCGGATCATGCCCGTGCCGAACTCGGCGCTGATCAGGAGCACCGCCAGTGCAGCGAGGAGGAGTTGACCGAACGACAGTCCGGCCATCGGCATCGACTGGATGGCTTCGGTGGCGACGGGCTGACCGTCGCGCTCGGCGAGGAGCATCCCTCCTGCCCCGAGCATTCCGACCCCCACCATGGCTGCGACCGAGGACGCAACCAGAATGTAGGAGGAGGGCAGGCTGCGGAGTTTCACCCACTCGGATCGCACGATCCGCGCGAAGGAGAGACCCTTGGTCCCCACTGCAGGGTGCTGTTGAATTTCGAGTGTTGTGGTCATGTCGGTCAGTTTTCCTTTCCTGCGAGCGCCAGCGAGTGGTACTCGACGTCGTCTCTTGTCAGTTCCATGTAGGCCTCTTCGAGGGAGGCGCGTTGCGGTGTCAGCTCATAGATGAGCAGCCCACGGTCGAGTGCCGCGCCGGCGATGTCGCGGGGTTCCACGCCGGCGACCAGCAGTTCGCCATCGTTCCCTGTCTGGACATTCGCCCCAATTGCGACAACCGCCTCCTGAAGGAGGTCCTGCCGTTCGGCGCGAACGAGTGTGCGGTTTCCGCCGCCCGCGAGGATGTCGGAGATCGGCGCGTCCGCGATGATTCGGCCTCGTCCGATGACGATGAGGTGATCGGCCGTCTGAGCCATCTCGCTCATGAGGTGAGACGAGAGGAACACCGTGCGGCCCTGGTCAGCAAGTGTTCGTGCCAAGTGCCGCACCCACAGCACTCCATCCGGGTCGAGACCGTTGACCGGTTCGTCGAGGATGACGCTCTTCGGATCTCCGAGGAGTGCGCCGGCGATGCCGAGACGTTGCCCCATTCCGAGCGAGAAGTTTCCGGCCCGACGGCCCGAGACCTCTGCCAGACCGGTCAGTTCGAGAACTTCGTCCACACGTCGGGCCGAGATGCCGTGAGTGGCGGCCAGGGCTATCAGGTGGTTGCGTGCGCTGCGGCTGGGATGAAAGGCCCTGGCCTCGAGGAGTGCACCGACCTCCTGGAGCGGCGCGCGGTGCTGGCCGTAACGACGTCCATCCACCGTGACCGACCCGCGCGTCGGGGAGTCAAGACCGAGGATCATGCGCATGGTTGTCGACTTCCCGGCCCCATTCGGGCCGAGGAATCCGGTCACGCGTCCCGGCTGGATGGTGAAGGTGATGTTGTCGACGACGGTCTTGTCACCGTACGTCTTCGTGAGGTTTCGTGCTTCGATCACGTGTTGCTCCTTTCGATGTGATGGTGCGATTAGCGGAATTGGCGGTGAAGAACTTCTCGGATCAGAACGCCTGCGTCGGCGGCATCGGCGGCAGTGCCGTACTTGCCGTCGATGACGACGGCGTGGGCAGTGGGGCGGGCGCCGTGCTCAGCGAGCAAGCGGTCTGTGGTGTCGGTCGCCGTGGCCGAGTAGCCACGCAGCAGTCCAGCCGCCGCAAGGATCGTGGCCCCCGAGCCGATCGCGAGCATCCACTGGGCCTGGCAGTCCGCCGCGCGCAGCCACTGGTGAACGGTGCCATTGACCAGGTGTTGCTGGGCGCCTGGGCCGCCGGGGACTACGACGATGTCCGGATGCGGAAACTCACCGAGAGCCGCATCGGCTGTGAGCTGCAGGCGTCCGGTGTCGTCGCGGATCGGACCAACGCGTTCCGCGATGAAGGTGACATCTATCTCCGGCGTGCCGGCTAGCGCATCGTGCGGGCCGACCGCTTCCAGCGCGGTGAACCTGTCGAATAGCAGGATGGTGGCTTGCATGCCTGCAAGGTTCCCGGTAACCGAAGGCCTCTCGCACCGGCCAAATCACCAGTATTGGCTAGGTCGATTGCGTGATGTTCTGCCCGACGAGCGCTCCACGTGAACTGACGCCAAGTTTCGCGAACACGTTGCGCAGGTGGAAGTCGACGGTGCGAGGGCTGATGAATAGGTGCGCAGCGACATCCCGGTTCGACAGGCCCCGTTGCACGAGTGTGGCGACCTGCAGTTCCTGTGCGGTCAGGGCGATACGGTCGGCCGAGTCTGCGCCGCGTCGCCGAGCGGTCTCCCCTGAGGCACGCAACTCTTCGGCTGCGCGGCCGGACCAGGGGCCGCCGGTCTGGAGCACATCGAAGATGGCAAGAGCAACACGCAAGTGCTCGCGGGCGTCGACCCGACGACGAGCTCGGCGCAGCTGCTGCCCATAAGCGAGACGAGTGCGTGCATGGTTGAACGGGCGACTGCTGCGGGCATGGTGGGCCAGCGCATCCTCGAAGTGCAACTCGGCGTCAGCTTCCGAGTCGGCGAGCAGTGCCCGGCCATGCCCAGCAGCAGCCGCTGCCCAAGCCTGGCCCGTCGCTGCGGCGAATCGCGCCATGTCATCGGCGATAGTTGTCGCGGTCTTGATGTCCCCCACCTGAAGTGCGGCGTCGAGAATGTCGTAGAACGCTGCCCGACGCAGCATCGGGTGGACGATGCGATCGAAGTGGTGCGCGGCCGCGACGGCATCGTCCGCACTCTGGCGGATTCCCCGAGCCCAAGCGAAGGTGTCGGCGACCATCCGGTCGAGCACTCCGGCGCGCTCTTTGGATAGGAGTGCTTGCAGGTCTTCGGCGCGCGGATCGAAGCTGGCCTCGCGTCGATAGGCGCCGACGACGAGCATCTGCGCCTTGGGGAGCAGCTGCTGACTCTGCTGCCCCGTGATGCCTGCAAGTTCTGATACTTCGTCGGCGGCGGCACCCAAAGCATCCCATTGCGCAGTGGCGAGTTGGGCGATAGCCCTGCGGGTGAGCGCATGAAGGATGCGAATGGGAGATGACTGAAGCCGAGCTTGGTCGAGCTGGATGTCGTGCCATCGCAACGCCTGCTCGTCATCGCCGAGCAGCAAAGTGGCGACACCGACGTTGGCGAGCAGGTCGGGGTCGGTCAGCCCGACGCGGAGTCGGAGGGCGCGCTGCAGCTCATTCTCGGCTGCTTCCAGCCGGCCGTGGGCGAAGTGGTCCATGGAGAGGAGCAGAGCGGATTGCCCAGCTGCACTGTCGTCTTGCGGGGACATGGCAAGCAATTCTTGAACGGCGATTGTTGCGCCCGAGCCGGCTCCGAACGCGGCCAAGGTCGTCGCGATCATGGCGAGTTCTCGTGCGTCCGTCAGACGACCCGAAGCGGCCGCTTCAGCGGCTGCGTGGGCCAGTATCCCGTGCGCCAGTGTGGGCGAGCCGAAGTTCATTTCGACGAATGCACGCAGTCGATCGCTTTGCGCGTTCGTTGCCGGCTCGGTGCTGCGCGCACGCGCCGACTGTGCCAGGAACTTCGCTCTGTCTGGCTTGCCGGCAAGCCACGCCGCCATCGCGGCTGCTGCCGTTCGGGTTGCAGCGAGCTCGCGCTCCCCGCTCAGCGTCGCGGAACGTTCCCAGGCGGCCGATGCTGCCTCGTGGCCTCCCTGTTGATGAAACCGGTGGGCGATCGCATCGAGGTCCGCGGCAATCGGTTCGTCCGGGGCATCTTGGGCGGATGCCCTGTGCCAAGTCGCCCGGTCGGTCTCACCGCGAAGTTCGAGTGCCTCGGCAAGGGCCACATGCACGCGTCGGCGTTGCTCGTCGGGTGCGCCGAGGTAGACGGCCGAGCGCACCAGTGGATGCCGCACGTGAACCCGCGTGCCCGTTGTGACGATGAGCCCGGTGCGAACCGCATCATCCTCGCCGTCGGCGGCACCGAGCCGCTGGGCGGCGTCGCGGACGACCGCAGAATCGCCAGAGTCGTCCACGGAGGCAATGAGGGCGAAAATCTGGGTGGAGTCGGGAACGCTCCGGTACCGGTCGAGAAACACGCGTTCTAGGCCGTCGGTCAAGGGAATGTGCGAGGGCAGCGGTTCCAGACCGGCGAGCTGCTCGGGCGAGAGCGCACCAGGCAATTCGACGAGAGCGAGCGGATTCCTTCCAGTTCGTCGAATGAGCTCCTGCCGAACGCTCACGGCGATCTCTTTGCCCGCATTTCCGCGCAGGAGCAGCTCGCCTGCCGCGTCCTCCGGCAGTCCCTGTATCAACAGCGCCGGCAGGTCCTCCCCGTCAAAGCGCCGCGAGCCACCGTCTCGGGCTGCAAAGAGCATCCCCACTGCCGAAACGTCGATTCGCCGTGCGACGAAGAGGAGCGCAGCGGCCGACGCCTCGTCCAGCCAATGTGCGTCATCAATGATGCACACCACTGGACGCTCCTCCGCAGCCTCGCTGATCAGGGTGAGCACGGCCAGGAAGACCAGAAAGCGCTCAAATCCTGCCTCTTTCGGCACCTGGAGACCCAGCACCTGACCGAGGGCGTGTGCTTGCGGACCCGGCAGACTCGCGACTCCGGCTATTAGAGGCTGAAGCAGTCTGTGTAACGCCGCGAACGCGAGTGGACTCTCGGATTCGATGCCGGCAGTGCGCAGCACCGTCACGTCGCGTGCGCCCTCAACTGCGGAGTCGAGCAGAGCCGACTTCCCGATGCCTGCCTCACCATGAAGGACCAGGGCTCCGCCGTGCCCATCGTGGGCACGATGAAGCACTTGGGCAATCATCGCCCGCTCCGTGTCGCGCCCGAGAAGCACGGCCAGATCCTATCCGAGCGCCGACGATCACCCGGTGAAATCACCGGCGCGAACTGGACGCGCGTCGTGGACGATCGTCACCGACCACCCACGAAAGGAACCCCGAATGCCTGGCCACACCACCGGTGTCCGTACGCGGCTCGCCGACCCATCCGACGCCGAAATCCTGCACACGCTTGTCTTGGAACTCGCAGCTCACGAGGGCTCGCGTGGCGACGTCCGCGTGACCCTGGCCGGCTGGAAGAAGCTCCTGAGCCGCGATGAAGTCAGAGTTGTGATTGCCAGTGACGTTTCTGGGGCGGTCGGATACGCATCCACCGTACGGCGGTTGAGCCTGTGGCTCGGCGGCGACGTTCTCGCGATGGACGATTTGTACGTGCGGGAGACTGCCCGAAATCACGGCGTTGGACAAGCGCTCATGGCGGCCGTCGCGGGGCTCGCAGCTCCGGAGCGCCTTCGGGTCGTTTGGGGTGCCAGCCTGACAAACGTGGACGGCCACCGCTTTTATCGGCGTCTTGGCGCTGTGCTGGAGACGAAGGTCGCTGCATCCTGGTCGCCCGACGTGTACCTGTCCGCGGTCCCGGACGCGCGATGACGACGGGCGGCGGGATCATGTTCGCCTCGGCCTGCTTCGTGAACCGGTCGCTCGCACTTTGGTGCTTGCCTGCTGGTGTGCGTCACCGCATCGTCTGCTTGACCAGTTCGTCGGCCCAGTCGGCAGCGCGCTGCTCCTCGCCATCGAGGAGTGGGCCGGCGTAGTCGTGCACGCGGAAGCTCTTCTGCTTGATCTCGGTGTCGAAGCCGAGCGATCGCAGTTCGTGTCGTGCCGCCTTGGCGGCTGAGCCCGGCAGGCGCGGCTTGTCAACGCGGGTATCGAACGCGACCGCGGGAACCTTGATCGCAGACCGGTCCACCGCGTTCAGCCACTCCCGGATGCCGCGCTTCGGCTCGTGCGGTGCCGAATGGTTCTTCACCGCATCGCCGCGCGTGCTGGGGCGGCTCATCGAGAAGGCGTGCGTCGGGCCGCCGACAATGACCAGGTCGTATCCTTTGACGGCTTTCGGTGCGGCGTCCGAGTCGACGACGTCCACCTCCCCCACCCGGCCCAGCCTGTCACCGATGACTCGCGCGACTTTTTCGGTGTTCCCCCAGAGAGATTCGTAGACCACAAGTGTGCGCATTCTTCCTCCAGTCCCAGGGTTCACCGGCTGTGCGCGGACAGGGTACGCCTCATTCCTGCAAGCAGTGTGGATTCTTCTGATCTCGCAGAGGGCGAGGGTAGATTACGCCCATGTCTCGCGAATCGGGAGCCGACGAATCCAACTCACCGCACGCCCGCCCACCACGGCCGGGCATGTCCGATTCGACGCCAGCCCCGGTGCGCCGGCTCAGTCCGCTGACCAGAACGCTGCTGGCGGCCCGATGGCTGTGGCTGGCAAGTATCGCCTTGGGACTGATCGCCGGATTCTTCGTCTTCATCTACCGGGCGGACCAGATCGACCGCCTGAAGCAGATGATCACCGAGCTGGATGCCACGCGGGCCGCCGAAACAGTCAATGCCCTATCGCTGCTCGTGTTCTGGGGCGCTTTGGGGATCCTCGCCCTGGTCCTGGTGCTAGAAGCGATCATGCTCAGTGTCATGCTGCGCGGACACGGCGCAGCCCGATGGGCCCTCCTGTTCCTGCTCGTCCTCAACGCCGGTACCGTGTTGCTCGCCGACGCCGTGCTGCTTCCTCCCGACGGCAACGGTCCGTACCTCTGGCTCCTATTGATCGCACAGTTCGTGCTCGCCGGTGCGGCTTTCGTGTGCAGCCTGCTCCCCGGCGCCTCAGGATGGTTCCGAGCCCAGCACGGCCACGGCGGACGGATGCGCTGAGCTCAAGGCAACCGCGCCAGGATGGCCTCGCAGCTGCGCACCACCGCTTGACAAACCTCAGTGGTGGCCCGGTCGTTCAATGGGTTCTCTGAATGCGCGTGCCACCGCGCCAGAGACGCCAGCGCTGCGGAACGGATGTCGTCGGCGGAGGCATCGTGAGTCAGTCCCAGCCGATCGGTGGGCTCGACTCCCGTGCCGCCAAAGAGTCGTTCGGCCTCCGCGGCCAAGTCGGTCGGCAGGTTCAGTCCGGTAGTGCGCGACGCCGCTAGCAGTCGAAGCTCGCGAAACTCGTGAGCACCAACGCGAATTCGCTCAAGTGATGCCACCATGTTTTCGGTGCCGGCACGCGGTCGCTCCCGCAGCAGGGTCTCCACGCCCACCATCGCACTGTAGGCCTTGAGGTGGTCTGCCCGAACCTGAAACTGACCGGCGACCAACCCCACCAGTTCGTCCAGGCCGCTGCGGCGGGCCAGCTCGTGAGCCAGTTCCGTGGGTTCGGTCGTGCCGCTGTTGATGAGCACCGTGGCCAACCGGATGCCGAAGATCCCGAAGCGGTCCAGCAGCGCAGCCCGGGCCTCGGCATCCGCCCAGATGTGGTCTGCCGACCGGATGAATCTGTCCGCCGACAGCAGCATCCGTTCCCGCTCGGCACGATCGAGTTTGGAGAGCTCGAGAAGTACGGCGAATTCGGCATGCCGCATGGTTCTGGCCGTCTGGGCAAGCAGGCCGGCAACCGGCACGATGCCCATGGCCACCGCACGGAGGGTGCTGTCGTTCCGGTAGCGGTTCGCAATGTCGCGGGCGGCGAGCAACGAGTCAATGCGGCCCGCCCCGATCTCGTCCGCCCTGGAGATCACCGCGAGGGCATTGATGGCACCCGGCTGGCTCGCGCTGATGCGACGGAACGACTCCAGAAATGTCAGATCCGCCTCCCGCAGGTGCCGCATCACGTAGACGAGTGCATCCACCGCCGACGATCCACTGTCCGGGATCAGGATGTCGGTAGACCGCGCCGAGACATCACTCGACAGCGAGGCGATACCTGGGGTGTCGATCAGGGTCATGTCGCGCAGACTGTTGTTCGGCCAGTCCACGACCAGCCGTTCAACCTCATCGGCGCTGGCGCCCCGCAAATCGAAGTCCAGCAATCCGTTGACACGCTTGACCGCAAGCAGGCGCGGTTCGCCCTCCCGGGGAAACATGGTGACCCTCGGCGTGTCACCGTAGCGATACCAGGTCACGATGCGGGTGCACTCCGCCGTGCCGGTCGGCGCGAGCTCCTCCCCGATGATCGCGTTGATCAGCGTCGACTTGCCCGCCTTGACCATGCCCGTGACCGCCACCCGCAGCGGCTCCTCGAGCCGGCGCGCATGATGCTGAAGCGTCTCCTGCGCCTGCGGATCGTCGTGATAGACGGCGAGGCTGTCCTGGATGAGACCAGCCACCATCGTGCTGGGTTCCTCCATCATTGGGCCGCCCCAGCCACTTTCGGCTCGAGCGCCGATGCCCGCTTGCGCAGGTCGTCGACTCGGGCCAACTCTGCCTTGATCTGCGTGATCCGTTGCTCACGCTCGACCTTGTAGGTTGCTGCCGAGGACTGCGCGGCGAACACCGACTCCTCCAGCGACCTGTGGTGCTCGGCCGCGATGTCGATGAAGTGATCTCTGGTTTGTCGTTGCACCAGTCTCAGTCGGTCCTTGAGCTGCTTGCCCACCTGGAATACGACATCGTCGATGTGGCTGCGAACGAGTGTCTTGGCCTCAGACTGTCGTCGCTTCAGCCGCGCCTCCTGGTCGTCCTTGTACACCTTGCTTCCGATGAGAATCCCGGCGCCGACGGAGATCGGGTTGATCAGGGACATGCCGATGACACCCGTGATGAGCCCGAACATCAGCACACCTCCATACGAGCCGCGCATTCCGATGAACACTTTCTGCAGGAGAGTTAGTCGCCCCGGGTCGAGCTCGCTCACCTCCTGCACCGTGTCGAGAACTTCGTCGGTGTCGTCGACTTTCAGCTCCGGAAGCGGCACCTCGTCGTGAGCGAAATGCTGCGCCACCTGCTCAGAAAGCCATCGCGCACGCTCGTTGGTCCAGACGAAGGTGTCCGACACCGCGGCGGCCACCCTCTGATCGAGCCACTCGACAGTCTGGTCCCACACCGGTCCGGGGTCGGCTTCGTCGATGGCCTTTTCTGCGTCCCGCTGGACGCTTCGCATCCGGTCACGCAGGTCGTGCTCCATGTCGGAGATCAGGTCGCTGACTCCATCGTTCAACGTCGTCTGCCAGCGGGATGACTGTCGTCGCAAGTCATTGGCGCGGCTCTTGGCAGCCTCGAGCCCGGCAATCATCTGCGGCATGCCCTCGGGGTTTTCGAGTGCGCTGAGTTCTGCCTGAAGCGACAGCCGCAGGTGCTCCGTGATCGAAATCAGGTCCACCGCGACCGAGCGACGTTGCAGCCGCTCGACCTTGCCCATGATCTCCGTGTGCAGATACGCAACCAGACCCGGAAAACCCGATTCCGTGTTGAGTTCCTCGTCTCCCAGGCGGGCGGCGTGCAGCCGAAGCTCGGACGAGACCGGGAAGAGCGGGATCTCAGGGTCCACCTTGTCCAGGTGTTCGCGGTTGATGTCGGCCACCAGGCGCCAATTCGGATACAGGTCGGTCTTGGAGACGACACACGCAACGTTGGGACACACCCGCAGGGCCTGACGCAGGAACTGCATCTCGGGCTGGGTGAACTCCTGGGATGCGTCGGAGACCAGCAGCATCGCATCAGCCGTAGGCAGTGCCGTCAGCGTTGTGAGCGAGTGGGCGGGATCGAGCCGGCCGAGGCCGGGCGAGTCGACGAGTGACAGTCCCCCGGCGAGAATCTCGCGTGGAAGGAAGACCTCGGCCGCGATCAGCTGCCCCTTATTGCCGGGGTTTCCGCCCTCCGAAACGTGCGCCGCGAGCTCGTCGATGCTGATCGGCCGGGTCTCGATGGCGCGTTCGCCCACGCCAGAGTCGTTGTTGTCCGTGGTGATCAGGATCCGTGCGGATGGTGTGTCTCCGTGCCGGACCACGGTGGGCACCGCTGTCGCGATGTCGACGTCCACGGGGCACACCGGCGCGTTGACGAGTGCATTGATCAGTTGGCTCTTGCCCTGCTTGAACTCACCGACGACGATCACCCGTGTGCTTGAGTCGCTCAGCCGTTCACGGGTGTGCTCGAGTCGCTTCAGGAGGTCCGGTCTCTCGCCCGCGCTGACTAGTTCGATGCCACGTTCCACCAGCTTGACAAGTTCGACCACGATGTCTTCCTCTTGACGGACCATTCCCATCACAACACACCAAGCGGCCCAGCAAAAGCAATCGCTCCTGCTGGGCCGCCATCGTCGGGTTTTTGCCAGGTGTCGGGTCACCCGGCTGGGTCCACCTCCTAGGGGGCGGGTTCTTCAGCCACGATGACGTGGCTGTCCTCGATCTCGGTGGAGTTGTCAACCGAGTTGTCCGTGTTGTAGGAGTCCTCGTATTCGGTGGACTCCTCGTTGAAGGAGTCATCGATGTCGACGTCCATGTCCGTGTTGGTGGAGTTGTCAACCGAGTTGTCCTCGTTGAACGAGTCGTCGATGTCGACGTCCAGGTCGGTGCTCGGTTGTCGACCGAGTTGTCCTGTTGAACGAATCGTCGACGTCAACGATCCATCGTCGAGTGGTCGCCGAGTTGTCGACCGAGTTGTCGTTGTACGAGTCAGTGACGGTCACCGAGTTGTCGACCGAGTTGTCGACCGAGTTGTCGGAGTTGTCGGAGTTGTCGGAGTTGTCGTTGAACGAGTCCTCCACGTCCATGTCAATGTCTGTGTTGCCCATCGAGATGTCGTCGCCGGCCCACATGTTCGTTGACTCGTCACTGGAGTTGTCGACCGAGTTGTCGACCGAGTTGTCGACATTAGCGTCTCCGCCTGCGGCAACAGCGCCCACACCGGATGCGATGATCGCGTCGTTGTCGAAGTACTGCGTGACGTCCCCGTCAGCCCAGATGTTCTGGTGGACCGACTGGTCGGTGTTCGTCTCCGTCAGGGAGTAGTTGTTCACAACGTGCGTGATCTGCTGCACCGCGTGGCCGTGGTCATCATCGTCGCGACCGTGTCCGTGACCCATGTCGTGGTCGTGGTCATGGTCATGGTCATGGTCATGGTCATGGTCATGGTCATGGTCATGGTCATGGTCATGGTCGTGGTCGTGGTGATCGCCCTCGTGCATGCCGCCGCCGCCACCGCCGTGTTCGCCGGTTGGGGTCGTGCAGTCGAGCACGACCGGCATGACAGCGTCCATGTCGTCGGTCGTCACATCGCCCAGTCCTGCCGCCGAAAGGGTCCCTTGCGGGTCATTGCGGAATTCTGCGGCCTTCTCCGGGTCGCCAAGCAGGCTCAGCAGAAAGTCGAGCAGCATGGTGGTGAGTGTGGTCATTTCGGGTTACCTCATCCTTGAGTTCAAACCGGCGGGTTACCGGTCTCATCAACGTAGGCTTCGGCTGGTTACCCGGGCATCCGGGGCGATTCCCCTACTCGGCATTGTCTGGTGCGGGGTTTGCGAATCCGAAGGACACCCTCGATAGGGGTTTTGGCCCGACCCGTTGGTCGCTCAGTCGGAGAACGCGTCACGCTCGTCAAGCATGATGCGAAGCTGGGCCAGCAATTCCCCACGCGTAGTGACCCCGAGCCGGCGCCGGATGCTCGCAATGTGATGCTCAACCGTGCGCGGCGAGATGAAGATGGTCTCGCCTACCTCCTGGTAGGTCTTGCCCTCGAGCACAAGCAGCGCGACTTCGCGTTCACGAGCGCTCATCCCGTTCTCCTCGGAGTCGGTCGACTCACTGCGAGTGGCCTCGGGCGCGCTGGAGGTCGGCTCGGGTGGCCGTTTGGTGCTGGGCCGCAGGTCTCGTGCACACGCGAGGAGTCGCGCCATGTCTTTGCGTTCTGGCGCACGCGCCGAGGCGTGTCCTGCCAGCCGCGCACCCTCCCAGGTCATCCCGACGGAAGCGAGGCCGCGCGCCGCTGCTTCGACCACCGCGACGTCGACATTGCCAGCCAGGACCAGCACCCAGGCTCGGCCGGCAGAGGCCAGCGTCGCAGCAAGGTGATCGTGATCGGATGCTCGTACGAGCGCGGCGGCGTGCGGACCCAAGTCCTGCGGGCGCTCGACAAGAATGGCAGCCTGGATCGCGGCCCAATGCAGGGGAACAGACCACAGCGGCGGATCGCCGAGTCGCTCCAGTAGTGCCCACGCGTCGACCAATTGGGGTCCCACGCGCTCAGCGTCACGCAAGCGCGTCGCTGCGATAAGCAGTTCGGCCAGTGGCATGAGGTTGTAGAGATCGATGTCGACGTGCAGGACGCTCTCCCGCGCTCGGTGCCATGCGCGCAGGAGCGACGCCCCGTCATCCGCTCGCCGGGCCAAGCCGACCTCGAGCGCCCGCAGCCACAGCACGTCGCGCGGCACGAGTTCGCAGTCCAGAGCGGATGCCTGGGTGATGGCCTCGTACGCCCGCTCCGGCCGATCGCGCTGCATGGCCACCCACGCTCGCATCAACAGGAGCCGCGGTCGTGCCGCCGGCCCGCCCTGTCCCCCAAGGAGCGCGGCATCCAGGATCGAATCGGCAACGTCGAGGTCACCGGCATGCAGCGCCGCGAGCGTCGCGAGCGCGGCCGGCGACTCAGGCAGCGGCACAGTTGTGCCGGAAGCGGTCATCATGTCGGATGCCTGAATCAGCGAAGGAAGCGCGTGGGCGGCTTGGCCGCTGACCGAATGCATGATGCCCTGGCCCATCAGGTTTACGGCCACCGCCAGGGAATGCACGCCACCCGCGGACGTGGCCGCAGCTGCCATCGATTGCGCGCCTGCGAGGTCACCCGCCCCCATCATTGCAACGACGGCGAGACCCGCGGAGCTTCCGATGTTCTCCGGGCCATGCGATCGGTACAGTTCTGCACTGCGTGCGAGCATTCCCCTTTGCGCCCATGCGGCGGCTGCGATGTCAATCGCCCTGGACTGATCCGGCGGATTCTCCTGCGCGAGAAGGGCATCGACGATTCGGGACGCGCCGTCCACATCGCCCACTGCCGCCGCGGCCTGGGCTCGCCGGGCAGCCGTCTGGACCTCGTCGGAACCGGCTGCGGTCGCTTCCTCGTAGAGCACGCCGGCGCGCGCTGGTTCTGTGTCCAGTGCAGCATCTGCGGCGTGCTCGAGCGTTCGGGAAACCCGGATGTCCCTTAAACCATCTTGCGCGAGAGCCTCAGCGACGGTGTCAAGTGGGAGGCCCTCTTCAACGAAGGTGTCGACGAGCAGCCGCTGCAGCGCTCGAACGCGGTAGGGCGGTGTGGTGTCGAGCAGGGTCTGTCGCACAACCGGCAGGAGGCGCCCGTTAGGCGACAACCATCCGGCCGCGCGAGCCTGCTCGACGAGGTCATCGATCTCCGCCTCGTCCAGGGTCGGAGGCACGTGGTCGGCGAGATCGAATCCGACAGCGAGGGCAAGCAACAACTCCCGCACGGCATCGGACGTCGTTTTGAGCTCTTGGCCGAGTTGGTCGATCGCCTCTGGCGGGTTGGCCTGCCCCATTCCGGTGCCTTACACGGCGAGTTCGGATGGCGCTGCCTGCGCCTCCGCCGGCGGTGTCGTGGGCTCAGGAGTCGGTTCCGGCGTCGGGTCGGGCGTCGGGTCGGGCGCGGGTTCTGGAGCAGGCTCCGGCGTGGGATCGGGAGCGGGCTCGGGCGTTGGATCAGGCGTCGGGTCGGGCGTCGGATCCGGGGTGGGGTCGGGTGTCGGATCCGGAGTCGGGTCGGGAGTGGGATCCGGGGTTGGATCCGGTGTCGGCGTCGGAGTGGGACTCGGTGATGGAGCCGGACCTGTCCCTCGTGGGGCGGTTCCGGGCGTGCCCGTCGATGTCCTCACCGGCGACGAAGTCCCGGCGCCATCCCGGGGCGACACGGGCTCGCCCGTTCGCCGACGGACGGGCTCCTGGCTGTCTCCACGTCCCTGGCCGTCGTTCCTCCCCTGCCGGGGCGCATTCGAAATTGGCGCTGCGACCTGATTCCCAGAGTCGATCTGGCGGCTTCCGCCGGCCGCTCCGTCCGCTAACCCGACCGCCGGCACATCTCCGCTGGCCCCTGTGCCGGTGCCGCTGGTCCCAGTCTCCGGGAACAGGCTGAAGCCAGACGCCTGCATGATCGTCACGCCCAGAACCAGCACGGCGGCAGCGGCCGCGGCCGCCACGGGAACTGCCTTGGCCAGCATCCGGTCTCTGCGCGAGATGGGTTGCACAACGTCATCGTCGTCGTTATCGACGCTCGTCCCTTCCTCTTCGGCATCGATCTCCGGCGTATCCACGGACGCGAGCAGTGGCAGTGCGCCGAACGTGGCCGCACCCAGCGAGATCGATGTCTGAGGATTCTTGTCGATGACGATGGGCCGGTCGAACTTCTCTGAGAGCAACTGTGCGACCAACGGGATGCGTGACGATCCGCCGACAAGCACCACAGCGGTCAGGTCGTCGGAGTCGACATCGGCCGACTTCAGCCGGTCCGCGAGCAGCGCGACGATCCTGTGGACATCGGCTGCGATCATGCTCTCGAACTCGGAGCGGACGATTCGCACCTGCGTTTCGAGGCCGGGCAGCCGCACGGGGACGGAGGCCTCTGAAGCGAAGGAAAGCGCTTCCTTCGCTTGCGTGCAGTCGCCGCGGAGTCGGGTGAGCGCCACGAGGGTTTCCGGGTCTGCGGGGTCGAGCTGACCAACCGCCTCGTCAAGGTTGGCCCGGACGTGGGCAAGCACGGCATCATCGAAGTCCGTCCCCCCGAGCTCGACCGAGGACGGCTCTCCACTGAAGTGCCAGGACCGTGTGTCGTCGACTGTGACCAACGCGACATCAGCGCTGGCTGCCCCCAGATCGCACACCGCGAACGTCCCGGCGGCGGCCGTTGCGTCATTGGCATAATGCGCCGCGACGGCGTGCGTCTCGCTTACCAGCGTCGCGGCAGCTAGTCCGCATTCAGCGAGGGCGTCCGCGACCAAAGCGAGCCTGTAGTCACCCCAACTCAGCGGATGCGAGACAACAATCGCTGCTGGTGGTTCTCCCTCGGACTCTTCGGCTCGATCGACCACCCAGCGAACCGCGACCGCGAAGACGTGTTCGGCCGTGACTTGTTCCCCGCCCACCATGATGGGCACGCTGTCGCCAACCCGCCGGGTGAACTCGCGCACGACCCGGTCGGGGTGTTCGATCGCGCACTCCTCAGCCGCATCACCGACAAGCACGCGCCTGTCTTCGCCGAAGTAGACGGTGGATTCAGTTGCGGCGCTCTGCGGCCCCAACCTCAGCGGAAGCGCCGTTGGGAACCGGTCATCGGGGTTGAGCCGGGCGACGGCGGCGGTTATAAATCGGGTGCCGATATCGACAGCGAGAACGTAGGGCATCGTTCCTCATGCAGGCGATCACTCATCAGCCACACGCAAGCGGGTTATGTGACTCGGGTCGCTCTGTTTCCTGATCGGGGGTTGTCACCTAACAATCTGCTCACGCCATTCGGGTGTCAATCGTTTTGAAACCCTTTTGTGGCGATTGCCAGAAGGATTTGAGGAAAGCGCTCGACACGCCGCCAAGTCAGCGTTCCGCGGGTCGCACTTCGTAGACCAGACGCGCGAACTGGCCGACCGGAGCCGCTGAGATCAGATGCAGTCGGTCCGATTCCACCCGACGCGGCAGCAGTGGCGCGCCTCCTGAGAGAGTCACCGGGGCGATCGACACCGCGATCTCATCCAGCGCCCCCGCGTCCAGGAACTGGCCGGCCAGGTCTCCCCCACCAACCACCCAGATGTCGCCGCCGCGCGCTGCCTCACGAATCGTCGGCAGCGCCTCCGTGATATTGCCGGACAGGAACCGCACGTCTGCACCCGCCGGCACCGGCAGGATGCGAGTGGTGAACACGAATGTCGGCTTGTTCCCGAAGAACTCGCTCCACCGTTCCGGGTGCTCGAGCAGACGCTCATGCGCGAGCACCCATTCGTAGGTTGTCGAGCCCTCAACTATCACCGCCGCATCCGCCGGGAACAATCCCGGCTCTGGCTGCTCGCCGCCCTCGACTGCGAACAGCCAGTCCAACGAATTGCGGTCGTCGGCGATGAACCCATTCAGTGTCGCCGCTGTGTCGAAAATGATGCGCCCCATGCGGCCGACTCTAGAAGTAGCCCCCGACACGGGCGCCGAGACCCGAGAATGGAGCTAGCCGGAAAACCCGGCCAGATGATCGGGGATCCACAACGTGAGCGACACGGTCAAGCGCAGCACCATCGGCATACTCGGTGCCGGGAAGGTCGGTCCCGTGCTCGCCCGACTAGCTGTCGCCGCCGGTTACCACGTGCTCATCGCCAGCACGGGTGACCCGGCGAGACTCGCCCTGAGTGTCGATGTCTTGAGCAACGGCGCTGAGGCCACCACCGCAGCAGAGGCGGCCGCGCGCGCCGATATCGTGATCCTCGCGCTGCCGCTCGGGAAGTTTCGGACGATTCCCGCTGACGAATTGCGCGGCAAGCTCGTCATCGACGCTATGAACTACTGGTGGGAGGCCGACGGCATCAGCACCGAGTTCACCGACCCGCGCACATCCACGAGCGAAATCGTTCAGGCGCACCTTCCACAGTCCCGGGTCGTCAAGGCCTTCAACCACATGGGCTATCACGACCTGGAGGACGAGGCACGTCCAGCCGGCCAACCCGGGCGCAAGGCCATCGCCATCGCCGGCGACGATCCCGCTGATCTGTCAGCCGTCGCGAGGCTGGTCGACGCCTTCGGCTTCGATCCGGTTGTTGCGGGACCGCTGGCCGAAGGCATCCGACTCGAACCGCACGCCGAGCTGTTCGGTGCGGATGTCGATGCCGACGAAGTGCGGGCGATGCTCGAGCGTTTCCCCAGATCGGCGCGCGGGATGGTGGTCGCCCGGGCCAGAGCCGAGACGCCCCCGGAAACCGGCCGCAGCGCCGCCGACCGGTAGATTCGTCCCTCAGCGGACCTCCGAGTCAGGGAGGGTCCCGTCCCGCGCGGCTCGAAGGACCGAGGCATCATGCTCCTCGTGCGCGCGCCGCAGAAGATCCATCAATTTCTCTTTATCACGCGCCAATGCACGATACTTCGGGCCAAGCCGGCGGATGGTCTTCGTCTCGCCCGAGTACTCCAATGTGCCTATGTCAGGCGTTCTGCCACAACCTCATCAGGTTGCCTTCGCTGTCGGTGAAGTAGGCTCGGCAGCTCATCCCCAGGACCTCCTGCTTGAGCATGACCGCCGGGATCGCACCGGCAGGTGACCGTACGCCCCCGCCCTGAAAATGGTCACGGGAGGCTAAGGGGGCTAGACCGCGCCCAGGCCCGCGTCGCGGGCGCGCGCGACTGCCTCAGCGCGTCCGCCCACATGCAGCTTTGCGAACACGTTCGAGACGTGGTTGCGCACGGTCTTGTCGCTCACGAAGAGACGGCGGGCCACTTCAGCGTTCGTGAGACCTCTTGCGACGAGATCCAGCACCTCTTGCTCGCGTGCGGTGAGGGCCGAGAACGGCCTCGCCTCCACACTGCCCCCGCCGGCGAAGAAGGACAGCACACGTTCAGCGATCGCTGGCGAGAACACGACCTCACCGCGCGCCGCGGCCGCGATCGAGCGTTCGATCTCCGACCTGTCCGCGCCCTTCAGCAGGTATCCGCGCGCGCCCGCCCTCAGAGCGGCGAAGATGGAGTCGTCGCCTTCAAGCATCGTGAGCACGAGCACGGCGCTGTTCGCTGAAACCTTGATCAGTTGCCGCGTTGCTTCCACTCCGCTTACCACCGGCAGGTTCAAATCCATGATCACGACATCCGGCTGAAGTTCGTGAGCGAGTCGCACCGCTTCCGCGCCGTTAGCGGCTTCGCCAACCACTTCGCTGCCCGCCATGGTGGCGATCACGGTCACGAGCCCCTCTCGGTAGAGCGGATGGTCATCGACCACAAGTACGCGAGTGGTCACGAGAGACTCCGAACCCGCTGCGGATCAGCGATGCCCTGTCCTCGCGCCGTCGACAGCAACGGGATCCGCGCAGCAACTTTAGTTCCTTCCGCTCCGGTGGATAGGCTGAACTCCCCGCCGAGCTCCTCCGCGCGCAGCCTCATCGACGTCAGGCCGAATCCGTGCCCGGGCTCCGCGGGCAGGCCGCTTCCGTCGTCCGCGACGGTGATGGTGAGGGTGTTGTCCGTGAATGCCAATTCGACCGCAATCACGGATGCGCCGGAATGCTTCACGGCGTTGGTCACCGCTTCGGACACGATCCGGTACGCGGCAACGTCGAGGGCCGCAGAAAGTTCCGGAAGCGCGCCGACCTTCACCGTGACCTCGGTCTCCGGCGTCGTCAGGTGGTCGGCGAGATCGTGCACGGAGGCCATCAGACCGAACTCGTCCAGGTTCGGC
Organism: uncultured Actinomycetota bacterium; assembly: GCA_963702165.1. GTDB lineage: Bacteria > Actinomycetota > Actinomycetes > Actinomycetales > Microbacteriaceae > Terrimesophilobacter. The sequence continues at coordinate 529,827 of OY969722.1, read as the reverse complement.
GGGCGCAGGTCGTGCACCAGCGCGCGCAGGTCCGCCACTGTCGCGTTCAACCTCGGCACCAGCCTGGCGATCAACTCTGACGCGACGTCGGTGTCGGCCGGTGGCACGTTCAACGCCGCTTCCGCCTGCAACGCGAGCGCGGCGAGGGCAGGCCCGATGTCGTCGTGAAGGTCGCGCCGCAACTGACGCCGCTCCTCCTCCCTGGCGACGACAATCGCCTCACGCGCCTGCTGCACCTCGTGCGCAAGAAGCACCGTGTGAGCCGCAACGCCCGCTTGCGTCGCGAGCCGGTCGAGCACCAGGCGATCGGATGCGTCCAGCCCACCCGGCCGCTGCACGGCCAATTCACCACTGGGGGCGCCGCCGTAAGCGAGTGGCACCCGAGTGACGCCGTCCACGGCATCCGCATCGATCGGCGCCCCAAAGCTCGCAATCGTGCCGTTGACGAGATCGAGTCGGGCACCGGATGCGCGCAACGATCTGGTGATCTGCTCGACTACGGCGGGCAAGACCTTGGTCGACAGCTCCTGCGGGTCGGATGCCGCAGCCAACCGTTCGCCCAGCCTCGCGAGTGACACGTGCGGTTCCTCGACATCGCCGTGCACTCGTAGGTTCACCCAACGCTGCAGTCGCGCACGCAGAGGCAGTGCGACCAGCGCCGCCAATGCGGTCGCGACTACCGGGGCGCCTGTCCAGTCTCCGACGGTGCTGCCCAGCAACCAGACCGCGGACAGATAGATGAGAATCACCGCGGCGGAGAGCGCCGCATAGGTGATCGAGCGGGAGACGACGGTGTCGATCTCCCACAGCCCGTGCCGGAGCACTGCGACAGTCAATGCAATCGGCACCGGAAGCATCGCCAGCCCGGCGATGACCTCGGTCGGCCCCTCGAGGAAGATACGGGCCATCCCGGCGAGCGCCAGCGTTGCCGCGACGCCGAGCAACAGCCACTTGAGCTGCTGGCGTGCCACACCGGTGGAGCGGCGCCAGCGCGCGGCTAGAGACGCGATCGCCAATCCGGTGGAGACCACCAGTAGACCACCGACAGCGATGACCGAAGCGGGATGAAGCGCCAGCGGCGAGGCGAGCGGGTTCTCCAGCTCGCGAAGCTGCAGCGGAAAGTCCTGCTCCTCGTACGGCGTCATCGCCCACATGGTCGACGCGACCACGAGTGTGGCGATGGAGAGCCAGAACGCCGGACGCCACCTCGGGGCGGTGACCTCACCATGCGGCAGGACATGCGGAAGCACCGTGAGGATCGCAACATAGGCGACAACCCACAGCCAACTGCCGAGCCAGACGGCGAAACCGGCGAGCGGAACGTCACCGAGCCACGCCCACTCCATCGCAAGGAGCGCAACTCCCGACGTTGCGCCAATCGCGGCGGTGACGCGGCGAATCCATACGGCGTCGCTGCGGCGCAGCGTGACCGAAACAGCCCCGTAGGCGACGGCGGTGGAGAGCCCCATGAACCAGAACGATGGCGTGTGCACGCGATCGGATGCGGCATTGACGGCGTGCAGCAGGCCGCCGAGCAGGCCGGCGAGGACCGCCACCATGCCCCCGACCGCTCCCATTCGCTCAGTATGACGGCGATCACGCGCAACAGCACGGGACAGGAAGTCCCAACTGAAGACAGGACGTGCACCACTGCCATATGGGATTGCACCATCGGCACGGTTAGCCCATGACAACCAACACGGCCTCAGAGCCCGTTTCCGCTGACCTTCGCGCGCCATCCGCTCGTCCACCCGCGACCGTGATCATCGCTACCGTCCTGACCATCCTTCTTGCATCGGTCGGCACGTACGGTGCCGTCTTCTTTTCCGGACTCGACGGCTACGACCCGGTGGATGCGACCTTCCTCTCGATGTACGGCTACCTCTCCCTCATCGGAATCGTCTCGGTCATCGCCCAGCTGAAGGGCAGCGCCGCTGGTGGCGCGGGAGTCGTCGTCTGGGGGATCTTCATGGCGCTGTTCACCGCGGTCAAGCTCGTCACGATCCAGGAGACCGAGGCGATCAGCTTCGGCGTTGTCGCGCTGATTGTGGTCGGCCTTGAGCTCGCTCCTCCGACGCGCCGCTTCATCCACGCGCGGTCGCAGGCGCTTCGTCCCTGACATTCGAGAGCCGGCCGGTCAACCTCGCCTACGCGGGTTTGACCGGCTGTCTCAGCACCGTCTTCAGCTTGCCCGGGGCGGTGCGCCGCGCATCGTTCAGGTAGATCTCATGGTGGTCGCCGTTGAAGGTCAGCCCGTGCGTGGGCAGGTACTCGTGATGAAGCCGGTGCAGCGTTGGCGCCTCGTCGTCATACGGTCCGATGTGCAGAATCTGCACTGAAGTGCCCTCCGTCAGCTGCAGCAGTCGGAGTCGGTCGAGTGCGGGCAGCGGCTTCTTCGCGCGTGCCTTTGCGACGGCGGATGCGACGTCGTCGTCGGTGATCCAATCGGGTTGGTTGATCAGCAGTGTCCAGTCCCAGGCGTCTTTGTCGCCCGACGAGAAGGCCGCCGGGTCGTCGGCTCGCCACAGCCCCTCAAGCGGAGCCACGGCGAAATCCCGGCCGGCCGCCTTGCTGGCGAACTTGACCGCGTACGCAACGCCATACAGCGCCTCGATCGCCTCGGCGTACAGCGCTGAGGTGTTTGGATTGCCGTGGCCATCGAACGCGAGGTAGCGCATCGCGGGAACGTCCACGATGGCAAAGTCCTTCGACGAGGGGGCGTATAGCGCCCGATGCGCCACCTTGACGTCGTATTTGTCCACCCGGCGATTCTCCGCCCCTCAGCGGTGCTGGTCGAACAAGATCGGGTTGCCATCCGGATCGACGACCATGAACGAGCCTGGGCCTCCGGACTGCTCGTCCGCTTCGGTCGCGATGGTGATCCCGGCCTCCTTCAATCGCCGCTGCAGTTCACGCACGTCGGTGAACGGATCGACTTCCTTGGCGTCGTTGTCCCAGCCCGGATTGAAGGTCAGCATGTTGCGTTGGAACATGCCCTGGAACAGTCCGACGATGGCATCGCCGCTCTTCATGATCAGCCAGTTCTGGGAGACGTCTCCCCCGAACTGCTCGAAACCGAGCTTCTCGTAGAACTCCCGCGACGCGTTGATGTCCTCGACTGTGAGGCTGATCGAGAATGCACCGAGCTGCATGTCGTGTCTCCTTCCTGGTTGCCTCAACTCTGTCACGGTGGACGACGGTGCTTCGGTGCAGAATTGCCGCATGACGTCAGCTCGCGGGCGACTCGAGCCCAGAGGCGACGTCACGTGGGACTTCCACGACTTTCCCGGAGCCTTCCCCGTCACGGTCCTGGACGGCCACAGCGGCGGGCGCCACGAGCGCGTTCGGCAACTGCGAGGGATGGACCGGGATGCTCGTCGCAATGAAGGCGTGGCTGGAGCATGGAATCAACCTGCGCGAGGGCTTCTACAAGTAGCTCCTGCGGTTCTCCCCTTGCCGTTCGGCCGTTCTGGGTGTCAAATCTAGTCAGACGTGCAGACAGCGCAGGCGACCTAGGGAGTTCCTATGTCCGCGAAAGGCACTACCGGCACCGCCAAGAACACTGGCCGAAGCGGTGCGGAGGTCTCGCGCGGCACTGCATCGCCTGTGGTGTCGGCCAATAAGCCAGAGAACATCCGCAACATCGCCCTGGTGGGTCGATCCGGAGCAGGCAAGACGCTGCTGGCCGAAGCGTTGCTCGCCGCCACCGGGGTCATCTCCCGGATGGGTTCAATCGTTGACGGCACAACGGTGAGCGACTCGGACCCGTCCGAGATCCACCAGCAGCGCTCTGTCGCCCTGTCGGTGCTGCCGTTCGCGGTTGATGAGATCAAGGTCAACCTGCTCGACACCCCCGGGTACGCAGACTTCATCGGCGACCTGCGTGCCGGCTTGCGGGCGGCGGATGCTGCGCTGTTCGTGGTGTCGGCGGTCGACGGTGTGGACGCTGCGACCACCGCGCTATGGGCCGAGTGCGAACACGTCGGGATGCCGCGAGCAGTCGTCATCAGCAGGATCGACCATCCCCGCGCCAACTACGAAGCTGTGCACATGGCGTGTCAGGAAGCCTTCGGAAGCGGGGTGCTGCCGCTCTACCTCCCCGTGCGCGCCGACGGCGTGATCAACGGCTTGCAGGGGCTGCTGTCCGGCAGCGTGTCGGACTACAGCGCAGAAGGGGCGCCGGCCACGACCCGGCCGGCGGATGCGAGCGAACTCGCCGCAGCCGATGCCGCCCGCGGCACGCTCATCGAGGGGATCATCGCCGAGAGCGAGGACGAGACGCTGATGGACCGCTACCTCGGTGGGGAGGACGTCGACCTCGACATCCTGATCAGCGATCTGGAGACCGCCGTTGCGCGCGGTTCGTTCTATCCGGTGTTGCCGACCTCCGCCCAGACCGGGGTCGGAATCGAGGAATTGCTCGAGGTGATGACACGCGCGTTCCCCTCACCGCTCGAGCGCGAGGTGCCAGCCGTGACAGATCTGGACGGCAAGCCGGCGAAGCCCCTCACCTGCGACCCGGCCGGTCAGTTGGTCGGCGAGGTGGTGAGCACGGCGATCGACTCCTTCCTGGGGCGGGTCTGCCTGCTGCGTGTATTCTCCGGCACCGTGCGCGAGAACTCGACAGTGCACATCGGCGGACACGGCTTGGAAGACCGCGGCCATCAGGACCACGACAGTGACGAGCGGGTCACCCACCTGCAGGCGCCGTTCGGTTCCAGCCTGCGCGCGGTCTCATTCGCTGTTGCTGGTGACATCTGCGCGCTTACCAAGGTGGGCACGGCCGAGACTGGCGACACTGTGTCCGACCGGGAGTCGCCTCTTCTGATCGCGGCGTGGGAGATGCCAGAGCCGCTCATGCCGGTTGCAGTCCAGGGGGCATCGCACGGCGACGAGGACGCTTTAGCGCGCAGCCTCGGCAAGGTCGCGGCGGTCGACCCGACGCTGCGGGTCGAACGCAACCCAGAGACCCACCAGCTGATCCTGTGGTGCATGGGCGAAACCCACGCCGAGGTGGTGCTTGACCGGCTGCGGACGCAGGGCGTGAAGCTGCGGACCGTGGATGTCATCACCCCGCTGCGCGAGACGTTTGCCGTCGCCTGCGGCAGCCCGCGGACGCTACGTCAAGCAGTCCGGCGGCCACGGCCAGTTCGCGATCTGCGACATCGAGGTGGAGCCGCTCGAGCGCGGAGCGGGCTTCGAGTTCGTGGACAAGGTGGTAGGCGGCGCGGTGCCCGGCCAGTTCATCGGCTCGGTCGAGAAGGGCATCAGGGAGCAGATGCAGAAAGGGGTGTCAGCCGGGTTCCCTGTGGTCGACGTTCGGGTGAAGCTCGTCGGCGGCAAGGCGCACAGCGTGGACTCCTCGGATGCCGCGTTCCAAGCGGCCGGCGCGCTGGCACTGCGGGAGGCGGCATCCGGAGCCCGCATTCAACTGCTCGAGCCCGTGTCGGAGGTCACGATCAGCGTGCCAGACAGCTATCTCGGTGCTGTGATGAACGACTTGTCATCGCGTCGCGGCCGTATGACCGGCACGGACTCAGCCGGAAGCGACCGCAGCGAGGTGAGCGCCGAGATCCCGGATGCCGAGTTGCTGCGCTACGCGATCGAATTGCGTGCCCTCACCGCGGGCACCGGCAGCTTCCGACGCCGCTATCTGCGACACGAGCCTGCGCCCTCCGGTGCCGCTGTGCACGCCTGACCGCTACGCGAGCACCGGGATTGTTCCGGTCGTGGGCGAAACGCTGGGCATCGATGCCTCGCTCGCTGTCACAGCATCATCCGTCGACAGGATCGGAATCGACGCTGTCGTGTCGTCGACGGTTACCGGATCGCTGGTCGAGAGGATGGGCACCGACCGCACAAACGGCAGGCGACGCGCGCGACGCACGATGATGATGGTGCCCAGCGCGAGGGGGATGCTCACCGCGCTCGGTGCGGCCACCCAGAGCGATCCGCTCAGCACGCCGAACAGCCCCCACAAGATGTAGCCGATCAACATCAACCACTGGGTGGTCTGCGAGATCCCCGCGAGGCGAGTGGCGTCATTCCGGTTCTTCCACGTCGTGCGCGCTTGCGGGATCCACATGCAGACGGAGAACGCGGTGGCGGAGAATCCGAGGAGGTCGAGGAGCGAAATGTCGATGCCCATGCGGCGGCGTACTTACTTTCTTGCGGTCCGATTCGGCACCCGAAACGGACGGAAATTGCTAGGGCATCGACTGATGTCACGGTCATCCTAAGCGCAGAATCCGGCACGAAAAAATCGTCCTCATCGCGTGTCTGGCAGCGACGCTTCGTCAGGTCTCCTGGAGCTCCCGCGGCCGGGTGATGACGTCCACGAGAGCGCCGTTTCGCCACACCGTGATCTCGATCGGCCGGTCGATGGCGTCCTCCACCATGAGCCGCTGAACGGCCGTTGCAGTGACCACACGCTGATGGTCGAGATGCACGATGATGTCCCCGCGGTAGAGGCCGGCCTCGTCGGCTGGACTGCCCGCGACCACCTGCGCGACCTCTAACCCTGTGGGCGAGCCGACCTTCGCAGCGAGGTCGGGCGCGAGCGGCACTTGCATGCTGGCGATGCCCAGCCACGCCCGGCGCACTCGACCGCGGGTCATCAGCGTCCTGATGATCTCGCGCGTGGTCGCGTTGATGGGCACCGCAAGCCCCAGCCCCATTCCGGCCGCGGCGGTATTCACCCCGACCATGCGACCGGCGCTGTCCGCCAGAGCGCCGCCGCTGTTTCCGGGATTGAGCGCGGCATCCGTCTGAATGACCTCATCGATCACCCGGCCGGATGGCGTTGGGAGGGATCGACCGAGTCCGGATACGATCCCCGCGGTCACGCTGCCGGCCATGCCGAGCGGATTGCCCACGGCGACCACCAGCTGACCGACCCGGAGCTCGGCGGCGTCACCGAGGACCACTGGTCGCGGCACCGGTCCCTTGGCGCGCAGCACGGCCAGGTCGGACAGCGTATCTCGGCCGAACACGTCGGCGGCAACCTCGGTGCCGTCGGAGAACGCGGCCTCGACCGTCCGCACCCCGGTGACCACGTGGGCGCTGGTGAGCAGGAACCCATCCGCGTCGACCACTGACGCACTGCCGGCCCCGCGTCCACGGGCGGTCTGAACCTGCACACTGGCCACACTCGGCAACAGGCTCTCGGCGACGCGCATCACCACCTGCGAGTAAGCGTCCAGCGGGTCTTCGCTGCTCATGCTGTGGTAACGAGCGCCACGGGCGATTTATGCCGCCCGGTGAGCATTTGCCGTGTGCCCGGCATCCGGTTTCGGCGAAATTTTCTAGGCGCAATTGCAACCGTCACGCGTACTCTTTGCTCCAAAGTCAGGGATTTGCGCACCGTGAATCCCAAGACGGAAGGCTGCGTGGTTAGCGTGGACGTACTGGGAATGGTGTTGGCGACCCTTGCGATGATCGTCCTCACATCGATCGTCATGGTCGTCGTGATCGTGCGGACGCTGTACAAGCGGATTCGCAACAGTCGGACCCTCGGCGGTGCGGCACTGCGCACTCGTGCGCGCTTCAGTTGGGGCGACCAACAGAAGGTACTCATGCTGCGCGTGCGCCTGCGGGACACTCTGGACAGCGGTCAGGCGGCGGTCGACTTCGCGGCGCATAACGACGGTCCGCGTGGAGAAGTCCCACGACTCTTCCGCCGCATCCGAATCGCCGCTGAAGCGCTGGAACGGCAATTGCGATTGATGGAAAGCGAGCAGGATGCCGCGGTACTGGCAGAGTGGCTGCCTGGCGCTTCGCGGCAAGTCGACGAACTCGCCGGGTCGGTGCGGCGGCTGCGCTCAGCGGTCACAACGGGTCTCGGAGAGCTCACCGACGACACGCTGACCGCGCTGCGATCCGACGTCGATCGGGAAGTAATCGCGTTGCGCGCCGGAGTGCAGGAGCTGCATGCCCTCAATCGGAACGATGTTGTACCCGAGCCTCATCCCCAGCCGTCGATGGAGCGCTTGACTAGGAGAGCATCATGAGCGTTGCGGCCCGGTTGCGAACCATCTTCCGCAGCAAGACCACCCGCGTGCTGGACAGCATGGAGGACCCGAGAGAGACCCTCGATGACAGCTACGAGCAACAGGTGAGGATGCTGTACGAGGTACGGCAGGGAGTAGCCGAGGTTGCGACGGCGAAGAAGCGTGTCGAACTTCAGGGGCAGGAGATGGGCGCCCGCTACCAGCGGCTGACGGATCAGGCTGGGGAGGCGTTGAGCCAAGGACGGGAAGACCTTGCCCGCGTTGCCTTGGAACGTCGCGCGCTTCTCGAGAACCAGGTCAGCATGCTGCGTGATCAACACACCGCGCTGCAGAAACAACAGGCTCAGCTACAGGAGAACGAGCGCAGACTCGCCGATCGAATCGACGCGTTCCGCACCCAGAAGGAAGCCATCAAGGCCAGCTACACGGCCTCTGCCGCGCGAGTTAAGGCGAACGAGGCCGCTACCGGCATGAACTCCCAGATGACCGAGGTGGGCGTCAGTCTCGACCGCGCCAAGGATCGCATCGCTCAGATGCAGGCCCGAGCAGACGCGACGGATGAGCTGCTTTCCAGCGGCGCCTTCCGTGACCTCACAGCGCCGCCCGACGAAGACCTGGAACGTCAGCTCGCCGCAGTGACGGCGAAGGCCGAGGTGGACAGGCAGCTGCAGCAGCTGAGGGATGGGGCCTCACCCGCCCGCAAGTCCCAGACCGGCAAAGATCCCAACGCGTGGCTGAGCATCGCTGCCCCGCCGACTGACCCGGCGCCGTGAGCTCAGGGCTCTGTCGTCACGTTCACGGCTGACTCCGCTGGGACGGTGACGACGGGTCGTTGCACGAGTTCCAGGATCCATAGAGCGATGACCGCGAGCACCAGCGTCCAGATGATCAATCCCGGAGTGAGCGGTCGCACGAACAACACCACGATGGCGGCAACCGCACCGATGAGCACCCGCAACAGCACTCGCTGTGCGTAGAACCACTCACCTGTCCGCCCTGTGGTCACGCCGTGCCGCTCAGCGGATGCGCGCAGGCGGCCAGCTCCTTCCCGTGAGAGCGCTCGGAGGCGGCGAGGAACCTCGAACGGTCCTGCCATCCACGCCACGATCGCGACGACGATTGCAAGAACCAGCACCGCGATGGCTGTAGCTCGCATGTCATCCGCCACCGTCTCGTAGAGCAGACTTGCCACGTTCGCGGGAAGATGGGTCTGGCTGACAGCCGAAGTGAAGGCGACGTTGCCGACGGCGAACGCCGAAAGCGTCAGGATCATCGCCAAAGCGAGGCCGACGGCCGCCCAGATCAGCGCGATCACGCGGCGCCGCGCGACGAGCACCCCAGCCGCGAGAACAAGGATGGCGATCCAGGGAAGCCATGTTCCGATGGTGACGGTGAGCCCGTAGACGATTTGCACCGTTGGCAGTGCGTCAGATTGGGCAACCTCGATCGTGCGGTCGACCGGCGGGATCCGGCTCGCGATATCGATGCCCTGCCTGAGCAGGGCGGCCTTGACTTCTTCGATGATGGGCCCGAGTTGAATGCCGACCGCGCCCTCTCGACTGATCGTGAGTGCGGCATTCGGATCGTTCTGCATCGCCGCGACCAGTTGCGTGTGACTGACGCGCAGGGCTGCTGCCCAGACGTTTGCGAAGGCGTCGGATGCGACGAACCGGGTCACACCATTCCGGATGAGGTTCTCGATGCCCGTCGCGGCGGGCCCCTTGAGCAGGTTGAGCGCGTCGGTGGCAGCTGGACCGGTGCCCAGGGCGATGATGCCGTCGATCACTTGCGCCGTGAGCTTCTCGACGTCAACGCGCTCATTGATGACAGCAACGATCTGGTCAGTGACGTAGGCCTGAACCGCGGGGTCGTGGGCCAGCGGTGCGTACGCGGCGACGAACTGCCCGGTGTCGGTCAGCTCGGTCTTCGACCATGAGGCGATGACGGCCACTGGGGCGAGAAGTGCGCCGATCGTGATCAGCACCGCGGCGAGCAGCGTCCACGCCCAGCTGCGCTTCGGGTGACGCGACGACTCCTCGGTCGGCTCCCTGAGCCGGGAGTTTTCGGCCTCGAGTTCGTCAATCCGCCGTTGCAGATGAGCGTTTCCCGGATCTGTCACGAGTCATCACCTGTCCCGTTAGGCTTCTCCGAATTCGGTTCTCAGAGCCGATCCGCTGTCCCACACCAACTCGGGCGCGAATGCTCCCACGGCACGAAACTAACCGTGGGTTGTTGCGACTGCCTCACCCTTGGGGGATGACTCGGTTCTGCACGTGGCGGGGCTAGCCTTGCGGCGAAACATGCCCCGATGGACGGCGATGATGAACCAGTCTGAAGCTGCCGACAGCCATTCCACTGCGGCATCGCTGGACGGTCGGCATTTCCAATTCGAGGGTGGTCACGGGGCGACCTTCGACCCGGGCGCTTTCGTCACCCTGCGAGGCCACGAAGACTCCGCCCAGCTCGGTCAGATCAACGATGTCATCCTCGGCAAGCGCGGGACCGTTCACGGATCGGGCAGCATCCTCGGCGTCATCACGGATGGACGCGTAGACGATTCTCGACCGGTCACCTTCGCGGCGGCGCAGATGGAGAGGGCGGATGCTGCCACAATCGCCCTCTTGTACGGGGATACAGGGAGGTTGCTGCACATCGGTTCACAGCTCGGCTCCGACGGCACCCCCGCACACCTCCTCCCCCGACGGTTCAATCGGCACACGTTTTGGTGCGGTCAGAGCGGTTCGGGCAAGACCTATGCGCTCGGCGTTGTGCTCGAACAGCTGCTCATACGCACCCGCCTCCCGATCGTGGTGCTCGACCCGAACGCTGATTTCGTGAAGCTTCGCGAACCCAGCGGAGGCGACGATTCGGAGGAGTCCCGCATTCTGTCCGAACGGAGCATCCGAATCCTGCGACCGTCGTCACCGAACCCGGATGCGCTGCGGGTGCGGTACGTCGACCTTCCGGTGCGGGCGAAGGCTGCGCTACTGCACCTCGATCCGCTTGAGAACCGTGCCGAGTACAACGAACTCATGCACCTGGAAGAGACCCTCGGCACGACCGATGCAGCGAAAATCGTGCCGACACTCCGTGAACGCGGCACCCCGACCTCGGAGGCGCTGGCGGCACGCATCGAAAACCTCAGGCTGACCGACTGGAGTGTCTGGGCGGGCAGGCTGGAAGCGGTAACGGATGTCATCACGGCTCGACCGGATGCGACCGTTCTCGACCTCGGTGGCTTCGAGTTCCCGGATGAATCTCTGGTGGTCGCGATGGCCGTGCTCGAGGACCTGTGGGCACGGCGGGAGGAACGCCGTCCGATCCTGATCGTGATCGATGAGGCCCACAACCTGTGCTCGCCGGATGAGACCAGCCCGCTGCATGTCGCCGTGCGGGAGCGGATCATCCAGATCGCGGCGGAAGGACGCAAGTTCGGCTTGTGGCTCCTGCTCTCAACGCAGCGCCCGTCACGCATCCACCCGAGCATCATCTCGCAATGCGACAACCTGGCGCTGATGAAGATGACCTCCCCCATCGACCTCGATGAGCTTGCGCGCATCTTCGGCTTCGTGCCCCTTGCGATGCTTGCCCGCTCCCCGCGATTCCGGCAGGGCGAAGCGCTGTTCGCCGGCAGTTTCGTGCCTGCGCCCACCATGGTCACGATGGGGGCGCGCCTCACTCGTGAGGGTGGCGCCGATGTCGCTGTGCCGGTCCGGGGCGCCTGACACGCTTCACTAGGCTTTGTCGCATGTCCGCCGGTGGGAATGAGCGCATGAGAGCCGTCGTCTACGACCGGTACGGACCGCCGGAAGTGCTGCGGCTGGAGGAGCGCCCGGTGCCGTCGCCCGGCGAAAAGCAGGTGCTCGTGAAGGTGGCAGCCACCTCGATCAACCTGTCGGATTGGGAGACACTGACGGGGAATCCCGGATACGCGCGCCTGGGCGGACTGTTCGCGCCGGGACGCAAGGTTCTCGGCTCCGACATCGCGGGGCGGGTAACGGCCGTGGGCTCGGGGGTCACCAATTGGCAGGTCGGCGACGAGGTGTACGGCGACAATCTCGCTCTCATGGGTGGCTTCGCCGAGTACGCGCTGGTGGCCGAGACCGCGCTCGCGCGCAAGCCGCCGGAGTTGAGTTTCGCCGAGGCTTCGACCATCCCCCAAGCGGGCGCGATCGCATCGCAAGGAACAGCCAGCGCCCGCGCCGGTCAGCGGGTGCTCATCAATGGGGCGGGAGGCGGAGCAGGCACGTTCGCGATCCAACTCGCCAAGCTGGCCGGCGCCCACGTGACCGCGGTCGATAACGACCACAAACTCGATTTCATGCGCGACCTCGGCGCCGATGACGTCATCGACTACCGTCTGGACGACTTCACCCGTCGGGGGCAGTTCGACCTTGTGCTCGATCTCGTCGCGCACCGCTCGGTGTTCGCCTACCGCCGGGCATTGGTTCCCGGCGGCCGCTACCTGTGCGTCGGCGGCACTGTGCGAACTCTGTTGCGGGTGGTGACGCTCGGCGCCGCGCTGGGCGGCCTGACCGGTCGGCACGTGGGTCTGCTCGTGGCGCACGAAGGACCAAAGCACTTCATGCCGGTTGCCGAGCGCTGCGTCGCCGGCGAGTTGGGCATCCGGATCGACCGGACGTTCTCGCTTGATCAGGTACCGGAGGCGCTCGCCCGCGTGGGTGAGGGACGCTCACTCGGCAAGGTCGTCATAACGCCGTAAGTCGCGAGGCGCTCAGCGAGGCTTCGCCCAGACCGATGCTCCCTGCCAGTCGACTACAACGGCCGTTTCATCACCGACTACCCAGGCGTCGTGCCCCGGCGGAAGGGAGATGACGTCGCCTGGTCCTGCCTCCATTTCCGTGCCGTCCTTCATGATCACGTGGATGCGACCAGCGATGTGGTACTGCTGATGGGGCGCTTCGCAGAGCTCCGTCCCGGCCACCGGCTTGACGTCCGTCGACCACTTCCATCCCGGTTGCAGTGTGAGCCTGCCGACTTGAGCGCCGCCGGCCAGGTCAACGAGTTCAAGCCGCCAGTTCGACCCCTCCCGTACATCGTCAGGCTTCTCGAAGGTTCCTTGTTCCATCGGTTGCTCCATGATGACCACTCCAGGATGTTTGATGCGAAGACCGACCCGACCGGACCCGGTCGCATGCAGATTAAGCCTCAGCGCTGAGTGCCAAGGAGTCTTCTGAGAACTCTCACAGCGCGTCGGAGCACAGCCGTCAACGACGGATGCCCCGGTCGGTCGACCGGGGCATCCGCGTTGCTTCGGAAGGAATCAGGCTTCGCTCATCGCAGTGGCTTCTGCCTTGCCCTTGGCCGCGTAGTAGGCGGCACGCGCCTCGAGGCGACGGGTCTGCTCCGCCTGGCCTGCGTCCAGCAGCTCCTGCGGCACCTCGACATTCGGCACACGGCTGACGCCGTTGTACTTCGCGATGTACGCGTCGAGCTCCGGGCCGGACTCCCACGAGGTGATCAGGCAGTAGCGGGGCTCTGCACCAGGGTGGGACGTGGCGTGCCACAGCCGCTGGGTGTCGACGATCAGCTGTGCACCCGCCGGCAGGGCGATCCGGTACTCGACGCTCGGGTCGGTGCGGTTGTCGCGCAGCACGAAGTAGCTGTCCTTGTCGTCGGTGAGGTTGAAGAACCCGCGGACGATCCAACCGGTGCCGTCAGGGTTGAGCCGGTTGTTGTCGTCCTGGTGCAGGTTGTAGAGGGCGTCCGCATAGCTGTTCGGCTGCAGTTCGATCACACGGCAGCGGCCGACGTTTGCGCCGGGCTCCTGCGCACGCTGAGTGAGCGTGGGTGCGATCTCAACCTGCGACGGGATCCAGACCCCGTCCTTGTCGGTGCGCGGCGGCTGGTGGTTCCAGAAGCCGTTGACCTCGACCTCACCCTTGGCGCTTGCAAGCGGCGCGAAGCGGGTGTCACCGGATGACTTCCAGTCGACCCACTCGAGGTCGAGCCACTCCTTGGGGTCGATCTCCTGGTTGTAGCGGTCGAGTACGACGTAGCCAGTCTCTTCGAGAGCAGCGGACTTGATATAACCCATGATGCGAATCATGCCTTTCGTTCTAGGGCCAGCACGTTTTAACAGGCCCAGGTTAGGCAAGCCTATCTTTCGTCCGATGAGCGTTCCCCCAGCGTCCGGATGCGCGTCGCGAGATTCACCAACGCTGCACCGCCCACCACTTCATGGTCGGCTCTTCATAGCCGGCGCTTCATAGCCGGCACTTCATAGCCGCAGGGTGATGGCTGGTTCGGTGGTGGCGGTGCCGCCCTTCGGCCCGGTCCAAGTGACCTGGCGGCCGGGCTTGGTCTTCGCCTTGATCTTGCCGGCGGTCTTCAAGGTGTGATGGCTGCGGCACAGGGCGATCAGGTTGTCGAGGTTGGTCTCCCCGGCGAACGCCCAGTCGAGCACATGGTCGATGTCGCAGTGCCCGGCCAGCGCGCCGCAGCCGAACGCGCGGCAGGTCTCATCCAATGCGATGATCGCATCGCGCAAGTCTTTCGGCACCCGGTACCGGTCGCGGCCAATGGACAGCACCGCGCCGGTCTCCGGGTGGGTGAGGATCCGGATGAACGACGGCGCGTGCGCCGCGATCCGGCGGGCGGTGTCGGCGTCGATCGGGCCGTACCCGTTCAGGTTCCCAGGCGCCTCGCTCTTTCCGAGCAGGGTCAGCACCGGGACGGTGACGAACACCTTCGGCCGGATCCCGCACTTGCCTGTGGTGGGCACCCCATCCAACATCAGGTCGCGAGCGAAGTCGGCGCCGATCTGAGCCACCGTGCGGGACTCGCCCTCCTTGCCGCAGAGCAGCTTCGCGTGGGCGGTGATCCGGTTCATCGCCCCCAACGCATCCTCCGCACTCAAGTGAAGGCTCAGCCAGGCCATCCCATCTTCGGCGGGCCACAACTCCACGCGCCGCTGTTCGCGAGCGGCCTGGTTTCGTTCGGCCAGCACCTCGGGGTGCAGCAGCTCACGCAGGGTGCGGACCTTCTGCTTGAACCGGGGCGGTGTCAGCTTGACCGCATAGGGCAAGGCCTTCGCCTCCAGCGCCTCGCAGTCCTCATCGCTCAATCCAATGCTCTGCTCGACCATGACCTGCGCATGACGGTAGGAGAACTCCCCCGCCGCCAAACCGGCCAGCGTCGCCGGCAACTTGCTGACCAATTGATCGGCCTCGGCCAACTGGGCCTCCGCGGCCCGCTCGGAGATCCGCAACCGCATCGCCACTTCCAACCGCAGTGCTCGCTGCTCCAGCGTCCGCTTCCATGGCATCGGCTTGGCGAACATCCCATTCAGCTCGCTGAGCTCGACAACTACCTGCAGCTGCCGCGCTCTAGCGGCCATGATCATCGCGATCATCCGATCCGCAGTCTGCACGGCGCCGATCGCATCATCCAGCGCGTCAAAGACGAACCGACGTGGCTCGACCCGATCGGCCGGATCCGGCGGTGGAGCCTCCAGCGCCGCCGCCCTGTCGCTGATTTGTTCCATACTTCATTGCAACACAACCGACAGACATTCGTACAAAACTATCCACAGGCATCCGCCCACGCGGCAAGCAAGTGGGGCGAACTCTCAGGAATGGCGGCTCAGGAATGCGGGACGACAACCCCACGACCGGAGATCTCTCCGGCCTGCAGCTTGCGGTACGCGTCCAGTGCGTTGTCCATGCTGAAACGCTCTACCTCTGGCTTCAATTGCCCAGCGCGGTACATCGCGACGACCTCCCAGAGGTCCTGGATGGTGCCCCAGTAGGTGTTGGTGAGTTCCGCCTCGTATGGGGTCGAGAAGAAGTCCCAGGTGTACTGGCCGCCGGCGATCCCCACGATGGTGACCCGCCCGCCCTGGGCGACGGAGCCCATCGCGGTCTTGACCGTTGGGGCAACGCCTACGAAGTCGAGCGCCACGTCGACACCGCGACCACCGGTGAGGTCACGGATCTGCGCCACCTGGTCTGGCCCGCCACCCACGGTCTTCGCGCCGGACTGCGCGGCGCGCGCCATCGCATCCTCCTTCATGTCGGTAGCGATCACCTCGGCGCCGGTCATGGCCTTGAGCATCTGCACGGCCAGCTGGCCGAGTCCGCCGAGGCCGATCACGAGGGCAGTCGCGCCGCCCTTGTTCAGCTTGTCGAGCGAGTTCTTGATGGCGTGGTACGGCGTCAGTCCGGCGTCCGACAGCGGCGCGGCGTCAACCGGGTCGGCGTCGCCCAGCGGCACGAGGTTTCGCGCGGGCACGACAACGTACTCGGCCATGCCACCGTCGCGGCCGAGACCGATGCCGAGGGAGCCGACCTCGGCGACGTTCTCGCAATAGGTGTCCTGGCCGCGGGAACACGCTGGGCACCGTTGGCAGCCGTAGGGGCCGTACACGAGGTAGGCGTCGCCCTTGGTGAAGCCACTGACACCGGGACCGAGCTCTTCGACCCATCCGGAGTTCTCGTGGCCGAGCGTGAATGCGGGAGGCTGCGCGCCCGGCATGCCAGCCTCGAACGTGTCGTAGATGGCGACATCCGAATGGCATGCCCCAGCTCCGGCAACCTTAAGCAGCACCTCCCCCGGGCCTGGAACAGGCTTCTCCACGTCCTTCAGGGCCGGAAACGTCTTGAAGTCCTCGAACACCACAGCGCGCATGGGGCTGCTCCTCTCGATAATGAGATCGGCTGCGCCGGATGCCCCGGCATCACCACCCAGAGGCTACGCTCGGCCCCCGCCTCCGATGCCGGGTTATGAGGGAACACTCGGTTACCGGGTGCAGAGGCGAGCGCGGGTTCAGCGCCCCCGGTTGGTGAGGCGGACGCGACGCGGCGCGCGGCCACCCACGAACGACCTCGCCGGGTCGACGATGAACGACTGCCGCAGTGCCTCCCTGCCAACGAGCATCCGGAACCCCATCGAGTCGCGGTTGCTCAGGGTGACCTCCGCGCTGACGGTGCGTCCGAGGATGGCAACGTCCATGAGCACGACGATGCGCTCCTCCTCGTGACCGGATGAGCTGCGCACCGTGCGCCGGTCGTGGATGGGGCATTCGACGGCGGTCGCGTCATCAGCCGAGTTCTGCCACGGGTGCACCCAGAATCGCACGCGCTGTTCTCCACCCTCACCCAGCTCCTCGACGTCGAACGCGTGCAGGCTCGACGTGCGCGCGCCGGTGTCGAGCTTGGCTTTGATCCACGGCACGCCGATGCCGGGAAGGCTCACCCACTCGCGCCATCCGGCGATGGTGCTTGAATGGGACGGTTGCGTCATTTCACTATCTTCTCAGGGGTCACCGCTTGAAACTCGCCATCCTTTCGCGCGCCCCGCACTCGTACTCGACGCAGCGCCTGCGCGCTGCCGCGGTGCAGCGCGGCCACAACGTGAAAGTGCTGAACACACTTCGTTTCGCGATCGACCTGTCCGGGCCGGAGCCCGACCTGCACTTCCGAGGCCGCCCGCTGTCGATCTACGACGCGATCCTGCCCCGCATCGGCAACTCGATCACCTACTTCGGCACCGCGGTTGTGCGCCAGTTCGAACAAATGGATGTTTACACACCGAACACGGCCAACGGCATCACCAATGCGCGGGACAAGCTGCGGGCCACCCAGATCCTGTCCCGGCACAACATCGGGATGCCCGCGACCGCCTTCGTGCGCAACCGGGCGGATGTGCGTCCCGCGATCGAGCGCGTCGGTGGAGCTCCGGTGGTGATCAAGCTGCTCGAGGGCACGCAGGGCATCGGCGTGATCCTCGCGCCGGAAGCCAAGGTGGCTGAGGCGATCATCGAGACGCTGCACTCCACCAACCAGAACGTGCTCATCCAGCGTTTCATCGCGGAGAGCCGTGGCCGCGACATCCGGGCCCTCGTGGTCGGCGATCGCGTTGTCGCGGCGATGCGGCGCAGTGCCATCGGCGACGAGTTCCGCTCCAACGTGCACCGCGGTGGCTCGGTTGAGCCGGTCGAGCTGACACCGGAGTATGCTCGCGCCGCGGTGCGCTCGGCGCAGATCATGGGGCTCAAGATCGCCGGCGTCGACATGCTCGAGGGCAACGACGGCCCGCTCGTGATGGAGGTCAACTCCTCACCGGGTCTGCAGGGAATCGAGGCAGCAACGAAGCTCGATGTCGCGGGCGCGATCATCGATTACATCTCCAACGAGGTCGCGTTCCCCGACATCGACGTGCGCCAGCGACTGGCGGTCTCCACCGGGTACGGCGTGGCCGAATTGGTCGTCAACGCCGGCGCCGACCTGGTCGGCACGTCGCTCGGTGACTCGGGGCTCACCGAGCGTGACATCACCGTGCTGACGCTCCACCGCGGTGCGACCGTCATCCCGAATCCACGTCGTGGCCAGCTGCTGCAGGCCGGCGACCGGCTGCTGTGCTTCGGCAAGCTCGAGGAAATGCGGTCGATGATCCCGAACCGCCGCCGCCGCAGCAAGGTGCGCAAGCTGCCGAAGGAACCCATCACCGAAAGCTGACTCGCCGCCTCGGTCGGACGCCCGACTGGGACAGGCTTTGTCGTCTCGATGGGTTGCTGGGACCGCCGCGTGATCCTCGGCTGCTCAGCGATGTCTGCCGTTCTGACTCCACGACTGAGACGGTCAGGCTTTGTCGTCACGATGGGTCGCTGGGACCGCCGCGCGTTCCCTTGTGCCGCTCTTCGATGATCTGAACGTTGCGCACCGTGACGGTCTCCGACAGGAGGAGATCCAACGACGTCACGAATAGCCGACCGATCTCCTCGCTGGAAACATCGCGGCTGCTGGAACCTCCTGTCCCGAGACCGGCCCTTCCTTCGGCCCAGGATCAGCAACACAACCGGCTAACAGGAGTGGAAGCGCGACGACTCCGCCGAGCAGTGCCATCCGGGGACGTGCCGTGCGGCTCGCGCGCGCGTGTGTGGTCAGCGAATCAAGCATCAGTGAGGCCTTTCGAGTTCAAAGCACGTTAGCGGGAGTCTGCGGAGATTGCTCTGCCTGAGCGACATAGCCTGCGATCGGGGTGACGGTGAGAGTCACACGGGCTCCGGGCAGCAGATGCCGAAGCACGGCATGCCTGCGCACGGTCCACTGCTGGTGCCCCTTGTCGGTGCTCAGCACGACCTCGGTCCTTACCCTGCGCTCGTCGATCTCATTTCTGTTGCGCTCGAAGAGCAGCCGCTGTGCATGGTACGGGAGGAAGTCGAAGGCTCTGCGGTCGCTCAAGCTCACCACCGTGCCGGTGACCGTGTGCCGAGGCACGAGGTCGAGCACGCCGACCACTGCACTGAACGCGCCGAACGCGCCGCCCACGACGAGTCCGATCATGATCACGACGGCCAGCATGCGCAGCCCGCCGCCACTGCCTGCGACAGTCGCGATTTCTTCAGAACCGGCGACCCTCAGCACGACGACCATGAAGAAGACGCACAGTGCCACACGGATGAGGCCGCGCAGCAAGAGCGCGAGCGGCGACATTCCAGCCCAAGGCCGCAGCGATATGCCGAGCAGCCGTGACCATTCGCCTGCCCCGGTCGGGACCGCCGGTGAGTTCCTCCGTCCCCAAGCTCCACTGTTGATGTTCCCCTCCTCGTGATCAGCTGCAGTTCAAACAGCTCACCGTACGAAGCGTCCGTTTCAGTTCTCATAAAGTCGCACCTTAAGAAAACCGACAACACCACCTCGTAAGCTCCAACGACTAAACGGCCAGAGGGGGAGGCAGTGGGCATGACTTCATCGAGGACGCGAGTGATCGCATCAGCATTCACAGCGTTGGGCATCTGCGCAGCACTGACGGGCTGCGCAGCCGACAGCGGGGAACAGGGCTCCAGCGTGGACCCCTCGAAACAGGTGCCGGTTCTCGAAGAGAAGCCGCGTCCAGACAAGCCTCTTGCAGCAGCGGGCCCTGACTGCCTCGTCGGTTCGTGGCAGCTTCGCAACGAGACCTTCGAGGCCGCGCTCACCACGATGCTCCAGAACGATCCGGCTGTGCCTGCTGAGATGCTGGCCAGCTTGAGCATCTCGCTCTCTGGGCAGAGCGCACTGCGCTTCGGAAAGGATGGGGACTACGGTGCGTGGCAGGACGAGTTCACCATGATCATCGGAACTGGCGGCGAGCAGACGCAGCACACGCAGAGCTCAGCAGACGTCGCACAGTACGAGGCTGACGGCGAGCGGGTGCGGGTGGGTGGCTTCCAACAGCTCTTCGTCGAATCCGAGCTGCGTGTCGGCGACTCCGTCGTGGTCGCGTACCCAACGGCAATGCTTCGATGGCGAGCATCAGCTTCTTCGGCCATACCGCCGACGTGTCGACAGACGTTCGCGAACTCTTCGACGGCTCTGCGCGATACGGTGCTGCCCGGTGTCCTGAAGCTTCACGCCGATGGTTTTCCCTCAGCTGCGGAGTTCATCAGGGTCGCAGACATCACCGGGGGCTGAGATGTCTTGCGCTCGACGCGGCTCAGTCTCAACGGCTGGCCAGGTGTGCATCGAGGGGAACGCCGAGTAACCCCATGATGCGGATGTACTCGTCGCTCGCCGCGTCGGCCTGTCCGTGGGCGCCCAACTCCCTCAAGGCGCGGATGACTCCCTCGTGCGCTCGCTGGTCGAACTGGTCGAGCGCGAGCACTCGCCGATAGGTCTCGAGGCGGGAGAGATGATTCCCGTCTTCGGTGAACAGCTCTGCCAACGCATGCGCCGCCGAGAAGAAGACCTCATGGATCTCTCTGCGGAAGTCGGCCGACCAGAGCTCGCCCTGCTCCTCCTGCTGGGGCTCGGCCGTGTGAAGCGCCAGGGCTTCGAGAGTCGCCGATCTGTTCGGCTGGGGTCGCCGATTCGGAAAGTGCGCCGCCTGCCGCTGCGAGGAACTGCTCAGCATCGATGTCGACGGCCTCGATGCGCAGCCGGACAAGCCCGCCTCGACACTCGAGGAACGCGTCGCGGTCCAGGGCCGCTGACGGGTCGAGCGCTCGCCGCACCGCGGCTGCGGCGACCGAGAATCGGTTGATGAGCAGGTGCATCGGCACATCGGGCCAGAGCATGTCCATCAGCGTCTCTCGGCTCATCGCAGTGCCGCGCCGTGCAACCAGGATCTTGAGCAGCTGCCTGGCCTTGCGAGACTGCCACCGCCCTTCTGCGCCGTCGGTCGAAGTCACCAAGAACCCGCCGAACACCTGGATTCTGGGGCGCGCGGCCACGCGCATGCCGTCTGTTGAGGTGAACTTCGGTCGCAGCGCGAATGTGCTGCGCAGTGATGCGAGCGTGCGTGCAGCCAACTCCTCGGTGGCGTGCAGGTGAAGAGCCTGGGCGGTGGCGAGCGATTCGGTCGCGAGCGTGATTGCTTCGTCATGGGCAGCAGAGTCAGGCTGGTCGCCGAGCAGCCTCGCGAGTTCCCACTGCATCTCGGCCAGCCACGGGTGAGCGCCGCAGCGACTCATTAGCTCGATGCCTCTGCGATAGTGCGAGATGGCGAGGTCCGCGTCGCCGAGCGTCAAGGAAGCGAGCGCAAGTGGTCTCGCCACGCTACCACCCCAGCAAGCGATCCCGAGGCCGATGGTCACCACGCGGTCCTGGTACGGGAGAAGTGCCAAGTAGAGTTCCCTCGCGAGCTCCACCTCCTGGAGCTGACTGACGACCTCGGTCAGGATGCAGGCAGTCGAGAGCCAGTTGCGGTCAATCGGCAGTTCGGCGACGGGCGGGAAAGCTGCGACGAGCGACCGGGCCGCGCTGATGCGCCCCTGCTTCAACCACATCCAGGCGAGCGACACCGCCCACACAGGTTCATGAGGGGCGGCCAGACGGGCCTGCAGGAACAGAGGCTCGAGCTCTACGACTCGCCCCTGCACCCAGCGGATAATCCCCAGCTGCCCGACGTAGACGGCCTGAGCGTCGGGGTCGTCGTGCTGAGACACGGCCAGTCCCTGTTGCGCAAGCTGTTCGGCAGCATGCACGTCACCGCTGAGCATCGCCTGCAGGCATCGGAACCAGGTCACGTGGCGGCCTTCACTAAGCTCTGGGAAATGTCCGAGAATCGGCCCCACCGGGCTGAGCGCGAGGTCCAGTTCTGACATCTGTCCGAGTTCTGCGAGCGCAGCGAGATAGAGGAAGAAGCTCGCCACCAAGAGCTCGGTTTCGCCAGTGTCCCGTGAGATTTCAATGACTTCTCGCATCATCTCGAGGCGCCGCTCGCTGCTGGCGCATGACAGGTCTGAGACGCTCGAAGCGACCAATGACCACGCGCGTGAAACGTCGTCGCCCGCCTGCTGGGCTGCGCCCGCAGCATCCAGAGCTGCCCGAGATGCCGTCTCTGGGTCTGAGAACACACTGGCAGCTGCGAGGATCGTGAAAAGTCTGACCCGAGCGGCGTGTTCGTGTACCCCTAGCTCATCCAGGTGCCTACGGGCCGCGCGGGACTGCTCGAAGACTCCTGCACCGGAGAAGTTGAGTGAGAACTGTATGGATGCTGGCACATAGCCACCATAGCCAACTTAACGTCGCCTTTAAGAATGCTGAAAGCCCTGCGCAGTAACGTGGCCCGCATGGGCTTGCCCATCTTGTGACAAGTCGTCCCCGGCTTCGCCGCTTCGGCAAGCCCGCCCATAACGAGAGGAAATCACCATCATCACACGCACTGCATCGGCCGCTGCCGCACTGGTGTTCGCGGCGGTGCTCGGCTTGAGCGCCTGCGCGAGCGCGGCTCCGCAGCCAGCCCCGAACGACGACGCGAGCACCGTGGAGAAGGCTCCGGCTCCCGAGGCGAAGACCGACGACGACAAGGGCGATGAGGGCTTCAACAAGTTTGGTGGATCTGAGGGGACTCGAACCCCTGACCCCCTGCATGCCATGCAGGTGCGCTACCAGCTGCGCCACAGACCCGTGCTTCGTTCCGGATGAGCGGAACGACTACCTAGATTACTACACCTCGGACCCTGCTCGCGCACACCGGCCGAACCCGATCATCGCCGAAGCGTCGCGCGCAGGCTCCGCATGCCCCGGATGGCCGACCGGAGCTCCTGCAGCTGATGGTGCGGCAGGAACTGCTGGGTGAGCGGACCCAGGTCGTTCGCGCTATCGCTCACTGCGACGGTCTCCACCGTGATCCCGTACTCGTGCCCGAGGACCTCCGCCGCGACGGCGGCCTGGTACGGCACGTACACCGGCGTCGTCACGACGAGCACGCTGCGCATGCTCGAGGGGATGCGCTCGGCCCAGAACCGGAACGTGTCGCCGGTGTGCGCTCGCCTGCGCTCGGGGTCGGATGACGGTGCCGCGACCGCGCGCACGTCCAGTCCGTCGAGCTTCCAGCGCACGTCACGCCAGCTCGCGAAGGGGCTGTCGTCGGAGTACTCGCTCACCTCGCCATGCGGGAACGGGCCGAAAGATTTCTCCAACCCCGCCACCATCGCGTCGAACTCGTCATCTCCCTCGACACCGAGTCCCCTCGCGAGCTCCACCTCATCGCCCGCAAACGGCCGAAACGCACCGAGGAAGGTAATCTCGTCGAAGCCGACACCCGCATCCACAAGCTCGCGAACATGGCGCGGCTTCACGATGCCGGCTCGCACCATGCCGCCCGTCATGAGCACCGCGTCGTAGTGGCCCAGCGACGGCGGTGGCGTGCCAGCCAGCCCGAGCGGACCGACAGAGTCGGCGATCGCCTCCAACTGGGCAGGAGTCAGGTCGGGCTCCGTGGCAAGGTTGCGCTCACGCCCGGCACGGAAATCCCAGTGGGCGGCAGCGAACCGCTCCAGGAAGTCCAGCAGCGGCTCCCCCGCGGCCACCGCCCCGCCGAACGCCTCGAGCAGGCCGCTGTCAGCGACGCCCTGTGCCCAGGCATCGACGTCCGCGCGAACCTGCTCCGCAGCATCCGGAGCCGCGCGCCAGCGTGTGACAGTCAGAGCGTCGGAAGCGTCGGGCTGTCCTGCCACAGTCGCTCCAGCGAGTAATAGACGCGGTCCGACTCATGGAACACGTGCACGACGATGTCGCCGAAGTCGAGGAGCACCCAGCGACCCTCAGCCTTGCCCTCGCGGCGCAGCGGCTTCGCGCCGTGCTCGATGAGCTTGTCCTCGACCTCGTCGGCGATCGCCGAGACGTTCCGCTCGTTTCGACCGGTTGCGAGCAGGAAGACGTCGGTGAACGGCAGCCTGCCGGACACATCGAGCGCAACCAGATCCTCTGCCTGCTTGGAGTCCGCCGCCTGGGCGGCTATGCGGAGAAGTTCGCGTGCGCGATCGGATGCTGTCACTGAGGCCTGACTGTCGAGAGGTTGTCGATCACTGATCAGAAGATGTTCAAGACGACGCCGCCGACGAGCAGTACGACAACGCCGCCTGCCATGACCGCGCCGCTCACTGCGAGGGCCATCATCGGGAAGCGGCCGGTCTTGTGTCGCTTGCTGGCGATGAGGCCGTGGGAGGACGTGTGCGAACTGCTCACGGCCCGAATGGCGCGCACGGGCGCCGAACTCGGCTGACCATCTTCGAGATCGTCGTCGAGATCGATGTCCCGCGTCTCGTGTGACGCGCTGATACCGAGAGCGCTCAAGCTGCGCGGCAGGTCGATCGATCCGGTGACGAGCATGTCCCCGCTGCGACTGACCGGGCTGGTGATCGGGTCGGCGGGAAGGGACGGCAGCACCAGCGCGCTGGTCGTGATCGCGTCGCTGATCGAGAGATCCCGGATGTGCCCGGTCACGTGGTCGTGCTCGGTGATGTTCACTGCCGGTGGCCGCGGAGTGTGGAACTCCGGCGCGACGACCACCTCGCGATCGGTCGGCACTTCACTGGCAGCCGGAGTTCCCGGAATGACCAGGTCGTCCGCGCTCTGCGCCGAATGTGAGTCACGGGTCGGCCGCAGCAGCGGCTCGATCAGCGGCTCGGGCAGCGCCGCTTCCGGTTCGATTCCCGTGGGTTCGATGACCTCGGGGAACACCTGCGCTACCGGCGCCTCCGGGAATACCGGAGGCCGGATCACCGCCGTGAATGACGGCGGCTCGCTGGCCTCCACGACGATCTCGGGCTCGGTTTCGGGCTCCGGATGCGCGTCGACGGGCGCCTCTGGATGCGCCTCGACCGCGGTGTCCTGCTTGGCCGGGAAGACGTCTTCGATCGGCGGCAGAACAACCGGAAGCGGGATGGCCTGGGGCTCGCTCGGCTCGACGTCGTTCGGCTCGCTGAGTGTCGGCGGGGTGGGGCTGGCTGCGTTGCGGATCGCGCGCAGCTCCCGGCGGGTCAGGGTGTGCTCGATCGGGGGCTGCGCTTCGGCAGCCTGCTCGGCGACGGTCCGCTCGACCGGAGGTTCCGGCATGGCTGGGCTCTGGAACGCCTGAGGCGGCGCCGATGGTGGCTGCTGCGCCGACGTCTGGTACTTGAGGTCTCCGCTGGCCACCTGCGGCGACCACGGAGCCGGCGCATCGACCGGCGTAGCGGCCCGCGTCTGACGGGACTCCGGGCTGAAATCGCGCATCCGGTAGCCGGGGTTGTCCGGCTGGTGCGGCGCGGTCGACACCGGACGGTTCCGGAACGAGGGCCCGTCGTAGCTCGGGATGTGCGGACGCGCTGAGGTGGTGTAGCTCAGGGGTTCCGGCTGCGCTGCCGGTTCCTGCTGGTTTTGGGCATCACTTTGGGCTTGAGCTCGCTCGCGTTCGCGGAGCGCTCGCCTGCTCAGGGGCGGCTCATCTTGCCAGGCTGTCACGTCAGACTCCGATACAAGCGGTACTTGGAGATGTACTGCACGACACCGTCGGGAACCAGGTACCACACCGGGAAACCCCGACTGACGCGGCTTCGACAGTCCGTCGAAGAAATGGCCAGCGCGGGAACTTCCAACAAGCTTACGTGCTCCTGCGGTAATCCCGAAATGGTGAGGTTGTGCCCAGGACGGGTTACAGCGACGAAGTGCGCGAGGTCGAAAAGCTGCTCCGCGTTCTTCCATTCCAGGATCTGCGCAACCGCATCCGCACCCGAGATGAAGAACAACTCGGCGTCGGGGCGGGCCGCCTGCAGCTCGCGCAACGTGTCGATCGTGTACGTCGGGCCGTCACGATCGATGTCGACACGACTCACCGTGAAGCGTGGATTGGATGCCGTGGCGATCACGGTCATCAGGTAGCGATGCTCTCCGGCGGTGACATCGCGCTTCTTTTGGTACGGCTCGCCGGTGGGGACGAAAACGACCTCGTCAAGGTCGAATGACTGCGCGACTTCGCTCGCCGCGACGAGGTGTCCATGGTGGATGGGGTCGAAGGTGCCGCCCATCACTCCGATTCGGGCGCGTCCTTGCGCGGTTGCCGGCATGGTCACTGGCGAACCTACTGGTGCGCAGCCTCGTCATGCCGATGCGTCTGAATGACGTGACGGTTCGCGACGTCGCGGAAGCTCCAGGTGATCAGACCCATGAGGATGAATGCCGCGGCGGGAATGATCGCGAACCAAATGATGGGCATCCAGATGGGTGCCAGGTGCTCTTCGCTGGCGGCGACTACAGCAAGCAGTGACATTTCTTCTCCGTTCGGCGCTTCGGCAAGCGCCATAGCCAATCTACCGTGTTCCGTCCATGGCACCGGACTTACGCGCGCACCTGACCGGAGCCTCTGACGATCCATTTCGTGCTCGTCAGTTCCGACAGCCCCATGGGGCCCCGAGCGTGCAGCTTCTGGGTGGAGATGCCGACCTCGGCACCGAACCCGAATTCGCCGCCATCCGTGAACCGGGTGGAGGCGTTGACCATGACGACCGCGGAGTCCACCTCGTTCAGGAAACGTTCCGCGTTCGCGAGGTCGTTGGTGACGATCGACTCCGTGTGATGCGTGGAATAGCGCCGGATGTGCTGAATCGCCTCATCGAGCGTGTCGACGATGCGCACCGACAGTTCGAGCGACAGGTACTCGGTGGACCAGTTCTCCTCCGTCGCCACGAGCGCGTCCGGGAAGTTCGCGACCACTTCATGCTCGGCGTGGACGGTCACCGAAGAGTCGCGCATCGCCTGCATGAGGGCCGGCAGCACGCGTTCCGACGCGGCGCGGTGGATGAGCACAGTCTCGACGGCGTTGCACACGCTCGGCCGCTGCACCTTCGCGTTGCGGACGATGTCGACGGCCCACTGGGTGGGGGCGCTCTCGTCGATGAAGATGTGCACGATACCGGCGCCGGTCTCGATGACGGGCACCGTCGACTCGGCGACCACGGTGTTGATGAGGTTTGCGCTTCCGCGCGGGATGAGCACATCGACGAGGCCGCGGGCGCGCATGAGCTCTGTCGCACCGTCGCGACCGAATTCGTCGATGGTCTGGGCGCCGAGCGACGGGAGACCGGCTGCAGCCAGCGCATCCTGGATCAGCCCCACGAGCACACGATTCGAGTTCTCCGCGGCCGAACCGCCCCGGAGCACGACTGCATTGCCGCTCTTCAGCGCGAGGCTTGCGATGTCGATGGTCACGTTCGGGCGGGCCTCGTAGATCGCACCGACAACGCCGAACGGCACACGCACCTGGTTGACCCTCAGGCCGTTCGGCAGGGTCATGCCACGCACCGACTGCCCGATCGGGTCGGTGAGGCCGATGATCTCGCGAACCGCGACGGCGAGGGCGTCGATGCGCTTGGCATCAAGTCGGAGTCGGTCGAGCATCGCGTCACCCAGATTGTTCGCCGCGCCCGCCTCGAGGTCGCGGGCGTTGGCCCGGGCGATGCGTTCGACGTTCATCTCGAGCGCGACCGCGAGCGATTCGAGTGCGGCGTTCTTCTGCTGGGTCGTCGCTTGCGCGAGCCCGAGTGAAGCCTCGCGAGCTGCAACGAGCTTGTCGGCGAGGGTGGTGATGGCAGTACCGTGCATGCTCGCGAGTTTACCGTCGCGCGCCATGCGGCCTGCCGTTGCATTCGCGGCCCCACCGGGGCAATGTGGTCAGCAACCAAGCATCCGGAGGCATTCATGACCGAGTTCGTCACATCGGCGGATGGAACACGGCTCGCCTACCAACGCGAAGGCGACGGGCCGACCGTGGTGTTCGTCGGTGCGGCAATGCAGTTCCGAGCCTTCGATCCGAGAACGGCCGAGCTCGCCAACAGGATGGCCGCCGAAGGCTTCACCGCGGTGACCTACGACCGCCGGGGACGCGGTGAGAGCGGTGACGCCAGCACGTACGACGTCGACCGTGAGGTGGAGGACGTGGCCGCCCTCATCGCGGCGAACGGTGGCAGCGCCGCACTGTTCGGCAGCTCGTCTGGCGCTGTGCTTGCGCTGTGGGCCGCCGCCGCTGGGCTGCCCGTCACCGCGCTGGCGCTGTGGGAGCCGCCGCTGGCGCTCGAGGGCGACGGGGGCGCCTACGCGCGCAGCCTGACCGAGCGGATCACCGCGGGCGACCGGGAGGGAGCCATCGCGGTGTTCATGCGGGACATGCCGCCCGAGTGGTTGGAGGCGTCGCGCAGAAGCCCTGCGTGGCCGACGATGCTTGAGATCGCACCAACGCTGCCCTACGACGCGACGATTCTCGCCAAGGCGCAAACCGGAACGCCGTGGGCGACCCAATGGGCTGCCGTGACGCAACCGACCACCGTCATGACCGGCGCAGAGACGCTGCCGCTCTTCCCCGTTGCTGCCGAAGCGCTAGAGCGGTCACTGCCCAGCGCCACCCACGTCACCGTGGCCGGAGCGAATCATGGTTGGGAGACGGATGCGATGGTCGAGGCGCTCGTCAGAGCCATCGGGCTCGCACGCTGACGACGGCTGACCTAAGCCTTGGCGTCGAACCAGGTGCCGACGTGGTCCCCAGCGAGCGCCTCGCGCACCTGAGTGGTCGACGCGAGCAGCACTGGGGTTCCCGCCGCCGCCGCGAGCTTCGCGGCCGACACCTTGGTGCCCGCTCCCCCGGTTCCGACGCCGGCTTCGCCGATTCCGCCGAATTCGACCTCGGCCAGCTCGTCGTCAAATGGGACATGCTCGATCTTGCGCGCATCCGGATGCGACGGCGGCTTCGTGTACAGCGCGTCGACATCCGACAGCAGCACGAGCAGGTCGGCGCGCACCAGCGTCGAGACGAGCGCCGCGAGCCGGTCGTTGTCGCCGAAGCGGATCTCGTGCGTTGCGACCGTGTCGTTCTCATTGACGATCGGGAGGATGCGCAGTCCGAGCAGGCGCTCCATGGCGCGCTGCGCGTTGCTGCGGTGTGCCGGGTTCTCCAGGTCCCCCGCGGTGAGCAGCACCTGACCGGCGACGATGCGATAGCGGCGGAGGCTTTCCTGGTAGCGGAAGATCAGCAGGTTCTGGCCGACCGCCGCGGCCGCCTGCTGCGTCGCGAGGTCGGTCGGCCGTGCGTCGAGTTGCAGGTACGGGATGCCCGTGGCGATGGCGCCAGAGGACACGAGCACAACCTCAGCACCACGCCCGTGGGCGTCGGCCAGCGCGTCGACCAGATCGGTGATCTGCCCGGCGTTGGCGCCACTGATCGATGACGAACCGACCTTCACGACCACACGCCTCGCCTGCGGGATCTGGGTACGGGACGATAGCGGCGGCAGCGTTATCGGCTCAGTCATCCTCGGTGTTCTGTTCCTTCGTATCGCCGGGGCGGTCGATCTCGAAATCGTCGTCTTCGGTCCACAGGCCGGCCTCGCGCTCGCGGCGGAGTTCCTCGCGGGCGGCTGCCTTAGCGTCCATGCGGGCGAAGTAGTCCTCACGCCGCGCGGCGCGAGTCGGACGTTCGCTTCCTCCGAAACGGGAGTCGGTGCCTCGCGGACTCGTGATCAGCTCGGCGGCAGACGTCAGCGTCGGCTCCCAGTCGAAGATGACGCCGTCGTCGGCGCCGATCACCACTGTAGCGCCGGCTGCGGCGCCCGCTTGGAACAGGCGGTCGTCGATGCCGATCTTGGACAGCCGGTCCGCGAGGAATCCGATGGCCTCCTCATTGCGGAAGTCGGTTTGGGCGACCCAGCGTTCCGGCTTCTCGCCGCGGATGCGGTAGATCGTACCTTCAGGTGTGTTCTCGGCCGCGATGGTCATGCCGTTGTCGTCGACCGCCTTCGGCCTCATGACGATACGCGGCTTCGGCGGCGGCGTCGCGGCACGGTCGGTCTCGACCAGGTCTGCAAGTGCGTAGTTGAGCGGCCTCAGTCCCTCATGGCTCACGGTGGAGATCTCGAACACGCGGTAGCCGCGAGCCTCGAGGTCGGGCCGCACGAAATCGGCGAGTTCGCGGGCCTCTGGCACGTCGATCTTGTTCAGCGCCACGAGCTGCGGGCGCTCCAGCAGCGGCGTCTGCCCGGCGGGCACCGGGTACGCTCCCAGCTCGGCGAGGATGGTGTCGAGGTCGCTCAGCGGATCTCTGCCGGGCTCGAGGGTTGCGCAGTCGAGGACGTGCACGATTGCGGTGCACCGCTCGACGTGACGCAGGAACTCGAGGCCGAGCCCCCGACCCTCACTCGCACCCTCGATGAGACCGGGGACGTCGGCAACGGTGTAGCGGACCTCGCCTGCCTGCACCACTCCGAGGTTCGGGTGCAGCGTCGTGAAGGGGTAGTCCGCGATCTTCGGACGTGCTGCCGACATGGCGGCGATGAGGCTGGACTTGCCTGCGGACGGGTAGCCAACGAGAGCGACATCGGCGACGACCTTGAGCTCCAGGACGACATCGCCCTGCCAGCCTGGCGTGCCGAGCAGCGCGAATCCGGGCGCCTTGCGCTTGGTGCTGGCGAGGGCCGCGTTGCCGAGTCCACCGAGTCCGCCCGGGCCTGCGATGAACTCCATGCCTGGCTCGTTCAGGTCGACCAGCTCTGTGCCGTCCGGATCCTTGACGACCGTGCCGACCGGCACCGGGAGCACCAGGTTCTCACCCCGCGGGCCGTTGCGGTTGTCGCCCATGCCGGGCATGCCATTGGGTGCGCTGCGGTGCGGCGAGTGGTGGTAGCCGAGCAGCGTGGTGACCTGCGGGTCGGCGATCAGCACGATGTCCCCACCGTGCCCGCCGTTGCCGCCATCCGGACCGCCGAGGGGCTTGAACTTCTCGCGACGCACTGAAACGCATCCGTGCCCGCCGTTGCCAGCACGCAGGTGCAGCGTCACCTCGTCGACGAACGTCGCCATGGCTGCCTCCTGTCTCTCACGTTAAACACTACGAGCGAGCCGAAGCTCGCTCGCAGGGAAAAGCTTTGCTGCTACTCGGCAGCCGCCGTCACGATGTTGACGACCTTGCGGCCACCCTTCGTGCCGAATTCGACCGAGCCCGCCTCGAGGGCGAACAGCGTGTCGTCGCCACCGCGGCCGACACCGGCGCCCGGGTGGAACTTGGTGCCGCGCTGACGGACGATGATCTCGCCTGCGCTGACGACCTGGCCGCCGAAGCGCTTCACGCCGAGGCGCTGCGCGTTGGAGTCGCGACCGTTACGGGTGGAGCTAGCTCCCTTTTTGTGTGCCATGAGTGCTTCAGCCCCTTACTTGATGCTGGTGATCTTGACGCGGGTCTGCTCGGCACGGAAGCCCATGCGGCGCTTGTACCCGGTCTTGTTCTTGTAGTTCTGGATGACGATCTTCGGGCCGCGCTCGTTGCCGAGCACCTCAGCCGTGACCGTGACCTTCGCGAGTGACTTCGCGTCGTGGGTGATCTTGTCACCGTCGACGAGCAGCACCGGCGCAAGCTCGATGTTGCCGTTCTTATCCGCCTGGATGCGGTCGAGGACGACGATCGAACCGACCTCGACCTTTTCCTGCCGACCGCCGGCGCGCACAACTGCGTAAACCACGTGGGGACCCTAACTCTTGAAGGAAGCTATTGGCGTAAAAAGCGGGCTCAGCCCAGCGCACACCAAGGGTCAATGCTACTTGATGGGCGGTACGGCGGTCAAACCTCGTCGAGGACGCCTTCCGCAGGGGCTCAAGCCGGACGCTTCGTCAGCCAGAACCACAAGCATACCCCGGCGAGGACCACGACCGGCGCAGCGTAGATCAGCGCGTTGACCGCGTTCATCAGACCGACCACGATCGCATAGTTGCCGCCCTGGGCGAGCGCGCCGGCGAGGCCGTCCAGTGAATCCGCAAACCAATTCACCTCGGACAGCGGCCCCATCGCTTCGAACAGGAACGATGCGACAAAGACCGCGAGGGCGCCGAGACCGGCCGCGGCGAGCGAGCGAGCGACCACCTGGGCCATCCGGTGCTCCGCGACGACGCGTGCGACAAGCCAGAAGCTGACGAACACGCCGAGTGCGAACGGCAGCCGCACGGTGAGAAGGTCCAGCCCGTACCCGCCGATCAACAACCCAAGCTGACCGGAACTGCCGTAGACGGCGATGCTGTACACGGCGTTCGCCAATTGCTGGGCGACCATCACCGCCAGGACCAGCCCGGCCGCGTAGGCGGCAGTGACCCTGGTTGGTTTGCGGACCGCTGTGGTGACGCTGTGCATCCGGATGCCCCCTCTAAACTCCCAGCATGGCCGTGCTCATCGATCAACCTAGCTGGCCAGCCCACGGGATGCTATGGGGTCATCTGGTCAGCGACACGTCGCTTGAGGAGTTGCATGCCTTCGCGGCGAAGGTCGGGCTCCCCCGCCGCGGCTTCGATCTGGACCACTACGACGTTCCGGACATCCGGTACGACGACCTCGTCGCGGCCGGGGCGACCCCGGTCAGCAACCGCGAGCTTGTCGAGCGCCTGCAGGCAAGCGGCCTGCGCGTGACGCAGCGCGAGCGTCGCGGGCTCTGACCGTCCCCGAAAGCATCGAGTCGGGAGTATTTGCCCTTATGCGGTTAGCCATTTGGGCAAATACTCCCGACTCAATGGAGGGTTAGGGGTTTTCGGGGGTCTCGGCCTGGGCCGCGATGCTCGCGGAGGTCGCACGCCGCGGGCGGCGTGACGACCGTCCAGAACCCGGCTCCTTCGGCGCGGGCAGCGCCTCCAGCACAGAGCCGAGGATGTCCTCTGCGGCCTCGGGGCTGACCCGGCGAGGGGCTCGCTGCACCTTCTTCAGCGGGATGTCCAGGATGGCGAGCTCTGCGTCCTCGGCGGCCTTCGCAGGCACCTCGGGCGCTTCGGCAGCGGCAGGCGCTTCCGCCGGCGCGACAGTCTCCCCCGCCTCGGCGGGTTCGCTCTTCGCGGCCTCGTCATGCGCATCCGGGACGATCGTGCTCGCCGCGATCTGGGCCAGCGCGTTCTTCACGTCATCCGTGATCGCGTGCGTGCCGTTGCCGGGCTTCGACGGCGGCGCGGTCTGCGCCTTGCCCCGACGGCGCGTCTCCGGCTGCGGGGTCTGGCGGTGCTTGGTGACCGGGTCGTGGTGGACGATGATGCCGCGTCCGGCGCACACGTCGCACGGCTCGCTGAACGACTCGAGCAGCCCGAGGCCGAGCTTCTTGCGGGTCATCTGCACGAGACCGAGGCTCGTCACCTCGGCGACCTGATGCTTGGTGCGGTCACGGCTGAGGCACTCGACCAGGCGACGCAACACGAGGTCGCGGTTGGTCTCGAGCACCATGTCGATGAAGTCGACGACGATGATGCCGCCGATGTCGCGCAAGCGCAGCTGGCGGACGATCTCCTCCGCGGCCTCGAGGTTGTTCTTCGTGACCGTCTCTTCGAGGTTGCCGCCAGAGCCGACGAACTTGCCGGTGTTGACGTCGATGACGGTCATCGCCTCGGTGCGGTCGATGACGAGTGAACCACCGGATGGCAGCCAGACCTTGCGGTCGAGCGCCTTCTCGATCTGCTCCGAGATGCGGTACGAGTCGAAGGCGTCGCCGTCGCCGTCGTAGCGCTTCAGACGGTCCATCAGGTCGGGGGCGACCTGGCTGAGGTACCCGGAGATGGTCTTCTCGGCGTCGTCACCCTGCACAACCAGGGACTGGAAGTCCTCATTGAAGACGTCACGCACGATCTTGACCAGCAGGTCGGGCTCGCTGTGCAACAGGGACGGCGCGTTGCCCTTTTCGACCGCCTTGCTGATCTCTGCCCACTGGGCGATCAGGCGATTGACGTCGAGGGTCAGCTGCTCCTGCGTTGCTCCCTCGGCGGCGGTGCGCACAATGACACCGACGTTGTCCGGGAGCACCTCCTTGAGGATCTTCTTCAGGCGCGCGCGCTCGGTGTCCGGCAGCTTGCGGCTGATGCCGTTCATCGACCCGTTCGGGACGTACACGAGGTACCGCCCGGGCAGGCTGACCTGGCTGGTGAGGCGGGCACCCTTGTGTCCGACGGGGTCCTTGGTGACCTGCACGAGCACCTTGTCGCCGGGCTTCAGCGCCAGTTCGATGCGGCGCGGCTGGTTCTTCTCGCCCTCGGTGTTCGCGGCATCCCAGTCCACCTCGCCGGAGTACAGCACGGCGTTGCGGCCACGACCGATGTCGACGAACGCGGCCTCCATGCTCGGCAGCACGTTCTGCACGCGGCCGAGGTAGACGTTTCCGATGAGCGACGATTCCTGCGACTGGGCGACGTAGTGCTCGACGAGAACGCCATCCTCGAGCACGCCGATCTGGATGCGGTTGCTCCTCGACCGCACGACCATGACGCGGTCGACGCTTTCGCGGCGTGCGAGGAACTCCGCCTCGG
The DNA here is from genome assembly GCA_963702165.1 of uncultured Actinomycetota bacterium. Taxonomy (GTDB): domain Bacteria; phylum Actinomycetota; class Actinomycetes; order Actinomycetales; family Microbacteriaceae; genus Terrimesophilobacter. Next base: position 495,308 of record OY969722.1, on the reverse strand, counting down.
TGATGACCGGGCGGCGGCGGCCGGCGTCGCGGCCGTCACGGCGGCGCTGCTTCTTCGCCTCGAGCCGCGTCGAGCCCTTAATGCGCTGCGGTTCGGTGATGAGCTCCGGCTGCTTGCGCGGCTGGCGGACCCTCACAACGGTGTTCGGCTGGTTGTCGTCCGGGTCGGAGTCCTCGCCCGCACGACGGCGGGTGCGGCGACGCGACGATGACTGCGTCTCCTCCGTGTCGTCGAAGTCCGCACGCGCCGGCAGCGGCGGAAGCGGCGGCAGGTCGGGTGCCTGGAAGATCAGCGACGTGGTCGTCAGCGCCCGGACCGGCTCGGGGGTCGGCTCCGGCTCGGGGGTCGCCTCCGGCTCGGCAGCCTGCTCAGGCTGCGCGGCGGGTTCCGCCGTCTCGGGCGGCTCAGCCTCGGCGTTCGGTGCCTCGGCGACGTCCGCCGCCGCATCCGGCAGCTCAGCCACATCGCTCGCGGCCGCAGCAGCCGACTTCGGCTCCGCCTTCCGTCGTCTCAAGATGCGGCGCTTCGGGGACGCCTCGGCGGCACCCTCCGGCGCGGTTGTTGGATCCTGTGATTCGTTGTTGTCGTCTGTCTCCAGCATTGCTGGTACGCTCCCAGCCCGGTGCGGGTATCCGCGCTACCCTGCGATCCGGGTCTCAATTCTCGAGCGGCGTTCGTCATGAACATCCGCAAACCTGTGCGTCCTGACCGTGGCACTCGGTGCGTCGTGCAACCGTGGATCTCGGCCATTCCGGTTCTGTGACCGGGAAGCTTGTCGTGGGTCACGCCGAGCGCGGCTCGGGTGACTGTCGTCAATTATCGCATGCCGTCGCCCGGAACGCGCGCATTTGCCCCCGAGTGGAATAATCGCCAGCGTGCGCCCGCCCCAATCCACTGCCCGCCCGACGGCACTCGCAGTCTTCCTGATCATCGCCGGAGCTATCGGATTCTGGGGCTCATGGGAGCTCACCATCTCGAAGTTCGAAGTGCTGGCGAACCCCGACACCCAGCTCAGTTGCGACATCAGTGTGCTCGTCGCCTGCGGCCCGAACCTGGGCTCATGGCAGGGCGCGGTGTTCGGGTTCCCCAACCCCTTGCTCGGAATCGCCGGCTTCGCAGCCCCGATCGCGGTCGGTGTCAGCCTGCTTGCCGGTGCACGATTCGCGCGTTGGTTCTGGATGCTGTTCAACCTCGGGCTGCTCGGCGCGTTCGCGTTCGTGTGCTGGCTCATCAGCCAGAGCATCTTCGTTCTCGGGACGCTGTGCCCGTGGTGCATGGTCGTCTGGTCGGTGACGATCCCGTTGTTCCTCGCGGTGACGCTGTACAACCTGAAGTCGGGCAACATCCCGGTCCCGCCGGCGGCGCGTCGCTTCTTCGGAAAGCTCTACTCCTGGGTGCCGCTCCTGACGATCCTCTGTTACGTGGTCATCGCGGTGCTGGCGCAGGTGCGCCTCGATGTGATCAACAACCTGTTCTGACGCGGCCCGCGCCTGCCACTCCCCGCACTCGCCTTTAACGCCGAATTGCCCACTTCGGCCCCCAGAATGTGGGGCGGAAGTGGGCAACTCGAGGGTGCGTGACTAGCTCGTGAGGCTGTCTACCCAGTCCTGGTTCTGCGCGATCCAGTCCTCGACGATCGGCGCGTAGTCGTCACCGTCGTACTCGTTGAACAGTGCGTTCTCGAGCGAGTGCAGCAGGTCGGAGTCCATGGTGAAGTTCTCCAGCCACTTCGCGACCTCTGGGAGGTCATCCGCGAAGCCAGTGCGGCTGTAGGTGTACATGCTCTCCGCGCCGCCGAGTGCACCCTCCGGGTCCTTGAGGTCCTTGATGTCGAACGCGTCATAGGCCCAGTGCGGACGCCACAGGGTCACGACGATGTTCTCGCCGGACTCCAGAGCGGTTGACAGCTCGGTGAGCATCGCCGGCGTCGATGACGTCAGGAAGTTCATGTCCTCGAGTCCGTACCCGGGGATGACCGACTTCTCCATGGCTCCGGTGAGTCCTGCACCGGGCTCGATGCCCACGATCTGGTCGCCGAACAGGTGGGCGTTCTCGGCGAGCTCAGCGAGCGAGTCGATCGGGGCGTCGGCGTTCACGGCGACCGTGAGCGACGCTGAGTCGTTCCAGGCTCCCACCTCGACGATGTCCTCGCCGTACTCCTTCAGGTACTCGGCGTGGGTGCCGGGCAGCCACACGTCGGTGGTGAAGTCGTAGTCACCGTCCGCGAGACCCAGGAACACCGTCGCGGGGTCCGCGTACTCGAGGTTCACGTCGTAACCCTGCTTCGTGAGGATGTTCTCCCACAGCAACGAGGTGGCCACGCCCTCGTCCCAGCCGTTGAACACGGCGATGGTGATCTCACCCTTGCTCTCAACTCCGGGGTCTCCGCTTGTGTCGGCGGAGCATCCGGTGAGTGCCAGCGCCGCAATGGCACCTGTGGCGATGAGCGCTGAATGGCGCTTTCTCATGTGTCTTCCTTTCTTGCCGCGCGCGATGGCGCGACCGAACGTGAAGTGCACGCAGGGTGAACTGCGCGCGCGGTCACAGGCGCGAATGCGCCCGCGAGTTTCTAGTTGCCGGCCGAGATGAGCTCGGGCGCGGGCGCAGTTCTTGCAGCTGCGCGTCGGCCGAAGAACCGGCCGAGGTAGCTGCCGCCGTTGCCGAACGCCGCAGTGACCCGATCGAGGAAGATCGCCAGGATCACGACCGAGAGCCCCGCCTCGAAGCCGAGTGCAATGTCGATCCGGTTGAGGCTGGCGACGACCTGCCCGCCGAGCCCGCCAGCACCGACCATTCCGGCAATGACGACCATGGACAGCGCGAGCATGATCACCTGGTTGACACCGGCCATGATGGTCGGCATTGCGAGCGGCAGCTCGATCTGGCGAAGGATGCGTCCGGGAGGGGAGCCAAAGGCCCGGCCCGCCTCGACGACCTCCTGGTCGACGCCGCGAATGCCGAGCTCCGTGAGGCGCACGCCCGGTGCGAGCGCGAAGATGATCGTCGCGACGATGCCGGGCACCACTCCGACGCGGAACAGGATGAGCGCGGGAATCAGGTAGACGAACGCAGGCATGGTCTGCATGAAGTCGAGCACCGGGCGGATGATTGCCGAAGCCGTCCGCGACTTCGCCGCGAGGATGCCGATCGGAATGCTCAGCAGCACCGCGATCACGCTGGCCACGATCACCAGCGCGAGCGACTCCATCGCGTGGTCCCACTGGCCGACAGCGACGATCAAACCCAATCCGACGACGCTTCCGAGGGCGAACGGCACGCCCTTGACCAGAAGCGCGATGACCGCAAGCACGAGGATGACGCCCCAGAACGGCGGGGTCGCAAGAATCCACTCGAGCACGTCGTAGGCACCCTTGAATACGGTTCTGATCGCGCCGAACACGTCGGAGAAGTACTTGGTGACGAACCGGACGAGGGACTCAACCCAGTCACCCAATGGAATGCGGAAGTCGTTCACGAGCGACCTCCCGTCACCACAGCATCCGAGTCGGTCTGCGCCGTCTCCTCCAGCGTCGCGGTCACGATCGACACCTCAACCGTGGGCGGCGGTTCAACGATCGGCTGCTCGCCGGTCTGGGTTGTGACGTTGCCGAGCGCAGCGAGCAGGGTCACGTTCGGAATCACCCCGAGCAGGCGCTCGTCCTCATCGACAACCGCGATCGGCAGGTCGCTTTCGACCGCCCTCTCGTACAGGTCGCTCAGGTACTCGTCGGCACGCACGCGCGGCACATCGACGCTGAGCGCTGATGCATAACCGGTCTCACCCGCACGCACGAGCTTCAGCAGTTGCCGATCGCGAACAACGCCGATGAGTTTGCGGTTGCGGCCGACGACGTAGAGGGCGGATGTCTGCAGGTCGCGCATCATCCGGAGGGCGGCGCGAGGGCCGGCCGTGTCAGAGATGACCGCGCGCGCCGGTTCCATCGCGCTGGAGGCGGTGAGCACACGCGAGCGGTCGACGTCCTGCACGAACTGCGCGACGTAGTCATTGGCCGGGTCGGTCAGGATCTCCTCTGGCGTGCCGATCTGCACGATGCGACCGTCCCGCATGACCGCGACCCGGTCCCCGAGGAACATCGCCTCATTCAGGTCGTGGGTGATGAAGACGATCGTCTTGCCGAGCTCTGCCTGCAGCTCGACCAGCTGCTCCTGCATCTCGCGCCGGATGAGCGGGTCGAGTGCGGAGAACGCCTCGTCCATGAGCAGGATGTCGGTCTGCGCTGCCAGCGCCCGGCCGAGCCCGACGCGCTGCTGCATTCCGCCCGACAGCTCGCTGGGGAGGCGGTCCTCCCAGCCGGCCAGACCCACCTTGCCGATGATGGTGCGCGCACGCTCCTGCCGTTCGGCGAGCGGCAGACCCTGGATCTCGAGCCCGTAGGCCACGTTGTCGAGCACCGTGCGGTGCGGCAGCAATGCGAAGTGCTGGAACACCATCGACACCTTTGAGCGGCGCACGGCGCGCAGTTCCTTCGGTGAGATGCCGACGATCTCGGTCCCGTCGATGGAGACGCTGCCGGCTGTCGGCTCCAGCAGCCCGTTGAGCATGCGGATGAGCGTCGACTTTCCGGAGCCGGACAGCCCCATGACCACGAAGATCTCGCCAGGTGCGACGTCGAACGATGCGTCGATGACGGCGGCTGTTCCGTCGCCCGCGACACTGTCGCGAGTCTCGCCGGCTCGTAGCCTGGCGACCACGGACTCGGGCTTCCTGCCGAACACCTTGAACAGGTTTCGGACTTCTACAGCGGGTCGGGACGGGGTCACGGTACCTCCGCGCACGCATCCGAAATCGGATCGCGGGCGTCTTTGGTCACGGTCCGGGTTGGTGTCAGGCGCCTGGCGCGGTGTTACCGCACGGCGGGAGCGAACTTCGGGAACGCTCCCCTGACACGAACCATACGACCGAACGAATTGGGGCTTCGTTCGGGCGCGGCCTTGTGTACTGCGTCGTCCACCTTAGCGAGACTGGGAAATTACCGTGAGACCCGGATGCGAGCTATCGGCGGAAAAACCGCTGGTCAGAGGTCGGTCTCGAGCGTTTTCGAGCTCGGCGTGTTCGTTGCCGTTTCGTTACCTGAGGGGCGCCCAGACCCGGTCAGGCGAACCAGAGCGCGAGCTCGCGCGCAGCCGACTCCGGCGAGTCGGAGCCGTGCACGAGGTTCTGCTGCACCGCGAGGCCCCAGTCCCGTCCGAGGTCGCCGCGAATGGTCCCCGGCGCCGCCGTGGTGGGGTCGGTGGTGCCCGCAAGCACCCGGAAGCCCTCGATGACGCGGTTGCCCGCGATGCGCAGCGCCACGACTGGGCCGCTCTCCATGAACTCGACCAGCGGCTCGTAGAACGGCTTGCCCTGGTGCTCCTCGTAGTGGCTGGCCAGCAGCTCGCGCTCCGGCTGCACGAGTCGCACGTCGACGAGAAGGTACCCCTTCGCCTCGATGCGGCGCAGGATCTCCCCCGTCAGCCCGCGCGCGACGCCATCCGGCTTCACCAGTACCAGGGTCTCTTCGACGGAATCGGTCATTTTGGTTCTCCTGTTCACGCTGTTGCTGAGTTGTTCTGCCTGTCCAGCCGGCGGCCGGTGAGGAAGCAGTAGATGAAGATCGCGGCGAAGCCCGCCCCGATCGCGTACATGACGGGCAGCAGGAGGCCGAGCGCGATGAGCACGACCTGCATGGCCCAGCCGAGCCAGATCGCCCAGCGGAAGCGCGCGTACGCCGCGGCAATGACCAGCAGCACGAACAGCACCGCCCCACCGCCGAAGGCCACCGCCGGGGACACCTCCCGGAGCCCGAAGACCGCCATCGTCACGAAGAAAACCAGAAGCGCCTCAAGGCCGAGGGCGATCGACACCAGCGACTCTGTCGCGCTGCGACGCCTGCGCGGCTTGCGCTGCGTCGGCTGATTCACGTCGGTCACAGCGCCCACCCCTGGTCTCGTCCGATATCGATCGCTTCGCCCACGAGGGTGATCGAGCCGGTGACAAGCACCGCACGCCCCTCCTCCAGTCGGGCCCACTCGCGTGCGGCGTCGAGCGCCTCCTCGAGGGTGTCGAACCGGATGACCGTCTCGTGCGTCCACTGCTCGACGTCATCGGCCAGCTCCTCGGCGGGGATCGCCCGATCCGAGTGCGACTGGGTGACGTGGATGCGCGTCGCGAGGGGCGCGAGGGTATCGACGATGCCGTGCGCATCCTTGTCCGCGAGGATGCCGACGACGAGCACCAGCTCGCGGAAGTCGAAGTACTTGCCCATCGCCGCCGCGAGCGCCTCGGCACCGTGCGGGTTGTGTGCGGCGTCCACGAGCACCGACGGATCGATCCCCAGCAGCTGCAGCCGGCCGGGCGAGGAGGCGGTGGCGAGGCCCTCCGCCAGCACGTCCTCTCCGATGCGCTGCTCTCCGCCGCCGAGGAAGCTCTCCACCGCGGCGATCGCGACGGCCGCATTCTGCGCCTGGTGGTCGCCGAGCAGCGGCAGGAAGACCTCCTCGTAGCGTCCGGCAAGTCCCTGCGCGGTGATGAGCTGGCCGCCGACGCCGACGGTTGCCGACTCGAGCCCGAAGTCGCGACCCTCGGCCGCGATGGTGCCGTTGTTGCTGGCTGCGGCGCGGATGATCGCGTCCGCGGCATCCGGATGCTGCGCTGCGGTGACGATGCGGGCGCCCGGCTTGATGATGCCCGCCTTGGTCTGGGCGATCTCGGCGATGGTGTCACCCAGGCGGTGCACGTGGTCGAGCGCGATCGGAGTGAACACCGCGACCTGCCCGTCGGCGATGTTGGTGGAGTCCCACTCGCCGCCCATGCCGACCTCGACCACTGCGACGTCGACCGGCGCATCCGCGAAGCTCGCGTAGGCGAGCAGCGTGAGCGCCTCGAAGTAGGTGAGCGGCTCCTCCCCCTCGGCGACCAGCTGCTCGTCGGCCATCTTCAGGTACGGCGTGATGTCGTCCCAGTTCGTGACCAGCGCCTCGTTCGAGATGGGTTCGCCGTCGATCATGATGCGCTCGTTCACCCGACTCAGGTGCGGGCTGGTGAACAGTCCGGTGCGCAGGCCGTGCGCGCGCAGGATGCTCTCGGTGATGCGACTCGTACTGGTCTTGCCGTTGGTGCCGGTGATGTGGATGATGCCGAACGCCTTCTGCGGGTCGCCCAGCAGCTCGGCGGCCCGCCGGGTCGGCTCGAGCCGGGGCTGCGGGGCGGACTCCCCCACCCTTGCCAGCAGCTCGGCGTACACCCGGTCAGCCTGCGGCTGGAACAGCGCGTCGTCGCTCAGCTCTGGGTCGTCGTCGCGCGCGCTCATACCTTCTCAATCCTGAATGCGTAGGAGCCCTCGCCGTTCGTCGGATGCGGCGCGCTCGTCCCAATTGTCTCCCGCCGCATCCGTGAACGGCATGGTCAGCAGCTCCACCGCAAGGACCTCGTCGGAGATGTGGCCGCCGAACGAGTCGACGGCGGTCGTGAACGCGCCGTCAGCGGCGATGGTCGACAGCGGATGCGGTCGCTCACGTCCAGGTCGCGTGCCTTGCGTGCCTGGTTGATCGCGCGCACGAGGTCGTTGGCGAGGCCCTCGCTCTCCAGCTCGGGGGTGGTGAGGGTGTCGACGAGCACGAAGCCGCCGCCGGACAGGAACGACACCGCGTGGTTCTCGTCGCCCGCCTCGAGGACGAGGTCGAACTCGCCCGGCTGCAGCGGGGTGCCGCCGACCACGACCGCGTCGCCATCCTGCGACCAGTCACCGGCCTTGGAGGCCTGGATCACGCGTTGCACGTCCTTGCCGATTCGCGGCCCGAGCGCTCGCGCGTTCACGGTCAGACGCCGGACTGATGCCGTAGTCACTGAGGCTCTGCTCGGTCAGCGGCACGAACTGCACGGTCTTGACGTTGAGCTCGTCGCGCAGGATGTCGCTGAAGTCCTCGAGACCGGACTGCTCGCCGACCACGGTGAGCGCCGCGAGCGGCAGACGCACCCGGAGGCCCCGCGTCTTGCGCAGCGCGAGACCGGCCGATGCGATCTCCCGCACCCGGTCCATGGTCGCCACGAGCAGGCCGTCTGCGGGGAAGTCCCCAGCATCCGGCCAGTCGGTCAGGTGCACGCTGCGCCCGCCGGTGAGCCCGTGCCAGATCTCCTCGGTGACCAGCGGCGACGAGCGGAGCCGCAACGCGGGTCACGGTCTCGAGCACCGTGTAGAGCGTGTCGAAGGCGTCGGTGTCGTCGCCGCCCCAGAACCGGTCGCGGCTGCGACGCACGTACCAGTTGGTGAGCACGTCGGCGAAGTCACGCAGCTTGGCCGCGGCCATCGGGCTGTCGAGCGCCTCCAGGTCGACGGTGACCTCGCTCGATGAGCGTCGCGGGTCTTCGCGAGCAGGTAGCGGTCGAGCACGTTCGTGGAGTCGGTGCGCCACTTGGCCTGGTAGCCGTCGGCGTTGGCATACAGGGTGAAGAAGTAATACGTGCTCCACAGCGGCAGCAGGAACTGCCGCACGCCCTCGCGAATGCCCTCCTCGGTGACGACCAGGTTGCCGCCTCGGATGACCGAGGACGACATCAGGAACCAGCGCATCGCATCCGCGCCGTCCCGGTCGAAGACCTCGGAGACATCCGGGTAGTTGCGCAGGCTCTTCGACATCTTCTGCCCGTCGCTGCCGAGCACGATGCCGTGGCTGATCACGTTCTTGAACGCCGGACGGTCGAACAGCGCGGTCGACGAGCACGTGCATCGTGTAGAACCAGCCGCGGGTCTGCCCGATGTACTCGACGATGAAGTCGGCCGGGTTGTGGCTGTCGAACCATTCGCGGTTCTCGAACGGGTAGTGCACCTGCGCGAACGGCATCGAGCCGGAGTCGAACCAGACGTCGAGGACATCCTCGATGCGGCGCATGGTCGACTTGCCGGTCGGGTCATCCGGGTTCGGGCGGGTCAGCTCGTCGATGTACGGGCGGTGCAGGTCGGTCGCCGGCGCGCACGCCGAAGTCGCGCCTCGAGCTCGTCCAGCGAGCCGTACACGTCGACGCGCGGGTACTCGGGGTTGTCGCTCTTCCACACCGGGATCGGGCGAACCCCAGTAGCGGTTGCGGGAGATCGACCAGTCGCGCGCGTCGGCGAGCCACTTGCCGAACTGGCCGTGCTTGACGTTGTCGGGCACCCAGTTGATCTGCTCGTTGAGCTCGCCCATCCGGTCGCGGAACTCAGGGACGCGCACGAACCAGCTGGACACCGCCTTGTAGATGAGCGGATTGCGGCAGCGCCAGCAGTGCGGGTAGCTGTGCTCGTAGCTCGTGACCTGCAGCAGGCGGCCCTCGGCGCGCAGCAGCTGGGTGAGCGGCTTGTTCGCGTCGAACACCTGCAGGCCGGCGACGGGCGCGACATCCGGGCAGGAACTTGCCGCCGTCATCGACCGACAGGATGACCGGGATGCCCGCGGCCTGGCCGACGAGCTGGTCGTCCTCACCGTAGGCGGGAGCCTGGTGCACGATGCCGGTGCCCTCGCCGGTCGCGACGTAGTCGGCGACGAGCAGCTGCCAGGCGTTCTCGGTGCCCCACTTCTCGGTGTCGGCGTAGTAGTCCCAGAGCCGGTCGTAGTGGACGCCCTCGAGCTCGGCGCCGAGGTGCGGTGCGGGATACCGCGGCGCGCGCTGCCTCGGCGGATTCGTAGCCGAGGTCCTTGAAGTAGGCGCGCGAGGGTGTCGGTGGCGAGCAGGTACTCGGCGACGCCCTCCTCGGCGCCGTCGCCTGCGCCGAGCGGGCCGGACGGGACGACCGCGTACTCGATGTCCGGCCCGACCGCGAGCGCGAGGTTGGTCGGGAGGGTCCACGGGGTGGTCGTCCAGGCGAGGGCGCGCACGGCGGTGAGGCCGAGCGCCTCGGCCTTCGGGCCGACGAGCGGGAAGGTCACCGTGACGGTCTGGTCCTGACGCATCTTGTAGACGTCGTCATCCATGCGCAGCTCGTGGTTGGACAGCGGGGTCTCGTCGTGCCAGCAGTACGGCAGCACGCGGTAGCCCTCGTAGGCGAGACCCTTGTCGTGGAGCTGCTTGAACGCCCAGATGACGCTCTCCATGAAGGTGATGTCGAGGGTCTTGTAGTCGTTCTCGAAGTCGACCCAGCGGGCCTGGCGGGTGACGTACTCCTGCCACTCCTGCGTGTAGCGCAGCACCGACTCGCGCGCCGCCTGGTTGAACGCGGCGATGCCCATCGCCTCGATCTGGCTCTTCTCGGTGATGCCGAGCTGGCGCATCGCCTCGAGCTCGGCGGGCAGGCCGTGGGTGTCCCAGCCGAAGCGGCGGTGCACCTGCTTGCCGCGCATCGTCTGGAAGCGCGGGAAGACGTCCTTGGCGTAGCCGGTCAGCAGGTGGCCGTAGTGCGGCAGGCCGTTGGCGAACGGGCGGGCCGTCGTAGAACGTCCCACTCTTCGCAGCCCTCGCGCTGTGTCGATCGAGGCCGGAAGGTGGCATCCGTCTTCCAGAAGCTGAGGATGCGCTCTTCGATCTCCGGAAAGCGCGGGCTCGGGTTGACGGACTCATCGCCGGTGCCGGATCGCGGATACATTCGCACTCTTCCCTCGTGTCGACTTCCAACACGAGGACGACGGATGCCGCGGTACCACCTCGCTTGCCTGCCGCGCTTGCGCGCGACTGGCCTCTCATTGCGGCTGTGACGGGCCACCCGTTCGGTTCTAGTTGGCGGTTTCCCGCCGTTCTTCCGAAGACTCCCCGGTGATGGCCGGATCGCAGTCGTTGCCCGCAATTCTAGCGGGTCGTGCCGCTTGCGTGCGCGCCGCGCGCCGCCGCCGCTGCCGCCGCTGCCCGCCGCCATGCTCGCGCGGGTCAAACATCCACGCGCGGGTCGAAATTGACCCGCGCGTGGATGTTCGACCCGCGGATGCTCAGATTCGGCGGCCGCTCGAAGGCAGGCCGTCGCGAAGCAGCCGATCGTAAAGCCGACGCGGCGGATAGAGATCCGCCGGTTCCCAGCGCGAGAACCCCCGGACCTGCCGGCGAAGCTCGTTCTCCCTCGCCTTTTCCTCGAGCAGAGCCTGTTCCGGCGCCCTTCCGGCGAGGAATTCCGGGTCGGTGTATTTGGCTCGACCATCACACTCACCGATGTGGTTGTGGTCCTCCCAATAGAAGTCCACGAACGCTCGACGTCCATTACGGAGCGTGAACTCGTGTTGAAGCGTCGGCTTCGGGAAACCAAGCAGGTGGATCTGCACGCGACTGTGCGATTCCTCGGGTGAGTCGGAAAACGAAGTGGAGAAGTCGACAGCCTTGCGCGCCTTCGCGCTGCCTCGGCGGCCGTCGATTGCTTCGAGCCGTCGATCGAGCTGTGGCCGCGTAGCCAACGGAGCAGGCGTGCGGCGCGTGTGCAGCGCTGAATCCATTGCGACCACCCCATCCGCGAAGGGCAGCACGCGTGCTAGATCGATCACCGTTTGCGCCGGAGTGGTGACAACGAGACCATCAAGCTCTACGAACTCGGTCGAATTCAAGCCCGTGCAGTGCCTGCGCAATCCGCCATCCGAACGACCGCCGCTCGCGCGCTCCAGGGTCACATCGACAACTTCCGGCCAGCGCCCTAGCACACGGATTCCCCACAGAGCGGCTGCAGCGAAATGCGAGAACACGACGTCTGTGCTCAGACGCTCCGCCGTCGCGAACACTCGCGTTCGATGCTGTTCCATGGGCGAGAGCCGACTCCACTCTCCGGCTTCGGCGTACGCACCTGTCGTCACACGAACGAGGTCGCGCGTGCGGATACGGCGTTGAAGCGTCGCGTCGGCGATCCCGAGGATGGCGCGGTTGCGGCGGCGGATGAGTATGTCCGGTCGGTCTGGCATCCGTGTAGCGTGCACGGCCAGGAGTGGCCACCGCTCGAACAGCGGCACCAGTTGTTGACGCTCGCACCCGGCACGGGCTGTGCACGACTGGAGGTGCGCCGGTTACGCGGGTCGAACACTCACGCGCGGGTCGAATTTGACCCGCGCGTGAGTGTTTGACCCGCGCGAGCGGAGGTGGGGTGGCGGCGGTGGCCAGGACTGCCGGGCGAGCGGAGGGCGGGTCAGGCGGAGCGGCGCGCGGCGGCCGCGCCGGAGAGCACGGATGCCCCGGTCGCGGCATCGTCGACCGTCACCACGAAGCGCTTGCCGCCCGCGTACTTGACCTCGATCGCCTCGCCCGTGCGGAGCACAACACCGAAGCGTCCGTCGAGCGAGATCCGGTAACCCCAGCCGCCGAACTCCGGCATCGGGCTGACCTGAACGACGCGAACCGACTCAATCGACTCCGCAGGCAGGAACTTCCGCACACCGAGCCCGGTGACACTGAGCCCCGCCGGGCCGGCCGTCACTCGCCACAGTCCCCGCACCCGCTGCGACCAGACCGCGATCTCATCGGCGCGCAGCTCGAGCGGAGGCGCCTCGATGCCGTCATCCGCGACGGCCTTCGCCGCCGGAAGCAGGAACCAGGCGATAACGCCGAACACGAGTCCGGCTCCCGCCCCCACGAGCAGCCACCAGCCCGCATTGGGCGCCAGAGCAGCGTCCTCCAGCCCGCGCTGCACGTATACGGTGCCGGTCACGCCCACCGACAGCAGCCCGCTGATGAACGCCACCGACGCGAGTACCGCCTTCTGGTTGACCAGCAGTGCGCCATCCCGCAGCTTCCACGACAGGATGAGCACGAACACGGCGTAGGCGAGCGTCAGCCCGAGCGGCATCAGGATGGCGAACCACGGCGAGCCGAAGCCGTCGGGACCGGACGGGCCCCAATGTGTCGCGATCACGTCGGGCAGCTCCGGCAGCCAGCTCAACATCACGATCGCGGCAGCGAGTGCGACAACGGTCGGCAGCACTCCCCCGACGAGGATCATGCGCCGGTGAGTGTTTCGCGCGGTGCCGGATGTCATTGGTAGGCCTCTCTGATGAGCGCGGTCAGCGCTGCTGGATTGATGTCGAGTTCCCTGGCTTCGGTGACCACCGCATTGATGGCGGCATTCAGTTTGGCGTACTCGCTCGCCCGATCGGTCACGGTCGCACCGCGCCCCGGCCGCAGGTCGATGATGCCCTCGTCGCGCAGCACCTGGTAGGCGTGCAGCACGGTATGCACATTGACGTCGAGCGTGCGCGCGAGTTCCTTCGCCGACGGCAGCCGCTCCCCCGGGGAGACAGCGCCGGAGATCGCCGATGTCCGGATGCCAGCGGCCAGCTGGTCGAAGATCGGGACGTCGGATGCGGCGTCGATTCTCAGGAGCATGCCCCCAGTCTATTGTTCTACTTGAACTAGCACAACCCCCTACGTTGGGCGGGCGTGCGCAATCGGCCCCGGCGCGCCGCTAGGATTGTTGGACTGAGTTCAACAAATCATCCCCGCACCAAGACGCAGAGGAGCCGCATGCGCGCGCCCGCCCTTCCCGCCCACCGGTCCATCGCAGCAGCGGCCGGCATCACGGCTCTTACCCTCCTCCTCGTCGGATGCACGCCAGCGGCCCAGCAGAACACCGAACCGACCGCGGGCGGGACCCTGGTCTACGCGAGCGGTGACGCCGAGCCGACCTGCCTCGACCCGCACGTCGGCGGCAACTACCCGCAGGCGCTGATCGCGACCCAGTACCTCGAGTCGCTCGTGTCAAAGGACGCCGACGGCCAGATCATCCCTTGGCTCGCCACCGCGTGGGAGCCGGCCGAGGACGGCCTCAGCTGGGAGTTCCAGCTCCGTGACGACGTGACCTTCACCGACGGCACTCCGTTCAACGCCGAGGCGGTGCAGGCCAACGTCGAGCACCTGCTCGACCCGGCCACCACCTCCTCCACCGGCTATCTCGCCCTGGGCAAGGTCGCATCGACCGACATCGTCGACGAGCACACCATCCGGTTCAACCTGTCCACGCCCGACAGCGCCCTGCTCGACTCGCTGTCGATGCCGTGGGTTGCGATCCAGTCCCCCACAGCGCTCGCTCGCGGCATGGACATCAACTGCGAGAGCCCGGTCGGGACCGGCCCGTTCATCGTCACCGACTGGAAGCGCCAGGACTCCATCACGCTCGTCCGCAACGACGACTACAACTCGCCGCCGGCCGATGCCGAGCACAACGGTCCCGCCTACCTCGACCAGATCGTCTGGCGCTTCGTCCCCGACTCGGCGTCGCGCTTCGCGGCCCTCCAGTCGGGACAGGTCGACGTGATCGACAACGCCCAGCCGAGCGACATCGCCGCCGCAGAGGCTCAGGGCATCACCGACCTCGACGCGCCCCGCCCCGGTGCCTCCAACCGCATCGAGCTGAACTCCGGCAAGGCGCCGTTCGACGACATCCGGGTGCGTGAGGCGTTCATCCGCGCCGCCGACGTCAATGACGGCATCGAGGCGCTGTTCTTCGGCACCGCCGACCGCTCCTACTCGGTGCTCTCCAGCGTCGAAAACCTCGGGCTATCGGCCAAGGAGCACTTCGGCATCGACCCGGATGCCGCGAACGCGCTGCTCGACGAAGCCGGCTGGGCCGAGCGCGATGGTGACGGCTACCGCGTGAAGAACGGGCAGCGGCTGAGCGTCGACTTCCCGGTGAGCACCAACCAGTCGATCCCCGCAGAGCAGTCCCTGTTCGAGCAGATCCAGGCAGCGGTGAAACAAGTCGGCTTCGAAGTCCGCCTGCGCCCGATGGACCTCTCCAGCTGGTACTCGGCACTGATCGGCAACGACTACAACCTGGTCAGCGCGCCGTACACAAAGGTCGGGCCGGACGTGCTGCGCATCCTGTACCACTCCGACTCGATCACGCCCGCGCCGAGCGGCTACTTCGCCAACCTCGCCCAGCTGAACGACCCCCAAGTCGACGCGCTGCTGACCGAAGCGAGCCAGGTGACGGATGCCGCTGAGCGGGCCGCCCTGTACGCCGAGGTGCAGGAGCTCATCCTCAGCGGGTTCTACGCGCTGCCGCTGTACGACCAGCAGAACCATTTCCTGGTCGGCGGGAACGTGAGCGGCCTGCGCGCGATGCCGACGGTCTCGACACCGACGTTCTACGACGCGTGGCTCAGCCGCTGACGATGAGGATCGGCCGCTGGGTGCTCACTCGGGCACTCGGCGGCATCTTCGTGCTGTGGGCAGTCGCGACGCTGATCTTCTTCGCGATGCGCGCGATCCCTGGCGACCCGGCGGAGGCGATCCTGGGCGGTCCGGGATCGCAGGCATCCGACGAGGCGCTCGCACAGGTGCGCAGCGAGTACGGGCTGGACCGGCCGCTGTACGAGCAATACCTGCTGTCGCTCGGCAGGCTGGCGACCGGCGACCTCGGCACCTCGTACGCGCTGAAAGCGGACGTCGCCGGGCTGGCCGGCGAGTTGTTCCTGAGCACCCTTATCCTCACCGTGCTGTCGCTGCTCGTCGCATGGGTCCTCGCGCTGACGCTGGCGGTGTGGGCGACTCGCGGCGGCCGCATCGGCCGGATGATCGGCTCCGGCATGGAGATCATCGCCGCCGCCGTGCCGCACTTCTGGCTCGCGTCGATCTTCATCGTCATCTTCTCCACCGCCCTCGGCTGGTTGCCGCCCATCAGCACGCCCGGCCCGCTCGGGCTGGTGCTCCCGGTGCTGACCCTCGCCATCCCGCTCGCCGGTTTCCTCGGGCAGGTGATGCGCGAGTCGCTGACGGATGCGCTCGAGTCGCCGTTCGTGCTGTCCGCCAGGGCGCGGGGCGAGTCGGAGACCGGTGTGCGCTGGCGGCACGCCATCCGGCACGCGGCGCTGCCGGCGATCTCGCTGTCCGGGTGGGCGTTCGGCTCGCTCATCAGCGGAGCGGTGGTCGTGGAGACCGTGTTCGCCCGGCCGGGGCTCGGCCGCAGCCTGTTGAACGCCGTGCTCATCCGGGACGTGCCGATGGTGACCGGAGTCGCTCTGATCTCCGCGCTCGCGTTCGTGCTCGTCACCATCACGACCGACGCGATCGACCGTGTCGCCGACCCGCGACCCCGGACCGCATGACCACTGCGACCGAAGCAACCCCCGGAGCACTGACCCGCCTCGGCACCAGGGTCGGTGCCCGGCCGACCGTCGGCGAGGTGCTCGCGATCGCGGTGCTGCTGCTCCTTCTCGTCGCCGCCGTCACCCCCTGGCTGCTGACACCGTACGACCCGCTGACCATCAGCCCGCGCGAAGCGTTCCAGGGGCCGAGCGGCACCCACTGGTTCGGCACAGACGAATCCGGACGTGACGTCTTCGCGCGCATGATCTACGGCACCCGGCCCTCGCTCATCATCGGCGTCGCGGCGACGGCGATCGGGCTGGTGCTCGCGCTGATCCTCGGCATGCTCGCTGGCCTCGGTCCGAAGCCGGTCGACTACGCGGTCACACGCTTGGGCGAGGTGCTGTTCGCGCTGCCGGGCCTGCTGCTCGCGCTCATCTTCATCACCATCACCGGACCGGGAGTGGTCACCTCCACCGTCGCGGTCGGCATCGCCACCGCGCCCGGCTATGCGCGCATCATCCGCAGCCAACTGCGTGCGGTGCGCACAGCTCCCTTCATCGAGGCCGCGACGGTGCTCGGCCGGTCGCGGTTCACCATTCTTCGCCGGCACACGCTCCCGAACGCGGTCGCGCCGGTGTTCGTGCTGGCGACCCTCGGCGTCGGCCAGGCGATCGTGTGGGCGGCGTCGCTCAGCTACCTCGGACTCGGCGCAGAGCCCCCGGCTGCGGAGTGGGGCGCGATGCTCAACGCGGGGCGCACCTACATCAGTACCGCCTGGTGGCTGACCGTGTTCCCCGGCCTGTTCATCGTGCTCGCCGCGGCCGCCTCCACGGCGCTCGGCCGCAGCCTGCAGGCGAGGACGAGGCAGGTGCAGTCGTGAGCCGGATGCTTTCCATCGAGGACCTGCGGGTGACCTTCGGCGCCGGCGCGCGCCAGATCACCGCGGTCGACGGGTTGTCGATCGAACTCGAGGCGGGCGAATCGCTTGCGCTGGTCGGCGAGTCCGGTTCGGGCAAGAGTGTGACCGCGCGTTCCATCCTCGGGCTGACGGGGTCGGGTTCACGCGTGTCGGCAGGGCGGCTCGAGCTTGCCGGTAGGTCGGTGCTGGGGCTGAAGCCTGCCCAGTGGCGTCGCATCCGGGGCAGCGAAGTCGGGCTGGTGCTGCAGGATGCGCTCGTGTCCCTCGACCCGCTGCGCACCATCGGGCGGGAGATCGACGACGCGCTGCGGCTGCACACCCCGCTCACCCCCTCGGCGCGGCGAGCGCGCGTGATCGAACTGCTCGAGGCGGTGCGGATGCCCGACCCCGAGCAGCGTATCGGCCAGCGCTCCGGCGAGCTGTCCGGCGGACTCCGCCAGCGTGCGCTCATCGCCTCAGCGATCGCCCTGAATCCAGGGCTGCTGATCGCCGACGAGCCGACCACGGCGCTGGACGCGACCATCCAGGCGCAGATCCTCGACCTGCTCGGCTCGCTCAAGAGCAATGGCACCGCTCTCCTGCTGATCAGCCACGACCTGGCCGCGGTCGGCAGGGTCGCCGACCGCGTCGCCGTCATGCGAGCCGGGCGCATCGTCGAGCACGGGCCGACCGATCGCGTGCTCGGCGCACCGCAGCATCCGTACACGCAGGCGCTCCTGGACGCCGTGCCGACCGGCCGGGACCGCGGCGAGCGGCTGTCGTCATCCGAACCGGTCCGGCCCCTGTCGTTCCACCCGGTCCGTCCCTCTACCGCGACGAAGGCACCGGATGTCGTGCTCGAGGCGACCGGACTGACCAGGACGTTCCGTCTTCGGCACGGCGCGACGCTCACAGCCGTCGACGACGTGTCGTTGCGCCTGCGCGCGGGGCAGACCCTCGGCCTGGTCGGCGAGTCCGGATCCGGCAAGACCACGGTCGCCCGGATGATCCTCGGACTCAGCGCGCCGGATGCCGGCGACGTGACCCTTCTCGGCGAGCCGTGGAGCACGGTTCCCGAGCGCGAGCGTCGCCGCAGGCGACCGCTCCTGGGCGCGATCTACCAGGACCCGCTGAGCTCGTTCGACCCCCGGTTCACCGTCGAGGAGGTGCTGACCGATGCCGTCAGCCTCGGCGCGTCGAGACGCGGCCGGGAGCACCGGGCGCGTGTCACCGAGCTGCTGAACGCCGTCGGGCTCCCGGATGCCGTGCGCGGCAGGCGCCCGCTGCACCTCTCCGGCGGGCAGCGGCAACGCGTCGCGATCGCGCGTGCCCTCGCCCCCGGCCCGCGGATCGTGGTCTGCGACGAACCCGTGTCCGCCCTGGATGTGTCGGTTCAGGCGCAGGTGCTCGACCTGCTCTCCGATCTGCAGAGAGCCCTCGGCGTCAGCTACCTGTTCATCTCGCACGACCTTGGGGTGGTGCGGCACATGAGCGATCAGGTGGCGGTGATGCGCCACGGCCGCATCGTCGAGACCGGGCCGCCGGACACACTGTTCACCTCCCCGGCCCACGACTACACACGTATGCTCGTGGATTCCGCGCCCCGCTTGCAGCCGGCAGACAAGGGAACGACATGACCGACACCACCAACCCGCGCGGGCGGCCGCAGGCCGCCTCGCGTGAGCTGCTGCAGGATGCTGCCCTCGAGCTGTTCCTCGAGAACGGTTACGCCGGCACCACCATCGAGCAGATCACAACCCGCGCCGGAGTGAGCCGGAACACCTTCTTCAACTACTTCGACGCCAAGAGCGACGTGTTCTGGGTCGAGCTGGACGACGCTCTCGAACGGATTCCGGCGGCGCTTCGTGCGGCACCGGAAACTGCGGGAGGCATGCAGGCCGTCGAGGCCGCCCTCCTCGAGTTCGGCACCCAATTCGGTCCGGGACGGGTCCCGTTCGCCCTGACCCAGTACGAGCTCATCGGCAGCATCCACGAGCTTCAAGCATCCGCCCTGACCCGATTCACCAGGCAGGCTTCGCTGCTGGCCGACTTCCTCACAGCGCGCGGCTTCGAGCGACTACGCGCCCAGACCGCGTCCTACGCCGCGCTCGGGGCCGTGGTCGCGGCCGGTCAGGCGTGGGCGGATGCCGGCACCGCGCGTGGCGACCTGCTGCCATACCTGTCGGCTGCCCTGTCCCCCGTGATCGGCGCGTTCGCCGGCGGGTAAACCGCGACCTTCGCCCTGTGCGCACTGCCCCTGTCTACACTGTGGCTGAATGGTCTTTCGCGAATCGAGTGGACAATGAGTGACGACACCCCGACCCAGCGGATGCCCGATCCGGATGACGATCCGACCCGACGGCTGCCACAGCCCGGCGATGACGCTCCGACCGAGATGTTCACCCCTCCTCCAGCCGCGGCACCACCGCAGGTCCCGCCCCGGGATGAGCCGCCAAACGACGGCCAGCCGCCGGGCGGCGGAGGAGGGGGCAAGGACCCCAACAAGCGCAACCGCCGGCTGATCACGTGGCTCTCGATCATCGGCGGCTTGCTGCTCATCGCGTTGCTTGTGCTGCTCTTCATCCTGTTCACGCGTCCAAGCGAGCCGGAACCGACCCCGACACCCACCGAGACCTCCGAGTCGCCGACACCGACACCGACACCCACTCCGACGCCCACCCCGACACCCACCCCAGAGCCGAGCGCGGAACCGACGCAGGCGCCGCCGCCTTCGACCAGCCCAGCGTTCCTCAGCCTCACCCCGCCGAGTGGCACCTCGGTCGGCTGCCCGAACGACAATGCATCCGTGCCGGTCAAGTTCACCTGGACCACCACCAATGCGGTTGAGGCCGCGATCGGTGTGGCGACGACGAATGCGTTCTCGGAACCGTACGAGACCGGCCTGCCCCCGAACGGGCAGTTCGAGTTGCCGTATCAGTGCAGCGAGCCGTCACAGGTGTACACCGTGAGCATCCGGGGCAACGGAGAGGAAGCGCACTTCACCATCACGCTCACCCGCTGAGCGGGCGGTTTACAATGGGGCGAACACACACTCAGGCACCTTTGGAACGGACACGGTGCCGCACATAGCGATTCGGAGCCCCCTGATGGCCTTTTCTCTGCCCGACAAACCCGCCCTCGAGGGACTCGAAGCCAAGTGGGGTGAGCGCTGGGAGCAACAAGGCACCTACCTGTTCGACCGCGCTCGTGCCCTCGCCGCCGACGCGCAGCGCGACGACGTGTTCTCGATCGACACTCCCCCGCCCACTGCATCCGGCTCGCTGCACATCGGCCACGTGTTCAGCTACACCCACATGGACCTGATCGCCCGCTACCAGCGGATGCGCGGCAAGAACCTGTTCTACCCGATGGGCTGGGACGACAACGGGCTGCCGACCGAGCGTCGCGTGCAGAACTACTACGGCGTGCGCTGCGACCCGTCGCTGCCGTACGACTCGGACTTCACGCCCCCGTTCGAAGGCGGCGACAACAAGAGCTCGAAGGCCGCCGACCAGGTCCCGGTCAGCCGCCGCAACTTCATCGAGCTGTGCGAGCGCCTCACGATTGAGGACGAGAAGCAGTTCGAGGCGCTGTGGCGCAAGCTCGGCCTCAGCGTCGACTGGACCCAGACCTACCGCACCATCGGCGACCACGCCCGCAAGGTCGCACAGCGCGCGTTCCTGCGCAACTTGGCGCGCGGTGAGGCGTACCAGTCGGATGCCCCGACCCTGTGGGACATCACCTTCCGCACCGCGGTCGCGCAGGCCGAGCTCGAGGACAAGGAGCAGCAGGCCGCCTACCACCGGGTGACCTTCCACAAGCCCGACGGGCAGCCGATTGAGATCGAGACGACCCGGCCGGAACTGCTCCCCGCTTGCGTGGCGCTGGTCGCGCATCCGGATGACGAGCGCTACAAGCCGCTCTTCGGCACCACCGTGCGCACCCCGATCTTCGATGTCGAGGTCCCCGTCGTTGCGCACCACCTTGCGCAGCAGGACAAGGGCACCGGCATCGCCATGATCTGCACCTTCGGTGACGTCACCGACGTGGTCTGGTGGCGCGAGCTGGACCTGCCGAACCGCACCATCCTCGGCAAGGACGGCCGTGTGCTGCCGGATGCCCCGGATGCGATCACCGCGGAAGCGGGCAAGGTCGCCTACGCCGAGCTCGCCGGCAAGACCGTGTTCAGCGCCAAGGCGCGCATCGTCGAGCTGTTGCGCGAAAGCGGCGACCTCATCGGCGACCCGCGGCCAACCACCCACGCGGTGAAGTTCTACGAGAAGGGCGACAAGCCGCTCGAGATCGTCAGCACCAGGCAGTGGTACATCCGCAACGGTGCGCGCGAGGAGGAGCTGCGCGACAAGCTCGTCGAGCGCGGCCGCGAGATCAACTTCGTGCCCGAGTTCATGCGCGTGCGCTACGAGAACTGGGTCGGCGGGCTGACCGGTGACTGGCTGATCTCCCGGCAGCGCTTCTTCGGCGTGCCGATCCCGGTCTGGTACCGACTTGATGAGAGTGGCGAACGCGCCGACGTGATTGCACCGACTGAGGCGCAGCTGCCGATCGATCCGTCGTCGGATGTCCCCGACGGCTTCGACGAGAGCCAGCGCGGCCGGCCGGGTGGTTTCGAGGGCGACTTCGACATCATGGACACCTGGGCGACCTCGTCGCTCACGCCGCAGATCGCCGGCGGTTGGGAAAGCGACCCCGAGCTGTTCAACGCTGTCTTCCCGTACTCGCTGCGCAGCCAGGGTCAGGACATCATCCGCACCTGGCTGTTCTCCACCGTGCTGCGCGCGCAGCTCGAGCAGGACAGCGTCCCGTGGAAGAACGCCACGATCAGCGGGTTCATCGTCGACCCCGACCGCAAGAAGATGTCGAAGTCGAAGGGCAACGTCGTCACTCCCGCCGGGATGCTCGACGAGCACGGCTCCGACGCGGTGCGCTACTGGGCGGCTTCGAGCCGACTCGGGACCGACGCCGCGTTCGACCCGCAGAACCCGAAGCAGATCAAGATCGGGCGTCGACTCGCGATCAAGGTGCTCAACGCAGCCAAATTCGTGTACTCCTTCCCGGAGGCGGCCGACGGTGGCGACCGGGCCACCGAGCCGCTCGACATCGACCTGCTCGCCGAGCTGAGCCGCGTGGTCGCCGCCGCGACGCGTGCGTTCGATGAGTTCGAGCACACTCGCGCCCTCGAGGTGACCGAGCAGTTCTTCTGGACGTTCTGCGACGACTACCTCGAGCTCGTCAAGGAGCGCGCGTACGGGGCATCCGGAGCCGAAGCGGGAGGCTCGGCCGTCACGACACTGCGCACCGCGATCGACGTGATGCTGCGGTTGTTTGCGCCGTTCATCCCGTTCGCCACCGAAGAGGTGTGGTCCTGGACGCACGACGGGTCGGTGCACACCGCCGACTGGCCGACCGCGCCGACGGATGCCGAGGCAACCGGCCTGCTCGGCCTGGTCGGACAGGCGCTCATCGGCATCCGCGGAGCGAAGACGAATGCGAAGGCTTCGCAGAAGACCCCGGTCGCGTCAGCCACGATCGCCGGGCCGGCCCTGCTGCAGCAGGCCGCGGTGGACCTGAAGGCGGTCGGGCGGATCGACGAGCTGACTTTCGTCGAGAGCGACGAGGTCAGCGTCACCGCGATCGAACTCGCCGACGAGGTCAAGGCCGAGGAAGGGTAGGCAGCCAGGGCTCTCGCGGGTCTGCGCTAGGCGGGTCTACTATGAGCGGGTCTAATCTAGAGACTGTCAACTCCGGCGATCAGTGGGTGGAGGAACAGCTCTAGGCAGCTGGCACGCCACTTCTCGCCGGAGTTGAGTCTTTGCGGGGCAGGTGGTGCTGGTGTGGAGCTGCCGGCTTAGCCGCGCAGCTGGGTGAGGCGAAGCGCATCGGCTTCGCGCTGAGAAGTATGGGTGGCCGTCATCATGAGACGGGCATGCTCTTCATGGGTCAGTGCCTTGCGTTCGGCACGTTCTCGTGACCACTTGAGCATCGCAACAGCGAGTCGGGCGACCATGCGGTCGAAGCCGGTGTGGGGCGCGCGACGGGCCACGGATGAGCCGGTGAAGGCCTCCCTGGCGGTTGCGGTTGTCATCGAATTCACCTCCTTGATTACTTCGAACGTACCCGTGACCACTGTCATTACAGGGGCCGTGAATGGTGCACTTGCGGCATAGCTGGTCATGGCTTTTCTCCTGCTTCGCGGGACGGAATCTCCTCGCCGTCGACGACCGGGAATCCGTTGAATTGGATCTGCACCGGGCGAGTGCCCGGGACGTTGCGTGCGCGGTGCGCGAGGGCGAACTCCTCGAGCACCGCGAGTACCTTCTGGTTGAACTCGGTCAGATCGGCCGCGTTGGCGAACACGCTGGTGACGTTGATCATGCTCGCCTTGAGCCACTCCTCCGACATCGTTGCCATGCCTCGCGTCATGAAGTCGTCGAGGTTGCGCTCGCGGCTCTTCGCCCACTCGTTCAAGACGAGGCTCGATGCCTGCTTGCCGGCCTCGGTGCGCATGAACTCCTCCGGCCCGAGGTCGACAGCGCCAGGGATACGCTCCCACCAGCGCTCGCGACCGGTGCCAGCGCCCTCGAGCTCGCGAACGAACGCGTGCTTCTCGAGTTGGCGGAGGTGGTAGCTGGTGGCGCCGCTGGACTCACCGAGTCGCTCGGCGAGCCCGCTGGCGGTTGCTGGCCCGTATGTGGACAGCGCATCGAAGATGCGCACGCGCAGCGGGTGCGCGAGAGCCTTCAGCGACTCGAGGTCGAGGATGCGCTTCTGCTGCTCGGGGCCGGGTGTTTCGTCCATGCATGCAAAGATAGCATTGCAAAGAGATCTTTGCAAGCACTATTTTGCAATTAGTTTTTTGCAATCAACCCTTTGCAATCATCCCTTTGCATCGCTGCTCCCCGGCTCATCACATCCGAAACACATCGAGTCGGGAGTTGTTGCCCAATTGGACCGGTCCAATTGGGCAACAACTCCCGACTCGATGATGGCGGGCGGGCGGATGCTGGGCTAGGCGCGCGCGAGGATCTCCCCGTGCGGCATGGCGAGCCAGGCGGCACGGTCGTCGCGCCAGTTGATCCACGCCTTCGACAGTTGCTTCAGGTCGTCGACGGTCGCCAGCCCCAGTTCCTGCACATCGCTCGCGAACGACGAGGACAGTACGCGCTGCGACCAGGTCTCGCCCCACCAGCCGCGATCCTCATCGGAGCTCATCCCCCACACGGATGCGTAACCAGAGACATCCGTGAACCCCGCCTCGTACGCCCACGCCTTCAGGCGGCGGCCGGCGTTCGGCTCACCACCGTTGCTTCGGTGCACCGCGTCGTACAGGGACCGCCAACGGGTCAGCGCATCCAGTTCCGGGTAGAAGATGATGCCGGCCCAGTCCACCTCACGCGCCGCCACGACTCCCCCGGGCTTCACCACGCGGCGCATCTCGCGCAGCACGTCAACCGGACGCCCGACGTGCTGGAGGGTCTGATGCGTGTGGACGATGTCGAAACTGTCGTCCTCGAACGGAAGGTTGTAGGCGTCGCCGACCACGAACTTCACGTTCTCGACGCCCTTCTGCCGCGCGTTCTCCTGCGCGCGGGCCACGGCATCCGCCGAGTAGTCGAGACCCGTCACCACGCCGGGCGCGACCCGCTGCGCGAGGTCGATGGTGATGGTGCCGGGACCGGATCCGACGTCGAGGATGGTCGCCCCTGCGCGCAGCTCGGGGATCAGGTAGGCGGCGGAGTTCTCCACCGTCCGCCAGCTGTGCGCCCTGAGCACGCTCTCGTGGTGGCCATGCGTGTATCGCTCGTCAGATTCGGTCATGGGCCCAACGCTAATAGGCTCAGGGCATGACGAATCCGTTCATTACGCCGAGCACCCTTCCGTACCAGCTTCCGCCGTTCGCCGAGATCACCGACGAGCACTACCGCCCCGCCTTCGAGCACGGGTTCGAGGAACAGCTGGCCGAGATCGCCGCCATCACCGCGACCGCCGACGAGCCCACTTTCGAGAACACCATGGTTCCCCTGGAGCGCAGCGGGCAGACCCTCGCGCGCGTGGCCCGGGTGTTCTACAACAAGACCTCGGCGGACTCCAACGACTTCACCAACGAGCTCGAGGAGGAGCTCGCACCGAAGATGGCCGCGCACTCCGACGCCATCCGGCTCAACTCCGACCTGTACGCGCGGATCAAGAGCCTGCACGACCGCCTCGACGAGTTGGGGCTCGATGACGAGCAGCGCTACCTCGTGGAGCGGAACTACACCGAGATGACCCTCGCCGGCGCCGGCCTCGACGATGCGCAGAAGGAGCGGCTGAAGGACTACAACAGCAAGCTGTCCACCCTCACCACGCGGTTCGAGAAGAACCTGCTCGCGGACACCAACGACCTCGCTGTGGTCTTCGATGACGCCGCCGAGTTGGACGGGCTTGCGCCGGGCGAGCTCTCCGCCGCCGCCGAGGCCGCCAAGGAGCGCGGTCTCGACGGCAAGTACCTGGTCACGCTGGTGCTGCCGACCGGGCATCCGTACCTCGCCGACCTGACGAACCGTGAGGTGCGGGAGCGCATCATGAACGCCTCACGCGGGCGCGGCAGCCGCGGCGGCGAGCACGACAACCGCGAGCTGGTGCTGGAGATCACCCGCCTGCGCGCCGAGCGCGCCCGCCTTCTCGGCTTCCAAACGCACGCCGAGTATGTGACGGCGGATGAGACGGCGAAGACCCCGAAGGCGGTCGCCGACATGCTGGGTCGCCTCGCGCCTGCCGCAGCCCGGAACGCCCGCGCGGAGCAGGCCGACCTCGAGCAGCTCGCGGGCCACAAGATCGAGGCTCACGACTGGGCGTTCTACACCGAGAAGGTCCGCCAGGCGAAGTACGACGTCGACACCGCCGCGATGCGTCCCTACTTCGAGGCGGAGCGGGTGCTGCAGGACGGTGTCTTCTTCGCAGCCACGAAGCTGTACGGCATCACTTTCACCGAGCGCACCGACCTGCAGGCCTACCATCCGGATGCCCGCGTGTTCGAGGTCCGGAACGAGGACGGCAGCGAGGTGGGGCTGTACGTGCTCGACCTCTACACGCGAGATTCCAAGCGCGGCGGTGCCTGGATGAACGACCTGATCGGCCAGAACGAACTGCTCGAGCACCCGGTGGTGGTGGTCAACAACCTCAACGTGCCCAAGCCCGCCGCCGGAGAGCCGACCCTGCTCACCTACGACGAGGTCAACACCTTCTTCCACGAATTCGGTCACGCGCTGCACGGCTTGTTCGCGCGGGTCAGCTACCCGAAGTTCAGCGGCACCGCGGTGTTCCGCGACTTCGTCGAGTTCCCGAGCCAGGTGAACGAGATGTGGATGCTGTGGCCCGAGGTGGTCGCGAATTACGCGGTGCACCACGAGACTGGCGAGCCGATGCCGCAAGAGCTCGTCGACAAGCTGCACGCATCCGAGCAGTTCAACGAAGGATTCAAGACCAGCGAGTACCTCGCGGCCGCACTGCTCGACCAGGCGTGGCACGCGATCACCGCGGATGACGCGGTGACGGATGTTGCGGCGTTCGAGGCCGAGGCTCTCGCTGCGGTCGGGCTCGACAATGCGGCGGTGCCGACTCGTTACTCGAGCACCTACTTCGCGCACACCTTCTCGGGCGGCTACGACGCCGGCTACTACTCCTACATCTGGAGCGAAGTGCTCGACGCCGACACCGTCGAGTGGTTCAAGGAGAACGGTGGGCTGAAGCGGGAGAACGGCGACCGCTTCCGCAACCTCCTGCTCGGCGTCGGAGGCAAGAAGGACGCCCTGCAGGCCTACCGCGAGTTCCGCGGGCGGGACGCGGTCATCGAGCCGCTGCTGAAGCGCCGCGGGCTGGAGTAAGCCCTCACTGCCCCTGAACCGCCACGGGTCGCCGCATACCGAGCCAGAGCATGAACAGTGCGCCCGTGAGCAGCCCCCAGAACGCTGAGCCGATGCCGGCGAGCGTCAGGCCGGATGCCGTGACGAGGAACG
Organism: uncultured Actinomycetota bacterium; assembly: GCA_963702165.1. Lineage (GTDB taxonomy): Bacteria > Actinomycetota > Actinomycetes > Actinomycetales > Microbacteriaceae > Terrimesophilobacter. The sequence goes on along the minus strand of OY969722.1, from coordinate 468,433 downwards.
TGGCGATGGCGGTGATCCGGTGGGGAGGGTCTTCGAGCGCGCTCGTGATGGAGGTCACGAGCGCGCCGAGAACGGCGAGCCCCGCCACCGCGATGATGAGAATTGGGGGCGACGCGGCGACGAGGGCGGTCGCGACACCCGCACCGAGGCCGAGGAGCACGTAGACGACGCCGGCCGACACTGTCGCCACCCAGCGCTGTGACCGGTCGGGATGGGCTTCGGGACTCGCCATGATGGCGGCCGTGATCGCCGCGAGATTGATCCCGAGACCACCGAAGGTCGCACCGAGCGCCGAGAGCACTCCGGTGCTCGTCAGGGCTGGGCGCGGTGGCACCGTGTATCCGAATGTCGACATGACGGCGAACCCTGGCACGTTCTGGCCCGCCATCGTGACGATGAACAGCGGCAGCCCCAGGCTGACGATCACGATGGGATCGAACGCCGGCGTGACGAGCACGAGTTGCGGTGCGATCACTCCCCGACTGAGCCAGTCACCACCGGCGGAGATCGCGATGACGATGCCGCAGACCAGCATCGCGGCCGGTACCGCCCAGCGAGGCGCGAGCCGGAACACGAGGAACCAGGAGAGCACGATCGGCAGCGCGAGCGCGGGGAAATCGATCACCGCGGTGACCGGGGCGAGACAGATCGGGAACAGGATGCCTGCGAGCATGGCACTCGCGATCGGCTTCGGTATGCGGGTGATGAGGCGCCCGAGCGCGGGCCACAGGCCGCACAGCACGATGAGCAGGCCGCACACCACGAACGCGCCGACCGCAGCGGGAAAGTTCGCGTCGCTCTGGGCCGCCGCGACAAGCAGCGCTGCACCGGGAGTCGACCAGGCCGTCGAGATCGGCATGCGGTAGCGCCAGGCGAGCGCGATGGAACTCAGCCCCACGGTGACACACAGGACGAGCAGCCCCGACGACGCCTGCGCATCCGTGGCACCGACTGCCTGCAGCCCCGCGATAACGAGCGCGAACGACGTAGCGAACCCCGTGACGGAGGCGACGATCCCCGCCGATATGGACTGGATGATGGTTATCGTCTTTCTCGACGCGGACTGCTTCCGGCCAGCTTAGGGGGAGCTGAAGCGGGTGGTCGTGTCGGCTGGCCGCTGCGCGGACTGGGATACGCCAGCACCGAAGTCTCGCGAATCGGTCAGGTTTGAGCCATAACCTCGGGGTCTGACCGAGAGGAGACAGCGATGACCGACGCATCCGCCGGGCCGAGACAAGAGATCGCGCAGACACCGCTTCGCGAGTTCTCCAACTATCGCGAGGCTGCAGCACTCGTCGACAAGCTCTCCGACGACGGGTTCGATGTCAGTCGGCTGCGCATCGTGGGGACCGGGCTGCGCAGTGTCGAGCAGATCACCGGCCGGCTGACCGTGGCCAAGGCTGCCGGACGCGGTGCGGTGGGCGGCGCGTGGTTCGGACTGCTCATCGGCGTGATCTTCGGACTGTTCGTGATCGGCATCGCGTGGTGGGCCGTGCTGCTGTTCAGCGTGCTGCTCGGAGCCCTATGGGGCGCCATCTTCGGAGCGACCGGCCAGTGGGCCACGCGTGGTCAGCGGGACTTTTCGAGCGTGAAGTCGATGGAGGCCAGCTCCTACTCGGTGATGGTCGACGTCACGCACGCCGATGAGGCGCGGCGGATGCTCGGAATGGGACTCTGAGTCCTCCCGAGGAGTCCTCCCGAGGGGTCGCAACCCGGCCTTCCCAGCGCGCTAAGGGCCGCTTTCTGACCCGTGGAACGCTTGCGGGGTCTCGACAATCTCGACCGCCGAACGGGAGTGAGCATCGCGCGGATGCGCTGGTTTCGAGACGATCGCTGGCGCGATCCCTCAACCAGCGCGAAGCGGAGGGTTACGCGGACTTCTCCTGGCGGCGCTGCTTGTGCGGCACGATGGTGGGCGCTGCGTTGTCGATGACCGACTGCTTGGTCACGATGACGCGCGCGACGTCCTCGGTCGAAGGCACCTCGAACATGATCGGTCCGAGCACCTCTTCCATGATCGCGCGCAAACCGCGAGCGCCGGTCTGACGCAGCACCGCGAGGTCGGCGATCGCTTCCAGCGCATCCGTCTCGAACTCGAGCTGCACACCGTCGATCTCGAACATGCGCTGGTACTGCCGCATGAGGGCGTTCTTCGGCACCGTCAGGATGTCCATGAGCGCCGCCTGGTCAAGCGGGGTGACCGTCGAGACAACAGGCAGACGGCCGATGAACTCCGGGATGAGCCCGAACTTGTGCAGGTCCTCTGGCAGCACCTCGCTGAACAGGTTGATGTCGTCACCCTTGCTGTGCAGCGGGGCGCCGAATCCGATGCCCTTCTTGCCTGCGCGCTGCGAGATGATCTCCTCCAGTCCGGCGAACGCGCCGGCGACGATGAACAGCACGTTCGTCGTGTCGATCTGGATGAACTCCTGATGCGGGTGCTTGCGTCCGCCCTGCGGGGGTACGGATGCGACGGTGCCCTCCAGGATCTTCAACAGCGCCTGCTGCACACCCTCGCCCGATACGTCGCGGGTGATCGACGGGTTCTCCGCCTTGCGGGCGATCTTGTCGATCTCGTCGATGTAGATGATGCCGGTCTCTGCTCGCTTGACGTCGTAGTCCGCGGCTTGGATCAACTTGAGCAGGATGTTCTCGACGTCTTCACCGACATATCCGGCCTCGGTGAGTGCTGTGGCGTCGGCGACGGCGAACGGCACATTGAGGCGCTTGGCGAGCGTCTGCGCAAGGTAGGTCTTGCCGCATCCGGTCGGACCGATCAGCAGAATGTTGCTCTTGGCGATCTCCACGTCATCGTGGGAATCGGCTGAGTGAATGGTGCGGCCGGCGCGAACGCGCTTGTAGTGGTTGTACACCGCGACAGAGAGCGCCCGCTTGGCCTGCTCCTGGCCGATGACGTACTCCTCGAGGAACGCGAAGATCTCCTTCGGCTTCGGCAGGTCGAACTCGGCTGTCGCCTGCTCCCCCGACTCCGCGAGGCGCTCCTCGATGATCTCGTTGCACAACTCGACGCACTCGTCGCAGATGTAGACCCCTGGGCCCGCGATGAGTTGCTGTACCTGCTTTTGGCTCTTGCCGCAGAAAGAACACTTCAGCAGGTCGGCGCTTTCGCCTATCCGTGCCATTCGCGGCCTCCTCCCGGTCCCCCATCTTCGGGGGTCGCATTCTTTACCGTGATCCTGCTACCGAGCCTAACCCGACCCGAGGACACTCTGATGCAACGTGCCGATAACCTCCCCCGGCGCGCCGCCTAGGATTGTTCGCGAGGAACCTAGCAGCACCGGGAGCGCACACATGTCGACACGTTGGGCCCGCTTCGCCCGCGGTCAGGCGGCGGCTCTGGTGTCGACTTTCATCGCGGCCTTCTCGCACGCCGCGGCCGATGGCGCCCTTCCGGGGCCGGCCGGCATCCTGCTCTGTCTCGTCTTCTCCGGCATGGTCTGCGTCGCGTTTGCAGGCAAACGGCTGTCCCGGATGCGACTGGCTGTCTCGATCGCGTTGAGTCAGTTCGCGTTCCACGCGTTCTTCAGCAGCCTGAGCGCGCCGATCGCCGCGGTCCCTGTGGCGACGCACGCGCATCCTGGCTCGCTCGCAGGCCTTCAGCCGCTTGGCTCCACCGTGCACGCCGTACACGCGGGTGAGACCATGTGGCTCGCCCATGCGGTGGCCGCGGTGATCACGTTCCTGGTCCTGCGCTTCGGCGAGCGGGCTTTCTGGAGCCTGCTCGAGACCGCGCTGCTCAGCTTCGGCTCACTGCTCCAACGGCTGTTCGTTGCTCCCGTGGCTCTCCCCCGTCGGGCATCCGGCGCGCAGTGGTCGCGCAGCTTCGTCCCTCGTGCGCTGCGACGGATGCTGTCGCCGATGCGGCATCGCGGTCCGCCGCTCGCGCTCTTCGCCTGAAGACCCGGCGAACGAAGAGCACTCACGCATCCGCGTGCCACATCGTTGCCGTGCAGCGCACGGCTGAAAGAAGACCACAGTGAAACGCAAGAATCTCATGGCCGCTTCAGCGGTCGCGACCATCGCCCTGCTCGGCCTGGCAGGGCCGGCATCCGCCCACAACGCCGTCATCTCGACGACGCCATCCGACAACCAGGTGCTCACCGAACTGCCACAGCGCTTCGAGATCCGCACGAGCGACGACCTGCTTCCCGCAGGCGCGGCGATCATGCAGGTGACGGATGCCGACGGGCTGTTCTACGGCGACGGTTGCGTCGTCATCGAGGGGCCGACCGCGTCAAGCGTGCCGGAGCTCGGCGCACCCGGCGATTACACCCTGGACTGGCAGGTCGTCTCTGCGGACGGCCACACCATCTCCGGCACCATCCCGTTCAGCTGGGCGCCGGCAGCCCCGGATGCGCCGATCAGCGAGGGACGCTCGACCGCCCCGGTGTGTGGCGAGGCGCCGGCCGCTGCGCCGGAGCAGACCTCCGAGGCGACCGACGCGCCGCTGCCCACCGACAACGCGAACTCCGAAACGGTCGCAGACAGCGGCCCGCCGTGGGGCCTGCTCCTCGGCGGCGTGCTGGGACTCGGGGCGATCGGTGCGCTTATTGCGGTTCTGGTGCGTCGCGCGAAGAGTGCGCCGAAGGGCTGAGCCGGACAAGTCCGACTCCGGGCAGCGCGTGCGTTAGCGCGTGCGCTGCCCGTTGCTCGATCTCACTGAACGCGGACACCGACAGCGCAGGATCGACGTCGATGTCGGCGGCAACCGTGAGCCGGTGGCCCATCCAGCGAAGCCGGACGACGTCGACCGAACGCACGCCGTCGACGCGGACCAGAGCCGCCTCGGCGCGATCGACAAGTTCCGGATCGACGCCATCGAGCAGCCTCCGGCCGATGTCGCGCGCGGTCCCCCACAGCAGCACGAGGATCGCCGCGGTGATGACCAGGCCGACGATCGGGTCAGCCAGGGGCATCCCGAGCCACACGCCGATGACACCGAGCACGACGGCGAGGGACGTGAAGCCGTCTGTGCGGGCGTGCATCCCGTCGGCGACGAGCGCGGCCGAACCGATGCGGCGGCCGACGCGAATGCGGTAGACAGCGACGAGCTCGTTGCCTGCAAAGCCGATGATGCCCGCAGCCAGCACCCAGCCGAGGTTGCTGATCGGCATCGGGTCGATGAGCCGGCGAATCGACTCGACCCCCGCCACGACCGCGGACAGCGCGATCATGGCGACGATGAAGAGCCCGGCAAGGTCCTCTGCACGCCCGTAGCCGTAGGTGTAGCGCCGGTTGGCGGCGCGGCGGCCGACCACGAAGGCGATCCACAGCGGGATTGCGGTGAGCGCGTCGGAGAAGTTGTGCACGGTGTCGGCCAGAAGGGCGACCGAGCCGCTGATCATGACGACGACGAGCTGCAGCACCGCGGTGATGCCGAGCCCGATCAGGCTCAGCTTGACCGCGCGGATGCCCTGCGAGCTGGCCTCCAGCGCGTCGTCGATCGAGTCGCTGGCGTCGTGGCTGTGCGGCACGAAGAGCGAGTGGAGGATGCCCTTCAGTCCGGTCGGGTGCGTGTGCCCGTGGTCGTGGTCGTGCTCGTGGTCGTGGCTGTGCCCGTGCTCGTGGTCGTCGCTGTGCTCGTGCTCGTGCTCGTGACCGTGGTCATGCGTGTGGCGGTCGTCGCGGGTGTCGTGCGTCATGAGACGCTCTGCGCCTCCGGGCGGTGGTGGCGCGGAACTCCGCCGAGCGAGTGCTCGGCCTGCTGAATGGCACTCATTACGAGTGCGCTCGCGTGCTCGTCCTCGAGTCGGTAGTACACGCGCGTGCCGACGTGACGCGTCGAAACCATGCGCGCCAGGCGCAGCTTGGCGAGGTGCTGCGACACAGCCGCCGGTGACTTGTCGACGGCTTCGGCCAACTCGTTGACCGAGAGGTCCCCGCTGCGCAGCGCCAGGACGATCCGCACCCGAGTCGCGTCGGCGAGCATCCGGAAGACCTCGACCGCGACTTCGGCGAACGAGGCGTCGCCGGAGTCGCCCAGGATATCTGCATTCATACGCAGATTCTTTCATACAACAGCGGGCGTGCCGAAAACGAAGGAGATCCGGTCCCGAAATGGCGTTTCTGTGTCAGAATCGCCGGATCCAGCCCGGATCTCCTTCATTTTCAGTGAGCGACGAGTCGCCCACCTGGCGGCGCTACTTGGTGAGCGCGGGCAGACTCTTGCGGCTCGTGAGCACCTGGTCGATCAGGCCGTACTCGAGCGCCTCGGCCGCGCTCATGATGTAGTCACGGTCGATGTCGGAGCCGACCTGCTCGATCGTGCGGCCGGAGTGCTGCGAGATGGTCTCCTCGAGCCAGGTGCGCATCCGGAGGATCTCCCGCGCCTGGATCTCGATATCGGAGGCCTGGCCGCGCCCGGCGTCGCCGGTTGCCGGCTGGTGGATCAGGATGCGCGCGTTCGGCAGCGCGAGACGCTTGCCTGGCGCACCGGCGCCGAGCAGCACCGCGGCTGCCGAGGCCGCCTGCCCGAGGCAGACGGTCTGGATGTGCGGTCGGATGTACTGCATGGTGTCGTAGATCGCCGTCATCGCGGTGAATGAGCCACCGGGCGAGTTGATGTACATGACGATGTCACGGTCGGGGTCCTGGCTCTCGAGCACCAGCAGCTGGGCCATGACGTCATCAGCCGACGCGTCGTCGATCTGCACGCCGAGGAAGACGATGCGGTCTTCGAACAGCTTCGCGTAGGGGTCCTGGCGCTTGTACCCGTAGGCGGTGCGCTCCTCGAAGCTCGGCAGGATGTAGCGCGACTCCGCCGTCGGGCGGGCCAGCCCCGACGGCTGGAAGCCGGAGGACATTGAGGGGTTCGTGAATTCCATGGTGTTTGTGCCTGTTCCCTACTTCTCTGCCGAGGTGTCTTCTGTGCCGCCGCCGCCGACGACGTCGGTGGCGAACTCGCGCAGGTGGTCGACGAATCCGTACTCCAGCGCTTCCTGCGCGGTGAACCAGTTGTCGCGGTCACCGTCCTTGATGATCTGCTCGATGGACTTGCCGGTCTGCTCTGCGGTGAGCTCGGCCATCCGCTGCTTCATGTCGAGGATCAGCTTGGCCTGCGTCTGGATGTCGGCAGCAGTGCCGCCGAAGCCGCCGGAGGGCTGGTGCAGCAGCACCCGTGCGTTCGGCGTGATGTACCGCTTGCCCTTGGTGCCGGATGACAGCAGGAACTGGCCCATGGACGCCGCCATGCCGATGCCCACCGTGACGATGTCGTTGCCGACGAACTTCATGGTGTCGTAGATCGCCATGCCAGCGGTGATCGAGCCACCGGGCGAGTTGATGTACAGGTAGATGTCGCGGCTCGAGTCCTCGGCGGCGAGCAGGAGGATCTTGGCGCAGATCTCGTTCGCGTTGTCGTCGCGTACCTCGGATCCGAGCCAGATGATCCGATCCTTGAGGAGTTGGTCGAAGATACTGCTGACGAGTGCCGGTTGGGCCATGCTGTCGCGCTCCATTCAGTTGTCGCTTGCGTTACGAATCTATCCGAGCGTCACCTTGCGAACTGCCGTGTTCGCCGTCGGCTGAGAGTCGCGTCTACGCTTGCGTGCGTGAATGCGGATTGGGATGCCCGGGTCGACGCTGTGTGGGCTGCCGCTGCCGACCTCGGCGAGGCGGAAGTGCTGCGCCGGATCGACGAGCTGGTGGCGGAGCGCGGCGAAACGGATGCGCGTGCCGCGTTCGAGGCGGCCAGCGCCAGGGACTACGTCGGGCAAGAGGTCGAGGCGGCCCCGCTGTACCGCCGGGCGCTCGAGGTGGGTCTGGCGGAGCCGCACAAGTCGTACGCGATCATCCAGCTCGCAAGCACGCTGCGGAACCTCGGAGAGGCGAGCGAAGCCATCCGGATGCTTGAGGAAAGCGGGATCACCCACCCTGCGCATCCGCAGTCCTCAGCGGCGAACGCCTTCCTCGCGCTGGCGCACGTGACGGATGGCGACCCGCAGAAGGGCGCGGCGATCGCGCTGCACGCCCTGGCCGGCACCATGACGGAGTACTCCCGGGCGATCCACGCCTACGCCGATGAGCTCACGTCCACCGACTCCGCCGGCTGAGGGCCGCTGCCCGCCACCTTCCGACGAGCTTTGTGCCACCCGATGGCGAACGTACGCCCTCGGATGGCACAAACGTCATCGGGTGGACGACTACTGGTGGTCGTGACCGAAGTGCTCGTGGTCGGGCGTGCGACCGTGGCTGTCGGTCCCGGTGTCTCCAGTGTTCAGCTGCTGGAGCATGTCGGCGGTGCCGCGCGGGTCGAAGCCGTCCTCGGCCTCGTCCGGGCTGGCAGTGAAGGCGGAGAGGTCGACCACCTTGCCGGCGGTGTCCTTGACGGTGGCCTTGGCGAGCACGCGCGCGAGCGCCTTGCCGCGGGCGACCTCACCGATCATGCCGGGGACCTGGCCGTTCTGCGACAGCACCTGGATGAACTCGCCGGGCTCCATGCCGTACTGCGCGGCGCCCTGCACGAGGTACTGGGTGAGCTCGTTCTGGCTGACCTTGACCTCCTCGGCCTCGACGATCGGCGTCGAGCAGGATCTGCGTGCGGAACGTCTTCTCGCTGGACTCGGCCACCTCGGCGCGGTGCTCGTCGTCTTCGAGGCGGTTCTCGTTCTCGAGGTGGCGGTGCACCTCGTCGTCGATGAGCTGCTGCGGGACCGGGATCTCGACCGTCTCGAGCAGCTTCGTCGACGATCTGGTCGCGCGCCTTCGCGCCCTGGCCGAACACCTTCGACTGGTTCGAGCTGCTCGCGGAGGTCGCTCGCGAAGCTCGTCGATGGTGTCGAACTGGCTGGCGATCTGTGCGAAGTCGTCGTCGGCCTCGGGCAGCTCGCGCTCCTTGACCGCGATCAGGTCGACCGAGATCAGCGCGGTCTCGCCCTCGTGGTCGCCGCCGAGCAGAGGGGCCTCGAACGTGGTGCTCTCCCCCGCGGTGAGGGTGTCGAGCGCCTCGTCGATGCCCTCGATGAGCTCGCCGCGAGCCGACCTCGTAGGAGATGCCGGTCGCGGTGTCGACCTCGCTCGTCGCCGATGGTGGCCATGAGGTCGAGCTGCACGAAGTCGCCGTTCTTGGCCGGGCGGTCGACGGTGACGAGGGTGCCGAAGCGGCTGCGCAGGTTCTCGAGCTCGGCCTCGACCTCGTCATCCGTCACCTCGATCGGGTCGACGGTCGAGCTTGACGCCGTCGTAGCTAGGGCAGCTCGAACTCGGGTCGCACGTCGACCTCGACTGTGACGACGAGGTCGCCGCTGAAGTCCTTGCTGTTCGGGCAGCTCGGTGACGTCGGCCTCCGGGCGGCCGAGCGGGCGGATGCTCGGTCTCCTCGGTTGCCTGGCGGAAGAACTTGTCGAGTCCCTCGCTCACCGCGTGGTTGAGCACCTCGTCGCGGCCGACGCGCTGGTCGATGATGGGCGGCGGCACCTTGCCCTTGCGGAAGCCGGGGATGTTGACCTGCTCAGCGATGTGCTTGTAGGCGTGGTCGATGCTCGGCTTGAGCTCCTCGGGGCGTGACGGTGATGATGAGCTTCACGCGGGTGGGGCTGAGCTGGTCGACGGTGGTCGTGTCATGGGCTTGTCGTTACTCCTGATGATGGAAATGGGCTTGTCGTCGGGGCGACAGGATTTGAACCTGCGGCCTCCCGCTCCCAAAGCGGGCGCTCTAGCCAAGCTGAGCTACGCCCCGTTCAACTGGGTGGCTCGGCCAGTGCACGCGCAAGTGAACGCAAATTGGCCTCGGCAAGTCTAGCCGCTTTTCGCGAGCGGTTCGCTGTGGTTATCGGTTGGGATTGCCCTATGCTGGCGGCAGTATCCGACCGCGTGCGGATGCTGATGCTGACCCGGGGGGAACGGTGGCCCGCATGACTGACACGATCACTGGTGCGCCGACGGCCGGGTGGTACCCGGATCCGATCGTCACCGGGAACATCCGTTGGTTCGATGGGAAGAACTGGACGAGCCATTCGGCGCCCAAGCCAACGGGGAATGCGCCGTTGCCCGCAGCACCGCTCGCGACCCCGTCGAGCGGCCCGGTGTCCGCACCTCCGCCACCCAGTTCGGCTGCGCCGCTCGGGGCTTCGGGGGGTGCTCCGGATGGCGGCACGCCGCCGCCTGCCGCGCCGGCAATGGCAACCGCGGCTCTGCCCGCAGAGCTGGTCTCGTTCGGGCCGTCGCACAATGAGCTGCCCAGTTTTGAGGCCGCCTTCGCGTCGGCTCTGGCTGCCCCTCCGGCGCCACCCCTGCCGACCACTCCTGCGGCGCCGGCAGCGCCGCGGTTCCCTGGAAGCGCTGCTCCCGCTCCGGTGCCGCCGGCGAGTGCGCAGCCGCTGCGGACATCCGCGCCGCCTCCCCCGGCGCCAACGGGGCCCCCGGCCCCATCGACTCCGGCGGCATCCGCCCCCGCTGCACCGCCCGCACCTGCCACCGCATCGCCGTTGGCTCAGCCAGCACCCCCGCTGCGCTCGGCGCCGCTGAGCGCGGCTGACCTCCCCCCAGCGCCTCCCGGTCTGCCGACCGCCCCGGCGGGAATGGCCACGGCGCCACGGCTGATCGGTCTGCCGGACACCAGCTTGAGCGCGCCTCGCGCGGGTGAGGCGAATCCGCCGCTCCCCCACCGTGCGCAGGATGACCGCAGGAACCTCCCCGCGACCATCGGCCTCATCCTGGGGCTGCTGTCGGTTGTCGTACCCGTACTAGTGCTGAGCGTCGCCGCGTTCATCGTTGGCGGCATCGGCGCCTCGCGAGCTCGCGGCTGGGGTCGCCTCGGCTACCGGCCCAACGGTCGACGCCGTGCGGGCTGGGGCGTGTTCCTCGGCATCGTCGGCGTGCTGTTGTCGATCGTGGTCGGCTACGTCGTGCTCAGGCAGTGGATGGGCGTCGACCTCGGGCTGAATGTCGGCGCCTACCTGGATCCGGTGCTGGACTGGCTACGCGGGGCAGGCGTGCCGATCCCGTGACCTTCGCGCATCCGGTACAGTAGCTACGGCAGTCGCGCCTTATTCAGGCGCCTGTGGGGATGTAGCTCAATGGTAGAGCCTCAGTCTTCCAAACTGATTACGCGGGTTCGATTCCCGTCATCCCCTCCAATTGACACGTGTCAACCTTGTTGAGACTTTTGCCAACCTAGTTGAGACAGTTTGTTGCGTACTGCTAGTCGGAGCTGTTGCCGAACCATAAGCCATGGTGCCGGCTCGCTGCAGACCGTCAGGGCACGCGGAGTTCGCGAATGGGTTCTCGCCGTGCTGCCACGAGGGCGGGGACAAGCGCTGCGATGAGGGCGGTCGCGAGCGCGAGCACAGCGACGGGAACTACGAAACTCCACCCTGGCAGCGGATCGCCGGCGGCTGCCAGGGCGATGACGGAGACCGTCATGCCGATCGTGATGCCGGCCCCGGCGAGCAGCGCGGTTTGGATGAGCAGCAGGGCGACGATGAGGCCGCGGGTTGCGCCGAGGGCGCGGCGGCGACCGAAGTCCTTTCGGCGCATCATGACGAGGCCGTAGAGGATCACGGCGACCAGGAGCCCCGTGATCGCGAGCATGACCAAGACGAGGCCTCGTGCGAATGAGCCCAGTTGGCTCTGCACGATCGCCCGCAGCTGAGCGAGGGCCTCGCTGGTCTGGACGGTGACCTTGGTAGGGTCGTCGACCGCGAGGACCGAGAGCACCGCGTCCGCCACCGGGGCGACCAGGTCGGGGTCGCTCGGCGATGACGAGCAGCAGGTTCACGGTTTCGTCGCCGGTCGCACCGGGTTGGGGCACCAGTGTGACCGGTTCAAGCGATTCGAGGAAGTCGGGCGTGGTGATCTCACCGGCGACGCCGTATGTGGTGCCGCCTGTCATGGTGATTGCGCCTGTCGCGTCGGGCAGTCCGAAAGCGGCCAGCGCTCGGGGTGAGGCGTAGGCGAGACCGTCCGGCACGGGTGAGCGAGCCGGTATGCCCAGTCGGTCGAGGTGCCGGCCGTAGGCGAGACGCACGGGCACGCGTGTTCCATCGGGCACCTGCGCGTTGGTGGCATCGGCGGCGACTGAGAACGCGGCCGCCCATTCGATGCCCTCGATGCCGTCGATTCGATCCAGCACGTCGCTGGTCAAGCCGGCGTTGTTCTCTGCGCGCACCTGGATCGTGCGGGTGCCAGCGTCATCGATCGTGCCCAGCACGCGCTGCTCGGCACCCACAGACCGTCCGGTGGTGAGCATCACCGCGACGATCATGCCCGCGATCATCAGAACGGTCACGACGGATGCCACCGGCTGCGACAACGCGGACGCGGCCGCCTCCCGCGCCGATGCGACGACCCGCTGAGCGGTATTCATAGCTCGATCACCCGATCGCAGGCAGCGGCGACCTCCAGGGAGTGGGTCACGATCACGACCGCGGCACCCGCATTGGCGTGGTCGCGCAGCGCTTCGACGACAACTCCGGACGTAGTGGGGTCGAGGTTGCCGGTCGGCTCGTCGGCCAACAGGATCCGCGGCTGGCTCAGCAGTGCCCGACACAGTGCAATGCGCTGCGCCTGCCCACCGGACACCTGACCGGGCTTGCGGCCAGGTGGCACATCGACACCGAACCGTTCGAGCAGCTCCGCAGCCCTGCCTTGCGCCTCCTTCCGCGAAGTCCCCCGGTACAGGGCCGTCTCGGTGACGTTGTCGATCACCGGGCGTGTGGCATCCAACGCGGCGTCCTGGAACACGAACCCGTAAGCATCCGCACGCATTCTCGCCTTGGCGGCATCGCGCAGGCTCGACGCTGATACACCGTCGATCAGCACCTCCCCGCCCGATGGCTGCAGCATCAGGCCAAGCAGATACAGCAAGGTGGACTTCCCCCGACCGGAAGGACCGGTCAACGCGGTCATCGACCCACCGTCGAACGCCGCCACCCAGTCGGAGACGACCGGTGCCGTTCCATGGCCGTAGGTGAAGCTCAGTGACCGGGCCTCCAGTACTGGGACGGTCATCGCGCGTCCGCGGCTGGCACCCGTACCCGCGTGCCCTGGGCGACACCCTCGATCACGCTCATCCCTCGGGCGGAGGCGACGACCGTCACCGGTGTCCATTCGCCGTCGTCACCAATGACCGCAATTTGCCCATCCGCCCCAGTGACCAGGGCCGCCGACGGCACCACCAGTCCCGTCACGGTCGGCACGGTCACGATCTTCGACGTGAGCAGTGCTTCGCCGGTGACCGGGATCTGCGCACACTCCTCGCCGCAGATCACACCGCCGTCCTCCCCTTCGAGCGTGACTTTGATCGTGCCGGACTCTGGGTCCGGCATCCGGCCTCCGGCGAACGCGATCCACAACACCCCCTCCGGAGAGGTGATCTCCACACGGGTGCCGGTGGGCATCATCGCCGCCTGCGCTTCGGTTACCGGCACCTCGAAGTCCGGCGCTGCAGGCAGCCCGCGCAGCACGTGCTCCCCACCGGCCAGCGAGGCGCCTCGCACCACGACGTCGTCGTCGAGCGCCACCCTGGTCGGCAGAGTCGGTACGAAGATCACATCTCCCGCTTCCACGACGCCTGACTGCGGCATCCCCGCCGCCTTCTGCCACGCCTTGATCGCCGCAACGGTTCCCGCGCCGGCCTTGCCGTCGGTGGGCCCCGAGTACAGGCCGCGCGCCGCGAGCATCGACTGCACCTGCGCTACATCTGGCCCCTGGGTGCCCTGCCCGATCGCGCGGAACGCCGGCACCTCACCCTTCGCCACCACCACCGGCCGTAGGTCCACCGTGTACAGCGTCGAACCGTGCGACACCTCATCGCCGGCCGTGACGATGACCGAGGTGACGACACCTGCGGCACGGTTGACACCGATTGGGGCCGGCGTCCACATGCCGACGGTGTTGAGCGCGATGCTGGAGCCCACTTGGCCGGGTTCCACGGAGACGTACGTGAACGCGGTGGCTTCGAGCACGTCCTCGGCGGGTGTGAGGACGGACGCCGCAGCCCACCCCACGCCCCCTGCGCCGGCAACAAGCAGTACCGCCGCCAACGCCCACCACGGCCAACGGGCGCGACGCGTGTCAGCCGATCCGTGTGACGCAAGTGTTCGCATAGCTTCGCTTTCAGGGTCGGGCGGCCGCGTCATTGGTTTCCTGTCTCCCAGAGGGCGAACGACGTGACAGAGCCGGCCGGCAGGTCGGCGGAGAGCGCTTCACGCGTGATGGTTTCCATGCCGACGATTCGACCGGAGGTCGCGGAGACGATACCAAAGCAATCCGCCCCCACGACCGCTGAGGTCGCGGCGACCGCGCCTGTCGCGATGATGCGATTGCGAATCGCGAGGTGACGCGGAAGGAGCGGGGCGTCGGCCGGCGTGAGCGCCGGATCGGTGGCTCGCATCATGCGGGCGATCTCGTCTTCGTTCGTTTCGATCATCTTCGATGCACCTCCTCGGGTTGAGACACCAGCAGTGGCCGCATCTTCGCGCGCGCCCTGGTCAAGACCACCCAGACCGTCGCGGGGCGACACCCAACTGCCTCACCGACCTCCACCGCGCTCAAGCCTTCCCAGTAGGTGAGTTGCACGATCTCTCGTTCTCGAGATGTGAGGGCCTCGAGGGCATCGAGCAGCGCCAGCGACTCGACGGCCTCGAGCCTTTGTGCCGGTTCCTGTACTCGACGCCGGAGGGCGGTCTCCGCAGAATGCTTCCTTTTCGAGCGCCGGAAGTGTTCCTTCACCTTGAAGCCGGCGGTCTTGTAGAGCCAGGGTGCCGTAACGCTCTGGTCTTGCAGTCGCGACCAGGCCAGCTCGAAAGTCTCGCCGGCGATGTCTTCGGCGACCTGCGTGTCGCCCGTTCGACGTTCCGCGAATCTGATCACCCGGATGAAGTGCGCGTCGAACAGCGCCTGGAAACTCTCTCTCGCTGTCGTCATCAGCCCCCCAGCAGTTGATCCGGCACATTTGACCGTGTCCCGTGATGTCGAAACCAGGTCGCCGTTGTGTGATCGTCAACCGTACAAGTCGCCGGGGCTCTGCGGACAGGCCTTCTGCGTGTCGTCCCATTCCTGCTCCGACAGATTGGAGTTGACGACCACCTCGTACGGGCTCCACTGAGCCGGGGCTCCAGGCTTGTTGTATGACTCGATGAAAGTCTGCTTTGACGGTGCACGCGAGGCGTCGACGTCGAATCCGCGCTCCTGCAGACAACTCACCAAATCGCCGACGAGATAGTCGTACAGCCGGCTCAACTGCGCCTCCGACAGCGGGATTCGGTATTTGTCTTCCACCGGATAGCTCGCTAAGCAGACGAACTGCGCCACCGAGAGCGCCTCGCGTTGCGCCACGGGGACTGGGGCCGGGCGCACCCCGCCGTCCCCATTCTCGTTCGTCGGAAAGCCCTGGTCCGTCATGCAGGCAGCAATTGCGGAACCCCACTCCTCAGGAGAGATATACCGAATGATCCGAGTCTCTGGACGCTCCGCTTCCGGGTGCATAGACAAGACCATCTCCCACCAGCCATCGAGCTCCTCGAGATAGCTTGCAGTCGGCTCTGGACCCGGGCCCGGCGGCACAGACACAGCGCCCGACGTCCCTGCCGTCCGGGCGGGCGAAGGCTCCGGAGCATCTGCAGTGCATCCGGCGAGGACGACGCTCGCCAAGACCACAATCGTCCCAGCGAGCGCCGCTCCCCGGCGTGCGCGCACGGAGGGAGGCGTCACGCGCCGACGCATGCGACGGTAGGCGCAGGTGAGCCGAAGACGCCGTTCGTGACGACCTTGAAGTTGCCGGTGCCGAGACCGTAGAACGAGGAACGGTACGTCATCGTGGTGTTGTTGAGCCATAACCCACCCCGGACGCCGTTGCGGAAGTGCTCCGTGGTTCCAGTTGTGGTTGATGAGAGGCGCGACTGGATTGCGGGTGACGAGCAAGTGCGCGTGCCCGTCCACTCGTCGGCCGACGCCGAAAGCGCCGGCATCAACACGAGAGCGGCGGCAAGCGCGATGGATCCCACGGCAACGCGCGATTTGGATGACTTCACGGGTGTCTCCTCACTATTTCGACGCCACCAGGTGCGACGCCCTTACCTGTTAAATGGCCGAAGCGCGGGAAACCTAACAAGACACGCGTGGCGAATAACGCTCTCCCTCCTTTCGGACGCGCAGGTGTGCTCCGCTGTGCCACGTCGCTCGCCTGAACGTCCCCATTCCTTGGGCCGTCAGCCGTACAAGTCCTCCGGGCTCTGCGGACAGGCCCTCTGTGTGTCGTACCATTCCTGCTCCGACGGATTGGAATTGACGACCACCTCATACGGGGTCCACTGAGCCAGCGCTCCCGGCTGGTAATACGCTTCGATGAAGGCCTGTCTTGACGGTGCATCCGAAACGTCAACGTCGAACCCGCGCTTCTGCAGGCAACTCGCGAGCTCCCCGACGAAATAGTCGTAGATACGGCCCAGTTGGGCCTCCGAATGCGGGGTTCGGTAGATTTCCTCGACCGGATAGCTCGCGATGCAGACGAAATTTGCCACCTGTAATGCCTCGCGTTGCTCGACGGGCACTACGGCGGGGTGATTCCTACGGGAAACCCGGAGAGACAGCGTGGAACCCCTACGCCTTCGTCGGAGAGACGAATCCGTCTGAGGACGAGTGGTATCAGATCCAGTCCGCTTGTCCGCAAAGCCCGCCGGGTCTCTACGGATAAGACGGGCGGCCCCAAGGCTGACCCCCACGCCTGCGCAAGGTACCGCCGCTTGTATCACTTCGAATGACAAAAGTCGCGGCCAAAGGGTCTCGTCCCCCAGGAATCGTCGGTCTCAAGTGTGGCAATCAGTCTCAACTAGCTTGACAATCGACATCCAATTGACACGTGTCAACCTTGTTGAGACTTTTGCCAACCTAGTTGAGACAGCCGGATTCTGACTACCCGCGGTTGCGAGGACACTGTCTGCCATCCGCATAGCGGTTTGACCGGATCAGGAAATCGCCATGCGCCGGTTCGTCACCGTGCCGCGTGACGAGGTGAGCCAGCTTCCGACCGCGATCGCGAGAGGAAGCACCACAACGGCAAGTCCAATCTGCAACCAGGGCGGAGCGAACGGGAGGTCGGGGTTGGCGCTCAATGCCCACGCGGGCACGAGAGCCATCGCGGCCCCGAGCAGCGACCCGATGCCGGCGATGATGAGGGCCTGCCAGAACGCGAAACTCCGCCGCACCAGCGGACCGGCGCCGAGAGCGGCGAGCGTCGCATCATCGGATCGCCCATCGATGCGGGCCAAGCCGATCGCGACGGCTGATGATGCGAGTGCGATCAGCCCGGCGATGCCGAGCAGCCCCCACACCCACACCGCCGCATAGTCCTGTGGACCGCGCTCTATGTATGCGTACAGGCCGCTTGGCGGCAAGTCCGGCAACTGCTCTACTGCGAGGGCGAGGGCTTCGGCTTGCCCACCGGAAGGTGGCTCAGTGGTTGACGCGAGGACAACCGATTCGTCGTACTCCAGACCGAGGCGGTCGGCTGTTGCATACGACACGAACACTCCGAACTGGATCGGGTGGTCTGGCAGTTCCACGACGGCGTCGAGAGTGTCGGTTCGCACTGAATCGAGATCGCCGAACCATGCGCCCTCTTCAATCTGTTCCATCGTCATCCACCCAAGGGTGAGAGTGTCGTCATGAACGTACTGGGGATACAAGGAGACCGCTCCGCCGGATTCAACCGCCCGTTTCGCGCCGGCGCTCGGCTCGCTACCGAGGATGAGCGCGAGATCCGCGATGTCGCCAACCGTGATGTGGCCAAACTCCGGAGCCATCATGTAAACGAAGAAGCCTTCGCACCGCCAGTCCATCTCGGTGACTTCGTACTGCTCCTCACCCGTGAAGTCGGGCGACAGCGGGTCGGCTGGGCAGCGATTCTCCAAGGGGACCCACGGCATGGGGTGGGCCGTCTCCTGATCTGAGGCGGCTGGCCGATCGCGAATGAACGGATCTGCAACGGCAGACAGAACGCGGATGACATCGACGTCGACTGAAGATCGGATCGCCTGCACCACAGCATCCGAGCGCTCGTACCGTCCGAGAACAGCTGAGTCTGGGTCGGTGTGGTCAATGTAGTTGAGCAACACGCGTACCTGCTCTACCGTCATGCCGTACTGGTACCCACGCTTCTGGCCTTCTTGGCTCATGACCATCATGCTCATCGCGAAGACCGCAACGAACATCGTCGTCATGACGGCTGCCAACGCGGGCACTGCGCGGTTTGAGTTACGTGCAGCGTCCCGCGATCCCAGCCGCGCACCGATCCCGCCGCGGCTCAGCACTCGTGCGATACCGCGCAGCACGAGCGGCCCGCACAGCACGACGCCGAGTTGGGCGAGCATCGGTCCGATCACAAGCATCAGGATTGGGATGGGCAGTAGTGGATGGCCTCCCGCTATTCCACGTCCGGCTGCCTGCAGCACAGCCAACAGGATCCCGCCCGCAACAGTTAGAGCGATCCCGATGATCAGCATCCCGAGTCCGATGGCTGGTGTGCGTCGGTCTGGCGCCGCGGGCTTTCGCGCGCCGCGAAGCGCCGCGACGATGTCGAATCGGGATGCGTTGCGCGCAGGCATCACCGAAGCGAGCCACCCCATAACCACGGCGAAGAACGCGAACGCGAGCAGGCCAACCACGGAATATACATCCCGTAGTACTGAGTCGAACTGCCGTTCGCGGTAAGCGCCATGAACGCGAACGCACCGACGACCCCGAGAGCAGCGCCGACGATTCCGCCGACCGCACCGAGAACGACGCCGTTGGCCGTGATGACCCCGAAGACGACGCCGCGGGATGCACCGACACTCGCCATGGTGGCAAGCGTGCGCTGCTGCTGCCTCGCGGTCACCGTGAAAGCGGCTCCAGCGAGCAGGATCACCTCAAAGGCGGCGAACCCGGCGAAGATCGCAACGATGATGACGATGCCGACGAGTGAGCTCTCAGAGTAGGGACTGCCATCGACACCCGGCGGAAGGTCGGCCAACAGCACCTCGCCCGACAGCACCACCATTCCATCGGTGTTGAGTTCCTTGACTTCCTCCCACGAGAGCGAGGTGTCGGGAAGGTAATAGGTGGATGCGGCGATTCTGCTCTGATCTGTCAAGTCCGTAAGCGCGCCGGTGCGAGCGAACAGCCATTCGTCGGCATCCGGACGGGTCTGGTCGTCCAGGACGCCAACGACAGTCACCGTCCGACTGACCGGTGTCCGAACGTCGAACGTCTCGCCGATCGCGATGCCAAGTCGGGGCAGGAGTGACGCGGTCACCATCACTTCGGCGTCGTTGCGAGGCGTGCGTCCAGCCACCACATCGTGCATACCTGCAAACGCATCGTCCCAACTTGGTCCTTCTCGCAAGTCGAGCGTCGCGATGCCATTGGCGGTCTCGACGATTGCCGTCGCTACTGTGAGGGGAAGTATCCGCGTGCCGGACGGCAAGACATCGTAGGGGTCCCGGAGGTCGCCGCCGGAAGCGCTCCCGTCAAATCTGAACGGGATAACTGGGTTCTGCATCATTCCTGGCGCGGGTGCACTCACCACATTGATGCGGGCCAGATTCGCTGCCAGTTCGGTCCGGATTTGGTCACCAATCGTGGCTTGCATGCTCGAGTACACGATCGCGACCCCACTGAGCCCGATGATCGGCAGTGCGACCATGCTGACGATCAAGGTGCTCCGCCCGATCGAGCGAAGGCTGCTGCGCCAGGCGATCCGCAGTGCGACTCGCCGGCGAGCTCGGCCCGCCGCGCCGCTGTCGGTGGCCGGTCTGCGCTTGACCGCGGGTTGGTCGCTGGGAACGGAGCGACCGCGCCGATACCGCGGCGTCACGACCCTGCCGCCGTCGGGAGCAACCGGTCCACGCTTCCGGCGGCGCTCTCATCGACAACTCGACCGTCGCGGAGGAACACAATGCGGTCGGCCCACGCTGCGTGTCTCGCATCGTGGGTGACCAGGATGCCGCCGGCCCCCGCATCGACCCTGTGACGCAGCATCCGGAGCACTACCTCCCCGGTGGAGCTGTCGAGCGCGCCCGTCGGTTCGTCGGCGAGGATCAGCCGTCGTGTGCCGACGATGGCACGGGCGATCGCTACCCGCTGTTGTTGACCGCCGGAGAGGTCGTCGGGGTAGTGGTCCATGCGGTCGTCCAGTTCCACCGACCGGAGTGCGTCGATTCCGGCTGAGCGCGCCTTCCTGCGCTTCCAGCCATCCAATTCGAGCGGGAGCGTGACATTCTCGATCGCGGTGAGTGCGGGAATCAGGTTGAAGTCCTGAAACACGAAACCGAGGGTCCGCCTTCGGAGTGCCGCAATGCCGGTGGACGACATCGTCGAGAGCCAGTCCCCCTGAACGATGACTTCGCCGCTCGTGGGTTTCGTCAGTCCGCCGGCGATCGTGAGCAGCGTGGACTTGCCGGAGCCGGACGCGCCCATGATGGCGACGAGCTCGCCCGCATGCACCGTGAGGTCAACGCCAGACAGCGCCGTGATGGCTGTCTCGCCCTTTCCGTAATGCATCGAGATGCCGTCGAGCTTGAGCAGTTCCTCGCTCATTTCGAGACCTCCTTCGCCGGGCGGCCGCGTTTGACGGCATCCGTATCGATGGGCATGCCGGTTGCGATGCCCGAGGCCGCAGCCTTCGCGAGCCGAGCTTCAGAGTGATCGAGCCAGCGGGCCTCCGCCTCCGCCTGGAAGATCATGGAATCCACCACGAGCAGCCAGGCAAGATCCGCTGGCGACTCCGGATCGGACGATGCCGCTTTCGTGCGAGTCAGCTCCTGCAGGGAGCGCAGCGTCGCCGAACGCTGCACCTGGATGACATGCGAGATGTCAACGCCCGGCAGGGTGGCAGCGATCGCAAGCTTGATCGCGAGCTCGTCCCGCGTCGAGGCCGTTCGCTCGACGGGTGAACCGAGCCATCCGGCCACCTCAGCGCTGCCCTCCGCGGTGATGCGGTAGTAGTTCTGGTCCGCTTCGATGTCGGCCCTTTCGATGAGCCCATCGCGCTCGAGCCGGTCGAGGGTCGTGTAGATCTGGCCGACATTCAGCGGCCAGGTAGCTCCGGTGCGGCGCTCGAACTCGTGCCGCAGCTGGTAGCCGTAGCACGGACCTTGATCGAGGATGGCGAGAAGACTCTGGCGTACGGACAAGGCTGCCTCCTGCGTGGCTGTTAGTTGCTGAGTATATACATACGCGGTAGTTAGGTACATGCTCCCCGCGCCACGCGGCAAAACTGGCATCGGTCCAGCCGCCCCGCGACTCATCTGGCTCCCGCGTGTGAGCGCACCTTGAATCTCCTCTAGCGCTCTCAGGGTGCGAGCCGATAGTTGAGGCACGACCATCTCCGGATGCCATCAAATGCGAACCATGAGAAGCAGTCGGGTCGGCCGGCCGTGACAGACGAGCCGACGTCGACGGGAGGCCTCGGGGCGGGACCACAGTCTCCACGCCCTCGACCGCCGCTGGGCAAAACCCGTCGTGTCGTCGTCGGCGCCATTGCGTGTCTGGCCGTGGCGGCGGCCACGGCAACGGTCGCCATTGAGTCGAGCAGAGTGCCAGCAGAGGTCGTCGCGGAGTATCCGGGGCACGCAGCGCAAAGGGTTCCAAACTCGGCGGAAATCCAGGTGAAGCTGCAGATCGGATGGTTCAAGGCTCAGAAGCGGTTCGACATCGTGGTCGCCGGATCCGACGGACGAATCGTCGCGGGCCATAGTGCATTGGAGCGGGCCGACGTGTTGTCGTTCATCCCCGATGAGCCTCTCCAAGCAGGAAAGTATGCGGTGGAGGTGCACCAGCGTGGCTCGTCCCCGTCCGATGACAACATCCTCGATCGGTGGTCCTTCACCGTGGAGGCAGCGCGGCCGCTCTCGGAGGGGGCCGGCGGCAGCATCCTGCTAGTAGCACGAGACGGCACCCGAGACTCCTATCTGGCCGAAATCCTGCGTGCCGAGGGCTTCACCGGATTCGACACGGTGACTCCGGATGAGGTCTCCACCGACCTGCTGGCAAACCATGCAGTGGTCATCCTCGGTGCCATGAGTTCTACAGGGCCGCACCTTTCAGAGGTGGAGTCCTGGGTATCGGGTGGCGGTGACTTGATCACCATGATGCCGGATGGGCAGCTGGCCGGTCTGGCTGGGCTGACGTCGACCGGCGAGGCGCTCGCGGATGGCTACCTGGCGATTGACACCGCGCGTGCGCCCGGACTTGGTCTGACGCCTGACCCTATGCAGTTCCACGGAGACGCACTGCTTTATAACAGCGGGTCGGAGAGCAGAGTCGTCGCCACCCTGTCGGCAGACCGGGAGCACCGCGGCTCGCGGCCGGCCGTCACGCTGACAGCCGTCGGCAACTCCGGTGGGCACATTGCCGCCTTCAGCTACGACCTGGCGACTTCGGTCATGTACACCAGACAGGGGAATCCCGCAGCGGCGGGGATTGAGCGCGACGGGTCGCCTCCCATCCGACCGGACGACCTCTTCATCGGTTCTGACGGCGAACCTGACTACCTGGACCTGGCCAATATCGGGATTCCCCAGGCAGATGAGCAGATGCGCCTGCTGAGCAACGTGCTGGAGGAACTACACGCAGACACCTCCCCGCTGCCGCGGTTCTGGTACCTGCCAAACGGCGAGAAGGCAGCTTTAGTGATGGCAGGAGATGACCACGGAACCAAGGACGGGACCCGACACTTCTTCGAACGAATGCTGTCGGTATCCCCACCCGGATGTGACGTCAACAGGTGGGAGTGTCCGCGGGCGACAGCGTGGATGGACCCCCTGACGCCATTGACCGCAGAGGAGGCAGAGCACTACTCCGATCTGGGGTTCGATTTGGGATCCCACGTCTCAACTCACTGTTCGAACTGGAACGAGAAGTCACTCGACGCGGCGTTCGCCATTTACCTGCTGGAGTTTCGTCGCAGGTATCCGACGCTTCCGGACCAGACAGGTGACCGACTGCACTGTGTCGCTTACAGCACCTGGCTGGGCCTGCCGACCGAAGAGCAACGGTGGGGCATCCGCCTCGACATGAACTACTACAACTGGCCACCGGACTGGGTCCAGGGCAGGCCCGGATACATCACCGGTTCGGCGCTGCCCATGCGGTTCAGCGACGCAAACGGCAGGATGCTGGACGTCTTCCAGCAGGAATCCCACCTGGTCAACGAGACCTGGAACGGATCCACGGCGGCTATCGAGGCACTGATCAGCGCCGCCAGGGACAAACGCGGTTACTACGGTGCGTTCGGCACGCACTTCGACTTCAGCGACAAATTCGACCAGAAGCTGATGGACATCGCGATTCGCAGGGGCGTTCCGATGGTCTCCGCACGCCAGCTGCTCGACTTCACCGAGGGGCGTCAGGCCTCAAACTTCACAAACGTGAAGGAGTCCGGCACAGGCGAGCTGACGTTCGATGTCGATGTGGACCAACGCGCGGATGGCATGCTCTGGGGCATGCTTCCGCTGGACTCGGGAGGCCGAGTACTGACGTCACTTACTGCCAACGGACACCCGGTCAGCTACGAAATCGAGCTCATCAAGGGAATCGACTACGCCCTCTTCGTAGTCGACAACCTCCATTACGAGGCGAGCTATCGCTGATCCGCGCGTGTGGTCACCCCACGCTGTTGAGCACAACGTGGGCCACTGAGGGCACGAGCAGGTTCCGGGTGCGCTCGAACAAGATGCCGAAGGCGAGTCCGAACAGGGACTGGTAGACGATGGTGCTCGCGATCGCCGGGATCAAACCCGCATGCCCCGTCGTGCTGAAGCCGAGCCCGATGTGCCAAACCCCGAACACTAGTGCCTGGAGGACGACCGCCCAACCGGCCCCCATCAGCAACCGAAGTCGAGTCTGCAGCACGCCGCGAAAGAGGAACTCCTCGAAGAAGCCGTTCTGCATGAAGTTCGATGCAAGGCTGCCGAGGAGCTTGGAAACAGTCACCAGCCCGCTGATCAAGATGAAGGCGATCCAGGCAATCGGCAACGCGCACACAATGAGCAACGAACGACCCACGCGATGGCCTCGTCCGAAGCCCAGCTCCTTCAACTTCGCTCCGGTGAGCAGCAACACCGCCAGCGGGATCACGAAGTAGCTGATCGGGTTGAGCAGGACGGTTCCGAAACCGGGCCCCATCCACTGTTCCCCCAAGGACAGCAACCACTCGACCAGCGGAGTCCACAGCGGAATCCCCGGATCGGCCGCAATCACCCCATGGAAATAGAGGCCGGCCCACGCGGTCAAGATGATGACGAGCATCGCTATAGAGAGCTGCATCCAGACGACGCCGGTTTTCCGCTTCCCGGTGGTCAGGACAGCGGATACCGGCTCCTCCTCGGTCGCTGCCACAACGATCAGGCAGAGCACGAGGACTACGAGGCCGGTGAGCACACTGCCCGCCGAAATGCCGCCACCAATGGCGGAGAGCACGAACGCCGACGCCACCCAGAGCGCGGCGAAGAACCACGCGGCGGGTGAGAGTGCAGTCCGCTTCAGCGCGTCATTAATCTTGTGGTGGAACCCTGTTGACGCTCGCCCCACATCATGTCCAATCCACCAGGCGGCCGCAGCCGCGCTCCCGACTACTCCAGCGGTTCGCTGCCACCCTCGACCGACAACCGGTAGTTGGTGCCGTCAACCTCGCTGATCGTCAGGTAGGCGGGGTACCGGATGTCCGTCGCGGGGTCGGTGAGCACGCACTCGAGTTCTGTACCGTCAACAAGCTTCACCTCGGCTTCTCCGCAGTCGACTGCTGGTCGCGATCCGACCTCCGCCTCGAAGATGTTCTCAGCCTCCTTCGCGATGCTGCCAGCCGGAACGGTGTACGTCACCGGCCCGATCGTGCAGGCCGCGAGAATTCCCATCGTTGCTGCACCGAGCACGACCGCACCAAGCACTCGCCGAATCGCCATTGCTGCTCCAGACTATTAATCGACTTATTGACGGGTACACCCTAGTGTTTGTCACCGGTCGGAGCACAACCGAAGGGGAATCCAGTCAATCCGCGTGCGGAGCGCCTTCTGGGTTCAGGGCTTCGCGGGCTCGACGGGCTTTGTGAAGCGACACCAATCCGATCGCGCCGCTCCCGGCTGAGTAAAGAACTTCTCCGCATACCCTCAGCAGAAGGTCAGGGCATCCCCACGATTCATGCGGTAACCGAGTGTGTGCTGACGCTCGTGGGGCTTCCGAACCTGCTGGCCGAGCACGTCGAGCCCGAATCCACGGGCAATGCCGCCAAGCCATGGGCCGGGCGGATCAAACCGGCGCACATGGTAGCGCTGACCCTTGGACTGGCCGCAACCGCGGTATCGGCGCTCGGTTCGTGGATTCCCTCCTTCTGGGGGGACGAGGCTGCTTCAATCATGTCGGCCACCCGGCCGCTGGAAACCCTCTGGCCCATGTTGTTGCGCGTGGACGCGGTGCATGGCACCTATTACCTGTTCCTTCACGGCTGGATCGCCCTATTCGGCGCTTCCGAGTTCTCTGTTCGCCTGCCTAGCGCGATCGGCATGGGGTTCGCCGTTGCTGGGCTTGTGCTACTCGCCACCCGCGTAGCCACACTCCGGGTGGGACTTTTCGCGGGCTTGGTGTGCGCCATGCTGCCCCCCATAACGCGGATGGGCGCCGAGGGCAGAGAGTACGCCTTCTCAGCGGCGTGCGCGGTCTGGCTGACGTGGCTGCTGGTACGCCTCACAGACCCAAATGCCCGACCTGGGCGTGGTGGTTGGGTGATTTACGCGGCATCTGTCGCCCTCAGCGTCTACGTGTTCCTCTTTCTCGCCCTAATGGTGTTGGTGCATGCAACCATTCTGTTGGCGACTCCTGGACAACGACGGACGCTCAGACCATTCGCCTTCGCGGCCGTCGGCGGCATCACAGCGGCCGGTCCGGTAATCATTCTGGCGGCGCTTCAACGGCACCAGGTCGCATTCCTTGCGGATCGACATCAGACAACTCCGTGGAGGCTGTTGGTCAGGCAATGGTTCGATAATCCCTGGCTGGCGGGCCTCGCCTGGTCACTCATCATCATGGTTGTGGCGGTCTGGATCACACACCGAGTCGCCGGCCGCGCCGCCGCGCAAGCGAGCCTGCCGGACGCCATTACCGTGGGCGTTGCCTGGCTGATACTGCCCTGCCTTGTCTTGCTGCTCGCAAACACCGCTGTACCGCTGTACTCCCTGCGGTACCTCACCTTTGCGGCGCCGGCGGCGGCCCTTCTGATCGGGTCCGCCGTCGCGCTGCCTCGCCGATCGTGGGTTTCTTGGCTGCTCGTAGCCGCGCTGCTGTGCGCGGCGGCCCCCACGTGGGTGCATCAGCGAGGACCATTTCCGCGGAACGGAGGCACTGACTGGTCGGCGGTTGCCGTGACAATCGAAAATCACATGCGTCCAGGCGACGGGGTCATCTTCGCCGACAACACTCGGCCATCGCAGCGTCCCCGGCTGGCGATGCATGTCTACCCCGGCGCATTTGCCAACGCACGCGACGTGCTCTTGGACGAGCCATATACAAAGCAAGCGGGACTGTGGGACAAGGTCCTTCCAATTGACGCGCTGCCGTCGCGAATGGCTGGACTCCGCCGCGTCTGGCTGCTGAACGATCAGTCATCGACATGGGGGCTGGCGATCCTTCGCGAGGAGGGCTTCCAAGTGATTCGGGTATATCGCGACCCGCGCACGACCATCTACGAGCTGAGCCGGAACGCCTCGGGAGGGACGGAGCAATGACACTCGTTGTCATCCCCACGCTCAACGAGCTGGAAAACCTTCGTGGAGTGATCGAACGCGTTCACTGCACCGTTCCCGAAGCGCACGTCCTCATCGTCGATGACAACTCGCCAGACGGAACAGGCCTCCTTGCCGATGAGCTCAGTCGCAGTGACTCCCGCGTGCACGTACTGCACCGAGCGGTGCGACAAGGCCTCGGAGCGGCCTACCTTGCGGCCTTCGCGTGGGCCCTTGACCGTGGCTACGACCGCATCGTGCAAATGGACGCCGACGGTTCCCATCGACCAGAGCACTTGCCGGAGGTTCTGCGCGCACTGACCAGTCACGACCTCGTGATCGGCTCGCGATGGGTTCCTGGTGGCTCAACAGTCGGATGGCCAAAGTGGCGACAGCGGCTCTCACGAGGGGGCAGTGGGTACGCTCGGCTACTCCTGTCGCTGCCGGTCCGCGACGTCACCGCAGGCTACCGGGCCTTCCGATCCGAAGCGTTGCGCACTATCCGGCTCGACATGGTTCACAGCCGCGGGTATTGCTTCCAGATCGACATGCTCGCGCGAGTGCATGCCGCGGGCCTCCGCATTGCCGAGGTCCCCATTGTCTTCGAGCAACGTCACCACGGCGTGTCAAAAATGAGCATGGCCATCGTGGCCGAGGCCATGCTGCGGGTCACCATCTGGGGCGTGCAGTCGGCGCTGAGGCGGGTCGTTCGCCGCGGGGAGCTGCGGCGCACTTCAGCTGCCCGCGCAGAGCGCTGAGGCTTGACGCTCTCGCGGGCCAAGCGTGGGCAGACCGTCATGAACAACATCGGGCGGTGCCAATGGAGGTGAGGACAGAAGTGGCCACCGGGAAGCTGGGTCGGCAGTTGGTTGCTTTTGGCATGATCGGCGGCGTCGGATATGTGGTGGATGTCGCTGCGTTCAACTACCTGTCATCGACCGTATTGTCCGCGCACCACGTTGCCGGTGGGCCGCTCTGGGCGAAGGCAGCATCAACAAGCATCGCGATACTCGTGAACTGGGTCGGCAATCGCTGGTTCACCTTTGGATCGAACCGGCGGTCCGGCATAGTGCGGGAAGGGGCTGAATTCGCTCTGGTGAGCGTTGCGGGCGGACTCATTGCCATAGCCACTCTCGGTATCTCGCACTACGGTCTCGGACTCACGTCGCGACTGGCTGACAACATCGCTGCCAATGTCATCGGGCTCGCACTTGCTTCCACCTTCCGATTCGTGCTCTATCGAAACTGGGTCTACTCGGACGTGAGAGGCGGACCCCGCCCCTAATGTCGGTTTCCCGATTGGGTGGCTCGCCGACCGAGTCAGACTCGTGTCAGGTTGGTCGCAACCGAGCAGGTGAGGCGGCTCAGGCAAAGCCGAACAGCGGCGGCAGTGCCAGAACCACCAGCAGCACCCAGCCGGCGAAGACCGGCAGGTAACCGGTCTGCCAACGTTCGACACGTGACGCAGGGTCTCGCCCGGCCAGGAGTCGCGAGATGAACCATGCCGATACGACGAGGTTCACCAACAGGATCAGGTTGAGCCCGAGCGCCGCCACCCGGTTCGCGGTGAGCCCGAGTTCGCCGATCCGCGCGAACATCGAGACGAGCACCAGCAGGTCGAGCACGACCGCCGCGACGACCGCGACCAGCCTGATCGCATCCGTCAGCCGCTCGCGACGTGTGAGGTCGCGAGCCGAGATCCCGTAGACGACCAGTCCGAGCACGACGAGCAGGAGCAGGTCGAACACCATCAGCAGGTCGCGGTCGAACTCGCGACCGAGACCGAAGATCGCGTACGCGAAGGCCGACACGAGCAGCATGATCGCGAACAGCGGCGTGAAGATCGCCGTCAGCACCGGCGCCAGGTTCTCGATGACGCTCTTCTTCGCCTCGACCAGCCAGGCTGCGACAACCACGGCGCCAGCGGCACCGGATGGCAGGACCCACGTGAGCACGTCGTCGACTGCATCGGGGGCGATCGGGTTCAGGATCGCGACCGTCAACCCGAGAAGCACCGCACCACCGAGGGCGATGAGTGCGTAATAGATCACCCACTCGCCGGTGAAGCGGATGAAGTCCATCCGCCGGGCGGACGACCTCACCTCTCCCCCGACGTAAGCGGCCCCAACCACGAACCACAGCGCGACTGGCAGGTGGATGACTACCAGCAGTTCCGTGCTCGCATCTGGCAGGAATGGGAACAGGTTCACCGCCACGGCGAGCGCCGCGATTACCGCACCAAGACCCAGCGTCCACCGAAGCGGCATCCGGCGCACCACGGCGAAATAGGCTGCAAGCACCGACAGTACGACGAGGCTGACTGTGCGGAGGTAGAACGAGTCCGTGATGCTGGGGGCCTCGCCGATGAGCCTCGCCACCTGCACGAGCAACGCCGCAACCGAGGCGAAAGCCAGCATTGTCACAATCGTCTGTTGCGGTTTCTCATCGGGGGCTGAGATCGCGAGCTGCTTCCACAGTCGCTCCCCATGTTCGCGCGCGAACTCCGCGGTGAGCTGATTCACCGCGCCGAGACGGCGGACCGCGATCAGGAACGCCTCGTCCGCGGTCAGCCCGGCCGCCTCGAGGTCGGCGATCTGCTCCCGCAGGTGCCCCTCGAGCTCATCGGCATCCGAATCGGCGACCGCGCTCCCCCTCAGCACCGCCGAGCGCCACTCGCCGATCTGCTTCTCCAGCGTGTCGCTCATACCGTTGCCACCGAAGGTGTCGGCCCCCAGATGCCACCGAGGGTGCGGTTCGCCGTCTCCCACTGCTTGCGGTGTTCGACCAGCTGGCCGCTCCCCTTCTCGGTGATCTCGTAGTACTTGCGGCGCCTGCCCTCTGGCGACGTCCCCCACTGAGCCCGCACGTAGCCGAGCCGCTCCAGCCGGTGCAGCAGCGGATAGAGCATCCCGTCGGTCCATTCCAGGTCCCCGCCCGAGAGCTCGCGCACGCGCTTCAGGATGGCGTAGCCGTAGCTCGTTCCCTCCAGCAGGATCGCCAGTACGAGCGGCGTCGCCATCGCCGCGACCAGGTCCTTGTCGACATTCGACACCATGCAGGTCAGCTTATACCTTGAGGTTCTAGGTATCTAGCGGTTCTAGGTATCCGTGCCCGTTGCTGGAACGTTCAGTAGGTCGGCGCGGGCGGCTGGCCGAGGAACTCCTCCAGCGTCGTGAATGCGCCGTCGTGGTATGCCGCGGCGAGCTCGATCCCGATGAACCGCAGGTGCCACGGCTCGGGCGTGTACCCGGTGACCTCAGTGCGATCGGCCTCATACCGTGTGATGAAGCCGAACCGCCACGCGTTCGCCGCCGCCCACTGGCCCTGCGCGCTCGCTCCGAAGTCGTCGATCGTCAGACATCCGGATGCGAAGCACGGGACCAGATCCGCGGTGAGACCGGTCTGGTGTTCGCTGTGCCCTGGCCGCGCCGACACGAGATCCGCCCGCTCCTGACCCTTGTCCCGCACGTGCCAGGCGTACAGCGACTCTTGAGTCGCGTAGGAGCGGTAGCCGCTCAGCATGCCGATCTCGCCCGCACCCTCGGCGAGCGCCGCTGCCACCAGCTGTTCAAGCGCCGCCACCGCGTTGGCGCGCAGCGGAGTGCCGTTGATGTTCCGGATGCTCGGCCAGGCCAGGTCGCCGGGTTCGAAGTCGAGCGGCACCAACGCGCGCTGCTTGTTCACGAGCACCCAGTGTCGGTTCGGGTCGGTCAGGTCGAGGCACGGCGAACCGTATGCCACCGCCGCAAGAAACGCTTCAGCGCCGCCGACCGCGGCGATCAGCTCGGCGTCGGTGCCTGCGAGCGCTGCGAGCACTGCAGGCCGTTCGCACAGCGGAACAGGCGTGGGCGTCGGGGTTGGCGACGGGGACGGCAGCGACGTGGGCCTGCGCGTCTCGGCGGGTGGCGTAGCCGAGCATCCGGTCACCACAACGGTGACCACCGCGGCCAGCAGCACGAGGCGCCTGACGTTCCGGCCCTTCCCGACCATCCCCACTCGCACAGTCTTCCACCTCTGGCACGCACGTCCCACGCCGAGAGCCGAACGACCGCTACCGTGATAGCTGCACACCGGACGGAACAAGCAGGGGGCAGCCCGATGGCCGAAGTTGACAGCGAGTTCCGCGGCTACGCCGCGCCGATGTACTTCCCTCGCCGCCTCGAGGATCTCACCGGCACCAGCAATTGCCCCGCGTGCTTCGCGCGGCTGAACGGTGAGGTCTGCGACTCCTGCCGGCTCGACCTGAATCACCCCGCCGCATCCAGGCTGCACGACGTGTCGCTCGCGGCTGCGAACGCACTCGAACTCCGCGCCTCAATTGTGGGGCGGATGCGGTTTGAGGCCGCGCAGCGAGCCGACGAATTGACCCTGCAGCAGGCACAGGCCGTCGCGCCGATGGCGACCATCGCCGCGCCGATAGCCGCGATCGGGACCGCAGCGTCGCCCGCCGACGCCACCTCGTGGACGGCGATTGCCGAACCAGCGGTCGAGGAGCCGACCGTCACCCCACCGCAGCCGCCCGTCGCTCCCCCGCCCCCGGCATCCGCCACCCCGGGCGGCGACAACTTCACGATCGAGCCGCGCCGCTCGAGCGTCCAGGTGACGCTGTTGCTGGTCGGCGTGACGCTGCTCTCGGTGGCCGCCATCTTCTTCCTGGTGTACGCCTTCATCAACTTCGGGCTGATCTGGCGCAGCGTGATCATCGGCGGCATCACCGTCGCCGCCCTGGTCGCAGCCCAGCTGCTGCGGATCAAGGGGTTGCGGGCAACCGCCGAGGGCATCGCCGCGTTCGCGGTCGTGCTCGTCTACCTCGATGCCTGGGCGGTGCGCGAGAACGACCTGTTCGGGCTCGGGAGCGGTAACGGCTCCATCCATTGGGGCGTCACGTTCATCGCGACGTCGATCGCGTTTGCGTTCTGGAGCCGCGCGAGCACCCTGCGCACCCCCAGCCTCGTCGGGCACTCGGTGTTCGTGCCCGGTGTGATGCTGCTTGCCGGCGGCATCACGGAGGAACTGGTGCTCGAGGACGGCACCTTCATCGCCTTCAGCGCCGGGGCGATAGCCGGATTCAGCCAGCTCCTCGCCCCGCATCGGGTCGAGCGGGTCGTTGTGCTCGTCCAAACCTGCCTCGCAGTCGCCGTTGCGGCGTTCGTCGCCCTCTTCGTCGGCGATCCCGCGATCGGCCCCGCGCTGGCACTCGCCGTCGTCGCCCTCGTGGCCGGCGCGCACGCGTACGCGCTCGCGGCGCTCAGCGAACGCGCCGAGTTCCGCGGCTTCGGCTACGCGTTCAGCCTGTTCGCCGGGGTCGTCGCGGCCGCACTCATGGTGCCGCTCGATACCGGCTGGCACCCCTACTCCTACTTTGTGCCCGCGGTGGCGGCGGTCGCTGTCGCCGTCGGTCTGGACGGCATCCGTTCGAAGCTGCCGGAGGGGTATGGCCGCAGGTCACTCCTGTTGGCGACCGTGAGCGCCGGCGGGGTCGCATTGCTGGTTCTCGCTCTGCCAGTCGGGACGGGCGCGTTGACCGTGCTGGTCACGGTAGCGAGCGCCATCTTCCAGCCGTGGGACAACGCGGCCACCGACACCATCTACTTCGTCGGCGACGAGTTGGGCTGGGCAGTGCTGGGGCTCGCGATCGCGACGGCTCTCGCCGGGCTCCTGTGGGGCGTCGCCGGGATGCTGCGCCGGCGCCTTGTTGTGGTCGCCTGGGCCGCCGTCATCGCGCTGCTGCTCGCAGTTCCGCTGCTGAACACCGTGTGGATGGTGCTTGCCGGCTGGCTCGCGATCGCCGTGGTCGCCCTCGGGCTGCTCCTGCTGGGTCGTGGGGAGCGCATCCGCGGCCCGCTCGTGGCTGCGCTGGCTGTGGCCGGCACCCTCGGCTACCTGTTTGGCTGGGTGAGCGTCGGGACCTGGTGGGCGAGCACGATCGTCGGCCTCGGGTTGCTCATCGGGGTCCGGATGCTGGTTGCGCGGCCCGCCCGCGCGGCGATCGCCGCCGTGATAGCTGCGTTGGTCATCGGTTCCGCTGCGGCGGTTGCGGCACACATCACATTCCACACCGGATCCCGGATGCTGTCGATGCCGTCAACCGCATCCGGTTCGCCGGGCTCGCCGGGGTCGTGGTCTTCGCCGCCGCCGCGTTCCCGAACCGGCGGGTCAGCGCGCTGGAGCGCCGTGCAGTGTTCTGGGTCAGTGGCACGCTGGTAGCGCTGCTGGTCGGCTCGACCCCGACGCTCCTGACCTGGCTGAGCGTGACGGAGCGGGGCTTGCTGCTCCTGCCCGAGTACTGGACCGGTCTCGGTGTCGCGCTGCTGCTGCTCGCCGGGATCGCTCTGTGGCTGCGCCGCGTGAACCGGGTGCTGAAGGTGGAGCGCATCGTCGCATCCGTCGGCATCGGCCCTGCGCTGTACCTGGCGGTCACGTCGTTCGCACTCGCGCTGGGCCTGGTCGAGTTCAGCGCAGCAGTCGCGCCGATCAGCGCTGCGCTGCTCGCGGCCGCCGGGTCGCTCGTCGTTACCGTGCTCGGCCGCTCGACGCTGCCGCGTTGGGCACGGGATGTCGGAGTGGCGATCGTGGCGGTGCCCGCCGTGGGCTGGGCGGTGTGGACCAATGCCGACGCCGGCTGGCTGGTGCTCGCCCTCGGCGGTGTCACGGCCCTGTTGCTCGCGATCGACGCCGATGGGTTGTTCGGTTCGCAGTCCTCGCGCCGGCACTTCGGCTGGCTCGCTCTCACCCTTGCCACCGGGGGGCTGTGGTGGCGGCTGGGCGACGACGCGGTCTCTTCGCCCGAGCCCTATCTGCTGCCGCTCGCGGGTGCTCTGATCGTCGTGGGGATTCTGGTGCACCGTGCGCGGGGAGCATCCGTCGCCGCGCCGCTGATCGCGCTCGGCGGGGCGCTGGTCGCCATCCTGCCGCTCGCTTTCCAGTACGCGACCGGGGAGCTGATGCCCGCCATCGTGCTCTTCGCGGTGTCGAGCGCGCTGCTGCTCGCGGGCAGCTTCCTGCGCGGCGGTTCACGCGCCTGGCTCGACGCCGCCGCGGCCGCCGGTGCGATCGGTGTGGCCGTCACCGCCATCGGACGGGCCGCCGAGTCATCCGTGTTGGACGTCGCACGGGATGTCTGGCTGGCCGGGATGTTCCTGGTGCTGCTCGTCGCCGCGATCGGGCTGGGTCTGCGGGCATCCGGTGATCGCCTGCGCACTCTCGCCGCAAACGGGCTTGTCATCTTCGCGATGGCGACCGTTGTGCTCATCGAGCTGACGAATCTGCCTGACACCCGGCTCGGCGCGGTGCGCGCGATGGCGGTCGTGGTCACGTTCGCCGCCCTTCATGTGTTGTCGTTCCTGGGTGACCGGGTGCCATTCAGCCCGGTTGTTGGGTGGAGCGCCATCGGGCTTGGGTTCATCGGGGGGCTGCTGGCCCTGCGGACGGTCGAACCGGTCGAGATCCTGTTCGTCCCTATCGCGCTCGCGTTGCTGGTCACTGGCGCGAACCACCTGAACGAGGTGGCGTCGGCGCGATCCTGGCCATGGCTCGGGCCGGGAACCGCCATCCTGTTGCTGCCGTCGCTGCTCGCGACGATCGACGACCGCCCGCTGTGGCGCCTGGTCGGCCTCGGCGTCGTGGGTCTCGCGGTGATCGTGGTCGGCGTGGTGAAGCGACTACAGGCGCCGTTCACGCTCGGCGTTGTTGTGGTGCTGATCCACGGGGTCGCGACATTCCTGCCGCAGCTGCGGGCGGCGTACGAGTTCTTCCCGTGGTGGCTGTGGCTCGGTGCCGGCGGCGTGCTGCTGATTGTGCTCGCCGCCCGGTATGAGCAGCGCATCGCGAACTTCAAGGCGATCGCGCTGAGGTTCTCGTCGTTGCGCTAGGAGCTCGATCGCCAAGTCTGGTGCTCTGGAAATGACAATGGTGCCGGCCAACGCGGCCGGCACCATTGTCGTCTTTGGTCAGACCTATCGCGCCTGCAGCTCGTCTGCTGGCACTGCGGACGCCTCGGTCTCGGACTCGTCCGAGGTCCAGGTCTTCGTCAGACCGAGTGCTCCTATCGCGGTGATGATCGCTACCGCGCTCAGCAGGCTCGCAACCGCCCACGGACTGCCGTCGAAGGTCGACAGCATGACCAACGCGACCAGCGGCATGAATCCGCCGATGGATGCACCGCCCTGGTAGACCAGAGAGATTCCGGTGTATCGCACGTGCGCCGGGAACTGGCTCGACAGGAGCGTCGGCAGCAGCGCCCAGACCACGGTCTGGAAGATCGTCGCGACGACGAGTCCGCCGAAGATCGCAACGGGCAGCCCCTGGTGCATCAACCAGTACAGCGGGAACGCCCAGCCTGCCATGAGGGTGGTGGCGATCGCGACCAGAATGCGCGGCGAGCGCCGGACGCCAAGAACGCCGACGAACAGCAGCAAGCAGCCCTGCACGATCGCGTTGATGACCTGTGCGGTCAACCCAATCGACTTATCCATTCCGAGCTCATTGACCACGTAGCTCGTCGTGAAAGTGTTGATCAGGTAGTAGCCACCGGTGCTCAGCAGAACGGCCATGATGCCGAAGATGATCGCCTTCGGAGCGGTCCTGATCACTTCGAACAGCGGGATCTGGCTCTTCACCGGGGCAGTCTTCTTCTCCTCGAAGTCAGGCGTCTCGGCAACCTTCAGCCGGATGAACATGCCGATTCCGAGGAGCACCGCAGAGAGAAGGAAGGGAATCCGCCATCCCCAGGAGTCGAATTGCTCGTCCGGAAGCGTGCCGACAATCAGGAGTGCGACAGTCGAGAGCAGAAGCCCAGCCGGAGAACCGAGTTGGGGAATCGCACCATAGAACGCCCGCTTGTGCTTCGGCGCATGTTCGATTGCCACGAGGGTCGCTCCGCCCCACTCGCCACCGAGCGCAATGCCCTGAACGACGCGCAAGGCGATGAGAAGCGCTGGAGCGAGGATCCCCACCGCTTCGAAGGTGGGAAGCACCCCGATGAGGGTCGTCGCCCCACCCATCAGGAGGAGGGTGATGATAAGCGCCCCCTTGCGACCGAACTTGTCGCCGATGTGCCCGAAAATGAGGCCACCGATCGGACGGCAGAGGAATCCCACCGCGAAGGTGGCGAACGCCATCATCGTCTCGACCGCGGGATCGTCACCCGGGAAGAACAGCCGTCCGAAGACCAGTGCGGCCGCTGTCCCGTACAGGGCAAAGTCGTAGTACTCGATGGCTTGTCCGCTGAAGGCTGCGAGTGCCGCCCTTCGTGCG
The DNA here is from genome assembly GCA_963702165.1 of uncultured Actinomycetota bacterium. Lineage (GTDB taxonomy): Bacteria > Actinomycetota > Actinomycetes > Actinomycetales > Microbacteriaceae > Terrimesophilobacter. The sequence goes on along the minus strand of OY969722.1, from coordinate 432,467 downwards.
CCTCCGTACTTCTGTGCTGAAGGCGGATTGGTTCTGGACATGTTGCTCCTTTGCAGGGTGTTTCTTATGGTGTTGGGTCGTTGAAGTTGACGCGTGACCGAATCAGGCCAGGCTGTGAAGCGCTTCGAGCAGCACGCGTGCGGCGAGACTGCCGGTGGAGCCGGTGGGGTCGTGAGGCGGGCTGACCGTGTTGATGTCCACCGCGACGAGGTTCAGCTGTGCGAACGAACGCATGAGCTCAATACCCTGCGCGGCCGAAAGTCCGCCCCATTCCGGAGTGCAGACCCCGGGCGCCACGGACGGATCGAACACGTCCATGTCCCAGCAGAGGTAAACCGGCCGGCTCCCCACCGTTCGCAGGATCTCGCTCGCCACATTCGCCATCCCCAAGTCGAGGAGCTCCTGAGCGCTGGAGACTCGATAGCCGACTTGGCGAGCGAAGTCGACCACGCCGCCGAGGGAGGATGTGCCGCGGACACCGAGGTGGAAACTCGATGCCACGTCGAGGAGACCCTCCGAGGCGGCATGGGTGAACGTGGTCGCATTCGTGAACGGTTCATCCGGGTCGACCGGGTAACAGTCGGTGTGCGCATCGAGGTGCACGACGACGAGCCCCGGATGCGCCGCCGATACTGCCCTTAGTTGGGGCAGTGTTACCGCGCCATCACCGCCCAGGGTGACAGGAACCGCACCCGCATCCAGAATCTGCTCGACGGCCGCCTGAATGGAGACAAACGCCTCCTCGGACCTTCCGGGGGTGACTATCACGTTGCCTGCATCGGCAACGATCAGGCCATGACCTGCAGTTTGTTGGGCATCGGAGAGGTAGGGACGTGTCTGCACCGACTGGAACCGGACATGGTCGGGCCCGAGACGGGAGCCGACCCGATGCGGGTGCGTGGCGATGTCGTAGGGAATTCCGAGCACCACCGCGTCAGCATTCACGCCGGCCTGGAAACTCGGAACTCCCATGAGCGTTCCGTGACCCGGGCGCGTGTTCCGGAGTCCGCTCGTGTCGTGGTGGTGGTTCAAGGGCTCTCTCACTTCTTTCTGTAACGGCGCTGTCAAGGAACGGTCTGAGAACAGGCGCACGGAGCTTCCCGTGACTTGGGCCGACTCAGGACGACGAGGGTGAGCTAGTCGAGGAACCCGACCAGCATGATGTGTTCATGCATTGCGGCCTCGGCCGCGGCAGAGTCGCGGGCGCGGATCGCTTCCACGATCTTGCGGTGACCTTCCAGCGACGCCCGGCGATTCTCTCCGGTTGCGTGCGACCTCGACCGCAGCTCGGCAATCCAGCCGCTTGACGTCGCACACAGTGTCATCAGGAGGCGGTTCTGCGTCGCGTCCGCGATCGCCTGGTGAAAACGGTGGTCGAGGTCCATGGATTCGTCAGGATCAGCAGCGACTGGGTCGTAATCGCACAAGTCACTGAGTCGAACCAGGTCGCTGTCGGTTGCGCGCAGCGCCGCAAGTTGAGCCATGTGTGGCTCAAAGACCAGACGGAAGTCCACAACCTCGCGAGCTTCGCGCTCGCTTGCACCGAGGTCGGACAGCAATTCGTTGGAGGAGTCCGAGGGAATCGACACAAAGGATCCGGACCCCTGCTTTCGCGTGATGAACCCCTTCAGCGTCAGCTCATGGATTGCCTCGCGCAACGTCGAGCGCGACACCGCCAGCGATGATGCCAAGTCACGTTCCGGAGGAAGAGCGGTCCCGGGCTTGAGGGCACCAGAGCTGATCAGGTCGATCAGGCGAGCTGCGACCACGGACGAGGTCGACACTCGTGTGATGTCACCGAGGTCTGGAAAAGCCGCCGTGGAGTCCATGCGCCCATAGTGCAGGAAATTGGTCGGACCGTCAAGCCATATGACCAGTTGGTACACTTGCAGCACAGCACGTTGGGGGCACTAGCCCGGTCCGGTGAAGGGTTAGTGGCGCATTGGATGTAATCAGCGTTGCCGTGCTTGCGGCGGCCGGGGCCGCGGCTGGCCTGATCAATGTGCTCGTCGGATCAGGATCGCTCTTCACCTTTCCGGTTCTCCTGTGGCTCGGATTCCCACCGGTCACGGCGAACATCTCAAACACGATCGGTCTGATGGCCGGCAACATCTCCGGCACCATCGGCTATCGGAAAGAACTGCGCGGCCAGGGCTCGAACCTGTGGACCCTCAGTGCTGTCACATTCTGCGGGGCGATAGCCGGCGCGCTCCTCATCCTGAAACTGCCCAGCGCAATCTTCGAGTTCGTCGTCCCATACCTCATCGGGCTCGGCTGCATCCTCGTGCTCGTGCAGCCGCTGGTGAGTCGGTCACGACGACAGGGAATCACGGGACGGCGCAGTGGTCGCGTTACCGCGCACGTCCTGACCGCGGCGACCGGGGTTTATGGCGGGTATTTCGGGGCTGCTCAGGGCGTACTCATCATCGGGGTCCTCGGGGTCACCTTGCAGAACACACTGCAGCAGAACAACGCCCTGAAGAACCTTCTGCAGACCGTTGCCGGAATGGCCGCCACCATCGTCTTTGCGCTGATCGGCCCGCTCGAGTGGCAGCCGATTCTGATCATTTCGGTCAGCTCGGTGATCGGCGGGTACGTAGGTTCCGTGCTGGGACCACGCCTGAGCCCCGTCATCCTCCGGGTCATGGTTGTCGCCGTCAGCGTCGCGGCGATCGTCGTCCTGGGCTTCTAGCCCGCGACCGCAGCTAGACGTCGGCGCTCCGATTGCGGGCCGTCTGCGCACTTCCGGACATCCGGACCCTTGTGGACAGGCGCGCACTTGCGGACATCCGCAGGGGCTCCGGTCAGCCGCGGCCCGCGCAACGGGCGCGGCTGTCCGGAAGGAGCGCGCGGGTCAGCGCTGCAGCCAGGCAAGCACCGCGAGCACCCGGCGGTGGTCGGTGCCGGAGTCCTCGAGGCCCAGCTTCTGGAAGATCGACGTCACGTTCTTCTCCACCGCGCCGGTGCCGATGAACAGCGCGGATGCGATTGCCGCGTTCGTCTTGCCCTCCGCCATGAGCGTGATCACCTCGCGCTCACGCGGTGTGAGGCTCTCCAGCGGATTCTGACGTCGGCCGAGCAGCTGCGTGACCACCTCGGGGTCGAGCACGGTACCGCCCGCGGCGATGCGCTCGATCGCATCCTTCAGCTCGTCGAGGCTCGCGACGCGATCCTTCAGCAGGTAGCCGATGCCGCCGCTGCCGGATGAGAGCAGCTCGCTCGCGTAGGCGACCTCGACGTACTGCGACAGCAGCAGGATGCCGAGGTTCGGCTGCAGCTCGCGCGCCCTGATCGCCGCGCGCACTCCCTCATCCCGGAAGGTCGGCGGCATGCGAACGTCGAGCACCGCCAGGTCGGGCCGCAGCTCGGGCAGGCTCGCGATCAGCTCTTCGCCGTCACCGAACGCCCCGATGACGTCGACGCCGGCCTCGCCGAGCACCCGCACGAGTCCCTCGCGAAGCAGCACCGAATCATCCGCCACGACCACACGAAGAGAACTCACCGCCCCACTCTAGGGGCGAACGAATTAACCCGTTTCAAGGACATCCTTAGCCCAGACTCGCCAGTTCCCACTGTCGAGCATCCCAGGTTCGGGTTTCTCCTTGAAACGGGTTAAGACGGTCAGTAGGTGATGGGCAGGTGCACGGTAGCCACCGTGGGGCCGCCCTCAGGGCTGGACAGCTCGAACATGCCGCCCAGGCCGCGGATGCGCTCCTCGATTCCAGCGAGGCCGTGGCCATCCTTCGCCTCGGCGCCGCCAGAACCGTTGTCGGCGACAGTGACGTCGAGCCACCAGTCGTCGCCCTCCGGGACCCGGTGCAGCGCGAGCTGCATCCCGATGTCGGATGCCCCGGAATGCTTGGTGGCATTGGTCACCAGTTCGCTGGCGACGAAGTACGCGTTGCGCTCGATCTCCTGCGGCAACTGCACCGAGCTGTCGATCGCGTTGACGAAGCTGACCGGCACGGCGTTACGCGCGGCGAGCGACTCCAGCGCAGCGGCCAGGCCGCGGTCCATCAGGATCGGCGGGGCAAAACCGCGGGACAGAGCACGCAGCTCTTCGAGCGCGGCCTTCGACTGCTCGTTCGCTTCGGTGATCAGCTTGCGCGCGTTCTCCGGATCCTTGTCCAGCTCACGCTCGGCGGACGCGAGATCCATCTGCAGCCGCACCAGGCGCTGCTGCGGACCATCGTGGATGTCACGCTCGAGCCGGCGCAGCGAGTGACCCTCGGCGGAGATGGCAGCGCCGCGGGACTCGTTGAGGTCGACGACGCGACGCTCGAGCGCCTCGGAACGCCAGGCTCCGAGCATCCCCTGGGCAACGACCTGGTGCAGTCGGGTGAGACCGCGGGTCACGAACGGCAGGGTGAGCGCGAAGATGATCCCGAAGGCGAAGTTCAGCAGCGCGTCGCCCTCGGGACCGCCAGGCAGGCTCACACCGGGGAAGAGGAACCCGAAGATCACCTCGGATAGGTAGAAGTCCGAGTCGCCCTGCGGAATGAAGCGGTCCCAGAACCAGAAGGTCAGTCCGCCGAGCGTGCCCGCCACCCAGGTGATCGCGATCGACCAGGTTGCGATGCCGATGGCGAAGTTCACGACCAGGCCGTGCAGCAGGTAGATCCAGTAGCGGCCGTCAGCGAGAGGTCCGAGCGCGCGCGCCAGCCCGGTGCGATCCGAGTCACCCCAATTCGGGCGCGGGATCTCCGGCATCCCCGCCGCGCGCAAGCGCACCAGTTCGAGCGTTCCGAAGCCGCGTGCGACGTACAGCGCAGCAACAATGATGAACAAGCCGACGAAAATGACGATCATGCCCGCGCCGGCAGAGAACAGCGACACCATCACTGAGAAGCCGACGACGATGATAGGGAGCGTCGGCAGCAGGAAGCCGAGCTCACGAGGAACGCCGCGCCAGAGTGCGCCGTAGCCGCTTCCTTCACTCACGGGCTCAAGCCTGACAGATTCAGTGGTCATGATTGTTTTCCTCGTCTTTCGTGGCGCCGTTCGCCAGCAACAACCAGCCTCGCGAACGGGCGGATCCGGCAACATCCGGGTGACTCACGGATGCCGTTTCGGGTTAACCCCACCAAACATGAGGGGAATATCGCCTAGGTGGAATGTCTGCGGTCACACGTAGGTTGCGTCTGGTAGCTTTCGCTGTCTCCCTCGCAACCACGCCGCGATCCTCCGTGCTCACATAAGGACGAATTTGACCAACACAGCTCCCGTCGAACAGCCGATCGTCGACCATTCGCGCCGCAACCAGCGCGTGATCTGGCTGTTGCTCGCCGCGGCGTTCGTGGTGATCCTGAACGAGACCATCATGAGCGTGGCGATCCCGCGGCTCATGACCGATCTGAGCATCGACGCTCGCGCCGCCCAGTGGCTGACGACCGCGTTCATGCTCACCATGGCCGTCGTCATCCCCGTCACCGGCTTCCTGCTGCAGCGGTACAACACGCGGCCGATCTTCATCGCCGCCATGACGCTGTTCTCGGCCGGAACCCTGCTGGCGGCGGTCTCGCCGGGCTTCGAGGTGCTGCTGGTCTCGCGCGTTGTCCAGGCATCCGGTACCGCGATCATGATGCCGCTGCTCATGACGACCATCATGAGCCTCGTGCCGCCCGCGACCCGCGGAAAGACCATGGGCAACGTGTCGATCGTCATGTCGGTAGCGCCTGCGCTCGGCCCGACGATCTCCGGCCTCATCCTCAGCACGCTGACCTGGCGCTGGCTGTTCTGGCTGGTGCTGCCGATCGCCCTGGTGATGCTCGTCATCGGCATCCGACGCGTCGAGAATGTCAGCGAACCGCGGCCGGTTCCGATCGACGTGACCTCGGTGATCCTGTCGGCGTTCGCCTTCGGTGGGCTGGTTTACGGGCTCAGCCTGGTCGGCGCCAGCGCGACCCAGAAGGGCGACGCGATCGCCGTCTCCGAGACGCAGATGTGGGTCTCGCTGGCCGTCGGCGCGCTGACCCTGACCATTTTCATCTGGCGCCAGCTGCTGCTGCAGCGCCAGGATCGTGCCCTGCTCGACCTGCGCACCTTCCGCGCCCCGATCTTCACCGCCTCGGTGAGCATCCTGACGGTGAGCATGGTCGCCCTGTTCGGCACGATCGTCGTCTTCCCGCTCTACCTGCAGCGCGTGCTTGGCCTCACCGCGCTTGAGTCCGGGCTGATGATCATGCCCGGCGCACTGCTGATGGGCCTGCTCGCGCCGTTCATCGGCCGGCTGTACGACCGCATCGGGCCAAAGCCGCTCGTGATTCCCGGCACGATGATCGTCAGCGGCGTGCTGTGGGGCTTCACCACCGTGGGGACGACCACCTCGGTCTGGTTCGTCCTTTCGCTGCAGATCATCCTGAACCTCGGCCTCGGGATGCTGTTCACCCCGCTGTTCACTGCCGGGCTGGGCGCAGTGCGGCCAAGCCTGTACTCGCACGCGAGCGCGGTCGTCGGCACCATCCAACAGGTAGCGGGCGCCGCGGGAATCGCCTTGCTCGTCACGGTCATGTCGACGCAGGCTGCCGCGCTCGAAGCGACGGGTGTCTCCGTGGTCGAGGCGGAGGCAGCGGGCACGCGCGCTGCCTTCCTGGTCGGAGCGATCATCTCGCTGGCCGGTGTCGCGCTGTCGTTCTTCATCAAGAAGCCGGCTGACGTGATCGCAGAGGCCCCGGTGCCCGCCGCGCACTGACGCGTTACAGCGTCGAGTGGGTGACGCGACCGGCGAGCAGCGTCAGCGCAACGGGCATGGTGCGCAACTGCTCGCCGTCGGCGCTGTACGGGTCGAGTTCCACCGCGATCAGGTCGGCGACCTCCCCCTCCGCGACGCTTGAGCGCGTCGAGGCAGCGATGGCCTCACTGGCCGTCACCGCTTGCTCCGGATGCCACGGCTCGCGTCCGTCGCGAGCGCGGCTCACAGCGGCGCTGATCGTGATCCACGGGTCCATCGGGGCAACCGGCGCATCAGAGCCGAACCACAGCTCGATCCCGGCGTCGAGCAGCGAGCGCAGCATGAACGAGCGATCGGTGCGTCCGCTCCAATACCGATCGGCGATGTCACGGTCGTCCATGGCATGCTCTGGTTGAACACTCGCGGCGAGTCCGAGCGCGGCGATCCGCGGGATGTCCTCACGCCGCAGCAGCTGCGCGTGCTCGATGTTCCCTCGTCCGCCGACGGCCTCAATCGCATCCAGCGCGAGCCGGTTCGCCTCATCGCCGATGGCGTGCACGGTCAACCTGATCCGCGCATCCGTCGCCTTGCGCAGCAACGGAACGAGCCGGTCGGTCGGGACGGTGAGCATGCCGTGATCGTGGGTGCCCGGGTAGGGGTCGACACAATAGGCGGTGCGGGTGCCGAGTGACCCGTCGGTGAGAATCTTGAACGAGCCGACCCGCAGCAGTCCATCGTCTGTCAGCGTCTCCCCCGAGAAGCGCCCATCTTCGATCGCCTGATCCAGGTACTGGGTGTAGATGCCCGCATCGATGCGCAACACGTCGAAGCCGTTGCCGAAACGGCGCGTCCAGTTCTCGATGTTCGGCGCCATGTCGAGGTCGGTGATTCCGACGATGCCGCGCGCAGCCGCGGTGAGCGCGGCATCGCGCACCCACTGGTCGTGTTGCTCTTTCGGCGCCTGCTTGAGGCGTCCGGCGAGCTCGAAGCAGTCGTCCTCCTGCAGCAGACCGGTCGGGTGGTCGCCGTAACCGTACACGCGGGCCGCCGCGGTGCTCAACCAGCAGGAGTGCAGGTCTGAGTTGATGAGCACGACGCTGCGGTCGCCGACAGCGTCATCCAGCAGCTGCCTGGTCGAGGCGTTGTCGGGCCAGAGGGCGTCGCGGATGCCGACGCCGATCACGGTCTCGCGCTGGTCCTCCTGCGCAAGCACATGCAGCTTCATCACATCGGCGGCCTCGGCAGCCGAGGTGACGCGGGACAAGTCGATGCGGCGGAGCGTGTACGCCCATTCGCCGACGTGCACATGCCGGTCCCACATTCCGGGAAGCAACCAACGTCCGTCGAGATCGAGCGACTCCCCTGCGCTCGTGCCAGCCGGCCGGAAGCCGGTGATCGAGCCGTCTTTGATCTCCACGTCGACGAGCCTGTCGCCGACGCGTGCATTGCTGAGGTTCATTGTTCTCCGTGCACTCTGCGCATCTCGTCAGCCAGTCGGGGCTGCGAATAGTTGGCACCGTGGTCGAGTTCGTCGATGACCGTGTGGACGACGTCGGCTGGCTTGTTCTGGCTGAGCTTCAGGCGCGCGTCGAAGCGCGTCACAACGAGCCGGAAGCCAACGGTGCCCGTCGCGAGTTGCCGGTTCTCATCGTCGTCCTCGAGGAGCTTCGGATGCGGCATCCGCCCCTCGAAATGCCCGACCAGGGTGCCGAGCACCTGCCAGTTCTCCTCGTCGCTGAGGATCTCGGGCGTTCCGTACAGGTGCGCTGTGGCGTGGTTCCAGGTCGGCACTGACTTCAAGTCGCCGTACCAGCCCGGCGAGATGTAACCGTGCGGACCCTGGATGATGACCAGCATCTCCGAGCTGCCGAGCTCGAGCAGGCGGTCATCGGGGCGGCCGACGTGCGAGACGATGCTGATCTCGTCGCGGTTCTCCTCGAGCAGGACCGGGTAGTGCGATGCGACGAGCCCCTTCGCGGTGTTGGCAACAATGGTCGCCCACGGGTTCTCGCGGATCAGCCGCCGGACCTCCTGCGGGTCATCGATGACAAAGGACGGATTGTGGCGCATCGCTCAAGCATGGCATGGCGGTTCACCGCTGGCAGTTAGGGCACCAGTACAGTTTCCGGCCCGCTGCCATGTCCATCAGGATGTGCGTGCCGCAGGTGCGGCACGGCAGCCCGGCGCGCTGGTAGACCCAGTGCCGGTCCTCGCTGTTGGCGAGCGCTTTGCGATAGTCCTCGTCGGTCGGGTAGTCCATCGTCAGCATGTGGCCGGTCTCGACACCGATGCGCAACAGGTGCACCCAGTCGCGCCAGAGCGCGCGCACGGTCTCCTCCGGAACCCGCTTTGCTGGGGTGTGCGGGTCTAGTCGCGCCCGGTACAGCAGTTCGGCGCGGTAGACGTTTCCAATGCCGCTGACCACCGCCTGGTCCATGAGCAGCGGGCCGATCGGGGTCGGCTTCTTCAGCACCGTTGCGGTGAACCTGTCCTCCGCCTCCTGGGAGTCGTCCATCATCGGGTCGGGTCCCAGCTTCGCCACCACGGCATCGACCTGCTCCGGCAGCAGCACCTCGCAGGCGGTCGGTCCGCGCAGGTCGGCGACGGTGTCCTCGGTCAGGAGCCGTACCCGCACCTGGCCGACCGGCTCCGGCGGCCAGGTATCCAGCTCGGGCTGCAGCGTCTCCTTCTCCGACATGCGCAGCCGGGAACGCCGGGGCGCGCCGATCGAGTGCAGAGAGTCCTCATAGTTGGCAAGGTCGTCGCCTCGCTTGTCGACGGATGTGAGCGGCGCATCCGTCGAGATGTCGCCCGCAAAATCCCACGCGCCGTAGATGCCGAGGTGCACGCGCAGCCACAGCCGGTGGTCGAATTCGAGGAACAGGTTCTTTCCCACCGCACGCGAGTCGGTCATGGTGAGCCCGTCGAGCTGCTGGGCACCGGCCGCGAACCGTCCCTGCGGCGAGCTCAGTTCGACGCGTTTGCCCACGAAGTGGAGGGCGAACTGCCGCGCAATGCGGTGGACGGAGTGTCCCTCAGGCATCAGGCGCCGATCTCGTGCCCCGCGATGTTCCCGGTGCGCTCGTACTCGGCGAGCTGACCGATCCGGCGCGAGTGGCGCTCCTCGCCCGAGAACGGCGTCGCGATGAAGACGTCGATGAACTCGATCGCCTCCTCCAGCGTGTGCTGGCGCGCGCCGATCGAGATCAGGTTGGCATCGTTGTGCTCGCGCGCGAGTTCGGCGGTCGACCGGTTCCAGACCAGCGCGGCGCGGGCGCCCCGCACCTTGTTGGCCGCCATCTGCTCGCCGTTCCCCGAGCCGCCGAAGACGACACCGAGAGCCTCGATCCCGGACTGCTGGTCGGTCACAACACCGATCGCAGCATTGATGCAGAACGACGGGTAGTCATCCAGCGGGTCATACTCCCGCGGGCCATGGTCGATCACCTCGTGGCCAGCACCGCGCAGGTGCTCCTGAAGGTCGCGGCTGAAGTCCAGACCGGCGTGATCGGTGGCGATGTGGATGCGCATACAGGCCATTCTAAGGATGCCGCAGGTCTCCACCTCTGGCCTTCGGCCGACAACAGGCGCACACTGGAGGGAACTGCAAACGCGACAAACGCGGGAGGCGCAGATGTCACCGACGACCGTATCGCCCGGGATGGTCCCAGTCCTTTCTGCAGGACGGCACCGCAGTCCCCGAACAGGCGCGTGCTTCATGGAGTTCGCGTCCTATCTGGCTGGAGAGCGCTGGAGCGACCATCCGTCGTGCACGCATCCGGCTCTGGCATTCCTTGCCCGCATGGTCAACGACTGCAGTTCCGACACGGAACGCTCCAGGCTTGCCGTGCTCATCCCCTCGGTTATCGGGCTGAATGGCCCCGACCGCTCGGTTGAGGTCGCCATCGCGCTTCGTGCTGCGAGCGTCGCCCTTCCCATCGCAAGTGAGGAACGGCAGCGTGCGCTTGCTGTCGGCATCCTCTCCTGCCAGCGGATCCTCGAGAGGATGGACGTCGAACCGGCGCCAGACCTCGCGGCCGCGGTGGACAGTGCGATGCAGCGAACCCCGCTGGCCGTCAGCTGGGCGCGGGACTTCGTGGGCAGCTACCGGCTGCCGACCGGCAACAAGGCCGCGTCCCGCCTGAGCGAGTCGGTCATCCGGATCTCCGTTCTCGGCATCGCCGGCGCATGCATCGAGAACCCGGATGCGCGGCTGCGCGCGCTGCTGACTGCGGCGATCGACGACTCGTCAGCGATCCTGCGTCCGACGTCAGTCGAAGACCGGACCCCGAGTGCGCGACCGCTTGAGTTCGAAGAACCCATCGTAGGAAGCCGCAGCTAGCACGCCATCCCAGAGGGCGACCGCTTGGTCGCCCTTTGGTGTGGGCGAAATCACCGGACCGAAGAACGCGACGTCGTTCACGGCGATCACCGGAGTGCCGACGTCCTGGCCGACCCGGTTGATGCCGTCGAAGTGCGAGGCGCGCATCTGCTCGTCGAACTCGTCGCTGTCGGCGTATTTCAGGTACTCGGCCGGAAGGCCCAGTTCGGCGAGCGCCTCCGGGATCACGGCGTCCGGATCCTTCGACCCGTCGAGGTGGATGCGGGCGCCGAGCGCGTCGTAGAGCGGCTTGACGATTCCCGCGCCCTCGAGCTCTTTCACCGCGGCGACGAGCCGGGTGTAGCGCAGCGCGCGTGGGAAGAACGCCCGATAGTCATCGTCGACGTCTTTGTCCTCGTTCAGCACCGCGAGGCTCATCACGTGCCAGGTGACGTCGAGTTCTCGATGCTGCGATACCTCGTCGACCCAGCGGCTCGTCATCCACGCCCACGGGCAGGACGGGTCGAACCAGAAGTGAACGGGGGTGGCGGATGCATCGATGGTCATGCATCCAGTCAAGCGCATCCCTCCTGAGTGACCTGCACCGGGGCGGCCGCGCCGACTAGTCTGGTGTGCGCGCCGCCGCCGTTGCCGCGCGCAGTTCGTCCGCTGACATGGGAGCCCAAGTGCCTGGAGACAACCTCACCCGCCTCGAAGCCCAGGAGCGCAAGGCGCTCGTCGACGTGCAGAGCTACGACGTCGAGCTCGACCTCACGACGGGACCCGAGATGTTCCGCAGCACCACGGTCGTCAAGTTCACCGCCACCGCAGGCGCCTCCACGTTCATCGACGCATTCACGCGCACGGTGCACTCCATTCACGCTGAACGGCGTCGAACTGGACCCCTCGGTGGCCGACGGTGTGCGCATCCAGCTCGACGGGCCTCGCCGACGAGAACGTGCTCGCGCGTCGTCGCCGACGCCGAGTACACCAACTCCGGCGAGGGTCTGCACCGCTTTGTCGACCCGGTCGACAACGAGGTGTACCTGTACTCGCAGTTCGAGGTGCCGGACTCCCGCCGCGTGTTCGCGGTGTTCGAGCAGCCCGACCTGAAGGCACCTTCGCCTTCACCGTCACCGCACCCGCCCACTGGGTCGTCGTGTCGCAACTCGCCCACCCCCGAGCCCGTCATGAACGGCGAGCTCGGCCACCTGGGTGTTCGCGCCGACCCCGGTCATCTCGTCGTACATCACCGCAATCGTCGCCGGCCCGTACGCGGTCGTGCGCAGCGAGCTCACCAGCAGCGACGGACGGATCATCCCGCTCGGCATCTTCTCGCGCAAGTCGCTCAGCCAGTACCTCGACGCCGACTACATCTTCGAGAAGACCCGTCAGGGCTTCGCCTACTTCGAGAGCAAGTTCGACTACGCCGTACCCGTTCGAGAAGTACGACCAGCTGTTCGTGCCCGAGTTCAACGCGGGCGCCATGGAGAACGCCGGCGCGGTCACGTTCACCGAGACCTACGTCTTCCGGTCGAAGGTGACGGATGCGATCAAGGAGCGCCGGGTCGTCACGATCCTGCACGAGCTCGCGCACATGTGGTTCGGCGACCTGGTCACCATGAAGTGGTGGAACGACCTGTGGCTCAACGAGTCGTTCGCCGAGTGGGCGTCCACCATCGCCACCGCCGAGGCCACCGAGTGGACGGAGGCGTGGACGACGTTCCAGGCGATGGAGAAGAGCTGGGCGTACCGCCAGGACCAGCTGCCGTCGACGCATCCGGTGGTCGCGACCATCAACGACCTCGAAGACGTGCAGGTCAACTTCGACGGCATCACCTACGCCAAGGGCGGGTCGGTGCTCAAGCAGCTCGTCGCCTGGGTCGGTGAGGACGCGTTCTTCGCCGGCGTCGCCGCGTACTTCAAGAAGCACGCCTACGGCAACACCGAGCTGACCGACCTGCTCGCCGAGCTCGAGGTGACCAGCGGCCGTGACCTGAGCGGCTGGTCGAAGCTGTGGCTGGAGACCGCGGGCGTGAACACGCTGCGTCCGGAGATCGAGACGGACGCCGACGGCATCATCACGAGCTTCGCGGTGCTGCAGAGCGCACCGGAGGACTACCCGACCATCCGCCCGCACCGTCTCGCGATCGGCTTCTACGACCTCGTCGCGCGGCAAGCTCGTCCGGGACGCACCGCGTGGAGCTGGATGTCGACGGTGAGCGCACCGAGGTTCCCGAGCTGGTCGGGCGGCGCAAGCCCGCGCTCGTGCTCATCAACGACGAGGACCTCGCCTACGCGAAGATCCGCCTCGACGAGCAGTCGCTCGCAGTCGGCGATCGCGCACCTGAAGGACATCGAGAACCCGCTCGCGCGTGCGCTCGTATGGGGTTCGGTGTGGGACTCGACCCGCGACGCCGAGGTCGCCCCGCGCGACTACGTGAAGCTCGTGCTCGGCAACATCGCCACCGAGACCGAGAGCACCACCATCCGGACGACGCTGAACCAGCTTGTCACCACGGTCGCGCACCTACGTCGACCCGTTCGAGCGCGCAAAGACGCATCGAGTACGTCGGCGACGTCGCTGTGGACCCTCGCCGAGCTGGCGAAGGCGGGGTCGGATGCGCAGTTCCAGTTCGTGAAGTTCTTCGCGAGCGTCGCGTCGATCGGTGACCACGTCGCCGCACTGCGCGGGCTGCTCGACGGCACCGTCGCACTCGACGGCCTCGACCGATCGACACCGACCTGCGCTGGGAGCTGCTCGAGGGCCTCGTGCTCGAACAGCGCCGCGACCGAGGCGGACATCGACGCCGCGCTGGAGAAGGACAACACCGCGAACGGCCAGCAGGCGGCAGCGCGCGCTCGCGCCACCTTCCCGACGGTGGAGGCCAAGCTCAAGCCGCGTTCGCCTCGATCGTGGACCAGACGGATGCGCCGAACGCCATCGTGCGGAACACCGCGCTCGGCTTCCAGCACGTCAACGACCCCGCGGTGCTCGAGCCGCTCGTGGAGCGCTACTTCGCGAGCCTGAACGACATCTGGGGGTCGCGCAGCTACCACATCGCCGAGACGCTCATCGTTGGCCTCTTCCCGGCGCCGCTGGCTACGAAGTCGCTCGTCGACGCGACCAACGCGTGGCTGGACGCCAACCAGGAGATCCCGGCTCTGCGACGGCTCGTGGTGGAGAACCTCGCAGGCGTCGAGCGCGCGCTGAAGGTTCAGGAGCGCGACAAGCAGCGCTAACGCCCAGGTGGTCGAGCCAACCGGTGATCGAGCTTGTCGAGATCCCCTCGCGCGGTCTCGACAGGCTCGACCACCGGGGCCTCGGAGCGAGCGAGCAGGCACGGAAAAGTAGACTGGCGAGAATATGGATGAGACTCCCCCCGCCTTCGACTGGACGGCCTTCTGGGCGAACGTCGACGCGTTCTTCAGCCATCCGCTGGTCAAAGCCGTTCTGCTCGTCGTCTTCGCACTTGTGCTCAACTGGGCGCTGCGCTTCGGCATCCGACGAGTCGTCAACCGGGTTGTCACTGGCGCCAAGAAGAAGCACAGCGTCGAAGACACGCAGGCCCTGATCTCCTCGCCGCTCGCCGCGGCGCGCGTTGTGCAGCGCACAAGGGCGCTCGGCACCGTCTTCAACAGCGCAGTGACAGCGATCATCACGATCGTGGTCCTCCTGCTCGTGGTCTCGATCGTCTTCCCGAACGCCACCGGGGCGTTCGCCATCGTCAGCGCCGCGATCGGCGCCGGTCTGGGTTTCGGCGCCCAGAACATCGTGAAAGACGTGCTGAACGGAATCTTCATGGTCGCCGAGGACCAGCTCGGGGTCGGCGATATCGTCGACGTCGGCGAAGCGACCGGCACGGTCGAGGAAGTCGGCTTGCGCATCACCAAGGTGCGCTCGGTCGATGGCACGCTGTGGTTCGTTCGCAACGGCGAGATCCTGCGCGTCGGCAACTTCTCCCACGATTGGGCGCGCGTCATCATTGACCTTCCCGCCCCGTACACAGCGGATGTCTCCGCCATCCAGGAGAAGCTGCTGGATACCGCCACCGCCATGTCGAACAGCCCGGCCTGGCGCTCGAAGATCCTCGAGAAGCCAGAGATCTGGGGCATCGAGTCCGTGTCGGCCGAGGCCATCGTCATCCGCCTGGTGATGAAGGCGCGGCCGGCCGAGCAATGGGCGGTCGCGCGCGAACTGCGGCTGCGACTCAAGCACGCGCTCGATGAGATCAACGTCGGTCTGCCGGCGCTGAACCGGGTGGTCATCGACAGTCCGGATGTCCCGCAGCCGGTAGGCAGGCGGCGACAGCGGCCGACGGCCGAGGAGGAGGAGTCCGGTGAGTGAATCCGGTGGCGAGACCCACGTGACGCTCCGCACCGGCGAGGGCGGGGCCGCCGTCGGCGGCGAGCTGTTCGACCAGATCGGCGGCAGCGCGACCTTCGACCGGCTGGTCACCGCGTTCTACGACGGCGTGCAGAACGACCCGGTGTTGTGGCCGATGTACCCGGCGCACGATCTCGACGGCGCCATCCGTCGCCTGAGCATGTTCCTGCAGCAGTACTGGGGCGGGCCGAAGACCTACAGCGAGGAACGCGGACACCCCAGACTCCGGATGCGGCACGTCGCGTTCAAGGTGAACCCGGATGCCCGGGAGCGCTGGCTGCGACACATGCGCGACGCCCTGGACACGCTCGAGCTGCCGCCGCTGCAGGACGCCACGCTGTGGGGCTACCTGGAGCGGGCCGCCCACTCGCTGGTCAACACCTTCGAGGACTGACCCACAGCCGGTCGCGCGGGTGAAACCTCCGCGCGCGGGCCCAATTCGACCCGCGCATGGAAGGTCGACCCGCGCGAGGGCGGGTCAGGCCTTGAAGACCTGCTGCACCTGCGGCACGCCCGGCCGGTAGGCCAGGTAGCTGTAGTGCGGTGCGTCGAGCACCACCAGGTCCGCCTTCTTGCCCACGGCAAGCACGCCGACGTCCTCGCGGCGGAGCGCTGCGGCTCCCCCGGCGGTCGCCGACCAGAGTGCCTCGGCGGTCGTCATCCCCAGCTCGCGCACCGCGAGGGCGATGCAGAACGGCATCGAAGAGGTGTAGCTCGACCCCGGGTTGCAGTCGCTCGCGATCGCCACGGTGACACCCGCGTCCATCAGCCTGCGCGCATCCGGGTACGGCTGGCGAGTGGAGAACTCGACGCCGGGCAGCAGCGTCGCGACGGTGTTGCCGCCCGCCAGAGCCTCGACGTCCTCGTCGGTGAGGAAGGTGCAGTGGTCGACGCTCGCCGCGTCCAGTTCGACCGCGAGCTGCACCGCGCCGGATGTCCCGAGCTGGCCGCCGTGCAGCCGCGCCCCGAGCCCACGGTCGATGCCCGCCTCGAGGATGGCTCGTGCCTGGTCGACGTCGAATGCGCCGTCGTCACAGAACACGTCGATCCACTTCGAAAGCGGCGCGCACAGGTCGAGCATGGTGCCGGTGACCAGCTCGACGTAGCCGGCCGGGTCGTCGGCGAATTCGGCCGGGACGACGTGCGCCCCGAGGAAGGTCGTCTCGGAGGTGAACTGGCCCGCGATGGCGAGGCTTCGTGCCTCGTCGATAGAGGTCAGCCCGTATCCGCTCTTGATCTCGACGGTGGTGGTGCCCTGCGCCCGCATCTCGGCGACCAGACGCGTCGCGTTGCGCGCCAGTTCGGCGTCGCTAGCGGCGCGGGTCGCCTCGACCGTGCGGCGGATGCCGCCCGCGGCGTACTCCTCACCGGCCATCCGCGCAACGAACTCGTCGGAGCGGTCGCCCGCGAACACGACGTGGCTGTGGCTGTCGACGAAGCCGGGGATGACGCAGCGTCCGCCGACGTCGACTCGGTCGTCGGCATCCGGAGCGCTGCCGGCATCGCCGACCCAGCTGACGACGCCGTCGTCGATGACGACGGCTGCGTTGGCCCGCTCAGCGGTCAACTCGCCCTGCTCGGGGTCGTTGGTGACCAGCAGGCCGATGTTGTCGATCACAGTGCTCAAGTCTTCGGGCGCCTTTCAAAATTTAACGACGCCTTAACTTACAGTGTTCTACTCCGAAATCCCGCTATCGACTCGAGTACGCACAGCGCGACGAGCCGGATGGTCCGCTTATCCGGTGTGTCCTTCGTCGCATCGACCTCGACGAGATCGACCGAGCGGACGGCCGGATGCGCGCCAGCCAGTCGCGCGGCGATCCGCAACTCGTGCGCCGAGATTCCGCCCGGAACCGACGCCGGGCAGGCCGGCGCGACCGAGCGATCGCACACGTCCACGTCCAGGTCGACGTGCACCGGGCCACCCCCGGATGCCGCCAACTCGAGCGCCTCGGCCATCACATCCGCCATCGGTCGCATCATCAGGGCGTCGCGGTGCACAACCGTGATGCCGTAGTCGGCGGCCCGCGCCGCGTACTCGGCGGAGTTCGCGAAGTCAGCGATGCCGATCTGCACGACCCGACCGCCGTCGAGGCCGGCCTCGATCAGCCGCCGCACCGGCGACCCGTTGCTTACCCCGTCCCGCAGGTCGTGATGCGCGTCGAGGGTGACCAGCCCGCCGGCCGCCAACCCGTCACCCATCCGCCCCAGCGCGGTCGGCACAGTCGCGGCGTTGTCGCCGCCGAGCGCGATCACCAACTCGGCCTCGATCGCGGCGATCGCCGCTGCGGCCGCCCGCTCGTCGGCATCCGGATCGGCCAGGTCACCGCAGTCGACAATCGACAGCTCGCCCCACGGCACGGTGTACGCGAACTCGCTGTAGTAGCGAAGCGCCTCCCGCACGGCCGCGGGGGTCTTCCCAGCCTCGGTCGCCGACAGCGAGGTGCGCCAGGTCGGCACGCCCACCAGCGCGACATCGGCGGCACCGGCGGGCGCTGGCCAGTCGCCCGCGCGCGGCCAGAGCGGATCGTGCGACAGTGCCATCAGTCGTCAGTCTCCCGCATCGGGATGCGCACACCGCGCTCATCGGCGATGTCGACGGCGTGGTCGTACCCGGCGTCGACGTGGCGGATGACACCCATGCCCGGGATCGTTGCGCAGCACCCGGGCGAGCTTCTCGGCTGCGAGCGGGGTCCCGTCGGCCACCGACACCTGGCCGGCGTGGATCGACCGGCCGATGCCGACGCCGCCGCCGTGGTGGATCGACACCCAGCTGGCACCGGATGCGGTGTTCACCAGCGCGTTCAGCAGCGGCCAGTCGGCGATGGCGTCCGACCCGTCGAGCATCGCCTCCGTCTCGCGGTAGGGCGAGGCCACCGATCCAGAGTCGAGGTGGTCGCGTCCGATCACGATCGGCGCGCTGATCTCGCCGGATGCGACCATGTCGTTGAAGCGCAGCCCGGCGACATCACGTTCGCCGTAGCCGAGCCAGCAGATCCGGGCGGGCAGCCCCTGGAAGTGCACGCGCTCCCCCGCGAGCTTGATCCAGCGTGCCAGCGACTCGTTCTCCGGGAACAGCTCGAGCACCGCCCGGTCGGTTGCCGCGATGTCGGCGGGGTCGCCGCTGAGCGCCGCCCAGCGGAATGGCCCCTTGCCTTCGGCGAAGAGCGGCCGGATGTAGGCGGGCACGAACCCGGGGAACGCGAACGCGTCGGCGTATCCGGCGGCGAGCGCCTCGGTGCGGATGTTGTTGCCGTAGTCGAACACCTCGGCGCCGGCGTTCTGGAAGCCCACCATCGCCTCGACGTGCCGCGCCATCGACTGACGCGCCGCGTTCGCGAATCCGACCGGGTCCGCGCTCCGCGCGGCGTCCCACTCGTCGAACGAGTACTCGAGCGGCAGGTAGGCGAGCGGGTCGTGCGCGCTGGTCTGGTCGGTGACGATGTCGATCTCGGCGCCCATCGCGAGCAGCCGCGGCACGACATCCGCCGCGTTGCCGAGCACTCCGATGCTGAGCGGCTTGCGGGCGTCTCGGGCGTCGTAGGCGAGCTGGAGTGCGTGTTCGAGGCTGTCGGCCTGCACGTCGAGGTAGCGGTGCTCGAGCCTGCGGGCGATGCGGCTCGGGTCGACGTCGATGCAGATCGCGACGCCGCCGTTCATTGTCACCGCGAGCGGCTGGGCGCCGCCCATGCCGCCGAGCCCGCCGGTCAGCGTTATGGTGCCGGCCAGGGTGCCGCCGATGCGCTTGGCTGCGACCGCGGCGAAGGTCTCGTAGGTGCCCTGCAGGATGCCCTGAGTTCCGATGTAGATCCAGGACCCCGCGGTCATCTGCCCGTACATGGTGAGGCCGAGCTGCTCGAGGCGGCGGAACTCGTCCCAATTGGCCCAGTCGCCGACGAGGTTCGAGTTGGCGATGCAGCACGCGCGGCGCCCACTCGTGGGTTTGCATGACGCCGACCGGTCGGCCGGACTGCACGAGCATGGTCTCGTCGTTCTTGAGGGTGGTCAGCGTGCGCACGATCGCGTCGAAGCTGGCCCAGTCGCGCGCGGCCTTGCCGGTTCCGCCGTAGACGACCAGCGCGTCCGGATGCTCGGCGACCTCCGGGTCGAGGTTGTTCTGCAGCATCCGGAGGGCGGCCTCCTGCTGCCAGCCGAGGGTGTTCAGGATGCTGCCACGGTGGGCGCGCACCGGTCGTGGTCCGCTCATACGAGTTCTCCTCCTCGCTCAGAGACGATGTCTGCCGCGACCTGCAGCAGAGAGCCGTCCAGCACCATCGAATACGCTGCTTCGATCTCGGGGGCGAGGTAACGGTCGGTCGCCGGCCCCTCGACCGCCTCCCGCAGCCGTGCCCGGACCGCGGATGCGACGGGGCCGGGCTCGACCGGCGCGCGCAGGTCCATCGCGCGAGCCGCGGTGAGCAGCTCGATCGCGATGACACGGCCGAGTCCGTCGATCGACGCGCCGCAGCTTGCGCGCAGCGCCCCAGCCCATCGAGACGTGGTCCTCCTGCATCGCCGACGACGGGATCGAGTCGACGCTTGCCGGTGTCGCCAGCCGCTTCAGCTCGCTGACGATCCCGGCCTGCGGTGTACTGGGCGATCATGTGGCCGGAATCGACGCCGGGGTCGTCGGCGAGGAACGCGTTCAGCCCGTGGTTGCGGGCAACGTCGAGGAAGCGGTCGGTGCGGCGCTCGCTCATGCTGGCCAGGTCGGCGACGGCGATGGCGAGGAAGTCGAGCACGTAGCCGAGCGGCGCGCCGTGGAAGTTGCCGTTCGACTCGAGCCGGCCATCCGAGAGTCACCACCGGGTTGTCGATCGCCGCTGCCAGCTCGCGGCCGGCGACCGTCGCGGCATGCTGGATGGTGTCGCGCACCGCGCCATGCACCTGCGGCGCGCAGCGCAGCGAGTAGGCGTCCTGCACCCGGGTGAACCCGGTCGGGTGGCTGCACCATGTCGGAGTCGGCGAGCACCGCGCGCATGTTCGCGGCGGAGTCGCGCTGCCCAGGATGCGGCCGCAGCGCCTGCAGGTCGGCGGCGAAGACCGCGCCGGTCCCGGTGAGACCCTCGACGCTCATCGCGGCGGCGAGGTCGGCGGTGGTGACAAGCGCGCGCAGGTCGTTGAGCGCGAGCACGAGCATGCCGAGCATGCCGTCGGTGCCGTTGATGAGGGCGAGGCCCTCCTTCTCGTGCAGCTCGATCGGCTCGATGCCGGCCGCGGCGAGCGCGACAGATGCCTCGACGAGTTCGCCACGCGCATCCCGTACCGTCGCCCTCGCCCATCGCCGCGAGCGCGATGTGGGCAAGCGGGGCAAGGTCGCCGGAGCAGCCGAGGCTGCCGTACTCGCCGACGACCGGGGTCAGGCCGGCGTTCAGCAGGGCGACGTAGGTCTCTGCGACGACCGGGCGGACCCCGGTGCGCCCGGTGGCGAGCGTCGACAGTCGCAACAGCATGGTGGCGCGCACCACCTCGCGTTCGACCTCGGCCCCGCTGGAGGCGGCGTGGCTGCGCACGAGCGAGCGCTGCAGCTGGGCGCGCCGCTCGAACGGGATGTGCTTGCTCGCCAGCGCGCCGAAGCCGGTGGAGACGCCGTAGTGCGGCTGGTCGTCGCTCGCCAGCTGCTCGACAACCGCGCGGGATTCGGCCATCGCGGTGAGGGCATCGGGGGCGAGCTCGACGGGTTCGTCATCCCGGGCGACGGCGACGACATCACCGGGCGCCAGCGGCCCGGTACCGATAGAAACAGCCATGGTCACATCAAACTCCCGAACCGTGCCGGGAACGGATGGTTGATCGCACAATGTGTCTGGGATACGAGACAATGAGCGTATGAACGTGCCCGCTGCGAGGAGCGCGCTGCGCATCATCCGGCACCTCGCCGAGCGGAGCGGCCCCGTGCGCGCGGCGACGATCGCGCGCGAGCTCGAACTGCCCCGGTCGAGCGTCTACCACCTGCTGGCCGTACTGCAGGATGAGGGCTTCGTCGTGCACTCGCCCGAGCATCAGGGCTACTCGCTCGGGCCGCTGGTCGGCGAGATCGGCACGACCGTGCTGGCATCGGATGCCCTCGCCCGGGTAGGCCGACCCCTGCTCGAGCGGCTGGTCGCCGAGACCAAGCTGCCCGTCGTCGGACACCTAGGGCTGCTCCAGCACACCGACGTCGTGTACGCCGTGAAGGTCGCCGCTGCCCGCGCCCCGGCGGTGGTGACCAGCGTCGGCGTGCGCCTGCCCGCCCACCTGACCGCGACCGGGCGTGCGATGCTCGCTGCCCTGCCGCCCGCCCAGTTCGCGGCCAACTACTCCCCAGGCGACCTCGCCGCTGCGCACCGAACAGGGGCCGGCAACCGTCGCCGCACTCGAGGCGCTTCTTGCCGAAACGCGGGACCGCGGCTGGGCGTTCGAGGACGGCGACATCAACCCGGCCTACGCATCCGTCGCCGCCGCCGTGCTCGACCACAACGACTACCCCGCGGCCGCGGTCGGCCTCACCTTCCGGCGAAACCTGCTCGCCGACGCGCCACGCCTCGCCCGCGCCGTCTCGCGCGCCGCCGACACGCTGTCCCGCCGCATCCGGGGCCGCGCTTAACCCATCTCAAGGAGTTTCGGCCCCTTTTGCCCCGCTGACCAGCAAACCCGCCCGCCGCGGCGAACATCTCCTTGAGACGGGTTCAAGGAATGATGAGGGCATGACGGAGTTGGACAGTGACGTCCTGGTGGTCGGCGGCGGGCTGGCGGGGCTGGTGGCCGCGGCCGAGCTGGTGAATGCGGGCAAGCGCGTGACCATCCTCGAGCAGGAGCCGGAGGCGAGCTTCGGCGGCCAGGCCTGGTGGTCATTCGGCGGGCTGTTCCTCGTCGATTCGCCCGAGCAGCGCCGGATGGGCGTCAAGGACTCGCCCGAGCTCGCCCGCCAGGACTGGTTCGGGTCGGCCGGCTTCGACCGTGAGGAAGACCTCTGGCCGCAGCGCTGGGCCGAGGCCTACCTGGACTTCGCGGCGGGTGAGAAGCGCGCGTGGCTGCACGGCCTCGGCATCCGGTTCTTCCCGGTGGTCGGCTGGGCGGAGCGCGGCGGGTACACGGCACTCGGCCACGGCAACTCGGTGCCGCGGTTCCACATCGTCTGGGGCACGGGCCCGGGCGTGCTGGCGCCATTCATCAAGACCGTGCGCGACGGGCAGGAGCGCGGCCTCGTCACCCTGGCGTTCCGACACCGCGTCGACGAGCTAATCGTCGACGGCGGCGCGGTGGTCGGCGTGCGCGGCACCATCCTGCAGCCGGACGCCGCAGCGCGCGGCGCCGCGAGCAACCGCGAGTCGGCCGGCACGTTCGAGGCGAGCGGCCAGGTGATCGTCACAAGCGGCGGCATCGGCGGCAACCATGACCTGGTGCGCGACCAGTGGCCGCGCCGGATGGGTGAAGCGCCAGCAGAGCTGCTTTCTGGCGTGCCCGCCCACGTCGACGGGCGGATGCTCGGCATCAGCGAGCGAGCCGGGGCACGCCTGATCAACGGCGACCGGATGTGGCACTACGTCGAGGGCATCAAGAATCACAGCCCGGTGTGGCCGCTGCACGGCATCCGGATCCTGCCCGGCCCGTCCAGCGTGTGGCTCGACGCGACCGGCAAGCGGCTTCCGGTGCCGCTGTTCCCCGGGTTCGACACGCTCGGCACCCTCGAGCACATCGTCGCGACCGGGCACGCGCACTCCTGGTTCGTGCTGACCCAGAAGATCATCGAGAAGGAGTTCGCGCTCTCGGGCAGCGAGCAGAACCCCGACCTCACCGGCAAGGACCTGAAGCTGCTGCTGCAGCGGGTGAAGAAGGGCGCGCCGGGCCCGGTCGAGGCGTTCAAGCAGCGCGGAGAGGACTTCGTCGTCGCGAACACACTGGACGAGCTCATCGCCGGCATGCAGGCGAAATCCGAGGTCCCGCTCGATGCTGCTCGCATCCGCGCAGAGGTCGAGGGTCGTGACCGCGAACTCACCAACCCGTTCGCGAAGGACGCCCAGGTCAACGCGCTGCGGCAGGCGCGCAAATATCGCGGCGACCGGCTCATCCGGGTGGCCGGCCCGCACCGCATCCTCGATCCGAAGGCCGGGCCGCTCATCGCGGTGAAGCTGCATCTGCTGACCCGCAAGAGCCTCGGCGGCATCGAGACCGACCTCGACTCGCGCGCTCTGGGCACCGACGGGCGACCGATCCCCGGGCTGTACGCCGCGGGTGAGGCCAGCGGCTTCGGCGGCGGCGGGGTGCACGGCTACCGGTCGCTCGAGGGAACGTTCCTCGGCGGATGCCTGTTCAGCGGGCGCGCCGCAGGGCGGGCTGCCGCAGCGAACAGCTAACCCTAAGCTGTCCTCGACTATTCGAGGAGGCACATGTCCGACATCGCAGCACCCGCAGGGTGGTACCCCGCGAATGACGGAAGCCAGCGCCAACGCTGGTGGGACGGAGTGGCCTGGACCGAGCACTACCAGCAGCCGTATACCACCGAGGCGGTGAGCCTCACCGCACCAGAGGGCGCGCGCGTCTACACCCCATGGATCTGGGTGATGCTGGGCGTTCAGGTGCTGCAGACCATCGCCCTGCTGACCATCGACTGGGCCGAGTACATGCGACTCTCGCTGGACACTTCCATCCAAGGGCAGCTCGCTGCGCTCACATCGCAGGCGTCGTTGATTTCGATGCTCTCCGGATGGGGCGGACTCGCGCTGCTTATCGGCGCTGCGTTCCTGGACTGGTCCGCGCTCAAGCGCGAAGGAGTCCCCCGACCGTTCCATGCGGCCTGGTCGATCCTTTCCCCCGTCGTCTATGTCATCGGGCGGGCGGTGATCGCGCGGCGCAGAGCTGGCCGCGGAGGCGCCGTCATGTGGCTCGAGATCGCCATCCTGGTGTTCAGTCTCGTCGCCACCATCTGGATGATGGGCGCCATCTTCAATGCCGTATTCGACGCCCTTCCTTCGCTGAGAGCGTGACCAGATTGCAGCCCGTCAACCGCTAGTGGAAGGTGATGGGCGTGTCGGGAGTGTCGATGGCCGTGACGCCGTGTGGGGTAGTCCATTCCAGCACCCCGGGGCTGACCTGTTTGACCTTCCATCCGGGTAGGTGCTTGATGGTGTGGTGGTTCTGGCACAGGTCGGCGAGGTTGTCGTCCCGGGTCTTGCCGCCGTGTTCCCAAGCGTGGTGGTCCAGGTCGCAGCCTTCGGGCGGCTTCGCGCAGGACGGACATCGGCAGCGCCCATCGCGGCGGTGCAGGTAGCGGCGCAGTTTCTTCGACGGCCGGTAGCTGTCCACCGCCAGCACCTGCTCGGATACCGGGTGGGTGATGACTCGCACCAGCAGGCTGGCGTTGCCGGCCAGCCGGGTGGCGTCATCCAGCCCGATCGGACCGCGCCCTGCGATCATCGCCGGCTCGTCACTGTCGCCCAGCAGGGTGAGCGCCGGGATCAGGATCGACACCTCGGGCCGGATGCCGAACCCAGCTGCGTGCGGGGCATCCGGATCACCGGAGGGCTGCCCGGTGAGCACCAGCTCCACGGCCAGGTCGGCGCGCACCTGATCCAGCGTGCGGGTATCACCCTGGTTGGCGGCCTTCACCGCCTTGGCCTGCGCGGTGAGCCGATCGAACATCGCCACCGCGAACACCGTCGGCACGGTGTGCACCACCTCGGACATCCCGTCCACGCCCTCGAACATGCGCACCGAGCGCCCCTCCCGGGCCTTCTCGTGCCGCTGTTCGAAGGTCACCGCGGCCACCCTCTCGGCCGCTTGCCGCGCCAACCGACGCAACCGGCCGGGGGTGACATTCTCGGCCCGCTTGACGACAGCAATCTCGTACTTGCTGCGCAGCTCCGGATCGCCGATCGGGTCGCCACATTCGATGATGACCCGGGCGTGACCGCTGCCGATCGTGCCGGCCGCCAACGCCTCCAGGGTTGCCGGGTAGTCATCGACCAGTTCCTCGGCGTAGGTGATCCGGCTCTCCATGGTGCGATCCGACAACCGGCACGCCAGCGCCAACTCGGCCGCAAGCGCTCGGTAGACCAGACCCAGGTCGGCACCCGGGCCTTCCTCGGCCACATACAGCCGGGCCAGCGCCGCCAACTCACGGGCCTCCTCGGCCTCCAGGGCCGCCTTCCTGGCCTGCAGCCGCGCCACTCGCTGGATGCCGGCGTCGATCGGATGCTCCTCGCCCAGCCCGGCCACCAGGATCCGGAACCTCGCCGCGACCACCTCAGCCGGCAGCTCCCAACCCGCATCGGCGTGCCCGCGACGCTGAATCTCAGCGTCGATCTGACCTCCGGTGCCGGTGAAGTTCTCCATGAAATCCAGTGCACACCCGGCCACTGACATTCCGACGTCGAAGGCCCGAAGTTATCCACAAGGCCCCGTGCAGGCTGGTTTCAAAACGATCGACTGCGTCGATCCCGTGGGCCAGCGGAACTACGTCGATCCGGGCCAGCGGAAATGCGCGATCTTGAGTCAGACCTGCAGCGTCCACGCCTTGCGGCGCACGAGAACGTGCCCGCGCTGGCTGGTCAGTCGGGTCCAGGGACCGGTCTCGTAGATCCGCACGTCGTCGTCACCGATGAAGCCCAGCGAGTGCGCGGCGAAGGCCGCGCCGGCCGGGACGTACTCGACGCTCGGGATCGGGCGTCCCCACACCTCCGCCCGCACCGACCGCACGAGCTGTTCACCGGTGTCGGTGCCGACGGTGTCCGCCACCTCCCGGATGCCTTCATCCGCGACCCGAGAGAGCACGACCGGTCCTACCGGATCGTGCTGGGTCCAGCCGCCACGCGGGGGCGAGATCGCAGCCCACACCACCGTGTTCACCTCGATCGGCAGGCTGACCGTCACCGGCGCATCCGGATCGGTCACGTTCGACTGCGCCCGCGCGAGCCGGTCCAGCAGCGAGCGCACCGGCACGACCGCGTCGAACGCCTCGGCGTCGGTCAGCGCGAACGTGCGCAGCCCGAGCACCGTGGGAGTCTCATCCCTCAAGCCGACCGGGTAGAGCACCGCCACGTACACCGCGAGCACGCCCGAGCCCGAAATAAGGCGCACGGAACCGTCCTCCACCCTGCCGGCGCGACCGAGGAAGGTCTGCAGATCACTGAGGGAGAGGGAATCGACCAATGAGAAGGTTCGGTTCATTACCCAAACTAAACTAGCTGGAAACAACTGGCGCCGCTCGCGCCCGCTGAGCCAGGAGACCCATGAACGACCCCCTGTCCGGAATGCTGGCCGCTCTCGACCTCGACGACACCGGTGCACCGGCAGGCAAAGACATCTTCACGGGCCCCAGCCAATGGATGCCGCACGGCCGCGTGTACGGCGGCCAGGTTCTGGCGCAGTCGCTCGTCGCCGCCATCCGCACCGTGCCGGAGGACCGCATCGTCCATTCGCTGCACGGCTACTTCCTGCGCCCCGGCGACGTGCAGCTGCCGATCACCTTCACGGTGGACCGCATCCACGACGGCCGCTCCTTCTCCACCCGCCGCAGCCAGGCGTATCAGAGTGGGCTCCCCATCCTGTCGCTGATCGCCTCCTTCCAGACCGAGGATGAAGGCTTGGATCACCAGGTCGACGTCGAAGGAAACGTGCCGCCACCCGAGTCTCTGCCGACGGACGAGGAGCTCCTCGACGGCCACGACCACGTCATCGCGCGCTACTGGGCGAAGGGCAGGCCGTTCGACATGCGGCACGTGCAGCAGCCGATCTACCTCGAGCCCGACCGAGATAGCTCGCCGCAGCAGGCCATCTGGCTGCGGTCGACGGGTGAGCTTCCGGATGACCCGAACCTGCACCGCGCCGCGCTCGCCTACGCGAGCGACTACCCCATCCTCGAGTCGGTGCTGCGCCGGCACTCGCTCGCCTGGGCGACGCCCGGCCTCAAGGTCGCAAGCCTCGACCACGCGATGTGGTTCCACCGCTTCGCGCGCGTCGACGACTGGCTGCTCTACGTGCAGGAGTCGCCCAGCGCGACCGGCGGCCGCGGCCTGTCGCACGGCCGGTTCTACACGCGCGAGGGTGTGCTCGTCGCGAGCGTCGCGCAGGAAGGCATGATCCGGGTACCGTCGCATGACTGATCTGGCATAATTATTTCCTGAACGCTCGGTCACTAATTCCGTTCATCCGACAACGCGGTCAGGAGAGAGCATGGCGGAGGCCTTCCTCGTCGGTGGGGTTCGCACGCCGGTCGGACGCTATGGAGGGGTCCTCGCCACGGTCAGACCGGACGACCTCGCCGCACTCGTGATCGGCGAAGCGGTGCGACGTGCCGGAATCGACCCAGAGCGCCTCGACGAGGTGATCTTCGGCGCGGCCAATCAGGCTGGCGAAGACAACCGCAACGTTGGCCGGATGGGCGTACTCCTCGCCGGGTTGCCCGACGAGGTGCCCGGCATCACCGTGAACCGGCTGTGCGCATCCGGCATGTCGGCGATCGCCATGGCGGCGCAGGCCGTGCGCGCCGGCGATGCCGACCTCATCGTCGCGGGCGGTGTGGAGTCGATGACGCGCGCACCTTGGGTGCAGGCGAAGCCGCAGAAGCCGTGGGCGAAACCCGGCGACAGCTACGACACCTCGATCGGCTGGCGCTTTGCCAACCCGAGACTGCTCGCGCGCAACAAGGCCACCTTCTCGATGCCGGAGACCGCGGAGGAGGTGGCGCGAGTCGACTCGATCACGCGCGAGGAAGCCGACGAGTTCGCACTGCGCAGCCAGCAGAGGGCAGCGGCCGCGATCGACGCCGGACACTTCGCCGACGAGATCATCGGCGTGCCGACAGCAACCGGTGAGGTGCTCGTCGACGAGGGGCCTCGCCGCGACTCGACCCTGGAGGCGCTTGCCGGGCTGCGACCCGTGGTGAAGGGCGGCAGCGTCGTCACCGCCGGCAACTCCAGTTCACTCAACGACGGGTCGTCGGCCATCGTGATCGCCAGCGGCGAGGCCGTGGAGAAGTACGGGCTCACGCCGCGAGCGCGTGTCATGGTCGGGACCAGCGCCGGGCTCGCCCCGGAAATCATGGGTCTCGGGCCGGTCCCCGCGACGCAGAAGGCGCTCGCCCGCACCGGCCTGACCATCGACGACCTCGGCTCGATCGAGCTCAACGAGGCGTTCGCCACCCAGTCGATCGCCAGCATCCGGCGCCTCGGCCTTGATCCGGAGCGCGTGAACGTCGACGGCGGCGCGATCGCGCTCGGCCACCCGCTGGGCTCCAGCGGCTCCCGGCTCGTCGTGACACTGCTCGGCCGGATGGAGCGCGAGGGCTCCCGCTATGGCCTTGCAACCATGTGCGTCGGCGTCGGCCAGGGCACGGCCATGATCGTGGAACGGGTGTCGTGAGCGCGCCGCTGCTTGTCGAACGCCGGGCAGACCGGGTCGTGGCGACCCTCAACCGGCCCGAGGTGCGCAACGCCATCGATCAGGCGACCATCGACGCGCTGCACGAGCTGTGTGACGAGCTGGAGCGGAGCCCCCGCATCCTCATCATCACCGGCGCCGGACGGCGTGTTCGCCTCCGGGGCAGATATCGCCCGAGCTGCGCGACCGCACCGCCGAGGACGCGCTGCGCGGGATCAACGCGAACGCATTCATCCGGATCAGCGCGCTGCCGATGCCGGTGATTGCCGCGATCGACGGTTACGCCCTCGGCGGCGGCGCCGAACTGGCGTATGCCGCGGACATCCGGATCGGCACACCGAGCCTGAAGATCGGCAACCCGGAGACCGGGCTCGGCATCATCGCCGCAGCCGGCGCGAGCTGGCGGCTCAAGGAGATCGTGGGCGACGCGCGGGCGGCCGAGCTGCTGCTCACCGGCCGGAGCGTCGGCGCCGACGAGGCACTGACGATCGGACTGGTGAGTGCGCTGCACCCCACCGATGAGCTGCTGCCCGCCGCGCATGCCATCGCCGACCGGATCGCGCGCAACGACGCCGCCGCAACCATTGCCACCAAGCGCGTGTTCACCGCGCCCCGCGCCGAGCACCCGCGGGTCGACCTCGAGGAGCAGGCCGTGCTGTTCGAGCGCCGCGGAGAAGCACCGGCGGATGACCGAGTTCCTGGAGCGAAGAAGAAGTGACCGTCCCGGAGCGCGTCGGAGTGCTCGGCGGCGGCAGGATGGGCGCAGGCATCGCGCACGCCTTCCTGCTGGCCGGCGCCGACGTGATCGTGGTCGAGCGGGATCCGGATGCCGCTGCCGCGGCGCACGGGCGAATCCTGGACAGCGTCGAGGAGAGCATCGACCGCGGCAAGACGGTGCTGTCGCGCGAGGACCTCGCCGACGCGCTGCACACCGGCACGGACGTTGCCGCCTTCGCCGATTGCGCGCTGGTGATCGAGGCGGTGCCGGAAGAACGCGACCTCAAGCTGGACGCACTGCGACGCGTCGAGGGACAGCTCTCCCCCGACGCTGCGCTCGCCAGCAACACGTCATCGATCTCGATCGACTCGCTCGCCTCCGAACTGCGGCGTCCCGACCGCTTCCTCGGGCTGCACTTCTTCAACCCGGTGCCAGCGTCGGCGCTCGTCGAGATCGTCGCCGGGGACGCGACTCAGGCCGCGACTCGTCGACGAGGCGCGCGGCTGGGTGGCCGCGCTCGGCAAGACGCCGATCACGGTGCATGACGCGCCGGGGTTCGCATCCTCCCGGCTCGGCGTCGCCATCGGGCTCGAGGCGATCCGCATGCTCGAATCCGGGGTCGCCAGCGCAGAGGACATCGACGCGGCCATGACGCTGGGCTACAAGCATCCGATCGGACCGTTGAAGCTGACCGACATCGTCGGCCTCGACGTGCGCCTCGGCATCGCCGAGTACCTGCACGCCGAACTCGGCGATCGCTTCGAACCCCCGGCGCTGCTGCGCGGCTCGTCGCCGAGGGAAAGCTCGGCCGCAAGAGCGGCCAGGGCTTCTACCGCTGGGACGAGAACCCCTCAAAGGAGAGCAATCGATGAGCGAGATCCTGCCGAGCTACGTCAACGGCCAGTGGTGGACGCCCGAGTCCGCCGTCGGCGCTGCCACGGTGCGCGACGCGTCCACCGGCGAGGTCGTGACCCAGGTCGTCGACCGCGGGCTTGGACCTTGCCGGTGCGCTCGACTACGCACGCACTGTCGGTCAGGCGAGCCTCGGCGAGCTGACCTTCCACCAGCGAGCGGTGCTGCTCAAGCAGTTCGCGCATCGCGCTGACCGAGCGCAAGGACGAGCTGTACGCGGTGTCTTCGCGCACCGGCGCGACCAAGCGCGACTCGCTGGGTCGACATCGACGGCGGCATCGGGGTGCTGTTCACCTACTCGTCGAAGGGTCGGCGCGAACTGCCGAACGCGCGCGTCTACGTCGACGGTCCGGTCGAGAACCTGTCCAAGGACGGCTCGTTCCTGGGCCGGCACATCTACACCCGCCTCCCCGGCGTTGCGGTGCAGATCAACGCGTTCAACTTCCCGGTCTGGGGGTCGCTCGAGAAGTTCGCGCCGGCGTTCCTCGCCGGGGTGCCGACGCTCGTGAAGCCGGCCACTCCGACCGGTTACCTGACCGAGGCGTACGTGCGGATCCTCGTCGAGTCCGGGCTGCTTCCGGATGGCTCACTGCAGCTGGTCTCGGGCAGCGTGCCCGACCTGTTCGAGCACCTGCGACTCGGTGACCTGGTCGGGTTCACCGGCAGCGCGTCGACCGCAGAGCGGCTGCGCTCACACGACTCGGTGCAGACCGGCGGAGTCCGGTTCTCGAGCGAGACCGACTCGATCAACGCCTCAGTGCTCGGCCCGGATGCGACGCCGGACACACCCGAGTTCGACGCCTACGTCAAGCAGCTGGTGACCGAGATGACCGTCGAAGGCGGGGCAGAAGTGCACCGCCATCCGGCGCGCGATCGTGCCCGAGGCATCCGTCGACGCCGTCATCGACGCCGTCCAGGCCCGCATCGACGAGCGGATCGTGGTCGGCGACCCGCGTGCCGAGGGCGTCACGATGGGGCCGCTCGCGTCTCTGGAGCAGCGCGACGAGGTGCTGCGCCAGATCGCGCAAGCTCGAGGCCGCCGGCGGTGAGATCGTCATCGGTTCGACCGCCGACCCCGACGTGATCCGCGCCGACGGCAGTCGTCGCGCTGGTGCCGGAGGGAGCGTTCGTGGCCCCGCTCATGCTGCGGTTCGACGACCCGGACACCGAAGCGCTGCACCAGGTCGAGGCGTTCGGCCCCGTGTCGTCGATCGTCGGCTACCGCACGCTCGATGAGGCGGTCGAAGCTCGTCGCCGCAGGGCGGCGGTTCGCTCGTCACCAGCGTCGCGACCCACGACCGCCGAGTTCGCGGTCGGCATCGCCGAGCGGATCGCCGCCTACAACGGGCGGGTGCTGCTGCTCGACCGAGACAACGCCCGCACGTCGCACCGGGCACGGCTCCCCCGTGCCGCACCTCGTGCACGGTGGGCCGGGCCGTGCCGGTGGCAGCGAGGAGCTGGGCGGCATCCGCGCGGTGCTGCACCACATGCAGCGCACAGCGGTGCAGGGTTCCCCCGAGATGCTCACCGCGCTGACCGGTATCTGGCATGCCGGGGCGAAGTCGAATCCGGATGGTCGGCATCCGTTCCGCAAGTCGCTCGCCGAACTGCGCATCGGTGACCAGGTCGTGTCGGAACCGCGCACCGTGACGCTGGACGACATCGAGCTGTTCGCGAACTTCACGGGCGACAAGTTCTACGCCCACATGGACGAGGATGCCGCCGCGGCGAACCCGTTCTTCCCCGGACGAGTGGCGCACGGCTACCTGCTGATCTCGTGGGCTGCTGGCCTGTTCGTGGACCCGGAGCCGGGGCCGGTGCTCGCCAACTATGGGCTGGAGAACCTGCGCTTCATCACACCGGTGTCGCCGGGAGACGCCATCCGGGTCGAGCTCACCGCGAAGCAGATCACGCCGCGCGAGACCGACGAGTACGGCGAGGTGCGCTGGGATGCTGTGCTCCGCAACCAGAACGACGAACTGGTGGCGCAGTACGACGTGCTGACTCTGGTGGCGAAGACCCTCGCCGCCTAAGTGCCCCGAAGCTCATAACCCAACTCCGCGAGACTGCAGAAAAGTGCGGAATGCGGTCCCTAAACACACTTTCGCGCAGTCTCGGCGAGCGGGGCTACGGGAGCAGCTGGTCGGCCTTGGCGGCCGGCGCAGCAGCCGGCATCCGCAGCCCGTCCAGGGCGATCGCCAGCACGTCGTCGGCCAGGCGGTCGGCGCTCTCGCGCCCCTGGGGCCGGTACCACTCGACGATCGAGTTGATCATGCCGAACACCAGCCGCTCGACGACGCGGGCGTCGATGTCGCTGCGCAGCGAACCCTCCTGGCCGGCCTCGACGAACAGTGCGGTGACCGCGCGGTCGAACTCGCGCCGGCGGCGCAGAGCCTCCCGCTCTACCTCGGTGTTGCCGCGCACCCGCAGCAGCAGCGTCACGAACGGGAGCTTGTCGACCAGCACGTGCACCGCGCCGCGCAGCACGTACGCGAGCCGGTCGGCCGCCCGCCCGCTGCGCGCCTGCTCATCCGTCAGCAGGGCCTCCAGCGCGTCGAGCGCCTCGCCCAGCGCCCGCTGCAGGATCTCGTCCTTCGACGCGAAATGGTGGTAGATCGCCGACTTCGACAGCCCGAGCCGCTCGGCAAGCACTCCCATCGAGGTCGCGTCGTAGCCGAACTCGTTGAACGCGGTCACCGCGACTTCGAGGATGCCGCGCTGGTCGTAGCCGGGACGGCCGCGGCGCGGTTCGATCAGTTCTGACATAGGCCACCAGTCTCCCATCCCGGGCGGGGCGCGGATCAGCCGGGCGTGCCCAGGCTGCGGTTGGTGGAGACGCTGCGCCCCCGATACTCGGCGACCACATCGCCGGCGTCGTCGGTGACGGTCACGTCGTACAGGCCGGTGCGTCCGCTGCGCACTTTCCGAACCGCGGTCGCGGTGAGGGTCTGCCCGGCGCGCGTCGACTTGAGGAAGGTGATGTCGGCCCCCGCCGCCACCGTGATGTTCTCGTCCTCGTTGCAGGCGATGGCGAAGGCGGTGTCGGCGAGCGCGAACACGAGACCGCCGTGGGTGATGTGGAAGCCGTTGGTCATGTCCTCGCGCACCTTCATGGTGACGACTGCGTGGCCAGGATCGTCCCGTTCGACGACCATGCCGAGCGCGGCAGAAGCCAGATCGCGCTCCATCATCGCCCGGTTCGGTGCGGCGGCTTCGGTCACTGTCGCTCCCCTGCGTCGGTCGGGATGTACGCGCGAACGGCCCCATTGCCGCCGCGCTGAGAGACACTATATACTAACCGAACGATCGGTTAGAAATGCCGTTGGAGCATCAGGAGTCGACGATGACAACCCCTGCAGACCTCGCGCCGGTAGAGCCAGAACTCTCCGAGGCCGAGAAGCAATTCAACGAGCTGATTGCCGCCGATTCGCGCATCGAGCCCAGGGACTGGATGCCGGAGACCTATCGCAAGTCGCTCATCCGGCAGATCTCCCAGCACGCGCACTCCGAGATCATCGGCATGCAGCCGGAGGCCAACTGGATCACCCGAGCGCCGAGCCTCAAGCGCAAGGCGATCCTGATGGCCAAGGTGCAGGATGAGGCGGGCCACGGCCTGTACCTCTACTCGGCGGCGCAGACCCTCGGGATCTCCCGCGAGGAGATGACCGACCAGCTCATCGCCGGCAAGGCCAAGTACTCGTCGATCTTCAACTACCCCACCCCGACCTGGGCGGACATGGGCGCGATCGGCTGGTTGGTCGACGGCGCGGCGATCTGCAACCAGGTCCCGCTGTGCCGCGCCTCCTACGGCCCGTACGGCCGTGCGATGGTGCGCATCTGCAAGGAGGAGTCGTTCCACCAGCGCCAAGGCTTCGAGATCCTGCTCGAACTCATGCAGGGCACGCCCGCGCAGCAGGAGATGGCTCAGGATGCCGTCAACCGCTGGTACTGGCCGTCGCTCATGATGTTCGGTCCGCCGGATGACGAGTCCCCCAACTCCGCGCAGTCGATGGCGTGGAAGATCAAGCGGTTCTCCAACGACGAGCTTCGCCAGCGCTTCATCGGCATGCTCATCCCGCAGGCCGAGGTGCTCGGCATCACGTTGCCCGACCCGAAGCTGGCCTGGAACGAGGAGACGGGCGCGTATGACATGAGCGACATCGACTGGGACGAGTTCCACGAGGTGCTCTCGGGCCGCGGCCCGACCAACGCGCAGCGGCTGCAACGCCGCAGGGAGGCGCACGAAGACGGCGGCTGGGTGCGCGAAGCCGCCGCCGAGTACGCCCGCAAGCAGGCCGCAGCACGAGCGCGGGTGGCCTGATGCCGACACCCGGTGAGATCGAGACCGAGGCCTGGCCCCTCTGGGAGGTCTTCGTGCGCGCCAACCGCGGCCTGAGCCACGTGCACGTCGGATCGCTGCACGCCCCCGACGAGGAGATGGCCATCCGGAACGCCCGCGACCTGTACACGCGCCGCAACGAGGGCGTCTCGATCTGGGTCGTTCCGGCGGCAGCAATCACCACCAGCGACCCCGACCTCAAGGGCGCCTTCTTCGAGAGCCCCGCAGGCAAGAACTACCGTCACGCCTCGTACTACACGAAATCCGAGGGAGTGAAGCACCTGTGAGCGACTCCGACGTTCACGTCTCCGTCGACAAGGTCGAACTTTCGGCCGAGCTCGAAGGCGACCAGACAGCGGTGGCGACTCCGGATGTCGCGGAGTACGCGCTCTGGTTGGGCGACGACGCGCTGATCCTCGCCCAGCAGCTCGGCTGGTGGATCTCCCGCGCACCTGAGCTCGAGGAGGACGTCGCCCTGGCCAACATCGCCCTCGACCTTCTCGGCCACGCCCGTTCGCTGCTGCGCTACGCGGGCACCGCGTCCGGTCGCACCGAAGACGACCTCGCCTACTTTCGCAACGAATCGGAATTCCGCACCGCGTGGCTGTTCCAGCAGCCGAACGGCGACTTCGCGCACACCATCGGCAGGCAGTTCGTCGCATCCGTCTACCTCGACGCGCTGTACCCGCGGCTCGCCGCATCGAGCGACGACCCGACCCTCGCCGCGATCGCCGCGAAGGCTGCCAAGGAGGTCGCCTACCACCGCGACCACGCCACCCAGTGGGTGCTGCGCCTCGCGGGCGGCACCGACGAATCCCGGCGCCGGATGATCGTCGCGCTGCACGACGTCTGGCCGTACGTCGACGAGCTTTTCCGCGACGAGCCTCTGATCGACGCTCTGGAGGGCATCGCGGTTCGGCCCTCCACGCTGCGCGCCGACTTCGACGCCGTGGTCGACGCGGTGTTCGCCGAGGCCGGGCTCGAATTGCCGGGGGGCATGATCTCCTCCGGTGGCGGCCGTCGCGGCAGCCACTTCTCGACCATGGGATACCTGCTCGCCGAGATGCAGGTGCTCGCCCGGCAGCATCCGGAGGCGAAATGGTAGAGACAATCGCCCGCCCGGTGCCGACGGATGCCCGCGCCCGCCGTGCCTGGGACGTCGCCGCCACGGTGACCGACCCCGAGATCCCGGTGCTGACCATCGAGGACCTCGGCGTGCTGCGCTCGGTCAGCCTGGACGGCGAGCGCGTGCGGGTCGAGCTGACGCCGACCTACTCCGGATGTCCGGCGATGGAAGCGATGAGCGACGACGTCAGGGAGGCGCTGCTGCGGGAAGGCTACAGGGACGTGACAGTCTCGCTCGTGCTCTCCCCCGCGTGGACGACCGATTGGATGAGCGATGCCGGCCGCGAAAAGCTGCGCAGCTACGGCATCACCCCGCCGAGCGGGAAGGCGCCCGCGCGCGGCGACGGGCCGATCCGGGTGCAGCTGGCGGTGAAGTGCCCGCGCTGCGACTCGCTCAACACGCGTGAGCTGGCACGCTTCGGCTCGACGTCGTGCAAGGCGCTCTACGAGTGCCGTGACTGCCTAGAGCCGTTCGACTACTTCAAGGTGCTCTGAGTGCCCGCGACCACGCGCAAACGCGCGCGCTTCCACTCGCTCGAGGTCGCAGACGTGCGACCGCTCACCGCCGACAGCGTCGAGGTCACCTTCGCGGTGCCTGAGGAGCTGCACGGCGAGTACGACTACCTCGCCGGCCAATACGTCGCACTGCGCGCGAGAATCGACGGCCAGGAGCTGCGGCGCAGCTACTCCATCTGCCGCCCGCCGCATCCGGGGTCGATCAGCGTTGCGATCAAGCGCGACCTCGGCGGCCGGTTCTCGACCTGGGCGACCGCCGAGCTGCATCCGGGCGACCGCATCGACGTGATGAGCCCGCAGGGCACATTCACCTCCCGGCTGGACGACCTCGATGACAAGCATGTCGTCGGCATCGCCGCCGGCTCGGGCATCACCCCGCTGATGTCGCTCGCGCAGACCGTGCTGGCTCGCTCGGAGACCTCCCGGTTCACCCTCGTGTACACGAACCGCTCGACGATGGACGTGATGTTCCTGGAGGACCTCGCCGAGCTGAAGGACCGCTACCCCGCCCGGCTCGCGCTGCACCACGTGCTTTCCCGTGAGCAGCGCACCGCCCCGCTGCTGTCCGGCCGTATCGACGAGGACAAGCTGCGCCGGATGCTGGACGCGCTCATCCCGCCCGCGCACGTCGACGAGTGGTTCCTGTGCGGCCCATTCGAGCTCGTGCAGCTGTGCCGCGACACGCTGCAGTCGGTCGGCGTCGACCCGACGCACGTGCACTTCGAGCTGTTCACCACCGGCGAGCCTGACCAGGCATCCGGGAACGCCGGACGGCCCGTCGTGGTGCAACGCGGCGAGGAGACGTTCCGTATCGAATTCATCCTCGACGGGCACTCCGCGACGGTCGAGAGCCCGGTGAGCGCGAACGAGTCGATCCTGAACGCCGCGCTGCGGGTGCGCCCGGATGTGCCGTTCGCGTGCGCCGGTGGCGTGTGCGGCACCTGCCGGGCGCGTCTGATCGAGGGCAGCGTGCAGATGACCGAGAACTACGCGCTCGAGCCGGACGAGCTCGAGCGCGGTTACGTGCTCACCTGCCAGTCGCATCCGAAAACTCCGGCCGTCGTGGTCGACTACGACGTGTGAGCGCCGGTGGTCGAGCCTGTCGAGGCCCCGAAGCCCAACCGAAGGAGCAGATGACGTGATCGAGCTGACCATCGCCGACAACATCGCCGAGGTGGTGCTGAACGCCCCCGACAGGCTGAACTCGCTCGACCCGCAGGCCATCGCCGAACTCGACGCCGCCTACCGCGAGGCCGAGTCGGCGGGCGTCCGCGCGCTGCTGCTGCGGGGCGAGGGGCGCGCGTTCTGCGCCGGCCGGGACATCTCAGGGGTCGACCCGCAGGACGACGACGTGCTCGGCTACCTCGGTGGGCTGGTCACGCCGCTGCTGGAGCGGATGAGCAGCTTCCCGGCGCCGACGTTCGCTGTCGCGCATGGCGCGTGCCTCGGCGTCGGGCTCGGCCTGCTGATCGCGACCGATGTCGTCTACGTCGCGGACACCGCGAAGATCGGCTCACCGTTCGCGAACCTCGGCGCGACGCTCGACTCGGGCGGGCACGCCCTGTTCTTCGAGCGGCTCGGGGCGCACAAGACCCTCGACCTGATCTACACGGGTCGACTGATGAGCGGATCGGAGGCGGTCGCATCCGGGCTGTTCTCGCAGGTGTTTCCCGCCGACCAGGTGACGGATGCGACCCGCGCGGCGGCGCAGAAGGCGTCGACCGGTGCGACGCGCGCGTTCCTGGAAAGCAAGGAGCTCGTGCACTCGTTGCGCGACGAGCGGCTCGGGCTGTGGCAGTCGATGGCGGACGAGAACCGCGCACAGGCCGCACTGTGCGACACCGACGACTACCGCGAGGGCTTCGCGGCGTTCCAGCAGAAGCGCTCTCCCGCCTTCACCGGCCGCACCTGACTCCCATCGAGTCGGGACTTGTTGCCCAATTGGCACCCACCAATTGGGCAAAAAGTCCCGACTCAATGGGTGATGCGGCGGGTCAGGGGTTGACCGCGAGCAGCACGGTGCCAGTGTTTGCCGCGCGCACGTCGATCCGCTCGATCTGGTCGATGGGCAGCTTGGTGGATGCGGTCGGCTCCGTTGTGCCGCCTGGTCGCGCCGTCCAGGTGGCGAGCTCAACCTGGTTGCCCTCGGCATCCGTGACCCACAACGCGTAGTCGGCTGGCGCAGCGTACGCATTCCCGGCGATGTACCGGCACTTCATGTCGATGGTGGTGCCCCACTCGTGCGAGGTGAGCGTGACGTGCGCCTCCAGCGGGCTCGCTGCTACCTGCGACAGCGAGTACTCCGCTACACCTTCACGCTCGCCGGTGAACCCCGGTGCGACGAGCGTGAAGGTGAGGGCGGCCGCCGCTGCCGCTCCGGCGAGGCTTACGCCAATCGTCCTGAAGCGACGGCGACGGTGCGCCGCGTGCGCCAGCTTGGGCATCAGCGACTCGGGGACCCGATTCCCCTCACCTTCTGCCCAATCGAGCGGCACACGAGACAGCAACCCTGGAACAGCCGCGAGCTCTGCGACCGCAGCACGGCAGGTGGCGCACTCGGTCAGGTGCTCCTCGAACTCGCGCCTCTGTGCCGGAGACAGCGACCCCAGAACGTACGCGGCATCCCAGTCGCGGTAGACGTCAATCATCCGGTCACCCCCCTCTCTTGCAGAGCAAGCCGCAGGGCACGCAGCGCGTAATGCAGTCGCGACTTAACCGTGCCCTGTGGCAACTCGAGCGCGTCGGCGATCTGAGCGATCGACTGTCCCCGGTAATAGGACAGCACCACGACGGCGCGATGCTCATCGGACAGCCCGGCGAGGGCATCCGCCACCAGCCACCGGTCCAGCGCCGCGTCGACCCCATCGTCGACTGCGCGCTCCGGCAACTCGGCCGTGCCCAGTTCGTTTCTGGCTCGCGCGCTGCGGTAGTTGTCGATCACCAGATTCCTGGCGACGGTGAACAGCCACGCACGAGCGGATGACTCGCTCTGATCGAGCACCTTCGGACGCCGCCAGGCACGCAAGAGCGTCTCCTGCACGATGTCCTCGGCGAGTTGCCGATCGCCGCACAGCCACAGCACGTACCGCCACAGCGCAGCGGCGTGCTCATCGTGCAGTGCACGAAGCAACTGAGCCTGCTGATCGGGCATCCGAGCCTCCTCCTATGACAGACAACGTACGCCCGTCGAAAAAAGTTCACCGCACGTTGAACCGATCCCAGGTGGCGGTCGTGACAAAGTTGACACTTCCAACACCGACGATGGGGAAGAACCGTGGACAACCTTCCGACACTGGGCCGCAGAGCACTCATCACGAACGGGGGCGCCGCCGCCCTGAGTGTGGGCGTACTCGCCCTCGCAGGGTGCGCGCCCTCCCCCACGGCGCCAGGCGGCACGACGGGGAACGGCTCACTCGGGGCAGGGACGGAACTCGCGAAGCTGTCCGACATCCCTGTCGGTGGCACTGCCTCGGCGAAAGTGGACGGCGTTGACATCGTGATGGCGCAGCCGACCGAGGGCAAGGTGGTCGCTTTCAGTGCGATCTGCACCCATCAGGGATGCGTTGTTGCGGCGATGAAGTCGTCGTACGACTGCCCTTGCCACGGGTCGCGCTTTGACGCGGCGACGGGGAACGTCATCAACGGACCGGCCCAAGAGCCGCTTGCGAAGATCGACGTTGAGGTGGTGGATTCAGCGGTGGTGACGTTGTGATCGACTGGGTCGTGGGCGGCCTCCCGGTGCACGTACTGATCGTGCATCTGACGGTCGTGATCATTCCACTCGCCGCCCTGTGCGCGCTGCTCGCCGCCTTCTGGCCCGCGGCTCGCCGACGGTTGGGGATGGTGACCCCGCTGCTCGCGCTCGTCGCGCTGCTGGTCGTCCCTGTGACTATTCTGGCCGGTCAATGGCTGCATGCACGCGTCGCACATACTCCGGCGATCGAGCACCACGCGGCGCTGGGACCGCTGATGCTGTGGTGGGTGATCGGCCTATTCATCGCCACCGTTGGGCAGTACATCTGGCACCGCACCTCCGCACGACTGAACGGCGGGCCGCGGATCGTCGGGGGCCTCCTGATCACCTTCGTTGTCGTTGTCGCCGCGGTCGGCTCTGTGGTGATGGTGGCCATCGTCGGTGAGGCGGGCGCCGCCGCAGTCTGGACAGGCAACTTCTGACTGAACCATCCGGGAGTCGCCTTCGTTCTTAATGGCGGACGCCAAACGCGCCCGGACAAAGAAGAAGGTCAGTCATGAGAAAGGCAATCAGCGCAGCGGCGAGCGTCTCGTTCGCGTTGCTGCTCCTGGCCGGGTGCAGCAGCAGCAACCCGACCTACGGGCCGGCGGCCACGAATGGGACGGGGACCTCAACAAGTGGAGCCGAACTCTCGGTCGCCTCAAGCACCCTCGGCGAGATCGTCGTGAACGACAAGGGCATGACGGTCTACGCCTTCGACAAGGACACCCAGGGCACAAACAAGTCGGCGTGCGATGGTGCGTGCGCAGACCTGTGGCCGGCGGTCACCACCCAGTCGAACAGTCCGTCGATGGACGGCGTAACCGGGACGGTCGGCACGATCGACGCGATAGGCGGCGGAAAGCAGGTCACCCTCAACGGTTGGCCGCTGTACACCTACGCCAAGGACTCCGGCGCCGGTGATGTCACCGGTCAGGGCGTCCAGGGGATCTGGTGGGTGGTAGACCCTTCAGGGCAGAAGATCACCAAGATGCCATCCACGGGCGGCTACTGACGCTTGAAGGAGACGGGCTCCTCGATGTACGGAGCCCACGCTTCCCGCTCCGCGTCGCTTACGCGGCGCGGGCGGCTGGTGGCGGCATCGATGAACACCATCGTTGTCGCCGCCTTCACGTGCAGTTGTCCCTTGGCGTACACCTCGTAGGAGAGGTCGGCGCTCGCGCCGCCGATCCGTCCGATCCAGAGCTGCACGTCGATGGGCTTTCGCTGGTACTCCATCGGCAGCACGTACTCGATCTGGTGACTCGCGATCAGCGTCAACGTCGGTGACCCCGCGCCGGCCTCGATGATCGCGGTCGGCGGGGGGACATCATCCGGTGACTCCGGCGCCCAGAAGACACGAACACGCGCCTCCTCGAGCAGCCGCAGCATCGTGACATTGTTGACGTGGTTGTACGCGTCGAGGTCGCCCCATCGCAGGTGTATGGGAACGTGGACGCGCATCAGTCGCGTGTGAGCTTGCGGTACGCGGAGCGGTGCGGCTTCGCCGCCTCCGGCCCGAGGCGCTCGATCTTGTTCTCCTCGTAGGCGTCGAAGTTGCCCTCGAACCAGTGCCACTTGGCCGGGTTCTCGTCGGTGCCCTCCCAGGCGAGGATGTGCGTCGCGATGCGGTCGAGGAACCACCGGTCGTGGGTGATGACCACGGCGCAACCGGGGTACTCGAGCAGCGCATTCTCGAGGCTGGACAGTGTCTCGACGTCCAGGTCGTTGGTGGGCTCGTCGAGGAGCAGCAGGTTGCCGCCCTGCTTGAGCGTCAGCGCGAGGTTCAGCCGGTTGCGCTCACCGCCGGAGAGCACTCCCGCCTTCTTCTGCTGGTCAGGTCCCTTGAACCCGAACTTGCTCACGTAGGCGCGGGACGGGATTTCGGTCTTGCCGACCTCGATGAAGTCGTGGCCGCCGGAGACGACCTCCCAGAGGGTCTTGTCCGGGTCGATGCCGGCACGCGACTGGTCGACGTACGAGATCTTCACCGTCTCGCCGACCTTCAGATCACCCCCGTCGATCGGCTCAAGGCCGACGATGGTCTTGAACAGCGTCGTCTTTCCGACACCGTTCGGCCCGATGATGCCCACGATGCCGTTGCGGGGCAGCGTGAAGCTGAGATCGTCGATGAGCATCCGGTCGTCGAAGCCCTTGCGGAGGTCCCGGGTCTCGATCACGATGTCGCCGAGTCGCGGACCCGGCGGGATCACGATCTCCTCGAAGTCGAGCTTGCGGGTCTTCTCCGCCTCAGCGGCCATCTCCTCGTAGCGAGCGAGACGCGCCTTCGACTTGGCCTGGCGACCCTTGGCGTTGCTGCGCACCCACTCGAGTTCACTCTCGAGGCGCTTGGCGAGCTTCTGGTCCTTCTTGCCCTGAACCTGCAGGCGCTCAGCCTTCTTCTCGAGGTAGGTCGAGTAGTTGCCTTCGTACGGGTAGAGGCGGCCGCGGTCGACCTCGGCGATCCACTCGGCGACGTGGTCGAGGAAGTACCGGTCGTGGGTGACCGCGATGACGGCGCCCGCGTACTTCTGCAGGTGCTGCTCGAGCCAGAGCACGCTCTCGGCGTCCAGGTGGTTGGTGGGCTCGTCGAGCAGCAGCAGGTCGGGCTTCTGCAGCAGCAGCTTGGTCAGCGCCACCCGGCGCTTCTCACCACCGGAGAGGTTCTCGACCGAATAGTCCCCCGGCGGCGTCCGCAGCGCATCCATCGCCTGCTCGAGCTGGGAGTCGAGGTCCCACGCGTCGGCGGCGTCGATGTCCTCCTGCAGGGTGCCCATCTCGGCGAGCAGCGCGTCGAAGTCGGCGTCCGGGTCGGCCATCGCGGCAGAGATCTCGTTGAACCGGTCGAGCTTGCCCTTGATCTCAGCAACGCCCTCCTGCACGTTCTCCAGCACCGTCTTGGACTCGTCGAGCTCTGGCTCCTGCATCAGGATGCCGACGGTGTAACCGGGCGACAGTCGCGCCTCCCCGTTGCTCGGGTGGTCCAGACCCGCCATGATCTTCAGGATCGTGGACTTACCGGCACCGTTCGGGCCGACCATTCCGATCTTCGCGCCCGGCAGGAACGCCATCGTGACGTCGTCAAGGATGAGCTTGTCGCCAACCGCCTTGCGGGCGCGCACCATCGAGTAAATGTATTCGGCCATGACCCCATTCTAGAGAGGCCAGGCTGGGCGCCAATTCGGCTGGCGGTCGATCACCAGTCGATGGTGCGCGTCTTTCCGACCAGACACGCTCCATTGCTCAACGCCGGCGCGATGGTGCTCGTGTAATCGGCGCCGCGGACCTGGCCGATCAGGCAGTCTTCGCCCGCCAGCACGGAGAACTCGATGGAGTCCACCGCAAGCCCGCCGGGGGTCGCATCCGGCGTTACCTGCATCGCGGCCTTCTCGAATCCGGCCGCGACCAGGCTGTCGATGATCGACTTGCCCGTGGCATCCGGCGTCTGCTCGAGCAGTCGCACGTTGACGAAGTCGAAGTAGTCACGGTTGGCGAGCGCGCTGCCCCCGGGAAGCAGCTCTGGGTCACGCTCGGGCTTCGGCGTGGTGGTACTTGGACGTCGCCCCGGGCGTTCCGGTCGGCTCGACCGTGTCGGGTTGCCCAGCGAAGCACCCGGTGAGCGCGAGGCTGCTGGTCAGGAGCACGGCCGCGAACGTCAGCCGACTCCGGATGCCGGATGCAACGGTGCTATGCCGGCGCCAGTTCGTCACGCCGACGATTCTAGGGGTGCGCGGCGACCGGTCAGGGTTCAGAACGGTGTGGCGACTTCCTCGCGCTCATCGTGGACGGGCAGCGACGCCTCGCTTGGGTCGTCGTCGGCCGGCTCGACCCCGGCATCCGGTGCACTCGGGAACGAGTCGTCTGCTTCCTCTTTCGAGCCCAGGCCGCGCATCGGGTTGAACTGCGACTTACCCCTGCTCAGATTGTGGCCGATGGCGTCGGCCACGATCTCGATGTCCTTGCCCTTCTTCTCACCATTGACCCACTCCTTGACCTGCAGTTTGCCGGTGACGATCACGGGTTCCCCCTTGTGGATCGACCCGTACACGTTCTCAGCGAGCGAGCGGTAGGCGCTGATCGAGTAGAAGTTGGAACCCTGGTCGACCCATTCCTTCTTTGCGCCGTTCCAGTACCCTCGGTCGGTCGCGACCCGGAAGTCGGTGATCACGTAAGAGTCGGTTCGGATGTGCGTCGGTTCGGTGGCGACGCGGCCCACGATCGTGATGATGTCGTTCATGCGCCTCAGTGTGTTGCGGTGACCCGATGGCTCCCCCAGCGCGGTGCGCCATCGGTGCGCCGCCGGATGCCACTTCGGACTGGTGTGGAGAAGTACACACCCAACCAGGGCCCGCGCTCAGGTCTCGCGCTCAGTGCTCGCGGAACTCCGGCCAGTCCGAGCCGGGCGGCAGCGCCGCGAACAATGCGCTCTTCGCGACCTCGAGCGACGGATAGCGGCCTCGGGGCGCGTCGTCGGTCAGCAGCTTGAAGGTGTACTCACCGTCGACGCGGTGGACGCTGCCTATCGCCCCGGCCGGACCGAAGGCGACCCAAGTCTT
The DNA here is from genome assembly GCA_963702165.1 of uncultured Actinomycetota bacterium. Taxonomy (GTDB): domain Bacteria; phylum Actinomycetota; class Actinomycetes; order Actinomycetales; family Microbacteriaceae; genus Terrimesophilobacter. The sequence goes on along the minus strand of OY969722.1, from coordinate 387,831 downwards.
CTCGGTGGTTTCCTCTGTCATGGCGCCCTCCATCTCACGAAGCGTGGATCAGGCGGCCTTCACATACGGCGCAAACGACTTGCGCACCTTATTCACCTTGGGAACCGCGACCGCGAGGCAATAGCCCTGCCCCGGATTCTTGGCGAAGAAGTCCTGGTGGTACTCCTCGGCGCGGTAGAACTCGCCGAGCGGTTCGAGCTGGGTGACGATGCCGCCGTCCCAGAGTTCATCGGCCTTCCGGATGGCGTTCTCGAACAGCGCCTTCTGCTCGTCGTTCGCGTAGTACATCGCCGAGCGGTACTGCGTTCCGATGTCGTTGCCCTGGCGGTTCAGCTGACGCGGGTCGTGCAGCGTGAAGAACACGTCCAGGATGACGTCGCCAGGGATCTGCTCGGGGTCGAAGGTGACCGCGACGGCCTCGGCGTGCCCCGTGGTTCCGGTGCACACCGCCTCGTAGGATGGGTTCGCCGTCGCGCCGCCCGTGTATCCGGATACGACATCTTCGACACCGGTGAGGGTGCGGTAGACCGCGTCGAGACACCAAAAGCAACCGCCAGCCAGAACGTACGTCTCCATGGCCTCTAGGCTAACGCCATGAACTACGAGGCGGCCCGGGATCGCTACCAGCGTACGCAGTACGTGCGCACCGGAATGAGCGGCCTGAAACTGCCCGAGATCTCACTCGGGCTCTGGAACAACTTCGGCGATGACCGTCCGCTCGAGACCCAGCGCGCAATCATCCGGCGCGCCTTCGATCGCGGTGTCACGCACTTCGATCTGGCGAACAACTACGGCCCTCCCGCCGGTGCAGCCGAGTCGAACTTCGGCACGATCCTGCGGCAGGACCTGATGCCCTACCGTGACGAGCTCATCATCGCGACGAAGGCGGGCCACAACATGTGGCCGGGCCCATACGGCGAATGGGGTTCGCGCAAGTATCTGTTGGCGTCCCTGGACCAGTCGTTGAAGCGGATGGGCGTCGACTACGTCGATATCTTCTACTCGCATCGCCCGGATCCGGATACGCCGATCCACGAGACAATGGGCGCCATCGCCACGGCGATCAAGCAGGGCAAGGCGCTGTACGCGGGAATCTCGAACTATGACCCGTCGCAGACCCGGGCGGCGTACGAAGCGCTCGCAGCGCACGGCATCCCTCTGTTGATCCACCAGCCCCGCTACAACCTGTTCGATCGCACGCCGGAAGACGGGCTATTTGAGACGCTGGGCGAACTCGGCGTCGGCTGCGTCGTCTACTCCCCCCTCGCCCAGGGGCTGGCGACCAACCGCTACCTGAAGGGCGTGCCGGCCGGATCACGCGTCGCAGAGGGCCGCTGGCTCAATGCCGAGAACGTCAGCACGAGCTACCTCGAGCGGGCGACGGCGCTGCAGGCGATCGCCGACTCCCGCGGTCAGACCCTCGCGCAATTGGCGCTTCGGTGGGTGCTGCGGCAGCGCGAGGTGACCAGCGCCATCATCGGCGCGAGCAGCGTCGCGCAACTCGACGACAGCCTGGATGCGCTGCACTCGCCGCCGCTTGAGGCGCACGAGATCGCCGCCATCGAGCCGTACGCGGTGCACGGCACCGGACTTCACTAGCGGTGGGCTACTTCTGGGCGCTGCTTGCGGCGCTGCTCTTCGGAGTGAACGGAAGCGTCACCAAGGTGCTCGTCGAGGGCGGGCTCAGCGCCGCGCACCTCACGCTGTTCCGTGTCGCGGGCACCGCGCTGATCGCCGCCATCGTGCTGCTGGTCAGCGATCGGAAGGCGTTCCGGATCACCCTTCGCCAAGCAGTGGTGCTCGCCGTCCTCGGCGTGTTCGGTGTCGCGCTGCTGCAGTTCACCTATGCGGTCGCAGTGAGCCTCGTGCCGGTGGGCATCGCACTGCTCATCGAGTACATGGCGGTGCTCATCGTCGCGCTGTTCGCGTTCTTTGTCCTGCGTGAACGGGTGAGGGCGCGCCTGTGGGTCGCCATCGGGTTCGTGCTGATCGGGCTGGCGCTCGTGGCAAGGGTGTGGAACAGCGACCTCCATCCCTTGGGCGTGCTCATGGCGTCATGCGCGGCGGTCGCCCTTGCGCTGTATTTCCTGCTCGGCGAACGCGAAGTGGGCAAGTCCTCACCGATGGCGGTGGGGTTCTGGTCGATGTCGTTTGCAGCGTTGTTCTGGGTGATCTTCGGCGACCTGGGCTCGCTCGATGTGAGCGGACTGGGTGAGGCGGTGTCGCTCGGTGGTCACCTCGAAGCGGTTGCGGTGCCGCTCTGGATGCTGCTGGCCTGGAACGTGGTGCTGGGCTCGTTCGCCCCGTTCCTGCTCTCATTGCTCGCCCTGCGCTACCTGACGGCCACCGCCGCCGGCATCACAGCATCCGCCGAGGTGATCTTCGCCTTCGTGTTCGCGTGGATTTGGCTCGGTGAAATTCTGACACCGCTGCAGCTGGTCGGTGCTGCCGTCGTCCTCGTCGGCATCGTGCTCGCGCAGACGGCTCGCATCAACAAAGTGGTCGACCCCGATCTGGCGATCATCGACCAGGACGCGCGCATCAACTGAGGCGATGTCGGTGGTCCACCGTAACCTCGGTAGCGTCCCAGATCACAGCGGCCGGCTGCACACGAGGAGAACGGATGGCACGACTCGACCTGCAACTCGCCAAAAACCACGGCGGAACGTCCACACGCGATCGCTTCGGCGTCCGCTGCATGCAGTTGCACGGCGAACTGTGGCGGGTGACCCGCCCGGACGGCGAGGTGCTGGGCTACGTCGAGCAGTTCAGCGACCCGCGCGGCATCCGGTTCCGCGCCAAACGGCTCGTCGCGCGCGCCCAGCACTTCCTCATCGTCGGGGAATTCTGGGCATTTGATGAAGCCGTTGACGCGTTGCGCTGATCTCGCGCCGCGGTGCGCGAGACTCGCCCGCGATTTCAGGTGATTGGCCCCCAACAGTGGGTAAGGTTCAGCCATGCAGTGGTGGAACAACTTCCTTGACTGGTTCAATTCAGACGCCGGGGAGCAGGTGATGACCACCGCAATAATCCCGGCTTTCGCGATACTTGTGGCCGGAATCATCGCCGCCCTCATCGGGCGCGCAGCCACCAAGCGCATTGTCGAACTGCACGAGCGAGAGAAGCGCGCGGCTGCGATCACCGCGCTCATCGCATCCGCTCGTCGCGCGGCTCGCTGGAACTCGCTGTCTGCTCCCGAGCAGCAGCACGCGGAGCACGTCGCCCTCGAGGCCGACGTGCAGGTTCGCCTGCTCCCGGTGACCGGGGCTGCGATGGCCGCCGACTGGGCCATCCACGAGATCGCCGAGATGAAGAAGAATGCCGTGTCGTTCAGCTTCCAGGCGGAGCAGTCGCTGATCGAGTTCCGCAGCCGGATGCTCGAGTGGCAGGACAAGCCGAGCCGCGCCAAGAAGCTCTTCAAGAACGACCTCGACTCGTGGGCCTACGAGGCGTCGCTCACCGATCAGGAACTCATCGCCCAGCAGCAGGCCTGGGCAGCGCAGCAGGCGGCCGGTGAGGCGACCTCCAAGCCCGTTGTCGAAGACAACCCGCCGAGTGTCTTCACCACCCCCGCCACCCCGGTGAAGCAGGATTCAGAGGGCGTCACGCGGCCGATCGAGCCGCAGCGGGCGCCGCTGCGTCCGCAGACCGGCGCCTTCGCGATGCCAGCCGCCCCTGGCGCTTCCGCCGGCGGCTCCCCCGCGAATGACTCCGCCGGGATCGCTGACGACACTTTGGGCTCCGAGCAGACGCCGATGCCGAAGTCGGCGAGCACGGTTCGCCAGCGCATTGCTCCGGACGATGGCGAGCACTACGGCTGAGTACGCTCAGCCCACGACCATCCGCGCCCGTTCCGGTCAGTCGCGCCCGGCGCACCGGGTGCTGATGTCCGGAAGTGGCGCGGATCGTGCCGCCGCGTGCGAAACCGCCGCGGAAGAACGGGGGTCTCCGTGGTCGATCAGTTCAAAGTGCCCTCGGCAGGAATCGAACCTGCGACCAAGAGATTAGAAGGCTCCTGCTCTATCCGCTGAGCTACGAGGGCGAAAACGCGGTACCACGATACCGCAGCACCATCCGGCACCGAGGATCCGCATGATGAATCGTCAGAGGTCGTTGCGGTCCTCTGGGTCCTCGAGCTCGTCACTGTCCTTCGGGTCGTAGACGTACTCGACCTGGTACTGGTCGCCCAGCTCACGCCACGATTCGAAGTTGTAGTTGATGAGGGTTTCCTTGCCGTCAATGGATGCGACGACGGTCAACTCCTCGTCCCACGAACCATCCGTGCTGATGCGACGGTCGATGCGACCATCGTTGGGGCCGCCCTTGTAGAAGACGATGTACTCGTCGCCGCGCTTCAGGTCTGGGGTCTGATCGGTCATAGCCCATTACTACCACTTGACGACTGACAGGGGTAAGGGTTGGAAGGAATCACGTCAGGGGTGCGCCGTTAGACTCGTGGGATGGCAAACGGCTCCGATCGACTCGTCTGGATCGACTGCGAGATGACGGGACTCGACATCTCCGTCGACGAGCTGATCGAGGTGGCGGTGGTCATCACCGACTTCGACCTCAACGTGCTCGACGAGGGCATCACCGTGGTCATCAAGCCGGATGCCGCGGCGCTCGCCAACATGTCGGACTTCGTGCGGAACATGCACAGCGAATCCGGCCTACTGGCCGAGCTGGAGAGCGGGATGTCGCTCTCCGACGCCGAATTCGCGGTCAACGAGTACATCCTCAAGCACGTGCCGGTGCAGCAGCAGGCTCCCCTCGCCGGCAACACGATCGGGACCGATCGCACCTTCCTCGCACGCTACATGCCGCGGGTTGACGCGCACCTCCACTACCGCAACGTGGACGTGTCCTCCATCAAGGAACTCGCCAAGCGCTGGTTCCCGCGCGTGTACTTCAACGCACCGCCGAAAGCCGGCGGACACCGCGCGATGGCGGACATCCTGGAGTCGATCCGCGAGCTCGAGTATTACCGGCGTGCGGCGTTCGTCGCCCCTCCCGGGCCGAGCAGCGACGAGGCCCAAGCGGTCGGCCTTTCGGTGGTGCAAGAATTCGGTGCGCGCCTGTAATAGGATGGTGTGTCGTTGCGACCTTCACGGTCGCACATGGTGGTCGTAGCTCAGTTGGTAGAGCGCTGGCTTGTGGTGCCGGATGCCGCGGGTTCGAGTCCCGTCGATCACCCCAATTACTCGTCTCGAGTCGAGTGCGTTTAACGACGCCCCGTTTGTTGTCGACGCGGCTGCTGCAGCAGGCGCATCGATAACAAACGGGAGCAGCGTTGCGCGGAAGCGGCGCCCGGATCAGGCGGCGAGCATCCAGCGGCGAATCAGCTCCACCACCTCGGGCAGGCGCGCCTTGGCGTCGGCCAGGTCGGCAACGGTGATCACCGCACGATCTGCGGCGACCCACTCCAGCAGCGCAGCGGGGTCCTCGAACCGGAACTCCCCTGCGTCGTCACGCACCTTCACTCCGCGATGCAGGATGAGCTGCAGCCGGTTGCCGGGTTGCAGCCGGAAGGTTGCACGATCGACACCGCCGAAGCAGAAGCTCGGTGCATTCCACTTGACGTGCTCGGTGATCCCGTCGTCGGCGGCCAGAATCGCGGCGCGGAGGAGCTCGATCGCCGACTTGTGTGGATGCTCCAGCTCGGCCAGGAAGGCATCGACCTTCGCTGAACCGGCCGGGTCGCGTTGCCCGGTCGTCATCGCCCCAGTGTTCCAGAACCGGGCGCGTATCGGGGGCCTGTGCGGCGCCGCGCGGTGTGCAAGGGTGGAACCATGCCCCAGACCATCGAATCCACCGACACGCGCCAGCGCGAGTCGCTCGATGTGCCCTGGGTCACGATCGTGCTCAACGACCCGGTGAACCTCATGTCGTACGTCGCGTGGGTGTTCCGCTCGTACTTCGGTTACGCGGCCGCCGAGGCGGAGCGTCTCATGCTGCAGGTGCACCTCACCGGCCAGGCCGTCGTCGCCACCGGCAGCCGCGAGGAGATGGAGCGGCACGTCGAGGCGATGCACGACTTCGGTCTCTGGGCGACGCTCGGCAAGGCGGATGCCTGATGCGCGGCTTCGAGCGCCACCAGGACGGCAGCATCAGCGCCAAGATCGACCGGGACGAGGCACTGCTGCTGCAGAGTCTCGCCTCCCAGCTGGCGACCCTCCTCCAGTCGCCGGATGACGGCGATCCGGCGGTCATCCGGCTGCTTCCCGATGCCTACCCGGATGACGCGGACGCATCGTCCGAGTTCCGCCGGTTCACCCAGGATGGGCTCGTTGAGCGGAAGCTGCACAATGCGACCCTGGTCACCACGACCCTGTCCGCGGCGGTCGACAGCGGGGAGCTTTCGCTGAACCCGAACGAGACGGTCGCCTGGATGAAGGCGCTCACCGACATCCGGCTGACCCTCGCCTCCCGGCTCGGCATCGAGCGCGAGGACGACCGCAGCGCCGATATCGTGCTTCAGGACCTCTACGACTGGCTCGGGTTCGTGCAGAACTCGCTCGTCGAGGCCCTCGACTCGTGACAGGCTGTCGACGTGCATGACATGGGAGCGGACGAGTTCGAGCAGCTCGTCGTCGACGAACTCGATCAGCTGCCCGATGACATGGTCGACGGACTCGAGAACGTCGTTTTCGTCGTCGAGGATCGCCCTGAGGACGGATCCCTGGACCTCCTCGGCCTGTACGACGGGGTGGCCGTGACCGAACGCGGCAACTACGGCTTCGGCGAGCTGCCGGACCGGATCGTGCTCTACCGCGAGCCACTGCTGGACATCAGTGAGGACCTCGACGAACTCAAGGACCAGATCCACGTGACGCTCGTGCACGAGATCGCCCACTTCTACGGCATCGACGACCAGCACTTGCACGAGCTCGGCTGGGCCTGAGGCGCTCAGCCGTCGATCACCAGGTCGGCCAGGTCCTGCGGATGCTCTCGCGCGATGAACGCGTCCTCCTGAGCCGCCCAGCGATCCCAGTGCGGCGCGTACGTGTCGCCGTCGCGGTCGAGCGCACGCTGCTTGCGGGTCTCCGCATCCAACTCCACCCAGATGCCGAGGGTCGCGAGCGCCCGGTTCTCGCGGGACAGCGCGCCGAACCCCTCGATGATGATCGGCCGGGCCGGGTCCAGCTCGTGCCACTCTGCGGGCTCGCCCGCGATCCAGTCCCAGCGTCGCCAGCGAGGCCGCTCGGCCGCGAGGATGAAGTCGTGAACGTGCCGGCTGCCGGCCTCCAACCCGTCCCACCCCGGGTAAAGCTCGTCGAGTCGCACCAGTTGGGCATCCGGCATCGCCTCCAGCAGGCCATTAGCCACCTTGGTCTTGCCGGACCCGCTACGGCCGTCGATGAGAATCCGATCAACCAGCAATGAAGTTCCACTCCCCTGTCACGACGGCAGCAACGATAGCCGCCGCACCGACCAGGGCGCCGGATGCGACCACCAGCCACTCGGCGGCACCGAACCGCGACTCGCGCGCCCAGGTGCGATGCAGTCCGCCGAACCCCCTGGCCTCCATCGCGGTGGCGAGCTTCGTGCCGCGCCGGATCGACAGCACCAGCAGTGCGAACACCTGCCCGGGGATGCGGCGGATCCGTCCGGTATCGCCGACGCCCCGCGCGCGACGCGCGAGCTCGAGATAGCGCCAGTCGTCGATGAACAAGCCGACCAGCCGAAGGCCGGCCAGGGCGCCGAGCACGAAGCGGCTGGGCAGTCGCCAGACCTGCGCGAGACCGTCGGCGAGATCCGTCGGGTCTACCGAGCTGAACAGCACCACCGCGGGCAGCCCGATCGCCAGCACCCGCAGGGTGGTGGCCACCGCCAGCTCGATCGAGCCGTCACTGATCCGCACCGCGAGGAACTCGACATGCACGGTCCCGGATGCCTGCCCGTAGAGCAGGATCGTCAACCCGGTCAGTGGGGCGGCGACCCACACCGGCCAGGTTCGAGCCCAGAACGTGCGCCATCCAGGCCCAATGAACGGCAGTGCGATGCCGGTGAGCAGCAGCGCTGTCGCCGCCGACACCGGATCGATGGTCAGCACGAGACAGCCCGCCAGCAGCAGCGCCGCGGCCAATTTGGCGACCGGGTTCACCCGAGCGAACGCGGTCACAGCGCCACCTCCCGATCGGCAAGCGCCTCGACGAACACCCGATCGTGCGTTGCGAACAGCACAGAGCTGCCCTCGTCGAGCAGCTCGGCGAGCAACGCCACCTGCTCCCGCCAGGTGCGCGCATCCTGGCCGAAGGTCGGCTCGTCGAGCACCAGGATGCGGGGACGGGTGGCGAGCGCGGTTGCAACACTGAGCCGGCGCTTCTCGCCACCGGACAGTGTGAAGGGGTTCGCCTCGGCCAGCTGCTCCAGCCGCAACCGCTGCAGCAGTTCGTCGACGCGGTCACGCACCTCAGGCTCCGGCAGCCGCTGCGCCTTAGGCCCGACCTCGAGCTCGGCGCGGACTGTTGAGGCGAGGAACTGGTGCTCGGGTTCCTGGAACACCATCCCGATGCGTGTGAGTAGGTCGCGCGACTTCCAGCGGTACGGATACGGGCCGACACCGGCGCGCAGGGCATCGGATGCCGTCACCAGACCGGCGACCGGCGGCAGCAGCCCGGCGAGGGTGAGCGCGAGAGTGGTCTTCCCGGATCCGTTCGCACCGCTGAGCGCGGTCGCAACGCCCTCGCGCAACTCGAGGTCGAGTCCAGAGCGGACTGCGGTACCGGCCCGGCCGACGCTGAGCGAGTCGGCGCTGAGCAGCCTCTCCCCCTGTCGCGTGGACCGCTTCGGACTCCACGCTGCCCGACCTGGCACCCACACTCCGCTCGCGGCGAGCGTTTCTCCGTGGTCGATGAGCACAGCATCCGGTTCCCCGTCGGCAATCACCCCGCCCTCGGGCGACAGCACGATGACCCGGTCGACGACCGGCAGCCACACGTCGACCCGATGCTCGACGACCACGAGCGTCGCACCGGTGGCCTCGACCACCCTGCTCACAGAGTCGCGAACCTCGAGCACGCCGTCCGGGTCCAGGTTCGCGGTCGGCTCATCCAGCAACAGCAGACCCGGGCGCATCGCCAGCACCCCGGCCAGTGCGAGCCGTTGCTTCTGTCCTCCGGACAGCGCCGCGGTCGAACGGTCGAGAGGCAGGTCCAGGCCAACCGCATCGAGCGCCTCCCCGACCCGCTGCCAGATCTCCTCACGCGGGATCCCGAGGTTCTCGCATCCGAAGGCCACATCGTCGCCGACTCTGGCCATGATGACCTGGGATTCGGGATCCTGCAGCACCAAGCCGACCCGCCCGTGTGCGGGATCCGGTTCGCGGCCGTCGATCGTCAGCTCGCCGTGCTGTTCGCCCTCATCCGCACCGCCGAGCACCCCGGCGAGCGCCGAGAGCAGGGTGGACTTTCCGGCCCCGGATGGCCCGAGCAGCAGCACGCGCTCCCCCGGCCGGATGTCGAGGTCGATACCGTCCACCGCCCACCGCTCGCGGCCGGAGTGTCGCCAACCCCAGCCGCGAGCCGTGACGCGCGCGGGCGCGCTCACCCGCGTCGACGCGCTCACACCCGTTTGGCCGACTCACCGGCCGCGAACCGGCTGAGCACTCCCGTGCGGGCGAGAGCGCGCATGGCAAGCCACGACAGCAGCCCGGCGATGACCGCGCCGCTGATGATTCCGCAGACCGCGTACACCGTGGCGAACAGCGTGTCTGCGCCCGCGTACCAGACGATCAGGTCGTGGATGACCATCGCGAGCCCGGCGCCCATGCCCGCAAGCATCGCGACGTAGACCCGGTAATTGGCGTACAGGAACACCGCGAACACCAGTTCCGCGCCCAGCCCCTGCACGACGCCGCTGACCAGCGTGTCAACGCCCCACTGGTTGCCGACCAGCGCCGACACAGTTGCGGCGAGCAGTTCCCCGTATAGCGCCGCGCCCGGCTTGCGGATGATGAGCCCCGCGAGCACGCCCGCGAAGAGCCAGAAGCCGTGGCCGAGTGCCTGCAGACCCGGCAGCAGCGCGCCGAGCGGCCCGGTGATGGGCTCGGAGGCGACGTTCCACACCAGGAAGACCGCGCCGGATGCGACGCCGATGACGCTCGCCACCACGATGTCGACCACGCGCCAGCGAAGGTTCCGGCGGACGACGGGTTGCTTGGTTGTTGTAGTGCTGGTCACTGTTCGTGCCCTTTCAGTGGTTGAAATAGGCACGGGAGTAGAGATTTGGCCCTCCCTGCGCTGGCATTATCCAGATCAGGTTCGACGGTCGAAGCTTCGATCAGCTTCCTCTCAGCCCGGCTCACCGGACTCCCGTGTTCGGCACCCATTCTAGTGCGGATACGGTGGGACGATGGATTTCCGCGTGTTCACAGAGCCCCAACAGGGTGCGAGCTACGACGACCTGCTCGCCGTCGCGCAAGCGACAGAACGGCTCGGCTTCGACGGCTTCTTCCGCAGCGACCACTTCCTGTCGATGGGCGGCGACGGGCTGCCGGGGCCGACGGATGCGTGGACAACGCTCGCGGGCCTTGCCCGGGAGACCAGTCGCATCCGGCTCGGCACGCTCGTCACCTCTGTCACCTTCCGGCACCCCAGCATCCTCGCCATCCAGGTCGCCGGCGTCGACCAGATGTCCGGCGGCAGGGTCGAACTGGGGCTCGGCACCGGCTGGATGGAGGAGGAGCACACCGCGCTCGGTGTCCCCTTCCCCGCGAAGCGATTCGGGATGCTCGAGGAGCAGCTCGAGCTGATCACCGGCCTGTGGTCGACGCCGGTCGGCGACCGGTTCTCGTACGAGGGTGAGCACTACCGGCTGGAGGATGCGCCCGGGCTGCCCAAGCCGACTCAAGAGAGCGTGCCGATCATCGTCGGCGGCGGTGGGCCGAAGCGCACGCCCGCCCTGGCGGCGCGTTTCGCGACCGAGTACAACTCGGTGTTCGTCGGCCTGGCTGAGCACCGCGCCAGGATGGCACGCGTCCGTGAGGCGAGCGACGCCGCCGAACGCGAGCTGCCGATCCTCTCGATCGGTGGCACCATCGCTGTCGGCGCGAGCACCGCGGAAGCCCAGCGCAGGGCAAGTGCCATCGGCCGGGACCTCGACCGCATGCGCCCGGCCGGGATCGTCGGCACACCCACCGAGGTCGTTGACCGGCTGGGCGAATACGCGGAACTGGGTGTGACGCGCATCTACCTGCAGGTGCTTGACCTGCACGACCTGGACCAGCTCGAGTTCTTCGCCACCGAGATCGTCCCGCAGGTCGGCTAGAACCGTGCGGCGCGACGAGTTCGAGGCGTTCAGCGACCGGCTGCTCGCGAGTGTCTCTGACCGGCCGGATGTGATCGGGCTGGTGTTCATGGGCTCAGCGGCCGACCGCTCCCGAGCCGATGAGTGGTCGGATCACGACTTCGCGCTCGTCGTTCAGCCGGGGCTGCAGGATGAGTTCAAGCGGAACCTCGATTGGCTGCCGGAGCACGAGCGCATCGCGGTAGCGGCACCCGAGCACGAGGGCGGCCGCAAGGTCATCTACGACACCGGTCACGTGCTCGAGTTCGGGGTCGCATCCGTTGATGACCTGGCGCTCTGGCAGGGCAAGACCGCCCTGGTGGTCCTCGACCGCGGCGGGGTGGGTCAGGCGATCGATGCGATGATCTCGCGGCAGAGCCCGCGGGAGAGCGTCGACGCGGAGCAGGAGATCCTGCTGTTCATCGCAGTGCTGTTGATCGGGGTGGGCCGGCACCGAAGGGGCGAGAAGCTCATCGCCGGTGAGGGCGTGCGCTCGGTCGCTGTGCGTTCACTCCTGGAGGCGCTGGTGCTGAGGAAACCCGGGATCGGACCGGAGCGACTCGACCCGTTCGACGTGCTGCGCCGGATCGAACTGGTGCATCCGGCGTTCGCCGCCCGCGTCGCCGACGCGCAAGAGCGCGATGTCGAGACGTGCGCTCGGTTGCTGCTCGAACTCGCCGAGGACGAACTTGCCCCCGGCTGGGACGCTTTCCCGCATCGCGGCGCGCAGGCGGTCAGGCGCCGGCTCGGCTGGGGCTAGCGCATCGCCTTCACGATGCGAGAGATCGCCCAGCCGGCAGCGCACACAAGCGGAATGGACACCCCGAGCAACGCGATTGGATTGGGTCGAAAACTGGTGGTGGCTCCGCGCGTCACGTAGACGCCGAGCGGCATTGTCGCACCGCCGCCTCCACCACCGCTCAATTGCCCCTCTCCACCGCCGCCGAAGCCGTAGGTGACCAAGGCGATGGGCACAATCGTCGTGTCTCCCATCACAACGGCTTCACCGTAAGCGATCTTCACGCCGCGACTGGGCACGGACTCCGCGAGTTCCTCTGCGACTGTTGGCATGACGCAACCGTACGTCTCACATGCTCAAGACTCGCAGTGAACTTCGAGATTCAAGAACCGGACGGGCGGATGGGTGCCGTCGACTTCAGCAACGCAGCGGGCCGCAGCGCGCCACGGCCGAACCGGTCGGCGACACCGTCGATCGCACGCTCCGCCTCCCGCCAACTGTCGTCGGTGTCCCACAGCGCCGGCTGAGCCTCATCGCCGGTCAGCTGCTCGACGCGCACGCCGATGAGCCGAACGGGTCTCCGGTTGTCGAGGGCATCGTAGATCGAGCGCACCTCGTCGTAGATCCGGCGACCCAGGTCGGTCGGCTCGACCAGCGTGCGCGAGCGCGTGATGGTGGTGAAGTCGGAGAAGCGCAGCTTGAGGGCGACGGTGCGGCCGGCGAGTCGGGCTTCGCGGAGCCGCGCCGCGACCTGGGTGGATTGCCGAAGCAACTCGCGCCGCAGCAGGTCGCCATCCGTCACATCGGTCTCGAAGGTGACCTCGTGCCCGACGCTCTTCTCCACCGAGTTCGTGTCGACCGGCCGCGGGTCGATGCCGTTCGCGAGTTCATGCAGTTTGCGACCGGATGCCGCGCCCAGCGCCCGCTGCAACGTCGCCAGTGGCGCCGCCGCCACGTCGCCGATGGTGCCGAGGCCGCGGTCCAGGAGCGTCTTCTCGGTGACCGCCCCGACGCCCCACAGCGCACCGACGGGCAGCGGATGCAGGAACGCAAGCGTCTCGTCGCGAGGGATCACCAGCAGCCCGTCCGGCTTGGCTCGCCCGGAGGCGAGCTTGGCGACGAACTTGGTCGCCGCCGCACCGACAGAGCAGGTGAGCCCCGTCTCGGCGAGTACGCGGCCGCGGATCAGCTCCGCAGCCTCAGCCGGTGAGCCGATCACCGCGCTCGCACCGGAAACGTCGAGGAACGCCTCGTCGATGCCGAGCCGCTCCACAATCGGCGACACGTCGTCGAGGATGCCCATCACCTGCCGCGACAGCGCCCGGTACCGGTCGAAATGGGGCTCGAGCACGATCGCCTTCGGGCAGAGCTGCAGCGCCCTGGCCAGCGGGATCGCCGAACGCACCCCGTACTTGCGCGCCGGGTAGTTCGCCGCGGTGACCACCGATCGCGCCGAATTGTGGGCGACGACCACCGGCTTGTCGGCGAGTTCTGGGTGCTCAAGCAACTCGACCGACGCGAAGAAGGCGTCAAGGTCGACGTGCAGGATGGGCGCAGAACTGCTGTCGATGTCCTCGCCACTGACCTGCCGGTCGCTGCCGTCCTGTTTGCCCACGCACTCAGGCTAACCCCGCCGACCGACCGTCAGCGGCCGGGCGCGTGGTCCAGGAACAGCCTGCGGTTGCGCAGCGTGCGGATGGCCTTGGCGAGCGGGTACACCGCGAAGAAGACGACCATAGGTGCACGCAACAGTGGGTTCATCAGGCCGTGTCGCGCGTAGGTGCGCTCGAAGCGCCCGACGTAGTAGCTGTATTCGCGCGGGCTGTCCTCGACTCGACGGGCCGACATTCCGCTCACCATCGATCGCACGTAGGCCACGCGCAGTCGATGTTCCGCGAGATGGATGGACAAGTCGATGTCCTCGTGCAGTTCATCCTTCTCATCGAGGCAGGTGTCCGCGCGGATGGTCTCCCACGCTTGCCTCCGGATCGCCATGTTGCTGCCGAAGAGGAAGTGATAGTCGCGGGACAGGCTCAGGATGACCCGACGCAGACGGTCGTCGGCCTTCAGCCCGAACCGCCGCAGTGGCATGTCGTAGTAAAGGACGGGGCCGGTCGCCGCGGCGACGGATTCATCGGCGAACGCCTTCTGGACTTCCTCGACCCAGGTCGGTTCGATGACGGAGTCCGCGTCGATTCTGCCGATCACGTCTCCCGTCGCGGCGTCGAGGCCCGCGTTGCGGGTGGGGATGATTCCCTGCACGTCGTTCTGCTGAAAGTAGATGATCGACTGCTGCGGATGCTCCGCTTGCAGCCCCTTCACAATCTCGGCGGTGCGGTCGGTCGAGCGGTTGTCTACGACGATGACCTCGTGGGCCGGCCTGGTCTGCAGGACCGCGGCCAGCACGCATCCCTTGATCGACGCCTCCTCGTTGTAGGCGGGAATGACGATCGACACTGTCGGTGGGTTCGAGGGCACCGGCTCAGGCTAGCCTGTGGCCGGCCCGAGCCGGTTTCCCCTCGCGGACTCAGACCGAGTTTGCGCGCAGCCAGCCGAGCGGCTCGATGGGGCTTCCACCCACGTGAACCTCGAAGTGCAGGTGCGGGCCGGTGCTGACGCCGGTGCTGCCGACTGCGCCGATGAGCTGACCGGCCGTGACGGTCTGGCCGACGCTGACGGCCATCGAGCCGTACTGCATGTGTGCGTACATGGTCTCGACCTCCTGGCCGGCGACAACGCTCTTGATGCGCACGTGCACGCCGTATGCTCCACCGGTGTTGGCTGCGGTCACGACGCCGTCGGCTGCGGCCACGATCGGGGCGCCCGCGCCGGGCGTGAAGTCGATGCCCTGGTGGTTGGTGCTGCAGCCGACGGAACAGCCCGCCCTGGCACCAAACCCGCTCGTGATGGTCGCACCAGAACCGACGGGCCAGACGACCTCCGGCGGCGCCTCGGTTGCACCGTAGGTGTCGCGGTGCACGGCTTGCTTCGGAGTCTTCTTGTGGACCTCTACTGCCTGCGGGGCGAGATCCTGCTCGGAGACCTGCTCCATGGGCGTCATGTCGGATGCGACGACGAGAGCGTCACCGTAGGCCGGCACGCCTACTCCGGCACCGACGATCACCGCGAGTGCGACGATGCCGAGGCCGAGTTCTCCGAGGTAGCGCGCCGTGAAGTGGCGGACGCCACGCTTGGCTTCGCCACGTCGCCGCCCACTGGGCTTCTGGTTTTCGGCTTTTTCGGGTGTGGCGTGCTTATCGAAGGCACGCTTCTTCTCGATCAGCAAGGGGGTACTTGTGTCTTCCGGGTCAGGCGTCTAGGGAACGCGTGGTGGAACGTCGATGCGCGGGGCACACGCGGCGCACGGAAACTCAGGGGCCGAGCATCCGGGCACCGCTCCAGGTCGACCAGTCGGCGGACCAAACACGCCGACCCTCAACCCACTAGGAGAAGTGCCAGAAATGATCCTGATCGGCGAACCTCCGGTCTTCCTGAGTAACTTGCGAACCGTTCTCAAGAGGGATCGTTCTACCTACGTCGCGCACTACCGGTACTCCCCCGCCATTGCAGGGATCCGAGAGGTGGGCACACTCCGCGACGTGGAAGAAAACGCCCGAAAACTTTCGAGTTTGCGCTCTGGCGGCTAGTTCTCTAGCAGCGAATACGGCGTAGCTCGCGAGATCAGGAGAAGTTCGACGCCCTCGCTGTGGAGCAGAGGCACCAGTTCATGCTCTCCGCATTCGATGACTGCTCGTGCCCGCTTCAGGAAGATCCGCGCCATCTCCGGCTTGCATTCGAAACGCCGTCCGCCGTACTGGATCACGGCGGTGAGGTCCGCATTTCCGACGGGGGTCGCGGCGGGCCGAGGTATCGGTCCGGTTGCCAGCGCCGCAGCTGACCTCGATTGCTCCCCTGAACTGGACACCAGCGAACCTGCTCCCCTACAAACGCCCGGCTGTTGAGGCCGATGCTACGGTCGCGAGTCGCTGCCGAGGCTGGCTTCCCATGAACTTCACGGGGGATCCAGATGAACAGCTGGCTTAGAAGAGGGTGGGCTGGGATTCCAGGCGCGCGACCATGCCCGGCGGCAGTTCCTCTGCGATGAGGGAGCGCTCACCATCGTCGCCTCGGAGCATCCCGAGCGCGCTCGAACGAACCCCGCCGGTTGCGGCATCGGTTCTTCCACGATCGAGGCCGTGGGCGCGGATCAGCGGACGGATGCGCGCGGCCAGCCACTTGCGGTAGCCGGTGGGCGCGTACGCCTTGTCGCCGTACAGCGCGACGTAGCGCGCGACGAGCTCCGGATGCTCGCGCTCGAGCCACTGCATGAACCATTCCTTGGTGAAGGGCCGCAGGTGCAGCGCGGTGTAGAGCACAGAGCTGGCGCCGGCCGCTTTCGCCTGGCGAAGCGCAAGATCCAGATGCTCCTTGCTGTCGGTGAGGAACGGGAGGATCGGCATCATGAACACCGAGCACGCAAGACCCGCCTCGCGCACCGCGGTGACCGTCGCGAGCCGCGCTTTCGCCGTCGGAGTTCCCGGTTCGACCGATTGCTGCAGCTCGTCGTCGTAGATCGCGATCGACATCGCGAGGTCGACCGGCACGACCCTGCTGGCTTCCGCGAGCAGCGGAAGGTCGCGCCGCAGCAGGGTTCCCTTGGTCAGGATCGACAGCGGGGTTCCGCTGGCGGCGAGCGCGGAGATGATCCCGGGCATGAGCCGGTAGCGGCCCTCTGCCCGCTGGTACGGATCCGTGTTGGTGCCGAGAGCGACGGGATGCCTGCCCCAGTTGGGCTTCGACAGCTCCTTCGCGAGCACCTCGGCCACGTTGACCTTGACGATGATCTGGGTGTCGAAGTCGTCGCCGGCATCCAGGTCGAGGTAGCGGTGCGTCGGCCGCGCGAAGCAGTAGGTGCAGCGGTGCAGGCAGCCGCGCATCGGGTTGATCGTCCATCCGAACGGCATCGCCGTCTGCTTCGGGATGTGGTTGAGCGCGCTTTTCGCCAGCACCTCGTAGAACGTCACACCCTCGAAGTCGGGTGTGCGGACCGTGCGCACCAGGTTGTTCAGGCGCGCGAGCCCCGGAAGGGCATCCGGTTGCTCCTGGTCGATCTGCTGGCCGCTCCACCGCATTCTCCTATTCGAACATATGTTCGAGACGGATGCAAGTGCGCCCGCTCATTCGGTGCGCTCGATCGGCTCCCGACTGTTTGCGAATATAACCATTCGGTTATACGATGAGGAGATATGCACGCACTTGACGTTCTCGGTGACCCAGTACGCCGACGACTCGTCGAGCTCCTCGCGAGCGGGGACCAGCCGGCGGGCGAAGTATCACGGGTCGTCGAAAGCGAGTTCGGCATCAGCCAGCCCGCAGTGGCCAAGCACCTGCGAGTGCTGCGCGAAGCGGGCTTCGTGCGCGTGCGGCCAGAAGGATCGCGTCGCATCTACCGGCTCGAAGAGCGCGTGATCAGCCAACTGCAGGACCAGGCCGACCGCTACCGGCGCTTATGGAACCAGCGTCTCGACGCCCTCGAGACCGAGATCGCGCGAGGCAAGCGCGAGAGAAGGACAGCACAATGACCACGATTTTCGGCGACCTGACCAAAGCGGCAAACGGGTTCGATCTCGAGTTCGTCAGACTGTTCGACACCGAGGTGGCCGACGTCTGGTCCGCGGTGACCGAGTCGGAGCGACTCGCCCGCTGGATGGCGCCGTACCGCGGCGAACTCCGGCTCGGCGGCACCTGGGAAGGACTGAGCGACGACGGAAGCGTGTGGGTCACCGGCACCGTCACCGCGTGTGAACCACCACACACCTTCACGACGACCTGGCATGCCATCGACGAGCGGCCGACCGTACTCACCGTAACGGTCGACGAGACACCGGATGGCGCGCGGATGCGGCTCGTGCACACCGGCGTGCAGTCGCTCGACTACGGGCCGGGCTGGCAGACCTATCTCGAACGGCTCGACGACCTGCTCGGCGCGGCAGCCGCATCCGTCACCGATCCGGAGCGCACATCCGGCGTCGGATGGGATGACCGGTACCTTGCGCTGCGCGAACCATGGCGACAGCAGTTCGACGCGCTCAGCGCTGACGGCTGAGCGAGCCGCCGGTCAGTCGGCCAGCAGCTCCCGCACCCGCGGGATGACCTCATTGCCGTACAAGCCGATGCTCGACATCAGCAGTTCGTGCGGCATCGAGCCGTTGGAGTATTTGAGGTCGAAACGCGACAGTCCGAGCCCCTTGACCGCTCGCGCGATCTTCTGCGCGACCGTCTCCGGTGAGCCGACGAACAGGGCACCGCTCTTCGCCTCGTTCTCGTACTCCGGTCGGGTGACCGGCGGCCAGCCGCGTTCGGCGCCGATGCGGTCGCGGTTCTTCTTGAAGTGCGGGTAGAGCTCCTCGAGCGCCTCCTCGTCGGTCTTGCCGACGTGCCCGGGCGAGTGCGCGCCGATCGGCAGCTCTGGCCTGCCGAATTGCCCGAGCGCGCGCTTGTACAGGCCGACGAACGGTTCGAACCGGAGCGGGTCACCGCCGATGATGGCCAGCATGAGCGGGAAGCCGTAGTGAGCGGCGCGCACGACCGATTCCGGTGTGCCGCCGACGCCGACCCAGGTGGTGATGCTGCCGGACTCTGCCGGCGGGAACACCTGCTGATCGGTGAGTGGCGCCCGCACCGAACCCGACCAGGAGACAGGGCCCCCCTTCAGCAGCTCGGCGAAAAGCTCGATCTTCTCCTCGAACAGCCGCTCGTAGTCGGCCAGCTTGAACCCGAACAGCGGGAACGACTCGGTGAACGAGCCACGTCCGATGATGACCTCTGCCCGGCCGTTCGATACCGCATCCAAGGTGGAGAACCGTTCGAAGACGCGCACCGGGTCATCCGAACTCAGCACGGTCACCGCCGAGCCCAGTCGGATGTGCGACGTTCGGCTCGCTATCGCCGACAGCACCATCTCTGGCGATGACACCGCGAAGTCATCGCGGTGGTGCTCTCCCACCCCGATGAAGTCGATACCCAGCGAGTCGGCGAACACACCCTGCTCGACGATGTTCCGGATGGTCTGGGCGTGGCTGATCGGGTTGCCGTCGACATCGAGAGTGACGTCCCCGAACGTGTCGAGGCCGAGTTGAAGTTGCTGGGTCACGAGGTGGCCTTCCGCCGAGTGTGCGAATGAATCTATCGCCGTAACCGCCGGTGCACCACGGGTATTCCGTCAGGAGTGTCCCAGCGTGCGCACCTAGCTTCGCGTCATGACCGAACGCGACGAAAACGACCGACTTGAGAAGGACATGGCCTACACGCCCGGCAGCGAAAGCGAAACCCGGGAGCGTCAGGAGCGCCCGGCATCCAGTAAGGCGACGGACGACCCGCAGATCGACGAAGACGACGTCAACCTACTGCCTGGTACCGGCGGCCCTGACGATGTCGGCGATGTCGACGTTGATCCGGAGGACCTCAACCTACCCGGACGACGTCAGAATCCGACGGAATAAGCACCCATAGCAAGAGGTATGCGACCAACTGCGTGCCTGGAAGCAGGAAGCTGAGCACGGTGAGAACTCGCACCGTGGTGACGTCCCAACCGAAGCGGCGGGCGATGGCTGCACACACCCCGGCGATAACGCGGCCGTTGCGTGGTCTGCTGAGAGTGGTCATGGTTCAACCCTGACGCAGGAGGCCGTGCGGCGCTATCGGGGAAACCCCCGGTTCTCGACTCAGGGACAGGGCGAGGGTAGCCTCGAATACACAGAAGCCTTAGTGCTTCCGACGGAGGGAGTGCCGTATATGCCGAACAAGTCACCGAAGAAGGGCGCGAACACGAAGACCGCTGCTTCGAAGTCCTTGAAAGAGAAGCGCGCCGACAAGAAGGCGAAGGCTTCCAAGAGGACCGGCGAGTAACGGTCTTTCCAACAAGCGCATTCGGGAGCCGGGCCTAAGGGCCCGGCTCTTTTCGTTGCACGCTCGACTGAGGCACCTCACCCGCACCCCTAACATGGCAGCGTGAGGCTCCAGCGAGCGTTTGCCATCTCGATCATTGTCGGCGCGTCAGCAGGCGGACTGGCGTGGGTGCTGACGACCCTCCTTCCACATCCATGGCCAACGCTCGCCGGCACCAGCGCGCTCTGGGGCCTCGTGCCGTTCGGCGTTGCATTGCGCGATGGCGTGCGCACGCAGAAGCGGGAAGCTGCACTGACCGGCGTGGTGACGATGCTCGCAATGGTCGCCATGTGGTGTGCGTTGGTCGCCAACACGGTCACGTTGCGTGAGGTTCTCCTGTGGACGGCGGTCGGTTTCGCTGCCGGTGCGTTGTGCGGCCTGGCTGGCTACAGCGCACGAAGCGGGCAACGCTGGTTTCGGGCGCTCGCGCTCGCTTTCATGGGCGGACTGATCGCCGGCGAGGGGCTCTACGGCATCGTACTGATCGGTGGGCCGCAGTGGTGGTTGGAGCTTGTCGTCGGCCTCATGCTGCCACTGGCCCTCGGCCGAACACTGCAGGGCAGGCTCGTAGCTCTTGTCGGGGCCGCCGTGTTCGCTGCCGCGCTTCTCGGCGCTTTCTGGCTGTACGACGCCGTAGCGGTGATGTGAGCGTGAGAGGGCGCGCATCCGGAGGCCGATTGGTTCCGGATGCGCGCAAGTCGGGGTACTGCCAGCACCTCGAGAATCACCTCGCTTCTAGGCCTTGACGCCTGCCGCGAGCAGTTCGTCCAGCCGCTCGTAGCCCTCGGACAGGCCAGTCTCCATGCCGCTGGCCGTCATACCGTCGCGCGCCTCCAGCGTCGGGTAGACCGCGTGTCCGACGAGGCGGGTGCGTCCGTTCCCGAGATCCTCGAACGTCATCGACTCGATGCTCACCACATCCGGGTAGCCCTCGAATTCGAAGGTCTGGATCGCGAACTCGTTCGGACGAACGACGTGGTAGACGCCGTTGAAGACGTACTCCTCGCCGCCTGCCTTCTGGATGTAGCGGTAGCCGCCGCCGGTGCGGAAGTCGAACCGCTCCACGGTCGTCTCGTACCCACGCGGCCCGAGCCATTGCTTGATGAGCTCGGGATCCGAGTGGGCCCGGAACACCGCCTCCACCGGCGCGTCGAACTCGCGCTCGAAGTCGATGAACGGCATGCCCTCTGGCGCGTCGAGCTTTAGTGCGTTGCTCATTTCTTCTTCTCCTTGATGGTCTCCAACAGGGCGTCGAGTGTGCGATAGCGTCGCTCGGCGTCCAGCCGGTACTTGTCGATCCAGCCGGTGAGCTCCTCGAGCGCGGCGGGATCAAGGTGAGCCGGGCGGCGCTGACCGTCTCGACTCCGGGTGATCAGCCCAGCGTTCTCGAGCACCTGGATGTGTTTGGAGACCGCTTGCTTCGTGATGTCGAACGGCTCGGCGAGCTCGTTGACCGTCGCCGGCCCGCGGGACAGCCGCGCGACGATTCCGCGTCGCACCGGATCCGCGAGGGCCAGGAACGCCCGGTCCAGCCACTCGTCTCTATCGCTCTTCATCGTCAACCATTTCATTTATCAACCACCTGATTGAATAAAGGCTAGAACGACATTTCCGTGCTGTCAACCGTTCGGACAAGCAAGATGGGTGGATGCACGGCTACACCTCGAAACAGATCCGAACCGCTGAAGCGCCCCTCCTGAAGCACGGTGTTCCGCTGATGGCCCGCGCCGCCGCGGGACTCGCGCGGGAGCTGCGCACGCTGCTACCAGATGGCGGTGGTCGCATCCTCGTGCTCGCCGGGTCGGGAGACAACGGAGGCGACGCGCTGTTTGCAGCGGCAGAGTTGGCCTCGGACGGCGCCGACGTGTCGGTGGTCCAAACCGGCCGCACGATGCACGAACGGGCGGCCGCCGCAGCGATGGTCGCGGGAGCGAAGGTCATCGAGCCGGGAATGGCCGCCCAGGCCGCGGAAACCTCCCACATCGTTCTCGACGGCATCCTGGGCACCGGGGCCAGTCGCTCCCCCGCACTGCGCGACAGCGCACGTGAGGTGGTTGCCTCGGTGCTGCCGGTGCTCGCCCAGCCGCAGCGTCCACTGGTCGTCGCCGTCGACATCCCGAGCGGCATCAACCCGGATGACGGCTCGGTGCCAGACTCGGCGGTGCTGCCCGCGGACGTCACCGTGACCTTCGGCGGATGCAAGGCCGGGCTGCTGCTTGGGCCGGCTTCCCAGCTCGTGGGGCGGATTGTGCTCGTCGACATCGGGCTGGGCCCGGCACTCGCCCAGGTCGACCCCGTGGTGACGACAAGTGTCTGACACGCCCGCCGCCCAAGAAACGGCCGAAATTGTCGATTGGGTGCCCGCCCAATCGTCATAAGGGTATGTCGGTCACACCGCGTGGCCGCTACGGTACGAGAAGAAGGGCAGACCGATGCGCTACTCACTGATCATGCACTACCCCGAGATGACCGAGGCCGACCTCGGCACCGAGGCGATGAACGAGGGCAAGGCGGCCTTCGACGACTACGCCAAGGCGCTTGATGAGGCCGGCGTGCTGCTGGCGGCCGAGGTGCTCCAGCAGTCCACCAGCACGACGACGCTCACCGCGCGCGACGGAGCGCTGAAGGTGCAGGATGGCCCGTTCGCGGACACCAAGGAGCAGTTGGGCGGGATCTTCCTGATCGATGTTCCGGACCTCGACGCCGCACTCGCTTGGGCCGAGAAGTGCCCGGCCGCGTACTACGGCACGATTGAGATCCGGCCTAGTGCTGTGCACTTCGAAGACGGGGCATGGCACGGGACGATCTGACCGCGAGGGCGCGGGCGGAAGTGGTCGCCCGCGCTTCGTACGGTCGCCTGCTCGCGCTGCTCGCCGCGCGCACCGGCGACATCCCCGGAGCTGAGGATGCGTTGGGCGACGCGTTCGTGCAGGCGCTCAGCACGTGGCCGGAGAGCGGTGTCCCCGCCAACCCGGAAGGATGGCTGATGACCGTCGCACGCAACCGGCAGCGGGACCGCGCCAAGTCAGCAGCAGAGCGCACCGCGGCTCCGCTCCTCGAGGAGCCCCAGGTGTTCGACGAAGTGGATCCGGATGCCATCCCAGACAAGCGTCTTGAACTCATGTTCGTGTGCGCTCACCCGGCGATCGACCCCGGCATCCGCACGCCGTTGATGCTGCAGACCGTTCTCGGGTTCGAGGCGGAACAGATCGCGCGTGCGTTCGCGATGCCGACGGCGACCATGGCGCAGCGGCTGGTGCGTGCCAAGCGGCGCATCCGGGATGCGCGGATCCCCTTCGTCGTCCCCACCCGCGCCGACATGCCCGCACGACTGCCCGGTGTGCTCGAGGCGATCTACGGCGCATACGCGATCGACTGGCTCCTGGTCTCCGGCGAGCGCGAGTCGCTGGCCGCCGAGTCGCTGTACCTGGCATCGACGCTCGCGACGCTGCTCCACGACGAGCCGGAAGCGTACGGCTTGGCCGCGCTCATCGCGTTCTCGTTCTCGCGGGCGAAGGCTCGCACGGACGCGGACGGCCGATTCGTGCCGCTCGAGGAGCAGGACACGACCCGGTGGGATGCGACGCTCATCGCTCGCGGCGACGAGTGGCTCCGGCGGGCGGCACGGGCACAGCGTCTCGGTCGGTTCCAGCTCGAGGCGGCGATCCAGGCGGTGCACGCGGCACGCGCCCGCACCGGTCTCACCGACTGGTGGGCCCTCCGGACCCTCTACACGGCGCTCGTGGAACTTACTCCGACGCTCGGCGCCCGGGTCTCCCTGGCCGCGACGATCGGGACCCTCGACGGTCCGGATGCCGGGCTCGCTGCCCTCGACGCGATCGAGGGTGTCGAACGGTTCCAGCCGGCGTGGGCGACCCGCGCGCACCTGCTGGCCGAAGCGGGAGCGACTGACGAGGCATCCGCCGCCTACGAGAAAGCCATCTCGCTGACTGCCGAGCCTCCACTGCGGGCACACCTGGCCGAGAAGGCGGCCCGACTCTCGACCGACGGCGAACCTCGGGTCTAGCATGTCTCGCATGTCCGCGTCTTCAGACGCGTACCGCGAAGCACTGGACGCGGCACACGTCAATGCGATCAAATGGCTCGAGTCCCTTCCGACCCGACCCGTCGGTCCTCGAGCGAGCGCGAATGAGCTCTACGAGCGGTTCGCTCCCCCGCTCCAGGACGGGCCGCTGCCGCCCGACGCCGTCGTCAACGAACTCGCGGAGCTCGCCGAGCCCGGCCTCATGGGCATGCCATCCGGCCGATTCTTCGGCTGGGTGATCGGCGGCACGCTTCCGGCCGCTATGGGCGCTGACTGGCTCGTCAGCGCGTGGGACCAGAACGCAGGGATGCGGCACGCGACACCTGCGACGGCGGCGATCGAACAAGCAGCGGGCGCGTGGCTGCTCGACCTGCTCCGTTTGCCGAGCGACGCGGATGTCGGCTTCACCACCGGCGCAACGATGGCCAACTTCGTCGGCCTCGCTGCGGGCAGGCAGCACGTGCTCGACGCGGTCGGCTGGGACCTCGGCACTGACGGCCTTGCCGGTTCGCCCCCGATCACGGTTCTCGCGGGCCGCGAGCGGCACGTTGTGATCGACCTGGTGCTGCGCTACCTCGGGCTGCCGGCCCCGGTCGAGATCGAGGCGGACGACCAGGGACGGTTGCTGACCGATGCGCTCGAGCGCGCACTCGACGCGACATCCGGTCCCACGATCGTGTGCCTGCAGGCCGGCAACATCCATTCGGGCGCATTCGACCCCATCGGCGACGCTTCGGCGATCGCCCATCGGCACGGTGCCTGGGTACACGTCGACGGCGCGTTCGGCTTGTGGGCGGCCGCGAGTCCTCGCTTCGCGGAGGAGACGCGCGGCTGGGAGACGTGCGACTCATGGGCCACCGATGCGCACAAGACGTTGAACGTCCCGTACGACTGCGGCGTGTCGATCGTGTCGCGTCAGGACGTGGTGCGCAAGGCGCTCGGGGTGCGCACCAGCTACCTGATCGCCGACGAGCACGGGCCCGGCGACCCGTATGACAAGGTCGCGGAACTGTCTCGGCGAGCGCGCGGCGTGCCGGTCTGGGCGGCATTGCGCTCCCTCGGTCGCGACGGAGTGACCGCCCTCGTCGACCGGCTCGCCGCGAACGCTCGCGCGCTCGCGGCCGGGCTGCTGGCCATGCCTGGCGTCGAGATATTGAACGAGGTCGTCTTCACGCAGGTCAGCGTGAGCTTCGGCGACGATGAGCGCACCCGCAACATCACCGAACGGCTGATCGCCGACGGCACCAGCTGGATGTCAGGGTCGCACTGGGCGGGCCGGGACATTCTGCGCATCTCGGTCAGCAACTGGTCCACCGACGCCGACGATGTCTCCGACTCGCTCGCCGCGGTGGAACGGGCACTCCGAGCAGAGGATGCCTCTGTCGGTAGTGCGCGCTAGCCTGTCGCCAGCATTCGACGGTGAGTGAGAGAGGACTGGAGTGGCATGAACTCTGTGGACTGGCTGCTGGATTCCGACCCTTCAATCCGTTGGCAGGTGATGCGTGACTTGACGGATGCGCCGCCTCACGAGATCGCAGCGGAGCGTGCACGCATTCCCACAGAGGGCTGGGGCGCGCAGCTCCTTGCCGCCCAGGATGCCGACGGGCGCTGGAGCGGCGGCACCTACTTTCCCGAATGGATCTCCACGGCCGCGACCCTGCATCTGCTGCACGTTTTCGGGATCCCCGCCGACAGCGAAGAGGTTCAGCGCGCGATCGAGCCGGTGCACGAAGCCGCCCGGTGGGAGTACGACGAGAACCTTCGTTTCTTCGACGGCGAAGTGGAGCCGTGCATCAATGGCCGAGTCGTGACCATTGGCGCCTACTTCGGACGCGACGTCAGCGGTGTCGTCGACCGGCTACTCGCCGACCAGATGGTCGACGGTGGCTGGAACTGCGAGCAGGAGCACGGATCCACGCGCGGATCGTTCGACTCGACCATCAACGTGCTCGAAGGTCTGCTCGAGTACGAGCGTGCGACCGGCGCAAACGGTGAGGTGACGGCCGCGCGGCACCGTGGCGAGGAGTACCTGCTCGAGAGACGGCTGCTCCACCGGTTGACCGATGGCGAACTGCCGCAGAGGCGCTGGCTCTATGTCGGATTCCCGAATTCGTGGTTCTACGACGTGGTTCGCGTGCTCGACTACCTGCGCAACACCGGACGAGTGCCTGACGAGCGGATGGCCGAGGCAATCGACATCGTCCGCTCAAAGCAGGACGGCGACGGCCGATGGCCCCTCGACCACGCCTACCACGACACTGCGCTCGTGGACTTCGGCGAGGCCGAGGGTCAGCCGAGCAGATGGATCACTCTGAAGGCGCTGCGAATCCTGCGCTGGGCGGAGCGCTGAGCCCGGTCGCACCTCCGGACTCGGTCAGGACTGATCGTTGATCGCGAACCGTATGGCACCGGCCTCGTCGACCTGAGCGTCCAGTTCTTTGTCGTCGAGGGCGGCAGCCGCGGTCTCCTCGAGGAAAACGCGCGCCCCGGTGTGCTCAACCACCGTGTCATTGGGCTCCGGTGAGGCGGTGACGTCAACCGTGAGGTTTGGGGTTCCTTCGGCCGCGCTGATGCGCAGACCCGCCTCTTCACTCGCGGTCTGGTCGGTGAGGTTCTTGATCAGCACACTTGCGGTGTCGGTCAACGTGAGCATGGGTGAGTCCTTTCGATCGTGTGCAAGTACCCGACTTTTCTCGGACTCAGTGCCGACTGCAACCCCTGCGGTGACACTCTGCGGAAGTTCACACGCGCACCTCGGGCCGTCAGTGTTCGACGCGCTCCCACGGCTCTACCGGTCCCGGGATGACGACGAACAGCGGATGCGCGTCCGGTGTCTCGACATGGGAGAAGCGCTGCTTCCACAACGGGTTGCGCGACGCGAGCTTCGCGCCGAGCCAGTGCCACTCGTAGTCCAGCTGGCCGTCCGTGACCTGAAGCGGAGGGACGTCGTCCGATCGCTGGATCTTGTCCCGCGCGAACCGGTAGCGGCGCGCATCCGCTTCATCGACGATCCCGTGCAGGTAGGAGCCGATCGAGGCGAGTGGGTCTTCACTGCCGCGGAACCGGTGCAGCTGCGGGTGGTTGCTGTACCCGCCGGAGGTCCTGTCGATGACGGTCTGAGCCAGCAGACCCTCGCGCCAGCACGCCGTCAGCCCCTGCCTGTCGAGATAGCGCGGATGCAGCGACCACAGTCTCATGATGCGAATCGTACGACCCGTGGCGGATGGCGGCGAGACCGCGCCCCACCTCGACGTGGTATCAATGGCACGTGAACGCCAGTTCTGCCGCGTCGAGCGGCAAGGCCGAGGATGCGAAGGAAGCGGCCCGGCGCGCCGCGGACAGCCGACCGGCCCGCGTGCTGGCTCGCGGCGGGCTGATTGCGAGTGGGGCGTTGCACATCCTGATCGGCATCATCGCGATCGGTGTTGTGCACGGCCTGCACCGGAACGCCGACCAGACCGGTGCGCTGGAAACCGTCGCCCAGACACCCGGCGGGGTGATCGCCCTGTGGATTGCAGCGCTGGCGCTGTTCGGTCTCGCAATCTGGCAGTGGACCGGCCCGATCGCGCCTCGCCCCGAGGGCGTCGTGCCGAACAAGTGGCGCGATCGCGCCAAGTCGGCCGCGTTCGTCGCCATTGGCCTGGCCGCCGTGGTGTTCGCTGCCGGCGGGCAGCCGAACGCCGCTGAGCACACGCGCACCATCAGCGCGACGCTCATCAACATCCCGGGCGGGATCTTCCTGCTCGGCGCCATCGGCGCCGGCGTCGCCGGCGTCGGGGTCGCCTACGTCATGCGAGGCGTCCGGCGCCGCTTCACCGAGGACGTCAGCGTTCCCGACGGCGCCGTTGGTCACGCGGTGATCTGGCTGGGAACCGTCGGGCACACGGCCAAGGGGCTGGCCCTGGTGCTCGTCGGTGTGCTTTTCGTCGGCGGAGCGTTCGTGAAAGACGCCAGCTGGACGACCGGGCTCGACGGCGCCATCCGCTACCTGCTGAGCCTCCCGACCGGCGTCTGGCCGCTGACGATCATCGCGCTCGGCTTCATCGCGCACGGCCTGTACCTGTTCCTGCGCACGAGGTACATGCGCCGATGACGTCGCATCCGGATGCCCTCGCGCAGGTCGCGCGGGAACTGTACGCGCTGCCCCCGAACCAGTTCACCGCCGCCCGCAACGACCGCGCGAAGGCGGACCAGGCCCTCGGCGGTGGCATCAAGGCGTTTGCGAAGCCGTCGGTTGCGGCGTGGGCGGTGAACCTGCTCGCCACCCGGCGCGGCGATGAGGTGGAACAGCTGCTCGCGTTGGGCGACGCGCTGCGGGAGGCGCAGGACGAGTTGGATGCTCAGTCGCTGCGCGAGCTGACCCGGCAACGGCGCCAGGTGATCTCCGCGCTTGGGCGCGCCGCCGCCGCGCTCGCCGAGGAGGCCGGGCATCCGATCAGCACCGCTGCGCGGGAGGATGTCGAGCAGACCCTGCAGGCAGGACTCGCCGATCCGGCTGCCGCGGCCGCGGTGCGCAGCGGACGCCTCGTGCGCACGCTCGAGTCGGCGGGGCTGGAGTCGGTCGAGCTGAGTGGCGCGGTCGCGGGCGGTGAGCCGGACGCCGTCACCCCCGCCCGGAAGCCGGCCCGACGTGCGGAGCAGTCGAAAGCGGTGAAGCGGCTCAAGGAGCAGGCGCAGAAGAAGGCGGATGAGGCCGAGGCGGTCGCACGCGAGGCGCGGTACGACCTCGAGCGGCTGGAGCGGGAGGCCGACGAAGCCCTGGCCGCGCGCGATCAGCTCGAGGGCGAGCGGGAAGAGCTGATCGCCCGGTTGGACGAGCTCGAGGAGAAACTCGCGACGGCCGCGAAGGATGCGACGACCCTGCGGCACCAGCGAGAGCGCGCCGAGCGTGCAGCCGAGCGCGCGGACTCCGAAGCGCAGCGCGCGCACGAGCGGGCCGCCGACTTCGACTGAACGGCTCCCTGTTGTGGAGGACATCCGCAGCCTGAAATTGAATGTCTAGTTTGCTTGACACGGTGTCACCGCTGCTTTACATTCATCGTGTAAAGACTTTTTGACATTGGAGAACAAGCACCATGACATCCGCAGAAAAAGAGACTTGGATTCAAGCGTTGGTGTCCGTCGTCACATACTCGGCCTACGCGATTATCATCCTGACCCGCGCGGCAGACACCCCGATCACGGACGTCGACTACTTCGTCACGATGCTGTGGACGATCGGCATCTCGATCGTCTCGGCCATCGTGCTGAACATCGCCGCCAACATCATCTCGGGCGACGGCGGTAAGAAGGACCGGCGCGACCGCGAGATCTACCGCTACGGCGAGTTCGTCGGACATGGCTGGCTGATCGCGGGCGCGCTCGGTTCGATCTTCATGGCCGCCTTCGAGGTCGACTACTTCTGGATCGCCAACGCGCTCTACCTCGCGTTCACGCTCTCCGCCATCACCTCGTGCATCGCCCGCATCGTGGCCTATCGGGGCGGGTTCCAGCAATGGTGAAGTCGACACTGGTGACCAACAGCATCCGGCAACTCCGCTTCGAGCACGGCGAGATGACCCAGGCCGACCTGGCCAAGCGAGTAGGCGTCACCCGGCAGACCATCATCGCCATTGAACAGGGCAAGTACTCCCCGTCCCTTGAGATGGCATTCCAGATCGCGCATGTCTTCGGCGTCCCGCTCGACGACGTGTTCCAGTACCCCACCAGCTAAGGAGAATTGCAATGAACACCTCGACCACGAATGACAAGCCCGAGTCCGAACACCACAAGGGGCGGATGATGAAAGCCGCAACACAGGATCGCTATGGCGACGCCGATGTGATCACCATCAACGACGTGCCCGTGCCGGAGGTCGGCGACGAGGACGTGCTGCTGAAGGTGCACGCCGCGGGCGTCGACCCGGGCGCCTGGCATCTGATGACCGGCAAGCCGTACCTAATGCGCCTTTTTGGGGTGGGCTTCAGCCGCCCGAAGCAGAAGACGCGGGGTTCGGATGTTTCCGGCACAGTCGTCGCGGTCGGCGCAAGCATCACCGAGTTCGCGGTCGGCGACCAGGTGTTTGGTGTCGCGACCGGCTCGTTCGCCGAGTACGCCATCTCGAAGGAGCGGTGGTTGGTCCGCAAGCCCGACACTGTGAGCTTCGAGGAGGCGGCCACCATCGCAACGTCGGCCGTGACGGCACTCCAGGCGCTCCGCAACGGGAAGTTCGAGGAGGGGCAGCGGGTGCTGGTCATCGGGGCATCCGGAGGCGTCGGCTCGTTTGCCGTTCAACTCGCCAAGATCATGGGCGCCACAGTGAGCGCCGTATGCAGCACCAGGAATATAGAGCGCGTGCAGGCACTCGGCGCTGACGAGATGATCGACTACACGACGCAGGATCTGGAGGCGATCGCGCATGACTTCGACCTCGTGCTCGACATCGCGGGCAGTAGGTCGGTGTCAACCCTGCGGCGGATGCTGGCCGAGCGCGGCACGCTCGTGCTCGTCGGCGGCGAGGGCGGCGGGAACCTCTTTGGCGCGGTGACGCGCAACTTCACCATCGCGGCCCAGGCGCCCTTTGTGAAGCAGCGGCTGGTGGGGATGTTCGCGACCGTGCGCAAGGACGACCTCGAGGTGCTGCGCGGGCACGTCGAGTCGGGAACACTGCGGCCGCTGATCGACACTGTCTACCCGCTGGAGGCGGCGGCGGATGCGCTCCGCCACGTCGGGTCGAACCACGCGCGCGGCAAGATCGTGCTGTCGGTGACGCCGAGCGCCTAACCGCCACGCAGGTCAGAGACCGCCCTTCCTGCTGTGCTGGGAAGGGCGGTTTCTGCCGCTTCGGGTGTTGCTAGAAGCCGATGTCGAAGCCGCCGCCATCGAAGAACGAGCCGACTATGGCCGAACCGATCACTCGAGCGGTGTCAGTTCGACCTCAACCATGTCGCCATTGGAGATCCCTTCGGGCTCGCGCACCGCTTTCTTGATGGGAAGCAGGTAGGTGCCGGACTTCGAATCCGGGAAGATGGACGTCTTCCAGCTCGAGGCACCTAATCGCACCTTGACTCGAACCGAGCCGAAGCCGCGCGCCATCCGGGGCTGCTCGCGGATCTCCTCCGACACGTCGGGCGGCACCGAGACGAAGTGCCAGGCGCTCTTGCCCTCCCATTGCCAGAGTTCCGCCCTGAAAAGGAATGCGTCGCGCATCCCGCGATGATAACTCGCTTTCTGCTAGCTTTCTTGGCAAGAGCAGAGGAGAAGCCCGTGAACAAGCTCGTATCCGCTGGTGTCATCGCGGTGGCGGCCGCATTCCTGATCTCAGGATGCGCGCCAACGCCGGCTGGGACTCCTACCGCAGATCCCGCCCCCACTGTCACTGTAACCGCGACTCCGGAGCCTGCTGAGCCGCGCGCCGACTTCGGTTTCACGTTCTTCCATGAGGCACAGATCGGTGCT
Organism: uncultured Actinomycetota bacterium; assembly: GCA_963702165.1. Taxonomy (GTDB): domain Bacteria; phylum Actinomycetota; class Actinomycetes; order Actinomycetales; family Microbacteriaceae; genus Terrimesophilobacter. Next base: position 356,377 of record OY969722.1, on the reverse strand, counting down.
ACCTGGGCGCAAATGAGCGACCAGTTGAACTATCAGGTCGCCGGCATGGAGGTCTGCCCCCACTATGGTGCGGTCTGGCGGACCGAAGTGATGAACACATACGCGTATTTGCCCTCCGATGGTCCGTCCACCGGCGCGCTCTTCTTCTACTCCTCAATGTTCCTCGCCGACCCGGCCGGGCACTTCCCCCGAAACGCGGAGGGCGTTGGGCTCGGCAGCACACAGGCACAGGTCGTTGCGGCCTACCCGGATGCGGTGGTCGGCACGTTCCCCGATCTCTCCGCCGGAGAACTCACGACGATCACGGTGGAGGACCCTGATAGCGACAACAAGTACGTTTTCGCGTTGACGTCCGGTTCGGGTGTCGTCGACCTCCTCCAGTGGGGCGGCCCGGGCACGGGCGGCCAGTGGGGTCACCTGTGCGACGGGTTGTAGACCTGGCGCCTTAGTCAGCGAGCGAGCGGCGCATCCTGAACTCGGTGCCAGTTCTAGGTCGCTAGGCGGCGAGCCATGTGAGTCGTCCCCGAGTCTGAGGACCCTTCTAGATACGGTGTATCGAAATGCGTCCACGCTCTGGAGGAGTAACTACGTTGACCGAACAGTCCTGGCATGTTGCGCGACTCATTCCCACATCCGGCATCAACGGGGCCGACGAGCAGGAACGCCGTGCAACATCGGCCCTGCTTTCTGTCATGGCCTCCGTGAAGGAGTTCCGGCGCGTGTTGACAACCCCGCTCGGAGCTCCGGCGGGACAGTTGGACACGTATATCGAGGTGCCTTTCGTTCTCGGTGATCGAAAGGTCTTTCCGGACGGGCTCATTCGCGTTCGTCGCGGGTCAAGGGTGTGGACGGCGCTTGTCGAGGTCAAGACCGGCACGAACACACTGGCCGCTGAGCAGCTCGGCGACTATCTGGACGTGGCGCGCGAGCACTCATTCGACGCATTGATCACCATTTCAAACGAGATTCCACCCGCAGTTGGTCAGCATCCAACTACGGTCGACAAACGAAAATTGAAGAAGGTCGCCCTTCACCACTGGTCGTGGAGTGAGGTGCTCACTCACGCGGTCATGCAGAAGGAGTTCCGCGGTGTCGCGGACCCTGATCAAGCCTGGATCCTAGGCGAACTCATTCGCTATCTCGAGCATCCTCGATCCGGTGCGCTGTCGTTCGATGACATGGGACCAAATTGGGTGAGCGTGCGCGAGGCGGTTGCTGCGGGCACGTTGCGCCCCACTGACAAGTCTGCTGGCGAGGTCGCAAGTCGGTTTGATGCCCTAATTCGGTTCGCTTGCCTCCAGCTTGGGCGAAAACTCGGTACAGAAGTCACTCCCGTATTGAACCGAGAAGAACGAAACGATCCAGCAGTACGAACGTCCAAGCTCGTCCGTTCGCTGGTGGACAATGGCACATTGTTCGCTGCGATCCGTGTGCCGAACACGATCGCCCCGATCGAGATCAGTGCCAACCTAGGTCGAACAGGTCACATGCCACATCGATCTGGACGCCCCCAGGGAAGGCAAAGCCACCACTCGGGTCAATTGGCTCGTTCGACAGCTCAAGGATGCTCCGGAGTCAGTGCGCGTTGAGGCATTCGCCGCCAGATCACGTGAAGGGGCCGCCGAGCTACTCAAAGATGTCCGCGAGAGTCCGGTGAAGCCAGTCGTCGACCCGACTAAGGAAATTCGGTCGTTCCGTGTTGCGCAATCGCATCCGCTCGGCACCAAACGCGGAGTAGGGCGCGGCTCATTCATCGATTCGGTTCTCAACGGGATTGATTCGACTTATGGCGATATCGGACAAAGGTTGAAGGCCTGGACTGCTTCTCCCCCACGAGTTCGCTCGGAGGACGAGGTGATCCTCGACCCCTCTGTCAGCCCGTCGCTGGGTTCCGCGGCGCTATCTTCGCAAGATCAGGATCTTCCTGCCGGAGACGACGAAAAGGCTCTAGCGGCTAACTAGCCCGACCGCTGCGAATTCTGGCGCGGATCACTCCGCGGAACCCGAGAAGCGGCACGCCATCTCAATATCATTGGCCCATGCCATCGAGGCGTGAGCGAGTAGCTGGGTCGTTGACGTCGTGGAACGACGACCGCGGCTTCGGGTTCATCTCCCCGGCCGATGGCGGCCGTAACGTCTTCGTGCACATCAGCGCATTCGATGCGCGGGTCGGCCGGCCGCAGGTTGGCGACACGATGACGTTCACTGTCGGGAACGCACCGGATGGCCGGGTGCGGGCAGAGGGTGTGCTGGTGGATGGCGCTGCTCCCGTGCGGCTGGCGACTCGGACACGCTCGGTGGCGCCGTACGCAGGCGCCGCGACGCTGATCCCGCTCGTTGTCTTCGCCGGAGCGTACGCGATCGCCGCCCTCCTGATGCCACTGCCGACCTGGATCCCCGCCGGCTACGCGATCGCGAGCCTGCTCTGCTTCGTCGCCTACTGGAAGGACAAGCGCGCGGCCGGCTCCGGCGGGTGGCGCACCCCAGAATCGACGCTGCTGAGCCTGGGGCTGCTGGGCGGATGGCCCGGTGGCCTCATTGCGCAACTCGCCTTCCGGCACAAGACTCAGAAGGCCAGCTTCCGGGCGGCGTTCTGGTGGACGGTCGTGCTGAACGTGGTGGCGCTCGGGACGCTCGTCTGGCTCATCACGGACGGGTCGATCAAGTGGTTTTAGGTCTCGCGCGGGTCGAACTCCCACGCGCGGGTCTGATTCGACCCGCGCGTGGAAAGTCGACCCGCGCAAGCCGGTGCCTCAGGCATCCGGCACTACTCAAGTCGTCCGAATAGCGACAGACTTGGCGCATGGCTGAACCCAGCGAACCTCGTGTCGCGGTCTACATCGACTTCGACAACATCGTCATCTCCCGTTACGACCAGTTGCACGGAGACCAGCGCTTCCACCGCGACAAGGCGCGCAACTTCTCGCCGTCGCGCTCAAAGTCGGAGGTGGCGACGAAACTGCACGATGCGACGATCGATGTCGGGGCGATCATCGACTTCGCGTCCTCGTTCGGCTCGATTGTGATCAGCCGCGCCTACGCGGACTGGTCAGTGCCCGTGAACGCGGGCTATCAGAAGCAACTCATCGAGCGAGCGGTGGACTTGACCCAGCTCTTCCCGACCACGGCCGGTATCAAGAACGGTGCGGACATCCGACTCTCGGTCGACGTCGTCGAGGACCTGTTCCGCCTGCCCGACCTCACTCACGTCGTGATCGTCGCGGGCGACTCGGACTACATCGCGCTCGCGCAGAAGAGCAAGCGGCTCGGACGCTACGTGGTCGGGATCGGGGTTGCCGGCGGCACGAGTCGCTCACTGGCTGCGGCCTGCGACGAGTTCGCTGACTACGACGCGCTACCGGGGATCAAGCCGCGGAAGAATCCGACCGCGCCGCGTCCCACCGTCGCCGACGAGCCGAAAGAGAAGCCGGCTGCCGCCAAGAAGAAGACACCGGATGCCTCCGCCAAGGCCGAAGCGGATGCGCCAGCCGACCCGCAGCGGGCGGCAACCGATCTGCTCGTGCGGGCGCTTCGGCTGGGGCACGCGAAGGACGACGAAGACTGGCTGCACAACTCCGCAGTGAAGACCCAGATGAAGCGCATGGATCCGTCGTTCCAAGAGTCGGCGCTCGGGTTCAAGTCGTTCTCCGAGTTCGTGAAGTCGCGCGCGGAAGTTGCCGAGTTGGACGAGAGCAACCAGACTCGCCTGGTGCGGCTGAAGCCGGGGGCGAATCTGCGGTAGCGCGGCGCGCGCTTTGGTGGTGTGGCCGTTGGTGGCGAGTTCTCGGTGATCGAGCTCACCGAGACCCGCTCTTCCGAGAGGTCGCAAACCGCCCTTCGCGTGAGTTTCAAGGCCCTTTTCTGACCCGGCGGGAGTGGCCGTGTGGTCTCGGCGGTGGCGAGCTCGCTTGGCCGTCACTGTTCCTCCACAGCCGGGCTTGAAAGTAGTTTCTAACAGATTCTCAAATCTGCTTGTGGAGCTGTGTTCGACGCTGGGACAATGGATGCATGACAACTTCCGTAGCTACGTTCACCGCCTCGCTGGAGTCGGCGCTGGCGGCGAACGCGCGGCTGGGTGCCGACGCGGCCGGCGGTCGCGCGCTGGGCGATGGCGAGCTGATCGCCGCGCAGCGCACTGTCGCCGAGGCGAAGCGCAGTCTTGATGCTTGCGCGTCGGTGCTGGCCGGTGAGGTGGTGCGCCGCTCCATCGGTGGAGGCCGGGTTCGGTGGGTTGGCCCGGAAGGAGGGGTTCCGCACCCCGGAGGCGCTGATCCGCGGGGTGACCGGGTCCACCGCCCGGGAGGCGACCACCCTGATCCGGGTCGGGCAGCATGCTGAACGACGCCGACCTGCTGCAGAACGCCGAGACCGCCGGGATCGATGACCCGGCGGGGCTGGCGTCGATGATGACCGAGCCCTGGCTGGCCGAAGTCGGGAGGGCGGTCGCCGCCGGCACCCTGTCGGTTGCGGCTGCCGAGGCAATCCGCACCGGGCTCGGCAAACCCGGCCCCGGCGTCACCGTCGACGACCTGACGGGTGCCGCAACCCGGCTTGTTGCCACCGCAACCGACCGTGCCGACGGCACCACGCCCGGTGCCGCGCTGGATGCCGAGGGCATGCTGCGCCTGGCCCGAGCCGCGCGGGACGACCTGGATGCCGCGGGGATCGTGGAGCGGGAGCGGCAGCGTAGGGCGTTGCGCTCCTTCCGGCGGTGGAAGCGCGATGACGGGATGACCCGCTACACCTGGGACCTCGACCCCGAGGGCGCCGCGCTCATCGATGACGTCTACGACAAACTCACCTCACCCCGCCGCGGCGGACCCCGCTTCACCAGCGGCCCCGAACAGGAACGCGCCGAACGAATCCTGGCCGATACCCGCAGCACCGAGCAGCTGGCCTCCGACGGGATGCTGGAGCTGATCCAGCTGGCCCTGGACACCGACCCGCAGAGCGTGGTCGGGGTGAACCGACCCGCGGTGCGGGTGCTGGTGGCCCAAGCCGACCTGGAAGCCCGCACCGGTCGGGGCTGGATCGAGGGGCAGCCGTATCCGGTGTCGATGGCCACCGTGGAGCGCAACGTGTGCCTGAACGGGATCGAGCTGATCGTCTTCGACGACCGCCCCATCCCGGTCTACCTGGGTCGGGAGCAGCGCTTCTTCAACCGGGCCCAACGCCGGCTGCTGGCCGCCCGCGACGGCGGCTGCGCCTGGCCCGGCTGCGAACGCACCCCGGAATGGGCAGAGGCCCACCACATCCGCTGGTGGGAACGCGACGGCGGGACAACCGACATCGACAACGGCATCCTGCTTTGCCGCCACCACCACCTGCTGCTGCACGACGAGGGCTGGGAAATCGAAGTCCGCCACCACGACCCCAGCGGGATCCAGTTCTGGCTCATCCCACCCCGCGACATCGACCCCACCCAAACCCCCAGACCAATGCCCTCCAAGTCACCGGCGCTGAACGACGCCCTCACCGCCACCGAGCGACATCGGGCCACCTGAGGCACCACGGGACAACTCTGCCCAACCGGCCTTCGGTGGTCGAGCCTGTCGAGACCAGGATCTCGACAAGCTCGATCACCGGGAAGCTCGATCACCGGGCGGCTCGATCACCCGGTAAGGATCAGTGGGACGCAGAGGTCGCCGCATCCAGCCAGCGACCGAGCTTCAGCGGCTTGTCGGTGACGATCCCGTCTACACCCAGCTTCAACGCGGTTTCCCAACGCTCCTCACTGTTCAGCGTGTACAAGATCAGTCCGATTCCGGCTCTACGCGTACGTTCCACGATCCACCGGTTCTTCCGCACCTCCGCGAAACTCGTCACGATCGCCACCGCACCGAACTGCTCGGCGAGCCGCACCGGGTCGTTCGGCAGCTTGGACGCCAGGAGCGCACGCCGAATCGTGGGATCTGCCGACTCAAGACTCATCAGCGTGCTGCGGTCGAACGCAGCAAGGATCACCCGTTCTGCGACACCGTAACGCTGGAGGAGCTCCGTCACGATCGCCGCCTCCTCCGGAGTCCAGAACTCCTTCAGCTCGATCAGGCTCCGCTTGTCGCTATGCGCAAGAAGAGCAAGGAACGACTCGAGGGTTGGGATGCGCTCGCCAGCGAACTCCTTCGAGAACCAGGACCCGGCATCGAGCCCCTGCAACTCGGCCAGCGTCAAGTCGCGCATCCGACCAGAACCATCTGTCGTGCGATCCAGCCAATGATCGTGGAACAGGACCGGGACGCCATCCGCTGACAGCCTCACATCGGTCTCAACGACGTCCATCGGACCCTCAATCGCGGCTCTCAGTGCCGGGAGCGTATTCTCCGGAGCGGCAGTGCGATCACCGCGGTGACCGGCAACGAAGCCGGCATCCCCCGGACCGCGAGCCCCAAACAGGCCGGTGGCGTCAACACTCGACGACTCCGGGGGCACAACGAGACTGAACGCAAACGCGAACACGGCTGCGGCGGCCAACAGGCCGCGACGCGTTGTCGACATTGACACCGCCAAATCGGGTAACGGGAACCATCACCGCCAAAGCGGTTTCCCCACTATAGCGAGTTCGTTACCGTTCTGTTACCTAATCGTCGGGATTCTCCGCGTGCATCCACTCACCCCAGTGCGGGGGTCGTTACCCGCGTCGCTTCCGCCGGATCAGAACTACCAGGACCGCCGCAATCGCCGCGACCACGAGGAACACAATCGCCATGCCCGGCCACAGCCAGGATGCGTCCACTCGCTCCGCGTCGTCGAGTGTCGTGACGTCGTCATCCGCGGCATCCCCCGCCTGCCGCGCAGTGCTGTCGCGTTTGGCAGCGTCGCCGTCCTTCCCAGTGGCGCTCGCGGTCGGCTCTGGCGTCGGCGTCGCTTCGGGCTCGGCCGGCGCGGGCTCAGGCTCGGCCGCCGGTGGCGCGGGAGCCGGTGCCGGTGCAGCCGGCGCGGGAGCCGGGGCAGGGGCCGGTGCCGGCGGCGGCGGCGGCGGCGCAACCGTTGCCCCGTACTTCGCGAAAACCTGCACCGACCAGGTTCCATTGGCGCCCGAGATGTGGGCAATGCCGATGTCAGTGAAGTCGCCGAGGATGTTCGCCTTGTGGCCAGGCGAACTCATCCAGCCCGCATGCACCGCTGCGCCGCTCGCGTAACCGTGCGCGACGTTTTCGCCCGCCTTGCTCCAGCCTCCCGGGATCTGCGACGAATAGCTGGGATTGTGCGACATTGAATTGGCCGAATCCATCTGCTGCGCCCACGCGAGCGCGACGGCATTCATCGATGAGTTCATTTGCAGCGGTCCGAGCCCGGCCTCAGCCCGACTCTGGTTCGCGTGAGAGAGAATCGCCGGCTCGTCGTAGGCGGATGCCGGGGTCGCGATTCCGAACACCGCGCCAGCAGCGACCACGAGTCCGGCAACGGCACCCGCTACCCAGCGTCGAGCGCGTGCGGTCCAGCGAGCTGAACCCGGGTTTGGCGCGTGCGGAGGTGCGGTGAGTGCTGCGGAAACCATCAGGGGATGCTAACGCGGGCGATGCTGGGAAATCGGTTCATTTGAGCCAAGATCGCGTCGCGCTTAACCCGTCTCAAGGAGATCCGGACGCGGGCCGGTTGAATCCCCACGGAACCAAGCCAACTCGGTCAAATCTCCTTGAGACGGGTTAAGTCAGCGCTCGTTGCCTCGCTTGTAGTTGCCGGTGACCTTGGCCAGACGGAGTTGAACCGTCGCATCGTCAGCACCCTCGAGTGAGCGCAGCAGCGCGGCAGCCTTCGATCCGCCGAGCGTCGTCACGACACGTCCACCACGGCTGATCATCACCTGCCCCGTCTTGGTCCCCCGATAGTCGAACGGGTCATCGATCAGCCGACCACGCGCATCCGTTTCCGCCATGACTCCCCCTAGCCGGCAATCCGGCTAGCTAGATGATGCCCTTCGGGTGCCACACCGTCTTGGTCTCGGTGAAGAACGTGATGCGATCAACGGATGGCGCAGGCACTCCAGGCTCCGGCGAAAGAACGCGCTTGAGCGTGTCCGCCGCAGCGATCTGCAGGTCCACCCAGTCAAGGTCACCCGCGCCGGTCAGATCGAGCGCATTGACGTCGGCGTGCGCCGCGAGCCACGGAGCGAGTTCGGCAGGTGAGCCGGTCAGCACGTTCACGACACCGCCCGGCACATCGCTGGTCGCGAGCACCTCACCGAGGCTGATGGCGCTCAGAGGCGCCTGCTCGCTCGGCACCACAACAACCGTGTTACCGGTGACCAGCGCGGGGGCAATGACCGAGACCAGCCCGAGCAGTGACGACTCCTGCGGCGCAATGACCGCGACAACCCCTGTGGGCTCCGGCGTCGAGATGTTGAAGTACGGTCCCGCGACCGGATTCCCGTTGCCGGCGACCTGCAGGTACTTATCGGCCCAGCCTGCGTACCAGACCCACACGTCGATGGCCGAGTCCACTTGCGCGTTCGCCTGCGCCTCCGTCAGCCCCTCGCTGCGGCGGAGCTCGTCGACGAACTGCGCACGACGCCCCTCCAGCAGCTCGGCGATCCGGTACAGCACCTGGCCGCGGTTGTACCCGGTGGCACCCGCCCAGCCTGACTGCGCCTTGCGGGCAGCCACGATCGCATCGCGCGCGTCCTTCCGGCTGGCCTTCGCCGCATTCGCCAGGAACGAGCCGTCGCGCGCGGCGACCTCGTAGGTGCGGCCGGATTCGCTGCGCGGGAACGCGCCGCCGATGTAGAGCTTGTAGGTCTTCGCGACTGCGAGACGGGTCGGGGTCACTTGCTTGCTCCCTTGGTAGTGGCCTTCTTGGTCTTGGCCCGCGTTGCCTTACGCGGTGAGCTCGGCTTCATGCCCTCGATCACCGGCGTGTCAGTCGACTTCACGGTGACCGGCGACGGCGTGCCCGCCGTCACCGCAGACCGAGCCGGCGTACCGGCCGGGTTCAGGTACGCGGCGAGCCCGTGACGGCCGCCCTCGCGCCCGTAGCCGGACTCCTTGTACCCGCCGAACGGGCTCGACGGGTCGAACCGGTTGAACGTGTTCGCCCACACGACGCCCGCGCGAAGCTTGTCGGCGACACCAAGGATGCGGCTGCCCTTCTCACTCCACACGCCAGCCGAGAGGCCGTACGGCGTGTTGTTGGCCTTCGCAATCGCCTCGGCCGGGGTGCGGAAGGTCAGCACCGACAACACCGGCCCGAAGATCTCCTCGCGCGCGATGCGGTGACTCGTCGCCACGTTGGTGAAGATCGTCGGCGCGAACCAGAACCCGCGGTCGGGGATGACGCAATCGGCGGTCCAGCGCTCGGCGCCCTCCTGCTCGCCGACGGCGGTCAGCTGCTTGATGCGGTCGAGCTGCTCCTGCGAGTTGATCGCGCCGATGTCGGTGTTCTTATCCAGCGGGTCACCCAGACGCAGGGTCGACAGGCGCTGCTTCAGCCGGTCGAGCACCTCGTCGTGGATGTTCTCCTGCACGAGCAACCGCGATCCGGCACAGCACACGTGCCCCTGGTTGAAGAAGATGCCGTTGACGATGCCCTCGATCGCCTGGTCCAGCGGGGCGTCGTCGAACACGATGTTCGCGGCCTTGCCGCCGAGCTCGAGGGTCAGCTTCTTGCCGGTCCCTGCAGTGGACCGGGCGATCGCACGGCCGACAGCGGTCGACCCGGTGAACGCGACCTTGTCGACATCCGGGTGGTTGACGAGCGCCTGCCCGGTCTCCCCCGCGCCCGTGATGATGTTCACAACCCCGGGCGGCAGGTCGGCCTGCTGCAGGATCTCCGCGAAGATGAGCGCGGACAGCGGCGTGGTCTCCGCCGGCTTCAGCACGACGGTGTTGCCGGATGCGAGTGCGGGCGCGATCTTCCAGGCCAGCATGAGCAGGGGGAAGTTCCACGGGATCACCTGCGCGGCGACACCGAGCGACTTCGGCGCCGGGCCCAGGCCCGCGTAGTCGAGCTTGTCCGCCCACCCGGCGTAGTAGAAGAACCAGGCCGCGACCAGCGGCACGTCGACGTCACGCGCTTCCTTGATCGGCTTGCCGTTGTCGAGGCTCTCCGCGACCGCCAGCTCACGCGAGCGCTCCTGGATGAGGCGCGCGATGCGGAACAGGTACTTGCCGCGGTCGGCGCCGGACATGCGCGACCACACCGAGTCGTACGCGCGGCGCGCGGCCGTGACCGCGAGCTCGACGTCGTGATCGTTGGCGTGCGCGATCTCGGCGATCGCCGATTCATCGGCTGGCGAGATGGTCGTGAACGGCGCGCCGTGGCCGTCGACGAACTCGCCGTCGATGAACAGCCCGTAGGTGGGCTTCAGATTCAGGATGGAACGCGACTCGGGAGCCGGTGCGTAGTCGAGGAAGTTCATGGGGTTCTCCTTTTAGCCGATTTCGAGACGATCGCTGCGCGATCCCTCAATCACCGGGATGAGTCAGTCGATGGTCACGTAGTCGGCGCCGCTGTAGTTGCCGCTCTTGGTCTTCTGACGCTGCAGCAGCACGTCGTTGAGCAGGCTCGACGCGCCGAACCGGAAGAGGTGCGGCTGCAGCCACTCCTCGCCGACCGTCTCGGCCACCGTCACGAGGTAGCGGATGGCGTCCTTCGACGTCCGGATGCCACCGGCCGGCTTAACGCCGATCCGCTCGCCCGTGAGGCGGTACCAGTCACCGACCACCTGCAGCATGAGGAGCGTCACCGGCAGGGTCGCGGCCGGCTGGACCTTGCCGGTCGAGGTCTTGATGAAGTCCGCACCGGCCAGAATGGACAGCCACGAGGCGCGACGCACGTTGTCGTAGGTGTTGAGCTCACCCGTCTCGAGGATCACCTTGAGGTGTGCGTAGCTTCCGTCCACGCGGCGGCACGCCTCCTTGACCGCGACGATCTGGTCGAAGACGACGCCGAACCGGCCGGAGAGGAACGCGCCACGGTCGATGACCATGTCGATCTCGTCGGCGCCGGCCTGCACGGCATCCCGGGTGTCGGCGATCTTCACCGCAAGCGAAGCGCGCCCGCTGGGGAACGCGGTCGCCACCGCGGCGACATTGATGCCGTTGTCGGTGCCTGCAGCGTGGTGGGCGCCAAGCGCCTGGATAGCAACCGGGACCATGTCGCCGTAGACGCACACCGCCGCGACTCGCGGGGTGGTCTGGTCTGTGGGGTCAGGGTTGACCGCCTTGGCGACAAGGGACTGCACCTTGCCAGGAGTGTCCGCACCCTCCAGCGTGGTCAGGTCGATGAGGCTGATGATCTTGTCGAGCGCCCACGCCTTCGAGGTGGTCTTGATGGAGCGCGTCGACAGCCCGGCCGCGCGCGCCTCCAGGCCGACCGCGTCAACCCCGGAGAGGCCGTCCAGGTGCAGCTTGAGGCTCTTCTCGGTGAGGTCGCTGCCGAGCAGGCTCACCGCGCGCTCGGCCGGCGCAAGGGCCACCGCTGACTGTTCCATTGTCATTTCTCTTCCTCCAGGAGGGTCCGCGCAGTTCCCTCGTCGGTGACGACGACGCTGCACAGTCCATTCGCGACGACCGCTCGCGCGACGTCATGCTTCTGTTCGCCCGCGATCACCAGGATCGCGGTGTCGGCGGACCGCAGCTGCTCCAGCTCCAGTCCCACCGTACGCTCATTGAGTCCGGGATCGACCGGGTTTCCGTTGGCATCGATGTACCGCCCGACGACGTCTCCGACCGCCCCGCGACGCACGAGTTCCGCGACATCATCGGCGGTCAGGTAGCCGCTCTCGACCAGCACGGAGCTGGCATCCGCGACGCCGGCGCTGAACAGGTAGACGGATGCTCCTCGCGCCAGTTCGAGCACACCCGCAACTGTCCTGTCGGCTTCGATGGCGAGTTTGGTCTCGAGTCGCTCAAGGATCGCAGGGCTGGGCAGCAGTGTCGCCTCGCCAGAGGACTTCTGCGCGATGGTCGCCGCCGTCGTCGCTGCGGTGCTCGCGCGACGGTTGAGGCTCACTCCCCCATTGATCTGCACGACGTGCACGCCGCGTGCCCAGCCGCTCGGCAGACGCTCGGCGACGTCGTCGAGGGTGCGACCCCAGCTGACGCCGAGCGTCCCAGGTACCGGCCGGAGTGCGCTCAGGTAGTCGGATGCCGCTTGCGCAACGTCCGCGCGCGCATCCGCCGATTCGGGGATGACCACTGCGTCCTTGAGACCGAAGCGCTCCTTCAGGTCGCGCTCCAGTCCGAGCCGCCTCGCTCGCGGGTGCACGATCTCGATACGCACAATGCCGCTCTCGCGGGCGCGCGTGAGCAGCCGCCCCACCTTCCAGCGGGTGATGCCGAGAAGCGCGCCGATCTCGTCCTGGGTCTTGTCCTCGTCGTAGTAGAGCTCGGCGACGCGCACGGTCAGCAGGTCGGAATCCTGCCCCCGCCTGTCGTGAGTCTCCGCGATGGCCACCCCTCAAGGGTAGGCAGACGACGGGCAAAGAACAACATCCGTTGGCGATGTTGCTCATATGAGCAGATCAGGTTCGCGAAGCCAACGGCTCGTTGGTCAGGACGATCGCAGATAGCGCTGCCAGACCGGCGCGCGGTCCCGGTCCCAGTTCGCCCAATCGACCGGACGGCCGCGCAGCATCTCTTCGAGCTGGTCGAGGTTGCTCTGCCAGTCGGCGCGGATGCGCGGGATGAAGGCGCGCTCGATCACGACCGAGATCCCCACGCGCAGGAGCGCGCCCAGCTCGGTCGCCACGAGCCCGTAGCGCAGCGTGCCCCGATTGTCGGACTCGACGGAGAGCGCGTGCGGCTCGTTGAGCAGGGTGATGGTGCCGGTGGTCGGCGGAAAGCTCTCGCTGTGCAGCCAGACCAGGTCATAGCGGCCGCCGACTTCCGCCTCGATGCGCGCTTCGCCGAGCCACCCGATGACCAGCTCGGGGTCGATGAGAGCGTCCCAGACAACGACCGGCGACACCCCGAACTCGCGGGAGAACTCGAGGTCCACGGCGTCCATGCGCGCAACTGTACGCGCCGCCGCCCACTTTAGGATCAAGACATGGCGCAGTCTCTCGCTCTTGCTATCGATCTCGGAGGAACCAAGGTCGAATCGGCCCTTGTCGACCAGGACGGGGTGCTGATTGCCGGCACCCGATACCGCCGCCCGACCGGGCGTGACAGCGACTCCGCGACCATCGCGGCGAGCGTCGAGTCCGTCGTGCGCGACGCTCTGGCCGCGGTTCCGGATGGCGCCGAGATCGCCGGTGTCGGGATCGGCGCCGCGGGCCCGCTCAATGAGCAGGCGGGTCTTGTCTCTCCGCTGAACCTTCCCTCCTGGCGCGATTACCCGCTCGTCGAGCTCGTGGCATCCGCCACCTCCGGGCTGACGGATGCGCCGGTGACGATGCGCATGGACGGCTTGTGCATCACGCTCGCCGAGCAGTGGATCGGCGCCGCGCAGGGAGCGCAGAACCTGATGGGCATGGTGGTGTCGACCGGTATCGGCGGCGGGCTGATCCTGCACGGCCGCACGGTTTCTGGGCCGACGGGGAACGCCGGTCACATCGGCCACGTGCAGGTCGCCGGCTTCGTCGACCCGTGCGCGTGCGGGAGCATCGGCTGCATCGAAGCGATCGCCTCCGGTCCGAACACCGTCGCATGGGCGCGCTCGCAGGGGTGGGACGGCTCCACCGGTGAGCAGCTCGCTGCCGGCTACGCGGCGGGAGACGACGTCCCCCGCCGGGCGATCGAGCGCTCCGGTCGGGCACTCGGTCACGCGATCGCCTCGGCGACGGCTCTCGTCGACCTGGACCTCGTCACCATCGGCGGCGGCTTCTCGCAGGCGACCGGCGACCTGTTCGGTTTCATCCGCGAGTCGATCGACGAGCGTCACGAGTTCGGCTTCGTCACCAAGGTGAAGGTCGTGCCATCCGGGCTGTCCGGCGACGGACCGCTGATCGGCGCTGCCGCGCTCGTGCACCGGGCGGAGCTGCTCGGTTAGACGTGCAGCTCATCCTCGACGAAGGTGCGCTTGCGCAGGGCGAAGCCGACGACGACCAGCACCACGTTGGTCGAAAGCAGCAGCATGATCGGCGCGGTCCAGCCACCGGTCGCGTCGTGCAGGATGCCGATGAACAGGGGACCGGTCGCCGCTAACGCGTAGCCGACACCCTGCGCAAAACCGCTGAGGGCGACCGCACCGCGCTGCGTGCGGGTGCGCAGGTTGATGATGACCAGCGCAGCCGGGAACAGCATCTGCCCGCCACCGAGCAGCACGACCCAGAGCACGAGAGCGCCGCCCGGGGCCAGCAGCAACCCCGCGTAGCCAATCAGGTAGCAGGCGACGCCCGTGTAGACGAGCAGGCCGAAGTTCTTCAGGCGAGTGGCGAGAATCGGCACGATGATCGAGGTCGGGATGCCTACGAACCCGAAGATGCTCAGCATGACGCCGGCGTCGAACTCGCTCACGCCTGCGGTATCCATGACCAGCTGCGGCAGCCAGGCGAAGTTGGCGTAGGCGTGGAATGAGGTCATCCCGAACAGCAAGGTCACCGCCCAGGCAACCTTCGAGTGCCAGATCCGCCGCAGCAGTTGCGGCTCGGGATCCTGAACCTCCGGTGCGGTGTCCAGGCGCGCGAGCCGATCACGTCGGGCTCTGGCGAGCATCACCAGCCACGGCAGGAGGCTGACCGTGGCCAGCACGCACCACACCGCCAACGACGCGCGCCAGCCGGAGGAATCCGCCACCGGCACGGCAAGCGCTGCCGGCAGTCCGGTGGAGACGGCGATCACCGTCGCGTACGCAGAAGTGACCAGCCCGATGCGGTCGGGGAAGTACCGCTTGACGAGCGGTGGAAGCAGGATGTTGCCGAGTCCCGCCCCGATCAGTCCGAGCGCTGTACCCGCGAACAGGGATGGGAAGTCCCACGCCGCCGCGCGCAAGCCGTAGCCGACCACCATCACGACGATGGCGACCACCGTGAAGCGCTCGAGCCCCAGCCGGTGCGCTCCAGCTGGACCGAAGAGGCCGCTCAGCGAGAACACGATCGGCGGAATCGTCCCAAGCAGCGCCAAGCCGATGGCGTCGAGTGGGATGTCTGCTGTGACCGGGGAGACCACCGGCGACAGCGACGTGACGGCCGTGCGGAGGTTCAGCGCGACAAGCAGAATGCCGAGCAGAGCTGTGGTGCGGCCAGCCCACAGTGGAAGCGGACGCCGACTCGAGTCAGTCATCCGACGCCGCAGCCAGGTGCAGGAGGGAGCGCACCTGGTCGACGTCCTTCGCTATCTGCGCGGTGAGCTCTTCGATCGAGTCGAACCGCTCCATGCCGCGGACGCGGTCGACAAACTCCACTTCGACGATCTTCCCGTACAGGTCGAATCCCTCCTCGAGACCTCGACCCAGAACGTGAGCCTCAACCTGGCTGTCCGGCACGCCGGTGAAGGTCGGGTTGTTGCCGACCGAGATGGCCGCGGGCAGCCGCTGCGGGTCCGGCGAGCGCCCGGCGCCGGTGCCTGCATCGCCATGGACAGCCAGCCATCCTGCATAGACGCCGTCGGCGGGGATGAACCCGTCGAGCTCAGGCGACAGGTTCGCCGTCGGGAAGCCGAGTTCGCGTCCGCGTTGCGCGCCGTAGACCACCTCCCCCCGCACACTCGGTGGGCGCTGCAGCAGCTCGGCAGCTTCTGCGACCCTCCCGTCGGTCAGCAGCTCCCGCACCCAGGTGGAGGACACCCGCCGGCCGTCGTGCTCAACGGAGTCGATGGTGCGCGTCTCGAAGCCGTGCTCTGCACCCATGCGCTGGAGGAGTTCGACCGTGCCCGCTCCCCCGCGGCCGAACCGGTAGTCCCCTCCGACGAGCACGAAGCTGGCGTGCAGGGTGTCGACCAGGATGCTGCGCACGAATTCGTCGGGCTCCAGCTGGCTGAACTCCTCGCTGAACTCCAGCATGACGGTCGCGTCCAGCCCGGCGTCGGCGAGCAGCTCGAGCTTCTGGTCGTTGCAGATGAGCGCGCGCGGGCACACTTCCGGGCGCAGCACGCTCAGCGGGTTGCGGTCGAAGGTCAGCGCGGCGGCGACGAGACCGCGAGCGGATGCCTCCTGCCGAAGCCGCTCGATCATCGCCCTGTGGCCGATGTGCAGCCCGTCGAACTTGCCGATCGTCACAGCCGATGGACCGAAGTCGGCCGGAACTTCTGCTGCGTTCAGATACACGTCCACTTCTCACGCCTCCCGTGCGAAGCGGTCGCGCTGCGACCACAGCCACCACATGCCCAGCAACGGCAGCACCAACGGGATGAACAGGTAGCCGCGCCCGAAGAACGACCACACCGTGTCATCCGGGAACAGCGCGGGGTCGAACAGGCTCAGCCCTCCAACGACGAGCACGCCTAGAAATTCGAACCCGATGGTGATCCAGGCGACCAGATACCAGCCGCGGCCGCGTGCGATGAGCGCAACGGTGGCCACGATGTACACCACAGCGGCGAGCGCCGACAGTGCATAGGCCACCGGCGCCTCGTCGAAGCGCGTCGCAATCTGGACGAACGAGCGTCCTGTTGCCGCGAGCGCGAGCACGCCGTACACCGCGATCAAAGCGCGGCCGATGCCGAGTCGCCGACGAGTGTCAGTGGAGTCCATCGTCCTCAAGACTAGGCGAGTTGGAACGCCCAGATCTGCAGCATCCGGTAGACCATCACGGCGACCGCGAGATTCGCAATCGCCAGCACGATGTTGCTCCACCTGTTGCGCTCGATGAGCGACCACAGGCCCGCCAACGGCAGCAAAATGATCGCGGACACGAGGTAGGTGTAGAACTCCAGAACGTTGCCGCTCGGCACGTTTCCGAAGCCCGGGGCGAGCAGTGCGACGACCAGCTGGACGAGCAGCAGCACCTCGACGATGGTCGTCGCGCCCAGGGTGAAGTCGTCGGGCTTGCGGCCCATGAACCCGCGCACCAGGCAGAACAGCCCCGCGATCACGGCGATCGCCACCTGCACGTACGCAAACCAGTCGATCATTGGGCCACCTCATCGCTCGGGAAATTCACGAGCGCTCGTGCCCGGCCGCCGCTTACCTCGACCAGTCCGATCAGTCGGCCTTCCGGACCCAGCGCGGCAATCGGGCCACCGTCGCCGCCGGCAACCGTGATCCGCTTGCCGTTGGCGAGGTCCCGCGCCTGATCCGCATCCAGCCGTTCGCTCGGGAAAAGCGTAGTGGCGACGTCGGCCGGATCCAGCAGGTTCTCGTCAACGGCGAGTTGCTCGAGCACGCCGGCGGCGTCGATCGAGAACGGGCCGATGCGCGTGCGCCGCAGGGCGGTGAGGTGGCCGCCGACACCCAGCGCCGCCCCCAGGTCGCGAGCGAGCGCCCGGATGTAGGTGCCAGACGAGCACTCGACGCGCACGTCGACGTCGACGTGACGCGTGGTCTCACTCATGGACGAGCGGATGTCCAGCACGTCGAAGGCGGTGACGGTCACCGCGCGCGCGGCGAGCACGACTTCCTCGCCCTTGCGGGCCAGATCGTAGGCGCGCTTGCCGTCGATCTTGATGGCGCTGACCGAGGAAGGGATCTGCTGGATGTCGCCGGTGAGCAGCCCGATCTCCCGCGCGAGCTGGTCGTCATTGAGTGATTCGACTGCGGAGGAGGCGGCTGTCGCGACGACGTCGCCCTCGGCGTCATCTGTGGTCGTGGTCTGCCCCAGCCGGATGGTGGCGAGGTATTCCTTGTCGAGTCCGACCAGGTAGGTCAGCAGCCTTGTCGAGCTGTTCAGGCCCAGCAGCAGCAGTCCGGTCGCCATCGGGTCGAGGGTGCCCGCGTGACCCACTTTCCTGGTGCCGGCGAGCCTGCGCACCCGCGAGACGACGTCGTGGCTGGTCATGCCAGCCGGCTTGTCGACCAGCAGGATTCCGCTGCGCCTGGGTTCCATGCCCAGAGGCTACCAACGGCGAGGCGACCGGTGCTGCCCAGTAGGATGCGGTGCATGCGAGTGGGGGTCATCGGTGCCGGCGCGGTGGGCGGAGTCATCGCGGCGCTGCTCGACCGGGGCGGCCACGACGTGGAGGTGACTGCCCGCGGCGACGCGATCGCCGCCATCCGGGACCGCGGTCTCACGCTGACCGGCTCCTGGGGCGAGCATGTCGCCCACCCAGCGGTCGCCGAGCGGCTCACCCGAACCCCCGACCTGGCCGTGGTGACGACGAAGGCCCTCGACGCCCGGGACGCGCTGCTTGCGAACGCCGAGGCCTTGCGAGGCATCCCTGTGCTCGTGGTGCAGAACGGGCTGCGCGGTGTCGAGACCGCCAGCGAAGTGCTGCCGGACTCCGAGGTCATCGGCGGTCTCGCCCTGTATGCGGCGTCGTATGTGAAGCCCGGTGAGGTCACGGTGACCAACGACGGGTCCACCTACATCGGCGGTGCGAGCCGGGCGGCAGTGCAGTTGGCCGCCGAGGTGATCGGCGGTGTCATGCCGGTGCGCGTCACCGACAACTTCGCTGGCGCCCAATGGACCAAGCTCGTCGTCAACCAGATCAATGCCCTGCCGGCGATCACCGGGCTGAGCGCGCAGGCGACCATCGGCATCCGGCAACTGCGCCACATCATGACGCGCAGCATGCGGGAGAACGTGCGGGTCGGTTACGCGTCTCGGGTTCGGTTCGAGTCGTTGCAGGGCCTCACCCCGGCGCTGCTGTGGATGCTCGCGCATGCGCCGATCGGGATCGCGCAGGTCGTACCTGCGCTCATGGCCCGCAGGATGGGGCCGGTCCCCAACCCCGGCTCGACGCTGCAGTCGCTGCGGAGGGGGCAGCCGACCGAGGTCGACTACCTCAACGGCGCGGTCGTGGAGGCGGGGAAGAAGGTCGGCCTGCCGGCGCCGGTGAACGCCGCGCTGGTGGAACTCGTGCACGAGGTCGAGCGCACCGGGACGCACCTGAGCCCCCGCGAGGTCGTCGCCCGCGTGGGCTGAGGCCAGGCGTCAACAGGCGTCTTCGAAGACGCGTCTCGGATGCTCCGGGTCGGTGTTGTCGATGATCGCCGCGGCCTTCATGCTCGGGTCGACACCCTGGATGTAGAACTCGTCTGCCTCGGCTCCCCTGGTCTCGAGCTCGGTTGCCGGGGGCGTCTGGGTGCGGGTGACCCACACCGAGTAGTTCCACAGCGGGGCGAGCTCCGGACGGTGCAGATACACCCCATCGACGACGAGAACAGCATCCGGTCCGGCCGACATCCATTTCGGCTGCGTCACCGGCTGGTCGCGTTGTTCATCGAAACCGGTGAGCACGAAGCCGGTGCTGCCCGCGGTGCGAAACGGGTCGAGCAGCACGCGCCGGAACAGAGAATAGTCGTAGGCGCTGCGGTAATGCGCCTTCGGGTCCAGCCAGCCGGCGCGGTCGCGCTCCGCGCGGGGCTGGAAGAAGTCGTCCATCGACGCCCTGAAGACGTGCTTCGTTGACGCGCGCAGCGCATCCGCCAGTCCGTCGGCGAACTCCTTCTGACCTGCGTTGTAGCGACCATCGACCGCGACAGTGGCTCGGCCGCGAGCATAGTTGTGCAGGATCTCGCTCGCGACAGACTCGAGCTGGTCCTTCTTCAGCGGTGCCCACCTGGCCATGGCCCCAGCCTAGGCCGGGAAGTCACCCTTGTGTCCGGACGAGGCTGCCCTGTGCCCGATGCTCGCCAGCACGAGCTCGTCGGCGGCCTGTTCGCTTCGCTCCCGCGCCGCAAGCATGTCGTCTGCATGCAGCTGCGCCCAGGCACGGATGCCCTCGAGGGAGCGGTTGAGGGAGGCGCCCAGCTCGGTCAGCGAGTACTCCACGCGCGGGGGAACCTCGGCGAAGACCGCGCGCCGCACCAGACCATCGCTCTCCAGACCGCGGAGGGTCTCGGTCAGCACCTTGGGGCTGATCTCGCCGATCGCCGATCTCAGTTCGGCGAAGCGGGACGTGCCATGGTCGCCGAGTGCGATGAGGACGAAGCTCGTCCATTTGCTGCCGAGACGCTGCAGCACTACGCGGCTTGGACAGTTGACGTCCAGCACGTTTCGAGCGTGCTCACCCGAAGCGATATCCATCCGGTAACTTCCTTCCTTTGAGGTGCCAGGCGGTCGGTGCGTAGCCTCACGATCCATGAAGATCACACTCACCGGGGTGACCGGTTTCATCGGCAAGGCCGTCGCCAGCGAGCTCCTCTCCGCAGGGCACACGGTAACAGCGCTCGTGCGCAGCCACAGCGCGGCTCGCCTGGCAGCGGCACTCGGGTCGATGCCCGTGGTGGGCGACACAGCTGACGGCGAGTGGCTGGCGGAGCAATTCGCTGCTGCGGACGCCGCAATCAGCACCGCACTCCCGCAGGACGCGACGGCACCAAGATTCGATGCGACCGTCGCGGCGGCCGCGGTCGCCGGGCTGGGCGCCTCCGGCAAGCCCTATCTGCACACGAGCGGCGCCTGGGTCTACGGCAACGGCCAGCACCTGACCGAACGGTCGCGACTGAACCCGCCGGCTCTGGTGGCATGGCGGCCAGGAGTGGCGCAGACTCTGCTGGACAGCCCGCTGACCGCGACGATACTGGCGCCCGGTGTCGTTTACGGCGCCGGGCTCGGCATCCCGGCACTCATCACCTCCGACCGGGATGACGCGGGTCGGGTCCGCTTGGTCGGCAACGGCGAACAGCGCTGGACGACAGTGCATGTACGCGACCTGGCGCGGTTGTATCGGGGGGTCGTGGAGTCGGGCAGCGGGCTCGGCTATCTGCTCGGGGTGAGCGGCCACAACCCCACCGTGCGTGAACTGGCCGAGGCTACGGGGGCGGGTTGGGTCGCCGAGACCGCCGCGGAGAGTCGCGAGCGTCTCGGTGCCGCGTTCGCCGACGCGCTGCTGATGTCGCAGCACGCGGACGGGGCGAAGGCGCGCTCGCTCGGCTGGGAGCCGCGCGCGGTCCCGCTCGTGCGGGAACTGCAGGCGGCGCGCTCCTAGGCTGAGTAGATGAGCATCGCCGAGCCTGTTGTCGCCTGGTTCGCGCAGGCCGGGAGGGACCTGCCGTGGCGGCGACCGGACTGCTCGCCTTGGGGAGTCCTGGTCAGCGAGGTGATGCTGCAGCAGACCCCGGTGGCCAGAGTGCTGCCGCAGTGGGAGGCATGGATGCGCCGCTGGCCGACACCCTCCGATCTCGCTCGCGAAGCACCCGGCGAAGCGGTGCGGGCCTGGCACAGGCTGGGGTACCCGCGCCGAGCGCTGAACCTGCACGCTGCGGCCGCGGCGATCACCGAGCGCCACGGCGGGATCGTGCCCAGCGACGTGGATGCGCTGCTGCAGCTGCCCGGGGTGGGCGACTACACCGCACGCGCGGTGGCAAGCTTCGCTTTCGGGTTGCGGCACCCGGTGGTCGACACGAACGTCCGCAGGGTGATCGCCCGCGCGGTCGACCGGCCAGGGTGAGGCCGCTCCGCCATCCACCCGGAGGGACCTGGCCGCCATGGAATCGCTGCTGCCAGAGGACCCGGCGCGAGCCAAGCTGGTGAACGCCGGGGTGATGGAGCTCGGCGCCCTGGTCTGCACCGCGCGCTCGCCTCGTTGCCAGGTGTGCCCGATCGTGGACGCGTGCGCCTGGAGAGCGGCGGGCAAGCCGGAGTACACCGGAGCGCGGGCGGCGGTTCAGAAGCGGTTCGAGGGCTCCGACCGGCAGGTGCGCGGGCTCATCGTCGCAGCGCTGCGAGAGGCCGACGACCCCGTTTCCCATGACGAACTCGCCGCGCTGTGGCCTGATGCGCCACAGTTCGAGCGTGCGCTCGCCGGCGTGCTGGCTGACGGCCTCGCGACCGGCACAGCGGCATCCGGCTACCGCCTCCCCTTAAACGCATCGAGTCGGGAGTAGTTGCCCTTTTGACCGGTGTCATTTGGGCAACTACTCCCGACTCAATGAGGGATCTAGCTACTCTTCGTCGTCTTCGCGCGGCTTGACGTACGGGTCCTCGTCGCCGGCGTACTGCGCGGTCTTGGCGAGGTCTGCTCGACCTCGGCGTCGCGCATTGCGCGCCTCGGCGAGCAGGGAGTCGATGTGCGTCGCGTTCTCGGGGATCGCGTCCGCGATGAACTCGAGGCTCGGCGTGAGCCGCGCGGTGATGTTCTTGCCCACCTCGCTGCGCAGCATGCCGGTCGCCGACTTGAGGGCGGCGGCCGAGTCGGCGCGCTCCTCGTCGGTGCCGTACACCGTGTAGAAGACGGAGGCGTGCTGCAGGTCGCCGGTCACCTGCACGTCGGTGATGGTCACGAAGCCGAGGCGCGGGTCCTTGATGCCCGCGCTCGAGGCGCTTCGGCGACGATCACCTTGATGCGGTCGGCCATCTTGGCCGCGCGTGCTGCGATCAGCCATTGTGCTTCTCCTCTCCTATGAGCCTGGTGAACAGCCGTCAGGCCGGTCGGCTGCCGGTGTCAGGCTAAGGAGACTCGGGGCAGGGGCCCCGTTCTCCGTGCCGGCACCGACAGCCGAAGCCGTACGTTAGACCCGGGGCTTCTCCTTCAGTTCGATCGTCTCGATCTCGTCGCCGATCTGGATGTCGTTGAACTTGCCGAGGCCGATACCGGCTTCGAAGTCCGTGCGCACCTCGGTGACGTCGTCCTTGAAGCGACGCAGGCTCTCGATCGCGAGGTTGTCGCCGACGACGACGCCATCGCGGATGACGCGCGCCTTGGCGTTGCGCGTGATCGTTCCCGACCGCACGATGACACCGGCGACGTTGCCGAACTTGGAGGAGCGGAAGACCTCGCGGATCTCCGCGACACCCGACTGCACCTCTTCGTACTCCGGCTTGAGCATGCCCTTGAGCGAGTTCTCGACGTCGTCGATGCGCCGTGTAGATGACCGAGTAGAACCGCACGTCGACACCCTCGCGGCCGCGCGGTCGCGGGCCTTCGGGTCGGGGCGCACGTTGAACCCGATGATGATGGCGTTGTCGACGGTAGCGAGGTTGACGTCGCTCTCGGTGACAGCACCGACACCGCGGTGGATGATGCGCAGCTGAACCGACTCGTCGACCTCGATCTTGAGCAGCGACTCCTCGAGCGCCTCGACGGCACCGGAGACGTCACCCTTGATGATGAGGTTGAGCGACTCGACCTTGCCGTCTTCGAGCGCCTTGGTGAAGTCCTCGAGGCTGATGCGCTTGCGGCTGCGAGCCAGCAGGGCGTTGCGCTCGACGGCTTCGCGCTTCTCAGCGATCTGGCGGGCGGTGCGGTCGTCGTCGGTGACGAGGAACGTGTCACCGGCGCGAGGCACCGAGGTCAGTCCGAGCACCGGCACCGGACGCGCCGGCGTCGCGACCTCGACGCGGCTCGCCGTTCTCGTCGAACATCGCGCGAACGCGGCCGTAGGCGGTTCCGGCGACGATCGGGTCGCCGACCTCGAGCGTTCCCGACTGGATGAGCACGGTCGCGACCGCACCGCGTCCCTTGTCGAGCTTCGCCTCGATGGCGACACCGCGCGCATCCTTGTTCGGGTTGGCGCGCAGGTCGAGTCCGGCATCCGCGGTGAGCAGCACGGCGTCGAGCAGTTCCGGATGCCGATGTTGTTGAGCGCCGAGACGTCGACGAACATCGTGTCTCCGCCGTACTCCTCGGCGACGAGACCGAACTCGGTGAGCTGCTGGCGCACCTTGGCCGGGTTGGCCTCCGTCTTGTCGATCTTGTTGACCGCGACCACGATCGGCACGTCGGCCGCCTGGGCGTGGTTGAGCGCCTCAACCGTCTGCGGCATGATGCCGTCGTCGGCCGCGACCACGAGGATCGCGATGTCGGTGACCTGCGCACCACGAGCACGCATGGCGGTGAACGCCTCGTGACCCGGGGTGTCGATGAAGGTGATGGCGCGTTCGATGCCCTCGTGCTCGGCGCACGACCTGGTAGGCACCGATGTGCTGGGTGATGCCACCGGCCTCACCGGCGACGACGTTGGCCTTGCGGATCGCGTCGAGCAGCCTGGTCTTACCGTGGTCGACGTGACCCATGACGGTGACGACCGGCGGACGTGCTCGCCAGGTCCTCGTCGTCCTCGTCCTCGAGCTCCTGGTCGAGGTCGATGTCGAAGCCCGCGAGCAGCTCGCGGTCCTCGTCCTCGGGCGAGACCATCTGGATCTTGAAGCCGAGCTCGTCGCCGAGCATCTCGAAGGTCGCCTCGTCGAGCGACTCGGTCGCCGTGGCCATCTGACCGAGGTGGAACAGCACGGTGACGAGGTTGCCGGGGCTCGTGTCGATCTTGTCGGCGAAGTCCGTGATGGATGCACCGCGACGCAGGCGAATGACGGTCTTGCCGTCGCCGCGGGGGACGCTGACGCCGCCGAGCGACGGGGCTTCGCGCAGCTCGAACTCGGCGCGCTTCGTACGCTTCGACTTGCGGGCCTTGCTCTTGCCGCCACCGCGACCGAATGCACCAGCGGTTCCACCGCCGGGGCCGCGACCACGACCGCCGCCGCCTGCGGCGCGGTTCGGGCCGAAGTTCCGGGCCACCGCCTGGGGCGCCGCCGGGACGGAAGCCGCCACCGGCACCAGCCGGGACGAGCGCCGCCGCCGGCACCACCGGGACGGACCGCGCCGGGACGACCCGCACCGAGCACCAGCCGGGACGCGGCGCGCCGGGGCGCGGCGCGCCGGGGCGCGGGGCGCCGGGCGCGGGATGCCGTCGCGGGCGTCGGCCGGGCGCTGCATGCCCTGGGTCGACGCGAACGGGTTGTTGCCGGGGCGCGGTGCGCCGGGGCGCTGCATGCCCTGGTTCGAGGCGAAGGGGTTGTTGCCGGGACGCGGGGTGCCGGGGCGCGGTGCGCCACCTGCTGCCGGGGCATCCGGCTCGGGCTCGCGCCGGGGCCGGCGCGGCTGTCCTCGGCGCCTGCCGGTGCGCGGTGCAGGCGCCTCGGCCTGCGGGGGCATGGCGCTCGGACGCGGGGGCCGGCGCTCGGGCTCGCTCTGGCTTGGCGGGCCGCCTTGGCGGGCTGCCTTCGGCGGCGCCTCGGCTGGCTTAGGCGCGGCTTGATGCCGTCCGCCTCGAGCGCGGCCTTCACCTTGCGGGCGACCGGCGGTTCGATGCTGGACGACGGTCCCTTGACGAACTCGCCCATCTCCTTGAGCTTCTCAAGGGCGATCTTGCTTTCAATGCCGAGTTCTGCTGCGATCTCGTGCACGCGTGGTTTTGCCACAATTCTCCTGTCTGGGCCCACCCGAGACAGGAGCAGGACGCTAGTTACGGACGGATCTCATTTCGAGCCGCTCATTAGTTGTCCATGTGTCATTCAGCCTGTTCTGTCAGCTGTTACTTGTGGATGCCGGAAGGTCTCCGGACTTCTTTTGGGTCAGCACCTTGCTCGTGTCGAGGGCACCGGTCACGCGCAGCGCGCGCCCGAAGGCCGTGCGTCTGATTGCGGTCTCGATGCAGTCGCGGGTGGGGTGCACCCACGCGCCTCGACCGGGCAGGCTGGCCACGACATCCGGAACCACCTCGCCGTCGCGCGCGACAACCCTCAGCAATGCGGATCGGTCGGCGCGCTGCCGACAGCCGAGGCACGTTCTGACGGGTTCCATACTAGACCCTCCCACGCTGAGCGTGTCCCAGCCGCGTTTCGACGGAACGCGGATGCCTGGCGCAGGGCCGGTCACGACTCCATCGTCGAGTCGGGCTGGATGTCGATCCGGCGCCGGTCAGCTTGGCGGCGAGGCGGGCGTTCTGGCCTTCCTTGCCGATCGCGAGCGACAGCTGGTAGTCGGGCACGAGCGCGCGCACCGCCTTGAGCGACTCGTCGATCACGAAGGCGCTCGTCACCTTGGCCGGCGACAGCGCGTTCGCGACGAAGGTCGCGCAGGTCGTCGCGAGTAGTCGACGATGTCGATCTTCTCGTTGTTGAGCTCTGCGGTGACGGCGCGCACGCGCTGGCCGAGCTCGCCGATGCAGGCGCCCTTGGCGTTGACGCCGGGCTCGGTGGCGCGCACCGCGATCTTGGTGCGGTGGCCGGCCTCGCGGGCGAGCGAGACGATCTCGACGACGCCGCTGGCGATCTCGGGAACCTCGAGCGCGAACAGCTTGCGCACGAGCGACGGGTGCGTGCGCGAGCACGGTGATCTGCGGGCCCTTGAGTCCCTTGCTCACGCTCGTGACATAGACGCGGATGCGGGTGCCGTGCGCGTAGTCCTCGCCGGGCACCTGCTCCTCGGGCGGCAGGATCGCCTCGATGGTGCCGAGGTCGACGTGGATCATCCGCGGGTTCGGTCCCTGCTGGATGACGCCGGCGACGATGTCGCCCTCGCGGCCCTTGAACTCGCCGAGCACCGCGTCGTCGCGCGATGTCGCGCAGGCGCTGGTTGATGACCTGCTTCGCGGCGAAGGCGCGCGATGCGGCCGAAGTCGCTCGGGCTGTCCTCGGCCTCGCCGATGACGTTGCCCTCGTCGTCGAGCTCGGGGACGAAGACCGACACGTGGCCGGTCTTGCGGTCGAGTTCGACGCGCGCTGGGGCCGGCTCGTCACGATGCGCGTGGCCGTGCCCGTGGCTGGTCTCGCCTCGCCCGGTGTGCTTGAGGTAGGCGGTGAGGATGGCCTGCTCGATGATCTGCACGAGTTCCTCGAACGGGATCTCGCGCTCGCGCTCCATGAGCCGCAGCACGCTCAGGTCGATGTCCACTGCGGGCCTCCACTATTCAACTCTCGTAATGACGCGAGCTTCACCGCACAGCGAGAAAGCCGTCTATCTACGGTACCCGAGATTCGGCCCGGAGTTTCCTGCCCTGCCGTCAGCGCAGACGCGCGATGGCCTCGGCGACGGTGACGGCGCTGCGCTCCCCCGTGCGCCGGTCCCACAGCTCGACGCGTGCCCTCGGCGGCGTCGCGGCCGACGATGACGATCTGCGGCACGCCGATCAGCTCGGCGTCGCCGAACTTCACGCCGGGCGACACCTTGGGCCGGTCGTCGAAGAGCACGTCGAGACCGGCTGCGCTCGAGCTCGGCCGTGAGTCGCTCGGCCGAGCTCGTAGACGACCTCGTCCTTGCCCGTCGCGATCACGTGCACGTCGAACGGCGCGACGTTCTCGGGCCAGATCAGGCCCTTGTCGTCGTTGTTCGACTCGGCGATCACGGCCAGGATGCGCGTGACGCCGATGCCGTACGAGCCCATCGTGACGGTGACGAGCTTGCCGTTCTCGTCGAGCACCTTCAGCCCGAGCGCCTCGGCGTACTTGCGGCCGAGCTGGAAGACGTGGCCGATCTCCATGCCGCGCGCGGTTTGAATCGGGCCGGAGCCGTCGGGAGCCGGGTCGCCGTCGCGGACCTCTGCCAGCCTCGACGAAGCCGTCCGGCACGAAGTCGCGCCCGGCGACGAGCCCGAACACGTGCTTCTCGTTCTCGTTCGCGCCGGTGACCCACTGGGTCCCGTCGACGACGCGCGGGTCGACGAGGTACCGGATGCCGCTGGCCGACTCCTCGCCGAGGACGGCCCTTGAGGCGACCACGGCCCGATGTAGCCCTTGACGAGGCTGTCGTTGCCGGCGAAGTCGGCCTCGGTGGCCGCCTCGACCTCGGCGGGCGCGAATGCGACCTCGACGCGCTTGAGGTCGACCTCGCGGTCGCCGGGCAGGCCCACGACGACGAGCTCGCGCGTGCCGTCGAGGTGGGTCAGCGCCAGCACGACGTTCTTGAGCGTGTCGGCTGCCGTCCAGGCGCGGTCCGTCGCGCGGGTGTTCGGCGTTCGCCAGGTCCACGAGGGTCGCGATGGTCGGTGTGTTGGGTGAGTCGCAGCACCACCGCGGCGGTGCAGCCCGTCGAGCTGGATCGGTTCAGGCCGCTGGGTCGTCGTACGCCTCGACGTTGGCCGCGTAGCCGCCGGCCGAGCGCACGAAGGTGTCCTCGCCGACCGGCGTCGGGTGCAGGAACTCCTCGCTTCGCGATCCGCCCATCGCGCCGGCATCGGCCTTGCACGATCACGTACTCGAGGCCGAGGCGCGCGAAGATGCGCTCGTAGGCGTCGCGCTGGTCCTGGTACGCTTCGTCGAGCCCCGCATCCGTGTAGTCGAACGAGTAGGCGTCCTTCATCGTGAACTCGCGGCCGCGCAGGAGACCGGCGCGGGGCCGTGCCTCGTCGCGGTACTTGTCCTGGATCTGGTAGATCGACAGCGGCAGGTCCTTGTAGCTCGAGTACAGGTCCTTCACCATCAGGGTGAAGACCTCCTCGTGCGTGGGCGCGAGCAGATAGTCGGCATCCTTGCGGTCCTTGAGACGGAAGAGGCCGTCGCCGTACTCGGTCCACCGGCCGGTCAGCTCGTACGGCTCGCGCGGCAGCAGCGCGGGGAAGTGCACCTCCTGCGCGCCGATCGCCGTCATCTCCTCGCGGATGATGTCCTCGATCTTGCGCTTGACCCGGAGCCCCAGCGGCAGCCAGGCGAACACGCCGGGCGCCTGGCGGCGGATGTAGCCGGCGCGCACGAGCAGGCGGTGGCTCGTCACCTCGGCGTCGGAGGGGTCCTCACGGAGGGTGCGGACGAAGAGCTGGGACAGGCGCGTGATCACAGCAGTCGAGTCTACTGAAGCGCCGGGCATCGCCCGCTGACTACGCTGGTGCCTAGCGAGGTTGGAGGGGGCAGCGATGGCGGAGCGGCAGCGCGCGCTCGACTCGGTCGACAGGCGGATCATCGCCGAGCTCGGTCAGGATGCGAGGCTCTCCATCCGTTCGCTCGCCGAGCGCGTGCACATCTCGCGCACCGCCGCCAACACCAGGCTCACCCGACTGATTGACGACGGGGTGATCACCGGTTTCACCGCGACGGTGGATCGCGAGGCCCTCGGCCTGCCGCTCACCGCGATCGTCATCGTCAAGGTCGACAGCGCGTGGCAGAGCGTGTCAGAGGAGCTCGCCTCCCTGCCGTTCGTGGAACGCGTGCAGGCGCTCAGCGGCGACATCGACATCCTGCTCACCGTGAGCGCCCCGGATCACGACGCGCTGTCCGAGACGATCCTGCGTCGCATCCGGAACATCGCGGGCGTCGCGTCGACGCGGTCGTACATCATCCTCGAGGAACGGACGGGCACACCACCCGAGCAGTCGACGGACAGTTGGCAGCTCTGACGCGTCTTTCGCGGACGAATGGCACTGCCTTCGGGTGTGCGAGCGCCAAGCGTTCGGATTCGCTGAAAACTGCCGATCAGCCCCCAGAATCGGGCGCACGATATGGGGTATGAGCCTCAATGTTGAGACCAAACCGACCGTCGGCCTGCCTGACCCGGAGCCGCTGCGACTGATCGACGACGAGGGTCGCGCGGTGCGCTCGAGCGCCAGGCAGGGGTTCGAGCTTCCGCCCCTGGCGATGCTCAAGGAGCTGTACCGCCGGATGGCGATCGCCAGGCGGTGGGACACCCAGGTGACTGCACTCACCCGCCAGGGCCGGCTGGCAACCTACCCGTCGGCGCTCGGCCAGGAAGCGTGCGAGATCGGCACCGTCCTCGCGATGACCGAGCAGGACTGGCTGTTCCCCACTTACCGCGACTCGATCGCGCTCATGACGAGAGGCATCGACCCCGGCGAACTGCTGCAGGGCTTCCGCGGCGACTGGCACAGCGGGTGGGACCCGAAGAAGCACCGCACCTCTGTGCAGGCGACACCGCTCGCGACGCAAGCACTGCACGCCGTCGGCTACGCGACCGCGGCCAAGCTGAACGGCGAGAAGATCGCGACAGTGACGTTCATCGGCGATGGCGCATCAAGCGAGGGCGACACTCACGAGGCGTTCAACTTCGCCGGCGTCTGGCAGGCGCCGACCGTGTTCGTGGTGCAGAACAACCAGTTCGCGATCAGTGTGCCGCTGTCCAAGCAGACGCGCGCTCGCACCCTCGCCGACCGGGCGATCGGCTACGGCATCCCCGGCTACTACGTCGACGGCAACGACGCAGCCGCGGTCTACGCGGTCATGTCGCGCGCGATGGAGCGCGCACGTCGCGGCGACGGCCCGACCATCGTCGAGTGCCTCACCTACCGGGTGGAGGCTCACACCAACTCGGATGACCCGACCCGCTACCGCACCGCCGACGATGTCGCGGCGTGGAAGGGCAAGGACCCGCTCGAGCGGCTCGAGCGCTACCTCGTCTCGCAGGATGCCCTGAGCGACACCGACCGGGAGGAGATCACGGCTGAGGGCGAGCGAAAAGCCGCCGAGACCCGTGAGGCGATGAGCGCAGAGCTGCAGGTCGACCCGATGGACCTGTTCGGGCACGTGTATGTGAACGAGCGGCCGTCCCTGGTCGAGCAGCGCGAGTTCCTGAAGGCAGAGGGGAACCGATGACGACCACTGAGGCGAAGCCAGTCACGATGGCCGCGGCGCTGAACGCCGCGCTGCGGGACGCGATCGCCGAGGACCCGACCGTCGTCGTCTACGGCGAGGATGTCGGTCCGCTCGGCGGCGTCTTCCGCGTGACCGACGGGCTGCAGGCCGAGTTCGGCGAGAACCGCGTCTGGGACTCCCCGCTGGCCGAGTCCGGGATCGTCGGCACCGCGATCGGCATGGCCATGTACGGCATGCGCCCGGTCGTGGAGATGCAGTTCGACGCGTTCAGCTACCCGGCATTCGAGCAGATCGTCTCCCATGTCGCCAAGATGCACAATCGCACGAAGGGCCGCGTGGCGCTTCCCATGGTCATCCGGATCCCGGCATCCGGCGGCATCGGCGGCGTCGAGCACCACTCCGACTCGTCGGAGGCGTACTGGACCCACACGCCTGGGCTGACGGTCGTGATGCCGTCGAACCCGGCCGACGCTTACTCGATCATGCGCGAGGCGATCCGCTCCGACGACCCGGTCATCTTCATGGAGCCGAAGAGCCGCTACTGGTCGAAGCAGGAGGTCGCGCTTCCGGTCGTAACCGAGCCGATCGGCACCGCGAAGGTCGTGCGGGAGGGCACGGATGTGACGCTGATCGCCTACGGACCAACGGTGGCGACCGCGCTGGAGACCGCGGAGCTGGCGGAGGCAGAGGAGCTGTCGATCGAAGTCATCGACCTGCGCAGCCTGTCACCTTTCGACGACGCGACCGTCGGCGCGTCGGTGCGCAAGACCTCCCGGGCCGCGGTCATCCACGAGGCAGCACAGTTCGGAGGCTTCGGTGCCGAGGTCGCCGCGAGGGTCACCGAGCGGGAGTTCTACCACCTGGCCGCACCGATCCTGCGAATCACCGGCTTCGACATCCCGTACCCGAGCCCCAAGCTCGAGGAGTACTACCTGCCGACCGCCGGAGCGCATCTTGAACGCCCTCGCAACCTGGGAATGGGAGCTGCCGTGAGCCACGATTTCATCCTGCCCGATCTCGGTGAGGGCCTGACAGAGGCCGAGATCGTGCGCTGGCTGGTCTCCCCTGGCGACACGGTCGTGATCGACCAGCCGGTCGTCGAAGTCGAGTCGGCGAAAGTCGGTCGTCGAGCTGCCCAGCCCGTTCGCGGGAGTCGTCGAGCACGCTGCACGCCGAGCCGGGGCAGACCGTGCACGCGGGACAGCCGCTGCTGACCGTCGAGGAGACTGCCGGAGGCGATGTCGTGCCCGGCACGGCGCTGCGCGACGAAGGTTCCGGCGCGGTGCTGATCGGCTACGGGACGACCGCCCGGAAGACCTCGAACCGCGCGGTGCCGACCGGGCGGTTCCGCGGCCGCGGCACCGCCGTCGCCACCACCCCCGCGCTGCCGGTGGACGGCCGCCGCTCCCCCGTCGTCTCGCCGCTCGTGCGCAAGATCGCGCGTGAGCACGGCATCGACGCGACCAGCATCCACGGGTCCGGCCCCGACTCGCTTGTCATGCGCGCCGACGTCGAAGCCCGCATCGCCCAGCTCACGGGCACGAGCGGGTCGCCCGCAGACGGCGACGTCCGCATTCCGTTCACCGGCGTCCGCAAGGTCATCGCCGAGCGAATGAGCGCCTCCCGGCGCGAGGTGCCCGAGGCGACCATCTGGCTCGACGTAGACGCCACGGCGCTGCTCGAAGCGAAGGAGCAGCTGCAGCGCACCACCGGCGAGCGTTGGAGCCTGCTCTCTCTGGTCGCGCGCTTCGTGATCGCCGGGCTGAAGCAGCATCCGATCCTGAACTCGTCCGTCGACGATGGCCGCGGGCGAGATCGTGCAGCACTCCGACATAAACCTCGGCCTTGCCGCGCAGACGCCGCGTGGCCTCATGGTGCCAGTCGTGCACGGTGCGGGCGCGATGACCACACAGCAGTTGCGCGACGCGATCGCCTCGGTCGTCGACACCGCTGCCACCGGCGGCTTCCCGAACGAGCAGCTGCGCGGCGGCACGTTCACGCTCAACAACTACGGCGGCTTCGGCGTCGACGGCTCGGCGCCGATCATCAACCAGCCGGAGGTCGCGATGCTCGGCATGGGACGCATCATCGACCGACCCTGGGTCGTTGACGGCCACGCTCGCGGTGCGCAAGGTCATGGTGCTCTCGATGGTGTTCGACCACCGGGTCTGTGACGGCGACGTGCCGAGTGAGTTCATCACCTTCGTCGCGCGGTGCATCGAAAACCCGCTGAACGTACTGCCGAGCCTGTGACCGAACTCGAAGTCCTCACCGCCCGCCTGCGCGCGGCCGGATGCGTGTTCGCCGAGGACGAGGCGGCTCTCCTCGCCGACGAGGCAGCCACGGCCGAGGAGTTCGAGACGCTGGTCGGCCGCCGAATCGACGGAGAGCCCCTCGAGCACGTAGTTGGCTGGGCACAGTTCGTCGGGCAGCGCGTGCACGTCGCATCCGGAGTGTTCGTGCCGCGCCGCCGCAGCGAGCTGCTCGCTCGCGAGGCCTTCGCGCTCGCGGATGCCGGATCGATCGTGCTTGACCTGTGCTGCGGCAGCGGCGCGCTCGGCGCGGTCATCGCAGCGACGGAGCCGCTGGTTGAGGTCTTTGCGACCGACATCGATGACAACGCGGTGGCGTGCGCCAGGCGAAACCTCGGGGCAGAGCACGTGTTCGCGGGCGACCTGTTCGAGCCGCTTCCCGCGTCGCTGCGCGGCAAGATCGATGTCATCGCAGCCAACGCGCCCTACGTGCCGACGGATGAACTGCGGTTCATGCCGCCCGAAGCGCGCAACCACGAGCCGGTGCACGCGCTCGACGGCGGGGGTGACGGCCTCGACGTCGCACGCCGCATCATTGCCGCAGCACCCGATTGGCTCGCACCCGGCGGTGCCCTGCTGATCGAGACCGGCCGCACTCAAGCGACAACGCTGAGCGCCCTGATGGCATCCGCCGGCCTCACGCCGAGGACTGTGCACGACGACGAGTTGGACTCCACCGTCGTGATCGGCTCGACCGACTGACGGGAGGCAGGCGTGGGCCGCTTCGTGATCATCCTGCCGATTGAGCCGCTGAACGTCGGCGATGGCTTCGTCACCGCCGACTGGCCGCTGCACGTGACGGTGGTGCCGCCGTTCCGCACCCGGTGCACTGCGGAGCAGCTGCGCGACGCCATGACCGCGGTGGCCCGGGCTCGTGAGCCGCTGCGGATCACGGTGGGTCCGGATGACTGGTTCGGCCACCGCAAGGACGTGCTGGTCTCGCTCGTGACCGACGACGGGCGGATCCAGAAGCTGCACGACAACCTGCTGGTGACACTGAGACGCTGCCTGGCCGACCACGAGACGCTGTCGCACGTCGGGCGCGGCTACCGTCCGCACATCACCGCGACCCGGCACGGGCGGGTCAACGACGGCGAACGCTACACGCTCCCCCAGTTGGCGCTCGTCGACATGGCGACTCCGCACGGGGATCCGCCGCGCGTCACGCGCGCAACGGTCGATCTCGGCGGCCGCTAGCTGGTAGTGACGACCGGTTCGCCGAGCGGCGCATCCGGCATCTCGGATGCGATGCGGCGCGCCTCCTCGAGCAGGGTCGCGACGATCTCGGCCTCCGGCACCGTCTTGATGACCTCGCCCTTGACGAAGATCTGCCCCTTGCCGTTTCCGGATGCGACACCCAGGTCGGCTTCGCGCGCCTCACCCGGACCGTTCACGACGCAGCCCATGACGGCGACGCGCAACGGCACCGTCATACCCTGCAGCCCCTCCGTCACCTCGTCGGCGAGCGTGTAGACGTCGACCTGCGCACGCCCGCAACTCGGGCACGAGACGATCTCCAGCTTGCGCTCACGCAGGTTCAGCGACTGCAGGATCTGCAGTCCGACCTTGACCTCTTCGACCGGGGGCGCGGACAGCGAGACCCTGATCGTGTCGCCGATGCCCTCTGACAGCAGGATGCCGAACGCTGTCGCCGACTTGATGGTGCCCTGGAACGCCGGCCCGGCTTCTGTGACACCGAGGTGCAGTGGCCAGTCGCCCTGCTCGGCGAGCATCCGGTAGGCCTTCACCATGACGATGGGGTCGTTGTGCTTGACCGAGATCTTGAAGTCGTGGAAGTCGTGTTCCTCGAACAGGCTCGCCTCCCACACGGCGCTCTCGACGAGCGCCTCGGCGGTTGCCTTGCCGTGCTTCTGCAGCAGGCTCGGCTCGAGGGAACCCGCGTTCACGCCGATCCGGATGCTGACGCCGGCGGCTTTCGCGGCTGCCGCGATCGCGCCGACCTGGTCGTCGAACTTCTTGATGTTGCCCGGGTTGACGCGCACGGCGCCGACGCCGGCGTCGATCGCGGCGAACACGTAGCGAGGCTGGAAGTGGATGTCGGCGATCACCGGGATCTGGCTCTTCGCGGCGATGATCTTCAGCGCGTCGGCGTCCTCCTGGTGCGGCACTGCCACCCGGACGATGTCGCATCCGGTCGCGGTGAGCTCGGCGATCTGCTGCAGCGTCGCGTTGATATTGGTGGTCTGCGTCGTGGTCATCGACTGCACGCTCACCGGAGCGTCGCCTCCGACGAGAACCTTGCCGACCCGAATCTGCCGCGTCTTGCGCCTCGGGGCCAGTACTTCGGGGACTCGGGGCATACCCAGATTGATTGCTGCCACGTCTCAAGTCTACGTCCGCGCGCTGTGCCCCTCCCGGCGGCGTCCGAGGCGGCTCGCGGATGCCCGGAAGCGGCTAGACCGGTGCCAGCACTGTCGCCGGGCTGATCCGCCCTGTGACCTCGCCCAAGGAGATCCTCGAGCCGCCGGCACCGGGGGCGGTGGCGGTGATTCGCACCTCGTCCCCATCGGCGAGGTAACCGAGGGTGCTGCCACCTGCGAGGGGAAGGGGATCGGTGCCGTTCCAGGTGAGTTCCAGCAGACAGCCTCGCTCTTCACGCTGCGCGCCCGACACCGTCCCGGAGCCGAACAGCCCGCCGGAGCGGAGAACGGCGCCGTTCACCGTCATGTGAGCCAGCATCTGCGCTGCCGTCCAGTATTGGGTCGCGAACGGCGGTCGAGAGATGACTTCCCCGTTGACCTCGACCACCAACTGCAGGTCGAAACCCCACGGCTGGATGCTGTGGTCATCCAGGTACGGCGCGAGCGGAGTGTCTCGGGTCGGCGGCTCGACGCGGGCGTTCTCGAGCGCCGCGATCGGCACGACCCACGCGCTGATTGCCGTGGCGAAGGACTTGCCCAAGTGCGGGCCGAGCGGCGCGGACTCGAACATCTGGATGTCGCGGGCGGACCAGTCGTTCAGCAGCACGACCCCGAAGATATGGCGGCTCGCATCTTCGAGCGACAGCTCGGATACAGCATCCGTTGTCCCCGCGACGAAGCCGACCTCCGCCTCGAAGTCCAGCTGCCGCGTCGGCCCGAACGTGGCGGCAGAGCCATCGAGCCTGCAGTCCCTTTCGGACGGACGACATCGGTGTCGGACACCACGACGGTTGCCGAGCGCCCGTGATAGCCGATCGGCAGGTGTTTCCAGGCCCGTGACAACTCGGGGCGATCCGGTTGGAAGATCTCGGCGACCCTCAGGGCGTGCTGCTCCGAGGTGTAGAAGTCGACGTAGTCGGACACCGTGAAAGGCATGCCGATGCGCACGGACGCGATTGCGTGCGCGGACTTTTCGAGGCTGTCGTCGACCGGAGTCTCGCCGAGCAGGATCGTCAGGAGCTCGCGCAGCTCGGCCCACACGAGGTGGCCGGCAGCGAGGAGGCCATCGAGGGACGGAGTGTCGAGTGCAGCGACCAGCGCGTCCGATACCCGGGGATGTCCGGCGAGCGCGGCCGGCAGGTCGATCACCGAGTCGCCGATCCGTACGCCGGGACGGAAACCGGTGCCCGGGTCGAACGACCCGTAGGGCAGGTTGTTCAGCCCGAAGCCCTTGGTGCCGTGGGTATCCGCGATGCTCCCCGGTTGAGCGGCGCTCACGACGCATCCTCGAAGATCGCGACCGCGCGGGTCCAGCCGGCCGAAGCGCGGTGAATTTTCACCGGGAAGCACGAGACCTGGAAGCCGAACGCTGGCACCGCTTCGAGGTTGTGCAGCTTCTCGATGTGGCAGTAGCCGATGTCGCGGCCCGCTCGGTGCCCTTCCCAGATGATGCCGGCATCGCCGTCTTGCGCGTAGCGCTTGGCGGTGTAGCTGAACGGGGCATCCCAACTCCACGCGTCGGTTCCCGTGACGCGCACGCCTTGGCGCAGCAGGTGCAGCGTCGCTTCACGGCCCACTCCACAGCCGCGGGACACGTAATCGTCTTCGCCGTAGCGGGCGCCTGCGCTCGTGTTCACCATGACGATGTCCAGCGGCTGCAACTCGTAGCCGATGCGCGCGAGTTCGGCGTCGATGTCAGCCGGCGTGAGCACGTAACCGTCGGCGGCGTCGCGAAAGTCAAGCTTGACGCCGTTCTGGAAGCACCAGTCGAGCGGCACCTCATCGATGGTCATTGCGCGCTCGCCACCGTTCATGGTCGATGCGTAGTGGTAAGGCGCGTCGAGGTGGGTGCCGTTGTGGGTGGAGAGGTCGATCTGCTCCACGGCCCACGCCTCGCCGTCCGGCAGGTCGGCAGCCGTGGCGCCCGGAAAGTAGCTCAACATCGCGTCACGGGACTGGGTGTGGTCGATGTAGTTGATCTTGGGTTCCATCCCCGGCGGGTCGGAGGCGATTCCCGACTTCAACGGCACCGACAGGTCGACGATCCTGCGCATTTCTTTCGCTCCTTGCTCAGCGCTGAGTCGCCTCAGCGCACGCCCCAGTCCTCGGTGCGCTCGAAGATGTACAGGCCGCCGTCGTGCCGGTCGGTGGCGTAGATGAGGCCGTCCGAGTTCACGATGAGGTCGTTCATCTGGATGGCACGCTTTCCATCTGGCGATGGCGGGACGTGGTAGGCCAGTTCGCGGGGGCTGAAGGGATCGCTGAGGTCGTAGACCCGCACGCCCGCGCTGAAATAGGTCACGAACACCTCGTCCGTGCTCTGGTAGGTGCCTGCGCGCATCTCGTGCAGGTTGTGCGGGCCGAAGCGCCCACCGCGAGTGTGGAAGTCGCCCTGCGGCTCGGGCAGGATCGAGATCTGCCGGGGACGCAGTTCATCGGAGATGTCGAACACCCTCACGTACTTCTTCTGGGTTGCGAGGTCGTCGACGATCTCCTCCTCGGTGACGATGAGGAGATTCCGCTCCGGGATGGGCAGCACCGAGTGCACCGAGCCCGACACTTGGGGTGGGCTCGCGAGGTCGTCCAGGATGATGTGCTTGACGAGCTTCGGGGCGCTCTTGTCGGAGATGTCGAGGATGACGACGCCGCCATCCCACCACGAGCAGTAGGCGCGGTCCCCCACGATATTCGCGTGGTGGTGCCAGACGTCGCGGCCAGGGTTCCAGCGCGACTCCTCGCCCGCACCATGATTCATGCCAGGGAGCCACCACCTGGACACCTCGACGGGGTTCGCGGGGTCGCTGAGATCGAAGATCATGAATATCTGGCGATCGAAGCCCAGATCGCTTCCGCTCATGTAGACGTAGGGCTCTTCGATGTACTTGAACCGGTGCACGCCGTGACCAGGCATGTGGTAGTACGCCAGTTCACGCGGGCGGGCTGGATCCTCGAGTGAGAACACCTTGAATCCGGTTGGCAGCGCTGGATCGGGCTGCGCGTTGGGGTAGATCTCCTGATTGACCAGCAGGATGTCGCCCAGTATCTGCACCTTGTGGGTGCGGACGCCGTCGGGCTTCTCCATCTGGTGAACGACAGTGGGGTTGGTGGGGTCCGAAATGTCGACAACCGAGGTGCCGATCTTCCCGTCGCCCATGTGCCCGACATACGCGTACTTGTCGTGGAAATTGACGTGCATCGCATCGCCCGACCCGTTCAGGTCGGTGTGGCCGATGATCCTCAGGCCTCGTGCTTCAGCGTTCAGCGCTCTGACATCGGTGGTCGGGCTGTCGTGCATCGTGTTTCTCCTTGTTGCTTGCTACACGTAACCGGCGAGGGCATCCGGAGACGCCCTCGCCGGCTAGTGGCCGTACTACTTGGCGTTGTTGATCGGCATGTCCGGGATCATCATGTCCTGGATGCCGTACTTGGTCATGACCTCCTCGTAGAAGCCGATCTCCACAAGGTGCTGCAGCGCTGCGTGGAACGCATCGCGCAACTCGTCGTTGCCCTTCTTGATGGCCGGACCGCTCGTGGTGTTCTGCACCAAGCCCGCGACGCGGAGGTTCTTAGAGTCGCGATCCGCGTAGGCGAGCGCGACTATGACCTCGAGCACGCCCACCTCGTCCTGCTCACTCTTGACCGCAAGCGCAACACCGGCGTTGTCAACGTAGGTGTGGAAGTCGATCGCCTCTTCGCCGTTGGCGACGCACGTTTCTGACGCAGCTGTCATGGTGCGGTCGACGAGCGTGCCCTTGGTACCCGCCACCGAGTGGCCGCACAGTCCGGTGAGGTAGTCGACGTCATCCTTCTCGAACGTGTTGTTGGCGAGTACCGCAAAGCCGTTCTTGTAGATCGAGATGATGTCGAACAGCTTCTGGCGGTCGATGTTGTCACCCATTGTGGCCAGGTCGTAGCGCCCCGAATCAACACCCGGCTGCAGCGCGTCGAACGTGACGACGTCGAACTCTGCCTTTAGCCCAAGCACGGTGGCTGCGGCGTCGTACAGCTCGATTGCAACACCGACCAGCTCGCCAGCCTCGTCGGTGAACTGAGCCGGCATGTTGGTGCTGGTCGCGCCGACCTGGAGGGTGCCGCGCTTGGTGATCTCTGCGGGCAGCATGTCCGCGATCTCCTGCACGAGCGCCACATCGGTCGTGGTTTCCGTGTCCGCTCCTGGGGTTGCTGCTTCGCCCGGGTTGGCGCAAGCGCTCAGCCCGAGGAGTGCGACAAGCGCTCCTGCGACGGCCACTTTCTTGTTCAGTAGCATCATTGCTTCCTCTCTTGGTGGGTACTGCTTTCGGTTTGTTGTCGGCGACAGACGCAGCACGAGGTTGCTCTCTCGTCTCATCAGCGGTGACCGTCACCGCTGACGCCTTGGGGCGCATCACGCGCGTGGCTAGGAGTCCGCCCTCCCGGCTTCCTGAGCCTTGAAGTTGACCCGCCGGTTGAACCCTCGTCCGAACCTGCGCTCAACCCAGATCTGACCGACCATGAGCACACTGGTCAGCGCGAGGTACCAGACGCACGCGACCGTGAGCATCGGGATGGTCTCCCCGCTCTGCGCATACACCTTCTGCACGGTCGTGAGCAGCTCGCCGTAGCCGATGACCGTGACGATCGATGTGTTCTTGAACATCGTCACGACCTCGTTGGCAAGAGGCGGGATCAACACCCGGATGGCCTGCGGGCCAGTCACGCGCGCGAGCTTCGTCGACCCGCTCAGGCCAAGCGCATGCGCGGCCTCGTGCTGGCCAGCACCCACGGCAAGGTAGCCCCCGCGGAAGATCTCGGCCGCCTTGCCTCCGAAGTACAGGGAGAGACCCAGCAGCGCCGCGCCGAACTGGGTGACGATGTGCTTGGTTTCGACTTCGAACAGTGGCGGAAGACCGGGGATGCCAAGCCCAAGGGTCGGAACCAGTGCCGCAAGGAAGTAGATGAACAGCAGCACGACCATGATCGGCAGCGCCCGGACGAGCCAGATGTACACGAGTGCCATGACGCGCAGCGCCGCGAATCGGGACAGCCGCGCCATGCACACCAGCAGGCCGATGACCATCCCGCAGGCGAGTGCCGTCACGGTGAGCAGCAGCGTGCGTCCGACTCCCTCGAGCACATCCTCCGAGAAGAGGTTTGCCGCAACGACGTCCCACTTCCAGCCGGGGCTGCGGAGGAAATCGATGACCGAGAGCACGACAAGGATCGCGATCGCGGCGGCAACCCAGCGTTTGAGTTCGAAGCGGCGCCGGATCGGCAGGGCGGCGACCTCCTGTCGCTCCGATCGTTCCGGCAGGGTTGCGGCATTCGTGGTCATCCGGCGAACCTCACTTCGAACCGGCGAAGCTGCGCTCGGATGCGTACTGCACCAGGGCCTCGACAGCGGCCGCGTCCGCCTTCAGCTCGCGCCCGAGGATCACCTCGGAGAGCACTCGAACGGCCGTCAGCGCTTCATGGTCGACGCCGATGCGCTCTGCGAGCTGCTCGTAGGCGGCGATGCCGTATGGCACGTCATCGGTGAGGAACCGCGAATCCAACTGCTTCGGCCCCAGACGGTTGCGATAGAGCGGGAACACCTTGACCGCGTCGAAGAAGGTGTCGCCCTGCATGCCATCGCCACCGTAGGAGTTCAGAGCGCCCTCGAGGAGAGTCCGAGGATTGCCGCCGAGCGCCGTCACCACGTTCACCCGTTCGGCGTCGATGGCGTCCATCAGGCGAGCAACTCCGGGTGTGAGCCCCTCGTCCCAGTAGTGCCAGTCCTCGCCGTTCTCGATCCGTGTGGCATTGAGGATTGCTAGAGGCGGGTGGATGGTGGCGTTGATGTTGGACAGAGAGGTCGTCAGGAAGTCCGCCGCCACGAGCTCCGGCAGGTACCGCGAGAAGTGGTCGAGCAGCGCTGCCGTGTGCTCGTCGGTTGTGCCCGCGATGTCAAGGTTTCTCTTGCGCATGGCGATGTTCACGCGATCCCCGGAGAGCGATCCGCCGGCGATCCAGCCGGGAACCTCACCGAAGATGGGTGCCTCGATGCCCCAGCTGCGGAACAGCTCTGTGGCCAGAAGCGCTCCACCGAACCCGCCCGGGCCGAGCAGCACGAGCTTGCCCGCGAACTGCTCCGGCCTCACACTCAATAGGGCTTCGAGATCCTTCGCGGGGGCGGCGATCACGTAGCTGTCGCCGTCGAACTGAGCGTCCGGGGCTACAGCTTCGATGACCGCGGTGCCACTGAGGCCCGTTCCTTCGACCTGGACCGTGTGCTCGCCGGGGCCATGCTCAGTTGTGAAGAGCACGCGCTCCCCGCTTGTCAGCGCCGCGACGGCAGCGACCGGAAGGGAGCGCTCGGCGTTGTCTCCAATGACGACCAGAGTCACGTTGTTCTCCTAGCTTCGTTGATGGGTAGGTGTGTCTAAGGGGCTCAGCGCAGTTCTGCGTCGAGTTCGGAGGCAGCCGCGCCCTTCCATGGCACCGGTGCGCGTGACAGGTGGTCGAGATCGCCCGGGAGCAGCAGGTGGTCCCTACCGATCGAGGCGAGATCGGACAGGCCAAGGGCGCCCATAGTGCGTCGGATCTCGTCGCGGAGGATCGACAATGCGTGGGTCGCCCCCTGCTCGCCGGCCGCGGCCAGTCCATACAGGGTCGCGCGTCCGATCATGACCGCGTCGGCCCCCAGTGCGATCGCCTTCAGCACGTCGCTGCCGCGGCGGAAGCCGCTGTCAACCAGCACCGGCACCCGACCGGCGACCGCGGCCACGATACTGGGCAGCATCTCCAGCGGGGATGGCGCCGAGTCGTTGGTTGCACCGCCGTGGTTGCTGACCACGATGGCGTCCGCGCCCGCGTTGATCGCCTGCACTGCGTCATCCGGGTGAAGGATTCCCTTGATGATGAGGGTGCGCGGCCACAGGTCACGGACTCGCTTGAAGAAGGTCCAGTCGAGGGAGTCCTCCTTCACGAACCAGGCACGTCGCTCTGCGGCAGACATTCCCGTTGGAACGTCTGTGTTCGTCATTCCAGGGAGGCGACGATCCTTGAGGATGTACCTCGCCGGTGTGCCGAGCGCCCAGTGCGGGTGACGCACTCCCTCAAGCAGGTGGCCAAGCTTGACTCGCTCGAGGGGGAACTTGATGTCCTGCCGCTTGTCCCACGGCCGGTTGTACGGGATGGTCGAATCGACCGTCAGGAACAGCGCTTCGAAGCCGGCGTCCCTGGCCCGCTCGACCCCGCGCAGCGACGCATCGAGGTCCCGCCACATGATGGCCTGGTACCACTGCGTGCCGCCGCCCTCCTCAAGCACCGTCTCCATCGGAGTGTGCGTTGTGCTGGTCAGGGTGAAGGGAATGTTCGCCTTCGCAGCGGCACGCGCGAGCGAGACTTCGCCGCGGTAGGACATCCAGCTCGTGATGCCCGTGGGCGTGATGATGAGGGGCAGGTCGTGCTTCTTGCCGAAGAGGGTGACTGACGCGTCCCGCTGCGAGACATCCTGAAGGATGCGGTGGATGAGCTTGATGCGCTCGAACACCTCCCGGTTGTGGCGATAGGACACGTCGTCCTCGCTGCCGTGGTCGAGCTGGTTGAACAGCGCAACGGGCAGTCGCCGCTTGGCGATCAAGCGCAGATCATTGATCTCCACTGCCTTGTCAAGACGTACCACTTGCTTCAGCTCCTGTCCGGTTTCGGGGCGTTGTGGGCGATGCTCACTCAGCTCACCTGCTTCTCGTGGTGCTCGCCGATGGCCGCGAAGAACGCCCGGCCACGCTCGGTCTGCGGGTTGGAGAGCACCTCACGCGGTGCACCCTGCTCGATGATCCGGCCGTCGGCCATCACAACCAGCTCGTCGGCGATGTCGCGTGCGAAGTTCATCTCGTGGGTGACGATCACCATCGTCGTGCCGTCGTTCGCGAGGCTCCGCATCACTTCGAGCACCTCGTGCACGAGTTCGGGGTCCAGTGCACTCGTCGGCTCATCGAAGAGCATCACCTCTGGCTGCATGGCCAGAGCGCGAGCGATGGCGACACGCTGCTGCTGGCCACCGGACAGCTCGTTGGGGTAGTTGCCGAGCTTGTCGCCCAGGCCGACCCGCGCGAGGTGCTCCTTGGCGATCTGCTTCGCATCGCCCTGCGAGAGGCCTCTGACCGTCTTCGGCGCGAGCATGACGTTCTGCAGTGCGGTGAGGTTGGGGAACAGGTTGAACGACTGGAATACCATCCCGAAGTTCAGGACCTGCTCACGCGACTTCGCCCGGGACACCGGAACCCGATATCCGCCTCGAACCTCCTCGTGGCAGAGCTCGCCCTTGAAGAAGATCGCACCGCCGTCGATCGACTCCAATCCGTTGATCGTCCGCAACAGCGTGGACTTCCCGGATCCGGAAGGGCCGACGATGCAGGTCACCGTGCCTGGGGCGATTGCAAGGTCAACTCCATACAGTGCCTGGAAGGAGCCGAACTTCTTCTCCACCTTGACCAGCTCGAGAATGAGCTCTGCGGAAGCGTTCACCGGACACCACCTTTCTGATTGATCGACTCTGAGAGAGGGACAGCGACCGTGACCGGCACGTCTGGCCCGAATTCCTGGTTTTCGTCGTGCCTGAACACTCGACGGTCGAAGCCGCGCCCGAACTTCCGCTCCAACCGCAGCTGACCGACCATGAGGATGCTTGTCAGGGCGAGGTACCAGACACACGCGACGGTGAGCATCGGGATGGTCTCGAAGTTGGTCGCGTAC
The DNA here is from genome assembly GCA_963702165.1 of uncultured Actinomycetota bacterium. Lineage (GTDB taxonomy): Bacteria > Actinomycetota > Actinomycetes > Actinomycetales > Microbacteriaceae > Terrimesophilobacter. The sequence goes on along the minus strand of OY969722.1, from coordinate 312,737 downwards.
AGCCGTTGCGTTGTCGTCAGCAGCTCAGCGAATCCGACGACTGACACGAGCGACGTGTTCTTGAACATCGTGACGACTTCGTTCGCCATCGGCGGGATGATGACGCGAACCGCCTGCGGCCCGATGACGCGGGTCAACGCCGTCCACGGTCCGAGCCCGAGAGCCTGCACGGCCTCGCGCTGCCCGGCTCCCACCGCGATGAATCCGGATCGGAAGATCTCGGCCGTCTTGCCTCCGAGGTAGAAGGACAGCCCGACAACGGCTGCGGTGAACGGGGTGATCAGGTCGTTTGTCGGCCATTCGACGACATAGGGCAGAAACGGCAGCCCGATGCCGAGGGTGGGCTTCAGCACACCGAGGAAGTAGATGAGCAGCAGGATCACGAGCGGCGGTGTCGCACGCACGATCCACACGTAGACGAACGCTGCGCCGCGCAGCACCGAGAAGCGAGATAGCCGCGCCAGGCAGACGACCAGCCCAGTGAGCAGTCCGAAGGCCAGAGCCAGCACGGTGAGCCAGACAGTGTTGAGCACGCCGAGCATGATGCGCTGAGAGAACAGGTACGACCACACCAGCGGCCAGTCCCACGCCTCGTTGAAGATCATGAGGTTCAAGACCACAGCGGCCACGTAGATTCCCACGATGAGGAGGATCCACCGAGTGATCTCGAAGCGCCGCTTCTGCGGCAGGCCCAGAAGCCGATCTGTGGTTAGCGTCTTCTCACGAGTTGGTGACGACATCTGTGTCTCTCCAGTGCGCTTACAGCGTGGTTCCGGCGGCGTCACCGGCGGTCAGGCTGGAATCGGTTTCGAGAAACCGACTCGGACGGTAGGCGGCGAGCAGTTCGCTCTGCTCGCCGGTGGCGATCTCGCCAGCGAGCAGGCGACCGATCAACGGCGCGAGGACTCCCCCGCTGTGCATCACGGCGTCGTAGTATCCGGGAACGTCGGCGACCTCGCCGACGCGCGGGAAGCCGTCCGCGGGGAACGGGCGAATGCCGACCCGCGTGACAACGGAGCGGATCGGTGCGCTGCCGGGAAGCACGCGCTCGAATTGGCCGACGACGTGGTCGACGAACTCGTTTCGTTCCATGCCGCCGGTGAAGCTGCTGTCGCGGCTCGCCGCGCCGACATCCGATTTCCAGCCGAGGAGGCTTCGCAGTCGGATCACACCGTCGATCTCAGGCTTGATGGCCAGGCCGTCTACCGTGACCATGCGGCCAAGCGGCTGACCGTTCACTCTCACCAGCACGCCGATACCGGGCTGGGGGCGCATCGGCATCGGGATCCCGTACAAGCCGGCTACTTGATCCGCTGACGCTCCCGCCGCGTTCACGACGGCATCAGCGTCGATCCAGGTGCCGTCATCGAGCGTCACCCGGTGCCGCCCAGCGAGCTGATCAAGGCCGATCACCCGGGATCCGATGTGCGCGATCGCCCCGCTCTCGGTGGCGGACTCGAAGAGGATGCGGGTTAGCAGTGAGCCGATGACTGAGAACTCGCTCGTGAAGTGGGCGACGCGGAGGTCTCCTCGTCCGAAGGCGATGTTCGGCTCGAGCTGCGCGTTCACCTGCGCGGCACTCAGCACGTCGACTGGCATCCCATGCTCTTGGGATTCGGCGACCGTCCCATCGAAGTCGTCGTCGGCGTCCTCGGTCAGCAGCGTGCCCCCCACCGTCAGCCACGGGGTGGAAGGGAAAGAGTCGGCTAGCCGGAGGTGCTCCTCCATGCCGTGCAGGCGGAGGTTGCGGTAGCCCGGGTCTGCGGTGCCGCGAGCTGTCACCCAGCCGGTGCCGGCCTCGGTGACCCCAGCTCCGGGATATCCGCTGTCGACGACGGTGACTCGAGCGCCTTCGACCTTGGACAGGTGGTATGCAACGGACGCGCCGACGATCCCGGCACCGATGACACAGATTTGCCTCACGTCCCGCAACCTCCCACTGGGTGTCGGATGCGGCGCTGTCCCGAAGAGAGGGAGCCACATCCTTGTGGTCGTGTCCAGGAGGCAAACTGCCACCCGGATCAAAGTGTATTCAATCCTACAGAGTTGGGAGCCAATCGCAACGGGTTCGTATGCGATCGATTCCAGCCGTCTCGGGTGCGGTTTGTGCTCCGTCAACTTTCGTTGGCTCAGTATTGCATACGAATCGCGTTACTCAACCGATTGTTTTTAACTGAATGAGGCATATTGCATGCAACACGGAGGAAGGGTGCCGAAATCTCGGGATTTGGCCGGGCGAGAGGGAGCTCAGTCCAGTTCGCGAAGCCCAAGGAGTACAAGCTCACCGGAGCGCAGCACGTGGCGGATCATCGCCTGCCGAGCGGCACGGCCGTCGCCGGCCTCGATCGCCTCCCGGATGGCGCGGTGCTGCGCGACATTGGAGCGCATGAGACGAACGTCCCTGCCCAGTTCGTTCCAGGTCAGGTTGCGGGGCAGTTGGTTGTGAATCCAGGCGAGCGCCGAGACCAACGTCTGATTACGCGCCGCAGCGAGGATGATCTCGTGGAACTCATCGTTCGCCTGCGTCCACCGCTGCCTGCCGATTTCGATGCTCGTATCTGATTCCGAGACCTCGGTCACCGCGGTCTCGAAGAGTTCCTCCGCCGCGATCAGCCTGTCAATCTGCTGCTGGGTGGCGAACGTCGCGGCAAGCTCGGCGGCCAGGCCCTCGAGTTCCGCGCGGACACGGTAGCCGTCTTCGATCTCACCCGGCGATGGGACCCTGATGCGAGCGCCGCGGTTTGGGATCAGCTCGACCACTCCCGTCGCGCTCAGGGACTGAATTGCCTCGCGCACCGGGGTCCGGCTGGTGCCGAACTCCTCGGCGATCTTGCTTTGACGCAGCCAGGATCCGAGAGGAAGCTCGCCGGACGCCACGCGCTTCGCCAGTTCAGCGGCAATGCGATCTGACAGCCCCGCGTTCGGGTCGACGATCGGCTGCTCGGACGCGCCGGTCAACGCCTCAGGCTCTGGTGTCGTCATCACACTGCGATCGTAGTTCTTCGCTCGTCGGTTGGCCACACATGATTGAGGAATGAATGCGACCTAAGCCATTTGGTATACAATCCACGAGAACACGGTTGTCCTGTGAGCGAATGAGTGAGCGATGATGCCTGAACTTGAGCTTGTGCCTATCCTTCTGCTCGCACTTGCCGGTCTCGGCGCCGGGATGATCAACACGATCGTCGGCTCCGGTTCGCTCATCACGTTCCCCGCGCTGCTCGCTGTCGGTTATCCGCCGGTGCTCGCCAACGTCACGAACAACCTGGGTGTGCTTCCCGGGTCGATCAGCGGAGCCATCGGCTACCGCCGGGAGCTGAAGGGGCAGTGGCGGTCAATCGTTCCCCTGATGGTCTCGTCCGGCATCGGAGGAGTCGCGGGAGCGCTGCTGTTGCTCGTGCTGCCGGCCGAAGTCTTCAACGGGGTCGTGCCGGTGCTCATCGCCCTCGCCTGCGTGCTCGTCGTCACCGGTCCGACCCTCAAGAAGCGCATCGCTGCGCGGCAGTTGCTCGCGAGTGCACGCCGCAACCAGCGCGGCACTGGGCCCGAGGTGACGTTCACAGAGGACGGCGAGCCGGAGGTCAGCGAGAACCGCGCTGGGCTCTCCGTTGCCACGGCCCTCTCAGGCACCTACGGCGGTTACTTCGGCGCTGCGCAGGGCGTGATCCTGCTCTCCATCCTCTCGATCATGCTCAAGGGCTCGCTGCAGCGCGCCAACGCGATGAAGAATGTGCTCACCGCATCGGCGAACTTCACCGCGGGCGTCGTATTCGTCGCGCTCACTCCCATCGACTGGTTCGCAGCGGGCATCATCGCCGTGGGCGCGATCGTGGGCGGTCAGCTCGGCGCGAAACTCGGCCGACGGATCCCAGAACTCGCCTTGCGAATCACGATCGTCGTCGTCGGTGTCATCGCGATTGTCGCGCTGCTGATCGACAAGTCCTGATCGAGCGAATGATGGAAACAGCACAGCTCACGCGCGTCCAGCGCGTCGCGCTGTACGCGGGCGGCTTCCTCGGCCCGTTCGGCGGGCTCATGACCTCCTCGATCCTCCCTGAGCTGGGTGCCTCCTACGGGATTTCGCCGGAGGAGGCATCCGTGTCGATCATGGTCTACCTGCTCCCCTTCGCGACCACCATGCTCGTGTCCGGGTCCATCAGCGCACGCTGGGGCATCCGCCGCATGATGACCACGGCCTACGTCGTGATCACAGCAGCGGGAGTGCTGTGCGCGGTGGCGCCCAGCTGGCACGTGTTTCTTGCCGGGTACTTCCTGCTCGGGGTGAGCAACGCCTTCACCAACCCGCTCATCGTGACGCTGCTCAGTCGATTCACCGCCGCGGACCGTCTCGGCCGAACACTCGGGATCTTCGGCGCCGTCGCCGCAATGGGTCAGCTCTCAGCGCCACTGGTGAGCGGCCTGTTCGCCGAGTTGACCTGGCGCTACGCGTTCATCTTCGTCGCCGCCTACGCGCTCCTGCTGTGTATGGTACGACTGCCCTGGATACCGACTCAGCAGAGGCAGACAGGGAGCAGGCCGCTGACTTGGCCAATCGTCTGGCTGTGCGTGACGAACCTCACGATTGGCGCGTGCGTCACCGGCCTCGGGTTCCTAGTCGCACTGTTCGCCTACGACAACCTGGGGTCGAGTGCCTCCGAGCGCGGCATCATCCTGATGATCGGCGGCGTCTCATCGCTCATCATCGCTCCGCTCGCGGGGTCCGCCGTGGATCGTTGGGGTTCGCGCACCGTCAGCCTTGCCGCCCTGCTCATCAGCGCGAGCTTCATTCTCGCGGTGCCACTCGCGACCAACGCCCTGTTGCTCGCCGCGCTGTGGGCGGTGGCGATTCCGTGCGCACTGGCCGTCGCGCTGAGCATTAACAAGCACGTGCTTGGGCTGCGCTCGGCTGAGTCTGCCATCTCGTTCGTGCAGGCGTTCCGGTTTTTCGGAGCCGGCGTCGCCCCGATGGTGCTGATGCCGATCTACCTTTGGCAGAACGCATGGGGCTTCATTGTCGCCGCCACTGTGCTGCTGGCCACAATCCTGCTCCACCTGGTCGCGCGTCCCTTCGACGGCCACCGCGTCACCGTCACCGAACCCGCCTGAGCCGACACGGCACCGGCGTTAAACGATCGCGGGCGCCCACTTGCGTGGGCGCCCGCGGTGTCGGCCGACGCTGTGTCAGCCGACGTTGACGGTCAACGCTCCGATTTCGCCGATCGTCGCGACGATCTGGTCGCCCGGCTCGATCTTGCCCACCCCTGGAGGCGCCCCCGTCGTCACAACGTCACCAGGCACGAGGGTCATCACGCGCGAGATGTTGGCAATGAGCTGGGGGACGGACACCAGCATGTCCCCGGCACGCACATCCTGACGCACCACGCCATTCAGATACATGACGATGGGCAGGTCCTCCCACGACGACACCTCGTCGGACGTGACAATCCACGGGCCGATCGGGGTGAACCCGTCGTACGACTTGCGTCGCGATCGGTCACCAGAGCCGCGCTCGGTGATGTCGAGCAGGATCGTCCATCCGAGCACGTGCTCAAGAGCCGATTCGACCGGGATGTCCTTGCCGCCCTTGCCGATCACGAAGGCCAGTTCGCACTCGTAGTGGATCTCGGCCTCCAGTTGCGGCAGGACGAGCTCTCCCCCACCGGTGATCGAGCTCGGGGCCTTGAGGAAGAAGTCGGACGTGAGCATCCACTCCGGCAGGCCGCGGTTGCTCATCTCATCGATGTGCTCGGCGTAGTTCGAGGCTGCCGCGATGACCTTCGTCGGGTTCAGCGCGGGTGCGCGCAGCTCGACGCTGTCAAGCGAATGCCGGCTGCCGGTGGCCGTCGCCGCGCTGATGGCATCCTTCAGCTTCTCGAAGTCGCGGCACAGTCGGACCCAGTAGCCCGCCCCGAGCCCCTGATCATGCTCGGGCAGGGCCGAGGTCACGTCAACGACGGTCTGGTCGTCGATGACCACCCCGAGTCGATCGTCGTTGAAAATTGCAAGCTTCACTGCGCATCCTCTCGTTTCATCTTGGCGATGAAGTAATCCCACGCCTTGGCGTGGCCTGCTGGGGTATTGGTTCGCCACGCGTCGAGCTGCTCGGCATCCAGTGAGCGCACCGGGCCGAGCGAGATCGCACGCAACAGGGATTCGGCCGTCTGCTCGAGCGTCACGACTCGCACGACCGTCGCCTCGATGCTTGGCCCGACTACGACGCTGCCATGCGCGTGAAGAAGGGCCGCGGGTCCGTCTCCGATCACGTCGACGAGCCGGTCGCCCGCCTCCGACGACGAGATCGGGCCGGTTTCATCGAGCACTGGCACCGGAGCATGCAGCCACGGCGTCGCGATGCCGAACACCGGCATGATCGGCTGGGTGCTGATACTGAAGGCCCGACTCATCGGCGAGTGCGAATGGACGATCGAGTTCACGTCTGGACGCGCACGATAGATGCGCGCGTGGATCGCCCATTCGAGCGGCACCGTGCCCTGTCCGTCGAGCACGTTTCCGTCCTCGTCGATCACCATCAGATCGTCAGCGCTGGCGAGGCCTGGGGCCTTGCGCGCCGAGATGGCGAATGAGTTGGTGCCGGGCAACCGGTAGGTGAGGTGACCGGAGCTGTCGAAGATGCCCAGGCGGTCAAGGATTCGACAACCGACGACGATCAGGCCATCGAGCTCGTCCGTGCGACCGGTCATCTCACTCCCACTCGTACTGCGCGGACGGGTTGCCGAGCGCGCCGCCGCGTGAGATCGCCGCCTCCTTCGCGGTCTCGTAGTCTCCGAGGTCGAAGATGATCTCGAGACGGTAGCCCCACGGGTCGTCCATATAGAGGGAGAGCAGGCCGAGGCCACCGTGCCCGTACGGCCCGAGCACCTCTACGCCGTTCGCCTCGAGGTGCGCGATCCATTCGTCGAGCTGTTCTGCGGGGGCGTGCATGGCGTAGTGGTAGAAGTGCAAGTCGGTCGGGCGCTCCATGACCGGGCCCTCTGCGAGGTTGATGATGGCCGTGCCGAACTGCATCCACACCTGACGGTTGCGCTTCGCGGCGACATCGGATGCGTTCCAGCCGGTGCGCATGATCTCGGTTCCCTTGAAGACGCGCTGATACCAGTCACTGGCAGCTTCGACGTCCGGCACGGGGTAGGTGATGTGGTGCCATCCGGTGATTGTCATTATTCGCTCCTTCTTGGTGACAGCGTTGTGGGGGAATTTCGCAGCTCGGCGACGATGGATGAGACGGCTCCTTCGAGCCGTTCCATTCGCTTGAGGTTGCGGAAGCGGGTGGGCAGCTCATCGATGGACGGCGTGGGTTCATCGTCGTCGGCGTGGCGCTCGGCGATGCTCCGGAGCGCACTCAGCAGTTCGATCATGTCATTCAGCACGTCAGCACTGCCGGACCTGCCATGCCCGGGGACGACACGCTCGGGCTTCAGCGCTTCGAGCACAGCAAGTGCTTCAATCCAGCCTGCCGTGTTCGCGTCGCGCAGCACGGGCATGACATTCGTGAACACGACATCGCCGGTGAACAGGGTGCCGGTGCGCGGATCGAAAACGACGAGGTCTCCTGGCGTGTGGGCGTGGCCCACCGGAATGAGGCGCACGGCTCGCCCGTTCACGTCGATCGTGGTCGTCGAGTCGACCGGATGCGTCGCGACCGGGACCGGTGCCAAAGCCAGCTCGTCCGCATGGTCGGGAAGCAGCTCGATCAGACGATCGCGCTCACGCTGACCGCGTTCGCCAAGGAGCCTGGCCGCCGAATCGCTCGCGATCACCGGCACATCCGCCAAACCTGCCGCTCCGAACACATGATCGGCGTGGTGGTGCGTGAGCACGAGCTGCGCATGCGCACCGGCCGCGGCTTGGCCCCAGAATTCTCGTGCCACCGAGGGCAGGCTGCCCGCGTCGACCAGCAGCGCGCCAGAACCGCTCGCGATCACGGACAGGTTGGATGCGCCTGGCGCGCTCGCAAAAACCCGGATGCCGTCGCCGAAGTCCTGCTGGCTCATGCTGCCGACTCCGGAACGATGACGACCTTGCCCTGCAGCCCGCCGGCTTCCACCGCGGCGTGGGCGGCAGCAGCGTCTGCCAGATCGAACACCGTGTCGACTCGCGGGCGCAGTCGGCCCTCGTCGACGAGCCTGAACACCAGACGCAGGTCCTCAAACGTGCTGCTGGTGGAGAACAGCAGGCTGAGATTGCGCCGGTACAGGTCACGAAGGGTGAGCCCGACCTCGCCGCCGCTGGCGCCACCGCAGCACACGAGCCTGCCCTCAGGGGCGAGCGCAGCGACGCTGCCCGCCCAGGTCTCCGAACCGACGGTCTCCACGACGACGTCGACTCCCCCTGGCGCAATCGACTCCAACTGGGGCGAGAGGTCCGTCGTGGTGTCGACGACACCCAACGCGCGCACCTCGTCGGCGAGTTCTCGCAGGTTCTGGGGCGTCCGTGAGCCGAGGATGACGCGGGCGCCGAACAGCGCAGCGATCTGAGCCGCTGCCGTGCCGACGCTGCCTGCGGCACCGACGACGAACACCACATCCGCCGGGCTCACCCTGGCCCGCGTGACGAGCAGATGCCACGCCGTTCCGAACGACACCGCGGTGCTTGACGCGACAGCGAAAGAGGTGGTGTCGGCGATGGGGATGAGGTTGCGAGTCGGGACGCTGCAGAACTCGGCGTACCCGCCGGCGTGATGGATTCCCAGGAACTCTCGTTGCGCGCACGAGTTGTCGCGACCGGACCGACAGTACGCACATTCACCGCAGGAGATGTTCGGCGCTACCGCGATTCGCGTGCCGGGATCGGGCGCCGCGGCGTCGGGGCTGGAGACCACCGTGCCCGCCATGCTCGCACCGAGCACGTGGGGAAACCGAAGCTGCCACCCGGCGCCGTTCAGGCGAGTCCGCACATCGAGGCCCGGCTCGACGCCTGCCGCACCGACCCGGATGAGCGTCTCACCAGGCTGTGGCACTGGCGCCGGCAGCTCACTCAACTGCAGGACCTCGGGACCACCGTGCGACCCCAGGATGCTCGCCCTCATCGCGTTGCCACGCCAACCCACCGGCGGCGCTCTCCTGACAGACGCATCGCGAGTCCTCCTTTGGCTGGCTACGCCGGTAACGTGCGTGGGAGGCGGCCTCGCACTCCCACCCGATATGAACCCTAGGGCTCCAGCCCAACAAACTCAACCTGTTTGCATGCAATCCGGCGCAGTTTTGCGCTGTTCTGCGTGGCCCATGCCAAAATCGTATGCAATAATGCCGCCTATGCAGTCAGTCGAACAGCCGGCCACGGGCCGCACTGGGCCCTTGGCGGGCATCCGGGTCATCGAGCTCGGATCCCTGATCGCCGGCCCGTTCGCGGGTCGGATGCTCGCCGACTTCGGTGCGGAAGTGATCAAGGTCGAGAGCCCCGGCCGAACGGACCCGTTCCGCGACTGGGGCCGCGCCCAGCAGAACGGTCACGCTCTGTGGTGGGCGGTGCAGTCCCGCAACAAGAAGAGCGTGCTGCTCGATCTGAAGAGCGACGATGGCCGTGAGGCGTTCGAGTCGATCCTGGGCACCGCTGACGTCGTGATCGAGAATTTCAGGCCCGGCACGCTGGAGAGGCTCGGGCTGGCGCCAGAACGAATGCTCGAACTGAACCCGGGCGTCGTCATCGCACGCGTGTCGGGCTACGGCCAGACCGGGAGCAAGGCATCCCGGCCCGGCTACGCCTCGATCGCCGAGGCCATCGGGGGCCTTCGGCATCTGAATGGGTTCCCGGATGGCCCTCCCCCGCGCACCGGCATCTCGCTGGGCGACAGCCTCGGCGCGATGTTCGCGGTCCAGGGCGTGCTGATCGCGCTGCTCGCGCGGCAGACCAACGGCGGTCGCGGTCAGGTGGTGGACGTCTCGCTCGTGGAGTCCTGCTTCTCGCTGCTGGAGAGTGCGCTGCCCGACTACGTGGCGAGCGGGCACGTCCCGGGGCCGAGCGGCACGTCGCTCGCCGGCATCGCTCCATCGAACATCTATCGCTCGCTCGATGGCAAGTGGGTGGTGATCGCGGCCAACCAGGACAGTGTCTTCACGCGGCTGGCTGCCGCAATGGCGCTGCCGGACCTTCGGACGGACGATCGGTTCACGGACCACACCGCCCGCGGCCGGCATCAGGCCGAACTCGACGAGATCATCGCCGATTGGTCGGCGTCGCGATCGGCTGCTGACCTGCTCGAGGTGCTCGACGCGAACGACGTGCCGGCGAGTCTCGTGAACACGATTGCGGATATCGTCGCCGACCCGCACTTCCGCGAGCGCGAGATGTTCCTGGAGGTGACGGATGATGACTGGGGCACCGTCACCCATCCGGGCATCGTGCCGAAACTCTCTCTCGACCCGGGAGCGGTGCTGTGGAACGGTCCGGTGACACCGGGCGCCCACACGGAGGACGTACTGCGCGAGGTCGGCTTGGAGCCGGTCGCGGATGCCGGAGGACGCGCATGAGCGCCGTGGAGATCATCGATGTCACGCCGCGCGATGGTCTGCAGAACGAATCGACGACTGTTTCGACCGACGCGAAGATCGAGCTGATCGCGCGCCTAGTCGACGCAGGCGCCCGGCGGATCGAGGCGACGAGCTTCGTACACCCACGGCTGGTGCCGCAAATGGCCGACGCAGACGAGGTGATGGCGGCGCTGCCGCGGATCGACGGCGTCAGCTATATCGGTCTCGCGCTCAATGAGCGCGGCGTGGACCGGGCGCTGGCGGCGCAGGTCGATGAGATCAACTACGTCGTGCCGGTGTCCGAGTCATTCGCATCCGCCAACCAGAACACGACCGTGGAGCGGGCGGTGGCCGGCGCACTTTACGCTGGCAGGCAGGCGCGTGCCGCGAATGTGCCGCTGTCGGTCACGTTCGCGGTCGCGTTCGGCTGCCCTTACGAGGGTGAAGTCGCCTCCGACCAAGTGCTTCGCGCGGTGTCGCCGATCCTGGAGGCAGGAGACGTCGCTGAGCTCGCCCTAGCCGACACGATCGGCTGCGCCAATCCGTCTCAGGTAGCCGGCCTGTTCGACCTGCTGAGACAGCGCACCGCAATCGACTTGCGTGCCCACTTCCACGAGACCCGCCACACCGCGTTGGCGAACACCGTCGCTGCGCTCAGCGTCGGAGTGCGGCGCTTCGACTCAAGCGCCGGCGGGCTCGGTGGCTGCCCGTTCGCACCCGGTGCGGCCGGCAACATCTCGACCGAGGATCTGGCCTGGCTGCTCGAGCGCGAGGGAGAAGTTCACGGGGTCGACGCCGAACGAGCTACCGAGGTCGGACGCTGGATCTGTGAGCTCGTCGGGGTCGCGCCGCGGTCCGGCCTTGCATCGGCGGGAGCCTTCCCTGCCAACCTACAACGGAGGAACTGATGGGTCGCATACTGATCAACCCGCCCGGGCTGAGCAAGCCCGGCGCTTACTCGCACGTCGCGATCGGGACCGGAGGAACGATTGTCCACTTCGCTGGACAGGTCGCGTTCGATGAGAACGGCGAAATCGTCGGACACGGAGATCTGCGCGCTCAGGTCATTCAAACGATGAAGAACCTCAAGATCGCGATGGATGCGGTCGGCGCTACCTGGGACGACATTGTTCACCGCAAGATCTACGCCACCGAGATGGGCGAACCGGGCACGATCGGTTCTGCTATTCGGGAGGTCACGGGCGACGCCGGACATCCGGCGCAGGCGACCGTGCAAGTCGTCGCGCTCGCTCGTCCGGGTCTGCTCGTCGAAATCGAGGCGGTCGCGATCCTCCCGTAGGAGTCCGCCTGGTCCGATTCTTCCTGCTAAAGGTCGTCTGTCGACTGCTCGCCAGCACGGAGCATGGCAAGCGCCGCGGGTCGGGCCGCCAGAATGTGGCTGGTCATAACCGCTGCCACCAGTTCGGCGTCCCCCGCCGCGATGCCCCTGATGATGTCGCGGTGGTGCATCATGCTGCGTTCGAGGTCTTCCGGTTCAAACCCGCGGAACGTGCGGCCGACCATGGACACCGACGTCAGGGTGTTGATCATGCTCTCAAGCAGGGCACTCCTAGCCATTCCGACGACCGTCCCATGGAACTCGGCATTGAGCCGGGCGAGCTCGTCGAGGAAGTTCGCGGGACGGCGAGCAAGAAGTTCCTCCATTTGGGTCTGGAGCTGCTGGAGCGTGTCAACGTCATCCGGATTCGAGTTCGCCGCCGCCAAACGCCCGGCGTGCGCCTGAAGCAGGGCTCTCAGGCCGTATGACTCATAGATCTGCTCCTGAGTCCAGGCACGCACGGTCGCACCGCGGTTCTGCGCTATCTCCACGAGCCCCTCAGCGGCAAGTGTTCGAAGCGCCTCGCGCACCGGGGTGCGACTCGTCCCGAGTTCCTCCGCTAGCGCCCCCTCCCGCAGCTTGCTGCCCGGAGCGAGCGATCCATCGGAGATGCGCTCGAGCAGCGCGCGGTAGACGAGGCCATTAGCGTCGACAAACTCTGCCACTTACGGTTCCTCCACTGTGCGCACGAACAACTGCCCATACTGTAGTCGTTGCCTCAGCGGCAGCGACCTAGGGCCGCACCCTCGTGGGATGCGGCCCCATTGCCGCGGGTAAGCGGGTTAGACGGCCTTCCGGCCAAGCAGGTGCGCGTGCAGAGCGGCGTCGAACTCTTGCGGGTATTCGAGCTGCGGAGAGTGTCCGCAGTTCTCGAGTTCGACCTCTGTCACGCTGCCGCCGGCGGCCTCGTATTCCTTGAGAACGTTGCGAGTCTGTTGCTTCATCGGCTGCGCCGGTGCGACCTCGATCCCCGGCCAGCCGGGGATCGCACCGAGCTGTCCGAGGTAGTTCAGGTCGAAGTACGACGTGTCGCGAGACGATCGCATCCTGTGTGCCGTGGATCCACAGCACGGGCGGCTTCACCGCGAGGTCGACGATCCCGGTGGTGTTGTAGTGGGTCGGTGCCATGGTGTTGAGCACGCCACGGTCGCCGGGAGCGAAGCCGGGCCAGTTCTCGCTCGGGGTGGAGTTGCCTGGATAGTTTCCGATCGGTGACTTTCGTCGTGAGCATCGATTCGACCCACAGGTCCTCGAGCTCGTCCTGGTAGCCGGGCGCGACGTACGCGGAGCGGAACACCGAGCGCGGCGACGTCTGCTCGTCAGCGGTGCGGTCGCCGCTGTGCAGCCGCTCCTTGAAGTCCGGGTTCACTCCCCCGGCTCCGGAACCGGCGGCATCCGGGGTCAGCAGCGACCCGTCAAGAGCGGTCGGCCCGAAACCGTACGGCGAGACCGGCGCCTGCAGGGTGACAGTGGCTACCAGCTCGTTGTGGTCGAGCATGAGCTGTTGCACGACTCCGCCGCCCATGCTCCAGCCGACGAAGTGCGCAGACTCGATTCCCAGCGCACGGAGCACGGATGCGACGTCATCGGAGTAATCGGCAAGGCCGCGGGTCGCGTCGACCGGCAGCGTCTCGCTGTCGCCGAAGCCGCGCAGGTCGATCGCGATCGCCCGGTAGGTCGCAGGCAGGCGCAGCATGGTCGGCTGCCAGAACAGCGACGACGAGACGTTTCCGTGGATGAACACGACGGCCTCGGCGGTCAGTTCGTCTCCGTCGCGTTCCAGGATGTTCGCGCTGAGCCGGTCGGTCGTAAGCGTGCGCGAGCTGATCCCGGCAAGCAGGGTTGCGGTCATGCGGCAAGTTCCTTCCCGATGGTGAGCGGCGGCTGGGTTGCCGCACGCACCTCGTCCACGGTCACGCCGGGAGCGAGTTCCTGGAGCACGAGACCATCGGGCGTCACATCGATGACGGCCAGGTCCGTGATGATCCGGTCGACGACACCCCGGCCGGTGAGGGGAAGGGAGCACTCGTTCACGATCTTGGCCGAGCCGTCCTTCGCGACGTGCTCCATGAGCACGATGAGCTTGCCTGCGCCGTGGACCAGGTCCATCGCGCCGCCGGGGCCCTTGACCATCTTGCCTGGGATCATCCAGTTGGCGAGGTCGCCGTTCACCGATACCTGCATCGCACCGAGGATCGCGGCGTCGATCTTGCCGCCGCGGATCATGCCGAAGCTCATGGCCGAGTCGAAGAACGCGGTGCCGGGGAGGGTCGTGACGGTTTCCTTGCCTGCGTTGATCAGGTCGGGGTCGACCTTGTCCTCTGTCGGGTACGGCCCGACGCCGAGAATGCCGTTCTCCGACTGCAGCACGACGGTCAGGCCGTCCGGAACGTAGTTCGGGACCAGCGTGGGAAGGCCGATGCCCAGGTTGACGTAGGCGCCGTCCTCCAGCTCGAGCGCTGCCCGCGCCGCCATCTGCTCTCGTGTGAGTGCCATCAGTTGCCGCCCTTCTCGGTCACGGTGCGCCGTTCGATGCGCTTCTCGATGTCGCTTCCCACCTCGACCACCCGGTGCACGTAGATGCCTGGCAGGTGCACGGCATCCGGGTCCAACTCGCCCGGTTCGACCAGTTCCTCGACCTGAGCGATGCAGATCTTGCCCGCCATCGCCGCCAGCGGTGAGAAGTTGCGTGCGGCCTTGTTGAACACGAGGTTGCCGTGCCGGTCGCCCCTGAGTGCGTGCACGAGTGCGAAGTCGGTGGTGATCGCATCCTCGAGCACGAATTCGAGGTCGCGGCCGCGCACCGTAAAGGTGCGCACTTCCTTCTCGGGTGAGGCCACCTTGATGCCGCCGTCGCCGTCGTAGAGGCGCGGCAAGCCGCCCTCTGCGACCTGCGTGCCAACACCGGTCTGGGTGAAGAATGCGGCGATCCCGGATCCGCCTGCGCGCAGCTTCTCGGCGAGAGTGCCCTGCGGGGTCAGTTCCAGTTCGAGCTCACCCGACAGGAACTGCCGCTCGAACTCCTTGTTCTCGCCGACGTACGAGGAGGTCATCTTGCGGATGCGTCGGGCGGCGAGCAGGATGCCAAGACCCCAGTCATCGACGCCACAGTTGTTGCTGACGATCGAAAGGTCCTTCGAGCCCCGCTCGAGTAGAGCCTCGATGAGGATCATCGGGTTGCCGCTCAGGCCGAACCCGCCGACTGCGATGCTGGCGCCATCTGCGATGTCGGCGACCGCTTCGGCCGGTGAGGCGACCCTCTTGTCGATTCCGGTCATTCAGACTCCCGCTTTCTTCTCAGCCCGGGCGAGGGCATCCTGAACCACAGCCGCGACTTCGCGGGCGCCCTTTCCTCCGAGCACGATCGTGTAGTGATTGACATCGTCGACCTCCAGCGTGGAGATCCGGCCGAAGCGCTGGGCCCAGCCTGCCACCTGCTCGTGCGTGTACAGCGGAGCCGCGTTCATGAGTCCGCGGGGTGCGCGCAGGAAGGTCGCGTCGTGCGTCATTCCGGTCAGCGCCGACATGACCGAGTCGCTGCCGGACAGCTCGGCCGAGTCCTCGGCGACCGCCTGGTAGCTGGTCGACGGACGCAGCTCCGGTTCGCTGCCGTCCAGGTCGTAGTCGATGTAGTCGAGGACAACGTCGTTGAGGTCGTCGGCGAACGCCGGATGGTCTTTCCAGAATTCGACGTAGGCAGCGCGGGTCGGGAAGGTCATCGACAGCCGTTCCTGCGCCGGGCCGAGCACCGCCCGGGTGAAATCGGCATCGGACATGCCCTCCGGCACGGTCAGCGGCAGCCCGCCGTCGACCAGTACGAGCTCCTCGACGCGCTCCGGATGCCGGTGGGCGAACACCACTGACGCGAATCCACCCATGGAGTGTCCGACGACCACCGCCCGCTCCACCCCGAATGCGTCGAGCACCGCCGCCAGATCGTCGGCGTGTGATGGCATTCCGTACGGTCCAGGCAGCCGGTTGCTGCGGCCGCGGCCGCGCAGGTCTGGCGCGATGATGCGCACGCCGGGCAGCGCCTGGCTGAGGAACGGCCAGGTCATGTGGCTCGCCGTCACGCCGTGCACCGCGAGGATGGTCGGTCCGTCCTCCGGCCCCCAGCTGCCCACCGCGAGTTCTCCGCCGCGCACCGGAATCATGCGGGCGCGGTAGTCCGGCGCTGTCATCGGGAGCTCCATCCGCCGTCCATGGTGTACGAAGCACCGGTGACCATCTGGGCGGTGTCGCCGGACAGCCAGCGCACGAGGTCGGCGACCTCGCCGGGCTCGAGCAATCGCTTGATCGCGCTTTCGGTGAGCATGATCTTCTCGACCACTTCGGACTCCGGGATGCCATGCACGCGCGCTTGGTCGGCGATCTGCTTCTCGACCAGTGGGGTGCGCACGTAACCGGGGTTCACGCAGTTGCTCGTGACGCCGTGCGGTCCGCCCTCGAGAGCGGTCACCTTGGAGAGCCCCTCCAGGCCGTGCTTGGCGGCGACATAGGCGGACTTGAAGGCGGATGCGCGCAGGCCGTGCACGGAAGAGATGTTGATGACCCTGCCCCAGCCGCGCTCGTACATCTTCGGCAGCGCTGCCCGGATGAGCAGGAACGGCGATTCCAGCATGAGCCGCATGATCAGGTTGAACCGGGCGGGGTCGAAGTCCTCGATGGGGCTGACGTGCTGGATCCCGGCGTTGTTGACGAGCACGTCGATGTCGAGGTCGAGGTCAGCGAGTGCGGACGTGTCGCTCAGGTCGACCTGCCATGCCTCGCCGCCCACCTCGGCTGCGACCGTCGCCGCTGCATCGCCGTCGAGGTCGGCGACGATGACGTGGGCTCCCGCCTGGGCGAGCGAGTGCACGCACGCGGCTCCGATGCCGCTCGCGCCGCCCGTGACGAGGGCCCTTCGGCCGGTCAGGTCCGTCATGCTTGTCCCTTTCCTTGCTCTGGGGCGCCGAGGCCCCGCTGGATGAAGCTCATCATCTCCTCGAACACGTGGTCAGGGACGCGCGAGGTGCCGCTCGCGGTGGGATCGTTGTCCGCGCCGGCGGCTCCGTCCTCGCCCCAGAGCACCCAGCGCATGCCGACCATCTCGCCGATGCCCATCAGAATCCAGGCGACGACTGCAGGGTCGACGTCGCCGATCTCTCCGTTGCCCTTCGCCTCGCGCAGGCCCTCGATGTAGCCAGCGACGATTCGCGTGTAGTGCATGCGAAGCGCCTTCGGCGACACCGATTCCGCTTCGCGCACGATGCGGTACAGCGCCGGATGCTCTGCGGTGAACTGGAAGAAGCCGTGGTAGCCGGCGCGCTCGGCTTCGAGGCGGGACGGTGCCCCCTCCATCGCGTCGCGCATCGCGTGCCTGACCCTGCGGTTGAGGTCGTCGACCAGCTCGTCGAAGATCTCCAGCTTGCTGCCGAAGTACAGGTAGAAGGTGCCTTGGGCCACCCCGGCGGCTTCGGTGATGCGCACGATCGATGCCTCGTGGTAACCGCACTCTGAGAACACCTTCTCGGCTGCGACGAGCAGCTTGGCACGGGTCCTGTTGCCCCGTTCGGTGCGTGGCGCATCAGTCATCGCTGCCCGCCGAACGTGTGCTCGCTCGCCTGCTCGGCCAGGTACGCGTCGACCAGCGCACGCCGCAGCACCTTGTTGCCGCTCGAGCGTGGGATGGACGACACGAACCGGACGTGCTTGGGCACCTTGAACGCGGCCAGGTCGCGAGCGCAGAACGCCAGCAGATCCTGCTCGTCGGTTGCATTACCCGGGCGAACCACCACATGCGCGATGCCCACCTCGCCCCACCGGGCATCCGGGACACCGACGACCGCGACGTCGGCGACCGCCTGGTGTCCGGCGAGCACGCTCTCGACCTCGGCGGGCGAGATGCTCTCGCCACCGGAGATGAAGATGTCGGAGATGCGATCGACGACCTGGTAGTAGCCATCGGAGTCGCGGCGAACCAGGTCACCGGTGTGCAGCCAGCCGCCGTGCAGTGCGCGAGCGGTGCTCTCCGGGTCGCGGAAGTAGCCGGGGAAGACGCTGGGGCCGGTGACGAGCAGCTCCCCCGTGGCTTCGCCGTCGAGGATCTCGCCCGTGATCGCATCCGCCACGGCGACCTCGACGTGCGGGTACGGCTTGCCCGCGAGACCGATCTTGGTGCGGGCGTCCTCGTCGGGCAGGCACAGCACATTCGGGCTCGCCTCGGTCAGTCCGTAGCCCTGGGTCAGCGCGACGCCACGCGAGTGCCAGGTGCGCAGCAGCGGCTCCGGCATCGGTGCCCCGCCGACGACCGCGTGCCGAAGGCTGGAGAAGTCGGTGCCCCGGAAGGACGGGTGCTCGGCCAGGAACAGGTAGTTCGCGGGGACGCCCATCATGGTGGTGATCCTGCGGTCCTGGATGAGCTGGAGCACGCGGCCTGGGTCGAAAGTGCGCTCGAGCACGACCGTCGCGCCCACCCACCAGGCGAGCAGCGGCTGAACGTTCCAGCCACCGACGTGGTACTGGGGCATGACCGCGAGCACGGTGTCACGGCTGGTGATCTCGACCGTGCGCGAGAAGGCGAGGTTGGTCCAGAAGCAGTTGGCGTGCGTGAGGATGGCGCCTCTGGCCGGCCCCTGCGTACCGGACGTGAAGATGACAAGCAGGCCGTCGTCGTCGCGCACCGCGCGCTGTTCCGGAAGCTCGGTCGGGTTGCTGCGCACCGGATGCGGGACGCTCGCCTCGATTCCGCTGCCGCCGAGCGCCTCAACGGCCGGCTGCGACACGAGCCGCTTGGTTGTCGCCGCGGCGAGGGTGAGGAACTCTTCCTCGACCAGCAGCAGTGCCGGGTCCGCGATCTCCAGCTGCTGGGCGAGCTCGCGCGGGGACAACCGCCAGGACAGCGGTGCCAGGATGATGCCGGCCTTCGCACACGCGAAGAACAGCACGACATGGTCGGCGCTGTTGCCGGTGATCGTCGCGATGCGGTCGCCGACGCCGTACCCGCGCTCGAGCAGAGCGGCCGCGAGATTGCTCGCGCGCTCGTCAAGGTCGCGGTAGGTCACGACGACGCCGCGGTCGTCTACCGCGACCCGGTCCGGCGTCGCGACCGCACGGTCACGGGTCCACCGGCCGAGCGTGTGCAGCCCGTCGTTCACACGACCTCCTCCAGGACATCTCTCTCAGCCCGGACGTTCGACCGCCCCCGCGTGACGCGCTTCGCCAGTCCGGCGATGCCGCCCGGCAGGAACAGAACGACCAGGATGAACAACGTTCCCAGAATGAACAGTGGTTCCGAAAGGGGGATGCGAAGGAAGTCGGGAAGACCTGCAATCGCCTCCGAGCCGGCAAGCACGGTGAGTCGCTGGTCGAGCAGCGTGTAGACCACACCACCGATGACGGCGCCCCAGCGGTAGCCGACGCCGCCGAGCACGACGATGACGAGCAGGGTCAGGGTGAAGTCTGCCGTGATGATCTTCTGCGTCGCGCTCGACTGCAGCAGCAGGTAGGCCATGCCGACGATGGTGGCGAGCACCCCAGCAACGATGAAGGTGAGCAGCTTCACGAAGTACGGTCGGATGCCGATGACACGAACCCGCAGCTCATTCTCGCGCGTCGCCGCCACGACGTGGCCGGCCCGGGACTTCTCGAACCAGCTGGTCACGAGGAACACGAGCACCAGCACGGCGAGGCAGACCCAGTACAGGTTGCGCGTGTTGAGGACGCCAACCAGTTCATCCGGGATGTGCGTCGTGTCGAGCGCGAGTCCCTCGTCGCCGCCGGTCCAATCGGCGTTGCGGCGCACCAGCACCGAGCCCGCCTGCGCGAACGCGAGGGTGACCATGGCGAACCCGATCCCGGTGACCCGCAGGCTGACCGCGCCGACGATGCCTGCGATCAGGAGGCCGACCACCAGTGTGATCACGATCGCCGGGATCAGCTCCATCTCGAACCGGCGCAGCACGATCCCGAGGCCATACGCGCCGGCCGCGAAGTAGAGCGCATGGCCGAACGAGAGCAGTCCCGCGACCCCGAAGATCAGGTGGTAGCTGAGCGCGAGACCGGCGATCAGCATCGTGAACGCGAGGAGCTGCAGTGTGCCCGGCGTGTAGGTCGCGCCTGGCAGCACGCCAGGGATGCTGAGGTTCAGCATCGGCAGCAGCGCGAGGAAGCCGACGAGCAGCGCCCCGAGCACCCACTTGACAGCCGGGCGGGTGAGGAGGTCCATCACCGACGGCTTCTTGGTTGTCTGTGTTGCGATGCTCATGCCTTGCTCCCGAGAAGTCCGGACGGGCGGAGGAGCAGCACTGCCGCAAGCAGCAGCACGACCACGAGGTCACCGATGCCCCAGTGGTAGTTGGCGAACTGCTGCAGCACCGCGACCACCGCGGAGGCGATCGCCGCGCCGCTGAGCGAGCCGAGCCCGCCGATGACCGTGACGATGAACGCGAAGATCAGCAGCGAACCGCCGATGTACGGCGACACATACCCGTTGTAGTGCGAGGCCAGCACTCCGCCGATTCCGGCTGCGGCGCCGCCGATGGCGAACACGAGCGTGAACGCCGAGCGGACATCGATGCCGAGCGCGGTCACCATGGAGCGGTTCTCCACGCCGGCGCGGATGATGAGCCCGAAGCGTGTGAACTTCAGGAACAGCACGATGGCGATGAGCACGATGACTGCCGCAGCGATGTACAGGAAGCGGTCGTTCGGGATGGACGCACCGAGGATTTCGGTCTTGCCGCCCATCCACTCCGGCGCGGTGAGGTAGATGGGGTCCTGGCCCCAGATGCCCTCGTACAGCGCGACAGTTGCCAGTGCGAGACCGACCGTCACGAGCACTTGCTCGATCAGTCTCTCGTACAGTTTTCGAATCAGAAGCAGCTCCGTGAGGACTGCGAAGATCGCGCCGACCGCTGCGCCAACAAGCAGCGAGAGCAGGAATGTCCCCCAGCTGTCGGCCCCGAACCGGCGGGCGAACTCCCAGCCCGCGAACGCGCCGAGGGTCAGGAACGACCCGTGCGCGAAGTTCAGCACGTCCATCAGCCCGTAGATCAGGGAGAGCCCGGATGCGACGAGGAAGTACAGTGCACCGAGCCCGAGCCCGGTGATGAGCAGCAGAACTACGGTGCTCATGCGCGCTCCTCCTGAGCGCTGGTCGCGCTCGCTACGCTCGGCGCCGGGTGGCTGTCGCCACCGCTCACTCCGAGGAATCGGTGAATGAGTGCCTCGTCATCGAGAAGCGTCCGCGCCTTGCCGGTGTAGACCACACGGCCGCCATCGAGCACGATGACGTCCTCGGCGAGCTGGCGCACGACCTGCAGGTTCTGCTCGACCAGCAGGATCGGGACGGTCTTCGCTGCCTCGGCGAGCGCATCCGCGACCTGGGAGACGATGATCGGCGCGAGCCCCTTGGTCGGCTCATCGACGAGCAGCAGCCGGTTCTCGTTGATCAGTGCGCGGCCGAGCGACAGCATCTGCTGCTGGCCGCCGGAGAGCGTTCCCGCCTTCTGCGCCGCCCGCTCCACGAGGTCCGGGAACAGGTCGTCGACCAGCTCGCGGCGTGGCTTGCCGGTGCGCTCGGCGAGACGCAGGTTTTCGGCGACGCTGAGCTTGCTGAACACCTCGCGGTCCTCTGGGACATAGCCGATGCCGCGCTGCACGATCTTGTGGGTGCGCAGCCGTTCGATCCGCTCGCCGGCGAACGTCATCTCGCCCTTGCGCTCGATCAGGCCGAGGATGCCCTTGATGGTGCTGGTCTTGCCGACACCATTGCGACCGAGCAGGGCCGTGACGCCGGTTGCCGGAACGTCGAAGCTGACGTCCTCGACGACCTGCTGCCCGGCCACCTTGGCGCTCAGATTGCGGACGGTGAGGATCGAGTCGGATGGTGCTGGGGCGTTCACACGCTCTCCCCGAGGTAGGCGCTCTGCACTGCCGGGTTGGCCATCACGGCCTCCGGAGTGTCAACGACGAGCAGTTGTCCATGGTGCATGACGGCGACACGGTCGACCAGGCCGAGGACGACCTCGATGTGGTGTTCGACCATGAGCACCGTGCGTCCGTGCCCGCGGTGCAGGTTGCGGATGACTTCGGTGAGCCCGGGAACGTCACCGGATGCGACGCCCGCCATCGGCTCGTCGAGCAGGATGACGCTGGGCTCGGTGGCCAGCAGCATCGCGATCTCGAGCTTGCGCTTGTCGCCGTGGGAGAGCACGCCGGCGTCGGTTGCCGCGTGGTGCGCGAGCCCGACTTCCTCGAGCTTCTCCTCGGCGATCGCGGTGGCCTGGTCGCCCTTGCGGGGGAACCGGGTCAGCGACAGGCTGCCGCCGAGCTTGGCCTGCGCCGCGAGACGGACGTTCTCCAGGGCCGACAGTCCGTTGAACAGGCTGGAGGTCTGGAAGGTGCGACCAAGACCAGCCCGTGCTCTCGTGAAGATCTGGTCCTTGCTCACGTCCTTGCCCTCGAGGCGAATGGTGCCGCCTGTCGGATTCAGGACGCCTGAGATCAGGTTGAACAAGGTGGTCTTACCGGCCCCGTTGGGGCCGATAACACCGAGCATCTCGCCTTTCGCCACCGACAGGTTCACATCCGTGAGGATGCGCGCGCCGCCGATCTGAAGGCTCAGATCCTGCACTTCGAGCACGGGCTGGTTGGTCGTCATGTTTCTTGCTTGTCGCTTACGGCTCGACGGTCTTGGCGTCGACGACCTTGATCAGCTCGGGGACGTAGGTGCCGCCCTGTGCCTTGAGTCGCGCCTGGAACATCGGCTGGATGACTGCGTGGTCCTTGGCACGGATGGTGAGCTCACCCTTGACCGAGTCGAAGGTCCAGCCCTCGAGCGATGCGATCATCTTGTCGACGTCGTCTCCGCCGCCCTCGCTGATCGCGCGAACGATCATCTGCGCCGCGACGAAGCCGTCGGGCGAGAAGAGGTCGGCGACGTGGCCGTTCTTCTCGAGGTGCTCGATCATGCAACTTCTCGGCGTCAGTCCCGGCAGCGCCACCGAAGTAGTGGTTGAGGAAGCTGATCTTCTCGCTCGCCGCGGCCGTAGGCGCCGTAGGTGGAGACGTCACCGAGGCCGGTGACGACCGGGAAGTCGTCGAACACGCCCTGCTGCGAGAGCGCCTGCCACATGGCTGCGGAGGTTGCGCCCGCCCATGCGACGAACACCAGGTCCGGCTTCACGTCATTGATCTGCTGGGCGAACGGCGTGAACTCGGTGGCGTCCTCGGGGACGAGCTCGCTCACGACCGTCGCGCCCTGGCCGCCGAGCACTGCCGTGACGCCGGCGAAGTTGCCCTGGCCGAACGCGGTGTCCTGCGCGAAGACGAGGACCGTCTTGCCGTTGACGTCACCCGCGAAGGTGCCTGCGGTGGAGATGTCCTGGATGGTCTGGCGGCCCGAGCGGAACGTGTAGTCGTTGACGCCGGTGATGGCGTCGGCTGCGGCGGGGCCGGAGATGTACAGGATCTTGTTCTGCTCGGCCTGCTCGGCGAGCGCGAGTGCGATGCCGGATGCCGCGGTGCCGGCGATGATCTTGTAGCCGTCACCGATGAAGTTCTTGGCCGCGGTCACGGCCTTGTCGGTGTCGCCGGCGTCGTCGGCGTGGGTGATGTTGATCTCGCGGCCGTCAACCTTTCCGGTGCCGTCGGTCGCGTAGTCGAGGCCGGCCTCGAAGCCGTTCAGGTAGGCCTGGCCGTAGAGGGCGAGCGGACCGGTCTCGGAGGTGATGACCGCAACGTTGACCGCTGCGAGATCCTCTCCGTTGGTGCCCGGCTCAGGAGTGGAGGTCGACGGTGCGCATCCGGCTAGGGCCAGACCCGCGACGGCCAGAATGGCCGGTGCCAGGTACTTCTTTGTTACCCGCATGTGAATGCCTTTCGTGCTGTTGGTGACGTGGGGTTCGCCCGCCAATATGACAGACGATTCAGGTCTCAGCAAAGTAGTACCATTCGAAGTAGAGTGTCAAGCAGACACACGGGCACTGCGCCGTACCACCGTAAACGGCGCGAACGAGCAATGGAGCCGCAACCCATGACCACACGCGATGTCGTCATCCTCGCCGGAGCACGCACCCCACAAGGGAAGATGAACGGCGCGCTGTCCTCCCTCAGCGCCGTCGAGCTGGGCACGATCGCCCTGAAGGGCGCCATCGAGCGCTCCGGGGTCGACGTCGACGCGATCGACGCGGTCATCATGGGCAACGTGCTCACTGCCGGCCTCGGCCAGGGACCGGCTCGCCAGGCCGCGATCCACGCGGGCATCGGCTGGAACGTCCCAGCCACCACCATCAACAAGATCTGCCTCTCCGGGCTCGCCGCGATCATCGACGGCGCCCGGCTCATCCGCTCGGGCGAGGCAGAGGTGGTCGCGGTCGGCGGACAGGAATCCATGTCCAACGCACCGCACGTGCTGCCCGGTTCACGCCGTGGCTGGTCCTACGGCAACACCGCTGTGGTCGACACCATGGCTCACGACGGACTGACGGATGCGTTCGACCGCGAGTCGATGGGCATCTCCACCGAGAAGCACAACCCGTCGCTCAGCATCAGCCGCGAAGACCAGGACGAGGTCGCCGCCGCATCCCACCAGCGGGCAGCCGCTGCTACAGGTCTGATCGCCGAGGAGATCGTGCCGGTCACCATCAAGGGCCGCAAGGGCGACACCGTCGTCGACACCGACGAGGGCGTGCGCCCCGACTCCACTCCCGAGTCGCTCTCCGGGCTGCGTCCGGCGTTCGCCGAGGGTGGCACCATCACTGCGGGCAACTCCTCCCCCATCTCCGACGGTGCAGCCGCGGTCATCCTCGCCAGTCGCGAGTACGCGGAGGCGAACAACCTCGACTACCTCGCCGTCATCGGAGCCCCAGGCCAGGTCGCCGGCCCGGACAACTCGCTGCACGCACAGCCGGCGCATGCGATCACCGCGGCGCTCGAGCGCCAGGGCTGGTCGACCGCCGATCTCGACTTCATCGAGATCAACGAGGCATTCGCCGCGGTGTCACTGCACTCGGCGCGTGCGCTCGGCGTGAGCCTCGACAACGTGAACATCCACGGCGGTGCGATCGCGATCGGGCACCCGATCGGCGCATCCGGTGCCCGCCTCGCGCTGCACGCGGCCTACGAGCTCAAGCGTCGCGGCTCGGGCAAGGCCGCGGTCGCGCTGTGCGGCGGCGGCGGTCAGGGCGAGGCGCTGCTGCTCTCCCTCTAGCCCTCCATCCCGTTGAGTCGGGACTTAACGCCCTTATGAGCCATGCCATAAGGGCAACAACTCCCGACTCGATGCCGGTGGGTCAGAGCAGGGAGATCGGCTTGACGATGTCGGCGTAGATCAGCAGCAGGCTCATGCCTCCGAGCAGGATCACGACGCCGAAGGTGATCGGGATGAACCGGGCCGCGTCGAACGGGCCCGGGTCGCGGCGCCCGAACAGCTTCGCGAAGAAGCGGCGGATGCCCTCCCACGCGGCGCCGGCGATATGTCCGCCATCCAGGGGCATCAGCGGCACCAGGTTGAAGACCAGCAGGGCAACGTTCACGGATGCGACCAGGCCGATCAGGTAGGCGGCGCGGTCGGCGATCGGGATGGTGTTGATGCTCGTGACCTCACCGGCGATCCGCCCCACGCCGACAACGCTCATCGGCCCGTTCGGGTCGCGCTGGTCGGGCCCGAACGCCGCGTTGGCGACGTCGACGAGCCGCTGCGGGAGATTCAGGATGATGCCCGTGACGCCGCTGATGTTCTGACCCACCGCGGGGAGCACAGCGCTCGGCGGTTGCGGAACGGCCTTGTACGCAGCGGTGATGCCGAGCATCCCGACCTGCTCAGTGAGCGGAGCACCGTCCTTGCCGGTTGCGACCTCGCCGTTGTCGTCGAAGACGTAGCGCTCCGTCAGCGCCGGAGTGGCAACCACGTCGATGTTCTTGCCGTCGCGCTTGACGACGATGT
Organism: uncultured Actinomycetota bacterium; assembly: GCA_963702165.1. GTDB lineage: Bacteria > Actinomycetota > Actinomycetes > Actinomycetales > Microbacteriaceae > Terrimesophilobacter. Next base: position 286,984 of record OY969722.1, on the reverse strand, counting down.
CGATCGGTTCGCCGGCGGACTTCTGAATGATCGCGGTGCTGTCCTGCCAGCTCTTAATGGCCTGGCCGTTGACAGAGACCAGGGTGTCACCGGGGAGGATGCCGGCCGCGGCCGCCGGAGCCGCCGGATCGCTCGGCCCGCAGTCGCGCTGTTTGGCGGATGCCGGGATCAGGCACTCGTTGACGCTTCCGACGGTCGTGGACACCTGTTGCACTCCGAAGCCGCACAGCACCACGGCGAAGAGCGCGACGGCGATGAGAAGGTTCATGAACGGCCCGCCGGCCATGATGATGATCCGCTTCCACACCGGCAGGCGGTAGAAGGTGCGGTGCTCCTGGCCCTCTGGCACGGTCTCCGCGTTAACGGTGCGCGCATCCTGAACCATCGACTGGAAGAAGCCGGTACTCGACGTGCGTGCCTTCTCGCCCGGTTTGGCCGGAGGGTACATGCCCGCCATCGAGACGTACCCGCCAAGCGGGATGGCCTTGAAGCCGTACTCGGTCTCTCCCTTGCGCTTGGACCACAGCGTCGGCCCGAAACCGATCATGTACTGGGAAACGCGTACCCCGAACAGCTTCGCGGGCAAGAGGTGGCCGATTTCGTGCAGCGCGATCGACAGCGCCAGCCCGAGCGCGATGATAACAACGCCCACGACATACAGAAGCACGGTTTCCACCGGTACAGGATACTCGCTAAGGAACTTCGGGAGTCTTCAGGGTTGCTCGATAACATGATCGTCCTGCCCCTGAAGAGAGAACGATCGTCCTCCCCGAAAGAGAGAACGTGCCTGCCGACCTGGGAACTGAACAACCGATCGGATCCGTCCTCGCTGGGCGTTTCCGGACCGAGTCGTTGCTCGGTCGGGGCGGGATGGCATCCGTCTACCTCGCGTTCGACGAGGCTCTGGGCCGTCAGGTGGCCGTCAAGCTGTACCGTTCCGACGTCAGTCAAGAGGACGAACTGGAGCGGCAGCAGCACGAGGTGCGCACCCTCGCGGCATTGAATCACCCCGCATTGGTCACACTCTTCGACGCGGGCACCGACGAGGCCACTGGTACGTCATTTCTCGTGATGGAGTACGTGCCGGGCGACGATCTTCGTGCGAGGCTCTCGGCCGGGCCGGTCTCCTCCGTCGAAGTCGCCGTGATCGGCTGGCAGCTCGCCGACGCACTCGCCTACATTCACGCGAACGGCGTGGTGCACCGTGACATCAAGCCGGGCAACATCCTCCTCACCGATCGCGGAGACGACGAGTCCGGACCGCACGCGAAGCTCGCCGATTTCGGCATCGCCCGCCTGGTCGATGGCGGCCGCATCACCGCGACGGGCACCGTGCTCGGCACCGCGAGCTACTTCAGCCCGGAACAGGCGCTCGGCGGCGCGATCACGCCGGCGAGCGACGTGTACGCGTTCGGACTGGTGCTGCTCGAGTGCCTGACGGGCGAACGCGCGTTCCCGGGTTCTGCGATGGAGTCGATGATGGCCCGCGTGAACTCCGACGTCGACATCCCCGATTCGGTGCCGGCCGGATGGGCTGCCCTGATTCGGCGGATGACCGCGCGCGAGCCAGACGAGCGCCCGAGCGCACGCGACGTGTCACTGGAGATCGCGGCACTGCCCGAGCCGTACGAGCAGACCATGCGCTACCCGGTGCTCGAGCGGGAGACATCCGACACGCAGACCACCGCGCCCGTGGTAAATCACCGGCCGACCACCGCGCCGAAGGCCGTTGACGTGACTGCCGAGGCAGCCGCTGAACCGCGCCACTCCTGGTTGCGCGCGATAGGCGCCAAGCGCGTCGCCCTCATAGCCGGCATCCTCACGGCGCTCGTGCTCGCGGTCGTGGTCGCGCTGACCATCATCCCGACGCTCACCCCAGAGCCGCCGGCCGCACCGGACTACCCGGTAGTCGAGGGGCCGCTTGGCACCCATCTTGAACAACTGCAGAGAACGGTGACGCCATGATGACCCGTACGCGCGCCACCGTCACTGCCGTCGTGCTGTCGGCGGCCGTCGTGCTGTCTGGATGCGCCCAGTCGCCCAGTTTCGATCCGGATGCGGCAGCGATGTTCCAGGAGCGCGTGCTCGAAGTGAGTACGGCTGCCTCGACCGCCGAATTCGAGGCCGCACTCCAGAAGGTCGCTGAACTGGAGGTGGAGGTGAAGGACGCGCTTGCGCGCGGATTGATCACGCCGGAACGCTACGACAGCATCCTTGCCGCTATCGCACTTGTCCGTGCCGATCTGGAAGCCGCCATTGCTGCCCAACAGCCGGCCCCTCCCCCGCCCGAGCCACCGGCGTCGAACCAGGGCGGAAACGGCAACCACGGGAACGACGGCAAGAAGGACAACGAGAAGGAAAAGAAGAAAGACAAGGACAAGAAGGACAAGAAGGACAAAGAGGACAAGAAGGGCGACAAGGGCAACAACAACTGACGTGCCCGATCAGTCCATCAGGCGGCGCAGGTCGTCGACAACGAGACCCATGCGCTCCTCCCGCTCTCGGAGATAGTCGTCGTCGACGACAACGACCTGGCGGTTGAGCGTGTCCATCACCGCTCTGGAGATGTCGCCCCAGGCGTCCTTTCGCGCGCTCTCGATCAGGCCGAGCAGGTGATCCCGGTCGTCGATGAGTCTGCGCAGCTCGTCGGACAGCGCGCGGAGCACCGTTGCACGCAGCCGAAGGTTCGACGCATCGGCTTGCCGGTAGTCGTGCGCGTGGGTCGCCTTGCCCCTGCGCCCCCTGAGCTGGCGGATCTGGACGTCGAGCCGATCGCCGGCTTCGTCGAACTCGCGAGCCAACCCGCCCAGCGCGGCCTTCGCCTCCGGCAGGTACTGCTCGGGATCGAACCGTCGGTCGCCCGTGAGGGCGCGGATGATGACGGCGTTCTTGACCTTCATCCTGCTCGCGTAGTCGGCGAGCTTCCGACCATCGGCGATGGCCTCTTCGACCGGCGTCAGCGTCCCACCGCCCGTTCGGCTTCGGATCGCGCCCAGCGCTCCGCGTCCAGGACGCCGTCAAGTGACGGCTCGCCCGGCTCGTGCGCGTCCACGACGCGGCTCACCGTGTCGACGATGTCGAGGAAGCTGATCCTTCCGTCATGGAACGCGTCCACCGCGACCTCGTTGGCGGCGTTGAACACGGCCGGGTAGGTTCCGCCCTCGCGCCCCACCCGTTTCGCGAGGTCTACCGCGGGGAACACCTCGGAGTCGAGTGGCTCAAAGGTCCACTGCTGTGCTCGGGTCCAGTCGAGCGGCGCGCCGACCCCGGGCACGCGGTGCGGCCAGTCGAGCGCGAGGGAGATCGGCAGGCGCATGTCGGGCGGGCTGGCCTGTGCGATGGTGGATCCGTCGACGAACTCGACCATCGAGTGAACGATCGACTGCGGATGCACAACCACGTCGATCGCGTCGTACGGCACGTCGAACAGCAGGTGCGCCTCGATGACCTCCAGCCCCTTGTTGACGAGCGTCGCCGAGTTGGTGGTGACCACCCGCCCCATGTCCCACGTCGGGTGAGCCAGCGCATCCGCCGGTTTCACTTCGCGCAGCGAGTCTCGGGACCTGCCCCGGAATGGACCACCGGATGCTGTGAGCACGAGCCTGCGGATCTCTTCGTGGGTTCCGGCCATGAGCGCTTGGGCGATGGCGGAGTGCTCCGAATCGACCGGCACCAGTTGGCCGGGCGCCGCGGCTTCCTTTACCAGGGACCCGCCCACGATGAGGCTCTCCTTGTTCGCAAGCGCGAGCACCGCATTGGTCTCGAGCACGGCGAGTGTCGGTCCGAGCCCGACCGAGCCGGTGATGCCATTCACGACGACGTCTGCTTCGACGGTGCGAACCAGCTGTGCCGCCTCGTCGGCACCGAGCGCGACGTGTTCGACCGAGAATTGTTCGGCCTGACGAGTCACCGCGTCCCGGTTGGATCCGGCACCGAGGCCGACCACCTCGAACCGGTCACGGTTCGCGGCCACGACCTCGAGCGCCTGGACGCCGATGGACCCCGTCGAACCGAGGATGATGACCCTACGCACGAGGTTCAGTCTTCCACGTGCGCCCTCGGCTCGCTGTCTAGCCGACGACCTCGAGGATGTCGATCACGAAGACGAGAGTCTGACCACCGAGTTCGTGGGCATTCGGGTCCTCGCCGTAGGCGAGCGCCGGTGGGACCACCGCGATCACCTGCGAACCGACCGTCTGCCCTGCGATCGCCTGGCTGAAGCCCGGAACGACCTGCGCGAGCGAGAAGGTGGCGGCCCCGCGGCCCCAGCTCTGGTCGAAGATCTCGCCGGTGGCCCAGTTCACGCCCTGGTATTGCACGCGCACGGTTGCGCCTTCCGGCACTGTCTCGCCGTCGCCGAGCTTGAGGACGGCGACCTGCAGGTCGGCTGGCGGGTCACCCTTCGGCACCGTGACCTTCGGTGTGCCGTCTTCTTCGAGCTGGACGGTCGGGAATCCGGGCTGCTCTGGCTGGTCCTCGCCCCAGGCCTTGTCCGGCTTGACTTCGATGACGTCGATGACGAAGACGAGCGAGTCCTTACCGTTGATCGTGAAGTCCTTGGTTTCGAGGCCCTTCTCACCGAAGCCCTCGCTCGGCGGGATGACCGACACGACGCGGGAGCCTTCCGCCACGCAGCTGATGGACTTCACCAGGCCGGGCAGGAGGGTGGAGGGATCGGCGGTGAACGCGATCGGGCCCTCTTCGCCGTAGCCGTAGGTCTCGAAGAGCTCGCCGGTCTCGCCGTTGTATGCGGAGTACGCGACATTCGCGGTGCCCTTGAACGGCAACTCCTTGCCGTCACCCTTGATCACGAGGGTGCGCTCGGTCTCGGACACGGTGAGTCCGCCGTCGAACTCGACCTTGGGGGCCGATCCGAGTTCACCGGTCACCTTGACGGCGTCAGAGGCGTCTCCGGATGGCGTTGCGCAATAGTCGATCTCGGAAGCCGGGTTGTCGGTGGCCTTGGGCTCGGACGGTGAGCAGGCCGCGAGCGCAACCACCATGGAACCGGCGATGGCGAACGTGGCGACGAACTTGGGGAGTGTCTTGGGCAAGAAATCGCTTCCGGTCTCGGGTGTGCAGTGCAGGTCAAGTCTTGCCCACTGCCCCTTCGTGGAAGCTGTGCGAAGAACTCGCAAAGAGCCTAATCGTTACGACGCGATGATCGTCGGCTCGTGCTCCACCGGGAAGTTGACCGAGTTCGCGATGAAGCACAAACGGTTCGCCTCGTGGTGCGCATCCGCGGCCTCTGCGAGTTGGCTCTCATCGGCGATGGTGATGCGGGGTCGGAGCGTGACGCTGCTGAACTGGCCGCTGCCGTCGGCGTTCGAGGTCATGGTGCCGACGGCGTCGTCCTGGTAATCGGTGACGACGATGCCGCGATTCACCGCAACGTGCAGGTAGCTGAGCATGTGACATTGCGAGAGTGCGGTCAGCAGAAGCTCTTCGGGGTTCCAGCGGTCGCGATCACCGTGGAAGGTACGGTCGGCGGACCCGTCAATGTCGTGCTTGCCCTGTGCGGTGACGACGTTCTGGCGGCCGTACTCGCGGTAGCCGCTCGTGCCGGTTCCCCGGTTGCCGGTCCAGCGCACTCGCACCTCGTAGTGGTGTTCGTGATGCATGTCCTGAACGGTACACGGGTCCGCCGATAGGCTCGGACAATGGCACGCGAGAGCAACCCGTCTTCCCTGGACGCGACCGGAATCGTCGAACTCGCGGTCGTCGAGCGGGGCGGCATGATCGAGTCACGGCACCTCGGGGCGGCGGTCGTTGTTGACGCTGGCGGGGCGGTGCTGGATTCGCTGGGGAATCCGGATGCGCTGGTCTACCCGCGCTCGTCCCTCAAGCCGCTGCAGGCGCTCACCGTGCTGGAGTGCGGTGTCGACATCGACGGCGAGGCGCTTGTCCTCGCCACTGCGAGCCATTCAGGAACCGAGCAGCATGTCGCGGTCGTGCGCCGGATGCTGGAGTCGGTGGGCCTCGGCGAGGATGCGCTGCACTGCCCGCCCGACTGGCCGCTTGATTCGGCTGCCCAGGCTCAGGCCCGTGTTGGTGGTGAGCGCCGGCGGGTGACCATGAATTGCTCCGGCAAGCATGCGTCATTCCTGATGGCGTGCGTTGCCAATGGTTGGTCGATCGATGACTACCTCGACCCGCTGCATCCGCTGCAGTTGCGCGTGCACGAGACTGTCGAGCGTTTCGCGGGTGAGTCGATTGGCCACAGCGCCACGGATGGCTGCGGAGCTCCGGTGTTCGCGCTCAGCCTGAGTGGACTTGCCCGCGGAATCTCCCATGTCGGCTTGGGTGCGGATGAGCACACCGCGCGGTTGACCTCGGCCATTCGCCGTCACCCGTGGGCGATTGCAGGCGAGGGCACACCGAACACCGTGGTGATCCGGGAGCTCGGACTTGTCGCGAAGGTCGGCGCGGAGGGCGTCATGGTGATGGCCGCGTCGGATGGCACGGCAGTTGCGGTGAAGTGTGTCGATGGCAGCTCGCGAGCGACGACGCTGGTCGCGCTGGAGTTGCTTGCCCGGGCGGGTGCTGTGGGCCGGGATGATGCGGATCGCGTGATCGCCCTCACCACCGAGCGCGTGTTGGGCGGCGGGGAGCCCGTGGGCGGTATTCGCGCGGCGTTCTAGCCGAGCCCTCCGGTGGTCGAGCTTGTCGAGACCCTGCCATCCGATGAAAGAGATCTCGACAGGCTCGATCACCGGGGGCCAGACCAGCGAAATGACACGCGCGGGTCGAATTGCCAGGCGCGGGTCGAATTTGACCCGCGCATGAGGGTTCGACCCGCGCATGTGCTCAACAGGGCCTCGACAGGCTCGACCACCGGGGGCTCAACCAGCGGAAACCCGCGACTGGCGCGAAGCTAGAGGCTCAGCGCGTCTGGGCCCTCTCGCACCAGGATCGCGAACTGCTCGGCGTCGATGATCCGCAGGCCGAGCTCCTCGGCCTTGGTCAGCTTCGAACCGGCACCGGGACCCGCAGCGACGAAGTCCGTCTTCTTGGACACGCTCGACGCCGCCTTTCCTCCGGCCGCGATGATCGCCTCCTGCGCTTCCTCCCGCGAGAACCCCTCGAGCGACCCGGTTGCCACGACCGTCAGCCCGGCGAGCGGACCGCCTGCCGCTGCCGCCGCACCCGGCCCGGGATGCCCCGGCGTCGCTAGCTCCACGCCCGCCGCGGCCCAACGCTCGACGATCTCCACGTGCCAGTCGACCGCGAACCACTCCTTCACCGCATCGGCGATGATGCCGCCAACCCCCTCGACCGATGCGAGCTCGTCGCGTGACGCGTCGCGGATCGCATCAAGTGAGCCGAAGTACTGCGCCAACGCGCGCGCCGCGACAGGTCCGACATGCCGGATGCTCAGCGCAACGAGCTTGCGCCACAGCTCCTTCGTCTTGGCCTTCTCGAGCTGGTCGATCAGCTCGTACGCCGACTTGGACGGCACGAAACCCTCATCACCGGCAAATTCCTCGGCATCCGGATCGAACGGCGCATCGCCCTTCTTCCGCTGCCTGCGGAACGGGGCAACCTCCTTCGGCGAACCGTCCTCCTCGAGCCTGATCAGGCCGGTCTCGCTGTCGCGCACTTGCACCCGGATGGGGAACAGATCAGCGACCCTCAGGTCGAACAGACCCGCCTCGGTGGGCAGCGGCGGCTCGGCCGGCACGAGCGGCTGCGTCAGCGCGGCGGCGCTCACCTCGCCAAGTCCTTCGATGTCCAGCGCGCCGCGGCTGCCGATGTGCTCGACACGCCCGCGCACCTGCGCCGGGCAGCTGCGCGAGTTCGGGCAGCGCAAGTCGACATCGCCCTCCTTGGCTGGCGCGAGCGGGGTGCCGCATTCCGGGCATCCGGTCGGCATGACGAACTCGCGTTCGTTCCCGTCGCGCAGTTCGACGACCGGTCCGAGCACCTCGGGGATCACATCGCCCGCCTTGCGCAGCACGACAGTGTCGCCGATCAGCACTCCCTTGGCCTTGACGACATCCTGATTGTGCAGCGTGGCCTGCCGCACGGTCGACCCGGCGACACGCACGGGCTCCATGACCGCGAACGGTGTCGCCCGCCCGGTGCGCCCGACGCTCACGACGATGTCGAGCAACTTCGTGTTCACCTGCTCCGGCGGGTACTTGAACGCGATCGCCCAGCGCGGCGCCCGACTGGTCGACCCGAGCTCGTCGTGCAGGGCGAGCTCGTCGACCTTCACGACGACACCGTCGATTTCGTGCTCCACGCTGTCGCGGTGCTCGCCGTAATGCTCGATGTAGGCGGCCGCTTCCGCCGCGCTCGAGGTCACGGTGAAGTGCGTGCTCGTCGGCAGCCCCCAATCGGCCAGCAGCGCGTACACCTCGGATTGCGACGCGACCGGCGGGTTCGGCCACGCGCCGATGCCGTGCACAAGCATCCGGAGCCTGCTGAGCCGCTCATGCATCAGTGTGAGTGCGGCGCCCGTCTTGCCTTCTTCTTTCTGCCGCAGGCTTCCGGATGCCGCGTTTCTGGGGTTCGCGAAGACGCGCTCCCCCGCTGCGGCCTGCTGCTCATTCAGTTCGTTGAAGCTCTCGACCGGGAAGAACACCTCGCCTCGCACCTCAACCAGCGGCGGGTGGCCATCTCCGGCGAGCCGTTGCGGGATGCCGGTCAGGTACTGCACGTTCGGGGTGACGTCCTCACCGACGACGCCGTCGCCGCGCGTTGCCGCGCTCACCAGACGACCGTGCTCATACCGGAGGTTCAGCGCGAGTCCGTCGATCTTCAGCTCGCACAGGTAGTTGCCCGCGCGGCCGGCGGACTTCTCCACCCGCGCGGCCCACGCGAGGAACTCATCGAGCGAGAAGACGTTGTCCAGGCTCAACATGCGCTCGGCGTGCGTCACCGGCGCGAACAGGGTCGTCTGCGCGCGGCCGCCGACGGTCTGCGTTGGACTGTCCTGCCCCTGCAACTCCGGGAAGAGGTGCTCGATCTCTTCCAGCCGATGCATCAGCGAGTCGTAGGTCGCGTCGTCGACGAGCACCTCGTTGCGCTCGTAGTAGGCGTCGCGCAGTTCGAGGATGCGCGCGGTCAGCGCGTTCGCCTCGGCTCTCGCGCGGTCCAGGTCGATGGGAGTCTGCTCGCGAACAATCTCAGTGTCGGCCACTCGCTCAGTTTAGGCGCGGCCACCGACCGTCCCGGCTGTCAGATCGCCGGATGCGCGGGGCTCAGGAGCAGGAACCGCGCTCGCTCAGCGCGGCCCTTGAGAGCACCTGGTTCTGGGCGCTCAGCTTGATCAGCAGTTCGTTGCCCGACACCTCGGCGGAGTCCAGGCTGATCGCGGCCGGCAGCACGCCGGCGACACAGATGGAGCGGGTCTGCAAGAGGTTCTCGGCGATGCTGCCGAACTGCTTCTTCAGCTCCTCGGCGGACGTTTGCTGCCCGCCGATCTCGATGCTGGACGGGGTGAAGCCGAGCCAGCCGTCGGATGCGTACGGTTCGATACCGACGCCCGCGGATGCTGTGATGCCGGGCACCTTGATGCCGAAGAACTCCATCGTCGGCGTGGAGAACTCGGTGCCGATGAGGATCTCCGGCTCGGCGAACCTGACATTGTTGACGACCGCCGCAGTGAGGAGTCCTGACAGGCGTTGGATGTTGTCCTCCCCAACGCTCACCGTCGCATCCACGCTCTCCACTGGAAGATCCGTGTCGACCGGGATGCCGGTAGCGTCAAGCACAAGGTCGCCCGACAGATCGCCGACGCCGACGTTGTCAACCTTGACCGTCGCCGAGTTGATCGTCCCGCTGAGCGCCTGCAGGATGACGGAGAACCCGTGCACCTCGACCGACACCGGATGACTGTCCGGCAGTGAGAAGACCTGACGCACCTTGTCGCCGACGATGTCGGACACCCTGGCGCGCGCCCACAACTCGGCCACCACGGCTGCCGCGGCCACCAGCACGGCAACGACGAGAACGGTGATCAGCACGACGCGCCCGGCTCCGTGACGCCGCGGCGGGTCAGCCAGCGGCACGAGTGGGACGGTGGCGTTCGCATCCGACATCCGGTCTCCCGCCCTTCGTCACATCCGCTCTGGTGCGGACACGCCGAGCATACCGAGCGCATTTCTGAGCACGGTGCCGGTCGCGTCGTTGACCCAGAGGCGGGTGCGGTGCACGTCGGAAACCGGTTCGTCGCCGAGTGGCGTGACGCGGCAGTTGTCGTACCAGCGGTGGTAAGAGCCGGCGAGCTCTTCCGCGTAGCGCGCGATCCGGTGCGGTTCGCGCAACTGCGCCGCTTGCGCCACGACGGCCGGGAACCGGGCGAACATGCCGAGCAGCTCGCTCTCGGTCTCGTGGGTGAGGAGCTCCGGCGCGAAGACGCCGTGGTCGACACCGGATGCTGCGGCATTCCGCGCCACCTGGTGGGTGCGAGCGTGCGCGTATTGGACGTAGAAGACAGGGTTGTCGTTGCTGCGCTTCTGCAGGAGCTCGGGGTCCAGCGTCAACGGTGAATCGGCCGGGTAGCGCGCGAGCGAGTACCGGAGCGCGTCGGTTCCGAGCCAAGCCTGCAGGTCGTCCAGTTCGATGATGTTGCCTGCGCGCTTGGAGAGGCGGGCGCCGTTGATGCTGACCAACTGCCCGATCAGCACCTCGATGTCCTTCTCCGGGTCATCTCCCGCAGCGCCGGCGAGCGCCCGCAGCCGGTGCACGTAGCCGTGGTGGTCGGCGCCGAGCAGGTAGATCTTGTGCTTGAACCCGCGGTCGCTCTTGTTGAGGTAGTAGGCGGCGTCGGATGCGAAGTAGGTGTGGACGCCGTTCGTGCGCCGGATTACCCGATCCTTGTCGTCGCCGAAGTCGGTGGTGCGCACCCACACCGCACCGTCTTCGTCGAAGACGTGCCCTTGAACACGGAGGCGATCAAGGGCGTCGTCGATGGCACTGCGGCCATCCGCGTCGGTCTTGTGCAATTCGCGCTCGCTGAACCAGACGTCGAAGTGCACGTTGAAGCGCTCGAGGGACTCCTTGATCTCGGCCAGCTGGAGTTGGTAGGCGACCTCCCGGGCCAGTCCGCGCCCGGTCGGCTCCGGCAGGTCTAGAACGTCGGGGTGGCGTTCGCGCACCTTGCTGGCAAGGTCTTGGATGTACTGGCCGGGGTAGCCGTTCTCCGGTGTCGGTTCGCCGCGCAGGGCCGCGTAGACCGAATCTTCGAAGGTATCCATCTGGCCGCCCGCGTCGTTGATATAGAACTCGCTAGCGACCGTCGCCCCGGCCGCCCGAAGCACTCGGGCGATGGAGTCACCGAGTGCAGCCCAGCGGGTGTGCCCCATGTGCAGTGGCCCGGTCGGGTTGGCTGAGACGAATTCGAGGTTGATCGACTCGCCGAGCAGGCTGTCGTTCGAGCCGAACGCTGCACCGTGTTCGACGATGGTCTTTGCGATGGCACCGGCGGCCGCCGCGTCGAGGCGGATGTTGATGAAGCCGGGTCCGGCAACGTCGACGGATGCGACCCCGTCGATCTCCCGGATGCGCTCGGCCAGCTGACCGGCGAATTCGCGCGGGTTGACGCCGAGCGGTTTGGCCAGCTTCATGGCGATGTTCGAGGCCCAGTCGCCGTGGTCGCGGTTCTTCGGGCGCTCGAGTGCGATTGTCTCCGTCGGCACCTCGGTGGATGCCCCTCGCTCCTCGAGCACCGTCGACACGATCGTGTGGATGGCTGCTGCGAGTTGATCAGGGGTCATTCGATTGATTCTAGTGGCGAGCCATCAGCGTCTCCGGCGCGTGCGCGCGCAAGGAGCGGCACCTGACGCGAAGATGGAGTCGTGACCATCTTGCGCGCCTCTTCTGCACTTTTCGCCGCGACCCTCGCGATCGGTGTTCTCGCCGGTTGCGTTCCCGGCGCGGAGCCGGAACCCAGCCCCACGGCGCCGCTGTCGCCGGGTGAGTCGGCCAGTCCGTCCGCCGAGCCCACTCCAACCGCGACGATCGAACCGGACCCCGGCGCCACTCCGTTCAGCGTGCCGTGTGAGACGCTCGCGAGCCTGCAGACCATGTACGACTTCAACCCGAACTTCGCGCTCACCGGCAGCTTCTCCCCCACGGCTGGCACCCCGGCGGCGGATGCAGCAGCCGACCAGGGCACGCTGTGCCGCTGGGTGAACGCCACAAGCGGTGAGGCGATCGACTTCACCGCCTCAATCCCATCGCCGGCCGAGTTTGAGGCCCGTAAGGCTGCTGCCGCATCCGGAACTCCGGTGACCGGCCTCGGTGCTGATGCCTGGTTCACAAACCAACACGATGTCGGCACGGTGCAGGTGTTCAAGGGCGACAAATGGGTGACCGTGAGTTCGGCGTGGTTCACGTTGGCTCAGGATGCCCAGGCGCTCGTGACCGAAGCGGCGAACGCGGTCGGCTGACCCGCCGCACGGGACCCGCTGCGGCTGGTAACGTAGAGCACGCCCTGGCCCCCATAGCTCAGGGGATAGAGCGTCTGCCTCCGGAGCAGAAGGCCGCAGGTTCAAATCCTGCTGGGGGCACTTCTGTCACGTGACACGCTAGTTCGGACTCCTGCCACCTAGTTCGGTTCGGGATGTCGAACCTGGTGGTCAGCGGTTCCAGCCCGGCCGCCTGACCGGGTGGGGTTCACTCGTGGTCGAGGTTGCGACTGTCGAGTGCCCGACGTCGCGGTGTTGGTGGGCCCAATCTCGAGAACGTGGCTACCCCAAGGATGATCGCAGCGACCTGGACGCCGATCGTGACGATGATGAGGGCGGGGAGCGAGGCTTGGTAGAGCCCGCCGGCAAGAATGCCGCCGATCGCGGTGGCCGCACCGAGGACGGCGGCGAAGATGCCGTAGGCGGTGCCCCGGATGGCGTGCGGGACGAGGTCGGCAATGGTCGCGCGGAGGGTGGCCTCTTGGATTCCCAGAGCAGCGCCCCATGCCATGGCACCGGCGATAACGCTTCCAGGGGTGTTACCGAACGCGAGCAACGGCACCACGGCAGCGATCAAGGGCAGCACGAGGAGGGTTCTTGGCCCCCATCGGTCGTAGGCCCATCCAGAGGCCAGGGCAACCCCGGCGTCGACCAGCATGACCGCGGCGTAGATGACCGGCACCACGGGCGCGGGGATGATGTGCTGGGCAACCATGTGGAAGGACAGCACGCCGAAGGTCGCGAATCCGATCGCGGTGAGCCCGGTGAAGCCCGCGTACGCCCAGAAGCGCCCGGGCAAGCGGTGCCCAGGGTCTCCGCCTGCGGTTCCGGTGGCGGCAGCCTCGGGGTGCTCTTCGTATGCTTCCGGGTGGGGTGCCCGCCTGGCGAGGCTGATGAGCACGCCCAGGGCGAGGATGCCCGGAATGGCGAGGACCGCAAGCGAAGGCCCGTAGTCGTCACCGGTCAGTGCGAGCATCCCAGCGACGACGAGGGGGCCAATGACCGCGCCGACCTGGTCAAGAGCTTCGTGCAGGGCAAAGCCCTTGCCTCTGCCGGTCGCCGCAGTGGCGAAGGACAGGAGCGCGTCCTTCGCGGGTGATCTGACCGCTTTCCCGACCCGTTCGAGCAGCACGAGGGTCGCGGCGACCCAGAGTGTGCCGGCGACGCCGAGCAGGGGCACGCTGATCACGGTGAGCGAGTATCCGGCAATGGTCCATGCCCAGAAGCGGCGAGTCCGGTCAGCGAGGGGCCCGGAGACGAGTCGGAGGAGAAGTGCGGCGGCCTCGCCGATGCCCGTGACGATGCCGACGGTCAGTGCCGTCGCCCCGAGTTCTGCCAGAAGGGGGCCCGTGACCGATCTGGCGCCTTCGTAGACCACGTCGGCGAGAAGGCTGACCACTCCGAAGGTCGCGATGAATCGCCATGGACTCGTATGTGCGGGCGTTACGGCCATTGGTCTCCTATCTCGGGGCGCGATGAATCACGCGAGATAGGGACTGTTGTCGGCGTGGACCGAGGTTGGGTGCGGCGAGCCCCACCGCCGCAGCAACGGAGTGCTGCCGGCCAGCATGCACACAATCCGGTGGGTGTCGCAACATCCACCGACCGGATTCTCAGCGCGGGGACGCTTCAGTTGTCCGGGATTGGCAATGTGTCCGAACCCTGCAGGAACGCGACAACTTCGCTAGACCGTGGCCGGGAGGATGTCCTTCAGCAGGCCTTCGATGCGCCGCTTGATGTCGTCGCGAATGGGTCGAACCGCGTCGATGTCCTGGCCGGCCGGGTCGTCGAGTTCCCAGTCCTCGTAGCGCTTGCCGGGGAAGATCGGGCAGGCATCTCCACAGCCCATGGTGATGACGACGTCGGACTCCTTGACGGCATCCACGGTCAGGACCTTCGGCACGTTGTTCGCGATGTCGATGCCTTCTTCGGCCATGGCGTCGATTGCCACCGGGTTGATCTGATCCTTGGGCTCCGAGCCCGCGGAGAGGACATTCACGCGGTCTCCGGCGAGAGCGGCGAGGTAGCCGGCCGCCATCTGGGAGCGTCCGGCGTTATGGACGCAGACGAAGAGGACGGTGGGCTTGTCAGTCATGTCTCTGCTTTCTTCGCGGGGATACCCATCGACCTACGTCGATGTATCCAGTATCTAAGCGCACGACGCAGTGTGGCAACCGGGTCGGTACGCGTTCATGTGATGTTCATGTCGCTGCAGTCAGCAGCATCCGGCGTCGTTGCCAGTCGAGCAGACACCAGTGGCCGGGAGGCTGAGTTCAACTGCCCGGGCGGATGCGAGGTCGCCCGCCAGCCTCCAGCCGGTGGGCTCGAGGAGGCGACGAGCGGCCGGGTCGACCAGAAACTCCCAAGGGGAGAACAGACTGATGTGACCCCATGACCGCATGCTGTTGGCGACGGTGTTGCCGGCTTCGTAGACGGCGAACTCGATGCCGCGCTCGTGCAGTTGCGCTGCGGCGGCGAGGCCGATGGGACCTGCCCCGATGATGGCGACGGGCAGAGGGTCGAGGCGGGAGTCGCGCAGGGTGGGCATGGCCAGGTCGGCAAGTGGCATGGCTGTACCTTCGAGAGTGAATATCGATGGACTTCGATCAATCGAAAGTATTCACCTATCCATCGAAGGTTGTCAATATATGCCACTATGTGATTCATGACCTCATACCCCCTGCTCGTCAGCGTCGCATGAGGCTGCTGAACTCCGCTGCCCTTCGTCGGGTCGCGGCTGAGTTTCTCGGGAGTGCGCTTCTGGCCGCCGTCGTGGTCGGCTCCGGCATTGCCGCCGAACGTCTCTCGCCCACCGATGTCGGCCTGCAGCTGTTGGAGAACGCGCTCGCGACCGCCCTCGCGCTGCCGGTGCTCATCCTCCTGTTCATCCATGTCAGTGGTGCGCATTTCAACCCGGTGGTGTCGCTGGTTGATTCCGCGCTCGGGTCGCGCTCGTGGCGGGACACCGCCGCTTACCTTCCCGCTCAGATCATCGGATGCATCACGGGGGCGATGCTCGCCAACCTCATGTTCGGTTCCACCGTGGTCTCGTGGAGCGCGAAGGAACGCTTGACCAGCGCAACCTTCCTCGCCGAGGCCGTGGCGACCGCTGGACTGGTTCTCGTGATCTTCGCGTTGGCGCGAACCGGACGCGCATCCGTCATCCCGGCCGCCGTCGGCGCCTACATCGGCGCCGCCTACTTCTTCACCAGCTCGACGAGCTTCGCCAATCCTGCGATCACCGTCGGGCGGATGTTCAGCGACAGCTTCGCCGGCATCGCGCCGTCATCGACCCTCGGCTTCATCGCCGCACAGCTTCTCGGTGGCGGAATCGGATACTTGCTGGTGCAGTATTTCTATCCTGTGCACGCGTCCCTCAGAACAGTGCAGCGCGACCGTACAAGCGCATAGTTGCATCCGGCCATCCCTGAGGCTTTCACGGCTGCACGCCCGGGCAGACGCTCGCATGACGTTCTTATACTGCGACTATGACCGAGGTGCCGCGGGTGCTGCTGGTCGAAGATGACCCGCAGTTGTCGTCGATGCTCGATGAGCTGCTCACGGATGAGGGTTATGAGGTGGTCGCTGTGCGCGACGGCCAAAAGGGCCTGCACCGGGGGCTCACCGAATCCTTCGACGTGTTCGTGCTGGATCGTGGGCTGCCGGTGGTCGAGGGCCTCGACCTGTTGACTCGCCTCCGCAACCAGGGGGTGCTGACACCGGCTCTCATCCTGTCCGCCCTGGCCAACCCCGCCGATCGAGTCGAGGGACTCGACGCCGGCGCCGAAGACTATGTCGGCAAGCCGTTTGATGTCGACGAGTTGCTTGCCCGCCTTCGCGCTCTGCGGCGGCGCCACGTGGCCACTGCCGCCGTGCTGGTAATACCGGGCGGTTCACTGGACACCGAATCGCGCACTGTCACGCTCGCGAACGGCGACTCAATGGTGCTGTCGGACCGTGAGGCGGCGCTGCTTGAGCATCTTGCGCGGGGGCCAAGGCAGGTCTTCACGCGAGCGGACCTGCTCGCGACGGTCTTCACTCAGGCCGACGATGACGGGGTGGTGGACACTTACGTGCACTATCTGCGCAAGAAAGTCGGGCGCGCGAGCATCGACACCGTCCGCGGCATCGGCTATCGGCTGGGGCGGATCCGATGAACCGCGACCTGCGGCGCGCCGCGGTGCGGCTGTCCCTCCAGATGGGCGTGATCCTCCTCGGCTTCGCGCTGGTGCTGGGTGCACTTGTCTTCGTCGTGGTCAGCCAGACCCAGCGTGCGGCGGCGGTGGGCGCGTTGTATGAGGCCGCGGAGGGCTCACCGCGCGACACTCCCAGCGGCGTGTACTTCTCCGTGTTCGCCGACGGACGCTGGATGCTGCCCGAAAACGCTCCAGCCGGGCTGCCAGACGAAGACGCGGCAGCCCGACTGGAGGACACGGGCGCCGACCAGATCAGCGAGGTCAACTCGGGCGAGGACAGCCTGCTGGTGCTGACTACCCGGGAGCGCGGCGCGATCGTGCAGATCGCTCTCAATCGGCATGAGGACCAGGAGGAACTCGACCGGCTGCTGGTAGGTCTGCTGTTCGCAGGCGGGTTGGCGCTTGTGCTCGCCGCTGCGCTGGCCGCGTGGCTCGCCCGACGTGCCATCACCCCACTGGCGGACGCCTTGATTCTTCAGCGTCGATTCATCGCTGACGCCAGCCACGAGCTGCGGACGCCGCTCACCCTGCTCAGCACTCGCGCTCAACTGTTGCGCAGATCATTGAGTGCCCCGGATTCGGCTGCCGGCGACTCCGACCGAGCACGCGTTGACGAGATGGTGGAGGATGCGAAGGCCCTCGGCGACATCCTCGACGACCTACTGATCGCATCCGATCCGCGACGCACGGCATCCACGGAAGTCATCGACCTGTCGGCGGTGGCCGACCAGGCGATTGAGACGCTGCGCACCGCAACGGATCAACGCGGAATCACTCTGACCCGGACGGGCGAATCCGGTGTTGTCATTCGTGGCAGCCGCGTGTCGATCCAGCGGTTGTTCACCGCGCTGATCACAAATGCGCTGGACTATGCGCGCACCGAGGTGACCGTGGTCGTTCAGACCGCCGGCGGTGACGCCTCCATCACCGTTCGGGATGACGGCCCCGGCTTCGCGGCTGGAGCGGAGGAGAGGGTTTTCGAGCGGTTCGCCTCGGAGCGGACGGTCGACACAGCGGTGGACGAACCACGACACTACGGGCTCGGGCTCGCCTTGGTGGCGGAGATCGCGATGCAACATGGCGGCCGGGTTCGCGCTGGCCGATCCGGGGAGGGCGGTGCGGAGATCACCGTCGATCTTCCCCGGGTCCGGGGGTAGGCCGTCTAAGAAACCTGGAAGAAAACGGCCGGAGCCTTGAATCAGGTAATCCTGATGGGAGGCGAGCCGGATGAACATCCGCAGTACAGGCAAGAAGGGCGCGGCCACGATCACTGCGGTCGCGGCCGTGGGTGCGGTAGTCATTACGACGGCCACGGCTGCGGCGCTCTGGCCGAGCGTCAGCCAGGCGGGCACTTCCGGATCCTCGAACAACACGGGCGACACCGAGTCCAATGAGCTGCCCGGCGGCAGCTACGGGGAAGACGATTCGGTGCCTGCGCCGGTGACGCCGGCTCAACCACAGCCAGCTGTGCCGCATGCGAGAACGCAAGGATCATGATGGCTGCCGCAACTGCGACCGTCGACTGGAGTGTCTGGTCGACGACAGCGCGGATCGTTGTCACCGATCAGTCCCGCCTTCTCGCCGCGGAGGCCATGGTGCGGGAAGAACTTGCCGCGATCGAGCAGGCAATCAGTCGGTTCCGTGACGACTCCGAGCTGGCTCTGCTCAGAGGGAGGTTGCCCGGCGGAGCCGTTGTCAGCAGGCTGCTGGCGGAACTCGTCCGCGGCGCGCTTGACGTCGCCGCCCTCACCGGCGGAGATGTCGATCCGACTCTGGGGAACCCGCTGCGCCTCCTCGGCTACGACAGGGACATCGCCGAAGTTCGCTCTACGCCGGTAGCCTCAGGCGCTTCGCTCGTGGTGGAGCCCTTGCACGTTGCCGGATGGACGCGAGTCCAGCTTGCCGGTCGACGACTCACGGTCCCCAGCGACCTGCAGCTCGATCTCGGCGCCAGCGGCAAGGCGATGGCCGCGGACCGCAGCGCCCGGCGCGTGGCCGATGAACTCCACTGCGGCGTGCTGGTGTCCCTCGGCGGTGACATCGCCACGGCTGGGCCCGGCCCGGACTTCGGCTGGCAAGTGCTCGCCCAGGACACCGATTCCGATCCGGCTGCTCAGGTCACCCTCCGCCCGGGGTTCGCCCTCGCCACCTCGAGCACGCAGAAGCGGGCGTGGACGACGACCGAGGGGCGTGCGCTGCATCACATCCTGGACCCGCGCAGTCTGCGTCCCGCTGCTCCAGTGTGGCGGTCGGTCACCGTCGCCGGAACCAGTTGTCTGCAGGCGAATGCGCTGAGCACTGCCGCGGTGGTACGAGGTCACGACGCCATTGACATGCTGCGGGATGCGTCGGCGGCGGCCTTCCTCGTGGACGCGAATGGTCGCACGGTCACTGTCGGCGGATGGCCCGCTGACTCCATCCAAGACAGTGGGGATCACGTCGATGGATGAAGTCCTCTGGGTCGTAGGCCGGGCTACCGGCGTCGTCGCTCTCCTGCTCTTGACCGTTGTGGTGCTGCTGGGCATCGTCACTCGCTCCGGCCGCCCGTTGCCCGGGTTGCCGCGATTCGCTGTGCTGCTCGCGCATCGCAACCTCGCCCTGGTGGCGACGGTATTTCTCGCACTCCACGTCGTAACTCTCCTGTTCGATTCGTTCGCGAAGCTCAACCTGATCGATGTGTTCGTGCCGTTCCTTGGTGCGTTCAAGCCGTTCTGGCAGGGACTCGGCACGGTGGCGCTCGATCTGATCATCGCAATCGTGATCACGAGCCTCTTGCGTCATCGCCTCGGCCTGCGGGTGTTCCGTGCTGTGCACTGGTTCACCTACGCGATGTGGCCGGTCGCCCTGCTGCACGCGATCGGCAATGGCACCGACGCGGGAAGTGGCTGGTTCCTCTGGCTCGCCGCAGGGTCGGTCCTGCTGGTGGTGGTCGCACTCGGGTGGCGGGTGTCTACCAGGTTCCTCGAACCGTCGGTAGCGCGTACCCCCGGCAGCCAACTGACGAGTGCCGCTCCCCCCGGCATGCGTTCGCGAGGTGGATCATGAGCGAGTCATCACCCGTCGTGCCACCGCGGGACGGTCGTCGACTGCTGATCGGCGGTCCGGCCATCGAGTCTCACCTGCAGGCATACGGCCCGCTGCCGCTGCCCGGTGCCGGCTTCGTGGGTGAGTTGGAACGCTCCGGCCTCGCTGGTCGTGGGGGCGCCGCGTTTCCGGCGTGGCGCAAGCTTGCTGCCACCGCAAACTCAGGCAGCCAGCGGCAGCCAGTCGTGGTGGCGAATGGTGCGGAAGGCGAGCCGGCGAGCGTCAAGGACGCGACGCTGCTGCAACGGGCGCCACACCTCGTCATCGACGGGCTGCTGACCGCCGGAGCGGCGCTGGGTGCCAGCGACCTGTATCTCTATGCGACGCCGGGGAACGCGATCCACGTAGAGCGGGCCCTGCGGCAACGCTCCGACGCCCGCAAAATCCGTGTGATCCCGGCCGAGGACACATTCATCTCCGGTGAGGCCAGTGCGGTCGTGAACGCGATCGAGACTGGCCGCGGTCTCCCCCGTGATCGGACGCAGAGGTTGAGCGAATCCGGGGTGGATGGCAGGCCGACGCTGCTGTACAACGTTGAAACGCTCGCGCATCTGGCACTCATTGCCCGGTTCGGGGCGGATTGGTTCCGCAGTGTCGGCAGCCAGGAAGACCCAGGCACACGCCTCATCACGGTCAGTGGTGATGTTGCGCAACCCGGGGTATTCGAGATCAGCGGCGACACGAGCCTGCGCTCTTTGCTCATCGCGGCGGCGGCCGACACCGAGCGTGTGCGAGCGGTGCTGGTTGGTGGCTACCACGGGGTGTGGGTACCTGGTGATCGGTTGGACACAGCGATGTCGACCGCTGGCCTCGCTCCGTTCGGCGGACAGCCCGGAGCCGGAGTCGTCGTCGTGCTCGGCGAGAACCGATGCGGTCTGACCGTTGCCAGCGCCGTCGTGGAGTACCTGGCCGAGCAGTCGGCACGTCAATGTGGCGCGTGCATGTTTGGTCTGCCCGCGATGAGCGAAGCGATGAGACGCCTCGCGCGCGGCGAGACCGACCGTGCCCTGCGAACGGATTTGCGCAGGCTGAGCACACTCGTTGAAGGCCGAGGCGCCTGCCACCACCCGGATGGCACGGCACGCTTCGTGCTCAGCACCCTCGCTGTGTTCGCCGATGACGTCGAACTGCACCTGCATGCCCGCTGCGAAACCACGTCGCTGGTCGAGTGGAGCACCCGATGACCAACAAGCCTGTGGAACGCACCATCCTGCACATCGATTGGACTCGCTGCGACGGGCGGGGATTCTGCGCAGAACTGCTCGCCGGCCGGCTCACCCGCGATCAGTGGGGGTATCCGCTGGCCGTCGATGCGCCGCCCGAGGAGCGGACGAACATTCCCCTTGCGCGTGGTGAGCTTGAGGCGGCCGAGGACGCGGTCAATCTGTGCCCGCGATTGGCGCTCAGCATCCGCCGCCTTCCGTGATCGCTGGCACGCGCACTCGCGTCGGTGGGACATTGGCTGGGTTTTCTTCGACATACTTGCCGGGTGAGCTCTTCAGTCAGCGAGCACGACGTTGCGGCAACGGTGCCGGATGTCGCGACCGACTCTCCGCCGCCCGAAACACCAACGTCGGGCAAGCATGCGCATCCGCTTGTCACCGGTCGTCAGTGGCTTGTCGTCGGGCTTCTGTTCGCGAGCATCATCGCCGCACTCGTCCTTGCCCGGATCACCTACACGACCGCCCACGATGCCTATCTGGCTCAGCGAGCCGACTATCAACAAGGCGCGCGCTGGGCGACGAATGAGGCCAAGGACCTAGCGGCCGCGACCGAGACGGGAAGCGCTGCCGTCGCGGCATCCGCCTCGACACTGACGCTGGCTGGCGGGCTGGTCGACCAATCGGCACAATCGTCCATTTCGACCTCGCAAAGTCGCCCTGTCCGGGCTGGTCAAGGAAGCACTCGGCATGATGCCGTACCTGCCGCCGATTCTGCCCAAGCACAGCGAGTCACCGACGTACTGGCAGATCCTGGACTACCAGGAGCAGCTGACCGCCGCTCAACAGGAGGTGGACCGCGAACGCGCCTTGATCGCCCAGCTCCACCAGGGGATCAAAGACTCACGCGAAGACCTCCGCTCTGGCCTGATGGGCGTCGTCCGTGAAGCGCGCGCGAGAGCCGAAGCTTCCCTGGCAGAAGTGTCGTCGGCCACAAACGGCGCACACTGGGATCTCAGCACTGCCATCACCGATGCCGGAGTGAACCTGGCGATCGAGCAGATTCCCGACGCCATCATGAGCCTTCTGTCGGCGACGGATGGGTACGAGGCATCACACCTCTCGGAGGAGGCAGAGAAGGCTGGGCCGTTGTACAACAGGCGCGTGGAGATCGAGGCGTACGCGCGGTCATTGGCGGGCGACGTGCGCTTGGACTTCGACTGGGCAGTGATTGTCGCCGAGGTGGGGCTCAACGGCACCGCGGGAGGCACCGCAACCGTTGATGAGAACTTTCCGCAATACTCCTCAATTTCGCTGTCCCACAGTGTCGCGCAGTACTGGCCTCGAACGATGGGCCTCGTCGCCCACGAAGTCGGGCACGCGGTGACCGCGCGCTGTTGGGACCTCTACGAACCGAATTTCGGAGATGACCTGGAACTGTGGGCCGTGGCCTGGGCAATCGGCCATGGCCACACGGACCCGAACGTCAACGGCGCGTGGGTTTACGGCCACCCGACGGCCGAGCAGGTGCAGATCGCCCAGCAGTGCAGATGACCGCCTACGCGACGACCTGGAGGGTCGCGAGGGTCGCGTCGGCGGCGTAGGCGATGCGCCCGCCGTCCGCGAGGGTGGCCCGCAGCGCGTCCAGCGCGGCTGTGCTGACGATCTCCCCCGGCGCCAGCACGGGGACGCCCGGTGGATACGGTGCGATGAGCTCGGCGCAGACACGTCCGATGGCGGCGTCGGCGTCGATTGTCTCGTGCGGCGCGAAGAACGCCGTCCTCGGATCGAGCGCGGTCTCGGCCCGCACGTTCCACGCCGCTGAGGCAGTCATGAGCAACGGCGTTCCCCGATGCCGCTCGATCGCGGCCACGATGGCGTCGATCAGCACGTCGACGGTGCTCGCGTCGTCGGCGAGGGTGATCATCGGCACGATCACGCCCGCATCGGCCATTTCAAGAGTGATGCCCTGGGCGAGCAGGTCGGACTCGATCGCATGCCCGTGGGCGCCGGTGCCAGCCAGAAGCACGACCAGCTTGGCCGGGTCGACGGCGAGTGCTCCATCCGGATGCCCGGCCGGGCGGTCGACGAGCACCCGGGCACCGTCGACCTCCGACAGCCTGGCGCGCGCCGACGCGACGAGATCCACAAGTCGCCCCACCAGTTCTGCCCCGTCGCGTTGCAGCAGTGCTCGCGACGCGTCGGCGCTGGCGAGGATCGCCCCCGCGGCGCTCGTGGTGTGGGATGCCTCGAACGCCCGCTCCAATCGGTCCGGATCGAGAAGCCCGCCCGACCGCGTGGTCCGGGCTACGAGCAGCGCCGCCTGGCTCCACGCCGGGAGAGACTTGTGTGCGCTGGTCACCAGGGCATCCGCTCCGCGAGCGAGCGCGTGCGCGGGCACGTCGGGAGAGAAACCGAAGTACGCGGCCCAGGCGGCATCCACAACCAACGGAACGCCTGCAGCGTGTGCAGCATCGGCAAGTCCAGCGATGTCGGAGAGGGTGCCCACGTAGGACGGATCGCCGACAAGCACGCCACACGCATCCGGATGCGCGTGCAACGCCGCCTCCACGGCACTCACCGGCACCGCGCCCGGCAGCCCGGTCGCCGCGTCGATCTCCGGGTGCACCCACGCCGGTCGCAGCCCCGCCAGCACGATGCCGAGCAGCACCGAGCGGTGCAGAGTCCGCGACACGATGACCGACTGCCCTGGACGGCCGAGCGCGAGCACCGCCGCCTGGTTGGCGTGGGTCGACCCGCCCACCGAGAGGCGACACCAGTCCGCATCCCACGCCTCTGCTGCGCGCGCCTCCGCGCCCGCCAACAGTCCGAGGGTCTGCTTCATCGTGTCAAGGCCGGCGAGCATCGGCACATCACCCTGAATCAGCTCGCCGACGAGGTCATGGCGGTGCTTGTGGCCCGGGATGCTGAACGGAGTCACACGCCCGGCCCGCTGGTGACCGGTGAAGCGCAGCCAGGCTTCGAACAACGGCGCATCCGGGGCGTAGCCGCGCGGATCGCGCGGGTCGTTCGCTGTCATGATCGGTCCTCCAGGAATCGTTCCACCGCATCCGTGACCGCGACTGCGAACCGCTCGAGTTGGGCGACCTCCACCCATTCGTCCACCGCGTGCAGCCCGCCGCCAGCCGGGCCGCAGACCACCGTCGGCACCCCGGCGGCCTGCCACAGCGCCGACTCCATCCAGTACGGTGCGCCAACCTGAGACGGCGGGGTCGCGCCCGAGGATCGGAGCGCATCGCTGAGCAGGCTGCTGAATTCCGCGGCGCATCCATCGGCATCGGCTTGCCACGCATCGCGTGCGTGGGTGAGCCGCACGTCGCCCGCGAGCCCTGGGGTCGCCGCGGTGATCGGGTCGACCAGCGCGCGCATCAGGTCGAGCGCATCGTGCGGAGACTCCCCCGGCAGGATGCGGCGCTCCACCACCACGTCGGCGGTCGCCGCGACGGTGAACGGCGCACTGCCCGCCCTCGCTACGGTCGCCATCATCGAGCCGTAGTCCAGGAGCGGATGCCGTTCACGCCGGCGCAACTCGTCGTCCGCATCCGCGACTGCGGTCAGGACCTGACCGAGCGCACGGAGCGCATCGACGCCGGCCTCCGGCTGCGAAGAGTGGGAGCCCGCCCCGCGCAAGGCGACATCGACGACCGCGTAGCCGCGGTGCGCCACCGCGATGTCGAGCCAGGTCGGCTCGGCGATGAGACAGAGGTCCATCGTCATCCCACCCAACTCCTCCAGCACCGCCTCGGCTCCGACGCTGGCGTCCTCTTCGTCCGCCACGAGGGCGACGATGATGGTGCCGGGCACGTCGGCGGCGGCGAGCTGTTCGGCGGCAACGACCAGACCGGCGACGCCGCCCTTCATGTCGCTTGCGCCGCGACCGTACAGCCTGCCGGACTCGATGCGCGGCGAGAACGGAGCCTGCATCCCTTCCACCCCGACCGTGTCGAGGTGTCCGTTCAAGACGACCGTGCGTCCGGGGCGCGAACCGGTGCGTTGGGCGATGAGGCTGATGCGTCGAGGGTCGGATGGGGCGGGAATCGAACGAACTGCGTAGCCCGCGGCATCCAGACGCTCCATCAGGTGGGAGGCAATCCGGGCCTCGCCTGCCGCATCCGGTACCAGGCTCGGGCTGACCGAGTCGATCGCGATGAGCTCAGCCGTGAGTTCGACGGCCACTTTGCCGACGTTGTTGTTGATCACGCCTCGACGATATCGCTGTCCATCAGGTAACCCGCGGCATCCCCGAAAGAGGGGCTTTCTGCCGCGTCGCCGGTCCCCATAGGGTGCGACAAGCCGCAATGACGCGGGTTACGTTTCCCGAACGGACACTCGATGACGGATAGCACCGGAACAGCGCCGCCAGCGGGTTGGTACCCGGATCCCGAAGACCGGGCCCGCAACCGCTGGTGGGATGGCGCAGCTTGGACGGACCACGTCCTGTTTCAGCAGAATTCGGCCGCGGCGTTCCCCGGTTCGGCTCAGCCGTACTCCATTGCCGGGAATCAAGGAGCCGTGACGAACGGCTTCGCAATTGCGTCGCTCGTCCTCTCCTGTGTGTCGTTCATCATCAATCCCGTTCTGTCCCTGTCTGTCCTCGGCATCATCTTCGGCCGCCTCGGGCTTTCGCGCGGAGGGAAGGCCAGAGTCGGCCGTGGCATGGCGATGGCCGGGGTGATTCTCGGCTCAATCTCCACGCTCGTCAGCTTCATGCTCATGGTGACCTTATTCAGCACCCTTTATTTCTGACGCCGGATGCTGTCCCCCTGGGGTACATTGCGTAGGTGACGCGGTGCCCTTCCTGCAATTCGCCGATATCGGCCAAGCAGAACCCCTATTACGGCGCCGGCCTCTCGGTCCACGAGTTCATCCTCGACTGTGCCAACTGCAAGCAGGTGACCTTCGTGCCCGGCGACCGAGCGGATGCCTCTCCCAGGTCGCGTGCCAAAGCGAGGCGTCTACTCGCGCGCATCTTCCGCCGCGCCGGCTGATACGAGATCCTTTGTCCCCTCGCGAGGCGTCAGAAGTGCGGCCGCCAGGACCGCGACGGCCGTCACCGCTATCAGCACGCGATAGTCGACGAGGGCGATCACGGCCGCACCAACAAACATGACGACGGTCTGTGGCAGGTTGATCGAAACGTTCGCCGCGGCCGATGTGCGTCCCTGCAACCGTGCCGGGGTCAGCCGCTGCCGAAGCGTGACATACGACACGACCGACCAAGTCACACCGGCGCCGACTGCCGCGAGCCCGACGATCACTGCAAGCAGGACTCCGGACAGGAGAGGCATCACACCCAGTCCGAGCAGCAGCAGACCCACACCGAACACGCGTGTCTCACCGAACGAACCGATCGCCCGCGCAGACGTGACTCCGGCCAGCACGGCACCGATTCCCTGCACGGTGACAAGTGGGCCGATCGCCGCCGCGCCGAGGCCGAGTCCCTGCTCGATGACCGCGAACGCGGTGACGTTGACGAGTCCCGTCGCCGCGAAGGCAACCGCGATCGCGATCGTGAGCCGCCCAAGCATGGCGGTGCCCGCAAGGTGGCGGAACCCGGCCATGACCTCGTGGAG
The DNA here is from genome assembly GCA_963702165.1 of uncultured Actinomycetota bacterium. Classification (GTDB taxonomy): domain Bacteria; phylum Actinomycetota; class Actinomycetes; order Actinomycetales; family Microbacteriaceae; genus Terrimesophilobacter. The sequence goes on along the minus strand of OY969722.1, from coordinate 260,534 downwards.
GTAGCTGCCTCGTGTCTTGCCGTCCACCGCCACGGATTCAACCAGCTTCATGCCGACCAGAAGCGCGGCCGCTGCGGCGAAGCACGCCATGGTGAGGGCAATCACGACGCCAGGACCGAAAAGCGCGTACAAGCCGGTGCCGACCACCGGGGCGATGATGCGCAGCGACTGGTCGATCGTCGACAGCATCCCATTGCCCGACGCGAGATGCTCATCTGGCAGGAGGTCTCTCAGCAGCCCGGCCTGCGCCGCGCCGGTCAGGTAGCCGACGGTCGCGTAGGCGAAGACCACGCCGTAGATCAGCCAGAGCCAGGATGTCGAGTTCACGAGAAAGAGCGTGCCGATGACGGCGGCGATTCCGAGATTGGAACCCACCAGCAGCCACTTTCGCGAGAACCGGTCCGCAATGTGACCGAGAATCGGCGCGAAGAAGGCCGGCAGGCTCAGCATCGCGAACACCAGCACGGCGGCGGCATCCGAGCCGGAAAGTTCCTTGATCCACACGGCGACCATCAGGTAAAGCGCACTGTCGGCGAGGTTGGTGAACACCCACACGCCGGTCAGTCGCCGGAAAGCGGGATGCTGCCAGGCGAGAGGCATCCGGCGTCGTGCCACGATCGGGTCAGTCATGGTTCGCCTCTGCGCCCCTCGATGGTTCGGGGTTCACCGTGGCGAACAGTCGCGCAGGGCGAGCACCAGCCGGTCGCAGGGACGGGTCGTTCTGGCGGCCGGCGAATCGCTGCGTCAGGTTCTGAAGTTCCCGGCTCAACTCGGCCAACTCGTCGGCGGTGGCCCAGAATGCCGATCTCGTGATGGTGGACGCTTCGATCCACTCGAGCGGTTCCTGATCGACTTGGGAGAGGAAGCTGTGCAAGCGTTCGCTCTCGCGCGCTACGTTCATCGCTCCCACCTGGGCGACCGCAGGGACCGTCCCCTTCGCCTCGCGCGCTGGGCGAAGCTCCCACCCTCTGGAGACCACTCGCCACGGCTTCTCACGGCCACGCCGCTCAGCGCGCTCGATGTAGCCGTACTTTTCCAGCATCCGCAGGTGGAAAGAGCAGCTGGCCACCGATTCGCCGGTGCGTTCAGCACACTCGGTCGCGGTGGCATGGTCGACCTCGCCGAGAAAGTCCAGCAGCTCGAGGCGGACCGGATGCGCGAGGGCCCGAATCCTTTCAGGGTCCGTGACCTGACGTTGAGTCGATGTCATGCGGTGACCGTAACATTCTAAAGACTTCTTGCGCAAGAGTTCTTGATAATTGCCTAACCCTGTCCGATAGTGTCGAATGACCGGAATTCATCCGCCGCGCCTGCTACGTGAGGCCGCGGCCACCGCTTCGGCATTCCCCGCGCAAGGCCGCGCTCACCCGTCCGGACGCCTTGCGTCACAACCACGGAGCCACCATGCCCACCAGCCAGAACGTCCTGCCCCAGGATCGTTACGCGCCGCAACCATCGGTCATGACGGCCCTGCGCTCCCCGCGCCTCCTCACCCGCGAAGTCCTTGCCGGCCTCGTCGTCGCGCTGGCGCTCATCCCCGAAGCGATCTCGTTCTCGATCATCGCCGGCGTCGACCCTCGGCTCGGGTTGTTCTCCTCGTTCGTGATGGCAGTGTCCATCGCCTTCCTCGGCGGCCGCCCGGCCATGATCACCGCGGCGACCGGCGCGGTCGCCCTCGTCATCGCTCCGGTAGCGCGCGAGTACGGCATGGACTACTTCATCGCCACCGTCATCCTCGCCGGTGTGTTCCAGCTCGTCCTCGGCGTGCTCGGCGTCGCCAAGCTGATGCGTTTCATCCCGCGCAGCGTCATGGTCGGTTTCGTCAACGCCCTCGCGATCCTGATCTTCATTGCCCAGCTGCCGCACCTGATCGGCGTGCCGTGGCTCGTCTACCCGCTTGTCGCAGTCGGGCTGCTCATCCTGATCGGGATGCCCCGGCTCACGAAGGTCGTTCCGGCACCGCTGGTTGCGATCGTTCTCCTGACCGTTGCGACCGTCGTGACAGCGGTGAATGTGCCAACGGTCGGCGACCAGGGTGAGCTGCCGGGGAGCCTGCCCGAACTGTTCATCCCCAACGTGCCGCTGACGTGGGAGACGTTCTCGATCATCGCGCCGTATGCGCTGGCGATGGCTCTCGTCGGACTGCTCGAGTCGCTGATGACCGCCAAGCTCGTCGACGACATCACCGACACGCACTCGCACAAGACTCGCGAGGCGCTCGGCCAGGGCGCCGCCAACGTGCTCTCCGGCCTCTTCGGCGGCATGGGCGGCTGCGCGATGATCGGCCAGACCATGATCAACGTCAAAGCATCCGGAGCGCGTACCCGGATCTCAACCTTCCTCGCCGGCGTCTTCCTGCTGATCCTCGTGGTTGCCCTCGGTGATGTCGTCGCTGTCATTCCGATGGCCGCCCTCGTCGCAGTCATGATCATGGTGTCCGTCGGCACCTTCGACTGGCACAGCATCCGTATCGCGACGTTGAAGCGTATGCCGAAGAGCGAAACCGCGGTCATGGTCATCACCGTCGCGATTGTCGTCGCCACAGGCAATCTGGCCATCGGCGTGATCATCGGAGTCATCGCGGCGATGGTCCTGTTCGCCCGCCGCGTCGCCCACTTTGCAACGGTCGAGCGCATCCTGGCGGCCGATGAGACAGAGCCGACCGCCTACTACACCGTCACCGGTGAGCTGTTCTTCGCCTCCAGCCACGACCTCACGACACAGTTCGAGTATGCGGATGATCCAGACCGGGTGGTGATCGACATGTCCGATTCGCACGTGTGGGATGCCTCAACGGTGGCCGCCCTGGACGCCATCACCACCAAGTACGAGCGCTACGGAAAGCGGGTCGTGATCGTCGGCATGAACGAGGCGAGCACCGCCATGCACGGGAGGCTGGCGGGCAACCTCGGTGGCGGTTAGCCGTCCGCCACGCGGAGTTGTGCGTTGAGCCGCGCCGCCTGCCTGGTGAGGTGGTCTCGTTCAGCAAGGTTGGGCGCTGACCGGGCCGCTTCGGTGTAGAGCCGAACTGCCGTCGCAAGGTCACCGTCACGCTCGTGCAGGTAGGCAGCGGCCGCCGTCAGTCGGGGCAGGGATGGGTCGAGCCCTTCCAGTGCCGCCAGCCCCGCTCTCGCACCGTCTGCCTCGCCGATTGCGACCGCGCGGTTAAGCCGAACCACCGGACTTTCGGTCAATCGGAGCAGTTCGTCGTACCACTCGACGATCTGCACCCAGTCGGTCTCCTCGGCCGTGCGGGCATCCGCGTGAAGTGCGGCAATGGCGGCCTGCGCCTGGTACGCCCCCAGCCGGTCGCGCGCGAGTGCCGCCTGGAGCACCTCGACACCCTCCGCGATCATCCGGGTGTCCCACAGTGCGCGGTCCTGCTCTGCGAGCGGCACAAGACTCCCGTCGGCGCGCATCCGCGACGGACGCCGTGCATGGTGAAGCAGCATCAACGCAAGTAGGCCCGCGACTTCCTCATGCCTGATCGATGCGGCGAGTTGGCGGGTCAGACGGATCGCCTCGAAAGCGAGGTCTACATCGCCGGAGTAGCCCTCGTTGAAGACGAGGTAGAGCACCCGCAGCACCGTGGCGATGTCGCCCGATTGATTGAACCGGACGCCCGACACGATCCGCTTCGCCCGGCTGATCCGCTGCGCCATCGTCGCCTCCGGCACAAGGTATGCCTGCGCAATCTGACGCGTGGTCAGACCGCCGACCGCGCGAAGCGTCAGCGCGACCGCAGAGGCGGGTGTGAGAGACGGATGAGCGCACAGGAAGTAGAGCTGAAGCGTGTCGTCCACTGTCTCGATCGACTCGGGGACGGGCTCGCTCTCCACGAGCACCTCGCGCCGCCGCCGGGAAGCGTCGGCGCGAGCCACGTCGAGGAACTTCCGCCAGGCCACCGCCACCAACCAGCCCCTAGGATCTCGCGGCGGATCACCCGGCCAGACGCGCAACGCTTCGATCAGCGCATCCTGAACGGCATCCTCGGCCGCCGCGAAGTCAGCTCCGCGGCGGACGAGGATGGCAATCACGCTGGGGGTCAGGACCCGCAGCAGGGCCTCATCCACCCTGCTTCACTCCGTGATGGTCTCGGGCGCTGCAAGGAACGGGCGAACCTCGAGCCACTCGTGGATCGGCTTGCCGCCGGCACCAGGAGCTGCGGACAGCTCGCCAGCCAACTCCAACGCCCGCTCATAGTTGTCGACGTCGATCACCATCCAGCCGGCGATCAGATCCTTGGTCTCCGCGAACGGACCGTCGGTGACCGGCGGTCGCCCCTCGCCGTCATAGCGGACAAACGTGCCCTCTGGTGACAATGCCTGCCCGTCTACGTACTCGCCGGTTCCCTGAAGTCGAGTGGCGAAGTCAACCATGTACTGCATGTGCGCCGAGATCTCCTCCGGCGTCCACTGGTCCATCGGTACGTCATTGACGGCTGCGGGCGCGCCGCGGTAGTGCTTCAGCAGCAGGTATTTGGCCATCATGTTGCCTTTCGTAAGGTACGGCCCATTGTGGCCGCGTTCATTGAAGGGGACGGAGTCGCGCGCACAATCTCGACATCCACCACGAAACTCACCCGTCGAATTTCGGTCAGTCGAGCAATGCGCGCAGCCGGTCCGCGTGGCGCCGAACATATTCGCTCAGCCCCGGACGGCGCAGAGTGAGCGCAAGATTCACCATGGAAAGGCGACGAACAACGAACAGGCCCTCCAGCAGGTTACGGTCGAGCGCCGGCCAGGGGCGCAAGGTTTCATAGGCTGTCTGGAAGGCCGCCGCCAGCGATCCGTCGCCGTCGTCCTGGGCGATCGAGTAGAGGGTGTTGGCGAGGTCCCGCTCGACGTGACCCCACGTGATGTCCTGGAAATCGATAGGGACCAGACCGGCGTCGGTTCGGATCGTGTTGGCCGCGGTCAGGTCCCCATGGACGATTCGCGGATGCCCGGCGGAGTCCAGCCCGTGGAGCGCTTCCGCGCCCACGCTGTATGCCTCCCGGAAGAGCGCTCCGTACTCGCCATCAAGTTCGCCGAGCCCGTTCGGGACGTTGAAGTGAAGCACGGTGAGCCCATCAAGTACCCCATCCGGGCGGTCCGCTCGCTCCGGCGATGCGAGGTGGAGCTTGGCCGAGAGCACGCCGAGCCACCGCGCCTCCATGACACTGATCGGACGTGTGGGCGACTCGCCGTCGGTCCAGGTCAGCAGCATGCAGTGCCGCTCCCCCATCCCGTCCACATCGATTGCCGCGTATGCCGCGCCGTCGATCGTGCTCACGACCCGGGGCACCGTCAGCCCTGCCGCAGCGAGTTCATCGGTCCATGCCGCTTCCGCCTCCGCCGCATCCGGAGCATGGATCCGCTGGTTACTGCCCACTCGCAGGACGAAGCGATGAAGGCCCGCGTCGACCCGGTACACGGTGTTGAACGACTCGGTCAGTTCGGTGACCGCGTCGTACCGGATCGGGAAACGCGCGAGCGCAGCTTCGACGGCGCGTGCCCCAGAATTCATTCTCAACATTTTGCCAGCGCCGACAGCATCCGGCCGGTGTAGTTTTCTCACATAACGATGACGGGAGCATCACCATGGCTCAGAAGTTTCAGACGATCGACGAATACAACAGGTCGCTGTCGCCGGATGTCCTCACCGCAGTCGATGAGGTGCGGGACGTCATCCGCTCGGTGATCCCGGATGCCGACGAGGTGATCAGCTACCAGATCCCGACATTCAAGCTCGACGGCAAGTACGTCGTCTATGTGTCCGGGTGGGCGGAGCACGTCAGCATGTACCCGGTGCCGGAGCGCGACGAGCAGCTCCTGTCTGAACTGGAACCGTTCCGGTCGGGCAAGGGAACGCTGAAGTTCCCGCTCGGCAAGCCGCTTCCGCACGACCTCATCCGGCGCACCGTCGAGGGACTGCTCGCCGAACGCAAGGAACGCACCTGACACCGGATGCTGTCACCGCATTTGCCGTGAACTGGCGGCGATCCGTGCAAAGTCACAGGCGCACGCCGGACACTAGGCGGATGCGAGTCGTCCTCGCCCCGGATTCTTTCAAGGGGTCGACCAGCGCCACCCGAGTTGCGCACGCGATCGCTCGCGGATGGAGCAGGAGGCGACCGGACGATGAGCTGGTGCTGCTCCCGCAGGCAGACGGCGGCGAGGGCACCCTCGATGCAATTGAGGCGGCCATTCCCGACTGCACTCGGCACACCGTCGCGGTCACCGGGCCGGACGGTCGTCCCACCCGCGCGGACTGGCTCGAGCTGCCCGGCGGGCTCGTGGCCGTCGAGTTGGCGCAAAGCTCGGGGCTGCCGCTCATGGCCAGCCTCGACCCTCTGGGCGCGACAACGCGTGGACTCGGTGAGGTCATCCGCGACGCAGTGATCACTCTCGCACCGACCGGCATCCGCCGTCTCATGGTCGGGCTGGGCGGATCGGCGTCCACCGATGGCGGAACGGGCGCCCTAACCGCGCTCGGCGCGCGATTCCTCGACTTCGGCGGGAGGGAGCTGCCGGATGGCGGTGGGCACCTCAACACGCTTCGCGCCACCGACCTGTCCGCACTCGGCGACGTGGCAGAGCGCATCGTCCTGCTCACCGACGTGGACGCACCACTGACTGGGCAGCACGGCGCCGCCTTCGTCTTCGGCCCGCAGAAGGGCGCCGACCACGGTCAGGTCGAGCTGCTCGACCACGCACTCGACCGGTTGTCGCAGTTCCTGCGCGGCGACGCCTCGAGGCCTGGCGCCGGCGCGGCAGGCGGCACGGGTTTCGGCCTGGCGACCGCTCTGGGCGCCGAATTGCTGCCAGGCGGGCGGTTCATCGCCGAACTCACCGGCCTGCCAGAGGCGATCCGGATAGCGGATGTCGTGATCACGGGCGAGGGACGGTTCGACCGCACCTCGTTGAGCGGCAAGGTCGTCGGCGGCGTCATCGAACTTGCGGAAGGCAAGAGGACGATCATCGTCGCCGGCGTCGTCGAAAAGGGTATGGCGGCCGGCTTCCAGCCGCTCTCGCTTGCCGAACTGGCCGGGTCACCGGAGGCATCACTCGCCGACCCGGAGGGCTGGCTGGAGGTCGCCGGCGAGATCCTCGCCCAGGGCATCACCCGCGGGCCGGGCACTCCTCCGCACTACGACTCGGAGTGGGCCTCGAGGAAGTCGTAGAGCTCGGTGTCGTCGACGCCGGGGAAAGTGCCGGATGGCAGCGGCGAGAGCACGTGCGCGTGCATGCGGGCGCTCGCCCATGCCTTGTGCGACCAGCGCTGCGACAGCTCCTGAGAAGGACGACGGCAGCAGCTTGGATCCGGGCACTTCGACTGCTGCCGGAAGGTCGTCTCCCTGCCGCGGAACCACTTCGCATCCGCGAATGGAACACCGAACGTGATCGAGAACTCCTCCGAGCTCGCCGCCGTCCCGATCTGGGTCGAGCACCAGTAGGTGCCTGTCGGCGCATCGGTGTACTGGTAGAACTCGGTCGTGCGGTTGGTGCGCTCGAACGCGCGGCGCGCGGCCCAGTGCCTGCAGACGATCTGTCCCTCGGTCGAGCCGGTGACATCCGTCGGCAGGTTGAGGCCGTCGTTCTCGTAGCCCTTGTACAGGGCGCCGTCCTCGCCAACGCGCAGGAAGTGCACCGTCATCCCGAGGTGCGTTGTCGCGAGGTTGGTGAAGCGCAGCGCCGCGGCCTCATGGGTGACACCGAACGCATCGCGGAAGTCCTCCACCGCCAGGTTCTTGTCCGACTTCGCCTTGCCGAGGAAGTCGACTGACTGCTTGAGCGGCATGAGGCACGCGGCGGCGAAGTAGTTGATCTCGAGCCGCTGCCTGAGGAACTCGGCGTAGCTCTCCGGCTCGTGATGTTCCAGCAGGCGGTGCGCGAGCGCCTGCAGCGCCATCGAGCGAAGGCCGTGCCCGCCGGGGATGGAAGCCGGCGGCAGGTAGATGCGGCCGTTCTCCAGATCGGTGACCGACCGAGTCGAGTGCGGCAGATCGGACACGTAGATGAGCTCGAACCCGAGTCGCTTCGCCATCAGGTTCACCGAGCGGTGCGTCAGCGCGCCGGTAGCGTGACCGACAGCCCGGAGCTGCTCCTGGGCGAGCTCCTCGATGGCCGGCAGGTAGTTGTTCTGGGTGCGCATGTACTGGCGCAGCTCGGTGTTCGCCCTGCGCGCCTCCTCCGGCGTCGCGATCGCCTCGCGGGCGCGCCGAGCGAGTTCGTGGTGGAGGCCGACCATGGCCTCCAGGGTCTCGTCCGACATGGTGCGCGACGGCCGGATGACCGGCAGCCCCAGTCCCGCATAGACGGCGCTGCGCTGCAACCGCTCCAGCTCGATCTCCATGGCCGCGCGCGGGCTCGGAGGCGCAGGGTCCAGCAGATCGGCGACTTCGACCTCCAGGGCGGCGGCGATCGACTGCAGCACGGACAGCCGGGGCTCGCGACGGCCGTTCTCCATCAGCGAGAGCTGGCTGCCTGCAATTCCCACTGTCGCACCGAGCTGGTCGAGAGTGAGATTGGCGCTGCCCCGGTAATGGCGGATGCGTTGACCCAAGGTGGCGAGATCAGTCATGAATTCACAATAGTGAAAGAATCGGCGATCTTTCGACCGCTTTCTCTGCGAAATCTCCGGAATGACGCGCAAAGTGTTACTAGACAAGGATTTGAAGCCGGCGAAGTACCCGCTTCCGGCTGAGGAATTGAGGAGCAAGACGATGACACTCACCGCCCCCCGCAACTCCGAGTCGGGAACATCAGCGCTGGGTGTCGAGCCCACGCATTCGATGGGAGGCGCCCCCGACGACGCACCCCAGGACGTTGTTGATTGGGTGGCTGAGATCGCCGCCCTCACCCAACCCGATGAGGTCGTCTGGTGCGACGGTTCGAAGTCCGAATGGGATCACCTGACCAAGAAGATGGTCGATGACGGCACCCTCATCCGACTGAACCCGGAACACCGGCCGTACAGCTTCCTCGCACGCAGCGACCCCAAGGACGTCGCCCGCGTCGAGGCGCGCACCTTCATCTGCACCGAGGACCCAGAAGAGGCCGGCCCGACGAACAACTGGCGCGACCCGAAGGAGATGCGCGCGACCCTCCTCGAACTGTTCGACGGTGCCATGCGCGGTCGCACCATGTACGTCATCCCGTTCTCGATGGGCCCGATTGGCAGCCCGATCGCCAAGCTCGGCGTGCAGGTAACCGACTCCCCCTACGTCGTCGCCAGCATGGCGATCATGACGCGTATGGGCGCGCAGGCTCTCGCCCAGTTCGGGCGCTACACCGACTGGGTTCCGGCGGTGCACAGCGTCGGCGCTCCCCTCGCCCCCGGGCAAGCCGACGTCTCGTGGCCGTCGAACGAGAAGAAGTACATCACCCACTTCCCGGACACCCGCGAAATCTGGTCGTACGGCTCCGCCTACGGCGGCAACGCGCTGCTCGCGAAGAAGTCGTTCGCGCTGCGCATCGCATCCGTCATCGCCCGCGACGAGGGCTGGCTCGCCGAGCACATGCTCATCCTCAAGGTCACCAACCCGCGAGGCCGCGTGTTCCACGTCGCCGCGGCGTTCCCGTCGGCCTGTGGCAAGACCAACCTGGCCATGCTCAAGCCGTCGATCCCTGGCTGGAAGGTCGAGACCATCGGCGACGACATCGCCTGGCTGAAGCCGGGACCGGATGGCCGTCTCCGCGCGATCAACCCTGAAGCCGGGTTCTTCGGTGTCGCGCCCGGCACCGGCCGGTCCACCAACGAGACCGCGATCGACACCATCTGGGGCAACACCATCTTCACCAACGTCGCGCTTCGCGAGGATGGCGACGTGTGGTGGGAGGGCATGACCGACAAGGCCCCAGAGAACCTCATCGACTGGCAGGGTCAGCCCGTGGGACCCGGCCGACGGTCCCGCCGCGCACCCGAACTCCCGGTTCACCGTCGCCGCGCAGCCAGTGCCCGACGATCGCCGACACCTGGGATGACCCGAACGGTGTCGTCATCGACGCGATCATCTTCGGTGGGCGTCGCGCGAGCAACGTGCCGCTTGTCGTCGAGGCGCGCGAGTGGGAGCACGGCGTGTTCATGGGCGCAACGGTCTCGTCCGAGCGCACCGCGGCGGCCGAGGGCAAGGTCGGCGAGCTGCGCCGCGACCCGTTCGCGATGATGCCGTTCTGCGGCTACAACATGGCCGACCACTGGTCGCACTGGCTGAAGGTCGGTTCCGAGCTTCGCAAGAACGCCGTGCTGCCGCGCATCTTCCAGGTCAACTGGTTCCGTCGCGGCGAGGACGGCAGCTTCCTGTGGCCAGGGTTCTCCGAGAACTCACGAGTGCTCGAGTGGATCCTGGAGCGCGTCGACGCGCAGGTGCCCGCCAAGGACACCCCGCTCGGGCTCGTGCCCACCGAGGGCGGAATCGATCGGGACGGTCTGGACGTGTCCGACGAGGCCTTCGGCGAGCTGTTCGACATCGACCGCGACGCATGGCTCGCTGAGCTCGACGACACCGAAACGTTCTTCGAGCAGTTCGGCGACCGCACACCGGAAGCGATGCGACGCCAGCTCGCCGCCATCCGGCAGCGTCTCGAAAACACCGAGACCGCCTGACAGTTCCCTCGCGCTCGCACCCAACGTTCGGGACACCTGCCTCGTCTTAGTGGGTATGAGCAGCATTGCGCTCGCGTCGCGCGCGCCGTCCTCCGCGATCCCCGCCAGAATGGTGGCGGAACCAAGGAGGACGCGCGTGGCACGGGCCGGGAACGAGGAGCGCTGGGAAGAGGTCGTCACACGCCTCGTCGCAGAGCGTGGTGACGCCCTCACCCGTTACGCGTACCTGATTTCGGGGAGCGCGGATGATGCGGCTGACCTCGTGCAGGACGCGCTGGTCAAGACGTTCGGACGTCTGCGAAACGGCTTCACCGTGGCGAGCGCTGAAGCCTACGTGCGCCGCGCCATCCTGAACACCTACCTCGACACCGGGCGCCGTCGCAGCCGCTGGCGCCGCATCGAACACCTCACCGCGGTCCCCGCCGAGCACGAGTCCACCGACGCTGCCACCGAGATGCGCCTCGACCTCGACGCGCGGCTGCAACAGCTGTCGCCGCGAGAGCGCGCGTGCGTCGTGCTGCGCTACTACGAGGACCTGAAGGTGGATGACATCGCCGAAACGCTCGGCATCAGCGCCGGCGCGGTCAAGCGCTACCTCAGCGACGCGCTCGCCAGACTCGCGGTTGCCATGGGCGACGAGCGCGGCGGGCCACTGACGAACACGCGGGGAGGCGATCGTGCCCACTGAGTCCGAACTGCGCGACTGGCTGAAGGGTGGCCAGACGCCACCGTCGCCGGGGGTCGACCCGGCCGACATCGTGCGCCGTGTTCGCCGCCGTCGACTGCCACGCCAACTCGTCGCTGGTGCCGCAACCACCCTCGCGGCAGCCGGGGTGATGGTGCTCGGTGTCGCCACCCTGCCCCAGCTGGTTCAGTCTCCCGCGTCTGTCATGAGCGACGGCATGCAAAGCCAGGAGTTCGGGACCGGACCGGCCGACGAGAGTCACGACAGCTCGCTCGTTCCCACCTCGCCGCTCCAGCTGCTCAACCAGTGCGGCCAGCCGTTGACTATCGTGCAGCCCGCGGCATCCGGCCTCACTCTCACTCTCGCCTTTCCGTCCGATGTCGCGATCGCCAACGGCGAGGTGATGGGCACGGTGACCCTGTTGAACAGCAGCACCAAGCGGGTGACCGGCTCGGCGGCGGCCGGACCGGCCATCACCCTCTCCCAGGACGGTGTCACCGTCTGGCATGGTGCGCCTGCCCCGCTCGCTGAAGCGGTCCCCATCGATCTGGCGCCGGGACAGTCCACCCGGTTCGATGCCACCTTCATACCTGCAATGTGCGGCAGCACCGGTTCGAGCACGAACGGCCCCCTTGCCCCCGCCGCTCCTGGCAGCTACCAGCTCTCGGGCGCGATCGTCGTCGCCGAGGTCGGCGACGGCAGCACGACAGGCTCGGAACTGGTGGGCAGTGCGCTGGTGCCGATCCACCTTCGCTAAACCGGGTGTTCGGTCGCCACCGCTAGACTCTCACCTCACGTCGGCACACCGAAAGGATTCGGCCATCGTCACGCAACGCTCGGTTCTGACACGGTGGGCCGCGATCACGTTCGGGGCGGCAATCGCTCTCGCGACGCCGACGGTCGCTTTCGCCGAGGACCCGGTCGACCTCGGTGGGGCCTACATCTTCGACTCCGTCGGCGCTGTGCGCGGTCAAGAGACCGCGATCATGGACTCTCTCGATCAACTGGCCGCCGAGACAGACGCGCAGCTCTTCGTTGTGTATGTCGACTCATTCGATGGAGTGCCTGCCGGGTCGAGCTGGGCGGATGCCACAGCCGAGCGGAACGGTCTCGGCAACGGCGACGTGCTGATGGCGGTCGCGGTCGACGACCGCGTCTACCAGATGTCCTACCCGAGCGGATTCGAGTTGAGCGAGAGCGAGACTCGCCAGATCGAGAGCGACCTGATCGAGCCGCGCCTTTCCGACAGCGATTGGGCGGGCGCCGCGATCGCTGCGGCTGACGGCCTCCGCGAGAAGATCACGGCCCCCGGATTCCCGTGGGGCTGGGTGCTCCTGGGGATCGTCGTGGCGATTGGGCTCGGGCTGTTGATTCGCTCGCGCGTGCGAAGGGGCCGAGCTGTTGCCGCCGAAAAGCTCAACGCCAAGCAGCTCGACCAGCGCGCGAGCATCCTGCTCGTGCAACTGGACGATGAGATCAAGACGAGCGAGCAGGAACTCGGCTTCGCGGTCGCCCAGTTCGGCGAGGAGACCGCGAAACCATTCGTCGCGGCCCTTGCGTCGGCCAAGGAAAAGGCCCGCGCCGCGTTCGAGCTGCGCCAGAAGCTCGACGACGCGTTCCCCGAGTCGGCCGAGGAACGCCGCAGCATGACCCTGCAGATCGTCGAACTCGCGGAGGCCGGCGACAAGGAGCTCGACGCGCAAGCCGACGCCTTCGACGAGCTTCGCGCACTCGAGCAGACGGCGCCCGAGCACCTGGTGACCATCCGGAAGGACACCGATCAGGCTCGGGGACGTCTTGACGCCGCACAGCAGACGCTGGCAACCCTGCAACGGGACTACTCCCCTGCGGCGGTTGCCACGGTCGCCGGCAATCCGAAGCAGGCCGAGGACCTGCTGACCTTCGCAACCGCCCGCGCAACTGAAGCGGAGCAGGCGCTTGCCGCCGGAAAGACCGGCCAGGCCGCGGTGGCCGTGCGCGCCGCGCAGGCGGCGGCCGGCCAGGTGACGCAACTGCTTGACGCCGTCGAGCGCGTCGCCACAGACCTCCGGGAGGCGCAACTTGCCCTCAGCGCCGCTGTCGCTGACACCGAACAGGACCTCGCTGCTGCCCGCGCCCTGCCCGCCGACGATCCGCAGCTGGCACCCGCGATCGCGGCAGCCGAGGCCGCGCTGTCGGCGGCGGCATCCGGAGACGACCCCATCAACAGCCTCACCAACCTGCACAAGGCGAACCAGCAGCTGGACGCCGTGCTCGCGTCCGTTCGCGAAGAGCAGGAGAAGGTGCGTCGGGCAGCCGGAGCGCTCGACCAGGCGATCTTCAGTGCTCGAGCTGAGATCTCGGCGGCATATGACTTCATCACCACCAGGCGCGGCGTCATCCGCGACACCGCTCGCACCCGGCTCTCCGAGGCAATGCGTCATCTGGATTCGGCGGTGGCGATCGCCACCACCGATCCGGTCGCCGCGCTCGCGCACGCCCGCGCTGCGAGCAACCTGGCACAGCAGGCGCTGTCGAGCGCGCAGTACGACCTGCAGGGGGGCTTCTCGATGCCCGGATACGGCGGCGGGTTCGGCCGACGCGGCAGCGTCGGAACCGACATCGGTGGCGCGATCATCGGCGGCATCATCGGCGGAATGCTGAGCGGCGGCGGCCGAGGCGGCGGCATCTTCGGAGGCGGCGGAGGCGGCTTCGGCGGAGGGTTCGGCGGAGGAGGTCGCTCAGGTAGTTTTGGGGGAAGTTCCCGAGGCTTCTCCGGTGGCAGGCGGAGCAGTGGCGGCAGGTTCTAGACATCCGACAGTGAGCAAGGCATACCCAGGAAGGTAAGGAAAAGACGATGGTCAAGCAGTCGATTTTCGGGCGGATCGCCCAACTCGCCAAGGCAAACATCAACGCGATGCTGGACGCGGCCGAGGACCCGGCGGTCATGCTGGACCAGATGGTCCGCGACTACACGAACAACATCGCCGAAGCAGAGGCCGCCATCGCGCAGACGATCGGCAACCTGCGCCTGCTCGAGCAGGACTACCAGGAGGACGTGAAGGCCGCGGCCGACTGGGGCAACAAGGCCCTCGCGGCCAGCCGCAAGGCGGACGAGCTGCGCGCAGCCGGTAACGCGGCCGACGCGGACAAGTTCGACAACCTCGCCAAGGTCGCCCTCGGCCGCCAGCTGTCCGAGGAGAACCAGGCCAGGGCGGCCGAGCCCACCATCCAGTCGCAGACCGCGGTCGTCGACCAGCTCAAGCAGGGCCTCGATGCCATGCGCGGCAAGCTGCACGAGCTGTCCTCGAAGCGTGACGAGCTCATCGCGCGCGCCAAGACCGCCGACGCCCAGCAGCACGTGATGGATGCGATGAAGAGCATCGACCTGCTCGACCCGACGAGCGAAATCAGCCGTTTCGAGGAGAAGATCCGCCGCGAAGAGGCAAAGGTCCTCGGCGCGCAGGAGCTCGCGGCTTCAAGTCTGGACGCCCAGTTCGAGCAGCTGGAGCGCTCGGACGAGTCGGTCGAGGTCGAGGCACGGCTCGCGGCGCTCAAGTCGGGAGCGCCGCAGAAGGCGGTCGGCACCGGAGAGTAAGCCGAAGGACCTCGGGGTCGGCCCTGAAGTCAGGTTCGACCCCGAGGCGACTGCACACGAAAGACGGGCAGGCTAGATGTTCCTGGTTGTACCGCAATGGCAAGGCTCAAGCTCCGCGCGCGCGATGAGGCTGGTCGACGGGGCGAACGCGATCCGCGGCGACCTTCCTGGTTCCACCACGGTTGTCGTCGACGTCCCGCTCGAAGCCGGCGATGAACTCGGCAGCGGCGTCGCCCGCTGCGGTTCGCTCATGACCGTGCGGGACCGGATGCGCGTCGCCCTCAAGACGGCGCCCAAACCGGTCATCACGATCGGCGGGGACTGCGGCGTCGAATTGGCCGCGATCGAGCGTGCGGCCGAAGAGACGACCGCGGTCGTCTGGTTCGACTCGCATCCGGATCTCAACACCCCAGAGACGTCACCATCCGGCGCCTTCCACGGGATGGTGCTGCGAACGCTGCTCGGTGAAGGGGTGGAGCACCTCGCGCCAGAACGAACCCTCGACCCGCGTCGGCTCGTGCTCGCGGGTGCGCGTGCCTTCGACAGCGCCGAACGCGAGTACATCGACGACATGAGCCTCGCCTGCATCGATCCGGGCAGCCTGAACCCGCAGGCGCTCATCGAGCAGGTGAAGGCGACCGGCGCGACCTCGGTGTACCTGCACATCGACCTGGACGTTCTCGACCCAGCGGAGTTCGCGGGTCTCGTGTTCCCTGAGCCCTTCGGCATCACGAGCGCGCTGCTCATCGAGTGCGTGCGTGCGCTTCGCTCCGAATTCACGCTGGCCGGTGCCGGTATCACCGAGTTCGCGCCGGCATCCGAGGCCGCCGCAGCCGACGACCTGCCGACAATCCTGCGCATCATCGCCGCCCTCACCCGGTGACATCCGCCCGTAGGCTGGGGCGATGATCACTGAATCGGACTCGCCTCGCGTCACCGTCGACCGTGAAGGGCACATTCTCCTCATCGGGCTGAACCGGCCCGACAAGCGCAACGCGGCCGACTTCCGGCTCCTGCAGGAGTTGTGCCTCGCGTACGGCGAGCTGGAACGCGATCCGGAGTTGCGGGTTGGGCTGGTCTTCGCGCACGGCGAGCACTTCACCGGCGGACTGGACCTGGCCGACGTCGCACCTCGCATCGGGCCGGCTGGCCTCGACATCGTCCCCGAAGGCGGCATCAACCCGTGGCGGGTCGACGGCAGCGGCACCACCAAGCCGGTGGTGGTCGCGGTGCAGGGCACCTGCCTGACGCTCGGCATCGAACTCATCCTCGCAAGCGACATTGCCGTCGCCGCCCAGTCCGCGAACTTCGCCCAGATCGAAGTGGCACGCGGCATCCTGCCGTTCGGCGGTGCGACCCTGCGCTTCCCGAAGGTGGCCGGCTGGGGCAACGCGATGCGCTGGATCCTCACCGGCGACAGTTTCGACGCCACAGAAGCGCACCGGATCGGCCTCGTGCAGGAGGTGGTTCCGGATGGCGAGCAGTTCGACCGCGCACTCGAACTCGCCCGCCGGGTCGCCGCGCAAGCGCCGCTCGCTGTGCGGGCGAGCCTCGCGAGTGCGCGCACTGCCGCTGCGGACGGTGAAGCTGCCGCGGCACGGAACCTTCAGCCGGAACTCGTCCGGCTCGCCTCTAGCGAGGACGCCCGGATCGGCATGCAGGCGTTCCTGACGCGCACGCCGGCCGAGTTCGTCGGTCGCTGACACCCTTCATCGAGTCGGGAGTAGTTGCCCTTTTGAGTGCCCTCATTTGGGCATCTACTCCCGACTCGATGGAGACCGGGGCGCCCGCTACCTGACGACTCACCGCTGAAGCGCGGGTGCAACATCCGCTGAAGCGTAGCGTCGAGCCATGGCAACCTATGACCTGATCGTGATCGGGGCCGGTCCGGTTGGCGAGAACGTCGCCGACCGCGCCGCTCAAAGTGGACTCTCCGTCGCCGTCGTCGAACAAGAACTTGTCGGCGGTTCCTGCTCGTTCTGGGCCTGCATACCCTCGAAGGCGCTCTTGCGCAGCGCGAACGCGCTGCATCACGCGCACGCCGTGGACGGCGCGAAGCAGGCCATCACAGGCGAGCTGGACGTGCCAGCGACACTGGCCCGCCGCAACTGGTTTGTGAACGACTGGCAGGACGGCGGGGACGTCGGCTGGCTGGAGAGCGTGGGTATCGACCTTTACCGCGGGCATGGCCGGATCACCGGCGAACGCCGCGTGCTGGTCAGCGGCACTGACGGCCTCACCGAGCTCGAGGCGCGCCACGCGGTGGCCGTGTGCACGGGCTCGGCGAGCCTCATCCCGGACATTCCCGGGATGCTGGAGGCGCGCCCGTGGAGCAACCGCGAGGCTACGAGCGCCCAGCACGCACCCTCCAGCCTCGCGATCTTCGGCGGAGGCGCAGTCGCCGCGGAGCTCGCGACCGCCTACGCCGCATTCGGGACGAGCGTGACCGTGCTCGCACGCAGCGGCATGCTCGGGAAAATGGAACCGTTCGCCGGTGAGGCGGTCGAGCGCGGGTTGCGGTCGCTCGGCGTCGACATCCGCAGTGGCGTTGCGGTCGTCGGTGTCGAGCGGCTCGCTGACGGGGTTCACCTCTCGCTCGGCGACGGTACGACGCTCATCGCCGAGGAGTTGCTCGTCGGTGCCGGACGGGTGCCCCGCACCGGCGACCTCGGCCTCGAGTCCATCGGCATCAAGGGCGGCGACTGGCTCGATGTCGACGAGACTCTGCGCGTGAAGGGCCACGACTGGCTTTACGCGGTCGGCGATGCCAACCATCGGGTGCTGCAGACCCACCAGGGCAAGTACCAGGCACGAGCGGCCGGAGACGTCATCGCCGCTCGAGCCAAGGGGCGGCACGTCGACGACCTGCCGTGGGGAACTCACGTGGCCACCGCCGACCATTCCGCGGTGCCTCACGTGGTGTTCAGCGACCCACAGGTCGCCGCCGTCGGCCTGACCGCCGATCAGGCACGAAAAGCTGGCAAGCGGGTCAGGGTCGTCGACTACGACCTGAGCAGCATCTCGGGCGCCGAACTCCATGCCGACGGCTACGCGGGGCAGGCCAGGATGGTCGTCGACGAGGAGCGGGAGGTCGTGCTCGGTGTCACGCTTGTCGGCCGCGAGGTCGCAGAACTCCTGCACGCGGCGACGATCGCGGTTGTCGGTGAAGTGCCCATCCACCGGCTCTGGCACGCCGTGCCGTCGTTCCCGACCATGAGCGAACTCTGGTTGCGCCTGTTGGAAGGCTACGGACGGCCGTGACCGGCCACGACTACGGCCCGATGATCGCCTGGTAGACGTCGAGGAGGGCGTTGGTTGAGGCCGCCCAGGTGAAGCCCAGCGCGTGGTCGCGCGCTCCCGCCGAGAGTCGACCGAGCGCTGGCGGGTCAACGAGGAGCCCGTCGATGGCGTTCGCCCAGTCGCGCGGCGTGCGCGAGTCGAGCAGCAGGCCGGAGTGCCCATCCGACACCGACTCGACGAGACCGGATGCTCGAAAGGCGACAACCGGCGTGCCACTTGCCGCCGATTCGAGCGCGACGATCCCGAAAGTCTCACTGTGCGACGGCACGAGCGTCAGCGTCGCGGTCGCCAGCAGATCGGCGAGTCGGTTGCGCTGCACCGCACCGACAAAGCGCACATCCTCCGCTATGCCGAGGTCGGCCGCGAGCGACCGCAATCCACTTGCGTATGCCTCATCACCCGGGGTCGGCTCACCGGCGAGCACGAGAACCGGCGACCAGCCGCGCATGGCGCGCAATTCCGCGAGAGCCTCGAGGGCGAGCGCCTGATCCTTGAGCGGCTGGATGCGCCCGACAACGGCGAGGATCGGCCGGCCTGCCTCGATGCCGAGCTCAGAGCGAACCCGCTCCCCCGCATCCGACCGATTCGGACGGAACAGGTCGACATCAACCCCCGGCGGCACAACCCAGACCCGGTCGGTCGGCGTGCCGACCTCGTCGATGAGACTTGTCGCTTCCGCCGCCGAGTTGGCGATCACCGCGGTGGACTGGGTGGCCAGGTAGGCCTCGGCGTGGCGCCGGCGCTCCGGTTCGACCGCACCCGCCTCACGGCCCTTCATCGCCGCGAGCGTGTGGAAGCTCTGCACGAACGGCAGCCCAAGCTCGATCGCCACCGGCAGCGTCGCGATCCCGCTGAGCCAGTAATGCGCGTGGATCAGGTCGTAACGGGCGCTCTTCCGACCGGCGAGCGTCGCGACGGCCTCCCCGAATTCGTCGGACACCGCGGCGAGGCTCTGTTTGTCGAGCGGGCCGTAGGTGCCTGCGGGCAGCTCGAACAGCGTCACGCCGGGCTCGAGCTCTGTCACGGCCGGCTCGCCCGTCGCGCGCGTCAGCAGCTCGACCTCGATGCCACGCTCCGCGAGCGAGCTGGCGGACGCCAGCACCGCGACGTTCATGCCGCCGGAATCACCGGTTCCGGGTTGCTGGGCGGGCGAGGTGTGCATCGACACCATCGCGACCCGCCGCGGCGTAGCTGCCATGTACGCAACTGTAGAGGAGCCGAATGCCGGTTCTTTCGGTGTACAACTGGTTGCGTGCTCAGCAGAATCGAGGCGTTGGCAACGCGCGCCGTGGGGTGGACAGCGCGTCGCCCGCGCCTGCGCCGAGCGCTGCTGCATCCGGTGGTCGCGCGACCCGGCTACTGGTTCGCGACCGGCTGCGGCCTTATCTGGGGAGGTGCGCTCAGCCTCGGCCGGATACGCCCGATGGGAGGCGTCATCGTGGCACGCCGGATGCCGCGGTGGTCATTCGGCCGCGGTGGCACCACGATCGGCGCGGTGTTCCTGACTCACAGCGCGCTGCATCCGCGCATCCTGCGGCATGAGGCGGTTCACCGCGCGCAGTGGAAGCGCTACGGCCTCGCATTCGTGCCGCTGTACGTCGCAGCCGGTCAGGACGGTCTCATCAACCGGTTCGAGATCGAGGCCGGGTTGGACGACGGCGGGTACGTCTGACGGCCGCTCACCACATGGGCGGATGCCGGCGCTGCCACTGCAGGCGGCGCTCGAGTTGCGCTCCGATCGCCAACAGCACGTGCTCGCCGCCTGGGCGGCCGATCAGCTGCACACCCATCGGAAGGCCGTCAGCAGTCACCGCAACGGGCAGCGAGATGGCAGGAAGGCCGGAAACGTTCACGAAGCTGGTGAACGGCGTGTACTGGCACTGCTGCTCGAAGTTTCGTTCCGGATCGTCGTGGTCGTACCAGCCGACCGGGCGCGGAGTCAGCGCGAGCGCGGGCGTCACGATCGCATCGAACGGCGCGAACTGGCGGATGACCGACCGTTCGAAATCAGACAGCACGCGAAGCGCGGTGGCCAGCGCCCCCGCCGACGTCTGCCTGCCCCGCTCGACGAGCCAGCGGGTCAGCGGCTCGACCACTTCGAGCTGTTCATCGTCGACCGGCAGGCTCGCCGCCCCACCCTGCCAGACGGTGCGGAAGGCCGACGCATAACTATCCTGGGGCTCCAAATCGATCGTCTCGATGCCGTGCCCGATGGCCTCGAGTTCGCGCAGCGCGAGTTCGAGGGCATCCTTCGCCTCACGCGAGACCTCGATGTCGTACTCGGAATCCCACGGCGATGAGGTCGTGACGGCGAGCTGGAAACGCCCCTCGCCGCGCACGGCCGCCGACAGCAGCGGGCCGCCGTCCCAGCGAGGTGCGCGAACGGTGAACGGGTAGTCGCCGCCGGCGATCATCGCATCGAGCATCATTGCGGCATCCGCGACCGTCCGCGCGAGCGGGCCGGGAACAGACAGTCCGCCGACCGAATCGAGAGCTGTTCCTGCCGGGATGAGCCCGCGGGACGGCTTGAGGCCGACCAGCCCGGTCGCTGCCGCAGGGATCCGTATCGAGCCGCCGCCATCCGAACCGGGCGCGAACGGCAGAAGACCCGCAGCGACGGCGACCGCGGCGCCGCCACTGGAGCCGCCGGCGCCGAGAGAGAGATCGTACGGGTTTCGCGCAGGCGGTGCGACCTGGCTCTCGGTGTAGGAGGGCATGCCGAACTCCGGCACGCTCGTCTTGCCGAGACTCACCGCGCCGGCGTCGTCGAACACGCGCACGATGTCGTCGGATTCCTCCGGGACGAATCCCTCGAACACGCGTGAGCCGAAACCGGCGGGCACTCCCGCCCGCCGCGTGAGGTCCTTGTCCGCATACGGCAGCCCCCAGAGCGCCGCGGTGCGCGGCACCGACTTCCGCACGAGGGCCGCGCGTTCCAGCGCCGCTTCGCCGGTCACGGTCACGAAGGCACCGAGGTCACCGTTCAGCCGTTCGACGCGCTCGAGGTAGTGCTGGGCGAGTTCCTGCGGGGTGATCTCACCCCGATGCAGCCAGTCCCATTGCTCCTGCGCGGTCAAGTGGTGAAGTTCGAACACGTTCCCGAGCCTACGGGTTGACAGCTTCATTACTTCTATGGTTAGTTAGTGGAGTAATGAACCAATAGACCCGAAGGGAGGTCCGGATGGATGACACACGACCGATCTTCCTGCAGATCGCAGAGCAGATCGAGAACGACATCATCAGTGGCCTGCTCCCCGAAGAGGGACAGGTCCCGTCCACCAACGAATTCGCCTCCTTCTATCGCATCAATCCGGCGACCGCCGGGAAGGGAGTCGGCCTGCTGGTCGACTCGGGAATTCTGTACAAGAAGAGGGGAATCGGCATGTTCGTCGCCGAGGGGGCGCGGACTCGCATCGTCGAGCAGCGCCGCACGCAATTCAGGAACGACTACATCCAGCCCCTGGTGGACGAGGCCGACAAGCTCGGCATCACCAGGGAACAGCTAGCAGACATGATCAGAAAAGAGGGAGTCGAATGACGACGACAATCGAGGTCACCGGCCTCACGAGGCGGTTCGGCAACGTCACCGCCCTCGACAACGTCAGCTTCACGGTTGAGGAGAACGGCATTTACGGCCTGCTCGGCCGAAACGGGGCCGGCAAGACGACGCTCATGCAGTTGCTGACCGCGCAGGACTTCGCAACCGACGGGGACATCCGGATCTTCGGCCAGTCCCCCGTCGAGAACGCGTCGGTGCTGCAGAACGTCAGCTTCATCAAGGAGAGCCAGAAGTACCCGGATGACTTCCAGGTCAAGCACGTGCTGAAGAGCGCGCCGTGGTTCTTCAAGAACTGGGATGCCGACTTCGCCGCAGAGCTCGTCGAAGACTTCCGCCTGCCGGTCGACCGGAGGATCAAGAAGCTCTCCCGCGGCCAGCTCTCGTCGGTGGGGGTGATCGTCGGACTCGCATCCCGCGCTCCGCTGACCTTCTTCGACGAGCCCTATTTGGGCCTCGACGCGGTGGCGCGACAGCTGTTCTACGACCGCCTGATCGAGGACTACGCCGAGCATCCGCGAACCGTGATTCTCTCCACCCACCTGATCGACGAGGTGAGCAACATGCTCGAGCACGTCATCGTGCTCGACCAGGGCCGCATCATCATCGACCAGCCGGCCGAGGAACTGCGCGGGTCGGCCACAAACCTGGTGGGCCAGCGCAGCGCCGTCGAGGAGTTCGTGAAGAGCCGCGAGGTGCTGCACCGGCAGTCGATCGGCGGGATCGCATCCGTCACCGTCGCGCGTCTCGGCGCAGACGAGCGCCGCGAGGCGCAGGCGGCGGGGATCGAGCTCACGCCGATCTCGCTGCAGCAATTGATTGTTCGCAAGACCAACACCACCGACAAGGAATTCGAGCAGAGCGCATGACTACAACAACGATTCAACCCGTGACCGTTGCTAAGGGCGGTGAGTTCCAGCGCATCTGGAGCGTCGTTCGGCTCCACGTCGTGAACCGGTTGTCCCTGTTCGGGGTGCCGCTGATGATCCTGGGCTTCATCTTCGCGGTCAACTTCGTCATCTGGTGGACGCTGAAGTCGTCACTGTCGACAGCCGACTTCGCCGATGCGAGCGAGGGCATGCAGTACTCCGGCGCCAGCACGTTCATCTTCGTGTACATGATGGTTGTGGCCGTGCAGGCCATCAACCTGACCTTCCCGTTCGCACAGGGGTACAGCGTCACACGCCGGGACTTCTACCTGGGCAGCGTCCTGACGTTCGTGATGCTCTCCGCGGCGTGGGCGCTGCTCATATCGGTCCTCGGCGAGATCGAGCAGGCCACCGGCGGCTGGTTCGTCGGCGGCTCCATGTTCAACGCGATCTACTTCGGTGACGGCAGCTTCCTGCAGCGCCTCTACATCACCTTCTTGCTGTTCTCGTTCTTCTTCTTCGTCGGGGCGGCAGCGGCCGCGGTGTACGTGAAGTGGCGCACCAACGGGATGCTCGTATTCTTCGGCGCGCTCGTCCTGGTGCTCTTGGCTGCCGTGCTGTGGATCACCATGGGTGGACACTGGATGGCTGTCGGTGCCTGGTTCGTTCAGATGGGCGTCGTCGGTGTTGTCACCTGGACGCTCGTACCCACGATCATCTCGGGGGTCGTCGGCTTCTTCATCCTGCGTAGGGCAACACCTCGCAACTGACCTGATTGATTCCACCCGCAAGGGCCGTCCGGGGCATCCGGGCGGCCCTTGCGCTCTTTGCGCTCGCATCGAATTCTCGAAAATGCGAGCTTATGATCGAGCAAATGAGCGATCTGCCCACCAGAGCACGCCGGCGTTATGGCTCAACCATCGCCCGACACGGGCAGTTGAGCGCCCCCGGTCCCATCGCCATCGCTGCGAAGTACTTGGGAGTGGCGCTTGCTGTCGTGCTTGTCAGCACGCTCACGGTGGTCGGGATCGCGGTGTGGGGCATTGCGAGCAGCATCAAGCCCGGCGTCTCGCTTATCGGCGAGACCGGCGCACCGCCGAGCGTCGGCGCCATCGAGGGTGCTGTGAACCTCCTGCTGGTCGGAAGTGACAGCGGTGAAGGCGACCCGCGGTACGGCAAGCGCGATGCGACACTGAACGACGTCAACATCCTGCTCCACATCTCCGAGGACCACACGCACGCGACGGTGGTCAGCTTCCCGCGAGACCTGTTCGTCCCGATACCCGCGTGCCCCAATCCGGACGGCAAGGGAACGGTCAGCTCGAGTCGGTCGGCGAAGCTGAACACGACGCTTGAGCGCGGCGGCCTCGCCTGCACGGTCGAGACCATCTCGCAGTTCACCGGCCTCGATATCCCGTTCGCGGCGAAGATCGAGATGAACGGTGTCATTCAGATGTCCAACGCCGTCGGCGGTGTCGACGTGTGCGTGGCGACGCCCATCAACGACCTCCAGATCGGCCTGAAGCTCGATGCCGGCATCCACACCCTGCAAGGCGACGCTGCGCAGCTGTTCCTGCGCACGCGCTACGGTGTGGGCGACGGTTCGGACCTGGGGCGCATCAACAACCAGTACGTCTTCCTGTCGTCGCTCATGCGCACGGTGAAGAGCAGCGAGACGCTGTCCGACCCGATCAAGCTGTACGGGCTCGCGAAGGCGGCCGCAGAGAACATGCAGCTGTCCAATAGCCTGCACAACCTCGACACCATGATGTCGATCGCACTGGCGCTGAAGGACATCCCGCTCGATGCGATCACCTTCGCGCAGTACCCGACGGCGTACGGTTCGAGCGGTGGCATTCAGGGTGTTCTCCCGTTGCAGGCCGACGGCGAGAAGCTCATGGATGCTCTCAAGTCCGATGTGCCGATCGCCCTGACCGGCGACACCGGAGGCGGAGCGGTGCTCGCCGAGGGCGAGAGTGGCCCGGCGTCCCCCGCGCCGAGTGCTCCGGCCGACCCCGGCACCGCTGAGCCGAGCACGCCGGAAACGGGCGATCCAGGGGCTGCTGAGCCTCCCGTCACCACCGGGCCCCCGGTCGTGGAGCTGCCCGACACTATTCACGGGCAGACGGCCGCACAGCAGACCTGTTCCGCGGGCCAGACCGCGGGCGGCTGACCTGCGGCTATTCCACGCTGAGGCGCACGTCCCCGACGAGCTCCTCGAAGACTCGGGGCGCCGTCTCGACCTCCTTGCGTCCGACGAAGCGCCCCAGCCGGTGCGCCGTCTTGGCGACGTTAAGCAGGGTGTGCTCGATGTGGCACCCGTGTTCATCCGGGACGACCCGGTACTCGGCCCGATACCACCAGCCGCCCTGCGCGACGATGAGGCTAGCGGCGGGGTCGGCAAGGAACTGGCTATGGCCGCTCGGTCCGGGATCGAGTCGGTCAACGAGGGCATCGAAGACAGGCATCGGGCGGGCCCTGACGTGCGCGGTGTAGAAGCCGAGCACCTCTGCAGATTCGGGTCTGCGTCGGGGAGCTTCTGACATGGCTTCGAGCGTACTGGGTGTGGTCGCCTCGTCGGCCGCGAGTCCGAGCGCAAGCGCCATGCGCGGGTGGAACATCCACGCGCGGGTCGAATTCGACCCGCGCGTGGATGTTCGACCCGCGGAACGCCGTCAGTGTGCGACAGCCACCAGGCCGAGCTCAGCGGGGCTCGTCAGCGCCGGGTGGCTGGGCGTCACCCTCACTGTGTAACCGAAGCTGCCCGCACGCTCCAGCAGCACCGTGCCGGAGAACTCCACAACACCGGATGCGTCCGCACCAGACGGTTCCAGCCGCACCCGCTGTTGCTCGCTGAGCTGGTCGCTTGCCTTCGGGCGTCCGTAGACCAACTCGACCGCAACATCTGTCGCCGCAAGCTCGCCGAGATGCACGCCGGCTCGCACACGCAGTTCGTCCCCGACCTGTGGGACGGCGTCAACTCCGCCTGACTCGACGCTGCCGACCGAGACACCGTGCCATCCGGCTCGCACACGCTCCTTGTACGCGGCCAGCTCGCGCGCCCCGGCCCACGCATCCGCGATCACGGCACGCGACGACACTGCGGCCGGACGGTAGAGCGCCTCGACATACTCGCGCACCATCCGGTCGGCGCTGAGCTCGGGCGACAGCGACGCAAGGGTGTGCCGAATCGACTCGATCCAGCGCGCTGGCACGCCGTTCTCGTCCCGCTCATAGAACCGTGGCGCGACCTGGTGCTCGATCAGGTCGTACATCGAGCCCGCCTCGAGCGCATCCCGCTCGGCGGAGTCACCAGCGGCATCCGCCGACGGAATCGCCCAGCCGTTCTCTCCGTCGAAGTACTCCGCCCACCAACCGTCGAGGATCGACAGGTTGAGCGAGCCGTTGAGCGCCGCCTTCATGCCGCTCGTGCCGCACGCCTCGAATGGGCGCAGCGGGTTGTTGAGCCACACATCCGTGCCCGGATACAGCGTCGCCGCCATGGCGATGTCGTAGTTGGGCAGGAACACGATGCGCTCGCGCACGTCCGGCTGATCCGAGAACTGCACGAGCCGCTGGATGAGCCGCTTGCCCTCGTCGTCGGCGGGATGCGACTTGCCTGCCACGACGAGCTGCACCGGCCGGTCAGGGTTGGTCAGGATGGCGCGCAGGCGGTCCTCGTCGTGCAGCATGAGCGTGAGGCGCTTGTACGTCGGCACCCGCCTGGCGAAACCGATGGTGAGGATGTTCGGGTCGAGCAGGTTCGCGTACCAGGGCGGCGGCGTTAGACCCGGGTTCTGCTGGATCCAGGCGTCCTGCATCCGACGGCGCACATCGGCGACCAGCTGCTCGCGCAGGCGACGCCGGAGCTGCCAGAGATCGTCGGCGCTGAGCGCGGCAGACTGCCAGTCGGCAGCGGTGGTGTCGGATGCGCCGAGTCGGTCCTTCGCGAGAGCTGCCACCTGCGAGTCGGTCCAGGTGGGGGCGTGAACACCGTTGGTGATCGATCCGATCGGCACCTCATCCGGGTCGAATCCCGGCCACAGGGCACCGAACATGCGGCGGCTCACCTCACCATGCAGTTGCGAGACCCCGTTGGCGCGCTGGGCCAGGCGCAGGCCCATGACCGCCATGTTGAACATGCCGGGAGCGCCACCCTCGTAGTCTTCCTCGCCGAGCCGCAGCACGTCGGAGGTCTGGACGCCCGGCAGCAGGCCGGTGGAGAAGTACCGCTCGATGAGCTCGGAGTGGAACCGGTCGATGCCGGCCGGAACCGGCGTGTGGGTCGTGAACACCGTGCCTGCGCGCACGACCTGAAGCGCCTCATCGAAGGTCAGGCCGCTGTCGCCGATGAGATCGCTGATGCGTTCGAGACCGAGGAATCCGGCGTGGCCCTCGTTGGTGTGGAACACCTCCGGTTCCGCCGCGCCCGTGATCGAGCAGAAGGTGCGGATGGCGCGCACACCGCCGATGCCGAGCAGAAGCTCCTGCAGCAGGCGGTGCTCTCCCCCACCGCCGTAGAGCCGGTCGGTGACAGAGCGCAGGTCGTCGTCGTTCTCCGGGATGTCGGTGTCGAGCAGCAGCAGCGTGACGCGACCCACCGCAACCTGCCAGATGCGCGCGTACAGCGCACGATCATCCGGCAGCGCGAGTGCGACCTGGGCCGCGGTGCCATCCGGGTGCCGCAGCACGTTCAACGGCAGGCCATCTGGATCCAGCACCGGGTACGCCTCCTGCTGCCAGCCGTCGCGCAGGATCGACTGGGCGAAGTATCCCGCGCGATAGAACAGGCCGGCGCCGATGATCGGGACACCGAGGTCGGATGCGCTCTTCAGGTGGTCGCCTGCGAGTATTCCGAGGCCCCCTGAGTATTGCGGCAATGCAGCTGCGATGCCGTACTCCGGTGAGAAATAGCCGATTGCGCGGGGAGCCTCGGCCCCCAACGACTGGTACCAGCGCGGCTCGCTGATGTACGACCTGAGGTCATCGCGCAAGGCGTCGGCGGTCCGCACAAAGCCTTCATCGGCCGCGAGCTCGTTGATGCGCTCGGCATCCAGCGTACCGAGCAGTCCGATCGGGTCGTGGCCTGAGGCCGCCCAGCCGACCGGCGAAATGCGCTCGAACAGCCTCTGCGTGGGTTCGTGCCACGACCAGCGGAGGTTGGTGGCGAGCTCGTCGAGCGCGGAAAGCGACTCGGGAAGGACTGGCTGGACGGTGAATCTCCGAATGGCTTTCACGAGTGCACAGCCTAGGCGACGCGCGTCAGTGGGGCCTTAGGAGGCAGCGGCTGACTCGTCGGATGCCGCTTTGCGCTTCTTCGCCGACGCGACGCTCGCGGTGATCACGAGGTAGCCGGCGTAGGCGAACAGGCCGCCAGCGGCGAGCGGCACGAGCCAACTACGGGCCTCGCCGTTCAGCGCGTTGTTCACCCAGCCCAGCCACGGGAAGGAATACCACAGCGTTCCGCGGATCTGGATCTCGCGAATTGGGTCATCCGGAAGGTCGTTGTTGTCACCCTTGGTGACGAACGCCACGTCACCGTTGGAACTCACCGAGCGTTCGATGACGCGGTGGGTGACGAGCGTCGGCTCACCCGAGTGCAGCTGGAAGGTCACGACGTCACCGACCCGGATCTCATCGACCGGTGTGGGCTTCACGACGATCAGCGTGCCGGGAGGCAGCCCGGGTTCCATCGAACTCGTCAGCACCGTCAGCGGCATTCCCCCGACCGCTGCCGGCAAAGCGATGAGCAGCACAGCCAACGCCGCCACGAGCAGCAGCAGTCCGCCACTCAGGCCGACACCGATGTAGTGCAGGATGCCCTTGCGCTTCTCCGGGGTATCGACGAGCTCGACCACCGGCTCCACTGCTTCCGACTCGGCATCCGTGGTCGTCATGCTTGCGCCTCTTCGTCGCGGCGCCGACGTCGGTAGGCGGCGACCACGAACCAGAGGCCAGCCCCGAGCATCAGTCCGGCAGCCGCGACCAGCGGTGCGTTCACGGTGCCGCCTGTGAAGGGCAGCGACGTCCACCGCCCGGTGGACGGGAAGATCGGGAACTCGTTGGCAGCGGGCGGACAGGCGGCGAGGTCGGCGTCGGATGCGATGTCGTCGCGGATCGAGACGAGCAGGTCCGCGCTCGCGGACGCGTTCTGCCCGCGCTGACCGGTCAGGTCGGCCATGCTCACTGTGACGGTGACCGTGGTGACCTGGCCCGGCATGAGGTGGACACCGCTGAGCAGGACCGTGCAGTCGGATGCCGGGTCGAGGGTTGCCGGCTGACCGACGTAGTTGCCCGCGGCGGTCGAGGTCTGCAGCAGAAACGCGCCGTCGGCGTCACCGGTCAGGGTGATGTTCGCAGCGTCGATGCGCAGCATTGTCTGCACCGGCGACTCGTTCTTCAGCCAGAACGTCGCCTGCGCCGGAACCGTTCGGCACCAGGTTCGGTGTGGTCGAGAAGACCGGTGCGGCGAGGATGTTGCCGTAGGTGACCCCGTCCCGGCTGACCTGCACGCCGGGCACAGCAGCAGCTGCGGGCGCTGCTGCTACAAGCGCGACGATGACGCTTGCGATGCTGGCCACCGCGATCGGGCGAACGATCATTCCTACGTCCCGCACGTCACTGACGAGCCACTGACGGTGATCGGGACGACGACGCCGCTCGACAGTTCACCGTTGATTACTGCGTGAATCCGCGCCGACGTCGTCCCTCCGGTTGTGTCGGAGTTGCCCAATTCCACAGTCAGGCTTGTCGTATTGACGGTCTTGCCCGCAACGACTCGGTAACTCGCACCCGAAACCGCACTCCAGCTGATTTCAACCACGTTCTTGCCGCCGACAACGCGGTTCGTGCACGTCACATTGAGAGGATTCGGCACGCCCGAAACAGTCTGGGTGAACGCCTGGGCAGAGTGAGTTGCCGACCAATTGGCGCCCACCGTTCCCGCGAAAGCAAGCGACGGGCTGGTCGACTGGCCGGCATGGGTTCCAGGGTCGCCAGTGAAAGTCGTGATGACACAGAGGTGAACGCTCGACCCGGCGGCCACCGTCGGCATGCCGCTCAGAGTCTTCACGCCGGAATCGAGCAAGGTCGTGTAGGCGCCAGTTGGCGCGCTGGTCTGGCAGTCGCCCGCGGGCTTCTGCCACAGTGCGAGACGAATGACGCCGCTCAATACGTTGGTATCGGAGACGGAGACACGCGAGATCGTCAGTGGCGTCGAGCCAGTATTGGTCAGGGTGATCAGCTTTACCGCCGCCGGCTGGTTCTGGGTCGCATATGTAGCTCCGAGCGCGCTGATTCCAGAGGACGTGAGGCCGACGGCACTGTTGCTGGCGGTGGCGGACTTGGAGGTTGAGGCAGTCCAGGCCGCATGGACGCCGGTAGCGCTCAGTGCCAGGAAGATGGTCAGTCCAACGCCGATGGCCGCGTTGCGCAGGCGACGCGGCATCCGTTCGCGGGTCACTGCTGGACTCCCGTCAGGCTGACGGTGAGGGATGACGCTGCGCCGATCGCGCTCGCTGGTGCGTCGCTCGCCATCGAGACAGTGAGGCACACGTCCGTGGTGCCGCCGGCTGGCAGCACAACGCCCAACGACCCGGAAGTGACCGGCGTACCGGTGCCGGGGCAAGCGCCCGACCTCACTGTTGCGGTGAGTCCATTGGCAGCGAAGTTCCCCGCAATCGAGTTGACGCTCAACGCCAGCGGGCACACTGCCATTGTTGCTGACCGTGAATCCGGCAGTTCGTGCCGGACCGCCCGGGTAGAGGTTCGTCATGGAAAGTGCTCCGGCGCTGACCGTGAGCTCAGCCGTGCCCGCCTGAAGCACGGCCCCGGCGCCTGTTGCCGCCGAGTTCAGATAGGCGTACGAGCCGCCCACTCCGAACAGTGAGAACACGACAACGCCGAGGAGGGTCCCCGTGGTGATCAGCATCGTGCGGATTGCTCCGCCGCTTTTGGTCGTGCGATTAGTTGATTCGCTCATCGGGTCACCTCCTCGGTCGTGGTCTGTCCTGACAGTGGACTTACGGTGCCGGCCGTCTCTGTGGGGTGAGGCGGCCGGCACACGACTACGGGGTGATCGTCTGGGTGAGTGTGACGCGCGAAGTCAGAAAGGCTCACTGCGCCCTTCTGTCGCGGTGGTTGCCACGCCAGGGAACGTGACGGTCGCTGACACTGTCACGGTCCGAGCGCCGGAGGCGAAGGAGTACTCCTTGCCCGCGACAACCTCTGTGACGCCGGATCCGCCGACGGCCACGGTGGCGTTGCTGCTGAGCAATGCCGCGAGCGCTACATCGTCAGTGTTGGACGTGTTGGCAGCGAGGATGGAGCCGGCGCTGATGTCCACCTTTGCCTTCAGGTTGTCACCGATCGCGGTGATGTCAAAGGTCTGCGGTGAAGGTGAGGACGTCGCCCGGCACGATGCGGTAGGCCGCGATGTTGGCGATCGGGCCCGTCTGGCTGCTCCAGGTCGCTGCCGTTGCGGATGGAGCGATGGCGAGGTCGCCCGCGGTGATGGTCGCGTTGCCCGCAACAGCGGAGTCGTTCCACACGGCGAAAGTGCCGGCGCCGCCCATGAGCAGGATGATGCCTGCGCCGCCTGCGATTGCTGCCTTGGTGAGCTTGTTCATGCTGGTCCTTGTCAGGTTTGGACCCGTCAAGGCAGCACCCGGCTCACCCGGGCGCTAGGTTAAGCACGCGGGCATGCCGAATCCCCCGCTTTCGGGTCGCGGGATCTTCGAATCGAGGCGGAGGGTAACCGACTCGTGTAGCGGAATTCGTTCAGCAGGTAAGAACTGAACGTACCCCGCGAATCAGTATATGAGTCCACCAAAGTGCGGACACGGTTTGTACCCCACCCAAAACGGGGGTAATTTCAGCTCTGCGAAGTCTGGGAGATTTCCGAGGGACTGGTGAGCACAGTTCGCTACGGTCAGAGGGTGGCCGCAGACTACGAACCGCGCACCGGGCGCATCCCGATCCGTCTCGACAGCCCCAGACAACCCGATGACCTCTTTCCGGCCAAGGCGTTTGTCGGTGAAGTGGTTCCGTTCCGCGCCACGGTGTTCGCCGAAGGCCACGCCGTGCTCGGCGTCGACCTGCTCCTGACGGACCCCAACGGCGTGCAATCACGGCACCGGATGCGTATGCTCGCGCCCGGCACTGACCGCTGGGTCGCCCCTGTGCTCCTCGAACAGGAGGGCATCTGGCAGTACAGCGTGCAGGCCTGGTTCGACGACTGGGCGACGTGGCTGCATGACGCCCAGATCAAGGTCCCGGCCGGCATCGACGCCGCGCTCATGCTCGCGGAAGGCGTCGTGCTCCTGCGGCGAGCGCATGACGGCGCCGCCAACTCGGTGATCGCTGAATCCCTGAAGACGATGTCGGATGCGAGCCTCTCCCCCGCCGCGCGTCTCGCCGCGGCCACCGATCCGAAGCTCGCAGCGGCACTGCACGAGCATCCGATCGCATCCGGGATCACCCTCAGCCTTCCGCTGCCGGTCCGAGTGGAGCGCACGCGCGCGGGCGTCGGCAGCTGGTACGAGTTCTTCCCCCGCTCCGAGGGAGCCAAGCAGCTGAAGGGCGGCGCCTGGCGCAGCGGCACATTCCGCACCGCGGCCAGACGCCTCCCTGCGCTGGCGCGGCTCGGCTTCGACGTCATCTACCTGCCGCCCATCCACCCGATCGGCACCGCGTTCCGCAAGGGACCGAACAACACACCCGACGCGGGCCCGAACGACCCCGGCTCGCCGTGGGCGATCGGCTCACCCGATGGCGGCCACACCGCGATCAACCCGGAACTCGGCACGCTGCAGGACTTCACCGACTTCCTCACCGTCGCCAAGAACCACAACCAGGAGGTTGCCCTCGACCTCGCCCTGCAGTGCTCGCCCGATCACCCGTGGGTGACCGAGCATCCGGAATGGTTCACGGCGCGCGTCGACGGCTCGATCGCGTACGCGGAGAACCCGCCGAAGAAGTACCAGGACATCTATCCGCTGAACTTCGACAACGACCCAGAGGGACTGCGCCAGGAGATCCTGCGGGTCGTGCGCTTCTGGATGGGCGTCGGAGTGCGCATCTTCCGTGTCGACAACCCGCACACCAAGCCGCTGTGGTTCTGGGAATGGCTGCTGCATGAGGTCGCCCAAACGGATCCGGATGTCGTGTTCCTCGCCGAAGCATTCACCCAGCCCGCGATGATGCACGCTCTGGCGCAGGTGGGCTTCCAGCAGTCGTACACCTACTTCACCTGGCGCAACACCAAGCCCGAGCTCGAGGACTACCTCACCGAGCTGTCCACGGAGTCGAGCGACTTCCTGCGGCCGAACCTGTTCGTCAACACGCCGGACATCCTCACCCAGTACCTGCAGTTCGGCGGGGCGCCCGCCTACAAGGTGCGCGCAGCGATCGCCGCCACCGCCTCCCCGACGTGGGGCGTCTACTCGGGCTTCGAACTGATCGAGAATGTCGCCCGGCCCGGGTCCGAGGAGAACATCGACAACGAGAAATACGAGTACCGGCCGCGCGACTGGTCGGCCGCCCAGAAGGAGGGCACGTCGATCGCCCCCTATCTCGGGCTGTTGAACCGCATCCGATCCGAACACCCGAGCCTGCGACAGCTGCGCAACCTCGAGGTGCACTGGAGCGACGATGACTCGGTGCTCGTCTACAGCAAGTACCTGTCCGGGCAGTTCACTCGGAGCGGCCGCAGCGACGCCATCATCGTCGTGGCGAACCTCGACCCGCACACGGTGCGGGAGACGACCGTCCACCTCGACGTGACCCGGTTCGGCATGGAGCTGGACCAACGGTTCACGGTCACCGACCTGGTCAGCAAGGACAGGTTCGAGTGGTCGGCCGACAACTACGTGCGGCTGGATCCGTTCAAGGAGCCAGTGCACATCCTGCGCGTCGACTACGCCAAGGGACACTGATGGACCGGATGCCGGAGCTCGAGCCGTCCGCGATCACCGCGGTCGCCCAGGGACGGCACGCCAACCCGCACAGCGTCCTCGGGCAGCACGAGTATCGGGATGCGTGGATCGTCCGTGCGCTTCGGCCGCTCGCGACCACCGTGACCGCCATCAGGGCTGACGGCGAACGAGTCGAACTGGAGCACGTCGCATCCGGTCTCTGGCAGGGAAGAGCAGGCGGCGCCGGGCAGGCGTACGAGCTGGAAGCCACCTACCCCGACGGCAGCACGTGGACGGCGGATGACCCGTACCGCTTCACGCCGACGGTGGGCGACATCGACTTGTTCCTGTTCGGCGAGGGACGGCACGAGCAACTGTGGGAGATGCTGGGCGCGCACGTTCGGGCGCACGAGTCGACGGATGGCACGGCGTTCTCGGTGTGGGCGCCGAACGCACTGGCAGCGCGGGTGATCGGCGATTTCAACGCCTGGGACGGTGCCGGGCACGCCATGCGCAGGCTCGACGACAACGGCGTGTGGGAGCTGTTCGTGCCCGGGCTGCAACCGGGCGGCACCTACAAGTTCGAGCTGCTCACCGCCGCGGGGCACTGGGTGCAGCGCGCCGACCCGATGGCCAGGTACGCCGAGGTGCCGCCTGCGACCGCGTCGCGGGTCGTCGCCTCAGAGCATGCCTGGGGTGACGCCGAGTGGATGGCGGAGCGAGCCAGCCGTGACCCGCTGACCTCGCCGATGAGCGTGTACGAGGTGCACCTGGGTTCCTGGCGCAAGGACCTTGGCTACCGCGAACTCGCCGACCAGCTCGTCGACTATGTGTCAGAGCTCGGCTACACCCACGTCGAGTTCATGCCGGTCGCCGAGCACCCATACGGCGGATCCTGGGGCTACCAGGTCACCGGCTACTACGCGCCGACCAGCCGGTTCGGTCATCCGGATGAGTTCCGTCACCTCGTCGACAGCTTCCACCGCGCGGGCATCGGAGTGATCGTGGACTGGGTCCCCGCCCACTTCCCCAAGGACGAGTGGGCGCTCGCGCGCTTCGACGGTGAGCCTCTCTATGAGCATGGCGACCCTCGGCGCGGCGAGCATCCGGATTGGGGCACGCTCGTCTTCGATTTCGGTCGCTCGCAGGTGCGCAACTTCCTCGTCGCGAACGCGCTGTACTGGCTTGAGGAGTTCCACATCGACGGGCTGCGCGTCGATGCCGTCGCCTCGATGCTGTACCTCGACTACTCCCGCGCGGACGGCGAATGGGTGCCGAACATCCACGGCGGACGGGAGAACCTCGAGGCGATCGCGTTCCTGCAGGAAGTCAACGCGACCGCCTACAAGCGCAACCCCGGCATCGTCATGATCGCGGAGGAGTCGACCGCGTTCCCGGGCGTCACGACACCGACGAGCGCCGGTGGGCTCGGCTTCGGCCTGAAGTGGAACATGGGCTGGATGCACGACACCCTGCGCTACCTGGCCGTCGATCCGATGTATCGCGCTCACCACCACGAGCAGCTCACCTTCAGCTTCGTCTACGCGTTCAGCGAGAACTTCCTGCTGCCGATCAGCCACGACGAGGTGGTGCACGGCAAGGGATCGCTGCTGCACAAGATGCCAGGGGATCACTGGCAGAAATTGGCGACAGTGCGCGCGTACCTGGCCTACATGTGGGCGCACC
The DNA here is from genome assembly GCA_963702165.1 of uncultured Actinomycetota bacterium. Taxonomy (GTDB): domain Bacteria; phylum Actinomycetota; class Actinomycetes; order Actinomycetales; family Microbacteriaceae; genus Terrimesophilobacter. The sequence goes on along the minus strand of OY969722.1, from coordinate 225,358 downwards.
CTGGCAAGCAGCTGCTGTTCATGGGGCAGGAGTTCGCGCAGCCATCGGAGTGGAGTGAAGAGCGCGGCCTCGACTGGTGGATTCTGGATCAGCCCGCGCACCAGGGCCTGCTCCGCCTGGTCGGCGAGCTGAACCGCTGCTATCGGGGCACCCCGGCGCTGTGGGAGCGCGACGACACCGCCGACGGCTTCACGCTGCTCTCCGGTGATGACGCGGTGAACAACGTCGTCGTGATCGCGCGACACTCGGCATCCGGTGAACCGCTGGTCGCTGTGACGAACTTCTCTGGCCGTCCGATCGACGGCTACCGGATCGGGATGCCGCGGGCGGGCGACTGGGCTGAAGTGCTTAATACGGATGCCACCGAATTCGGCGGCTCCGGCGTCGGCAATGCCGGTCGTGTCGTGGCGGCACCGGATGCCTGGGCCGGCCAACCGGCGGTGGCCGAGCTCACGCTGCCCCCGCTTGCGACGCTCTGGCTGACGCCCCGCTAGAGGCTAGTAGAGCAGCATCGTGAGCCGCTTGCGAGCGGCGATCACGCGCGGGTCCTCTGCGCCGGCAATTTCGAAGTAGTCGAGCAGCCGAGTGCGAACACGGTCCCGGTCGTCTCCACCGAGCGAGCCGAACAGGTCGAGCAGTCGGCCGAAGGCGTCCTCGAGGTGCCCACCGGAGACGTCCAGGTCGGCGACGGCCAGCGCGGCATCGACATCCTGGGGCGCATCCGCAGCTGCCCGGCGCACGTCATCCGCCACCACACCGTCCAGTCGCTTCAGCAACGACACCTGCGCGAGTCCGGCGACGGCGAGCGCGTCGCGGGGGTTCTGTGCCATGGCCGTCTTGTAGGCGGTGATCGCGGCGTCGTAGTCGCCCGTCAGGATGGCGTCGTAAGCCTCCTGGTGCAGAGGAGGCAACGGTTCCTCGACCGGTTCGGCATCGGGCTGCGCCTCGGCGCCGGATGCGCGCACCGTTCCGGTGACTCCGTTCTGCGCGGCAACCTGGGTGAGCTGGTCGAACACGCGTCGAGCATCGGCGTCCGGCAGTTCGCCTTCATACAGGCCGACCGGTCGACCACCGATGAGCGCCGCCACGGTCGGGGCTGCGACCGCTTGGAACGCCTGGACGAGCTGCGGGTTGGCCTGCGCGTCGACGGTCGCGAGCAGGAACCTGCCCGCGTACTCCTTGATGAGCGTGATGAGCGACGGCGTCGGCTCGCCCGCGTACAGCTCGACGATCACCGGAACGGTCTTCGACAACTCGAGGATGTTGCCGAAGTTCGCGTCCGTGCCGTCAACGACGAGCGATGGTACGTCGACCGCTCCCCCGGTGGTCTCCTGGGGCGCCTGCTGCTGCCGCACGAGCGACGACAGGTCGACGGCGCCGCGGAAGTTCGCGGCCGGGGGAACGTTCGACACTACAACTCCTGGGCTGAGATGAGGGCTGAGGTGAATCCGAGCAGTTTGATCTTCTCATTCTTGCTGCTCGACGGCGGCACATAGAAGAGCAGCTGGTCGCCATAAGTGGCCTGCGTGCCCTTGGTCGTGCTGCTCACGCCGGAGAGCGTCTTCACGGCACCCTCGGCGTTGATCGTGGCCCCCTCCTCCACGGGAGTGACGGTTTCCGTCTCATGGAGGTAGACCGACACGATGGCACCGGTGTTGTTCGTCGCCATGGCGATCGCATCGCCCGGCCCGACGGCGTTCGAGAACGCCATCGAGGCGATCGCGGGCAGGCTCGCCTGGCGCTCCGCCTTCTTTGCCTGGCCGACGGATGCGATCAGCGAGTCACCCTCGGTGTCGAACTTGCCGTAGTGCTCGCTCGACTCGCCGTTCAACAGCACGTCACCGTAGGCGAGCGCGAGCTGGTCTGGAGCCATCTGCAGCAGTTGCTGAACGTCGGGCTTGAGCCGTGCGGTTCCTGTCTCGGCTGAGACGACCTCGGGAAGCTTGGCGCTCGGCTCGAGGGTCACGGCGTAGACGACCTTGAAGTTGTCGCGAGGCGATGCCTGGACCAGCATGAGGCCGTACATCGGCGCGGCCGCAGCCTCAGCTTCGCCCTCGGCGGGCTCAACCGGGTTGGCGGAGTTGACCGGCTTCTCCTGCACGACTGTGAACACGGTGCGCGGCCACGCGTCAGTCTGCTGCGGCAGAGCAAGCTGGATCTCGCCCTTCGGGATGACGGCCGGAGCCGGGTAGCTGGAGTCGTTGGCGCGAATGGCGTAGTTCGCCGAGCGCGCCTCGAGGGCAGCACCCGCGAAACGTGAGGCCGCGAGGTTAGCATCCGCGGCGGCATCCGCGTCCTTGGCAGTGCTCGCTACCTTGCCGACGATGCTCTTGAGCTGCGGGACGGTTACCGCCGGCGGCTTGGCGTCGGATGCGGCGGTAGTCGCCGATGGGGTCGGCGTCGCCTCCGTCTCACTGAACGCGGCGGGCCAGGAGTCGGCCGAGCATGCCGAGAGAAGCAGGCCGGTGGTGAGTGTCACTGGAATGACCGCCATCCGCAGCGCCTTACGGCGGCCACGCGGGATCGGAAGCACCGACGGCTTCTTCGAGCGGGCGATCGGACGCCGCGGCGGGCGCGGCAGCTTCGGCTGCTTACGGCGCGGGCCGCGTGACTTGTTGAGGTGGGCGAGCGCCCACAGGTAGAGGCCGAGACCCACCAGCAGCAGCGCGACGCCGCCGACGATCAGCGGACCGGACCACGGCGTGCGGTTGTCCTGCGGCCATGAGATCGCGACCTCAGTCGGGGCCGGCGCCGTACCGTCTGTCATGGCGATGACAGAGACGTCCTCCGGCACGTTGACGACGATGCTGAGGAGGTCATCGCGAGAGTACTCGGTGAGCCACAGGTCGGAACCGCGGGGATTGGGGACCGCTTCCTCGGTTCCCTTCACCACAGACGTGGCCAGCTCGCCGGTCTCGGAGTCGAATTTGAGCTCGTTGTAACTCGCCTCGCCGATCCAGGCGAGCAGGTCGCTGGTTCGACCGTAGGCAGCGAATAGGTTGCCTTCACCGGTGAGTTGGATCTTCTGACGACCGTCGAGCGAATTAAGTGTCGCTCCGTCGATCAGTGTGATGGGGGCCGTGCCGTCGATTTCCGCTACCGCTTCGACGTGGTCGGGCTCCGCTAGGATGGTTCGCTGTGCGATGCCGAAGCCGATCATGATGGCTGCCAGCACGAAACTTATGATTGCCGCAATAAAGCGCAAGTAATTTACTCCTCTCGTGTCGCCACGCGGGCGCTGGTCTCTTCCAGTCGTCCCTGCTTCAGTCCGCTTCGGGCTGGCTGAAGTTGCGAAAAATTGTCTGCATGGCAACAACAAAGACATTAAAGGTTAGCGCAGGCCTCCTGAGAGAGGGCTCCTTGTTTCGCTCTCGGGTGAATTGAGTCATTCTCTTCGAACCAGCCGCCCCCGTATGGGGCGCTAAACTCGTCGATGTCCAGCCCTCGGCAGCTTTGTGCCGCCGGAGAACATCAGGGAGAAACGTGGCGAACGACGACGAATCCTTCTCGACCGTGATGCGCGGGTACAACCGCGAAGAGGTCGACAAGGCGATCCAATCGCTGCGTCGCGAACTTATCAAGGCGAACGCCGACAAGGCGGAACTGTCGAAGGACGTCAAGCGGCTCAGCGCGACCGTCGCCGACCTTCAGGCCGAGGTGGAGGAGTCGGGCAGTCCCACTTACAGCGGACTCGGGACCAAGCTTGAGAATGTTCTCCGGGTGGCCGAGGAGCAGTCGACCCGAGTCATCAGCCAGGCGGACATCGACGCAGAGAAGCTGCGGAGTTCTGTCCGCGGCGAGATCGACGCACTGCGCGCCGAGGCCGCCGCCGAAGCCGAACGGCAACTCTCGGACGCGCACACGCGCGCGAATTCACTGCTCGAGCTGACCCGCGCGGAAGCCGACGACCTCCTGCAACGCGCCCGCGAGGACTCCGAACTTCTGACTCAGGAGGCGCTGCGCGAGGCGGCGGCCATTCGTGGCGCCGTCGCAACGGAGGCTGCGGAGGCGCGGACCACCGCTAAGCGCGAAGCCGCGGCGGTGCGCGCTGAGGCCGAGCGTGCCGCAGCCGAGCTGAGCGTCGTTGCGGCGCGTGAAGCCAGCGAGGCGCGCGAGACGGCGGCGCAGTTGGCGCGTGACACGGAACTTCGCCGCGCCGAGTTCGAAGCCGAGTACGAGAAGAAGTGGGCGGATCTCGGGCGCGAGACCGAACAGCTGCGAACCGACACCCTCCGCGACGTCGAGGCAACCCGTGCCCGCCTGGAAGAGGACACCGAGCAGACCCGCGCGGCGCTTGTCGCCGAGGCGGAGCAGACGCGCGCAGAACTGGCAGAAGAGCGCGAGCGCACCAAGACCGAACTCGCTGAAGAAGTCACCAGGACCACCGCGGAGCTTGCGGCGGAACGCGAGCGCACAGAACTTGAGCTCAGCACCGCGAAGGAGCACACCTACGCCGAATTGGATGCGGCGCGCAAGCGGACGGAAGCGGAACTCGCTGATGCCAAGGCGCGCACGTATGCCGAGCTGGAAGCGGAACGCGCCCGCACCGAGGCGGAGGTCACCGAGGCCAAGCAGCGCACCTACGCCGAACTGGACGCCGAGCGCCAGCGCACCGAGGCCGAACTGGACGCCGAGCGGGAGCGCACGACCGCCGAACTGACCGCCGAGCGCGAGCGCACAGCCGCGGAACTGAAAGCAGAGCGCGAACGCACCACGGCCGAGCTGACCGCTGAGCGGGAGCGCACCACCGCCGAGCTCACCGAGGCGAAGGAGCGCACCTACGCGGAACTCACCGACGAGCGCGAGCGCACCACCGCTGAGCTCACCGAAGCCAAGGAGCGCACCTACGCCGAACTCACCGACGAGCGCGAGCGCACACAGGCCGAGGTCGATGCCGCGCGCGCTCGCATCGAGGCCGAATTGGGCGCAGAACGCGAGCGCACGATCGCCGAGCTGACTGCCGAACGTCAGCGAACTGCCAAGGAGGTCGCGGCTGAGCGCAAGCGCGCGGCGAAGCAGTTGGCGAAGCAGTCAGCGGATGCCCGCGCCGAGCTGGAAGCGGAACTCGCGGAAGCGCGTTCGAGCGTCTACGCAGAAGTCGAGAAGCAGCGCGCCGATCTTGCCCGTGAGCTCGAGCAGCAGCGCACGGCCTTCGCGCATGAGGCCAAGACCGGCAGGGCACAGCTCGCGGCCGAACTGGACGAGACCAAGAACGCGATCGCGGCCGAAGCTGAGCAGGCGCGCATCGACCTGGACATCGAGCTCAAGGCCCGTCGTGACGATGCCGAGAAGGACTACCTCGCTCGCCACCAGGAGGCCGTGGCGCAGATGCAGAAGTACCTTGACGAGTCTCAGGCGCAACTGACCGAGGCGATCGCTCGCGCCGAGGAGAAGCGTGCAGAGGCGACGGCTCTGGATGCCGAGTCCAAGGCGGAGGCGCGCACGCGCAGGGCCGAGGCCGATGCGACCGCGGCCGAGGTGCTCGCCAACGCTGAGGCCCGCGCGAAGGCGATCGTGAGCGAAGCCGAAGCACGCACAGCACAGCTCGTGTCTGACGCGGAAGAGCGGCTCGCCAAGATTAGGATTGAGCGCGAAGCGGTCGCCGGCTACTTCGAGAGTCTGCGCAATGTTCTCGGCGACGCGGAGAAGGTAACCGCAGAGAACTCGTAAAGACGCGAAGGGTGCCCCTTGAAGATCCAGAACTCGTTCCGCTTCGGCCTTCTCGGGGGGTTGGGGGTTCTGGTCGCGCTCGCGATCGGCACCGCTCTAGGCACGCTCGCGACGATCCTGACCTACATCGGCGCTGCGATCTTCATCGCCTTGGGGCTCGACCCCGCAGTGTCCTGGCTCGAGCGCAAGGGTTTCCCGCGCTGGGGCGCGATCCTCACGGTCGTCATCGGAGTGCTCGCGGTGTTCACCGGCCTGGTGTTCTCGGTCGTGCCGGTCATCGTCGAGCAGACCACGAACCTGGTTAAGAGCATCCAGGATCTCCTGCCGTCAATCGAAGACCAGTCGTGGGTCACAAACCTGCAGAACAGCCTGCCGCCATACATCCAGGTGAACGTGATCCTTGGGTCGGTGGCTGACTTCCTGAATGACCCGCAGAACATCGCGTCCATCGGCGGCGGCGTGCTGCAGGTCGGCATAGGCATCGCGAGCGGCGTATTCGGCGCCCTTATCGTGCTCATTCTCACCCTGTACTTCGTCGGTTCGCTGAGCAACATGAAGCGCGGCCTCTACCAGCTCGTGCCCGCGTCGAAGCGCGCGCGTTTCGCCGACATCGCGGAGCAGATCAGCAGCTCGGTCGGACGCTACATCGTCGGGCAGACCAGCATCGCCTTCTGCAACGGCGCCCTCAGCTTCATCTACCTGACGATCATCGGGGCCGAGTACCCGGCGCTGTTCGCATTCATCATGTTCATGTTCGCGCTGATCCCCCTCGTTGGGACGATCTCCGGCGCCATCCTCGTCACACTGAGCTGCCTGGTGCTGGACGGCCCCCCGACCGCGATCGCCGCCGGAATCTACTACCTGATCTACATGCAGATCGAGGCATACGTGCTGAACCCGAACATCATGAACCGGGTCGTGAAGGTGCCCGGCGCTGTGGTGGTCATCGCCGCTCTGGCCGGCGGCACTTTGCTCGGCATCCTGGGCGCGCTCATCGCGATCCCCGTTGCCGCGTCGGTCCTGATCATCGTCAACCAAGTGGTCGTTCCGCGCGCGAACGAACTGTAGCGCCCGGCTGGCTCGAGAACGCGCCGCCGGCGGTCATCCGCGCCCGGTGTGCCGGGCGCGGATGGCCGCAGTGGTCGCGCACGCCCGGACCGGCGCGGTTGTCCGCAACAGCGCGGATGTCCCTAAGCGCGCGGAGCGCAGCTCAGGCGGGCGGATTCCACTCGGTGGGAAGCGGCGCCGCGGACGGGTTCACGGCGGTGACAATCTCGTTCAGCACCCGGCGGGTCTGGTCCTCCCCCACCCACAGGTGCTTGCCGCCATCCACGGCGATGAGCTTGGTCTCCGGCACGATTGCGAACTTCAGGCGCGCCTCATCGGGGCGGAGGTAGTCGTCCAGTTCCGGAATCAGCGCCACCAATTGCTTGCCGCTGCCCGCCCAAGCCTCGAGCTCCGCCCGGTTGACGCGCCGCAGGGGCGGCGAGAGCAGGATCGCCCCGACCACGGGATGCCGCAGGCCGTGCTTGAGCGCCACCTCGGTCCCGAACGACCACCCGACCAACCACGGCGAGGGAAGCTGTCGCTCCTCGACCAGGCGCATTGCGGCGTCAAGGTCGTGCTTCTCGTCGATGCCCTCGCCGAAGGCGCCCTCTGAGCGTCCCCGCGGCGACTCTGCGCCGCGGAAGTTGAAGCGCAGCACCGCGAGGTCCGCGAGCGCGGGCAGCCGGGCGGCCGCCTTGCGGATGATGTGCGAGTCCATGAACCCGCCGTGGGTGGTGAGCGGATGCAGCGCGACGAGAGTCGCGACCGGTTCACGGTCCGCAGGGAGCGAAAGTTCGCCGACCAGGGTGAATCCGTCCGAGGTGTGCAGTTCGATGTTCTCCCGACGTGCGGGCAACTCGACTCCGGCTCTGATCTCCAAATGCATCCCCTACTTGATCTTCCAACAGTGCGAATGCCAGTGGCGGCGTCCGGCGAGGTCATCCGCCTCTCCCATCAGCCCGTCGGCGCGCCAGGCGACGACGTGCGCTATGCCCGGGCCGACCTCGAGCCCGCATCCGGGGCACGTGTAGGTCTTCACCGCGGAGGTCCCAGACACCGGCTGGACGTTCCACAGCCCATCACGCTTCGACTCCTGCCGGAGGTAGCCGAACAGTGCTCGCGAGAGATCCACGTCCTCGGGTCCCGGGGCGCGCTTGCGGCGCGGACGATTGGAACGAGGCATGGTTCAAGCCTAAAGGTGAGGCCGGTGCGACCCGGTCAGTACCAACCCTTGCCGAGGAAAGAGCTCCAGGCGCCACACGGGGTGCCGTAGCGACCCTCGATGTAGGACAGTCCCCACATGATCTGCGTGTGCGGGTTCGTCTGCCAGTCGTCGCCGAACGCGGCCATCTTGCTGCCGGGCAGCGCCTGCGGGATGCCGTAGGCACCGCTGGAGCGATTGGCGGCGTAGACGTTCCAGCCGGATTCGCGATTCCAGAGGCTGACCAGGCAGCTGAACTGGTCGTCGCCGAGTCCGCGAGACTGCAGGATGTCGTAGGCGATCGCCTGCGCGGTTCCAGGATCGGGCTTGCCCGCCGGCGGGGCGGCGTGCGCGACCGGCACCGGCGCCGGCTTCGGCTTCTCGGTCGCGGAGTACACGTCGCGCTCCACGGTCGCCGCATACTCGCCGTTCACGACCAAGAGCTGGCTGGGCAGCTGCTCCGGGGTCTCGTACTTCGGCGCCGACAGCGCCGCGACCGGCTGATCCGGTGCGATGGCGCTCACCATCAGGATGCCCAACGCAACGAAGAACGCGAACATTGGGAGGGATAGCGGATGCCGAACATGGCGTTCGACAATGTCAGCCCCGGTGCCGGAAATCCGGGGCCGGGGCTCTGTGTTCACGCGGTGCCTGCTCACAATTGCTTTACCTTAGCGCACGAGTTTCTGTATGTCCCGAACGCTCAACGGACGGCCTGCATGACGCTGATAACCGAATCCAGCAGCAGATCGACCTGCGCTTCCCGGTAACCGCCCCGCCTGGGACGGAATGCCACGGTGCGCACATCCTCGATGCTGAGAGGCTTGCCGGACCTGAAGTAGGCGATCAGCCTGCGCGCGAACGAGTCGACTTCACGCTGGTCATAGCCGTCGACGAGCAGGTTCACTCGCTGGAACTTCTGACCGGCCGGGCGATCGAGCCGGTCGACGACCTCCTGCGCGATCGCGCGGGTCTCTTCCACCCACGCCTGGTCGCCCGCGTTACGACGCGAGACCTCTCGCTCGCGTGCAGCGAATGCGTCCTCGAGCCGTTCGAGCGCAGTGTCGACCGCCGTGGTCGAGTATCCGCCCTTCTCGAGCGAAAACGCGGTGTGCCGGATGCGTGTTGACGTCATCCCGGTGGGAGCGCCCGGTTCTACCGAGTACGCGATTCGAGCATCCTCGAGGAAGTCCTCGACCTGTTCAACGCTGTAGCCGCGCTCAGACCGCTTCACTCGGGGAAAAGTTGTGCTCATTTGACCCATTCTGCCCTAACCGCCGGATGCGCCCGGTGCGGCTCAGGCGAAGACGAGATAGAGCACGTAGGCGGCGGCGGCGCTGGGCAGGAGAGAGTCGAGCCGGTCGAGGAAACCGCCATGGCCGGGCAGCCAACTGCTCATGTCCTTAATCCCCAGGTCACGCTTGATGAGCGACTCGGTCAGGTCGCCGATGGTCGCGGTGAAGAAGATCACAGCGCCGAAGATCAGGCCGAACCACCACGGCTGCTGCAGCATGAACACCGCGAGCAGCACGCCGGCAAGCAGGGCGACGAGCAGCGCGCCGCCGAAACCCTCCCAGGTCTTCTTCGGGCTGATGCGCGGGGCCATCTTGTGCTTACCGAATAGCAGTCCGCTCGCGTAGGCGCCGGTGTCGACCGCGACGACCAGGATGATGAAGGCCAGCGTCCACCATTGGCCATTCTCCTTGGCGGTCAGCAGCACTGCGAAGCCTGCGAGGAATGCGACGTACACCTGGATGAAGGTTCCGGCGGCGATGTCATCCATCACCGCCCTGGCCGGCGCGCGGAACCGGCGCACACCCAACTCGGCGATGCGCCAGATTGCAATGAGCACAACGCCGGCGAGCATGACCAGCCACTTGCCGCGATCATCCAGGTAGAAGGACGCCGGCACGATCGCGACCCCAGCGATGATCGACGCGATGCGAGGCACGCGCAGCCCGGCGGACCGGAAGGCGGTCGCCAATTCGAAGGTCGCGAATGCGATCCCGGCTGCGGCAATCAGCATGAAGAGCTCTTTGATGACGATGAGGCTGAACAGCATCACCAGGCCGAGGGCGAGCCCGATCGCGATGGCCGCGATCAGGTTGCGGCCGGTACGCGCCTCGATGAGCTCGTTCGTCGCATCCAGCTGGTGGCGGGTCGCCTCGAACTGGTTGATCAGGTCTTCACGGCGCGCTTTCACCTGCTCGCGCAACTCGTTGCGTGTCGCGTCTGCGCGCGCCTCTAGCTCAGCGCGCTGCCGACGCCACCACGGGGCCGCGCCTTTCGGCGGGCCAGTCGGGTCATCAGCCATTCAGACCTCGAGAAGCTCGGCTTCCTTCTTGCGCAATGCCTCGTCGATGGAGTCGACGTGGGACTTGGTCAGCGACTCGAGTTCCTTCTCAGCGCGGCTGAGCTCGTCGTCGCCCACATCGCCCTTGAGGGCGTCCAGGTCATCCTTGGCCTTGCGTCGGATGTTGCGGATCGCCACCTTGGCGTCTTCCGCCTTCCCGCGCACGATCTTCACGTACTCCTTGCGCCGATCGCCGGTGAGCTCGGGCAGGGTGGCGCGGATGACTTCGCCGTCGTTGCCGACGTTCGCGTCGATGTTGGGAGCTGCGACAAGCGCCCGCTCGATGTCCTTCAGCGCGCTCTTGTCGTACGGAGTGATGAGCAGCGTGCGCGCATCCTGGTTCTGCATGCCAGCGAGCTGTGCAAGCGGCGTCGGCGTTCCGTAATAGTCGACGAGCACCTTCTGGAACAGCGCAGGGTTAGCGCGACCGGTTCGGACGTTCGAGAAGTCATCCTTCGCGACGTCGACGGCCTTCTCCATCTTGTCATTGGCCTCGGCCAGCACGTCCGAAATCACATCAGTCTCCTTTGCGGTGGGCGCAGAATGCGAGTTTATCGTCAGGTCGGCTCAGTTGCTGACTAGCGTGCCGATGCGCTCGCCCCGCAGCGCCTTGGTGATGTTGCCATCGGGCTGCATGCCGAACACGACCATGGGCATGCCGTTGTCCATGCACAGGCTGAACGCGGTCGAATCGACGACCTTGAGGCCCTGCACGAGAGCCTCCTGGTAGGTCACCTTGTCGAGCTTGGCGGCATCCGCGTTCTTGCGCGGATCGCCGTCGTAAACACCGTCGACGCCGTTCTTGGCAACGAGCACGACGTCGGCCCGGATCTCCAGGGCACGCTGCGCGGCGACGGTGTCTGTGGAAAAGTACGGGAGTCCTGCACCGGCACCGAAGATGACGATGCGCCCCTTCTCGAGGTGACGCTCGGCGCGCAACGGGATGTACGGCTCGGCCACCTGCGTCATCGAGACCGCGGATTGCACGCGGGTGGCTGCGCCAGCCTGCTCCAGGAAATCCTGCAGGGCCAGCGCGTTCATGACGGTGCCGAGCATGCCCATGTAGTCGGCGCGACCGCGATCCATGCCGCGCTGCGACAGTTCTGCGCCGCGGAAGAAGTTGCCCCCGCCGACGACGATGGCGATCTCGACGTCGCTCGCGGCTGCCGCGATCTCCTTTGCCAGCCCGGCCACGACATCCGGGTTCACGCCCAACTGGCCGCCGCCGAATGCCTCACCCGACAGCTTCAAGAGAACCCGTCGTTTACCCGATTCCGTCACGGCGTCTCCTCGCGTTCGTTCGTTACAGAGTATTTGCTTGTGGGCGTGAAAACGGGGTCCGGACGAAGAATCGTCCGGACCCCGTTTCGCACTGGGTCTAAGCCCCGACCTTGAACCGGGCGAACCCGGTCACGGTGATACCTGCGTCCTCGAGCACCTGGGCGATCGAGAGCTTGTTGTCCTTGGCGTAGTCCTGGTCGAGCAGGGCGACCTGCTTGAAGTAGGCGCCGAGACGACCCTCGACGATCTTCGGCAGGGCTGCCTCCGGCTTGCCCTCGTTGCGGGAGATCTCGGTGACGATCTCGCGCTCCTTCTCGACCTCGGCGGCCGGGACCTCGTCGCGGCTGAGGTACTGCGGGTCGGCGAAGGCGATGTGCTGGGCAACGCTGCGCGCGGTGTCCGCGTCGGAGCCGGTGTAGCCCACGACCACGCCGACCTGCGGCGGCAGGTCCTTGCTCGTGCGGTGCAGGTAGACCTCGAACGCGTCACCGCTTACGACGGCGACGCGGCGCAGCTCCACCTTCTCACCCAGGATGGCGGACTCCTCCGCGATCAGGTCAGCGACCGTGCCACCGGTTGCCGGCGCCGCAAGCGCAGCGTCGGCGGTCACGGCTCCCGCGGCGACCGCGGCGTCGAGCACCGAGTCGGCCAGCGCGATGAACTTGTCGCTCTTGGCGACGAAGTCGGTCTCGCACGACAGCTCGATCATCGTTGCGGTCGATCCCTGCGCCTTGGCTGCGACCAGACCCTCGCTTGTCGCGCGGTCGGCGCGCTTCGCGTTGGACTTCGCACCCTTGAGGCGGAGGATCTCGACGGCCTTCTCAAGGTCGCCATCCGCCTCGACGAGGGCGTTCTTGCTGTCCATCATTCCGGTGCCAAGGCGGTCACGCAGCGCCTTGACGTCGGCGGCGGTGAAGTTAGCCATATCTGTGCTGCTCCTTCTGAGCGTTGGTGGTGGGCGAAGGTTTACTTCGCGTCGTCTTTCTTGGCTGCGGTCTTGCGCGCCGGCTTGGCGTCGGCCTCAGCGGCGGGCGCCTCCTCAGCGACCTCAGCGGCGGGTGCTTCTTCGGCAGCCTCGGCTGCGGGCTCCTCAGCCGTCTCAGCGGCGGGCGCCTCTTCGGCAACCGGTGCTTCGGCGGCGGGCTCCTCAGCGGCAGCCGGCTCCTCAGCGGCCGGTGCGGCAGCCTCGGTCGCGGCGTTGGCCTGCAGAAGCTCTGCCTCCCACTCCGCCATCGGCTCGGCGGCTTCGCCTTCGCCCTCGGTCTTGCTGTGGCGCTGGATCAGGCCCTCGGCTGCGGCATCCGCGATGATGCGGGTGAGCAGCGCGACGGAGCGGATCGCGTCGTCGTTGCCCGGGATCGGGTAGTTGACCTCGTCCGGGTCGCAGTTGGTGTCCAGGATCGCGATGATCGGGATACCGAGCTTGCGTGCCTCGTCAACCGCGAGGTGCTCCTTCTTGGTGTCGACAACCCAGAGCGCCGACGGCGTCTTCGTGAGGTTGCGGATACCGCCGAGGCTCTTGTGCAGCTTGTCGAGCTCGCGCTTCTTGATGAGGAGCTCCTTCTTGGTGAAGCCCTTCGTCGTGTCGTCGAAGTCGATCTCCTCGAGTTCCTTCATGCGCGCCAGGCGCTTCGAAACCGTCTGGAAGTTGGTGAGGAGGCCACCGAGCCAACGCTGGTTGACGAACGGCTGACCGACGCGCTGCGCCTGCTCGGCGATCGAGAGCTGCGCCTGCTTCTTGGTGCCGACGAACAGGATGGTGCCACCGTGCGCGACGGTGTCCTTCACGTAGTCGTAGGCCTTGTCGATGTAGGCAAGCGACTGCTGCAGGTCGATGATGTGGCTGCCGCTTCGCTCCGTGAGGATGAAGCGCTTCATCTTCGGGTTCCAGCGGCGGGTCTGGTGTCCGAAGTGGACGCCGCTGTCGAGCAGCTGGCGAATGGTGACAACGGCCATGAGCCGTCTCCTTTTCTGGCACTTGAGTAGTGCCGCTCAGTTGACTTCCGCGCCGGGATGGCGCGAAACCTGGTGCCCGGCACGGCTCCGCCCGGCTAACCGAGACTGAGTGGAGTGTGATGCCACGATGCTCGTGGAGAGCATCGCTATGGGCACGCGTAGTCACTCCGCATTCGCGGAGTGCTCGTCAATGATAACACCGCTCCCCCACCACCTCGGCGCGCGGCCTCCGGTGCACCCTTGACCCCGACATCCGGATGCGCGGGCCGCCCGGGGTGGGACGCTGAGGTCATGTTGCTCCCGCCGCCCGCCGACCCCATCCGGCTTGTCGGGTTGGCGCTCGTGCTCGCGTTCGTGGTGGTCGGTGTTCCGGCCTCGCAGCACGCGGCGGGAGCGACACCCGAGCCGGCGGCGTGGAGCTGGCCGCTCGCGCCGCCGCATGCGATCGCGCGGCCCTTCATCGCCCCGTCGACACCGTACGCCGCTGGTCACCGCGGCATCGACATCACAGCGGCACCTGGGGCCGACGTTCTCGCGCCGGCGGCCGGCGTCGTGCACTTCTCCGGCGTCGTCGTGGATCGTCCGGTGCTCTCCATCAGGCATCCGGGCGACCTGATCTCCAGCTTCGAACCGGTGGTCTCACCCCTCGAAGCGGGCGAGGCCGTGACGGGCGGCCAGCTGGTGGGCACGCTTGAGGCGGGCCACTGCGCGACGGCGTGCCTGCACTTCGGTGTTCGGCTGCACGGTGAGTACGTGTCGCCGCTGAACTACCTCGGTGGAGTGTCGCGCGCCGTGCTGCTGCCGACGAGATCGCTCGACTGAGCGCCAGCTCTTCGCGCAGGCGGGTCACGCGCGCGGGTGCGCCACCCGGTAGGTGTCCTTGAGGCGGGCCGCCGACACGTGCGTGTAGAGCTGGGTAGTGCCGAGGCTCGCGTGGCCGAGGAGTTCTTGGACCGCCCGGAGATCGGCGCCGCCATCGAGCAGGTGCGTCGCCGCGGTGTGCCTGAGTGCGTGCGGGCCGGCAGGGCCGGTGCCGGGCAGGTCGGCGAGCAGACTTGCAACGAGCTGGTACACGGTCCGGGTGTTGATGCGCTTGCCGCGCGCACCGAGGAAGAGGGCTGTGGTCTCCTCCGCGCTGTTCCGTACGGCCAGCTGCGGCCTCGAGGTCGTCAGGTAATCGTCGATCGCCCGCAATGCGGGGACACCGAACGGCACAACGCGATCCTTCGAACCCTTTCCGGTCACCCGCACCGTGAGCCGCGAACGATCGAGCGAGCCAAGGTCGAGGCCGACCAGCTCGCCGACGCGCAGCGCGGATGCGTAGAGCAGCTCGATCAGTGCGACGTCGCGGACCGCGACCGGGTCGCCCGTCGCTGCTAGGGCGGCGAGCGAGTCCAGGATGCCGTCGATCTGCGGGCGGGTGAGCACACGCGGCAGGTGCTGGTCGGCCTTCGGCGCGCGAAGCCTTGCCCCGGCATCCGTTGTCGTGTGCCCTTCTCGCGCGAGCCACGCGGTGAGACCGCGCGCGGCTGCGGAGCGGCGGGCGATGGTCGACTTGGCCAGGCCGGCGCGGGAGTCCTGCCACAGCCAGTCGCGCAGCAGTTCGAGGTCGAGGTCTGACGCGTCGTGGGCGCCGCGGCCGCCCGCGAAGGCGGCGAGCGCGTCCAGGTCGGAGCGGTAAGCCTTGGCGGTGTTCGCGCTCAGGCCGCGCTCGGAGGCGAGGTGAGCGACGAAGTCGTCGACCGCGCGCTCAAGCCTCATGCGTCAATCGTCGCGCAGTCGGGCGCGTTCGCACGGTTGCACCGCCCGCGGTTCCCCACTCACCCATTGAGTCGGGACTTGTTGCCCATATCCGCACTGCTATTTGGGCAACTACTCCCGACTCATTGCTCGCCGAGGTTGAATGGCGAGCGCTTGGCGGAGAACATCTGCTCGCGCTGCTCTGGGGTCATGGACTCGATGACTTCCCACGCACTGTCCGGCTGCCCGGTGACCTCTTCCGGGCTTCCGACCGGGACGATCGAGTGCACGGTGCGGTCCTCGTAGACGTGCACGATGGTCATCGACTGTCCGAAGTCGACGCCGGAGAGCAGCCGCTGCTCTGCGGTGAGGTCGAGGGTGTAGCAGGTGGCCGCCGCCACCGACACCGGGACGCCCGCGAAAGTGCTGTGGGTCGAGTAGTGCAGGTGTCCGGCAAGCACCGCGCGGACGTCGGTCCCGCGGATGACACGCTCGAGCCGGCTCTGGTCCCGCAGCTCGAGCATGCCCATCGCCTCGAGCAGCGGTGTCGGAATGGGCGGGTGGTGCAGCGCCAGCAGCGTGCCGTGCGCTGCGGGGGTGCGCAGGACGTCCTCAAGCCAGGCGAGCTGGTCGTCGGTGATGTCGCCGTGGTGGTACCCGGGCACGCTCGTGTCGAAGGAGATGATGCGCAGCCCGTTGACGTCGTACACGCGGTCCTGCGGCGCGTCGGTCGGGCTCTCGTCGAACAGCTCCGCCGAGTACTGGAGTCGCTCGTCGTGGTTGCCCATCACCCAGATGAGCTGCGCGCCAAGCCGCTCGGCAACCGGCTCGACGATGCCGCGCAGCCGCGTGTAGGCATCCGGCTCGCCCAGGTCGGCGAGGTCACCGGTGAACACGAGCGCGTCCGGCCGGATGCTGGACCGCTCCAGCTGGTCGAGCGCGAGCTTGAGGTGCGCGTCGGTCGCCACCTTCCCGTACAGCGGAGCGCCGCCGGCCAGGAAATGGGTGTCGCTGATGTGGGCGACGACGTGCGAGGGCGCTGGGTACTGTCCAAGCTGGATCACGACACCAGACTAGGGGGTGGTGGCCATCTCACAGCCGCACCCAGCCGGTCTCCCGTTCCGCCGCCCTGCCCTCCAGTTCCATCGTGCCGAGCATCGACTGCACTCGGGCGACAGAGAGCCCGGATCGCGCCGCGAGGTCGACGACGGGCCGGGCAGCCCGGTTGCTCATGGCATCGCGCAAACGCACGTGGTCGCTGTCGAAGTCGGGCAGCGGCACGTCGGTGTTTTCCTGGGTCACCCGGTGTTCGGCGAGCGGCGCCAGTTCGGCCATCTCTTCCGCGCTGGTGACACAGATCGCATCGAATTCGCGGATCAGCCGGTGGCATCCGGATGACGCGGCGGAGGTCACCGGGCCGGGCACAGCTCCCAGTGGGCGACCCAATGCCGAAGCGTGGCCTGCGGTGTTCAGCGACCCGGAGCGCCAGCCGGCCTCGAGCACCACCGTGGCGAGACTCATCGCCGCAATCAACCTGTTTCGCTGCAGGAACCGCCATTTGGTGGGTGCGGCCCCGCACGGCAGTTCGGATACCACGGCGCCGTCGTTCACGATTCTGGTGAGCAGGGCCTCGTGACCGCTCGGGTAGAAGCGGTCAACCCCACCGGCGAGTACCGCGATCGTCTGACCGGAACTGGCGAGGGCAGCTCTGTGCGCCATCCCGTCGATGCCGTAGGCGGCGCCGGAGACGATCGTGTACCCGCGGTCGACCAGTCCGGCCGACGCTTCCATGGTCACATGCTCGCCGTAGCCGGTGGCGGCGCGCGCACCGACCAGCGCGATCGAGGACTGCGTCGTCGCGAGGGTCGACTCGTTGCCGCGAAGCCAGAGCGCGATCGGCGCGTGCGGGCCGAGGTCGTCAAGTCCGGCTGGCCATACCGTGTCGCTCGGCACGACCAGCCGGACGCCATAACGCGCCGCCTGCTTCAGCGCGATAATCGTTGCCCGCGCCTGCAACCGGGGTTGCCACCTGGCGATGGCCTCTGTGGTCTCCTTAGGGGTGAGTTCTCCGCGGACCTGCTCGACGATGGCATCGACCGAGGTTCGGGCGATCACCGCGTCGAGGGCGCTCGCGGCGCCGAGCATTCCGACGAGCACGCCGGCCGCGCGGTCTCCTGGCTCGGCGATCCCGGTCCAAGCCGCCCTCGCGAAGCGATCGAATAGTTCGTCGGCGTCGAGGTCGTCGCGCGCGACCGCTCGGACGTGCCCAGCGATCTCCGCGTTCTTCAGCCCGAAAGTGGTCATGATGCCATCGCCTTCCTCAGGAACAGTGCTCTTCCGATGTGATCCGCGCTCGGCGCTTCGGCTCCGTCGAGGTCGGCGAGCGTCCAACCGAGCCGCAGCACCCGGTCGTAGCCGCGCATCGTGATCCCGCCTCGCTCGAGCGCCCGGTCGATGGATGCGGTCACCACCGGTCCGAGGCGTCGTGAGGGATGCCGCAGCCAGTACCCCGGCGCCTGGGCGTTGATCGTCCACGGCGTGCTGGCCAGGCGATGCGCCGCCCGTGCTCTCGCGGCAATCACCCGTTCACGCGCGGCCTGTGATGAGAGCCGCCGCGCATCATCCGCCGTTCGAAGCTGCGCCGACGTGATGCGCGGGACCCGAACCTGGATGTCGATCCGGTCGAGCAGCGGCCCGGACAGTCTCGCGAGGTAGCGGCGGCGCACACTCGGCGTGCAGGTGCAATCGGAATCCCGCGAGCCGTACTGCCCGCATGGGCACGGGTTGGCCGCGAGCACCAACTGGAACCGTCCCGGATACTGCGCGATGGCGTTGGCCCTGTGGATCGAGATCACCCCGGACTCGAGCGGCTGCCGAAGCGCGTCGAGCACGTTGACGTTGAACTCCGGCGCCTCATCTAGGAAGAGAACCCCGCCGCTTGCTCGCGCTGCCGCCCCCGGCCGGATCTGCTTCGTGCCCCCACCGATCAGCGCCGCGGCGGTCGCAGTGTGGTGTGGTGCCTCGAGCGGTGGCCTGCGGGCCAGTTCGCGGCCGACCGGCAAGCCGGCCAGCGAGCGCACCGAGCTGACCTCGAGCGCACTCACCGGGTCAAGGTCGGGCAGGAGGCCGGGCAACCGCTCGGCGAGCATGGTCTTGCCGGAGCCGGGCGGACCGAGCAGGAAGACGTGGTGACCGCCAGCGGCCGCTACCACCATCGCCTCGACTGCGTCCGGGTTGCCGATGACGTCGGCGAGGTCGCGGTGGTCCTCCTCTGGATCGTCTACGCCGCCGCGCATCAACGGCTCGACCGGGATCGGCTCATACTCTCCGCCGTGCCAGATGGCGGCATCGCGCAGGCTCGGGACCCCGATGACGCGAACGCCGGGAACCAGCTGCGCCTCATCGACGTTTCCGCTGGGCACCATGACCGTCTCGAAGCCCGCCGCAGCAACGGCGGACACCGCGGGCAGGATGCCGTTGATCGGCCGCAGCCGGCCGTCCAGTCCCAGCTCGCCCAGGTGCACCACTCGATCGATCGACTCGGAGGCGATCGCACCGGTTGCGGCGATGGCGGCCAGCGCGATTGCGAGGTCGAACCCGGATCCCTGCTTCGGCAGCGCGGCAGGCGACAGGTTGACGGTCAGACGACGGCTCGGCAGCTCGCATCCGGAGTTCGCCGCGGCCGGCAAAACTCGGTCGCGTGCTTCACCGAGCGCCGCATCCGGCAATCCGATGATGACGAACTTGGGCAACTGCGCGGAGAAGACCGCTTCAACCTCGACGATTTCGCCGTGCAAGCCGATGAGCGACACCGAATGCGTGCGACCAACCGACATCAGAAGATCCTCGACAGGTGCTCGATGGTCGGCCCTTCGCCGCGGGGCACGACGACAGCGACCGCGTCGATGCGCACGAGACCGGTGACGTCGGGATGTGCCCGGCACCACTGCGACGCGAGCCTGCGCAGTCGCGCGAGCTTGCGGCCGGTGATGGCCTCGAACGGATGCCCGAAACCGAGACCGGCGCGGGTCTTGACCTCGACGAAGACGGTCTCGTTCCCGTCGCGGGCGACGAGGTCGATCTCACCGTCGGTGCACCGCCAGTTCCGGTCGATGATCGCGAAGCCGAGCGCCTGAAGATATTCAGCCGCGAGATGTTCGCCACGCCTGCCCAGCTCGTCTTTCGCCGCCATGGGTCAAGGGTCGGCCGAGCCACCGTCTCCTCACCCGACGAGCGGCGTCAGCAGTGGACGGGCGGTCGCGCTGGGTCCGTGTGGAGGAGGTGACACCGGGTGGTCAGGTCAGGCGAAGTACACCTTGCGCAGGGTCTCGGTGACGGTCCAGATGGTGCGCTGGCCGGCGCTCAACCGTCCGACAGATCCGGGTGCGAGCGTGACGCTGCGTCCCTCGTCGACGAATTCGACCGTCGCCGCGCCGAACAGCACCACGAACACCTCGTCGATCTCGACATCCGACATGGCCCCGACTGTCAGCTCCCACACCCCGACCGAGCGCCCCTCCAGCTCGTGAAGCTCGGCACTGCCGACCAGGGGGCTGCCCGCAACCACCTTCGCTTCAGGCACGGGCTCGTAGGCGAGAACGATCGAATCGGCTCCAGTCACGTCGTACATGACAGCGACTCTAGCCAAACGCCTGCGCCGGAGTGCTCGGGGCCGGCCAGCCTGGAGCGCCCAACGGGGCTACCGTAGAGGCACGCCGATCACTGGGGAGTCGCAGTGCAGCAGTCCCACCGAGTCGTCCTCGACGAGCAGATCACCTGGCGCGAGCGCGGGTTCCCGGATGTCGCCGCCACCGTCGGCTCGGTCCGCGAGCACGGCTGGACCCTCGCCGACCTTGCGCTGCCGATGCTCCTGCTTCGTGACGACGCGCTCGAGCACAACCTGAAGGCGATGGCCGATTACTGCGAGCGTCACGGCGTCGAGCTTGCCCCGCACGGAAAGACCCACCTGAGCCCGCAACTGTGGTGGCGGCAACAGGATGCCGGAGCGTGGGCCGTCACCGTCGCTTCGGTCGCACAGGCCAAGGTGTTCGTGGCCGGCGGTGCCCGCCGCATCCTGATCGCAAACGAGGTGATCGCCGCCGGCGACCTCGAGTGGATCGCCGGCGTGCAGGATGACGGCGTTGAGGTGCTGCTGTGCGTCGACTCGCACGCGGCCGTCGACCGGATCGTCGAGCACATGCGCGACGCCGAAGCGCCGGTCCAGGTGCTCATCGAGCTCGGCTATCGAGGCGGGCGCGCCGGATGCCGCACGACCGAGCAGGCACTCTCCCTGGCCCAGCGTATTTCGGGCGAGCCCGGCCTCCGGCTCCGCGGCGTCGAGGGATTCGAGGGCGTCATGCCCGGCGAGGGCGACGGTCAGCGGCGCGCGATCGCCGGCTACCTCGAGTCGGCGGCGCAGCTGCTCGACGCGATGATCTCGGACGGCTACGTCGAGGAACCCATCGCCACCTTCGGCGGCAGCGCCCACTTCGATCTCGTGATCGGCGCGTTCACGCGCCGCAGCTGGTCGCACGACGCCGGCGTGCGGGTGATCCTGCGCAGCGGCTGCTACCTCACCCACGACCACGGCCTGTACGCGAACAGCCGCCCTACGCTTGACGGCACCGAACTGGAACCGGCCCTCGAGCTCTGGGCCCAGGTCATCTCCACCCCTGAACCCGGCCTTGCCATCGCGAACTTCGGCAAACGTGACGCCTCGTTCGACGCCGGCCTGCCCGTGCCGCTAACCGTCGGACCTCCGGATGCGCGGCGCCAGGCATCCGGCATCACGATCGAGCGGCTAAGCGACCAACACGCCCATCTTCGCCTCGTTGCGGGCACTGCCCTCGCAGTCGGCGAGCTGATCGCGTTCGGCATCTCGCATCCGTGCACCGCATTCGACAAATGGCGGCTGATCCCGGTCGTCGACCGCAACTACCGTGTCGTCGACGCCGTGAAGACCTACTTCTAGGTCACTCGTCGAGCGCGAGCTCCTGCGGCAGCTCGAGCTCCTTGGCGCTCAGCTCCTCGACGTTGACATCCTTGAAGGTGAGAACGCGCACGCTCTTCACGAACCGGTCGGAGCGGTAGACGTCCCAGACCCACACGTCGTGCATCGTCAGTTCGAAGTAGAAGTCGTGCTCGGTGTCCCGGCGCACAAGATCGACCTCATTGGCCAGGTAAAAACGCCGCTCCGTCTCGACGACGTAGCGGAACTGCGCAACAACGTCCCGGTACTCACGGAACAGCGCTAACTCGACCTCGCGGTCGTAATCCTCAAAGTCGTCGTCTTCCATTCACCCAATCCTAGGCGTCCGCAATGTCGAGCGCTGGCTGCCTCAGCCAACTCAGACGGTGCAGCACGCTCGGCCCCAACCGATCGATGGCTTCGTAGTGCTCGGTTGAGCCGTAACCCTTGTTGCTTGTCCACGAGTAGCCCGGCCAGCGGAGGTCGGATTCGATCATCATGCGGTCGCGGTGCACCTTGGCGATGACGGAAGCTGCGGAGACGGATGCGCAATCCCGGTCGGCCTTGACGCGGGTCGTCAGCGTCACGCGGGAGGTACCCAGTCCCGGGTTCAGCCAGTCGTAGTGACCATCCAGCAGCACCACCGACTCGTCGATCGGGATGCCGGCGTCGGCGATCGCCTCGAGCGCGCGTTTGCCCGCCATAGCCAGCGCGGCCATGATGCCGAACCGGTCGATCTCATCGGCGCTCGCCAGTCCGACCGCCGAGAACCGCGCCCAGGCGGCTGCGAGCGGCGCGAGCGCCTCACGTTTCGGCTCGGCGAGCATCTTCGAATCCCGCAGGCCCGTGGGCACGGGGCCGCGCTCGCGGTCCACGACACACAGACCGACCGCGACGGGGCCCGCGATGGCCCCGCGACCGACCTCGTCGCATCCGATCACGAACCGGGCGCCGCCGTCATGCAGTTCCCGCTCGATGTCCAGGGTCGGGTCAGCGACGGCCATTGTCAGCCCTCGCCTCCATCAACGCCGGAGAACACCGTCGGGTAGTTGTCGATCCAACTCCAGTTCTCCACCGGCCAGGTGACCACGAACGCGCGACCGACAACGTTGTCGATCGGCACGAAGCCCTGCCCCGGCTGAGTCGTGTTGTAGCGGGAATCCTTCGAGTCGTAGCGGTTGTCGCCGAGCACCCAGAGCGAACCCGCCGGCACCGTGACGTCGAAGTCGACACCGGATGCCTTGGTCACGCCCTGCGGAAGCTTCAGGTACGGCTCGTCGATCGGGACGCCATTGATGGTGATCTGGCCGAACGTGTTGCAGCACACGACATGGTCGCCTGGCACGCCGATGACGCGCTTGACGAGGTGGTCGTTGCTGTCGGATGCGCTCAGCCCGACAACGCCGAGGAACCAGTCGAACCCGGCTGTAATCGGGTTCATCCGCGGCTGCGGCATGGGGGCTAGCCACCCGCCGGGGTCGCGGAACACGACAACGTCACCGCGCTCGATCGGCACCAGATCGGGGACCAGTTCGTTCACGACGATGCGGTCGTCAACCTCGAGCGTGTTCTCCATCGACCCGGAGGGGATGTAGAACGAGCGGATCAAGAAGGTCTTGATCAACACCGAGATGATGATCGCCGCCGCGAAGATCAGGATGATATCCCGCGCGAAGAGTTTCGCGCTGCGCGCGCGGTTGCGTCGGATCGCCTCGACGTCGTCCGCCGCGATCGGCGGGTTGTCTTGAGTCATCTCGCCCCTGGGTTGCGGACCATTGTACGAGGCGCCAATGCGCCATGGGCCACCAGGGGTTAGTTGGACTCGCGCTTTTCCTTGATCTTGGCCTTCTTGCCGCGAAGGTCGCGCAGGTAGTAGAGCTTGGCGCGGCGCACGTCACCGCGGGTGACGATCTCGATGTGGTCGATCACCGGCGAGTGAACCGGGAACTTGCGCTCGACGCCGACCTGGAAGCTGATCTTGCGGACCGTGAACGTCTCGCGGACACCCTCGCCCTGGCGGCCGATTACGACGCCCTGGAACACCTGGACACGGCTGCGCGTGCCTTCGATGATGTTGACGTGCACCTTGACGGTGTCACCGGCGCGGAAGTCCGGGATGTCGCTGCGAAGTGAGGCTGCATCGACTGAATCGAGGATGTTCATTGTGGTTCGCTTCCTGCAATCGCCACAGGTCGACGGCGTGCTCGGTGAAACTTCGAAGGTGAGAGGCGCCCTGTCGTAGCCGGCTCCCCTGTGGCAGAACCGTGCGCGGGCACAAACAGCAATTCTGTCATAACCGGCCGCCTGCCGCCAGTTGGCAGCGGTTCGGCCGACGATTGCTACTGGTCGATGCGGATGATGCGGGGCGGGTCATCCGGATTCGGCGTCACCGGGTAGCTGTCGGTGAGCCGCGCCGTGGCCGCGTTGAAACGGTCGCGCGTCTCGCGGATCAGCTGCCACAGCTGAAGCCAGAAGGCGCCGACAGAGACGAAGACCGCGAACACCGCGATGGCGTCGTTCTTGACGAACCCGGCCGCAATCAGCAGGAGCCACCACACCGTGAAGAGCAATACGTCGATCCAGGAGACGGCCTTCGTCGCTCGCACCGACTTGCGCGCGAGCGTCAGCCCGAGGATGAGACCCATGTAGACGAACAGCATCGGCGCGACGATCAGCAGCATCACGAACGCCCAGCCGGAGTTGCTGAAGACCAGACCGCGGCCGATGAGCAACCACAGCGGCAGGACGATGATCGCGCCGAACTGCGCCAAGTAGAACCCGCGCCTCACCAACATGCACCAAGCCTAGGCGCCGGATCGTGAAGAATGGCTGGATGATCGAGTTGAGAACCGCGGCGGAACTGGACCAGATGCGACCGGCGGGAGCCTTCGTCGCCGAGGTGCTCACCGAGCTGCGGAAGGCAGCCGATGTCGGCGTGAACCTCCTCGAGCTCGATGCGCTCGCGCACGACCTGATCCGGCGGCGCGGTGCTGTCAGCACCTACATCGACTACCACCCGTCGTTTGGCGCCATGCCGTTCGGGAAGGTGCTCTGCACGTCGGTCAACGACGCCGCACTGCATGGCCTCCCCCACAGCTACCGGCTGCAGGATGGCGACCTGCTCAGCATCGACTTCGCCGCATCCGTCGACGGCTGGGTCGCGGACTCGGCGGTGTCGCTGGTCGTCGGCACACCGCGTGCGGAGGACCTGGCGCTCATCGAGACGACGGAACAAGCCCTGGCTGCGGGTATCGAGGCGGCACGCGTCGGCAACCGGATGGGCGACGTGTCAGTCGGCGATCGGCGAGGTGGCCCGCGCGGCAGGGCTGTCGATCAACACCGACTTCGGCGGTCACGGCGTCGGGCGCACCATGCACGGTGACCCGCACGTGCCCAACGACGGGCGCCCCGGCCGCGGCTTCCCGCTGAAGCCGGGCCTGGTCTTCGCGATCGAGCCGTGGTTCATGCTCGGCACCGACCGGCATCTACACCGATGCCGACGGCTGGACGCTGCGGAGCGTCGACGGCTCACGCGCTGCGCACGCTGAGCACACGATCGCCATCACCGACGACGGCCCGCTCGTGCTGACCGCGCGCTCCTGACTGCCTCACTTACCCATCTCAAGGAAATTCGCCGCTCGGCCTGGACCATCAGCCGCAATTCCGGCCATCCGGCGAAAAACTCCTTGAGACGGGTTAATCGGTCACTCGGGTGGGAGCAGGTCAGGGCGGACGCGCCTGGTGCGCTCCAGCTGCTGCTCGCGGCGCCAGGCGGCGATCGCACGCGTGGTTGCCGCTCAGCAGCACCGGCGGAACGCTCGAGACCGCGCCAATCGGCCGGCTTGGTGTAGCTCGGGTACTCGAGCAGCCCGTCCTCGTGGATCTCCTCGACAAGGCTCTCCGGGTTGCCGACGACGCCCGGGATGAGCCGGCCGATCGCCTCGATCATCGCCATCGCGGCGACCTCTCCCCCGTTCAGCACGTAGTCGCCGAGGCTGACCATGCGCACGCGCGCCCGGCGTCGCGGTGTGGTCGACGACGCGTTGGTCGATGCCCTCGTACCGCCCGCATCCGAAGACCAGGTGCGGTTCGTCGGCGAGCTCGCGTGCCATCGCCTGCGTGAACAGCTCTCCAGCCGGCGATGGGAAGATCACGACGGCGTCGCGGCGTCCAGGATGCCGTCCAGCGCCTCGCCCCACGGCTCCGGCTTCATCACCATGCCGGCGCCGCCGCCGTACGGGGTGTCGTCGACGGTGCGGTGACGGTCGTGCGTGAAGTCGCGCAGGTCGTGCACGCCCAGTTCGATGAGACCGGACTGCGCGCGCCTTGCCGAGCAGCGAGACGTCGAGCACCGAGAAGAACTCGGGGAAGATCGTGACGATGTCGATGCGCATGGGCACGAGCCTACGGTGCGGTCGGCTCCCCGGCGGCCGTGTCGCCATCGGCGGGTGCCGCCATGTCCGACGCGTCCTCCGGCAGTGCCTCGAACAGGCCGGGCGGCGGCGTGACCGTGAGCGATGCCCGCGGCGAGGTCGACGGCTGGGCACGATCGCCTTGACGAACGGCACCAGCACCTCGCCGGACTCGGTCTGACCACGCAGCAGGTCCTGTGCGGGCAGGTGGTCGAGCCGCGCGACGGTGCCGACGGTCTCGCCGTCGCGCACGACGTTGAGGCCGACCAGCTGGTGGTCGTACCAGGCGTCGTCCTCCTCCGGCAGTCTCGGCGGGGTCGTGATCGACCCAGAGGATCGCCTTGATGAGGGACTCGGCCGCGGTGCGGTCGTCGACGTCCTTGAAGAATGCGACCGGCTGGCGTGTTGTACCAGCGCAGCTCGGTCAGCTCGATCGACTTGCCATGCCAGGGGGACGATTCCGGTACCTGCAGCGAGAATCGCGCGCCCGGCACGAACCGCTTTTCCGGCTCGTCGGTGTACAGCTCGATCTTGATCGCGCCCTTGAGGCCGTGAGCCTTGGTGAGTCGACCAACCCGAAGCCGGTTGTTCTCTGCTGATGCCACTCTAGGAATCGGTGTCGACGCACGTCGACGCGCACCTTGCGGCCGTCGGCGAGTGCGCTGACCAGCGTGCGGAGCGCCTTGGCGGTGCGACCGGAACGTCCGATCACACGACCAAGGTCGTCCGGGTTGCACACGAACCTCGAGGATCTCGCCACGGGGCGAGTTCTTTGCGACAACCTGAACATCGTCAGGGTTGTCGACGATCCCCTTGACGAGGTGCTCCAGAGCAGCAGCAAGCAACGGTTATTCCTTGCCCGGCTCAGCCGCTGCAGCGGCGTCGGCCTCGGAGCTGTCGGCCTGCTCGGCCGTCTCCTCGGCGGTGGCGGGAGCCGCGTCAGCAACCTCGGCTTCGGTGGGAGCCGCCTCGGTGGCGACCTCGTCACCGGTGGTGGCTGCCTCTTCGGCGTCGGCCTTGGCCGGCTTCTTCTCTTCCTTGGGCTTCAGGACGGGCTTCTTCTTCTCGTCCGCCTGGAACTCGGGCTTGGCCTCGGCCGTGCGCACCGTGTTGGTGGCGTTCTTCTCACCCTTGAAGGTGCCCCAGTCGCCGGTGAGCTTCAGCAGCGCCATCGACCTGCTCGGTCGGCTGCGCGCCGACGCTGAGCCAGTACTGCGCACGGTCGGACTTGACCTCGATGACCGAGGGCTCCTCGGTGGGGTGGTACTTGCCGATCTCCTCGATCACGCGACCGTCACGCTTGGTGCGCGAGTCGGCGACGACGATGCGGTAGTAGGGTGCCCGGATCTTGCCCAGGCGCTTGAGACGAATCTTTACAGCCACAATTCTCCGATTGATTCAATAGTTGGTTGAACTGAGCGCCGTGGGCGTGGGGGCACACTCGGCTCAAAAGCTCTGATGGGGTCTTGCGGCGCAGCCTGATTAGAGGGTCGGGCGGGCCGGGACTCGACTTACTATTCTGACAGATTTCCGGCGCTCGCGGGAACCGGCGTGGATTCCGTGCGACGCGGACGAATCCGGGACACCGCAACGCCGACCAGACACAGCGCGCCGCCGACGATCGCGAGCGGAGCCGGGATCTCGCTGAAGACGAGCCAGCCGAGCAGGATGACGAGCGCGGGCACCACATAGGTGGTGACACCGAGCTGGCTGGCGGGCATGCGGCCCAGGGCGTAAGCCCAGGTGGTGAAGGCGAGCGCGGTGGGGACGGCGCCCAGGTAGATCATGCCGAGCACAGCTTCGATCGGCGCGGTCTGCACTTCGCCGATCAGGTTGCCGGTGAACGGGAGGCATGCGATCGTGCCGATGGCGGCGCCCATCCAGGTCACCTGCGATGCTGGCAGCGACTTCAGCACCGGCTTCTGGCACAGCACACCGATCGAGTAGGTGACCGCTGCGAGCAGACACCACCAGATGCCCGCGCCGCCGCCGAGGCTGGCACCGGATGCGATCCCGATCAGGATGACGCCGAAGAAGGCGACCCCGGTGCCGACGATGAGCCACTTCGGGCACCCGCTCGCCTAGGAACACTCCCGCGCCGAGGGCGATCAGGATGGGCGCGATGTTCACGATCATGGCGCTCGTGCCGGCGTCCAGGGTCTGCTCCGCGATGTTCAGAGCGACGTTGTAGAGGCCGAACCAGGCGATGCCGAATACGAGGATCAGTACCCACTCGCGCCCGGTCGGCTTCACCCAGCGCTTGCCGATGAGCAGCAACGCGAGCAGCGCGGTACCGACGACGAGCCGGCCCAGCGCGAGGCCCCCGCCGCTGAAGTGCGGCGCGACCCCGCGGATGACGATGAATGCACTCGCCCACGCGAGCACCGTCACGATGATCGCGACGAGCACGAGCGGTGTGACGCCGGATGCCGGTGGCGAGGCGGGCGTGCGTTTCATGGTCGAGGTCACTTCTCTCACGCTAGTGCGGACCGACGACATCCGTTGACCGCGGCGCTCTCTCTGGCAGAAGGCAAGCGGGGGTTGGCAGGAACGCCTCAGGTATCCATCCGCGAGCGGTGGCTGTCGCGCCAGGAGAGCCAGTCCCTGACCATGTCGAGGTTGTAGTGCGGCCCGGAGAGTCCGACCGTGAAGAGCGTCGCGCCGAGGGCGATGAGTTCGTCGGCCTCCTCGGGTGTGCGCCGTCTCAGTTCCGTCGAGATTTCGATCTGGGAGGTGTCCCGACCGACCGCGCGGCCGTGCTCGGAGAGGATCCCGAGCTTGCGCTCCAAGGTAGGCACGTCGCTGAAGCTGTGCCAGATGTCGGCGTGCTCGGCAACGATCCGCAGCGTCTTCTTCTCGCCACCGCCGCCGATCAGGATCGGGATCTGCCGGGTCGGCTGCGGGTTGAGCCGTCTCCAGCGCTCCTTGATGATCGGAAGGTCGCGTGCCAGGGCGGCGATGCGAGTTCCCGGAGTGCCGAACTCGTAGCCGTACTCGGCGTAGTCCCGTTCGAACCATCCGGCGCCGGTGCCGAAGATGAAGCGGCCGGTGCCGCCCTTGGCGCTGATGTGGTCGATGGTGCGCGCCATGTCGGCCTGCAGACTCGGGTTTCGGTAGCTGTTGCAGTTCACCAGCGCGCCGAGCTGCGACACGGCTGGTCTGCTCGGCTACGCCTGCGAGCATGGTCCACGACTCGAAGTGCAGACCATCGCGCTCACCGGAGAGCGGGAAGAAGTGGTCCCAGTTGAAGACGATGTCGACGCCCAACTCCTCGAGCTGGATGATGGCGTCGCGGATGGTTTCGTAAGGTGCGTGCTGCGGCGCGAGTTGCACGCCGATGCGGATGGGACGCGTGGGCATGCTCCAAGCCTAGGCGGGCTGGACTCGACCCAGCTCGATTCCGGATGCGTCGACGAAGACGAGCGCGCCGCCGTCGAAGCCCGCGTGGCGCGCGCCGGATGCCCAGGCAGCGGTTGGCGCACCGTCGCACGCGATGAGCGTCGAGGGTCCGGAGGTGGCGAGCCACTCGCCGTCCGCGCCTACCGCCCAGCGACCCTGCGAACCATTGCAGCCGTCGGAGCCGGTGTAGCTGCCGTCTGCGGCGAACTCGATGAAGGCATCCGTGCCCTCGCCCGCTCCGATGGGCAGCCAGCGACCGACGACCGTGTCGGCGGTCGCGGGCTCGAGACCGGACGGCAACGGCGCGGGTTCTGCGAAGTGTTCGCGTGTGGCATCGGTGATCTCCGGCGCCTCGCGCATCGAATCGGCCACGTTCGGGTTGGGCCCAGGCGTGCCGTCGACCGTGAGTGAGGCGATGACACCGCCCGAGCGGTCGAGCAGCTCCCATCCGTCCACGCTGGCCGTGTAGCCCGCGACCTGCTGGAGCCAGTCGACGGTCGGCATTTGGCCGTTCTCGACGCATCCCTCCAGCGCGCCGTAGACGTCGGCGATGAAGATGCTCTCCGCCGCCTGCCACGATCCGCTGACGATGCCGCAGTCGCGCCACAGCTCGAGACTCCCCGCGTCGAGGCGCAACCACGTCTCATCCGACTCCTGCGGCGCATGGACGCGCCACATGCCGACGAGGCCGATCGCACCGGACTCACCGCTAGGCATCGACTCGCTCGGCGCACCCCCTGGCGAACTCGCGCATCCGGCCAGCAACGCAAGCGAGACAACGGGGACAGCGAGTGACAGCAGGGTGGAACGCCTCATGTCGACAAAGCTAGTGACTGGGCCGGCGTACCGGTACCCAACGTTTTGGGGCGCCTGAACGTACCGGGCTCAGCGGCCGAGGAACTTCTGCAGCGCAGCGAGCTCTTCCTCGCTCGGGCCGTCCTGCTTCGCCGCACCGCCCAGTCCGAAGCCGGCGCCGGCCCCACCAGCACCGCCCGGCTGAATGCCCGCGGCGAGCGCCGCCTCTTCCGCCGCGCGCTTCGCCGGGTTGCCAGAGCGGGAGCCCTTCTTGCCCTTCTTCGCCTGCTGCTTCATCCGGCCGCCGGGCATCGGGCCCATCCCCGGGATCTGCGGCATACCGCCCTTGGCGACGGTCTTCATCATCTTCGCGGCCTGCTCGAAGCGGATCACGAGCTGGTTGACGTCGGTGACGGTCGTGCCGGAGCCCCTGGCAATGCGGAGCCGACGGGAGCCATTCAGCAGTTTCGGCTGGCGCCGCTCGGACGGGGTCATCGACTGGATGATCGCCTCGGTGCGGGTGATCTCTCGCTCGTCGAAGTTGTCGAGCTGCTGCCGCATGCCCTTCGCGCCGGGCAGCATCCCGAGCATGCCCTTGATGGAGCCCATGTTCTTGAGCTGCTGCATCTGGGCGAGGAAGTCCTCGAGCGTGAACGTGTCGGTCGCAAACTTCTCGGCGACCTTGCGCGCCTCCTCCTCGTCGAAGGCCTTCTGCGCCTGTTCGATGAGGGTCAGGATGTCGCCGAGGTCGAGGATGCGGCTCGCCATGCGGTCGGGGTAGAACGGCTCGAAGTCGCCGAGGCCCTCACCGGTCGAGGCGAACATGATCGGACGGCCGGTGACGGATGCGACGGACAGCGCCGCGCCACCGCGGGCGTCGCCGTCGAGCTTGGTGAGCACGACGCCGGTGAAGTCGACGCCGTCCTGGAAAGCCTTCGCCGTGGCGACCGCATCCTGGCCGATCATCGCGTCGATGACGAACAGCACCTCATCCGGGCTCGTCGCCTTGCGGATGTCGGAGGCCTGCTTCATCATTTCGGCGTCAACGCCGAGGCGTCCTGCGGTGTCGATGATGACGATGTCGTACTGCTTGTCCTGCGCGAACTTGACGGCATCCTTCGCGACGCGCACCGGGTCACCGACGCCGTTGCCGGGCTCTGGGGCAAAGACCTTGACGCCGGCCTGCTCGCCGACGACCTCCAGCTGGGTGACGGCGTTGGGGCGCTGCAAGTCGGCTGCGACGAGCATCGGCGTGTGGTTCTCGGATGCGAGCCACTTCGCGAGCTTGCCCGCGAGAGTCGTCTTACCCGCACCCTGGAGGCCTGCGAGCATGATCACGGTGGGCGGGTTCTTGGCGAACTCGAGCCGCCGCTGCTCACCACCGAGGATGCCGATGAGCTCCTCGTTGACGATCTGCACGACCTGCTGCGCCGGGTTCAGCGCCTTGTTGACCTCGTCGCCGAGGGCGCGTTCGCGCACCTTCCCGGTGAATTCCTTGACGACATCGAGGGCGACGTCAGCGTCGAGCAGTGCGCGACGGATCTCGCGGACTGTGCCATCGACATCCGCTGGGCTGAGCTTGCCCTTGCCGCGCAGCTTTTTGAACGTCTCTGTGAGACGGTCGGTGAGGTTTCCGAAAGTGGCCATGGTGCTGCCCAGTTTAGGTGATCGAGGCTGTCCCCCTGGCGGGGCGATATCGTGGCGGCATGACCAGTGAATCGCTTGTGCTCCCGTTCGAGGGTGAGGTGCCGCAGATCGACGACACCGCGTGGGTCGCACCCAACGCGACCGTCATCGGCAGGGTCACGCTTGGCCCGGAGTCGAGCGTGTTCTACGGAGCGGTGCTGCGCGGCGACACCGACAGCATCACCCTCGGTGCGCGCAGCAACCTGCAGGACAACGTGGTCGTGCACTGCGACACGGGCATTCCGACCTCGATCGGCTCCGGCGTCAGCGTCGGGCACGCCGCGGTGCTGCACGGCTGCACCGTCGAGGACGACTGCCTGATCGGGATGAGCGCGACCGTGCTGAATGGTGCGGTGATCGGCGCCGGATCGCTCGTCGCGGCCGGCGCGGTGGTGCTTGAGGGCACCGTCATCCCGCCCGGTTCGCTCGTGGCCGGCGTGCCGGCGAAGGTGCGCCGCCCGCTGACCGACGATGAGCTGGAGAAGGTGCGCGGCAACGCGACGCACTACGTGGAGCTGAGCCGGCAGCACCGCGGCTGAGCCAGCGGCTCGCGCGGCTAGCGCTTGAGCTTCGGCAGCACCTCGCGACCGAAGACCTCGATCCATTCGCGTTGGTTGCGTCCGACGTTGTGCAGGTAGATCCGGTCGAAGCCGAGGTCGACGAACCGCTGGATGTAGGCGCGGTGCACGTCCGGGTCGGAGTCGATGATCATCCGCCCCTCGAAGTCCTCCGGCCGCACGAGTTTCGCCATCTGCTCCAGTTCGAATGGCGACCGGATGTCCCCCTTTGGGAACTTCATCCCGCCGTTCGGCCACTCGTGCAGCGCGTTCGCCATCGCCTCCTCGGTCGTCGGCGCCCAGCTCAGGTGCAGCTGCAGCACGCGCGGCATCGTCGACGGGTCCTTCCCCGCCTCGCGGGCCCCCTCGTCGAACTTGCCGAACAGCATCGAGATCTTCTCCAGCGGCGCGCCGACCGTGATGAGCCCGTCAACGTGCTTGCCCGCACGACGCGCGGTCACCGGCCCTGCCGTTGCAACCAGGATCTCCGGAGCCACCTCAGGCATCGTCCACAACCGCGTGCTTTCGAGCTTGAAGTACTGCCCGGTGTGCTTGACGTCCCTGCCCGCGAGGGACGCCGAGAACAGCTTCTTGATGATGTCGATGGCCTCGAACATCCGGTTGATGCGCTCGGGCGCCTCCGGCCAGTACTCGCCGATGATGTGCTCGTTGAGCGCCTCACCCGACCCCAGCCCGAGCCAGTGTCGTCCCGGATACATCGAGGCGAGAGTCGCGGATGCCTGCGCGACCATCGCAGGATGCCAGCGGAACGTCGGCGCGGTGACACCGGGGCCGAAGTCGCCCCTGGTGCGCTCCCCCACCGCGGCGAGCATCGCCCAGACGAATGAGGACTGGCCCTGCGCGGGAACCCACGGCTGGAAATGGTCGGCCGCCATGACGCCGCTGAAGCCGTGCTCCTCTGCGAAGGCCGACAACGCAACGGCCTCCGCCGGTGCGAACTGCTCCAGCATTGCCGCGTAACCGATCTGAAGGTCGCTCATGCGACCATCCTTCCACTCGCGTTGGTCAGCCGACGAGGTTTTGAACGAAAACATGCGGCGTGAAGCCAGTGAGGTCGCCGATGCCCTCACCCTGCCCGATGAGTTTGATCGGAATGCCCGTCTTCTCCTGCACCGCGAGCACGAACCCGCCCTTCGCGGACCCGTCCAGCTTGGTGAGCACCAGCCCGGTGACGCCAGCGTGCTCGATGAACGCCTCAGCCTGCGCGAGCCCGTTCTGTCCGGTGGTCGCATCCAGCACCAGCAGCACCTCGGCGATGTCCGATTGCTTCTCCACCACCCGGCGGATCTTCGACAGCTCGTCCATGAGCCCGCTCTTCGTCTGCAGCCGGCCGGCGGTGTCGATGATGACGATGTCGATGCCCTCACGCATGGCCTTGTCGACAGTCTGGAAGGCGACGGATGCCGGGTCCTGACCCTGCTGCTGGGGCCGGACGATGTCGGCGCCCGCCCGCTCTGCCCAGGTCGCCAGCTGTTCGACGGCTGCCGCGCGGAACGTGTCGGCCGCGCCGACGACGACGCTGCGGTCGAAGTTGCGCAGGAACTTCGCGAACTTGCCGATCGTGGTGGTCTTGCCGACCCCGTTGACGCCGACGACGAGCACCACAGCGGGGCGATCGCTGAGCCGCAGCGTCGGGTCGAGCTTGGACAGCCGCTCCTCGAGGCTCTCCCGCAGCATCCGCTTCAGGTCGGCCGGATCTGTCGTGCGATACCGGTCGACCTTCTCCCGCAGATCCTCGATGACGCCGTCGGTGACATCCGGACCGAAGTCGGCGGTGATCAGCGCATCCTCGAGGTCCTCCCACGTGTCGTCGTCGATGGTCGGCTTCGCGAACATGCCGCGAAGTGCTCCGGTCAGTGACCACGGGGTGCGCTCAGCCATGGAGTCGAGTCTATTGAAGCCCGCGCCACCGCCCCTCCAGCGGTCACAACGGAATCCCCGTCACTTTCCCAGCCCGGCATGCAACGGTCGAATGATGACTGTCGTCGGATTCCATGCCTCCCATGAACAGGTTCACCCGCGAGCGCTCCTCGACGCTGTGCAGCACGCGGAGCAGGCCGGCTTCACCGCGGCGATGTGCAGCGACCACTTCGCGCCGTGGAGCGAACGGCAGGGCCAGTCCGCATTCGCGTGGGCGTGGCTCGGCGCTGCGCTGCAGGCGACCCGGCTGCCGTTCGGGGTGGTGAACGCGCCCGGCCAGCGCTACCACCCGGCGATCATCGCGCAGGCGATGGCGACCCTCGCGGCGATGTACCCGGGTCGGTTCTGGGCAGCGCTCGGCAGCGGCGAGAACATGAACGAGCACATCACCGGAGACGAGTGGCCGGACAAGGGCACCCGCAACCGGCGACTGCGGCAGAGCGTCGAGGTGATGCGCGGCCTGCTCGCTGGCGATGAGGTGAGCATGCGCGGCGACATCACCGTGCACAAGGCGCGGTTGTGGACGCTCCCGGATGTCCCGCCTCCCCTGTTCGCTGCGGCGGTCACCCCGGCGACGGCAGGCTGGGCGGCCGAGTGGGCCGACGGTCTGATCACGGTCGCTCAGCCGCACGACGCGCTGCGCGAGGTGATCGACGCCTATCGGTCCGCGGGCGGCACCGGACCGGTGGCGCTCCAGGTGCACCTGAGTTACGCGAACAGCTACGACGAGGCCCTGGCCATCGCCCACGATCAGTGGCGAAGCGGCGCCATCGGGCCGCCTCAGTGCTGGGACATCGCGAAGACCGAAGAGTTCGATCGGGCAACCGCCGAGGTGCCGGCAGAGCAGCTGCCCGACTTCGTGCAGGTATCCGATGAGCTGAATCGGCACGCCGACTGGCTGAACGAGGCCATCGACCTCGGCTTCGACGAGGTCTACCTGCACCACGTCGGCAAAGAGCAGCTGTCGTTCATCGAACAGTTCGGTGCGAACGTGCTCCCCCAGTTGAGCCCGACCGCAAGGAGTGCAGCATGAGGATCACCGACACGAGCGACCTGTGGTGGAAGAACGCCGTCCTGTACTGCCTCGACGTCGAGACGTTCATGGACTGGGACGGAGACGGTCGCGGCGACTTCGGCGGACTCGCCCACCGGCTCGACTACCTGTCCGACCTCGGCGTGACGTGCCTGTGGCTCATGCCGTTCTTCCCGACACCCGACCGCGACGACGGTTACGACATCATGGATTTCTACGGCATCGACAAGCGCCTCGGCCACATCGGCGACCTGGTCGAGGTGATCCGCAGCGCCAAGGACCGGGGGATGCGGGTCATCGCCGACCTGGTCGTCAACCACACGTCCGACCGGCATCCGTGGTTTCAGGCGGCAAGATCCAGCCCCGATTCGCCGTACCGCGACTTCTACGTGTGGAGCGATACGATCCCGAAGGATGCCCCTGAGACGGTCTTCCCTGGCGAGGAGAAGGGCGTCTGGACCTTCGATGAGAAGGCGGGGCAGTTCTACCTGCACCGCTTCTACAAGCACCAGCCGGATCTGAACACCGCCAACCCGAAGGTCCGCGAGGAGATCGCCAAGGTCCTTGGCTATTGGCTGCAGCTTGGCCTATCCGGCTTCCGCGTCGACGCCGTGCCGTTCTTCCTCGAGACCACGGAGGGAATGCTGCCGGAGGGCCCGGACGCCGGCCACAGCTACCTGCGCGACCTGCGTAGCTTCGTCGGCAGGCGACAGGGCGACGCGATCCTCCTCGGCGAGGTGAACCTCAAGTTCAAGGACCAGTTGGCCTACTTCGGCGGCCCGGATGGCGACGAGTTGTCGATGCAATTCGACTTCGAGTCGATGCAGCGGTTCTACCTCTCGCTTGTCCGGGAGGATGCGCGCCCCCTCGCCCGCACGCTCGCCCGGCGCCCAAAGCTCGCGTTGCAGTCGCAGTGGGCCAACTTCATGCGCAACCACGACGAGCTCACCCTCGACAAGCTCACCGAAGTCGAGCGCCAGGAGGTCTTCGACGCCCTCGGCCCAGAACCGCGCATGCAGGTCTACGACCGCGGCATCGTGCGCCGCCTCCCCACCATGCTCGGCGGCGACCCCCGGCGCATCCGGATGGCGTACAGCCTGCTGTTCTCCCTCCCCGGCACCCCGGTGCTGTTCTACGGGGAGGAGATCGGCATGGGCGAGAACCTCGATGCGGACGGGCGCCAGGCCGTGCGCACTCCCATGCAGTGGACCGACGCGAAGAACGGCGGGTTCTCGACCGCGCGAGCGTCGGCGCTGCCCAATCCGGTGGTGGCGGACGGTTTCGGACCCGCCCACGTCAACGTGAATCAGCAGAGGCACGACCCCGATTCGCTGCTCACCTTCATCCAGCTGCTCATCCGGCGCTACCGGGCCTCGGCCGAGATCGGCTGGGGCGAGCTGACCATCCTCGAGCAGCCGCACGCATCCGTGCTGGCGCACCGGGTAACCGGGCCGCTGGGGAGCATGATCGCGCTGCATAACTTCTCCCCGAACGCGCTCACGGTCCCGCTCACCGTGGAGGATGCGGATGCCGACACGCGACTCGTGGACCTGCTCCAGGAGAGCGAAACGTCCACCGACGACCGCGGTCGGGCTGAACTCGACCTGGAGGGATACGGCTACCGCTGGCTGCGGATCCTGGACCCCGGCACCAGACGGCTCTCCTGAGTGGTGAGCCGGATGATCGTCCACACCGTGACGAATCCGACGAGCGCGATGGTCACGAAGCCGAGTCCCGAGTAGCCGATCGCGACCAGCACCGGCCCGGCGAGCGCACCGCTGAGCGCCGCGACGCCGTTCATGGTGAGGTCGGAGACGCCCTGCAGCGCCGCGCGGTCTGGACCTTCCGCGGATTCGGCGACGACGGTCGATCCGGCGATGACCGATGCCGACCAGCCCACCCCGAGCAACGTGACGCTCAGAGTGACGCCGGCTTCCGAGTCGCTCACGAAGCCAGCAAGCAGCAGCGAGGCCGCGAACGTCGCCTGTCCGA
Source organism: uncultured Actinomycetota bacterium (assembly GCA_963702165.1). Taxonomy (GTDB): domain Bacteria; phylum Actinomycetota; class Actinomycetes; order Actinomycetales; family Microbacteriaceae; genus Terrimesophilobacter. The sequence continues at coordinate 188,327 of OY969722.1, read as the reverse complement.
TGAGGATTACCTGGAGACGGCCGACCCGGTCGGCCAACCACCCGAACACGGGCGACAGGGCGAACATCCCTGCGATGTGCAGGCTGAGCGCGAAGCCGACCAGCTCGAGTGTCGCGCCGTGCGAGTACAGGTGTACCGGCGTCATCGCCATGACTGCGACCATCGTCGCGTGGCTGAGCGCGACGGTCGTTACGGCGTAGCGCGCCAGCGGATTGTGTCGCAGGGTCGCGAAGCCATTGCGGGCGGGGCGTGACTCCTCCGGGGTGCGGCGACCAATCGCGGTGAGCAGCGGATCCGGACGCAGACCGACAAGGTAGACGACGGTCGCTGCGATCTGCGCTGCGACGGTGAAGACGAACGGGCCGGTGAGGGTCGGCAGGCCGAGCGCTGCGCCGATCGCCTCCCCCGGGCCGATGAGGTTCGGGCCGAGCACCGCGCCGATGGTCGTCGACCAGACGACGATCGACAGCTGGCGCCCGCGACGATCCGGCTGAGCAAGGTCGGTGGCCGCGAACCGCGCCTGCAGGTTGGTGGCGCCGATTACGCCGGTGAACAGGAAGGCGACGATCAGCAGCGGAAACGATCCGAGTGCGGCAGACACGGTTGCGAGCACCGCTCCGGTGATGCCGACGACCGATCCCGCCGCGAGCGCGAACGCGCGCCCCCGCTGCACCGCCATCCGGGCCAACGGTATCGCTATGATCGCCGCTCCGAGCGTGCTCATGGTCGACGCCATGCCCGACAGCGCGTTTTCGCCACTGACCTCTGCGGCAAGCAGTGCGCCCACGGACACTGTCGCACCGAGGCCGATTCCGCCGAGCACCTGCGCCAGGACCAAGGTGCGGATGACCCGTCTCTGCACCCGCACGATGTCGATCACTGCGACAGTCTAGGCGCGGCGGGCCGCCACCGGACCGGGCATTCCCGCCAACCGGATGACGGCTTCGCTCAGCTCGCCTTCCTTGCGCGACCGTTCCGGAGGTTCGCACCCGCACTCCCGTCCGCGCCCCCTCCGGACATCCGCGCCCCGAGCACCTGCCGCGCGTGTCCGGAACAGGCGCGGATGTCCGGAACGGGCGCGGACGACGCGGCTACGTGGTCGGGCCTCAGCTCGCCTTTTCGTCCTCGCGCGCGACCCGTTGGCCGACCACCGCGCTGATCCCGTCCGAGCGCATCGAGACGCCGTAGAGCGCATCCGCGATCTCCATGGTGCGCTTCTGGTGGGTGATGACGATGAGCTGCGAATTCTCGCGGAGCTCCTCGAAGATGGTCAGCAGTCGGCCGAGGTTGGCGTCGTCGAGCGCCGCCTCGACCTCGTCCATGATGTAGAACGGGCTCGGGCGCGCCTTGAAGATCGCGATCAGCAGCGCGACGGCCGCCAGGGAGCGCTCGCCGCCCGAGAGCAGCGACAGCCGCTCGATCTTCTTGCCGGCCGGCTTGACGGTGACCTCGATGCCCGTGGTGAGCAGGTCATCCGGGTCGGTCAGGCGGATGCTTCCGGTGCCGCCGGGGAACAGCACAGGGAAGACATCGTTGAAGGCCGCCCGAGTGTCCTCGAACGCGGCCTCGAAGATGTCTTTCATCTTCACATCGAGCTCGTCGATGATCGTAAGCAGGTCCTTGCGAGTGTTCGTGAGATCGGTGAGCTGCTCGGTGAGGAACTTGTGCCGCTGCTCGAGCGCCGCGAACTCCTCGAGCGCGAGCGGGTTGACGCGACCGAGCTGCGCGTACTTGCGCTGGGCTCGGGCCAGACGGGCTTCCTGCTCGGAGCGGTTGAACGGCTTGCCCTCGGAGGGGGTCTCGGCGGGCTCGACCGACGAGGGGGGCTCGACGGGCTCGACCGCCGGGGGCTCGACCGCAACCGGCGCAACGTCATCCGGCACCGGGACCTGCGGCCCGTACTCGGCGACGAGAACGTCCTCCACGAGGCCGAGCTCCTCCGCTGCCCGCTCGACGAGCGTCGACAGGTGCAGCTTCTTCTCGTAGATCTGCATCTCGAGCCCGTGCACGCTTTCGCTCACCGCGGTCAGGCGCTCGCGCAGCCCGGCTTCCTGGCGACGCAGCTCGGCGAGCTCCTCGTTCTGCTTGGCGCGATCGGCTTCGCGCGCGGACAGTTCCACGCGTGCTGCGGTCACCGAGCGGTTCACCGAGTCGAGCACCGCGGGCAGCGCGTCCGCGACCCGCTGCGCCTGCTCGATCTGGCGACGCCGGATCACCGCCCGCCGGGCGCTCTCCTGGGCGGCGGCGCGCTCCTCCTCGAGCTGCTTCTCCAGCTGCATGGCCCGCTGGCGTTCTGCCCGAACCCGCTCGCGCGCGGTCTCGACCTGAAGTCGCGCCTCGACCTCGGCCTCGCGGGCCGCGTCGAGCTCCTGCGACAGTCCGTCGCGCGCGCTGACGTCGAGGATGGGCTTCGGCCGGGACCGGGCCGACTCGAGGTCGGCTGCAGCCTTCTCCGCCGCGGCCACAGCATCCGCCACCGCGTTAGTGGCCAGCTCGAGACCCTTCTCGAGGCGCTGCGCCTCGGCCTGGGCCGCCTCGAACTGGACCTTGGCGCGGTTGAGCTTCTCGGTGCGCGCGGCCAGCTGGGCGTCGAACTCGCGCAGGGTGGCGAGGGCGCGCTGGGACTGCTCCTTTGCGACCTGCAGCACGCCGCGCTGCTCGGCCAGCTCGAAGCGCGCGCGCTCGATGAGCGAGGTCACCTCGGTCAGGCGTTCGGCCGCTGCGTCGCGTTCCGCGAGCAGTTCGATGCGGCCCTGCTTGCCGCCGGAGCCGCCGCGCAGCACGTACTCGGTGAGCACGTCGCCGCCCTTGGTCACGATCGTGATCGGCCCGCCGAGCTCCGCGTCGGCGAGCTTCGGGCCCGCCACGCGCGCGGTGTCGAGGTCGTCGGCGATGGCGATGTAGCTCAGGATGCCGAGCACGCCGCCCGGGGCGTCCACGACTGATTGCGCGGCGACGATGCCGGGCAGCGTCGGCCACGCGGGTGCCATGGCGCTGCTGTCGGCCACGACGATCTCGACCCTGCCCAGGTCGTGCTGCTTGGCGTGCGCGACCGCGTCGATGGCGGTGTCGCGGTCTTCGGCGAGCACGCCGTCGGCGAGGCTCCCCAGCGCAGCGGCGATGGCGGCTTCATATCCCGGCTTCACCTGGATGTGGTCGGCGACGATGCCTCGGATGCCGGTCAGCTTCGCCGCGACCAGGTCACCTGCGGCATCCTTGACTTCGAGCGCGCGCGTGAGCGCGTTGGTGCGGGCGGCGAGCGCGTCGCGTTCACGCTCGAGCGTGTGCAGCGACTCCCGCAGGCGCTCGATCTCCGACTCTGCGGCGACCACGACGCCTTGCGCCTCTTCGTACGCGGCGTCGAGGTCGGTCTCCCCTGCTTCCCCGACCGCGGCATCGGCTTCCAGCCTGGTGAATTCGGCGAGCGCGGCCTCTCGGCGCTGCTCCGCGGCGTCGAGCGCGTTCTGCTGCCGCAGCACCTCTCCGCGTACCGCGGCGAGCCGGGAGCCTGCGGTGTCGACACCGCCGGTGAGCCCGGCGAGCTCGAGTTCGTGCTTCGACACGAGTGAGCTCTGCAGCGCGATCTCATCGTCCATCGCGTCCAGCGCTGCGCGTGCGCTGGCGCTCACGGCTTGCGCCTCCTGCCAGGCCTGTTCGGTGTCGCTGATGAGCTCGGCGAGCCGCTCGGCCTCGTCACGCGCGTCATCCACCTGCTGTTGGGTGACGCCGGCGCTGAAGTCGTGCACCTCGCCCTGCGCGCCGAGGAGCGCGATCCGCTGGCCTGCGAGCGTGAACAGTCCGCGCAGGCGCTCCTGCACCTGTTCGAGTCCGAAGGCGATGCGCCGGGCGGTGTCGACCCGGTCGCCCTGTTGTGCGGCTTCGATGCGCTGCTCGCGCAGCTTGTTCTGGTCGAGCTGCTCCTGCAGCACGATCCGCTCGGTCTTGCGCTCCGCCTCGCTCGACGAGTGCACCGCGAGCGATTCGCGCAGCGACACGAGCTCGTCGGCGAGCAGGCGGGCGGTCGCGTCGCGCACGATCGCCGCGATCGACTGCGCCTCGCGTGCGATCTCGGCCTGGTGCCCGAGCGGCTTGAGCTGCCTGCGCAGTTCACCCGCGAGGTCGTTCAGGCGCGTCAGGTTGGCCTGCATCGCATCCAGCTTGCGGAGCGTCTTCTCCTTGCGGCGGCGGTGCTTCAGGATGCCGGCGGCCTCCTCGATGAAACCGCGGCGCTCCTCGGGGCTCGCGTGCAGGACCGCGTCCAGTTGTCCCTGGCCGACGATGACGTGCATCTCCCGGCCGAGGCCGGAGTCGCTCAGCAGCTCCTGCACGTCGAGGAGTCTGCAGTTCTCGCCGTTGATCGCGTACTCGCTGCCGCCGTTGCGGAACAGTGTGCGGCTGATGGTCACTTCGCTGTACTCGATCGGCAGCGCGCCATCGCTGTTGTCGATCGTGAGGGTCACCTCGGCGCGACCGAGCGGCCCCTTGGTGGCGGTGCCGGCGAAGATGACGTCCTCCATCTTGCCGCCGCGCAGGGTCTTCGCCCCCTGCTCGCCCATCACCCAGGCGAGAGCGTCGACGACGTTCGACTTGCCGGAGCCGTTCGGTCCGACGACGCAGGTCACCCCGGGTTCGAACGCAAAAGTGGTCGGCTGAGCGAAGGACTTGAACCCCTTGAGGGTCAGGCTCTTCAGGTACACCCGTTCGCCCTTCTTCGCACGCCGCGACTCACCCGGTATACGGTACCGGACGCCGGGCATCGGTACGTTCTGCCGCGCTTTGCATCGGAATGGTCTGTCGATTCGCGTTTTCTTCGTGAGCGGGCGCTAGTCTGGGCGGCTGCCACCCGCGAGAGCCAAGGAGCACGGCCCGATGACCGAGTTCACCATCGACGAACTGCACATCCCGGAGTCGATCGACGCCCCGGATGCGCTGGACTTCATCGAGATGACGACCGTGCGCAACGACATCGAGGCGGAGATCGTCGGCAACTACGACCTCGCCTACTCTCCCGCCGAGTTGCTGCCGCACTGGCTGGATCCGTACGACCCGAAGATCGCCTACGTCGCACGGGTGGACGGGCGCATCGTCGCTCGCGGCATCCTGAACTGGCGCGTCGAGGACGGCGTCGACGAGGGATGGCTCGAGATCGAGGTGCTGTCGGCGTTCCGCCGAGCGGGCATCGGGGCCGCGCTGTACGACCTGCTCGCGACGCGCGCGGCGGCCGAAAGGCTTCGACCGTGGCAGTCCTACGTGCTGCACAAGGCCGCCGACGGCGAGACTCTCCCGTCGCCGACCGGATTCGGCGCGGTGCCGCTCGCCGATCCCGGCACGCGCTTCCTGCTTGGCCGCGGGTACGAGCTGCAGCAGGTCGAGCGCTTCAGCCGGCTTCCGCTGCCCCTGCCGACTGAATGGTTCGATGAGTTGGCGGAGCGCGAGCGGGTAGCGGCGGATGCGGGCTACAGACTGGTGCACTGGGTCGGCAGCACGCCCCAGGACCGGGTCGCCGACCTCGCGGTGCTGCACCAGCGCATGAGCACGGATGCGCCGAGCGGCGGCCTCGACTACGCAGAGGAGCTGTGGGACGCGGAGCGCGTGCGTACGCTCGATGAACTCCGAGCGGCGAGTCCACGCCGGTTCCTGGTTGCCGCGGTGGAGTATGTGCCGTCCGGCACGCTAGTCGCCTTCACCGAGCTGGAGGTCCCCCTTGAGGTGGACCGCGCCGTCGCGCAGGCCGACACGCTCGTGCTGCGCGAGCACCGGGGTCATGGACTCGGGATGCTCGTCAAGCTGGCCAACCTGAGGTACCTCGACGAGGCGCATCCGGGGCATCCGTCGGTTACGACCTTCAACGCCGAGGAGAACAGGCACATGCTCGAGGTCAACGAGGCGATCGGGTTCGAGCCGGTCGGCTATGGCGGCGGCTGGAAGCTGGACGTCACCCCTTGATGCCGCTCGAGGCGACCCCCTCGACGAACTGCTTCTGACCGAAGAAGAACAGGATGATGATCGGCAGCGTGGTGATCACGCTTGCCGTGACCAGGATCTCCCAGTGCCATTCGCCGCCGAAGCCGAACTGGTCGACGAGGGCTTTCAGGCCTCGCGGCACGGTGAACGTCGCGGAGTCGCGCAGGTAGATGAGGCCGCGCATCAGGTCGGTCCATGCCGCTTCCGCCTCGAACAGCAGCACGACGGCGAGCGCGGGCTTGGTGAGTGGCACCGCGATGCGCGAGAAGATCTTCCAGTTGCTCGCGCCATCCACCCGCGCCGCTTCGAACAGGTCGCGCGGCAGTGTCAGGAAGAACTGGCGCAGCAGGAAGATGTAGAACGCGCTGCCGAACAGGTTGCCCGCCCACAGCGGGATCAGCGTGCCGGTGGCGCCGAGCCCGTTCCAGATCAGGAAGGTCGGGATCAGCGTGACCGCTCCGGGCAGCATCATGGTGCGCCAGCACGATCCCGAACAGGACGTTCCTGCCCCGGAACTGGAAGTAGGCGAAGCCCCACGCGACCATGGAACTTGCGATGGTCACCGACACCGCCGCCAGCACCGTGACGATCACGGTGTTGACCAGCCACAGCGCGAGCGGTGCCTCCAGCCACACGTTGATGTAGTTGTCGAAGGTGAAGGTGTGCGGGATGAGGGCGTTGTCGAAGACCTCGCTGCGCGGCTTGAAGGATGCGCTGATCAGCCAGACGAACGGGTACAGGAAGATCACGCCGAAGAGGACCAGCAGCGCGACGATCAGCACTCGCTTCCAGCCGCGCTTCGACTTGCCGCCCTTCACGCCCCTGTCGGCCGCGATAGCATCCGTGCTCGCGAGCGGCGGAGCGGGGACGCCGGGCAGTCGCGCTGTGGTCGTCATCGCGAGCCCCCTTCGTAGTGCACGAGCCTGCGGGACATGATCACCTGAACGGCAGTGATGGTCATGATGATGAGGAACAGCAGCCAGGCGAGCGCCGACGCGTAGCCCATGTGCAGGAACTGGAACGCCTGCTGGAACAGGTAGATCACGTAGAACAGGGCCGCATCGTTGCTGTAGGTCGTGTTGCCGGAGCCGAAGAACGCGGTGTACGCCTCATCGAAGGTCTGAAACGCGCCGATCGTGTTGACGATGACGAGGAAGAACAGCGTCGGGCTGATCATCGGCAGGGTCACGCTCTTCGTCTGCTGCCAGAAGTTCGCGCCGTCGATCCTCGCCGCCTCGTACAGGTCCTTCGGCACGTCACGCAGCGCGGTGAGCAGGATGATGACGCTCGCGCCCACGGTCCACATGCTCATGAGCACCAGCCCCGGTTTCACCCAGGCCGGATCCGTCGTCCACGCTGGTCCGTTTATGCCGAACCAGCCGAGCACCGAATTGACCAGACCGCTCTGGCCGTTGAACAACAGCAGGAACAGCACGCCGACCGCGACCGGCGGTGTCATCTTGGGCAGGAAGAACACGGTGCGGAAGAAACCGGATGCGCGTCCGGCCCGATCAAGCAGGAGCGCAAGGGCGAGCGACAGCAGCATGTACGACGGCACCTTGATGAGCGTGTACAGCAGCGTGTTGCCGAGCGCGAGCCTCACCTTCGGGTCCTCGATCATCTGTTGGTAGTTCTCCAACCCGACGAAGTTCGGGGAGTTGATGACGTCGTAGTCGGTCAGGGACAGGTAGGCGCTGTAGAAGATCGGCCACGCGGTGAAGATCAGGAAGCCGACGATCCACGGGCTGAGGAACAGGAGTGCCGCGATGACATTCCTGCGCCTGGCCCGCCGCCGTGCCGGGCGTTCAGTGCGCGGCCGGGTGTCGAGGGTCAGAGCGGACATCAGTCCTCCATCGACGCCCATGCCTTATCGAGGGCAGACTGAGCCTCCTTCTGAGCTGCGTCAAGGGCGGTCTTCGGATCATCCTGACCGTTGAGCACTCGGTTCACCGCGTCCTGCCAGATGGTCTTGAACTCCGCGTCGGCCGGGTTCGCCGGGAGGCTGAAGGTGTTGTCATTGGCCTCGTACATCGCCTTGACGCCGGAATCCCACGGCTCCCCACCCGAGGTGACCATCGCGCGGATCTGGTCGTCGGCGACCGCGTTGCCGGTGAGGACGCCGGTGAACGCGGTGCCCTCCTTATTGCGCAGGTCGAGCCGCGCCTGCGCTGCAGCGATCCAGCTGTCCACCTCCGTCATGACGCGAGCGAACCGGCATCCGGCCGCCGGGTTGGAGCTGCCTGCGGGGATCGCCCACGCCGAGCCGCTGGCGAACGCGAGCGGCTTGCCATCCGGCGGTCCGGAACGTGTCGAACGCCATCGGCGCATCGGGGGACACGTCGTTCAGGACGTTCAGGTACCACTGCTCCATCCACATGGAACCGAGGACGTTGGTCGCGAACTGGTTGCCGCTGCCGAAGAAGTCGGCGGAGTCGCGGTACGCCTTCACTGCGCTGAAGCCGCCCTGGTCTTCGTAGATGCCGACCGCGAACTCGAGCGCCTCGCACGGCGCCGGGGTCGTTCAGGTTGGCGGTGCGGCCGTCCTGGCTGAGGAGGTCCACGCCGTTGGCCTTGGCCCACAGCGGGAAGAACTCGGGCAGCTTGGAGTCGACGCCGATGACCGACAGCCCGCCGTCATCGACCGTCAGCGCCCGGTTCGCCGCGGTGACGGCGTCCCAGTCGGAGCCGTTCACGTCCTCGATGGTGAGTCCGGCACCGTCCAGAAGGCTCTGGTTCGCCATGGTGAGCTGCACGACGTTGAATTCGGGAATGCCGTAGACGCTGTCGTTGAAGGTCACCTGGCTCAGGGCCGACTCGACGAATTGGCTGGTGTCGACGCCCTCCCCCTTGATGCAGTTGTCGAGGGGGATGATCGCCCCGCGCGCCGCGAGTGATCCGATCTGGTCGCGGTTGGCGTACAGGAGTTCGGGCGGGTCGCCGGCCGCGACCGATGACAGGAACTGCTGCATGTCCAGGTCGCCCTCGATGAGGGTGACGTCGACGGCGCCGAGTGCCTTGACGGCGAGATCGTAGCGCGTCTTGGCGATCTCGTCGCCGGCGCCGAAGCCCATGACGTTCAGCTTGCCGCTGAGTTCGGCGGACGGGTCGTACTTGGTCTTGTCTTCGGTGTTCTGCGTGCCAGTGCCGACCGCGCACGATGTCAGCAGCAATGCGCTGGCTGCGGCGACGGCAAACGGGAATGACCTCTTCATGACTTGCTCCCTCACGTGCTCGGGTTTGCGTGGGGTGCGCCGTCCGGCGCCGACTTGCGCACAAAGTACCCCGAACCCCGGCGGTTGGAAGCGAATCTCAGGCTTCGTGAAGCGAATCTCAGGAATGAGTCAGAGAAGCGCTTCTCCCGCCTGGGGCGGTTCGGCGCAGGTCAGCCGCGGATGCGTTGGCAGTGCGCACAGAAGTGACTGCCCCGATTCATGAAGGTCTCGCGCACGATCGGGCGGCCGCAGCGCGCGCATGGCTCGCCTTGGCGTCCGTAGGCGTTGAGCGAGTGCGCGAAGTAGCCGGCCTCGCCGTTGACGTTCAGGTACTGCCAGTCGAAGCTCGTCCCGCCCTCGATGAGCGCGTTGCCGAGCACCGAGCGCACTTCCTCGAGCAGCCGCTTCGCGCGGGGCCGGCTCAGGCTCGCGGTCGGCTGGTCGTAGTGGACCCGCGCTGCCCACAGTGCCTCATCCGCGTAGATGTTGCCGATGCCGCTGATCAGTGTCTGATCCAGCAGTGCGCGCTTGATGCCGGTGCGGCGCATGGCGAGTCGCCGGAGGAACTCCCGGTCGTCGAACAGCGGGTCGAGCGGGTCGCGAGCGATGTGCGCGACGCTGCGCGGCACCCGCCCGCCACCGCCATCCGGTATCAGCTCGTCGATGGCCATCGACCCGAAGATGCGCTGATCGACGAAGTTCAGCCGCACCGGCCCCGCGACTGGATGCTCCAGGTCGAGCCGGATGCGCGTGAGCCGGTCGTCGGCGTCGCGATCGCGCACGAGCACCTGCCCGCTCATGCCGAGGTGCACGACGACCGCTTCTGAAAATGCAGGAGATTCCGCCGAAACAGCCGCTTCCGGTGCCGGATCGGCGTTTTCGGCGCCGACCTCCTGCGTTTTCAGGGGGAGCCAGAGGAACTTGCCGCGGCGGGAGGGAGCCGCCAGCTGCGCGCCGGTGAGCCGGTCGACGAAGTCCTCGGCCGGTCCCGGATGGCGGCGCAGCGAGCGCTCGTCGAGCACCGTGACCGCCGTCACGGTTGCGCCGGCGACCGCCGGTTGCAGACCCAGGCGGACGACCTCGACTTCGGGGAGTTCCGGCACGTCAGGGAGCCTGCAGTGCGGTCCAGGCGTTCAGGGCCGCATCCATCTCGGCATGCTTCTTGCTGGTGCCTGAGCCGCTCGCGATCTCCTCGCGGCCGAGGGACACGGTGGCGAAGAAGCGCTTTGAGTGATCCGGTCCGCTGTCGGTGACCGTGTAGTGCGGGGTGCCGCGACCCAGTCCGGCGGCCAGTTCCTGCAGGCTCGTCTTGGGGTCCATTGCGGCGCCGAAGCGGTCCGGGTCATCCAGCAGTGGGACGATCAGCCGCAGAACGAGGTCGGTGGCGACGTCGCCGCCCGCGCCGAGATACACGGCACCGATCACCGCTTCGACTGTGTCGGCGAGGATCGACGACTTCTCGCGCCCGCCGGTCAGCTCTTCGCCGCGCCCCAGGCGCAGGTGAGCTCCAAGTCCGATCGCCCGCGCGACCTCAGCAAGGGCTGCACTGCTGACGAGGCTCGCCCGCCGCTTCGCGAGGGATCCCTCGTCCAGGTCGGGGTAGCTCGTGTACAGCCACACGGTAACCGCTTGGCCGAGGATCGAGTCGCCGAGGAACTCGAGCCGCTCGTTGTGCGCGATCCCGCCGTGCTCGTAGGCGTACGACCGGTGCGTGAGCGCAAGCACGAAAAGCTCGGGATCGATTTCGACCCCGAGCTGCTCCGCGAGCGCAAAGCCGGTGGACTCGAGCTCGGCGTTGGTCACGCTGTCACCGCCCGCATCCGGATGATCAGACGTCGGCGACCTTGCGACCCTTGTACTCCATGTACAGGGGGGTGCCGGCCGAGTCCTCGACGACCTTCGCGCGGTGCGGAAGGCTGTAGACGACCTTGCCACCCTCGATGGTCTTCACGAGCGTGGGCGGGGTCGCCTTCCACTGTGCGCGGCGCGCACGGGTGCTCGCGCGGGACATCTTGCGCTTGGGAACAGCCATTGCTTATCTCTCTTCTGTCTCGGCACCCGGTTTGGTGCCGGTCTCGCCTGGGTTTTGCGGTTCTCCGGCCAGCCCTGCGAGCGCAGACCAGCGAGGATCGACTTGCTCTTCGTGCTTGTGGCCGGGTTCGTCCAGCAGGCGCACCCCGCACTGTGGGCACAGGCCGGGGCAGTCCGGCTGGCAGACCGGTTGGAACGGCAGCGAAAGCACCACCGCATCTCTGATCACCGGTTCAAGGTTCACGTGATCACCTTGAACTACGTAATCAAAAGCTTCGTCGACAGAATACGCGAAAAGCTCCTGGATATCGACTTCGACCTCTTGGCTGATATCGATGAGGCAGCGCACGCACTCACCCCGCGCGGTGCTGTCGACTTCCGCGCTGACGAGGATCCCGTCGTGCAGCGACTCGAGCGTCGCGTTCACACTGATCGGCTCGCCGGCCCGGACGCCGATGACGGCGTTGGCGAGCTCATCCGGCGTCGTGATCTCGAGGTCGCGCTCGCGCTGCTCCCCCGGCCGGTGAATGAGGTCGCGCACATTGATGAGGTAGGGCGATGACGTCTTCTCCACCATCCCAGCCTACGGCCAAGCCCTGAGTCCGCATCCAGTGGGCCCCTGCATCCGGTCGCCGGGTCGAATTGAGCCCGCCCTGCATTGAGTCGGGAGTTGTTGCCCTTATGAGGCAGCCCATATGGGCAAAAACTCCCGACTCAATGGGGGTGTCAGGCGGATTCGGCCGCGGTGAACGCCTCGTCGTAGAGGGCGAGGGCCCGGGCGACCTCGTCCGGCGTGACGATGCACGGCGGGACGACGTGGATTCGGTTCTCCGCCGTGAACGCCAGCAGGCCGCGGCGCTGCAGGTCGGCCTTCAGCCCACCGATGACGGATGCCGGTACCGGCTCGCGCGTGTCGCGGTCGGTCACAAGGTCCAGCGCCCAGAACACGCCAACGCCGCGGACCTCGCCGATCATCGGATGCTTCTCCTGCAGCTCTCTCAGCCCGGGACCGAGGTGCTGCTCGCCGATCATCCTGGCGTTGTCGACGATGCCCTCGGACTCCATCGCGTCCAGCGCGCCGACGATGGCGGCCATCGCCAGCGGGTGGCCGGAGTAAGTGAGCCCGCCGGGGAAGACCCGGTCGTCGAACGCAGCCGCGATCTCGTCGGAGATGATCACACCGCCGGCCGGGACGTACCCGGAGTTGACACCCTTCGCGAAGGTGATCAGGTCGGGCACGACGTCGAAGTCGTCGAGCGCGAGCCAGCGGCCGGTGCGACCGAAGCCCGCCATGACCTCGTCCAGGATCAGCTTGATCCCGTACTTGTCGGCCAGAGCGCGCACGCCCGCCAGGTAGCCGGGCGGCGGCATCAGGATGCCGGCGGTGCCAGGCACGGTCTCCAGCAGGATCGCGGCGATCCCGTCCGCGCCCTCGGACTGGATGACCCGCTCGAGGTGACGCAGCGCACGCTCCGACTCCTGCTCTGGCGTCTCGGCCCAGAACTCGCTGCGGTACAGGAACGGGCCGAAGAAGTGGACGTGGCCGCGCGCGTACTCGTTCGGCATCCGCCGCCAGTCGCCGGTCGCGACGATCGCCGCGCCGGTGTTGCCGTGGTATGAGCGGTACGTGGTCAGCACCTTGTCGCGACCGGTGGTCAGTCGCGCCATCCGGATCGCGTTCTCGATCGCATCCGCACCGCCGTTGGTGAAGAACACCTTCGAGAAGCCGGCCGGCGCGTGCGACAGGATGCGCTCGGCCGCCTCGCCGCGGGCGAGGTTCGCGTGGGACGGCGCCACGGTCGCGAGAGTCTCGGCCTGGCGTGTGATTGCCTCGATGACGGCCGGATGCTGGTGGCCGATGTTGGTGTTGACGAGTTGGCTCGAGAAGTCGAGGTACCGGTTGCCGTCGTAATCCCACACCGTGCTTCCGCTGCCGCCGGCGACGACGAACGGGTTGAGCGAACCCTGAGCCGACCAGGAATGGAACACGTGCGAACGGTCCAGGTCGTAGGTGCGCTTCCCGTCTGCGGTGTTCAGTGGGGTCTGGTCGATGCTGGTCATCAATTGGTCCTTCGTTGGAGCTTGTGAAGACGAGGTGAACCCCTCGAGACTCACTCTAGAGCCAGTCCCGAGGGGCCCGAAATTGCCTAGTTGCCGCCCTCCTTCAGCGTCACCTGAATCGGGCTGAAGCCCTCCCCGGTGAGGTCGAGTCCCTCATCCGTCGAGCTCCTTGAGCGCCCGCTCGATGTACTCGTTCGTCCACGCGGTGGCGGGCGGCTCCTTGGTGATGAGGCGCGCGCCGGTCTCGTTCACCGCACTGAGCGCGGCCTGCACCGTCGAGTTGAACGCGCCCTCGTCGATGACGCCGATTCCGTTCTCGGCAGGCCAGATCAGCTTGTTGGTCTCGTTGACCATCCACAGCTCGTGGCTGGGACCCCAGTTGGAGCCTGCGGCGAGGGTGATCTGCGATGCCGCCTCCGGGTCGTCGGCGGCGAATGCCCATCCCTTGATGACCGCCTTCAGGAACGCGACGGTGGTCTCCTGGTACGCCTTGTCGTTCGCGAGCCGCTCGGTGTCTGCCCAGATCGCATCCTGCAGCATGGCGCCGACCGTGTCCTGGTAGCTGATGACGTTGAAGTCGTTCTCGGTGTAGAGCTTCCCGGTGTCAGGGTTCGTCGACTCCAGCAGTTGCGCGTACTCGTTGTACGTCATCGCCTGCGCTGCGTCGATGTCACCGGACAGGAACGCGTTCATGTTGAAGTCCTGCGTGATGATCTCGACGGTCGATGAGTCGAGGCCCTCCTCCGCCATCGCAGCGAAGATCTCCCACTCGTTGCCGAAGCCCCACGAACCGATCTTGCGGCCCTCGAAGTCGGCGACCGAGTCGATGCCCGAGTCGGCCCAGGACACCTGCAGCGTGCCCAGAGCGTTGGAAGATCTGCGCGATGTTGGTGACGTTGGCGCCGGCTTCGATCGACCCGAGCACCTTGGGCACCCACGCTATCGCGTAGTCCACGTCGCCGTTGGCGAGCGCGTCCTGCGGCACGATGTCACCGCCGGACGGGATGATCTCGACCGAGAGCCCTTCATCCTCGAAGTAGCCCTGGTCCTGTGCGGCGAAGTAGCCGGCGAACTGCCCCTGCGGCAGCCACTGCAGTTGCAGCTTCACCTGGGTGAGATCGCCGTCGCCGTTGCCATCCGTATTCCCGCCGGTTCCGGTGCATGCGGACAGGATGAGTGCTGCGGTGAGTCCCGCAGCCCCGATCGCCGCTGTGCGACGCGTGCTGTGCTTCATCTGACTCCCTTTCGATGAGAAGTTCCTTGCGTGATTGACGGTGGTCTGGCTCACTCATAGCGGTACGGGGGCGCGTCGCCCGGTCGCCCAGCGCTCGATCGCGATGGTGACCAGGAAGAACGCGAGTCCGAGGATGATGGACGCGACGACGTACGCCCACGCACGCGGGTAGGCGCTTGAGGCCGCGGACGTCGCGATGAGTCCGCCGAGCCCGCCGCGCGGGCCGCCGAAGTACTCGGCGACGAGCGCTGAGATCACCGCAAGCGACGACGCAACGCGGATGCCCGTGAAGACGAACGGGATCGCAGTCGGCATGGTCACAGCGCGCATGACCTGCGTCGCCGGTGGCCGCGTAGGCCCGCATCAGGTCCCGGTGCACGGGCGCCGTCTGCCGCAGGCCGCGGGCGGTGTTGATGAACACGGGCACGAACGACGCGAGCGCGGCGATGGCCTGCCGACCGAACTGCGAGTCGGCGCCGAACATCGTGTTCAGCACCGGCGCGAGGGCGACGATCGGGATGACGGCGAGCGCCGCGACGATCGGCTCTGCCATCCAGTCGATCACTCGCAGACCGACCGCGAGCAGCGCCGTCAGGATGCCGAGGATCGCGCCGAGGATGAGACCGATGAGAGCATTCAGTCCGGTGATCCCGGACCGCGGACACCATGCTGGGGGCGAATTCGACGATCTGCTCACCGATGGCGACGGGGCTCGGCAGCAGGTACGCCTCGATCAGCCCGCTGCCCGCACAGCAGCTGCCATCCGGTGACGATGACCAGACCGACGCACAATCGGTGCGAGGATCCTCACCGACCCGCCCCGCAGCGCCCGGTTCCATCGCGTCTCCACGCCCTTGGGGATCGCCGCGCCACCGTGCAGCACCTCGCGGACGGCTGTGACCATCTCGAAGTAGGCGGCGTCCTCCCGGATGTCGTCGCTGCGGCTCGACGGGGACCCGAGCCGGATCGGCACGATCTCCTCGATGCGGCCCGGTCGCGGTGACATCACGACGACCCGGTCGGACAGGAACGCGGCCTCGGGGATGGAGTGGGTGACGAACACCACCGCGGCGCGCGTCTCGGCGCTGATCCGCAGCAGCTCGGTCTGCAGGTACTCGCGGGTCATCTCGTCGAGCGCCCCGAACGGCTCGTCCATGAGCAGCAGGTTCGGCTTCTCGGCGAGCGCCCGCGCGATCGCGACGCGTTGCTGCATGCCGCCGGAGAGCTGGTCAGGGTACCTCTCGCCGAAGTCGCCGAGGCCGACCAGTTCGATCAGCTCCGCGACCCGCGCGCGCGCGCTGGGCGACGCCCACCTTGTGCAGTTCGAGGGGCAGCGCGATGTTGTCCGCGACCGTCCGCCACGGCAGCAGGCCCGCCTGCTGGAAGGCGATGCCGTAGTCCTGGTCGACCCGCGCCCGGCTTGCCGGTCTTGCCGAACACGCGGATCTCTCCCGCGGTCGGCTCGTCCAGGTCGGCGATGAGCCGCAGCAGCGTGCTCTTCCCGCATCCGGATGGTCCGATCAGCGAGACGAACTCCCCGGCCCCGACCGTCAGGTCGATGCCGTCGAGCGCGCGGACCTCTCCCTTCCCGGTCGAGAAGACCTTGTCGACGCCGGTCACGGTGACTGCGTCGGCGGATCGGGTGGGGGTCGTCTCGATCATGCGGTTACCTCCGAGCGTCGGTACTTCTTGAGAATCAGGCCCAGCAGCGCGACCGAGCCGGCCGCGACCAGCCCCAGCACGATGGCGCCGAAGATGGGCGCCCACGCCTTCGCCGGGTCGCCAGAGGCCTGCCCGGCGTAGCTGATCAGCAGTCGGCCGATTCCGCCCTGCAGACCGGTCGACACCTCGGCGACGATCGCACCGACGACCGCGGTGGCGGCGGCCAGCCGCAGCGCGGGCAGCAGGTAGGGCACCGCGGCAGGCAGCCGCAGCTTCACCAGCATCTGCCACCATCCGGAGGCGTAGGTGCGCATGAGCTCGACGTGGAGCCGATCGGGTGCCTGCAGTCCCTTGAGCGCGCCCACGGCGATCGGGAAGAAGGCGAGATAGGACGCGATGAGGGCGACCGACATCCAGTCGTCCCACTCGAACGCGCCGATCTTGATGCGCGAACCCCAGCTGCGCACCACAGGGGCGAAGGCGATGAGCGGAATGGTCTGGCTGAGGATGATCCACGGCAGGATCGACCACTCGGCGATCCTCCACCGCTGCATCACGAGGGCGAGTCCGACGCCGACCACGAGGCCGATGAGCCAGCCGACCGCGGCGATGCCCAAGGTCAGGGTGGCCGCGATCGCCACCTCGAGCCACAGCGGCCGCGCGTTCGCTGCGCTCGTCACCGGCTCAGCCAGCCGCGTGAACATGTCCCACACGTGCGGCATGGCGAGGTCGCTCGTGCGCGGCAGCACCCGGGTGCCTGCGATGACCAGCCCGTCGGCCGGGCCGAGCAGCTTGTAGCCCTCCCACGCGAGGGCGACCACCACCAGGCCGAGCACCCCGAATAGCCAGCGTCCGAGCTGTGTCCCCTTGCGCCGGGTGCGGGTACGCGCGAGGGGGACGGATGCCATGTGCTATCCCTTCGCGATGATCGGGTCGGTGAGTGCGGGGATCACGGTCTCCCCGTAGACACGGAGTGTCTCCTCCTTGTTGTCGTGCTGCAGGTAACCGGCGAACTGGTCGACGCCGATCGCCTTCAGCTCCTCGAGCTTGGCGATGTGGTCGGCCGCGGTTCCCAGGATGCAGAAGCGGTCGACGATCTCGTCCGGCACGAACTGCGTGTGGACGTTGCCCGCGCGGCCGTGCTCGTTGTAGTCGTACTCGTCGCGACCCTTGATGTAGTCGGTCAGCGCGGTCGGGACGACATGCGCTCCCTCGGCTTCCGCGCCATACTTCGCGACGATGTCGGCCACGTGGTTGCCGACCATCCCGCCGAACCAGCGGCTCTGGTCGCGCATGTGCTCCCAGTCGTCGCCGATGTACATCGGCGCCGCGACGCAGAACTTCACGCTCATCGGATCACGGCCGGCGGCCTCCGCGGCATCCCGAACGGTCTTGATCATCCACTTGGCGATGTCGACGTCGGCCAGCTGCAGGATGAAGCCGTCCCCGACCTCACCGGCGAGCTTCAGCGCGAGCGGACCGTACGCGGCGACCCAGACATCCAGCCTGGAACCGTGGCTCCACGGAAACTGCAGCCGGGCATCGTTGTACTCGACGCTGCGGCTGTTGGCGAGCTCACGGATCACGTGCACGGCCTCGCGCAGCGTCTTCAGCGTCGTCGGCGCGCCGTTGGTGACGCGCACGGCGGAGTCGCCGCGACCGATGCCGCAGATGGTGCGGTTGCCGTACATCTCGTTGAGGGTCGCGAAGATGGATGCGGTGACCGTCCAGTCGCGGGTGGCCGGGTTGGTGACCATCGGGCCGACGATCACCCGGTGCGTCTCGTCGAGGATCTTGCTGTAGATGACGTAGGGCTCCTGCCACAGCAGGTGCGAGTCGAACGTCCACACGTGGCTGAACCCGTACTGTTCCGCGAGTTTCGCAAGGTGCACGGTTCGCGCTGCGGGCGGGTTGGTCTGGAGTACTGCTCCGAAGTCCATGTCGCGCCTCAGCTCAGGTACTGGGTCAGGCCACGCTTGATGTACTGCCCGTCGCCCTTGCGTCCGAGGTACTCGTCGCCATCGACGATCACCCGGCCGCGGGAGAGCACCGTGTCGACGTGGCCGTCGATCTCGAAGCCCTCGTAGGCGGAGTAGTCCATGTTCATGTGGTGGGTCTTGCCCAGGCCGATCGAGGTGTGCCCGTTCGGGTCGTAAATGACGACGTCGGCGTCGGCTCCGGGCTGGATGACGCCCTTCTTGCCGTACATTCCGAACATCCGGGCGGGCGTTGTGGAGGTGAGCTCGACCCAGCGGGCCAGCGAGATCTGCCCGTCGACGACTCCCTGGTACATGAGGTCCATCCGGTGCTCGACCCCGCCGATGCCGTTCGGGATCTTGGAGAAGTCGCCCTTGCCCATCTCCTTCTGGTCCTTCATGCAGAACGGGCAGTGGTCGGTGGAGACCATCTGCAGGTCGTTGGTGCGCAGGCTCTGCCACATGTGGTTCTGGTGGCCCTCCTCGCGGGACCGCAGCGGTGTCGAGCACACCCACTTCGCGCCCTCGAACCCCGGCGCGCCGAGCTGCTCCTCGAGCGACAGGTACAGGTACTGCGGGCAGGTCTCGCCGAATACGTTCAGCCCCCGGTCGCGTGCTGCCGCGATCTGCTCTACCGCCTGCTTCGCTGAGACGTGCACCACGTACAGCGGTGCACCGGTGAGGTCGGCGATCATGATGGCGCGGTGAGTCGCCTCCTCCTCCGCCTGCCACGGCCTGGTGAGCCCGTGGTAGTACGGCGACGTGTTGCCTGCCTCGATCGCCTGCTGCACGAGCACGTCGATGATGGCGCCGTTCTCGGCATGCATCATCATCATCGCGCCGTTCTGGGCGCCCTTCTGGAACGCGCGCAGGATCTGCCCGTCGTCCGAGAGGAACACGCCCTTGTAGGCCATGAACAGCTTGAAGCTGGTCACACCCTCGTCGATCAGCTCGTCCATCGCGGTGAGCGACGACTCCTGCACATCGGACAGGATCTGGTGGAATCCGTAGTCGATCGCACAGTTGCCCGCCGGCCTTCTCGTGCCAGGCGTTGTACTGGTCGAGCACGTTCTGGTCCGGGTACTGCACGACGAAGTCGACGATGCTGGTCGTGCCGCCGTGGGCCGCCGCTCGCGTCCCGGTCTCGAAGGTGTCGGACGCGTTCGTGCCGCCGAACGGCATCTCCATGTGGGTGTGCGCGTCGATGCCGCCGGGGATGACGTACCTGCCGGCCGCGTCGATCACGGTGTCCACGTTGCCTTCGATGTCGAAGCCCAGCAGCCTCGACCCCGGCGCGAGCACAGCGGCGATCGTCTCGCCGTCGATGAGCACGTCGGCGACCGCTGTGCCGGTGGCGTTGACGACTGTTCCGTTCTTGATGAGGGTCTTCACGTGTGATCGCCTCCCGTTACGGCTTAGGAATCGACTGTGTAGGACTCCGGGCGGCGGTCGCGGTAGAACTGCCAGTCGTTGCGCACCTGCCGGATCATGTCGAGGTCCAGGTCGCGGATGACGACCTCCTCGTGCTCGTTGCTGCCGTACTCGCCGACGAGGTTGCCCTGCGGGTCCACGAACTGGCTCGAGCCGTAGAAGGTGACCGCGAGGTCGCCGTACTCGTTGTCTTCGGTGCCGACCCGGTTGGGTGCCGCCACGAAGTAGCCGTTGGCTGCTGCGGCGGCGGGCTGCTCGATCTCCCACAGTCGGTTGGAGAGCCCCGGCTTCGTCGCGTTGGGGTTGAAGACGATCTGCGCGCCGTTCAGCCCGAGTTCGCGCCACCCCTCGGGGAAGTGACGGTCGTAGCAGATGTACACGCCGACCGGGCCGACCGCGGTGTTGAAGACCGGGTAGCCGAGGTTGCCGGGCCGGAAGTAGAACTTCTCCCAGAACTTGTCGAGGTTCGGGATGTGGTGCTTGCGGTACTTGCCGAGGATCGTCCCGTCGGCATCGACGACGACCGCGGTGTTGTAGTAGACGCCCGGCTGGTCCTCCTCGTAGATCGGGAGCACCATGACCATCCCCAGCTCCTTCGCGAGCGCTGCGAAGCGCTGCACGATCGGCCCGTCCGCAGGCTCCGCGTAGTCGTAGTACTTCGGATCCTCGGTGATCCCGAAGTACGGACCGTAGAAGAGCTCCTGGAAGCAGATGATCTGCGCACCATCTGCTGCTGCCTCGCCGGGCGAACTGCTCGTGCTTGTCGAGCATCGACTCTTTATCGCCGGTCCAGGTGGTCTGGGTGATTGCCGCACGTACGACTGCCAATTGTTCCTCCGCTCGATTGCCCACTCCATTGGGGTGCGCGAGTTTGTGGTTGGCGCAAACCTACCGGTGAATGCGGCCATTGTGAACGGTAATCTTCGCTAGATTTGAAGCGGACCCTCGCACCGGATCTGGTGCGGTGAGTTTTCCCCGTGAGTTGGGGCGGCAGGTCCTCGGTCGGCACGCTTGAGCCGCCATCCTTGTGCCGTTCCCTTCGACTCCGTGAGGCTCTCATGCCCCGTCTTTTCAGCACATTCGGCGGGCTTTGCGCCGCCCTCGCCATTTTCTCGCTGGCCGGTTGCTCGAGTCCTGTCACGCCCGTCGCGCCGGAACCTTCAGCGTCCGGCACGATCGACAACTGCGGCTTCACGTTCGAGGTGGGTGACCCGCCTGAGCGAATTGTCACGATCAAGTCGACCACGACCGAGCTGCTGCTCGCCCTTGGGCTCCAGAACCGCATCATCGGCATGGCGTTCCAGGATGGCCCGGTGCCCGCGCGGTGGCAGGCCGCGGCCGCAGACATCCCGGTCATCAGCGACGGGGTGCCGAGCCAGGAAGCACTGCTCGACCTCGAGCCGGATTTCGTGTTCGCCGGCTGGGAATCGAATCTGACCGCGGACGCCGCCGGTGATCGCACGGTGCTGGCCGGGCTCGGCGTCGGCAGCTATGTGCCGCCGTCGGCGTGCAAGGAGAAGGGCTACCAACCGTCGCGGATGACCTTCGACGTGCTCTTCGACGAGTTCAAGGAAGCCGGGGTCGTCTTCGGCGCAGAGGACGCCGCGACCGAGCTCATCGCCGAGCAGCGCGACGCGCTCGACCAGCTCGAACCGTCGACGGCGGGGCTGACCGCGCTGTGGTACTCCTCCGGCAAGGACACCCCGTACGTCGGCGCGGGCATCGGGGCGCCGGAGATGATGCTCGATGCGGCGGGACTCACCAACATCGTGAAGGCTGACGACACCTGGGTGTCGATCGGCTGGGAGTCGGTGATCGAGGCGAACCCGGACGTGATCGTGCTGGTGGATGCGGCCTGGAACACCGCAGCATCCAAGATCGACTACCTCAAGGCGAACGCCGCGACGGCTGCGCTCGATGCCGTGCAGAACGACAGGTTCATCATCGTCCCGTTCGCTGCGGGCGAGGCAGGGGTGCGCAACGTGCAGGCGGTCGGAAGCATCCTCGAGCAGCTCGACAAGCTCGGGCTCGAGTAGCGGATGCGCGCGCGAAATCGTCTGCTGAACTGGGGCTGGGGTGCGCTGCTTGCCGCCGTGCTGGTGGCGACGATCATCGCGGCCGTCTGCCTGGGCGCGGCCGACATCCGGCCCGGCGATGTGCTTGCGAGCATCGCGGCGCACCTGGGTTTCGGCGAGGCCACCCTCTCGCCGCTGCGCGACGGCATCGTCTGGGAGCTGCGGCTGCCGCGCGTGCTCACCGCGGCTGCGGTCGGCGCGGGGCTCGCCATCAGCGGCGCGGTGATGCAGGCCATCACCCGGAACCCGCTCGCCGACCCGTACCTGTTGGGGCTCTCCGCCGGCGCATCCCTCGGTGCCGTCACGGTGCTCATCATCGGCGTTTCTGTGCTGCTGCCGATCGCCGCGTTCGCCGGTGCGCTAGCGGCGCTCGTCGCGACGCTCCTGCTCGCGAGCGCCGCAGGGCCTTTGTCGCCGACCCGCACCGTGCTCGCGGGCGTCGCGGTGTCCGCTCTCGCGGCCGCGCTCACGAGCTTCGTCATCTTCTGGTCGGCGAAGGGTGACTCGTTCCGGGAGATCCTGAACTGGCTGCTGGGTTCCCTCGCCGGCGCGAACTGGCAGGCGGTGGTCATCTCCGTGGGCGCGCTGGTCGTCGTGGGCGTCCCGGTGCTGCTCGCCGGCCGGCTGCTCGATGGGTTCGCGTTCGGCGACTCAGCGGCCGCTGCGCTTGGCATCAACGTCACCGGCGCACGCTGGGTGCTGCTGGTGTTCACCGCGCTGCTCACCGGCGCCATGGTGTCGGTGAGCGGCTCGATCGGGTTCATCGGACTGGTGCTCCCCCACGCGGTGCGGCTCATGGTGGGCGCCAGGCACCGGGTGCTGCTGCCGCTCGTCGCCATGCTCGGGGCGATCGTGCTGGTCTGGGCCGACACCATCGCGCGCACCGTGTTCGACCCGCGCGAGCTGCCGGTCGGCATCGTCACCGCCATCCTCGGCGCACCGGTGTTCGCGGTGCTCCTGGCCCGCCGGAGGAGCAGCACGTGAGCCTCGCTCTGCGCGACTTCACCGTCGCCATCCGGGACCGGGTGATCGTGCATCCGGTCGACCTCAGTCTGCCCGCCGGCGCGGTGAGCGCACTGGTCGGACCCAACGGCGCGGGCAAGTCGACGCTGCTGCGCGGCATCGCGGGGGTGATCCCGGCTGGCGGGAACGCACGCTTCGACCGCGAGGACCTGCTGGCCATGCCCAGACGAGCGCGGGCCCGGATGCTCGCCGTCGTCGAGCAGGACGTCACGACCGAGTTCAGCCTCGACGTGCGCTCCGCCGTAGAACTCGGCCGGACGCCGCACCGCCCGCTGCTGGCTCCCGCCGCGCCAGAGGACGATGTCATCGACCGGTCGCTGGCCACCGTGGGCATGACCGAATTCGCCGATCGGGACTACTCGACGCTGAGCGGAGGGGAACGCCAGCGGGTCCAGCTCGCGCGCGCTCTCGCCCAGGAGCCGCGCCTGCTGTTGTTGGACGAGCCGACCAACCACCTCGACATCCGGGCGCAACTGGACACCCTCGCCCTGCTGCGGCGCCTCGCCGACGACGGTGCGACGGTGTTCGCGGCATTACACGACCTGAGCCTCGCGGCAGGGTATGCCGATCACGTCGTCGCGCTCGCGGCCGGCCGGGTGGTCGCAGAGGGTGCACCGGCCGAGGTGCTGACGCCGGACCTGATCCGTGAGGTCTACCGGGTAGAGGCGACGGTGCTCACGCATCCGGTGACGCGACGGCCGATCATCGCGTTCGAGTGATCGGCTGCCAGATCGAGCGCGGCGCGAACAGGGCGCGCAGCCTCGCATTCAGGCTCGCGCTCGCGTGCAGCCCGCTGAGCACCTCGCGCACCTGATCGGCACTGCGCTTCCCGGGAGCGAGGCTCGATGGTGGTGCGTAGGCCTCCCGTTCGATGGCGGACAGTGTCCCGGCGAGCGCGGGGACCGGCGCCGACCCGGCGAGGGCGCGCGCCGCGACGCGCGGGGTCGCGGTGTCCGCCACCGGTTTGCCGAGGTCCCTCGCCGTCTGCAGCACCTCCCGCCAGCCCGTGTCGGCGAGCGATTGGCCGCGCTCGAGCCTGCTGAGGCGTACCGCGCGCTGGATGGCGCGGATCATGGCGGGGATCAGCAGCAGCAGCACTGTCCCGAGCACGATGCCGCTGAACCACAGCCATCCGGTGCCGGATTCGGATCCGGCCGGATCGTCGTCCGTCGGCCTCTCCCCCGGCGCGGTGGTCGCGGACGGACTGGGGGCGGCGGTCGGTGTCGTCGTCGGCTGCGGAGAGATCGGCGCCGGTGCTTGCGGCACACCGGGCGTCTCTTCGTCGGCGTAGGTGGGCACGAATCCGCGGCCGGGGGTCGGTTCGAACCGGATCCAGCCGATGCCGTCGAAGTACAGCTCCGGCCAGGCGTGAAGGTCCGCCGTGGTTACCCGGATGACTTCGCGGCCGCCCTCGAGCTGACCGGAGGTTTCGCCGGGCAGCATTCCGACGGCCACGCGAGCGGGGATGCCAAGGGTGCGCGCCATGACCGCCATTGCGGAGGAGAAGTGCACGCAGTAGCCGCTCTTGACGTCCAGGAACCGCTCGATGACGTCCATCCCGTTGCCGTCGTAGCCTTGCTCGACTGGCGCCTGCTCCGAGTAGCTGAACTCGCCGTCGCGGAAGAATTCCTGCAGGGCGATCGCCTTCTCGTAGCTGCTGGCGGCGTCGGATGCGACGTAGCGCGCCACCTCACCGATCACAGGCGGCAGGTCGACTGGCAGGCCGGTGTAGCGCTCGAAGCCGACCGGCACCGCTTCGCCCGCGGTCACCAACTGGGCGGGCGTGGGCTGCACGGACAGGATCTCGGCGCGGTAGTCCTCCCCGCGCGCGGTGTCGTCAGGGCTCGTGAGGGTCAGGGTATCGGCATCCCAGAACCAATCCCCGCGCAGCCCGGAGATGCCGGTGGTCGGGTATGGCACCGGCAGCCACGGGCTGCCCAGGCTCGCGATGTCGAGGAAGACGCTCTCGGACTCGGTCGGCACTTCCGCCGACAGCCCGGGCGGGTCCCCCATGCGCTGCGGGACGTTGGCGGTGTCGAAGGTCGGCTCGTCCGGTGCCCAGGTCTCGGCGGTGAAGTTCTGCAGGCTCACGAGCCGCAGGTAGTGGCCGTCGCCGCTGCTCGTGGTGTAGGTGAGCAGGGTGCGTTCGAGCTCGCGGCGAAGGTCGGTTCCGAGGTTCAGCACCGGGTTCACGCCGGCGAGCAGGCCGCCGAACCGGTCGTTCGTCTGCACGGACTGCGCCACTGGCGGCAGCACGAGCGGAGCGATGAGCGCGGTGGTGACCGCCAGGGCGCCGACGGTCAGGGACAGAGCCGGTTGGTGCAGCGGGGACCCCGAGCGCAACAGCACCAGATACGCCACGGCGGTGAGCGCGAACACGACGGGGTCGGTGCGGTCCAGTCCCGTGACCGCGGGGATGGCGAGCACGACCAGCACGGGGATTCCGGCGACAGCTGGCGTGAGGATCGCGTTCGCGAGCAGGTCGGCTAGCAGCACCAGGCATCCGACGGCCAGGCACAGGATGAACATGATCTCGGTGTCGGTGACTGCGGGCACCGACTGCCGCTCGATCGAGTCGGAGCCGCGACCGATGAGGGTGCCGAAACGCTCCCACGTCTCCTCGGTCGGCACCACGAGCAGGAAGGCCGTGCGCGGCGCGAAGAACGCGGTGAGGATGCCGAGGAAACCGAGCGCCCCCACCAGCGGCGGAGCCCAGCGGCGTGGAGTGAGCGCGCGCACGCCGGCCGTGATGCCGAGCATCACGAGCGCGACGAGGACGAGCACGAACCACCAGTCGAAGTCGGCGATGATCGTGTGCAGTCCGGCGAGCGCCGCTGCGAAGCAGAACAGCAGCGCAAGACTGCGCGCCGCCGGTCGCTCGCCGACCAGGCGCTTGTCAGGCGCGCGCAAGCTGCGCCTCCCGCGCGAGAGCGGCAGCGACCCAGGCGTCGAACGGGTCGTCGTCGGCCGTGACCGGCACGCAGGCCCACCCGGCCTCGCGCAGGGGCCGCTCGACGGTGTCCACGCGTGAATCGACGACGAACGCGATCGCCATTTCGAACTGGTGCCGCTGTGCTGCGAGCCGATCGACGAGGTGCGGTTCGGCATTCGACAGCACCGCGAAGACGCTGCCAAGCGAACGTCCGGGGTCGGGCAGCAGGGAGAACGCCCCGTCGCGGCGAGGCTCGTCGACCAGGTTCACGGCGGCGAGGCTCTCCAGGAACTCCTCGAGCTGCTCGGGAGACGCGAGCTGGCGCGCAGCGGTCTCGACGATCCGCACAGTAAACCCCGAGCGCTGCAGGCGCAGCGCGAGCGACCCGGTGAAGCGCACCGCCCACTCGAACGCCTCGCTTTCCGGCCGCTCGGGCGTCGCTCGGGTGGTGTCCCGGTACCCGTTCTTGCGGGTGTCGAGCAGGATGCGCGCCTGGGCGTGGCTGCGCTGCTCCTCCTGCCGCACCATGAGTTCGCCGTGGTGCGCCGAGGCCCGCCAGTGCACGCGTCGCAGGGGGTCACCGCTGCGGTACTCGCGGGTCATCAGCTCGTCGTCGCCGCCGCTGGCCCGCCGCTGCAGCGCACGCGCCGAACCTTCGTCGGCGTGAATCGACGCTCCGGTGTCCGGCAGCACGATCAACTCCGGTGTGACGACGAGCTTCTGCGGCTCCCCGACCACCGCTTCACCGGATGCGAGGGCGAACGGGTCGGCGAAGTCGAGAACGAACGGGCCGAGTTCGACGATGCCGCGGCGCGGTGGCGTGAAGGTGTACTCGACGATCGTCGCGGTGCCGCGGCTGGCCGCGCTGCGGTGCGCGGACAGGGCCCGCAACCGACCGGTTCTGGTGCCGAACGGTCGCCATGGCAGCACGTCGTACCAGGTCGACTCCGGAGTGCGCGAGCCAGCCAGGTTGCGCACTTCGATACGGGCCAGCACCGGTTCTCCTGCGGTGGCCAGCGGCGGTGAGAACCGGCGCGCAACGCCCATCCGGAGCCTGCGGAAGCGCACGAACACGAGTGCGAACAGCGGAAGCGCCACCAGCAGCGAACCCAGGTAGAGCAGTTCGATCCGACCGACCGGGTAGGCGGCCAGACCCAGCCCGGCACCGACAACCAGCAGCGCGTAGCCGCGAAGCAGGAGTCTGGCTCGCGACCTGGGGCCCCACCCCCGTGTGGATCGACGCATGGCGTCAGGCAGACTCGCCTGCGCCCAGCGGCACCGGCGTCGCCGCGACGATGCGGTGAATGATGTCGGCGATGCTGTTGGCCTGGAAAGCGGATGCCCCGCCGGCGACGCGCGCGGCGGCGATCAGCCGGTGGCCGAGCACGGGAACTGCGAGGGCGTCGATATCGTCGGGCAGCACGAACTCGCGCGCGTCGAGAGCGGCGCGCGCCTTCGCCGCCCTCACGAGGTGCAGGGTCGCGCGAGGACTCGCTCCGAGTCGCAGGTCGCGGTCGCGCCGGGTCTCCTGCGAGATGGCGACCGTGTACTGCTCGACCGCTGGCGAGACGTAGATGTTGCGGACGAGCTCGATCATGCTCGTGAGCTGCTCGAGCGTCACCACCGGCGTCAGGCGGTCCAGGGGGCTGGAGGTCTCCCTGGTGCGCAGCATGGTGACTTCCGCCGCCTCATCCGGATACCCCATCGAGATGCGGATCATGAACCGGTCGCGCTGCGCCTCCGGCAACGGGTAGGTGCCCTCCATCTCTACCGGGTTCTGCGTGGCGACGACCGTGAACGGCCTGGCCAGCGGGTAGGTGGCGCCGTCGACGCTGATCTGGCCCTCCTCCATGGACTCCAGCAGCGCCGACTGGGTCTTCGGGCTCGCGCGGTTGATCTCATCGCCGATGACCAGGTTGGCAAACACTGGGCCGGGCTTGAACTGGAATTCGAGCTCGGCCTGGTTGTACACCGAGACGCCCGTGATGTCGGAGGGCAGCAGGTCCGGGGTGAACTGGATGCGGTTCACGGTGCAGTCGACCGAACGGGCAATCGCACGCGCGAGCATCGTCTTGCCGACACCGGGGACATCCTCGATCAGCAGGTGGCCCTCGGCGAGAAGCACCGTGAGGGCCAGCTCGATGGCGTCGCGCTTCCCGTCGATGACCGTCTCGATGCCGCCGATGATGTCCGCCGCAAACGAGTGGAAGGTGTCGATCCCCATGATGCCTGTCGCCATCGTCACTATCTTTTCCTCGTTTCCCTGTGCTTGGAGCGAGTCTGCCAGACGGTCGGGCCTGGGCCTATGGTTTGGCGCGAAGCTATCCGGTGCGTGCGGCCAATCGCCCGTTCCGGTTCACTAGCGAGTTCGGCCAAAGCGTCGCCCTAAGGCGCTCCGACCCTGCGATGCCGGAGCGCAGGCACGCCGTCACGATGGCAACGTCGTCAGCGAGCGAACCGCTGTCGGCAAGCTCGCTGGGCCTGCCGAAGCGTTCGCGCTCGACCGCCGCCCCGATCCGGTTCACCGCGTCCCGTCCGGATTGGGTCATGCCGCGCGCGCGTCGCAGCCGTTCGACGGTCTCGCGCGGGGTCTCTGTGCGCCGAAGCGCCAGCCCGACGTCTGTGGCGGTGGCCAGCAGTTCCCGCCAGGCCAGCATGGCGCTGCCTCGTCCGCTCCGCAGTGCGGCCACGTTCCGCCGGTGACGGAGCATCCGGATGCCGGCGGGCAGCAGCGACAGGACGACCACCAGCAGCACCGCGCCGGCGATGGGCAGCAGCAGCCTCCACTGGCCGCCTGGGACGAACCAGCTGGCATCCTGCGAACCGGATGGCGCCGCCGGGCCGTCGAGACCGCTGCCGTCGCGCGGCGCACCGGCACCGCCGGAGATCGCGCCGCCGATCGCTGCGGGGACCCCACCGAGGCCAGGGTTCGCATAGTCGGGCAGGCGACCGCGGCTCTGGGTGGGTTCGAAGGCCACCCAGCCGATGCCGTCGAAGTACAGTTCCGGCCACGAGTGCAGGTCGTCGGTGGTCACGTCGAAGATCTTGCTGTCGCCGGGCGAGTTGGTTGAGCTGCCCGGCTGGAATCCCACGACCAGTCGGCTGGGGATGCCGAGTGTCCTGGCCATCGTCGCCATCGCCGAGGCGAAGTGGACACAGTAGCCGGCCCGCTGCTCCAGGAAGATCCCGACCATGTCGACCCCGGTGCCGTCATAGCCCTCCACGACCGGCGTCTGCTCCGAATAGCGGAACAGCGGGCTGCGCAGGTACTGCTGAAGCGCGACCGCCTTCTCGTAGTTCGTATGGACGCCCGCGGTCACCTCGCGTGCGGTGTCGGTGATGATCGCCGGCACCTCCGGCAGCTTCAGGTACTTCTCGAAGCCGTCAGGGACAGTCGTGCCCGCACGCTGCAACTGCTCGGGGGTCGGCTCGATGACATGGCTTCGCACGGTGAAGTTCTCACCGATCGCGAGGTCGGTGTTGCTCGCGACGGTGAGGGTGTCCTTGTCCCAGAGCCAGTCGCCGGTGAGCTGGGTCACGCTTGAGATGGGGTACGGCACCGGCAGCCACGGGCTCGCCAGGTTGCCCACACTGATGAAGCCGACCTCCTCGCGCACCGCCACATCTGGGTCCAGCCCGCTGGGGAGCGGAACAGTGTGCGGTCGGTTCGACGGGTCGAGGACCGGTTGCTCTGGACCCCAGCCGTGTTGGCTGAAGTCGCTGATGGTGGTCAACCGCAAGTAGTAGGGCTTGCCGGATCCTGTCGTGTAGCTGAGCACCGGGCGGGCGTCGGTGCGCCTCAGGTCCTCGCCGAGCCGCACGATCGGATTGACGCCGGTGACGATGCTCGGCCCAGATTCGCTTGCCGTGATCCCCTGCTCGGTGCTCGGCAGCGCCGCCGGGAGCACAAGACCGCCGATCACCGCGACTGACCCGATTGCGAGCGCGGGAGCGAGGCCCCTGTACGAGCCCAGCGAGCGCTGAGTCGACATGAGCAGCCACAGGTAGCTGACCGCGGTGCCGATGAATGCGAGCCAGCTGGTTTCGGCATCCGGAGTCAGCCCTGGCACCAGGAACACGGCGACGAGCGGGATGCCGGTCAGAGCGGGCAGTCGCACCGAGAAGGCGAGCGCCTCGGCAATCAGCACCAGCGGCCCGATGCCCAGCGCCATGACGAACTGGATGGGCACGTCAGCGTTGGCCGGCGTGCTCTGCCAGGTGATGGAGTAGGTGGCCTCAACCAGTAGCGTGCGGAAGCGGAGGATGGTGTCGCCAGTCGGGATCAGCCCCAGCCAGGCGGTGTCGGCTGCGAACCGGATGACGATGGTCGCCGCGAGCGCGAGCGTCGACACCAGCGGTGACCAGCGTCCGAGTCCCACCCAGCGGGCGACAACGCCAGTGCCGAGGATCACGACCACCAGCACCATGCACCACAGCCACCAGCCGACGCCCTCCAGCATCGTGTGCAATCCGCCGAGGGTGACCGCGAAGGCGACGAGCAGGATGCCGCTCGTGCGCCAGCCGGTTCGCTCCCAGCGCCTGCCCTTCAGCAGGTCACGCTTCAGCAGGTCACGCATCCGGACCGCCCAGATCGTGCCAGGCATCCGCTACCGGAGTCTCGGGCGTGACCGCGACCACGCGCCATCCGCCGCGACGCAACTCGTCAATCGCTGTCGCAGGGGTGTCGTCGGAGACGAACGCCGCGGCCTCGTCGAACGAGCCGCGGGCGCTGACAAGCCTGCCGAGGGTCGCGGCATCCGGCACGCCGAGCACGGCGAAGATCGACCCGGAACCGCTCGGGCCTGCTGCGGCGAGCGAGAACTCACGATCGTCGTCGAAGCTCAGGTGCAGGCGCGCGAGGCTCTCCACGAACTCGTCGAGCCGGTTGGGGTCTCCCAGCTGCGGCATCGCAGTCTCCACCACGGTGAGCGCGAGTCCGGCGGCGGACAGGTGGTCGCGCAACGACGCGGTCATCCGCACCGCCCACTCGAAGCCGCCGCTTTCCGGGGTCCGGGCGCGCGACCCGGCGGTGTCGGCGTAATGGCGCACGCGCGTCTCGAGCACGATGACCGCGGCCGCGTGCGAACGCTTCTCCTCTTCGCGCACCATGAGCTCGCCGTGGTGCGCAGACGCCCGCCAGTGCACGCGGTGCATCGCATCGCCGGGCCGGTACTCGCGGGTCATGACATCGTGCTCGCCCGCGAGCGAGCGGTGTTGGAAGAGCCGGGCGGAGCCGCTGTCGGCCGCGATCTCGACAACGGTCGCATCGAGGCGGGCCGCCTCCGGTCCGATGATCACGCGATCCGCGGCGCCGACCGCGTACTGCCCCTCGGCGAGCCCGAACGGGTCGCAGAAGGAGACCAGCAGAGGACCGACATCGACGACACCGCGGCGCGGCGGCACGAACTCGTAGCGCAAGTGCAGTTGGCCCGACGGCCGCATCGGGTCGAGCACGGCCTCGGCTGTGGCATCCGGCGACCACGGCACCCGATCACGCCAACTGCCGGGCGCCGACGGGCGTTGGCCGATGTTGCGCACCGTGAGGCGCACCGCACCGGGCTTGCCTGCAGCGAGCACCGATGGGGCGATGGTTCGGACGACCGTGAACTGCGGCCGCATCCGGTGCACTACCACGAGGGACAGCAGAGGTGGGATGCAGGCGAACGAGCCGACGATCAGCAGTTCATACCAGCCGATGACATACGCGAACACGAACGCCAGCGCGGCCGCGAACAACAGCAAGAACCCGCGTCGGGTCAGGCGAAAGGCACGCGAAGTGCGTTCGCCTGGGTGCCCCGTCGGGGGGTCTGAGTTCATCATCATCGATGCCTTACGCTACGAGTCTTGCAGACCGTCGCCCCTTTTGGGGAGAGCGTCACTCAGCCCTGCGGCAGGTGCTCAGGCGGGATCGCCCGGCGCCCTTCGACCGCCTCGCGGTAGCCTCGAGCGTAGGCCTCTGCGGCACCCTCTCGGAACAAATCCTCTTCGGCCGGGCGGATGATCGCGTGCGCACCCGGTGCGTCGAGCCCGGTGACGAGGTGCCCCAGCCCGCGGATGACCGCGACCGGGCGGCCGGCGGCCTTCCCTTTGACCAGTTCGGCGGCGCCCGCGAGTTGGTCGCCGACCGCGACGATGGTCGCCTCCAGGACGCGGCCGCCCGCATCCGTGCTGCCGCGCAGGTCCTCCAACACTTTCACGCCTGCCGCGCCGATCGCGACGTCGGTCTGCCCCAGGCGCCAGGCTCGTCCGAGGGTGTCGGAGATGATGACGCCGACCCGCGGGCCGCTCGCCCTGAGGCCCGAGCAGAGGGTGCGAGCAGAGGCATCCGGATCCTCGGGCAGCAGCAGCACGTAGCCCTCGCGCGTGTTGCTCGAGTCGACGCCGGCGGCCGCGAGCACGAGACCCTGCCGGTTCTCGACGATGCGCGTGACGCCCCCCGGGTGCTCCTTCGACGCGACCACCCGGACGGTTTCCGCGGTGATCGCATCGTCGCGAGTGGCAGCGGCCACGAAGCGGCCCTCCGCCTTGGAGACCACCTTGCTCGTGACGACCAGGATGTCGCCGTCCTGCAGCGGGGTGCCGCCGGCCGCGCGCAGGATGAGCGCGGCGAGGTCGTCTCCAGCGCCGACCTCTGGGATGCCATCGAGCGCGAAGACGCTGAAGGCTGCGGTCATCGGGGGCTGGGCTGCTGGAGGTACTCTGCGACCGCGCGCGGCACGTAGGGGCTGACGTCGCCGCCGAGTCCGGCCACCTGGCGCACGAGCGAACTGGAGACGTGCGCGTGGCCGGGATCCGGCAGCAGGAAGATGGTCTCGACGCCGGCCAGGTTGCGGTTCACGATCGCCATCGGCGTCTCGTAGGCGACGTCCACCTGTGAGCGCACGCCCTTCACCAGCACGCTGGCGCCGACCTCGGTGCAGTAGTCGACGAGCAATCCGACTGTCCACGAGGTGACGATGATGTTGCCGGTGATCCCGGCATCCGTGATCGCCCGCTCGATCAACGACACACGCTGCGCAACCGGGAGCAGGGCGGACTTGTCAGGGTTGTGCACGACGAGCACATGGAGTTCGTCGAAGAGGCCAGCCGCTCGGTCGATCACGTCAAGGTGACCAAGGGTGATCGGGTCGAACGACCCCGGAACGACGGCGATCCTGCGCATGGCTAAACCCTATCGGGCGCACCCCGCAACTCACCTGCATCGAGTCGGGAGGAGATGCCGTTTCGAGTCGGTCCTTTGGGCGTTGACTCCCGACGCGATGCGGTTTCAGGCCTTGGCGAGGAAGTCGCGCTCTGCTTCGTCCAGTCGGGTCGTGATGGCGCGCGCGAGCGACGGGTTGCGCTGGAGGTCGGGGTCGCCGGCGAGCACGTCGGCGGCGAGCGCACGCGCCTCGCCGATCAGGTCGGTGTCGCGTGCTGCGCGCAGCAGCTTCAGCGATGAGCGGCGCCCTGACTGGACGCTGCCGAGGACGTTGCCCTCCTGGCGCAGTTCGAGGTCCTTCTGGGCGAGCACGAACCCGTCGAGGGTCTCTGCGACCGCGTCGACCCGCTCTCTGGCGATGGTGCCCGCCTCGGCGGTCGTCACGAGCAGGCACAGCCCGGGCACGCCGCCGCGGCCGACTCGGCCGCGGAGTTGGTGCAGCTGCGACACACCGAACCGGTCGGCGTCGAGGACCACCATGACCGCGGCGTTGGGCACATCGACCCCGACCTCGATCACCGTCGTCGCCACGAGCACGTCGATGTCGCCCGCAGCGAACGCGCGCATGATCGCATCCTTCTCGTCGCTCGGCAGTCTGCCGTGCAGCGGCTCGATGCGAGCGGCTGCCAGCAGCGGATGCTTGCGCAGCTTGGCGAGGGTGTCGGCGACGCTGCTGACCGACTTGGCGTCGATCGGCTCAGCATCCGGATCGTCCAGCTCGATGTTGGAACTGTCGATCGCCGGTGCGACCACGAAGGCCTGCCTGCCCTTGGCGAGTTCCTCGGACAGCCGCTCCCAGATGCGGTTCTCCCACCCCGGCTTCTCGGCCAGGGGCACCACGAAGCTCTCGATGCCCTGCCGCCCGGCCGGGAGCTCGGCGATGGTCGACACGTCGAGGTCGCCGAACACGGTCATCGCGACGGTGCGCGGAATCGGTGTCGCCGTCAGCACGAGCACGTGCGGCGGGGTGGCGCCCTTGAGGCGCAGCGCCTCGCGCTGTTCGACGCCGAACCGGTGCTGCTCGTCGACCACGACGAGCCCGAGGTCGAAGAACTCCACCGACTGGCTCATGAGCGCGTGCGTGCCGACGACGATGCGCGCCTGCCCGGCGACGGTGGACAGGGTCGCCTTGCGGCGGTCGGCGGTCGGCAGCTGCCCGGTGATGAGGGTCGGGTGCACCTCGGCGGCGAGGTCCGGGCCGAGGGTCTTCACGATTGAGCGCAGGTGCTGGGCGGCGAGCACCTCGGTGGGCGCGAGCAGCGCCGACTGGCCGCCGGAGTCGGCGACCGCGAGCATCGCGCGCAGGGCGACAAGCGTCTTGCCGGAGCCGACCTCGCCCTGCAGCAGCCGGTTCATCGGCTGGTCGCCGGCGAGGTCGGAGGCGAGCTGGTCGCCGACGGCACGCTGGTCGCCGGTGAGGGTGAACGGCAATTGCGCGTCGAAGCGCTCGAGCAGTCCCCCCGGTTTCGGCACGCGAGGCCTGGCGGCCTGCTTACGCAGTTCTGCGCGCTGCTGCAGCAGCGCCGACTGCAGCACGAAGGCTTCCTGGAAGCGGAGCGTCTTGCGGGCGGCCTTCCAGTCGGCCTCTTCGTTGGGGCGGTGGATGAGTTCGAGCGCCTCTTGGTACGGGAGCAGTCTCCGTTTGGCGCGGACAGCATCCGGCACCGGGTCGTCGAGTGGCGGGAGCGTGTCGAGGATCGCGCCCACAGCCTGATGCAGCTTCCAGCTCTTGATGGATGCTGTCGCCGGGTAGATGGGGACCGGGCGCTGTGCCCACGCCGCCGCATCCGCCCCCTCCGCCGGGTCGAACAGCGTATAGTCCGGGTGCGTCAGCTGGCGGCGATCCCTATACGCGCTGACCTTGCCCGCGAACATCCCGCGCACGCCTGGGACCAGGTCTTTCTCGGGCTGGTACACCCCCTTCCCGAAGAAGGTGACGGTCATGATTCCCGTACCGTCGCCGATCGTCACTTCGAGAAGGTCGCCGCGTCGCTCGCGCATCTGACGCTTGGAGGCGCCCAGCACTTCGGCGACGATGGTCACCGTCTCGTCGAGCGGGAGCCGGCTGAGGTCGGTGAGCTCACCGCGGCTGGCGTACCGGCGTGGGTAGTGCGAGAGAAGGTCGCCGACGGTGACGAGGTCGAGCCCGCGCTCGAGGGCCTTGGCCATGCGCGACAGCACGGTGTTGCTGAGCTTCTGGTCGAGCGGCGAGTGCACGGTCTCAACGCTACCCACCCGCGGTGTCGAGCCGTGGCATCCGGCGCGCCTTTAGGCTGGCAGGCGTGACACGCATCATCGCCGGGTTCGCCGGTTCGCTGACGATCGGCACCCCGGTTCACGGCACGCGTCCGACGAGCGATCGGGTGCGGGAGGCGATCTTCTCGTCGCTGGACGCGCGCGACCTCGTCGAGGGCGCGCGCGTGCTCGACCTGTATGCGGGCTCCGGAGCACTGGGGCTGGAGGCCGCATCGCGGGGCGCAGCACTGGCGGTGCTCGTCGAGCGCAGCCATGGTGCGATGCAGGTGTGTCGGCGGAATGCTGCCCTTGTCAAGCGGACGGCGCCTCCCGGGCAGAAGCTCGTGATCGAGGTAACCGGGCAGAGCGTGCAGGCGTTCCTCAACTCGGACACGCGCGAGTGGGATGTCGTGCTGATGGACCCGCCGTATGAGATGGGCGAGGTGGAGCTCGGGCACAACCTGGAGGCGCTAGCGGCACGGCTGGCTCCGGATGCCGCCGTGCTGCTCGAGCGGTCTTCCCGCTCTCCCGAGCCCGGGCTGCCGGATGGCTTGGTGCTCGAGCGCCGCAAGGACTACGGCGACACAGCGCTGTACTGGCTCGCGCGGGCCTGACTTCCGGGGCGCGCCCGTTCCGACAACCGCCCCGCCGCAGCGGCACGTCCGCTCGCGCGGGTGCACCTTCCGCGCGCGGGTCGAATTCGACCCGCGGGTGGGTGTTCGACCCGCGCGGGTGGGTGCTTCAGCCACGACGCGGGTGTTGCAACACCCGCGCGCGCACAATTCACCGGCGCGTGAACAACCATCCGCGGGAGCGGTCCCAGCTGCTATGAACCCGAGGGGTCGAAAACGGGCCTTGCACGTCATTTCCGACCCCTCGTAAGGAACCGAGGCCTCCCTCGCGGGTGATGTGTGACGGGTGGGTCTCCACACCTTTAGGTCTCCACTCCTCGGACGCCCCGGCTGCCTGAGGTGGACGGGTCAGCAGCGCGCAGTTCCGGCGAACCGCGGCAGTTCCGGACAGCCGCGACAGGTGCGCGGGGCGCGGATGTCCGGAACTGGCGCGCCGCGGCGATCAGGGTGGCGGGAAGTCTGCACTCGCGCGGGCCTGACTTCCGCGGGCGCGCCCGGTTCCGGCAACCGCCCCGCCGCCGCGGCACGTCCGCTTGCGCGGGTGCACCTTCCGCGCGCGGGTCGAATTGGACCCGCGGGTGGGTGTTCGACCCGCGCGGGGGCTGCTTCAGCCGCGCGCGGGTGCTGCAGCACCCGCGCTTGCACAATTCACCCGCGGGAGTGGTCCCAGCCCCGGAACGGGTCCCATCCGGTGAGGTCGTGCGGTTTCCCATCGACCAGCACACCCGAACCGGCGACGACCGTGCCGATGCGGCGGAATCCGCCGGGCAGCGCCGCATCCGGCGGGAAGCACGCGAGCAGGCTGTGGTCCTCTCCCCCGCCGAGCGCGAGCTCGGGGTCGGGGCCGAGCTCAGAAGCCACGAAGTCGAGCGCGACCTCACTGGCCCGCGCGATGCGGCCGGCGTCGATCGCGAGCCCGTCGCTGATGTCCAGCATGGCGGTGGCGCCGGCCTCCGCTGCGAGCACGCCATCAGCGATCGGCGGCCGTGGGGCCAGCTGCGCGAGGGTGTCGCCGCGCAAGGCGGCGGCGACCGTGGCATCCGGTTCCCCGTGCTCATCCACCGCGCGCTCGAACAGCAGCCGCAGCGCGGCAGCCGACGCGCCGAGCGGACCCGACACCGCGACCTGGTCGCCGACCCGCGCGCCGGAGCGGAGCACGGCGTCGCGCCCCTCCAGGTCCCCGAACGCCGTCACCGCCAAGGTCAGGGTGTCCGACACTGACAGGTCACCGCCGACGACACCGCAGCCGTCGGCGAGCTCGAGGCACGCCTCCCGCAGCCCGTCGGCGATCCCCTCGAGCACTTCGACCGGTGTCTCGGCCGGCGCGGCGAGCGCGACGACCAGCGCGGTCGGCGTTGCGCCCATCGCGGCGACGTCGGCCAGGTTGGTTGCCGCGGCCTTCCAGCCGAGGTCGTGCGGGGTCGACCAGGCGAGCCGGAAGTCCGGCCCGTGGATCATCATGTCGGTGGTGACGACGTACCGCCCGTCCGGCGCTGCAATCACCGCGGCATCGTCACCCGGCCCAAGCAGCTCGGCCGACGACGACGGCAGCAACGGGAAGATCCGGCTCAGCACGCCCAGTTCTCCGACCGAGCCGAGGGTCTCGTGCGGGTCCTGGCGCTGCATGCACTCACGGTAGCCTGAAGTGGATGAGATCGTCGAAATCACTCGCGGTCGCTGCCCTCCTGCTCGGCGGCCTGACCGCGTGCTCCCCGGCCGTGTCCCTCGACGCGGCACCGGATGCCGTGAACCCGGCCTGCGCCGAGGTGATCGTGCGGCTGCCCGATGCGATCGACGAGTTCGAGTACCGCTACACGGATGCGCAAGCCACCGGCGCGTGGGGTGACCCGACCGCGATCATCCTGCGCTGCGGCGTCCCGGTGCCCGGCCCGACGACGCAACTGTGCGTCGAACTGGACGGCATCGACTGGATCCGCGACGACAGCAACGCACCGACCTACGTCTTCACGACTTACGGCCGTGATCCCGCGGTCGAGGTGATCGTGGACGGCGACGTCGCATCCGGCACCAACGCGCTCATCCAATTGTCAAACGCTGTCAGCAACATCAAGGCGACCGGCGCGTGCACCGACCCGAATGACGTGCTCGACCTGCCTGATCCCGGCAAAAAGTCCGGCTAGCGGACGGTCTCGAACCCCAGTTCGATCAGTTCGCTGATGAGCTCCGGGTACTCGATGCCGCTGGCGATCCAGCACTTCGGGAACATCGAGATCGGCGTGAACCCCGGCAGCGTGTTCACCTCGTTGACGATCAAATCCGATGACGGGGTCAGGAAGAAGTCGATCCTGGCGAGCCCGGATGCGCCGATCGCCTGGAATGCGCGCGTCGCGACCCGCTCGAGCTCGCGCTGCTGCCCTTCGTTGAGCTCCACCGGGCACACCAGCTCGACGCCGGGGGCGTCCCGGTACTTTGCGTCGAAGTCGTAGAACTCGCGGCCGGTGAGCCGGATCTCGCCGGGCAGCGACACCCTGGGCGCCCCGCCGTCGTGGCCGCTGAGCACGCCGCACTCGATCTCCCGGCCGACGATCGCCTGCTCGATGATCGCCGTGCGGTCCTCCGCGAACGCCACCTCGAGCGCCGCGTCCAGGTCGTCCCAGTCCTCAACCTTGGTCACGCCCACCGACGATCCGGCCCGCGCCGGCTTGACGAACAGCGGCAGGGCGAGGCCGCGCGCACGCCTGCCCCACAGTTCGCCCTCGTCGCGCCAGTCCGCCTCTGTCACGGCCACCCAGGGGGCGACCTCGACGCCAGCGCTCTGCAGCACCGACTTGGTCATGTGCTTGTCCATGGCGATGGCGGATGCGAGCACGCCGTTGCCGACGTAGGGCAGGCCGATCAGCTCGAACATGCCCTGAATCGTGCCGTCCTCGCCGAAGCGTCCGTGCAGGATCGGGAATGCGATGTCGATGTCGCCGAGCGAGCGCACCGAGCCATCCGTCTCCACGACGCGCAGCTCGCGCGTCGCGGCGGACTCCGGCCAGAGCACCCTGGTGCCGTTGTCGATGACGGAGGGCAGTTCGGCGCCCAGCGCGAGCCGCTGCGGGTCGTCCTCCTCGAGCACGAACGCGCCGTCGGTGGTGATGCCGACCGGGATCACGTCGTACCGGTCGCGGTCGATGGCCGCGAGCACGCCGCCCGCGGTGGCGCAGCTGATGGCGTGCTCGCTGGAGCGGCCGCCGAAAACGAGTACGACGGTGGTCTTGTCTGTCACTGCCTAGTTCTCCGGTTGAGGTTCGTCGGAAATGGTGAGGTGCGGGGCGATGTCCCGGGGGTTCATGGTACCGGCGAGCACTTCGGCGACCTGCGAGACGATCGGCATCTCGACGCCCTTCGCGAGCGCCAGCTCGAGGATCGGGGCGACGGATGCGAGGCCCTCCGCGGTCTGGTTCATCTGCTTGATGACGTCGGTGAACGAGTAGCCCTGGCCGAGCAGGCGCCCGGCGGTGTTGTTCCGGGACAGCGGCGACTCGCACGTCGCGATGAGGTCGCCCAGCCCGGCCAGCCCGGCAAGTGTCTCCGGTCGAGCGCCGTAGGCGACCGCGAAGTCGGTCATCTCGACCAGTCCGCGGGTGATGATCGAGGCTTTGGTGTTCTCTCCGTAGCCGACACCGTCGACGATGCCGATCGCGACGGCGATGAGGTTCTTCAGCACCCCGCCGAACTCGGTGCCGATGACGTCGGTGTTGACGAAGGAGCGCAGGTAGCGGCTGGATGCCGTCATCGCGACGAGCGTGGCGGTGTCCAGGTTCTCGGATGCGACGACGGACGCCGTCGGTTCCTCCCGCGCGATCTCCAGGGCGAGGTTCGGGCCGGAGACCACAGCGATCTGCGCGGGTTCTGCGCGCAGTTCGTCGCGGATCACCTCGCTCATGCGCAGGGCGGTGCCCTTTTCGACGCCCTTCATCAGGCTGGCGATGATCGCATCCGGAGGCAGGATGTCCCGCACCGCGCGCAGGTTCTCGCGCAGGCTCTGGCTGGGCACCGCGACGAACACCATTTCGGCCCCGTCGAGCACGGCATCGAGCTGCGGACTGGCCCACAGATCCCGGGGCAGGTTGACGCCGGGGAGGTAATCGCTGTTGCGCTTGGACTCGGCGATCTCCCGCGCGAGTTCCGGTCGCCGCGCCCACAGCGCAACATCCGACCCGCCGTCGGCGAGCACCTTGGCGAAGGTCGTGCCCCAGCTGCCGGCACCCAGCACAGCGACCCGGCGTTTGCCGGGCTGTGGGATGCGAATCGGCAACGTGCTAGTCAAAGCGCCCCGTCTCGCTCTGGCCCGCCTTTGACGGGTCCCAGCGCTCGGCGGGAGCGGGCTCACCACGGAGTTCGGACAGCAGCGCGGCGATCGCGTCCATGAGCTTGTCGGTCGCGGCGTTGAGGGTCGCGTGGTCGAGCGGGCGTCCCTTGAACGGCGTCAGGTCGACGGGCGCGCCGAACCGGATGGAGATGTCCTTGCGCGGGAAGAAGCTGATCTTCTTGCCGTACCGCGGCAGTACTGCTTGGGTTCCCCAGTGCGCGACCGGGATGAGCGGCACGTCGTGTTCGAGCGCCATCCGGACCGCCCCATGCTTGCCGCGCATCGGCCACAGGTCCGGGTCGCGAGTGAGAGTGCCCTCCGGGTAGATGACCACCGCGAGGCCGTTCTCGGTGAGCTTGTTGGCCGCGGCCAGCGGGTCACTCGTGTTGCGCTGCCGCCGCTCCACCGGGATCTGCCCGGTCTTGCGCAGCAGGCCGCCGAGCAGCGGCACCTTGAACAGGCTGGCCTTGGCGAGGAACCGCGGCGTCCGCCCGCGCTTCCACATTGCCAGCCCGATCACGATCGGGTCGATCTCGCTGTAGTGGTTCGGGGAGACGACTGAAGGGCCGCTGGCCGGCAGGTGCTCGCCGTGCTGGATGTCGTACCGCGCAAGCAGGTTCATGAACGGCACGACGAAGAACGCGATCACGCGATAGAGCGGTGTCTTCTCCGACTTGGGGCTCTGCGCCCCTGTCTCCCCCGGCGCCACTCTCAGCCTTCGAAGGAGTAGTCAGCGCCGAGGGCGTCCAGCTTTTCGATGATGTGCTCGTAGCCGCGGCTGACGATGCCGATGTTGCTGACGGTGGAGGTGCCCTCGGCCGCCAGTGCCGCAATGAGGTGGCTGAATCCGCCGCGCAGGTCGGGGACGGTGATGTCGGCGCCGTGCAGCGGGGTCGGACCGGTGATGACCGCCGCCTGCTCGAACTCGCGGCGCGCGACGCGGCGCGGGTGGTCGGGCAGGCCCTTGGGGTGCACGACGATGTTCGCGCCCATCTCGTTGAGCGCGTCGGTGAAGCCGAACCGGTTCTCGTACACGGTCTCGTGCACGATCGAGGTGCCGTGTCGCCTGGGTCAGAGCGACGATCAGCGGCTGCTGCCAGTCGGTCATGAAGCCCGGGTGCACGTCGGTCTCGACGGTGACGGGCTTCAGCTCGCCACCTGGGTGGTAGAACCGGATGCCGTCTTCCTCGATGTCGAATGCCCCACCGACCTTGCGGAACACGTTGAGGAAGGTCATCAGCTGGGACTGCTGCGCACCGGCGACGAAGATGTCACCGCGCGTCGCGAGAGCTGCGGATGCCCAGCTCGCGGCCTCGTTCCGGTCGAACAGAGCGCGGTGGTTGTAGCCCTGCAGCGACTCGACGCCCTCGATGAGGATGGTGCGGTTGGGCTCAACCGAGATGATCGCGCCCATCTTCTGCAGGACCGCGATGAGGTCCATGATCTCGGGCTCGATCGCCGCGTTGTGGAGCTCGGTGACGCCCTTCGCCTTGACTCCGGTGAGCAGCACCTGCTCGGTGGCGCCGACGCTCGGGTAGGGCAGTGTGATCTCGGCACCGTGCAACCCGTTCGGGGCTGTCAGGTGGATGCCCTCGTAGCTCTTGTCGACGACCGCGCCGAACGCTCGGAGCGCGTCGAGGTGGAAGTCGATCGGACGGTCGCCGATACGGCATCCGCCCAGGTCGGGGATGCGCGCCTCACCGAGGCGGTGCAGCAGCGGCCCGCAGAACAGGATCGGGATGCGGCTCGCCCCCGCGTGTGCGTCGATCTCCGCGAAATGCGCCTTCTCGACGTTGCTCGTGTCGAAGCGGAGCTCACCCGGGGCGGGCTCCGAGACGCCGACACCGTAGACCTCGAGCAGACCTCTGACCACCTGGACGTCGCTGATGTCAGGGACGTCCTTCAGCACGCTCGGGGTCTCGCCGTGGAGGGCCGCGACCATCGCCTTGGTGGCGAGGTTCTTCGCCCCACGGACGGTGACACGCCCGCGCAGCGGGTTGCCGCCGTTGATGGTGAGCTTCTCGGCCTTGAGGCCTACCCGTGCACCTGCCTTCTGGGCATCCGTGACAGCAGAATCCATGTGACCACCTTGAGGGTTAGCGTGCGGGAAGAGTAGTGGGTCGCCACGATTCTCGGGCATCCTCAAAGTGAGTGATCTGCGCCTCCTCGCGCAACGTGAGTCCGATGTCGTCAAGGCCCTCGAGCAACCGCCACCTAGTGTAATCGTCGATCTCGAAAGCGACTGAGCGATCTCCCAGCGTCAGCGTCCGCTCGACCAGGTCGACGGTGGCCTCGACGCCGGGGTCGGCTTCGATGATCGCCCACAGTTCCTCGGTATCCTCCTGGCTGATCTGCCCGGTGAGGAGGCCCTGCTTGCCGGAGTTGCCGCGGAAGATGTCACCGAACCGCGGCGAGAAGACCGCGGCGAACCCGTAGTCGCGCAGCGCCCAGACGGCGTGCTCGCGACTGGAGCCGGTGCCGAAGTCCGGGCCGGCGATAAGCACGCGCGGGTTCTGGAACGCCGGGTCGTTGAGCACGAAGTCGGGATCCTGACGCCAGGCGTGGAACAGCGCGTCGTCGAAGCCGGTCTTGGTGACGCGCTTCAGGAACACCGCCGGGATGATCTGGTCGGTGTCGACGTTGGAGCGCTTGAGCGGGACAGCGACCCCGGTGAGAGTCTCGAACTTCTCCATCAGCGTGCGCTCCCCTCTGCGATTGACTGGGCATCGGCCGGAACACCGACCGATTCGATGACCGGCGGCAGCGTGCTGCCTGTGCCGACGACATCCGACGGCGCGGACAGCGTTCCCCGGATGGCGGTGGCCGCGGCGACGAGCGGGGACACCAGGTGGGTGCGCCCGCCCTTGCCCTGCCGGCCCTCGAAGTTGCGGTTGGAGGTCGATGCGCAACGCTCCCCCGGCGCCAACTGGTCGGGGTTCATGCCGAGGCACATCGAGCATCCGGCGAACCGCCACTCTGCGCCGAACTCCTCGAAGACCTTGTCGAGGCCCTCAGCTTCGGCCTCAAGGCGAACGCGCGCCGAGCCTGGCACGACCATGACGCGAACGCCGTCGGCCTTCTTCTGGCCCTTCACAACGGATGCGAATGCGCGCAGGTCCTCGATGCGGCTGTTCGTGCACGAGCCCATGAACACCGCGTCGACCTTGATGTCCTTCATCGCGGTGCCCGCGGCGAGGTCCATGTACTCCAGGGCGCGCTCGGCGTTGGCGCGCTCGTTCGGGTCGTCCAGCAGCGCCGGGTCGGGAATCCGGTCGTTCAGCGACACACCCTGGCCGGGGTTGGTGCCCCAGGTCACGAACGGTTCGAGTTCGGCCGCGTCGAGGTACACCTCGGCGTCGAAGACGGCGTCGTCGTCGGTCTTCAGCGTCTCCCAGTAGGCGACGGCGGCGTCCCAGTCGGCCCCCTGCGGCGCGTGCGCGCGGCCCTTCAGGTACTCGTAGGTGGTTTCATCCGGTGCGATCATGCCCGCGCGCGCGCCGGCCTCGATCGACATGTTGCAGATGGTCATCCGGCCGTCCATGGAGAGCGAGCGGATGGCGCTGCCGCGGTACTCGAGCACGTAGCCCTGGCCGCCGCCGGTACCGATCTTGGCGATGATCGCGAGGATGATGTCCTTCGCCGTCACGCCGGGCCTGAGTTCACCCTCGACCGTGATGGCCATGGTCTTGAACGGCTTCAGCGGGAGCGTCTGGGTCGCAAGGACGTGCTCGACCTCACTGGTGCCGATACCGAATGCCATCGCCCCGAATGCTCCGTGCGTCGATGTGTGGCTGTCGCCGCAGACGACGGTGATGCCGGGCATGGTCAGCCCCAACTGCGGGCCGACGACGTGCACGATGCCCTGCTCCTTGTCGCCCAGCGAGTGCAGGCGGATGCCGAACTCCTCGGCGTTGCGGCGCAGCGTCTCGATCTGGGTGCGGCTGGTGAGGTCGGCGATCGGCTTGTCGATGTTCAGCGTCGGGGTGTTGTGGTCCTCGGTCGC
Organism: uncultured Actinomycetota bacterium; assembly: GCA_963702165.1. Lineage (GTDB taxonomy): Bacteria > Actinomycetota > Actinomycetes > Actinomycetales > Microbacteriaceae > Terrimesophilobacter. Next base: position 144,337 of record OY969722.1, on the reverse strand, counting down.
GATCGTGAGATCGGGGCGGCGCACGGGGCGGCCGGCCATCCGGAGTCCGTCGAACGCCTGCGGGCTGGTGACCTCGTGCACGAGGTGGAGGTCGATGTAGAGAAGGTCGGGCGAACCGTCCTCACCCTTGACGACCAGGTGGTCGTCCCAGACCTTCTCCGCCAGCGTCCTGCCCACGGCTTTCCTCCTTGCGACATGCGAATTCACCCCGCGCGCGCTTCGCACGCGGGAAAGCGATCATTCCAGTCTACGGCCACCGCCGCGGCACTAGGATTCCCATGGGCACCGACCCTCTGGGCCCGCCCCTAAAGCCCACAAGGCCAGTTACAAAGGAGTACTCAATGCCGGCGACCGACCCACTCTCGTCCCTCCCCCTCGAGCACGAACGGGTGCTCATCACTTCCGGGGAGCGATCCGGTCTCACCATCAGCGTCGCGGTGCATTCGACGCGACTTGGTCAGGCTCTGGGCGGCGCGCGCATCTGGCAGTACGAGAACTGGACCGACGCGGTCGCCGATTCGCTGCGTCTGGCGAAGGCGATGACCCTGAAGAATTCCGCTGCGGGCCTGAACCGTGGAGGCGGCAAGTCGGTGGTCCACGTGCCGATGGGGGTGACGCTGACCGAGGAGCAGAAGCGGCTCGCGATGCTCGACCTGGGCGACGCGGTCGAGAGCCTCGGCGGCGCCTACATGACGGCGGAGGATGTCGGCACCAGCGCAGAACTCATGGCCGTCGTCGCCGAGCGCACCGCTCACGTGTGTGGGCTGCCATCCGACCAGGGCGGCGTCGGCGAGCCGGCGGATGCGACCGCGGCGGGCGTGCACCAGAGTGTGCTCGCGACCCTCGACGCTCTCTATGGGTCCAAGGACGTCGCCGGTCGCCACGTCGTCATCGTCGGCCTCGGCCAGGTGGGTGGCCGGTTGGCTCGCTCACTCGCGGCCGAGGGCGCGAAGCTGACAGTCACGGATGTGAACCCGGGCAAGAAGGCGCTGGCCGACGAGCTGGGTGCGACCTGGGTTGGCGTCGATGAGGCGTGGACAGTCGAAGCGGACCTGCTGGCGCCGTGCGGTCTCGGTGAGGTGCTGACGCCGGACGTGATCGCGAACCTGCGGGTGCGCGGGGTGGTCGGCGCGGCCAACAACCAGCTTGCTTCCCACGATGGTGCAGGACTGCTCGCCGAGCGAGGCATCCTGTGGGCTCCCGACTTCGTGGTCAACGCGGGTGGCGTGATCTATCTCGCCATGGCGTCGGAGCCGGATGCGGACGCTGCCGCTATCGACCGGCGCGTCGCGGCGATCGGTGACACGGTCGCCACGATCTTCCGGGACGCCAAGGAGCAGGGCATCACCACGCTCGAGGCTGCCGAGCGGCTGGCGTTCGCGCGGCTCGACGCGGCGCGGTAGCCCGCCCGGGTATCAGCTCCCCGCGCCCTCCAATGCGTCGCGCGGGTGAAACTGTCACGCGCGGGTGTTGCAACACCCGCGCGAGGAAGAAACACCCGCGCAAGCTGGCGAGCCGGTCAGGAGCGCTCTACGCGAAGGTTGAAGCGGCCGAGGCTGACTTCCTGGCCGGGATGCACGCGCATCCGTTCGCCCGGCTCGACTGGCTGGTCGTCCACCCACACGCCGTTCGTTGACGCCAGATCGTGGATCCACAGCTCTCCATCGGCGAGCTCGAGCGCCGCGTGTGTCTTGGACACCGTCTTCTGGGCGTCGTCGACCTGCAGCAGCTGGGCGTCCGGCCATCGCTCACTCGCTGCGGGGTTGCGGCCCAGCACGGTCGTCGCATCGATCGTGACGCTCACGCCGCTCTGAAGCACGATGCTCCACCGGCCGGTGCGCGGCGCAAACCGGGTCTCCTCATCAACCGCGGTCGGTGCCGTGGCAATCATCTGCGGCGGTGACTCCGCGATGGTCGGCGCGGGAGGGGTGGCCCCGGGCGGCGCCGGGAGGAAGACGATTTCCTCGCGCGGCCGCTGCGGGATCCGCCGCGTCCCGGAATTGGTGTCGAGGTTTGGTGGCGCCATGCCGGGGGGCAGCGTGATGAAGCCGTCCTGCTCGTCCCCTGTTGCGCTCACGCGGCAATGGTAACGGATGCCGCGCGCTGGTTCACCGATCGGGTTGCGGCGGCATCTCCCAGTAGGCGACGCGCATGATCGCGTCGAAGAACGGCAGCAGATGTTCCCACAGCTCCGCCATCGACGTGGAGAAGTTCACCAGCACCACGCGTTTGGACTCCGGAACGGCCAGCCAGTAGTCGACGATGAGCACGTCGAGGCTGCCGCTGTCGTCGCCACTGCCGACAGTGGTCGACCGGATGCGATCCCGTCGCAGCGCGGACGTCCCGGCCAGTTCGAGCTCGGTCAGGTCACCAGCATCCTGGTCCGTGGCGGCTTCCAACCCCTGCCGCAGGATGCCCAGCACGCGATCGCCGCGCGTGCCGACCGCAGGGACCAGCTCGACGTCGAGCAGGTACACCGCAATGGTGATTGGCAACGGCAGGCCATCGACCAGCTGGATGGCGATGAACATGCTCTGCCCGTTGCCCGCGATGGCTTCGTCGATCGCTGCGGTGAATTCCCGGCGCAGCCGGGCCCGCAGCGCTGACCGGACATCGGTGGTGCCGATGCGGTGACGGATGAGGCGGGTCGCTGCCGCGACCGCCGCCTCCCGGTCGAGCAGCGATGTCGCCCACCAGTCGCCCGGCAAGCGAAATCGCAGAGTGGAGAGGGTTTCAGTGGGCGGAGCGTCCAGTGGCGCGCTCACTGGTGCAGTTCCTCCCACGTGCCGTACCGCTCCTCGAAGAAGTCGATGGTGCCGGAAATCGTGTCGTCAGAAAGGTGGCCCTCATAGAGGCCGAGCTCGCGCGCGACGTCCTCGATCGGGAAGTTGCGCTGCGACATATTCGGTTGGTGTGGCATCGGCGCCTCGGCCACATCCAGCCTGACACTCACGGGCCGGGTGGGCGACGACGCGAGCGTCGCCTCGAGCGCGCTGTCAATCACCCGCATCAGGTCGTCGCGTTCGGTCGAGGTCACGTACACCCGCACCCATATCCCGGTGCCGGCCAGCCCGGTCGACGTTGCGGTGAAAGCGTCCACGATGACCGGGTCTGACGCGGCTACAGCGTCTTGCACGACAGTCTCGAAGTCGGGGGTCGCCGCGCATCCGCTCAACACGAGCGGTGAGGCCAGGGCAACTGCCAGGGCAGCAGCGATCCGATTGTTCACTTGACCGCCGTTTCTGTTTCGGCGAACTCGTACTGGTACGCGAGTTCGTAGTCGGAGAAGAACATCGCCTGCCGTTCACTGTCCACCCCAGCTGCGGTCTGGGCGTAGTAGTCGGCGTTGTGTGGGTATCCCGACTGGCCTGATGGCTCGGTTATGGTCACCCAGTTCGGACCCTGGTGCGGCGGGGTGCCATCGAGCCTGGGAACGTGATCGCCGTCGTGCTGGATCGCGAGCACCGAAATGGTCGGCGGGATCGGCATGTGGTCGATCGGCGCACCCGCGACCGCGATGGCGCGGATGTTGAAGGGCGAGTCGGGATCAGATGCCATCGCGCCGGCGAGGATGCCTCCCTGGCTCCAGCCGGCAAGCATGACCGAGTCATTCGGTCCGATACCGGCATCGCTCATGGCCTGGAGCACTGCCCGCTCGTACGCTGCCTTCTGGTCCGGCGCGAGGATCAGCGCGAGGTTGGAACCCAGGTCGTTGACCGCGCCGGCGTCGCCAAAGTCGCCGCCCATCAGCAGTTGCCAGTCCTGTGTGCTCGGCAGCGTCACACGCCAGATGGGGTTTCCGAACTCGTCCAGCGCCGGTGCGCCGTTCTGATCGAGCACCTGAACAACTTCGACGACTGTGCGGTCCCTTCCGCCGTTCTCGTCGAGCTTTCCGTTGTTCTGGAAGAGATACTGGTAGTCGGATGCGCCCTGCTTGTTCACGATTCGCCCACCCAGCGTCTCGGTCACTGGCCGAACGGTCGGCGTCGGGGCAAGCGCTTCCCGCAGCATGAGCGCAGCGACGGCGCCCGTCAGCAACGGAACGACGACGAGCGCGATACCAACCAGCATTTCGACAAAGCCGTCCATCGACAGCACGCCGGACGTGAGAAGCGCAAGGAACACCGGGAACAGCGCCAGAACCACCGCGAGCACCACCACGAGCGCCACCACGACCATGACGACCAGCAGAAGTGACGTGAGCGCCGTGTCAAGGATCCGCACGATCCATTCGCCGACGGCAGCGATGAACCCGCCGAGATCGTCGAGCACCGCTCCGACGTGGTCGAGGAAGCCGTCGTTGAGGGTGCCGAGTTCCAATCGGATGCGCCGGGCTGCGGTCTCCGCGGCAACGTTTCGTTCTTCGACCGCCTGGTTGTAGCGCTGCCAGGCCGCGGCGAGGCCTGCCTGCGCATCCGCGACCTGATGGCGGTAATGCGACTGGCGACTCAGCAGGTCCTCGATGACCCCGGGATCCTCCCCCGCCATCGCCGCCATCGTGGTGCGGTGTTCGAGGTCGCGGAGCGTCGGCTCGGCGACAGCGAGGTCGTGCTCGTGCGCGGCGACTTCCGTTCTCAGCTCGCGCACGCGCGACTGCGTGTCCTCAAGCACCACCGCGTAGTCGGTGAGCGCCTCCGAGGTTTCGGTGTAACGCGGCTCGACGGTCACGAGGTCGCTGGAGACGACGCGCGTGCGTTCACGCATCGAGTCGACCGACTTGCCGATCGTGAGGTCCTCGTCAGCGACGTTGTTGAGCACTATCGAGAGGCTGCGCAGCGTCTCGGCGATCGTCGCAAGCCGCGTGGACTCCACCCGCAACTGACCCGCATCGCCGGGAAGCTCCTCGAACATCCACAGCTGAGCACTCACGCGTCGGGCTCCGCGCTCGTGAAGGCGTTGACGCGCGCCTCCAGTTCGGTGTCGAGGGCGCGAAACGTATCCCTGATAGCGACAGCCGATTCGCGCACGAAGGTCAGCTCATCGGTGAGCCGCTCGCGCCGGATGCTCCAGGCCTCACGGAAGTCGCGGGCGGCGCTCTCAACGGCGGGGTGCCCAGCAACCTCGACGGATCGCGCCGAAAGCTCGCCCGTATTCGTGAAGTCTGCCAGCACGGTACTCAACCGCTGATCCGCCCGATCCAGCCGTTCGAAATCGATCCGGATATCGCTCATGCTGCCCCCTCAGCGACACTGTAGCGAAGCCCCGACGCTCCCGGCGATGGGCACCGCTGCCCATAGCCGGCGCGGATCCCACAGCGGTAAGGGGTGGTGGGTTACGCGGCGGCGACCTTGGCGGAGCGGGTGTCGTCGCCTGGCGCGAGCGGTCGCGGATCGTCCTGCGGGCGGATCACGATGGACCCGGCGTCGCGATCCCGGTCCCGGATGGCATAGGAGTACCAGACTGCGGCGGACAGGCGTCCGATCACCCAGCGCTCCTGGCGCGGGGTCATTTGCCCGGTGAACCACCCGTCGGTGACCTGAAGGGACCCGGGTCCGCTGAACGAGTACATGACCAGCCGGGTGCCCGTGGCCGTGCTCGTTGCGCGGTGCTTCATAAGCCACAGAGAACGGCCGGTGCCGCCGGCGGGCACGAAGTCCCTCACCGTCACGAACGACCCGTTCGGCAGCACGAACTGGTAGGTCGCCTCTGGCAGGCGCCGGGTGTGGAACCTCAGGTGCTCCAGGATCTGTCGGGCGATGCGGTCCGCTTCTGACCGAGGCAGTTTCACCCAGAATCGGGCGAACAGGTACCCCGGGCTCAGGCTGGGCTGCCAGACTGCGTTCTCCTCGGCCCGTCGCCCATCCTTCACGTGGGGGCGTGCGAGCAGCGGGATGATGACGAACGGCGCGACAACCAGAACACCGATGATCGTGAGGATCACGACCCCTTCTGTCGTCACTGGGCACCCTCGTCTGTGGTCGGAGCGGGCCAGCGGATCGTCTTCACAATCGCGTCGAACAGCCCGAGCATCTCCTCCTCGTATTCGGCGAGCGCGGTGGAGAACGTCAGCAGCGCGAGCCGGTTCGGGTTGGCTGCGGCGAGCCAGTAGTCGGCCTCGACGAACTCGAAGGTCGCTTCCGCGTCCCCTTCCGACACCTCTCGCACCCGGCGCCACGAGTGGCGTACCGCGTGGATTCGGCCGTCGGCCTCCAGCGTGGACACCGACCCTTCCTCCGGGGCCCAGCCGCGTGTTCCGACCTCGAGGAACGCCTTCAGCTCGCTCAGCCCCAGTGCATCGAAGTCGGTGGCCTCGATACGTGGGGTGAACACCGACACCCAGGCGGGCAATGGAATCTTCGGGGTCAGGTTGAACGCGACGTAGAAATCGGATGCCCCGCCCTCCCGGGCCGCATCGGCAGCCTTCTGGAAGCGCGAGCGCAGTTCGGCGCGAGTTGTCGCGAGGTCGTCGCGGCGCTTGGTCGCCTCATCGAGGACCTTGCGGATGGAGCGGTGAATCGACTCGTCGGTCGCGAGGTTGATTCGTCCCCACTTGCCCGGCAGTACGAAGCGCGGAGTTGTGGGTTCAGTCATCGTCATCAATCGTCTCCTGCGGATGGGTCTTCCCCGGCCGCCAACGCCATCAAGTATGCCCCGGTGTCGCTGAACAACGCCAAGTTCTGGGTGAGCAGCGTGAACTCGACGCCGGTCTCGCCACCGTGCGGAAAGAGGGCGAGGAACGTGCGCTCCATGGCCGGATTCGGCACGCCTTCGGGCGCAACGGGGAGGGTGAAGTCGTGGCTGAGCACACCGCGCCCGGTCGGCAGTTCGACCTCCTCGACGGTGCGGCGGATGACCTCGGTGCTCTCGTCGCCGCTGAACGAACGGGCCGCGATGAGGTAGTTGTCGTATGCGTCCGGCGTGATGCGGCTCACGCGCATGCTGAGCATCGCTTCCACGCGGCCGGTGTGCGGAGCGATGACGAAGGCGAAGCTGCGTCGCGCTCCTGCGGGCAGGGCGGCGGCGATTGCCGTCACCGTGCCGAGCGCGGCGGCAAGCCGACCGGCGGGTTCGTCGCGGTCCTCGCCGAAGTCGAGTCCGTCGACGATCTCGGCTATGCGCGCGCCCGCGTCCTCATCCTGGCCGGGCAGGGCGATCCAGCCGGCCGGGACCTGCACGGTCAGGATGCCATCGCTGAGGATGCCGCCGCTCACGATGCGGGCACCGCGTTGACGGAGCCCCAGACATCCGTCATCTCATTCCACGACGCACCGATGTCATAGTCCCAGTCGAACATGCCCGCGAGCGGCGATGCCGTTCCGAAGGTGGCAATGTCCGCGAAGCCGGGGAGCATGTCGGTCGGGGTCGCGTCGGACAGATCCCACACCGGCTTCGGCGGCGCGCCCCACGGCTGCTGGCCGAGGTGGGACAACTCGAAGTCGAGACCCTCGCTGACGAAGTAGTTGACCGGAGTCCCGTACGCGCTGACCAGGCCGCCGATCGTCTGACTCTGCAACAGGTCGGCCACCTGGTTGCTGGTCGGCCGCACCACAAGCGGCACGGTACTGCCGGCGGCGACGGCGGCACTCCGCTGCGTCACACCGGAGAACGCGCTCGCGACGTCATCGAACAGGCCGTTGCCACCGCCGAGCTTGGAGGTGATCACGCTGGTGAGCGCCGAGATGCCGTCGGCCAGCACCCGGCCGAGGCTTTCCCTGCCCATCAGGAACAGCAGGGCCGAGCACGCGAAGATCGCCACCGACAGGATGACCGCGAGCGCGGACAGCGCGGCGGCGAGCGGCGCCAGCACCGGGATGAACAGGGCGAGAACCGTCACGATGAGAGCGAGCACGTCGACGATCTTCTTGAGAATCTCGAGCACGTCCCGCAGGATCTCGAGCACCGGCCCGAGGTACTTGGATGCGAGCTCCCACAACAGCTGCAGGTCGCCAAGGACTCCGTCCCAGAATCCGTCGTTGAGGTTGGAGTCGGATTCCGCATCGCGCAGGCCGTTGACGGCGTCGTTGACCGCGGTCTCCCAGGACGACACCGCGGCGTTGTACTGCGCGAGATAGGTCGTGTACTGGGAGTCGTAGTGGTTCGCCTGCCGGTTCGCCTCCTCGAGGTCGGCGAGCAGTTCCGGGTCGGTGTTGCCCCACATCGCCTGATCGCGAAGCTGGTTCTGGCGGTGCCGCCAGTACCGCCCGTTGTCGTTGTTGGAGATGATCTGGGTGCGCGCGCCGTTGCCGTTCGCGTGCGCGTCGGAGAGCGCCCCTGCGTAGGCGCTGAAGGTTTCGGCCGCCCCCTGGTAACGGACCGCGACGCGCTCGGTATCTCCGCTCGCGTCGCCGGCCTTGGACCGGACCTCGTCGACCGCTTCGCTGATCGTGATGTCGTCGTTCGCGAGGTTCGAGAGCTCGGCGGCCGCCTCACGCAGCGCCTCGGCGGTGGTGCTGAAGGCCTTCGCGAAACTGCTTACAGTTTCGGGATTGCCCGGGATTTCATCGGGAATCGGATCGTCACAGCGGAAGCACATGTCATACCGCCTGAGGTGCCGGGCCGTTGCCTGCGGGCGGGGTGGTCAGCCCGTTGGCGAGAGATGCGTCGGTCTCCGCGAGCTGAGTGTGGATGTTCTTGACCGAGTCGCGCAGCCACTCGAGGTTCTTCACGATCTCGAGCCGCCGCTTGTCCCACGAGTCCCGGAACTCGACGGTCCGCGCTGCGAGCCTGTGGTCGCCGACCGCGTGAGACAGGGTCAGCATGGACTCGAACTCGCGGCCGACCGTGTCGACCGCGGTCGTCAGGTTGGTGTCGAGCTCACCGAGCCTGTTGTAGTCGACCCTGAGATCGCCTCCGGCCATCGTGTGCGCGTCCTTTCGTGGTTGGCTGGTGGATGCGGCTCTCCGCACCGGCCCCCGGATTGCGGGGGCCGGTGAGAGTACTAGCCGCGGATGGCGTTGGCGAGGCCCTCGTCGGTCTGCTGCAGCGCGTCGGCTGCTGCGACGAGGAATTGGCTGAGGCCCTCGAGTCCGTCGATCGCGGTGCGCGTGCCGGAGGTGAACTGCTCGTACGAGTCGCGGTACGCGGCCGACGACTGCTCTGCCTGGAAGCCGTTGGCGGTCAGGTTCTGAACCAGGTTGCTGAGCTCGGTGAGCTTCGCGTTCAGGTCGTCGCGGCCTGCGAGGAGGCGCTGGGCAGAGTCGCGGAGGTCGTCATAGGTGACGTTGAGGTTAGCCATTCGTGTGCTCCTTCTTATCAAGTGCCGCTCAGGGAGCGGGCTAGTGGTTTCACGGTACCGATGAGTGCATCGCGTGGTCGATGGGGAGCGGTCCCCATCACTCACGCGCCTCGGCGAGCGGCAGTTGCACTCGTGTTGCCTTGCCGCGCGCGATGAAGTACCCCCTTCCGGGCGGGAATTCAGCGCGCGAGACGCGCGGCAGCGAGGTCTTCAGGATGGTGTCGCCCTCGATGGATTCCGGTTGAAGTAGGAATCCGGTGCGGGCGCTCTTCACCTCGGACAGCAGCGGCCAGGACGACCCCCACTGCCCGGTCTCGGAGTCGGCGAGCAGGAAGTGGTCGCTGCGCTTGACCGCCTTCATGAGCTCGACCAGCGCGGAGTCCGCGCTCGAGCTGAGGAAGTCGGCGACCTGCTCGATGACCACGACGATCTTGCCGGCACTGCTCGAGCCGACAGAGGCGGTGACCTCCTTGGCGAGCGCGGTAATGTCCTCGAGCGCGGTGGCGGTGGCCTCCCAGCCGGGCAGCCTGCCGACGTCGGATCGCGGATTGCCGAAGTAGTAGCGCATCGAGCCGGGCAGCGCACGATCGAGACTGCCGATCAGCGCCTTCAACGCGTTGGTGCGGCCGCTCGCCGGCGGGCCTGCGAGGAGGAAGACACCGGTGGGGTCGAACCCGATCGGGGCGAGGTCAAGCTCGGAGATGCCGAGCACCGCCTGGCCGCCGAGCGATCCGGGCAACTCGCTCGCGGGAATCTCGGTCGGCAGCGTCCCGACCGGCTCCGCGGGTGCGCGGCCGGTGCGGGCCATCGCCTCCGCGAGCGCGCGCACCGCGTGCGACTGCTCGGCGACGTTCGCGGTGCCGCCGACCACCGCGAGTTGAGTCTCCAGGCCGTCGATGACCGCGCGGCCGGGAGGGGACGCCGCCCCGAGCACATCCGATGGCGTGTCGAGGAGGTAGTACGAGCTCTCCTCCGCCATCCGGAGCACCACCCTGCGGGTGATCGCCGAGCTGATGGCCGTCGGCACGCTGCCGGGGCGGTCGGCCGAGATCGCGACGTGGATGCCGAGCGCGCGGCCCTCACCCAACAGCTGCTGGAATGCGCCGTACCAGGGAGCGCGGGATGCGCCGACCTCGAACTCGTTCCGGAACGCCGGGAAGTTGTCGACGAGCAGCAGGATGCGCTTCTCGTCTGGTCTTCCTGCGAGTTGGCGATACTCGGTGATGGTGGACGCATTGACGGCGGTGTAGCGCTCGCCGCGGTCCTCTAGCACTCCGCGCAGTGTGCGCAGCAACCGGATGACGCGCTCCGAGTCGTCGCCGTTCACGATCGAACCGACGTGCGGGAGCGGCTCCAGCATCCGGAGTCCGCCGGAGCCGAAGTCCAGCCCGTAGACGTCGATCGGACCGCCGCGCGGGGTGATGCCCGCGGCGATCGCGATGGTGCGCAGTGCTGAGCTCTTTCCTGTGCCGCCCGCGCCGTAGACGGCTAGGTTGCCGTCGGTGTCGGGCCGGAAGTAGACCTCGTGTTGCTGCTGCCGTTCCGGAATGTCGTTGACGCCGAGCACGAGTTCGGTGTCGGTGCGCTGACGCAGCCTGGTCAGGTCGTACACCGCCGCAAGCTCGTCGAGCCACGGTCGCCTGGGCGCAGGGATGCGCGCGTCGCGTGCCGCGCTTACCATCGTGGCCACCAGCCGGGCCTGGTCGGTCGGGCCCTGGTCCTCCTCGACAACAGGGACGTCGGTTGTCCCTGGTCGCTCCCAGACGATCTCCGAACCGAAGCGCAGCTCGCTGATCGCGATCGTTGGGTCCTCGCGCGCTTCGCTCGTCCAGCCGCCCGCGTAGGCGGACTGGAACGGCGTAAGCCGGCCGGGGCCGGTCTTGGCGATGCCGCGGCCGGGGATCGACGGGTCGAAGGTGCCGGCGATCTTGTCGCCGACGACATCCTGGCTGTCGGACTCGTCCGCCATCCGGAGCGCGATGCGCAGGTTGGTGTTGGCGCGCAGGTTGTCCTTGATCACGCCGGCCGGGCGCTGCGTAGCCATGATCAGGTGGATGCCGAGCGAGCGTCCGCGCTGGGCGATGTCGACGACGCCATCGACGAACTCCGGCACTTCGCCGACCAGCGCCGCGAACTCGTCGATCACGAGCACAAGGGCAGGCGGGCTGTCCGGGTCGCCGCGCTTTTCCAGCTCGAGCAGGTCCTTCGCCTTCTTGCGGTTGAGCAGGTGCTCACGGTGGTGCAGCTCTGCGCGCAGGCTGGTGAGTGCGCGGCGCACCAGGTGCGGGCTGAGGTCGGTGACCAGGCCGACGCAGTGCGGCAGGTTGACGCAGTCGGCGAACGCCGAACCGCCCTTGTAGTCGACGAACAGGAACGTCACCCGGTCCGGGCTGTACTCGGCCGCCATGCCGAGCACCCATGACTGCAGGAACTCGCTCTTTCCGGATCCTGTCGTCCCGCCGACGAGCGCGTGCGGTCCCTGCTGGCGCAGGTCGAGGTGCATCGCGTCCACCGCGGACTGGCCGACGATGGCGCGCAAGCGGCCGCTGCGCTTGGAGCGCTTCTTCGGCGCGCTGCCGCTGCGGTCGTGGATCGACTCGTTCTGCGTCCACCGCTCGATCGCCGCTTGGCTGCTGCCTGCCAGCTCCGCGCCGAGGAGAGTGACGAGGGAGATGCTGCGCGGCAGGTCGGACTCATCGGCGACGAAATAGCCGGCGTCGTATACCGGCGCGAGCCGTTTGGCGAGCGCGAGCGCCTGGTCGCGGGTGACCGGCTCGGTGGCCGCGGGGCTGATGCGCTGGCCCAGGCGGACGTATCCGACCGTCGATTTGGTCGGGTCCGCGGTGGTCTCAACGTACGTGCGCGACACCGCTGGCAGCGCCTCGACGTTCGGGGCCAGCCAGATCGGGAAGATGCCCGAGTCTGCGGCGCGCTCCGCGAGCTGGATCAGCCGGGCACGATCGACAGGGGCGTCGTCGGTGATGACGACCAAGATCGCCGGTGTGGGCACAGGCGGTGCCGCCAGTGAGCCGTCTTCGCCCACCTTGGCGCCCTGCACAATCGCCGACTGGTCGAACACCTGGGCACCGCGCTGCAATTCCTTCTTGGCGCGGGCCTGCTGCACCTCTTCGAGCGCCGCGAGCAGCTGTCCGGCGCTCCCTTGGCTGTTGGTGAGGTGCGCCACTTCGATGGGACTGCTGGCGGATGCCGTGTGCGGCAGCCACTTGAGCCACTCCAGTTCGGGCGTCCATGCGCTGCCGGCCATCGCCGTGACGACGAGCTCTGCCGGTGAGTGGAGACCGACGAGTTGGCTCAGGATGCCGCGTGCGACATCCGCTGTCGGCGTGATGTCGCCGACGATGCCGAGCGCACCGGCGTCGTACAGGCTCTCGCTCAGCGGCACCCCGTCGACCGACCGGTACTGCTCGATGACCTCTCGCAGCCGCTCGCGATAGTCGGGAAGCCCTGACTCCTCGCCCGAGACGTCAACCGTGTTGCGGGACGGAAGCGTGCCGATGCCGAGACGCAGCGACAGGAACGACCAGTGCTCTGGCCGGCGGGTCCACAGCACCGGGCCGAGACGCATGGCCTCGTCGTAGACCTCCATGGTCGACGGCACTTCGGCCAGGCGCACCTCGCGCTCGATGGGCACCTGGGTTGCGAGGTCGCGCTCGAGCACCTCGAGCTGCTCGTCGAACTGCTTGGCCGCTGCCTTCGCCTTCTGCTTGCGCTGTGATCGGTTCGTCAGCCAGGTCCCGATCATCACGATTGGCGCCATTGCCATGAAGATGACCGAGATCCAGCGCTCGGTGACGAAGAACAGGACCGAGCCCATGATGATCGGGGCTGCCATCGCCAGCCACGGGAACGGCGTCGCTTCCTTCGGCCCGGGGACAGCCGGTCCCGCGTACTCGGTGCCAGGGTAGCGCCGCTCGACGCGGGGTGACCGGTTGAACGGGATTGGCCCGTCGGCGATGATGTCATGCTTGCCGGGCGTGCGTGCGACGATGCGCACGGTGAGCCTGGTGTCGCCGAGCAGCACGGTTCCGCCGTCACCGATGTCGGCGCGCGTCATCAGACCGCCGTCCACTTCGATGCCGTTGGCCGAGTTCAAGTCGACGAACCGCACGGCCACCGCTGAGACGTCCAGCCGCGCGTGCCGTTTGGAGACCAGCGGGTCGCTCAGCGACACCTCGAGACCACGCTCGCGGCCGAGGGTCGCGGTGCCGATGGGAAGCGCGAACTCTGATCCAGCATCCGGGCCCTCAACGACGCGGAGCACCGCGGCGACCTCGCGCCCCGCCTCCGGCGGCTGCTCCCCCGTGCCCTCGACGAGTTCAACCGCGGCTCCGGATGCCAGTGGCGAGTCGCCAACAGTGAGACTCGGGTCGAGCAGCCGCCCTCGGCCACCCTCGGAGCTGACCAGCCGCAGGCTGCTGACGGATGATGCGCCGTGATCCGGAATCAGCGGGTCGACCGCGGCGATGGTCGAGGCGAGCGCGCCGATCGTTGCGGAGGCGTCCGCGGTGACGACGATGTCGGCCTTCGGGCCGGTTTTGCGGCCCAGGGTGAGCTTCAGCTTCACTGCCGGCTTCCTCTCGATCGGGTCTTGCGTGCACGGTTGATGCGGTACCGGCTGAGCCAGCGCCGTGACCTGGACACAGCGGCGCGGGCCGTCGCGATGGCGCCTTCCGCCTCGGTCCAGAGCCGTTCGGTCTGTTCGGGGGCGACGTCGGTGCCGGAGAACACGGCATGGTCGGTGTCGGTGGCGAGCGCCGCGAGCGGTGACCCGTCCGAGCCGAGCTGTCGCTCCAGTTCGCGTGCCGTGAGCACGCGAGTGGTGCGCTGGGGCGGCTCGTAGCCGAGTTCCGCGTACCGATCGACAAGTTCCTCCCACGCACCGGCGGCGCGCACGTGACCAGCCTCGGCCGAGCGACGCCTCGCGCGCCTGCGTGCCCTGATGGCCATCGCGACGAGCATCGGCAGGAAGACAATCGCGGCCGGGATCAGCACGCCGAGGCCGAGGAAGTAAACCCACGTCGGGATTCCGAACAGCTCATCATCCTCGGAGTCGCTCTCCTCCAACTCGACCGGCGTGATCAACTCGTCGTCTTCGCTCTCGACGCGCGGTGGCTGTCGCACCTGTGGCTGCGGCTCGGTCTTCGGCTGCGGGATCTCGTCCTGCGGGATGTCGGTCTCATCCGGGGTCGGGTCGTACGGCACCCAGCCGATCCCGTCGAACGCGACCTCAACCCACGCGGTCACATCGGCACCGAGCACCTCAACCGACTGCTGACCGTCGGTGACTTCGGGGGCGAACCCCATCACGACGCGGGCCGGGTAGCCGAGGCTGCGCGCCATGAGCGCGTACGCGGAGGCGTACTGCTCCTGGTCGCCGATGAGCTGCGAGCGCGTGAGCAGTTCCTCGATGCGGTCGGCGCCGTGGCCGGCGCGGGAGGCGACCGAGTCGGATGCGGTGCCGTGACTGAGGAAGCCGGTGTCCGCGAGGGTGCGACTGATGGTTTCGAGGATCGCTGCGGGGGTCGACGCGCCGCCGGCGAACTCGCCCGCCTTGGCGGTGACGACATCCGGCGTGTCGTACACCGGCGGCAGCGGAACGCTCGCGACGTTGACGTCGGAGAGCTCGTCGGCGGTCGGCACGCGCTGCACGACAGAGTTCACGACGAAGCTGTCGCCCTCACGCAGTCCGCCGAGGAGCATCGCCGAGCCGGATGCGGCGTTGAACCGCAGGTCGTCCTGTGCTTCGGCCGCGTCGCCTGCGACGAACTCGATGTCGGTCGGGTAGCCCACCCCGGGCACCCAGACGTCGTTGTAGCTCCCGACGGTGATGCGCACTTCGGATTCATGGTCGACGGTCATGAAGTCGGGCGAAGGCAGGTTGCGTCCGACAAGCGCGAACGACCCGGTGCCGTCCGCTTGCGTCTCGGACCCTGTGACGTTCCACAGCTTGCCGCTGAACGAGTCCATAGTCGCGAGCCGTATGCGATCCCCGGCCTGCATGCCCTCGACGGTGAACTGCACCTCCTCCGGCACGACCTTCGTGTAGTGCCTGAAGCCGGCGAGCGGACTCGGGTAGTCAAGGGGGTAGAACGGCGGCTCGATCTCGTCCCGGAGCACGAACCGGCTTTCCGCGGGCGGGGCGAGGACGACCGCCGCGACGGTGCCGAGCACGATCGCACTCGCGAGCAGCGCGACGGTTCCGCCGAGCTTCCGGCGGGACAGCGCATTGGCGCTTTCGGCGGCGACAGAGTGCTGTGCACGCCGGCGCCACCCCACCCAGACAAGCGCAGTGCTCGCGAAGCCGATGCCGCGCAGGCCGGCGAAGTAGGCCTGATCGGTGCCGATCAGGATGCTGCCGAGGTAGAGCAGCACCGGGCCGATCATGACGACGGCGAGACGCAGGATGCTTCGAGACTCCCCCAGCCAGCGGAGCGCGAGGGTCGTGCTGACGAAGCCCACCAGCCAGCTGGCGGTGTACGGCACGACATTGATGTAGTCGGGCGCGCCGATCGGGGTCTGCAGGGTGACGACATCCGCCCACCCGAACACTGCACCGACGGCGAGCGCCGCGAGGGATTCGAGCGTCGGAACCAACCACAGCAGCCCGAGGCCGGGCACGGCGAACGCGGTGCCGAACAGGAAGAACGCGACGATGGCGGCGAGCACGCTGAGGACCGCGGGCAGGCGGAACCGGGCCGCCACCACGGCGACGGCGGCGCCGACAGCGAGGCCGCCCACGCCGGCGATCAGGAAGGAGTAGTCGGCGAACGGCGGTCGGAAGCCGATGATGCCGATGACGCTGAGGAGGAGGACGACACCGACGTCCCACCAACGGCCGAGCGAGCGGGCGCTCAACTGAGGCTCCGCACGAGCTTCGGCAGGTCGTCAAGCGACCCGACGGTGACAACGGTGAGCCGCGCGACCGAGGACATGCTCGGCTCCGCCCCGTGCTGCACCCGGATCGCGATCTGGTTGGTGTCGGCGGTGAACAGCGACTCCACGCTGCGGAAGTCGGCCGTCGACATGCCAGAACCGCCGACGATCACAACAACGCTCGGCGCGGGCAACCGCTTGGTGCGCTCTCGAGCGAACTGTCGGGGTGTCTCAAACGGGCTCGGCTTCGCTTCGAGGCGGCAGGACGAATCGAGCATCGACGTGACGCTGTGGGTGCGCCACACTCCGTCCTCGCTCACAACACTCATCTGGGTGCCGTCACGGATCACCTGCGCGGCGATGGAGGCTGAGACCGATACCGCGAGCTCGAACTCGTCCTCGCTCGCGTAGTGCTTGGCATCCGTGCTGTGGATGACCGTCAGCTGGGACCGCCGGGTCTCCTCGAACTGGCGCACCATGAGCTGCCCGATGCGCGCCGAGGTGCGCCAGTGCACGTACCGCCGGTCGTCGCCCGGCACGTAGGGGCGCAGAGCATGGAAGGCGATGTCGCTGTTGGTGATCTTCTTGGACACCTGACCCTCGAGGTCCCGCACGAGTCCGGATGCCGACGGCTGCAGGCGCGCGGTGAGCGGGTGCACGAACAGCTCGACCGGGTCGGCCCACTTGACCGCGCGGCGCAGCAGTCCGAGCGCGTCCCCGCGCACCGACTCCGCCGGGCCGGCGACGATGACCGCGCGCCGGTTGGTCGGTACGGCGAACAGTTCGTCATGCTCCTGCTTGGGTTTCATCCCCGGCAGTTGGAACTCGGCGAGGCCCTGGCCGACCGGCAGTTCCATCCGGTTCGGCGGCAACTGCCGGGTGCTGGTGTTGCTGACGACGAGCCGGCCCATTGCGCGGTCGCCCACGACGACGCGCCGCGGGTTCAGCTCGACCTGCACTTCGTAGGCTGCGCGCCCGAACAGGAACACCGCAGCGACAAGCAGCGCGGCCAGCAGCACGCAGCCGAGGTACACGAACTCGTGCCAGCCAAAGGCGAGTCCCACCCACAGTGACGCTCCCCCGGCAACCAGGACGAGCCATCCGATGGGCGTCACGATCCGCACGTACGGATCGACGGCGGCCCACACGGACATCGCAAGTTCCCGGATGCGCGCGAGCACGCCGAAGAGACCGCGCTGACGCGGTAGCTCCTCCTGTCCGAGCAGGGTCGTCTCGGCTGTGCTCACTCTCGGATCGGCCTCAGGCTGCCCGGTAGGCCGGCGGCTCGATGTCGAGCAGGATGCGTTCGATCACGTCATCCGCCTTGACGCCCGCGAAGTCGGACTCCGGGTCGAGCACCAAACGGTGCGCGAGCACCGGCCCCGCCAGTTCGCGCACGTCATCCGGGGTCGCGTAGGTGCGGCCCTTCATCAGCGCCCAGGTCTTCACGGCACGCGCGAGCGCCATCGCGCCGCGCATGCTGACGCCGAGCACGACATCCTTGTTCTTGCGGGTCTGATCGACGATGTCGCTGAGGTACTGCATGACCGACTCCTCGACGAAGACCTCATTGGCCAGCGCCGCCATCGCGACGATCGAGTCCGGCTTGATGATCGGCGAGACCAGGGATGCGCGGGCTCGGGTCGCCGAGTCCATCAGCAGGGAGACGGCGGTCTTGGTGTCCGGGTAGCCGAGCGAGGTCTTGATCAGGAAGCGGTCGAGCTGCGCCTCCGGCAGCTTGTACGTTCCCGCCTGCTCGACCGGGTTCTGGGTGGCGATGACCAGGAACGGCGCGCCGACCGAGTGCCCTTCACCGTCGATGGTGACGACGCCCTCTTCCATCACCTCGAGCAGTGCGCTCTGCGTCTTCGGGCTCGCGCGGTTGATCTCGTCGGCGAGCACGATCGAGGCGAAGATCGGCCCGGGGTGGAACTGGAACTTGCCCTTCGACTGGTCGAAGATCTGCACTCCGGTGACGTCGGAGGGCAGCAGGTCAGGGGTGAACTGAATGCGCGAGGTCGATCCATCGAGCGTGTTGGCCAGCGCCTTGGCGAGCACGGTCTTGCCGGTGCCAGGGTAGTCCTCGAGCAGCACGTGCCCGTCGCTGACGAGCGCGGTGAGCACCAGGCGGATGACCTCCTGCTTGCCGACGATCGCCTTCTCGACGTTCGCGATCAGCTTGTCGAACGCGTCGGCGAACCAGGCGGCCTGCTCCTGTGTTACTGGCATGTCTTACCCTCTTCTATCTGTTCGCTTGTTCTAAAGCGGTCGGAGATCTCCCCAGCGTTTCGACGCCTGGGGACCGCCTTCGACCGTGATGGTCAGTGTGTTATTGGGATATCCGCGGAAACCCTGTCCGTTGAAGACGTGCGAGCCACTGCCGCTCATGTAGACCGTTTCGCATGCGTTTGTCGGCCAAGAGCCGGTGTTCGTGTAGCACACCCGGTAGTTGCCCGCGGCGTTGGTCGCTCCGGAGCCGAAGTTCGACCATGAGAAGGCGGGGTAGCCGCAATACGAAGTGGTGCAGTCGGGCCCGTTCTGAGGCTTCAGCCGCGGCTCGATCGTGGACTGGGTTGGTGGTGGCGGCGGATCCAGGATCGGCCCGGCTGACGCGCTTCCCGATGGGCCGGTTCCCGCACTGTTGCGCGCCTCTACCTCAATCGAGTGGTTGCCCGCACCATGGTTGGTTGACGTGCGACTCGTTGCGGCACCCCAGCCCGACCATCCGCCGCCGTTCACCCGAGAGCGGTACTCGAGATTGTCGGTCACCGCATCCCCGAGGCCAGCGTTTGACGGCGCACCCCACGACCAGCTGATCTTGCCTGGCGCCTGACTGTCGGTGACATTGCCGCGAACGTTTGTCGGGGCTCCGGGCACGGTCTGCGAGTTCACGGTGGTTGAGTTCGTGCCGGACGGTCCGGCCTTGCCGCCCGAGTTCTGCGCGTAGACCGTGATCGTGTAGCTGCCTGCCGGCTGGCCGGTTACGGTCGCAGTGCTGAGGTCGACCCCGCTGCCGCTGCCGACCACCGAGCCGCCGCGCGTGACCTGCCAGTGGTAGGTGGTGCTTCCGCCGGTGCCGGCGACGAGCGGCCACGACCACGTGATGTTTGCGGGCGCCCACTTGGACTGGCTGCTCTTGCTCGGCTGCACCTGTGCCGGAGTGCCGTATGGGGTGATCGGCTGGCTGAAGGCCGACCAGGTTCCCGGGCCGTGCTCGTTGATGGCGCGCACCGAGAAGGTGTACGCGGTGCCGTTGCTCAAACCGCCGATCGTGCAGGCCGCGCCCGCGGTGCAGTTCGTCGGGGTCGTGACCGACGGGTTCGAGCGCACCTCGTAACCACTGATCGGCTTGCCGTTCGATGCCGGTGCGACGAACCTGATGGTCGCGGACCGGTCGGCACCGATGTTCGTGTCAGGGTCCCTCGATGGCGGTGCCGGCGCATCCGGGACATCACTGACCACAAGGCGAATGATGCCGTTGGCGCGGCGGTCGGGATCCTGGGTCGCGTCCTCGACCGTGTACATGACCTCGATCACGCCGCTCTTGAGCGCAACACTCGGGCTGATGGTGACGGACGTGCCGGTGAAGGTCACGCCTGCGGGTTCACCGGTGTTCTGTACTTGCGCGGCGACGATGCGCAGCGGTTCGCCGGTCGTCTCGTACGGGTTGGAGTCGTTGCCGAGCGCCTGCACCGTCACCGGGCCGTCGCCCCGCTGCGTCTCCAGTTCATCGGTCACCGCGACCGGCAACGGCCGCGACGACGACACGATCGTCACGTGCACCTGACCGGGAACCTCGAACTTGTCCCAGCGCAACTTCACGCCGAGCTCGAACGTCGTGCCCTTCGGGGTGTTGCGCGGGGTGGTGAGGGTCAACTGGGAGCCGTTGAGCGTGGCGGTCAGCTGGGGGCCGGCGCCGGTGATCTCCGAGTAGGTGACCTGGCCGAGAATCGTCGGGTTCGGGTGCGCGGTCGACTCTCGCAGGTCGATGGTGACCGACTCGCCCATCTCCAGCTGCGGGCTCGGCGGCGTGAAGGTCGGCGGGGTATCCCGGAACTCGGGGTCGCCGACGATGATGGGGAGCCGCAGTGTCGCCCAGTTGCCTTTCGGGTCGTTCTTGGAGGCACCGTCGGTGACGGTGAAGTTGATCGCGGCCGGGCCACGGTAGTCGAGACCGGGTGTGAAGCGCAGGGTGTCCTTGTCGATGAATATCGGGTCACCGTTGCTCTGCACGCCGCTCACCGAGTCGGGGTCGGCGATCCAGACGTCGCGTCCGGATGGCGCGTAGACGAGGTCGTTCAGGTCCCACTCGCGCGTCTCGTTCATGAACAGGATCTGCTCTGGCAGGTTCGGGTCAATGATCGGCGGATCGTCGAAGCCCTCATCTGCGGCAGCCGGCACGAGGATGAACGCCATCGCGCTGAGGTCGTCGACATCGTTTGTCACCCGGTAGGCGATCGCCTGCCTGGTGGGCCTGGGGGTGACCTGGATGCGCCCGTTCTGTTCGAGCAGTTTCGCCGAGCCGGCGTTTGGGCCCTCGAGTTCGACGATGAGGTCCTCGGTGCGACCGCCTGGGTTGAACACCGAGCCGTCGAACAGGTTGATCTCGATCGATTTCTGACCGGCGATGTCCTTGGTCTCGATCGCGTAGTCCTGCGCGGTGGGCGGCAGCAGCGGCGCATCCGGGGTCACCTGCACAAGCACGTAGCTCACGTTGCGGCCGCCGCGATCGTTGGTGAGCTCGTAGCGCAGCGAGAACGAACGCTCGGCATCCGGCGCCTCGAGCAGCAGGTACCGGCTGTCGACCACGCTCGCGGTCACGTCCTCCGGAACGTCGATGAGTTCGTCGCTGACCTTGATCGGTGCGCCCTGCGGGTCGGAGTCGTTCGCCATCAGGTCGACCTGCGCCAGCCTGCCCGGTCTCACCGAGACGTTGTCCGGGACGGCGATGGGGTCCTGGCTGACCGCCGGTTCCGGGATCACGGCGATCTTGATCTCGCCGACACCGGTCGCGCCGAACGCGTCGTACACCTCATACGTGAACGAGTCGGTGCCGTACAGTCCCCTGGCTGCCTCGTAGACGAACGAGCGGCCGCTGCTTTCGATCACAGAGCCGAGCGTCGGATTGGTCGGGAAGTTCAGGAGCTGCACCGAGTCGCCGTCGGGGTCGATGCCGTCGAGCGGGATGTCGACGGTGATCGTGCCGCCCTCGAGCACGCGCGCCACCAGCGGGGCGGGCACGGGCTCTTGGTTGCCGGCCTCGTCCAGCGGCGTCACGGTGAAGGTCACGGTTGCGGCGGACGTCTCCCCGAACGGGTCGAGCACGCGGTAGTCGACGCGGTACTGGCCGGGTTCGGTGGGTGCCTGGAAGCGCACGGTATCGCCGTTGACGAACGCGATCCCGGCATCCGGTGCGGTGATCAGCTCGGGGTCAACGCTCATCGGCACGTCGTCCGGGTGGAAGTCGTTTTCGAGCACGTGCACGGTGATGATGTCGCCAACGCGCACCTTGGCGAAGTCGTTCTCAGCCACCGGCGGTTGGTGCTTCGTCAGCGGCGGGACCGGCACGACGGTCACGCCCGCGGTGGCGGTGTTCAGCCCGTCGGAGACGGTGTAGCCGAACTGCACCTGCCCGTCGAGCGCTGCCGGGGAGGTGACGCGCACGAGCGTGCTCTCGAGCACCTCGACCTTGAGGCCCTTGGCTAGAAGTGCGGGGTCCACGTCGACCGACTGGATGGCCAGGATGCGCCCGCTCGGGCTCACGTCGTTGGCGAGCACCGACACGGTGGTCGGTTCCTCGCCGCGCAGGTAGGCGGTGTCCTTCACCGCGATCGGCGGGAGTTCCTCGCCCGGCTTCTCGTGCACGTCGATCCGGATGATGCCGACACTCGAGTTGGCGCCGGCCGCGACCGTGTACTTGACGTAGTGCACGCCCGGGTCGGGCGACAGGAACGTGATGGTCCCCTGGTCGGTGTTCAACCAGGCGGATGCGCTGCCACCGGGCTGCTCGAACGCCACCAAGGAGAGCTGGGCTCCTGAGGGTGACAGGTCGTTGGCGAGCGGCTTCACCACCACGGTCTCGCCGACGAACGTCGTCGCGAAGTCGGGTGTGCCGATCGGATTGAGTGCGCCGGTGGGCTGCACATCGACGTTGAGGGTGCCCTGCACTGGGGCGCCGATGCCGTCGGTGACCTGGAACACCACTTCCTTGGCGCCGACCTCGGAGGTCTGGTGGCTGAAGGTCACGAAGCCGTCAGGCGTGAACTGCACCAGGTCGGCGGACTTCGGCGCAGCGCCGAGCAGGAAGAGGTCGTCGCCGTCCGGGTCGATCCAGTCGGTGAGCACGTTGTAGCTGACGGTCTGGTTCACCTCGAGAGTGACACCACTGGTGCGCACCTCGACGGGAGGGTTGTTCACGTCCATCGGCACCACGCGGACCGTGACCTGGCCATCCGCCCGTCCGGCCGCGCGGCCGTCGTCGATGGTGTAGCCGAAGCTGATGGTGCCGACGTACCCGGGTGCGGGCGTAAATTGCAGCGCCCGTCCGCCGTCGATGAGGTCAAGCACACCGGTGGATTCGGCGATTGCGCCATGCGCTGCGATCACCAGAACGTCGCCATCCGGATCGCTGTCGTTGTTCAGCAACGGCAGGATCGTGGTCTTGCCCGGCCGAACGCCAAAGTCATCGTCGCGGGCGAGGGGTGGTCGGTTCTGCTCCGTGCGCTCGGCGAGAGTCTCCTCGAACGACTGTGTCGTCGACTTCTCGTCGCCCTGCTCGCCCTCCTGCTCCTCGGGCGGGGTGACCTCGTCCCAGTTCTCCACGAGGCGCATGTTCTCGTCGACGAGCCAGACGTTGCCGTTGTCGAGGTTGTTCAGCACGATGACCGAACGGTTGACGCGGAACTCGAGGCGGCTGCCCTGGGTCGGCTGGTCGATGTCGGCGCCCTGGGGTTCCTGCGCGTCGCACGCGAGCACGTAACGCTGGCCCGCCGCCCACGCGCCGTGCAGGCATCCGTCCAGCCAGACGGGTGCGGCCACACCGGTGGCCGAGCCGGATCCGCTGATTCCCGCGTCGAGGTTCTCGACGCTTCCGGATGCGAGATCGACCTTGAGCAGGGAGTTCGCGGTGGCAGCGCTCGCGTACGAGACCTCGTCGCTCACCTGCTGGAGGCGCACGGCGCGCTCGTCGCCGAGTCGGAAGATCGTGCCGTCTTCCTTGATCAGCTCGTTGGTGGACTGGTCGAGGATCACCGCCTGCTCGCCGACCGCCGTGAGCTGGAAGTCGCCAACACCGGGGAACGCCGACTCGACCGGCTCTTCGGAACCGACCTCGTAGCGGTAGATCTTCTTGTCATCCGGGCTCACCGCAACGAGGGTGCCGGTCTTGGTCAGCACCGACTGGCCGCCCGCTCCGAGCTCGAGCAGCGGCGGCGTTGAGGTGTAGTTGAACTGCAGGTCGCCCGCGGCGGAGATCATCCACACGTCACCGGATGCCGAGGTGATCGCGAGCTGCCCGCCGCCGAAGTCGATGTCGGCGTCCTTGGGCACGTCGATCGCGGAGCTGACCCGCGTGAACGACGCGTCGACGGACTCGACGCGCCCGGCATCCGGATCATGCATGAAGAGGGCGTCGCCGTCCTGCAGGACGTCGAAATTGGGGCTGGATGCGGCGACCGAGCCGTTGAGCTCATCGATCTGGCGGTTGAGACGGCCACCGAGAAGCTGCTCACCGTTGGTGACCCAGACGTCGCGGGCGTTCAGCTCGACGTCGGTGACGGGGAATCCAGGGTGCAGCGCGGCCATCGTGACCGGTATACCGGCGATGAGGGCAATTGCGACGGTGGATGCGACGGTCTTGCGTCGCTTCGTCCAATTGCCGAGAAAGCCCAAGCCCAGTTCCTGTTGCCTGTCCTAGTTGTCAGTTGACTGAATCACGTCAAGGTTAACAGGATGTTGCCAGCTTGGTGGAACGCTCTGTATGGGTAGAACTCCCCATTGCGCTCCCTCAAGGCGCATGCGCGGGTCGATCTCCCACGCGCTGGTCAAATTCGACCCGCGCCTGGAAGATGCACCCGCGCGAGTCGCCGCGGTGCTCGACCACCGGAGGCTCAGCCGGCGGTTCCATCGGTGTGGTCTGCGTCGTTGCGGTCGAGCAGGTAGAGGTCTTCCTTGCTGACCAGGTGGGTCGCGACCGCGTACTCCACCAGGCGCAGCCTGCGGCTCGTGGCCAGCTTGCCGCGCCCGCCGCGCAGACCCGAGACACCGACCTTGTCCAGCTTGTCGCACACGTTGTCGAGCTTGCGGTTGAACGTGGTCATCGACCAGTGCAGCCGCTCAGCGGCCTCCGCCGACGACGGGATCTCGCCGCGACCGGGTGAGTCCTGCCGCAGCACCTGCTCGGCGAGCGCGACGATCAGCAGCCGCTGACTGGTGGTCAACGGCACCGGCCCGATCGTGGTCGCTCCCCCGTCCCCACCGAGCGGGCTAGACGTGTTGTAGTAGTCCTCGTCCGAATGGATGGCGAATTCGTACGTGGTCGAACCGGCGCTGAACAGCACCTGCATTCGCTGGAACACGATCGGGATGCGCGCACCGGGCGACAGCCAGGTCTGCACCTGACCTGACGCATCCGTCACCGTCGCGGTGAGCAGGTTGCCGACATTCCCCAGCCACCACAGGCCGTAGTCGTCGTAGATGCGCAGGAAGCGGCGATGCAGGTATGGGTTGTCGTCGATAACGAGGTCGGATTCGCGCCCGATGTGGAAGTCGGCGCCGGGTGCCACGTCGTACCACTCGCCGCAGAACTCAACCCTCAACGGCTTCATTGCGGATAGCACCCCTGCAGCGGGTCGGGCGACTGGCGCCCGTCCCGCACCACCCACACCTCGACGCACACCTGACCGCCGGTGAAGCCGTCGACGGTGAACGTGCCGGTCTTGGACGCCTGCACGGGCTGGTTCTCCCCGCCGAACATGCGCTGCCAGCGGTAGGAGTCGCCGTCCTTCGCCTTCGCGTGCTCGACGGTGAACTCCACCGTCCCACCGCTCTCGGTGGCGGAGACAAGGGTCGGGATTGGCACGGTCTCCACGATCGCGGAGCTGCCGCCGGGCGGCGGCGCCGCGGTCGGGGTGGTGCCTTGCGAGTCGCGCCCGCCGAAGAAGATGATGCCGACGGTCACCGCTGCGGCGAGGACGACCACCGCGACCGCGGTGCCGACCAGCGCGAAGGTCCGGCCCCTCGACTTGACCGGCGGCTCCGTTTCCGGTTCGGCTTGCCGAGTGACGGCGGGCTCGGCCTGCACCGGTCGGGCGCGAACGACGGTCTCGGTGGCGACATCGTCGACCGGGCCAGCGGATGCCGCGGGCGGCGCCGCAGCCGGCTGCGCCTCGATCGTGGCGACACCGCGCACCCGCGTCTCGTCCTCGCTCGAGTCGCCCGCAATCGCCTCGGGCGCGGCGACGACCAAGTTAGGCACGTCGATCGTGGTCGGAGCGTACCCGAGCTCGAGTTCAACTCGCTGCAGCGCCCGCGCGAAGTCGACCGCGGTGGCGAACCGGTCGTCTCGATGCGTCGCCATCCCCTTGTGCAGCACAGCGACGAGCGAGCGAGGGATGTCCTCACGCTCGAACGGGGTGATCGCGCCCCGCTCGATCCGGCCGATCAGGTCGAGCGTGCCGTTGGAGCGGCCGCGCAGTTCGAACGGCGTGTGCCCGGCCAGCAGCGTGTACATGGTCGCGGCGAGCGAGAACACGTCGGCGCGGACATCCGGCTTCGGGTCATCCTCGAACATCTCCGGCGGCGACCACGGCACCGACATGCCGACCGATGTTCCGCCGCTGGTGCCGCCGGTGTCCCCACCTCTGCTGAGGGTTGTCGTGTGCACCGCGAGGTCGTCGTCAACCGTCGAGGAGATGCCGAAGTCGGTGAGCGCCGGCCAGCCGTAGTCGTTGGTCAGAATGTTCGCCGGCTTGATGTCACGATGCAGGATGCCCGCGGAGTGGGCGGTCGCCACAGCTCCGGCCACCCGGATGCCGGTGCGCAGCACGTCGGCCACCTCGAGCGGCCGCGCCTTGTACCGCTCGGCGAGGCTCGGCCCGGAGCAGTACTCCATGACGAAATAGGGGCGGCCGTCGTCAGCGACGTCCGCGTGGAAGATCGAGACGATGTACGGATGCGCCGACAGCTGCGCCATCACGTTCGCCTCGGCGACGAACGCGGCGCGGTTGGCTCCGCTGAGTTCCTCGGTGAGCAGCACCTTCACCGCGACCCGGCGTTTCGGCAGCTGCTGGTCGTAGAGGAACACGTCGCTGAACCCGCCGGAGCCGAGCACGTTCACGAACGTGTAGCCCGGCAGCTCAGGCGGCGTGGAGGTGGGGCGGCGCATCAGTCGTCTTGCCCGACGGTGAGCGTGATTCCGCCTCCCAGGTCGATCACGGTTCCCACGATGACCGAGGTGGGCTCGCCTGCCCGCAACCGCTGCGGCGCCTTGCCGGGCAGGATCACCTGGGTGCCGTTGCGCGAGTGCAGGTCGGTGACAACGACGGTGCCTCCTTCGACGGTGACCTGGGCGTGGTTGCGGGAGATGTCCTGATCGCCCGGGATGGTTACCAGTCGCGGCAGCGCGCCGCCGGAAACCTTGCTCGCGCTCGGCGCCCGCCCGATGATGATCGGCGCATCGAGCGGCTCACGCGTTCCGGTGGACAGGCTCAGGTGCAGCGTCGGCTCCGGCTCTGCCGCGCGCGCGGGTGCCGGTGCGGACCTGCGCTCACCGCGAAGCTTCCGGATGTCGTCGGTCACGATCGTCATGCCGTCGTGGTCCCCCACGAGGTCGAGGGCATCCTCCGGGGTCTCAGGCGCATGCACCGCCGCGTCGGCGACATTGCGATACATCGTGTCGCCGAACAGGTAGTCGTAGTCGCCGTCTGGCGCCTCGGCCCCCGGCACGTTGAGGGTGACGTCGTTGAGCGTCGCCTCGGGCACCTCGGCGATGGCGGGTGCTACCGATGCCTGAGACGGGGCGGGGACAGCGGATGCCTGTGCAGGGGTCGGTGCAGCAGCCGCTGGTGCGCTGACCGGCTCTTTCCCGGTCGAGACCGCGTCGTCGACCGTCCCGACCAGACGCGCCGCGAACGCCGCGCCGGTGGCCAGCGGCAGCACCGGCAACGCTCCGGCCGCGTCGATCGACACGTCGAAGCCGAGCGCATCCGGTACGACATATTCGGTCCACGTCGTCACCGCCGCACCATCAAGCACGGTGTCGCCGGAGGTGGCCGACACCCGCACGGTGGCGGCGCCGCGCACGATGACACGCAGCGCGGGGCCTTCGCGTTCGAGCAGCGCGAACGACGGAAGCGCCGAGAAGCCGCCCTTGGCAAGTGCGTCGACGGTGGCCGGGAAGCCCTCGTTCACCGCTGGCCAGTACAGCTCGGCGACCGACGCATCCGTCACCTTCACTACGAGAAGCCGGGCGTCGGCGGCGAGCGCCAGCCAGCCGGCCGAGTCGGGTGCGTAGGTGAGCTGCTTCACTTTCTCTTCCTTGGTCGGGTCTGCTCGAGGTGGTTCGGGAGAGCGTAGCGGTCGCTGGTTTCCTCTTCGAGACGCTCAGGGTCAAGGGACTGCGCCTCCACCACGACGACCGTGACATTGTCGGTGCCGCCGGCGGCGAGCGCGGCCTCGACCAGCCGGTCGGCGAGCTCCTGGCCGGTGGCGAGCTTGGTCACGTCGGCGAGGATGCCCGCGATGAGGTCGTCGTCGAGTTCCTTGGGGAGCCCGTCCGAACACAGCAGGAACGTTTGGCTGCCCCCCAGCGGCAGCAGCCAGATGTCGGCGTCCACCTCTGCGCCGACGCCGATCGCCCGGGTGATGACGTTGCGATGCGGATGCGCGATGGCCTCCTCGGCGGAGATTTCGCCCAGGTCGAGCAGCTCCTGCACCGCCGAGTGGTCGACCGTGACCTGCTCCAGGCGGCGACCGTCCCAGCTGTAGACGCGGGAGTCGCCGACGTTGAACGCCATCCAGTGGTACTGCGGCTCGATGCCGACCTCGACGACGGTGACGCCGGCGAGGGTGGTGCCGCACACGGCATCCGGATCGTCGCTGGTCAGCGCGACAACCGCGGTGTTCGACTCGTTGATGAGCTCGACGACGCGATCCGGCGTGAGCACGCTGCCGTCGTCGATGCCGCGAGAGAAGGTCTCGATGACCTGCTGGCTCGCGCGGTCGCCGAACGAGTGGCCGCCCATCCCGTCGGCGACGAGGAACAGCGGTGGCGCGACGAGCATGCTGTCCTCGTTCACCGTGCGCACCTTGCCGCGGTCCGAGGACGCAGAGAATCGCATCCGGATACCGGGCGACGTCAGCACAAACTCGTGCTCAGCAGCCGTCATGAAACCCCTCCCCCGCGTCGCCCCCTAACGAGGGTAGCAAGTGCCGGTCAGCCGCTGATCCGATCGCGGTCCTTGCGCATCCGGATCAGGCTCGCCACGGTCGCGACGGTCATGGCCACGACGATGACGATGAGCGACAGCCCCGTGCCGATCTCCGGCACCCACAGAATCGGCTCACCGCCGTTGAGGAACGGCACCTCGTTGGTGTGCAGGGCGTGGAACACGAGCTTCACACCGATGAAGGCGAGGATGAAAGCGATGCCGTAGTGCAGGTAGACGAGCTTCTCGACGAGGTCGCCGAGCAGGAAGTAGAGCTGCCGCAGGCCCATGAGCGCGAAGATGTTCGCGGTGAAGACGATGAACGCGTCTTGCGTTATTCCGAAGATCGCCGGGATCGAGTCGACAGCGAAGACCAGGTCGGTTGTGCCCAACGCGATGATCACCGCCAGGATCGGTGTGAACATCTTCTGGCCGTCGATGACCGTGCGGAGCTTGCCGCCCTCGAACTGGTCGGTCATGCGGATGCGCTTGCGCAGGAATCCGATGATCCTGTTCTCGCTGTCCGCCTCGTCGTCATGGCTGGTGAACGCCTGGTTCCAGGCGGTCCAGAGCAGGAAAACGCCGAAGATGTAGAAGATCCAGCTGAAGTTCGCGATCAGCTGGCGCGCCCAGCAGGATGAAGATGCCGCGCAGCACGAGGGCGATCATGATGCCGACCATGAGCACTTCCTGCTGGTACTTCCTCGGCACCGCGAAGCGACCCATGATGATCAGGAAGACGAACAGGTTGTCGATGCTGAGGCTGTACTCCGTGAGCCAGCCGGCGATGAACTCGCTGCCCTTCTGCACGCCGCCGAACCAGAACATCAGGCCAGCGAAGATCAGCGCCAGCACGACGTAGAAGCTGACCCAGAGGCTGGATTCCTTTGTCGAGGGTACGTGCGGCCGTTTGAAGGCGAGCACCAGGTCGAAGACGATGATGAGCGTCAGGACGGCCAGTGAGCCGATTTCGAACCACAGCGGCAATTGCAAAGGTGTGTCCGTTCGTTAGGGACGGTGCGGGAAGAGACGAAAGTCTCTCCCGTGCCCTTCGGCACCACCGCACCCGGAGCCGATCGGCCCGTACTGACGATTGCGGTGAAGTGGGATACTCCCCTTCGCGTTGCCGATTCTATCCGACCGGCCGCCGGGTTCGGGTTCGTACTCTGCCTATTCGGATGCCAGGTCCCAATCGCGTTATGCAGGAGATCCCCTGTTCTGCAGGACATTCGACCCCTTCGCGGCGTGTTGTAAGGCATCCGGGGCCGCTACGCACCGAATGTCCTGCACAACAGGGCGGGCGGCTACTCGGACGCGAGGTAGTCGAGTTGGGCCCGGATCGACTGCTGCGCTGCCTTCTTCACATCGCCGTGCGCATCCGGGTAGACGGCCTTGGCGACGTCTTCGACCGTGACAGACCTGCCCAGACCGGCGATGACTTCGCGCACCTGGTCGAGCCGGGCGAGCCGGTGCTCGAGGTACTGACCGGCGATCGCGGACAGGTCGGGCAGCTCGGGACCGTGGCCAGGCAGGACGGTGAGCGAGCCGAAGTCGCCCAGCCTGCCGAGTGTTGCGAGGTAGTCGCCGAGGGTGCCGTCGGGCGGGATGATCACGGTTGTGCCGCGACCGAGGATGGTGTCGCCGGTGAGCATCGAGCGGTCTTCGGCCAGTTCGAAGCAGACCGAGTCGGCGGTGTGGCCGGGGGTGGCGACGACGCGGATGCTGGTGCCGCCTGCTTCGATGAGCTCACCGTCAGTGAGCGGGTCGCCTTGGATGCAGTACGCCGGGTCGGCCGCGCGCACTGGGGCGCCCGTGCGGCGGTGGAGTTCGGCGCTGGCCTCGGTGTGGTCTGAGTGGTGGTGGGTGATGAGCACCAGTTCGACAGGGCGGGCGGTGAGCTTGGCGAGGTGGCCCTCGTCGAGGGGTCCGGGGTCGACGATGACGGTCGCTGGGGCATCCGGGGCGGCGATGATGTAGCTGTTGGTGCCCTCCAGTGTCATCGGGCCGGGGTTGGGGGCGAGGATGCATTGGGCGAGCCGCGTCATAGTCGCTCACAATAGCGGCAGGCTGTGGTTCTTGATCGGGAGGCTCTAGTGGACGAGGGACTGCACGGCATCGCGGCGACGGTCGTGCTGCTGCGTGATGGTGCAGACGGGCTTGAGGTGCTGCTGTTGGAGCGGCCGCACGATCGGGGGTCGTTCGCCGGGGCGTGGGTGTTCCCGGGTGGGGCGGTCGATCCGGAGGATGCCGCCGGATCGGATGAGGCGAGTGCGCGAGTCGCTGCGGTGCGTGAGGTGGAGGAAGAGACCGGGCTGGTCGTGTCCGTGTCCGACCTGGTGACGGTGTCGCGGTGGACACCGCCGGCTGGCATCCCGAAGCGGATGCAGACCTGGTTCTTCTACGCGCCGGCAGTCTCGGGGCCGGTCACGTTGCATCCGGATGAGGCGATCGCGTTCCAGTGGATACGACCGGCGGATGCCTTGGAGCGGCACACTGCGGGTGAGCTGAGGCTGTTCCCGCCGACCTGGGTGACCCTGCATGGCTTACTCGACGATGCGACCGTGGATGATGCGCTCGCCACAGCGCGGGCGACCGACCTGGCAGAGTTCGTGACGCGCTTCGCGGGCAAGACGGTGCTCTGGAACCCGGATGTCGCCTACGACGACGATGCCCTGCTCGATGCCGATGGCCCGCGCCACCGTTTGGACACCGCGACGCTGCCGTGGGTCTACACGCGCGACTGAGCAGCAGCGCCCCAGCCACTCCCGAAACTGCACAAATGGGCGTTTCGAGGCTTCACTGCGCACGTTTGCGCAGTCTGGGCAGAGGACTTGGAGATGAAGAGGCCCCCGGACGAAGAACGTCCGGGGGCTTTCGGTTGGTGACCCCAGCGGGATTCGAACCCGCGTTACCGCCGTGAGAGGGCGGCGTACTAGGCCGCTATACGATGGGGCCGCGTCGCACAACTCATAGAGTATGCCACACGGCGCGCCCGCCCTCCAAAACGGCCCTGCTTCTGCCAAGCTCGACAGGTTGTATACCGAGGGGGTCTCATTGAAGCGCGTTCTGTCCGCCATGGCTGCTGTCTCGATTGGCCTGATTCTGGCCGGATGCTCCACCGGCCCACAGCGGGACGACAGCGGTCGCTACACCGAAAGCACCACGATTTCGGCCCGTGACCTGATGCCCGGTGACTGCTTCAGCTTCAACTCCCCCGACGGCAGCACCGTAGGCGAGGTGACGGTGGTGCCGTGCTCCGACGAGCACGACAACATCGTGCTCGACGAGGGCGTGCTCAGTAAGGGCGACATCAGCGACGCCGGCTCGCTGCAGAACGCGGTCAACGCCGCGTGCGAACCAGCGTTCACCGACTTCAAGACCGCGGGCACCTTCGAGACCCGGCCGGAGCAGACCTTCATGGTCTTCCCGGCCGACGACAAGGATGCCGACGGCGACCAGGTCTACACCTGCGTGTCCACCAACCCGGGCCGCATCGACAGCTAGTTGCGGCTCAAGCGCGACGGCGCCTTCGCAAGGATGCGCAGCGCATCCGGCACCACATCGACCTCAACCGGCAGCGCCGCGATCCGCTCGCCGTCGGCATAGGCCACGATGCCGTCCGCATCCACGCGCACATGGCGGGCGCGCCGGATGTCCACGCGCGCGTCGCTGACGTGCGTCCCCTTGAACACGCGCGGGAAGATACGCAGGAACGCCGTGCGCGACAGCGGCTGCACGATCAGCACGTCGAAGAGGCCGTCGTCGAGGAGGGCATCCGGGGTGATCCGCATACCGCCGCCCAGGCTGACGTTGTTGGCGACCGCGACCAGCACCGCGTCAGTCTCCAGCGGCTCACCGTCGAGTTCAAGCCGATACCGGATCGGCTTCAGCGCCGCCAGTTCCCGCAGCAGGGCGAGGTTGTAGCGACTCCTCCCCCGCGGCCAGCGCATCAGGTTGGCGCGCTCGTTGACGATCGCGTCGAACCCGGCCGAGAACACGCACGCGAACCAGCTCTCGCCATCGGCGTGGCGCATGCGTCCGGCGTCGATCACCCGCGGCTTGTGTTCGAGTGCGTCCAGCAGCGCGTCAATGGCCAGCTCGGTGTTCCCCACCGGAATGCCCAACCCGCGCGACATGTCGTTGCCGGTGCCCGACGGCACGATCCCCAACGGAACCTTGGTGTTCACCACCAGGTTCACGCCCAGGTTGACCATGCCGTCCCCGCCGACCACAACGAGTGCGTCCGGCTTGCGGCGAACCTCGCGCTCGGCGACGATGCGCAGCTGGTCGTAGTCCGGCTCGGTGAGCGAGATCACCTCGTGGCCGGCCGCACGCAGCGTGTGCACGACCGCCGGGCCGACAGCGCGGCTCTTGCCGAAGCTCGCATTCGGGTTGATGGCAACGACGATCCGCTTTGCCCCCGTCGTAACCATCCCACGATTATGACGGGAATCCGGATGCCCACGATTCGCCCCAGAGCGGGGGCAGACCGCTCCGGCGTCTTCACGGTCGCGCTCAGTATTCTGTGCTCATGAGAATCACTAAGCATGAGCACTCCTGCCTCGTACTGGACCAGGGCGGCAGCAGCCTGGTGATCGATCCCGGCAACTGGACCACCCTGCTGGTCGGCACCAACAACGTGCGCGCCATCGTGATCACCCACGAGCACGCCGACCACTGGACGGCCGACCAGCTCGAGCACATCCTGAAGCAGAGTCCGGATGCGCGAATCTTCGGCCCGCAAGGGGTGGTCGACGCGGCCCACGGTTTCAAGGTCGAAGCGGTCAGCGCCGGCGACACCGTCGAGGTCGAGCCCTTCACGCTGCGTTTCTTCGGCAGTGAGCACGCAGTCATCCACTCCAGCATCCCGGTGGTCGACAACGTCGGCGTCCTGGTGAACGACCTGCTCTACTACGCGGGCGACTCGTTCACCGTGCCCGAGGGGATCGAGGTCGACACCCTCGCGGTACCGGCAGCGGCTCCGTGGATGAAGATCGCCGAGGCGATGGACTTCGTCGCCGAGGTGAAGCCGCGGCGCAGCTTCACGGTGCACGAGATGGTGCTGTCCAAGGCGGGCAAGGACCTCTCGAACGCGCGCGTGAAGCTCTCCACCGAGGCGGTCGGCGGCGAGTTCTTCCCCCTCGAACCCGGCGACGAACTCGACATCTGACACTCTGGTCGGTTTCAGTCGAGCATGAGAACATGTCCGCATGGCTGACCCCAATGCGCTCGTCGCCGAGCTGAGCGAAGACGAATGCTGGTCGCTGCTCGTCGCGAATGAATTCGGACGGCTTGCTGTCAGCATCGGCGATCACCCGGACATCTTTCCCGTGAACTATCACGCATCCGACGGCTCGATCCTGTTCCGCACCGCGGAGGGCACCAAGCTGTTCGGCATCACCGTGAACCACGACGTCGCGTTCGAAATCGACGACCACGCCGGCGCAGACGGCTGGAGCGTCGTGGTCAAGGGACGCGCTCGCGCACTCGAGACTGCCGCCGACATCACCGAGGCGGAGAAGGCCCCTCTCCAGCCGTGGATCCCGACCGTCAAGCGCAACTTCGTACGCATCGACGTCAACGAGGTCACCGGCCGCCGCGTCACCTTCGGCCCAGAGCCCGAATCCGACTACGTCTGACCGTGGAGCGCATCTCACCTGTACTGCGGCTGACCATCCCCGCACTCCTGTTCGGGATGATCACCGCGATCTCCTTCATTGAGGCGCCGCTGAAGTTCCTCGCCCCCGGCATCACCGTCGAACTGGGCCTGGGCATCGGCCGGCTGGTCTTTACCGCACTGAACATCTCGACGGTGGTGCTGATGGTCGTGCTGACGGTGGCCTGCATGCGGCCGCGCGTCTCTCGGGGCGAGTTCG
Organism: uncultured Actinomycetota bacterium; assembly: GCA_963702165.1. Taxonomy (GTDB): domain Bacteria; phylum Actinomycetota; class Actinomycetes; order Actinomycetales; family Microbacteriaceae; genus Terrimesophilobacter. Next base: position 109,967 of record OY969722.1, on the reverse strand, counting down.
GCGTGCTTATCGCGCTCTGGGCCGTCGTGGTGCTCGAGGTGCTGGTGGTGCGGCCGATGCTCAATGCGCGAACGGATGCCGTGCTCGCCGGCACCGCGGACAGCGGCTCGATCCTGCATTACCTCTACATCGCGTGCGATGTCGCGATCCTGGGCCTGCTGGTCGCATTTGTGGTGCTCGCCGCGCGCAGCCTCCTGCCCGCGGCTCAGCGCACGCCGCCCGCGGACATCCGCCGGTGAGCACACCGGCCGCCGACATCCACGTCGACGACGCGCTGGTTGCCCGCCTGGTCGAGACGCAGCATCCGGATGTCGCGGGTCCGGTCCGGCTGATTGCGAACGGCTGGGACAACGCCATCTACCGCCTCGGCGACGACTTGGGCGTACGCCTGCCGCGGCGCGAGGTCGTGGCGCAGCTGACGCTCAATGAGCAGCGCTGGCTGCCCGAGTTGGCCAGGCAGGTGAGCGTTCCGATCCCGGTGCCGGTGCGGATCGGCGTGCCGACACCGGCGTATCCCTGGCCGTGGAGCATCCTTCCCTGGTTCGACGGTGACGCCGCGACCGGCCTTCCGGTTGAGGATCGCGGCCGGCTCGCCGTCGATCTCGCCGCGTTCGTGCACGAACTTCACGAGCAGGCGCCACCGGATGCGCCGCACAACCCGGTGCGCGGGGTGCCGTTGCGGGCGCGCGAGGCGGTGTTCATGGAACGGCTGCAGACCGCTGCCCTGCCGGAGGCGGACCGGTTGCGCCGCTTGTGGGAGCGGCTTGTGCAGACACCCTCGTGGCCGGGTCCGCCGGTGTGGTTGCACGGCGATCTGCATCCGGGGAACCTGCTGGTGAACGCATCCGGAGGATTAAGCGCGGTAATCGACTTCGGCGACCTGACCGCCGGTGACCCGGCGAGTGACCTCGCGGTGGCATGGCTGGCGTTCGATCCGGACGTGCGCACCGCGTTCAGAGATCTGGTCGTGGATGCCGACAACGACACCTGGCTGCGCGCGCACGGCTGGGCGCTGGCACTGACGACAGCCTTTCTGGTGCACTCGGAGCCGGGTTCTGCGATGCGGGCGATCGGCGAGCACGGGCTAGAGCAGGTGCTGATCGACGCATAGACGATTTCGGTGATCGAGCCTATCGAGACCGTCGATGGGCAGAGTTCTCTCCCGGTGCTTCAGGAAGCCCAATGTCGCTCTGCGGCGGTGAGGGCGTCTTGCAGCGCCGGTGACTTCGATGGCATCGGCCTGGGTGTCTGGGTGGGGTCGATCTCGCGGGGTGGGATCAGCCAGAACTGGATGCCGCTGGGGTCGTGGTGGCGGATTTCGATCTCCCAGCCCTCGTCGTGCAGCAGCAGGTGGTGGTGGCGGCAAAGCAGGATGCCGTTGTCGATGTCGGTTTTCCCGCCGTCGCGTTCCCACCAGCGGATGTGGTGGGCCTCTGCCCATTCCGGGGTGCGTTCGCAGCCGGGCCAGGCGCAGCCGCCGTCGCGGGCGGCCAGCAGCCGGCGTTGGGCCCGGTTGAAGAAGCGCTGCTCCCGACCCAGGTAGACGGGGATGGGGCGGTCGTCGAAGACGATCAGCTCGATCCCGTTCAGGCACACGTTGCGCTCCACGGTGGCCATCGACACCGGATAGGGCTGCCCCTCGATCCAGCCCCGACCGGTGCGCTCTTCCAGGTCCTTGGCGGCCACCAGTACCCGCACCGCGGGCCGGTTCACCCCGACCACGGTCTGCGGGTCGGTGTCCAGGGCCAGCTGGATCAGCTCCAGCATCCCGTCCGAGGCCAGCTGCTCGGTGCTGCGGGTATCGGCCAGGATTCGTTCGGCGCGTTCCTGTTCGGGGCCGCTGGTGAACCTCGGTCCGCCGCGTCTGGGTGAGGTGAGTTTGTCGTAGACGTCATCGATCAGCGCGGCACCCTCGGGGTCGAGGTCCCAGGTGTAGCGGGTCATCCCGTCATCACGCTTCCACCGCCGGAACGACCGCAACGCCCTACGCTGCCGCTCCCGCTCCACGATCCCCGCGGCATCCAGGTCGTCCCGGGCGGCTCGGGCCAGGCGCAGCATGCCCTCGGCATCCAGCGCGGTACCGGGCGAGCACGCGGACTCGGCGGCGGTGGCCACCAGCCGGGTCGCGGCGGCGGTCAAGTCTTCAGTCGTGACGCCGGGGCCGGGTTTGCCGAGCCCGGTGCGGATTGCCTCGGCCCCGGCCACCGACAGCGCCCCGGTCGCGACCGCCTTGCCGACTTCGGCCAGCCACGGTTCGGTCATCATCGCGGCGAGCCCCGCCGGGTCATCGATCCCGGCGGTCTCGGCATTCTGCAGCAGCTCCGCGTCGTTCAGCATGCTGCCCACCCGGATCAGGGTGGTCGCCTCCCGGGCGGTGGACCCGGTCACGCCACGGATCAGCGCCTCCGGGGTGCGGAACCCCTCCTTCCGGGCCAGGCCGCCGAACCCGGCCTCCACCGTGGAGCGGCGCACCACCTCACCGGCCAGCACCGACGCGCAAGCATCAAGACTGCGCTTGGCCTCCGCCAGCGACCGTTGCGCGCGCAACAACTGCTTATCCCCAAGCGCCCGGGCGCCCGGCGCGTCGGCGCCGATCCGGGCGGCAGCAGCCAGCAGCACCTCGAGCGAGGTGCTGAACGTAGCTGCGGAAGATGGTCATGCATCCATTGTCCCAGCCTCGAATACAGCTCCACAAGCAGATTTGAGAATCTGTTAGAAACTACTTTCAGCCCGCCTGTGGAGGAGAAGTGCCGGCCACAATCCGGCGACTCGACCCGCCGAGATCTCGCGCGGCATGGTCTCGACAAGCGCGACCACCGGAAGTGCTGTGACAGAATCGCCCCATGCCACTTCAGGGGGAATACGGACCGAGCACGTCCAAGTGGGCGCGGGATCAAGCCGAACTCTACGAGTCGTCGAGCGGCACCAAGGGCACGATGCTCAACGGGCGGCCGGTCATCATCCTCACCTCGATCGGAGCGACATCCGGCAAGCTGCGCAAGACCGCCCTCATGCGCGTCGAGCATGACGGCGACTACGCGGTGATCGGGTCTCGCGGCGGTTCTCCCAAGCATCCGGCGTGGGTGTTCAACCTCCGCGCCAACCCGCACGTCGAACTGCAGGACGGCCCAATCAAGCGCGACTACTCGGTGCGTGAAGCATCCGGTGCGGAGCGCGACGCCTGGTGGGCGCGCGCGGTCGAGGCGTACCCGCCCTACGCCAACTACCAGAAGAAGACCGAGCGGCTCATCCCGGTGTTCGTGCTCGAACCGCTCAACGACTGAGGCAGGCGGCGCGGGGGTCTCACAGCGCCGCTGCCTTCGCGCGCAACACCGCGCTCTCCCGCTCGTTGGTGGCGAGATTCGCCGCGGTGACCAACTCCGACCGCGCCTCCTCAGTTCGGCCGAGCCGAGCGAGCAGTTCTCCGCGCACACTGGGCAGCAGGTGCGAGCCGCGCAACGTCCCTTGCGAGTCCAGCCGGTCGACGATGGCCAGCCCGCTCGCCGGCCCGATCGGCCATCGACACCGCGACCGCGCGGTTGAGCTCCACCACCGGGCTTGGGCTAAGCGCGCCGAGCGCCTCATAGAGCACCACGATGCGATCCCAGTCGGTCTCGTCGACGCTGGGCGCGATCGCGTGACACTCGGCGATGCCGGCCTGCAGTCCGTAGCTGCCGCGCCCGCGACCCAGCGCATCCGCGCGCGCGAGCGCTGCCCTGCCGCGTTCGATCTGCGCGTGATCCCAGCGCGAGCGGTCCTGGTCGGCGAGCAGAATCGGGGCGCCGGTCGCGGTCCAGTCGGGCGGCGAACCGCGACGACTGGAACTCCATCAGTGCGACCAGCCCGTGCACCTCGGACTCCCGCGGCAGCAGCCCCGCCAGCACTCGACCGAGCCGCAGGGCCTCGAGCGCAAGCTCGGGGCGGATCCAGCTGGTCACCGGATGTCGCGGCGTACCCTTCCGTGAAGATCAGGTAGATCACTCCGAGCACCGCGCTGAGGCGTTCCCTCCACTCGGCCCGGATCGGGCGTCTCGAACGGCACCCGGGCGGCCGACAGCGTCTTCTTCGCCCGCACGATCCGCTGCTGCACAGTCGCGACCGGGACCAGCAGCATCCGCGCGATCTCCTCGCTGCTGAGACCGCCGACCACACGCAGGGTCAGCGCGACCTGCGCCTCGCGCGACAGCACCGGGTGGCAGGCCGTGAACACCAGCCGGAGCAGGTCGTCGTCGATCGGCTGCCACTCGTCCTCGCCGGCCTCGTCGAGGTCGTGGGCGATCGCGCGGTACCGGTCATCGAGCCGCTCCCGACGACGCCAGCCATCGATGGCCTTGCGCTTGGCGACGGCCGTGAGCCAGGCGCCCGCGTTCTGCGGGACGCCCGCCTCCGGCCATTGCTTGAGGGCGTCGACCAGGGCCTCCTGCGCGAGGTCCTCGGCCAGACCGACATCCCCGGTCATCTTCGCGAGGGTCGCGACGATGCGCGCGCCCTCGATGCGCCAGACTGCGTCGACCGTGCGCCGGATGTCAGTCATGCGACTCAGCGACCCTGCGACTTGGCAGCTTCCTGCTCGCGCCAGCCCACCTCTTTCTGGATGTACTCGTTGTCGGCGTAGTCCGCGAAGTCGCTCTCGTCGGTCACTCGACGCACTTCGAGCTTGCTGCCAGGGCCGAGCGGTGCGCGGCTAGCCCACTCTGCCGCCTCTTCCTTGCTGGAGACCTCGATGATCCAGAAGCCGTTGAACAGCTCGTGGGTCTCGCCGTAGGGGCCGTCGGTCACGATCGGCTTCTCGGCAGTGAAGTCGACGACGAATCCCTCCTTCGCGTCGGACAGTCCCTCGCCTGCGAGCAGCACGCCGGCCTTGATCATCGACTCGTTGTACGCGCCCATTGCGTTGATGACCTCTTCGAAGTCCATCTCTTCGAAGGCCGCCTTGGCCTCGTCAGTCGCGCGCATGATCAGCATGTACTTCATGGTGTTCTCCTTCATTACGAGGGCGTCGGTTGCGTCCTCCTACTATTGCGTCGAACGGGCGAGCACGGAATCGACAGGGCACCAAAAAATCACCCGTCGGTGATCGAGCTTGCCGACATACCGGCAATGTGAACCGGGTCTCGACAGGCTCGACCACCAAGACCGACTTACTCCGATCCGAGCGCGACGTCGAGGGCGTCAATGAAGAAGTCGGCGCTCTCGAGCGACAGGCACAGCGGCGGCTTGACCTTCAGCACGTTCTGCCGCTCCGATGTCGGCTGCATGATCACGCCGAGTTGCAGCAGCCGCTCGCACAGCGCGGCGGTCTCGTCGACAGCCGGCTCGAGCGTCTCGCGGTCTCGCACCAGTTCGATGCCCAGGTAGAGCCCCATGCCGTGCACCGCGCCGATGATCGGATGCCGTTCGGCCAGCTCTGTCAGTCGCTCCACCAGGTGATCGCCGATCCGTGCGGCGTTCTCCTGCAGCCTCTCGTCGCGGATGACATCAAGCACCGCGAGTCCTGCCACAGAACTGACGGGGCTTCCGCCGGCGGAGGAGAAGAAGTTGCCTTCGCGCGAGAGCGATTCGGCGATCTCCCGCCGGGTGATGACGGCCCCGAGCGGGTAGCCGTTGCCCATCGCCTTGGCGACCGTGATGATGTCCGGCACAACGCCCTGCTGCTGCACGCCCCAGAAGTGGCGACCGAGCCGGCCGTAGCCCACCTGCACCTCATCGGCGATGCACAGTCCGCCGTGCTCCCGCACGAGGTCGTAGGCGCCGGCGAGGTATCCGTCGGGCGGAACCACTCCCCCGGCGTTGCCGAGTACCGGCTCGCTGATGAAGGCGGCCGGATGCCGGTCATCCGTCGCCATCCGCTCCAGCACGCTGACAAGGTCGGCCAGATATTGCGGTGCACTGTCGGCGCCGCGGTAGAGCCCACGGTACGGGTTGGGGGCGTCGGCGAGCTCCACCCAGTCGGGGCGGTTCGATAGCGCGGACGGGTTATCGGAGGCGGAGGTGGTGATCGCATCCGCCCCCATGGACCATCCGTGGTAGCCCTCGCGCAGCGCGACAACGTGCCGACGGCCGGTATGCACCTGCGCGAGTCGCAAGGCGAGGTCGACCGCCTCGGTGCCGCTGTTGACCAGCAGCACAGTGTCGAGCGACGGGTCCGGCGCCAGTTCGACCAAGCGCTCGCTCAGATCGGCGAGCGCGCGATAGAGGAAGCGGGAGTTCGTGTTGAGCAGCGCCAACTGGCGTGCGATCGCCTTCACCTGGCGCGGGTGGGCGTGCCCGATGCTCGTGACGTTGTTGACCATGTCGAGATAGACCCGGCCGTCGCCCCCGATCAGAAACTCCTTCCAGCCGCGCTCGATCTGTGGCGGCTTGAGGTAGTACCGCTCCTGCGCGCTGGCGAAGATGCGAGCCCGGCGGAGCTGCTCGGCGTCAGCGTCGAACCTCGGGACGACCGGAGCGAGCCCGATGAGCGTTGCCGGATCCTGCGCAGTCAGCTCCTGCGCTTCCGACGGGGTCACGAAGAGGGGCACCATGGCATCCGGCGCAGTCAAACGCTGCACCACGACGCGGCCGTAACCGTCGCGCCCGGCTGCCACCCGAGCAATCGCGTCCCCGGCTTCGACCGTCCCGCTCTCGCTCACCAGTGGGTCAACACCATCGATCGAGATCGCAAAGCCGTCGCCGTCGAGGATGACCGAAGCACCGTCGACGAACGCTACCTCGGCGTCGATCGGTGATCGGAGACTCTCGCCCTCCGCCAGGAACAGCTCCCATCCGGTGGCGAGCACCGCACTCTCGTCGCGACTGCCCGGCACCGCCCTGGTGAGGCGGTATTCGCCATACGGCGCTGCGGCGACCGGCGACCGCTTGAGCGCTTCGATCGCGATGTCCCACTCGGCGTCCGGATGCAGCCAGAAACCCTCGTCGAGTGCCGGGCTGGTCACCGAGAAGTCGAGCAGCGTGACGTCACCGCGGGCGATCGCGTCGGTCAGCGGCGCCCGCTTCGGCCTGCCGAGCGCGACGCGGATAGCCCCCTCGGCCTCCTCGTAGTCAACGCCCTCTGCCAGCTCGAACATCTGCCACTCGTGCTCGGTGCGGTCGGCGGCATAATCGTTGTCGCCTTCGACTGCCAGCTGGTAGTGCCCGCTGGCCACGAGCACTGCGCCGCGGAGCACAACGAGTGGCCAGAGCGCCGTGAGCTCCTCGTCGGTGAGTGCGATCTGCTCGTCGAACGCCTTGATCGCGGCGATGGCGGCGAGCGGGTCATCCGGGACGTGATGCAGGATCGACGCGACGGTCACTGCAAGCTCGGCCACGAGCCATCCGTGGGCGAGGTCGCCGAAGTCGACGACGCTGTCGGGAAGGTCCGGTTTGGTCGAGGCCAGCGCGTTGTCGTCGGTGATGTCACCGTGGATGGGCTGAACACGCAGGGCATCCCGAACTCGGGACAGGCGGGCGGATGCCTCCGCGGCGGCACGCAACACGCGCTCGCGCTTGCTCTCGTCGGCGACGGACGGCGCGAGCTGCTCGACGACCTGCTGAGCGTTGCGGAGATCCCACTGGAGTCTGCGGTCCAGTCCTGGTGCGTCGAAGTTCGTCAGCGCGTGGGCGACCTCGCCGGATAGGCGGCCGAGCGCCGCGACAGTCTCCGGCTCGAAGTCGCCGAGGTCGACCAGCGACTTGCCTTCCAGGAAGCTCATCAGGCGCACGGCATGTGTCTTGTCGCCGGATGCCCAAGTCTGGACAGTGCTCCCGTCGAGACCCGGGAGCGGGATCGGCACGCGCAGCCCGCGCCCGGCAAGGATCGCCATCGCGACGTTCTGCGCCTCGAGTTCGTGGGCGGCGAACGCGTGGTTGTCGACCTTGAGCAGGTAGCTCATTGCCGACAGCTCGGTTGTCGCGTCGATGCGGAAGTTACGGTCCTGATTGCTGCCGATCTCGCTCGCGTCGCCGACGATGCCGAACAGTTGCTCGGCAAGCTCCGCCGCCTGGGCCTCCGTGACGTCGGGGCGAATCGGTTCCTTGCCGTCGAAAAAATCGGAAACGCTCAACGTGGCTCCCTGTCATGCCGCTCGGAGAACGGATGCGGCCATCGGCCACACCTCATACGCTAGCGACCGAATCCGCGTTTCAGGGGTCAGAAAGCGCCCTTCTTCGGTGCCGCGGGAGGTCCGTTTCCGACCCTCCGCTCGGCTGCGGAGGCGCAGTCAGCCCTCGGCGAAGTTGGTGAGGCGGGACTGCATCTCCCAGTAGGACGTCGCGGCCGGGACCTGCTTGCCGTCGCGCAGTGCGCTGACAACGTTGACCGCGGCGTCGACGGCCGCGCGGTAGGGCAGCGAGCCGGAACTCACTCGTCTTACCCCCAGCTCCCCCAGTTCAGCAACCGTGAGCGACGGATGCGCCAGCACGTTGACGGGCAGCCCGATCCCGGCCGTAATGCTCCGGATGTCCTCCGGGTCACTCACTCCTGGGACGAAGATCCCGTCCGCTCCGGCCTCGCTGTAGGTTCCGGCACGGAGAAGGACTGCCTCCACCTTGGCTTCTTCGGCGAACCAGTAGTTGTCGACCCGCGCGTTGACGAAGACGTCCGGGGTGCGCCGCTTGATGGCGACGAGTTTGCCAGCCAAGATCGCCGGGTCCACGAGGTTCCCGTCCTTGCTGTCCTCGATGTTGATACCGGCAACCCCGAGGGCGGCCAGCTCGGACACGAATTCGGCAACTTCGACGGGGTCGTCGGAGTAGCCGTCCTCGATGTCGGTCGTGATGGGGACGGGCAATCGGCCCAACTGGGCGGCGAGCGCCACGGTGGCTGCCCTGGTGGCGCCGCCGCCATCCGGCAGTCCGATGCTGGCCGCAACGCCGAAGCTGGTGGTGCCGATGGCAGGAAACCCTGCAGCGACGAATCCCAGCGCAGAGCCGACATCCCAGGCGTTCGGCAGCAGGAGCGGGGCCTCCGTGTAGTGCAGTTCGCGAAAAGTGACCACGTTGATTCCCGTCCCTGGCAAGCGAAAAGGCGGACTTTCCTTCAGAGTATCCCCTGCACGGTTTCAGCCCTCCGGGTCGGTCGGCTGGCGGCGTCGCGGCCACACACCGTTCATGACGCCGTAGTCCACGGTGAGCACCCGACCGACGGTCACGGCGACGACCACCACCGACATGAGCACGAAGAGCCAGCCGACATAGGCAATGGTGATGCCGAGCACGCCGAATTGCGCCGCAGACGATGCCAGGGCAATCGGAAGGTAAATCCGGCCAAATCCGCCCACTATCGCGAGCCCTATGCCGCAGAGAACTGCGCCAGGGAGTAGCAACCTGAAGCTGACGGTCCGGTTCAGCACGATCCACCCGATGAGCAGCCACACCACGGTCCAGATCACGATCTCGGCGACGCCCCTGAGCGCGGCGTAGGTTCCGTCCGCCCGCAAGACGGAACGGGTGAGCTGCACTACGACCAGTCCGAGGATGACGGTCGCGAGAACCGCGAATAGCCGCCACGCGGCGCGGAAGCCGAGCTTGCGTTTCGACCAAACACGTGCGTAGAACCGCTCGAGTGCCCGTGAAAACGCGGTAGCGGAAACAATGAGGAGAAGAGTTCCGAACCATCCCAGCGCGCTGAAGACATCGGATGCTGCGGGCACAACTCTCTCGAGGGCGTTAGCCGCGGAGCCGTTCAGTCCCAAGTAATTGGACAGACCCCGGCCGATCGGTTCAGCATCACCGCGGCGCAAAGCTGCGACGACGATGACGAGCGGGAGTATTGAGGTGAATGCTTGCGCCGCTAGGGTCATCGCGCGATCGAACACTTCCAACGTGACGAGCGCGTTCACGATCCGGGTGACGAAGCGACCGAACGCGGTCGTGCGCATCCGTGTCTCGACCCACGAACTGGCCGCGCGTATGGCCGATCGACGTTGCTCGCCGCTGTCTCGTTGAGGTGACGGGGTGGCGCCCCCCGAGCTTCCGGGCTGTTCCGCTGACATTGGGAGGCCTCCTCCCGCTTGCGCCGTAAATAGGGCTGCTTGGCGTGTTGCGACGATCGCGCAGTGAGGATAACGCCGGAAAACCGGAGAAGGCGGTGTCGCGGTGGAGAATCAGCGTGAGCGATTTCGGCCCGCGAACTTATGATCAGTGGCGTGGAGGCTAACCAGTACGATTCCCTGGTTCACCGGTCGGGCACCCGGGTGAGCGTCGCGCTGCTGGTAGGGGTGGCCGTCGGGCTGGTTGTCGGGTTCACTGTCGGCTGGTTGTGGGCACCGGCACTCGGATGGGTGGCGTCCGCCACGATCTACCTGTGCTGGACTTGGCTGGTGATCGGCCGTTTCGACGGTGAGCAGACGTCCGCTCACGCGACGACGGAGGACAGTTCACGGCTGGTCGCGGAGGGACTGCTGCTGGCCGCGAGTATCGCAAGCTTCGGTGCGATCGCGTTGATCCTGTTCGAGGCTGGCGGCACGCGGGGGGCGCTGAAGCTCTGGCTCGTCGCCCTGGCGCTGGGAACGATCGCCGTCTCCTGGCTCCTGGTCACGACGGTATTCACGCTGAGATACGCACATCTCTATTACAGAAACGACCCGGGCGGCATTGACTTCAACCAAGAGGAAGCTCCCCAGTACACCGATTTCGCCTACCTCGCGGTCACAATCGGCGCCACTTTCCAGGTGTCGGACACCAACATCGGAAGCCACGACATCCGGATGGCTGCCCTCCGGCACACTCTGCTTTCGTACGTTCTCGGAGTCCTCGTCCTGGCAACGGCCATCAACCTGGTTGCCGGCCTCCTCCGCTGAGCGGCGCTTGCCGACGACCAAGGGTGCCGGTTGGCGTACAGCATCACTGACTCGACACGCAGTAGAACGACTCGACGGCGTCGAGGGTGTAGCTGCGGTAGCCGAATTCGGCGCGAGGCACGGTACCCGCTAGAAACTGTTCCATGCCGATCGCGAGCGCTTCGGTCGACTGCGCCACGACGAGCGCTGCACCGTCGGGAAGCGCGTCAGCGACGGAGCCGAAATCGACGGTGACGATAGCAAGGCCGAGAACTGCGGCCTCGAGCAGCACCATCGGTTGGCCCTCGTAGTCGCTGGAAAGCACAAAGCAGTGGGCCTGCCTCATCGAGGCATACGGGTTGCTCAGATGCCCGGTCAATGTCACGGAGCCGACGAGATTGAGCTCGTCAACTTGTTGGGCAACGCTATCGGCCAGCGGACCGGCTCCGATGATCACCAAGTGAGTCGCCGGATGGCGCGCGTGCACGCGGGCGAACGCCCCGATCAGGCGGCCATGATTTTTCTCTGGGGACAGGCGGCCTGTGGTCACGAAGATCGTCTCGTCGGGCGCCGAGTCCGGAATGGACTCCGCAGTTTCCTGACTCAGCGCCAGAATGCGGGCCCCATCGATGCAATTGGGGGTCGAGACGAATTTCTCGGCCGGTGCCCAGGCCGCCAGCTTCGCGCGGTTGATGGCGGCCAAGGAGGGCGACACTGAGACCAGCTTGTCGTAGTCGTGATAATGCGAAAAGACGACCTTGAGGCTGCGGGCGTGAATGCGTTTGCCGTGAACAGTTCGCTCCGCATCGGCCGCCATGTCATTATGCAGCCAGATCGCTCGCGTTGCCGGCGGCGAGTGAAGTAGCAGCCTGGCCCAAAACGGATCGTAGCCACTGAAGTCGATCACCCTGTCGAACCGGCTGTCGCCGAAGCAGCGGACCCATTCGTCGTCCCACAGTTCCGACTCCGCGGCATCCGACAGGACCAGGCTGGTACGCCCCAAGCGATCGGCCAAGCGGCGTTTGGCGTGCAGGATCTTGCTCCCGTTCATGCCGCCCACGCGGGGGAAGTGGCGAACGGCAGGATGCAGGGGCCTTTCCGCCAGTTGAAGCTGCGCGACAGGGCCGCCCGGGTAGGTGACCGAAATGTCGTAGCGCTCGTGGTCGATGCTGTTCACTAGGTCGAACCCAGCTGAAGTGATGCCATTGGGGCGCATGCCGCCCAGATACAGAAGAATTTTCGGCCGTGCATCCACGTTGAATCGGTGCAACCGGTAGCCGCTGGTACGACCGCGAAACACAATATCGATCACCCGTTCAGCGGCATGACCGTCGTCCCACGGGGTGAAAGCCTCCGCAGCTGCGGCATATCGCGCGACCCCGCCCGCCGATGTCGCGCCTCGGGTCGCCGCGGACAGTGACTGCGCGGCCTCCGCGATCTCGGTTAAAACCGGCCCGGGCAATTGCTCGGCCGTCTGGTAGAAGCCACGAACGTCGCCGTAGTCGCTTCGGTCGGGGGTGAAGAAAATGATCGGGCGACCGGTGACGAGGAAGTCGAAAAAAATGCTCGAGTAGTCGGTGATGAGCACATCGGCGACCCCGAGCACGACGTTCGTCGGCATACTGTTGGGAACGAGGACCGCGCGCACATCGGCTCGTCCAGCGGCCTGCGAGTGCGCGGCCTGGTGCAGCTTCACAACTACGCACCACTGGTTTTCGTCCAGGGAGCGCTGAAGTTCATCTCGCGCCGCCAGGATCTCATAGAGGTTCTTTTCGGGGTTCTTGAACGACGTTCCCCGCCACGTAGGCGCATAGAGGACAACCTTGCGGCCGCGGAGGTCGAGGCCCGCGTCATCGAGCGCCTGCCGTGCGGTGTTGGCGCCCGCGTTGTCCAGGAATTGCCGGTCGACCCGCGGGTAGCCTTCTTCGACGATCGTGCCGCGGAAGAGTCCGTCAAGCTTGTAGGCGCTGCCATACATGGTTTCCGTCATGAATGTGTTCTGCGAGAGGAGGTAGTCCGCGGCTACGAAATTGCGTATGGTGTTTGCCGACTCTGCGGCTCCGTCCGGCATGTCGTAACCCATGTGCTTGAGCGGCGTCCCGTGCCAGGTGTTGAGGTAGGTCTGCCCGGTGCGCTTGGAGAACTCCGGCGGGAAGGTTGCATTGTTGACGAGGTATTGACTCGTGGCGAGTGCCCGGTAGTAGTTCGCTGAGCCACGCCGCACGAAGGTGACGTCGTGGCGACCCGCGAACTCAGTTGCCATGCCGTGGCGTTCGCCCAAGTCGGAGCGCACCCAGATGTGTTTCAAGTGCTTCAGGTCGGGTGCCTGCAGCAGCGCTCGGAAGAGCGCTTCAGGGTTGCAGAGCATGCCATTTCCAGCGAACGACTCATACAGGACAGTGCCGCGAAGCACCGGCTGCTGCCGCCAGTGGGCGTGCACCTGCGACATCGCAGCGCGACGGGCACGAGTGAGCATCCGGACCGGTAAATCTCGGTTCACAAGACACGGCTCCTCTCGCAACGAAGGTTTCGTTGTCGTCGTCGATCCCCGCGGATGCGACTGCTTCCAGTGTTCACGAAGAAGACTGGCTTACGCGCCGTCATGATGATCTGATGTCGCTTCAGGCAATATCGCGACCCAGTTGACCGACCGCGCAACCGTCACCGGTTTCGGGCTGGCACCGCTGGACTCGATTCGGCCGGAATAGACCCTGGTTTATCCGCACGTGGTAGGCACTTTCGGGTCACACACGAAACGGAACAGCGCGACCTCGCCGAAGCGGAACGAGACGGCTACTCCGTCGTTCTCGAGCGCAAACGGAATCGTACTTCTTCCGTCATGATCGTCGAAGGCTGATAGCCTCCAGCGACGGCGGGTGCGCTCCAGGCCAGCACCTCGGCCTGCGGCATGACGGCGGCAGAAACCACGCGAATTCGACGAAAGCCAGCTCTAGTGCTCGACAGCAAGGTCCGCCCCGCTGCGACGCGACTGCCTCCCGCATGCCGTCGCGGTTACTTCATCGGGGCTCGGTCCAACCTCGGTGGCCTTCGCCATCGCGGCTGCTGCGCTGAGCGCGGCCGGGTCCTGGATACCGTCATTCTGGGGCGACGAGGCCGCCAGCCTCATGTCGGCGCAACGTCCGCTCCCGTCGCTCTTCGCGATGCTCGGCAACGTCGACTCGGTGCACGGCACGTATTACCTGTTGCTGCACTTCTGGATCGACGCTTTCGGCGCGTCGGCGTTTTCGGTGCGGTTTCCGAGCGCCCTGGCCGTCGGTGTCGCCGTGGCGGGCACCGTGGTGCTGGCTGGTCGGCTCGCGGGCATGCGAGCCGCGGTGTTCACCGGATCCGTCGCGATGCTCCTCCCCCGACTCACCTCGGTCGGAACAGAGACCCGATCGTTCGCTTTCACAGCGGCGCTCGCCATCTGGCTGACCGTGCTCCTCGTGCAAGTCGTCGGCACACGGCGCCCGCGCTGGGGCTGGGGCTGGGGCTGGGGCTGGGCACTGTACATGCTCCTGGTGGCGGCATCTGCTTACCTGTTCCTGTTCTCACTGCTAATTCCGCTGGCGCATGCTCTGGCCCTGGCGTGGGCCCCCGCGACCCGACCGATGCTGCGCCACTGGCTGATCGCGACGACCGGCGGGGTCGTGTTGGCCGCGCCGATCCTCGTCTGGGGGTTTCTCCAACGCAACCAGATCTCGTACCTGTCGCATCGCAATGCGGCGTCCTGGGACTCGGTCGTGGTCGGGCAGTGGTTCGGGAACCGGCTCTACGCCGCCATGGTGCTGGTGCTCCTGGTGGTTGCCGTCACTAATGCCGCACTCCTCCGCGTGCGGGCTCGCGGCCGGCCTGACGAAGCCCTGTCCCGTGCGCCAGAGGCACCGGAGCCTGCTCGACTGAACATCGTCGTTCTCGCCAGCGCAGTCGCCTTCGTTCCACCGGCGGTGCTGCTGATCGCAAACCTTTTCGGCGCCGTCTACACCAACCGATACCTGGCCATGTCGGCCCCGGCGATAGCGGTCCTGATCGGCTACCTGCTATCGCGAATCCCGTGGGTTTGGGGAATCGTTGCGCTCCTTGCGCTGACACTCTCGGCGATTCCGACCTACCTCCAACAGCGCACGCCTTTCGCCAAGAACGACAGCGACTGGTCCCAGGTGGCCGACATTGTCCGCGGCCATGCGACTGCGGACGACGCCGTGGTCTTCGACGATGCCACCCGCCCCTCGGTGCGCCTGCGGTTGGCCATTCACACCTATCCGGGCGCGTTCGACGGTTTGAACGACATCACCTTGAACGTCCCCTACGCAGAGAACTCCTGGTGGTGGGACAAGACCTTCAGGGTCAAGACCGTCGCTAGCCGTTTCACCGGGGTCGATCGGGTTTGGCTGCTCGAGTACCGGCCGGCCGACCGGCCGGCCGACACTTATGGCCTGGCCGACCTGCGCGCCCTCGGATTCGACATCACGGCCACGTATCCCGCGCACCGGTCGGTTGTCTATGAACTGACCCGAACGGGATGAGGCGCAGGACGGTGGCTCCGAATCAAGCCACGATGCCATGTAGCGCCTCAGAGATTCCGAAGTCGTCGCCCCGGAATCCTGCGCGGGTTACTGCTGGGGTACCTGGACTCGAACCAAGAACAACTGAACCAGAATCAGCCGTGTTGCCAATTACACCATACCCCAAGGCGCCGACCGGAGCCGGGCCGACGACTACTCTACCGCACCCACGGGGGCGGTCACGAACCTTCAGCGCGTGAGCATCTCGTCGCGGTTGATTCCGCCGGCGACCATCGCACCCTGCCCGGCCGCGACGATCAGCTGCTTCGGCCCGGGCGGGGTCAGATCGCCCGCCGCGTACAGCCACGGCAGCGACGTGCGCCCGTACTCGTCAACGACGAGGAAGCCGTCCTTGTCCCGCTCCACCCCGAGACCGTCGATGAAGTCCAGGTTGGTGAGATAGCCCGGGCGGATGAATCCCGCGCGACGCTCGATGACCTCGCCGTCGGCGAGACGCACCCCGGTCAGGCCGTCGCGGTCGCCCTCGACGTCCTCGATTGCACGCCGCTCGACCCGGATGCCGCGCTCGGCGAGGCGTGCCTCGTCATCGGCGCTGATCGCATCCGACCCGTTGGTGAACACGATCAGGTCGTCGCTCCACCGCGACACCAGCAGCGCCCGCTCGGCCAGGTCACCCGACTCGCCGATCAGCGCGAGCGGCTGGTCGCGCTTCTCGTAGCCGTCGCAGACGAGACAGCTGTGCAGGCTCGTGCCGTAGTAGGCCCGGATGCTCGGCAGCGCCGGAAGGAGCTCCTTCAGCCCGGAGGCGAGCACCACAATGCGTGCCGTCACCGTCTCGCCGCTCGAGGTCACCGCGAAGCCGCCGTCGGCCTGCTCAATGCGCTCGACCAGGCCCCGCTTGTGCTGCACGTCGGGGTACTGCTCCAGCTCGATCAGGCCGATCTTGCGCAGCTTCAGCGGGGACACTCCGTCTCGGCTGAGGAAGCCGTGGCTGGCAAGCGTCGCCGCGTTGCGCGGGCGGTTGCTGTCGAAGATCAGCACCCGGTGCCGCGAGCGGGCCAGGTTCAGGGCAGCGCTCAGACCGGCCGGGCCGGCGCCGACGATGATGACATCGGTGTCGGTCACAGTCGCTCCGCCAGGCGGTTGATGCGGTTGAGCGACGAGTCCTTCCCGAGCAGTTCCATCGACTCGAACAGCGGCGGGCTCACCCGACGGCCGGACATCGCCGTGCGCACCGGCCCGAACGCGAGCCGCGGCTTCAGCCCGAGGCCGTCGACCAGGGCAGCGCGCAGGGCTTGCTCGATCGCCTCCGTCGACCAGTCGTCGAGCGACGCGAGCGCTGCGGATGCCGCGTGCAGCGCTGCGACCGGGTCCTCCCCCAGCCCCTTCAGCGCGTCGGCGTCGTACTCGATGGCGTCGTCGGCGGCGAACAGGAAGCCGAGCATGCCGCGGGCCTCGCCGAGCAGCTGGATGCGCTCCTGGATCAGCGGCGCAGCCTTCGCCAGCAGCACCCGGTCGGCACCGCTGTCGACGATGTCGGTCAGGTGCGGCAGCAGGCGTTCTGCGAAGTCGTCGGCCTGCAGCATCCGGATGTGGTCGGCGTTGATCGCCTCGGCCTTCTTCAGGTCGAAGCGGGCCGGGTTCGGGTTCACATCGGTGACGTCGAACGCGCCGACGAACTCGTCCGTGTTGAACACGTCGCGGTCGGCGGACAGCCCCCAGCCGAGCAGCGCGAGGTAGTTGCCGAGGCCCTCCGGGATGAAGCCCATGTCGCGCAGATGGAACACGCTCGACTCGGGGTCACGCTTGGAGAGCTTCTTGTTGCCCTCCCCCATGACGTACGGCAGGTGACCGAACTGCGGGATCGCATCCGTCACGCCGACCTCGATGAGCGCGGTGTACAGGGCGATCTGGCGCGGGGTGGAGCTGAGCAGGTCCTCGCCGCGCAGCACGTGGGTGACGCCCATCAGCGCGTCGTCGACCGGGTTGACGAAGGTGTACAGCGGGATGCCGTTCGGGCGCACGACTACGAAGTCGGTGAAGCTGCCGGCCGGAAAGGTGATCTCGCCGCGCACCAGGTCGGTGAAGCTGAGGTCGCTGTCGGGCACGCGCAGCCGCAGCGCGGGCTGACGGCCCTCCGCCTTGAACGCGTCGCGCTCGGCGTCGGTGAGGTCGCGCTCGAAGTTGTCGTAGCCCTGCTTCGGGTCGCGGCCGTGCGCGACGTTGCGGGCGTCCATCTCCTCCGGGGTGACGAACGACTCGTACAGGTGACCGGATGCCTTCAGCTGGTCGATGACACCTTGGTAGATGTCCTGACGCTGGGACTGCCGGTACGGGCCGTGCGGCCCGCCGGCGTCGATGCCCTCGTCCCAGTCGATCTTCAGCCAGCGCAGCGCGTCGAGGAGCTGCAGGTAGCTCTCCTCGCTGTCGCGGGCGGCATCCGTGTCCTCGATCCGGAAGATCAGCTTGCCGCCGGTGTGGCGCGCGTACGCCCAGTTGAAGAGAGCCGTGCGGATGAGCCCGACGTGCGGGGTACCGGTCGGTGAGGGGCAGAACCGGACGCGGACATCGGAGCCGGATGCGGTAGAGAAGTTGGCAGCCATCGTGCTCAATCCTAGTTCCGCGCCAGCGCGCATCCGGCTGTCGAGGGTGGTGCTCAGTGGTTGCTGAGCCGGGCTTGCTAGCGTGGAGGCCGAGCGCCGACAGCGCTCCCGGACGAGGGATCAGTACCCGGAACGCGACAAGACTGGCCGTTGGAGTGTCATGTCGTGGGTGATTCTGGTGCTGTCCGGCGTGCTGGAAGCCGTCTGGGCGACCGCGCTCGGCAAGTCGGAGTGGTTCACCAAACTGTGGCCGACCGTCACCTTCTTCGTTGCGCTGATCCTGAGCATGGCGGGTCTCGCGTGGGCGATGCGTGATCTCCCGACAGGGACCGCGTATGCGGTCTGGGTGGGTATCGGCGCCGTGCTCACTGTCGCCTACGCAATGGTGACCGGAACCGAGCCGGTCTCGCTGGTGAAAGTGCTGCTGATGCTTGGCCTTATCGGCTGCGTCGTCGGCCTGCAGCTCGTCAGCAGCGCGGAGCCCCAGGCGTAGGGCCTCTCGTTGGTCACCCCGTCCGCATCCGCGCCGGCGTTTGTTGACCGCGCGCCCCTTTAAAGTGGCGCGCGGTCAACAAACTGGCGCGGGGTTGAGCCAGCGCGACGGTGAGGTCCGATTTCCGCCAGACACCCGTCACCGCCACCGCTGTACTTGCCTTCATGCACACAACGAACACTCAGAAGGCCCTTCATTTCCGCTCGCTCCACGACTCCAGGCATCCGCTTGCCCTCGCCAACGCTTGGGATGTCGCGAGTGCCCTCGTCATCGAAGCGGCCGGCGCGCAAGCCATCGCGACGACCAGTGCCGGTGTGGCGTGGTCCCTCGGATTCGCGGACGGCGACCGCCTCGAGCGCGCCCGAGCGCTGAGCGTGATCGCAGCCATCGCGAACGCTGTCGAGGTTCCCGTGACCGCGGACATCGAGGGAGGTTACGGAGACTCGGCGGCTGACCTCGCGAAAACTGTGGACGGTGTCCTGGAAGCCGGTGCCGTCGGCATCAACATCGAGGACGGATCCCGCTCGGCGGCCGAGCTTGCTTCCAGAATCGTCGCCGCCCGGCGAGCGGCCGACCAGGGAGGTGTCCCGCTTTTCATCAATGCGCGGACGGACGTGTTCCTCGCCGGCATCGGCGCCCCCGAGCGGCGTGTGGCGGAAACGCTCGCGCGCGCAAACCAGTACGTCGACGCAGGAGCGGACGGCATCTTCGTGCCCGGTGTTGTCGACGCTGAGACGATCGCTGCGTTTGTGGCGGCGATTCCGGTCCCGGTGAACGTGATGGCCGGAGCTGGCGCCCCCAACGTGTCCGAGCTCGGCCTGCTGGGCGTGGCGCGCGTCAGCCTCGGCTCCGGAGTGGCGCAGGCCGCCTACGCCGTAGCCCAGCGCGCGGCAGAGGAGCTGCTCGCCGACGGCACCTACCGCGCCACGGCGGATGGGCTCGATTTCGGCGAGCTCAATGGGCTCCTCGCGGGTGTTTAACCGGCATCCGCGCCGGCGTTTGTTGACCGCGCGCCGGTTCAAACTGGCGCGCGGTCAACAAACTGGCGCGGGGTTGGTCGGGGAGAGCCCGGATGCTTCAGCGCACGCTCAACGCGCGGCCGGCACCGACTCCACTTCGGCCGCCTGGCCGTCGGCAACCGTCATCCACTGCTCGATCGGGCTCCTCCACACGACGACCGCGAGCGCGACCAGCGCGATCAGGTAGAGCGCGCCGGACGCGTAGAACGCCCACGGCACGAAGTTGCCCACCGCAAACTCCGCCACCAGGAACACGAACAGGGCGATCGGGATCCACACCGGGCCGACCTTGGCGCGCAGCAGGCCGATGCCGAGGAACAAGATCGCGAGCACGGTCCCGATCATGCCCATGAGCATCGGGATGCCGTCGACCGCGCTGATCTCACGGTCGAGGATCGCGTTGTAGGCGCTGGCATTCGCCGGGTCGGCGGCCATCGCCAGTGTCACCAGCGAGCCGCCGGCGAAGATGGTGTGGCCGAAGCCACCGATGATTCCGAACGTCGCGGCGAGGTTGGACATGATCGGTGAGCGTGAGCTGACAAGTTGCGCTGCGCCGAGCAGCGCGACGATGAACAGCAGCTGGGCGTAGGCGAACGCAAGCGCCGAGATCGTCGCAGTGGTCGGCGTGGCGGCGATCGCGCCGAGCGGGCCGTCCGGGTGTTCGGCGGCGGGCGCCAGCACGATCCAGACAACGGTGAGGGCAGCGGTGAGCGCGAGGCTCAGGGCGGCAAGGAAACGGCGGTACTTTGCGGTTGTGGTCATGATTCCTCCAAGGGGTCGGCCTCACGCTACGAAGGCGCCGGTTGACCGGCATCCGCCAGTGGTGGTCGATCGGGTCGCCGCTCGGGGACCCGCGTGTCAACTTCGGGTGATTCCGGCCGGTGGTCGCGCCCGCGTATCCTCGGGCATGTGACGCGCCGCGACCTTGTGCACCGGATCCAGGATGCCTCCGTCGCGCTCGTGCTCTGCGGCGTAGCCATCGCGGAGTTGTGGGTGCCGCTGCAGTCCCTGCAAGGGACCGGCTCGAAACCGCTCGGGACGGCGCTAGCGGTACTGATGTGCGGGGCGCTGCTATTCCGGCGGATCGCGCCACTCGCAACCCTGGCCGCAATGGTCGGTCTGTGGGTGCTGGTCTACTCGATCACCCCGGTGCCGGTGCTGTTCTGGGGACAGTTCGTGCCGTTCCTGATCGCGGTGTACTCGGTCGCCCGGCACGGCAGGGGCTGGCGCAATATCGCCGGCGCAGGCGTCGCCGCCACACTTCTGGTTTTCTTCGACCTGCGCGTCGACGTGTTGCAGTACCCGGAGGAGATCGTCTTCCACTGGGCGGTCACAGCCGTCGTCTGGGCTTCCGGCCGCGGACTGAGCCTGCTGGAGAAGCGTGCTGCGGATGCCGCGACCCGAGCATCCGAGGTCGAGGCGGAGAGCCGGATGCAGGCGCTGCAGGCGGTCGCAGACGAACGAGCGCGCATCGCGCGCGAGCTGCACGACATCGTCGCCCACTCCGTGAGCGTGATGGTGGTGCAGGCGGGGGCCGCGGAACAGGCGGCCGACGACGAGGCGATCGTGCGCCGCGCTCTGCAGACCATCCGCACCACGGGCACGGCCGCTCTCGCCGACATGCGCCGGGTCGTCGCGATGGTCCGCGCGCCGGAGGACGATCGGCCGCTCGAGCCGCAACCCGGCATTGCCGAGCTCCCCCGGCTCATCGAGCACGCCCGCGCCGCCGGACTCGACGCGAACCTGATCATCGAGGGCGACCAGTTCGACCTTCCTGAGGGCCTCGACCTCGCCGTCCACCGCATCGTGCAGGAGGCGCTCACCAACACCCGGCGGCACGCGTCCGCTCGCACCGCGCTGGTGACGGTGCGGTTCGCGGCAGACGATGTCGAGGTGCTGGTCACCGACGACGGCACCGGCGCATCCGGTGACCAACCCACCGGGCACGGGCTGATCGGCATGCGCGAGCGCGCGGCGCTGTACGGCGGCCGACTGGATGCCACGACCCGGCCAGGCGGCGGATTCGTGGTGCACGCGGTCCTCCCGGTCGGAGTGCTGCAGTGACGCGCGTGCTGCTCGCCGACGACCAGGAGCTGGTGCGCGCGGGCTTTCGGCTGATTCTCGAGCGCGCCGGCATGGACGTCGTCGGTGAAGCCGCCAACGGCGAGGAGGCCGTTGCGCTTGCCCGCGAACTCTCCCCCGACGTCGTGCTCATGGACATCCGGATGCCCGTTCTCGACGGCATCGGCGCGACCCGTCGGGTGTTTGCAGAATGCGATCCGGCGCCGCGCGTGCTGGCGCTGACCACATTCGACCTGGACGAGTACGTGTACGAAGTGGTCCGCGCGGGCGCGAGCGGGTTCCTGCTGAAGGATGTGTCGCCGACCGACCTGGTTCACGCCGTCGGCGTCGTGGCGCGCGGCGAGTCGATGCTGGCACCGGCGGTGACCGCGCGACTGCTCGAGCGGTTCACCCAGCGGCCGCTCGGTGGACCATCCCCGGTGGTCCAGTCATTGACCGAACGCGAGTTGGAGATCGTGCGGCTCATCGCGCGTGGGCACTCCAATGCTGAGATCGGGCAGGAGCTGTTCCTCAGCGAGGCGACGGTCAAGACGTACGCGTCGCGACTGCTCACGAAGCTCGCGCTGCGCGATCGGGTGCAGGTCGCGGTCTTCGCGTACGAGAACGGCGTCGTGCAGGTCGGCGACCCCTCACCGCCCCGCTAGTCGCGCCCCCTCCTGACGCAACCGCGCCGGTGCTTGTTGACCGCGCGCCGGTTTAAAGTGGCGCGCGGTCAACAAACAACGGCGCTGTTAGCCGGATGGCTGGATGCTGGAAGGCAGCTAGTCGCGGTTGCGCGCCGGGTTCGAGAGTGTTCCGATGCCCTCGATGGTGATGTCCACCCGTCTGGCCGTCGGTGAACCCGCCAAGGCCGGCCGGCGTCCCGGTGAGGATGATGTCGCCGGGCAGCAGCGTCCAGACATCCGACGCGAACTCGATGATCTCCGGGATCTTGTACAGCATGTCCGCGGTGTTGCCCTTGCGGCGGGGCTCGCCGTCGACGAAGGTCTCGATCTCGAGGTTGGTCGGGTCGAGCTCGGTCTCGATGTACGGGCCGAGCGGGCAGAACGTGTCATACCCCTTCGCACGCGCCCACTGGCCGTCGGCGAACATGACGTCGCGCGCGGAGATGTCGTTGGCGATCGTATAGCCGAAGATGTAGTCCATCGCGTTCTCGGCCTTGACCTGCTTCGCGATGCGGCCGATCACGATCGCCAGTTCACCCTCGTGCACGATGCGACCATCGACCGGCGGGATCATGATGGTCTCGCCCGGTCCGATGACCGACGTGTTCGGCTTGAGGAAGATCAGCGGGTTGTCCGGCGCGGCGCTCGTGATCTCCGCCTTGTGGGCGGCGTAGTTCAGGCCGACGCACACCACCTTGGACCGCGGGATGACCGGCGCCAGCAGTCGGGCATCCTCCAGCGCGACCCGCTCACCCGTGGTGTTGAACCCACTGAACATGGGGTCCCCAGCCAGGACGACAAGCGACTCGTCGTCGACGATTCCGAACCTCGGGTCTTCCCCGGCACTGCTAAAACGCGCGATCTTCACCCGATCAAGCGTACCCGCCCGGGGCGGCCCGCCTTTCCTTGGGTCAGGCGTCCAGGCGGTGCATCCAACCGTGCTTGTCCAGGGCGCGTCCGTACTGGATGTCGGTGAGCTCCTGCCGCAGCGACATGGTCAACTCGCCCGGCTGCGCATCCGCGTCGCCGATGGTGAAGTCGGCGGCCTTGAGCTGCGCGATGGGCGTCACGACCGCAGCCGTGCCGCACGCGAACACCTCGACGATGTCCCCGGATGCCGCGCCCTCACGCCACTCGTCGATGGTGACCTGGCGGCGCTCCACCGTGTGGCCGCGGTCCTCGGCGAGCTTCAGGATGGAGTCGCGCGTGATGCCCTCGAGGATGCTCGCCGAGTCGGGCGTGACCACGCGGCCGTCCTTGTAGACGAGCACAACGTTCATCCCGCCGAGCTCCTCGATGTACTTGCCCTCGACCGAGTCGAGGAACATCACCTGGGCGCAGCCCTGCGCGGCGGCCTCCTCCTGCGGCAGCAGTGACGCGGCGTAGTTGCCGCCGGTCTTCGCCGCCCCGGTGCCGCCCTTGCCTGCGCGCGAGTAGTTCGTCGACAGCCAGATCGACACCGGCGCAACACCGCCGTGGAAGTAGGCTCCGGCCGGGCTCGCGATCAGGTAGTAGGCGACCTTGTGCGCGGCACGCACGCCGAGGAACGCTTCCTTGGCGAACATGAACGGCCGCAGGTACAGGCTGGTCTCCGGCTCGGATGGCACCCAGTCCCCGTCGACCGCGATCAGCTGGTGCAGCGAGTCGATGAAGTACTCGACCGGCAGCTCGGGCAGGGCGAGCCGCCGCGCGGAACGCTGCATGCGCTGGGCGTTGGCCTCGGGCCGGAAGGTCCAGATCGACCCATCCGCGTGACGGTACGCCTTCAGGCCCTCGAAGATCTCCTGCCCGTAGTGCAGCACCGCGGCCGCGGGGTCGAGGGTGATCGGGCCGTAAGGCTGCACGCGGGGCCGGTGCCAGCCGCCGCCCGCGCTCCAGCAGATGTCGACCATGTGGTCGGTGAAGTTCTTGCCGAAGCCCGGGTTGGCGAGGATCTCTGCACGTTCTTGCGGGCTCTTCGCGACCAGGTTCCGTGTCACCTGGAATTCGAGTGCTGCATCCGTCTGTGTTGAGGCCATCGCCAATCCTTCGCTCTGTGCTGTCCGGGAGAAACCGGACTCATCCATTCTGCGCTCCTTTGATGAGCGCAACGATCGCGTCGCCCACCTGCGTGGTGCTGCGCGCATCCGATCCTCGCGACTCGAGGTCGGCCGTGACGGCGTCGGTGACCCGCGCCGCGGCATCCGGGAGTCCCTGCTGCTGCAGCAGCAGCGCGACCGACAGGATGGCGGCGGTCGGGTCAGCGACCTGCTTCCCTGCGATGTCCGGCGCCGAACCGTGCACGGGCTCGAACATGCTTGGGAAGGTGCCGTCCGGGTTGATGTTGGCGGATGCGGCCAGGCCGATCCCGCCGCAGACTGCGCCCGCGAGGTCGGTCAGGATGTCGCCGAAGAGGTTGTCGGTGACGATCACGTCGAACCTCGAAGGGTCGGTGACCAGGAAGATGGTGGCCGCGTCGATGTGCAGGTAGTCGACTGCGACCCCCGGGAACTCGGCCCCGACGCTGTCGACGGTGCGCTGCCAGAGCGAACCGGCGTAAGTCAGCACGTTCGTCTTGTGCACGAGGGTGAGCTTGTTCCGCCGCTCGGTCGCGGTGCGGAACGCGAACCGCACGAGCCGCTCGACCCCGTACGCGGTGTTGACGCTGACCTCGGTGGCGACCTCGGCCGGCGTACCGACCCGGATGCTTCCCCCGTTGCCTGTGTATGGACCCTCCGTGCCCTCGCGGACCACCAGGAAGTCGATGTTGCCCGGGTTGGCGAGCGGCGACGCGATTGACGGGAAGAGCCGCCCCGGTCGCAGGTTGACGTAGTGGTCGAAGGCGAACCGGAGCTTGAGAAGCAGTCCTCGCTCGATCAGCCCGCCCGCGAGCCTTGGATCGCGGGGGTCGCCGCCGACAGCTCCGAGAAGGATCGCATCGTGCTGGCGCAGCGCCTCCAGGTCAGCGTCGTCCAGTACCCGACCGGTGTCGAGGTAGTGTCCGGCGCTGAATGGGTACTGCGTCGCGTCGATCGTCACGTCGGCGGGCACCGCGGCTTCGAGCACCTTGAGTGCTTCTGCGGTGACCTCCGGGCCGATTCCGTCTCCGCCGATGACGGCGAGAGAGATGTTTCTGGGCATGCTTGGCTACTCCGGCTCTGCGGGGGGGTGTGCATGCAACATTAGCGCGCAGGCGGTTCTCAGCAGGCTCCCAAGGAGGATTGCGAGTCTGATTCACACAACGCCAGTTCGGCTCTCGATGGGTCGGGCATCGGCGAACAGAAAGGATCGATCGTGGGAATTGGAACCGGAATCGTCTTGTTCGTGATCGGCGCCATCGTCACCTTCGCGCTGAACTTCGAGGTTCAGTTCGTCAACCTGGATCTGATTGGCTGGATCCTGATGATCGCTGGAGTGGTCGTCTTCCTGATTTCGTTGGTTCTGGTGCTTCGACGCCGTTCAAGCGTCGAGACCGTGCGCGAGGTCGGGGGAACCGGTGACCGCACCGTGCAGCGTGAGACGCGCAGCGACGTCGATCCGACGCTCTAACGACGTCTAGCAGGCCGCCCCGCGGAGCATCGGTTGCACCGCGGGGCGGTCCTCTGTCTGCGCGGAGCGCGCAACCGCACACCCACCACGCGCGGGACGAACCTCCATGCGCGGGTCGAATTCGACGCGCGCGTGGATGATCGACCCGCGCGCGGCGCATTACCTCGTCAGGCGACTACGTCGATCTGACGAATGTAGTCGGCGTCGATCGCCCGCCCCACCGTCTCGATGAGTTCTTCGGAGACCGGCGAGTCCACGGTGAGCACCGACAGCGCCTGGCCGCCGGCCTCCTTGCGGCTGATCTGCAGGCCCGCGATGTTGATCTGGGCGTCGCCGAACTCCTTGCCGAAGATCGCGACGATGCCCGGCCGGTCGGTATAGAGCATGACGATCAGGTGCTCGTCGAGCGGCACCTCGACGTCGTAGCCGTTCACTGCGACGATCTTCTCCGCCTGCTTGGTGCCGATCAGTGTGCCCGACACCGACACCTCCGTGCCGTCCGCGAGGCCGCCGCGGATGGTGAGCAGGTTGCGGTACTCCTCGCTCTCGGCGTCGGTGATCAGGCGCACCGGGATTCCCCGCTGCTCGGCGAGCAGCGGCGCGTTCACGTAGGAGACTGCTTCGCTCACGATGTTCGTGAAGTAGCCCTTGAGGGCGGCAAGCTTCAGAACGCTGACGTCGAAGTCCACGATCTCGCCGCGGATCTCGACGTCGATGCTGGTGACCGGGCGCTGGGCCAGTCCAGCGAACACCTGCCCCAGCTTCTCCATCAGCGGGATGCCCGGACGAACGGTCGGGTCGATAACGCCGCCAGCGACGTTTACGGCATCCGGGACCAGCTCACCATCGAGGGCGAGCCGCACCGAGCGGGCCACCGAGACGCCCGCCTTCTCCTGGGCCTCGTCGGTGGACGCGCCGAGGTGCGGCGTGAGGATGATGTTGTCCAGTTCGAGCAACGGTGAATCGGTCGGCGGCTCGGTGACGAACACGTCGAGCCCCGCGCCTGCGATGCGGTCGTCGCGCAGCGCCTCGTACAGGGCATGCTCGTCGACGATGCCGCCGCGGCTCGCATTGACGATACGAAGGTTGGGCTTGGCGATGGCGAACTGCTCGCGCCCGATGAGACCGGTCGTCTCTGGCGTGCGCGGAATGTGCACGGTGATGAAGTCGGCCTGCTGCATGAGCTCGTCGAGGCTCAGCAGTTGAACCCCGAGCTGCTGCGCACGAGTCGGCGTCACGTACGGGTCGTACGCCACGACGGTCGTGTCGAACGCCGCGAGGCGCTGGGCGACGAGCGTGCCGATGCGGCCGAGCCCGACGATTCCGATGGTCTTCTCATACAGCTCCGTGCCGGTGTACCTGGAGCGCTTCCACTCCCCCGCCTTGAGCGACGCGTTGGCGTCCGGGATGTGCCGGGCCAGGCTCAGCAGGTGGCCGATGGCGAGCTCCGCCGCTGACACGATGTTGGAGGTCGGCGCGTTGACGACCATGACGCCCGCCTCGGTTGCCGTCTTGACGTCGACGTTGTCGAGTCCTACGCCCGCGCGGGCGATGACCTTCAGCTTGCGTCCGGCCGCGATGGCCTCGGCGTCGACCTTGGTGGCAGAACGGATGAGGATCGCGCTCGCCTCCGGGAGCGCTTCGAGCAGCGCCGCACGGTCGGTGCCGTCGATGTTGCGCACGTCGAAGTCGGGCCCGAGGGCGTCGACGGTAGCGGGTGAGAGTTCTTCTGCGATCAGCACGATCGGTTTCGCCACGAAAGCATCCTTCGCCGGATAGGAGGGGAACGTCGCGGCGCACGCGGGCGCGACAGGACAACTGTAATGCAGGCCGTTCCGGCTCGCCGCCGGTTACGCGTCGCTAGGTGAGGTAACCGGCGAGCACGTTGACGCTCAAGGTGACAGCTGCGACCACCGCGAGGGCGGTCCCCAGTGATAGGACGAGCGGCAGGCGACCGCGCCCGTAGCCCACGATGAGCCCGACGATGTAGAGCCCCACGGGCAGGAGCAGGTTCACCACGATCGCCGCCCACGGAATACCGAGTGGTGCGACATCGGCTTCCGCTGCGAGCTCGTTGAGTTGATTGATGCTGGTCACGACGCCGATCGCGTCGGAGATCGCCTCGAACAGGTCGTACGCGAACAGCAGCCCGAAGGCCGCCGCGATCGCGACGCGCACCCAATCGAGGTGGCCGGGTGTGGCATCCGGGGTTCGAATCGACTCGGTCATGCGATCAGCGGCCATGGGATGAGGACGATGGCGCCGATCAGCAGCCACAGCACCCGGGTTGCGGGGCGCTTGTGGCGCGTGAACACGGCGACGGATGCCGCCCAGAGTGTCGGCGCCGCGATAGCCAGGAACTCGCCCAGCTGGTACAGGATCACCGGGAGGATCCCGCCGACCGGGATCGGGTTCCGGATGGATGCCAGCACCCAGCCGATCGTGTACAGCAGGTAGAGGCCGGCGAAGATTCCGTAGGCGACGAGGGCGAGCGAGCCGGTTGCCGCGGCATCCGCCTCGCCCGGTTCTGCTGTCGGCGCCGCGGCGTGGCTGGGGTCGGACTCGTCGCCCCAGCTGAGGGCTTCGTCGTCAGAATCCACGGGCACGCGAGCAACTCTAGCCGCGCCCCGCTGGTTGAGGGATCGACGGAGTCGATCGTCTCGAAACCAGCCACACACCGAGAGTGCTGTGCGGACTGGTTTCGAGACGGTCGCTTCGCGACCCTCAACCAGCGGGCGCGAGACGGACCTAACGGGCGGCGGAGCCGTCCACGTAGTCGTCGTCCTGCTGCTTCCACGCGAACAGGGCGCGCAGTTCCTTGCCGGTCGCCTCGATCGGGTGGGCCTCACCCTTGGCGCGCAGCTCCTTGAACTCCGGCCCGCCGGCGTCCTGGTCGGCGATGAAGCGCTCCGCGAATGCGCCGGACTGCACGTCGGCGAGAACTGCCTTCATGTTCTCCTTGACGTGCGGGTCGATCACGCGCGGACCGGAGACGTAGTCGCCGTACTCCGCGGTGTCGGAGACGCTCCAGCGCTGCTTGGCGATGCCGCCCTCCCACATGAGGTCGACGATGAGCTTGAGCTCGTGCAGCACCTCGAAGTAGGCGACCTGCGGCTGGTAGCCGGCCTCGGTGAGGGTCTCGAAGCCGTACTGGACGAGCTGCGAGACACCGCCGCAGAGCACCGCCTGCTCACCGAACAGGTCGGTCTCGGTCTCCTCGGTGAAGGTGGTCTTGATGCCGCCGGCCCGAAGACCGCCGATCGCCTTCGCGTAGCTCAGCACGAGCGGCCAGGCGCTGTCGGTCGCGTCCTTCTCCACTGCGACGATCACCGGCACACCACGGCCGGCTTCGTACTCGCGGCGCACCGTGTGGCCGGGGCCCTTGGGCGCGACCATGATCACGTCGACGCCCTCCGGTGCCTCGATGTAGCCGAACCGGATGTTGAAGCCGTGCCCGAAGACGAGCGCGTTGCCCGCCTCGAGGTTGTCACGGATGTCCTCGGCGTAGAGCGCACGCTGGTGCTGGTCCGGCGCGAGGATGACGACGACATCCGCCCACTTCGCGGCCTCGGCGCTCGGGAGCACCTCGAACCCAGCCTCTTCGGCCTTCGGCTTCGACTTCGAGTCGGGCTTCAGGCCGATCTTGACCTCGACACCCGAGTCGCGCAGGTTCTGCGCGTGCGCGTGTCCCTGCGAGCCGTAGCCGATGACGGCCACCTTCTTGCCCTGGATGATCGACAGGTCGGCGTCCTTGTCGTAATAGATCTCAGCCATTAGTTGTTTCTCCTTGCTTGATCGGATGTCTCTAGCGGGCGGCCGTGCCGGCGCCCGTCAATTCTTGAAGACGCGGTCGGTGATGCTCTTCGGCCCGCGGCCGATGGCGAGCAGCCCGGACTGGGCGATCTCCTTGATGCCATGTGGCTCGAGCACGCGCAGCAGCGCCTGCACCTTGGCGGTGTCGCCGGTGACCTCGATCACCAGCGCATCCGTCGCCACATCGACGATGCGGGCGCGGAACAGGTTGGTCGCCTCGAGGATCGCGCTGCGAGTCGAGTTGTCGACCTTCACCTTGATGAGCATGTGCTCGCGCTCGACCGTCTGCGTCGGGTCCAGTTCGACGACCTTGATGACGTTGACGAGCTTGTTCAGCTGCTTCGTGACCTGTTCGAGCGGCAGTTCCTCGACGTCGACGACGACGGTGATCCGGGACAAGCCCGGGATCTCGCTCTTGCCCACGGCGAGGCTCTCGATGTTGAAGCCGCGTCGAGCGAACAGGCCGGCGACACGCGTGAGCAGACCCGGTTTGTCCTCGACGAGCAGTGACAGTACGTGGCTCATTACTCGTCCTCCCATTCCGGCGCCTTGTCACGGGCGTATTGCACATTCGAGTTTCCGACTCCCTGCGGCACCATCGGCCACACCATCGCGTCGGCGCTCACGATGAAGTCGATGACGACCGGACGGTCGTTGGTCTCATTCGCAAGCTTGATCGCCGCATCGACCTCCTCCTTCTTCGTGACTCGGATGCCGAGGGCGCCGTACGCCTCCGCGAGCTTCACGAAGTCGGGCACCATGACGGTCTCGTGCCCGGTGTTCAGGTCGGTGAACGAGTGGCGACCGTTGTAGAACAGCGTCTGCCACTGGCGCACCATGCCGAGCGACGAGTTGTTGATCACGGCCACCTTGATCGGGATGTTGTTGATCGTCGCGGTCGCGAGCTCCTGATTGGTCATCTGGAAGCATCCGTCGCCATCGATCGCCCACACCGTGCGATCCGGGTTGGCGACCTTGGCGCCCATGGCCGCCGGCACGCCGTAGCCCATGGTGCCTGCACCGCCGGAGTTCAGCCACGCGTTCGGCCGCTCGTACTTGATGAATTGGGCAGCCCACATCTGGTGCTGCCCGACGCCCGCGGCATAGATCGCCTCCGGGCCGGTGAGCTCACCGATCCGCTCGATCACGTACTGGGGTGCGAGCAGGCCGTCGGCGGGCTCGTCGTAGCCGAGAGGGAACCTCGTGCGAAGATCTTCGATCCGCGCCCACCAGTCGGTGAAGTCCGGCTGCACCTTCTTGATGACCTCGCTGTAGGCGGCAGTGAGGTCGGTGAGAACGTCCTTCACGTCTCCGACGATCGGCACATCGGCGACGCGGATCTTGGAGATCTCTGCCGGGTCGATGTCGACGTGGACCACCTTGGCGTTCGGCGCGAACTCGCTCGGCTTGCCGGTCACCCGGTCGTCGAAGCGGGCGCCGAGGGAGATGATCAGGTCGGATTCCTGCAACGCGAGCACCGCGGGCACGGCGCCGTGCATGCCGGGCATGCCCAGGTGCTGCTTGTGCGAGTCGGGGAACGCTCCACGCGCCATGAGCGTCGTCACGACGGGCGCGCCGCTGGCGTTGGCGAATGCGAGCAGCTCCTCCGAGGCGCGACCCCGGATGACGCCGCCACCGACGTAGAGGACGGGCCGCTTCGCCTCGGCGAGCATGCGCGCGGCAGCCTGCACCTGCTTGCCATGCGCCTTGGTCACCGGGCGGTAGCCGGGGAGCTCGACCTCGGTCGGCCAGATGAACGGTGCCGAGTTCTGCTGGGCGTCCTTGGTGATGTCGACGAGCACAGGACCGGGCCGGCCGGTCGTCGCGATGTGGTGCGCTGCCTGCAATACGGCCGGGATGTCCTCCGGCCGGCGGACCAGGAAGGAGTGCTTGGTGATCGGCATGGTGATGCCGACGATGTCGACTTCCTGGAAGGCGTCGGTGCCCATGACGGTCGAGAACACCTGACCGGTGATCGCGAGCAGCGGGACAGAGTCCATGTGCGCATCCGCGATCGCCGTCACCAGGTTGGTCGCGCCGGGGCCGGAGGTCGCGATCGCGACGCCGACCTTGCCGGTGGACGACGCGTAGCCCTCGGCCGCGTGGCCTGCGCCCTGTTCGTGGCGCACGAGGATGTGGCGGATGGTGGTCGACGACATGAGCTCGTCGTAGAACGGCATGATGGCGCCGCCTGGCAGTCCGAAGACGTCGGTGATGCCGAGCTTCTCGAGCGAGCGCAGCACCGCTCCCGAGCCGGTGAGGATTTCCGGCTCAGTGGAACGTGGATGCGACGTCGTCGGGGTCGGCACGGGGATAGATTCCGCGGGCATGGTTTTCTTCAGTGTCCTTCAGTCGAGGATTGGAGTGCTCACCCGGTGGTCGCGCCCTCCGCAGCGGAGTGCACGAGCTTCGAGTATTTAGCGAGAACGCCACGGGTATAGCGCGGGGGAAGCGGAGCCCAGCCTCGGCGGCGGGCTTCCAGCTCGCTCTCGTCGACAAGTAAGTCAAGTGAGCGGCCTGCGATATCGACCCGAATCAGATCACCATCGCGCACGAACGCGATCGGACCTGCGTCGACCGCTTCGGGAGCTATGTGGCCGATGCACAGGCCGGTTGTGCCGCCTGAGAATCTGCCGTCCGTCAACAGTAATACATCTTTTCCGAGGCCAGCGCCCTTGATGGCGGCGGTGATCGCCAGCATCTCGCGCATCCCCGGCCCGCCCTTCGGCCCTTCGTACCGGATGACGAGCACGTCGCCCTTGTTGATGCTGCCCTCTGTCAGGGCGTCCATGGCCGCGCGCTCGCGCTCGAACACGCGCGCCGGACCCTCGAATACCTCGGCGTCGAAGCCCGCGGTCTTCACCACGGCGCCGTCGGGGGCGAACGAGCCGCGCAGGATGGTGAGCCCACCGGTTGCATGGATCGGGTTGTCGAGGGTGCGCAGCACCTCACCGTCGAGCGGCTCCGGATCCAGTTCGGCGAGGTTCTCGGCGACGGTCTTGCCGGTCACGGTGAGCGCGTCACCGTGCAGCAGGCCGGCGTCCAGCAGCGCCTTCATCACGACTGGCACTCCCCCGTGCCGGTCGACGTCGTTCATCACGTACTTGCCGAACGGCTTCAGGTCGCCGATGTGCGGCACCTTGTCGCCGATCCGGTTGAAGTCGTCGAGGGTGAGCTCGACGTCGGCCTCCTTCGCGATGGCCAGCAGGTGCAGCACGACGTTGGTCGAGCCGCCGAACGCCATGGCGACCGCGATCGCGTTTTCGAACGCCTTCCTGGTCAGGATGTCGCGGGCGGTGATCCCGAGGCGAAGCAGGTTCACGACGGCCTCGCCGCTGCGGTGGGCGAAGTAGTCGCGGCGCCGGTCGGCTGCCGGCGGAGCGGCTGAGCCAGGGAGGCTCATGCCGAGGGCTTCGGCGACGCTGGCCATGGTGTTGGCGGTGTACATGCCACCGCAGGCACCCTCACCCGGCGCGATCGCGCACTCGATGCGGTGCGCGTCGAGTTCCGACATGGTGCCGGCCTTGACCGCGCCGACCGCCTCGAACGAGTCGATGATGGTGACGTCCTTCTCGGTGCCGTCGGAGAGTTTCACCCACCCGGGGGCGATCGAGCCTGCGTAGAGGAAGACGGATGCGAGGTCCAGCCGGGCGGCCGCCATCAGCATCCCGGGCAGCGACTTGTCGCATCCGGCCAGCAGCACGGAACCGTCGAGGCGCTCGGCCATCATGACGGTCTCCACCGAGTCGGCGATGACCTCGCGGCTCACGAGCGAGAAGTGCATGCCCTCGTGCCCCATCGAGATGCCATCGGAGACGGAGATGGTGCCGAACTGCAGCGGGTAGCCGCCGCCGCCGTGCACGCCCTCCTTTGCGCCCTGGGCGAGCCGGTCGAGGCTCAGGTTGCAGGGCGTGATCTCGTTCCAGGAGCTGGCGATGCCGATCTGCGGCTTGTCCCAGTCGGCGTCACCCATGCCGACGGCGCGGAGCATGCCGCGGGAGGTGAGGGCTTCAATTCCGTCGGTGACAACACGGGATCGGGGCTTCAGATCAGGCTCGGACATGGGATCGAGTCTAAGTCGTCCCCGGACTGCCGCTTTCCTGCTGCGCCCGCTCGATGGCCCCGGCGAGCTCGTCGATCAGCAGACTCTCCTCTGCCATCACACCGGTGCGGTAGCCCGCGCGGCCGACCATGTGCGCCGCGATCGGCGCGGTCAGCATCTGGAACACCAGGATCGGGATGAGGAGCAGGATGGTCGACCAGTTCGGGCTCTGCAGGCCGATCGCGGCGAGGATCACCATCAGTCCAAGGATCTGCGGCTTGGTCGTCGCGTGCATTCGCGCAATCGCATCCGAGAACCGGATCAGACCGACCCCGGCCGCGAACGACAGGAACGCCCCGACGATCAGGAAGACCGCGGTCAGCACGTCGATCACGATATCGAGCATGTTCACTGCCCCCTTCGCGAGACGTAACGGGCGACGACGACCGCGCCGAGGATCGCGGTGGCGGCGAGCACGAGCATGAGCGGCAGTGTGCGGGTGTGCGAGTTGTAGACCATTTCGGCACCGAGGATGCAGATGAGCGTGGTCAGCAGCATGTCGGATGCGATCATCCGGTCAAGCAGCTTCGGCCCGCGCGCGATCCGGTACAGAGCCAGCAGCGAGGCAGCGAAGAACAGCACCCCGACGGTCCAGAACACCCAGTCGCTCATCGGCGCGCCTCCTCGGCGATGCGGCGCAGGTCGTCCTTGGAGCCGAGCGTGCGCACGATGCGGGACTCCACCAGCAGCACCTTGCGCCGCATCTTCTCGACATCGTCGCCGGTGGCGGTCGGGAAGGTGTGGAAGTACAGGATGGAGCTCTCCCGGTCGGCCTCGACCACGAGTGATCCGGGCACGAGGGACAGCGCGATGGCGACCAGCGTCATGATCAGGTCGGACCGCGTGTGCAGGTTCACGCCGATAACCGACGAGGTCGGGATCCTGCCCGGTCTCAGTGCCAGGAAGGCGACCTGGAACGACGCGACGATGACGTCTGCGATGAAGGTCACCAGGAACACCAGCCCATGCCACGCGTTGAAGCGCCCCGACAGGTCGACCGGCGGCAGGTAGAACACGCGGGTCACCACCACCGCCACGAGGATGCCGGTGATCAGGTTCAACCAGGACAGGTTTCCCCACAGCACCATCCACAGCACGACCAGGCCGACCAGCAGCGGCAGCTGCCGGATGAAGCGGCGCCGCAGCTCGCGCCCTGTCACCTGCGCGTTCACTCCGACACCCCCTCGAACACGGTCGTCACGTAGTAGCCAGGGCCGTCGATGTTCTTGCCCGCGCGCTCGCTGACGTCGAACAGCGGCCCGGCGAACACCGTGAGGGCGACACTGATGGCAACCATGCCGCCGGTCGCACCGATCATGATGCGCGGCACGACGCGGGCGGTCGCCACCTGGCCGGAGTCGTTGCGGCGGTCGGCGTCGGAGACGGGCAGCGGATGCTCGTAGTCGACGACCTCCTCCGCGTCCCGCCAGAACGCCATGTTCCAGGAGCGCGCGAGGGCATAGAGCGTGAGAAGCGAGACCAGCGCTCCCGCGCCGATGAGCAGCCACGCGAGCACAGAGCCGTCCTTCGCGCCGGCGTCGAACAGTGCAAGCTTGCCGAGGAAGCCGGAGAAAGGCGGGATGCCGCCGAGGCTGAGCATCGGGATGAAGAACAGCACCGCGATGACCGGGCTCGCCTTCAACAGACCCCCGATCCGGTTGATCGAGGTGGTGCCAGCGACGCGTTCGACGAGTCCCACTGCGAGGAACAGTGTGGTCTGCACCGTGATGTGGTGCACGACGTAGTAGGTCGCCGCTCCAAGGCCCTCTGCGGTGTTCAGCGCGATCCCGAACACCATGTAGCCGATGTGGCTGACGAGCGTGAACGACAGCAGCCGCTTGATGTCGGACTGGGCGACCGCTCCGATGATGCCGATGATCATCGTCAGCCCCGCGGCGATCATGAGCGGCACCTGAAGGTCGTCGCCGGGGAAGATGATCATCTCCGTGCGCATGATCGCGTAGACGCCGACCTTGGTCAGCAAGCCGGCGAAGACCGCGGTGACCGGAGCCGGCGCGGTCGGGTAGGAGTCCGGCAGCCAGAACGACAGCGGGAAGATGGCGGCCTTGATGCCGAACGCGACGATCAGCATCACATGCAGGATGAGCTGCACATCCTCGGGCAGTTCGGCCAGCCGCACCGCGAGTTGCGCGATGTTCACAGTTCCGACTGCCGCATAGATCAGCGCGATGGCGGCAAGGAAGAGGACCGACGACACCAAGCTGACCACGATGTAGGTGATCCCGGAGCGGATGCGCTGCTCGGTCCCGCCGAGGGTGATCAGCACATAACTCGCGACGAGCAGGATCTCGAAACTCACGTACAGGTTGAACAGGTCGCCGGCGATGAACGCGTTGAAAACGCCGGTCGCCAGGATCAGGTAGGTCGGGTAGTAGATCGAAACCGGCGTCTCGTCGTCACCGTCGGCCAGTCCCTGGCCGACCGAGAAGATGAGGACCGAGAGCAGCACCGCGGCGGAGATGACGAGCAGCAACGCGGCCAGACGGTCGACCACGAGCGTGATGCCCCAGGGCGCAGGCCAGCCGCCGACCGCGACCGCGATCGCGCCGTAGGCATCCACGTACCAGAGCAGCAGTCCGCCGATGATGAGCACGACACCGAGCACCGCACTCGCGATGGTCACCTGCGCGCGCGGGTAGCGTGCGAGGGTCAGCGCCGCCGCGGCGCCGAGCAGCGGCAGAAGGACGACGAGCGGGATGAGTGAGCTCACAGCTTGTCCCCCTCCTGCAACTCGGTGGCGTGGCCGTCCTCGGCCCGCAGTTCGCGGTCGCGCGCGTCACGGTCACGGGCCTCGCGCTGCGCCTGCTCCTCTTCAAGCCGCTCGGCTTCCGCGAGGTCGAGCGCGGTCGACACCGCTGCCGCGGCGCGCGTGCCGAACTCGGTGTCCTCCGCCTCGACCGCGGATTCGGAGGTGACGGACACCCGCCGCCTGCCGATCTCGACGTCCTCGAGGTCGTCCTGGACGACATCCGCGTTCGCCAACCGCCAGGAGCGGTAGATGAGCGCCATCAGGAAGGCCGAGACGCCGAAGGTGATGACGATCGAAGTCAGCACGAAGGCCTGCGGCAGCGGGTCTGACATCTCGGATGCCGGTGCGTCGCCGTAGAACGGCGCGGTGCCGCTGCGTCCGGCGACGATCAGGATCAGCAGGTTGGTCGCGTTGCCGACGAGCATGAAGCCCAACAGCACCCGGGTCATGCTGCGCTCGAGCAGCAGGTAGACGCCGACCGAGTAGAAGATCGCCATCAGCACGACAAGCACGAGGGAGACGCTCATACCAGGCTCCCTTCCGCTATCTCATCCGATTCGTCCTCTTGCTGGCGGTCGACCTCAGCGCCCAGGCTGCGGAGCACGTCGAGCACCATGCCGACGACGACGAGGTAGACGCCGACGTCGAAGATGGTCGAGGTGACGAACTCGACGTGGCCGAGGATCGGGAGTTCTGCTTCGAAGAAGGTGGACTGCAGCGGCGCCATGCCGAAGAACAGCGGCACCACGGCCGTCCCGGCGGCGAGCAGCAATCCGACCCCGAGGAGGCGCCCGGCGTCGAGCGGCGCAGCGGCTCCGAGTTCATAGCGACCACCCGCCAGGTACCGGGCTGCGAGCGCGAGGCCTGCCACGAGGCCGCCGGCGAACCCGCCACCCGGTGCGTTGTGCCCGGAGAACAGGATGTACAGCGAGACGACGATGATCGCGTGGAACATCAGGCGCACGACGACCTCGAGCAGGATCGACCGGTTCTCCGGCGCGATCTTGAACCCGGCCAGCAGCCAGGCGCTGCGCGTGCTGGCGTCGTCGGGACGGGACTCCTCGTGCGGCCGCTCGGGAAGCGGCTTGAGCCGGGCACGTAGGGTGCGCCGACGCACTTCCTTCGGCGGGCGCGGCAGGTTGTCGGTGCGGCTGCGCAGGAACACCAGGCTGGCGACGCCGGTGGCGGCGGCGATGAGCACCGACAGCTCACCCAGCGTGTCCCAGCCTCGGATGTCGACGAGGATCACGTTGACGGTGTTGAAGCCGTGGCCGCCTTCGTAGGCGAGCTTCGGCAGTTCCAGGGAGATCGGCGCGGCGGTGCGGGCGCCGAGCGCGACGATCGAGCCGACGGCCATGACCAGGCCGACGCTGATACCGATGACGGCGCGCAGCAGCCGGTTCCGCGACTCGTGCACCTGCCCCAGCCGGGCGGGCAGTCGGCGCAGCACGAGCACGAACGCGATGAGCGTCACCGACTCGACCAGCACCTGGGTGAGCGCGAGATCCGGGTCGCCGTGGAACGCGAACTGCGCTGCCATCCCGTAGCCGGTCGCCCCGAGCAGCAGCGCGGCCTGGAAGCGCTTGTTCGCGCCGGCCAGGGCGATGGCCGCGACCCCCATGACCACCGCGATCGCGAGTTGCGCCGGGCTGTCCCACAACCGCCACTCGCTCGGCCAGGTGGTGTTCAGGATGAGCGTCGAGCCGACCGTGCCGACGAAGACGAGCAGGGTGACGCCGAGGTAGAACGGCAGCGAACCGCGCTGCGTTGTCGCAGTGATCCGGCTGGCGACCCGGTCGATGCCGCGCATGGTCTCCAGGTAGAGCTCGTTCGCGTTGACGTTCGTGCTGAGTCGGGTCTGCACCGCGCTCACCGGCACGCGTGCCCAGTACAGCGCCAGACCACCGAGGATCGTGCCCGCCGAAATGGCGAAGGCGATGTCGAACCCGTGCCACAGCGCAAGGTGAGTGTCCGCAGTTATGGTCGCGAACTGCGTCGAGTAGCCCTCCAACGCGGTTCCGATCGGTGCCGCAAACGGCGCGGCGACGATGCCGGCAGCGGCCAGCAGCGCGGGCGAGAACATGAACCCGAGGCTCTCGTGCACCGGACGCACCTGCTCGACGTCGGCCTTCTGCGCGAATGCGCCCCAGAGGAACCGCGCGCTGTAGGCGACCGTGAACACCGATCCGAGCGCGATGCCGACCACGGCGACCCAGCCGAGCAGCTGACCGCCTGCGGCATCCGCCACGAGCGCCGCGAGCACAGACTCCTTGGCAACGAAGCCGAGAGTGAATGGGATCCCGGCCATCGAGGCGGCGGCGAGGGTCGCGGTGGTCGCGAGGAATGGGGCTTCCCGGCCCAGCCCGGACAGCTTGCGCAGGTCGCGCGTGCCCGCGCGGTGGTCGATGATGCCCACGATGAGGAACAGCGCCGCCTTGTACAGCGCGTGGGCGAGGAGCAACGCGACGGCCGCGAGCGCGGCGTTGCGGGTGCCATACCCGGCGACGGTGATCAGAAAGCCGAGCTGGCTGACCGTGCCGTAGGCGAGCAACAGCTTCAGGTCGTTCTGCTTGAGAGCCTTCCACGCGCCGAGCAGCATCGTAAGCAGGCCGAGGGAGACAAGCGACTCACGCCATCCGGGGGTGTCCGCGAATCCGGGCGCCAGCCGGGCGACCAGGTAGATGCCCGCCTGCACCATGGCGGCCGCGTGCAGGTAGGCGCTGACCGGCGTGGGCGCGGCCATCGCGGAGGGCAGCCAGAAGTGGAAGGGGAAGATCGCCGACTTGCTGATCGCCCCGACCAGGATCAGCAGGATGGCGGTGGTTACGAGCGGTCCGACCGGGGCGAGGGCGATGAGCTCGCTCAGGCTCGTGGTGCCGACGGTGACGGACAGCATCACCAGTCCGACCAGCATGACCAGCCCGCCAGCGGTGGTGACGATGAGCGCCTGCAGGGCGGCGGTACGGCTGGCGCGGCGGCCGGTGTAGTGACCGATGAGCAGGTAGGAGAAGACGGTCGTGCCCTCCCAGAACGCGTACAGCAGGTACACGTTGTCCGCGATGACCAGCCCGTACATGCATCCGGCGAACGCAAGCAAGGTCGCCGCGAAGCGGCCGACGCCCTCCTCGTCCCGGCCGAAATAGAAGGTGCAGTAGAACAGCACAAGCGAACCGACGCCGGTCACGATCAACGCAAGCAGCCAGGAAAGCGTGTCCAGGCGCACTGTGACCTCGAAGCCGAGCTGCGGTATCCAAGTGAACGATTCGAGGTGGTCGCCTCCGGCGAGCACCGCGGGTGACTGCACGATCGTGACGATGAATGCGGCCAACGGCACCAAGGCGAGCACGGGGAACATCCGAGTGCCGAAGCGGGCGACCAGCGGATTCGCGACGAGTGCTACGACCGCGAACAGAAGGAGGGTAGCGAGCATTTCCCTCCCGGAGCGTCAGTTGCGGCGGCGCTCGGCGCATGAAATGTACCCCGATGAATGTGGTCCGCGCCACGATTCTACCGGCTCAGCGGAGGCTCGTTACCGCCGCTGGTCGGCCAGGAACTCCAGCACCGACGGCATCATGGCGACGTCGGCGACACGATAACGGGCGAGGGACTCGCCGTCACCCACCTTGAGCGCGAGGTCGTCTGCGCCGAGGGCGGCGAAGCCGTCCTCATCGGTCACGTCGTCGCCAGCGAACAGGATGCCGGTCGCGCCGGTGTACTGCCTCAGCCGCCGAAGCGCGCCACCCTTGGTGGCGTCGACGACGGAGAACTCGAGCACGTTCTTGCCGACGCGCACCGTGAGACCCGGCATTCTCGAGGTCAGTCGTCGCGCGAGCTCGTTGGCCTCGAGCGCGTCGTGCGCATCCGATCTCCTGGTGTGCAGGGCGAAGCCGACGGCCTTGACCTCGACCCACGCGCGGGGCGCGATGGCTGCCGCCCGCTCGAGCGCCTCCCGCAGCGGGTCGAGCCGCGCGCGCTCGTCATCGGTCAGCTCTGGAGCGATCAGCTCTCCGTCGACCCGGAACTCGGCGCCGTGCGAGCCGGACAGGATCACATCGTCGGGGGCGTCGGCGACGTGCTCGAGGCTGTCCATCGCCCGTCCCGAGACGAGGGCGACCTTGGTCGCCGGCGCAACGCGCAACCGTTCGAGCGCGGCGCGCGCGGCCGGCAGCGCGCGTGCATCGCTCGGGTTGTCGACCGTCGGTGACAGCGTCCCATCGAAGTCGAGCGCGACGAGAAGCAGCTCGGTTGCCGCGATCAGGCGCAGCGCCGCGACAAGGTCGTCGGAGAGGTCGGCCTGGTCAGTCATTGGCTGCCCGCGCTTTCGCTAGTTCATCCAGGAACTCATCCGACCACTTGGCGACGTCGTTGTCGAAGACCCGCTTGCGCAACTGCCGCATCCGCGACATCCGCTCTCGCTTGGGCAGCTCCATCGCCCCCAGGATGGCGCGCTTCAGCTCCTCGATGTCGTGCGGGTTGACCAGGATGGCACGGGTCAGCTCGTCGGATGCGCCGGCGAACTCGGACAGGATCAGCACCCCGTCGTTGTCGACGCGGCTCGCCACGTACTCCTTCGCGACGAGGTTCATGCCGTCGCGCAGCGCCGTCACGAGCATGACGTCCGCGGCGAGGTAGAACGCCGTCATCTCCTCGCGCGGAAAGCTCTGGTGGTAGTAGGCGATCGGCGAATGGCCGATGGTCGAGTAGTCGCCGTTGAGCCGGCCGACCATCAGTTCGACCTCATCGCGCAGCTCCATGTACGGCACGACGCGTTCCCGGCTGGGGCTCGCAACCTGCACCAGCACGACGTCACCAACGGTGACTTGGCCGTCGGCGACCAGTTCGCCGAACGCCTTGATGCGGTGGCCGATGCCCTTCGTATAGTCGAGCCGGTCGACACCGAAGATGATCACCCGCGGATCGCCGAGGTCGGCGCGGAGCTGGCGAGCTCGCTCCTGGATGTCCGGGCGCCGAGCGAGCTCGTCATAGATCGTGGCGTCGATGGAGATCGGGAACTCGCGCGCGACCACCGTTCGAATCGGTCCGGTGGGCTTGATCGGCCCGTACACGCGAACGCCCGGCGTCTGATCGACGACCGGAACCTCGATGTGCCCCCTGCGGGTCGGGTAACCCTTGAGCCTGCGCACCGCCTGCTGGAAATTGACGGCGTCGGCCTGGCGCTGGAACCCGATCACGTCAGCGCCGAGCAGTCCCTCGACGATGCGAGTGCGCCAGGGCAGCTGGGAGAAGATCCCGTACGGCGGGAACGGGATGTGGTTGAAGAACCCGATCGTCAGGTCCGGTCGCGCTTCCCGCAGCAGCTTCGGAACGAGCTGCAGCTGGTAGTCGTGCACCCAGACGACGGCACCCTCGGCGGCGACCTCGGCCACGGCATCCGTGAACCGCTGGTTCACCGATTTGTAGGCGTCCCACCACTCGCGGTGGTAGCGCGGCGAGGCGATGACGTCGTGGTACAGCGGCCACAGCGTGTCGTTGGAGAACCCCTCGTAGTACTGCTCGATGTCGTCTGCGCTGAGCGGCACGGGGACGAGGCGGATGCCACCCTCGTCGAACGGCTCGACCTCAACATCCGGCATGCCCGCCCAGCCGACCCACGCTCCCCCGTGCGCGTGCATCACCGGCTCGAGCGCGGTCACCAGACCGCCGGGGGACCTGGTCCAGGCGGCGGATCCGTCGGCGTCGACGACGCGGTCAATCGGAAGCCTGTTGGAGACAACGACCAGGTCGAACTGTTCTTTCGTCGCGCGCGCGTCACTCACCAGTGTCCCGATC
The DNA here is from genome assembly GCA_963702165.1 of uncultured Actinomycetota bacterium. Classification (GTDB taxonomy): domain Bacteria; phylum Actinomycetota; class Actinomycetes; order Actinomycetales; family Microbacteriaceae; genus Terrimesophilobacter. Next base: position 67,819 of record OY969722.1, on the reverse strand, counting down.
CTGCCCACCCGTTTCCGTCTCGACTGCCCCGCCGTGGGCAAACTCAAGGGTATCAACCAGCCTGAGAGTCTCCCGAGTGGCAGGTGAATGCGGAAGAGCGAACTTCACGATCCGTTCACACGGCCGGTGCCGGGGACTACCGGAATACCTGAAGGTGACGTGCTTACACTGGAGCAAATGATCCGCATCGGAATGAGCACGTCGGCTGTGTACCCCCTCCCTACGGAGCAGGCCTTTCGACTGGCTCGACTAGCTGGTTTCGACGGCGTCGAAGTGATGGTGACCAAGGACGAGATCACCCAGGATGCGGATGCGCTGCTGGAGTTGTCCGAACGCTACGAGCTGCCGATCCTCTCCATCCACGCGCCCGTGCTGCTGCTCACGGCATTCGTCTGGGGACGCGACCCGCGCGTGAAACTGCGCAAGTCGGCCGAACTCGCGAAGGCCGTCGGCGCGGACACCGTCGTCGTGCATCCGCCCTTTCGCTGGCAGGCGGAGTATGCGCGGGACTTCCTGCGGATCGTGCGGGAGATTTCGACCGAGCACGAGGTACAGATCGCGATCGAGAACATGTTCCCGTGGAAAGTCGGCGGCAAGAACCTGAAGGCGTACTCCCCCGGCCCCGACCCGTCGATCATGGACTGCGACGCCATGACCCTGGATTTCTCGCACGCGTCACTGTCGGGAAGAGACTCGCTCGAGCTGGCGATGGCGATGGGCAACAAGCTGCGGCACGTTCACCTGTGCGACGGTTCCGGTTCGATGGACGAAGGCAAGGTGTTCGACGAGCACCTGCTGCCAGGTCACGGCAGTGAGCCTGTTGCAGAGGTGCTCGAGTACCTGGTTGGGCAGGGATGGCACGGCTCGGTCGTTGCCGAGGTCAACACGCGCAAGGCCAAGACCATGCAGGAGCGCTTCGAACTGCTCAAGGAGACGCTCGTCTTCGCACAGGACTGCCTGGGCGTCGCACCCCGAAAGCCGTTCGGCTGGCACGGGGCGCATTACGAGCACATCGGGATGTTCCGGCGTGCCTCGCGCCGCGCCATCACGGCGCTTCGCCCTTCGTCGCGCTGACCGCACCCCGGGCATCCGCTCCCCTCACTTTCATTGAGTCGGGAGTAGTTGCCCATATGCGGGCACCCAATTGGGCGTCTACTCCCGACTCGATGGGTGATGGCGGGTGAGGAGGTCGCGGACTTCGGCGTCCGATGTCTGCGAGAAGTCGATGTAGCCCTGGCCGACAGCCCAGAAGGGCTCGGGAGTGTCGACGCACACGACGGCATCCACTAACCGGGAGAACTCGTCGACGACATCGGCCCCGCCGATCGGCACCGCAACCACGACCTGCCCTGGCTTGGATTGTTCGAGCGCCGCGACTGCCGCCCGCATGGTTGCTCCGGTCGCCAGGCCGTCATCGACGATGATGACGGTCTTCCCCTCGACCTCCAACGGCGGAAGTCCTGCGCGGTAATCGCGCTCACGCCGCAACAGCTCCGGCCGCTGGCGCGCGGCTCCCTCCTCGAACACGACCTCGCTGTCCCGCCCGAGGCGACGGATCACATCCTCGTTCCGCACCGTGACGATACGGCCGGCGATCGAGGCGAGCGCGCCCATCGCAACCTCACGCTGCGTCGGCACCCCAACCTTGCGCACGACGATCACATCGAGTGGCGCCCGCAACGCGGACGCGACGACAGCCGCGACCGGCACGCCGCCGCGGGGAAGCCCGAGGACCACCACGTCCGGGACACCGCGATACTCGTCAAGCTCTTCCGCCAACGCGCGCCCCGCGTGCTCACGATCCGTGAAGCGCGACATGCGCACACGCTAGAGACCGCGCCCGTGAGGTCACTGAGCACCCGTCCCAGCCGGCTATGGCACGCTGTAGCGTTGACAAGACGTCACACCTAGGGTGACCGTCACACGGAGAAAGGGCAGAACTGTGCGAAGGTACCTTCTCAACGGAGCGATTATCAGTTCGATTTTCGGCGGGATCGGAGCGGTCAACCACACCCGCAAGGGGCCGCGTGACTGGCGGCTTGTGCTGACCTGGATCGCCTGGGCGCTCACCTTGGCCATCGCGATCGGCACGGTGAAGAAGGAACTCGACGAACAGGAGCTTGAGCACTGATGCTGGCACTCGTAGGCGACGGACCCGGCTGGGGCTGGGGTTGGGGCTTCGAGAACCTCTCCCGCGTCTTCCTGGGTCTTCTGAATGCGTTCATCTGGCTGCTGATGCTCGCGGTGCTGGCGGGGACGCTGTTCCTGCTCATCCGGTTCCTGCTGGTGGGCACGCGCGCGGCGCAGCTGTACATCGAGAAGAACGCGCCCAGACATCCGGATGCCGCGGCGCCTGGCCCCACTTCCCCGTCGCCCTCCTCGCCCAGCCAGTCGCCCACCGCTGCGGTTCCGGACCCGGCCGCGCCCACAGCTGCGTCAACGGCAACCGTCACGGCGACGGACGACGCCGACGTGACTAGGCCGATGCCTGCGGCGGAGTCGACGGGCGCCACGCGAGTGGACCCGGATGCCGCGTCCACCGAACCGACGAAGCCGGCCCGCAAGACGAATCCGAAGTCCCCGCCTGCCCCTTAGGATGGTTGGCATGACCGCCATCGCATTCGTGATCTCGTTCGTGCTGTTCCTCGGGGGCCTTTACCTCTTCGGCATCGCCTTCGACGTCGCCGAGGCTTGGCAGCTGGCCACCTTCGCGGGCGGGCTGATCGCCGTGACCATTGCGGTCATCATCCCCGTGCACGTGCTCAAGCGCGTCGACGACCTGTAGATCCGGCTAGGCCTTCGCGGCACTGATCGCGAGCGTTCCACCCAGGGCGATCATCGCCGCACCCCCGGTGGCGCTCATCGTGCCGATGCGCCCCGGTGACCGGCCGAACCAGTCGCGTGCCGAGCCGGCAGCGAGCGCCCACACGCTGTCCAGCACGAGCGCGATCCCCAGGAACACGCCGCCGAGCAGGAGCAGCTGAAGCGGCACCCAGCCGGCCGCGGGCACGGCGAACTGGGGCAGCACGGCGATGAAGAACACGATCGACTTCGGGTTCGAGATTCCCACCACGAAGCTCTCCCACAGCACGCGGGAACGGCGCGCTGGGATTGCGGCATCCATTTTCACCGCGGTGCGGCGATGCCGGATGGCCTGGATCCCGAGGTAGATGACGTATGCGGCGCCCACCAGCTTGATGATCGTGAACAGCACGACGGATTGCTCGATGATCACGCCGAGACCGGCAGCGACGGCGATCACCTGGACCAGCATGCCGAGGGCGTTGCCGACGACGCTGAGGAGCGCGCCGCGACGCCCGAGCACGAGCGCGCGACCAACGACGAACAGCACGCTGGGACCCGGGATCACGATGAGCAGGGTGGAGGCGATCGCGAACGCGATCACGTTCTCGATGGGGATCATTCGCTGATCATAGGCCCGCCCGAAACCACGCGACTAGCGCCGCAGCACCGGGTCGTTCCGGCTGCCGTTTGCGCCTAGGTCACCGACCCGCTTGCATTGACCTCGTGGACGCACACGAGCAGCAGAGCACCCGGATGCGCGATGCCGTCCACCGCGCGGCCACCGGCGGCCCGGTGCGCGGTTTCTTCGACGGTGTCGGCTTGCTCGCTCGCGGCCTCGGCATGTGGGCGACGTCGCCGCGACTGATGCTCCTCGGGGCGATCCCGGCGCTCATCGTGACGGTCATCTACGGCGTGCTGCTGGTGCTCTTCTTCATGAATCTTGAGCCGGTGGTGACCTGGCTGACCCCGTTCGCCGACGGTTGGGACCCGTTATGGGCCGGCGTCCTCCGGTTCGCCGGGGCGGCCGCGCTCGTGCTCGCGGCGTTGCTGATCGCGGTGTACACCTTCACCGCAATCACGCTGGCGGTCGGCGACCCGTTCTACGAGCGGATCTGGCGCAATGTCGAGCAGCGCCTCGGTGGGGTCCCGGATGACCCTGGAGAGTCGGCGTGGACGTCACTGCGCAGAGGCATCGGCAATGCGCTGGGGCTATTGCTGGCAACCGCTGCCGTAGGGCTGGGCGTGTTCGCGGTCGGGTTCATCCCCGTCGTCGGCACGATTCTCGCGCCCGCGCTCAGCGCGCTGCTCGGCGGGTGGTTCCTTGCCGTGGAGTTGTGCGGCTTCGCCTTCGACGGGCGGGGCCACCGGCTGCGCGAACGACGCCGCATGCTCGCCCTGCGCCGCTCGACGACCGTCGGCTTCGGCGCGGCGGTCTACCTGCTGTTCCTCATCCCGTTCGCGGCTGTGTTCGTGATGCCGGCGGCGGTCGCCGGGGCGACACTGCTGAGCCGCGCCGCCCTGGAGCGTTCGACGCTTGCGGAAAAGCCGGCCGAGCCGGTCGCGCTACCAGACGCGGACGGGTGACGAGCACCCTACGGGACGAGATCCCGATGATGGACTTCGGCGACGTTGGGATGGGCGCGGAGCCGGTAGCGGAGCGCATTGTCGCCGTAGGTCTCCAGTATCCGGCTGTTCGTCGGATCGAGGGACAGCCCTCGAGCTTGGGCCGCCAATTCCGCACTGAGCTCAAGCCTGGGCATGACCGTGTCGAGGACGGGATTGAAGAAGAACGGAATCGATATCCGGTCGGAGCCAGCAGGCGGTGACACCACCCGGTGCACAGTGGCCTTGAGATAGCCGCCGGTTGCCAATTCGAGCATCTCGCCGACGTTCACAATGAACGCGCCTGGAACGGGCGGTGCATCAATCCAATCGCCGTCGTGCTCGACTTGTAAGCCACCCTTCCCCGGTTCAACGAGGAGAAGCGTCAGTACACCGCCGTCGCGGTGCGCTCCAACTCCCTGTGTGAGTGTCGGATCCGATTCTCCAGGGTATCGAACGATCTTCATCGCGGAAAAGGGCTTGCTGGCGAACGCGTGATCGAAAACATTCTCGGGCGACCCAAGGCATACCGCCCAAGTCCGGAGAAGGCGCATGGCCAACTCGCCGAGTTGCTCGTTCCAACGGGCGGCGACGTCCTGAAGCTCCGGCAGTGATTCCGGCCACAGGTTGGGGCCCTCAAGCCGCCAATACTCCGGGATGCCCGGCCCCGGCTCGACAGCGGCTCGCTCGACCCCGATGTCGATTTGTTCCCGCCAGTCCACATCCCCGTGCGTTCGCTCCCCACCGACCCGGGTGTAACCCCGGAACTGAGGGCTGTGAACGTTCTCGATTTCGAGCTTCTCCTCGGTTGGAAGCTCGAAGAAACGGCGGGAGACGGTCAAGAGTTCGTCGATCAGACCCTGTTCGACGCCGTGGCCGACGAGGTAGAAGAACCCGACCTCGTGGGTGACCTCACGGAGGTCCGCTAGGAACGCGGCCGCTTCATCGGCACCCGCATCAAGTCGGGAAAGGTCCAGGATCGGAAGGGACGTCAACACATTCCCATCCTTCCACGGCCGCAGAGCAGGCCATCGCTTGTGACGGCGCGAAGCCGAGGGTACAGGCGTCACTGCAGATGGACGGCCCGTTGCGGTTGCTGATCGGTACACCCCCCGGGACTTGAACCCGGAACCCACTGATTAAGAGTCAGTTGCTCTGCCAATTGAGCTAGAGGTGCTCGACACTGGGTGTGAACCCTGAGCCGGAGATCAAGATTAGCATGAGAAGCGGACCCAGTTCGCACCACCCAAGGAGATCACCACGATGACGGATGCCACCCGCTTGCAGCCCGGAGACAGCGCGCCACAGCTTCACGCTGACCGACCAGGACGGCAACCAGGTGTCCCTCGCCGAGCTACGCGGGCACCAAGGTGATCGTCTACTTCTACCCCGCCGCATCCACCCCCGGATGCACCACTCAGGCGTGCGACTTCCGCGACAACCTGAACTCGCTGGTCGCCGCCGGCTACCAGGTGCTCGGCGTCTCGAAGGACGAGCTCGCCGGCGCTGCAGAAGTTCCGCGACGAGGAGCAGCTGAACTTCCCGCTGCTCTGCGACCCCGACCTCGACGTGCACAAGGCGTACGGCGCCTGGGGCGAGAAGTCGCTCTACGGCAAGACCGGTGACCGGCACCATCCGCTCGACCTTCGTCATCGACGAGGACGGCCGGATCGAGCAGGCGCTCTACAACGTGAAGGCCACCGGCCACGTCGCGATGCTGCGCAAGAAGCTGGGCGTCGACGCCTGACACGACCCGCGGCATCCGCTCTTCCTCACGAGTCGGAGTAGTTGCCCCATGACCGCCTCTAGGGCACTACTCCGACTCAATGAACTTCGGCGTCGCGGCGCGCAGTGGCCGCCATCACCGACTTGGTGAACAGCAGCACGAGCACGAGCACCGCCGGGATCGACCAGCAGCCAGCCGATGTCGGGACGGGCGAACAGACCCTGGAAGCTGCCGATCGCGATCGCGAGCTGAAGCACCTGCCAGACGACGATCGCGCCGCGCATCCACGCGCTGCCCGCGCAGCGTGCTGACGGCCGATGAACGCCGAGCCAGATCGCCGCGATGCAGCGGTGAGCACCAGGATCGCGACGGCGCTCGCGTACGAGGCCGGCCGCTCGGTCAGCAGCTCGAAGAGCAGGAACACGCGCCGCGGCCGCGAGCATTGCACTTCGAGCGAAGATCAGCCCGACCAGGACCACGCAGCGCAACCGACGTTTCGTGGCGACACCCTCACCAGGTGGCCTGTTTCCGACGTGTTCGCTCACAGTGATAATCCCATACAAAACCTATTGATTTGGCAGCGGCCGTATGAGAGTCTATTTGAGGTTGATTTGTCGCTCACAGTGCGGTGGGCTTTCCCAATACGAATTCCCATCACCCGCCTCATCAAGGCTCTTCGATCTTGTGCTATTCACGCCGCACCTAAGGAGCACCACAGCATGGACTGGCGCGACAAAGCCGCTTGCCTCACCGCAGACCCCGAACTCTTCTTCCCGGTCGGGAACACCGGACCGGCGGTCGACCAGATCGACAAGGCCAAGTCGGTTTGCGCCCGCTGCACCGTCAGCGAGATGTGCCTCCAGTACGCGCTCGACACCAACCAGGACTCCGGTGTCTGGGGTGGCCTCAGCGAAGACGAGCGCCGCGCGCTCAAGCGTCGCGCCGCCCGCGCCCGCCGCGCCTCCTGATCCCGCTCCTGACGCGAGGCATCCGACTCTGACGACCGCGATGCCCGGGCGTTGGCCGACCGTCAGCACCTAGTGCTTGTTCAGCCAGCTGAGCGGCACTCGATGGTCACCTCGGTGCCGCTGCCCGACCAGCGTGTGCCAGTCGATGGTGCCGCCGAGCTCGCCCTGGATCAGGGTGCGCACGATCTGCGTGCCGAGCCCAGAGCCGACCTTGCCCTCGGGCAGGCCGACTGCCGTTGTCGCGCACCTGAACGCTGAGCAGCTCATCCGTTCGCGTCGCGACGATCTCGACCTCGCCCTCACGCCCGGCGAGTCCGTGCTCGACCGCGTTGGTGACCAGCTCGGTGAGGGCCAGCGCGAGCGGCGTCGCGTACGCGCTCGGCAGCTCGCCGAAGCTGCCGGTGAACTTCGGGTGCACCTTCGTGTTGTGGCTCGAGGCGACCTCCGCGATCAGCAGCAGCACCCGGTCGAACACCGCGTCGAAGTCGACGTTCTGGCTACAGCCCCTCGACTGAGGGTGTCGTGCACCACCGCGATCGCCGCGACCCGGCGCATCGCCTGCGTCGAGCGACTCGCGCGCCTCGTCCGAGTGCGACCGCCGGGCCTGGATGCGCAGCAGCGAGGCCACTGTCTGCAGGTTGTTCTTCACCCGGTGGTGGATCTCCCGGATGGTGGCGTCCTTGGTCAGCAGCTCCTGCTCCTGGTGACGCAGCTCGGTGACGTCGCGGCACAGCACGATCGCGCCGACCCGCTCCCCCGGCTTGCGGATCGGGATCGTCCGCAGCGACACCGTGACTCCGCGCGCCTCGATATCGGTGCGCCACGGTGCGCGACCGGTGACCACCAACGGCAGCGACTCATCGACGGTGTCGCCATTGCCGATCAGCCCCGCGGTCACCTCGGCCAGCGACTCGCCCTCCAGCTCGCTGTTGAACCCCATCCGGTTGAACGCGGACCGTCCGTTCGGGCTCGCGAAGGTGACGTTGCCGTCGACATCCAGTCGCAGCAGGCCATCGGATGCGCGCGGTGCGCCGCGGCGCGGCCCGGTCGGCGCGCCGAGGTCCGGGAAGTCGCCGGCAGCGATCATCCCGAACAGTTCGTTTCGCGCACTCGTTGAAGGTCAGTTCCTGGCGGCTCGGCGTGCGTGCCTCGCTCAGGTTGGTGTGCCGGGTCAGCACCGCGATCGGCTGATCCGTGGTGGCAACGCCGCTCGGGCTCAGCCGGCGCATCACCGGGACCGCGCGCACGCGCGTCGGCGTCTCCTCGTACCAGTCGGGGGTGGACAGATCGATGATCTTCGCGTTGGCGAACGCCTCCGTCACCTGATCTCGCCACTCGGGCTTGATCGGCAGGCCGACGAAGTCGCGGTAGAACAGCGTCGCTGAGCTCGAGGGTCGCGAGTGCGCCACAGCCACGAAGCTGTCGTCCGTCGTCGGCACCCACAGCACGAGGTCAGCGAACGCGAGGTCGGCTAGAAGCTGCAGGTCGCTGACAAGCAGATGGAGCCATTCGATGTCCGCTTCGCTGGAACGCGTGTGGGACTGCACCAGTTCGGAGAGCGTTGACACGTGTTCAAGGCTAACGGCTCGCGCCGGACAGCCTTGTCAGGGTCGGCGGAGACGCCTTACGGGTTCACCACTTCGTGGATCGTGCACGGCACCGCCAGCGACAGCATGCCGCTCGCCACATCGCGCCGTTCCAGGCTGACCGTCTCGAGTCCGGATGCCTCAATCGCCGCAGTCACCTCGCGGTTCCACCGGCATCCGGAGACCCGTCGGGTGATCGGGCTTGCACAGTCCTGCAGACGCCGACGCCAGGTGCGCTGGGGCGCGGCGACGTGGTCGATGAACAGCGCCGTGCCGCCGGGCTTCAGGACGCGCCGCACCTCGCTCAGCACCCGGTCGACGTCATCGACGCTGCACAGCACGAAGGTGGAGAACACCGCATCGACGCTCGCGTCGTCGAGCGGGATGTTCTCGGCGCCGGCCGCCAGCGGTCGCTCGGTGTAACCGTGTCCGATGGCGTTACGCAGCAATTCCCGGCGGGCGGAGGCGGACGGTTCGAGGCCGATCCAGCGGACGCCCGGCGCGAGATCCTCGAAGTTGGCGCCGTCGCCGGCCCCGAGTTCCAGCACCGTGCCGCGCAGGGCGCCGATCGCCGCGCCCTGCAGCTGGTCGAAGTCTTGCCAGCTGGTCCTGTCCATTGCTTCCAGCGTACGGGCATGCGCTGGCTAGGGCACCCGTTCCAGACGCTGGCGTCCCCGACGCGGCCGCAAGCTATCGCGCTCCGGCGGCAGGATGCGCGCCGCGACCAGTTTCGCGATCGCGGCCCGCGCCGGCGACTTGGCCACGGCATCCGGCAGCGACCGTCCGGAGAGCATTGCCGCGTCGAACGCCGCCTGGTCGAACGGGATCATGACCGCCCCGCTGATGCCGCCGAACCGCTGCAGGGTCTGCTCGACCTGGCCGGCGGGGTTGAGGCCGATGACGCTCGAACGCAGCTTGTTCATCACGACGGTGATGCGCTCGGCATCCACGGTCTCCACCAGGTCGACGTGGGCGCGGAGAAAGCGGGACAGCCCGACCGGGTCAGCCGCCCCGACCGCGATGACCCGGTCGGCCTCGCGCAGCGCGCTGATGGTCGCGGCGTTGCGGCGCGGTGCGAACAGGTCGCTGGAGATCTCCTCGTCGTTCTCGAGGCTGAAGCCGGTGTCGAGCACCGTGTAGTCGACCCAGTCGCGGCACTGGGCGATGACCGACACCACCCGCTGGGCAGAGAGCTCCGGCCAGCGGCTGGCGCGGCCGATGCCGGTGAGCACCCAGAAGCTGCCGTGCCCGGAGCGGTAGCGCTGGCCGACGCGTTCCAGCTCGTTGCGGTCAAGGGCGCCGGTGCCGGCCAGACGGCACGCGGCCGCGAACCCCGGCGCCTCGTCGAGCAGCCCGAGCGCGGGCGCAACCGACCCGCTGTGCGTGTCGGCGTCGGCGAGCGCCACGGAGTGCCCGGCGGCGGCGAGCTCGGCGGCGATGCCGATCGCAAGCGACGTTCGACCGGGGGCGCCGGCCGGTCCCCACACCGCGATCACCTGGCCGCGGATCGGATGCGCCGGTGCCGGCAGTTGCTCGGCTCCGGCCAGCAACGCCTCGATCTCCGACCAGGCGGCAGTCGCCGGAACGACCTCGCGGATGCCCAGCCCGGCGACGGCGGCACGTTCCGCTTCCGTGCTCGAGAGCACGATCATCCGGACTCCGGCGTCATCGCTCGCGGCGACCAGGCTGGCGTCCAGCAGCCGCGCGGCGACGATGGCGAAGTCCGGGGCGGAGGATGCCAGCACGGCCGAGAGGGCATCCGCGTCCTCAACGCGCGCGACGAGTTCGTAGCCGTGTCGGGCCAGTTCGCCGACGAACCGGTCCTGGAGCTCAGCCGGCAGCGCCACAGCGACCTTCTTCACGTCAGTCCCCGACCGGGAGGCTCACCGGCACGAGCGCGATGGCATCCCCGTTCGCGACGGCCTCGAGCACGCGCGCGATGCGTTCACGCGGCACGAGCACCTCGACTGCCGTGCCACGGCCGTCTGCGATGATGCCGCTCTCCTCGAGCACTCGCACGACGGTTGCCGAACCGACCAGCACCGCGGGCGGGCCGAAGATGCCGTTCTCCACCTCGTCGGCCGCCCAGATGTCCACCACTGCGGCGGGGCCGACCGCTCGCGACAGTTGGCCGCTCACCGTGACGACGACGGATGCCACACGCAGGCCGCCCGGGTCGCCGATGGCCGACAGCGGCACCAGTTCGCCTTTCTCGACGCTGCGCACGACCACCAAGCCGCCATCCGGGAGTTCCTCGGCGGCGAGGTAGTCGCCGGCCGCACCGCCGAGCCGCACGCTCTCGACGACGAGATCCGCCTCGGTGATCCGGTCACCGGGAGTCAGAGCGCCGCCTGCCGCGTAGACCTGCACGCTCTGGTCGGCGGCCGTCACGATCCCGTAGACGGCAATCACCGAGACGACGACCAGGGCGATCCCGATGGCAAAGCGGGCGTCGAACCAGAACGACTTGCGTCTCTCGTCCTTCACAGTGCGTTCTCGCATTGCCCCTCCGCATCCGGCCGCAAGTCCCTGTGAGAGCCCATCGTGTTACCTGCGCTGGCCGAGTGCGTGAAGTTATCCACAGCCCGGTTCCGGCCGCGCACCCCGGCCCATAATCGAGGCATGACCGACACCGATGCTGGCGAGACGCTCGCGCGGTTCCTGACCATCGCCGATACCGCCGAGATCCTGAACGTCTCGGTCAGTCAGGCCTACGTCCTGGTGCGGTCGGGTGAACTTCCCGCTATCAAGGTCGGCGGCCGCGGTCAGTGGCGCATCGAGCGGGCAGTGCTCGAGGCCTACATCGAGGCGCGGTATGAAGAGGCCAGGCGCAGCGGCCTGTGGAACCAGGCGGAATATTCCAACGTCACCGAGCTGGCGTTCGGCGACGCCTACAGCCGCACCAGCAGGAGCTGATGCAGCGGCACCAGCCGATACTGCAGCACGTCCCGTTCGCGTCGGGCGCTCCCCGGTTCGTGAACGGCGATATCGAAGTGGTCCCGACCGACGCGGTCGATCGTGCCGTGAATGATGGCGGCTCCCACCTGCAGTTCGAGTGAGCAGCGGCGGCGGGCGAGGTCACGCAGCACGAAGGTCAGACTGAGCCGGCCGGAGAGCACGGGAGTGCCGCCGACCGGCTCGACCAGACTCTGATCGACTTGGGCGCGATCGATGACGATGCTCGCGACAGCCCACAGCGGGATCACGCACTGCGCGGGCTGACGCCCATCATCGACGAGTTCTGCGGTCATCCAGTCCTTGCCGAAACTGCGCGGTCGGACCGCGAGCGTCCTGCCGTCGGTGAGCGCGAGCCGGAGCAGATACGGGTCGCCGCGGGAGACGTCGTGGATGGCGAGCAGCCGATCGCGGATGGCGAGTCGCCCGATGCGGAGGCGTTCCTCCTCGCCTTTCAGGTCGACCTCTTCAGCCACGAGTTCGTGCTCGAGTTGGCTCTCAAGATCGTCGAAGAGGTTGTCCCAGCGCATGAGGCGACGGTAGAGCGCGGCACCGACATCCGAAGCAGGTTATCCACAGCCCCGTTTCGGGGGCATCGACAAGGTGGGCATCTGTCTGTTTTAGTGTCCGATACATCCCCCGTTCGGGGGCAGAACGGCGAGTTCCCGTGAGAAGACGGAGCCGAGCATGACTGAAGCAGTTGGAGCAGGACCGGCAGCGCATGCCGTACCGATCGCGTCAGCGCCGCGGTCCCGCCAGAACGACGAGTACTTCGGGCTGCAGCCCACGCCGCGCGAGAACCTTCCGAATCCCGAACCGCTCATCGAGAATCTCACCCGCTGCGTCATCGAGATCCTGGCCGGCGCGCGTGACCTCGACCAGATCGCCCGCTGGGTGAGCGACGATGTCTACCGCCACCTGCTGAAGCGTGTCGTGCTGTCGGCTCGGGCGCGCCAGGTGAAGGGTCGCCCGGTGGTCCGTCCGAGCTTCGCGATCGGTTCGACCCTGGTGTGCGAACCCCGCGATGGCGTCGTCGAGGCGGTCGTCGTGGTGCGCGGCAAGGCGCGCGTGCGCGCGGTCGCGCTCCGGCTGGAGGGGCTCGACAACCGCTGGCGGGCAACCGCGATCAACGTGCTCTGACGGCATCCGGGCGCGCTCCGCGGCAGTTCCGGACAACCGCGCCCGGCGCACCGGTAGCGGACGTCCGCAACGGGCGCGGAACGGCGCACGAGCGCGGATGTCCGGAACGGTCGCGGGTGTCCGCAACCGGACCGGAGCCGGCTAGCGGCCCTTCTTCTTGTCCTGGGCCCGGCGCTGCGCGCGGTTGACCGGCGGCTGCGCCTGCGGGGAACCCGCCGGGCGCTGACCGAAGGCCCCACGCTCGCCCTGCTGACCCTGTTGGGCCTGCTGGGCCTGCTGCGCACCGGAGAACGTCGGACTCACCTGCGACTGCTGGGCGGCCTGCGCCTTGGCGGTCGCGGCGTGCTCGAGCTGTCCGCGCTGGTTGCGCACCTCGACACCGCCGTCGGCGCTCGGCGCCGAGTAGCTGAGGCGCTCGGTCGCCGCGGCCGTGCCGCCGAGACCCTTCGCCGCCACCGCGGTGCCTCCCGCGCCGGATACCTCGACCTCGAGGTTGAACAGGAAGCCGACGGTCTCCTCGCGGATCTGTCCCATCATGTTCTGGAACAGCGCGAAGCCCTCACGCTGGTACTCGACCAGCGGGTCGCGCTGCGCCATCGCGCGCAGGCCGATGCCGTCCTTCAGGTAGTCCATCTCGTACAGGTGGTCGCGCCAGCGGCGGTCGATCACGCTCAGCACGACACGGCGCTCAAGCTCGCGTATCGCCTGGCTGCCGAGTTCCTCTTCGCGACGCTGGTAGGCGAGCTTCGCATCCGACAGGATCTCCTCGCCGAGCATCGCGCGCGTGACCTTGCCACGCGAACCTGCCTCGGTGAACAGCTCATCGATCGTGATGGAGATCGGGTAGAGAGTCTTCAGTTCCGTCCACAGGGCGTCCAGGTCCCAGTCGTCCGCGTGACCCTCTGCGGTGTGCTCGTCGAGCACCTCGTTGATCACGTCGTCGAGGAAGCTCTCCACGCGATCCTTGAGGTCGTCTCCCTCGAGGATGTGCCGGCGGTCGGCGTAGATCGCCTCGCGCTGCCGGTTGAGCACGTCGTCGTACTTGAGCACGTTCTTGCGGATCTCCGCGTTGCGCGCCTCGACCTGCGACTGTGCGCTCTTGATCGCACGGCTGACGACCTTCGACTCGATGGCCAGGTCATCCGGGACGTTGCTGCGCCCCATCAGGGCTTCCGCGGCACCCGAGTTGAACAGGCGCATCAGGTCGTCGGTGAGCGACAGGTAGAAGCGGCTCTCCCCCGGATCGCCCTGACGACCGGCGCGACCGCGCAGCTGGTTGTCGATGCGGCGGGACTCGTGACGCTCGGTGCCGAGCACGTACAGGCCGCCGACGTCGCGCACCTTCTGCGCCTCGACCTCGACCTGGCCCTTGATGCGCTCGAACACGCCGTCCCAGGCCGCCTCGTACTCTTCCGGAGTCTCGGATGGGCTGAGTCCCTGCGCGTTCAACTCGGCGACGGCCAGGAATTCGGCGTTTCCACCGAGCATGACGTCGGTACCGCGGCCGGCCATGTTGGTCGCAACCGTCACCGCACCGAGCCGCCCGGCCTGCGCGACGATCGCCGCCTCACGAGCGTGGTTCTTCGCGTTCAGCACTTCGTGCTTGATGCCACGCTTGGCGAGCAGCTTGGAGAGGTACTCGCTCTTCTCGACGCTGGTCGTTCCCACGAGGATCGGCTGGCCCTTCTCGTGCCGACCCGCGATGTCCTCGACGACCTGCCCGAACTTCGCCTGCTCGTGCTTGTAGACGAGATCCGACTGGTCCATGCGCACCATCGGACGGTTGGTCGGGATCGGGATGACTCCGAGCTTGTAGGTGCCCATGAACTCGGCGGCCTCGGTCTCGGCCGTACCGGTCATGCCTGACAGCTTGTTGTAGAGCCGGAAGTAGTTCTGCAGCGTCACGGTGGCGAGAGTCTGGTTCTCGGCCTTGACCGCGACACCTTCCTTGGCCTCGATGGCCTGGTGGATGCCCTCGTTGTAGCGGCGCCCGACCAGGATGCGCCCGGTGTGCTCGTCGACGATGAGCACCTCGCCGTTCATCACGACGTAGTCCTTGTCGCGCTTGAACAGGGCGGATGCCTTGATCGCGTTGTTGAGGAACGAGATCAGCGGGGTGTTGGCCGACTCGTACAGGTTGTCGATGCCGAGGTAGTCCTCGACCTTCTCGATGCCCGGTTCGAGCACACCGACCGTGCGCTTCTTCTCGTCGACCTCGAAGTCGGTGCCGGCGCTCAGCCGCTTGGCGATCTGTGCGAACTCGGTGAACCAGCGGTTCGCCTCACCCGAGGACGGGCCGGAGATGATGAGCGGCGTGCGGGCCTCGTCGATGAGGATCGAGTCCACCTCGTCCACGATCGCGTAGTGGTGTCCGCGCTGCACCATGTCGCTCGCCTGCCACGCCATGTTGTCGCGCAGGTAGTCGAAGCCGAATTCGTTGTTGGTGCCGTAGGTGATGTCGGCCGCGTACTGCTCGCGGCGCTCCGCCGGCGTCTGGCCGGACACGATGCATCCGGTCGTCATCCCGAGCGCACGGAAGATGCGTCCCATGAGCTCCGACTGGTAGCTCGCAAGGTAGTCGTTGACGGTGACGACGTGCACGCCGCGGCTGGCGATCGCGTTCAGGTAGGCGGCGAGGGTCGCCACCAGGGTCTTGCCCTCACCGGTCTTCATCTCGGCGATGTTGCCGAGGTGCAGCGCCGCGCCGCCCATGAGCTGCACGTCGAAGTGCCTGAGCCCGATGGTGCGCACGGATGCTTCGCGCACCGCCGCAAACGCCTCCGGCAGGAGGTCGTCGAGGGATTCGCCGTTCGAGTAGCGTTCGCGCAACTCGACCGTTTCATTGCGGAGCTCGTCGTCGGTGAGCTCCTTGAAGTCGTCTTCTAGGGCGTTGACCGCCTGCGCGTAGCGGTGCAGGCGTCGCAACAGCCGCCCCTCGCCGGAACGAAGGACGCGTTCGAGAACATTGGCCAACCGAGTCACTCCAATTTGCGTATCGTCGGGGACGGCACACCGGCACGCCGATGCGGCGGTGAAATCTTAGCGTTACCTAAGACTAACGCGCCGCACCGGCGTGACCCTCCGCGGTGGCTGGGTTGCCTGTGCGCCAGCTGTCAGCGTCCGCGCGAGCCTCCCGCTGCCGCCGTGTTGGTGTTCTCCAGATCCAGTCCGATCACGCCGTAATCCCAGCCTTTGCGCCGGTAGACGACGCTGGGCCGGTCGGATGTCGCGTCGATGAAGAGATAGAAGTCGTGCCCGACGAGTTCCATCCGGTACAGCGCGTCGTCGACGGTCATCGGCGTCGCGGGGAACACCTTCGACCGGATGACGACCGGGCTCCAGTCCTCTTCCTCCTCGGCCTCCTCCTCCATGATGGGGACGGAGCCGGTTGCCACCTTCTCCATTACATCTGCGGTCGCGGGAGTGACGTCCACTCCGGTGAAGCCGGTGGCGCTGGCCTCACGCAACGATCGCAGCCCACGCTTACCGCGGTGGGCCTTCTGCCGGTCCTTGGCCCGGCGGATTCGTTCCATCAACTTGTCGAATGCCAGATCGAATGCGACGTACTTGTCGGAGCCCGCGGCCTCTGCCCGCACCAGCGGGCCGGGTCCGATGAGCGTCAATTCGACACGGTCGTCGCCGTTCGAGCCGTTCTTCTCGTTGTGCCGGGAGACCTTCACCTCGAACGCGAGAGCGCGTTCGGCAAGAAGGGAGACCTTTGCAGCCTTTTCGTTGACGTAGTCACGGAAGCGATCCGTGATCCCGGCGCCGAGCCCGTTGATGGCAGTATCCATTGCGTCCTCCCCTTGTCTCCACTGCGCGTCGCCCAGGGTGACTAGGCGATTCGCGCCTTCTGTATTCACACCGTAGCCCTCCCATCTGAAGAAGTCACCACGTGTTTCCGATGCGTTCAACTGCTAGGAGCGAACAGCCTCGGCGTGTACGCAAGGGTCACCCCGGCCACCACTTCGCCCCCAGCTTCGGTGACCGCGCGGACGACCTCGTCGAGGGTCGCGCCGGTGGTCATGACGTCGTCGACGGCGATGAATCGACGCCCAAGCAGGGAGCTCCTGGCGGCCAGCGACCCTGCGCGGTTCGCGCTCCGCGCCTCGGTGCCGAGTGCCTTCTGGGTGCCGGTCGCGCGCATGCGTCGCAGCACCCGCGCCGGGCGCAGCCGAGCCTTGGCGAGAAGCAGCGGCACCGGATCGTAGCCGCGCCGTCGCCACGCCGCGCGGGTCGTCGGCACGACCACCAGTTCCACCGGGCCGGTGTGGGCGGCCACCCGGTGGAGGGTGTGTGCCAGCGGCACCGAGAGCGCTCGCGCGATGTCGGTTCTGCCCGCCTCCTTGAACGCGAGGATGGCGGCGCGCACCTGCGCCTCGTAGAGCAACGCGCTGTGCACCGGTGTCCCGTCGGCAAGCGGATGCCGGTGGTCGCCAGCGGCGAGCGCTCGACGGCATCCGGAGCACAGCGCCCGATCCGCCGCCCCGCATCCGGCGCAGTCGACCGGCAGCAGCACCGCTGTCGCATCCAGCAGCGCTTCACGGAGGGTGGCGAGGCGCGCACTCATCCCCCAGCCCTACCCTGACTACCGCCGTGGTGACCGCGTTTGACCGCCAGTTGTGCAGAAGCCTTCTCAGCGCTGGGTTGCGATGAACTCGACGGTGAGCTGGGAGGGCTGCCAACTGCTGCCCCGCGGTGCGCTGAGCACACCGTCGTCGCCGAGCACGCGGATGCCGAGCCGACCGTTGCCGCCGACGATGGCGACAGATGGCCCCGGCCTGCCCAGTTTGGTCGCCACCCCGCCGAGCTCGTGCAGGTCCACCTCGTGCTGCACATCGTCGAGCACGAGCGTTGCGACACTGAGCTGGTCGACCCATGAGGCGTCGATGGCGGTGTCCCCCTCCAAGTTGGCGTCGAGCAGCGGCTCCGCTACGAGGCCGGTCGGCGCGAACCCGCGTGCTGCATCCCGGACGATGCCCGAGACGATGAGACGGGCGCCGGATGGGGTCTGCAGCAGAGTGGCCAGCCTCGTGCCGTCCCGCGAGACGTCGATCGAAACCACCCGTGATGAGGCGGGCAGGGAACTGGCGACCGGATTCGCCCCGCCGGTGAAGTCGAAGGCGATGATGCCGTTCGGGATGTCGGCGGGAACCGACCAGACGAATCCGTAGTCATCCATCGTCGGCGAAATCAGGCCGGGCCGTGAGTCGAGTACCGCCGGGGGCAGCTCACCTGTGCGCGCGACGTACACCGATCCGTCCGCGGCCTTCACCGCCGCCGCGATCGAGGCAGCGTTGAGTGTCGCCGAGGTGGCGCCGAGCGCGACCACCTTCTCACTGAGCGCGGGGATGGGCGTCAGTTCGCCGCCGGAGCTGTACCCGAACTGATCGTCGACGAGGACCAGCGGGCGGGAGTCGACGGTCGGATTCACCTCGGGCACGTCAGCGCCCAACGATGTCACCGGTACGTGCACTCCCCCGATCGTCATGTCGACGGTGGTGACCCTGGCGACGCTCGACAGGCTTTGGCTCAATTGCAGCCGCATGAGCTGCTTCTGCCGATCACTTGCGGCCGCCGCCTCGGACGAGAGCGCGACGGTGGCGGTGTTCTCGTCGACCGCCACGGTGTTGCCCGCTTCGAGATGCGTGCCCTCCGGGAACTGCGAGACGACAGCTCCGCGCAACCGGTCCGGCGGTCCCTGCAGGAGCGCCGAGACGATACGCGTTGCGGTGCTCGTCCCGCCCGGGTACCAGCGCTGGTCGGGCACCAGGTAGCGGAGGTCGAGGTCGTAGAAGTAGATCGAGTGCGGGCTGAAGATGCGTGTGAAGGTGCTCTCCGGCACCACGATGCCGTTGGGTGCCTCGGCGATGCGCCATTCGCCGCCCTCCTGCACGAAGCCGTAGGTCAGTGTCTGCTGCGCGGGCGGATTCGCGGTGTAGTAGCCGCGCTCGTCGAGTTGCGCGTGCGTGTTGAAGGTGAACTCGATGTTGGTCGCATCGATGACCCGGAACGTCGGCGGCGCGTTGCTGCGGATGAGCACGCTCTGCCGCGGATCCCACGCGGTCCGCACATCCTCGGCGAGGAACTGGCGCGCTACCTCGTAGTCCCCCTTCGGACCGTTGAACGCGGCGACGAAGCCCCGCAGGATCCCCAGCTGGTCGTCCCCCGCTGTCGGCCCGAACGGGTTGAAGACGATGCCGTCGTCCGGCGCTTCCTCCGCGACAGGTCCGGCTTGCACGCTTCCCTGGTTCGGGATGCCGACGCACGCGGCCAGGAGCACGAGCAGGGCTCCGGATGCCCCGGCGCTAAGCATCGCGCGAGCGAACGTCGATCGGGTCCTCACTGGTCCACCTCCAAGGCCTCAACCGGGCTGCCCGGCGGCAGGTCGACGGGAGACTCCCCCGGATCGGCGCCCAATTCCCGCGGCAGGGTGAGCCGGAAGCAGGTCCCGGCACCGGGCTCTGACCACACCTCGAGCCTGCCACCATGCACGATGGCGTCCTCCAGCGAGATGGCGAGGCCAAGGCCGGTGCCGCCGATGGTGCGCTGCCGCGACGGGTCGGCCCGCCAGAACCGGTTGAACACCTGCGAGAGGTGTTCCTTGGCGATGCCTGCGCCCTGGTCCTGGACGGTGATGGCCACCGCGGTCTCGTTGCTGTCGATGGTGACGACGATGGGCTTGCCCTCGCCGTGCTCGATGGCGTTGCCGATGAGGTTGCGCATGATCCGGCGCACCCGGCGGGCGTCAACGTCGACCGGGAAGTAGCCTCCGCTGGCCACGAGCCGCAACTGGCTGCCGTGCTCGCCAGCGACCAGGCTCATCGAGTCGATGGACTCTTCGACCAGCCGCACCAGGTTGGTCGACTCCAGGTCGAGCTCGATCGCGCCGGCGTCGTAGCGGCTGACCTCGAGCAGGTCGGCGAGCAGCACCTCGAACCGCTCCACCTGGGTGTGCAGCAATTCGGCGGTGCGCGCTGTGGTCGGCGGGAAGTTCTCGCGCTGGTCGTAGAGCACGTCACCCGCGAGGCGGATGGTGGTGAGTGGCGTCCGGAGCTCGTGCGACACATCCGACACGAACCTCTGCTGCACGCGCGACAGCTCGGCCAGGCGGGTGATCTGGGTCTGCAGGCTGTCGGCCATGTCGTTGAAGGATCGGGCCAGGGTGGCGAGCACGTCCTCACCCTTGACCGGGATGCGCTCTTCGAGCTGACCGGCGGCGAGCTTCTCGCTCGTCTCTGCTGCGGTGTTCACCGGGTCGACAACGAGCCGCACGACGAAGTAGGTGATCAGCCCGCTGAGGGCGACCAGCACCAGCGAGCCGATGATCAGGGTCTGCTGCACGAACGCCAGGGTCTCCTGCGCGTCTCCGAGGTCATAGACGAGGTACAGCTCGTAGAAACCGGCGTTCGGCACGGTCAACAGCGACCCGGACGCGATACCCGGAGAACCATCGGGCAGCTGCACCGACTGCCACCACACCCGCTCGGCGGTGGTGTCCAGCGCAACCGCCTCGCGCAGCGACGGCGTGATGGTCTCCGCCGGGAACCCCTGGCTTTGAGACGGCTGCAGGGTGACAGGCGTCTGCTGGCCTGGCACCCGCATGATCGCGACGCCGATGCTGCCGGGGCTGGTCGTCGACCCCCGGATGGTCCCCGTGACGTCACCGCTCAACTGGTCCAGATCGACGGTGTCTCGTGCCAGGTCGGTGTTGTCGAAGATCGATTGGGCCAGGTCGCCGGCCCGGCGTGACTCGGCGAGCACCTGATTGAGCCGGCTGTCGAACAGGTTGTTGCCGATACTGACCGCCATGTAGGAGCCCACGATGGTCACCGCGACCCCGGAGAGCACGATGGCGATCGCGACGGTGCGGAACTGCAGCGAACGCCGCCAGATCCGGCCGATGGTCCGCGGCCACGAGCGCCAATCCGTGAGAACCGGGCGAACGGAGACGCTATTCGTTGGAGCCTGCACGATAGCCCACCCCGCGCACGGTCATGACGATCCGGGGGTTGTCCGGGTCCTCCTCGACCTTGGCACGCAGCCGCTGCACGTGCACATTCACGAGGCGTGTGTCCGCCTTGTAGTGGTAGCCCCAGACCTGCTCGAGCAGCATCTCGCGAGTGAAGACCTGATGCGGCTTCGACGCGAGCGCAACGAGCAGCTCGAATTCGAGCGGGGTCAGGTTGATCTTCGTCTCGCCGCGGCGCACCTCGTGCCCGGCGACGTCGACGGTCAGGTCGCCGACCTGCAAGGTGTCGACGGTGGCCTGCGGCGACGGGCGAAGACGTGTCCGGATGCGAGCAACCAGCTCCTTGGGGTTGAACGGCTTGACGACGTAGTCGTCGGCTCCGCTCTCGAGCCCGCGCACGACATCCGTCGTGTCCGACTTGGCCGTCAGCATGATGATCGGCACGCCCGACTCGGCGCGGATCTCGGCGCACACCTCGATGCCGTCCTTGCCTGGCAGCATGAGGTCGAGCAGCACGAGTTCCGGCCGTGAGGCCTGGAACGCGGCGAGCGCCTGGGAGCCGTCACCGCAGAAGACGGGATCGAAGCCGTCAGCGCGCAGGACGATGCCGATCATCTCCGCGAGCGCCGTGTCGTCGTCGACCACCAGAATTCGAGCCGTCATCATCCTTGTCTTACATTAAGGGGGCCTCGGGCCTGAACCAAAAGGAATGGACCCTTCGTTGCCCAACTTTCGCATAACAGTAGTCGAGTGTGGAACGATAATCGCGTGACGCATCCCGGGCGCTGTGCCCGGCTGAGGGGACGATGAATGGCGGACGAGCAGAACTGGCAGCCACCGGAGTGGAAGCCGGAGGCTACCTCGCAGTCACCATTCGGTGCAGCGCCGTCCCAGCAGCCACCGCCACCCTCAGCGCCGCCCACCTGGACTCCGCCGCCGAAGCCGGGTCTGATCCCGTTGCGGCCACTCGACCTCGGCGCGATCCTCGGCGCATCCTTCAGGGTGCTGCGCCGCAACCCGAAGGCCACCTACGGCACCTCGCTGATCATTTTCGGCGTGATGTCGATCGTCACGACGCTGATCGTCGGACTCGTCACGTTCGGCGTTCTCGCACGGCTTGATCGAGCGGCGGCCGAAGACGAGAACACCATCCTGGCGGGCTCGCTGGCCGCGATCGCCCTTGCCGGTGTCGCAACGGCGGCGCTGTCCGTCATCGGCGGGGCCGTCCTGCAGGGCATCCTGGTGCTCGAGGTCGCACGCGGCGCGCTCGGCGAGAAGCTGCGGCTGCGGCAATTGTGGCGTCTCGCCAAGGGCCGGATCGGCGCGCTGGTCGGCTGGAGTCTGCTCATCGCGCTGGCGATCATCGTCGGAGTCGGCCTGCTGATCCTGGTGATCGTACTGCTCGCCGCCAATCTCGGTAATGTCGGCGCAGGTTTGAGCGTGCTGGTCGGGGTGCTCGGGTCGATCGGCGCCGTCGTGCTGTGGGCATGGCTGTCCACCAAGCTGGCGCTTGTACCGAGCGCGCTCATGCTCGAGCGCACCAGCATCCGCGGTGCCGTCGCGCGATCCTGGTCGCTCACGCGCGGATACTTCTGGCGGACGTTCGGAATCCAGCTCCTGGTCGCCTTTATCGTCAACACCGCGGTGCAGATCGTCTCGACCCCAATCGGCTTCGTCGGCGGCATCCTGATGGCCTTGATCGACCCCACCGGGTCGAACAGCCAGACCGCGATCACGGTCATGGTGATCGTCACCGTCATCAGCCTGCTGGTCACGGTCGCGCTCGGAGCGCTCGCGGCCGTCGTGCAGGCCGCGACACCCGCGCTGCTGTACGTCGACCTGCGCATCCGCAAGGAGGGGCTCGACCTCGAGCTCATCCGGTTCATCGAGCAGCGCCAGGCGGGAGGGGCTGAGCAGCCCGACCCGTACCGTCGCCACCCCGCCGCCGCGACACCGGTGCCACCGTCAGAAGGGTCGCCTTGGATCTGATGCACGAATGGCTGCTTCGCGCCGACGTGCCCGTGATTCCGGATGCCGATCAGGCGCGTGACTGGATCCTGAACGAGCTCTCCGAGCCGCAATATCAGGCCGCTCAGCCGACCTGGTTCGACCTGCTGTCGGCTGCCTTCGTCGACTGGCTGACCTCCCTCGACCTCACCGGTGGGGGCGCGTTCGAGTGGCCGATCCTGCTCATCGCCGCGGTTGTCATCGCGGCGCTGCTGATTGCGGCCTTCTTCATCTTCGGGCGGGCGCGGCTGAACCGGCGCAGCGCCGTCGCCGGTGCCCTCTTCGGTGAGGACGAGACCCGGTCCGCCGACCAGCTGCGCAAGGACGCCGCCGCGGCCGCCGCGCGCGGCGACTGGTCCACAGCGATCGCGGAACGGTTCCGCGGCCTTGCCCGCGCTCTCGCCGAGCGCACCATCTTCAGCACCAGCCCGGGGACGACCGCGCACGGGTTCGCGGCCGGCGCGGCGGCATCCTTCCCAGAGTTCACCGCACGGCTCGAGTCGGCCGCCGCGTCATTCGACGATGTGCGCTACCTCGGGCATCCGGGAACCGAAGGCCAGTACCGGTCGATCGCCGAGCTTGACGGCGACCTGCAGGCCGCTCGCCCCCGCCTGCCTGCTGGGGCCCTGCGGTGACGGTCCTGACGCCGACAGCGCGAGCTGCCGGCAGGCGCTACTCGTTCTGGATCGGCATGGCCAGCATCGCTCTGCTGGTCGTGCTGGTCAGCCTGCTGATCACGCGCGCCGGCTCGGTCACCGGCGATCCGCTGTCACCAACCAACGCGGCGCCGGTCGGTGCGATGGCCGTCGCCGAGGTGCTCGCCGACCAGGGAGTCACGGTCACGCCGACCGGAAGCCTGGGTGAGACCACCGCTGCGGCATCCGATGCCGACGAGCCGACCATCTTCATCGTCGACGCCGACAACACCCTGGTGGGCAGCCAGCTCGACGACATCGCGGCAGACGCCGGGCACCTCGTGCTGATGTCCCCGAGCTTCGGCCTGCTCGACGGCTTCGCTCCCGAGATCGCCCTGGCCGGCAGCGTCAGCGGCGTGCTCGACGCCGACTGCGCGGTGGGCGCGGTTGAGCGCGCGAAGAGCGTGCTCGGCGACGGCACCGGCTACCGGCTGGTCGGCGATGCTCCGGATGCCGTGGAGTGCCTGGACAGCGGCGACGACGTCTTCTCGCTCATCCAGCTGCAGCGTGATGGCTACCTGCTCACCGTGATCGGCACCTGGGACGCGTTCAGCAACGAGCGCGTCGCCCAGGAGGGCAACGCCGCACTCGCGCTGAACCTGCTCGGCGGAGCCGACGACCTGATCTGGTACGAGCCGTCCATCGAGGACGCCCTCGTCCCCGGCGCGCCGACCGTGGGCGAGTTGACCCCGGTGTGGGTGTCGGCGGCGCTGGTGATGCTGCTGCTCGCGTTCATCGCCGCGGCCATCTGGCGCGGTCGCCGCTTCGGTCCGCTCGTCGTCGAGAACCTGCCGGTCACCGTCAGGGCCAGCGAGACGATGGAGGGCAGGGCGCGCCTGTACCAGAGCTCGTCGGCGCGCACGCACGCGATCGACACACTGAGGATCGGCACCGTCGACCGGATCGCGCGCCTGTGCGGTCTGCCCCGATTGGCCACCGTCGAGGAGGTCATTGCCACGGCATCCTCGATCACCGGCACGGACCGCGGCCGGGTGCACGCGCTGCTGCTCGGCGACGTGCCGGCCAGCGATCGGGAGCTCGTCGCGCTGTCCGACGCCCTGCTTCAGCTCGAGCGTCGGGTCGCCCACGCGGTCGACCCGACGAGTCGCACCACCACGACCGAGACATCCCCACCCTTTTCCGAGAGCACCGAGGAGACAACCAGATGACGAACGAACTTCGCGCGCAGTTCGCGGCAGTGCGCACCGAGGTCGGCAAGGCCGTCGTCGGCCAGGGCGGAGCGGTGACCGGGCTGCTCATCGCCCTGCTCGCCGGCGGGCACGTGCTGCTCGAGGGCGTGCCCGGCGTCGCCAAGACGCTGCTGGTACGCACGCTCAGCCGTTCGCTGCGGCTCGACACCAAGCGCGTGCAGTTCACTCCGGACCTGATGCCCGGCGATGTCACCGGCTCGCTGGTCTACGACGGCAAGGCGGGTGAGTTCGAGTTCCGCGAGGGGCCGGTGTTCACCAACATCATGCTCGCGGATGAGATCAACCGCACTCCGCCGAAGACCCAGTCGGCGCTGCTCGAGGCCATGGAGGAGCGTCAGGTCTCGGTCGATGGCGTGAGCCGCCCGCTGCCAGAGCCGTTCATGGTCGCGGCGACGCAGAACCCGATCGAGTACGAAGGCACCTACCAGCTGCCGGAAGCACAGCTGGACCGCTTTCTGCTCAAACTGGTCCTGAACCTGCCCGAGCGCGACGACGAGCTGCAGATCCTCGACCGCAGCGCCGCCGGGTTCAACCCGCGCGACCTCGCCGCGGCGGGCGTCACCCCGGTGCTCGGCCCGGCAGAACTCGCCGAGGCACGGGCATCCGTCGCCGCCGTGAGCGTGAGCCAGGACGTCATCGGCTACATCGTCGACCTCGCGCGCGGCACCCGGCAGAGCCCGTCGGTGGGGCTCGGGGTCAGCCCGCGCGGCACCACCGCGCTGCTGAACGTGGCGAAGGCGTGGGCCTGGCTGAGCGACTCCGACGGCGTCACCCCCGACCACGTGCAGGCGATGGCGCTGCCGACCTGGCGGCACCGCATCCAGCTCCGCCCCGAGGCCGAGCTGGAGGGGATCTCGCCCGACACGATCCTGAAGTCGGTCATGCAGCAGGTGCAGGTGCCGATCTAGATGGCGATCTCCGGCTGGTTCGTCGCGCTCCTCGGGTTCGGGGTCGTGCCGATCATGGTGACCGGCAGCGAGTGGATGCTGCCGGTCTGGGTCGGTTTCGTCATCCTGCTCGCGGCGCTCGACCTCACCCTGGCCGGATCGCCGCGCTCCCTCACGCTGTCCCGCGACCTGCCGGCGCGGGTGCGGCTCGGCGAGACGGTGCAGTCCACGCTGTACCTGCGCAACGACGGTCGCCGCGCCATCCGCGGCGTGGTCAGGGATGCCTGGCAGCCGTCTGCCGGGGCGCAGCCGACCCGGCAGCGCATCGACCTCCCGGCCGGCGAGCGCCGGGCGATCGTCACCCAGCTCACCCCCGTCCGCCGCGGCGAGCGTCGCGCCGCCCACGTCACCGTGCGTTCGTTCGGCCCGCTGCGGATCGCGGCTCGGCAGGCGACCATCGACGAGCCCGGTGCGATCCGGGTGCTTCCACCGTTCAACTCGCGCAAGCACCTGCCGTCGCGGCTCGCGAAGCTGCGGGAGCTGGACGGGCGCACGAGTGTCATGATCCGCGGGCAGGGCACCGAGTTCGACAGCCTGCGCGAGTATGTGCGCGGCGACGACGTGCGGTCGATCGACTGGCGCGCGACCGCTCGCGCCACCGACCCGAACGGTGCGCAGAAGCTCATGGTGCGCACCTGGCGGCCGGAGCGAGACCGCCGCGTCGTGATCGTGATCGACAGCGGGCGCACGTCTGCCGCGCGCATCGCCGGCGAACCGCGGATCGACACGGCGTTCGAGTCGGCACTGCTGCTTGCGGCGCTGGCTACCCGAGCTGGAGACCGCGTCGACCTGGTGATCTACGACCGGCTGGTACGCGGACGCGTGCAGGGGGCGAGCGGACCGGAACTGCTGTCCCGCATGGTGAACACCATGGCGCCAATCGACCCGCAGCTGTACGAGATGGACTGGGCAGCGGTGCCCGGCCTGGTGCGCTCGGTCACCAGCCATCACGCGCTCGTCGTGCTCGCGACCTCGATCGACACGGCTGGATCGTCGCGCGGCCTGCTCAGCGTGCTGCCGCAGCTGACTCAGCGGCACACCGTGGTGGTGTCGTCGGTGACCGACCCGTCGGTGCTCGACGCGAGCCGGGAGCGGGGCAGTCGCGACGAGGTGTACCGCGCGGCGGCCGCCGAGCGCGCCCTGCTGGACAGCGCACGCGTTTCTGCCGCCATCCGGCAGCTGGGCGCTGAGGTGGTCACCGGTGCGCCGGCCGACCTGCCGCCCGCCCTCGCCGATCGGTACATCGCGCTGAAGGCCGCCGGCCGGCTCTGACGCGCCCCGCGCGGCTCCCTTCCGATGACGTTTGTGCCATCCGAAGGCGAACGTTCGGCCTCGGATGGCACAAACGCCATCGGGTGAGTGCAGTACGGCGGAAGTTCTCACCTTGGAAGCGGGCATGGCGTTTTAGGGAAGGCGAGTTATTCTGATCGCCTGCTCCGCCGGGTGTTCAGCGACGGCAGCGGTCCAGCCAGCGACGGGATGCCACCAATGACCGAGCAGATGACCAGGACTCAGGCTCGGGGTGTGCTGCTGCCGCTTGCACTAGCGCAGTTCATCTGCAGCTTCGCCGGCTCGAACATGAACGTGATGATCAACGACATGAGCCACGACCTGAACACCACGGTGCAGGGGATCCAGGTCGCGATCACCATCTTCCTGTTGGTCATGGCAGCGCTGATGATCCCCGGTGGCAAGCTCACCGACAAGTACGGCCGAAAGCGCCTATTCATGCTCGGGCTGGTCATCTACGGCATCGGCGCACTGATCAGTGCGGTCGCACCCGGGCTTCCCGTGCTCATTCTGGGGAACTCGATCCTCGAGGGAATCGGCACGGCGCTGCTCATCCCGCCGGTCTACATCCTGACGACCCTGCTCTTCCACGACCTGGGCTCCCGCGCCAAGGCATTCGGCGCGATCAGCGCCATGGGAGGAATCGGCTCCGCCGCCGGACCGCTGATCGGCGGGCTGATCACCTCGGCGATCAGCTGGCGTGCCGCGTTCGTCTTCCAGGCCCTGATCATCCTGGCGATCGTGCTGCTCAGCCGAAAGATCAAGGATCCCCTCCCGGCCGACCCAACCCGGAAGTTCGACCTGCTGGGCGCCATTCTCTCGGCCGGCGGCCTCATCCTGATCGTCCTGGGAATTCTCGCCACCGACGACAGCCTCATGCTGATGGTGGTGCTGATCGGCTCCGGCGCACTTGTGCTGGTGGGCTTCTTCCTCTCGGTACGGGCGAAGGAACGCACCGGGCGGGAACCACTGCTGTCGACCAGCCTGTTCCGCAACAAGACGTCGAACCTGGGTCTGATCACCCAGAACGCGCAATGGCTGATGCTGCTGGGGTTCTCATTCATCGTGGCCAGCTTCCTGCAGGTGGTGCGTGGCTACAACGCCATCGAAACGGGCATCATCTTCACCGCGGCGACGGTCGGCCTGCTGGCGTCGTCGTTGGCCGCGGGCTCGTTGTCGAAGAGGTTCGCGCAACGGACGCTGATCATGACCGGGTTCGCCCTCACCACCGTCGGCATGATTTTCGAGGTCGTGTTCGTGCGTAACTCCGAGACCCCGTGGGCGTTCGTGCCGGGGCTTCTGCTCACGGGGCTGGGGGTGGGCTTGATGCTCACGCCATCGGTGAACGTGGTGCAGTCGAGCTTCCCCGAGTCCAAGCAGGGCGAGATCTCCGGCCTTTCCCGAAGCATCTCCAACCTCGGGTCATCGCTCGGCACTGCGATCGCCGGAACGATCCTCGTTGCGGGCATCGCGTCCACTCCCGGCCAGAACTATGCGATTTCCACGTTCGTGCTCGCCGGAATCGGCGTCATCGGCCTTGCTGCGGCGGCATTCCTCCCGCGCAAGATCTCACCGGCGGAAGAACCGGCGAGCTGAACGTCAGCGGCGCTCGGCGCGCTTGGTGAGGGCCTCATCCAACGTGATAGCCGCGTTGATCAGCGCCAGATGCGTGAACGCCTGCGGGAAGTTGCCGATCTGCTCGCCCGTCAGCGCGATCTCTTCGGAGTACAGGCCAAGGTGGTTGGCGTAGGTCAGCATCTTCTCGAAGGTGATACGCGCCTTATCCAGCTGCCCCGCCCCCGCCAGGGCCTCCACATACGTGAAGGTGCACAGCGAGAAGGTGCCCTCGGAACCGCGCAGTCCATCCGGTGAAGCCTCCGGGTCGTACCGGTAGACGAGGCTATCGGTGACCAGTTCCCCATCCATCGCCTCCAGGGTCGACTGCCACATCGGGTCGGAGTGGCTGATGAAGCCGAGCGCCGCCATGCGCAACAGCGACGCATCCAGCACCTCGGTGTCGTAGTGCTGCACGAACGCCTGCCGCTTGGCGTTCCAGCCCTTCTCCATGATCTGGTTGAAGACCGCGTCCCTGGCTGCCAACCACCTGTCGAGGGAGGCCGGGCGCCCGTGCTTCGTGGCGAGGCGGATGCCCCTGTCGAAGGCCACCCAGCACATCAGCCGGCCGTAGGTGAAGTCCTGCCGTCCGCCGCGCGTCTCCCAGATGCCCTCCTCCGGCTGGTCCCAGTGATCGACGAGCCAGTCGAGCACGTCGCTGACCTTCCGCCAGCCGACATAGTTCATCTGGAAGCCGCGTAGGTCGGCCGCATACAGGCTGTCCATCATCTCGCCGTAGATGTCGAGCTGCAGCTGATCGGCTGCGCCGTTGCCGATCCGGACCGGGAATGAGCCCCGGTAGCCCTCCCAATCCTCGAGGCTCTCCTCGCTCAGCTCGCTGGAACCGTCGATGCGGTACATGATCTGCAACGGGGTGCCGCCGTCCGCGCGGGCGTCGGTGACCCGCTCGCGCAACCAGACTCCGAATGCCTTCGCTTCCTCCATGAAGCCGAGTGCGAGCAGCGCGTACACCGAGAACGACGCATCCCGAACCCACGTGAATCGATAGTCCCAGTTGCGCTCGCCGCCTATCTGCTCCGGTAGCGCGGCGGTGGGGGCGGCGACGAGTCCTCCGCTGGGCGCGTAGGTCATGAGCTTCAGCGTTATCGCCGAACGATTCACCATCTCGCGCCAGCGGCCCGTGTACGTGCACTGCTCCAGCCAGTTCGTCCAGAACTCCACGGTGGTGTTGAAGAGGCCCCACACGTCGCCGACACTCGTCTGCCGAGCCTCGGTGGACCCGACGTCGAGGATCATCCCGCGCATCTCTCCCGCGGCCAAGGTCACTCGCGCGTGCACATCTCCGGCGTCGTCGACCATGCCCTGACCCAGCGGCTCGTCGCCGGGTTCCCGCACAATGCTGACAGCCATCGACGTCCGCTCCCCGCGGAAGACGGCGCCGCTTTCGCTGATCTGAGTCTCGTGTTTGTCGCGGCCGTAGTCGAACCGCGGCGCGAGATCGAGCTCATAGGTCATGTGTCCCCGGATGCACCGCAACATGCGCACGATCCGGTGCTGGTCGGCCGGCACCTCTGAGCTGGTCACCGGCATGAAGTCGACAACCTCGCCGACACCGTCCTCGGTCAGGAATCGGGTGACCAGAATCGCTGTGTCCGGAAAGTAGAGCTGCTTCGTGGTGAAGGCATCCTTGGTGGGCCGGATGCGACAGAACCCGCCCTTCTCCCGGTCTAGGAGAGCCCCGAACACGCTCGGCGAGTCGAATCGCGGCGCGCAGAACCAGTCGATGGAACCATCCGTCGACACGAGAGCCGAGGTCTGGAGATCTCCGATGAGTCCGTGGTCCTCGATGAGCGGGTAGCCGTCTTTCATGTGAGTCTCCTCCGTCTACCTCCCGATTGTGTGGTGGGCGTTTCGGGCGCCAATCATCCTGACCGGATGAACCTGCCGGATGATGACCGGGGGACCGACTTATAGTCATCCCATGGTGCTCAGTCGCTGGCAGCAGCTGACCCAATGGCCGATGGTCGCCGCCGCCGTGGTCTTCACGGTCGTGTACGCCTGGATCGTGATCGCGAATGTCCATGCGCCTGACGCTGTGGTACCGCGCCTGGTCCTCGCCGCGATCTGGCTGATGTTCGCTGTCGAGTACGTCGTGTGCATCGTGCTGGCCGAGTCTCGCGGCAAGTGGTTTCGCACCCACCTGGTCAACCTAGCTGCGGTGCTGGTGCCGATACTGCGTCCGCTTCTGCTGTTGCGGCTGCTTCGTCTGGTTCCGTCGCTGCGCGCCGAGACGGGGACCGCGGTCAGGGGACGGTTGGCGATCTACGCAGTGGCGACATCCGTCCTGCTGATCTTCATGGGTGCGCTGGCCGTCCTGGACGCCGAGCAGAATGCGCCGGGGGCCAACATCACCGAGTTCCCGGATGCCGCGTGGTGGGTTGCGGTCACCGTCACCTCGGTCGGGTACGGCGATTACTATCCGATCACCGCCGCGGGGCGGTGGGTGGCTGTTGGACTGATGTTCGGCGGGCTGGCGCTGCTCGGCACCGTGGCGGCGACGCTGTCGTCGTGGCTTATCGACCGCGTTCGCAGCAAGCATGGCGGCGGGTAAGCTGCACCGTCGCCAGCGGGTCACCAGCCGCTGCGGGTCGGAGTGTGGCCATCGCGCGCGTCATCCGGCATCGACATCTCGGCGCGCAGCCCGAGCAGTCGGATCGGCCGGCCGGGCTCGCGCTTGGCGGCCAGCTCGAGGGCGCGGGCGAGCACGGTCTCCCGCTCTGTGACCGGCGGGATCTTCTTGGCGAAGGTCTTGGTGCTGAACGGCGCGTAACGCACCTTGAGGGTCAGCCCGATCACCGGCCTACCCTCCGCCGCGACGTCTTCCAGCACCCGGTCGACCAGGTCGCGCACGGCCTCCTCGACCTGCGCCGGGTCGGTGAGGTCCTGCTGGAAGGTGGTCTCCCGACTGTGGCCGCGCGCCACCCAGGGCGTGTCGTCGACGATCCGGGAGCCGTCGCCGCGCCCGAGCTGCGCGAACCACGGTCCCATGCGCGGGCCGAACTCGGCGGCGAGGATGTCTGGGTCGGCGGTGGCCAGCTCGGCGACCGTGGTGATGCCGCAGCCCGCCAGCCGGCGGGCGATCTTCGTGCCGACGCCCCACAGCGCGATGGTGGGCCGATCCCCCATCACCGCGAACCAGTTCTCGGCGGTGAGCCGGAACACGCCGCGCGGCTTGCCGAACCCGGTGGCGACCTTGGCCCGGACGAGGGTGTCGCCGATGCCGACGCTGCAGTGCAGGCCGGTGGCGCCGAGCACCGCCTGCTGCAGCTGGCGCGCGACCGACTCCGGGTCCGCGGTCAGGATGCCCACGAACGCCTCATCCCAGCCGAGCACCTGCACGCGTGCGCCCGGCTGGGCCCGCAGGATGGTCATCACGTCGTCGGATTTCGCGAGGTACGCCTCGGCATCGACGGGCAGGATCACCGCATCCGGTACCTTGCGCGCGGCGATGCGCAGCGGCATCCCGGATCCGACACCGAATTCGCGCGCCTCGTAGGACGCGGTCGAGACCACCGCGCGTTCGGTCGGGTCGCCGCGCCCGCCGATGATCAGCGGCTTGCCCGCCAGCTCGGGGCGTCGCAGCACCTCGACCGCAGCGATGAACTGGTCGAGGTCGACGTGCAGCACCCACGGGGATCAGGTCCACGAGACCAGTCTCCGCCCTCATCGCCACCGCCGCGGCTGACGAAAACGAAGGAGATTCGGCGCGACACGCCGCGGTCTGGCACCGAAACGCCCCATTTCCGCCCGGATCTCCTTCGTTTTCAGTACCGGGGCCGACGCTGTCTCCCGGGAAGGCGAAAGGGCCGCATCCGGTGTCGGATGCGGCCCTCTGCGTGGGTCGGTTACTCGCCGATGCCGACCGGCTCTGCGTCCTGGATCGGGGTGCTGTCGGCCCCGCCCGCTGCGGCGCGCAGCGCGGCACCCAGCTCGGCGTCGACGTTGGTCCAGTACCAGAAGAAGCGCTCGCATGACCTCGGGGCGGGTCAGAGAGTGCAGCCCTGACCGGTGAGCACCGTCAGGAAGCGGGCGCGCTCGCTCGTCGTCGAAGACCTCGCGGTAGAGGGTGCCGGCCTGGCCGAAGTCGTCGTCCTCGGCGTGCAGGGTCTGGGCGGCACGCATCAGCTCGCCATCCGTCTCCCAGCTCGCCTCTCGCCGGCGCGGGTCGGCGTCGGCCGCCGGGCCCGCCGAGCGAGTTCGGGCGTGTAGACCGGGGTCGGCTGCATCGTTGTAGACGGTACCGCATGTTGCCTTCGTGCATGTAGTTGCGCTGACCTCGGCGGCGTGCGGCTGGTTGACCGGCAGCTGGTTGTAGTTGGCGCCGATGCGGTAGCGCTGCGCGTCGGCGTAGGCGAACACGCGGGCCATGAGCATCTTGTCCGGGCGAGATGCCGGTGCCGGGCACCTGGTTGCGACGGCGAGAACGCGGCCTGCTCGATCTCGGCGAAGAAGTTCTGCGGGTTGCGGTTCAGCGTGAAGTGCCGACCTTGATGCGCGGGTAGTCCTTCTTGCGACCAGGTCTTGGTGATGTCGAACGGGTTGAAGCGGTAGGTCTTCGCCTCCTCGTACGGCATGATCTGCACGTACACGTCCCAGACGGGGTTGTCACCCTTGGCGATCGACTCGAACAGGTCGCGGCGGTAGTAGTCGGCATCGGAACCGGCCAGCTTCTCGGCCTCCTCCGGCGCCATCGCCTCGACGCCCTGGCGGGACAGGAAGTGGTACTGCACCCAGAAGCGCTCGCCGGCCGCGTTGATCCACTGGTAGGTGTGCGAGCCGTAGCCGTTCATGTGGCGCCAGCTGCGTGGGCAGGCCGCGGTCGCCCATCAGGTAGGTCACCTGGTGCGCGGACTCGGGCGAGAGGGTCCAGAAGTCCCACTGCATGTCGGCGTCGCGCAGGCCGGAGTCGCCGAGGCGCTTCTGCGAGTGGATGAAGTCGGGGAACTTCATGCGCGTCGCGGATGAAGAACATCGGGGTGTTGTTGCCGACGATGTCGAAGTTGCCCTCGGTCGTGTAGAAGCGCAGCGCGAAGCCGCGCACGTCGCGCCAGGTGTCGGGCGAGCCCTGCTCACCGGCGACCGACGAGAAGCGCAGCAGCGTCTCGCTCTTCGCGCCGGGCTGGAACACCGCCGCACGGGTGTACGCGGAGACGTCCTCGGTCACCTCGAACTCGCCGAACGCGCCGCCGCCCTTGGCGTGTGGGTTGCGCTCCGGCACGCGCTCGCGGTTGAACGACGCGAGCTTCTCGACCAGGTAGCGGTCGTGCAGGACGGTGATGCCGTCGGCGCCGATGGTGAGCGAATGCGCGTCGCTGGCGACCGGGGCGCCGGTCTGGGTGCGTGGTGAAGTTCCGTCATGGTGTTCTCCTTCTTGCGTAGGTTGGGTGATTTCGTGTGAGATTCGGATGCCTAGGAGTCGACGCGCGCCGTCCTGGCACTCGGGGCAGAGGCCCCAGAAGGTGACCTCGGCTGTCTGGACGGCGAAGCCGCCGCGTCGTGCGACGGGGTGAGACACGGTGCCTCGCCGACGACACAGTCCACGTCGCTGATCGCACCGCATCCGGTGCAGACGATGTGGTGGTGGTTGTCGCCGGTGCGGCGCTCGTAGCGCGCTGGCGGACCCTGCCGGCTCGATGCGGCGGATGATGCCCGCCGTCGTCAGGTCCGCCCAGGATGTTGTGCACCGACTGGACCGAGAGGCCGGGGAGCTGCTCCTTCAGCGACTGGAACAGGGTCTCGGCGTCGGAGTGTGGAAGGTCATTGAGTGACTCGAGCAGCGCGACTCGACCGCTCGTGACGCGCAAACCGGCGTCACGGAGTTCCTGATCGAGTGCGGTGGGCATGCGCCCACCTTATCGTGAATGACTATAAAAAGCGAGTCATTCACGTCAAGCGGCGATGATCCGCCTGGCTCCGCTCTCGAACTCGATCAGGTCGCCGGTCTCCCCCGCCAGCGCGGCGCGACGACCGAGAATCCACTGGTAGTAGAGGAAGGCGGCGAGGGCGAGCGTCCCGATCCCGATCTTGATCGCCCACGGCCAGTCCTGCCGCGTGACGAAGCCCTCGATGATGCCGGACAGCAGCAGCGAGAGGGTCAGTCCGACCGCGACCGTGATGAGCGCGCGACCGTCCTCGGCGAGCGCCTGCGCGCGCGTGCGTGCACCGGGGGCGACCCAGGACCAGAAGATGCGCAGCCCGGCCGCGCCGGCGACGAAGATCGAGTACAGCTCGAGCTGCCCGTGCGGGAGGATGAAGAGGAAGAAGGTGTCGAGGTGGCCCTGCTCAGCCATGACGGCCGCCGCCCCGCCGACGCCGGTCGCGTTCTGCATCAGGATCCAGGGCGCCCAGACGCCCAGGATGCCGAAGGCGACGCACTGAATCGCGATCCAGGCGTTGTTGGTCCAGACCAGCGCGCCGAACTCGGCCATGCCGTGCTCGGAGTAGTAGCCAACGAAGTCGTTCTCGGCGTACTGCCTGCGCAGCTCGTCGCTGCCGAAGTTGGTGAGCACCCCTGGGGTCTGCGCGGCCCAGAACGCGAACAGGGTGGCGACCGCGATCCAGATCAGGGTGACCCACAGCGACAGCCAGCGGATCCGGTACAGCGCCGCGGGCAGCTGCGCGCCGAAGAACAGCGGGATCCGGCTCAGCGGGTTCGACTTTGCACCGGTGAAGCGCAGCCGGGCGCGGTGGATGGCGACCGACAGCCGGTCGCCCTGGATCGACTGACCGACCGTGGTCTTGATCACCGAGAGGTCGCTTGCCGCGGCCTGATAGCGGTCGATGAGTTCGTCGGCTTCGGCGCCGTTGAACCTGCGCTTGCTTCCCAAACGGGCAAGCTCGTCCCATTCATCGCGGCGGGCGGCGGAGTAGGCGTCGAGGTCCATCTGCTTAAATACTAGACATGACCTCGGTATCCGCGGCATCCGTCGACGAGAGCCACGCGGACGACGGATCCGAACTCATCCTCGGCGAGGCCGTCGCCCTCGATACCCGGCCCGCGAGCTACATCGTGCGCGCGGCCGGAACCATGATCGACTGGGTCGTCTACTTCGGGGTCTGGCTGCTGCTGGTGATCGCCGCCACCACCCAGACCGTCATGCAGTTCGTGGATCCGTCGCTGATGACGAT
Organism: uncultured Actinomycetota bacterium; assembly: GCA_963702165.1. GTDB lineage: Bacteria > Actinomycetota > Actinomycetes > Actinomycetales > Microbacteriaceae > Terrimesophilobacter. The sequence goes on along the minus strand of OY969722.1, from coordinate 32,152 downwards.
CCTGATCATCGCCTCGCTCGTGCTGTGCCTTGTGATCATCCCCGCCACCGTCGAGACCATTTCGCAGGGCAAGTCGCTCGGGCGCCTGGCGCTCGGCACCAGGATCGTGCGCGACGACGGCGGCTCGATCGGGTTCCGCCACGCGCTCATCCGCGCGCTTCTCGGCGTGATCGAGCTGTTCCTGAGCCTCGGCAGCATCGCCGCGTTCGTCGGGCTGCTGAACGCGAAGGCCAAGCGCCTCGGCGACATGCTCGCTGGCACCTACAGTCAGCACGAACGCGTGCCGAGGCATGACCCGCCGGTGTTCGGCGTGCCGGTCGAGCTTCAGGCCTGGGCTGCAACGGCGGACGTCGCCCGGATGCCTGACCCGCTCGCCCGCAGGATCGCGCAGTTCCTGCGGCAGGCAGGCAACATGGTGCCGGATACGCGGGTGCGGGTCTCCCGCGAACTGGCCAACGAGGCGGCGCAGTACGTGTCGCCGATCCCGCCCAGCAACCCGGAGCTGTTTCTGGCCGCGGTGTCAGCGGTGCGCCGGGAGCGCGAGTTCGCGGCGCTGGAGCGCGAGAAGCAGCGGCTCGAGCGGGTCACGCCGGTGCTGGACGCGCTGCCGCACGGGTTCCCGAAGCGCGGCTGACGAGCCCCCCTCTCCCGTTGTGCAGGAGATTCCTCGTTGTGCAGGACATCCTGCCTACTGGCGGCGTGCGCATTGGGATCCGAGCCCACATCGGGCAGAAAGTCCTGCATAACAGGGAGGATCGAGCGGGATCTCGACAAGCTCGATCACCGGGCAGGGTCAGCGTCCCGCGAAGTTCGCGTCGCGCTTCTCGACGAAGGCCGCCATCCCCTCCTTCTGGTCGTCCAAGGCGAACATGCTGTAGAAAGTGCGTCGCTCAAACCGGATGCCCTCGCTGAGCGTCGATTCGAACGCGACGTTCACCGCTTCCTTCGCGGCCTGGATGACCGGCAGCGATTTGCCGGCGATCGCCGCGGCGACCGCCAGCGCCTCGTCCAGCAGGTTGTCGGCCGGCACGATCCGGGACACCAGCCCAGCACGCTCGGCCTCCTCGGCTCCCATGGTGCGCCCGGTCAAAATGAGGTCCATCGCCTTCGCCTTGCCGATCGCTCGCGTCATCCGCTGGCTGCCGCCCATCCCGGGGATGACGCCCAGGTTCACCTCTGGCTGCCCGAATTTCGCGGTGTCGGCTGCGATCAGGATGTCGCACATCATCGCCACCTCGCATCCGCCGCCCAGCGCGTAGCCGGACACCGCGGCGATCAGCGGCGTGCGGATGCCCGCGAACGCGTCCCATTCGTCGAATAGCCGCTCGGCGGCGACATCCTGCTGGCTCTTGTCAGCCATCTCCTTGATGTCGGCGCCCGCGGCGAAGGCGCGTTCAGAACCGGTGAGCACGATCGCACCGATCTGCGGGTCCCGGTCGAAGTCCACCGCCGCCGCAAGCACCTCGTGCATCACGGTCGCGTTGAGCGCGTTGAGCGCATCCGGCCGGTTCAGGGTGATCAGCCCGACCCGGTCGCGCCGTTCGACGATGATGGTCTCGAATTCGGTCATGCGGCGCCCTTCTGGCTCTGGTCACGGATGCTGTTGATGATGCCCGAGAAGTCCGTATCGGCGCCGCCGCCTTCGGCGAACCGCTGGTACAGCTCGCTCGCGAGCATGCCGATCTCGGCATGGACGCCGGTCGACTCGAGCGCGCGGGCGGCAAGCCCGAGGTCCTTGGCCATGAGTGCGGCCGCGAAGCCGGGCTGGTAGTCCCGGTTGGCCGGGCTGGTCGGCACTGGGCCGGGGACCGGGCAGTTGGTGGTGAGAGCCCAGCACTGTCCGGATGCGTTGGATGCGACATCGAAGAGCGCCTGGTGGGACAGCCCAAGCCGCTCCCCCAGCACGAACGCCTCGCTGACGCCGATCATCGAGATGCCGAGGATCAGGTTGTTGCACACCTTGGCTGCCTGCCCGAGACCGGACTCGCCGCAGTGCACGACGCGCTTGCCCATGGTCTGCAGCACCGGCTCGGCCACGGCGAAGTCCTCGTCGGAACCGCCCACCATGAAGGCGAGCGTCGCGGCCTCAGCGCCGACAACGCCGCCCGACACCGGCGCATCCATCGCCCGGTGCCCGGCATCGTGGGCGAGTTGCGCGGCCCGCCTGGCGTCGTCGACGGCGATGGTCGACGAGTCGATGAACAGCGTGCCGGGGCGCGCGGCGTCGAGCAGCCCCTTCACCTCGTCGGTGCCGTTGTAGACACGCATCACCTGGTCGCCGGTCTGCAGCATCGTGATCACGACGTCGGCATCCGCTACCGCCGACCCGGCCGACTCGGTTATCGGGATCCCGAGCGCAGTCGCCGCCTCGATCGCTGCGGGCGCCACGTCGAAGCCGCTCACCTCGTAGCCGGCCTTCATCAGATTCGCCGCCATCGGGCACCCCATGTGCCCGAGGCCGATGAACGCAATCTTCGTTGCCATGTGTCTCCCCTTCCGTGTCGGTCGCGCTAGCCGCGCTGTTGCTGTCGTTCGACCAGGCCGAGACGGAGGTCGTCCACCGGCTCGAAGAACTTGTCGATGTCGTCCTTGCTGAGGTCTTCGACGCGATCGGGTTTCCACTTCGGCCTGCGGTCCTTTTCGATGACCTGGGCGCGCACGCCCTCGGCGAAGTCGCGGTGCTGCAGCGCGTGCAGCGAGACCCGGTACTCCTGCTCGAGCGCGTGCTCGAGCGACTCCAGCTCCCGCGCCCTGCGGAGCGACTCGAACGCGACGCTGAGCGCGATCGGCGACTTGATGCTGACCGTCTCGGCCGCGGTGATGCTCTCCTCGGTCGCGACGTCGCGCAGCCGCTTCACGACGTTGGCGACCGTGTCTGCGGAGAACGCCTCATCGATCCAGTCCTGCTGGGCGAGAAGGTCGGATGCCGGCGGTTCGGTTGCGACCGCGGCGATCGCCTCATCGGCGGTGGTGGTCTCAAGCGCCTCGAGCAGGGCCGGCAGCTGATCGGATGGCACGAAGTGGTCGGCGAATCCGGTGGCGATGGCATCCGCCCCCGACATCGGCTTTGCGGTGAGCGCGAGGTAGGCACCCAGCTCGCCGGGCGCTCGCGACAGGAGCCAGCTGCCGCCGACATCCGGGACGAACCCGATGCCGGTCTCCGGCATGCCCACGCTCGAGCGCTCGGTGACCACCCGGTGCGAGCCATGCGCGGAGATGCCGACGCCGCCGCCGAGGGTGACGCCGTCCATGATCGCCACGTACGGCTTCGGGTAACCGGCGATGTAGGCGTTCAGCCGGTACTCGTCCGCCCAGAACCTGGCGGCCGGTTCGAGCTCGTGAGATTTCGCGGCGTCGTACAGCGCGACGATGTCGCCGCCGGCGCACAGGCCGCGCTCGCCTGCGCCGGTGATGACAACGGTCTGCACGTCGTCGTCGGATGCCCACTCGACCAGGGTCCGCGCGACCCGCTTGATCATCGCGTGGGTAAGCGCGTTGATGGCGCGCGGACGGTTCAGGGTGATGTGGCCGAGGCTGCCCCGCTTCTCGAGCGAGGAGCTCCGGCATCCGCGTCGCTCACGCCGCCTCCTCGATGAGTGAGCGCCCGATGATCACGCGCATGATCTCGTTGGTCCCCTCGAGGATCTGGTGCACGCGCAGGTCCCGCACCACCTTCTCGATGCCGTAGTCGGCGAGGTAGCCGTAGCCACCGTGCAGCTGCAGCGCCGAGTTGGCGACCCGGAAGGCCGCGTCGGTGGCGAACCGCTTCGCCATCGCGCACAGGGCGACGGCATCCGGATGCCCGGAGTCGAGCGCCTGCGCGGCACGCACCACCAGCCCGCGGGCGGCCTGCAGGTCGGTTTCCATGTCGGCGAGGGTGAACACGATCGACTGGTTGTCGGCGAGCGGCGAGCCGAAGGCGCGGCGTTCCTTGACGTAGGCGATGGTGCGCTCGTGCGCCCACTGCGCACCGCCGAGGGAACATGCCGCCATGTTGATGCGTCCGCCGTTGAGGCCCTTCATCGCGACAGTGAAGCCGTCCCCCTCCGCGCCGAGCAGGCCTGCGGCGGGGACCCGCACGTCGTCGAAGATGACCTGACGGGTGGGCTGCGCGTTCCAGCCCATCTTCTTCTCGTTCGCGCCGAAGGACAGTCCCTGGGCATCCGCCGGCACGATGAAGGCGCTGATGCCCTTCGGGCCGGAGTCGCCGGTGCGCGCCATCACGATGTACACCGCCGAGGTGCCTGCGCCGGAGATGAACTGCTTGACGCCGTTGAGCACGTAATCGTCGCCGTCGCGCACCGCGCTGGTGCGTGAGGGAGGCGGCATCCGACCCCGCACCGGGCTCGGTGAGGCAGTAGCTGCCGAGCTGCTCCATCGAGGCGAGGGCTGGCACCCAGGTCTGCCGCTGCTCGTCGTTGCCGAACGAGTCGATCATCCAGACCACCATGTTGTGGATGGAGATGTACGCCGCGATGGTGGTGTCGCCCTTGGCGAGCTCCTCGAAGATGATGGCCGCGTCGGTGCGGCTGAGGCCGGCGCCTCCGACATCCTCGCCCGCGTACACCCCGCCGAGGCCCAGCTCACCGGCGGCGCGCAGCACGTCGACCGGAAAGTGTTTCGACTGGTCCCATTCGACGGCGTGTGGCGCCAGTTGGGACTGGGCGAATTCGCCGACCACCTCGATGAGTGCGCGTTGTTCGTCGCTCAGCTCGATCATGCTCTTCATTGCGCGTTACCCCTGGTTCCTTGTGGGAGGGACGGTGAGCGCAAGCTTAGTGAGCGGTCCTAGGAGTCCGCCGCACCCGTTTTCATCGAGTCGGGAGTTGTCGCCCAATTGGGGTCGCTCATAAGGGCGAATACTCCCGACTCAATGGATGCGTGGGGTCAGTAGCGGTAGTGGTCGACCTTGAACGGGCCGTCGAGCGGCACGCCGATGTACGACGCCTGCCGCGGGGTCAGGGTCGTCAGCTCCACACCGAGCGCGTCGAGGTGCAGTCGGGCGACCTTCTCGTCGAGCTTCTTCGGCAGCACGTAGACGCGCGTGTCGTAGTTGGCGCGGTGCGCGTAGAGCTCGATCTGCGCGAGCACCTGGTTGCTGAACGAGTTGCTCATCACGAACGACGGATGCCCGGTCGCGTTGCCCAGGTTCATCAGCCGGCCCTCGGACAGCACCAGGATGCTGCGGCCGCTCGGCAGGCGCCACTCGTGCACCTGCGGCTTGATCTCGATGCGCTCTGCGCCGGCGAGCCGCTCGAGTCCGGCGATGTCGATCTCGTTGTCGAAGTGTCCGACGTTGGCGAGCACCGCGAGGTGCTTCATGCCGAGCATGTGCTCGACGGTGATGACGTTCTCGTTGCCGGTGCCTGTGACCCAGATGTCGACCTCGTCCAGCACGCTCTCGACGCGCGCGACCTGGAAGCCGTCCATCGCCGCCTGCAGCGCGTTGATCGGGTCGATCTCGCTGACGATGACCCGGGCACCTTGCCCGCGCAGCGCCTCGGCCGCACCCTTGCCGACATCGCCGTATCCGGCCACAAAAGCGACCTTGCCGCCGATGAGCACGTCGGTTGCGCGGTTCAGACCATCCGGAAGCGAGTGCCGGATGCCGTACTTGTTGTCGAACTTCGACTTCGTCACCGAGTCGTTGACGTTGATCGCCGGGAACAGCAGCTGGGCGGCATCCTGCAGCTCGTAGAGGCGGTGCACGCCGGTGGTGGTCTCCTCTGTGACGCCCTGGATCCCGGCCGCGACCTTCGTCCAGTGGTTCGGGGAGGTCGCGAGCGACGAGCGCAGCACGTCGAGGATGACCCGCCACTCGTGGGTGTCGGTCTGGCTGGGGTTGGGCACCGCGCCTGCGGCCTCGAATTCGACGCCCTTGTGCACGAGCAGGGTCGCGTCGCCGCCGTCGTCCAGGATCATGTTCGGCCCGTCGAAGCCTTCGGCCGACCAGTCGAAGATCTGGGTGGTTGCCCACCAGTACTCCTCGAGGGTTTCACCCTTCCAGGCGTACACCGGGACGCCTGCCGGGGCATCCGTCGTGCCGTTCGGTCCGACCACCACTGCCGCGGCCGCCTCGTCCTGGGTGGAGAAGATGTTGCAGCTGGCCCAGCGCACCTGTGCGCCGAGCGCGACCAGGGTCTCGATGAGCACCGCCGTCTGCACGGTCATGTGCAGACTGCCTGCGATACGCGCGCCTTTCAGCGGCTGGTCCGCGCCGTACTCAGCGCGCAAGGCCATCAGGCCCGGCATCTCGTTCTCGGCGAGGCGCAACTGGTGCCGGCCGGCCTCCGCGAGGCTCAAGTCGGCGACCTTGTACGGCAGGGATGTGGTGACAGTCATGCCCCCATTGTTCCAGCCCGCGGCGCGCGTTACCTCGGGTGCCAACTGAAAATGCAGGAGATCGAGCGTCCGGATGCGCGTTCTGACGACAAAACGGCAGAAACGGCGCGGATCTCCTGCGTTTTCGGAAAGACCGCAAGCGGGTCGGAGTCAGTCGCGGATGATGCCGAGCGCGCGGTCCCGGATGCGCTCCATCAGCTCGCGTGTGCCCGCTTCGACGTTGAGGCGCAGCAGCGGCTCGGTGTTGGACGGCCGCACGTTGAACCACCAGAACTCGCCGTCGTCGTAGCCGCTGACGGTCAGCCCGTCCAGTTCGTCCAACTCGGCGCCGGCGAACGCCCTCGATCACGCGCGCGTACGCCGACGGCACATCCGTCACGGTCGAGTTGATCTCGCCGCTCTGGGCGTACGGCGAGTATCGGCGCGACAGCGCCGACATCGGCTCGTCGTTCGCGCCGAACTCGGCGAGCACGTGCATTGCGGCGAGCATGCCGTTGTCTGCACCCCAGAAGTCGCGGAAGTAGTAGTGCGCCGAGTGCTCGCCGCCGAAGATCGCGCCCGTGGCCGCCATTTCATCCTTGATGAGCGAGTGCCCCACCCGGGTGCGCACCGGGATCGCCCCGGCGTTCTCGATCGCCTCCGGCACCGCGCGCGAGGTGATCAGGTTGTGGATGACGCAGATCTCGGCGTCAGGGTCAGCGGCGCGCGCCCTGGCGATCTCGCGCAGCGCGACGATCGCGGTCACTGCCGACGGGTTCACCGCGGCACCCTTCTCGTCGACGACAAAGCACCGGTCGGCGTCGCCGTCGAACGCCAGCCCGAGGTCCGCCTCATGCTCGAGAACGGCGCGCTGCAAGTCGACCAGGTTCGCCGGCTCGAGCGGGTTCGCCTCGTGGTTCGGGAAGGTGCCGTCCAGTTCGAAGTACAGCGGCACGATCTCGATGGGCAGCTTCGGCAGCCCCGCCGCCTCGCCCAGCACGGCCGGGACGGTCATCCCGCCCATGCCGTTGCCGGCGTCGACGACGATCTTCACCGGCCGGATGCCGCTCAGGTCGACCAGCTTGCGCAGGTACGCGGCGTAGCCGGCGAGCACGTCCAGTTCGCGGTAGCCGCCGGGCGTCTGCACCGCCCGGATGCCGTCGGCCAGGTAGTGCGTCGCCCGGTCCCGGATGGTCGCCAGCCCGGTGTCCAGGCTGATCCCGCGAGCGCCGGCGCGGCTGAGCTTGATGCCGTTGTAGGTGGCCGGGTTGTGGCTTGCGGTGAACATCGCGGCCGGGGCGTTCAGGTGACCGGATGCGAAGTAGCTCTGGTCCGTCGAGCACAGCCCGATCGAGACCACGTTGCCGCCGCGTGCCTGCGCGCCGCGCGCGAACGCTGCCGCGAAGCCGGGTGAAGAGTCGCGCATGTCGTGGCCGACGACGACTTCCCGACCGGCGGCATCCACCTCGTCGACGAATGCGGCGCCGAAGGCTTCGACGACCTCATCGGTGAGCTGGCTGCCGACCAGCCCCCGCACGTCGTAGGTCTTGACAAACTGCGTGAGGTCGACTCGTTCAGAGCTCATTGTTCAACGCTACATGACGGATAACCTGCCAGCCCCGGGGCGCAGAGAGCCGTTCGGCGTGCACCGGGCACAGGTCGTAGCTGTGCGGCTCGTGCCGGTCAGAAAGGGGCCCGAGCACTGCCATGGAGTCCGCGTAGACATAGGTGAGCGTCTGCGTGGCCTCCCTGGTGCACGCGACCTTGCTGCAGAGCCGACCGTCCATTTGCTCCCACTGTACCGATCGGCGGGGCCCTGCGTCCGTGCACCCGGCGGCGGCGCGTAGAATCACGCACATGGCACGCTCCCGACACACCGCCCCGACGCCGGTGCGACGTCGGGACCGGCACGGCCACGGCATCCGGTCGGCGGTCACCGGGCCGCTGCTTCCCCGGCTGTACTCGCGCGCTGGTCTCTTCGACCAGACCGTCGCCGCCACCGCCGAGTATCTGAAGGGCCTGTGGCCCGACGAGCTGGGCTCGACGCGCTTCGAGGTCGCTGCGCTGCCGCCCGGCCCAGAGCGCGGCCGCGTGCAGCGCTGGCAGGTCTTCCCTGCGGAACGCCGCATCGTGCTCTACCGGGTGCCGATCGAGCGGCTCTCGCGCCTGCACCGGCGCGACGACCTGCACCGCCGGATGCTGGTCGAGAGCTGCGTCTTCCGCGCGGTTGCCGAGCTCCTCGGCCGCGACCCGTGGGACCTAGCCCCGGACCGCTTCCGCCACTTCTAGATCGCTACATCAGCACCCGGATGTCGCGCGCGAGCGGCGAGGGACCGGTCACGACGAAGCCGGCGAGTTCGGTCGCGGAGCGATAGCTCACCGACACGTGCAGCTGGTCGAAGCCGTCCAGCTCGAACGTGCCGCCTGCCGGAACCGGCACAACCGCAGCGGCGCCAGCAGGCACGCTCACCGTCTCCTCGCTGCCGGTCTCCGACCTGAGGGTGACCTCGGCATCCTGCTCGGTGGGATTGACCAGATGCAGCGCGGCCCACGGCCCCGGAGCGATGCTCAGCAGAGCCGGTTCACTCAGAACTGGAGCCGCGCCGAACCAGGCGAAGTCGGTGCCGCCTTCGCCGTCGGCCGTGGTTGACCGGGCGGCTGCGACGACCGGCAGCGTCGCGTCGACGCGCACCGTGTAGGAGCCGTCCTCGATGTGGTCCAGTGCGACGTCGAGGACCTGTCCCGCTGTCAATTCGATTGCGACCGGGTCGCCGGCGGCCGACCCGTTCTCCGGGGTCATACTGAGCATGACTGTGGCGTCCCCGTTGCCCGGCGCCAGCAAGCGGATGACCGGGCCGGCGTCATCGACCGTGGCGCCGGCGGTGAGCTCCTCGGCCGCATGGCCGCCGTTGATGACGAACCCGGGAATGACGATGCCTGTGGCAGGCGCGTCGACGCCGCCGATCAGGTCGACGCCGCTGGGCGCGAGGGTGCGCACGATCGACTGCTGCAGTGTCGCAACGATCTCGCCGCCGCGGCTCACCACCCGGATGACCGGCGACGCGGCATCCGGAGCGAACCCGGCCAGTGGCAGCACCCGCTCTCCCCCGGGCGGCACCACGATGCCGGCCGTACCGGCCGCGGTGATGATCCCGTTCTCGGTGTGGATCGTGAGGTCGACCAGGGAGTCGACGGTGCTCGGATTGACCAGGCGGATGAGGCCGACCCGTCCGGTGGTCGAGGCCCCGCCGACCAGCCAGGTCTGGCTCGTCGGCATCGCGCACTGCGCCGCCGCGAACCCGGCGAACTCTTCGCCGGCCTGGCTCTGACTGGCACCGAAGGGCGACTGCTCAGTCCCGGTGGGCTCGAGCGTGACGCGGTGGGGCGCCCCGACGCCGCCTGCCATCGGCTGCAGCCGCGGCGTGCCGTCGGTCGCGGCGAAGCGGATGTCGGGCGCGCCGATCGAGGCGAGCGCGCGGGCGTCCTGCCCGCTCTCGTCGCCGAACCTCAGCAGCGAGCCGGCGCACACGCGCTCCTGCCCCGCAGCGGTCGGCTGCACCTCCAGCGCTCGCACGTCGCCGCCGATCGTCGGCAGCGGAAGCCAGGTCGCGCCGGCGATCGCGAGCGCGGCGACGGCAACCCCCACCGCCCCGGTCAGCATGCGTGCCCCGACGACCACGGCCGAGCGTCCCTTTGGGGCAGGGGCGGGTTCGGTGGCGAGTTCCTCCGGTGCCTCTTCGAAGTCGGTCGCGTCGGTCATTCCTCACCGCTTTCGAATGTGTCGGCTGGTCCGGCGGGTCCGCGTCCGCTGTACACCTTCCGCCGAGTCCCGAACGGCAGCGCAAGCAGCACCGCGATGCCGAACACCACGCCCTGGCCGATCAGGATGCCGCGCCCGATTGCGGTGTCGGTGTTGCCCGGATGCTCTGGCTGGGCGGCCAGGTCGCCGTCGAACCGCCACAGGTTGCCGTCGACTGTCCCACCGGCGGCGGTGAGCGCGTCATTGGCGTTCAGCGCGTCGGATGCGCGCCGCTGGGTGTCGGTGTCGCCGTTGGTGAGCACGATGAAGCCGATGCCGAGCTCGGCCAGCTCGGCGACACTGTCGAATCCGCTGCGTGACACCAGGTTGCCGGCGAGTTCCGCAATGCGCTGCTGCTCGGCGCTTGCTCGGGCCGCGGTCGTCGCGAGCGTCGACTGGTCGTCGAGTGTCGCGCCCGCGCCGCGCTGCAGTCCGGCGGCGATCTGGTCGTCCGGCCTCGGCGAGAGCACGAGCGTGCCGACATCCGGCTGCTGGTCGGCGAGCGCATTCACCAGCGCGGGCACGATCGGGCGACTCGAGGGGGCAACGGCGGCGGCGCCGATCAGGATGGCTCCCAGCAGCGGCACCGCGACGGTGACGGCGGTGATGCCGGTGAGCAGCGCGGATGACGTTGCCGCCCGCCCGAGCGCATCGAGCGCGACCAGGGCGGCGCCGATGAGTCCGAGCCAGAACAGACTGAGTCCGGACCCCGCCCACACCGTCACAGGCTGGCCGCCCACAGAGGCCAACGCCAGGAGCGATGCTGCAACTGCGGTCAGGTAGCCGAGCAGCGCGGTCAGCGTCGCCGGGATGGCACGGTAGGTCCCCCGCAGGAACAGGGACAGGAGGGCGAGCACCGCGAGCGGCGCGAGCAGGCCGGCGATGACGAACGGCGCGATGGAGTCGGGCACGCCGAGCGCCGTCAGCAGCTGCGGCCAGCCGAGCAGGCCGCCATCCGCGTCGCCGAGCGCGAGCCGCCATCCGGATGCCGCGTCACCGGGAACGGGGACGCCGGGGTCGGCGAACACGGCCAGCGGTGTACCGCGCACGAACTGGGTGACAATCAGCGGCGCGAACAGCGCAAGCAGCGGGATTGGGATGCCAATCGTGCGCAGCAGCGCGCGCGGGCGGGCGACGAGAGCGCCGAGCCAGAGCAGCAGCAGCGCCGGGATCAGCACCGGCGCCGACGCGCCAACGACCGCCAGCAGGATGCTCGCCGCCGCGGCGGCCGCCAGCGACCGTCCGGAGCCGATCACCGCGAGCGCGAGCCACGGCAGTGCGAGGTGCGCGATCGCGGCACCGAGGTGTCCGGTCGCGAGCGAGGACAGCAGCGGCGGCGCGACGGCCCAGAGCAGAGCGGCCAGCAGCGGCAGCCAGCGCGTTGTCGTCAGGCGCCGCGCGCAGCACCACGCGCCGAGCGCAGCCAGCGGCAGTGCGGCCAAGTAGAGCAGCAGGATCGAGTAGCTCGGCGCCCAGAAGGTGATGGAGCCGAGCACCGCGAGGACAGCCGCGAATGGGTCGGCGGCGCCGAGGAAGCCGGTGCCGAGTTCGCGCCAGCCGTAGCCGACGTTGCCCCACAGGTCGCCGAGGTCGGCGCTCAGCGGCAGCAACCCGCCGCCTCTCAGCACTCTGGCGCCGAGGAGCGGCGCGAACGCGATCAGGCCGACGACCGCCATCGCGAGCACGGCCCACATTCCGCCGTCGCCCAGGAAACTGGCACGCGGCGCGGGGATGCCGCCCACGTCGTCGATAAGCGCGGCCTCGCGGGCCTGCGCCCGGCGTTCGCGGAGTTCGCCCAGTCGCATCCGGAGTCCGGCGATGGCTGCCCAGCCGACTGTTCTGGTGCGGCGCAGGTTACGCCGCGCAGGCAGCACCGAGCCGTCGACGAGCGCGCGGAACGCAGCCGAGAACTCAGCCGGCACGAGGCCCGGATGCTTGGACAGCAGGTGCCCGAGGGACCGGAAGACCGCGAGGGGCAGGAACGACAGCCAGTGCACGATCGTCGCCAACGCCGGTGCGTAGACCATCCGCCGGTGCAGTTCGGCCGACCGGGTGATGCGGAACAGCCGCGCAGTGGAGGGCGCGCGCGTGCCGAAGGTCTCCGCGCGGCCGGCGCTGAGCACCCGCGCGCGGGGCACGAGGATCACGCGGTGGCCGGCGAGGCGCGCCCGGATGCAGAAGTCGAGGGCCGCGTCGATGCTCGGCAGGCCGGGGTCGAAGCCGCCGAGGCGGGCCCACAGGGTGCGGCGGACCAGCATGCCGCCGCCCGCGATGCCGAGTACGTCGTCACGGCGGTCGTGTTGACCCTGGTCCAGCTCGCCGTGGACGAGTTCCACGCGCGTGCCCAGGGTACTGATGGTCTCGCCGAAGGAGTCGATCAGGTGCGGCTCGCTGCTGCGCATGAGCTTCGGGCCGGCGACGGCGACGGACGGCGCGATCTCGACCGCGCCCAGCAGGCGCTCCAGGGCGTGCTCATCGGGAGCGTTGTCCTCGCGCAGCAGCCAGAGCCATTCCTCTTCGGACTCCGGCGGGGCGGCGACGTGCACCGCGTGGCTGACCGCACCGCCGAAGGTGGTGCCCGCTCGTGCCGAGACGACGTGCCCGGGGCCGAACCGCGCAATCAACTCGGTGATCTCGGTCGGGGAGTCGATCTCGACGACGATGACAGCATCCGGTGCCCGCGTCTGCAGGCTGACGGCACGAAGAGTCTTGTCGAGATCCTCGGCCCCGGACTGGGCGACGAGGATCGCGGTGACTCTGGGGTGCATTGAGTTGACGTTACGCGCGTTTGCGCAGCTTGCGGCGTTCCCTCTCGGAGAGTCCGCCCCAGATGCCGAACCGTTCGTCGTTCTCGAGCGCGTACTCCAGGCACTGCGACTTCACTTCACACGACGCGCAGATCTTCTTCGCGTCGCGGGTCGAGCCGCCCTTCTCCGGGAAGAAGGCCTCCGGGTCGGTCTGCGCGCACAGCGCGTCGGACTGCCACGCCAGGGCGCTGTCGTCGTCAGTGGCGATCGTCGGCCGAACGCCCGGTACGCCCAGCTGAACCGGGTCGATAAACCAGTCGTCGGGGACCCCTCGTCGTTGCTCGGCAATCGCCATAGCACACCCTCCCCGTTCTCTATGCGTGCGACGTGCGCACAAACATAATTACACTCTTGTAATTCCCCTAGGTCAAGTCGCGAATGTTAAACCCTCAAGCGGTTGCTGAAGGTTCACGACGCGCCGACCATGCACTTTCCACCATGTCGGAAAGGCTGTTCCTCATCCCCCAGTCGAGATCTCGCGTGGCGAGATTCCCCGACGCAACAATTCTCGCAGGATCTCCCGGACGGCGCGCCCCGACTTCGGGGGTGAAGTCGATGCCCGTCACCGCGGCGATTTCACTCATGATCTGCGCGACCGACACCCCGTTGCCGCTGCCCAGGTTGTAGGCGGGCTCGATCGGCAAGCCGGTTTCCAGGCGGTGCGCGGCGGATGCGTGGGCGAGCGCGACGTCGGCAACGTGCACGTAGTCGCGCACGCATGTTCCATCCGGTGTCGAGTAGTCGTCGCCGTGGATTTTCGGGGTGCCGTTCTCGAGCAGGGTGTCGAACACGATCGGGAACAGGTTGTGCGGGCTCACGTCGTAGACATAGGGCAGGCCGCTGCCGACGACGTTGAAGTAGCGCAGGCTCGTGTGCTTCAGGCCGGACGCGATCGCCTGGTCGCGCAGCAGCCACTCCCCGATGAGCTTCGTCTCGCCGTAGGGCGACTCGGGGGCGGTGCGGGTGTCCTCGGTGACGAGGTCGACGTCGGTGTTGCCATAGACCGCCGCGCTGGAGGAGAAGACGAGCTTGTCGATGCCGGATGCTGCCATGGCGCCGAGCAGGACGCCGGTGCCGGTGACATTGACCTCATACGTGTGCAGCGGCCGCTGGACCGAGACGCCCGCGAACTTGAACCCCGCCACGTGCACTACGCCGGTGATGCCGTGGCGCTGCATGGTGCGCAGCAGCAGGTCGCCGTCGAGGATGGAGCCGCGCACGAACTGGGCGCCGGGCGGAACGAACTCGATGCGCCCGCTGGAGAGGTCGTCGAGCACGACGACGTTCCTGCCGGAGTCCTGCAGAGCGGCGGCGACGTGCGAGCCGATGTAGCCGGCGCCGCCGGTCACGAGCCAAGTCATGCCCCAAGGCTACTGGCGCGTCAGTCGGCGAACCCAAGCCCCGCATCATCGAGTCGGGAGTTTTCGCCCAAATAGCCGCGCGATAAGGGCAACTAGTCCCGACTCAATGGGTGCACGGTCGGGATGCGGCGGTAGCCGTCGCGACGCACGAGGTTCGCGGTAGCCGTGATGGCTGCCGCGGCGACGGCTGATATGAGGAGCAACATGGCAGTAATTCTTTGCCTATGCTTTTCCTGCCACTAGTGGCAGTATGGACAGCATTAGGTCCATTCCTGCCACGGGAGACGCCCATGCTCAACAAAGTCGTTCTGCTCGCGATCCCCGGTGTCGCACCGTTCGAGTTCGGGACCATCTGTGAGGTGTTCGGCATCGACCGCGCCGAGAGCGGCGGGCCGGCCTTCGACTTCACGATCGCCACTTCGAGGCCGGGACGGGTGCGCACGTCGCAGGGCTTCGACATCGTGATCGACAACGATCTGTCCGCTGCGGCGGATGCGGACCTGATCGCGGTGCCGGCGCACAGTCTCGACGAGGTCGACGACGACGTGCTCGAAGTCATCCGGGCCGCCGCGCGCCGTGGGGCATGGGTGCTGAGCGTCTGCTCCGGCGCCTTCGTGCTCGCGCAGGCCGGCGTCCTGGACGGGCGGGCCGCCACCACCCATTGGATGTACACCGACAAGCTCGCTCGCGAGTACCCCGACACGACCGTGAACCCCGATGTGCTGTTCGTCGAGGACGGCAACGTCGTGACCAGCGCCGGGACGGCATCCGGAATCGACGCGGCCTTGCACATCGTCCGAAAGGAGCTCGGCGCGGCGGCGGCGAACGTGATCGCACGGCGGATGGTGGTGCCCCCGCAGCGGGACGGCGGCCAGTCGCAGTACATCGACACGCCGATCCCGGAGTGCAAGAGCGACTCGCTCGCGCCGGTGATCGAGTGGATGCTCGAGCACCTCGACGAAGAGCTCACCGTCGACCAGCTGGCCCGCCGCGCGCTCATGTCGTCGCGCACGTTCGCCAGACGGTTCCGCGCGGAGACCGGCACCACGCCGGCGGCGTGGCTGAACCGTCAGCGGCTGGTGCGCGCGCAGCAGCTGCTCGAGCAGAGCGACCTGAGCCTTGAGCAGGTGGCGGCGCGCACCGGGTTCGGGGCGGCCGCGGTCATGCGGCACCACTTCGTGAAGTCGCTGCAGACGACCCCGACCGCGTACCGCCGCACCTTCGGGGAGCGCGTGCCGGCGTAGCCCTCCGGCGTTCTGCAGGATCCCTGTTGTGCAGGACATTCCCTGTTGTGCAGGACATCCCTCCCTCTGGGCGCCTGGCCATTGGCATCCGGGGCCATTCGGCGACGTAACTCCTGCATAACAGGGTTTTGCAGCCGGTTCGGAACGGCGCGGGCAGCGGAGCGGGTCAGCGGGTGGCGGCCACGAAGAGGTCGCCGGCTCCGGCGACGGTGAGCTCCGCGGCATCCGGGGCCACGTAGAGCGACTCGCCCCGCTGGATCCGCAACGCCTGGTCGCCGTGCGCCACGTCGAACCCGCCGGCTGTGCACACGACCACCATCGGCCGCCCGCCATCGATCGCGGCATCGCCGGTGACGTGCAACAGCTCGAAGCCGGGGCCATCCGGACGGTACGCCGTCACCGACGCGCTCAGCTCGATGGCACCGAGACGCGGCTCGGCCAACTCGGTGAAGTCGGTCAGCGCGAGCAGCTCGGGCACGTCAACGTGCTTGGGCGTGAGTCCGCAGCGCACGATGTTGTCGGAGCTGGCCATCAGCTCCATGCCGATGCCGCTCAGGTAGGCGTGGATGTTCCCGGCCGGCATGTACAGCGCCTCGCCGCGCCGCAGCGTCACCCGGTTCAGCAGCAGCGACACGACGATGCCAGGGTCGCCCGGGTACGCCTCGGCGAGGGTGCGCGCGGTCTCCAGCGCGATCCCGTCCCCGGATGCGGCGAGCGCCGTCACATCGGCGATGAGGTCGTCGACTCCGTCGCCGCGGGTGACAAGCCATTCGACGGTGCCGTGCAGGTCATCCAGCCGCCCGGCGAGTCCGGTCAGCCCGAGCTCGGCCAGGAGGCCACGGGTCTGCTCCACCGGCCGGAACCCGCACAGCGCCTCGAACCGATCGCCGAGCGCGACGACGATCTCGGGCTTCGCGAACGGGTCCTTGTAGTTGCGGTGCGGCGCGTCCAGCGGGATGCCCGCGGCGTTCTCCCGCTCGAAACCGGCGGCGGCCTGTTCGGCGTTCGGGTGCACCTGCAGCGACAGCGGCCCGCCCGCGGCGAGGATCTTCAGCAGGAACGGCAGCGGCTCACCGGATGCCGCGAGCCACTCGTCGAGACCCCGCCCGTCGTCGACAACGCGAGCCGGCGATCCCGGATGCGAGCCGAACCAGAGCTCGGCCTCCGGCCCGCCGGATGGCGCTGTCCCGAGCAGCTCGGCGATCGCGGTGTGCGAGCCCCACGCGTACGGGCGCGGCGAATTGGCGATGCGCACGAGCACGGGCCACTCCTTCGCCGAAGCGACGTCATCGGGGCGATCACGTCGAGCACTCAACGCTACCAATCCCGCCAGCGCTCGAAGAAAACGAAGGAGAATCGCCCCAAATGGCGGCGTTCTGACGCCCAGGACCCGAAAACGCCCACGATCTCCTGCATTTTCAGTACCTGCGAGGCACGAAACGCGAACCCGACGCGACCGCCGCCGCAAACCACCCGCGCGCAGGGCCGCCGATAGTCTTGGGGCGTGAACGGTGCGCGCTTCAGAATGGGCTTCGCGATCCTGGCACTGTTCACGGTGCTGGCCGGCGACGCCTGGCGGTACACCGTCAGCTGGTGGGGCTACGGCGTCATCGCCATCGCGATCGCCACGGTGAGCGTGCTGATCCTTATCCGCGAACGCGACCGCTGGCGCTTTGCCGGGTTGCCGCTGCCCCTGGTCTCCTTCGTCGCCTACGCCGTGCTGAGCACCGCGTGGTCCTTCTACCCCGGCTCCACCGCACTCGCGAGCCTCACCACCCTGATGACGGTGACCGCCGGCATCGCCCTCGGCGTCGCCTACTCGTGGACCCAGCTGCTGAAGGCGCTCGGCTGGGCGCTGCGCATCATCCTGGGCCTGTCACTGCTGTTCGAGTTCGTGGTGGGCGCGTTCATCCGGCAGCCGGTGCTGCCGCTGTGGGTGGACTATCCGGATGGCAACCTGCCCAAGCTGCTCTACTGGTCGCGCGACCTGCTGTTCGACGGCGGCAAGATCCAGGGCATCGTCGGCAACTCCAGCCTGTTGGCGATGATCGCGCTGCTCGCGGTGATCGTGTTCAGCATCCAGCTCGCCACCCGCGCGGTGAACAAGTACTGGGGCTGGCTGTGGCTCATCACCGCCACGATCGTGATCGGGATGACGCGCTCCCCCACCATCTACGCTGCGCTCGTCGCGATCGCGTTCGTGCTGTTCGTGGTGCTGCTGCTGCGCACCTCGCGCACCCCGCGCCAGCGCACCGCGGTCTACGTCGGCGCCCTGATCGCCCTCGCCGCGAGCGTCACCGCCGTGTTCGCGTTCGGCCGGCAACTGCTCGAGGTCGTCGGCAAGTCACCCGACCTCACCGGCCGCCTCGGCATCTGGGAAACCGTGATCGGCATGGCGCAGGAGCGCCCGTGGTTCGGCTGGGGCTGGGTCAGCTTCTGGACGCCATGGGTCGAGCCGTTCAACGACCTGGTCTTCCACGCCGGGGTCGTGCAGCTGCACGCCCACAACGCGTGGCTGGACGTGTGGATGCAGCTCGGCATCGTCGGCCTGGTCCTGTTCGGCATCCTGGTGCTCACCGCGCTGGTGAAGGCGTGGCAGCACGCGGTCGACCGGCCGCAGGAGCTTCCGGATGCGCCGCAGCCGTACACCGCGATCACGCTGCTCCCGCTGCTGATCATGGTTGCGCTGATCGTCCAGTCGCTTGCAGAGTCGCGGTTGCTGATCGAGTACGGGCTGGTGCTGCTGACGGTCGTGGCCGTGAAGACGAAGCGGCGTGAGCTGAGGTGAGGGCGGGGCAGCGGTTCGACGTGACGATGGCCTTCCTGTCATCGGCGAGGTTCGTGACCGCGCTCACCACCGCATCCGTCGCCACCGCCTTGCTGGCGTTCTCGATCCGGCAGACGATCGGCTGGGCCGGGCTGTTCACCATCCTGATCATCGAGGTGGCGCTGTTCGCGATTGCGCTCATCGGTCGCCGCGGTGAGATCGAGTGGAGCGGCCTGCTGCCGATTTCGCTCATGGTGTTCATGGGCTGGGCCGTGCTGTCGCTGTTCTGGAGCGTGTACCAGTGGGCGACCCTGGGCGGGCTGCTGTACTCGTTGGTCTTCACGGTGCTGGGCGTCTCGGTGGCGCTGCTGCGCGACACGATCCAGATCGTGCGCGCGTTCGGCGATGTGTTCCGGTTCGTGCTGCTGCTGTCGGTGGCGCTCGAGGTGCTGAGCGGGCTGCTGATCGATACCCCGATCTGGTACCTGGAGATCCGCGGCAACCTGGACCGTGGCGGGCCGATCCAGGGTGTGCTCGGCGGCAACGACCAACTCGGGGTGGCAGCGCTCATCGCGTTGATCACGTTCGCGATGGAATGGACCACGAGGTCGATCCGCCAGGGCGTCGCGATCGGGTCGATGGTGCTCGCTGCGGTAGCCCTGCTGTTCAGTCGGTCGCCGATCGCCTACGGCGCGCTGGTGGTGGTCGCCGTCGCGGCGACCGCGCTCGTGCTGCTGCGAAGGCTGACGCCGGAACGCCGACGCAACTGGCAGATCGGCCTGCTCGGCGGACTGGCGGTGCTTGGTGTCGCGACCTGGCTGGCGCGCGGGGTGATCATCGACGCTTTGGATGCCACTCGCGAGCTCACGTCGAGGCTGCGACTGTGGCGTCAGGTGTGGGACTTCATCCCGATGCACCAACTCGAGGGCTGGGGCTGGATCGGGCATTGGCGGAGGGAACTGCCGCCGTACTACACGTTCGTCCCGCTTCGGGATGACCCGACCGAGTCGGCCGGGAACGCCTGGCTGGACGTCTGGCTGCAACTCGGACTCGTCGGGCTGGTGGCGTTCATTGTGCTGGTCGTGCTCGCGTTCACGCGGTCGTGGCTGCTCGCGGCGAAGCAGCGCAGTGTCGTCTACCTCTGGCCGGCGTTGGTGCTCGTGGTGCTCGTGATCAGTTCGCTGGCCGAAAGCCTCGTGTTGGTGGAATTCGGATGGTTGACGCTGGTCGTGTGCACCGTGAAAGCGTCGCGTGAGCTGAGCTGGCGGCAGGCGTTCAGCACGACCGCGCCCGCACCCCCGTCGTTACCGCACGAGCCCTAACCGCTGTGGGGTCGCCGGGCTGGTATCCGTGCACTCCATGTTCTGCAGGACATTCCCTGTTGTGCAGGACATCCGTGCTCAAACGACCCCGGATGCCTTTGAATCGGTGCCGTGACGGCCAAATCTCCTGCACAACAGACGCCTGGGTCGCCGAGCGAGCCCTTAGCGCCCCAGATCACCCGGCATTTGTAGCAGACGCATCCGGATGCTCGCGCGATTGTTGCGCGAGGTCGGAGCGCACCATCCGCTCGACCAGCTCAGTGAACCCGACGGTGGGCGCCCAGCCGAGCTCGGCGCGGCGCCTTCGACGCGTCCGCGCGCAGCTCGGCCGGATCGGCCGGCCGCACGAAGGCGTCGTCCGCGACCAGGTACTCGGCCGCCGACCCGAGTCCTGCCGCCGCGAACGCCGCGTCGGCGAACTCGCGCACGGTGTGGGTCTCGCCGGTGCCGATCACCCAGTCGCCGGGCTCCGGATGCCGTACCGCCAGCTGCAGGGCACGAACATAGTCGGGAGCCCAGCCCCAGTCGCGGCGAGCGTCGACGTTGCCGAGGACCAGCCGGTCCTCGAGGCCGAGCGCGATCCGCGCCGCCGCCCGGGTGATCTTGCGGGTCACGAACCGCTCCGGTCGCAGCGGCGACTCGTGATTGAACAGGATGCACGACGACGCGTGCACGCCCCGCGCCCGGTACACGCCCACCAGGTGATGGCCGAGAGCCTTCGCCGCGCCGTACGGCGACGACGGCCGGATCGGCGTCGACTCGTCTTGCGGGGCGGCTGCATTCCCGAAGATCTCCGCACTCGCGGCGAGCACGAACCGCGATCCGACCTCGGCGGCCGCCTCAAGCAGCGACGAGGCCGGCAGACCGGTGGTTTCGAGCGTCCCCACCGGGTCGTCCCAGGACGCGGCGACCGAAGTCTGTCCGGCCAGGTGGTACACCTCGTCCGGTCGCAGTTCGCGCACCAGCCCGCTGACAAACGCCGCATCGCGGATGTCGCCGCTGTGCACACTGATCAGCTCCGCGGCATCCGGTGCGCTCTCGTGCACCAGCGCGTGCACGTCATGCCCCTCGTCGAGCAGGTTCCGGATGAGCAGGGTGCCGTCCTGCCCGCTGGCGCCGGTGACGAAGACGACGGACATGTCAGCGCGCCCGTTCGGCGTCCAGATCGGCGTCAACCATCATCGCCACCAGTTCCCGGAACCCGACGGTGGGTTGCCAGCCGAGCTTGTCGCGCGCCTTGCTCGCGTCCCCGATCAGCAGGTCGACCTCCGCGGGCCGCTCGTAGCGCTCGTCGTAGCGCACGTATCCCGACCAGTCGTCGATGCCGATGCGCTCGAAGGCGACGTCGAGCAGGTCCCGGATGCTGTGGGTCTCCCCCGTCGCGACGACGTAATCATCGGCATCCGGCTGCTGCATCATGAGCCACATCGCGCGCACGTAGTCGCCGGCGAAGCCCCAGTCGCGGCACGCCTCGAGGTTGCCCATGGTGATCGCGTCCTGCCTGCCGAGCGCGATCCGGGCGACCGCCTGGGACACCTTGCGGGTGACGAACTCGGGGCCGCGCCGCGGCGACTCGTGGTTGAACAGGATGCCGCTGGAGGCGTGCATGCCGTACGACTCGCGGTAGTTGATGGTCATGTGGTGCGCGAACGACTTCGCCACCCCGTACGGCGAGCGCGGCCACAGCAGCGTCGTTTCGCGCTGCGGCACCTCCTGCGCCTTGCCGAACATCTCCGAGCTGGAGGCCTGGTAGAAGCGGACCCCGTCGCCGTTATTGCCGGCGTGCATCCGGATGGCCTCGAGCAGGTTCAGCGCGCCCTTGGCTGTGACATCGGTGGTGATCGACGCGTTCTCCCAGGAGTACGCGACGAACGAGATGGCGCCGAGGTTGTAGACCTCGGTCGGATTGGAGCGCTCGAGCACCCGCAGCAGGGAGGAGGTGTCGGTGAGGTCGCCGAACAGCAGTGTCGCCTCGGGCAGCGCCTCGCGCACCAGTGGGATCTTCGGGTTGCTCTGCCCGCGCACCAGCCCGAACACCTCATAGCCCTCAGCGGTCAGCAGTTCGCCAAGGTAGAGGCCGTCCTGCCCGGTGATCCCGGTGATGAGTGCGCGCTTCATCGTGTCCTTCGTGTGCGTCTCCGCTACCGGAGAAAGTGTTGAGTAGCCCTTACGGTACTGGCTGCGCGGTCACGGTCGCGTCCGCCAGCGCAGCGCGACGAAAATGGCCTGACAGGTGACAGACGTCAGTTCGCCTATGGCCAACCCCCACGCACCGCCGGCGGCGCCGAAGGCACCGGCAAGAAGAAGGATGGCTGGCACCCCGACTGACGCGCCGATGAGCACGCTGGTCATGAACTCCCGGCGCGCGCCGAGGGCGACGAGGGTGACCCTGCCCAGCACCGTGCCAATGGCGATGCCGAGGGTGGCGACGCCGAAGCCGAGCGCGGTCATGGTGTCGATGGCGACGGTTTCGCCGAACAGCAGACCGGACAGGAACGGACCCAGCAGCGCGAACGCGGCGAGGCCGAGCAGGCCGAGGCCCACGTGCAAAAGGAAGGCGCGGCGCACCCTGGCAGGGAACTCGCGGCCCTCGTCCTCGACCACCCAGCCCTGCAGCGCGTTGCCGAGCGCGGACACCGAGTACTGGCCGATCCGGTACAGCTTGTCACCGGAGACGTACGAGGCCGCCTGCGCGGTGGGCGCAGCGACGCTGACGAAGGTCACCGCGAGCGAGTTGTAGGCACCGCCGGCGATTTCGATGGTCATCGCGGAACGGTTGCTGCGCAATGTGCTGCGGATCTCACCCGGGCGTGCCACCAGCACGTCGCGCGTGCCGACCGTGCGCAGCAGGTAGGCGGCGATGCTCGCGATGGTGGCGACGATCAGCAGGGCCGGGTACCAGATCACCTGTCCGAGCAGCAGCAGCGCCCCCGCGGCGAGGGCCGTGGCGACGATCCGGGGCAGGATCTCGTACCGCACGATCAGGCCGGCGCGGCCCAGGCCGATCATGAACCAGGACGACGACAGCCCGGTGAGGGTCATCGCGACGCTCATCAGCGCACCGTCCAGCCGGTTGGCCTCCGGTGAGGCGAGTGCGGCGATCGCCGCTGCGACGATGACCGCGGGCAGGAACAACGCGAAGCGCGCGTGCACGCTGCGGCGCAGCAGCTCGGTCCGGGCATCCGGTGCCGCGAGGGCGACCATGGTCGGTCCGACCGTGTTGTAGCCGAGTGCGACGAACAGTGCAGCGAACGCGCCGACCGACTGCCCGACGGCGATGGCGAGCCAGGCATCCGCTCCCGCCACGCGCGCCAGGATCGGCAGGAACAGGAACGGTGTGACCAGCGACAGGAAAGGGAGACCGGCAAACGCGAGGATGCGGTGGACCAGCCCGACGGGTCTCGGCTCCACCGGGCTGCCGCTCACGATGTGTGCGCCTCCCACGCCGAGCTGACCATGTCCCGAAGGCTGCGGGTGGCGCGCCAGCCGAGCCGGTCAGCGACACGATCGACGGCGGCGACGACCATATCGGGATCGCCTGGCCGGCGGTCTGCGACGATCGGTTTCAGTGGGCTGCCGGTGACCTCGAGGATGGTGTCGATCATCTCCCGCACGCTGACCCCTGTGCCGGTGCCGATGTTGTACAGGTCGGCGCCGGTCCCGGATCCGAGCGAGTCAAGCGCCGCGAGGTGGGCGTCGGCGACATCGAGGATGTGCACGTAGTCGCGCACGCAAGTGCCGTCCGGGGTGGCGTAGTCGTCGCCGAAGATCACCGGGGGTTCGCCGGCGTCCAGCTTTGCGAACACCATGGGAACCAGGTTGTTGACCGAGGTGTCACCCAGGGTGTGGCTGCCCGCTCCGGCGACGTTGAAGTAGCGAAGCGACACGGCGCGCAGGCCGTTGTGGGCGGCGGCCCGAACGAGCCACTCGCCGGCCAGTTTGGTCTGGCCGTACGGGTTTATCGGATCGGTCGTGCTGTCTTCATCCAGTGGACGGTCGGAGGACGCGTACACCGAAGCCGTCGACGAGAACACGAGCCGCCGGACATCCGCGGCCTCCATCGCGAGCAGCAGGTTGGCGAGCGATGCGATGTTCTGTTGGAAGTACCAGGCGGGTCTTTCGACCGACTCCCCCACCGCTTTGCGGGCGGCGAAGTGGATGACCGACTCGACCTCGTGCTGCTTCAGCACACGAGCAAGTTCGGAGGGCGCTGCCGAGTCTGCGAGGTCGATTGCGACCAGCTCAACATCGCCGAGCCGCTCCGGCTTGCCGGAGCTCAGATCGTCAACCACGACGACGCGCTGGCCACGCTCCCGCAACTGCCGGACGACGTGACCACCGATATAGCCGGCGCCGCCGGTGACGAGAACGGTCATGCGACAACCTTATTAGGGACGCCAATCACGGCTCGCGAGCGTCGGTCGCATTGACGTGCCCGGTGGCGACCTGAGCGGGCTTTACGGGAGCCTGCCACTACGATCATTTAACGTTGCAACCCTCCAACCCACTCCTCTGGAGCACTATGACGCCCACTTCCGGCTACGTTCACGAGACCGCGGATGTCGCGGACAACGCCGTCATCTCATCCGGAGCGAAGATCTGGCACTATGCGCAAGTTCGCGAGGGCGCGGTCGTCGGGGAGAACTGCATCGTGGGCAGGGGCGCCTACATCGGACCCGACGTGGAGGTCGGGGACAACTGCAAGATCCAGAACTATGCCCTGGTCTATGAGCCGGCGAAGCTGGCTCGAGGCGTCTTCATCGGCCCAGCCGTGGTTCTGACAAACGACCACTTCCCCCGTGCGATCAATGCCGACGGCACACCGAAATCCGCGGATGACTGGCAACCGGTGGGCGTCGACATCCGCGAGGGTGCGTCGATAGGCGCGAACAGCACCTGCATCGCGCCGATCACGATCGGCCGCTGGGCGCTGGTGGGCGCCGGCTCTGTGGTGGTCAAGGATGTGCCCGACTTCGCGCTCGTTGTTGGGAGTCCGGCGCGCCGGATCGGATGGGTCGGCTCAGCCGGTCACCCGCTCACCCGGGACGGCGATGACCTTTGGAACTGCCCGGTCACAGGCAAGAAGTACCGCGAAATCGCGGAAGACGAGTTAGTAGAGGTAGAGAACGCATGATTCCAGTAGCCAAGCCGGAGATCGGTCCCGAGGAACGCGCAGCGGTTGACCGGGTCATGCAGTCCGGCATGCTCGCTCAGGGGCCGGAGGTCGCGGCATTCGAGTCGGAGTTCTCTGCGATCGTGGATGGCCGCGAAAGCATCGCGGTCAACTCAGGCACTTCTGCCCTTCACATGGCTTTCCTCGCCGGTGGTGTCGGGGCCGGCGACGAGGTCATCGTCCCGTCGTTCAGCTTCGCCGCGACGGCGAACTCTGTCGCACTCACCGGCGCGACCCCCGTATTCGTCGACGTCGAGTCCGACTACTTCGCGATCGATCCTGCCGCGATCGAGGCCGCGATCACTCCCCGCACCAAGGCGATCATGCCGGTGCACCTTTACGGTCATCCGGCCGACATGCCCGCGATCATGGAGATTGCGAAGAAGCACGATCTGCTGGTGTTCGAGGATGCCGCTCAAGCACATGCTGCCTCCATCGCGGGAACCCCAGTCGGGCGCGTGCGGGCGCGGCAGCTTCCTTCTCGTTCTACCCGACGAAGAACATGACGTCCGGTGAGGGCGGCATGATCACGACCGGTTCGACCGAGCTCGCTCGCGTCGCCCGCTGCTCCGCAACCAGGGCATGGAGCGGCGCTACGAGAACGAGGTTGTCGGCTTCAACACGCGCATGACCGACATCCATGCGGCGATCGGACGGGTGCAGTTGACGAAGCTCGCGGGCTGGACCGCACAGCGCCAGCAGAACGCCGCGTTCCTCAGCGAGAACCTCGAAGGCGTGGTCACACCGCCAACTGCCGATGGTGCGGTGCACGTCTACCACCAGTACACGATCCGAGTGTGTCGATCAGGATCGGGATGCTTTCGCCAAGGAGGTCGAGAAGCGCGGTGTCGCAACGGGCGTCTACTACCCCATCCCGATCCACCGTCTGCCGTCCTTCGGTCTGACGCATGGACCTGCCGACGACCGAGCAGGTCGCGTCACAGGTGCTGTCGCTGCCGGTGCACCCCTCGCTCACCCAAGACGAACTCGGCACGATCGTTGAGGCCGTGAACGCGGTCGCGAAGGCGGGCGCGTGATGGCGTTAAGGGCTGGCCTCCTCGGCCTCGGCGTGATGGGCAGAAATCACGCCAGGGTGCTGTCGAGTCTCGAAGGCGTCGAGTTCGTCGGCGTTTTTGATCCCGCCGAGAGTGCCCCAGATCAGAGTCCACGACCGTCCGGTGTTCCACGATCTTGATGCGTTGCTTGAGTGTGGCCTCGACTACGCCGTCGTAGCAACTCCCACAGCATTCCACCTCGATATGGGTACTCGGCTGGCCGAAGCTGGCATCCACGCGCTGATTGAAAAGCCGGTCGCCTCTACCGCGAGGACTCTCCATCCTGCGCGATCTTTCGAGTCGAAGGGCCTCATCGGGGGCGTCGGCCACATTGAGCGCTACAACCCGGCACTGCAGTCCGCGCGTCAACGCATCGAAGATGGTCTGCTGGGTGAGATCTATCAGATTGCCACCCGCCGTCAGGGGCCGTTCCCTGGGCGGATTGCTGATGTCGGTGTCATCAAAGACCTCGCCACGCACGACATCGACCTCACAGCCTGGGTGGCGCAGCAAGATTACGTGTCAGTCAATGCCAGAACCGCTCACCGCAGTGGTCGCTCCATGAGGACATGGTCGTTGCGGTCGGGACGCTTTCCGGGGGCGCGATCACCTCGCACACTGTGAACTGGCTCACCCCGTTCAAGGAACGCATGACGATCATTTCCGGCGAAAGGGCGTGCTTGTCGCCGACACTCTTGCTGCTGCACCTCACCCACTTCCAGAACGGCACAATTCCCACGACGTGGGATCAGGCAGCGGTGTTCCGCGGTGTCTCCGAGGGCGACATGACGCGCTTTGCACTGGCACGCAAGGAACCGCTTCTCGCGGAGCATGAAGCCTTCCGCGACTCGATCTCTCGCGGGCAAGCCCGCCGGCATTGTTACTCTCGCCGAGGGCACGCGGGTCGTCGAGATCGCTGAACGAATGGTCGCGGACGGCGTACGCAACAACTTCGCGACTGAGCGGCCATTCTGTCGTCCAGCGCATTTGCAGCCGTTAGTGTCGACTAATGCAGAACTTCTCGGCCGGAGTTACCGTTTATGACGGAGCAAAGCTCATCGGCGTGGAGAACATTCAATTCGGTTCCCCGGTGCTCATCGACGACTTCGCCCTCATTGTTGCGCGCGATCCCGTCGTCATAGGAAACTTTGTGCACATCGCTGCTTCTCTTCGATCACGGGCGGCGAGCGGGTGGAGCTCGGCGACTACTCGGCCGTCTCACAGGGCGCCAGGCTGCTCACCGGCACCGACGACTTCATTCACGGCGGTTTTGGGAATTCAACGGTTCCCACCGAGTACCGAAACGCGCGGCGCGCGCCAATTTCGATCGGCCGATTCTCTGGCATCGTTGGGGCGAACGCCGTCGTTCTCCCGGGGGTCACCATTGGGAAAGGCGCCGTGGTTGGAGCCAACTCTGTCGTAACGGGCGATCTTGATCCCTGGGGGGTTTACATTGGCAACCGGCGTCATCGCGAGCGAGCCTCGCGACGCCGTCCTTGAGGGTGTGCAGCGGCTTGAGTCGGCACGCGACGCCACTGAGGGGTGAGCTTCTTCAGGCAAGGTCGATCAGCGCCCGAACGTTGTCGATGACCGCTCGACGACTCCAGTACTCGTCGAGGAAGGCGCGGTTGCGCCACCCCCTGAAGCCGCAGGCAGGACCTCACGCGGTAAACCATCGGCGGCGATATCGTCGAGAAGCATCACGGGTTGCGCCCCGATCTCGCAGGTAGCCAAAGATGCGATTGCGGTAATCGAGGACCACCTGCGCACCCTGCCACGCAGCCCGCAAGATGTTACCCAGCGCCATTTGCCGATGGGAGCCCATAATCACGATTCCGCACTGAGCAAGGAGTTCGTTGTATGCCTCCATCGGCAAGAACTCGGCGATGGGAACGAATCGATCGCCAGGCCAGCTCCTCCCCGGCGCGAAGGACTAGAGCGGCATGGAAAAGGCTTCCCGTAGCTCAGCGAACCACCACGCGCCGTCCCGACAGGTCTTGTCGCGCGAGCAGACTGAAAACTCTCAATATCGATTGCTCGCCGGAGCAGCCGAGCTACCGACGAGGATGTCAGAACCGGGTAACCGATCGCTGTCGGTAGCGATGCGATCCGCTCGAACGCTGACGTAGTTAAGCTGGGTGTAGTTTCCCTGAAACCAGGAAAGCGCTTCCGAAAAACTTCGAGATCCGCCGGAACTGGTGCGGAGAAGATGTCGGCGGCGCGCGCCGCTGCGTGCAGTATCGGTCCGTAGCGAATAGCAAAAACTGCCCGCCCCGCATAAAAGGTCGGACGCACGGTGCTGTCGAGAAGTCGACGCGTCGACGCGCCAAGCAGTCCCGCATCGGGATCGAACGTCGAATCGTAGTAGTCACCGCCCCAGCCACTCCACACTCGCCGCACCGATGATGGGGCAGAAGCCAAGGCTCTGGCGGTAATGGGCGACACGCTGTGGAAGATGGTGACTCGGCTCTTCGCAATTAGAGCATCAAGGCGCTCCATGTCCTCCCGCCGGTGAGAAAAACCCCCACTCTCGCAGTTTCCGGCACGTGGATCTCTTCCGGAGAGACGTCTACCAGGGCGAAGGTATTCTCGCCAGGCGCAACCTCCTCGAAGGCTGAAGCGATGAAGTCGATAAACGAGGGGCTCGTGACCACATGTACGATCGGGCGATTCAAACCCCCGTGACCCCGCCCAAGTGGTGACGTCCGCCGGACCTCGATGGTGTCTTGGAGAATGCCCACAATGAGGCCAAGCTCCCCCGCTCAGTTACGGAGGTCCCGCTGGGGAAATACGATAACTTGATCTGCAATTCGCTCGGTCGCCGGCAAGCTGGCACCCAACTCAGGTTGAAGAGAGTGGTACGGCTCCATCCGATGGCAGCCCGGCCAGAAGTATCGTCTGGCGAGCACGTTGTTTCGTCGCAGTTCCGCAAGGAGACCGTCGCGCGACACCGGGCAATCTTCCCCGACAAGGAGCACTACATACTGGTAGTTGCTTCGGTGCCGCGAGTCAATCGGCAAGATCCTCAGCCCGGGCAACCCCTCCGTGGCATCGACGTAGGCCTCGTAATTCCGCCGGTTGACCTCGATCAGCTCGTCAAGCCCGCTAAAACTCGACAGCCCCATCGCGGCAGAAATCTCGCTCATCTTGCCGTTGGTGCCGTCGCTCACGACATTGTCTTCGCCCCAAACCCGAAGCTGCGCATGAGACGCGCCCGAGACGCGAATTCATCATCGTTCGTGACGATCGCGCCACCCTCGATGGCGTTGAAGAAGACTTCGTCGTGGGAAGCTCAGACTCCGGCTGCGCAAAGTTCCCAACCATGGTGCCCCTCAGGGAAACACCGAAAGCATGCGCGGCGTCGAACAACAGCGCCAGGCCGTGCTCGGAAGCGATCGTCTGGAGCTCGTCAACCGGTGCGGCGCGCCCCCAAAGGTGCACAGCGAGTATCCCAGTCCGTGCGCTCGGTGATCCTCGAGCGGACAGACTCGGGATCGAGGCAGTGCGTCTCGGGATCGACGTCCGCGAAGACCGGCGTGATTCCCAACCACCGAAGGGCATGGGCGGTGGCAATGAGGACGTCCACGAAGGGACAATTACCTCGCCGGAAAGCCCAGCAGCTCTGATCGCAATTCTCCAATGCAATCGTTCCGTTAGTGATCGCCACACAGTGCTTGACCCCAAGGTACTCCGCAACTTTCGTCTCAAACTCACGCACAAGGGGGCCATCGTTGGAAAGCCACCCGACGTTCGAGCGCGCCGCTGACGAGATCGAGAAACTCCTGCGGACGCGCAACGTTCGGGCGGCCAACGTGAACCGGTTCGGTGAACGCAGGGCTCTCCAGAGACATAGTGTCCTTTCTATCACGTCGACCACGCGCGAATCTGACGTCATACGTGGCACCAATACAGCCACGCCCGGTCTTCGATGCTCGTCCTCTAACTCCATGACGATCTGTATGGATCACCCGTCGCGGCACTACCACCGCACCGTGCTGAAACTGCTGACGCAGTCCCTCTGGAACGTCCTGCTGATCCCCTATCCGGCCAGCCGAGCGAACCCCCGGAGCCGTCGAGGGCACCCCAGGCACTGCGAATCGGACCCGTTCAGCACCGCGAAGGTACCGGTCGTCGCCGAAGACATGACCATGGCCTTGTCGAAAACTTGATATGAGCCTGACGTCCCACCTGCGGTCCACGTGATCGGCGAGGCGGTTGGCTGGCCAAGGAGCGATGTGTTTGAACCGGCAGACCAGTAGCTGTAGTAGGCGCCGGTGAGGAGGATCGACTGCCCCCCCGGGGTAATGCCCAGCGTTCCGAGGCGGAAAGGCTGCCGTACAATACCCCCAACGACCACCTGGTCGCCCGTCGGCCAACCGAGCGAGCCGCCGAACCTCCGGAGGAATCCGCAAGCGCTGCGGACTGATCCGTTCAGCACCGCAAACTTCCCCGTTGTGGCCGATCAGAAGACTGTGGCCCGCTCGAACACCTGGAGAAGTTCACGGTCACCCCGCCCGCCGTCAATGACTTCGGCGAGCCCGTCGGGACGCCGAGCAATGAGGCGTTCGGCCCCATCGACCAATAGGTTCCGATTGCCCCGGAAAGCACAACGCCGGTGCCCCCGGTTGGAACAACGACAACGCCGTACTGGAATTGCTGGCGCAGGCCAGCGGTGATCGTCTCCTGATCCGCGGTCGGCCAGCCGAGGGTGCCTCCCGAACCGCCAACTGCTCCCCAGGCGGCTCGGATCTCGCCGTTAAGCACCGCAAAAGTGCCTAACGTCGTTGAGGTCAGCACCATGCCTTGTTTAAAGTCCTGATAAGAGCCGGTAACTCCGCTCGCGGTGAGCATTATCGGCGATCGACGTCGTCGGCCTCCGAGCAGTGACCCGTTCGAGCCCGCGGCCCAGTACTGCGCAATCGGCCCAGATAGGGCAACGCCTGCTTGCCCGTTCGGGACAAGAACGGTGCCGCGCTGAAACTGCTGACGCACTTCGCCTGCAACCGTTTCTTGGTCTCCGGTCGGCCACCCCAGCGAACCACCAGATCCTCCCTCATCGCCCCACGCGTTTCGTACTGGGACCAGTCAGCACCGAGAAGGTTCCCGTCGCCACCGAGGACAACACCATCCCCCGCTGGAAGTACTGCAGGAACCCGGAGACCCCACCTGCTGTCCAGGCGGACGCCGTCGAAGTCGGAGATCCAAGCCGGGAAGCGTTCGAGCCTGTCCCCACGTAATCGGCTATGTCACCGGTGAGGCCTGTCTGCGTGGTCAGCACGCCACGCTGGAACTTCTGACGCAGCTCTCCCGAAACGATCTCTTGGTCCCCGGTCGGCCACCCCAAGTCCCCGCCAGAGCCTCCACGCGCGCCCCACGCGTCACGGATCGGACCGTTAAGCTGAAAGTACCCGTCACGGCTCATGAGAGCACCATGCCGCGCTCAAAAAACTGCACCGGTACCCGACACTCCGCCAGCCACCCAGGCGAGAACGCCTCCGCTGTCGGGTATCCGAGACGGACGGCGTTCGAGTTCGCTCCCCAGTACGTGGCGATCGCTCCTGTCATCGCTCCGCCGACGCCCAAGACTGAGGCGAACACCGTTCCGCGCTGGAAGTGCTGCTGGTACCCGGTCTGCTGCGGCCTGTTGATCCCCTGTAGGCCAGCCGAGTGAACCGCCTGAGCCACCCAGCGCGCCCCAGGCGTTGCGGATAGGACCACTCAGCACCGAGAAGGTGCCGGTTGCGGCCTCGACATCACCAGACCCTTCTCGAATATGCAGGGTGCCGGTGACCACCACCTGCCGTGTAAGCCGTCGCGACGCTGATGGGAGAGCCAAGAGTCACCGCATTCGAGCCCGTCGACCAGTACCTCCCGATCTGTCCGGTGAGCACGATTGCCGGCTGCCCGGTCGTACCATCAACAGGCCGTGCTGGAACTGCTGCCGCACACCGCCAAGGACAGACTCCTGATTGCCGGTTGGCCAGCCCAACGACCACCAGAGCCGCCCGAGCCGCCCCAGGCTGAGCGCATCGCACCGTGGAGACCGCGAACGTCCCGGTCTCAGGAAAGCACACATCTTGCCGCCCTCTGAACTGCTGGAGAACTCCAATGACACCGCCTGCCGAGAATGCCCCCTGTGCACTGAGCGGGGCTCCCAACGGGCTGCCCGGCCCGCCTTGAGCTGAGTACGCGCCTCGAATGTTGCCAGCACTGCCGACGGCTCCGACCCGCGGCGTGCGGTAGACGTCTCCGTTCGCGCATAATGGCCAACAGTCACGCCCCCGGGGCCGGCCACAATACCTG